>NZ_QENX01000001.1:0-2912500 GCF_003096795.1 Flavobacterium sp. 103 | reverse complement strand
TACGACTTAGCCCTAGTTACCAGTTTTACCCTAGGCAGCTCCTTGCGGTCACCGACTTCAGGCACCCCCAGCTTCCATGGCTTGACGGGCGGTGTGTACAAGGCCCGGGAACGTATTCACCGGATCATGGCTGATATCCGATTACTAGCGATTCCAGCTTCACGGAGTCGAGTTGCAGACTCCGATCCGAACTGTGACCGGTTTTGTAGATTCGCTCCTGGTCACCCAGTGGCTGCTCTCTGTACCGGCCATTGTAGCACGTGTGTAGCCCAAGGCGTAAGGGCCGTGATGATTTGACGTCATCCCCACCTTCCTCACAGTTTGCACTGGCAGTCTCGTTAGAGTTCCCGACATGACTCGCTGGCAACTAACAACAGGGGTTGCGCTCGTTATAGGACTTAACCTGACACCTCACGGCACGAGCTGACGACAACCATGCAGCACCTTGTAAATTGTCTTGCGAAAAGTCTGTTTCCAAACCGGTCAATCTACATTTAAGCCTTGGTAAGGTTC
The DNA here is from genome assembly GCF_003096795.1 of Flavobacterium sp. 103. Classification (NCBI taxonomy): domain Bacteria; kingdom Pseudomonadati; phylum Bacteroidota; class Flavobacteriia; order Flavobacteriales; family Flavobacteriaceae; genus Flavobacterium; species Flavobacterium sp. 103. The sequence goes on along the minus strand of NZ_QENX01000001.1, from coordinate 2,911,987 downwards.
CTCGCGTATCATCGAATTAAACCACATGCTCCACCGCTTGTGCGGGCCCCCGTCAATTCCTTTGAGTTTCATTCTTGCGAACGTACTCCCCAGGTGGGATACTTATCACTTTCGCTTAGCCACTGAGATCGCTCCCAACAGCTAGTATCCATCGTTTACGGCGTGGACTACCAGGGTATCTAATCCTGTTCGCTACCCACGCTTTCGTCCATCAGCGTCAATCCATTAGTAGTAACCTGCCTTCGCAATTGGTATTCCATGTAATCTCTAAGCATTTCACCGCTACACTACATATTCTAGTTACTTCCTAATAATTCAAGTCTGGCAGTATCAATGGCCGTTCCACCGTTGAGCGATGGGCTTTCACCACTGACTTACCAAACCGCCTACGGACCCTTTAAACCCAATGATTCCGGATAACGCTTGGATCCTCCGTATTACCGCGGCTGCTGGCACGGAGTTAGCCGATCCTTATTCTTACGATACCGTCAAGCTCCTTCACGAAGGAGTGTTTCTTCTCGTACAAAAGCAGTTTACAATCCATAGGACCGTCATCCTGCACGCGGCATGGCTGGATCAGGCTTGCGCCCATTGTCCAATATTCCTCACTGCTGCCTCCCGTAGGAGTCTGGTCCGTGTCTCAGTACCAGTGTGGGGGATCTCCCTCTCAGGACCCCTACCCATCGTAGCCTTGGTAAGCCGTTACCTTACCAACCAGCTAATGGGACGCATGCTCATCTTTTACCGTTGTGACTTTAATAGTTCAATCATGCGATTGTACTATACTATGAGGTATTAATCCAAATTTCTCTGGGCTATCCCTCTGTAAAAGGTAGATTGCATACGCGTTACGCACCCGTGCGCCGGTCTCTAATTCCGAAGAACTATACCCCTCGACTTGCATGTGTTAAGCCTGCCGCTAGCGTTCATCCTGAGCCAGGATCAAACTCTTCATCGTATATTGTTTGCTCAATTGCTTAAGCTATTAATGTTTGACTGAAGTTCTAGTGGTTCTTTATTCAAATCTTCCGATTCTATTACTCTTATTCTTTTGTTCTGATTTTCATCAGAACGGCTGTCAATTCAATATGTCTAGGAACGTGTTCTTCTTGTTTTTGTGCGCCAGTCTCTCGATTAGCGGGTGCAAAAGTACAAAGCTTTTTCTTCTCTCACAAGCTTTTTTGAATATTTTTTGAAAATAAATTTTCAGTTTCAATTCGTTTGCTTGCCAGTATGTGAAAGAACTTGTGCGTTGTTGCGGGTGCAAAAGTAGCTAGTTTATTCGTTTAAACAATGGCTTTTTGCAATTATTTTACTTTAATTTTACAATTAATTTTTAATACATTGATATATTGAAATTTACAGATAACCTTTTTTGTGGATTTCAAAATTTCAATAGGCCGTTTCTGATAATTTAATCGCTTTTGATCCTTTTTGGTTTGTTTTGGGACTGGGGAGGCATGAATAAAATATAGAGAAAACACATTTCCACGAATCTTTCCTTTTTCAAACCTTGTATTCTATATATAAAGGTGCGGATTTCCTTCTGTAAATGTATCTCCTATATATATGATATGAATCTTTCACTTTCTTTCTTATGAAAAACCTGGACCCCTAGCCCCGATAAAAGCGGAAATCCTTATAAGCCGGGGTTCGGCTTATAAGATTGTAGCGGATAGCGGGAAATAGCTCCTGAGTATTTGGATTTTGGCTACCTTCATATATTATCCTTCCTTTTGACCTTCTATAAACTATACTTGCGGTTTTTATTACTGCTTAAAAAAAGCGAACTTTGCAATCTAAAAAATACATTAATGACACTTCATATAGAAACTCCCGCTTTACTGTTTTCGGCAACTTCATTAATCTTGTTGGCTTACACTAATCGGTTTTTGACACTCGCGACCATTATACGCGGCCTGAAGAAAGCCTATAAAGAAAAGGAGAATCGATTGATTTTGCTGGAAATAAAAAACCTCAACCTGCGATTGACTCTTATTCGCTTTATGCAGATGGCAGGTGTATTGAGTTTATTTCTGTCTGTTTTTACAATGCTGGTATTATTCTTAGATTATCAATTGACTGGGATTTACTTATTTGGTTTCAGTTTGCTTGCTCTGTTAATCTCTTTGGCACTTTGCTTTTGGGAGATTAACATTTCGGTTGATGCACTGCGTTTGCATTTGAGTGATCTGACTCATAAAGAGCTTGAAAAAGAACAACAGCCGACTATTTAAGCAAAATAGATTTCTTCTTATTATCTAAAAACAAAAAAAACACACATTCAAATATGTTTAAAAACAATACACTCAAAGGAGTCTTTTTGGTAGGATTTGGCGCGACTAGTTACGGAATGCTGGCAACATTTGTAAAAATGGCTTATAACGAAGGATATACTACCGCCGAAATCACTATTTCACAATTCGTATTAGGAATTCTCGGAATTCTTATCATTAATTGGTTTCAAAAAGCCAAAAGCGAAAATGAGGTTATCAAAGCCACAAAGAAAAACATATTCCAGTTGATGATCGCTGGGACTTCTATGGGTTTGACCAGTGTCTTTTATTATATGGCCGTTAAATATATTCCTGTTTCTATCGCCATTGTATTACTGATGCAAACGGTATGGATTGGCTTAATACTGGAAATGATTTTGGAGAAAAAAATTCCTTCAACACAAAAAATCGTAGCGGCTCTTGTCGTTTTAATAGGAACACTTTTGGCCACCAACATCTTTAAGAATGAAATTCAGTTGGATTGGAGAGGGCTTGTGATGGGAATGTTGGCTGCCTGTTCGTTCACAACCACTATGTTTACTGCCAATCGAGTTGCCTTAGGAATTTCCTCGGCACAACGTAGCTTGTACATGCTTTTGGGAGGAGCTGTAATTGTTTTTGCCTTTGGAATCGCAACACAAAATACAGCATTCCATTATACGATATTCCTTAAATGGGGAATCATATTATCCCTTTTTGGCACAATTATTCCACCAATGCTTATGAATGCAGGATTTCCGCTAACAGGGATTGGATTAGGAAGTATAGTTTCGGCACTTGAACTTCCTGTTTCGGTTTTAATGGCTTATTTTCTTCTACATGAAAATGTTGTTTTATTACAATGGATTGGTATTCTCCTTATTATATTGGCTATCATTATAATGAACATTAACTTCAAAAAAGAGCAATCTCACTGATTATCAGTATTAAAAAAACGCAGTTATAGTTATTATTTGTTAATTTTTTTATAAATTCGTAATCCATACAATTCTTATTAAATTACAAAGACATTGTATTGAAAACTATTTTAAACATTTTCACCTATTAGCTATTAACTTAATTTTTTTATCATGAAAAAACTTTTTGCAGAATTTTTCGGAACGTATTGGTTGGTTTTTGGAGGTTGTGGTAGCGCATTATTTGCAGCAGGCATACCTGATTTAGGAATTGGATTTGTGGGAGTTTCATTGGCCTTTGGTTTAACTGTTTTGACTATGGCTTATGCTGTCGGACATATTTCAGGAGGACATTTTAATCCAGCTGTCTCTTTTGGATTATGGGCCGGCGGAAGATTTTCAGCCAAAGAATTGCTTCCTTATATAATAGCACAATGCGTAGGTGCTGTTGCAGCTGCCGGAACACTTTTCACTATTGCCTCTGGAAAAGCTGGATTTATGATAGACAATACTAAGGCTGGTGCTTTTGCCTCTAATGGATATGGCGCTTTTTCTCCAGATGGTTATTCTATGCAAGCTGCTTTTATTGCCGAATTCGTACTAACATTATTTTTCCTTTTAATCATACTTGGCGCCACCGATAAATTTGCCAACGGAAGATTTGCCGGAATTGCTATTGGACTTGGACTAACTCTTATTCATTTAATCAGCATTCCAATTACAAATACCTCTGTAAATCCTGCAAGATCATTATCTCAAGCTATTTTCGTAGGCGGTGAACCACTATCTCAGCTTTGGTTGTTTTGGGCCGCTCCAATTTTAGGTGCTATTGTAGCTGGTTTTATTTATAAAAATTTATTGCAAGACCATTCCGAAGCTTAGATTTTACATCCTAAAAAATAAATTATAAAAGAGAAAAACGAAATACAAGATTTTGTTTTTCTCTTTATTTTTGTAATATGAATTCACTTTTTCAATCCGAGCCCATAGTTTTTAATTTACCAGATGCAGAAATCATCTACTTCCCAGCTTTTCTTTCAAAAGAGGAGGCCGACTCTCTTTTTCAGGAATTGATTGAAAATATTCCTTGGCAACAGGACGAAATTACGGTTTATGGCAAAAAACATTTGCAACCGCGATTAACAGCTTTATATGGAAACGAAGGAAAACCCTACTCCTACTCTAACATAACCATGCATCCTCATCACTGGACATTGACTTTACAAAAAATTAAATCTCTTGCAGAAAGTATTTTAGACACTAATTTCACAACCGTTTTATTGAATTATTATAGAGATGGTAGTGATAGTAATGGTTGGCATGCCGATAACGAAAAAGAATTAGGTGTAAATCCCGTAATCGCTTCATTAAGTTTAGGAGCAGAACGCAACTTCCAATTAAAACACAACTTTGATGCCTCTCAAAAAAAGACTATTATTTTAGAAAACGGGAGTCTGTTATTAATGAAAGGTACTACACAGCATTTTTGGAAACATCAAGTTCCAAAAACGAGCAAACCTATTGGACCAAGAATAAATCTAACCTTTCGGGTCATTAAATAAAATAAATAGTCAATGAAAATTGACATAATTCCAAAATAAGCTTACAAACAAAATAATGTAAAATTTGAATGTACTTATTTATAAAAAAGAAAACAATCAACTGGGAATTTAATTAAAACTTCTTTTTAAAAACGTGATATACTTAAAAGAATTAAAAATTCAAATATTTTTTTAATTAAAATAAAAAGTGATAATTATTTTTATTAATATTGGTATAAGATTTAAAATCAGATTTATTAATCATTAATACCAAATAGAATTAATTTTCACGTGATGAAAAAGAGTAACCGCAAAGAATTAAACTGGGAACAAACAGAAAGACTGATTGCATTGGCCCAAGAGGAGAGAAATCCATTTGAAATTATTAAAAAAGAATTTGGATTAGCAGAGAAAGAGGTACTTGAAATTATGAAAAAGAAAATGCCCGCAGAGAAATATGAAATGTGGAAAAAGAAAGCTATTGCAAGTAAACCTAAACCAAAACCTCTTAAAATCGATGATTTTGATGAAGATTTAGACGGAAAATATTATATAAAAAACAAACTAGACTAACCAAACCTCTTAAACTCCTGACTTTCAGGAGTTTTTTTATTGCTTTATTTTTTCAAAATCTTAATCAACTCATAAACGTATTGATTCTTGCTCGAATCTACATTTCAAATAATAAAAAAATTCTTCACAACAAATATCAAGCCCTTTTTTAGTTATTTTTTTTCAACAAATCCTTTAATTAAAACATTTTTGTAACATTTTTAGATTTTACAATACTAATGCACAAAACAAACACTTACAAAATGAAAAAAATAATCTTTGCATTTGCTTTTTCTTCTCTAATTTGGACAAGTAAAGCTAATATTAAACATCCTGTAGATTCAAAAAAAGAAGAAATTGAGGTCAACATCAATCTTACTGATGTAAAAGACGATCAAGTTTTGGTTACGGTAAAAGCTCCAAAAATCAAAACTGATGAAATCACCTATAGTCTTCCAAAAACAGTTCCTGGCACCTATTCCGTAGATGATTATGGAAAATACGTTGCCGATTTTAAAGCCTATGACAGCAAAGGAAACTTGTTGACTGTTACAAAAACTGATGATAATACTTGGTCAATCAAAAAAGCAAAATCATTAGTGAAAATTACTTACTTAGTAAACGACACTTTCGACAGTGAAAAAGGAAGAGGTTTTGGAAAAGATGATGTATTCTCTCCTGCTGGGACAAACATCGATGCCAATAAAAACTTTATGCTTAATTTACATGGATTTGTTGGTTATTTTCAAGACAAAAAAGAAACACCTTATAAAGTTACCATTACTCATCCTGAAACGCTTTGGGGAGCTACCTCAATGATTGACAAAGATAGTTCCAAAACAGTAGATCTTTTTGAAATGCCACTTTATTCAGAATTATTGGAAAACCCAATTATGTACTCCAAACCTGACTACACTACTTTTAATGTAGATGGTATGGATATTCAAATTGCAGTATACTCACCATCAGGAAAATTCACAGCAGAGAGTATTACTCCCGAAATGAAGACAATGATGACTGCACAAAAAACATTTTTAGGAAAAATTAATTCCACAAAAAAATACACTGTAATTCTTTATCTTTCTACAATGTCTCCAACCGATGCAAAAGGTTTTGGAGCACTAGAACATCCAACTGCAACTACTGTAGTTATGCCAGAAATGATGCCAAAAGACGAATTGGTAAAACAAATGAAAGATGTTGTTTCACATGAATTTTTTCATATTGTAACTCCATTAACAATCCACTCAAAAGAAATCCAATATTTTGATTATAACGCTCCAAAAATGTCTCAACATTTATGGATGTATGAAGGAGTAACTGAATATTTTGCCAATCTTTTCCAAATCAATCAAGGGTTAATTAATGAAAACGAATTCTATTCTCGTATATCCGAAAAAATAGAAGGCGCCAACGCTTTGAATGACACAATGCCATTTACAACTATGAGTGCTAATGTACTAACTGAGCCTTATAAAGATCAGTACTTAAATGTATATCAAAAAGGAGCATTAATCGGAATGTGTTTGGACATACAAATCAGAGAAAGTAGCGGAGGAAAAAGAGGAATATTAGATTTAATGCATCAATTATCTAATGAATATGGAGTTTCAAAACCATTTAATGATGCTGATTTATTTGCAAAAATAACGTCATTAACTTATCCTGAAGTCGGAACTTTTTTAACCACATACGTATCTGGCCCAACACCTATTCCTTATTATGATTATTTAGCAAAAGTTGGAGTAACAAAAGTTACCCAAAAAACACCAGAAGGGATATTCCTAAAAGGTCAGGTTCCATACATCGCTGTCAATCATGAAAACAAAGAGATTTTCGTGGCTCCTAACAAAGAATTGAATATTTTCTACACTACATTAGACCTAAAAGGAGGCGACATAATTCTTGCCATCAATGATAAGCCTTATTCGCTAGACAATATTTACGACATGATTTCGGAAAGTCAAAAATGGAAAGAGAATGATGCAATTTCTATAAAAATTAAACGTGACGGAAAAGAACAAGTATTAAAAGGAGTTGTAAAATTCCCTTATATAGATACCGACGGTCTTGAAGCAACCGATGCCTCAAAAGCAGCGTTGAGAGAAGCCTGGCTGAAAGGATAATCTTAACAAGCCTACACAAAATCCCAATCTAAAACTAGATTGGGATTTTTTTTTGAAATTCACTCTCATTAAACTGATTCATTCCAACAATTTTCTTTATTTTGCGCCAAAAATAAACAAAACTAAAATCTTCATAATTCATTAATGAAGATTAGTGTTTTTATGTTCCCAAAAAAATAAATATAATTTACACATGAAAAATTCAATTATTGCTTTTGTTACCCTAATTCTTTTGGTCGCCTGTAACAAAAATGAATCCAAAACAAATCTGCATATCACAGGAAATATCAAAGGATTAAAAGAAGGAACTTTGTACATTCAAAGATATGCTGACTCCTCCCTTGTGGCGATCGATAGCATCAAGATTGATGGAAATTCTGCTTTTGAAAGTAACATTGACTTAAAATCTCCCGAAATGTTGTACCTATATCTTGACAGAGGTGTGACTAACTCACTTGACAACAACATCATGTTTTTTGCAGAACCTGGAACAATCAATATTGACACTAACTTAGATTCATTTATTTCAAGTGCAAAAATCACTGGGTCAAAAAACCAAGAATTATACGAGGAATACAAAAAAATAAATTCTCGTTTCAGTGACGAAAATCTAAGCTTGATTGAGCAAAAATTTAAAGCCATAAAAAGCAATAATGCAAAAGCAATAGATAGTATAAACGCTTTACAAGACAACAACATCAAACGTAAATATCTTTATGCAACCAATTTCGCAGTAAATAATAAGGATCATGAAGTATCTCCGTATATTGCTTTGGCCGAAATTTATGATATCAACATCAAATATTTGGATACCATTCAAAAATCAATGACTCCAAAAGTAGCCAACTCTCTTTATGGTAAAAAATTAACTAAATACGTTAATGCTATAAAAGAAACTGAAGCTAAATAATTCAACTTATTCTATAAATCGAAACCGCCTATCAAGGCGGTTTTTTTTGTATCCATAATTCAACAGAGGTTTACTTCATCAGTTCATCAAAATTCATTTGGGCGAGACCCCATTTTCGGAAAGGGCCAAATCATCTATTGCGCTTATACGGCCCTTCCCAAAAATGCGGTCGGGCTATACGCGCTACTTCGGTAGCCAGCTTCTATCCCTCTCGCGAACCAATAGAAATCAACAACAATAGTGAAAGAAATCAAATTCTATTTAAAACAAAAAAGGATATTTGTTTATTGCAACAAATATCCTTTTTGGAATAAAACATTCAACCTTTAAATATACTATCTAGTTAATTTCAAGGCATCGTTCAATCGCAATGCCACATTATCCCAATTGATAATATTAAAAAGTGCATCAACAAAATCAGTACGTTTATTTTTATACTTTAAATAATAAGCGTGTTCCCAAACATCAATAACCAATATTGGAATCGCCCCCCACTGTGTTAGCTTTTCGTGGTTTTCGCATTGTAAGATTACTAAACTATCACTGTAAGGTTGGTAGGCTAATATTCCGCAACCATTACCATCTACATTTTTGGCAGTTGCAGCAATCAATACTTTAAGTCGGTCGAAACTTCCAAAACTTTTCTCAATTCTTTTTAATAAATCTCCTTGTGGCAAAGTGCTTTTATTAGTGAGATTTGTCCAAAATATAGAATGCAAGATATGAGATGAAAAATGATAGGATAGCTTTTTTGTCCAAAAATCAACCGTTTCCAAATTGTTTTCATCTAAAGCTTTTTTTATCATTTGCAAATCCTTGTTCGCTCCTTTTACTGCTCCACCATGATGAAAAGTATAATGCAGATGCAAGGTTTCAGCATCCATATAGGGTTCTAGAAAACTTTCGCTATAAGGCAATGTCTGTTGGATATAATTACCATTGGCATCTACCAATTTATCAATTGAATTGTCAGCTAAATTTTTCGCAAACGCATTGGTAGTGGGAAGCACCAATGCTGCAGCACCAAACAATGTACCTGATTTTAAAAAATCTTTTCTGTTCATAGCATTAATTTTATAACAACCCCTAAAACTGCTGCAACGGCAATTATATAGGGCTCCTGAATTTTCTTGATATAAAGTAAAGCAAAAATGGTTGCAATAGCTATTAGAGTTGTTGGAATATCCAAAATACTTCTGGAAGCAATTACACCAACGGCTCCTACTAATGCCCCCACAACAGCCGCAGTAATACCATCTACAAAAGCTTTGATTGATTTATTTTGTGCAATTTTTTTAAAGGATGGAGCCAAAGCAATTGTAAATAAATAACAGGGCAAAAATGTGGCTAAAGCAGCAACCAAGGCTCCAGGAAAACCAGCTACTAAATACCCAATAAAACCAACAGTAATAACAACTGGACCAGGAGTAATCATTGCAACGGCAACGGCATCAACAAATTGATGTTCCGTCAACCATTGATTTTCTATCACAACTCCGGAGTGTAAAAATGGGACAATTGCCAAACCGCTCCCAAATACAAATGCTCCCGCTTCCGCAAAAAAGATACCAATTTTCATAAGAGTGGAATTGTCATAGCTCCAAAAACCCATTTGCAACAGAACAATAGAATTGGCAGTTTTACCATTAAACCATTTTGGAGGAGCTTTGACAAACATATATAAAAGCCCGGCAAATACAAATAGTAAAACTTGTTCCTGCTGAGTAACCAATGTTATAACAGCCGCAACTATAAAAAACAGCCATAATAACCAATTCGTTTTAAAAGAGGTTAAATTGAATTTACCTATTGATTTTAGCGTCAGCTTATACGAACTCATTACAATAATACCTATAACAGCCGCACCAACACCATAAAAAACAGCTTGTATCCAAGACAATCCTCCGTATAATTTATAAACGATTCCCAATAATACCACCATTATAAACGAAGGCAAAACAAAGGCAAATCCTATCAAAGTCGCTCCTAAAAAACTATAATGTACAAACCCTAGGTAAATTGCTAATTGTGCTGCTAGTGGACCAGGCGCTAATTGTGCTAAAGCTAGACCTTCTTTATATTCTTCTTCTGAAATCCATTTTCTGTCTTCGACTAAATCTCGGTGCATATAGCCAACCAATGCTACTGGACCGCCAAAACCAATTGTCCCTAATTTCAGGAAATATAATGCTAACTCTTTTAAAGTGTATGTTGGGTTCTCTTTCATAATTTTAGATGTTTTTAAAATGCTATGCCAAATTGGAAACCTATACCAAATGTTGTAGGATGTTCATTCCCAAACCGTACAGGCAATGGAATAGCAACATAATAACTACTATTGTCATTTTTAATTACTGTTTTATTGAATACTGGAGTGAAGCCATACCTGCCATTAGTCTCGAAGGCTGCTCGACCTGCAAACGTATAACCGTTTCCTAAAGCTACCAATACACCTGGATGAAACAATAAACTATTCATTTTGCTAACACCATTTTCGGCTTTTATATTAGGAACTACTTCAAAGGAAAACCCAATTTTAGCGCTTTTCCAAATATTAATTCCAGTTGGAAACCCTACAGCATAATAATCTCTAAAATTCAAAGTAGTTTCATCCTCACTGAAAGTTATTATAGGATGAACCACACCAAAATACCCTGTTATTTTCGGATAAGTTGTCTGAGAAAAAACAGAGACGTTTAATGCCAACAAAACAAAAATAATTGCAAATCTAACTTGTCTCATAATTGTTCAAATTTATGACAACAAATTTAATACTACTAAAAAGGTAGAAATAGTATATTATTTACCTTTTGTATCTGAATTACTTTTTTTTGCAATTTTTCGGTACGAAGAAGGATTTTTCCCTGTACTCTGCTTAAAAATTCTCGTAAAATGGCTTTGATCTGAAAAGCCAGTCATATAAGCTATCTCCGTAAGTGGGTAGCTTGAATTCTGAATTAGATTAATTGCTTTTTCAATTCGTAATTTTCGAACGTAATCTCCAAAATTAAGATCTTCAAAATACTTGGAAAACTCCCTTGATAAATAGGAAGGATTAAGTTCTAAATCATTAGAAATCTTCTTTAGGTCAAAAGTAAATTGGGTATCTATTTGATCTTGAATTATTGCTTTTAAATCTTTAACCCAAACAGGTGGCTTCTTCTTATTTGCTTTTTCTTTCTTCAAAAATTTGCGATACACTTCGTGCAATAGATTTTCAAAAGGACTATTCTGTAAATGATTCTGTTTGTATAAATGCGTTGCCCAACTGTATAGCGCATCATAAATAACCATTCCGCTTTCTAATAATTTGTAATCGTCTGTAATATTATAGGAAAGTCCCGCTGAAATTGCCCAAAGTCCTGCTGATTCCTTTGCAATATCGTGTCTATCTGTGTCGGCTCCACGAACAATATCTGCAATAATTAGTATAGCAGGATCTTTAATCTCATATTTTTTTACTATGTAGTCAAAGGTACTTTGCTCTTCGTAGTGCGTGAATTCTACATTAGGAATGTCAAATGGAATAGCATCCAATTCTTTTGCTTTATCTAAAACTTCGCTGAAAGGAACATATATAAATTCAGCTTCTTTGTCTACAAAATTTTTTATCAACCAAGGGGAAGCTATTCTATCAATTTTAGGGCGTTCTCTAGTAATCCATTTCATCTATTAGTAATTATTCCTTTTTGAAGTTTATGCTAAATTACATTTTTTATTACAAAATATGTTATACGCTACTAGCAGCATTTCTTGAAATATGAGTCTGATTTTTTTATTTTTTTTTGGATGAAAGAAAAGAAGCAATATCACTCTCTTTAGCCCCGATAGGAGTGGAAATCCTTATAAGCTGGGGTTCGGCTTATAAGATTGTAACGGATAGCGGGACTAATGTCTGCAAAAAATACTCAATCTTCCTGCTCCATAAATTTACAAAACGGCCTAAAACAAAAAACCACCTAACAAGAGTTAGATGGTTTTACTAAAGAGCCGGCGGAGGGACTCGAACCCACGACCTGCTGATTACAAATCAGCTGCTCTAGCCAACTGAGCTACGCTGGCGGACTCAATATGTTTTGTAATGTGCCAACTTAAATAAAAAACCATCTAAATGAATAGATGGTTTTTTTTAAAAGAGCCGGCGGAGGGACTCGAACCCACGACCTGCTGATTACAAATCAGCTGCTCTAGCCAACTGAGCTACGCTGGCGACTCATTACGGGTGCAAAGATAAGCTTGAATTTCTTTTTTCCAAAATAAATTCAAACTTTTTTTGACCTTTTTTTTACTGCAAATCGTTGATTTTACCAATCAATTGATTAGCAGTTTGTTCCAATTCTACATTTATTTGTTTGAAATGTGCTTTTTTGTTTTCAACATTTTTAGCATTCACTTTAGTGATCAAAACATCAAAAGCAGCGATAGCTTCGTCAATCAATGCATTCGTTTCTTCAGTAGGTTTTCCTGTTGTAGAAATTTCAAACAAGTAAACTGCTTCAATAATATCTCCTAAAACGTAGTTGATGTCTTTCTTTAAATTCTTAACGTTTGCCATTTTATTTTTTATTTAATTTGCGTTTGCAAAAGTACACATAATCTTTCTATTCCCAACTATGAAATGTAAATTTCTAAAATAGAAGCTTTTCCCTTTAGATTGTAGCTCTTCATTGCAGCAGGAATAAGCACTGTATCTCCTTTTATATATTGATAAGTTACACCATCATAGGCTATTTCAAATGAACCTTCCGTGCACATATACACTACAAAGGTTAATCCTGAATTCACAACCTCTTTTTCATTCTCCAACGGAATAAAATTAGTCGTAAAGTATGGACAGTCAACAACTGTATTTGACTTATTTACTTCTTTGGCGTATTCTTTATAGGTATCAACTTTTTTGTAATTTATGGCATCCAAAGCCAAATCAACATGAAGTTCTCTAGTATTTCCCTGGGCATCTTTACGGTCAAAATCGTATAAACGATATGTGATATCCGAGGTTTGTTGTATTTCGGCTATAACCAATCCGGCTCCAATGGCATGGACCGTACCTGTCTCCAAGAAAAACACATCTCCGGGTTTTGCTTTTACAGTATCCAATATATCAATCAGCGTGTTGTCATTTAGATGCTCTACATATTCTTTCGAACTTGAATCCTTCTTGAAACCAACAATAATTCTGGCATCTTCATCGGCTTGCATAACGTACCACATTTCGGTTTTACCAAAAGAATTATGGCGCTTTTTAGCCAATTCATCATTAGGATGTACTTGAATTGATAAATCTTCACGAGCATCCAAGTATTTAAAAAGCAATGGAAATTGATTTCCAAATCTTTTGTAAACAGCAGTTCCCAAAATTTCGTTTGGCAATTCATTGATTAACTCTGTCAATGCTTTTCCTTTATAGTCACCGTTTGCAATAACGCTTACATCTCCTTCAACAGTGGATAACTCCCAACTTTCACCAGTAATGCTAGAGGTAATTGGTTTATTCAAAATTGTTTTTAATTTTTCTCCACCCCAAATTCTTTCTTTGAGGATTGCATCAAACTGTAACGGATATATTTTTGAATTCATGTTTTTATTTTTTTACAAATTTCTACATTTTAATAATCAAACCACAATACTATTTTGTCAATTTATTGCTTTAATTCTCTGATCGCTTCAAGCGCTTTTGGAATATGGCGTTTTGCCATCATACTGTCAAATACCATAATTATTGTTCCGGTTTTGTCCGCAACATAAGTAACTCTGCCAGGCAATATTCCGAACAAACCTGAAGGCACTCCAAAAAGCTTTCTTATTTTCTTGTCCGAATCCGACAAAAGTATAAAAGGCAGCTTATATTGTTGGGTAAACTTTTGATGCGACGCAATGTTATCACTACTGATTCCAATTACTTCGGCACCCAAATCTTTAAAATCTTCGTATTGATCTCTAAAACTACAGGCTTGGACCGTACATCCCGGTGTGTTGTCTTTTGGATAAAAATAAATAACCAATGGTTTTTGTCCAACTATTCCTTGGCTGTCAAAGTCATTTCCATTAGTATCTTTTGCTTTAAAATTTGGAATTTTATCTCCTATTTTCAGTTCCATTATTCTCCTTTATAGGTTACAAAATTGCGTGGTGTTTCATAAAGAACCACTTCAAGATCCAAATCTAATTTTACTTTTTTCCTAATCTTATTCCAAATCACCACTACAATATTCTCTGCTGTAGGGTTTAAATCTTGAAATTCGGGTACATCCAGATTTAAATTTTTATGATCAAATTTATCCTCTACTTCTTCCTTGATAATATCGGTTAGAAACTTCACATCCATAACATAGCCTGTTTCTTTGTCTATCTCACCTGTAACGCTTACTATTAATTCATAATTGTGTCCGTGAAAATTAGGATTATTGCATTTGCCAAAGACAGCATCATTTTGTTCGAAAGTCCAATCTTTTCTATACAAACGATGAGCTGCGTTAAAATGGGCTTTTCTGGATAGGGTTACTCTCATAGGGAAAATTTTAGATTTTAGATTGCAGATTTTAGATTGCAGACTTCAGCTTATTGATTTTTAATTTTAGATTTCTATATTCTAAAATCTCTAATATCTGCTTTCTGACTTCTAACTTCTGCCTTCTTATAATGTATGTTCTTCTAAGAAATGGTAAAATTCATCGAAAATAATTTTGAACCAAACGGTGTAAATTTCTGGATTTAAAAGCATATCCTTTTGAATATCTTCAATTTTCATCCATTTCCAGTCTTCAACTTCTTCGGGGTTAATCATCGGCTCATCATTATAATAGCCAATCATTACGTGATCAAGCTCATGCTCAGTCAAACCGTTATCGAAGGGAGCTTTGTAAATAAAATTAAAAAGCTCTTTTAACTCCGTTTTAAAACCCATTTCCTCATACAATCTGCGGCTACCGGCTTGAATATTTGTTTCACCGTCGCGCTGATGACTGCAGCAGGTATTCGTCCATAATAAAGGGGAGTGGTATTTTTGGTGCGCTCGTTGTTGGAGCATAATTTCATTTTTATCATTTAAAACAAAAACAGAAAAAGCACGATGCAAAATGGCTTTTTCATGTGCTTCCAATTTGGCCATTAAACCAATTTGTTGATCCAATTCATTTACTAATATTACTTGTTCTTCTTCCATATAATCTATTAATGAAACAAAAGTACAAAAAAGATATGCTTTCTTAAGGCCTTAACATTTTTTTGCTTTTTGTGGAAGTTATTTCTCTTGATAAATCTTAAAACCGTAGCTACAGAAATTCTACATTCCCTTTTGTATATTTGATGTAATAAAATTCACGACAATCACAATGATTTATATCCGAAAAGCAACCCTAGACGACCTAACCATACTTCTGGAATTTGAACAAGGGATTATTGCCGCCGAGCGTCCATTTGACCCAACATTGAAAGAGGAAAAAATAAGTTATTATGACATAGGAAAAATGATTTCGGCCACAGATGTTGAAGTCGTTGTTGCCGTTTTGGATGACCAAATTATAGGCTCCGGATATGCCAGAATTGAAAATGCAAAACCCTATTTGAATCACAAATTATATGCCTATTTGGGTTTTATGTACACGCACTCGGATCACCGCGGAAAAGGAGTAAATACCCAAATTATTGAAGCGCTAAGCAAGTGGGTTCACTCACAAGGTATATTTGAAATGCGATTGGATGTTTATAGTGACAATTCTTCGGCAATAAGAGCATACGAAAAGGCAGGCTTCAAAAAGCATTTAATCAATATGCGTATTGGTTTATAGCAAAATATCTTATTCATTACTTTTTTTTAAAACCAAAAAGTCTTTTTTAACGTAAGTAACAATAGTTAAAAATTGTATAAATAGAAATCGAATTGTAAAATACCCGACATTTTGATTGTAATTTGTCCTTTACTTTTGGGAATAAAAACAAACACCATGAAAACAACATCATTCTTTTTTACTTTATTATTACTCCCCTTATTTGTTTTTCAAGCTTGCGGGCAGAGTAAAGAAACGAATAGTAACACAATGGTTCCAGTTGAAACTTATCAAAGTAAACCTGGAAATCCATATTACTCTCATACCGATACTACAAAACTGAATTTGACCGATGCCGAGTGGAAAAAAATTCTCCCGGAAGATGTTTATCTAGTTTCTCGCAAAGCCGATACCGAAAGGCCTTTTACCGGTAAATATTGGAATACCGACGTAAAAGGAACCTATTATTGTGCAGCTTGTGGTAATCTCCTTTTTCGTTCCGGAGCCAAGTTTGCGAGCAGTTGTGGATGGCCAAGTTTTTTTGAACAAGAAAACAAAAAAAGTATTGTATTTAAAAACGATAATTCTATTGGAATGGAACGAATTGAAGCTCTTTGTGGCAGATGTGGCGGACATTTGGGACATTTGTTTGACGATGGACCTGCACCAACAGGCAAAAGATATTGCATGAATTCCATAGCTCTTGATTTTGTCCCAGATGCTAAATAAAAATTAAAAAAAAGTACTTATGAAAGCGAAAACAATAATTTTAGCCTGTTTGCTATTTACCGGAACACTATTTTCACAAAACAATAATACAACTAAAAAAATGACACAATCTAATTTTGAAACCATAACACTTGGCGGAGGATGCTACTGGTGTGTAGAGGCTGTTTACGAAAACTTAAAAGGAGTAAAATCTGTTGTTTCAGGTTTTTCGGGAGGAAAAATAGCCAATCCCAGTTATGAAGAAGTTTGTTCCGGAACTACAGGTCATGCCGAAGTAGTCCAAATTACTTTTGACAAAAACGTGACCAATCTTGATGAAATTTTCAAAGTATTCTTTACCGTTCACGACCCAACAACCCTTAATAGACAAGGTGCCGACAGAGGAACACAGTACCGTTCTGTAATTTTTTACAATAATGAAGAACAAAAACAAGAAGCACAATCCATAATAGCCGAATTAAAAAAAGCTAAAGCGTATGATAATCCTATCGTGACCACAATCGAACCTTTCACGAAGTTTTACAAAGCCGAAGATTACCATCAAAATTATTATGCAAATAATAAAAGTCAGCCGTATTGCCAGATGGTCATTCAGCCCAAGCTAGAAAAATTTGAAAAAGTATTCAAAGATAAATTGAAAACTAAAAAATAATTCCTAATTTATTAAGAGCCGAAATCCATTTTCGGCTTTTTTAATTAACAACATTAAATTTCCCAAATGAACATACAAAAGCCTTGGATTACTCCAGAAAGTATCCCGAAAGATTTAATTTTAATTCAAAAAATACTTTTTGACAATTGTAATTTCGAAATCAACCAACCCATTCTTGAAGCCGAAAGCAGAGAATATGGAGCCTGTACTTTCACCCTAAACAATTTAAACATTCGATTCCGAACGTCAAAAATAACACCTACCAAAACCGGTCAATTTGTTACGCTTTGGAAAAGAATAAATCAAGGTCCAATTCAGCCTTTTGACTCCACCGATCCAATTGACTTATTTATTGTCAGTACTCGAAAAGACAATCACTTAGGGATATTCATTTTTCCAAAATCAATTTTGATAAATAAGGAAATAGTAACTGATAAAAAGGAAGGAAAACGCGCTATTCGAGTTTATCCACCTTGGGATATAACGACAAGTAAACAAGCGCAAAAAACACAGAAATGGCAATTGGATTATTTCTTGGAAATACAAAAAGACCAAACAATAGATCTAAAACGAGCAAAATTACTATTCCTTACAGAAGACTAAAAAAAGTTGCGATTATTAAAATCTAATATTCTTTTCCTATCTTTAAAAACAATACAAATCTAAATTTCAACAACTTATTTCTTAATATTTAAAACGATGAGAAAAAAAGCATTCAAATTTCAACCATTTTATTTGTTATTTCTATTGATTATAGGTCAAAATTTTGCTCAAGCCCAAGAAAAAAAAGTGGCTCCAACTTCGCAAGAATTGTATAATGAAATTGCAACAATGGACACCAATCTTTTTGACGCATTTAATGCAAAAGATATGGCAAAATTCAAACCTTTGTTTACCGAAGATTTGGAATGGTATCAAGATAATGGAGGGTTACTTTCTTATGAAACCGTTTTTTCCAATTTTGAAAAAATGTTTAAAAACGAAAACAAATTGACTCGACAATTAGTAAAAGGCAGTCTTGAGGTACATCCTATAAAAGATTTTGGAGCTATAGAAATTGCCACTCATCAATTCCGACACATGGAAAACGGAAAAGAGGAAATAGGTACATTTAAATTTCTTGCAATCTGGAAAAAAGTAGATAACCAATGGAAAATTTCTAGAATGATAAGCTATGACCATTAACCTCTCTTTTCGCATTCCTAACTTTCATTAAATCCTAAAATTTAGCTTTCTTTGCAGGCTAAAAAAACAAACAATGAAAGCACTTACCTTCTCTACATTCGGAAATTCCGATGTACTTAAATATATAGAAATCCCTTCGCCAATATTAAAATCAGGGGAAATATTGGTCGAAATGAAAGCAATCGGCCTCAACTTTGCTGATGTGTACAGACGCAAAGGAAATTACCATCTCAAAGGAAACCCACCATTTATTGCGGGTTACGAAGGAGCCGGAATTGTTGTGGATACCAATGGAAATTCTGATTTCAAAATTGGTGACCGAGTGGCTTTTGCCGATGTTCCTTTTGCCAATGCCGAGTTGGTAGCCGTTCCCCTTGAGCATGTAATTCCGTTGCCAGAGAGTATCTCTTTCGAAATAGCAGCGACCATTTTATTACAGGGTTTGACCGCTCATTATTTGGCAACCGATAGTCACAAAACCCAAAAAGGAGAAACCGTATTAGTTCATGCTTCGGCTGGAGGAGTCGGACAATTCTTGACGCAAATCAGCAAACTTTTAGGCGCCAGAGTTATTGGATTAACTTCTTCTTCTGATAAAGCTGAAGTTTCAAAACAAAATGGAGCCGACACTGTTTTTCTATATTCTGAAGATTGGAAAAAACAAGTATTCGATTTTTGCCCAAATGGCGTGGATGTCGTTTACGATAGTATTGGCAGTACTTTGACCGATAGTTTTGAGGTAACCAAAATGTGCGGACAAGTAGTTTTCTTTGGAATGGCAGGAGGAGATCCTGAATTGGTAAACCCGC
Organism: Flavobacterium sp. 103; assembly: GCF_003096795.1. Lineage (NCBI taxonomy): Bacteria > Pseudomonadati > Bacteroidota > Flavobacteriia > Flavobacteriales > Flavobacteriaceae > Flavobacterium > Flavobacterium sp. 103. The sequence goes on along the minus strand of NZ_QENX01000001.1, from coordinate 2,892,542 downwards.
GAATGTTGATGGATACCTCCAAAACATTGACTGGTGGCGATTTATGGAGCTATTTGATTTCTAAAGAAGAACGTATCAAAAGAGCCCATCAATTATTTGATTGGATTGCCAATGGCGATATAACTATTGCAGCACCCACAATCTTCAAGCTATCCGAAGGGAAATTAGCCCACGATTACCTGGAAAGCCGAAAAAGTACTGGAAAAATAATCTTGATTCCTTAAAAAATTTATTATGACTGCCCTCAAAGTGGACCAAATATTTTTTTAGCCACTGATTAAAAAGATTCTCACAGATTTTAAACGCATTATTAAAGAAATCTGTGTAAATCTTTTTAAACTGTGGCCAGTTTTATTGGTTTGGTTCACGGATTCTCATAAAATTTACTTAGGCGTGCCTATATAAGAAGCTTTAATTTTTCAACGCCTCAGCAATTTTCAAAGCACATTTTTCTCCATCGATGGCGGCAGAAATAATTCCACCTGCATAACCTGCTCCCTCTCCGCAAGGATACAATCCTTTTATTTGCAAATGCTCATAGGAAATACCATCTCTAGGAACACGAACTGGTGAGGAAGTTCTGGATTCTGGCGCATGCAAAATGGCTTCGTTTGTCAAATATCCTCTCATTGATTTTCCGAATTCAGTAAATCCTTCTCTTAATATTTGGGATAAAAAACCCGGAAAAACCTGTCCCATTTCTACCGAAGTGGTTCCTGGAACATAAGAGGTTTTCGGAATACTCGAAGAAACTTTATTCTGAGTAAAATCGACCATTCTTTGTGCTGGGACTTTTTGAGTTTGCTTCGCCTGTTCGCTAAAGCTCGAGCCACCAGCCAAATGCCATGCTTTTTGTTCGATACTTTTTTGAAATTCCATTCCTGCCAAAGCTCCAAATTTTGCAAAAGGTTTGAAATCTTCCAATTTCAATTCAATCACAATTCCAGAATTGGCTGTTGCCTGATCTCGTTTGGAAGGTGACCAACCATTAGTCACTACTTCTCCTGGACTAGTGGCACAAGGCGCAATTACTCCTCCCGGGCACATACAAAACGAATACATTCCGCGACCATTCACTTGCTTCACAATTGAGTAAGGTGCAGGTGGCAAATGTTCGCCTCGATAATCACAACTGTACTGAATACTGTCAATCAACGATTGTGGATGCTCAGCTCTTACGCCCAATGCAAAAGGTTTAGCTTCAATAAGCACTTTCTTTTTATCCAACAATTCAAATATGTCACGAGCAGAATGTCCTGTCGCCAAAATTAATTTATTGGCCAAAATCGTATCTCCATTTTGGGTTACAATTCCTTGAACTTCATTGTTTTTTATCAAAATATCGGTCAAACGAGTCTCGAACAAAACTTGCCCGCCACATTCGATGATTTTCTCTCTAATATCTTGTATAATTTGAGGTAATTTGTTCGTCCCAATATGCGGATGGGCATCTACCAATATATCTCCTGTAGCACCAAAAGCAACAAGTAATTCTAATATTCGAGTAACATCTCCTCTTTTTTTGGAACGGGTATATAATTTCCCGTCCGAATAGGTTCCTGCTCCTCCTTCACCAAAACAATAATTGGAATCCTCGTCAACAATATGGTCTCTATTTATTGCTTTCAAATCACGACGACGGCCACGAACGTCTTTTCCGCGTTCGATAACTATTGGTTTCAAACCCAATTCTATTAATTGCAAAGCGGCAAAAAGTCCTGCTGGACCTGCTCCAACAACAATAACTTCTTGTGCTGTTGATACATTTTTGTAATCGGGAAGTTCTATTTTATGTTCTTGAAAAGGTTCTCCTTTCAAATAAATTGAAACTTTCAAATTGATTTTGATTGCTTTTTGGCGCGCATCAATGGATCGTTTCAAAATAGCAACATGCTGAATCTCATTTGCCGAAACTTTTATTTGTTTGGACAAATAATCGCGCAACAACATTTCGTTTGAAGCTATTTCTGGTGTTACTTGAAGTAAAAGTTCTCTTGGCATTGTATCTTATTTATTCTATTAGCTTTTCTTTTTATGAAATGAGCATAACCGTTAAATGGTAGCAAATACCAATGCAGATATGCGAATTACATATGACAAATAAAAAATAATAAATATCATCATATGAAAAGAACATGCAAAAATAACATTTTGAAATGAAATTAGTTCTTTAATATAAAATCCATTTTCAAAATAGACTTTGTACCTTTGTTTCTTTGAAACTTTGCACCTATAAAATAATGTCCAGAAAAATAAAGCTTATTTGGGATTTCCGTGGTCCTGCCTCAGCAAAAACAGCCGAACACCACGAAATTCATCTGAAAGAATACATCACCATTGAGAAATTACCAATAAACATTACTGGATTTCAAATCTTGGATGAAATGTATGCGGTAGCCTATATGGTAGTAACCGACGAAAATATGATTCAAGTACGCGATGCATTGAAACCGCACCGTGGGGAAATATATGCCGAAAGTCAAAAGTCTTAAAGTCGAAAGTTTTAGTGTAAACTCGGGACTTTAAGACTTTTGACTTTATAACTTTAAGACTAATTAGCTACTTCGCTAATGAATTTTATTCGCATTAAACGTAACTCATCCAAATCATAGTCACCATCAAATTCCTTCAGTGCTTTCTCTATACTATCGGATTCTGATTCCATAAAATACTCATGAATCTCTTCTTGTTGATCGTCATCCAGCATTTCGTCAATCCAATATTTAATATTCAATTTGGTTCCAGAATAAACAATTTGTTCCATTTCTTTAATCAAATCGTCCATTTTTAACCCCTTTGCGGAAGCGATATCAGTCAACGCTAACTTTCTGTCAATGTTTTGAATAATATATAATTTATTGATGGAGTTAACTCCAGTAGATTTTACAACCAAATCATCCGGACGAATAATATCGTTCTCCTCTACATATCGGTTTATTAACTCAATGAATTCTTTGCCGTATTTTTTTGCTTTTCCTTCTCCAACTCCATGAATATTAATCAACTCAGCTTGAGAAATTGGATATTTCAAAGCCATATCTTCTAGAGAAGGATCTTGAAAAACCACAAATGGAGGAACTCCTAGTTTTTTGGCCACTTTTTTACGCAATTCACGCAACATCGACATTAGTAATTCATCTGCTGTACCAGATGATTTTGCGGCGGTTACTATGGCTTCATCTTCAGACTCATTGTATTCATGATCTTCGGACATCATAAAAGATTCTGGATTTTTCATGAAAGCCAATCCTTCCTTAGTAATCTCTATAATACCATAGGTTTCTATATCTTTAGACAATAAACCTGCAACAAGTACTTGTCGCAATAATGCCATCCAAAATTTCTCGTCATGATTGGAACCTGATCCAAAAAAGGACTGAGAATCTGTTTTATGGGCATTGATAACGGCGTTCACACGACCAATTAACGTAAAGACAATCTCTTTTGATTTGTATATGTGTTTGGTTTTCTTGACAACTTCCAACAGTTTAAGCACTTCGTCTTTAGCTTCCACTTTTGTTTTTGGATTTCGAACATTGTCATCCATATCGGCACCTTCACCGGTTTCACTGTCAAATTCTTCACCAAAATAGTGCAATAAGAATTTACGTCTGGACATAGACGTTTCGGCGTAAGCAACAACTTCATGTAATAAAGCAAAGCCTATTTCTTGCTCGGCAACCGGTTTTCCAGACAGAAATTTTTCTAATTTCTCAACATCTTTATAAGAGTAATAGGCTAGACAATGTCCCTCGCCACCGTCTCGACCGGCTCTCCCTGTTTCTTGATAATAACTTTCTAATGATTTTGGTATATCGTGATGAATCACAAAACGCACATCGGGCTTATCGATTCCCATTCCGAAAGCAATCGTCGCCACAACGACTTCTACATCTTCCATCAAAAACATATCCTGATGTTTGGCGCGTGTTTTGGCATCTAAACCTGCATGATATGGGACGGCGCTGATTCCGTTTACCTGTAAAACTTCAGCGATTGACTCGACCTTTTTACGACTCAAACAGTAAATAATTCCTGACTTCCCCTTATGTTGCTTTATAAACCGAATAATATCCGATTCAATATTTTTTGTTTTTGTACGAACTTCATAAAATAAATTGGGTCTATTAAATGAAGCCTTAAATGTTGTGGCGTTGGCCATTTCCAAATTCTTCAAAATATCTTCCTGCACTTTTGGAGTAGCCGTAGCAGTAAGTCCAATAATAGGAACTTCTCCCAACTGCTTAATGATATTTTTTAGATTTCGATATTCTGGTCTAAAATCGTGTCCCCATTCTGAAATACAATGCGCTTCATCAATTGCTACAAATGAGATAGGCACAGTTTGAAGAAAGGCAACATATTCTTCTTTTGTTAAGGATTCAGGAGCTACATATAACAATTTAGTTATACCCGCTGAAATATCGGATTTTACTTGAGCAATTTCAGTTTTGGTAAGTGAGGAATTTAAAACATGGGCAATTCCATTTTCGGAAGAAAGACTTCTAATAGCATCTACTTGATTTTTCATTAATGCTATCAAAGGAGAGACAACAATCGCAGTACCATCTTGGACTAAAGCAGGCAATTGATAACATAGTGATTTGCCTCCTCCAGTTGGCATAATAACAAATGTATTTTGTTTATTAAGCAAAGTCGTTATTACTTTTTCTTGCAGGCCTTTGAATTGGCTAAAGCCAAAATATTTCTTTAATTCTTTGTGTATGTCAATTTCGTTTGAATTCATTCTTTAATATGTGGTATTTTATATAAATTTGCGGAACATAAAGATACAACTTTCTTTTACACATACAAATTTAAAATTCTCAGTTTTGATTACAAAGGAAAATATACTGGCCAATGCCAAGAAAACTATTGAATCCGAAAGCCAATCTATTGCAAAATTAATTGATTTCATTGACGAAACTTTTGCGGAAGCGGTACAGTGTATCTACAACTCCAAAGGAAGATTGGTCGTAACAGGAATTGGTAAAAGCGCTATTATTGCTCAAAAAATGGTGGCCTCATTCAATTCAACCGGGACGCCCTCTTTATTCTTGCATGCTTCCGAAGCCATTCATGGGGATTTAGGGATGATTCAAAAAGACGATGTTATCATTTGCATTTCAAAAAGCGGTAACAGCCCAGAAATTAAATCATTGGTACCACTTTTGACTCGTTTTGGTAATAAATTAATTGGAATGACCGGAAATATGACATCCTTTTTGGCCAAAGGTTCACATTATGTTTTAAATACAACCGTTGATTCTGAATCTTGCCCATTGAATCTTGCCCCAACCAATAGCACAACAGCACAATTAGTAATGGGAGATGCGATTGTAGTATGCTTAATGGAAATGAGAGATTTTAAAGCCGAAGATTTTGCAGTTTACCATCCAGGTGGTGCTTTAGGCAAAAAATTATTGCTTCGCGTGAAAGACATGCTTGAACACACACTGAAACCAGAAGTTGGTCCTGAGACTCCAATTAAAAAAGCAATTTTTGAAATTTCAGAAAAACGTTTAGGAGTAACAGCCGTAGTAGAAAACAACAAAGTAATCGGAATAATTACCGACGGAGATATTCGAAGAATGCTAAATGACAGAGATACTTTTGCTGAATTGACAGCTAAAGATATTATGACCAAAAACCCAAAAACAGTACAATCCACAGATATGGTAGTGGATGCCTTTAACATAATGGAAGATTTCTCTATCACACAATTAATCGTTGTTGATAATGGAGAATACAAAGGCGTATTGCATTTACATGACATTTTAAAAGAAGGAATCGTATAATGGCAAAGAAAAACCTAGGCGAAATGTCCTTTTTAGACCATCTTGAAGAGTTAAGATGGCTTTTAGTCAGAAGTACAACAGCTGTGATTATCATGGCATGTGTAACTTATTTTATCAGTGATTACTTGTTTGACACCATTATATTTGGTCCAACAAGAGCTACCTTTTTTACCTACCGCTATTTTTGTGAATTATCACATCAATTGGGTTTTGCCGATAGCATTTGTATAACCGAAATGCCTTTTATCATTCAAAACACTGAAATGGAAGGACAGGTGAATATTTTTGTCTGGATGTGTATCCTGGCGGGTTTCATTTTGAGTTTCCCCTATATTTTATGGGAAGTTTGGAAATTTATCAGCCCTGCTTTGTATGAAAAAGAAAAGAAAAATGCTAGAGTATTTATATTTACGTCTTCACTGCTTTTCTTTTTAGGAGTCCTATTTGGGTATTATGTTGTCATCCCAATGTCCGTGAATTTTGTGGCCACTTTTTCAGTAAGTGACATGGTAAAAAACCAATTTACGTTGGACTCTTATATTGGAATGGTAAAAACCAGTATTTTGGCTAGTGGATTGTTCTTTGAACTTCCTATAATTATTTATTTTCTAACCAAATTAGGTCTGGTAACTCCAGAATTTTTAAGAAAATATTGGAAGTATGCCGTTGTAATAATCTTAATTGTTGCCGCAATTGTTACTCCTCCAGATGTGGTGAGTCAAACCATTGTTGCTATCCCAATGCTGATTATTTATGAAGTAAGTATTTTGATTTCAAAAATTGTAACATTAAATAAAAAGAAAGAAAATGTCTGATATCGTACAGGAATTCAATGAATACCGATCTAAAATGAACGAAAAATTATTGGCAGACAATAATAAAATAGTAAAACGTATTTTTAATCTAGATACCAATGCTTATGCTGCTGGAGCGCTAGATGTAAAAACCAAAGAGCTTTTAGGATTAGTAGCTTCAACCGTTTTACGTTGTGATGATTGCGTAAAATACCACTTGGAGACAAGTTACAAAGAAGGTGTAACCAAAGAAGAAATGATGGAAGCTATGGGAATTGCAACTCTTGTAGGAGGTACAATCGTAGTCCCTCATTTACGTAGAGCATATGAGTTCTGGGAAGCATTGGAGGAACAAAAATAGGTTGCAGCTGTCAGAAATCAGATAGCAGTTCGTCATTTTTCGAATTCTAGTTGGCAAGATTAAAAACCAAAATTGAAGTTAAAATCAAAAACCAAATAGACGAAATTCGTTTCTTTGCAACAATAAAAACTTAGTTACTCAGTAACTATGCTACTTAGCAACTTAAAAAAAATGAAATTAAGAGCAGAGAATTTAATAAAAACCTACAAAGGAAGAAGTGTTGTAAAAGGCATTTCGGTAGAAGTAAACCAAGGTGAAATCGTTGGTCTTTTGGGACCTAATGGTGCTGGAAAAACGACTTCATTTTATATGATTGTAGGATTGGTAAAACCAAATTCAGGAAATATTTATCTTGACGATTTGAATATTACCGATTATCCAATGTACAAAAGAGCCCAACATGGAATTGGATATTTGGCACAGGAAGCTTCTGTTTTTAGAAAATTAAGCATCGAAGACAATATCTTGAGTGTACTGCAATTGACCAAACTTTCCAAAGAACAACAGGAAGCTAAAATGGAAAGTTTAATTGCCGAGTTTAGTTTGGAACACATTCGTACCAATCGTGGAGATTTACTCTCAGGAGGAGAACGTCGTCGTACCGAAATTGCTCGTTGTTTGGCTACAGATCCAAAATTTATCTTACTTGACGAACCTTTTGCGGGTGTAGATCCTGTTGCCGTAGAAGACATTCAGAGAATTGTTGCTCAATTGAAAAATAAAAATATCGGAATCTTAATAACTGACCACAACGTACAAGAAACGTTGGCTATTACCGATAAAACTTATCTTATGTTTGAAGGAGGTATCCTAAAAGCGGGGATCCCTGAAGAATTGGTTGAAGACGAAATGGTGCGTCGTGTATATCTAGGTCAAAATTTCGAATTGAGAAAGAAGAAGCTGGAGTTTTAATATTTTTATCTTTTCAATAAATGATTTTGCCATGATTCCAAAGAAAAAAAATGACGATTGGAAAGATAATGATCCTGATAAAGAAACGTGGGAGAAATGGAAAAAAGACCCTAATAAATGGAAATGGGGCGGCATTTATTATAACAAAGAAGACAATCGCCTTTTTGTTCCCAAAAAAACAGAATGGATGGGGATAACTATCAATTTTGCCAATAAGAAAGCAAAATGGGTCTGTCTTACATTCATACTGTTCATTTTAATGGTTTTGTTTTCTTCTAAAAACTAAAAAACAATAAGTTTACTCGACAAAAACACACCAATACAGCTGTTTTTTCAACATATTCAAAATCACGAAACAATCAAATAATATTGCACATTTGATTTATGCAATTAATAAACCAAAATAAAGAAATAATTAAAAATTTATGTGAGACACATAATGTAGAAAAATTATATTTTTTTGGTTCTGCAACAACTTCTTCTTTTAATGAAAAAAGCGACATTGATTTTTTTAGTAAAATTCAGACCTTTTGACCTTAAATTATACTTTTTAAATTATACTTTTTAAATTATACTTTTTAAATTATACTTTTTAAATTATACTTTTTAAATTATACTTTTTAAATTATACTGATTTAAAAAGTAAACTAAAAAATTTACTCCACAGAGATATTGATTTAGTAGAAGAACAAACCTTAAAAAACTCCTATTTAATTCGATCCATTGAAGAAAACAAAGAATTAATCTATGGATAACAACGTTTTAAAAAAGTGATCAAGTCATAAAATTAATAAAACAATTATTTTTTTTACAAACCAATAACTGATCACTCAAAAACTGAAACCTGAGACCTGAAACCTGAAACCTGAACACTACTCCACAGTAATATATTGCAACTGTTGTAAATCCCCATTGTAAATATTAACATCAACATTACAGTCGATACCCGGAACGGTGGCTTTCTCGGTAAATTGCCAAAAGAGCCAATCTTCTTGAATTTCTTCTCGATAAAAGTTATAGTTGGCTATCCAAAAAAGATAATCGCTAAACTCCTCTTTCAGGAAATCGTCATAATATTTCTCACCCGTATAAATTATGGGCCTAACTCCATAATGCAATTCAACAGCTTTCAGCCAACGCCTTAACCCTATTTTTAATCGCTCAATAGACTGTTCTTTTGGTAGTTTTTCAATATCCAAAACGGGGGGAAGATCTCCTTTTTTTAGTTTAACGGTTTTAATAAAAAGTTCTGCTTGCTCAAGAGAATTTTCATTTGGACGATAATAATGATAAGCGCCTCGTATCATTTTATTTTCTTTGGCGCCAAGCCAATTTCTTTTAAACTGATTATCTACTCTGTCCTTTCCAACAGTTGCCCGAATAAAAACATAGCGCAAAGGATATTTTTCTTCAATGGTATCAACATAAGACCAACGGATTTTCCCTTGATATTCGGAAACATCCAAACCAATAGTTTTTCCTTCATTTTTTTCCAAAACTTTTAAATTTCGAGCTTCAGAAAAAACATTTGTACCGCTATTATAATGTGATTTAAAGCCTAAGTAATTAATAATGCCGGAGCGGTAATGATAGGCTATTGAAAAAATAAAAAGAATCGCAATCCCAATAAAAAAGAAATCAATCCACCTTCCTGAAAAACCGGTTCTTTTCTTTCTTGGTTTACGCCTTGGCACAGTTCTGCTGTTTTTTTTCATCCAAAAAAATTACTTTTTCAGAAACTTATTATTAATCACCGAAAGTAAAACATAGAAAATAATCACCAATGGGATAGCTAAATAGTCTAGAAAAACCAGAAACAAAAGGGAACTGATCAGAAAAATTACCTGAAGTGCATTGTCCTTGAAATTAAACTTTTTTATTTTTAAGGAAAATAAAGGAATTTCTGCATTCAAAATATAAGCACTAAACAAGGATATCAAAAGTAAAACCCATTTCTCTGTCAAAATTTCAAGTACCATCAATGATTCTCCGGAATAATATTCCTTAACCAAAGGAAGACTCAATATAAAAAGAGCATTCGCTGGAGTTGGCAAACCTATAAACGAATCGGTTTGACGAGTATCAATATTGAATTTTGCCAAACGAAAACACGAGCCCAAAGTAATGATAAACCCTAAATAAGGGAAAAACTGAAGGTATCCCTCGCTCATATAAACTGAGCTACTTTGAATCATTTTAAACATCACAAATCCAGGAACAACACCGCTTGTCACCATATCCGCCAAAGAATCCAATTGTAAACCCAAAGGACCTGATACTTTAAACAAACGGGCAAAAAAACCATCAAAAAAATCTAAAAAAATTCCGAGGCAAACAAAAAAGAATGCCATTTCAAATTGGTCTTTACTTACAAATACCACAGCGATACAGCCACAAAAAAGATTTAATAAAGTAATTGTATTCGGAATGTGTTTTTTGATGTTCATGGTTTTTAAATTGAATTATAAGCTCGACAAATTTAATACAATAAGTGAAAGTGATACTTGTTTTATTAAGAGATTTTAGTTGCTTGCTAACAAAAATTATTAATTCATTGAATTGAAGTAGCTACATCATCAAAAAACTTTATTTTTGGTAAAAATTAAAAACTCATTCAGTCTCCAAATAATATCTTTTGAAAAAAATACAGCTCATTTTCTTCCTTTTTATTGTGCACACAATCTGTAGTCAAACTGTTCGAAAATATTCGAATGAGTTTATGAATATAGGTGTAGATGCAGCAGCTTTAGGAATGTCAAACGCTGTAGTTGCTTCTACTTCTGATGTTAATTCAACCTATTGGAACCCTGCAGGACTGCTTCATCTAGAAGACAATCAAATCTCTTTGATGCATTCCAATTACTTCGCCAATATTGCCAAATATGATTATGCTGCCTATGCCAGTCCTATTGATGACCGAACGGCTTGGGGAATTTCATTGATTCGTTTTGGTGTAGATGATATTTTGAACACGACCGATTTAATAGACAATGAAGGCAACATAGATTACAACCGAATTAAGCTTTTTTCAACGGCCGACTATGGTTTTACTTTTTCGTATGCCGTAAAATTACCAATCGAAGGATTTCAATATGGAGTAAATGCTAAAATTATACGCAGAATTATTGGAGATTTTGCAACTTCTTGGGGATTTGGTTTTGATTTTGGATTGCAATTTGAAAAGAATGATTGGCAATTTGGGTTAATGCTTCGTGACATCACCACTACATACAATATTTGGAACATCAACGAAGAAGCTTATCAAAAAATAGCTGATGCCATTCCGGGACAGAATCAAGAAATGCCTGAAAGCACTGAAATTACACTCCCTAAAGCTCAACTGGGAGTGGCCAAAAAAATTCTTTTTCATGAAGATTACAGTCTTTTGGCTACTGCCAATATGAATATGCAATTTACCCAGACCAACGATTTAATTTCAAGTAGCTTTGTGAGTATCGATCCAGCCATTGGTTTGGAATTCGGTTATACTAATCTGGCCTTTTTGAGAGCAGGCCTTGGTAATTTCCAGCACGTAACACAATTAGATAATGGCGAAAAAATAGGATTTCAACCCAATATTGGTTTGGGATTCAAATACAAAGGAATCGCTATTGATTATGCATTAACCTCATTGGGCAATCAAAGTACAGCTTTGTATTCTAATGTATTTTCTCTAAAAATTGATTTATCCCTTTTTAGAGGTTAACTTTGAATGTTGAAAAAATTACATCTTAATTTGTTGAAAAAATTTATCAAAATGAAAGCTACCTTATTAAAAAAAATATCCGTTTGTATTCTTTTATTGGGTTCTGTTTATAGCTCATACTGCCAAGATATTTCATTATCTAAAAACGCACATGTCAGCGTGCTTACTTGTGGCACTGGTAATGAATCCTATTCTTTATTTGGTCACACCGCCATAAGAGTTAGCGACATTGACAACAATCTGGATGTGGTGTATAACTATGGTGCTTTTGACTTTGACACACCCAACTTTGTAATGAAGTTTACCAAGGGGGATTTAAATTATTTTATAGTAAACAATCGTTATGTTGATTTTATCAATCAATACAATTATGAAAAAAGGGATGTTTATGAACAAGATTTAGATATTCCACTTGCGCTTAAACAAAAATTATTTGACAATCTATCCCAATCACTATTGTCTGAGGAACGCTTATACCAATATAAATTCATTGACAATAATTGTACTTCTAAGGTTGTGGATGTCATCAATAAGACATTAAATGGGAAAGTAATAACAAAAAAAACAGATACTGATCAAACTTACAGATCCATTTTATTTCCTTATTTCGATAATCATTTTTATGAAAAACTAGGAACGAGTATTGTTTTTGGAACAAAAGTAGATCAAATGGGGACTAAAATATTTTTACCGTTTGAGCTTCAAAAAAGTTTAAAACTTATTCAGTATCAAAATCATCCTTTATGCAAAGAGAATAAAACATTGATTGATTTTGAAGAGGAAATTCCAAGCTCGTGGTGGAATAACTGCTATAGCTATCTTTTACTTTTAGGATTTGTAATTTTGATAAACAAGAAAAGAATTGATTATATTTATCTAGTGATTATAGCTTTATTGGGTTTGCTATTTGTGTTTTTAGGATTTTATTCTTCCCATCAGGAATTGGGATACAATTACAACATCCTATTATTTAATCCTATCCTTTTTGTGGTATTGTATTTTTGGAGTACAAGAAACGCCAAATGGACTTACAAACTTGCTGTTTTCAATATTCTTTTGCTGATTGTATACTTCTTTTTCATCATCACAAAAGTTCACTTATTTATTGTTTCACCAATACTAATAACCAATTTGGTTGTTCTAACTCGATTGGCTATTAAACACAAAAAGCGAATTCCTATAATTATTTAAACTACTGCCCCCTATAAAATAAAACCGTTGAAATAGTTTTGAAAGCAATACTCAAATCAAGATAAATACTGCGGTGTTTGATATAATACAAATCATACTGTAATTTTATCAAGCTATCTTCTAGATTTTCACCATAGGAATAATTAACTTGAGCCCAACCCGTAAGACCTGGTTTAATAATATGGCGCGTTTCGTAAAATGGCATCATCTGAGCAATTTCTTTCACAAATACCGGCCGTTCTGGTCTTGGACCAATCACCGCCATATCTCCTTTAAGAATATTAATAAACTGAGGAAACTCATCTATTCTGGTTTTTCTCAAAAATTTTCCAAACTTAGTAATCCGGGAATCATTGAGTTTGGCAAAAACAGCTCCTGATTTTTCGGCGTTTTTCACCATTGTGCGGAATTTAATAATTTTAAAAACAACACCGTCTTTTCCAACTCTTTTTTGGGTATAAAATAATTTTCCATTGTTCCAAAAAACATTGCATATCAATATAAAAGGAACTAAAACCAAACCGATTCCTAAACCGATCAATGAAAAAACAACCTCAAATATTCTGATAAAATACAAGTATAATTTATTCTGATTACTGCGGCTGAAAGGAAAAAAACGATAGAAATCCCGCGAAATATATTGAACCGGAATACGTTGTGTTTTACTTTCATATACATGCGTATATTCTCTAATACTCTTGCCCGATTCTAGTAAACGAAGTAATTGTTGGTATAAATCTGCCGTAATTCCGTCCGTTTGTTGAGAAGCTATCACTATTTCCGATATCCCATTTTCAACAACAAATAAATATAAATCTTCACTTTTTATGTGTTTTACATACTGATATTCAAATTTATTTTTTGAATGATAATCGGAATTTACATATCCAATTATTTTATAATGGGGATCGACACTCTCCAATCCCAGGACAAGTTCTTGCACCTGCTCACTATCACATATCAAAACTGCATTTTGAACAAATCTGTTGGATGCTAAAAACCGAACATAAATCATTCTCCATGTATAGAGTGACACAAAGACAGTTATATAAAAAACCAATAATTGCCAACGATTTTTGGGCAATTGTGGTGAAAAAACAGGAGTCAATAAATAAAATATTACTGTAGTGGAAGTCGTTAGAATTGTGCTTCGTAACACTTGAAAGTGATTACTGGCTACTTGAAGATTATACATTTCAAAAATAGCTCCAAACATATTAATATAAAGGGCCAAAACAATAGCCCAATAGATAACAATAGTAGAAAATTTAAAATAATTGAAGCTAAAAACAAGACCTACAAAATACAAACCAAATAATACAAAAACCACATCAAAAACCCGTAAAAGAATTTTACGCTCGGAAATTTCGAAGTGTATACTTTTTTGATTATCCATTGATTTCAAAATTGGATTACGTTGCAAGTTACTTATTATATAAAAATTAAACCCTCTTTATTTTAAAATAGTGACCCACTTAAGCTTAATAATCTGCCAATCAAACTCTTCTGACTTCCTCCTTGCATTAGCAGTAATTTCACCAAACAAATCATTTTCTTTAATTAATCTGTCTATTTCCATAACCATTTTGTCGACATCATTATCTGGTATTAACAAACCCTCTTTTTTATTCTGAACCAAAAATGGAATACCACCAACATTGGTAGAAACAACGGCTAAACCCAAGGACATTGCTTCAATCAAACTCACAGGCATGTTGTCAAAATGGGTTGTATTTATGAAAATATCGTATTCCTTGGATTTATTTATCCAATCCTGTTTGGATAATTTTCCCATAAAAAGTATATCCAATTTTAAATCTTTGGCTTTCAGTTTGGCGTCTAATAAACTCTCATCTTTTTCAGGACCAACCATGCAAAGCGTTGCTTCAGGATATTTCTTTTTTATGGCAGCAAATACTTCAACTGCCATCATGGGATTATATATTTTTGCAAAAGAACGCACCCACAATAAATTGGGTTTCGCTTTTTCTCGTTCCAAAAAAGGATAGTTTTCGAGTTCAATAGCATTCGGAATGTATATAACATTTTCATAACCTTCTGCTCTGAAGTGTTTTATTAAAAAAAGAGAAGGTGACACATTCTGGAAAGAATATTTGAAAATCATTTGGCTAATTTTCGGGTTATTCTTCAATCTAAAAGCTAAATTCCCTCCGTGTAAAATTGGAATGTATTTTAGTCTCAAAAATCGACACAACTGAGAAGTGGCAAGTGCATACCAAAAATTAGTCGTACTATAAGTGTCTATCAGTACATAATCTGCATTTCTACATTGAAACACACTCCATACCATAGCTATGAATCGTAAGACCTTATTTTTCAAAGAAGAACTATATGATACGGTAAAACCTTCTTGCTCCAAAAGCGGACCAAGAATTTCGATGGTAGTTGGGGTAACACCATGCTTGGATAAGTTATTACCTATGTACAGTAGTTTTCTCAACAGTATAAACTTTTAACAATGAAAGTGCATAAACAAAAGCAGGAGCAGCAAGTCGCATAGCGGCATGATTGATGGTCAACAGCCAAAAAACTAAAAAGGAGAGTGCAAATATATTTTGGCGATTGTTTACAAATAAGAACAATGGAGTAAAAAATAAAAGCATTAAATCAATCAGACCAAGAGAACCGTGTTCCGCCAACATTCTGGTAATTTCATTATGGGAAGCCGCTACAATTCCAGTTTCCTTTTCCCGAATTTCTTTATTTCTTCCAACACCCACCCCTAAAATAGGATTATCCATAAACATTTGCAATTCAGAAGCTATAAGAGTTTCTCTTCCAGACAATTGACTTTTTTTCTCTCTTCCTCTGGCATCTTGATTCGCATAGCGTTTATTAATCAATCCACCAGTTTGTATGGAACTGTATCCCCAAACTCCCAATCCAGCCAGAAAAGACAGTATAATAATCAATCCTATTTTAGGTTTCGTATTAAAATTAGCCTGAAAATACATTACTATCAAAAGTAGAAAAATCATCACAACTGCCGTCAATACACCTCCTCTTGAAAAAGTTACTATTCCTCTAAAAGCAAAAACCAAAACAAATCCAGCATTTATCGATTGTAAGATTCTGCTTTTAGAATTCAATAACAATTGGACAAAAAAAACAAAAATCCCTAAGCCTAGTATAGTTGATACTTGATTGGGCCCAAATCCACCTGATGTTTCAAAACTGGATTGCGTTCCTGTAACCACATCCCTCACACTGGGAGTGTACAAATACAAGTAAACAACTATTGCAACCAAAGGCAACGAGAATGCTGTAATCACTCCTTTTAATCGATCAAAGGTGATTTTTCTTTGGTAACAATATATGGAAGAAATTCCCAAACAAACAGGTCCAGAAATATTAAATGCAATAGCCTTTCGAATATCTGTTTCAAAATTTAAGGTAATAGCAGATAAAATAATCCCTGGAATCAGTAGAACTAAGAACAACCAATATATAAGAGCTTTATTTGAAAATCCAGAATAAATCATTCCGAGAAACATAAAAATCAAAATTGAGTATTTTCCAAACTCATTTAATAACATCCCATCTGTCATTCTCAAAAGAACCTCAACGCTTATTACATAGGCTGATATAACAAGAGCTTCATTATTTTTATTCCTGTTTTTTACAATATAATAAATACCGAAAACAAATATCACTAAAGTGTATATTTTTGAAATAAAAGGCAAAACAAATATCAAACCTCCTAGAAAAGCATGAAATAGCAATAAATAAATATATGACAATTCTTCTTTCTTCATTTTAATTTATTTGCAACCAATTTAAATATTTTTTCATCACACTTTCAGCAGTATAATTAGCTTGAACCGTGGCATAAAGTGCCTTTCCAAAATCAGAACGCAATGTCTCATTAGTAATCAAATCGACTACAGATTGATAAAAAGAATTCGGATCATCAGAATCTACGATAAAGCCATTCTGTTTATGCTGAACTATTAGAGGTATTTCACCGACATTAGTAACCACAACAGCTTTTTTATATAATCCATATTCTAAAAGTGCTACGGGCAAACCCTCCGATTTTGAAGTCAAAACAGCAATTTGTGCTTGATTGAGTATGTATTCCACATCTTGCCTTGAACCATAAAGGAATACATTACTTTCTAAATCATATTCCTTGATTCGTTTTATAATTTGTTTGGAATAGTCGTCTTCAAAGTCTTTTCCAATCAAATGAAAAGTCCAATCTGGATAGATTTTTTTTAGCTTTTGTGCTACTTCCAACAGTAAAAAATGATTTTTTTGCTCCCTTAAATTAGCCAAAGACACAATTCGCTTTCCCTCAGCTCCCTTTAGGATTGTATGTTCTTCAATACCTATCTCTTTCGTTGGAAAGTTAGGCAAATAAATAACATTTTTTGCTTTTAGTTGTACTTCTGACCAATTTTTAAGTTTTTGGTTTACAGCAATAACTCCATTAAAAAAAGATGCAGTTTGCTTCAAAACAAAATAAGGTCTCGTTGCTAAAAACTCATTATTACCATAATGATCATGTCTAATGATTTTTAAGTTAGGGCAAATACATTTTAATAAAACCGCTAAAAAAAAGGAAGTACTATGAGCGTGAATATGAGTTACCTTATTTTTTAAAACAAAAGATCGCAATCTGAAAAGTGCTCCAAAATCAAGCTGCCTTTTTTTATTCAAAAACAAATAGGAAACTTTCAGATTGATTTGATTACGCAAAGCACCCTCTTTTCTAGTAGTAACCAGTCCTGAAAAATCAATTTCATCGACCAAAGTATTCGCATAATTAACAGCCATACGCTCTGCACCACCAGCTTCTAGTGAATCGATTATTTGAATAATTCTCATTGTTCAAGCATTTTTTTTATTGCTGATTCAAAAACTTCAAGTGTGTATTTCCGTGACCAATCCGACGCTTTCCTTCTTTTAGTGTCATAATCCACTTTATCATTTATAAGCTCTTCTACTTTACAAACATCTTGTTCCAAATTGCTACGCCAGTTCGAGCAAAGCTCTCGGGTCATTTGCAGCAATACTCCCCTTTCTCCAAAATCCAACATAAAAGGCACACAAGAAACAGGAGTTGCGATTGGAACACAACCCCAAAACATTCCCTCGGCCAGTGCTTTCGGCCAACCTTCACTTTGAGAAGGTAAAATCACAAAATGACTGTTTTGATAAGCTTCAGTAACAACTTTTTGGCTTTGGTTTCCTTTTAATTGTACAATCTTTTCTAAACCATTAGAAGCAATATAACTCTCTAAATTTTTCCTTTCTATACCTTCACCATAAAAATTTAAAGATACATTATATCCCTTTTTATATAATATATCTAACAATTGCATAGCATACATCGGATTTTTACCCGATGCCAATGCTCCGACAAAAACAAAATTTATTTTTTCTTTTAGATCCAATGCTTTAATCGGCATTTTATCTTCTTCGGAATAGGTTGCGGTAAAAAATGGTTTTATATTTTTGGTACTACCCTCCCATTCACCATAAACCAAAACTTGCATATTTCTAGTCAAAAACGTATTGCTCAAAATCCATTTTTGCAAACGGTAACTCCAGGGTTGTTTGGCCTTAGGATCCCAATTACCGGCATACTTCGCCGTTTTGGGCTTACCGGGAAATAAAACTTGAATCAAACAACCCAACAAACCAATATTTCCAGGGCAACGTAAATGTATATGGTCTGCTTTCCACATGGCTTTAAAAATTTGCCAACTTATTTTTGGAATTTTTAAAATTGCGTTAAAAATGGATTTAAAACCTAATAAATTAATACTATCAATCTGGGAAAACTTAATATTTTCTTGATTATATGGAATGTCGATTGCCGTACTTGAAGCTCGAAGAAGGGGTGCAACAATAATAAACTCACCAACATATTTTGACCAAACATTCATTTCGCGAACATAAGGTGCGTAAGCAAAATAGTTTCCCTTTTGAAAGACATGCGACACTTGAGTTATAATGGCAAATTTCATGAAATTATTTTGGAAAAAACATTACAATAATTTTCAATACTAAAAAGAGATAAAAAAGTATTCCTTGCATTCATGCCCATTTGTTCCTGTTTATCGCTATTTTTTTCAACTTTTTTGAATAATGAAACCATTGAATCAACATCTGAATCGAACTTAAAACATTCGTAACCATCCTTTAAGTATTTTGTAAGACCGGTTTCATTCGAAATTAACAATGGTGTGTTATTCATCATTGATTCCAAACCGACTGTTGGTAAATTATCACATTTTGAGGGAATTATTGCAAAATGGCTTTTATTTAAATACTCGTCAATTTTTTCATAAGACAATCTTCCAAAATAATGTATTGAAGCATTATTTCTTATCAATTCTTTTATTTCAGATTCTTGACTACCGCTTCCTGAAATGTTTAAAATCATTTTAGAATCTTTTGATTCATTTCTATAAATTATGAACGCTTTAATTAAATCTATAACCCCTTTTGAAGAATCTAGCCTGCCCAGATATGAAACAACAATGTTTTCATCAGATATTCTTATTTTATTTTCAAATCTGTCGTTGATAGGATTTAACACAACACTCCCTTTTTTAATTGAAAAAAAAGCTTTTAAATCTTTTTTTGCTTTTGCAGAAGGACATATAACTACATCACAAAATAATTTATAGAATATTTTTTTTCTTAAAAACAATAGATTTTGCTTTTTTGAACCATATTTTTTATCGGCCAAAAGTTGGTCAGACAATGTATGATAATAACAAAAAGTCTTAACTTTTCCTAGAGACATTAACTTCGAAACCAAAATTGAAATATTACTGCCCACAAAATGTCCTATTACTATATCCGGCTTATATTTTAAATGAATTTTAGAAAACCAAACTAAATCTTTTGTCGAAGTAGGTCTGTTTTCTGTTGGCCATGAACAAACAATAATTTCACCAGTACCCTTTTCGATTATTTGATTTATCCTAAAATAGGGCTTGTGCGAAATAAAAACAACTCTATTTCCCATATCAGCCAGATGATGTGCTAAATGAAAACTCATACCTGCAAATGAAATTTCGGAAAAATTATGGGCTATTATAATTGTTTTCATCCTTAAAAAATTTACTTTTTTATTGCTTCCAAATAAATGGTTGATCCTTGATAGCTATTCAATAATGCTTTAAAGGAATTCAAATAAAATCTTTTCTTGTTCAATTCTACATAAGGAAATTTCTTAACCATAATTTTACAATTAACAAAATGATGAAATTCAAAAATATTTTTTATGTTTTCTGCTGTGAAAAAATTGAGATGAATTGGAGGTTCATCCTGAAACAATTGGTCTTTTTCTCTATCCGGATAATTCAGGATTTTATTGTAATTGGGGGTTGAGAGTATTATTTTACCATTATAATTTAGTTTTTTATACGCCAAATCAAGAAACAATTTCAAATCTTGAAGATGTTCAATAACTTCCCAAAGCATTATTACATCAAACTGACCTTTTATTTTTTCCATTTCTTTAAAATCACCATTAATCGTATTTAATTTTAATTGTTGTGATTTGCGAAATGCTTCTTCATCCAATTCAATTCCTGTGTACAGTATTTGTTCATTTTTTAACCGTATGTGAGCCCCAATCAAACCTATTCCACTCCCAATCTCAAGTACCGATTGACAATTTGTATTCAAAATGTTTTTCTTTATCAATCTAGAACGATTCAAACCGATATTAATGACTTGCTCTTGTACAATTTGATCAAACTCAATTTTAGAATGCCTTTGATATTTACTATTCTCTTTATTATACAATTCATCATAAACGGTTACAAATTGTTCTTGAGAATATGCAGTTAAACAAAATATCAATTTGCATTTAACACATTGACCCAAATTAAACTTTCTATTTATTAATTCAATTCTATTGTGACAAATTTTACAGGCATTGAATTGATCCATCTTATTTTAAATTAAGCTGTGTTTTTGGTTTATTCAAAATCAAACTCCACCATCCAACAGTCCGACCAAGTGCTTCTGTAAAAGCGGCGGCCCTTTTTTTTGTGTTAAAGATATTACTAAATCGAATGATTGTCAATAGAATAGTTATGGAATGCCACTTTAGTTTGTCTTTTAATACCGGTTTTGGATTTTTTACCCGCCACACATACCAACCGTTTCTAACTACCATTTTACCATATTGGTATTGATTAGGGCGACCAGAAGGATTGTGAAAATGACATAATTGCACTTTTGTATTAATCACATTTTTTCCAAAGGATAGAGCTCTAACGCTAAAATCGGCATCTTCATAGAGTCCGTAGCCTTCAAAATAAGGTGAAAATTGAATTTGATCGACAACTATTTTTCTAAATGCCATAGACATCCCAATTAATAAATCGACCTCATAAATTTTATTATTCAACGGAAAGCCACAAGTCCTACCATGAGAATAATTAGGCATTTTTCCAGGCCCTAGATTAGATTGCAAGCCCAAATAATTCCGAACCACATTGCGAAGCCCTTCTTTATAAATAAAACCGTCAAAAGAAAAATACTTGTTTTTATTGTACCCCTTATTTGTTACTATCTCCTCCCATTTATTTTCGTTGATTGCAACTCCACCAACTCCTGTAATAATAGCATTTTGCCTGAAAGTATTAATTAATTCCTCAAAATAATCCTTCTCCAAAACGGTGTCATCATCCACAAAACAAACCACTCCCATATTTGACCCAACACGTGCAATCCCAAAATTGCGTTGTTTGGTCAGACCTCGATGCTCCTTTGGAACTAGATAATAGTGAAGATTCTCAAAATGATTTTCATTTAAAATAAGCTGTGTTTCATTATTGATAGATCCATCAATAACCAGAATCTCATCGGGGTATAACGTTTGTTCCTTTACCGATTGCAACAATTGAAGCAAAGGTTTAGGACGCATATAGGTGCAGATGATGAGGGAGAATTGCGGTAAGTTTTTCATAAAGAGTTTATCCATTTTTTAAGTACTGCTAACTTTTTAGAATAACCAAAATATTTCCTGCAGTTAATTCTTCAGTACTATATTTAATATAATCTTCGTGCAAGTTTACTTTTTTAAACAAATCATACTGCTTTGAACCCACTTTTGTACTTTCATATTCCAAATGCACTAACTCAAAACCACAAGTATTAAAAATTTCAAGAAATTGCGGCAATCGTAATCGATTATGATAATCAAATTTAGTGCGTATATTTTCCCATTCCAGCTTACTATATTTCAAAAATTCCTGTTGCGAAATAGTATTATCATTATGTTGCCTCAAATCACTTGGCGAAATAAAATGAATAACATAAGTTCCTTTTTTAAATTGATTTATTATTTTATTATGAAACCCAATCACATCAATTTCTTTCATATGAGACAATACATATCTAGAGAAGACAACATCCACCACGGGAATATCTTGTGTAACTATATTATAATTTGGAAAATATTCTATCCCTTTTGGCAATCCATATTTATTGTTTGCTTGATCTTTTATATTGCAATCATACTTTTTTGAAAATATAGCATTCAATTCTAAAACCGTTTTTCTTTGAAAATGTTCATTAATATCAAAGGTCATTACGTTTCTTGTCTTAAACTTATATTTAAAAAAATAAGGCATAGCGGGAAACCAACCAGATCCAAACTCAAAAACAGTTCTGTCTTTTAAATCAATTTCTAATTTATCTAGAATAGCATTCAGTCTTAAATAAGTGGATTCTACACTTTTTAGTCTATCTTCCAATGTCGTTTTATCAAAAAACATTTGAATTTTATGGTAAAAATAATCATCCACTTTGTTCGGTAATAAAGTCAGTGATTTAAACAAGAATGTTTTTAATTTATGATTCATCTCTTATTTTGAATTCAGATTATTTTATTTTTTAAAGAAGAATTACAGTACTTTACGATAAACAATATTCGTCTCATTTTTTACAACTATATTCCCTAGTTCATCAACATCAAGAAGTATATCCTCAAAACCTGACCAATAACCAACCAATTCTTTTAAAGTAGGATTCCAAATTTCATTATTTAGAACCTTCAATCCTAAATAATTAAAATTTTTCTCTACAATAAAATTAATTTCATTCTTACTATAAAACAATCTTCCTTTGTGATACTTCATAGGGACAGAAAAATAAGTATGAGCAACAAAAACCCCTTTCTCTTTTATAAGTGAATCAATGTTAAGTTGGCATAATGCTTTTTCAAAATTATCGATTTTTAAGGTCTGAAAAATATAAAATTCTTTCTCAAAAATAGTATGCTTAAATAGAATAGGACTATATTTTGCTAATTTATAAGGAGTGTTTTTATTGCTATTCCAAAAAGCTAGAACTGAGACAATACTGGAAATCAAACCAAAACCATCCTTAAGTAAGGCATAAAATTTACTTTTATCCTTTTGATGAAATACTTTTTTAAAATTCCCTGCGATACTTTTGTATTTCAAAATTAACTCCTGATCCCCATAAAAATGAAACATCATATTTTTAGTCATCAATTGCAATTGTTTGGAAAAACGCAATCCTTTATTTCCTTTCAAGAAACTTGACAGTGTAAATTGTTTCGTATTCAATTGATTGATTACCCCAACGGTTGCTTTACCAGAGTCAATATAATTCCACAGAATTTTAATGTTTTTAGTAATTAAATTGACTTCATAATCTTGCTCATTTATTTTTTCATTTTTAAAAAGAGAAAAATTATACGGCTGAAAACCATGATCAATCCATGTACAAAGACCAGAAAAAGGAGCATTGAAATTATAAAAATCATCAAAACTATCCGGAATAGTTTTTAAAGATTGCGAAAGAGAATGATAGGCTAACTCATGGCCGTCATTCTGCCAAAGCGACAATTCTTCGGCATCATTTTCAAAAGAAGCATTATCCGATCGTTTTGAAAAATGATTCAGAAAAAAACCTTTAGTGATTTTTACATTGTTTCTCTTAAAAAAATCTCTCTGAATCTTTAAATTTTCCGGAGTATCAAAATCACAATGATCTGTAAAACAAGCTATCGCTGTAAATGGAATTTTTGAACGGCTAAATTCGATCGCATTCTTTTCAGAGAATAAAATCGCTAGATTTTGTTTCCAATTAAAATTTTGATTTGCTGATTGAATTGTAACTTCGTTCTGATCTTTAATATAGCTTGTAAATGAAGAAGCGCACTCGGGATTAAAACGCCACAACAATACCGTTTTCAGTTTTTTATTAACTTCCCAAATCCCGATATTTTTATTAGCCTGTACCAGTGTCCCATCCTTCAATTTTATAATCTTAGGACAAAATTCATTCGCAATTCTATCACTATTACAATTTACCCATTGATAATCATGGTTTCTAAATTCGATTATGGGTTGAGAAAAGCGTATTACAATATCAAAAGAATTAATTTTTGGAGACAAAAATTTTGAAATATCTATTTCAGTTTTATTCTTTTGACTCTTATCAAAAGGAACCGCACTTTTCCCTGAAGGAGTACAAATTAAAATAGATTGTATCAAAATAAAATGTTTATTAATAAGTATTTATTGTAAAAACAGTTTGTTCAGCACTAAAGATAGCTCTTATCCAAGCGATATTCATAGAAATTTTCACGATCGTTTTCTTAATTCATTAGCCCAAAAAATACTTTTCTGCCACTGCTTGTTAAAGTAAATTAAATAACGAATTGGGTTTTTAATATCTTGATGTTTATGATACTTAAAAAATAATGTTGTTTTGTATCTGCCTATTTGTTCCTTACAATTATACTTGAGTTTCACATACATAATCGTAGGGGAAGGCTTGGGTTGTATCTCTTCTTTACTCCATGCAAATGTTGGTTTTATTCTAAATCCGCCTATTGAAGCTTTTAGATGTAAAATAGATATCTCTGGAAAAGAAATGACATCTACTCCTAAATTTCGCAATTGTAATCCAAAATCAGTATCCTCTCCGTATCCAAATTCTAAACATTTATCAAACGATACTTCCTTTAGTAAATCTGCTTTCAAAAAACTATACCCAGACCCAAAAATACTAGACTGGTGGATATGTAAATTATGTTTATGCTCATTTACTTGCAAGCAAGTTGTCGTTAAGCATAAAACTCCATATTGCTCAATACCTTTAACTACATTCTCTATCAAATCCGATCCAAATCTAATATCATCATCACTAAAGAATACCCATTCACTTTCTACTTGGCTCATCGCCAAATTTCTTGCATTACAAGCACCTGCTTGATGCGTAAAGGTATGTTTTATGACAAAAGGCCAAATTTCATTATGTATATAATCCAATTCTGAAACACTGTTCACTTTAGGATTTTGCTCCACTATAATTACATTAATTGGTAAATGAGTTTGCTGAGCTAAATCCTTCAACACATCATACAAATGATCTTTTCTCCCAATAGTTGGAATAATAACATCCATAGTTGGGTTAACTATAACTTTAAGAGATGAATTGACTTTAATCGCGTCTAAATCAGTTGTGTTCTTTTTCCTATTCTTAAAAAAATAAGCATATAAAAAGGCGCCTAAAGGGAATTGACGCTCATAAATTATTAAGTTTAAAAACATCATTACTATCCATCTCTTTTTATAATGTTGCTTTATAAATCTAAAAAGGGTAAAAACAGAAGCTTTGGGAGAAGAAACTAAAAAGTGTTTTTTTAATAGTCTAGGATCGGAATAGCATAACAAACCTTGTGGTTTACAAACTTTGGCAATTGAATTTAAATAATAATCAAAACTCGAATCCCTTTTGATCGTTTCCTTAGTGGCTCTTAGTATTGAAGCATGAATGCATCCCACCAGACTACTCATTTGCCAACTAGGATACGTTACATTTTTATTTATTCTAATAAACAAAGATTCCTCCACATAGCCTATTTTAGGACCTAAATAATTCCTTTCACTTGGATTATAGGAAAGCATCATCTTGTTGTGATGCATTATTTCATTGAGTCCCTCCAAATTAAGTACCTCTTGATACTCTTCATGACACCAAACTAGTTTTGATTCTGGAAATTGCTCAGCCAATTGCAGTAAACCAAAAGCAATAGATTTATTTTTGTCAAAAGATATTTCACTTTTATCAACGGAAATAACTTTATTAATCCTATTATTTTTATGATATACTACAATCAAAATGAATCTATTATTGATTTATAAAAATCTACATTTTGAGCTACTATTTTTTCAATGTCGAAAAAAGTTTCTACTCTTATTCTTGCTGCTTTTCCTATAGTTGAGCACAAATTATCGTCTTGTAACAACCCAACTATTTTTTCGGCAAAGACATCGTGATCTTTTGGGTGGACCAAATACCCGCTTTCCCCATCAACAAGTAATTCTTGAGACCATCCAATGTTGCTATTCACAACTGGTTTTTGCAACGCCATAGATTCAATTGTCACCATTCCTAAAGTTTCTGCAAAAGTTGGAAAAACACAAACATTTGCTTTTTTAATGAATTCCTTCACTTCATTGTAAGGAATTTTACCTAAATAAGAAATAGCGCTTAAATCTTCATCACTGCATTCTCGTTGCATTAATTTCCAAGTCGATTTGGATTTGGTTTGAATATCAAAAGAATCACTTCCTATTAAAACCAACTTAGCTTCTGGATATTTACTTCTGACTTTCTTAAAAATATCTGGTAATTCCAGCACTCCCTTTTTTCGAATAATAGTGCCAATATATAAAATCAACCCTTTCTCATAAACCAACGGGTTAGCATTCTGGAACAGATTAAGCTCCACTCCGTGGTGAATGGTTTGAATTGCTTTATTTTTAATACCGAAAAGCTTCTTTGACAGTTCACCTGCAAAATGGGTAGGAGCAATAAAAGCTTGGGCTTTATTAATTGCTCGCTTTTCAAACCAAAAATTTTTTGCTTTTTGTTTTCTTTGTTCCAAATAGCAAAAATAGGTGTCACTTCCATGAAAACGAATTACAACTGGTACTTTTAAATTCATAAAAGCGGTAATTCCTGTCCAATCCGGAGCTTCAACTAAATCAATTCCTTCTGAAACAATGTGTTTATTGAGATAATTTTGAATATATTTTCGATGAAAATACCAACCAAACGTTTTATACTTTTGAGCTTTTATCAAATGTATTTTCACGCCATCTTCTTGAAAAATAGCACTTTCTGATTGTCCATAAACAAAAACGGAAACAGTTACCTTTTTTTTAACCAAAGCCACCACCAAGTTCTTGATACTCGTGCCAATTCCTGCCGCATATTGTACACGCTCATGGGGGTATTCGGGGGTTAAAAAGGCAATGTGCATATTCTTATTTATTAAAAAAATCTTTCAAAATTCGAGCGGTAAACAATCTGGCGCCGGTATCATTCAAATGTCCACAGGATGAAAAATATTTATCCTCCACCACTACATTTTCATAATTGTGAATTTCGGGATATAACTTTTGTACTTTGTTAAAATACTCAATTCCCTTTGTGTTTTCACACATTGGTGTCATTACCGCTATGAAATTAATATTGTTGTCTTTGCAAATTTGCTTGATTTCTTCGTAGTATTTGTTTTGTTTTAAAGGCTTTAAATTGACAATATTATTCTTCATATTGGCATTTGGTTTCTTGCCTAAAGGATGATAACCCAAATTATCTAAATTTGAAGTTCTTTTATGAATCAAATTAAAAAACATTTCACGAAAACCGATACGTTCATCAAATTTAATATAGCGATAAAAAGGGATATAATACAACTCCGTAAAATCTTCCTCTTGCTCAAAATGTTTTTTAATTATTTCTGAATTATGCAAATAAGGTAAAAACTGAGCTGCAATCCCTTCTGCTTGATGCTCATTTGATAAATTCAAATCGGCTTCTAGAATTACATTTTTAATTTTATAATGTCGCTCCACCATCAATTTTAAAAGCATCGAAGCTTCAAACAAATGACCACCGCTCATGCCATAATTGAATGTTTTCAGTCCTTTATCTTCAAACATTTTGGATACGAAATGATTATTGGCTCTGGAAGATCCCAGAACAACCACATCATATTTTTGATTTTTTGAGTTATAAATATTATCTATTTTACTTCGATTACTCGCTTGCAAATAAATAGCGGTGTATATAAAATCCAAAGCAACAGCAATTACTATCGTTAAGATTAATGATTTTAAAGTGAATAGTAAAAACTTCTTCATTAGAATTGAAAATATATAAATTCTTTATAATCGGAGTACGTTCCAAAAGCGAGAATGGCTGTTATAGCCAAAGCCAGTTTCACTGTATTATATTTTCCTGAAATAGGCTCTACTCTGGTTCTATTATTCCATTCAACCAAAACAAACAGACCAATCATCAACAATATTTCATAATTGTAACGCTCATTTACAAGATACTGAGAAGTAAATTCTCTATTTACGACTATTCGTTTTAAATACAAGCAGGCATCGGTTATGGTTTTAGCTCTAAAAAATACCCATGCAATTGTGCTTAAGCAAAAAGTCATTGCAATACTGGCTATTGTCCTTACCGAATCCCAATTCCAGTTCAGTTTAATTTCATCTATATTGCTCCGATTTCGATTCAACAATAAAAGGGGCAAAAAATATACCGCATTGACAAACCCCCAGGCCAGATAGGTCCAATTGGCACCATGCCAAAAACCGCTTACGACAAAAATGATAAAGACGTTCCGAACCTGCATAACTTTGGAACCTTTGCTTCCTCCCAACGGTATATAGAGATAATCACGAAACCAAGAAGAAAGTGAAATGTGCCAACGACGCCAAAACTCGGCTATATCTCTTGAAAAATATGGGTAATTGAAATTACGCAATAATTCCAACCCAAACAATTTTGACATTCCCAATGCCATATCTGAGTATCCTGAAAAATCACCATAAATTTGGAACGCAAAATATACCCCTCCCAAAATAAGCGACAAGGAATTCATCGATGTGTAATTGTCAAAAATGGCATTAGCATAAGTCGCACAGGTATCAGCAATAACAACTTTTTTGACCAGTCCCCAAATTATTTGGCAGACTCCTTCTTTGGCTTGATTATAATCAAAGGTTCTTTTGACTTTTACTTCGGGTAATAAATGGGTTGCCCGTTCAATTGGACCTGCCACCAGAAGTGGAAAATAACTCACGAAAAGTGAATAATCCACAAAATTATATTCTGCCTTAATTCTTTTAAAATAAATATCGATCACATAGGATAATCCATGAAACGTATAAAAAGAAATTCCAACCGGTAAAACTACATCTAACAAAAGAGGACTCGCTTTAAAACCAACAGTAGTCAACATTTGTGCGAACGATGCCGAGAAAAAATTATAGTATTTAAAAATGCCTAAAAATCCCAAATTAACACCGATGCTCAACCAGAACCAAAACTTTCGTCCTTTATCATTAGTGCTTTTTTCAATTCTAATTCCGGTATAATAGTCCAAAAACGTTGAGAAAACCAACAGAAACAAAAAACGCCAATCCCAACAGGAATAGAAATAATAACTGGCAACGATTAGGAGTGCATTTTGGCTGCTTTTTGTTTTGTTAAAAACAAACCAATACAGAAAAAATACGATGGGTAAAAAAATGGCAAAAGCCAAGGAGTTAAAAAACATAATTTATTTTAAAAATTGCATGCTAATTTTGAAAGTGCAAAGAAAAGGATTATTCTTTAGAAATGATAGTTTTAATTCCTTGCCAAATACGTCTGGAAGCTTCTTGTGGAGGATGTTGGTTAATGATTTCAAACCAGTTCTTTGCATCTTCTATTACAGAAGAATTCTTTGCCATACCTTTCTCGATTATTGCAATAATAGCATCTGGACTGTTTATCCAAAAAACCGAATTATTATTAGGCATCGAACGGAAATGAACATATTGATAACATTTAAAAAGATCCCAATTTTTATCTAATTGTATTTTTTGATTATAATGAAAATAAGCACATACTTTTTTATGACAAATAAAATCAAACACCATGGAGGAACCTAAATTAAGGACCATTTCACAATGCTCCCCCAAATTTGACAATAAAGAATCGTCTTCTTTTGTTGGCAATATAGTATTCCACACAGAAGATAAAGGCTTCCAAATAGGGTCTATTGAAACAATAGTGCTCGAATACTTTTCCAGAATAGTATCATATCGATTCGAAAAATCAACAGGGCATCTTCTAAAGATTATTCCAAGATTATATCCTTTACTATTTAACTCTATTACGGCTTTTGCAGCATCTTCTAAATAGGCCGGATCATCGGGACTTGTTGTAATATCATCTCCAGAAAAACAAATATATTTTTTATTTGTATCTAAATTATTCTGTTTAAAAAATTCTTCTTTTGAACTTAATTTATTTTGATTAAAATGAGCTTCAAATTGTGGAGTTCCAGACACAAAAACCTGTTCTTCTTGAACATAAGGATAATAAAAAAGCAATTCCTTTTTCATTAAATCACTCCATACAAAATAATAATCCGTTTCAACTACCATTGTTGCTTTTGGCAAATTATCCCAGGAGAAAATAAAAGTTGCTGTAGGAATTCCTATATCTTGAGCCGCCAATAACGGTGCAATTGCCGTCATCGGCCGTTGATTGGTGCAAAAAACCATGCCTGGCTGTTCTTTTTGCAAAGTTTCTAAACATTGATGGTAGTACAGCGTTTTTCTTTCTTCCTGTTTAATTTTTTTTCGAATGCGATTTAATCCATATTTTGAAGAATGAGTAAATGACACTAGTCGAGTCAACAAACTTTTTACTGCTTTTGTAGTTGTTGCATACGAAAAAGGAAAACGATACGTATCATAAACGGTGTCTTTGGTTCTTCGAATATTAAGATTCAACTCTATTTGTTTACGAGCATTTTTGTAGATCTCCGTAAGTGGATGTGATTTAGAGTTTTTAATTTTTATCTCTTTAAAACCCAATTCGGTTAAATCAAAAGGTGTATTATTCCAAAAAATAATATCAAAATCTTCTTTTTTTCCAATCTTATAAAAATCTGAATACGCAAAGTTGCGAAGTCCAATACCGTCAGGTAAGAGTATAAATATTTTATTATTTTTCATCACACTAAATTACTAAACTACCTATTCTGCCGTGATCTGAAAAAGACCTATGAACTATAAACTCTCGATCTAAAGGTTCCTCCGAAAGAAATGTAATATCGCAAAAACGATTTTCTTCAACTGGATTCAAGCGCCATGGTATTATCGATTTATAATCCAAAACCCATCCGTTTTTTTCTAAATCTTTTGTCTTTAAATCATTCCAGGATGTAATATAATCCATCCATAAGTACCCTAATTCCCAAGACTGTTCTTCTAATTGATGAAGATTTTCTATATCCACAATTCTCAATCCCCCTACGTTTTCTTGACTTACTGCTCTGGAACCATCTTTCAAAAGGATTCCTTTTATCATTGGTTGTTGAAAATAATGACTGTCTTTATTTATAAAATCATCAATAGAAACTCGAATAGGAGAACAAACATTTGCAAAGATTTTATCCTTAATATTAGGATTTATTTTCACATAACGAACTAAATCATGATATCTATACCACCTCATATTTTTGTACAATCCAAGCCCTGCTTCATTTGCAGCTGTAGCGGCTAGCGGATAATAGTCCCTCGCTAAAGCATAAAGACTACCTAAGACTCCTTTTCCACGACATTCTTCATTAAGATAAACATTAATTATCCAAGCCATTCCACCACCAAAATTAGCTCCCACATGACCTACTATCTCTCCTTTTTCATTTATGCATATAAAAGAGCGCCCTTCATTTTTGTTACCAAATTGCCAATTCCAAAATTCTTTACTATGTAATGGATGATTATCTCTATAAATAATTTTAAAAAAGGATTGCAATATTCCCCAATCCTCTATTGTTGCCTCTCTTGTTATCATATCTCTTCTTTATAATTTTTACCTCCTGGCATGTCATTACAGTCAAAACGATTCAGCAATAAAGGATTTTCAAAACTCGTATTGGTTCCTCGAGTAGTTGTAAAACCAAATTTGAACCCTGCCTTTTTTGCAATTTCCCCAACAGAATCAGTACATGCTTCTTTAGTTCCAAAAGGATATGCAATTAATTCAATTTTTGAATTTGTACTTTTTTCCAGTATTTTTTTTGAATTTTCTATTTCAACCTTTATAGATTCTAAATCTAATAGCCCTAAAGGGTAATGGTTATGTGAATGACTTCCTAGACACCCTCTTTTTGCTAATTCCTTTAAGGATTGCTCATTCATGTAAAGATTTTCTAAAACATACTCTTCTTCAAAATAATGACTGAATAGCTGTTTTATTACCTCCTCTTGCTCCTTAAAAGTCATTTTAAAATTCAAAACATATTTCAAAATTGCACTTTTTTCATCGTCATACTGATAAATATTTTTTGCTCTTTTCAATTCTAAATCCGAAAGTTCAATA
Organism: Flavobacterium sp. 103; assembly: GCF_003096795.1. NCBI lineage: Bacteria > Pseudomonadati > Bacteroidota > Flavobacteriia > Flavobacteriales > Flavobacteriaceae > Flavobacterium > Flavobacterium sp. 103. The sequence continues at coordinate 2,860,337 of NZ_QENX01000001.1, read as the reverse complement.
GAATCAAAATTAAATAAATACTGAACAAATTCATTTGGAGAAATAATTGATCTTAACAGATGAATTTTATGAACAGTGCTTACTTTTTTTTGAAAAAAATTACTTGAATTAACAAAAAAAATAGCGGGAATCTCTAACTCATCTAATATTGGCAATGCATAATCAAATTGTTCTTTTAAACCATCATCAAAAGTTATCAAATAAAATTTTTCTTTTGATTCTAATATTTGCTTTGAATTATTTAGTAAATCTAAAGAATTGACAAATGTTCCTTTATTTACCAATAACAATAATTGCTGTCTAAATTCAGCTGGTGTTACACCAAATATACTAGGATATTTAGCATTATACTCCGGACGAATGTAATGATAATTACTTACTATTAACATTTATCTATCTCTAAACTGTTTTTGATGATTCATTTGCCAAAACTCTTTTTTTTGGAGGGACTCCAAAAATAATTCGGCACTATTGCCTTCACCAAAATCGGCATCTGTTTGTTGTACCTGATGGGAATCAATAGTTCTCAGTGCTTCATAAATATTTTTTTTATTATAATCTACATTTATAATATCGGCATGAACGGCTCTATTTTGCTGACGAGTGCCAATATTGATAATCGGAATTCCGTAATAAGGAGCTTCCCGTATTCCGGCACTGCTATTTCCTATAATAAATTGAGAATTTTTTAATAATGTCAAAAAATATTCAAATCGCAATGAGGGAAAAATTCGGAAACGTGGATTCCCTTTTAAGCGTTCATAAGCGCTAAGAATTATTTGGCTTCCCAAATCATTATTTGGAAAAACAACAATGTAATTATGGATATCCGCCAATAATGCCTCTACAAAATCAGATGCATATTGTTCCATATCCTTTATTTCGGTAGTTACAGGATGAAACATTACTATAGCATAGGTTTCAAAAAATAATTGATAATATTCTTTGGCAACAGCTAAATCAGGAAGTTTATCTGAAAACATAACATCAATATCGGGCGAACCAATCGTGAAAATAGATTCTTTTACCTCTCCCATTTGCTCCAATCTTTTAGCTGCTTCTGCATTAGAAACAAAATGAATATGACTCAGTTTACTTACGCTATGACGAATCAACTCATCTACAGTTCCCGATATTTCACCCCCCTCAATATGGGCTACCAAAATATTATTTAAGGAACCTACAATGGCTCCAGCAAGAGTTTCCACTCGATCTCCATGAACAAGGATTAAATCAGGTAGAACATTTTTTATATAACTTGATAGTCCTTCGATGGTTTTGGCCAATGTCAAATCCATGGTGGTTTCATGGGTGTGATTATGAAAAGTATGTATATTTTTATACCCGCAACGTTGAATTTCCAACAAGGTATATCCGTATTCTTCCTGTAAGTGCATGCCGGTAACCGCCACAAAAACTTCAAATTCGGGCTGTTGTTCGAGAATCGAAATCAATGATTTTATTTTGCCAAAATCGGCACGGGTTCCTGTCAGGAATAGTATTTTTTTCATTTTATTCAAAATCAATAAAATCTAATTGCTCATCATTAGCAATATCCCGTTTAGCTTTTTTACCTAAAATAGAATTAAAATGTTCCGCTAGAATTTTCCCTGTGCCAGGACGTTTCACCCAAATATTTTCTTTAGTAAATAATTCTCCTTTTTTTATGTCAGCGATAGCACAAACAGTAGCAAAAGCGAAATCAATAGTCACTTGCTCTTCACGTGCAGGTTCTTTTATACCACCACGCATTTGCCAAATTTCATTAGAACTTATAATCAATTCTTTAGTGATTTTTTCATCCATACTACATACAATATCTGGACCAGTGCGCTGCATGTGGTCTGTAAAATGGCGCTCCAAAATACTGGCTCCCAAAGCCACTGCTCCCAAACAAGCATTATTATTCAATGTATGATCACTTAACCCAAATACTTTATCGGGGAAAGCTTCATGCATTTGAGTCATGGCTCCAAAACGAACCAAATGTATTGGTGTTGGGTACAAATTAGTCGTATGCAATAATGCTACAGGGACTTTATGCCTATCAAAAATAGTAACCGCTTTGCGAACACTTTCGATAGTATTCATTCCCGTGCTCAAAATAACGGGTTTGCCAAAGGAAGCAATATGTTCTAATAGCGGATAATTATTGCATTCGCCAGAACCAATTTTATAAGCGGGAATATCAAATTTTTTCAATCGTTCAGCCGCAGCACGAGAGAATGGAGTCGAAATAAAAATCATCCCTTTACTTTCTACATACTTTTTTAATTCCAATTCGTCGGCTTCGTTCAACGAACAACGTTCCATAATTTCGTATATGGATACGTCGGAATTACCAGGAATTACTTTTTTGGCCGCTCCAGACATTTCGTCTTCGACAATATGGGTTTGATGTTTTACAACCTCAACACCCGCTCTATGAGCAGCATCAACCATTTCTTTGGCTACTTGCAATGAGCCTTCGTGATTGATACCAATTTCGGCAATGACTAATGGTGGATAATCAGGACCAATTCTTCGTCCTGCTATTTCTATATATGGGTTCATTTTTTTGTTTTAAGTTATCGATTTTCAAATATCAGTTTTCTAAAAAAGCACTTCAGACTTTGAAATTTCAACTAAGAATTAATCACTAGTCACTAATTGTTAATTTTATTTCAGTCCCATTAAATAAGCGGCATAATCAAAATCAGCTTGAGTATCAATATCAACTTCTGAGAAAGGATTATCAACAATAAAAGGGAAAGAGTGGTCTCCTATAATTTTTCCATTTTTCACCAAATCGGATTTAAGTAGATATAAAAGCCCATTTTCAAAATACAAAGGTTCCAAATCTTGGCTACGTTGTCCAATTTCATAATTATAAGGAACAAATTGATCATCAATAATTTTACCTAATTTTTGATGGTTTCTACTTACAGTAAACAAACTATCAAAATTGCCTGTTAGGTAGCGTTGCATCGCTTCGGGCAACAAAGTTTCTGGTCGTAACGGATTGGTAGGTTGCAATAAAACTACGTGTTCCACCGTTTCAGAAACATTTTCCAACACATGTTTCAAGACCGAAATAGTTGTAGCGAAATCGTCCGACAAAGCTTCGGGACGGTCAATAACCAATGCTCCATATTCTTGTGCCACTCGCTTAATTGCACTATCATTCGTACTTACATAAATGGCATCAATTAACTCTGGATGTTGTTGTGCATACCGAATACTGTGCACCAATAAAGGCAATCCATTCAGCACTTTGATGTTTTTATCTTTTAATCGTTTTGAACCGCCTCTGGCGGGAATAATAGCTATGGTTTTCATTGGGCAAGTCTGTTTTTTGCCTCGATTATAATTTTGTTCATTCCCAGGTTCCACATTTCTGTTGAATATAATTCATTAGATAATTCAGGTATTTCAAATTTACCTTCTAAAAATTCATTTATGGCTTTTTCCCATGCCGAAACAAAATGCGGATTTTCAATTAATTTACCCAATTTCCCATATTGAAGTACCTCTGGAACTCCGCCTATAGCCGATGCAATACAGTAATTACCGCAATGCAATGCTTCTATTAAGCTCATGCCAAAACCTTCATGACAAAGTGTAGGAAACAAATAACAATCCGAACTTTGGAAATAAACAGGAAGTTCATCATTAGGAATTCGACCTAAATACATCACTCCATCTTGGGGCGTTTTGGGCTCGCAACCAATAACCCATAACACTATGTCTTGCCTAGTTTTATACACTCGCTTCCAAGCCTCCAGTAAAATACTCAACCCTTTTTTCGGACGATCCTGTGAACACCATACAAAAACAGTTTTATCGTTTGTATTTTTTGTTTGCTTAATCGCTTGCTTCTCTTTTAGCGAAAGTGGAAAAAACTTTTTGGTATCAATACCATTATGCAAAACCGAAAATCGAGTAGGCAATACCGTATAATAATTTTTATGTGCCAAATACGAATCATTCGTTAATAACACCATTTCATCTATAGACTCAAAAAACCATCTGCCATTATAATTTTCATAAAAAGGTGGAAAACCATGATAAAAAAACTGAAGACAAGAATTGGATCGCAGCCCTTTTGAAACCAAAAAAGCAGTAAGTGGCTTTACAATTCCAAAATTATCTATGATTTGAATAATGTATTTTTCGTTTGGTTTCAGAATTTTATCCAAAGCTTCAAAATAGCCTAAGTACTTATTTTTTTTGACTTTTCTTCTTATTTTAAAAAGTAAACCATTAGCAATCAAACTGTACGCAACATTCTCAAACTGTTTTTCAGGTGGCTCGCATACTATAAAATCTACTTGATGCTCCTTTTGCAAATAATTTTTATACAGCGTAGTCCAACTTCCTATTTTAGAAAAAGGGAGCGGAACTTGTGATAGGAGAATTACTTTGGTCATACGCAAAAATTTTATGGCTTAGTAAAGATAGAAAAAGTTGTTTAACCTGTCGGGTGTAATTATTAATAACGTCAGTTCGAGTGTTTTTTGTGAAGTAAAACGCAACAATAAATGTATCGAGAACCATTTGCATCCAACTGCTTAATTTACTCTTTTTTAATTTTTAATTGAATCGATTTTAAGTCATTCCCAATGATATAAAAATAATTGCAGTCTTTGTAAAAACTAATAAGATGCAACAAGACTTTGTCGTTTATTTCTTTTAAAGAGTAATATTCCGGAACTGTTTTGCCAAACCTTTTTTTAACATAGTATTTCAAACTATTTTGAAAATCATCTTTTTGAAAAACAACATTTAGCACTCCTCCCTTAAAATTAGGCAATATCACAAAAAGAAAATGACTAATACTTTCTTTTCTGTTTCCTATAAAAAAAGGGGTTCTGCTATTTTCTAACTCATCAAATTCCCTTTTGGAAATACTTTGCCCCCATTGTTTCAAATTAACAATTGCTCGCTTTTGTTTTTTATTATCTAACAAATGCGCCTGATTAATTCTACTGATGTTTGTCAATTGCAAATCACGATTTAATCCTTTTGACTCGGCTTTTCTGTAGGTAACATGCCATTGATGCAGCATTAAAATCTCTTGATCATAAAATAGGGATTGGTATCCTGCATTTTCCAATCGATTATGAACATCTTCGTCTTCGGCTCCCCAAAAATGCAAAAACTCGTCAAAACCATGTATTTCATGCAATGCGTTAAGAGGAAATAACGACAAGCCTTTGGCTCCACCTTGACTAAAAAAACTTATTTTATATTGATCAAAAGGTTTTACCTGAATACTTTCTTTATGATCCAGAAAACCAACTTTAAAAAATACTGCTTGATTAGGATTTTGAATAGCTATCAGTTTTTCTATAAAATCGTGACTGAAAATCATATCTACATCGGCTACAAAAACAAAAGGAGTTGTTACGTGTTGCAACCCAATATTAATTGCCTTGGCTCTCGACCAGGGTTGATAAGAATGATAGGAATAGAGATAGGTTACAAAATCATAATTCTGAGTAAGTATCTTAATTGTTGCTGCCTTGTCAAATACAGAGCCATAATCCACAAAAACAACTTTAAAATCCTGATTGCTTTGTTGTGCCAATGAGTCTAGCGAACGTTTGACTCTACTTTCTTCCCGATTACGGTAAGGGTATAGTATGGTGATCATATTAAGTGTTTTTTGGCCTCTTCTTTGCTCAATCCTTTCCAAATTAAGTAATACTTCATTATTTTTTTATTCAAAATCAATTTGCCAAACAATTTACTCTTTACAAAATAAGCCAATTTAGAACTTGGCTGAATGGGTTTCAATTCAAAGTTGCTTTCTTTATCATTTTGCATTAATTTAGATACCTCAACCTGCATCCAATCTTCCAAGACATTCCCCATGTGATAGGCATAATTATCCGCAGTTGATAATCGCCAAAAACCTTTTTTTACAACAGGAATATCCAAAAATTGTCCTTCGCTATCGCCTCCCAATTTGAATGTTGCAAATCTACTTTCTAAATTATCGAAGACTTGTGCTCTATAAGTGGTAACAAAATGTCCTGCACCTACAACCGCTTTTTTATCTTTATTAGTTACAGTTAAATATTTTTTTAATTGAACCGGATTGTAAAAATTAGCATCTCCCACACTCAATCCAAACATTTTTAAAGCATCAGGATTTACAACAGGAGTACATTTTAATTTATTCGAGAAAAATAAATCCCAATACACATTGGCTGTATAGGTTCTCAAAGAACGTGAAGAAGGTGTAGGACAAACAGCTCCCGTTTTTGGAAACGCATCAAAAACAGAATAACTTGCCTCTTGCCACCCGTTCAAGAAAAGCACATCCGCGTCCGAAACTGTAATTAAAGGAAAACTATTTCCCGAAACTCCTTTTAAAACGGCATTAAGTTTCCCAATATTTGTAGTATGAATTACTTCCTGTATTTTATTTTCACGAAACAAATCGTTCAGATAAGCTACAACTTCTATGCAACTTCCATTATTCACAATAGTAATACATGTTTTATTATGAATAGTTTTAAATAATGAATCAAGACATAGTTTTAATATCTTAAAACTATCTTCAAAATACCCTTCTTCATTGGGAATATAAACCGGAATAATCACCTGATGAAAATAATGGGTTCTCGATTGGGTTTTGTCTTTATGTGGATTGAAGCCTACTCGCACTTTAAAATATCTTTATAAATAGCAATAACTTTTATTTTATTATTGTAATAATCTAATCTATCAATAGCTATAGTTGAATTTTCAACTGCTGCCTTTTCTATTATTTTTAAATTCAAAACAGCATTCAAAATATCATTTTCAATTTCTAAAATTGATTCAGAATTATTTATCAAGAACCCATTTTTACCATTTTTAATTATTTCCGCTGTTACCCCTCCTGGATTGGATTGGATTGGGAAAGCTCCCATTACGATCGCCTCCAAAAGCGTATTCGGCATCCCATCCGAAATACTGTTCCCAATATAAATCAGTGATTTCCCCATCAATTCCATCAACTCTTGATGCGAAAGACCATGCCTATCAAAAGCTTTAAAATCAAGTTGATTGGATTGTATATATTCGATTACCTTGGTATGTGCTCCAAAAACCACCACTTCATAGTTTCCAATTTTTTTTTGGATAGAATGCAAAGCCTTAACGATATTCAATCCTCTACCCAATTGATGCTCATATCCTTTTACCAATAATATTTTACGATCAGCAATAGGCAATTTATAGGATTGCAATTCATCTAGTTTATAGCCTGTCCCTCCAGGAATAACCCCCAAATGTTTCCCAGAAAAACCCAATTGTTGTGCCAATTTAAAATCTCGGTGGCAATCTGTATGCAAAAAATCAACCCGTTGTAAAACTTGCTTTATTTTTTTTAAATGTGATGGAAATTGTTGGTAATAATACAAGTCACTTCCCCAACAAGAATATATCCATTTTATATTAGAATATTTTTTCATCGTTTTAAAAATGCGATATGAACATCCTTGCATTTCAAAACTATGAATAATATCAGGTTGAATTTCCAAAATTATTTTTTCTAAAGCTTCGTTTGCCGAAACCTCTAGAAAGGGGACTACTTTTTCAAAAAAAGAAGGTGTCTTTTTACTTAAAAAATATTCCCCTTTTATAGTTGGCACTTTTCTTTTTTTCCAATCAGTAAATTGATAAACAGAGTCTAAAGTTTCTAACTTACCTCTTCCCAAAACATCAAACCAATATAATTCATAAGAAGTATCTTTAAGATTTTCTATCCAACGGATTACATGAACAGATGGCATAGAGATAAAAAGAATTCTCATTTATTTTAATAATTTATAACCTTTGTTAAAAACACTGAAAATTGTGAAACTAAATATAGTTTTAATAAAACCTTTAAAATCTAAAGTTTTCAATTGCAAAATAAAAAGCATTCTCAAATAATAAAATCTTTTATTGTCATTTGAAACTAATGCTTCTCTAAGAATAAATTTATATCGGTCTTTACTATAATTTTGTAAAATCCTTGCGTTAGCAAGTTTATTTGTTTTTAATAATTTTAAATTCTTTTCTCTAGCTCTAAATTCTGATTGAATTTCGTTAAAATTAAGTTTATTAATTTCATGAGACAAAGAAGTTTCATGTTTTCTGTATTGAATTAAAGCTTCTTCTAAATAAACAACTTTTGGCTCTTGATACAACATTCGAAGATTAAAATCCCAATCGTCAAGATTTGTGATGGATAGATCAAATAAATCAGTTTGCTTTTCTAAAAAACTTCTTTTCCATAATGGCCCTGAAATATAAAAAGCAATCTTTCCTGTAAAATAATCTTCAATTAAATACTTTGAAAAAATTGTATTTTCTTTTATGGAAATTCCTGAATTAAATTCATAGTAAATCAATTTACATACGCTGACATCAACATTTTTGTCGAATGACAAAATTTGTTTTTCCAACAAATTGGGCAACATTACATCATCACTATCAAACCACTTAATATATTCTCCTTTACTTAATTCAAAACCATAATTACGACAGGCATTAGGACCTTTTATTCTATCGATTGGTCGTTTATAGTATTGAAACCGGTTGTCAATTTCAGTATATTCAGCTAAGACATCAATGGTATTATCTGTAGAGTCATCGTCTATTATAATGCATTCCCAATTAACATAGGTCTGAACTAAAATACTGTCAAGTGTTTCGCTTATTAAATGAGCTCGATTGTATATTGGGATTATTATAGATACTAATGGATTCAAAACTGTCTTTTGCATTAATTGTACAAATTTTCTTTAACTATTTTAACCGATTCTAACCACTTAAGACCATACTTTAGATCTGGCTCTAAATAATTTCCTTCCGCCCATTCATTCCAGGATTTTACAACAATTATTTGTGGATTTTCGGGATTTTTGAGTAATTTTCCGACTACTTTTTCTAAATGAATTTTCCAAGTATTGGGTGTTGCATTTTTAAAAATTAGTGATTTTTTTCCACTTCTTGCCGAATTATCCCAATTAGGGAAAACACATGGAATGTACTTTTTATGCAAAAAATTTACATTAAACTGAGACACTCCCCTTGAATAATCTAAAATCAACGGTTTTGATCTTATCCCAATTTCATTGGTCATTTTCAATTTCTTCTTAATTTTTCTTTCCAACTGTCCAATGACTGTTTTGTAAGAAAAAAGAAATTCGTTTCTATAACGCATTCTATCAAAAACATCAATCCCAATTTTTCCATAAATCAATCCATTATCAACTAAAGAATGTGGACCTAAAGTTGAAATAAAATAAACACCATCAAAACCATTTTCTATAGCTAATCTATTAAATAGTTTCAAAAAATCATCCAAACATGGAATATCCTGCATTCTATAAATATGAAACATAGGTTTATTATCAATTTTTATATACCTTTCATCTTTAAAAAAAGGCAATAAATAATTGAAATAAGCAATATAGTCTTCTTCACCATTATAAGTTTGCTCCATTAAAACAGTAGGGTTATGTATACCATGCCAAATCCCTTTCCATGTTTCATTTGCCCAACAAAAACAAAAAGGCAAATCAATATTCTTATTCTTAAGCATGGCTTCTGCCGGCTTTTCCAAAAGCATTTTACCATTACCAAACCAGTATTGATAGTAGATAAATCCATCTATCCCATAATCATTTGCCAAATTTGCCTGTTGCACTTGTATTTCTGAAACTCGCAAATCGTAAAACCCTAAATCTCCAGGTAAAATGGGTTGGTAATGTCCTTTAAACAATGGTTTTGCTTTTGTAACATTGGTCCATTCTGTAAAACCTTTGCCCCACCATAAATCATTTTCAGGAATAGGATGGAATTGAGGAAGATAGTAAGCCAAAAACTTTATTTTATTTTTCATTACCTATAAGGTTTTCTTTTGTTATCTCGAGATATTTTCTACCCCATTTTTGACATGGTTCCAAATGATTTCCTTCTGCCCATTCATTCCAAGCATTAATAAATAGAAACTTTTCCTTGTTAATATTCCAAGGGAAATTATTTATTATATAATTCAACCAACTACCATATAATTCAGGTGTTGAATTCGTAAAAATAAATGCATTTTTTTTTCTTCTTGAGCTGTTATCCCACATTGGAATTAAACAAGGACTAACATTCTTTTTAAATATTTTTCTTTTTTGAATCTCTACAAATTCACTATAATCAAACACACGATCAATCTCTTTTTCAATTTCTCTCTTTTGTAAATTAATAGATTTGAAAATTTTAGCAAGAACTCTTTTAAAAACTGTTTTCTTGTTTTTTTTTGTTTTTGGAAAATTAGGCTGAAACTCAACCGCAAAGTCAAATCCCATATTCAAAGGATCCTCAGTAACACCCCAACTTTGCATATACCCTAAATGCATTTCACCAATGCCTTCTTTTCTTGCAATACTTCTCCAAATTTCTAAAGTTTTATTTATATCCTTAAACAACTTAGGGCGATAAACTAAAAAAACCGGCTTCCCTTCATGTTTAATATATCTCTCGTCATCAAAATAGGTCTTACATAAAAACTCAAAATGTATTTTATCGTCTTCAAAATTATATTCTTGATGCATTAACACTTCATTCTCTTCTCCATCCCATCTCCTAGTCCAATTTTCATTAGCCCAACACATCATAAAAGGCAAATCTTCTTTTGGGTTTTTAAGCTTCCTATCCAAAGGTTCGTGTAATAATCGTTTGCCATTAAACCAATAATGATAATAACAAAAGCCATGAATTCCGTAGGCTTTTGCCACTTGCTCTTGTGCTAATCGAGCTTCTTCTAAACGAAGATCATAAAAACCTAAATCCGCTGGTAAATGGGGTTGGTAATGTCCTTCAAAACGAGGCTTAGCCTTTACAACATTAGTCCATTCTGTAAACCCCTTTCCCCACCAAGCATCATTTTCTGGAATAGGGTGAAATTGCGGTAAATAGATTGCTATTGGCTTTATTTTGTTTGGCATTTTAATTACTTAAAAATCAATTTATTTTCCTAAAAGTTCTTTAAAGATTCCATATACATATTTATCGTTTGAATGTGTGCTCATTAAATAATCATTTGCATTTTTTCCTAACTTTTTTTTATAATGAGGATCACTATAAAAACTAATAATTGCTTCAACTGTTCTGTCAATATCTAGAAATGGAACAACAATTCCCCCTTTTGAATTTACTATAAAATCTTTACTTCCACAAACCAAATCAAAACAAATTGAAGGAACATTAAATTTAGCAGCTTCAAGAATTACTAATGGATAAGGATCTTCCCGCGATGGCAACAAAAACAAATCAATAGAATTATAAAACTCATTTATATTGGAACTAGAAAATTCAAAAAAAACTTTGCCTTCCAATTTGCATTTTCTTAACTCATAATTTAATCGTTCCAATTCGATTCCTGGAAATGCTCCAGCCCAACGAAAAATTATGGTTGAATTAGGATATTTAATAAAAAGTTGATTTGCTACAACAATAAATAAATCAGCCCCTTTTCTCCAATCTATAGTACCACAACCTCCAACTACAAATTCTTTTTGTGATTTTTTTTCAACTTTTAAATCAGATGCATCATAAGGTATATAATACGGCATCATAAAGATTTTATCCTGAGAAATATCAAATTTATCAATTAAAAAATCATTTACAATAGAAGATGGGACCCAGAAATTTGTTGAATTTTTTATTAGTTTTAATATATTATTTTCATTTGAGAAAGCTTTAGCGCCTATTTCAAGCTCATGAATATAGCTAATTATTTTGCCCTTATAATTTTCTCTAATTATTTCTAAAATTTCACCGTTTGTAATAGTATTTGAAATTATTAAATCAAAATTATTCAAAAACTCTTTATCCTCTATAACCCTTTTTTTAATTTTTAAATAATCCCAAAAAACGTTTTTATGTTTCTGTTTTTTTACAAAATAAGTAGCCGCAATAGAACTAAAGTCAGACTCTAGGACCCCTCCATTTTTCAAAAGAAATGTAACCTCATACTCTTTAAACTTCAAAAGTAATTTAGCCAAATTCAAAAGCAAAATTGGAGCTCCTGTTCGGGTTGCATCATGCGATATAATGAGAATTTTCATAATTTGAAATTTACCTAAACTACACGAGCAAATCTTATTAATAAATGCTTTTTTAACAAATGTTTGCAATAATTCACAATATTTGTTTTTTTATACAAATTGGCTAAAATAGAATGGGTATTAATCTTTTTTTTAATAACAGACTGTTTGAAATTCTTTTTTAAAAACAATTCTCTATCTATTGTATTAATAAAATCAAGATGCATTTTATATGCCTTAATTAATGAAGCTTTATTGTTTTTAAACGAACCGTGAACACTTCCTGAGTTAACTCTATAAACCCCCATACAATCCTTTAATATCATCATTTTTTTATTTGATCTATAAAAAATTAACAACATTAATGCTAAATCTCCAAACAAAATTTCATTAAACCATTTAGGAATTGGCTCCAGATATTCCGCTTTAAACATTAAAGAACAAGTTGCCGTTAGATTATTAATAATATAATCTTCAATATATTTTGCAGTATCATCTTTTATATTAGGAAAAATAATACTTGAATTCGTTATTTCATTTTTCTCTTCTGCAGTATGCGTACACATAACATATTCGGGGTTAGCCTCCAAAAAATCAACTTGCTTTTGCAGTTTTAAAGGATCTGTCCAATAGTCATCTCCTTCAAAATAAGCAACATATTTTGATCTTGGAACAGCCATTAAATCAAGCCAATTCTTTGCCGCCCCAACATTCTTTTCCTGCAAAATTAATTTTACAAAATCAGGATACTTTTCCTTATATTCTAGAATAATAGCTCTTGTACTATCAGTTGAACAATCTTCGGCAATAATTAATTCCCAATCAAAATCTACTTTTTGCATCAAAACTCCTTCAATAGCTTGACGAATAAATTGTTCATGATTATAAGTAATTAAACACACCGAAAGTAATGGCTTTCTCATAACTTACTTTCCTTTTTCACACATTATAAATATACTAGAACACAAATCTGGATATTGTTGACCCAACTCATAACAGCCTTCTAAATATTCTTTAGAAATAATATCTGTTTGCAATAATAGATCCCATTGAAAATTAGCTAATGCTTTAAAAAAAATACCTGAACGATATATCACTTTGAGTCCTGCAGCTTTTGCATCACGCTCTAAAGTGTCTAAAGTATAAGTGATTTTGTGTCCATGCTCTGCTTCTGCAGGTGTTACGGCTGAATTATGACTTATCAAGCCCATTTTTACAGCAATTTGTCTTGACGGAGCATTTGCATTAGGACAAACTAAAAAAAATCTTCCATTGTCTGACAACCACTCCTCATTTATTCGTTTTAGAACTGATACAGGATCATCAATATGTTCTAAAACATGAGTAAGTATAATATTATCATATTTTTGGGGTAATGTTACTTTTTCAAAAAGTGAATTAACAAACTTCACCTTATCTCCAAATTCATTTTTTGCAATACGTACAGCTTCATCAGAAGCTTCAACACAAGTTACATCATCAAAATAAGGCAATAATTTTCTTGTAAAATCTCCTTTAAAACTGCCTAATTCTAAAAGACTGCCTTCTTTGAAAAAAGGTTCAAAAGATTTTATCATAAAAGGATGCATCACATCAAAATCAAAATTATAGGCATATTTATGACCTAAAGCATCTTGAAGTTCTTGATTATAATCTCTATCTATATTCATAATTCAATATTGTTAATTGTATTTAATCTTGCCCTGGTCTATAAAATCGTTGTTCCGGTTTTTGGTACCATTCATCAAGATTAGATGGAATTCTTGAATAAAACCCAACTAATTGTTGAAGTTCTATACTTAATTTCGCAACATTATCATAACCAATAGCTCTTGAATAATCAAGCTGTTGTTTCATAAACGGTTTGGTAAATGTAATGGTAATTGCCCTTCTTACCTTATCGGTAGTATTAATACCCGCCGCATGCCATAAATTAGAATTAAAAAAAAGAATATCTCCCTTTTTACCAACAGCCCTATCTGATTTTTTATAAAACTCTTCATCAGTAGGTTTGTCTTCTTTTAAATGGGATTGTGGTAAAAGATAAGTAGCTCCATTTTCTAAAGTAAAATCATCCAGCATAATCAACAGATTCAACATCAATGGAAAATCTCCAGAAAAAAAACGAATATCTCTATGTACATTGGCGACGTAAGATGGTTTTGAGGTAATGTTTATTACTCCTCCATAACTATTTACAATACAATTTCCATTGAAATATTTTTGAATAAATTCATAAACAGGAGAATGGCTTATTTTTTCTAAAATCTCTAAATAAATATTATCTTCAGTTGCTAATAAATGATGAACTGTGCCATTTGTAACAGCATCAATCTCATTTTTTATTTGAATTTCTCTGCACAATTCATAACTATCATCAATTGAATTTGAAACAGTATTCATATAGTTTTCATCAAAAAAGGAAGGTATTATGGTGTACCCTTTCTCTTTTAAATCAATAAAGTTAGCATTCATTTATTCAAAGCTTTATAATTAATTTTAATTGTTCCTTGTTTCTTTCTATTTCATAAAAGCCACACTTTTTGTATGATTTTATAGCTGCAACATTCTCTTTATTTACAAACAAATAAACTATTTTTAATTGTAAAACTTTATCCGAGTAATTTAAAATTAAATTAGTTGCTTTAGTACCAATGCCTTTGTTATGAAATTCTTTATTACCAACAAAAATATGAAATTCTGCATCTGTTTTGGTAATATTAGTAAGCTGAACATTACCTACGTATTCATTATTATCTCCAACACATATTGCAAATCTTATCTCGTTTTCTCGTTTTAAAACTTTTTTAATCCATTCTTTCTCGATTTCGTATGTAATAGCCTGTGTTGGTTTAGAACCTGTGTATTTCCATATTTCAATATCATTTCTCCATAAATAAGAAATTTTAGCATCATTTTCTTCTAACGGTCTAATTGTTACCTCCATATTACAACAATAAATCAACAATCCTTTTTAAATCTATTTCATCATACCTTTGATCAATTGGCAAATAGATAATTTGTTTTGTCATTTGATATTCTAAAGAATCTTCTCCACTCCATTCAAGAACATTAGCCCAATAAGTAGCAGTATAAACTTTATTATCTAATAATTTCTGTTTCAATCTATCGTCATCACTCCAGTAAGGATAAACCATCGGTACTCCAATCAGAGGCAAAGTGATCTTTAATTTATTAGTTTTTTGTAATTTATGATGAAGAAAGTTAAAATTTTCTTTTCTTTTCTCGGCACACCATTTATAATCTATAGTAGATAATAATGATTCTGTCAATGAAGACATTTCCTTAATATCTTGATTATTCAAACTTGCATCGTTATGTACAAAATCTTCATATCCAATTTCAGCACTACAATCTATACGCTTAAGCAAATGAGAACACCTATCAAATGATTTATCTTTTTCAAAAGAAATATCAAGTTTTTTTCCAATATACAAATATGCTCCATCTGGAACTCCAAAAAATTTTCTTGGCGAGTAGAATGTATCTACTTTATCTATCGGTTTTGAATAAAAAGATTGAGCAGAATCCACGATTAAATTTTGGCAATAATTAACCAATTGGACGATAAAAGAGTCTTTCAACCCAAAATAATTTGTATATAAAAATGCTTCATTCTCATTTATCAAATTATAATCAAATAATGGTTCAAAGCTTTCATCTATATAATAAAATTCATATTCAATTTGATGCTCTTTTAATGGTTCCAATAAAACATCACAAGTAAAAAATGGCAAATAAACCTTGCTATATGAATTAGCAAGTAAAATATATTCAAAAGCATTTCGTCCTGTATTCAACCGAATGGCTTTTTGATGATATTCTTCGTTTTTATTTAATTCTAATTCAAAATATCCTCCTATACCTTCCATACTAATTTGTATTTATTTAATAGCAGTTTAGACTCTTCAAGGGAATTAAACATTATGACATCAATAATAGAAAGCCAAGGTATGAAATCATTGTCGAATTGTTTATATTTTATGGGATCGGTTTTAATAAAGTTGAGTTCAATTTTATTTTTTTCAAACATCTCTTTATCATATAATTCTTGACCTCCAATTGCATTAATGTAGTTTGTTGCTTGTAATTGTTTGCAGATAGCAATAACTTTATTCTGTGACTTTAAAGAATGGTCTATCAAAACAGACGAAGAAACCACAAAATTTGTTTTTATTTCTAAATAATTACAAAATATTTTTAACGAATTGAAAATAAAATCGAATAAATTCTGATTTTCAAACATAAAAACTTTCTCAATCAAAGGAAAGACCTCATTATATTGCGGTGCTTTTTTATATAATTCAGCAATTTTGGAAAGTATTTTAATGCTGTCTTTATGATATGACTCTGATAATTCTCTTTGATTGACATTCAAAAAATCAGAAGCTTTTTTTAGTGGTAATGTAAAATAATCATCCTTACCATTTACCAAAATTCTATTTCTATTTATCCATCCTTTTTTTGTGAATTCTATATTATCATAAATCACAAAAACATCCACCGCATTTATTAACTGAAAATACCCAATGTAAGGCAAAAAATAAGGTTGCATTATTGCCACTTTCATTACAGATTGACATTAATTAATGATACTATTTTTTTTAATTCAAATGTCGTTAACCCAACATACAAAGGCAGACACATAATCCTTGAAGCAATACTTTCCGAAATAGGCATCGATTGTCCTTTTGCATAATCTATTGTATTCAAGGAAGGATAAAAATAACGTCTTGGATAAATTTGACTGTCGTTTAATTCTTTTTCTACTGTTAAAAGCTGTCCTTCAGTTTTAAAAATAACGGAATAATAACTGAAATTCCAATCCGTATTTTCTCTTATTTTCAAAGTATTAATTTTCGATAAATCAAGATTTTCATTATAAAAATCAACCACTTTTTTTCTTTCAATAATTATTTCTTCCATGCAAGGCAAAAGGGCTAATCCCATTGCAGCCTGCAATTCGGATAACTTACCATTTATTCCTACTCCATAATAATTTACAGGTCCAATATGTCCAAAAGAGTGACTATAAAACATTTGATGCTGTAAAGTTTTGTCATTGCTAAACATTGCTCCACCTTCTCCAGTATGAAATAATTTTGTAGCATGAAAACTACAAGTACTTATATCTCCAAAGTCGAAAATTGATTTCTCTTTATAAGTTACTCCAAAGGCATGAGCGGCATCATAAATTACTTTTAAATTATATTTTTCTGCAATTTTTTCAATAGCCTCAACATTACATGGATTTCCAAAAACATGCGTGGCTAAAATAGCCGTTGTTTTGTTCGTAATCGCTTCCTCAATTTTTGTTTCATCAATCGTTAAATATTCTGGATGAATATCTACAAAAACGGGTGTGCAATTTTCCCATACAATTGCTGCTGTAGTCGCCACATAGGAAAAAGGTGTAGTTATAATTTCGCCGCCTTCACCTAATAATTTTAAAGCAATCTGAAGCGGCACTGTACCATTATTAGTAACAATAATATTCGAAACTTGCAAATGGTTTTTTAATTTTTGTTCCAGTTCCAAAACTAACTCTCCCCTATTAGTCAGCCATTGATTATCCCAAGCTCTTTGTATCTGCTTGTTATATTCTTCAATGGGGGGCAAAAAAGTTTTGGTTACGTTTATCATTAGGCTTTGTTTCTTGGTTTGGCAAAACAGATAGTTTCTTCAGCATGAATAGTATAATGCCCTATAAAAATTTCATAATCTAAATCTAAATTTAAAATCCAATAAGGTATATTAAAAAAATCATCCATACTATGATAAATAGCAATGGCTAATTTAGGTCTGAATCTTTTTATCGTTTCTAAAGTGCCTTCAAGTGCTAAAGATTCTGCTCCTTCTATATCCATTTTTATAAAATCAATGGCATTAATAGTATTTGACTTTACAAAATCATCAATAGAAATTGTTGCTGCAGTTCCTGTTTGAGCTTCAAAAGGCTCAAATTCTACTCTACTTCCAGGCCCATAATCTTTGAAATAAATAGTTTGGTTAGAAATATTAGAAACTGGATTTGGCACTAACTCTATCTGAGATTCTAAGATTGGATTTAAAGAGGTATTAATCTTAAACAGTTTAATGTTATCAGGAATAAATTCAAAAGAATAAACTTTTCCATTTTCACCTGTTTTACTTGCAAAATACAAAGCAGTGTCCCCCCAACACCCTCCAATATCTAATACGGTATCGCCACTTTCTACTGCAACAATACTTT
Source organism: Flavobacterium sp. 103 (assembly GCF_003096795.1). Classification (NCBI taxonomy): domain Bacteria; kingdom Pseudomonadati; phylum Bacteroidota; class Flavobacteriia; order Flavobacteriales; family Flavobacteriaceae; genus Flavobacterium; species Flavobacterium sp. 103. The sequence goes on along the minus strand of NZ_QENX01000001.1, from coordinate 2,842,022 downwards.
TGTTATTAACTTTATAAGTATATTGTTCTATTATATAATCAATTGCTATTCCTATTTCTGAGAAGTAAAAATTCACATCAAAACCAATCGGCTTTAAATCAAACTTTTCTAAAATAAAATGCATAAAATGCGGGTCGTAAGTATCCTTTGGATTAGATAGTGTCTTGGCGGTTTTAATTGCTTCCCAATAGGATGAATTATTACGAGGTAATTTTACCTTTTTATATCCCAAAATTTTATACGCTATTAAACTAACCAAAAGTTCTCTGTCATTTGTGCTGATATTATTCCATATTTTTTTAATATGATCAGCATAAGGAGCCATAAGATTATGTGCATTTGCTAAATAGATATTTACATAAGGGTCATAGCCAATGATCTTTTTAACTGCTTTTTTTAATTCTTTACTTAGGTTTATTGGCTTTTTAACTTTTACAGGTATAGCATCATTATTGCTTACAGGATATTTTCCAAATCTGTATTCATCATAATTTTCAATTCCGTAATTATTTTTTAAAGAATGGATTATTTTTTTATCCAATGCTTTTTTAAAATCACTCATTTTCTATTTTTGTTTTGGTCCACTCAAAATATTGCGGACGTATTAAACCAGGAAATTTATCTAACCAAGCCCCTTCTCTTTTACTTTCTATCCCTTCAATGGTCATAAGCTCTTTCAAATCAAATAAGATTTTTGGCCCATTTTCTACTACCATCAAGTCCACATTATAAAAGATGTCATTTAATGTGTTTTTAGGAATAATACATTCGTATTTAAACATTCCTATCTCTTGTCTTTTTTCTGGAGAGCAGGTTGCAAAAATAGACATCCCTTCTATTGTGTTTATAAAAATGTTTATATTGATTGCTTCAATTAATCGCTCACTTGTTATATTTATACTAAACACTAAGTCTTCTGCAATGTCAAAATTTCCATCTATACCATTGTTCGACACACTAATGGAATGAACTATAAACCCATTTGATCGAGATTCAATAGAGACAGCTGATGTAATTAATTCATTTGATTTTGATAAATATAAATCAACTACCTCGTTAATACCTCCTTTTTTGATTATTTTTCCATACTCCATCAATATGCCTGTTTTACAAAGTGACTTAACCGCTAAAATATTATGACTCACAAACAAAACAGTTCTACCTCCTTCACGGGATATATCCTGCATCTTTCCAATGGCTTTTTTCTGGAACTCGGCATCACCTACGGCCAATACCTCATCAATCACCAAAATTTCAGGTTCCAGGAAAGCAGCTACGGCAAAAGCCAAACGCACTGTCATACCACTACTGTAACGTTTGACAGGAGTATCTATGTAGCGCTCACAACCTGAGAACTCGACAATCTCATCAAGCTTGGAGGCTATTTCTTTTTTGGTCATTCCCAGAATCGCACCATTCAGGAATATGTTTTCTTTACCGGTTAACTCTGGATTAAATCCAGTTCCCACTTCAAGCAGTGAAGCTATACGACCGCGGGACTTGATACTTCCTGTAGTAGGAGCTGTAACTTTAGATAATATTTTCAATAAGGTGGATTTTCCGGCTCCGTTCTTGCCAATGATTCCAAGAACTTCACCACGCTCAACCTCAAAATTAATATCTTGCAAAGCCCAAACATACTCGCTGGTTCCTTTAGTACTGCGGTCATTGGCCTCCCCAATTTTTAAATACGGATCTTCCTTCCCTCGAATTTGATGCCACCAACGGTTTAGGTCATGGCTGAGTGTGCCAGTACCTACCTGCCCAAGGCGGTATTGCTTAGAAATATTTTCGGCTTTTAATATAATATCTTTACTCATTATTATTAATTCAATTTGCTCTTCAAGGGTAAGAGTTTCTTATTCGCAATCCAATTCCCCATTAAGGGGGTTAGGGGGTTAAACCGTATCAATAAAACTCTTTTCGGTTTTATTAAAAACTAAAAGTCCTATAAAAAAAACTCCAATAGTAACTAACAAAGTGTAACCTAGCCCTAAAACTGAAATTTCGCCAACACCCAATAGCATGTAACGAGCAGTTTCAATAAGATAAGCCAACGGATTGTATTCTACCAACCAGCCATAGCTTGGAAGCTTTTGCTTGATTAGTTCCATTGGATACATCACCGCCGAGAGATACATCAACAACTGAACTCCAAAACCTATCAAATAATTAAAATCTCTATACTTTGTTACTAATGATGAGATAAACATTCCTAATCCAAGTCCTAAAACTCCCATTATTACAATCAATACAGGAAATAACAAAACACTTGGGTTTAAACTAATATCAGCTCCTTGAAAATAATAAAACAGGTAAAAAACAATAAAGATTCCGCATTGTATACCAAACTTCAACAAATTTGAAATTACTATAGAAATAGGAACTATGATTCTTGGAAAATACACTTTCCCAAATATACTGGCATTACTCCTGAAGGTATCCGAAGTCCCCGTGAGACAGGCAGTGAAATAATTCCAAACGGTAATTCCTGCCAAATTAAACAAAAACGGTGGTACAGTTCCGGTACCGATTCCTGCCACAGTATTAAAAATAATCGTAAACGTAATAGAAGTAAACAACGGCTGAATCAAGTACCAAAGTGGACCCAAGACAGTTTGCTTATAAACGGTAACAATATCTCTTTTAACAAATAAAAATAGTAAATCACGGTATTGCCAAACCTCTTTGAGATTCAAAGAGAAGAATTTATTCTTGGGTGTTATTTCAAACAGCCAATCGTTATTTGTGGTATTTCTCGTGTTCATTTATTGGGGGGCTAATAGCAACAATCATTATTTAAATTGTCTTTGATTTAAATGATAATAGTAATCAGATTAAATTGCAAAGTTACTAAGTCTTTAAGACTCTATGATTCAGAATTCAAGGAAAAAAAAGACCTCTTCATTAGATAAAAATAATTATATCTACTTTTTCTTATAGTAATTTATTAATTCTTAAAATTCAGGAATAATCATTTTGCTCATTTTAAATTTTAATCTTTTTCTATCGTAAAGACCTAGCATCTTTTTATTCAAAATGATTATTAAAAAAATAATCGTTACATATAGGAATGTTGATTATCAAAACAAATTCCATCGTAATCAAAAAAGGTTTACAAGAACATCTCTTGTAAACCTTTTCTATATTTATTTTAGTTATACTTACTTATCCAAAATTTCAAAAGTTGAATTCATACTCTTAAACTCAGGAACAATTACTTTCATCTTGGCAACAATATCATCATTGTCAAAGAAATTGGCAATTCCTATCAATTCATTAATATCAACATGCAAATTTTCAAATTCATCTTGAATCTCTTCAGCAATCATGATTTTTTCATGGTAAGTAGGTATTGTCTTTGCGGTATCGTTTAACAACTCCTCATATAATTTTTCTCCAGGTCGTAATCCTACTATCTCAATCTTAATATCTCTATCAGGTATAAATCCAGCCAATTTTATCATCTTTTTGGCTAAATCCAAAATCCTAACAGGTTTACCCATGTCAAAAATATAAATCTCCCCTCCATTCCCCATGGCACCGGCTTCTAGAACCAACTGACAGGCTTCTGGTATGGTCATAAAATAACGAATAATATCAGGATGGGTAATGGTAACAGGGCCACCGTTGGCAATTTGCTTGGTAAACAATGGAACCACAGATCCATTTGAACCCAAAACATTTCCAAAACGAGTGGTAATGAATTTAGTGGCGTTAGGCCTATTCTCTCTTTGGTTTTTTATTTGCAAAGATTGCACGTATTTTTCCGCAATTCTTTTGCTGGCTCCCATAACATTACTAGGATTAACCGCTTTGTCGGTAGAGACCATAACAAATTTTATTACTTCATGTTCACAAGCCAAATCTGCCAAATGCTTTGTACCTTCTATATTGGTCAAAATTGCTTGCGATGGATTTTCCTCCATTAAGGGCACATGCTTATAAGCTGCAGCATGATATACTACTTGGGGTTTGTATAATTTAAAAACCCTATTCATTGCTTCCTTATTCCTAACATCGGCAATAACATTGTGAATTTTTGATTTCGAATGTATTTTTTCTAATTCAAGACTTAAATGATGCAAAGGTGTTTCTGCTTGATCTAAAATAATCACTCTTTTAGGATTGAATGTCAAAACCTGTCTTACAATTTCACTCCCTATAGAACCCGCTGCTCCTGAGATTAAAACCGTTTTATCTTTCAACTGTTTTGAAATGGATTTATTATCCAAGACTATCGGTTTTCTTTCCAATAAATCTTCAATTTGAATATTCTTTACCTTTTGTGAAATCTCCTTCTGATTTTCCCAGTCAGTAATCAAAGGCACGGTATAAACTCTATAATTAAATTCCAAACATTGATCTACAATAATCAATTGTTCTTCTTTTCCCAAACTTTTATCGGCCATAATTACAGCCTCAGCCCCTACAGAACGCATCAGAGAAGGTAGTTTTTTCTTCTGAACCAATATGGGTAAATCCAACATCCTTTTGGAAGCATTTTGATTGTTTCTGTCAACAAAACCAACAATTTTAAAACGAGTAGGAGTTTCAAACTTCAAGGCATTGGCCACCGAAATGGCATTGGCATCGGTTCCATAAATGATGGTTCGTATTAATTTGGTTGCACTTTTCTCGGAAAGATACATTTCAAAAGTTTGCTTGACTACAACACGATATAAAAACAATCCGCAAAAAGAAAGCACCACATTGATGAAAAGAGCAGTAGTTAAGAATATTCTTTCATTATACAATAATTCATAAGCAAAATTAAAAACCAAAAACACAACCAAAACTGCCATTTGTGAAAACAAAAGTTTTACTGCATCTATGTAAGAAGAGTGTCTAATAATTCCTGAATAGGTTCTAAACAACCAAAAAAAGAAAATATTAAATCCAAAAAAAGAACATATAAACAATACATCATGCGTAGTGTTGATATATTTCAAACCTGTACCTCTAAAAATAAGGAGGGTAAAGAAAAAGGCAACAATTAAAACTGAAAAATCAATCATAACTATAATCCATCTTGGAAGATAGCTTAAATTACGAATGCTTAATTTTAAATTGTCTCTTGAAAAAAATCCAGAATATAGAGAATTTTCATTCATTTTTACGGTATTTAAATTTCTAAAGAAACGAAGATTGTTAACAAAAATACAAAATATTATCTGTATGGAAATGAATTAACAGGACATAAAAAATGGTTTACAAATAAAAACAAAAAAACAAGGTATTAAAGAATTGTTTTTGAGTTTACTATCTTTTGTTCTTCAAACATTTTTTTATCTGAAAAATTGCTTTTCTTATGATTATTCGTAGTTCTGCTTTATCTGTAAAACATTAATTTAAAAGTAGCCAAGATAACTTTCAAGTCACCTGAAAAACTTTGATTATAATAATACTCTAAATTCAGTTTCACTTTATCGGGGAAAATAATTTTATCATTATATTCTAAAGGAGAAACTTGCTTTTCCAATAACTCATCTTCATTATAATATTTCAAAGAAGCCAAGCTTGTTAAACCTGGTTTTAATTCGAGAATCTTCCGATTTTCGCCTTCCAATAAATCATAATAGCCTACAATGTCAGGCCTAGGTCCAACGACACTCATCTCCCCTTTCAAAACATTAATAAGTTGTGGTAACTCATCCAGTTTATAATTTCGAAGGAATCTGCCAATTCTGGAAATTTGAAGCGTCCCGGTATTGGTAGCAATTTGAATAGTTCGTAATTTGTAAATTTTAAACCCTTTTCCAAATTGACCTATACGCTCTTGAGTAAAAATACCATTACTGCGGGTATCTATCATTGCTAAAAACCAAGTCAAAAAGATTAACCAAAAAAACAATAAAAGTGTAAAAAACGAAAATGAGATATCGAAAAATCGCTTAATAATTGGTTTCAAGTGAATAGTATTTTAGGCAAAAGAATATACTCTTTTTTACTTACAAGTAATTGTAGTTTTTTCCAAATTAATGTTTTGAACAACCCTATTTCTAATCCATAAATAAACCATGATTTGAAGGAATAAAGAAGAAAAAACAACCGGAAGTGACAATTCCCCTATTCTTTCCAAATAAATTAGCCCTGCATTTATAATCAATTGAATCCCTGCATACCATAATGATACTACAATATGAGAATAACCTAATTCATTGGCCAAATATTGATACAAATGGGATCGATGCGGTTCCAGAATATTTTCTTTCTTTTTGATCCGGTTAAAAATAGTGAGAACCGCATCAATGCCATAAACCGACAAAAAAAGCAGATACCCAATTTGACCAGTCAACAAAATCGTTTTGATCATAAAATAGCCCAAAAACAAAGCCATACTGATACTTCCAACATCACCTGCAAATGTTTTGGCTTTTTTTCTGACATTGAAAATTCCAAAAGCACAACAGGACAATCCCATAGTGATTAATAATGGGAGACTCGCTTTATTTATGTCTAAAAAAGAAAAACTAACGATAGCGACAAACGCATACAACACAGTTATGCCGTTGATACCATCCATAAAATTAAACGCATTAACCCAACCGATCAGCAAAATAAAAACAATCGGCAAAATCCAAATGGCTTGAGTAAACAAATTCAAATCATAAAAAACTAACCCAATCGCTATGGCATGTGAAGCAAATCTAGGCAACTGTGACAAGGGCTTTATGTCATCTATAAAACTAATAGTAGCGACTAAAACTACCGCTAACACCACTGCCCAAGAAACATATCCCAAAAAACCAGCAATTAAAATAGCGATTGGAAAAATAATCCCCCCTCCACGCAAAGTAATTGATGTGTGTGAAGAACGACTATTGGGCTTGTCGATAATATTGTAATGATCGGCAATCTTGAAATAAATCAATTCAATACCGATGAATAAAAAAAATAATGCAATGTAAATCATATAGGGAGTTATGAGTTGTGGTTTATGGGTTGTCTGTCTTGCGTTTTTCTGTTCTCTGCTCTCTGTTTTCTATTTTCTGCCTTCTGTTCTCTGCCTTCTGCTCTCGGTTCACCATTCACCATTCTCTATTCTCAACTAGCTCAAAACCGAAAACTCAAAACCGAAAAAACTACAGTTTATGTTTCAAAAGTCCCAACAGATATTCTCCATAACCGGATTTCTTCAATGGCTCTGCTAAATCTCTCAACTGCTGTTCAGTTATAAAACCCTGCCTCCACGCAATTTCTTCGATACAGCCGACTTTCAACCCTTGACGTTCTTCTAAAACCTGAACAAATTGTCCAGCTTGCATAAGACTGTTAAAAGTCCCTGTATCCAGCCAAGCGGTACCTCTGCTTAAAATTCCAACTTTTAATTTGCCTTGCTCCAAATACACTTTATTCACATCGGTAATTTCATATTCACCTCTGGCACTCGGTTTAATATTCTTGGCAATTTCTACCACCGAATTATCATAAAAGTACAATCCGGGAACTGCATAATTTGATTTGGGTTCCAAAGGCTTCTCTTCAATAGAAAGCGCTTTCAATTCTTTATCAAACTCAACAACACCATAGCGTTCCGGATCCGAAACATGATAAGCAAAAACGACTCCACCTTCAGGATTGGTATTCGATTGCAACAATTCATGCATATTAGCTCCAAAGAAAATATTATCCCCCAAAACCAGCGCCACAGAATCCGAACCAATAAATTCCTCTCCAATCACAAAAGCCTGTGCCAACCCATTCGGAATCGCTTGCTCCGCATAACTGAACTGACAACCAATTGCCGATCCATCTCCCAATAGTTTTTTAAAGTTAGGTAAATCGTGTGGAGTTGAGATAATCAATATTTCATGAATTCCCGCCATCATCAAAGTCGATAACGGATAATAAATCATCGGTTTATCATATACAGGCATCATTTGCTTACTCATCGCAAGTGTTAATGGGTGCAATCGGGTACCAGATCCTCCGGCAAGTATAATTCCTTTCATAGTTATTCTAATTTTACGAATTAATCCAAATTTTTCAAATTAATTATTCTTTTATAATTTAATGATGGCATACAAAAATTGATTAGCATACCCAATTCCATAGTCCTACATTTTAAATAATTTCTCAACTGTGCATAGAACGTATCTGGAATATACTGCACAGCTTTTATTTCTAAAATAATACTATCATAGCAAATAAAGTCTGCTCTATAGTGTTTATTCAATTTCTCCTTTTCATAATATAAATCCAATTTTAGCTGTCTTTTAAAAGGAATATTTTGTGTTAAAAATTCTTTCTCCAACGCTTCCTCATAAACTGCCTCCAAAAATCCTGCTCCTAATGAACGATGTACTTTCATACAAGCTCCAATAATTTTAAAGCTTTCTTCCTTATAAATTATTTTATCCATTAGTAGAATTCGTTAAATTCGTTTCAAATTCGTATTAATTAGTTGTTCCATACACTTCACCAAACTCTCCCTATATTCCGGAACAACAACACCAAAAATTTCTTTTATCTTGGTTTTGTCTAATAAAGAATATTGTGGACGTTTTGCTGGTGTTGGATATGCTGAAGATGGAATTCCGCTAATAGCACAATCAAAACCACCAATTTGCTGAATTGCCAAAGCAAATTCGTACCAACTGATTTCCCCTTCATTCGAAAAATGATAGATTCCGGCTTGCCATTGCTCATGAGTAATAATAGTCATAATAGCCTGAGCCAAATCGGCTGCATAGGTTGGACTGCCTATTTGATCATTGACTACACTTAAAGAATCTCTTTCTTGCATCAATCGGGACATGGTCTTTACAAAATTAGCCCCAAAACTCGAATACACCCAAGAGGTTCTGATGATTATAGAAGATGGATTTTCTTCGATGCAGGCTTTTTCTCCAGCCAATTTAGTTTGTCCATATACATTAATAGGAGCAGTTGGTGCCGATTCGGTTAATGCCGTAGCGGCAGTACCGTCAAAAACATAATCGGTGGAAATATGGATCAATTCGCAATCGTTATCATTGCTCCATTTCGCCATCACAGCAACAGCTTTATGATTCAAAACATCCGACAATTCAAATTCTGATTCAGCTCGATCCACAGCAGTATGAGCAGCACAATTAATAATAATTTGTGGATTGATTCTGGATATTTCAGAAACTAAATTATCTAAATTGCACAAATCCAGCTCATCTCTATCTGTAAAAACCCATTCGAATTGTCTATAGTTTTTTGACAAAACATTCAACTCCGAACCCAATTGCCCATTGGCACCCGTAACTAGTATTTTTTTCATTCTATTTTAATTAACATGACTGTCCATTAAGCAGACATCACTTATTTTGTTTACTACACATTACAAAAAACATCTATTTTTGTAATTTAAACAATACAAAAAACAACCAAAATCGTGTGTCGGACAATACAATTACTTTAATTCACAAATCCAATAAACTTATAAAAACAAAAAAAGGACACTCATCCTCTTCTCTATTTAGTCTGTTATGAATGCTGCTGAATAGTCTCAGATATTCAAGATTCAAATTCTAACCAAAAACTGACAACTCATAACCCATAACTTAAAACTCACTATTACAATTACCAAAACCAGGCAAAACCAAATCCTTTTCAGACACAATCGCATCCTTCAAATCCATTCCCCAATCGATATTCAAAGTTTCGTCATCAAAACGAATACCTCCTTCACTGGCTTTGTTATAAAACTGATCGCATTTGTACAGCACCACTGCCGTTTCACTCAATACCGAAAAACCATGAGCAAAACCCTGAGGCACAAATATTTGCTTTTTATTTTCAGCCGTTAATCTGATTCCAAAATGCTTCCCATAGGTAGGCGAATCTTTTCGCAAATCAACTGCCACATCCATAATCTCCCCTTGCAATACGCACACCAATTTGGTTTGAGCAAAAGGCGGATTCTGGTAATGCAAACCCCTTAAAGTTCCTCTTTGTGAAAAGGATTGGTTATCCTGCACAAATTCAATATCGATTCCCAGCCCACTAAATTTGTTTTTGTTGTAAGCCTCAAAAAAATAACCCCTTTCGTCTTCAAATACGTCAGGAGTCAGTACAACTAAATCTTTAATAAAAGTTGGTTCTATATTCATATTATAATTATTTATCTTTTTTAAAAAGTCACTTCTCACTATTCACCCTCACTTCTCACCACTCACAACTATTCACTCCGCACTTCCCACCACTCACTTCTCACCACTCACTTCTCACTTCTTACTCCTCACTTCTCACATCCCACATATCACTATCAAACCGCACATCATCTTCCGAAGTCCGATCAAGCGGCAATGTAGAAAAAGAAATCAATTTAGATCCCAATCCCAGCGATTCAATCCCATTGGCGTAGCCTTCCGGAATATGAAGAACATTGCTTTCAGTAGCACTTAGCATAACACTTTCTACTTTCAAATCTTTAGAAGGCGATTCCCAGTTGTCTATTTTTACATAATGTACTTTTACAATACCTTGAATGCAATAAAAATATTTATTATCTATTTTATGTCCTTGCCAAGCTCTCAAAGGATTTTCCGCTGAATTGCTAATGATATAAAATCGTTCGATTTTATCAAATTTCATATCATTTACAAAGGAAATCTGCCCTCTGCTATCGGTATGAATCCCACCTTTGATTAATTGTGGAATTTTATTATTTTCTAACATACACATTCATCTATTAAAAAAAAATCAACTAGACCTCCTATTCCCATCTCCCTTTAGTGCCGGGGCAAAACGAAAATCTTACACTTCATTCGTCTATTTTCGGCTCCCTTATTTAATACTATAATAAAAATCCGTGTAAATCTGTTCAATCCGTGTCATCCGTGTGCCATTTTTAAACTTGTGAGTAAACGGAATTTTAGCCGCAGGGCAAAACGAAAATCTCAAATCCAAAAAACCAAATCCCGTCAGTTCGAGTGATTTTTAAAGCATTCCAAAATTCTTGTTTACAAAAAAATACTTTTGCTTTAAAAATTGTATCGAGAACCCATAACAGAAAACCCACAACTCACTTGTCACTTGTCACTTCGAGCGCAGTCGAGAGGCACAAAATTTAAAACCGTTTTCTTTGCGTCTCTGCGTCTTTGTGAGAGTTGGATTTAGGAAAACGCTGAAATCATTAAACAATTATAAACGTTTAAACAGACAACCGAGAACTCACAACCCACCTTTCTCCTCGAGCATAATAGCATTATGTTATTTGATTTTTCTCGCAGAGCAACTAAGGCACAAAATTTAAAACCGTTTTCTTCGCGTCTCTGCGCCTTTGCGAGAGCTAGATTTTAAAAAAAAAGCGAGAAATCCTTAACCTTGATAGCATTGATCTCGAAAAATTTATAAGGAGCGAAGGCGAAGTATAGTCAAGTACTCAAACTTATTATACAGACAAATTAAAACATTTTAAATATTAGTTATAATGAACCAACTAAATTCAAAAATCATTCCTTTCAAAATACTCCAAAACTCCTTGTGGTTTCCAACCAGCAACTTCTCTCGCTTTGGTATCATCAAAAGTCAAATCAGATGTGATTTTTTTTAATTTCACAGAATTGATTGGAGCTCTATCCCCCAACATATCCCCAATAAATCCAATCATTTTTGCCATAAATAAAGACAAATTATTAGGAACTTTTTTTTTCTTTTGCTTTGAGATAACTACACTCAATTCCTTAAAATTAGGATGATGTCCGTCACTCAAATTATAAATACCCCCTATCTTTGCAACCTTTGTTATAAAGGTTGCGACATCTTCTGAAAGCACCATGCTTTTTCGAGCATTTCCTCCTCCAATATTAAAATAATAACCTTTATCAATTGCCTTTATCATAGCACCTAAATTCCCTGGAGGGTCTTCTCCCACCAATAACGGTAAACGCAAAATAGTACAAATTACATTATGCCTTTTACACCATTCCTCTATCAATCCTTCTGCCTGAATTTTACTTAAACCATAAGCATCTTTAGCTTCAAGCTTATAATCTTCATTTATCCCTAGTCCATACTCTTGCCCGTAAACAGAAACCGAACTGATAAAAACAAACTGTTTGGGTACACCTGATTTTTCCAAACCTTTTAACAGATTCTCAGTACCAGTAAAATTTACATCATAAAATTGCTTTCTTTCAGATTCTGTTTTAGGTACAGAATGCGCTTTACCTGCAGTGTGAATAATCAAATCAAATGATTGCTTAAACTCTGGAACTTCTATTTCTAAGGAAATTTTATAATCCCCACAAGATCTTGATAAACATACTAGTTTATGACCATAAGTTAATTCTTTAACAATAGATTTACCTAAAAACCCATTGGCTCCTGTTATTAATATTTCCAATTTAATTTAATGTATTACAAAATTAATGTCGCAAAAATTGATTATAAACAAATAAAATAACTTTTGGTGGCAATATACGAAGAGGTAATTTTGTACACACATAAAACAACCATTCAAAAAAATTTAATCTTCCTAATTTTAAAGATAGTAAAGAGAATTTCCATTCATTCTTAACATAAAACAATCCACTACGTCTTTTAATAACATCTATACCAAAACCTGTTCTAAAATACAAAAGACATTCTTGAATATTATAAAATGTACATCCTTTATGTAACATCCTTATAAACAAAGAAAAATCTTCAAATAATAATATATCTCCATTATAATTACCCGCTTCTAAAACTTTAGATTTACGAAACATTACTGAAGGATGATTAACTGGATTCCTAAATCTTGAATATTTCTTAAGTACATCTCCTTGCTCTGGCATTTTCCTATAACGCTTTAAATCTCCAGGAATACTATTAAACTCTTCTACATTAGAACCAACTAAATCAATAATTGGATTACTGTCTAAAAGCTTTATTTGTTTTTCAAAACGATTTATCGCACAAATATCATCAGTATCCATCCTGGCAATCAACTCGTTAGAGCATTTCAAGACCCCAATCGACAAAGCGTTTCCAAGTCCTTTATTTTCTACCAGTGGAATTACTTTAAATATTTCAGGATAATTATATTGATACTCATTTATTACAGAATTGAGTTCTAATGTCAATGGTCCGTCTTTAATTAAAACTATTTCATTTGGAAGTAAGGTTTGTTTGAAGATTGATTCTAAAGATTGTCTAAAATAATTTGGATTTTCTTTGAAATAAATAGACATTAATACTGAAAATTTCGACATACTTTATTAAGATATTTTTTTAATATATGATTGATTATTTTTATACAAATTTTAATTAAATATTAATATTACTCTTAATATAGTCATACAGTTTATTTATACCATCATTGATATTAATAAAATCCTTCTCTCCAAATCTGTTTTTAAGATTTGATATATCCAAAACATTTACTTTCACATCAAAACTTCTAGCTTCAAGATAATTAACTTCAAAATCATTTTCTAAATTTTCTTTTATAAATTTCAAAATATCATTAATTGAAGTTCCAATTCCTGACCCCAAATTATAAACAATTTCAGGAGTTTTAATTGATAACGCTTGAACCATTATATCTATAACATCTTTGATATGAATATAATCTCTAATAACATTTCCATCTCCCCACACTTCAATAATTTCTTTATTAATTACTTTATAAAGAAAAACTGGTATTACTCCCTGAATCCCTTTATGATTTTGTTTTTCACCATAAGGATTAGATAATCTAAAAATACAAACATCTATATCAAACGTCCTATTATATAATAATAAATAATCTTCTATTGCCTTTTTTACAATTCCATAAGAATTAATTGGATTGGTTGCATGACTTTCTTTTATTGGTATATTGGCTGGAGTTCCATAAACGGTCCCTCCTGAAGACAAGTAAATTATCTTTTTTATTGAATTCCCTTTTATTAATTCCAATAGATTTATAGTTGGAAGAAGATTACTCTCAACATCAAAATAAGGATTTAAGTGAGAAGTTTCCGGAATAGTTGTACAAATTAAATGATAAACATAATCTACATCATTTAAAATTTCTTTAATTTTCGAAAAATCATCAAAATTTCCTTCTATAATTTCAATATCATTTATATATTCTTGAATGTTTTTTCTTGAAGAGCCTACCTTATCAAAAACTCTAACATCAAATCCTGAGCCAAGTAAAGAACCAATCAAATTTGACCCAATAAAACCAGCTCCGCCAAGAATTAAACATTTTTTTTTCATAATTCTTTAGTTAGTTATTTAAATCTCTCTTTTTGAGTTTTCACAGCTTTATATATCTAAATTATACACTTTTGATGATTTAACAGATTCTTTTTGATAAAATCACCCCTTGAATAACTATAATGATGTACTAAAACAACAATTTAACTACGAGTAATAAGTATAACGAAATGCTTTAAAGGGAGACTTTTATATTTGGTAAAGTAATTGATAATTTCTTGCCATAATATTAGAATTAATTATATCAGACACAACATACCTACAACTATCACTTAATTTTTGATAATCATCTTCAATCACTTTCTCAAATTTAGAAGATAAAATGTCAGAATTGCTAACTGGAAATAAATAGTTCCAATTCTCAATATATGACACTAATTCCTCATGAGGTTTAATGGAAGACAGTATTACAGGTAGCCCACACCCCATAGCCTCCATTACAGATGTAGGTAAGCCTTCAGAGTAAGCTGAAGAAATATAGAAATTTGATGCTTTTAAAAAACTTAAAGTTGAGGGCTGGTTTCCTAAAAATCTAATTACTTCAGTTTTATTTTCACAAATTGATTTACACTCATCCATTAACGGACCATCACCAATCATCAATAAGATAGAATTGTCTACAACTGTGGAATTCAAAAAAGCCTTAATAACAGTAATAGGGTCTTTTCTATAAATTAAATACCCAACAAAAATAAATATTTGTTTATCAACTGGAAGCCCTAATTTAATTCTAATCTCATTACGTTCCCTATTCGTTGTACAAGTATAATCTTCTTTCGGAATTCCATTATAAACAACTTTTAATTTTACACCATACCTTTCATTAATCTCTTCTGCAACAAACTTCGAACAGGCAACCCCTATCTTTCCATTTAATGATTTCATATGCAAAAAAGCCATTAATCTACCTACAAAATTTCCATAAAGCATAGTATAATCATCAAACACATTGCTATTAACAGCACTCACTATCTTGACATTGCTAAATTTTCTAGAATTGACTAATAAATCAGGTCTAAAACCAAACAAATGAACCACTCCAATATTTTCTTGAAAAATTATTTCTTTAATTTTTTTTCTTCCAAAAAAAAAGCCTTTAGCTCTAGATAATGATAATGAAAGAATTTTAACACCCATATTACCAAGAGAATCACAAAGACTCGGAAATCTATCATCTTCTTTTGAAAGTGTCAGAACAAGTGGCTCAAATTTACTCTTGTCAAGCTCTGATATTAAATTACTCATTATGTTAATAGGCCCAGTCCTCTTTAATGTAGAAACTATATATAAAACCTTTATCTTATTTTCCATAAACTCAAATTATTTTAAAATTGCCAAGCACAAATAAAACTACAATACTAAGATCACAAATCGTTAATTATTCTACCTAATATATTTATGTATTAAATCACCAATCGCATTAATCATTTCATTGGATTAAAGGAAACAAACATTTCGCAGAGTTTTCCAGCCGACAAAATAATTACTAAATATATTCCTTTTGATTTCGATTAAACTTGTACAGATAATACTTTGCCATCAAATTATCAAAATGAGATTGGATTTGAAATGGAGAAACCATTGAAGCAATTACATAAAATAGAAACATAAAATATCTTTTATCACTTCTACATTTCATTGCTTCATATGTATATTTTACAGATGCTCTATGTAACTTTTCAAATATAAAATTTGAGTTAGTCATCTTATCCCTGCTTTTTAAGTTAAACGAATCTGAATTATCCTCCAATCGCTCCCTGTAAAGTTTACGCAAATAAAATACAATTTTTCTTTGATACAGACCTCTAGTAGTTTGAGTATTACCCGATCTTATCCGTACTGAATAGCCATAAAAAGAAATATTGCAAAAACTATATCCCATTGTATCTAACCTTAATAAAAAATCATAATCTTCAGACCCCCCTAACTCTCTATATCCTCCTAAAATAGTATATATCTCTTTTTTACACATCCAAATATGTAATACTGGAGAGACATATTTTAATAATTTCTTGGTGCATTCCACAGTCTTTGCCGTTTTAACTTCATTTAAAACCCTCCCATTCTCATCAATTGAATACACATCACAACCGACCAATGAAATATCAGGATTGTCTAATAAAAATTCTAATTGTTTCTCAAATTTCAAAGGATGACACAAATCATCTCCATCCATTCTTACTATATAATCGCCTTTACTTTTAGACAAAGCAAAATTAAGTGTTTTAACTATTCCTAAATTTTGCTCATTTCGATATAATTTCAATCTAGGCTCAGATAATTTAATATCATCCAAAATCATATATGTTTGATCTGTAGAACAGTCATCAACAACTATAATTTCAAAATTAGAATACGACTGTACCCTAATACATTCGATAGCTTGATTAATGAATTTCTCTACATTAAACGTTGGTATTAACACTGAAATTAATATATTTTGTTTCATTATTAAATTATAAATTTAAAATTTTTAGTACATTAGGTAATCCGTAAAACACTATTCAGGTGAATAACTACAAGTTTAATTAATTATTTAAGTAAATTAATAATTGGAGTTGCTTCAAAAATTAAAGTAGATTTAAAGAAATTTCCAAAAAACAAATAAAAACCTTGAAAATCAAGCAAAGTCCGGAAACTATAGACAAAATACACAAAAAAAAGTGGTTCTAATACAATTTTCAAGTATTTTATTTTTTTATAAAAATGCAATTCCTTTAAATTAATAACAACAAAGAAGAATAAAATAATATATGAAAGTGACAAAAATCTTCCTCCCGAAGGAATAATTGAAAAAACATTAGTCCAAATAAAAGTAAACAAAATAAAATCAAAAAACTTTGAGTTTTCAACATCACTCCTTATGATTCTAGGAAAATTAGCATACACAATAACAACAATGAGTGCTGATGAAAATTTTAATGAGAAAAGAGCTAGCTTGATAAAAAAACTTGTGTTTTCTAAATTTTCTTTAACAGTCAAGGCATAGGCAGCATTTGTATATGCTGCCATCCTATTTCCTATAAAATCAGGAAAAAATAACGAAATCTCATTTAAAAAGCTAATCGGTAAATTTGTTATAAATAAAGTTCCTAGATATAAATAAAACAATACTGTCCTTTTCCCATTTGGAATTAACCAAAACAACAAAAAGAAAACAAAAGGAATAAGGAATGATAAATGAAACAAAATGGATAGGAACATAAATAACATTCCCTTTTTTTTGTTCTGAAAAAAAAATAATATTACTCCATAAATATAAACTTCCATTGCAGTCCACATTCTAACCCCATTAATATTCCAAATAGGGTTTATTAACATTATCATTAATAATAATGTTAATGCAAATCCTGTAATTTTATAATTTAGTCTATCCAATATGAACCATAAGATCCTAGAATAAAACAATCCGAAAATTAATCCGAAAATTGCAAATAAAACATTATAATTATCAGTAAATCTAGAAACAAACCATGTAACAAATGGCTGATATAAATCAGTCTGGCTTGTTTCAATTGTAAATAAGCCATTTAAAAAAATATTAAATGAAATTTGAGTATTGTAATAATCAACAAGTACAGTTGCGTAAAACTCTGAATCGTAAGGAGAATCTAGTAGTTTCGATGAAGGGATAATAAAAGTATATCCAAAATACGTACAAAATAAAACAAATAAGTGCTTTGACCATTTCCGCTTATAAAAAAACAAAGACATTACCAACCCCAAAAAAGGGAGAATAAAAGATGCAATCGATAAAACGATAAACTCTTTAATAGAATTCGTAGAAAAACTCTTTTCGCTTTCCATTATCAATCTTTTACTATCTCAAAAAATTTATCTACAACCCTTTCAATATTATATTCTTGAATATGTTCAATTATAAGTTCGTTTGCATAATTTCCGTTTAAAAAATCTAAAAAAATGTCATAATCTAAACAATTCATTTTTAAAGACAGTATCGGTCTCTTTGACAAAGAATAATCAATTAATTTACTTGGAACTTGATTACTTGTTTCATTTTCAATATTTAATAAAAAATCAGCTTTTGACAATTCTCTTAATATTTCAGATCTTGGTATAGAGTTGCAAATTATCAATTTCCCTTTTAATTTTATTTCATAATCAGTCAAAAGAGAATCATTACTTGTAAATATTACGAATCTAAAATCTCTCTCCAATGTACATAAAAAATCTAAAAAAGGACGAGGATCTCTCTTACCTTTATAAAAAACCCCTGCATATAAAAAAGTTGGCACTGAATTCCTAACATAGTCATCTAACTGTATATTTGAAAAGTTAAAACCCTGCGGTATTATTTCAATTTTATTGTGAAACTCTTCGTAGTATGATTTTCTAGCCACTTCTACCGGTATTGCAATTTTATCCGCTTTTCTGCAAAATAATTTCTCTAAAACGGCAAAATAAAAAGGAGGCTTAGTAATCTTATTTCCCATAAAAGGATCTCCACAATCCGCAATCCATTTCCTTGGAAAGAATGTATTTCTTTTGTTCCTTGCAAATGCAGTCCCCCAATGAATAGAAAAAGGATGAGCTATAGTAATTAACAAATCGTACTTTATTTTATTTTCATTTAAAAAAGCACGAACCCTAAACAATAATTTTATGTAGGGATATAAAAATAAAAAATAAAAAATCTTATCAAATATTCTATATAACAATCTGTTTTTTTGAAAAAAAGAATATCTTAATATAGAAGTTACATCACCAAGATTTTTTATTTCAACATTAGGATATTCCCTTCTATACTCCTGATAGTCTTCATCTCTCATGGAACAAACTACCATCAGCTTATAACCTCTTCTATGAAACTCATTAACTAATTCGGTAGCTCTAAATGCTCTTGGATGTTGTAAAGGATATAAGTCCTTACATATTATAAGTATATTTTTCATTAATTACATTTTTGTTTTGAAAAGGAGATAACCAACTTAACTATTTCACAAGTTTAAATAAAAATCAATTAAGACTGACTTAGAATAATATTTCTCTAATAAATCTTTATTTGTCTCAACTCCTCTATTAAACTTAACACCAAACGTTTTAATCAATTGATTATCAAAAACCTGAAAACCTCTTTTTGTCAAAGACTCAAAAGAATTAGTTCCTTGCCTCATATATACTATTTTCCCCAAACCTAGGAGCGTTAGTGTATTCCCCATAGCCTGTTGTCTATTATGATTAAAAATAGCAACATCAATTATTTTTAAAAAATTAACATACTCATTAATATTCATAAATTTTGTTAGTGGTATAAATTTATCTCCGAATCTTCTATATCCCTCCTCGATTATCTTATCCTTATAATCATCATACAAACCATATGATAGCGGACAGTAAATTCTATCAATAAAATTGATTTCATTTTCAATCATGTCAAATATTGAAATATGTTCATTTGACGGGTCTGTTGAGTTACCTACTAAAACGTTGATACTCTCTTTTCTAGAAATATTTTCGCTTTTAAAAAAATCTGTATTAATAACATTACTAAAATACATAGTTGAGTATTCAAATTTTGTCTGACTGTTCAACAAAAAATTGGCTTCTTTGGAATCCTCGTATATATGTGAGATATGAGAGCTAACTTTACCCAAAACAAATCTTATCATTCTAGAATATTTGCCAGATGGAGCTTTGATTATATCAAGTTCATAACCATAAATGACCCAAGATATTTTATGAAAAAAAAATGGAAAAAAGAAAAAAAACTGGATTACCACAGCTCCATGCAAAACAATCCTTTTTGCTTTAAAACACAAGTCAAACATTCTCCAAATATTATAAAATAAATGTTTGGAAAGAGGAGACTTCAGATGTATTAACTGATTGCTTTCGTTAATACTAGAAAATTTTGGACATAAAAAATAATGATCCTTAAATCTTCCATCCTCAATAAGAAAATTTGCTAATGGCTCTGTAAATTTATCAGGATCTATTACATGTACAATCATTTAATAATTTTTAATAATATCAACAATTTCATCAACAATCTCTACCTCCAAATCATAATACAAAGGTAAACGTAATAAACATTCAGTGAATTTATCAGAATTAGAAAGTGTTCTTCCGTCATGTTTAGATACATAATAATCACTTGAATGTAATGATATATAATGAAAAACTGCATGGAAGCCCTTTTCTTTCAATTTAGAGATTAATTTAGTACGTTCTTCTATATTAGAACAAACCAAATAAAACATATGTCCATTATTTGTAGCAAAATCAGGAACAACTGGCAATTTAACATTCACTAATTTCGATTCATTTATGGAATTGTAATAAGAATTCCACAACATTTTTCTTTTGTTTTGAATTTCTTTCAGATTTTCAATTTGAGCCCACAGAAATGCAGCTATTACTTCTGAGGGCAAAAAAGATGATCCAGTATCAACCCAACCATATTTATTTACTTCTCCTCTAAAAAATTCTGCCCTATTTGTTCCTTTTTCCCAAATAATTTCAGCGCGATGAATAAATCTATCATCATTAATTGTCAACATACCGCCTTCCCCAGAAATAATATTTTTGGTTTCATGAAATGAAAAAGCAGCTAAATGACCTATAGAACCTAAAGCTCGTTTAACTCCATCTTTACACGTGTAATAACTATCGATGGCCTGAGCCGCATCTTCGATAACTAACAAATTATACTTCTTGGCTAATTCCATTATTCTACCCATATCGCAGGCTACACCAGCATAATGAACGGGAACGATTGCTTTTGTTTTATTTGTTATTAATGCTTCAATCTTATTCGCATCAATGTTCGGATTGTCATTATAGGAATCCGCAAAAACAATTATGGCACCTTGTCTTATAAAAGCTATCGCAGTTGATACAAAAGTAAAACTTGGAATAATAACTTCATCACCGGGTTGAATATCTGCTAAAATGGCAGCCATTTCAAGAGCATCTGTACAAGATGTCGTAAGTAATGATTTTTTGAAACCGTAATTCTCTTCAAAAAATTGTTGACACTTTTGAGTATATTTTCCATTACCGGAAATTTTACCAGAATTTACTGCATCATAAATATAATGAGTTTCTTTACCTGTCAAATAAGGCTTATTAAATGGTATCATAATATATTATCTTATAAATTTATGCGGATTCCCAACGTACAATCCGCTTTTTGAAATGTTTTTAATTACTACGGCTCCTCCCCCGATTTGCGTTTTTGATATTATGGTCAAATTATCAATTACAGTAGAATTAATTCCTAAAATACATAATTCTTCTATTATAATAAATCCTGCTAAAGCTACACGCGGAGAAAGAAAACAATGTTTACCGATAAATGTGTCATGAGCAACAGCACATGATATGTTTAAAATAGTATTTTCGCTGACTATAGAATTAGCATCAATAGTACACATTGGATAAATGACAGATCCTAAACCTACTTTTGCCGTTTGATCTATCCAGGAAGTCGAGTGAATAATCTTTCCAAAAGGAATACAATCTATAAATCGCTCAAATAATTGCTTTCGAACCTCTAAATGTTTATAGCCAATACCAATTATTAATTCGTCAAAAGATTCATTTTTAAATTCTTTCTCAACATCATCTAAATTACCCAAAACAAAAAAACCATTTATGGAAGATTCATTCGAAAAATCATCAAAAAAAACCACTTTTTGATAATGATTATCGTGAATAGCGTAATGGGCAATCTGTTGTCCTAAATGACCGGCTCCTAAAATTGCAAGCGTCTTACTCATTATAGATACTTTTTAATCTCACTGAGGTTTGAAATTCTATTTTTAAAATTTGGGTAAAAGTTATCCCTGTCAATTATTAAAGTATTAAAACCAATTTTGCTTGCTGGCTCCAAATCTAGTTTAATTGAATCTCCGACATATAAAACTTCATTACTTTCAAAACCAATTCTATCCAATGCTTTTTGATAGAATTCAATATTAGGCTTTGCAACACCTAACTCTTCTGAAACGAGAACATTTTGAAAATCCACATCAAAAAACAATTTTAACTTATCTTTCAAAGTAGAATTAAAATTTGATATTACACCTATAGGTATTTTTATTTCATTTAAAACTTTTGTATCCTCGTATTCTTTCCAAGGCAAATATGTACAATTATCAAAAATTTTTCCCAATAATTCTTCTGTTGGTACAATACCTAACAAATACAATAATTCAGAATTAAACTTATCATAAAATCCTTTATCAGTTCTATCTGGAAAATGTATGACTTCAGAAAGTAATTTATGTTTATTCTTTATTTCGGCTAAATCCACAATATGATCCAAATCATTAAGTGCTTTTTGTATATTAGAAAAAAGTGTTGGTTTCCCTAATAGTGTCCCTGCAACATCAAAAAAAATATACTTTATCATATTAATATAATAAAAATTTAGAATTATCCGTATTTAATTTATCAAAATTATTCTGATTAGGATATATTACATCCATTAAAATACGTGTAGCAATACCTTCAATCGGATTAGGGGAATCAGGAATTTCATTAAACAAATACTCCTGCACACCATATTTTACATCTTGAAATCCCAAATTATGTCTTATCGAATTAGTTCCTGATATTCTACAATTAATTTCAAAAGGTATAATTTCATTTAACGGCGTAACTATACTTTGGATGTTAAAACTTCCGAATAAACCACCCAGATTAATCATTTTCTGTGCAATTTTTGTTAGTTCTTTATCGTATTTGAAAACAACTTTAGATTCTGTTGTAGTACCATTTGTTAAAGATCTTTCCATTGTAAACAAGCCATGCAACTTAGCATCTTTGTTTACATAAATGGCAGTAGTTATTTCAATTCCTTTATGCAAAGGTTGAATCATATAATCGCTTGGTAATTCTAATGGGTTTTCGGGATTTATAATAATTCCTTTTGACCCTCTACCTTCTCTAGGTTTAGCAATAATTTCATTTTCTGAAAAATCATAATCTTTTACCAACCAAGACTTAGCAAAAGGAATACTATTTTTAGACAAAAATTCATACGTAAGAAACTTATCTAAATAAATTTTCGATGTTTCAGCCTGACTTGCTAAAATAGTTGCATTAAGACTGTTTCGATTTAAAGAAAGATAATATACCTCATAATCTGTTGAAGGTATGACTAATTGTATCTTTTCATTTATAATAATTTTACTTACAGTTGAAATATAGTCTTCTTCAAAAGAATATGGCACTTTAAAAACTGCATCACATAAATGATTTCCAGGTGTAAAAGATGTAATATCTATCCCTACTAAGTAAATATCTGGAAAACAATTGCGAATATTTCTTAAAATACCCTGGCCAACATTTCCTCCTATTCCAGTAACTAAAACTCTCTTTTTTTCCATTTAATATAATCATTTAATTTTTCCTCCATTTTTTTTTTAGATCTCCATCCAATTAATCGGGTAGTATAATCATTATTATAAGTAAGAGATCTAGACTTATCTTCACTTATAAAAATTATTTTAGAATTAGTAATATTAGAAATAATTTTAGCTATTTGAAAATTAGAATATTCTATTTGAGAAACCCCTAACAATATTTCTCCAAATAGAGAATTCTGTTTTATTACAATCATTTTTATAAGTTTTGCAACATCTTCCACATGTACATAATTCTGTAATCGCGAACCATCTCCCCATACTTCAATTATATCATTAATGATTGCTTGATTTATAAAGTTAGGTATTAGAGTATTCTCTTTCATTCCGATACCATATAGAGATGATAAACGAACGATTGTAGCTTTTTTATTTAATTTTAAAGTATATTCTCCCCACAACTTTGAAATAGAATAGTTTGATTGTGGTTTCAAATTAGAATTTTCAGTAATAACATCCACTTCATCACTATAAATTGATGCTGTTGAAATATAAATAACCGAAGAATCATAAAACTTCTCACATATTCTTTCTGTTAGAGATACATTAATATCAAACAGAATTGTATTTGATAAAATTGCAATTCCAGACGCTACCGCTGCATGGCACATAATTATTGTATCAGGTATCATTTTTATAGAATCCAGATCTTCCGATTTATAAATCTGAATCCCATTAAAAACTTCTTCTTTAGTCCCTAAGCCATATAACTCATATTCTTTTTCTTTAAAAAAATTTATTAAATTTGATCCGAGAAACCCCTTAATACCTGTTATTAATATTTTCAAAATATTTTATATTTTTATTAAAAAGAATATTATTATTTTGATTAATTTTAATCATTTTAATTCTTTACTTTATATAATATCGATTTCAATTGATTTTGCATAAACAAAAACTCTTTTCCTTTGCTCAAGTACCCACTTAAAATTACAATTGACATCCCTACAAATGCATTTACAATTAATCTTCCAGTATAATCTGATATTAACACATTTATCAAACTAAAACTTAACGCAAGTAATACAATACTCACAATGCTGTTTTTCAACAACTTAATTAATTCAAAAATTGAGAAGTAAAATAATTTATTAAAAATGTAGACTATCCATAAAAGAAGTAAAAAAGAAATAACGACAAAGCCTCTAATCATTGATATAACTCCAAAATAATATCCAAAGACCAATGAAAACAAACAACCTATAATTGAAAATAATTGAAATTTGAAATAAACATTTGACCGTCCAGTCACACTAATTGAATTTACAGTAATTGAGTTAATTGGAAATAACAAACCTATTAAACATAAATATTGTAAAATTTTTACAGATCCCATCCATTTCTCACCCAATAAAACATTAATTAATGCTTCCGCGTTGAGCATTAAACCAATCATTAAGATAGAAACAACGTAAAAAGAGAACTGCAAAATATTTTTATAATAATTAACAAATTCAATTTTATCATCTTGTAATGATGCAAGAGCTGGATAACTCACTCCAGAAATTATACCATCTATATTTTGACTTAAAGTATTTTTAAACAGTTCAGCTCGATTATAAAAACCCAAAACTGTTGGTGAAAAAACTTTTCCAACAGTTAAGCTAAATACATTATTATAAAACTGGCTAATCAAAGAGCTACCTAGCATATAAACTCCATATTTGAAATATTTTCTAAATGAACCTATTGAAAACATAATTTGTGGTCTCCACTTTACTATATAGATGGTAAATAATAAAATCAAAGAGTCTTTCAGCAAAGATTTTAATATAAGGCTCCAAATACCAAAACCATAAAAAGCAAGACAAATAGAAGTAATTCCAGAAAACAAAGAAGATGAAATTGAAATAATGGAAAGCATTCTAAAATTCATTTCCTTAGTTAATATGCTTTGCTGGACAAGTACAAAAGCATCAATAAATAAACTAATAGAAAGAACCCTTAGATACAAACTAATATTTTCATTCTCATAAAACGTTGCAATGTAAGGAGCGGAGAAAAAAGATATAATAAAAACGACTACAGCAACAATTAAATTAAAGTAAAAAACGGTACTGTAATCAATATTAGAAACATTTTTTTCTCTGATTAATGCCTGACTAAAACCACTATTAACAAACACGCCCAGAAAAGAAACAAATACAGTCAAAATAGCAATTACCCCAAAATCACTAGGCAAAAGCAATCTTGCCAAAATAATACCAAAAGAAAAATCGCTAATCATGGTTGCCAACCGACCTAATCCATTCCATTTTGCCGATGCAATAAGTTTTTGTTTTAACATTAAATATTAATTAAACAAATTCTGAAAATTAGATAAAACACAAGTAACTAATAGATTATAAATTTGATACCCCGCAAAAATCAAGTATCATTTTTGAATTATCAATTGTCAAATTCTTAAATTCTTTATGAGCGACAAGAAAAACAATAATATCTGCTTTTTCAATTGCTTCCTCATATGGGGTTAATTTAAAAACTTTATGATCTTCAATATTTGGCTCTACGATAAAACAAAAATCATCATGTGAATCTTGTAATATTTTCTGAGCTATATACTTAGCTGGAGATTCTCTTAAATCATCGATATTTGGTTTAAATGCCAATCCCATAATAGCTACACTAGCTTTTTTACCATGTTTTAATTGAAACTCAAGTTTAGCTGATTTTACTTTTTCTGCACACCAAAAAGATTTATAATTGTTGATTTCTCGTGCTTTCCCAATAATTTGGGATTCTAATGGATAATCTGCTACAATAAAATATGGATCAACAGCGATACAATGTCCTCCTACTCCACAACCTGGTTGCAAGATATTGACACGAGGATGCTTATTTGCTAAACGTATTAGCTCCCAAACATTAATATCTGCCTTATCACAAATAAGAGATAATTCATTAGCAAATGCAATTTGAACGTCTCTAGATGAGTTCTCTGTTAACTTACACATTTCTGCCGTTCTGGCATTTGTTTGATGAAGTTCCCCTTTTACAAATTGATTATAAAAAGTAATTGCTTTTTGGGTTGAAGAATTATTAACTCCTCCTATTACTCTGTCATTATGTACTAGTTCATACATTACATTTCCTGGTAGGACCCTTTCAGGACAATACGCTATATATAGTTTATCTATTAATTCAGGTCGCTGATTATAAATCAATTTCATCATTTTCTCAGTAGTTCCAATAGGAGAAGTTGATTCAATAATATACAAATCTCCTTCTTTCAACAATGGAATTATTGCCTTTGTAGCTGATTCAACAAAGGATATATCCGGTTCATTTTTTGCTTTAAAAGGTGTAGGCACTACAATTATATAAGTATCTGCCAAAATAGGTGTTACTGACGCTTTCAAAAAACCATTAGATACTGCTTTAGCAACAGCTTCATCTAAACTTGGTTCAACTATATGAATTTTCCCTTCATTAATGGTTTTTACCACATCTGGATTTAGATCAACACCATGAACTGGAATATTACTATTTGCTATTAAAGCGGCTGTTGGCAAACCAATGTACCCTAAACCTATCATTACTACATTCTTCATACTATATTATTTAAAGAAATTATATGTTCTACAATACGTTTACATGCATTCCCGTCACCATAAGGATTATGCAGGGAAGATCTCTTGTCATATAGAATTTTATCTTCTAATAATATTTGACATTCGATTACAATTTTATTTTTATCTGTTCCAACCAAAATTACTGTGCCAGCTGCTACTGCTTCTGGTCTTTCAGTTGTATCACGCATTACCAAAACTGGTTTTCCTAAACTTGGAGCTTCTTCTTGGACACCACCACTGTCGGTTATTATCAAGTAAGACTCATTCATAAGCCAAACAAACGCAGGGTAAGCCAAAGGCTCTATTAATTTAATATTGTCTATTCCTCCTAGAATTTCAAATACAGGACCTTTAACATTTGGGTTCAAATGTACAGGATAGACCAATAAAACATCTGAATTGTTTTGAGCTATTTCTTTAATCGCCTCACATATATTTACAAATCCATTACCATGATTCTCCCTCCGATGACCAGTAACTAAAATGATTTTTTTCGTAAAATCTAGTTCTTTTTTTAGAAACTCAATTTCGTTGTTTTTTATTGTTTTTACTCGCACTGAACTATCCAAAAGTGCGTCAATAACAGTATTTCCAGTTACTAATATATTATTCTCAGGAACATTTTCTTTTAATAAATTTTCTTTTGAGGTTACAGTTGGTGCGAAATGCAAATCAGCAATCCTTCCAGTAACTTGTCTATTCATTTCTTCAGGAAACGGAGAATGCTTATTATGCGTACGCAAACCTGCTTCTATATGACAAACTTTAGCACCAGAATAAAATGAGGCAATACTTGCAGCCATAGTTGTTGTAGTATCTCCATGTACATAAACATAATTAGGATTAAACTCTTCTAAAACAGGTTTCAACCCCAAAATAATATCTGAAGTTAAAGAATATAAGTTCTGATTTGGCTTCATCAAATTTAAATCATAATCCGGTTTAATTTCAAAAAAATCCAACACTTGATCTAACATTTCTCTATGTTGAGCAGTTACACAAACTTTAGTTTCAAAAACTTCGTTGTGTTTAATGAATTCCTTGACCAACGGAGCCATTTTAATAGCTTCTGGCCTAGTTCCAAATATTATTAAATTTTTAATCATTTTTTTTAAATTCTAATTTAATCTTTTTTTGAGAATTGTTTAAAAACCTTAAAATTTAAAAACATGGATATAAAAAAGATATAATTTTATCTTAAATTTTATTTTTTATTCATTTCCTTTTGATGTACTTCTCTCCTCAAACCCGAACTTGAAAACCGATGATCTCTAGTATTAAAGTACAATTCAATTCCTTTGGCTTCACAATACATTCTGCCAGTAAAATCTTGCTCTCGATATTCATCACCTACAATACGAACATCAATTTTAAAAGAACGCAATATATCTTCTAAATCTTGTTCAGTAGCATAAGGCACAATTTCATCTACAAATTTACAACCCTTCAATTGTATATAGCGTTCCACCACCGTTTGTGCGGGTTGATTTTTTTCTGGTCGATCTAATGTGGGGTCAGTTTGCAAACCTACAATTAAATAATCACAATGTCGTTTGGCTTCTTCCAGCATTTTTACATGCCCGGCGTGAAAAAGATCGAAAGCACTAAAAGTTATTCCTGTTTTCATTTATAGTCACTTATACTACATTTATGTTTAAAAGGTATAAAATTTTTAAACATAAATCTTTCCTATTGTTCATTATTCTAAACTCAAATTTTATGCTCCCTTTAGGGCCGGGGTAAACAGATAATTTTGCAATCTCAATTCTCCATTTTCTGCTCCCTTTAGGGTCGGGGCAAACAGAAAATCAACCATAACCTCTTTAAATCCTAAAACAACTTTAAACTTTAAACAATTTAAACCCTTAAACTGCTAACTCTTTCAACAACCTCCTCACTATCAAAAACAAAACAGTCAAAAACCCCGCCAAAAACCCTCCCATCACCAATCCTTTGGCTTTACCAAAACGTTCTTTAGCCAACGGCAATATGGGACGGTCAATTACCTGAATCAAAGGAGTCTCTTTACGCAAAGTCACTTTAGCCAATTCAGTTTGTTTCACTAATTCGGTTAAAATAGCAGTATTCGCTTGTACATCAACCTGTCTTCGGGCTGATGGGGTACGACGCACATTAAGAGCAGGATTCAGCATAAAAGTATTGTCATTAGCCACTGCTACACCCGTAATGGCACCGTTAAGTTCGGCTCGAATGGAATCAGTTTGTCGCTCCAAAATTTCCATATTCATGCGCGCTTTTTTGCTTTTGGTAGTCACATAAAATTTACCGACCTGTCTCGCAAGGGCTTCACAAAAATAAAGGGAAAATAATTCGTTGTTAGAAGCCACATCCATACTAATAATAGCAATTTTTTTATCTTTTTGAGCTACAGCTAAAGAAGATTTAGATAAATTCTGATAAATTACGCCCAAAATACTGTCGTGTACTCTCGTAAAATATTTGCGCTTGGTATCAGGTAAAAACTGTATGTTCTTGAATTTTGGATTCTTGTTCCAACCGTCTCTCCATTCGTTATTTTGGACATACATTTCTGCCAAAGAAATCACTTTCCCATTTACGGTAACCGGAGTCATTAAGGTTTGTTCTACCATAGTACGAGACTTAAATAACTCTGTTAAATTAGACCCCGTAAAGATACTGCCGCCTCCGCCGCCTAAATCAATCCCAAAAGAACTCGCTAACGAACCAAGACCTCCGCCTCCACCACCTTTTTCATCCTCTAAAGCAAATGTCAAAGTAGCCGTATAAATCGGTTTTTTAATAAAGGAATAGGTTACTCCCAAAGCAGCTCCAATTACACCAGCCAATACAATAATTTTCCACTGGGATAGCAGATAGGCATACCACTCCTTGCCTTTTTCAATAAGTTCTTTTAATGAAATCTCGTCATTAGGTATTTGTTCTTCCATATTTCCGTTATCGTTTTCAAGATCCATAACTTAATCATTCTAGATCCAAACTCTGAAATTTTTACTCGTAATTCTTAATTCTATTTTATGAAATTCGGTATTCTATTTTCTAATTTCTGTCCTAAATTATCTGCATTCTTACTGCTGCGTTCTGCACTCTATTTTCTGCGTTCAGCCAACCGATTTCTTATTTCTGCCTTCTGCTCGCTCTCAACTGCATTCTAACTTCCGCACTCTATTATCTCTAATCTGGCAATGTAAACCCTTAAACCCACACCACTCACAACTCACCTACTTAAAAGCAGTAACTATAAGAAGGGATAAACTTGCTATAATACTTCCAATACTTACCCACTCTCCAGTTGTCATCTTCTTAGTCAATGGTTTTTCAGGTACTACAATTTGTGAACCTGGCAACACTTTTGGATAAGTTCTAAAAACCAATAAGAAAGAATTCGAAACCGCTGCTTTACCATTTGGATAAATGACATACGCTTTTTTCTTCCATCCTCTGGCATCCAATCCACCTACAGCATCCAAATAATAATTAAAACTTCTTCCTTTGGTATAAGGAATCTCAGAAGTCAAAAGCACATTTCCTGTTATTTTTACACTTTCATTATAAGTAGCCACTTCTATCTCATCACCCGGTAAAAGGGTTACATTGGTATTGTTGGAAGGATCTTTAATGATTTTTCTCCAATCTACTGGGATTGTAGCATATTTCTTTTCTTCCAATAATTTTTTAGCCAATTTATTTTGGATGGTATCCGATTTTACACCCGAACCGTTATTTTTATCACCTGTCTTTAATTGCTCACTTTCAATATCACTGATTTTCGAGCTCACATTCATACTCACATTCTCTAGATCTTCAATCTGTTTACCCTTGATAGGTCTCTTAATCTTTACTCCATCCAAATCAGCTACAGAGGTCAATCCGCCTGCTCTTTGAATGACATCATAAATTTTTTCTTTTTTACTGGCCAGAACATATTTTCCTGTATAGGCAACTGCTCCTGTGATTTTTACCATTTCTGGTTTTTCAAACACGGCCATTCTTCTAACATTAACTACATCATAAGGTTCTAATACAAAGTTTTTTATTTGTTCATTAGATTCAGCAGTAATTTCAAGATTGAACAATGTAGAACGGTTGGGATCACTATCATTAATGGTATCCGATTTAATCATACGGGCTACCTCAACATGTTTGGATGCAGAACCTTTTAAACCTCCCGCTTCAATCAATAGATCATTCAAGGTCAAGCGATCATGATAATCATAAACCCCAGGCATTTTAACCTCACCATCTATCGTTATTTTATACTCTTCTCTAAAGTCTAAAATAGAATATACCGTTACTTTATCTTCTTTACGCAAAGCAATATCAGCATCCATGTCGCCAGACAAAGCCTTCTCCAAATTGACATTGACTATCTCAGTGGTCAGATCAGATTTCAATCGCACAATTATAGCCCTTTTCTTGTAGGCATCTTCTTTTAGTCCCTCGGCTTGTCGAACCAAATCCGAAAAACGCATTCCTTCATAAAAGGAGTAAGTATCCGGTCTAAAAACAGCTCCTTCAATGATGATTCGATTTTCAAAACGATTCAAAATTTTCGAAACACGATATACATCACCATTCAAAGGAGTATAACTGCCGTATTGCGCCGCTTGTATATCAGCCACTTTAAATTCTTTCCCTGTTTTTTGCAAAACATTAACCGATGCCGTATAAGCGAATTCATTGAATCCCGAAGCAAAATTCAATAAATCAGAAAAATGCTCTCCTTTTTTCATTTCAAAAATCCCGGGACGTTTTACCTCTCCTTCAACAGTTACTCTATTTATGTAGGCTGGAATACGAATAACATCATTATCCTTTAAACCTACATTATCCGATTGGTTGCCACTCACCAAAAAGCGGTAAATGTCTATATTCTTGTACACCTTATTATTTCGAATCAACTCTATGTTTCTATAACTTCCGTTTTTACCGGGACCTCCCCCTAAAAACAAAGCGTTATATACGGTTGCTAATGAGGATATTGAGTAATTTCCAGGTTGTCTACTTCCGATAATCGTTACTTTAATCGTTCGAATACGACTTAAACTAACGCTAACTTGAGATTGTCCGGAACGCACCGTACTATAGATTCGAGCGATAGCTCCCTTTATTTTTTGGGTCGCGGCTTCAATAGTCATTCCGGACACTGAAATTTGTCCTACATATTGAATATTGACTTTTCCTTCTACCGTTACAGGCACATTATCATCAAACTCTTGCACACCGTTTACGCTTACTTGCAATTCATCTCCAGGCCCTAAAACATAATTTACGGGCGTAGCCAACTTCAAATTGGGTTGAAAATTCAATGTGGGATTATCAAATAACTCCGACCCAAAAACAAGCGAATTCAAACTGTCTTTTACCTTCTTGTTCTCTATTTTTTCCTGTTTTCGTTGGGCGTCTTCACTATCATCCTGTTCGTCTTCCGAATCAGAATCTTTTGATTTTTTCTTGGTCGTTTTTTTGTCAGTAGTGGCTTTTGCAGCTTCAGGAAGTGCCAAACGCTTCTTTAATTTAGCAAATTCAGTGGCACTCATACCTTTTGATAACGCCATAGATTCCGCTTGATCAATGGATACATTATTACTTTGCAATTGTGATTTTATCTTGGCAATATCCCCATCGGATAAATAATCCACTCTTACAGTGCTTAAGTCATTCCCTTTTATAATATCCTGAGCCATCAAAGAAGAACTCTGAAAAAGAGCCACTAAAAGGACAATTGCTGTAATTATTTTTTTCATATTTGAATACTATTTTGGATATTATAGCTTAATAAATTAAAATTTTATATTTTTTACGTAATAATTACGTAATTTACTTTTGCAAATTATTTAATGATACTTCTCTACTCACTCCCCACAAATCACAACCCATTTTTCAGTCCTTTACACGGCTTCGCCACAGTGAGTCCCAATTTGGTTCACCGATTTTTAAGAATTTGCAAATTTATACTAAAAAAAAGGATTTTTCCCTCTTTTTACTGCATTGATTTGCTGTTTTTATTTCAAAACTTTAATCAAAAACTAAAAACAACACAAATGACTTACCATCAAATAATTAAAAACAATAATCACTTTTTCTATACCTTAATGTGTTTGGTGTGATTATACTTTGTATAAAAAATAATCATTTTATTTTCTTCTCAACCTTAAGAATACATCCTAAAGACTCCAGAACGAGTACATAGTGATTATGTTTTACTTCCTGTACAATGGCCGATTGCGCCATAAATGGCCCCGATTCCAATACAATTTTATCTCCTTTTTGCCATTTGTCTACCATCACTTCAAAAGTGTCCGGTACATTCAACCAATCTTGTATCGCTTGAATCTCATTTTCCTTTACAATGGCAGGTTTTCCTAACCAAAATAAATAACGAATCGCACCAGGAATCTCAAAAATAACATTTCGTTCCTTTTCATTGACTTGAACAAAAATATAGGAATTAAACAACGGAACTTCTATTTTCTTTTTGCGATCCGACCATTGTCTAACTTTAGTGATTAAAGGACAATAGGCTGTAATCCCTATTTCAGTCAACCGTTCCGCAACTTTCTTTTCCCACTTGGGTTTGGTGTAAACTACGTACCAGTTCATTTTTTTTTTCGGTTTTCGGTTTTCGGTTTTCGGTTTTCGGTTTTCGGTTTTCGGTTTTCGTACTCGCTACGCTCGTCCATCAAATAAAAAAATAATTCTATTTTAAATCTAAATTCTCATTTTCAAATATTCATTAACTGATAACTGATAAATGACAACCGATAACTAACAACCGACAACTCACTATTCAAATTTATTCCAATTTTTTTCTACGTATAACAGGAATTTATATATTTGAGCTCCCAATACGTTATATTCTAAAACAAGTTTTGAAGTCATTTCAAAATGCTCGGGGTACAAAACTACAATTTTCTCAAGATGGTTAATTGTTTCCAAATTACTGCTATGAGAATAAACTAGAAATCTTATAAAATCAGCCTGATATCTTTTTCTGCCATATCCTTCTACAATGTTTGTAATCACAGAATCCGACGAACGCCTCAATTGACTTCCTAATTCATACAATTCGTGTTTTGGTAATTGCAAAGACATTTTATGGGTTTCAAAAAACAAACTCAAACCTTTTTTGTAAATTTCTAAATCTTTATAATTTTTCATATATTCAAATCAAATAACCATAACCAACAACAGATACAGACAACTAATAACTGATAACCGACAACAGATAACCGATAACAAACAACTGACAACCGAAAACCAACTACGAATACTGCTTCTCATAATAAGAAGCATACGCCCCAGAAGTCACATTATTCAACCAATCTTGGTTATTCAAATACCAATCAATGGTAATTTCCAATCCTTGCTCAAAAGTAACTGATGGCTTCCATCCTAATTGTGTATTTATTTTTGAGGCATCAATAGCGTAACGCAAATCATGACCAGGTCTGTCTTTCACATAAGTGATCAATTGAGCGGATTCACCTGTAGATCTGCCTAGTTTTTGATCCATAATTTGGCACAATACTTTAACCAAATCAATGTTTTTCCATTCATTGAATCCACCAATATTGTAGGTTTCATGATTTTTTCCATCGTGAAAAACCAAATCGATAGCAACTGCATGATCTTTTACAAACAACCAATCTCTGGTATAATTCCCATCACCATAAACGGGCAATGGTTTGTTGTTAATGATATTATTGATAAACAACGGAATTAATTTCTCCGGAAAATGAAAAGGCCCGTAATTATTGGAACAATTCGTTATCACATAAGGCAATCCGTAAGTTTCACCATAAGCACGCACAAAATGATCTGAACTCGCTTTGGATGCTGAATACGGTGAATTAGGGTCATAGGCAGTAGTTTCTGTAAATAACCCTTCAGCGCCTAGCGAACCATAAACCTCATCGGTACTCACATGATAAAAACGCTTGCCTTCAAAGTTCCCCAACCATTGTTTTTTAGCCGCATTCAATAAATTCATAGTTCCAATCACATTGGTTTTCACAAAAGCCAACGGATCTTCAATAGAGCGATCCACATGAGACTCGGCTGCGAGATGAATCACTCCGTCAAACTGTTGATTTTGAAACAATGTATCGATAAAACTTTCATCAGTAATATCTCCTTTTACAAAAGTATAATTCGGTTCATTCTCAATATCCTTGATATTTTCCAAATTCCCGGCATACGTCAAGGCATCCAAATTAAATATTTGATAGTTTGGATAATTTTGCACAAATCGTCTTACGACATGTGAACCAATAAACCCCGCTCCTCCTGTAATAAGTATCTTTTTCATTTTTATATTTTTATAGTGTCTGTTTTGACTATTCTTTATTCTTTATTCTTTATTCTTTATTCTTTATTCTATTTTCTTTATTCTATTTTCTTTATTCTATTTTCTTTTCAAATTACCATTGAAATTGACATTGCTTTTTCTAAACTTTTAAACTTTTCTAAACCCAAAACTCATAACCCACAACCGCTAACCAATCACCCAATACCCTCCCGTTTTAGGAGCGCCTCTGAATTCAATTTTATGGTCATCCTTTAATTGTTTTACCCAACGTTCTATGGTTCGTTGAGTAACATTAAAATGCTCTTTCATTTCTAATACATTTATCCCTGGCTTATTTTCAATAAGAATAAACAATTCATTTACACCGACATTTACACCGACATTTACACCGACATTTACACCGACATTTATACCGCCATCATTTATTTCAGTCCCATTGGCATAAACCGTTACCCGAAAACCATTTTGAAAAGCTTCGAAAGTTGGGGCAGTCAAACCGTAATTCACAAAAGCATTGGTGATACGCTTGATACCAGAACCATATTTTTCTATAATCCCAGCTTCCCTAAACAGGTCGGCAATTTTTCTGTTTCTCGCATAGGAGGTATAAGTACCGGCACGCAATTCATCAAAAGTCATCCCATTTCCTAATCCTCCGGGGTTATAAAATTCAATTTTTTGATCGAAAATTTTAATAATGGAATCCCCAGCATTTTGATAATCGCGATGAACTATCATATTGACAACAATTTCGCGCAAAGCGTCCAAAGGGTATTCCCAACGTTCTTCCCTTTTGGGATCTCCCGTTATAATATAATTTTTATTGATGTGTTTTCGAACAAATGCTAATGTGTCTTCTACTTCTGTAAACAAATCCGATCGCAAAACAACACTGTCTTTAATACTCGTTTCGGTAGAAAACCGCCCAATTGAAATTGTGGCGTCAAAAACTTCATTTTTGGAAAACAACAAATGACAGGCATTTGCAATTTGTCCATTTTCTTTCAACATTTCAAACTTCCGAAGCACCGTAAGCGGATCATCTTGAATTTGATTCTCCCGAATTCCATTGGACGATTCAATAAAACGATTTACTTTATCCAAGTCTATAGTGCCTAAATCATAATGAGGAGAAGGATAATAATCCCAACTGCTATTAAAAGTCTTCAAATGCAAATCGGATATCTCTTGTAAATTCATTTGATAATTGGCATTTTTGACTCTTTTGTAATAACGCCCTTTGAAAGCCACAGGCTTAATCGGAAATTCCTGAATACTAAAAACCAATACCGATACACCATTTATCTCCTCCACTGTCACATCAGGTATTATAGACGGAATGGTTTTATTTTTTATTTCGTTTGTCCATTGGGGAACACTTTCTTTCCCTATTTTAAAAGAAGAAATCGCAACACCATTATCATCCATACCTACATAAACCGAACCTCCTTCGGCATTCGCAAATGCTACCAAAGTAATAATTACCTCATCATTGAAGCTCGATTTTAATTCGATATATTGACCTTCTGTTTTCACTTCGCTGTCTTTCCGCTATCTGCTTTCTGCTTTCTGTTTTCCGCTATCTGCTATTTGTTTCTGCTATCTATCCTTTTTTTCTGCGGTCTATTCTCTGACAACTCACTTCTCACTTCTCACTTCTCACAACCCAAAACTCAAAACCCAAAACTCACTTCTCACCACTCAAAACCCACAACTCAAAACCCTACAACCTCCCATCAACCCCATCCGTCAAAATACCTTTAACATCATAAAGCACGCTACATTTTTCCCTCAACAAATTAATGTCCAAATTCAAAAACGCTGTATGGGCAACACCCAAAACTATTGCATCAAAACTAGTCTTTGGAACATCATTTACCATTGTTAAACCATATTCGTGTTGCACCTCAGCAGGATTGGCCCAAGGATCAAAAATAGTCACTTGAATTCCATAATCTTCTAATGCCTTTATCACATCAACAATCTTCGTATTCCGAACATCAGGGCAATTTTCTTTGAAAGTAATTCCCAGCATTAACAAACGAGCACCATTGATAGTCACTCCTTTTTTGATCATTAGCTTCACTACTTGCGAAGCCACATATTCGCCCATACTATCATTCAAACGACGTCCAGCCAAAATTATTTCCGGATGATACCCTTTTTCTTGAGCTTTTTGGGCTAAATAATAGGGATCAACTCCTATGCAATGTCCACCAACCAAACCCGGCTTAAATGGCAAAAAATTCCATTTGGTACCCGCCGCTTTAAGTACAGCAGCAGTATCAATGTCTAAAAGATTAAAAATTTTGGCTAATTCATTGACAAAAGCAATATTGATATCTCTTTGGGAATTTTCGATTACCTTGGCTGCCTCAGCCACTTTTATGGAAGGCGCGAGATGTGTTCCCGCTTTGATAACCGATTGGTACAATTCATTTACTTTTTGTCCAATTTCAGGAGTGGATCCTGAAGTTATCTTTAAAATTTTCTCTACTGTGTGTTCCTTATCACCTGGATTAATTCGTTCTGGAGAATAGCCCGCAAAAAAATCGACATTGAATTGCAATCCCGAAACTTTTTCTAAAACGGGTACACATTCCTCCTCGGTAACACCTGGATAAACGGTCGACTCATAAATAACGATATCTCCTTTTTTCAAAACAGACCCTACTGTTTCGCTGGACTTGTATAATGGGATTAAATCGGGTCGATTATTTTTGTCTACTGGAGTAGGAACTGTAACAATATAATAATTACAATTGGCGATGTCGGCTATTTGTGAAGAACAATACAATCCTTTTTCATCGCTTGGTTTTGAAATCAAAACTTTTTGCAAAGTTTCATCATCAACTTCAAGCGTACTATCGGTTCCCGACTGTAACGCCTCAACTCTTGATGTATTAATATCAAAACCTACAACTGAAAATTGGGTAGCAAATAATCGAGCCAAAGGCAAACCAACATAACCCAAACCTATTACTGCAATTTTTATGTCTTTATTCAATTTCTTAAACTATTGTTAGTTTTAAAAGTCCTATTCATTAAAAACAGAGTGATTAGAAATATGTTTCCATAAATGCTACACAACTTTCCTCCGAATTAAGCTCACAAAGGTACAAAAAATAAGAATCCGTTTGAATCAAAAATAAGCCCCATACAATGCAAAAAAAAGATTTTTATAAACTAAAATTGTAAACAACTAATAGTCAATAAAAATCTTTTTTCAACAATAGCAAATTAAAGCTAAAAATCACTGTTTTTGGTGATGTCCAATACTATAAAAAAAGAAAATTTTATACATCTTTTTAGTATACTTTAAGAACATTAAGAACCTATTGCCTGGTACACAAAACCAATACTTTCCAATTCCGATTTATTCAATATATTTCTTCCATCAAAAATAAAAGCAGGTTTTTGCATGCCATCATATATTTTTTGCCAATCGTAAGTTACAAATTCATCCCACTCCGTAAGAACAGCAATAGCATGCGCTTTTTCACAAGATAAATAGGGATCATCAAAAGTAAATATGCTTTTTTCATTTACTTCTGTTGCTCTCGTTTCTAAATAATCCAAGTCTGAAAGTATCTTTTTACGAGACACTTTAGGATCATATACCGCTATTTTAGCCTGTTCATTAATCAAATCATCAGCCACATATATTGCCGCAGATTCTCTGGTGTCATTGGTGTCTTTCTTGAAAGCCCAACCCAAAAAAGCAATCTTTTTATCGGCAACAGTATTGTATAATGTTTGCACGATGTTATTCGAGAAACGACGCTTTTGGTGGTCGTTCATAATGATAACCTGTTCCCAATAATCAGCTACTTCATGCAACCCATATGATTTGGCAATATAAACCAAATTCAATATGTCTTTTTGAAAACAAGAACCACCAAATCCCACTGAAGCTTTCAGAAATTTAGGCCCTATACGACTATCCATTCCTATGGCTTTAGCAACTTCATTGACATCGGCTCCTGTTTTTTCACAAAGCTCAGACATAGCATTGATAGATGAAATCCTTTGTGCCAAAAAAGCATTAGCTGTCAATTTGGATAACTCGGAGGACCAAACATTGGTAGTCAATATTTTTTCTGGGCTTACCCAATTAGAATACACATCAACCAAAGCTTGAATTGCTTTTTGTCCCTCTTCTGTAGTATCTCCCCCTATTAAAATACGGTCTGGATTTAATAAATCCTGAACTGCAGTACCTTCGGCCAAAAATTCTGGATTTGACAAAATCTGAAACTGAACTCCATTTCCGGTAGTGTCAAGAATGCTTTTAATAGCCTCGGCAGTACGAACTGGTAAAGTAGATTTTTCCACAACTATTTTATTGCTTTTGGCAACTCTGGCAATCTGTCTGGCACACAATTCAATATATTTCAAATCAGCAGCCATACCTTTTCCTTTCCCGTAGGTTTTTGTAGGCGTATTTACCGATATAAAAATAATTTGAGCTTCGTTTATTGCCTTATCCACTTCGGTGGAAAAAAATAAGTTTCTCCCTCTGGCTTCAGCAACAATAGCATCCAATCCAGGCTCATAAATTGGAATATTATCTGTATTCTCATCATTCCATGCCGCAATTCTTTCTGTATTCAGATCTACAACTGTAACTTGAATGTGAGGGCATTTTTGCGCTATAACGGCCATGGTTGGTCCTCCAACATATCCTGCCCCGATGCAACAAATTTTTGTAATTTTCATATTGTTGTTCTATTTCTCAATTCTTTATTCTTTATTCTGCGTTCTTTATTCTGCGTTCTGAAATCCGCTACCTAATTATCTGCTAAGATTCTCCCAATACCAGCCTACAGCTTCCTTCAGTCCTTCTTGCAAGGAAAATTTCGGATTATATCCTAAAATTACTTTAGCTTTATCTATACTGGCTAATGAATGGGGAATATCACCCGCCCTAGTTGGGCCATATTCAATTGCTACATCAGCAATCTTTGGATCATACTCTGCCAAAAAAGTTTTCAAATAACCTACCAAATCATTCAAGGTGTTACGATCGCCAAAAGCGGTATTATAAACAGTATTTACAGCTTCTGGCTTTTTTGTAGTCATTGCTAACTCATTCATCTGAATTACATTATCGATATAGGTGAAATCCCGCGAATAATTCCCATCACCATTTATTTTTGGACTTTCGTGCTGCATTAATTGCATAACAAACTTTGGAATAACTGCTGCGTAAGCACCATTAGGATCCTGTTTTCTCCCAAAAACATTAAAATAACGCAACCCAATAGTTTCCAATCCATAGGTTCTACTAAAAATTTCGGCATACAACTCATTTACATATTTTGTAATGGCATATGGAGAAAGTGGCTTCCCAATTACATCCTCTACTTTTGGCAACCCCACAGAATCCCCATAAGTTGAAGAACTGGCCGCATACACAAAACGTTGAACATTTGCGTCTCTTGCCGCTACTAACATATTCAGAAAACCGGAAACATTCACATCGTTTGTGGTAATTGGGTCATTTATCGACCTGGGTACGGAACCCAATGCAGCTTGATGCAATACATAATCAACACCTTTTACCGCTTGTTGACATGTTTCTAAATTTCGTATATCTCCTTCAATCAAATTGAAATTATCATTGTTTACGAAATCCTTTAAATTATGACGATGACCCGTAGCAAAATTATCCAAACAAACTACTTTGTATTTTTTGGATAAAAAATACTCACATAAATTAGATCCAATAAATCCAGCTCCTCCCGTAATTAGAACTTTTTCCATGTTATTTCCAGTCATTTTAATTCATTTTAAAATGGATATTATCGTTATTTTTTTCTTACAATTCTATCAATGATGCTTTTTTTCTTTTCATTCTCATGATAACCATTTGAATAATTGCCGTTTCCATAACCATAACCGTATCCATAACCTCCTCCATACTTGGCTTTGTTTTCAAAACCATTCAAAATAATGCTCGTATTATGAAGTTCTCCTCGATTTACCCTATTATTTAGTAAAGTTATCATTTCCTTTTTAGTGAAATTTTGCCTTACAATGTATAAAGTAACATCACAATATTGTGCCAACTCAAGAGAATCGGCAACCAAACCAACTGGTGGCGTGTCCAAAATAATATAATCATATTTTGTTTTTAGTTCTTCTATCAATTCTTTCATTCCGTCACTCATAATCAACTCAGATGGATTAGGAGGTATAGGTCCTGAAAATATTACATCTAAAAAAGGAACTGAAGTATGATTTACGATCTCATCCAAACTTTTCTGTTTAATCAAATAATTGACAACTCCGGATGTATTGTTCAAATTAAATTCTTCAAACAGCTTTGGTTTTCTTAAATCCAAACCAACG
Organism: Flavobacterium sp. 103; assembly: GCF_003096795.1. Taxonomy (NCBI): domain Bacteria; kingdom Pseudomonadati; phylum Bacteroidota; class Flavobacteriia; order Flavobacteriales; family Flavobacteriaceae; genus Flavobacterium; species Flavobacterium sp. 103. The sequence goes on along the minus strand of NZ_QENX01000001.1, from coordinate 2,800,227 downwards.
ATCACTGTCTTTTTTTCGCTTAAAGCAAAAACCGTAGCAATGTTTATGGAACAAAATGTTTTTCCTTCACCACTCACCGAAGACGTTATCATTAATGTTTTTGCTCCAGCGACATTACTCTTCTTGTACAAAAACTGAAGAGAAGAACGAATAGCCCTAAAGGACTCTGACAAGGCTGATTTTGGCTTTTCGAATACGGCCAAATCATTATTATCCTTATTTATTCCAACTATACCAATCAACGGAATACTAGTTAGTTTACTAATATCATCCGGATTTTGAATGGTATTATTGATAAAGAAAATAACAACGATAACCAACAAAGGCAGTAAAAACCCTAAAAATAAAGCCAACACGTAATTCACCCCTGTCTTAGGCCCTATAAGACCTCCTCCAATATCTTTAGCTGAATCAATAAAATGAATGTCCGACAGATTAGCTGCTTTTACAATATCAGCTTCACTCCTTTTTTGGAGAAAAGTGCTGTAGATATTATCATTTAAGTCGTATTTTCTTTTGATTTTTATCAATTCTTGCTGGTCATCAGGGAGACGCTTTATTTTACTTTCTGCTTGATTGATTTTGCTCTCTACTAGTGTCAAATCATATTCCACAGAAGTTTTTGCAGTAGTGATATTTTCCAATAAAACGTTCTTGACCGCTTCCATTTGATTATCAAAATCCCTAAATATTTTTTCACTTTTTACAGCATAAGCCATTTCCGATCGCTGAGTAGAAAGAGCTATTAATTTGGACACATTAACAACAATATTGGGATCCTCAATTCCAGCCACAGAAGGCGCAGGTAATTTCGAATAATCAACACTATTTCTTAAATAAGACTTTAAAGAATTATAATAGGCAATTTTTCGGTTAATCGCATCTTTTTCAACATCAAAGTCAAGGATTTTATCTGAAAATTTAGTTGCCCCTCCTTCTTCAACATCATAAATATTTTTATCTTTTCTGAAAGTTTTCAACTCATCCCCCGTCTGTTTTAGCTGAGATTCCATTGCCACAAGCGTGCTATCAATAAAATTAATGGTGTTTGTTGCAAATTGATTTTTACTATCTAACTGTCTTTTAATCAGCATTTTTACAGTCGAATTCAGATAATCAACCATTCGGGCTTTATTAGTACCTTGCATTCCCAAAGTAATTATAGAACTTCCTTTGTCATCAGTTCTGACATTTATGTTTCTATAATTTGCAACTGTACCGTCAAAGTCATTGAATCTCACAAAGTACTCATTTCCCTTGTACAAACCGGGATTGTCATTTATTTGTAATGTCCAATTCAAAAAAGGCAAAGATACTTTTTGACCAACTTTGTATTTTTTTACAAATTCACCCTCTACAATTGATGTATTACTATAACTATTATCGGAATAATGAATTAGCGAAACAGATGTTCCTTCAAAGGGGATTCTTAATTCATATTCATTTTCAGTAATAAATTTAATTCCTATAAGATTCCCTACTACTTGGCCCTGCTTTTTATCAATATCAAGATGAAACGGAACAGCTCCATAAGCATCAACAAGATTGTATTCTCCTTGCACCAAATAATCAATATAGAATTGTAATTTATCAACCACCAACTCATTGTGTGAGCGGGATTGCAAAGTGGTCGAGATAGTCTGCATTTGATCTGAAGCACCTCCCCAATTAAAAACCAAGTTGGTACTAGATGTAAAAAGCGGATTGGTTTCTTCCTTAACCGAAATTAGGGTTTCAATTCCATAAATCTTCTCTTTACGTATATTAACCTGATACGCAATCATTAAAGCTATAATTACGGATAGCAAAAACCATTTCCAATAACTTAATATCTTTATTAAAAACCCCTTGAAATCAAAACTGGGCTGATTTTCAAAAACCGAAAAATCTTTAATATCTAACATATTGGAAAATTGATTTTATTTTTTAAGCAACAAATAAGTGGTACTAACTAAAGATAATAATGTAATAAGGGTCGTCAAAGACTGAATTCCAGTACTGCCAGTTCCCCACGTTTTTTGTTTAAGCGGTTTTACATAAATATAATCGTTAGGCTGCAAAAAGTAATATGGCGAATTCATTACATTAATATTGGTTAAATCCAAATCCTTCATCTCGGTTCCATTGGGAGTTTGTCTAATAACCGTTACCGCTTTTCTATCCCCTGTTGTGGTTATATCCCCTGCATTGGCAATAGCCTCCATTATATTTACTTTTTCCTGAAACAAAGTTTTAGTACCTGTACTTCCTACTTCCCCATTAATGGTATATCGAAAACCGGCTAATTTAACTACCACAAAAATACTGGCATTATCTTTAAAATAGTCAGCCAATAATTGTTTTTCAATACTAACACGAACTTCTTCTAAAGTAAATCCCATAACATTCATCTCTCCCAATACAGGAATTCGAATATTTCCATGATCGTCTACAGTGAATCCATCAAAATACAAACCAGATTCCGATTGGGCTGTTTCAGAACCACTAACGGTTGGATTAAAAATAGTTACCAGTTTTGGATCCGAGGCTTTGATAGTGATACTTAATACATCGTGGGTTTGCAAACGATACGGTTTTGATTCCACCATTACGACTGGTCCTTCATTGGAAGAATTATCTTTTTTTTGAAGATAAACCAAATCCTTTACTGGAATACAGGATGTAAATAACACACCTATAAATAAAAAAATAAGGAGTAAACGTTTGTTCATTCGTGTTGATTTAGTAACAAATATAGTTTTTCAATTAGTATTAAAAAAGCATCATGCTTAATAAACCACTTAATTGTTTTTTAATGATTTTTCAAAAGGTACCCTTTGCAGTATACTTCGCCCTAGAGTAACTTCATCTGCGTATTCTAATTCATCTCCGACAGCAATTCCTCTTGCTATTGTTGAAACTACTAGTGGCAAATCTGCTATCTGTTTGTAGATATAAAAATTGGTGGTATCTCCTTCCATTGTTGAGCTTAAAGCAAATATTATCTCTTTGACTTGACCTAGCTTGACTTTCTCTACCAACCTAGAAATGGTAAGCTGACTAGGCCCAACTCCATCAATAGGAGAAATTTTACCACCTAAAACATGGTAGATTCCTCTAAATTGTCCCGTATTTTCGATTGCCATCACATCTCGAATATCCTCAACAACACAAATAATCTGATGGTTCCTACTAGGATTCGCACAAATTTCACAAACTTCACTATCTGATATATTATGGCAGCTATTGCAATATTTGATTTCCTCACGCATTGTAACTAATGCTTGAGCTAAAAAAGCAGCCTGTTCTTTGGGTTGCTTTAAAATATGCAGAACCAATCGCAAGGCAGTTCTTTTGCCAATTCCTGGCAATTGAGCCATTTCATTAACTGCTTTTTCTATTAGTTTTGAAGAAAATTCCATGGATACAAAAGTAAGCAATTTGACAAACTGCCATTTAGAAAATTGAATCTATTTTAAAAGTCAATATATCCGTTTTGAAATAAACAAAGACATCTCTTTTTTTGCACTAAGCAAATGCCAAATATTTCCAAAAAATCAAATTCTTTCAATTAAGATTATTGATTGTTATGGTTTATCCCAGATGGAAGCGGCATCCCACGCTTTTTTGCGTGGATATAGCGTACAGCTGGACACGAGCAAAGCGAACTGACGAAGTAAATAGATCCTTAAAAAATTAATATTTATTTAATGTCAGTAAAACCAATGTACACGCAGCTTCATATTTTATATTATTCAATTCCAACAATTGATAAAACTCTGGGTTTTCGGTTCCTGGGTTAAATAAAACACGTTTGGGCTTGGCATCGACAATGTAATTATAATAATCCCTTTGACGAGTTGGATTTAGGTATAACGAAATGGTATCAATATTTTTAACGGGAATCGCTTTGGTATTTATTTTAATTCCAGCCACTTCTCCACCGTTTTGTCCTAATGCAAGAACTGAATGTCCTTTGGCAACCAACATTTCAACAGCTTTGAATGCAGCCCTTTCTGGTTTTGTTGTAGCTCCAAGAACTAAGGTTTTTTTATTTTTTATCATTTTAATTCAATATAAGGTGCAAAAGTAATCAAAAAGGATTAAGCACTAACTAAATAGTTGTCATAAACCTAGAAATAGCCATCAAACATTACACCTTTTAACTAATTCCGTAATTGATTCCGGCATTTAATGAAATAAACAATTACATAACTCTTGTTTAAAGTTATTTATACATAAATTCGTAATTTTACAATCAAAAACCAAAACTGGATGGATTTATTTATTTACTTATTTGTTGCTTTATTTTCTGTTTTAAATCCCATAGGAACCGTTCCAATCTTTGTAGGTCTAACTCAAGGCGACTCCAAACAAGAATGTTCAAGAATTTCATTATGGACTTCCATAAATGTATTTTTAATCCTTATTATTTCGTTTTTTATTGGAAAGTATGTTTTGAGTTTTTTTGGCATTAGTATTGATTCCCTTCGAATTGCTGGCGGTTTAATCATTGTAAGTTCTGGCTTTTCCTTACTTTCAGGAAAGTTCAACAAAAAGCGAGGGATCAATAAAAAAATAGAAACCGACGCTCAAAAACGAAATGACATTGCTTTGACACCATTAGCTATCCCAATGCTTGCCGGCCCAGGTTCTATTTCCCTTTTAATTGCATTTTACCAAGAACATAATTCCACTAATGAACTTATAATTGCCTCACTAGCCATATTGGCAATTGCGATTGCAATTTTTATTATTCTGAGAAGTGCACATTATCTGGCCCAAATACTTGGCGCCTCTGGGATAGTAGCAATTTCAAGAATTGTAGGCTTTATAGTTATTGCAATTGGCATTCAATACATTGTAAGTGCCCTTATCAATATCATCAAAAGTAATTTGATGTAATCCTAAAATTAGCAATAAAAAAATCCAAATTCCAATCGTTGTCAGCAATTGGAATTTGGAATTTTTTATTTTAAACTTTTATATTTTATTCTCTCGGTAGGAAAATTTCTGCCATCATACAGCGGGCACTTCCACCGCCACAAGCTTCGATAGTATCTAAACTTGAACTCAAAATAGTTACATGCTCTTCTAATTGAGCAATTTGTTTTTTTGTCAAACTTTGATGGGCTGAAGTACTCATTACCAAATACCTTCTATCATCGGCCCCTTTTACTTCAAGCATGTTTCCTGCAAAGTTATTCACTTGCTCTTCGGTAATCAAAATAATTTCTTTTTCGTCACCTTTAAGGCTTTCAAGAACCATTTTTCGCTCTTTTTTATCGTCGATACAATCCGCACAAATAACGGCAAAAGTCTCTCCAATACACATCATTACATTGGTATGATAAATTAGCTTTCGTTCGTTATTAACAGTATGAAAGGCTTCAAAAATTACAGGTGTAAATTCAAAATCTTCACAAAACTCAATAAACAGCTCTTCATCAGCTCTTGGAGAAAGCGCACAATAAGCCTTTCCATTCTCCCTGTCCAATAATAAACTTCCTGTACCTTCCAAGAAAAAACCATCTTCTTCGGCAGAAGTATAATCCATAATGTTATCGATTATAAATCCTTTTTCTTCCAGAGTATCCAAAATATCTTCACGACGTTCCAGACGACGATTCTCTGCAAACATAGGATATAACGCCACATCCCCGTTCTCATGAAAAGAAATCCAATTGTTTGGAAAAATACTGTCTGGCGTATCTGAATTTTCTTTATCATCAACCACCGTTACATCGACCCCAACCGAGCGAAGCTTCTCAACAAAAACATCAAATTCCTGTTGCGCTTTTGCATTTACAGTTGCGGGCAAAAGACCATCTAAAACTTTTTGATAATAATTATTCACTGCTGTTTGCTCATTCATACGGAATGCAACTGGCCGAATCATCAAAATGGAGTTTGTTGTTTGTTTCATATGTTGATATTTATTGTTTTTTTTTATGGTCATATGTAATTCGCATATCATCATTAGCACTAGCGACCAATAATCAATTATGCTCATTTCATATTTTTATGGTATTATCATTAAAAAAATCTATTGCCTAAAGTTAAACAATAAAACCCAAAACGAATTGTTAATCTCTTATTAATGGCAAAGTAGAACATCGCAATAATCCCTCTTGCTTTGCAATTTCTGCATAAGGAATTTCTTCTACTGTAAACCCATTAGCTCTAAGCCAATTATTTAATCTTGTAAAATTCTTTTCAGAAACAACAACATTTGTGTCTATCGAAAATACATTGGAATTCATATTATACATTTCATCACGTGTAATATGAAACAAGTTTTCTTTTCCAAAAAGATTTACTAGAAACATATAATCTGCTTCTTCCCTAAATCCTCTTTTGTATATAATCCCTTTGTCTTTTCCCACTGGCTGAAAGCAACAATCAAGATGCAAAGCATTATCGCGAGCTTCAATTCTTGATTTAACCAAATCAAAATCTTTTACAATCTTATTTGGAAATAACTCTTTTATAAAATTTACTCCTTGCCAATTAGTCCTAGCGGTTACATAACTTGAATAATCACTTCCTTTATAGGTCCCAACAAAAATATAATCATTCCAGAGCATTACATCTCCTCCCTCAATATGAACTTCTTCGGGAGGACGAACAACTTTTGCAGGATTCATTTGATCAATTACATATTGAATAGCATCCAATTCGCGTTCGCGATCTGGTAAAATATTTGATTTGACAAAAGTATCATCTATTACAAAACCAATATCTCTAGCAAATATCTGATTGTAATTTTCGATCATTTCTGGACGCAAAACAGTTACTCCGTATTTTTGGAATACTGAATTAAAGGCTTCCATTTCAACCACCATATCAGCTTCTATCGGGTAGGTATTGGCTAAAATATGCTCTAAAGATTTAGGATCATAAGCTTCTTCCGCCTTTGGCGTAGGACCATTGTTAACAGCAGAACCTAACACCACTAGCCTCAATTTTGAGGTCTCATTTTTTATGTTTAATTCTAGCATTTTTATAACTTTTGCCAAAGATAAAAAAAAAAGCTCCACCGTAAAGTGAAGCTCTAATAATCTATTTAAGATTTATGATTTAACATATTCTCTCAAAGGATACCCAGTATATATCTGCCTTGGTCTTCCTATTGGTTCTTTGTTTTCTCTCATTTCTTTCCATTGAGCAATCCAACCTGGCAATCTACCAATTGCAAATAATACAGTAAACATATCTGTTGGAATTCCTAAAGCTCTATAAATAATACCTGAATAAAAATCAACGTTAGGATACAAATTTCTTGATTTAAAATACTCGTCTTCTAATGCCGAAACTTCCAGTTTTTTAGCAATTTCAAGAATAGGATCATTTACTCCCAAAGTCGCAAGCACTTCATCAGCAGCTTTCTTGATTATTTTTGCTCTTGGATCAAAGTTTTTATAAACTCTATGTCCAAAACCCATCAATCTAAAAGGATCATTTTTATCTTTGGCTTTCGCTAAATATTTCTCTGCGTCTCCCCCTGTAGCATGAATTTCTTCCAACATTTCTAGAACAGCTTGGTTTGCACCACCGTGTAATGGCCCCCATAAAGCAGAGACTCCTGCAGATATTGAAGCAAAAAGACCAGCATGTGATGAACCTACCATTCTCACTGTTGAAGTAGAGCAGTTTTGTTCATGATCTGCATGAAGAATAAATAATTTATCTAATGCATCAATAACAATTGGATCTGCAGTATATGGCCCAGTAGGCAATTTAAACATCAAATTCATAAAATTCTCAACATACCCAATTGTATTATCATAATAATTCAATGGATATCCCATACTTTTTCTATAAGTCCAAGTAGCAATAACTAAAAATTTAGCAATAGTTTTACAAACTGCATCATACATATCTTTTTCATTATCCGCATCTACTGATTTTGGATTAAAAGCAGTCAAAGCACTTGTCAAAGCAGATAACACTCCCATAGGGTGAGCCGTTCTTGGAAAACCGTCCAAAATAATCTTCATTTCTTCACTCACTAAAGTGAATTTTCGAATGTCATTTTCAAATTGCTCCAATCTTTCAGTAGAAGGCAATTCACCAAATATTATTAAATATGAAACTTCTAAAAAATGAGATTTCTCGGCTAATTCTTCAATTGAATACCCTCTATAACGTAAAATTCCAAGTTCACCATCCAAAAAGGTAATTTCACTTTTACAAGAACCAGAATTTTTATACCCTGGATCAAGGGTAATTACGCCAGACATATCTCGTAATTTACTAATATCAACAGCAGCTTCATTCTCACTTCCTACAATTACAGGAAGCTCAAATTTATTGCCGTCAATTTCTAATATTGCTATTTTTGACATATTTTTTTATGAAATAAAATTTAATTTATAATTTACCAAATCTAAGGAATTCCACATTAAATTAAAAACTAATTGAACATTGAATTTGTTAAAAATTCAATAAAAAAGCCATTCATCATAGACGAATGGCTCAATTACTATAATTTCATTACAATTACTTTATTTTGAATGCCTTTTTCCCAGGAAAATATGCAGAATTCCCTAATTCCTCTTCAATTCTTAATAGTTGATTGTATTTTGCCATACGATCAGAACGTGAAGCAGATCCAGTTTTAATTTGACCACAGTTTAATGCAACTGCCAAATCAGCAATAGTATAATCTTCTGTTTCTCCGGAACGGTGAGACATAACTGAAGTATAACCTGCATTTTTGGCCATATTAACTGCTGCAATTGTTTCACTCAAAGTACCAATTTGATTTACTTTTATCAAAATAGAATTAGCAATTCCTTTTTCGATACCAGTTGACAAACGGTCAACATTAGTTACAAACAAATCATCTCCAACTAATTGAACTTTATCACCAATTTTTTCGGTTAATAATTTCCATCCATCCCAGTCATTTTCATCCATTCCATCTTCAATAGATATAATTGGATATTTAGCAGCTAATTCAGCTAAATAATCTACTTGTTCAGCAGATGTTCTGATTTTACCTGTAGGACCTTCAAATTTAGAATAGTCATACTTACCATCTTTGTAAAATTCAGATGAAGCACAATCCAAAGCAACCATAATATCTTCTCCGAAAGTATAACCAGCAGCCTCAACCGCTTTTTTGATTGTATCTAAAGCATCTTCCGTACCACCAGCTAACGTTGGGGCAAAACCTCCTTCATCACCAACAGCCGTAGAAAGACCTCTGTCATGTAATACTTTTTTAAGGTTGTGGAAAATTTCTGTTCCCATTTGTAAAGCTTGAGCAAAAGAAGTAGCCTTAACTGGCATAATCATAAATTCTTGGAAAGCGATAGGCGCATCAGAATGAGAACCACCATTGATAATATTCATCATTGGCAAAGGCAAAGTATTTGCAGAAACACCACCAACATATCTGTATAAAGGCAATCCTAGCTCTTCAGCTGCAGCTTTAGCAACCGCCAAAGAAACTCCTAAAATAGCATTTGCTCCTAAGTTTGATTTAGTTGGAGTACCATCTAAATCAATCATCATTTGATCTATAAGATTTTGTTCAAAAATAGAAGTCCCAACTAATTCTTCAGCAATTTTAGTATTTACATTTTCAACCGCTTTCAAAACTCCTTTTCCTAAGAAGGCTTTACCTCCATCACGTAACTCATGTGCTTCATGCGCTCCTGTAGATGCTCCAGAAGGAACAGCAGCTCTTCCCAATACTCCATTCTCAGTAATTACATCAACTTCTACTGTAGGATTTCCTCTTGAATCAAAAATTTGTCTTGCGTGAATTTTAATAATAATACTCATTATTCTTATTTTTTATGTTATTAATTTGTATTTTACTCAAAATTAAGTAAAAAAAATCATAAGTCTTTATTCCAAAAACGTTAATATACTTTTATTTATTAACGATAACGTTTTAGTCTTATACAGATTTGATATTTTCAATAAACTGGTCAAAAAGATAAGAAGAATCGTGCGGTCCTGGACTTGCTTCTGGATGATATTGTACAGAGAAACAATTTTTGTTTTTCATTCTCATACCAGCTACAGTTCCATCATTCAAATGCAAATGTGTAATTTCTAAATCAGGATGATTATCTAGTTCTTCCTTATTTACGGCAAATCCATGATTTTGCGAAGTAATTTCACCTTTACCTGTTATTATGTTTTTTACCGGATGATTAATTCCTCTATGTCCGTTAAACATTTTGTATGTTGAAACACCATTTGCCAAGGCGATAACTTGATGCCCTAGACAAATACCAAATAAAGGTTTGTTATTTTGAATAATCTCTTTTGCTACTTGTATAGCACTATCCAAAGGATCTGGATCTCCAGGTCCGTTTGACAAGAAAAACCCATCCGGATTAAAAGAAGCTAATTCGGCGTAGCTCGCATTGTAAGGAAAAACCTTTATATAACAATCTCTTTTGGCTAAGTTGCGCAGGATGTTCTCTTTAATACCTAAATCTAAAGCTGCAATTTTATAAGTTGCATTTTCATCTCCATAAAAATATGGTTCTAGAGTAGAAACTTTAGAAGCTAATTCTAGACCTTTCATATCAGGAACTTCCGCTAATAATACTTTCAATTCTTCAATAGGGGTATCATCTGTACAGATGACAGCATTCATAGCTCCATTTTCACGTATGTAACTTACTAATGCACGGGTATCGACATCTGAGATACAAATCAAATTTTGTTTAATAAAATAATTTTCTAAACTCCCTGACGAATCAACTCTAGAATAATTAAAACTAAAATTTTTACAAACCAAACCAGCAATTTTTATACTACTAGATTCAACTTCTTTGTCATTTACCCCATAGTTTCCAATATGAGCATTTGTTGCAACCATTAATTGACCAAAATAGGAAGGATCTGTAAAAATCTCTTGATATCCAGTCATACCGGTATTAAAACAAACTTCCCCAAAAGTTTTTCCGCTTATTCCAATTGATTTACCGTGGAATATGGTTCCGTCACTTAATAAAAGAATAGCGCTTTTTCGTGTTGTATATTTCATGTGTAATTTAATATTGTGCAAATTTAAATTTTTAAAACAGTGGACGCAACGTTTTTTATGAATAATTAAGCCTATTTGAAACTCAATGTTAGAGAGTAACAAAATGATAGTAAAATGTTTAAAAATGACAAAATACTTTATCCAAAAAAAACTAACATGCAAAGCACCTATTCGATTACTAATCAATAACTGCAGTCGCAATACTTGCTTATTTCTTTATAAAAAAATCAAAAAAAAAGGATAAACTATAAATAGCTTATCCTTGATTATTATCGAATGATTATTTTCATAATTATTCAGCTGCGTCAGTTGTAGGTTCTGCTTCATCAGCTGGAGCTTCAGTAGCCTCATCTGCCTTTTTAGCTTTTCCACCACGACGGCTTTTTGCTTTTTTAACTTCTTTTTTACCTCCGTTGTAAAGTTCATTAAAATCTACTAATTCGATCATTGCCATATCAGCATTATCTCCTAAACGATTTCCAACTTTAATGATACGAGTGTATCCTCCTGGACGATCTCCTACTTTCGCTGCAACATCTCTGAACAAGTCAGTTACTGCATATTTACTACGTAAGTAAGCAAAAACGATACGACGATTGTGAGTAGTATCAGATTTTGATTTTGTTATAAGCGGCTCAACGAATTGTTTAAGTGCTTTAGCTTTAGCAACAGTAGTGTTAATACGTTTGTGCTCGATAAGAGAACAAGCCATATTTGCCAACATAGAACTTCTATGTGCAGTCTGTCTGCTTAAGTGATTGAATTTTTTTCCGTGTCTCATTGCTTTATGAAATTTAACCCCGCAAGCGGGATTAGATTATTCTTTATCTAGTTTGTATTTTGCTAAATCCATACCGAAGGTTAAATTCTTAATTGCAACTAGTTCGTCTAGTTCAGTTAAAGATTTTTTACCGAAATTACGGAATTTCATTAGGTCATTTTTATTGAACGATACTAAATCACCAAGTGTATCAACTTCAGCCGCTTTCAAGCAATTTAATGCTCTAACAGAAAGATCCATATCAACAAGCTTAGTTTTAAGCAATTGTCTCATGTGTAATGACTCTTCATCATAAGATTCTGTTTGTGCAATTTCGTCAGCCTCTAGTGTAATTCTTTCATCAGAAAACAACATGAAATGGTGAATTAAAACTTTTGCAGCTTCAGTAAGAGCATCTTTAGGATTGATTGAACCATCAGTTTTAATTTCAAAAACCAATTTCTCATAATCTGTTTTTTGCTCTACACGGAAGTTTTCAATTGCATACTTCACATTTTTTACAGGAGTAAAAATTGAGTCAGTAAAAATAGTTCCTATTGCAGCATTCTGTTTTTTGTTCTCTTCAGCAGGAACATATCCTCTACCTTTTTCGATAGTTAAATCGAAATTCAGTTTAATTTTACTATCTAAATTACAGATAACAAGCTCTGGATTCAAAACTTGGAAACCTGAAATAAATTTTTGAAAATCACCAGCTGTTAATTGATCTTTACCTGAAACAGAAATAGTAACTGATTCATTATCTATATCTTCAATTTGACGTTTGAAACGTACTTGTTTAAGATTAAGAATAATTTCGGTAACGTCCTCAACAACTCCTGAAATAGTAGAAAACTCATGATCTACACCTTCTATACGAACAGATGTAATTGCATAACCTTCTAATGCTGAAAGCAAAACTCTTCTAAGTGCATTACCAACAGTCAATCCGTAACCAGGTTCTAAAGGTCTAAATTCAAATTTACCTTCAAAATCGGTTGAATCGATCATGATAACTTTATCGGGCTTCTGAAAATTAAATATTGCCATAAATTTCGACTAAGTCAATTATTATTTGTTGTACAACTCTACGATTAATTGTTCTTTAATGTTTTCTGGAATTTGAAGTCTAGCAGGAACGCTTACAAATGTACCTTGTTTAGTTTCATTATTCCAAGTAATCCACTCATAAACATGACTTGAATTAGATAAAGAACGTTCGATAGCCTCTAAAGATTTAGATTTTTCACGAACACCTACTACATCACCTGGTTTCAAGTGGTAAGAAGGAATGTTAACATTTTCTCCATTAACAGTAATGTGACGATGAGAAACGATTTGACGAGCACCTCTTCTAGAAGGAGCAATACCCATTCTAAAAACAACGTTGTCTAATCTAGCTTCGCATAATTGTAACAATACTTCACCAGTTACACCTTTGGTAGCTGATGCTTTTTCGAATAAATTTCTGAATTGTTTTTCTAAAATTCCATAAGAATATTTAGCTTTTTGCTTTTCCATTAACTGAACAGCATACTCAGATTTTTTTCCTCTTTTTTTTGCCATCCCGTGTTGTCCAGGAGGGTAATTTCTTTTTTCGAAAGCTTTATCGTCTCCGAAAATTGCCTCGCCAAATTTACGAGCGATTCTTGTACTAGGACCAGTATATCTTGCCATTTTAAATTGTTTAAGATTGAGATTATGAATTCAGGTCTTATCCTTCGATAATCTATTTTCAATCTAGGTTATACTATAATTATTTTTGAGTACTAAACTCTACGTCTTTTTGGAGGACGACATCCATTGTGGGGCATTGGAGTAACATCGATAATCTCTGTAACTTCAATTCCACCGTTATGCAAAGAACGGATAGCAGACTCACGTCCGTTTCCTGGTCCTTTAACATACACTTTTACTTTTTTAAGTCCAGCCTCAAGAGCTACTTTACTACAATCTTCTGCTGCCATTTGAGCTGCGTATGGAGTATTCTTTTTAGAACCTCTAAAACCCATTTTACCAGCTGAAGACCAAGAAATAACTTCACCTTTTTTGTTAGTCAAAGAAATGATGATGTTATTGAAGGTAGCAGAAATATGAGCTTCACCCGTTGATTCAACGATAACTTTACGTTTTTTTGCAGTTGCTTTAGCCATATTACTTATTATTTAGTTGCTTTTTTCTTGTTAGCAACAGTTTTTCTTTTACCTTTTCTTGTTCTAGAGTTGTTTTTAGTTCTTTGTCCTCTTAATGGAAGACCTGATCTATGACGAATACCTCTATAACATCCAATATCCATTAAACGTTTGATGTTTAAAGAAACTTCAGAACGTAATTCTCCTTCAATTTTGAATGTTCCAACAGCTTCACGAATTGCTCCGATCTCGTCATCATTCCAATCTTGAACTTTTTTATCTTGGCTAACTTGAGCTTTTTCTAAAATCTCAATTGCTCTACTTCTTCCTAATCCGAAGATATAGGTTAGTGCTATAACACCTCTCTTATTTTTTGGGATATCTACCCCTGCTATTCTTGCCATAATTATCCTTGTCTTTGTTTAAATCTAGGATTCTTTTTGTTTATTACGTACAATCTCCCTTTTCTACGCACAATTTTGCACTCGGGACTTCTCTTTTTTACTGATGCTCTAACTTTCATAGTGAATATCCTTTAATATCTATAAGTAATTCTTGCTTTTGACAAATCATAAGGACTCATTTCTAGTTTCACTTTATCACCAGGTAATAATTTGATGTAATGCATACGCATTTTTCCAGAAATATGAGCGATTACAATATGTCCATTTTCTAACTCTACACGGAACATTGCATTGGACAATGCCTCAATGATTGATCCGTCCTGTTCTATTGCTGATTGTTTTGCCATAAGTTAAGCTACTGCTTTTCTATTTTTACCACTTTTCATCAAACCATCATAATGTTTATTCAACAAGTATGAATTAATCTGTTGAATAGTATCTATTGCAACTCCAACCATAATTATCAATGAAGTCCCTCCAAAAAACATAGCCCAAGATTGTTGAACATCCATAAGACTTACAACAATGGCTGGGAACACAGCTATCAAAGCAAGAAATAAAGATCCTGGAAAAGTTATTAAAGACATCACTTTATCAAGATAATCTGAAGTCTCAACACCCGGTCTAATACCTGGTATAAAACCACCACTTCTCTTTAAATCATCAGACATCTTATTAGTAGGAACTGTAATTGCTGTATAAAAGAAAGTAAATACAACTATTAACGTTGCAAAAACTAAATTATACCAAAAACCGAACATGTTACTAAAAGCACCAACAACAGATTGAGAAGCATCTGACTTAGATAAACCAGCAACAGCTGCAGGAATAAACATAATAGCTTGTGCAAATATTATAGGCATTACACCTGCTGCATTAAGCTTTAATGGAATCCATTGTCTGTTACCACCCATCATATCTTGTTCGAAATCACCAGATGTCGTACGACGAGCATACTGTACTGGAATTTTTCTAATTGCCATAACAAGTAGTACACAAGATATTATCACAAGTAACCAGATAATGATTTCAACAACCAATAACATTGGTCCACCATTATTGTTAGTTACTCTTGTGGTAAATTCTTGAATAAAAGCTTGTGGCAACCTAGCCAAAATACCAACCATTATCAAAAGGGAAATTCCATTTCCAATTCCCTTATCAGTTATTTTTTCTCCCAACCACATGGCAAAAATTGTACCAGTAACTAAGATTACAACTGAAGAAAATAAGAATTCAAAAGAGTTAAACCCTAAAATAAAAGCTGAACTAGGTAAAGTTCTGTAAAGATTGTAGATATAAGTTGGTCCTTGTACTAAAGTTATAACAATAGTTAACCAACGGGTAATTTGATTGATTTTTTTTCTACCACTCTCTCCATCACTCTGAAGTTTTTGCAAATAAGGAATCGCAATTCCCATAAGTTGCACAACAATAGATGCAGAAATATAAGGCATAATTCCCAAAGCAAAAACTGAAGCCTTAGAAAATGCACCTCCGGTAAACATGTCTAGAATAGATCCTAATCCATTTTTTGTTTGCCCAGCTAGTCCTGTTAATTGAGTTGCATCAATCCCAGGAAGCGTAACATGAGCTCCAAAACGATAAACAAGAAGTAGACCTAAAGTAATTAAAATTCTATTTTTTAGTTCTTCTATTTTCCAAACATTACTTATTGATTCAATAAATTTCTTCATCTTAATTGTAATATTACATGATTACAGCTTCTCCACCAGCAGCTTCGATAGCAGCTTTTGCAGTAGCAGTAAATTTGTGAGCAGTTACTTTTAATTTTGCTTTCAATTCTCCTCTACCTAAAATCTTAACGATTTCATTTTTGGTAGCAAGACGATTAGCTACATAAACTGTCATATCAACAGTATCTGTAATTACTCCATTATCAACTAATAATTGAAGAGTATCAAGATTAACACCTTCGTATTCTTTACGATTGATGTTAGTGAAACCAAACTTAGGTACACGTCTTTGAAGTGGCATTTGCCCTCCTTCAAAACCAATCTTTTTAGAATAACCAGAACGAGATTTTGCTCCTTTGTGTCCTCTTGCAGAGGTACCACCTTTACCAGAACCTTCACCTCTACCTAATCTTTTGTTTTGATTGTGTGTAGAACCCTCAGCAGGTTGTAAGTTACTTAAATTCATAACAGTATTTGTTATTTAGCTTCTTCAACAGAAACTAAGTGTTTAACTTTATTTATCATCCCAAGGATAGCAGGATTTGAATCATGCTCTACAACTTGTCCCATTTTACGTAGGCCTAAAGCTTCCAAACCTCTTTTTTGAGTAAGAGGACAGTTGATTTTGCTTCGAACTTGTTTTACTAATAATTTAGCCATAATTTCCTTGAATTAACCTTTAAAAACTTTTTCTAAAGAAACACCTCTTTGTTTTGCAACAGTGTAAGCGCTTCTCATTTGTAATAAAGCATCAAAAGTTGCTTTCACTACGTTGTGAGGATTTGAAGATCCTTGTGATTTAGATAATACATCATGAATTCCTACTGATTCAAGAACTGAACGAACAGCTCCACCAGCAATAACTCCTGTACCATGAGAGGCAGGAATTAAGAATACACGTGCACCACCAAATTTACCTTTTTGTTCGTGAGGAACTGATTGTCCGTTCAAAGGAATTTTCACAAGATTTTTCTTTGCATCTTCTACTGCTTTCGCAATTGCTTCAGAAACGTCTTTAGATTTTCCTAATCCATGACCTACAACTCCATTTTCATCACCTACAACTACAATAGCAGAAAAACCGAAAGCTCTACCTCCTTTTGTAACCTTAGTAACACGATTTACACTCACCAAACGATCTTTTAATTCAAGACCACTTGGTTTTACTAACTCTATATTTTTGTATTTAGACATAATATATTAGAATTTAAGTCCAGCCGCTCTTGCGCCTTCCGCTAATGATTTAATACGACCGTGATATAAATAACCTCCTCTATCGAAAGTTATCACTTCAATACCAGCTTTTAAAGCTTTCTCTGCTACTAGTTTCCCAACTGCAGTTGCCACTTCAAGGTTCGTACCTTTTCCAATTTCTTTTTCTCTTGAAGAAGCAGCTAATATAGTAACTCCGTTTACATCATCAATCAATTGAGCGTAAATTTCTTTGTTACTTCTAAAAACAGATAGTCTCGGGTTAGTAGCAGTACCACTAATCGTTTTTCTAATTCTGAATCTAATACGTTGTCTTCTTTCAGGTTTTGTTAATGACATAATCTTATTTTTTAAGCTGATTTACCTGCTTTTCTTCTTAATACTTCACCTACAAATTTAACACCTTTTCCTTTGTACGGCTCAGGCTTACGGAAACCTCTAATTTTTGCCGCAACTTGACCTAAAAGTTGTTTATCTAATGATGTTAATTTTACAATTGGGTTTTTACCTTTTTCAGATATAGTTTCAAGAGTTACCTCTGGAGCTACTTCTAAAATAATATTGTGAGAGAACCCAAGCGCTAAATCTAACTTTTGTCCTTGATTTGAAGCTCTATAACCAACTCCAACCAATTCTAAAGATTTTGTAAAACCTTCTGTTACACCAATAACCATGTTATTAATTAAAGATCTGTACAAACCGTGTTTTGCTCTTTGGTCTTTATGATCAGAAGATCTTTCTACTAGAACTTGATCTCCTTCAACCGTTACAGTTACGTCCGAAAACTCCTGTGTAAGTTGACCGTTTTTTCCTTTTACTGTAATAACACCGTCGGCAACTGTAATAGTTACACCAGCTGGTATTGTTACTGGGCTTTTACCTATTCTTGACATCTTATATAGTCTTTAAAATTAGTATACGTAACAAATTACTTCTCCACCAACATTTAATTGCTTGGCTTGTTTTCCTGTCATCAACCCTTTTGAAGTTGAAACAATAGCAATTCCTAATCCGTTAAGGATTCTTGGGATTTTAGAAGCACCTGCGTACTTACGTAAACCTGGTTTACTAATTCTTTGGATATCTTTGATTACTGGCTCTTTAGTATCTTTATCATACTTCAAAGCAATTTTGATAGACCCCTGAACAGCGTTGTCTTCAAATTTGTAACTTAAGATATAACCTTGATCAAATAAGATCTTTGTTATCTCTTTTTTTAGATTAGATGCTGGAATTTCGACAACTTTGTGGTTTGCAGCCACAGCGTTTCTAACTCTCGTCAAATAATCTGCAATTGGATCTGTATACATATGTATTGATTTGCGGCTATGGTTTTCAATTAATACTACATTAACTGAACCTTTAACCAGTTTATAAATGTGAAAAACAGACGTGATTACTCACGTCTGAATATTTTTTCTACCAAGATGCTTTTTTAACACCCGGTATCAATCCATTGTTAGCCATTTCACGGAATGTAACACGTGAAATACCGAATTGACGCATATACCCTCTTGGTCTACCTGTCAATTTGCAACGATTGTGCAAACGAACTGGCGAAGCATTTTTCGGTAATTTTTGCAAACCTACGAAATCTCCAGCTTCTAACAAAGCTTTTCTTTTCTCAGCATACTTAGCTACCGTTTTTTCTCTCTTAACCTCACGGGCTTTCATTGATTCTTTAGCCATATCTTAATTCTTTTTAAAAGGTAAACCTAATTCAGCCAACAATGACTTTGCTTCTTTATCTGTTTTTGCAGTAGTTACAAAAGAAATGTCCATTCCAGATATTTTATTTACTTTGTCAATATCAATTTCAGGGAAAATGATTTGCTCTAAAACACCTAAATTATAGTTTCCTCTACCGTCAAAACCAGTTGCTTTAATACCACTGAAATCTCTAACACGTGGCAATGCAGAAGTAATAAGTCTATCTAAAAACTCATACATTCTTTCTCCGCGCAAAGTAACTTTTGCTCCAATAGGCATCCCTTTTCTCAATTTGAAAGACGCAACGTCTTTCTTTGAGATAGTAGATACTGCTTTTTGTCCAGTTATCTTTGTCAATTCATCAACTGCATAGTCAATCAATTTTTTATCAGATACTGCTGCACCAACTCCCTTACTCAAAACGATTTTTTCCAATTTTGGAACTTGCATTACGTTTGTGTAACCGAATTCTTCTTTAAGAGCAGAGATAACTCTACTCTTATATTCTTCTTTTAGTCTAGGTATATATGCCATTACTATAGTACTTGATTAGATTTTTTTGAAAATCTTACTTTCTTATCTCCTTCAACTCTGATACCCACTCTTGTTGTCTCCTTAGTTTTAGGATCAATTAGAGAGATATTAGAAATTTGAATAGAAGCTTCTTTCTTTACAATACCACCTTGAGGGCTTTTTGCACTAGGTTTCGTATGTTTAGAAACCATGTTTACACCTTCAACAATTGCTTTGTTTTTCTCACGGTAAACACGCAAAACTTTACCTTCAGCACCTTTATGGTCTCCAGCAATTACTCTTACGATGTCTCCTGATTTTATTTTTAGCTTTATCATCTTAAAACGAATTAAAGCACTTCTGGTGCTAATGATACAATTTTCATGAATTGTTTTTCACGAAGTTCTCTTGCTACCGGACCAAAAACACGTGTTCCTCTCATTTCACCTGCAGCATTCAAAAGAACACAAGCATTATCATCGAAACGGATATAAGAACCATCAGCTCTTCTCACTTCTTTTTTGGTACGTACAACAACTGCAGTTGAAACAGCACCTTTTTTAACGTTTCCGTTAGGTGTTGCGTCTTTTATAGATACTACAATCTTGTCTCCAACAGAGGCATACCTTCTTTTGGTACCTCCTAAAACACGGATAGTTAAAACTTCTTTTGCTCCCGTGTTATCTGCTACTTTTAGTCTTGATTCTTGTTGTACCATAATTATTTAGCTCTTTCTAGGATTTCAACTAATCTCCAACATTTTGATTTACTCAAAGGACGCGTTTCGCTAATTCTTACAGTATCTCCTATGTTACAGTCGTTTGTTTCGTCATGTGCAACAAATTTCTTTGTTTTCAACACGAACTTACCGTATAATGGGTGTTTTACTTTAGTTACCTGAGCAACCACAATGGATTTATCCATTTTGTTTGAAGTAACAACCCCAACTCTTTCTTTTCTTAAATTTCTTTTTTCTTCCATCTTTCAGCAGAATACAATTATTGTAACTCTCTTTTAGTAAGTTCTGTAGCTAATCTAGCAACTGTTCTTCTTACACTTCTAATTTGAAGTGGATTCTCAATTGGAGAAATAGCGTGAGCCATTTTTAGGTCGGCATATGCCTTCTTAGTCTGGCTAAGTTTTTCTTGCAACTCCGCTGCAGAAAGATCTTTTATTTCTGATTGTTTCATAATATAATATAGATTATGCTTCGAAATCTCTAGCAATAACGAATTTAGTTTTTACTGGAAGCTTTTGTGCTGCAAGACGCAACGCCTCTTTTGCAACTGACAAAGGAACTCCTCCAACTTCAAACATAATTCTTCCGGGTTTAACAACGGCAGCCCAATATTCAACGGCACCTTTACCTTTACCCATACGTACCTCAAGAGGTTTCTTAGTGATAGGTTTGTCTGGAAATATTTTGATCCATAATTGTCCTTCTCTTTTCATAAAACGAGTTGCAGCGATACGTGCAGCTTCGATTTGACGAGAGGTTAAGAACATTCCATCTTCATGTACAGATTTAATACCAAACATTCCATTAGAAAGTTCATGTCCTCTTTGAGAATTTCCTTTCATTTTACCTTTTTGTACCTTACGGTATTTTGTTCTTTTAGGCTGTAACATTTTTCTTTAGTTTAAAAATTTACTTTCGTTTACGAGCGTCTGGTTTTCCACCTTTATTAAAAGGCTTTCTGTCTCCTCTAGGAGAATCTCCACCTTTACCACCAGCTTGTTTTTTGTCCATTCCAGCAAGTGGAGAAAGATCTCTCTTTCCATAAACTTCACCTTTCATGATCCATACTTTGATACCCATTCTACCATAAGTAGTATGAGCTTCAGCCAAAGCATAATCAATATCAGCTCTGAAAGTTGATAGAGGAATTCTACCTTCTTTGAAACCTTCTGAACGAGCCATCTCAGCACCATTCAAACGACCAGAAATCAAAACTTTGATACCTTCAGCGTTCATACGCATAGAAGCAGCAATAGCCATTTTGATTGCACGTCTGTAAGAAATTCTGCTTTCGATTTGACGACAGATGCTTGTAGCAACTAGATACGCGTCAAGTTCAGGTCTTTTTATTTCAAAGATGTTGATTTGAACCTCTTTGTCAGTAATTTTCTTAAGCTCCTCTTTCAACTTGTCTACCTCTTGTCCACCTTTCCCAATAATAATACCAGGTCTTGCAGTAGTGATAGTAACGGTTACAAGTTTCAAAGTTCTCTCGATGATTACTTTCGATACACTAGCTTTTGATAAACGAGCATGGATATACTTTCTGATTTTATAATCTTCGGCTAATTTATCACCGTAATCATTTCCACCATACCAGTTTGAGTCCCATCCTCTGATGATACCAAGTCTATTTCCAATTGGATTTGTCTTTTGTCCCATGCTGCTTAAGAATTGCTTTGTGTGTTATTGATAGCTCCTAACACGATTGTAACGTGATTAGAACGTTTTCTTATTCTGTGTGCTCTACCTTGTGGAGCTGGACGAAGTCTTTTCAACATCATTCCACCATCTACACGGATTTCTTTAACAAATAATCCAGCTTCTTCAAGATTACCTTCACTATTTTTTTGCTCCCAGTTATTGATTGCAGATAATAATAGTTTTTCTAATTTTCTTGAAGCTTCTTTCGAACTGAATCTTAATATGTTAAGTGCTCTTTCTACCTTCTGACCTCTTACCAAGTCCGCTACTAAGCGCATTTTTCTAGGTGAAGTAGGGCAGTTATTCAATTTTGCGAAAGCTATAGACTTATTAGCCTCTTTTCTCGCATCTGCTGTTTCTCTTTTACGAACTCCCATTGCTTCTTATTTTTTACCTTTATTTTTTGCTCCAGCATGACCTCTAAAAGATCTAGTTGGTGAAAATTCTCCTAATTTGTGACCTACCATGTTTTCTGTTACGTAAACTGGTACAAATTGACGACCGTTATGAACTGCGATAGTTTGCCCAACGAAGTCAGGAGTAATCATAGAAGCTCTAGACCATGTCTTAACAACTCCTTTATTTCCGCCTGCGATGTTTTCTGCAACTTTCTTGTCTAACTTATAATGAACGAAAGGTCCTTTTTTTAATGAACGTGCCATATCTTATTATTTCTTTCTACGTTCTACGATATACTTGTTACTCGGGTTTTTCTTAGAACGAGTTCTATAACCTTTAGCTGGTATTCCATTTCTTGAACGTGGATGTCCACCAGAAGAACGTCCTTCACCACCACCCATTGGGTGATCGACAGGGTTCATTGCAACAGGTCTTGTTCTAGGTCTTCTTCCTAACCATCTTGTTCTACCTGCTTTTCCAGATACAACTAATTGGTGGTCTGAATTAGATACTGCTCCAATTGTAGCTGAACAAGTCAACAAGATTAATCTTGTTTCACCTGAAGGCATTTTAATTGTCGCATATTTTCCATCTCTTGCCATTAATTGAGCAAATGTTCCAGCAGAACGAGCGATTACAGCCCCTTGTCCTGGTCTCAATTCGATACAAGATATAACAGTTCCTAAAGGAATTCTGCTTAAAGGTAAAGTATTACCAATTTCAGGTTGAGATTCTGGCCCAGAAACTACTTTCTGACCAACTTTCAATCCGTTTTGAGCAATAATATATGTTTTCTCACCATCAGCATAAGCTAATAAAGCGATAAACGCAGTACGATTTGGATCATATTCGATTGACTTCACTGTAGCTGGAATCGCTTCTTTAGTACGTTTGAAATCAATAATACGATATCTCTGCTTGTGACCACCACCCGTATAACGCATGGTCATCTTTCCTTGACTATTTCTACCTCCAGAGTTTTTTATCGGCGCTATCAAAGAGCGTTCCGGCTTATCAGTTGTAATGGCGTCATAACCATTCACAACTCTAAATCGCTGACCTGGGGTAATAGGTTTTAATTTTCTTACTGACATTTTATCTTAGATATTGTTGTAAAAATCAATTGTTTCTCCTTCTTGTACTTGAACAATCGCTTTTTTAATTGCGTTAGTCTTTCCACTGATTAAACCACTTTTAGTGTATTTTGTAGTTCTATCTGGTCTCACATTCATTGTATTAACACTCAAAACATTTACTCCATAAGCAGCCTCAACAGCTTTCTTAATTTGTACTTTGTTTGCTTTTCTGTCAACAACGAATCCGAAGCGGTTTAAAACTTCACTTTCTTTGGTTACTTTTTCCGTTACTATAGGTTTAATTATGATGCTCATATCCTATTATTTACTTAAATTTTCTTCAATTACTTCCAAAGAACTCTCCAAAAGCACTAAATTATTAGCGTTTAAAATAGCGTAAGTACTTAATTCATAGCTACTTACGACATTTGCAGCCTTTAAATTTCGTGAGGACAAATATACGTTTTTATTCGTATCACCCAACACAAACAGTGATTTTTTATTTTCTAACTCTAAAGCTTTCAAAACATTAATGAAATTTTTAGTGTTTGGCGTTTCAAAATTAAAATCTTCAAGTACGATTATATTCGACTCTTTTGCTTTAATTGAAAATGCAGATTTTCTAGCAAGACGTTTCAAGTTTTTATTCAATTTAAATGAATAACTTCTTGGTCTAGGTCCAAAAACCGTACCTCCACCTTTAAACAAAGGGTTTTTAGCACTACCCGCACGAGCTGTACCTGTTCCTTTTTGTTTTTTAATCTTACGTGTACTTCCCGCAACTTCAGCTCTTTCTTTAGCTTTGTGAGTACCTTGTCTTTGATTAGCCAAATATTGCTTTACATCAAGATATACAGCATGATTATTTGGTTCGATTGCGAAAACTGAATCAGAAAGTTGAACTTTTCTTCCAGTATCTTTTCCGTTGAAATCTAATACTTTTACTTCCATTACTTCTGAATGATTACATAAGAGTTTTTGCAACCAGGAATACATCCTTTAACAACAAGTAGGTTCTTATCAGCAACTACTTTTAAAACTCTAAGGTTTTGAACTTTTACATTATCTCCTCCCATTCTTCCAGCCATACGCATTCCTTTGAATACTCTGGATGGATAAGAAGAAGCTCCTACAGAACCTGGCGCTCTTAAACGGTTGTGTTGACCGTGAGTTGCTTGTCCAACACCACCAAAACCGTGACGTTTCACAACCCCTTGAAAACCTTTACCTTTAGATACACCTTGTACATCTACAAATTCTCCTTCAGCAAAAATAGAAACATCAATAAGATCTCCTAATTTTTGTTCTGTTGCAAAATCTTGGAATTCAACGACTTTTTTCTTAGCTACAGTTCCAGCTTTCTTAAAGTGACCTACAGCCGCTTTTGTGGAATGTTTCTCGTTTTTGTCATCGAAACCAAGTTGCAACGCTTCATACCCGTCAACACCTTTGGTTCTGACTTGGGTAACAACGCATGGTCCAGCTTCGATTACTGTACAAGGAATATTCTTCCCGTTTTCGTCGAAAATACTAGTCATGCCGATTTTTCTACCAATTAACCCAGACATAAATATTAATTATTAATTATTAAATATAAATATAGAACGCAGCTTTTAAGCAAATCCTATTTTTTAAGTGGGTGCAAATGTATAACTTATTTACACACAAACCAAAAAAATATTTTTTACCTAAAAACGGCGTTCCTTTTTACTCTTAAAGTACTTAAACTTTGATTTCAACTTCAACTCCACTTGGCAATTCAAGTTTCATTAAAGCATCAATAGTTTTAGATGAAGATGAATAAATATCAATTAATCTCTTATATGACATTACTTCAAATTGCTCTCTAGCTTTTTTGTTTACGTGTGGAGAACGCAATACTGTAAAAAGTTTTTTGTGTGTTGGTAATGGAATTGGACCAGTTACAACAGCACCTGTTGTTTTTACCGTTTTTACAATCTTTTCAGCAGACTTATCTACCAACATGTGATCGTAAGATTTTAATTTTATTCTGATTTTTTGACTCATTTTCTTAAAGATTATGCGTTTCCTTTTGCTTTTTTGATAACTGCTTCTGAAATATTAGAAGGCGTTTCAGCGTAGTGTGAAAATTCCATTGTTGAAGTTGCTCTACCAGACGACAATGTTCTCAATGTTGTCACATATCCAAACATTTCTGATAAAGGCACATCAGCCTTAATAGTTTTAGCACCTGCTCTGTCTCCCATATCATTCACCTGACCTCTACGACGGTTAATATCACCAACGATATCTCCCATGTTTTCTTCTGGCGTAATCACTTCCATCTTCATGATTGGCTCAAGAATTACAGCTCCAGCAGCCTTAGCTACTTCTCTATACCCCATTCTAGCTGCTAATTCAAACGAAAGAGCATCAGAATCAACAGGGTGGAAAGATCCGTCTAACAAAGTTACTTTCAAACTATCTACTTGGTATCCTGCTAAAGGACCAGTTTTCATAGCTTCACGGAAACCTTTTTCAACAGAAGGGATGTATTCCTTAGGAACGTTACCTCCTTTTACAGCATTCACAAACTGTAATCCAACTGGAGTTTTACCATCAACTTCATCAGCAGGCTCTAAAATAAATACGATATCACCGAATTTACCACGACCTCCAGATTGTTTCTTATAAGTCTCTCTATGTTGTGCTTTTTTAGTAAACGCTTCTTTGTATTCAACCTGAGGCTCACCTTGATTTACTTCAACTTTGAATTCACGTCTCATTCTATCAACCAAGATATCTAAGTGAAGCTCACCCATACCTGAGATAATAGTTTGACCTGAAGCTTCATCAGTTCTAACTGTAAAAGTTGGATCCTCTTCAGCTAATTTAGCCAAAGCCATACCCATTTTATCTACGTCAGCTTTAGTTTTAGGTTCAATAGCAATACCAATTACCGGTGCAGGGAATTTCATAGACTCAAGAATAATTGGGTGTTTTTCATCACACAATGTATCTCCAGTTTTAATATCTTTAAATCCAACAGCAGCTCCAATATCACCAGCCTCAATATATTCGATTGGGTTTTGCTTGTTAGCATGCATTTGGTAGATACGAGAAATTCTTTCTTTGTTACCAGAACGAGTATTCAATACATAAGAACCAGCATCAAGTCTTCCTGAATATGCACGGAAGAAAGCCAAACGACCTACGAATGGGTCAGTAGCAATTTTAAAAGCTAAAGCAGCGAAAGGCTCTTTAACATCTGGCTTACGCAAAATTTTAGTTTGATCTTCTTCCAATAATTCAGCATCATCTGGATGAATACCAGTAATACCTTCTTTATCCATAGGAGACGGCAAGTACTTACATACCGCATCTAACATAAATTGAACTCCTTTGTTTTTAAAAGAAGAACCAGCAATCATTGGAATGATAGCCATATCCATTACAGCTGCTCTTAAAGCAATGTTGATTTCTTCCTCCGTAATAGAGTCTTCATCTTCCATGAATTTTTCAAGCAAAGTCTCATCATAATCCGCAACTGCTTCAATAAGAATCGATCTGTACTCTTTCACTTCTTCAAGCATATCTTCCGGAATAGGCACAATATCATAAGTAGCCCCTAAACCTTCTTCATGCCAAACAATAGCTTGGTTTTTAACTAAATCAACTACCCCTTTGAAATCATTTTCTTCACCAATTGGCAAAGTGATTGCAACAGCATTTGATTTTAACATATCTCTTACTTGTTGACAAACCATCAAAAAGTTAGACCCTTGTCTATCCATTTTATTAACAAATCCAATACGCGGTACACGGTATTGATCTGCTAATCTCCAGTTAGTTTCAGATTGAGGCTCAACACCATCAACTGCACTAAATAAGAAAACCAAACCATCAAGTACACGCAAAGAACGGTTAACTTCAACTGTAAAGTCAACGTGTCCTGGGGTATCGATAATATTAAAGTGATAAGGTAATGTATTAGGTAAAATTCTACCTTGTTCTGTTGGGAAATTCCATTCACAAGTAGTAGCAGCAGAAGTAATTGTAATACCTCTTTCTTGCTCTTGCGCCATCCAGTCCATTGTTGCAGCACCATCGTGTACTTCACCAATTTTATGTGATTTTCCAGTATAGAATAATATACGCTCAGTTGTTGTTGTTTTACCAGCATCAATGTGAGCAGCAATTCCTATATTCCTTGTATATTTAAGATCTCTAGCCATTTCTTAAGAATTAAAATCTAAAGTGAGAGAAAGCCTTATTAGCTTCTGCCATTTTGTGAGTATCCATTCTTTTCTTAACAGCAGCTCCTTCTTCTTTAGCCGCAGCTAAACATTCTGAAGCCAATCTCTGAGCCATTGATTTTTCGTTTCTTCTTCTTGAATAAAGAATCAACCATTTCATAGCCATAGAAATTTTTCTGTCTGGTCTAATTTGCATTGGAATTTGAAATGTAGCTCCACCAACTCTACGACTACGTACTTCTACGTGAGGCATAACGTTTGTTAAAGCATCTTTCCAAATTTCTAATGAAGATTTTTCTGAATCTTGCTTTTTAGTTTCTATAATGTCAATTGCATCATAAAAAACTTTAAAAGCTGTTGATTTCTTACCATCCCACATTAAGTTGTTTACAAAACGTGTTACCAATTGGTCGTTAAACCTTGGATCTGGTAAAAGTGGTCTTTTCTTTGCCGCTCTTTTTCTCATGTCTTTTTTTTAATAAAATTTCATACCCATACAGCTACGACGAATCGCACCCCTACAGGAATAACTTTTTAAATTACTTTTTCGCTTCTTTTGGTCGTTTTGCTCCGTACTTAGATCTTCTTTGCGTTCTTCCTGCTACTCCTGACGTATCAAGTGCACCACGAACGATGTGATATCTTACTCCTGGCAAATCTTTTACCCTTCCACCCCTAACTAATACTATCGAGTGCTCTTGTAAATTGTGTCCTTCTCCAGGGATGTAGGCATTCACTTCATTACCATTTGTCAAACGTACACGCGCTACTTTACGCATTGCAGAGTTTGGTTTTTTTGGTGTTGTAGTGTAAACACGCGTACAAACCCCTCTTCTTTGAGGACAAGAATCTAAAGCAACCGATTTACTCTTCTTAGTTATCTGAGTTCTTCCTGTTCTTACTAATTGTTGAATTGTTGGCATAATTAATACTAAAAATTTCTTATTATATTAAAATCCCGCTTTTTACGGGGTTGCAAATGTATAAATTAATTTTCACTTTACAAACCATAATCAATTAATTTTCAATCGAAGTAAATATTTGTTTATCAACACCATTAACATTATTCAAACAATCCACATTTCAATCCAACAAAAGACTTTCTAACGCACTGCAACTTCGTCAATCCAACACTATGATTATTCCAACAAAGAACAGATATTTGCAATACCTTAATTAAAGAAATTAAAATTGAAATCTAAAATTCTTATTCTATTATTTCTATTTAATCACTTGACTTCAACGAGTCAAACTTTACAATTAAAAATAATTGGCAAGACCACAATTGAAACTGCACTTATTGATTCAATTGGCTACGTAGCAAAACATCAAAACACAAAACAATTAATTGACGAAATAAATTCAACAAGAAAAAAACTTTCCGCTACCGGCTATATTGAGAACAAAATACTAGAAGAAAAAAAGGAAAATGATAGCATTTACACCACTATAATCTCATTAGAAAACAAAACAAAAAACATACATATATATATAGGTATAAAAAACACCTCATTTATACCAAATTACTATATCATAAATCAAGACAGCATAATATTACCATATTCTCAAACAGAATCATTTTTAAAACACACTACACAAAATTTAGAACAAAATGGTTACGCCTTCACAAAAGTAAAACTCACCAATATCCAAACGAAAAAACAAAATCTCTATGCTGACTTATCAATCTATACAGGAAACAGAAGAACAATAAATACCATTGAAATAAAATATACCAATCAACAACAAAACAACCTCCTCCCAAAAGGTGCCGAAAAACAAATCAACAAAAAATACAAGAACACAATATTCAGCCAAAAAACAATAGAACAAGTACATGATGATTTTCAAAAATTTGGATTCATCAATCAAATAAAATATCCAGAAATTCTATTCACAAAAGACACAACCAAAGTATTTGTGTATTTAGAAAAAAGAAAAGCAAATATATTTGACGGATATCTAGGCTTCAACAATACAGAAAATAAAAAAATACAACTTAACGGATATCTAGATTTAACTTTAGTCAATACACTTCGAAACGGAGAAGAGCTATCCATATACTGGAAAAACGATGGGAATAATCAAAAAATATTCAACGTCAATCTGACTGCTCCATATTTGTTTAAAAGCCAAATAGGAATTAAAGCGATCCTAAACATTTTTAAGCAAGACAGCATTTTCCAAAACACAAAAACTGCCGTACAACTAAGCTATTCCACAGACTACAATAAACGATTCTATTTAGGATACGAGTCAACCGAATCAAGCGATATTCAAAACTCAAACAACCAAAATCTAAGTGATTTCAAAAATTCATTTTACACCACCTCACTTGATTTCAAAAAAGAATCAACTGAAAACAAACTATTCCCCATAAAAACGTTTTTGAATATAACAATAGGCACAGGAAACAGAACCACAATAACAAACCCATCTCTGAAACAAAATTTTGCAAATTTTAACATAATGAACGATTTTTACATTAATGAGAAAAACATTATAAATGTTAAAAATCAAAACTATTATCTAAAAAGCAAAAACTATCTAACAAATGAATTATTTCGTTTTGGAGGCATCAACTCCATAAGAGGATTTGCAGAAAATAGCTTACAAGCCAATCTAATGATTACACTCATGACGGAATATCGCTATCTAGTTTCACCAAATTTATACTTCAATTCCATCTTAGATTACAGCTATTACGAAGACCCAACAACAACAATAGAAAAAAATAAAACCGAAAAACTTCTTGGGATTGGAATGGGTTTGGGCCTACAAACCACCAATGGTTTACTGAAATTTGCCATCACAAATGGAAAGGCAAAAAATGAAGAATTGAAATTTTATAACACAAACATAACTATAAGTTATAATGTTAAATTTTAGCTTTAACAAAAAAAAGAGTTTCAGATATTAGGATAGTTAACAAATTATTATGATTTTTGCCTCACTAATTCAAAATATTTAAAAATGAAACTAAAGTTCAATGGATTCTTAGTACTCCTAGTAGTACTAGTGGCGCAACTAACTTTTGCGCAAGAAAGATCTGTTTCAGGGATTGTTTCTGACAATGCAGGTATACCTTTACCAGGTGTAAGTGTATTAGTAAAAGGAACAAAAAATGGAACTCAATCAGATTTTGATGGAAAGTATTCTATCAAAGCTGCACCAAGCGATGTATTGGTATTTAGCTATGTTGGAATGAAGTCTTCTGAGAAGTCTGCTAGCTCAACAACAGTTAATGTAAAATTAGCAAGTGATGCTACACAATTAGAGAGTGTAGTTGTTACTTCATTAGGTATCAAAAGAGATAAAAAATCTTTAGGATACTCTACTCAAGAAGTAAAAGGAGCTGATTTATCGGCTGGAGCTTCAACAGGAAACTTCATTAATGACCTTTCTGGTAAAGTTGCTGGTGTAAGCATCAGAAGAAACAACAA
This sequence comes from Flavobacterium sp. 103, assembly GCF_003096795.1. Lineage (NCBI taxonomy): Bacteria > Pseudomonadati > Bacteroidota > Flavobacteriia > Flavobacteriales > Flavobacteriaceae > Flavobacterium > Flavobacterium sp. 103. The sequence continues at coordinate 2,769,225 of NZ_QENX01000001.1, read as the reverse complement.
CTTTGGAGGTTCCACAAACATTGTATCTCGTGGTATTAAAAACCTTACTGGGAACAATCAAATGCTTATCGTTATCGATGGTATGCCAATGAACAACAGTAACACCAACAATGAAATGACTGCAGGTCAAAACACTGGAAGAGGTGGTTACGATTATGGTAATGCTGCAATGGATGTGAATCCAGATGATATCGAAAGCGTAAACATCCTTAAAGGAGCTGCTGCGTCTGCATTATACGGATGGCAAGCTGGTAATGGTGTAGTTATGATTACAACCAAAAAAGGTAAAGCTAAAAAAGGAATGGGGATTACACTTTCTAGTGAATTTACAACTTCTACAGCTGATAAAGCTACTTTCCCAAAATACCAAGATAAATACGGAGGAGGTTACGGACCTTTCTATTCTAATGGACCAACAGGACCATATTTTGATGAAGATGCAAATGGAGACCTAGTGGTTCCTACCTACGAAGATGCTTCTTATGGAGCTCCTTTTGATCCAACATTATCAGTTTACCAATGGAACGCATACAGCCCATATACAGATCATTTTGGACAAAAAACTCCATGGGTTGCTGCTAAAAACGGTCCTTTCTCATTCTTCCAAACAGCAAATACTTTTAGTAATTCTGTTTCTATGGAAGATGCTACAGATAAGACTAGTTTTGTAATGAACTACAATAATTACAAACAAACTGGTATTATGCCAAACAGTGAATTAAAGAAAAACACTTTAAGTGTTAAAGTAAATCACCAATTCACAGACAAACTTTCTACAGCAGTTTTCGCTAACTATACTTCTCAAAGTACTGTTGGAAGAAACTCTACAGGTTACAATGACAACATCTTGACTTCTTTCCGTCAATGGTTTCAAACTAATGTTGACATCCAAGAACAAAAACAAGCATTCGAAAGATCTGGTGGACAAAACATAACTTGGAATATGCAAAGCCCAACTACTGGTGCAACCAACCCTATTTACTGGGACAATCCATATTTCACAAGATACAAAAACTACCAAACAGATAACAGAAACCGTTTTACAGGTTATGCTAAAGTAGATTACAAATTATTTGAGTGGTTAACCGCATCTGGAAAAATATCTACGGATACTTATGCTGAATTGCGTGAAGAAAGAAGAGCTGTAGGATCAATTCCTGCTACATTCGGAATCAATGCATTAGATGAATCATCAGGATATGCCAGATATAACGGTAATTTTTCTGAACAAAACTACGAAGGTCTTTTGACATTTAAGAAAAACATCAATGAAGACTTCTCTTTCAATGGAGTTGCTGGGGGTAATATATTAAGAACCAACTTTACTTCTATTTTTGCTACAACTCAAGGAGGTTTAATTGTTCCAGGACTATACAGCTTAACAAACTCTGTTAACACGGTTCCATTCCCTATCGAGCGTCAAGATTTCTCAGGAGTTAATTCTGTTTTTGGATCGGCTTCATTTGGATACAAAGAATTCTTATTTGTAGATGGAACAGCAAGAAGAGATTCATTCTCTACTTTACCAAAAGACAACAATAGTGTTAATACGTTCTCTGTATCTGGATCTTATGTTTTTACCAAACACATCGACCAACCATGGTTATCATTTGGTAAACTAAGAGCTAGTTATGCAGAAAATCCACAAGGAAACATTGCACTACACTCTTTAGTAAATACATATTCTAAATTTGACCCATTCGGTTCAAACCAACAATATTCACTACCAAGTACATTATCTAATGCTAATTTACGCCCAGTAAAAACAGCTTCAGAAGAAATTGGTTTAGAGATGCAATTTTTAGACAGAAGAATTGGATTTGATGTAGCGGTATACAAAAGTTTAAGTTCTGATCAAATTTTTGACGTAGATTACTCTACTGCTGTTGGAGCAAACAAAAGATTCATTAATGCAGGATCTGTTGAAAACAAAGGTATCGAGGTACAATTTAATGTTACTCCAGTAAAAACAGCTGATTTTGCTTGGGATATTTTTGTAAACTGGTCTAAAAACGAGAATACTGTTGTTGAGTTAACAGAGGGTATTGAAAATTTACAATTAGGATCATTCCAACAAGGTGTAACTATCAATGCTTCTGTTGGACAACCTTACGGAACTATTAAAGGTACTGATTACACTTACTTAAATGGAGAAAAAGTAGTTGGTACAAACGGTAGATACATTAGAAATACTGCAACTACAAACGTTATTGGTAACGTTACTCCAGATTGGATTGGAGGTATCCGTAACAAATTTACATACAAACAATTCTCTTTAGGATTTTTGCTTGATATGCAAAAAGGTGGAGATATTTTCTCACTTGACCAAGCATACGGACAAGCTACAGGTTTATACAAAGAGTCTGCAGGACTTAACGACTTAGGAAACCCAATGAGAAATACTATCGCAAATGGTGGTGGTGTAATTCTTCCAGGTGTTCAACAAGACGGTACTCCAAATACAATTAGAACAGCTGCTCCAGATCAATACGGAAATATCGCTGGTTACAGACAAGCTCCTAACAAAGCGTTTATCTATGACGCAGGTTATATCAAATTAAGAGAAGCGAATATTACTTACAATTTACCAAGTAGTATCGTTTCAAAAATGAAACTTACAGCTTTGTCGTTTGCAATAGTAGGTTCTAACTTATGGATCATAGACAAAAGTCTTCCTTATGCAGACCCAGAAAGTGGAACAAGTTCAGGAAACTTATCTTCTGGATACTCTGTAGGATCTCTACCAACAACAAGAAACATTGGTGGTAACGTAACAATTAAATTCTAAATTATGAAAAAAATAGCTTTATTAACAGCATTCATCAGTTTGTTTGTATCCTGCTCAAGTGATATCACAGATTTGAATGAAGAAGCAAAAAGACCTGCAACAACAAAAGCGGAATATTTGTTTACTAATGCACAAAAATCATTAGTGGATCAGATGGTAGGCACCTCAGTTAATTTAAATGTATTTAGACTGTTTGCTCAACATTGGACTGAAACAACATACCCAGACGAAAGTCAGTATGATATCACAACAAGAAGAGTTCCAGATAATCACTTTGCTATACTTTACAGAGACGTATTGATCGATCTAAAAGAGTCTAAAAAATTATTAGACCTTGAAGTTCCTGCATCTCCTGAGCAAACTGCAATTTTGGCTAACAAAAAAGCTCTTGTAGATATCTTAATGGCGTACACTTATAGTGTTTTGGTAGACACTTTTGGAGACGTTCCCTATTCTGAATCATTAGATATTGAAGCTCATCCATTACCAAAATACGACGATGCACAAACGATATATAAAGATCTTATCACTAGATTGACTGCTGACGCAAGTAGTCTAACAGCAAATAGTGCTTTTGCTAGTTTTGATTCAGCTGACCTAATTTATGGTGGTGATGCTAGCAAATGGGTTAAATTTGCAAACTCTATTCGTTTGAGAATGGCGGTAAATATGTCTGACGTTGATGCTGCTTATGCAAAAACTGAAGTAGAAAAGGCTGTAACAGCCGGTGTAATTACTAGTAATGCAGATAACACCAATTTAAAATATTTGCCTTTACAACCAAATGCTAACCCATTGTACGCTGATTTAGTAGTAAGCGGAAGAAACGATTTTATTCCAGCAAACACTTTAGTAGACAAAATGAATACCCTAGTTGACCCTAGAAGAGCTAAATATTTCACAGAATTCCCTGTGGGATCTGGAAACTATAAAGGAGGTATCTATGGTGCATCTAATGCTTTCGTGAACTACTCACACATTACTTCCACTTTAAATGATCCTACATTTGCAGGAACATTAATGGATGCTTCTGAAGTTGAATTCTTGTTAGCTGAAGCTGCTGCAAAAGGCGCTGCTGTAGGTGCTGCTGCTACTCACTACAACAATGCAGTTACAGCCTCTTTTACTAACTGGGGACTTACAGCAACTGATGCTACTACTTATTTGGCTGCACATGCTTATGATGCTGCAAACTACAAACAAAGTATTGGTGAACAAGCTTGGATTGCCTTATTCAACAGAGGTTTTGAAGCTTGGTCTTCATACAGAAGACTTGACTTCCCTGTATTGTCTGTTCCTGCTGTAACTTATAATGGTTTATCTGAAGTACCTAAAAGATATTCGTACCCAGCCAGAGAAGAAACTATAAACGGTGTTAGTACTGCTGCTGCTATTGCTAAAATACCTGGAGGTAAAAATACGTTAACAGCCAAAGTATTCTGGGATAAATTCTAATATTTAAAATGAAAAACATGAAAAAATATATAAAACAAATTTTTGCATTGGCATTAGTCGTGTCTTTTGCATCTTGTTCTCCAGACGACGAGAAAGTAGCAATGCTTTCAGTTGGTGGTAATGTAGTTTTAAAAACTACTTCCATTGCTAGAGCAACTGCCACTACTCCTGTAGATATCAAATTAGATGTTATTACTAAATCTGGAGTTACTGCAAGTAAAATTGAAATCTGGGAAAACCTAGCCAATGGAACTGTTCCATCTACAGCAGTTCCTGTAAAAGCATTCGTTCCTGGAAAAAAATTAGTAGACGCTACTATTACAGCAGAACCAGGTGTAGCAACAGGATCCTTGAAGGCTACATTTAATTCAGCTGTATTGGTTACAGGGGGTATTTACAATTACCCAACAATAACAGCTTTAGTTCCAGCAGCAGATTTTGGTAAAACTCCAATTCAATTAGAGTTTGTTACTACCTATTCAGATGGAAGTGTAACTAAGAACCCATATGTTTTAACTGTTAAAAAATAAACAGTTGAAATTGAAGAAAAAAATCAGAAATTGATTTATTCTTTTAATAGATTAAAACCACCAGCCCAGCTGGTGGTTTTTTTTATACAAACCTTTTACTTAACTTTGCCACATGGAAAAAGAACATCAAATTTTTGGGATCAGGGCAATAATTGAAGCCATACAAGCAGGCGCAACAGTTGATAAAGTCTATATTCAGAAGGAAGCGAGCAGCGAACTAATGAAAGACTTAATGAAAGTGATGAAAAGAGGGAATATCAATTTCTCTTATGTTCCTGTTGAAAAACTGAACCGATTAACGCCCAATAACCATCAAGGTGCTGTAGCTACCGTCTCTCCTATTTCATTTTATGATTTAGAAACCTTGATAGAAACCGTTATTGAAAATGGCAAAAAACCTTTGTTTTTAATTTTGGACCAGATATCGGATGCGCGTAATTTTGGTGCTATAATTAGAACAGCAGAATGTACAGGCGTTAATGGGATTATCGTTCAAAAAGCAGGTTCGGCTCCTGTAAATGGAGACACAGTAAAAACATCGGCAGGCGCGGTATTTAATATTCCGATTTGTAAAGTAGAACACATTAAAGACGCTATTTTTCTTTTGCAGGCCAGCGGCATAAAAACTGTTGCTGCCACCGAAAAAACAGAACAAAATATTTATGATATTTCTTTGAATGAACCGGTAGCGATCATTATGGGGTCTGAAGATCGAGGAGTGAATCCATCTGTTCTTAAAATCGTAGATGAAAAAGCAAAACTTCCTATGTTTGGCTCAATAGGTTCTCTAAATGTATCTGTAGCTTGTGGCGCTTTTTTATACGAAGCCGTTAGACAGAGAAGTTAATAATTTCAGATTGCAGAATATAGATAAAATGTAGATTTAAGAATGTAAATTTTTAAATTAAAAAAAGCAAATGAATCAAGACTCCAGTTTTGATTCATTTTTTTCGTTTATATCTTCTTGATTTTCGATAAAATCATAAACAACATTTGAATTCGACTGAAAAAAAGAGTCAATTCCCATTTGATTCTCTTCAACAATTTCAGGCTTGGGAAGATCAACAAAATTACCGTTTTCATCAAAACGTTGCATAAATTTATCTTCTGAAGAATCATAATCTGGTCGCTCCCAATCGTATTTTATTACTTTCTTGAATTCTGGTTTTTTGTATAAAAAAGTAATTACAAAACCCGCAATTAATCCTGATAAATGACCTTCCCAGGAAATGGTTTCATCAATTTTTGGAAAAACATACCAAACCATTCCGCCATAAAGAACCACAACTGTGAGAGACAAAGCTACCAATCTATAATATTGAGTTTGAATTCCTTTGAAAAAAATAAAAGAAACCAATACATAAATCAAACTACTGGCACCGATATGATAATTTTCTCTCCCGATGAGCCATGTTATAGCTCCTGAAAGTAAAATTCCGTACACTAATATTCCTATTGCTTCTTTTCTATAAAAAAAGAACAACGCCGCTAATAGCACTATTAATGGTATAGAATTATTATAGAGATGTTCGATATTCGAATGAATAAATGGGCTGAAAATTATGCCTTGCAATCCTGAAAAAGTTCTCGGCAGAATTCCATTATCATCAAAATCAAATCCAAAACGGATTTCTAACCAATAGACAAACCATAGGAATAGCACAAAAAAAAGAGGCACTCCCACTACTGCATTGGTGAATTTAAAATGATTTTCTTCCATTCTTAAATATTGGATTATTAGACTAAATAGATTCTTAATACAAATCAAAAATGTATCCAAAAGCAATTTAATGCTATTTTGTCATATAAAATAATAACTATTATGAAAACGAATGCCCTAGCCCTGATAGTAGCGGTATCCTTTTCATAAGGTGATTTTTCTTCAACTTATGAAAAGATACAAGCAGATAGCAGGAAAGAGCTCCTAAAAATATACTCTTAAAAACTGAAAATTGTGTAATTTTACCATATGGAAGCACCACTGGCAGAACGCATACGCCCACAAAAATTAGAAGATTACATCAGTCAATCCCATTTGGTTGGGCCTAATGGCTCGTTGACGCAACAAATTGCAAAAGGAATCATCCCGTCGTTAATATTTTGGGGTCCTCCAGGAACTGGTAAAACAACTTTGGCACAAATTATTGCCCAGGAGTCCAAACGTCCTTTTTATATATTAAGTGCCATTAACTCGGGGGTAAAGGACATTCGGGATGTAATTGAGAAAGCAAGACAGAGCGGTGGTTTATTTACTGCCAAAAACCCTATTTTATTTATTGATGAGATTCATCGTTTTAGTAAATCGCAACAGGATTCTTTATTGGCCGCAGTCGAAAAAGGATGGATTACGCTTATAGGAGCCACGACCGAAAATCCGAGCTTTGAAGTTATTCCCGCTTTATTGTCCCGTTGCCAAGTATATATTTTAAATGCGTTTACTAAAGCGGATTTGGAACATTTATTGCAAAGAGCCATGAAAACAGATACTTATTTGGCTACAAAAAATATTCAACTGCAAGAAACAGAGGCACTATTGCGACTTTCTGGTGGCGATGGACGCAAGCTATTAAATATTTTTGAACTTGTCGTAAATGCTTCCTCCGAAGATGAAATCTTGATCACCAATGACCGAGTTTTTCAATTGGTACAACAAAATACGGTTTTGTATGACAAAAGTGGAGAACAGCATTATGACATTGTTTCGGCCTTTATAAAATCGATTCGGGGAAGTGATCCGAATGGTGCTGTCTATTGGCTGGCGCGAATGATTGAAGGCGGTGAGGATGTGAAATTCATAGCCAGAAGAATGTTAATTTTGTCCAGTGAAGATATTGGTAATGCCAATCCGACGGCTTTTATAATGGCAAATAATGCTTTTCAGGCGGTTTCTACAATTGGTTATCCCGAAAGCCGAATTATTCTGAGCCAGTGCGCTATTTATCTTGCCACTTCACCCAAAAGCAATGCTTCGTATTTGGCTATTGGAACGGCTCAACAATTAGTCAAACAGACTGGCGATTTACCTGTACCTATCCATTTGCGCAACGCTCCTACCAAATTAATGAAAGAATTAGGATATGGCGAGGATTATAAATATTCGCATGATTATGCCAATAATTTTGCCGAACAGGAATTCTTGCCAGAGGCAATAAAAAATACCCCTATTTATGTTCCTGGAACTAATTACAGAGAAAACACAACTCGTGAATTCTTGAAAAATAGATGGAAGGATAAATACGGGTATTGAGGTCTTAGATTGCAGAATTAAGATTGCAGGTTTTAGATTTTAGGTTGTTATTGCCTAAAACTTCACAGCTATTTTCTCAGACATTAAAGTATCTTTTTCATAATACTCAAAGAACCATTGATTTTCTTTTAAAACCATAACTCCTTGAATATTTTCTTTAAATGCCAAATAAATAGAAGGGTTTGTGGTTTTATATGCTTTTATAACCACTTTTGGTGTGCTATCCACTAATTGAAATCCATTTTTGATAGGTTGCGCAAACAATACATTACCATCTGGTTCGATACTGCTACTTAGCACATTCACAGCTACGGCTGCTGTAGTGACAGGAACGGCAGTTACATAGGATGCAGGTGATGTTTCCGCAGGTGATGAAACAACTGTAGTGTTTTGATTCGAAGCAGTCACTTTTCCATTGTATTTATAGTGCAATGCATAAACAGATGCAAAAGCCATATTTAATGCTTCGGTGTAGGCAACTTCATAATCTTTCTCTTTGCTTTTTCCTACTTCGGATTTAAAAATAACTTTACCATTACAATCTTTAAGAGCAACATACAATTTAGTTATCAAAAATCCGCTTTCTTTCAATACATCCACATTTAATAGACTGCATCTATCACTGTATTCTTTTGGAATTGTTTCATTGGCATAAAAAGCCTCAAAACCTGCTTTTTTTAAATTAACTTTTGTCAATGTACTCAGTCGGTACTGATTTTCGCTTTTAAGAAAATCATATTTTAAAGGAATAATAACTGCGGGATAATCATTGACCGATTGGGAAAAACCATAGCTTGAAACAAGCAACAACAGGAATAGAAATTTAGTCTTCATGTTTTATAAATATTTTTTTAATTCTAATAAATGAGTCACTTGTTTGATGTTTTTCTCTACTTTAATTTTTTTATCATTAAAAAAAATAGCATCTAATCCTGCATTCAACGCACCTTGTACATCGGCCTCTAGACAATCTCCAATCATGATACTGCTTTCTTTATTGGCTTGAGCCGCATTAAGTGCATACTCAAAAATAACAGGATTAGGTTTCTTAACACCTGCCATCTCTGAATTGGTTATCGTTTTGAAAAAACCAGAAATGTTCGAATTGTTCATTTTTTTGTATTGCACATCGGCAAAACCGTTGGTAATAATATGCAATTTATACTTTTTTTCTAGATATTCCAGTACTTCAATTGTACCATCAAATAAACGATTATTTTCAGGCAATAACTGAATATAATCATGCGCTATACTTTCTATTTGAGCATCCGAAACAAAATATTCCAACGCATCAAAAGTATGTTTGAGGCGATTATATCGCAATTCAGCATGTGTAATTTTATCATATTGGTATAATTTCCAACAGGCTTGATTGATTGGAACGTACTTTTCTATGAAATCAGCAATTTCGATTGTTGGATGATCTTTCTTCAAAATGGTATCAAAAGCCAATTCCGAATTGACATCAAAATCCCAAAGTGTATGATCTAAGTCGAAGAATATATCGGTAATTTTAGTAGAAAACATGTAATGACATTATTTAAAAATTCGTTTGTCGAAAGGAAAATCAATTTGTTCAGTAATTTTAATTTTATAAAAATCAATATGATATGGATTAATTAAAAAATTGAAATCACCTTTCACTACCGCTGATGGCACTTTCAAAATACAAGCTTCGTTTCTTCTTATGAAATCATCTCCCAAAAGAGGTGTCTCAAAGGTACAAGGAAAAACATTCCAATCGATAGATAATTTATTGAGATCTAAAAATTCTACAGAAATATCATCCGGAATATCAATTGTCAGCATCACAAAATCATTGGGCAATGTTGCCAATGAAAGATGAACCAAAACTTCGGCCATTGCCAAAGCCCTGCTCTGGGCACAATAAATAATCTCTGTCCCTTTTGAATTCCAACGCGCACCAGAAATTGAAGCCCCTTTTCCAGACAACTCAATAGGGTATTTTTTGCGTGCTAATCGAAAAACTTCCATTAAACAAAAATACCTTGATCTATTTTATTCAATTCATTGACCACCATTTCTTTGCCGTAGGAATCTCTAAGCAATTCTATGGGCTGTAAATTTCCAAGCGCAAATGAAGGCGTTTTCAGCCACATATAAAATTGTACTTCCGAATCAAAAACATCATTTCCCAAAGAAGTTACTTCTGCCAATTCCAATATTTTTTCGGATTGTAACGGTTTGAAAATAAAATCTTCTTTGATTTTATTCCTTTGAAGTGATTTTGTGGAAATCCCTAAAAAAGAAGCCCAATCCTCTTCATTAAAAGGGGTTATTTCTTTTATCAAATTGAAAAGCTCATACGGAATTCCTTCGCGGATAGCATGGACGATTAGCATTCTATTTTTCAAAAACTCATCATAAGTGATTTTCTTATTCAAAAGCTTATATCCTCTCTCCTGCTCCACTCTATTTACCAAAACTCTAACAGCTTTATCAATAGCTTCTCTTGGTTTTAATTTAATCGCTTCCATAAAAATACATTTGTCTGTAAATATAAGACAAATGTCTTATTTAGGCAAGTTTTTTAAAATATTCCTTCATCAACAAAACTAAAGTAACCATTTTCTGTTATGATTATATGGTCCAAAACAGGAATATCTAATTGTTGCCCTGCCGTTTTAATCTTTTTAGTTATTTGAATATCGGCATCGCTGGCTTGCAATTTTCCGGAAGGATGATTATGTGCGAGGATTATTGCAGTTGCGTTTTGTTCAAAAGCAATTTTGAATACAATTCGGATATCGACCATTGTTCCGGTCATTCCTCCCTTGCTTAACTGAGTTTTGAAAAGCACTTTATTGGAATTATTCAAAAACAAAACCCAAAATTCTTCGTGAGGTAACTCGCCTATTATCGGCTGCATAATTTCGAAAACCGCTTTACTGGACGTTATTTTCGTCAACTCAGCTGCATCTTCGTTTCTCCTTCTCCTTCCCAACTCCATTGCGGCAATTATCGAAATCGCTTTGGCTTCGCCAATTCCTTTAAAATTCATTAATTGTGCAATAGATAGCTTCCCCAAAGCATTCAAATTATAATCTACACTTGCCAAAATTCGTTTACTCAAACCCACCGCCGATTCATTTCGGCTTCCAGAACCGATCAGTATTGCAATCAATTCGGCATCACTCAAAACACTTTTGCCTTTGAGCATCAATTTTTCACGAGGTTTATCGTCTTCAGACCAATTGGTAATGGGAAAAGCCCCCTGGCCCCTGAAGGGTAAATTAGAATCGTCTAAAATCATAATTTCATAAAGATTTAAATTTATACTACTTCAAGCGACCCTACTTACTTATCTATTTTCCCTATTATTTTTTGCATACAAACACTTTTATCTAATCCAATATAAGGCCCGTAATTATCGACAATTACATATCCTACTTTTTGATACAAACTAATCGCTTCTTGCTGTTTATGCAACGTTTCTAAAAGTGAAACTGAATAGTCCAATTCTTTTGCCCAAAGTTCCAATTCTTGCAATACTCTTTGAGCCAATCCCAATCCGCGAGCTTCTGGAGAAACAAACATTCGTTTTATTTCAATTGTATTCTTATCATATTTCTTGAAACATCCACAGGCAACTGGTTTTTCATCCAAATAAATTACTACTACATTCCTGTTCAACTCTATGATATTGTTTCCCCAATAATTGGTCTTCAATTCTGGGTATCGTTCCCACAAATACATATCAAATGTCTTTATCAACGACAAAAAATCAGAATTCTCGCTGGTTGTTTTTACAACTTTTACTATTGAGTCCATAAATCTTAAATCTTAGTTTTGCTAATGTATTAAAAAAAGAGAAAAATCATACAATAAAATTAATTTCTTATTTGGTTTTGAAATAACTATGCAAAAAAAATATGCCAATCACAAAATTGCAATTGGCACATTATGTATAATAAATAAAGTAAACTATTTAACTAATTCTTTCACCTCATCAAAATTCAATCCACCATAATTTCCGGAACTCATCAATAATAAAGCTGAATTTTCAAGATTTAGATTAAACAAATAATCTTTAAAATCTTTTGGATTGGTATAAATAATCAAATCCTCTCTATTGAAAGCTTTGGCAATTTGTTCATATGTAACTTCTTCCAATTGTTTGATTTTTACAGCATCCGGCGAATAAAAAACTACTGCTACGTCAGCATATTCCAATGCGCCTTCATATTCTTTCAAGAACTCTGCATTCAAACTGCTGTAGGTGTGCAATTCTAAACAAGCCACAACTGTACGATTTGGATATTGCTCTTTCACGGCTTTGGTAGTCGCGGCCACTTTACTTGGTGAATGAGCAAAATCTTTGTAGGCTACTTTTGTTTTACTTTCGGCAATTTTTTCCAAGCGTTTAGATGCTCCTTTGAAACTGGCAATCGCTTCATAAAAATCGGCTTCATCGACTCCCATGTTCTGGCAAATCCATTTGGCTCCGGCTAAATTATTTAAATTATGCGCACCGAATACTTCAATAGGCATAGGCCCTTCTGGGGTTTCCAACAATGTTACCCCATCGTTTACAGTATAATTTGGCGTATGATAAGCCAATTTACGTATAGGATTAGTCGCTTTTTCGGCAACACGTTTTACTTCAGAATCGTCTTCATTGTAAACCAAAATTCCACCGTTTGTAATTTTATCAATAAAAATTTCAAACTGCTCCACATAAAAATCATAGGTTGGAAAAACATTAATATGATCCCAAGCAATTCCAGAAATCAAGGCGATATTTGGCTGGTATAAATGAAATTTAGGTCTTCTGTCAATTGGAGAAGACAAATATTCATCACCTTCCAAAACCATAAAATCATTCTCTTCGGTAAGATGCACCATCGTGTCAAAGCCTTCCAACTGTGCTCCCACCATATAATCCACTTCAATATTATGATAATGCATCACATGCAAAATCATCGAAGTTATCGTCGTTTTCCCGTGTGAACCACCAATGACTACACGGGTTTTGTTTTTGGACTGTTCGTATAAAAACTCTGGATACGAATAAATTTTAAGTCCTAATTCCTGCGCTTTCAAAAGTTCAGGATTATCGGCTTTGGCATGCATTCCAAGTATTACGGCTTCAATATCGGATGTGATTTTTTCAGGAAACCACCCCAACTCTACTGGCAGAATTCCTTTTTTTTCCAATCTTGATTTTGAAGGTTCAAAAATGGCATCGTCACTTCCCGTAACTTGATATCCTTTGTTATGTAATGCCAATGCTAGGTTGTGCATTGCGCTTCCGCCTATGGCAATGAAATGTGTTCTCATTTATGTTTATTCGTTTATTCGTTAATAGGTTTAATAGACAACAATGTTATCGAATAACCTTTACTTTCTGTTTTTATAATCTTCCCAAACCTTATTGGCTTTATCGGGTTGTTTCATTTTATTTTTATACAAATCGGCCAATTTTTGATAACAAACCTTTGAACCTCCTATCAAAATAGCTCTTTTATACTGTTGTTCGGCATTTGAATATCTATCGAAATATTCCTCGATATGACCACGTGACAAATACCCGTCAACTGGAGATATTTCTCTTAATTCACTGGAATACTTGATAGCTTTGGATTCACTTCCTCCCACAATTCCAGGCAATTTCAAATTCAACTCAATGAGAGCCCAACGTGCTTCGATGTGTTTTGGGTCTAAAGCTATGGCTTTTTCAAAAGAAGATCTCACTTCACTAATCATTCCCAATGCTCTGAATTTATTGACTTCCAAAGATTTCATTCCCAAAGCACCACCGTATTTGTAATAATAATTAGCTTCTGTGGGTTTTAATGTTTTCAGATTATTATAATAGGAAATTGCTTTGTCCCAAGACTTATTATACCCTGCAATATCTCCCAAATACTCTATGGTTTTAAGATTTGACGGATTGTTTTTTAAGTAACTCTCCAGAATAGGCTGCGCTTGATCGAATTTTCCATCAATGAACAGTTTTTCTCCTTTTTCAAAAGATTGAGAAAACAATAATATTGGAAATAACAAAAAGACGCTTGCCAGTAGTTTCATTCATCAAAAATAAAGAATTTTTAAAAGAATAGAAGCCTTTTAACTTAAAAATAGGAATGAAATCAAATCAATAATACAGCTAGGAACTTTGCACAACTTAGACTTTAACCACAAAAAAAGCGTAAAAGTTCTTGACTCTTACGTTTTTCTGTTATTCCATTGTAAACAAACGTTCTATTTCGCTGGCTCCAACTGTGTGCTCACGGCAATTCTGTTCCAAGCATTTATGGTTACGATAGCCATTATAATCTGTGCGATGGTGTTTTTATCAAAAAACTGTTCTGCTTTTTTATACGTATCATCAGATAAACCATGATTATGAATCAAAGTAATTTCTTCGGTAATGGCCAAAATCACTTTTTCTTCCTCGGTAAATAAATTGGTCTCACGCCAAGCATTCAGTAAAAAAATACGTTGAGTGGTTTCACCATATTTCAGTGCATCTTTTGTATGCATATCAATACAAAACGCACATCCATTAATTTGGGATGTTCTAATTTTTATTAATTCTTTATTTGTTTTTGACAATTGAGATGCTGCCAAATAACCCTCCAAAGCGTACATCGCTTTATAAGCCTGAGGTTCTATTTCGTTGATGTTTATTCTCTTTTCCATTTTATTTGTTTGTTTTAAATTAACAGTACAAATTTCAGGAATAGATAATATAAAAAACTTAAACCAGTTTAAGAACGCTTTTTATTTCTGATTTCGCTTAAATATTCAGGTGTAAAACCTAAAAAGGAAGCAATTAAATACTGTGGAATCCTTTGTACAAATTCGGGATGTCCTTTACACAAATGATCGTAGAATTCTTCCTTAGAAAAATCATACAGATATTTTATTCGCATTTGCGTTGCTGCGTAAGCCCGTTGGTAGATGAATCTAAAATAACGTTCCATTTTCGGGAATTCAGTCAATAGCTTTTCATGCGCATCACGGTCAATTACTAAAATCTCAGAATTTTCAACCGCTTGAATATAAAATTCTGTTGACAGACCTCGCTCGTAAGCGAAATTATCTGTCATCCACCAATTTTCTATTGCAAATTCCGTGGTTTGCTCCATCCCTTTTCCATTAATGAAAAATTTACGCAGACAACCATTCAGCACAAAATAATGTAATTTGCAAATCTGTCCTTCAACAAGTAAATTTTCTTTTTTCTTGACCTTTCTAATCTGAAAAAAAGTCAAAACATCAGAAAGTTCTCTTTCATCTATTTCGATGAATTTTTCTAAATGATTTTTAAATATTTCAGACATAAGTAAGTAAAAAGTTTTAAAGTCGTAAAGTCAAAAGTATTGTTGTGGTGTAAACACAATATAAAACATGAAATTTCATCATGTTATTCTTTAATCTTTTTTTACAAATATACTAATCATTCAACCCTTTACCTTCAATAATTTGCGGTATACTTTTTTCTACTCTCGACTCTCGGGTTTTGGATTGTTTGGGGGCAGAAAAATGCAACATATAGGCTCTTTGTCGTCCTGGAGTCAAAGCTTCGAAGGCTTTTTTCAAATCAGGTAACTCTTCCAATTTCTTTTGAAATTCTTCGACAAGAATGAATTCTTCCGTTTTTTTGAATTTAACTTCCAACCCTGCTTTTTCTACTTCAATAGCTTCATAAATATGGGCTTTCAAAATGGCTTGCATCTCAACAATTTCCTCAGCAATGGTGAACCGAATCTGTCTCGCCGCCTGCACATTCTTTGATTGTTGAATTAAAATACCATCGGCATTACTTAACAAAGCTCCTTTGAAAAACAAAAAAGCGCAGTATTCTTTAAAATCATGAATTAAAACAATGTTCTTACCTTGAAACGTGTAGCAAGGAGCACCCCATTTCAACTCCTCGGTTAGCTGACAATCAAGAGCAATTCTTCTTAATTGCTCCAATGCTGGTTGCCATTTTGAGGTTTTATCAAAATAAAAATCAACTTTAGGATTCATATTATTCTATTCATTTATTGATTAAAAAATTATTTTTACAAATAACTCAACCACCATTTTTCCCTGTTTATTTGTTTATACTCGTTAAACTTTTTACATAATGGATAGAGCATCAGAACAATTCCAATCCAAACTGCATAAACCACCCATAGACTAAAGCCATAGCCTTTCATATTGGGTTCAAATCCTATCCAAGTTGAGAAAATGAATTTTTGCCAACCAAAACCAGACAGTTCAGCAAAAATCATTGCAATTATATGAATAAAGTAAAGATGCAGAATGTAATAAAAAAAAGGAACTCTTCCGAAAGTGGAGAAGAAGTCCACAACTTTTCCTTTGAGTTTTTCGGTGTTGGCCAAAAACAAGAAAGCCCCTCCCAAAGTCATCAATATATACAAAAGTGACGGTGGATATTTACTTGGATTTAAAAAAGAAATTAGGTCTTGGGATAGCGTATCAAAATGTTTAAAAGGCTTTGGGTCTCCATAGAGATTGGTCAATCTTAATAGAATAAAAACCACTATAGCAATTCCTCCTATAGAGTTGAATATTTTTTTCCGCTTAGCACTGTCAAAAGATTTATCATAAAACGCACCGAAATAATACCCTAAAGCCATTACTGCAATCCATGGAACAAGTGGGTATCCAATCAGTAATTGAGTATGCTCAGATAGTGGGTAAAAAGTTTGTTCATGAATAAGGGACCACAATACATTACCCGAAAAATGAACGTTATCGAATAGATTGTGAAAACAAATAAGCAACAAACTAAAAAACAGAATATAGATTCTTGGCAAATAAATTAAAACTGCCAAAACTATCATACTAATACCTAATGACCATATCACAAGAAGGCCAAGAGTCCTAAAGTGAATATCAAAAAACCAAGCAAAGCCAACAACTGTCAACTCAATAAAAACCAACCAAAGTCCCCTTTTGAATAAAAAACCAGACAACTCATTTTTTGTTTTTCTTTTGCCAACCATAAATGCCGACATCCCTGCCAAAAAACTAAACGTAGGCGCACAAAAATGGGTTATCCAGCGTGTAAAAAAGATGGGCAAATTACTTTGAATGGGATCTGTTGGGTCAAAAAAGAAAGCCGAATAATGAAAATAATCCCTCACATGGTCTAGCGCCATTATGACCATCACCAAACCTTTTAGTAAGTCAATGGATTCTATTCTGGTATTAGTAAGTGATGCCATAAATTGGTCTATTGAATTGTTAGAGTTAACAAAAAAAACATGCTTTATTATGGTAGAGAACCAAAACACAACACGCTCTTTATTAGTAATTTAACTCTAAATAAATTCTTATTCTTGGATTTTCAAAAACTTATAGAATAGAGAATCATTTTCAAATTAGGACAATTGCTTAAATTAATTCTAGCACTATTGTATATTACTGTCTTTCGATTTTTAAATCTCAACTAATCCATTTAGAAAATTTTCCAAATCTTTTTGAATACTGTCAAAATATTGTTGGCTTGAAAAACCTAACAATTGAACTGTCCCATTTGGATTTGAATAATAATACCCAAAGTATGCTAATTTAATTCCCTTGACGGTTCCTTGAAATTTTAGGCACAACATTTTTTTATTATTTACGATTCTATACTCAGCACTTGTTTCTTTTACATCAAAAGATGCTTTTTGCGCATTCAGAAGAGCAATTTGTCGCATATTTTCAAGATCGACCTGAGTCTTCTCTGTAATCATCAATGCATATCCCTCTCCTGATTTTAAACTAAACCTATATTCAGGGGTTTTCTCATTGTCTTTATGTGATGCGAAAGCCCATTTGGAAGGATTTATAAAAACACCAACATTAAAGGAAGTACTTTTTACTAAAAATGTTGCTTGGCTTGTTTTGGTAAATTTATTTTTGTTTAATGTCAATGAGTCAATTGAAGTTGAATTCACGCTACTACTGTCTTGCAAATATGTCCAAGTACCATTGTCAAATAGAAGCACTTCTTTTCCATTATCAGTAAGAGCTTTAGTCTGAGATTTTGCAATATTTGAAATTGTCAAAAAGCAAATCATAAAGAAAATTTTATTCATATTTTATTGTTTTCGTAAAGGTTGCAAACGTTTTGATAATATAGGAGATTTGAAACTAAATCAAGACTCTTTATTCGAATTTATCAAAACATCCAATTCTTGTGAATTATAACCTTATTAGTTCCTGTCAATCCTAGCTTCTATCGTTTTGGTCATTTCATCAGTCAAACCACTCCAATCTTGGAACAAATCTTTCACTAACGATTCGTCTTCCAAAATATTTGCAGCCTTAATTCCATCTATATATCTAAATCGGTCAGATGGACTAGGATGCGTATCGTCTTCGGTCGTTTTACTGTTCAGTAATTTATTCAGTTCTTCTTCAATTGTTGCATCTTGATTCCCCTTTAGCTCATAAAGATTATTTATCGGTCTTTTTAACTCCACAGCTTCTTCAATTTCAACATTGGCATATTTTCCAAACTCAATTTGTCTTTTAATAACGTGAGTCAACCCATTTACAAATGAAGGTGTACCAAATGTTTCGGCTGCTACCCTGTCGGCAAGAACTTCTTGAAGACGTGTTGCTCCACAGCTTATCCTTTGAAATATAAAATTATACAACCTGAGAAAATGAAAAGCAACGTTCCATATCGTATTCTGTTGTGCATTGTGTAATGCTATAAAATATTTGGTAATATCGTTTTGCACTCTAAATGCAACTTCACCACCGGCCGTATCCCTGTGTGTGAAATGTCCATACTCATGGGCCAATACAGCTTTAAAATCTCCCTTTTTGAAATCTTTTAAAACAGCGGTACCAAGTATCAGAATTCGCTTTCCTCTATCATTCATTTTCTCCCTCCTTGTCCCTTTTTCATAAACGGCCAAATCGTTCAATGGAGTAATACGAATTTCTTCTATGGGGCGAGTTCCCATTATCTGTGCTACTTCATCCGTCAGATTGTATAGATTTGGAGCCTCATCTCTTTTTAATTCTCGACCTGGATCTGTATAATCAACTTTTAAAAGCAATGAACGGATCATATTATAAATAGTGACTACTGCACCAATAACCAAAATAGCTACAAGTTTAATGGGAATAGTTCCAGCCAATAAAAAGAGGTATATTATTCCAACTGTGAGTCCTATAACCAAAACAAGTATTATAGGTAGCGATATATAATAATAAAACCCACCTACGTTAATTAGAGTTTTATATCCTGAGCGCAACCAACCTCCTGGTTTTACAGAACTTGTTTCCAACTGATTATTCTCGATGGCTTTCAAAGTAACGTTTGAGAAAAATTTACCTACAAGGAACAACAATAAAAGCCCAAAAGCCCAAACAGCTACAATTACACCAAAATAAATGACTGCATTCATTTTGAGTATTTCATTATTTATGCCCAAATTCAAAATTCTATCAACTTCTTCTTGCGGAAGGCCCTTTTCTTGTGCTTTGAGTATTTCTTTTTTGGCTTCTCTCCATTGTTCTCCATAGGCCAACATTATAGACGAATAATAATGGGTAAGCATCTCATTTGGATATTTTGCTTTCAATTTTTCCACTACTTCTTTTGCAGTGGTGATATCATTTACTTGAAGTGAAATTTGAACATACCCAGCTAAAATATCTACATCTTCCCCGTTTGGAAGTTTTGTGGCTTCTTTAAATAATTGTTGCGCTTCATAGAGCTTTGTTGTATCCTTCGAAATCAAATATCCCTCCGCTAAACTTGTTAAGTTGTAAGCTGATCTGTTTATTTCGACTGCCTTTTTACATAAATCTATTCCTTCTTTTGTGTTTCCTAAACTTGATTGTAAACTGCCGTGTCGGCGTAGGACAGGATCAAAATTGGGAGCTTTCGAATAAACAATAGAATATAGACTGTCTGCCAGTTTATAATTTTGTTTGTCCATGGCAACGGTAGCCTCTTTGAAAATTTGTACCAATGAAGGATCAATCGCCTCGAGTTGTTTTTCAATTTTTTCTTCTTTTTGACGATCTCTTGTTGGTGCTTGTGCCTGCAATTGAGTACAGATTATTGAAAGAATAATTATCAGACTTAACTTTACTTTTTTCATAAATGGATATAAGGTGGTTTTATGGTTAATTAGTTTTTATTGGGGTTTCTGTCAATTCCAGAAACCGATTTATTCCTTCTTTACACACATTGACTTGAAATATTGATGCGATGACTTGAAATTTATTAGCAACGTGTGTTTTTTGTTTTAAGTTATATTTGTTTTAATTTTTCCATCCAATTAAAATAGGCGTTACAAAATCTGATCTACACACTCCATTTCAATTATAAGGACTTAGTCTGACAAACATAATGTTAATTTTTTAAATTAGAAGTGATATATATCAATTTTGATATCATTTATTACTTCCTAATCATTTCTCTAAACACCTTCAACTGTATTTTAATTCCTAAAAATATCATCTATAAAAACCAATACTTTTTTATACACAAATAATACTAAGAACACATTAGGATAACATAGCGGTCTTACTTTCGTAAAAACTAAAAATGAAAAGGAAAAGAAAAATTCCACTGGTGGTTATAAGTGATGTCCATTTAGGAACTTATGGCTGCCACGCCAAAGAGTTACTGCAGTATCTAAAATCAATAAACCCACAAACATTAGTTCTTAATGGCGATATTATCGACATGTGGAGTTTCACCAAAAGCTACTTCCCGGCTGCCCACATGAATGTTCTGAGACAGATTATAAAAATGTCTAATCTCGGTACCCGTGTCATTTACATTACCGGAAATCACGATGAGGCGCTACGAAAATATTCTGATTTTGTTTTAGGCAATTTCGAATTGGTTGACAAACTTATGTTGGATTTGGACGGCAAAAAAGCGTGGATTTTCCATGGCGATGTGTTCGATTCTTCCACTCAGGGCTATGCCAAAATACTCGCCAAACTGGGCGGAAAAGGATATGATTTATTAATCCTGATCAACAGTTTGATTAATTGGTTTTTGACTCTTTTGGGCAAAGAAAAAAGAAGCTATTCCAAAATGATAAAAGACAGCGTCAAGAAAGCGGTTTCTTTTATATCCAATTTTGAAACTACCGCAGCCGATGTTGCTATTCAAAAAAAATGTAGTTATGTTATTTGTGGACACATTCACAAACCCCAGATGAAGGAATTAGAAAATGAACACGGAAAAGTCATGTACCTGAACAGTGGAGATTGGATAGAAAATCTGACTGCATTAGAATACAAAAAACAAAAATGGAGCCTTTATCAGTATAAAAAAGAACATTACAAGGATGCCGACAGCAATGAGGAAAAAGTGGTCAACGACATTGTAAACAAGATTCTCTCCTAAAAATCGAAAATAGTCTCATGCTAAGTTTTGCTAAATTTTTCTCTCGCAAAGGCGCTAAGACGCAAAGAGAAACAAAATTAAACTTTGTGACTCTGCCGATTTGCGAGATAAACAGAAACACTATTAATAACATTGAGAGATTTCATGCTGAGTTTTGCTAAATCTTCTCTCGCTAAGGCGCTAAGACGCAAAGAGAAAAAAAGTTAAACTTTGCGACTCTGCAGCTTTGGAAGACAAACAAAAGACACTATTAATAACCTTGAGAGATTAGACATTTATCGAGTTCTTATAAAAAAATAAAAATATACAGCAATGAAAATATTTTACGCCATACAGGCAACAGGCAACGGACACATCAGCAGGGCGGTGCAATTGTATCCTTATCTGCAAAAATTTGGAGAGGTTGATTTTTTCTTAAGTGGCAACAACGCTAGTCTGGACATCAATTTACCTATAAAATTCAAAAGCGAGGGTTGTAGCTTGCATTACAGTAAGTGCGGCGGTTTGGATTATTGGGACATTGCCAAAAACATTAAACCGAGACAAATCTATAAAGACGCCGATGCTTTGCCTCTGAAAAATTACGATGTGGTCATCAATGATTTTGACTCGATTACTTCGTTGGCCTGTAAACTTCAAAAAGTGCATTCGATACAATTTGGACATCAAGCCAGTTTTATATCCCCCAAAACTCCCAGACCGGACAAGAAAAGTGTTATGGGCGAAATGATTCTCAAACATTACGCTCCCTCTCCAAAAAACATTGGATTGCATTTTGACAAATACGATGATTTTATTTATCCTCCCATCATCAAAGACGAAATCGTAAATGCCGAACCCAAAGATGCAGGGCATATAACTGTTTACTTGCCTTCTTTTCAAAAAGATTGCTTAGAGAAAGCATTCAACAAACTTCCTAATTTAAAATTTCATTGGTTTTTGAATGACATAAAAACCAAACACACAATTAAGAACGTTACCTATTTTCCAGTCAATCAACAGTACTTTAATAAAAGCCTCATCAATTGTGAAGGAATTATTACTGGAGGTGGATTTGAAACGCCTGCCGAGGCTTTATATCTTGGCAAAAAAATACTTTCTATTCCTATCCGAAAACATTATGAACAAGAATGTAATGCTGCCGCTCTGAAGAAAATGGGTGTTCCTGTACTGTACGATGTTGGTGATGATTTTGATCTAATAATCGAAAACTGGCTTGATTCCTCAATAAAATACCCATCTATGAAAGCCAATAACATCAATGAAACCCTGCAATTTTTATTTGACACTTATAATGATTGATTTGCAAGGGTTTGTCGAAAATAAAAAACCGTTTCATTTATAAAAATGGAACGGTTTTTTTAATTTAAAGGGGTGTGATTTTTAAGGGTGTGATTCCTTCACAATCGTCATTTCCTCAATAATGTTATGTGCACCAGCGTATTTGTCAATGATCCAAAGAACGAAACGAATGTCAAGATTGATGGTACGTTGCAATTTTTTATCAAAAATAACATCTCCTGCCATCGCTTCAATATTTCCATCAAAAGCCACACCGATTAATTCTCCTTTTCCATTCAATACTGGAGAACCTGAATTCCCACCAGTAATATCATTATCAGTCAAGAAATTTACAGGCATATATCCCGCTTTGTCGGCATATTCACCAAAATCCTGAGCTTTGTTTAATTCCAACAAACGAGCTGGCAAATCAAATTCAGAATCTCCTGCTTTATACTTATTGACCATACCGGTCATTGTTGTATAATTGTTTATTTTGGCATCATTTCTTTTGTCAGCAGGTAAGGAACGAACTTTACCATACGTTAAACGCAAAGTAGAATTGGCATCTGGATACTGAATGGTATTCAATTTTGATTCTCTTAAACCTTCCACCAATTTGCGGTAAGCAATAGCGAAATCATCATCCGCTTTTAATTGTTCCTCAGATTTGGCTCTGACTTTTGTTACCAAATCATTTGAAATCACATACAAAGGATCGGCAGCTATTAATTCGGCATTTGGATTTTTCATAAAAGCCTCAACCGTTTCTTTATTGGTAAAAATACTTCCCGAAATTGCTTTATCCACATCGGCAGCAAAATTACCTTTATTGGTTTCCTTCATTTTAGCCACAATTGGAGCCAAACCATATTCAGATGCTTTAGCAGCATACAAATTCAATTGTGCTGTCAAAACTTCCTTTTCCAAAGGAGCATAAAACTCACCATAATAATTATCAATTAAGCTATTTATCTTCGGTAGCATTTCGGCTCTTTTAGCATCATTTTCTTTGTAATAACCAATCAATGCATTCCCTAATACAGACGGTCCAGCTCCATAAGAAGTCGTTCTCATCAATTGGGTAAGATAATTGTCATGACGTGATTTCAAATTTGTTTTTGCATAATAGTCATTTATTGTAGCAATAACATTTCCGTATTTTTCTTTGTTCTCAGGTTTATTGGCCCAAGCATTGAACTTAGCTTCTTCATTTGACTTTGTACTAGCTGTTTTTGCTTTAGTCAATGCATCAATCATCCCCTGGCGGTTTTTCCAATAATTAGCAGTCGAAGCATATTTAGAAGCGTATTTCAAGTTTATTGTCGCATCTTGTTTCATGAATTTCTTCATGTTGTCCATTCCAGTCTTCGCTCCTTCAACCCAAGCAGGATAAGCATAACTAACATTTTGTGCAATTCCTCCCGATGGCATCCAACGATTCGTTCTTCCTGGATAACCCAAAATCATCGCAAAATCATTTTCTTTTACTCCGGTAATATTTATTGGCAAATGGTGTTTCGGCTGCAAAGGCACATTGTCTTTGGAATATTCCGCCGGATTTCCGTCTTTATCTGCATACACTCTGAACATTGAGAAATCGGCAGTATGACGTGGCCACTCCCAGTTATCAGTATCTCCACCAAATTTCCCAAGACTTTCAGTAGGTGTTCCTACCAAACGAACGTCTTTATAATCTTGGTAAACAAAATAGTAATATTCGTTTCCTTGAAAAAATGGACGAACGGATACTGTGTATTTTCCACCTTCATTATTTTCTTTTTCAATCAGTGCAATTTCTTGTTGGATTACTTTATTGCGTTCTGTTTCGGTCATTTTATCATTTACTTTTGATAAAATTCTTTTGGAAACGTCATCCATACGAACAAAGAAACGCACGTACAATGATTTTGGTTTTAACTCCTCACTTCGGTTTTTAGCCCAAAATCCATTCTTTAAATAGTTTTGTTCTTCGGTAGAAAGTTCTGCAATGGCATTGTATCCGCAGTGGTGATTGGTAAGTACCAAACCTTCTTTTGAAACAATCTCGGCCGTACAACCTCCGTTGAATTGAACTACAGCATCTTTCAAACTATGATGATTGATACTATAAATTTCTTCGGCTGTCAATTGCAAGCCCATTTTTTCCATATCTCTATGGTTCAGTCTTTCGATAAACATCAAAAACCACATTCCCTCATCGGCTCTCACTGGAAAAGCCATTAGGCACATGGTCAAGAATAATACAATTTTTTTCATTTGGGTATATTTTATTTTAGCGGCACGAATATAATCATTTTAATAACCATATTAAAGTTTTACTACTTTAAACACAATCAAATACTTTCCAATTAACCCAATTTTAAGAATTGTTCAAAACAAAAAAAAAAAGGCACTCTATTGCTAGAATACCTTTTTCTTTTTAATTATAATGCCTTTTAGTCATTCAACATCTTCCATAATTTGTCTTTCAATTCAGTCAAACCTTGTTGGGCTACCGACGAAATAAACATATAAGGAATGTCTTTGAAAGCAACGTCTAATTCTGTTTTCAATTCTGCTTTTAATTCATCATCGAGCATATCGCATTTTGAAATCACCAATAAACGTTCTTTGTCCAACATTTCTGGATTGTATTTGGTCAATTCATTTACCAGAATGTCATATTCCGCCTTAATATCTGGCGTATCAACTGGAACTAAAAACAATAAAGTCGAATTACGCTCAATATGACGCAAGAAATAGTGACCTAATCCTTTTCCTTCGGCAGCACCTTCTATAATTCCAGGAATATCGGCAATTACAAAAGATTGAAAATCTCTGTACGCTACAATTCCAAGATTTGGTTTTAAAGTTGTAAAAGGATAATCGGCAATTTTTGGTTTTGCAGAAGTCAATACAGATAGTAATGTTGATTTTCCTGCATTAGGAAAACCTACCAAACCTACATCGGCCAATACTTTAAGTTCCAAAATCACATCCATTTCTACACCTGGTAAACCTGGCTGTGAATATCTCGGCGTTTGATTCGTCGAACTTCTGAAGTGCCAGTTTCCTAATCCTCCTTTACCTCCTCGGGAAAGAATTTGCTTCTCTCCGTCTTCCGTAATTTCAAAAAGGGTTTCGCCTGTTTCTTTGTCTTTTACAACTGTCCCCAACGGAACTTCGATGTATTTATCCTCACCATCGGCACCTGTACTGCGATCTCCTCCTCCATCTCCACCGTGACCTGCTTTGATATGACGTGCAAATTTCAAGTGAAACAAAGTCCAAAGTCCTTTATTACCAACTAAATAAACGTGTCCGCCTCGTCCTCCATCACCACCATCTGGTCCACCTTTTTCAATAAATTTTTCTCTATGCAAATGCGTAGATCCTTTTCCTCCTTTTCCTGAAGAAACATAAATTTTTACGTAATCTACAAAATTCCCTTCTGTCATTTTTCTCAATTTCAGATTTTAGATTTTAGATTTTAGATTGAAAAAAATCAAACTACCATCGCCATCTGCCATCTATTTTTATTTCTGTTTTTGTAATGATTTAACCATTACTTTATCAATCTTCACGCCATCCATATCGATGACCTCTAACTCAAATTTTTGCCAAATCAACTTTTCTCCTTCTTTTGGGATACGAGATAATTCGGTCATTATTAATCCACTTACTGTGGTCACTTCATAATCATTTATCAAATCATCCAACTCGAAATACGTCAGAAAATCGTGTAGCGAATAATGCCCGTCTACCATCCACGTTCCGTCCTCTCTTTCGATTAACTGGAAATCGTCCTTATAAAAATCGGAAGCATTACCAACCAGTGCTTCAAGAATATCATTCAACGTAATTACCCCCTGAAAAACTCCATATTCATCTGAAACCAATGCATAATGAATTCCTGTTTCCTTAAACTGCTCCAGTGCTTTGTATGCCGTGGTTTGTTCCATCATAAATGGAGCGTCGGTCATTATTTCAGCCAAATTAAAACTTTCGTTTTCAAAATGGGCGAAGATATTTTTCAAATTTACAACTCCCACAATATCATCGTGATTTTCCCCATAAACAGGATAAATGGAATGCAATTCTTTTAGCATAAATTCCTTTACCTTATTTTTATCAGCGTGTAAAGGCAATAGCATAACCGATTTTCTGTGCGTCATCAACGAATTGATTTTTCGGTCTCCAATGTGAAAAACGCGCTCCACAATATCTTGTTCTATTTCCTGAACCTCACCAACTTCAGTACCTTCTTTGATGATGGCTTTTATTTCTTCCTCAGTGACTTTTCCGTCGGCTGTAGGTTTTATTTGCAACACATCCAATAAAAATTCGGTCGAAGTAGTAAGCAACCATATAAAAGGTGCGGTAATTACAGAAACAATTTTCATAGGCCATGCCACTGCTTTCGCAATTCCTTCTGGATGGTTCAACCCAATTCGTTTTGGCAATAACTCTCCCAATACCAAAGAAAAGAACGTCAATATTACAACAACAATTCCAACCGCAATTGATCGTGCAAACGGAATCAATACATGAAATCCTTTTACAAATACCTCCATATCCGCGGTGATTTTATCCCCACTGTAAATACCGGTAAGTATTCCAATCAATGTTATTCCTATTTGTACTGTTGACAAAAACTTATTTGGGGAATTGGCTAAATCCAAAGCTATTTGAGCACTTTTGTTACCCTTTTTTGCCGCGGTTTCCAATCTGTTTTTTCTGGCCGAAATCAATGCGATCTCTGACATAGAAAAAAATCCATTTAAGAGTATCAGAAAAAATATTATTACTATTTCCAATGTTTAGATAATTCGTTTATACTTTTGATTCTTAGAACCTTGTTTTGTGTAATCTTATTTTAATAGCCCAGATGGAAGTAAAAAGCTCACTGCTATAAAAAACTAATTTTTCTTGTTATAAAAGAGCGACCAACGGAAGCTCCTTTTATGACATAGAAAAATAGTTTTTTTATGGCTGTGACTTGAAACGTACAGCTGGACACGAGCAAAGCGAACTGGCGAAGCAGATGCTCCTATAAATTATCGATAACAGCGGTAAGTCTTTCTGTAATTTCTTGAATAGATCCTATTCCATTTACAGCGTGAAACTTATTTTGTGCTTTATAATACCCCATTAATGGAGCTGTTTTTTCGTTGTATTCTTGGTAACGATTTCTGATTTTGTCTTCGTCCTGATCGTCAACTCTTCCACTGGTTTTTCCTCTTTCCAATAATCTGGCCACTAAAACCTCATCATCGGCTTCAAGCGCGATCGTTGCTGCAACTTTTGAACCAATTGTTGGCAAAAAAGCATCTAATGCTTCAGCTTGAGCAATAGTTCTTGGATAGCCATCGAATAAAATCCCGTTAGTGTCTAGGTGTTTGTTTACCTCATCAATAAGCATTTTGGTAGTCAATTCGTCTGGAACCAAATCCCCGGCATCCATGTACACTCTTGCTTCTTTACCTAATGGAGTGTCGTTTTTCAAGTTGTAACGAAAAACATCTCCAGTTGAAATGTGTGTTAATTTGTATTTTTCTTTTAAAAATTCTGCCTGAGTTCCTTTTCCTGCTCCTGGCTTTCCAAATAAAACTATATTGATCATTCCTTTTTTATATATGATTTTTACTATTTTGTTATTCCTTTAATTGATATACTTCGGGTAAGTTTCTGCCAAGACCATCGTAATCTAAACCAAAACCAACGATAAATTTGTTGGGAATACGAATACCCACATAGTCAATTTTCAGGTCCTTTTTGAAAGCATCCGGTTTAAAAAACAGCGTTGCAATCTTAAAATGTTTTACATTTTGGCTTTTGAACAAATGTTTCAATTCTTCCAAAGTGTTTCCTGTATCAACAATATCTTCAATAACAATTACGGTACGTCCTGTTAAATCTTGGTTTAAACCGATTAATTGCTTAACCGATTCTGTAGAGGAAGTTCCTTCGTAAGAAGCTAATTTGATAAAAGATACTTCACAAGGTTTTTTGTATAATTTTAAAAAATCGGAAACTACCATAAAAGAACCATTCAATACTCCAATAAAAATTGGTGTTTCGTCAAAAAAATCGTCTTCTATTTGCGCTACCATTTTTTCAATAGCAAAGTTTATCTCTTGGGCTGAAATAAACGGAACAAATTGTTTATCGTGTAGTTGTATCACAGTTTTATATTTTAAAATATTTGGCAAAGATAGGGATTTCACTTTTGACAATTGTCAATTGATTTGTACTTTTAAATCAAAAACAGAGATGATGCTCACCGAATTCCAAAAAAACTTAGATTATGTAACTGGACATCGAGCCAACAGACAAAAATATGCCAATGAAGTTCTGGATAATCGGGAACTTTTTTCGGAGTTGATTGAATTGTGTTTTCAGACTTCGAATAAAAATGCATCCAAAGCTTTTTGGATTCTGGAATTTGTATGTTACCAAAAATTGGAATGGATTACAGCCCATTTGGATTCCTTTTGTTCTCAAATTAAAAACCTAAAAGATGAAAGCGCCATACGACCAGCGGCAAAAATTTGTCAACTTTTAGTACTTTCTCATTACAAGAAAATGGAAATTATTCTTTCCGAAAAAAATTTAGAAGAAATCATAGAAAGCTCTTTTGACTGGTTGATAAATGATATCAAAGTAGCTTCCAAAGCCTATTCAATGCGAACTTTATACATTTTAGGACAACATTATGACTGGATTCATCCCGAATTGAAAATTATAATTACCAAAGACTTCCCAAATCACAGTGCAGCTTATAAGGCTGTCGCCAAAGAAGTTTTGAAGAAAATAAAATAGCATTTTATACTACCAAAAATAGGCAAAATAAAAAATATCCGTATCTTTGCAAAAACTATACGTACATGAATACTAAACTCACATTATCGTTAGAAAAAGATGTCATAGAAAAAGCTAAAATCTATGCCAAAGGAACTGGTAGAAGTTTATCGGAAATGGTAGAAAATTACTTTAAAAGTTTGGTTTCAAATTCAAATAATAATAAAAACGATGAAGATGAATTGGAGTCTAGGATAAAAAAAATCACTGGTATTGTAAGTTTACCTCCTGATTTTGATGAAAAAAAAGCTATTCAAGAATATTTAGAAGAAAAATATTTAAAATGAAGCACGTTTTTTTAGATACCAATATTTTAATGGATATACTAGCAAACAGACAACCATTTTATAAATCATCTTCAGAAATTTACAAACTTGGTCTGAGCAAGAAAGTCATCTATTATACCTCATCAAACACAATAGTTACATTACACTATTTATTGAAAAGATTTATTGATGAAGATAAAATCAGAATGGCTTTGGACGAAATTACAGATGTAATTAATATTATTCCTGTTGATAAAAATATTATTAAAAAAAGCCTCAAGTCCAGTCACAAAGATTTCGAAGACGCTATTCAGATTACCACAGCACAATCAATAAACACTATGGATTGTATTATAACTAGAGATTTGAAAGATTTTAAATTTTCAGAAATCAACGTATATACCCCAGATGAATTTTTAAATAAATTAACATAAATGACACGAGCGAAGTGACTGCATTTGACCGTTAATAAACAATAAACAAAACAAATGAATTATTTTTCATCCCCTTTTAAATTAGGCATACTCGGTGGCGGACAATTAGGCAAAATGCTATTGTTTGACACCCGTAAATTTGATATTCAAACGTATGTACTTGATCCTAGTGACGAAGCTCCTTGCAAAATTGCGTGTAATCATTTTTTTCAAGGCGACTTGATGGATTTTGAAACCGTTTACAATTTTGGAAAACAAGTAGATGTTTTGACTTTTGAGATTGAATTGGTAAATCTTGATGCTTTGGAAAAATTGGAAAACGAAGGCTTAAAAGTATATCCTTCGCCAAAAACACTGAAACTAATACAAAACAAAGGAATTCAGAAAGCGTTTTATAAAGAGAACAATATTCCAACGGCTCCTTTCAAACGTTATGCAACTTTAAAAGAATTGGTAGTGGATTTAGTGGATTCTAATATCCAACTTCCTTTTGTCTGGAAATGTACCGAATTTGGATATGACGGAAACGGCGTAAAAGTCATCAGAAAAGCTTCTGATTTAGAAAATTTACCAAATGTGGAATGTATTTCAGAAACGATGGTTCCTTTCAAAAATGAATTGGCCGTAATTGTATGCCGCAATCCTCAAGGAGAAATAAGAACCTATCCTGTGGTAGAAATGGAATTTCACCCCGAAGCCAATCAAGTAGAATATGTGATTTGCCCTGCCAGAATTGACGAAAAAGTAGCAGACAAAGCAAGAGCAATTGCGCTGAATGTTTCTCAGCAATTCAATCATGTTGGTCTTTTGGCAGTTGAAATGTTCCAAACCGAAGACGATGAAATCTTGGTAAACGAAGTGGCTCCTCGCCCACACAATTCAGGTCATTATTCGATTGAAGCGAGTTATACTTCACAATTTGAAAACCATTTGCGTGCCATTTTAGATTTGCCATTAGGAAATACAGAGAGCAAAGTAGCCGGAATTATGGTCAATCTTTCTGGAGCAGAAGGTTTCTCTGGAGATGTCGTTTATGAAAATATAGAAAAAATATTAGGATGGAATGGCGTTACACCACACATTTACGGCAAGAAACAAACCCGCCCTTTCAGAAAAATGGGACATGTAACAATTGTCAATGAAGACATCAATGAAGCAAGAAGAATTGCCGAGGACGTGAAGAATACGATAAGAGTAATTAGTATAAAATAATCAAACACAGATTTCACAGATTACTACAGATTGAATTTGTGTAAATCTGTGAAATCTGTGTTAAAAAAAAAAAACATAATGAGCAAAGTTGCCATAATAATGGGAAGCATTTCGGATATGCCGGTAATGCAGGATGCCATAGACATTTTAAAAGGATTTGATATAGCGGTAGAAGTCGATATTGTATCGGCACACAGAACCCCTGAAAAGTTATTTGATTTTAGCAAAAATGCCCACACTCGTGGCATTTCGGTGATTATTGCCGGAGCTGGAGGCGCTGCTCATTTACCTGGAATGGTGGCTTCTATGTCTCCGTTACCTGTGATTGGGGTTCCTGTAAAATCTAGCAACTCTATTGATGGTTGGGACAGTGTTTTATCTATTTTACAAATGCCAGGCGGTGTTCCTGTTGCCACTGTTGCTTTAAACGGAGCAAAAAATGCCGGAATCCTCGCCGCACAAATCATAGGAAGTGCTGACGCAACTATTTTAGAAAAAATCATCACCTATAAAGAAGGACTGAAAGAAGCCGTTTATAAATCTTCTGAAAACTTGAATAAATAAAAAAAGCTCCTGAAAAAGGAGCTTTTTTGGTATTGTAAAATCTAAACTTGGGGGAATTTAGTTTTATCAATAAATGTGTGTGGTATTTAATGATATAAATTTCTTTGTGATTTGGGACAAAAAGAGCTTATAAATTCGACTGAATTAATTCATGCGTTAATTAATTTCTCGACAAAAGTACATAAATAATCGACAAAATACATGCTTGTCGAAAATTTTAACATATTTTTCTTGTCTTTTGTTTTCAAAAGATAAAAATGCAACCCCATAATAACCACTTGTTTGAAACAAAATAGAATATAGAATTATGAATATACTACTTCAAAAATTTGGCACCAAGCTAGATACTGCGCCATTTTCAAAAATAAAAAACGAAGATTATCTTCCTGCTTTTCAGGAAGCTATTGATTTGGCCAAAGCCGAAATTGACGCAATAGTTGGTAACACAGAAAATCCTACTTTTCAAAATACTATTGAAGCGTTATCATTTAGCGGAGACACCTTGGATCGAATTTCAAGTATCTTTTTCAATTTAAATTCGGCTGAAACGAGTGACGAAATGCAAAAAATTGCTCAAGACGTTTCTCCTTTATTATCTGAATTTGGAAATGATGTTCGTTTGAATGCTGCTCTATTTGCCAAAGTAAAAATGGTTTATGAGCAAATGGATTCATTGAGCTTGAATCCAGAGCAAACAACACTTCTGGACAAACAATACAAAAGCTTTTCCAGAAATGGAGCTAATTTACCCGAAGACAAGAAAAATAAGTTACGAGAAATCGATAAAGAACTATCGAAATTGAGCTTGCAATTTGGTGAAAATGTTTTAGCTGAGACTAATGCTTTTGAATTGCATCTAACAGATGAAAAGGATTTGGCAGGTTTACCGGACGGAACCATCGAAGCGGCTCGCTCTTTGGCGAAAGCCCAAGAAAAGGAAGGCTGGATATTCACATTGGATCACCCTAGCTACATTCCGTTTGTGACGTATGCTGACAATCGTGAATTGCGTAAAAAAATGGCGATTGCTTTTGGTGCCAGATGTTTTCAAAATAACGAATTCGACAATCAGGAGATTGTTTTAAAAATTACTAAACTGCGTTTCGAAAGAGCCAATCTTTTAGGCTATAAAACTCATGCCCATTTTGTTCTTGAAGAGCGCATGGCTGAAAGTCCTGAGAAAGTATTATCGTTTTCCAATGATTTATTGGCCAAAGCCAAACCGGCTGCACAAAAAGAATTTGATCAATTATCGGCTTTCTCCAAAGAATTGGACGGTATTGAGCAACTTGAAAAATGGGATGGTGCTTATTATTCGGAGAAATTGAAACAACAATTATTCAACTTGGATGATGAAAAATTGAAACCTTATTTTCAATTGGAGAAAGTTTTAAATGGTGCTTTCACCATTGCAGGAAAACTGTACGGGCTGACTTTTACTGAGGTTTTCGATATCGACAAATACCATGAAGAAGTAACCACCTATGAAGTAACAGACAAAAACAACGAATTGGTTGCTGTTTTTTATGCCGATTTCTTTCCGAGAAAAGGCAAACGAAATGGTGCTTGGATGACTTCTTTCAAATCACAATACATCAAAAACGGTATAAACGAAAGACCACATATTTCTAATGTTTGCAACTTTACAAAACCAACCGAAACTAAACCGTCACTTTTGACATTTAATGAAGTAACGACTTTATTTCACGAATTTGGACACGGATTGCACGGAATGTTAGCAAATACTACATATCCGAATC
Source organism: Flavobacterium sp. 103 (assembly GCF_003096795.1). NCBI lineage: Bacteria > Pseudomonadati > Bacteroidota > Flavobacteriia > Flavobacteriales > Flavobacteriaceae > Flavobacterium > Flavobacterium sp. 103. The sequence continues at coordinate 2,735,485 of NZ_QENX01000001.1, read as the reverse complement.
TTTCGGGAACATCTGTTTATTGGGACTTTGTGGAATTACCAAGTCAGATTATGGAAAACTGGTGCTATGAACCAGAAGCTTTGGCTTTGTTTGCACATCACTATGAAACCGGTGAAGTTATTCCGCAGGAATATGTACAAAAAATCAAAGAAAGTGCAAGTTTCCAAGAAGGAATGGCAACAATGCGTCAATTGAGTTTTGGATTATTGGACATGGGTTGGCACGGACAGGATCCTACAAACATAACTGATATCAAAACTTTTGAAATCGAACAATTTGCTTCCACGCAATTGTATCCTGATGTAAAAGAAAATGCTATGAGTACTGCTTTTTCGCATATTTTTCAAGGAGGATATTCTTCTGGCTATTACAGCTACAAATGGGCTGAAGTATTGGATGCTGATGCATTTGATTATTTCTTAGAAGAAGGTATATTTAATACTGAAGTAGCAGAGAAATTTAAGGAAAATGTACTTTCAAAAGGAGGAACCGAACACCCAATGATTTTATACAAACGTTTTAGAGGGCAAGAACCAAAACCAGATGCTTTGTTGAAAAGAGCAGGATTGTTATAGATTTCTAGATTGTTAAAAATATTAGAAACCGAAGTAGTAATGCTTCGGTTTTTTTAGTTTAAAACCTCCTCATGACTTACAATATATGACAATGCTTCTTTTACAACATCATTCAAATTCAAACCTTTTTTAGATGCCAAAAGAGCTGTTTTTTGATGTAATTCTTGTGAAACTCGAACATTAAAAGAACCTTTAAAAACTTTCTCGGGTGCTTTATTTAAAGCTACGCATGTTTCCAAATAATCCAATACCGATTCTTGAAAAGATTTTTCCAATTCGACAACAGAAGCTCCTTCAAAAGTAACCAAATCATTTATGCCTTGAATTTTCCCAAAGAAAATCTTGTCATCTGCAGAGAACTCCACAGTTCCAATATATCCTTTATATTCTAAATAATTTTTCATCTTTTACAACTTTAAATAGTCAATGATTATATCCAATTGATACAATTTCAAAACTTTTTGCGGATGGGGTTCGTGTAAACTTATAATTTGCTTTTCTTTATTCACAAATTTTCTTCGCGACCCTCCAGTTTTGCCTTGTGCTATTTGTTCAAAACCAAAATGCTTCAAAACTTTCAGCATTTCATCCCAAGTAAAATCTCTTGGTTTTGATTTTAATTTTTCTATTAGCTTTTCTACTTTACTCATACAAAGATAGCATTTTTTATTTGTAACTAAAAAATAGTTACAGAATCCTTTTATCATTAAAATATTATTCAAATATAAAAAAATTCTCTCAAATAAAATTATCCTCAAGATAAACTTTCATTTGTTTTTGAAAGTTTAAAAATTTTTACGTACATTTGTTTCAACAAAAGAAATAAATCCAAAATGGAATTCAAAGAAGCCAAAAACAAATTTGTACAAACCTGGGGAGCATTAGGTTCTCAATGGGGAATAAACAAAACAATGGCGCAAATTCACGCTTTGTTAATGGTTTCTGCCGAAGCTGTTTCTATGGAAGAAGTGATGGAAGAATTGCAGATATCACGCGGAAATGCGAGCATGAATTTGCGGGCATTGATGGATTGGGGCATTGTTTACAAAGAATATAAAGCTGGAGAACGCAGAGAATTCTTTACTGCCGAAAAAGATTTAGATGAATTAGCATCCAAAATTGCAAGAGAAAGAAGCAAACGCGAAATCAAACCGGCTCTTAAAATTTTAAAAGAAGTTTCCTCGATCGAATCTAAAGATTCAGTAGAAGAAAAACACTTTGTTGATCAAACTACTAAACTATATGATTTCGTTTTAAAAGCTGATAATATGTTAGACAAAATGACTGAATTCAAAGAAAATTGGTTAGGCAAATTGGTTTTAAAAATTATGAAATAAAAAAAAATTAACTAAAACTTTCATTTTTTTCTGAAAGTTTAAAACAAACAATAACTATGAAGAATTTAAAATTAGTAAACTCTATTGCAATTGCAATTCCCATAATTTTTTTACTCTATGGTTTTATTGATGGAACAGGATTCTACTTATCAGCATATTCAATGATAATTACAGGATTCTTACAATTAATTATCGGTATCATTTTCTGGATGAAATTTAAGAATGATTTAAATATCAAAATATATTTCACTGTGGCACTATTATTCTTTAGTCTATGGTATTTCAACGAAAACATCTTTTATCTTGACGAATTAACCTGGCCCTTAATTTCAACGCCTCCAATATTAGCAATTTACCTTTCTATACTAATCTATAAAAAAGCAAACAAATGAACGGTAACATCATTGGGTACTTTATTTACCTCATTATAACGGTTACTATTATTCTGAAAGTTGGGAAAATCTGCTATAAAAATGGAAATATTTATGTTTCAGAATTAATTCCAAATCATACCGATTTATGCCACAAAATAAATCAGGCTCTACTATTAGGTTATTATCTTTTAAACATTGGTTATTGCTCAATGACTTTAATTTTATGGGAAAAAATACTTTCAGCAAGCCAACTTATTGAAGTCATAGCTATAAAAACAGCAACAATTGTTTTTATTATTTCAGCATTACATTACACAAACATTATAATTATTACCAAATACATTCACAAATTAATTAAATAACAATTAAATACTTATTATTATGGAAACTACAAAAATTCTAATCGGTTACGCAATCTACTTACCAATTGCTATTTTCTTAACTTATTATGTTTCAAAAACACTATTTCAAAACGGAAAAATATATATGCTTGACATTTTCAAAGGCAGAGAAGAAATTGCAAATGCAACTAATAAACTTTTTGAAACTGGGTTCTATCTTCTAAATCTTGGATTTGCATTAATGATTTTACAATTGAGTATTTATGACAACAGCTATCAATCACTTGTTGAAGCCTTGAGTTACAAAATCGGAAGTTTTTCTATCTATCTTGGATTAATGTTATTTCTAAATTTATATTTCTTTTTTAGAGGAAAAAGAAAAGCTAAAGAAGTGCAAAACGAAGAAAGAATAGTTTTTAAAGCTTAATTCCAAAAGAAACCTAACAGGTTTAAAAAACCTGTTAGGTTAGTAAAAAACAGCATCATGCAAAAATTAATCATCGCCGCAGGAACAGGATTCCTAGGACAAGTTTTAATTCATCATTTCAAAGACAAATTCGAAGAAATCGTTATTCTAACAAGAGGCAAGTCACAAACTAAAAGCAACGTAAAGTACATAAACTGGGATGCTAAAACCTTTTCGGGCTGGGAAAATGAATTAGAAAATGCAACGGTTTTAATAAATCTCACTGGAAAATCAGTTGATTGTCGCTATACTAAAAAAAATAAAAAAGAGATTTTGTTATCTCGAATTGAGAGCACAAAAATTTTAAACAAAGCGATTTTAAACTGTAAAAAACCACCGAAACACTGGCTGAATTCATCGACTTCTACAATTTATCGTTTTTCATTAGACAAGCAAATGGATGAAGTAAACGGAGAAATAGGAAATGATTTTTCCATGAATGTTGCTCAATCTTGGGAAAAATCATTTTTTAAAATTGAAACTCCAAATACGTTAAAAACTGCTTTGAGAACTTCTATAGTTTTGGGTAAAAAAGGTGGCGCTTTTATTCCGCTTAAAACTTTGGCGAAAATAGGTTTCGGCGGAAAACAAGGAAAAGGAAACCAATTTATAAGCTGGATTCATGAAGAAGATTTTGCTAGAGCAATTACTTTTATAATTGAGAAAAAAATAACAGGAGCTATAAATATTGTATCCCCAAAACCAATTGAAAATAAAAACTTTATGTCATCATTACGAAAAGCAGTCGGGATTTTTTTTGGCTTTCCAATAAATCAATCGTTACTAAAATTCGGAGCTGTACTCATTGGCACAGAAGCTGAATTAGTCTTAAAAAGTAGAAATGTAATTCCAAAACGATTACAAGAAAATGGTTTTCAATTTAAATTCGACACTTTAGAAAAAGCATTAAAAAACATAGCATAAAATGACAACTATAAATCTCGCAACTAAAATTAAAGCCTCAAAACAAATTGTTTTTGATGTATCTCGAAATATTGATATTCATCAAAAATCCGCCTCCAAATCAAAAGAAATAGCCATCGCTGGTATAACTTCTGGATTAATAAATTACAATGAGACTGTAACGTGGAGAGGTAAACATTTTGGATTTTACTTAACCCACAAAAGTCGAATTACTACAATGACTTTTTACAATTATTTTGTGGACGAAATGGAAGAAGGAAAATTCAAATCATTCAAACACGAACATTATTTTGAAGAAAAAAACGGAGTTACCATAATGACAGATAACTTGCAATATGAAACTCCGTTTGGCATTATTGGAAAATTATTTGATGTTTTATTCTTGAAAAGACATTTGACTGATTTTCTTTTGAATAGAAATCAGATTTTAAGAGAGTTCTCGGAAGATTAAACCTTCAAAAACTCCCTGAAATTCTCCACAGTCACAACCGTAAAACTCCCTTGATAATTGTCCGAAAAAGTTTTGGGCAGTTTCACTTTTTTAGTTTTCCATTTGAATTCAAAAGCATTGACTTCATCGGCAACGGTTTCGATATAATCGATTTCTTGTTGTTGAGTCGTACGCCAAAAATAAGGTTTTGCTACACTATTTTGATAACTCAACACTTTCATTCGTTCCGAAATTAAGAAATTTTCCCAAAGCGCTCCTTTGTCCTGACGGAATTCCAAAAAGTTAAAATTCCCAATCAACATATTTCGAACGCCATTATCATAGAAGTATATTTTCCTATTGGCTTTGATTTCATTTCGAACATTTCGGCTAAAACTGTTCAACCTAAAAATCACAAAACTTTTTTCGAGTAAATCAATATAATTACTAACCGTATTTTTATCAACACCCACCAATTGAGCTATTTCATTGTAACTTACTTCGCTACCAATTTGTAACGCCAAAGCTTGCAGAATTTTTTCTAAAACTTCTGATTTTCGAATGCCTGTCAAAGCCAAAATATCTTTGTATAAATAACTCGACACTAAATTTTTAAGAATCTCATATTCATTTCCAAAGTTATTGATTACATCTGGATACATTCCGTATAACAATCGGAGTTCGAGTTGTTGCTTCGCTTTGATATAACCCACATTATTTTCGAATTCATTCCAAGAAACAGGAAACATTTGGAACTCAAATTTCCTTCCTGTAAGCGGTTCTTGCGTTTGATTATGAATATCCAAAACCGAAGAACCACTCACGATAACTTGGACTTCTTTTATTTGGTCAACAATGATTTTTAGTTTCAATCCTATATTCGGAATCCGCTGTACCTCATCGATAAAAACATATTTATATTCACCAATGATACTCTTTAAGGTTTCTGTATTAGCATTGGATAAAGTTTCTATTACCACTGAATCGTCTCCGTCCAAAAATAAATACGAAATATCCTTTAACAATGCATTTATCAAGGTCGTTTTCCCTACCTGACGCGGGCCGACAAGAACGATTGCTTTTCCTTTATTCAGCCTATCTCGTATTCTATCTATTAAACTCCTTATTATCATCACATTCATTTTAAACAAATGTAATAAAATATTTTTATATTCACCAATTATTATGTTTTTTGGTGATTACATTCACCAAATAATATATTTTTTAGTGATTATATTCACCAATCATTACATTTTCCAAAAAAACAAAACACAAACCCACCAAAAAATAGGAATACTTTCTGTCCAAAACGAAGTGTAGTATTTGGAACGTTTTTCGTTGGCGAAAGCCAAAAACAAAGTTGTAATAGTGGCGATAATAATCACTAATACCAAATGCACAATATTGTATTTGAAATTACTATTAAACAATTCCAAAACACAAAAAATCGTCAATAAAACATATCCTAGGTTTTTAGTTCGCCTCACTCCTATTTGCTGAGGAACGGTTTTTAAATGAGGATCATCATTGGCCAAATCTATAATTTCAAAAATAAGAATCAATACAAAAACCAATATAAATCGTTGAACACTTTTTAGATAAAAATCCAACGTTATTGCAATTCCAGCATCCAGAATTGGCAATACTAAAGTTACTCCAACCCAACACAAAGCCACAATATAAATTTTGACACCAGCCCAATTTCTAGCATTTTTCCGATTCGGAAAAAATGGTAACGTGTACAATAAAGTCAGCGATAAAACCCCTACTGAAACAATTTGTGTTATGCGTTGCAATTGAAAAAAGTAAAAACCAACCGCCAAAAAAGAAAAAACACTAAACAAAACAATCAGTTTCAAAGTACCTCTCATTTTTATTTTATGTGTTCGAGCAAAACTATCGTACTTGACAAAATTATACCCCACAATAGTTCCAAAAAAAGCAAAATTTGCTATCGGCTTATCCTCTGGAATGTGGAACATAAAATTAGTCATTTGTACCAAAGCAAAACAGGACAAACCAACATGAATGCTGCTGTTTATGTAAAATTGGAGAATGCTTTTTAAAACCTTCATTAAACAAATTTAATCAATTGTTAATAAATCAGTCCATTAGTTGAAAAATCCCTATAAAATCAAGTTAAAAAAGGGCTTTATTAAGAGATTAATATTTATTTTTGCACCACAAAAAACACAACGCTTTTATTTCTACACTAAATAGTCTTGATTGGACTGAAATTCAAATATAAATGAATATTTAAACAATCAGGCTTTTCCTTTAGACTTAAAAAAAACAAATAGTAGCTACACATATATGAAATCGCCATGATTCATACTGTAGAATAATTAAAACAGAATGGCGATACCATGTTCAAATAAAAAACAAATATTAACTACACATGAAAACAGATTCTTTTGCTTTAAGACACATTGGCCCGAGAGAAACAGATTTACAACACATGTTGAAAACCATAGGAGTTGACTCTATAGAGCGACTTGTTTATGAAACACTTCCGGATGACATTCGTCTAAAAGCACCTCTTGCATTAGACCCTGCTATGACTGAATATGAATATGCCAATCATATCACCCAGTTGGGAAGCAAAAACAAAATGTTTCAATCGTACATAGGTTTAGGATACAATCAGGCTATTGTTCCTGCTGTTATTCAAAGAAATATTTTTGAAAACCCAGGATGGTACACTGCCTATACTCCTTACCAAGCTGAAATTGCACAAGGTCGTTTGGAAGCTATTTTAAATTTCCAAACTATGGTAGTTGAACTTACCGGAATGGAAATCGCAAATGCTTCTTTATTGGATGAAGCGACTGCAGCTGCCGAAGCAATGGCATTATTGTTTGACGTAAGAACACGCGATCAAAAGAAAAACAATGTCAATAAATTCTTCGTTTCCGAAGAAATATTACCTCAAACTTTATCGGTTTTACAAACTCGTTCTACTCCAATCGGAATAGAATTGGTTGTTGGAAACCACGAAACTTTTGATTTCTCATCAGACTTTTTCGGGGCTATCCTTCAATATCCAGGTAAATATGGTCAAGTAAACGACTATACTTCATTTATTGCAAAAGCTGCAGCAAACGAAATTAAAGTAGCTGTTGCTGCCGATATTTTGAGTTTAACAAAATTAACGCCTCCAGGAGAAATGGGAGCTGCAGTAGTAGTTGGAACCACACAACGTTTCGGAATTCCGTTGGGTTATGGTGGACCACACGCTGCTTATTTTGCTACCAAAGATGAGTACAAAAGATCTATGCCGGGAAGAATCATCGGGGTAACGGTTGATACTAACGGGAATCGTGCTTTGCGTATGGCTTTACAAACGCGTGAGCAACACATCAAACGTGACAAAGCGACTTCAAATATCTGTACTGCGCAAGTTTTACTTTCGGTTATGGCTGGAATGTACGCTGTATATCACGGACCAAAAGGTTTGCAATACATCGCTGATAAAGTACACGCTTTAACAGCAACTTTGTCTAACGAATTGGAGAAACTAGGTTTACAACAAACCAATACCGCTTTCTTCGATACTATCGTAATCAAAGCAGATGCTCAAAAAGTTCGCACTATTGCAGAACAAAACGAGGTGAACTTCTACTACATCGACGACAATACAGTTTCTATCTCTTTGAATGAAACTACAAGTATTGCCGATATCAATAAAATTGCTGGTATTTTCGCTTCCGCAAATGGTAAGCAAGCAGCAACAATCGAAACTTTATCAGAAGCTAATCATTTTCCAGAGGATTTAAACAGAACATCATCTTTCTTACAACACGATGTTTTCAACCAATTCCACTCAGAATCAGCGATGATGCGTTACATCAAAATGTTGGAGCGTAAAGATTTATCATTGAATCACTCCATGATTTCTCTAGGATCTTGTACAATGAAACTGAATGCAGCTTCAGAAATGTTGCCCTTAAGCAATGCACTTTGGAACAACATTCACCCTTTTGCACCGCTAGACCAAGCACAAGGATACCAAGAAATGTTGTCTAAATTGGAACAGCAATTAAACGTAATTACTGGTTTTGCAGGAACGACTTTGCAACCTAACTCAGGAGCACAAGGAGAATATGCAGGATTAATGGTTATTCGTGCATACCACCAATCGCGTGGCGATCACCACAGAAACATTGCTTTAATTCCATCATCGGCTCACGGAACCAATCCGGCTTCGGCAGCAATGGCAGGTATGAAAGTAATCGTAACCAAAACATTGGAAAATGGAAATATAGACGTAGAAGATTTGCGTCAAAAAGCAATTGAGCACAAAGATGACCTTTCTTGTTTGATGGTTACTTATCCGTCGACTCACGGGGTTTTTGAAAGCGCTATTATAGAAATTACAAGAATCATCCACGAAAACGGTGGACAAGTTTATATGGACGGTGCCAATATGAATGCACAAGTTGGTTTGACCAACCCAGCAACTATTGGGGCTGACGTTTGTCACTTGAACCTTCACAAAACATTCGCCATCCCTCACGGTGGTGGTGGACCAGGTGTTGGACCAATTTGCGTTGCGGAGCACTTAGTTCCTTTCTTGCCATCAAACCCAGTTATCCCAACAGGAGGAAGCAGTGCCATTACAGGTATTTCTGCAGCACCTTGGGGATCGGCATTGGTGTGTTTGATCTCTTACGGTTACATCACAATGTTAGGCGCCGATGGATTGAAAGAAGCCACTGAGCACGCTATTTTGAACGCCAATTACATTAAAGAAAAATTAAACGGTCATTACGATACGTTATACTCTGGTGAAATGGGTCGTGCGGCTCACGAAATGATTTTGGAATGTCGTCCTTTCAAACAAAAAGGAATCGAAGTTACCGATATCGCAAAACGTTTGATGGATTATGGTTTCCACGCACCAACCGTTTCTTTCCCAGTGGCAGGAACCTTGATGATCGAACCAACCGAAAGTGAAAACCTGGAAGAATTAGACCGTTTTTGTGATGCTATGATTGCCATTCGTAAAGAAATCGAAGCAGCAACTATCGAAGACAGTAACAACGTATTGAAAAATTCACCTCATACATTGGCCATGCTTACTGCCGAAACTTGGGATTTCCCATACAGCAGAGAGCAAGCCGCTTTCCCACTCGATTACATCGCCGAAAACAAATTCTGGCCTACCGTTCGTAGAGCCGATGATGCTTACGGTGACAGAAACCTAGTGTGTAGCTGTGCGCCTATCGAGGCTTATATGGAAAGTTAGATTCCAGAAAGCAGAATTTAGATTGCAGATTGCAAACTTCAGATTACACAAAACCCTTTCAGTATTACAACTGAAAGGGTTTTTCATTTTATAGTCCTAATAAAAATAAGGAGCAGAAATTTTCGCTCCTCATCAACATCAGTCCTGCTGTACACTGTATTCCCGATTAACAAAAACTACGGCAAAAAAGCCTTGTTTTTCTAAATCGGGAGATGCCGCTTCCATCAGGGCTAGGAAACCTATTCTGCTTTTCATAAAATATTTTTCAAAAAAATGTCATCCCCAAGGAGGAGAACCATAGTAACAGCGAATAGACGAAGTAACTCCACACTAGTGGAAATTGATAAACTTTTAATACATTAATGATTATTCAAAAAAATTAAATAACTTAACTCCCTAATCCCTAATTAAATAATCTCATTATGAAAATTTCAAAAATATTACTTACTATTTGTTTATCATTTGTGTTTTTTGGATACGGTCAAAATAGACTAACTGGGAAGGTCGTGGATTTTAACAATAAACCTGTTGCAAAAGCTAAAATATATCTAGATTCCATATACTCCAAAGTAACAACAGATAAGAATGGAGATTTTGAAGTTTCAATTCCTGCAAAGGTGGGCACAATTAATGTTTACTCTCATGAATACGGATTATTATCTTCTAAATATAATAATGAAAACAAGATGAGTTTTGTGTTTTTAGAAGCCGATCAATCAAAAAAAACAGAAAAAGGGAATGATGTCTCAATTGCATATTCAAAATCAGAAGACAAATATGTTGCCAAATCTCAAGGTAAAAGTACCCAAAGTGACAAGAGTAATTACAATACTATCTACGACATGATAAGAGGCAAAGTAGCAGGAGTGACCGTTTCAAGAGATCACAAAATAACCATTCAGGGAGTTAGTTCAATAAATTATGCTTCTGAGCCATTATTTGTTGTTGACGGGATGATAGTATCAAATATCGATTATCTTATTCCTAATAATGTAAAATCAATAAGGGTTTTAAAAGGCGCTGAAGCTTCTTATTATGGATCTCAAGGATCTAGTGGTGTTATAGTAATAACGACAATAAAATAATTTTCATTAGATTTAAATTTAAAAGAATAAGCTACCCCTTTCAGCAAGAAATTGAAAGGGTTTTCATTTATTAGAATTCTGAATAAAAATCTAGGAGCAGATGTTTTCCATTTTTCATCAGCATTCCTACTGCTATCTACTATATACACCTCGTAGAAAAAACGAGATAGGATGTCGCTCTCAACGGTTTATTCAACGTATTTAATTTTCATGAAATATATACCAAAAGCCTTTCTATTTCTAGACAAAATCATCCTTTTACCGTTAAAACTTTTTATTTAAAATCAAATGACATTTATCCTTTTAAAACAAAGAATAAATTTTTTAACAAAAAATACCCGCTTTGTTATTTATAGTGATTCCAAGAATAAAATGCATCATTTAATAATTTTCAATAAAATATATTCAATAATTTTGCCATATATTTAATATTCTGCAATTATATGCATGCATAGTAAATAATTTGCCCTTTATACATTTATTATAATTAATTTAGCCAAAATTTATTCTGGAAAATATCACAATGAAAATAAAAATAACTGGTATAGGAAGCTATATTCCTGAGAAAAAGATTAGCAACACCGATTTTAGTGAACATGTGTTTTTAAATGAAGATGGTTCACCTTTTGCTTATCCAAACGAAGTCGTAATTAACAAATTCAAAGGTATTACGGGTATCGAAAAAAGAAGATATGCCGAGGATAAATACACTGCCTCAGACTTAGCGTTTTTCGCCTCCCAAAAAGCGATAGAGAACGCAGGAATAGATCCAGAAACCTTGGACTATATCATTTTTGCACACAATTTTGGAGATGTAAAATACGGTACAACCCAATCGGATATTATCCCAAGTTTGGCCACAAGAGTAAAACATCAATTACAAATAAAGAATCCAAAATGCGTTGCTTACGATATCCTTTTTGGATGCCCAGGCTGGATTGAAGGCGTATTGCAAGCCAATGCATTCATAAAATCGGGTATGGCAAAAAAGTGCCTTGTCATAGGTGGCGAAACATTGTCCCGAGTAGTAGATGCCCACGACAGAGATTCCATGATCTACTCTGATGGAGCCGGAGCTTCTGTCATAGAAGCCTCAGATGACGAAACTGGAATGTTATCTTACGAAAGCGCTACGTATGCAGCAGAAGAAGCCAACTTTCTTTATTTCGGAAAATCATACAACCCAGATTTAGATCCCGACACTAAGTACATCAAAATGTACGGTCGTAAAATTTATGAATTTGCTTTAAGCCAGGTTCCTGCAGCCATGAAAAGCTGTTTGGATCAAAGTGGCCTGGGGATTAATGATGTTAAAAAAATCCTCATTCACCAAGCCAACGAAAAAATGGATGAAGCCATCATTCATCGTTTTTACAAATTATACGGGCAAACTCCCCCAAAAGACGTTATGCCAATGAGCATACACGAACTTGGAAACAGCAGTGTTGCAACCGTGCCTACCCTTTTTGACCTTTTGATTAGAGGACAAATCGAGGACCAAGAAATCCACAAAGGAGATGTACTCATTTTTGCTTCTGTGGGAGCAGGAATGAACATCAATGCATTTGTTTATCGATATTAAACTAAGCTGTACGCTTATTTATTTTAAGGCTCACTCACTTTTTTTAGTGCAGTGGGCTTTTCTTTTTGAAAACAAGATTGAAAACACACAATACATCTCAAAAATCAATCGATAATCTTGGACAAATCTTAAATTACAAACCGTATAAGAAACAGAATCTTTATATTTGCAAACTCTAAAGCAAAAGCGATAGTTAAAAATTAAAAACATGTACGAAAAAACGTTTCCCAATAAAAGATTCAAACATACTTTAGAATTTTTAAAAAAACACGTATCCACTTCTCAAACCATATTGGACTTGGGTGTCGACAACCCCTTTTCTAAAATCATGAAAGCTGAAGGTTACTCAGTAAAAAACACTACTGGCGAAGATTTGGACATTAACCAAAGTGTTTTTTCGGAAGACAAAAAAGATGTAGTAACCGCTTTTGAAATTTTCGAACATTTACTCAATCCCTATACTATTTTAACCGAAATCAAATCGGATAAATTATTAATATCAATTCCATTGCGTCTTTGGTTTTCTTCTGCTTACCGCAGTAAAACGGATATGTGGGACAGACATTACCACGAATTTGAAGATTGGCAATTGGACTGGTTATTAGAAAAAACAGGCTGGAAAATCATTGACAGAGAAAAATTTACACATCCTGTTAAGAAAATTGGATTTCGCCCATTATTGCGATTTTTCACTCCAAGATATTATATTGTTTACGCTGAAAAAGCAAAATAAACAGCTTTGTCAAAGTTTTAAACTTTGACAAAGCTTTGAACAAAACAAATGAAATATTACATCGTAATTCCGACCTACAACGAAGAGGCTTTTATCGCTTTGACCTTGCAATCCTTGATTTCGCAAACTGTTTTACCAAAAAAAGTAGTGGTTGTCAATGATAATTCGACCGATAAAACTGCCGAAATTGTTTTGGCTTTCGCCAAAGACAATCCGTTTATTACTCTGGTAAACAAAACTTCCGAAGCGATACATTTACCTGGAAGCAAGGTGATTCAAGCTTTTCAGAAAGGATTTGAAACTTTGGACGAAGATTACGATTTAATCGTAAAAATTGACGCCGATTTAATTTTTCCTTCCAATTATTTCGAAACCGTAATTAAACATTTTCAATCCGACTCAACAATCGGAATGGCAGGCGGATTTTGTTATATCGAAAAAAATGGCGACTGGGTTTTAGAAAACCTTACCGATAAAGATCATATTCGAGGCGCATTAAAAGCCTATCGAAAAGAAACTTTCCAACAAATTGGAGGCTTAAAACCTGCTATGGGCTGGGATACAGTTGACGAATTACTTTGTAAATACTACAACTGGAAAGTAGTCACAGATTCGAGTTTACATGTAAAACACCTCAAACCAACAGGTGCTAATTATAACAAAACATCACGTTACAAACAAGGTGAGGCTTTTTACACTCTTGGATATGGTTTCTGGATTACAGCAATCGCATCGGTGAAATTAGCCATGATGAAAAAGAAACCATTGCTTTTCTTGGATTACATCCAAGGTTTTTGGAAAGCCAAAAAGGCCAAAACTCCTTTATTGGTAACCAAAGAACAAGCCCGTTTCATTCGAAATTATCGTTTACAAAAAATGAAACAAAAACTTTTCTAAGGAAAAACCCATAACGCATAACTTATAACTCACAACAAGTTTGTAATTTAGCCTATATTCTATATAATTATGATGCTCATTCGCTATTTATCCCAAATCGGGAAATATTTTTTAATGTGGAAAGAAATCTTCAACAAACCAACAAAATGGTCTGTTATGAAAGGTTTAATTTTCAAAGAAGTCGATGATTTAATTATTGATTCGTTGGGAATTGTTGCTTTCATTTCTTTCTTCGTCGGCGGAGTTGTTTCTATGCAAACGGCTTTGAATCTAACTAATTCTTTTATTCCAAAATATCTTATTGGATATGCCACACGTCAGTCGGTAATTTTAGAATTTGCACCAACTTTCATGTCTATCATTATGGCAGGAAAAATGGGCTCTTTTATAACATCCAGTATAGGATCTATGCGCGTTACCGAACAAATCGATGCGTTAGAAGTAATGGGCGTAAACTCTCTTAATTATTTGGTTTTCCCAAAAATTATAGCTTTACTTTTATATCCTTTTCTAATAGGTATTGGAATGTTTTTAGGTATTGCAGGTGGATATATTGCAACTGTTTATGGTGGTTTTGGAGCTAGTATTGACTTTATCGAAGGTATTCAAAGAGATTTTATCCCTTTCCACATTGCATATGCTTTTACCAAAACTTTTATTTTTGGTATGCTACTAGCCACTATTCCTTCTTTTCATGGCTTTTACATGAAAGGTGGAGCACTTGAAGTTGGTAAAGCCAGTACTGTATCTTTTGTATGGACTTCAGTTACCATCATCTTGCTAAATTATATTATTACCCAATTACTCTTAACAAAATGATAGAAATAAAAAACATAGAAAAATCATTTGGCGGTGTCAAAATTCTTAAAGGAGTTTCTTGTGTTTTTGAAGCAGGAAAAACCAATTTGATTATCGGACAAAGTGGATCTGGAAAAACTGTATTATTAAAATCATTATTAGGAATTCACACGCCAGAAGTAGGAACAATTTCTTTTGATGGTCGCATTTACTCTGAATTAAGTGCCGATGAAAAAAGAGAAATTCGCACCGAAATTGGTATGCTTTTTCAAGGGAGTGCTCTTTTTGACAGTATGACCGTTTCGGAAAACGTGGGTTTTCCTTTAAAAATGTTTACCAAAGACAGCAATGCCAAAATCCAAAAACGTGTGGATTTTGTTTTAGAAAGAGTAAATCTAGTAGGCGCTCACAAAAAATTACCCTCTGAAATTTCTGGAGGAATGCAAAAAAGGGTTGCTATTGCCCGTGCTATTGTAAACAATCCTAAATATTTGTTTTGTGACGAACCCAATTCGGGATTAGATCCAAACACCGCAATTTTGATAGATAATTTAATCCGAGAAATTACGGAGGAATACAATATCACTACCGTCGTAAACACTCATGATATGAATTCCGTAATGGAAATTGGGGATCATATTTTGTTTCTAAAAAATGGTGTAAAAGCCTGGGAAGGCACCAAAGAAGAAATTTTCCTTACCGAGAATGAAGCTATTGTTGAATTTGTTTATTCTTCCGAATTATTTAAGAAAGTTCGAGAAGCCTATTTAAAAGGATAGTTTTTTAACTTTTTACATATAAAATAAAAATGGTTTTGAGTTTTCTCAAAACCATTTCGATTAATTAAATAAATTTATGAGATTTAATTTATAATTATTTTTTTAGTAAGCATAACATCCTTTATTTGGACTTTTAGAATATAAATACCATTTTTTATTCCATCTGTAAAATAATCATTTTTCTTATAGCTTCTAATTTCTGCTCCATAAATATCGTATAATTTTGCCGAAATTATTTCTTTATCAAAAACATTTGTAGTTTCGAGACTTGATTTCTGGAGACTTGCAGTTCCCGCACAAGGGTCAATTATTTTATTTGCAACATACCCATTTGAAGATTTTGCAACCAAATTATAAGTACTAACACAAGGAGATGGCGGAGCACAGGTAACTACTCTTGTTATAGAAGTGGTACCACATGCATTTGTAGCAGTAATAACTAAAGTTATTGTCCAATTAAAATTTGGTCCATTCCCAAAACCACTAAAACCACTTCCTCCTCCATTCCCGCTATTGGTCGATGCTATCTTAGTCCAAGTTGTTGATGTAATTCCTTGTTGTGTAATATCAACATTATTGGCACTAATTAAATCTATAGTAGCATAATTACTATCTGATGTTAATTTGATTTCAATACTTGGTTTCCCAACTATAATTGATTTTGTCAAAGTTTTATAACCACAAATTTCATTACCTAAATATACACTTAAAGTAACTTTGCCACTTGCTGATGCTGATGAAGGATTTAATGTAACGGTATTAGTCCCATTTCCTGACAGCGTTACTAAATTTTCACCATCTGTAATACTCCAACTATATGTGGCGCCAAGAGGGACAGAATATGAGCCACTACCACACAATAGAGCATTTCCAGCGATTTGAACATCTGAACAAATATAAGAGCAATCTGTTTTTTCTGGAATTAAAATAGGATTGCTTAATGCATTTAGTTCTGAAGCTAACCATTTACCATTTCTTGGGTCAAATGAAATGTGTTGTTTGTTGTGTGCATTTGGGTTTTTATCAAAATCTGTGGTGAAATTGGCAAACGGGCTATTCTTGGGCGCAACCAGTGGTATTGCTCCAACATAGGACTTCTTGTAATCCACATCTAGTAAAGGAACGTTTCTTTTACCAATGTCTAAGGCACTTGCTGTTGGAATAAAACCAAAATGATCTTTTATAACAAGATTTGGGCTATTAACCGTACCTGCAAGAGTTTTTGTATCAAAATAACCTCCTCCATAAGTATCAAAAGGTAAAGTAGCTGATGGTTGATTTTTCGTTACATTAGTAATGTCAATTGTGATATTTAGAGCCCAAAGAATTTTCTTGGTATAAGACACACGACCTTTATATATCTGGTTGCCTGAACTGTCATATAATGA
This sequence comes from Flavobacterium sp. 103, assembly GCF_003096795.1. Classification (NCBI taxonomy): domain Bacteria; kingdom Pseudomonadati; phylum Bacteroidota; class Flavobacteriia; order Flavobacteriales; family Flavobacteriaceae; genus Flavobacterium; species Flavobacterium sp. 103. The sequence continues at coordinate 2,718,528 of NZ_QENX01000001.1, read as the reverse complement.
TTTTGCCTGAAAATCAACATTATATTTTGAATGTCCAGGAAAAGTTCCTAGAACCGCTACACCATACAAATCTCTATCTATATAATCGCCTCCTATAGCACCACCTAAAGGATTATAAACCAAACTTAATAAATCTCCCCAAAAGGACAATCCTTTATTTAATTGAAAAATGACCAAATCATCTCCTGGGTTAAAAGTTTGGGTTGTACCGCATTCACTACCATTACTGATAGCTATATTCCTGCATTGTACTGGATAACCACCACTATTAGTAACTCCTTTACCTTTCAGCTCATTGTAGAAAGAAGTATTTTCTGAATTGTCTATTGTGTAACTAGAATTTACAAAGTTTGTTATCAATTGTTTAGACGCCGGAGCATCGAGAATAGATAAATACGAAGAAACGGGTTGGGAATCTGTATGCATAGGTAAAAACGTTTCTCCTCCATACAATAATAAAGGAGATTTTACATACTGCCTTGTAAGATGACGAAACATATACTGAAAAGAAATCGGGATATTTGCTCCTTGTTGCGGTGCATCATGTGAAATAAACAGGCTAGTTTTGTGATCCACACCCCTTTGCTCCATATCGGCAAGGGCGTAACGCGCAATTACCCCGCCCATACTTTGTCCCAAAATCACATTTTTGGTAGTACTCCCACTCAAAACTTTTCTAGCATTCACATAATTTATAACTGCCTCAAGTGCATAAGCATTGCGTTGCATATAATCTACTCCATTGTCCCAATCTACATAGATGATGTCGTATTGCTTATTGTCTTCATATAGTAGATTTCTTAATTCTGAACCAGAGCTTTGAAGAAATTTTCTAAAATCACTATAAGAAAAATTTCCACTCTTTTTTTCAGGATCTAAAATTACACCAAGGTCAAATCCTTCGGCTACTATTAGCGGTTTTTTGAGTCCCTGATTAGGATCTCCAGCATAATCAATCGTAAGTTTTACAGTTCCCAATCCGCCTAGATAAGGAATTGTAGCTGTTATACTTACCGGACTTTCAGTTGCAGAGATTCTACAGGTTTGACAAGGCGGAGGAACTGGAGATCCTGTTTGTCCATTAGTTGAATTTTTTCCAATCTTCATTCTAGATTGATTGTATAACGAGGTACCATTGGTCAGGTTGAGTTTATACTTCCAAATTTTCAAACCATACGATGTATAACTAACTGCAATATTTTGATTGTAAGGGACAGTTACATATCCTTGACCGTTATCAAAGTCTATTTGTATGCTTGCAATAAGGTTCTGATAGTTAGAAATAAATATATTTGATGGGATTTTAACCTGCATACTCAATTCGTCATATTGTTTTATGGGAGCTGCCATTGCAAAAGTCTGTAACTCTTCGTACGGATTTTGCCACACTCCGCTGATTACCTTGTCATAAAATTTATTGCTGGACAATGTAATTTTATTGGCAGTAAGGGCATTACTCGCAAACTGTGAATATTTAAAATACAAACCACTTAAAGCAATCACACCAGCAGTTCTATTACTATTCCATCTAGTGTCATATTCTGCAGGGGTTATCCATGCGGTACTCAATTCTCTTACTCTACTAGAAAGCAAAGTATTGTAGATTTGTTTTAAACTAGATTTGTCTGCGTACGTACTATCCGTAAGTGTACCGTTGTAAGCAGGCACATTGGTAAATTCCATACCATAATCAAGCAGGATACCGTGTGGTACTTTGGTTTTATCCAACGACCCAAAAACCGTATTCATTTGTGTTGCAAAAGTGGTATTGATGTCTTGTTGCGCATTTGTAAATACAGAAAACAAGAAGGCAAAAAGAAGTACTAGAATTTTTTTCATAAATTTGTCTTTAAATTAAATAAAGGTGAGATGTTGTTTAATTTTATTTTTGTAAGATTGCCTTTACGGCAATCTTACTTTTTTATAATTATTTTAATATTCCATATCAAATCGACCTTCACGGACTTGAACTTTTTGGCCTTTTGAGTTTATAGCATCAAACCAGAAAGTACCAGAGATATATGCTTTGATAAAATTATGATGTGTGATTTTTAATTCACCATTGACAATTGTACTCGTTTTATAATGATTTTCACTGAAATCAGAATTGTAAATTATATATTCACCAAATTTCGAATTGGTTCCATATTCTTTAAGTTGGTATGTTTCTCCAACATTCAAAGCCTGATTATAACTTATAACATATATAGAATGATCTTTATTATTTTTAATCTCATTTATACCAATGGAGAAATTTATTCCGTCAACGTATTGACAAACAAGTCTTGTTGGGGAATTACCTATGGGTAGAAATGCTTTTCCGTCTAACAAACATCCCGCAGTATTTGCTCCCGTTTGAGTAGCAGGTGGCAATTGATCTATTGGGTTTGTTGGTTTGTCATCGTCTTTGTTGCAAGAGATTATTAATGTAATTGCAATGAATAAAAAAAATAGTTTTTTCATAGTTATGGTTATTTTGTATTCATAAATTTGACATTTACTGTAAAATATCTTGTAACTCCTTAAAAATTACAATAAAAAAATACAAGAATAGTATTAACATTTTACGTAGCTCTACTAGATATTTCTTTCAAAACTATAAATTTTAAAGCTTATTCAGGTTAAATAAAAGTTAATTTCACAGGTGTATTGAAAAAAATTGTTATTTTAGAAAGTTAATTTTTAAATTTATTCTAAATACTAATTTACAGTTTGATCTTAAAGTTGAAGAAAATATTCTATTTCTAAAAATGGTATAAAAGCCTGGGAAGGCACCAAAGAAGAAATTTTCCTTACGGAGAATGAAGCTATTGTTGAATTTGTTTATTCTTCCGAATTATTCAAAAAAGTAAGAGAAGCTTATCTTAAAGGATAAATTAGACTTTACTTTTTTCAAATAAAGTCTTTCGATATCCAGCCCAGTTGATTAAAACCACGCCTATTAGAATCACAATTAAGGCAAGTATTTGTTTTGCACTTATGGTTTCTTTGGCAAACAACCAACCTAAAAAAACTGCTATAACTGGGTTTACATAAACATACGTTCCAACTTGTATCAATGAGCGCTTCGTTATTAGCCATAAATAAGCAACAAAAGCCAGTATCCCAAAAACAATAAGATATCCCAAACTCAACCAAGAAGTTAATGATATATTGCCAAAAACAAAACCATCGGTCTCTTTCGTGAAATAAGACAGCATGAAACAAAACAATCCTGCGCTTAGCATTTGCAAAGCGACATTCATCAAGGTAGGCAAATCTGTTGGATAGTATCTAGAGAACAAAGAACCTAGTGCCCAAGAAATTCCTCCGGCAATAATTACTATTACACCTAAAACAAAATGATCTGAAAAAACAGATTCATTGACATCAAAAAGGATTATAACCCCCGCAAAACCAATAATCAATCCCAAAAGCGAACTAATGTTTGAAAAGTTTTCTTTCCACTTTGGATAATCCAGAATTAAGAACCAAAAAGGCAAACTACAAACTACAATAGAAGCAATTCCTGAAGGAACAAATTGTTCTGCCCACATCACAGATCCTGTTCCGCCAACAAGCAAAAGAGTTCCGTAAATTGAATTTTTGAGTATGGCTTCCTTACTTGGTTTCTTTAAATTCCCTTGTGCTTTTATCAAAAGCAACAAAAGTAAACCCGCAATTACAAATCGCATTCCCATCAACATAAATGGCGGAATCGTTTCAAGTCCCAAAAAGATAAAGAAATAAGTGCTTCCCCAAATGATAAAGATAGCCGCAAAAGCGAGATAGATGAGAAATTGGTTTTCGTTTTTAGACATATGATTTGGTGGATTTTAAAAAATAAAAAAAATGATCCCTTTCTGAAAATTGAGTCTCCTCAAAATTCTCAAGAATTCACTTTTTTATTTAATGGAAAAAAAAGTATTTATTAGGATTTCAACTGAGATACAATTGCTTTTATCTCTTGTTCCTTACTTTTAGGATAAATCAATAAGACAGAATCTTTGTCTACAATAATATAATCATCAAGTCCATCAACAATCACTTGTTTTCCAATAGCGGTTCTAATAATATTATTTGATGCGTTCTGCAATAGCACGATTGCATTTACCACCGCATTATTATTATCGTCTTTTGGTAGTTTTTCATGCAATGAGCCCCAAGTTCCGAGATCGTTCCAATCAAAAGTGGCTGGTAGAACATAGACATTTTGGGCATTTTCCATGATGGCATAATCAATGGAAATGTTTTCAGCGTTTGGATAATGGGACTGAATAAAAGCATTTTCATTTTCAGTGTTGTATATATCATAACCCTCCATAAAAAGAGCAAACATCTCTGGTTGAAATTCTTCAAAAGCTTTTAAAATAGATCGTACGCTCCAGATAAAAATTCCTGCATTCCACAAATAATTCCTGCTTTGAATGAATCGTCTGGCTGTTTTGGAATCTGGTTTTTCTCTAAACTGAATTACTTTTTTTATGGAACGACTATCCAATTTGTCAAATTCAATATAACCATAGCCTGTGTTGGGAGAAGTTGGCAAAATTCCTAGTGTCATCAAGGACTCTTCTCTTTCGCACAAATCAAAAGAGCGTTGCAAATTAGCCACAAACTGCATTTCATCTTCAATCCAGTGGTCGCTTGGTGCAACAACCATTACTGCATTTGGGTTCAGCTTTTTAATTTTTAATGAAGCATATAAAATACAAGGAGCTGTATTTCTCATGGCGGGTTCCAAAACAATTTGCTCTTGTTTAACCATTGGCAATTGCTCCAAAATCAAGTCATTGTAACTTTCGTGTGTCAGAATCAAAATATTCTCTTTCGGAATAATTTGCGATAATCGACTAAATGTTTTCTGAATTAAGGTCTCTCCGGAACCCAACATATCATGAAATTGCTTCGGGAATTCTCTCGTACTTACTGGCCAAAATCGAGAACCGATTCCACCTGCCATCAATATTGCGTAATAATTTTTGTTCATTTTATTTTTTTGTCTTCGCTACTTTATAGCTAATCATTTTTTAACCAGGCAACAACTCTACCTCGGCATTTGGGTTAAATAAATACAATCGTCCGGAACTTATTTCCAAACATTCATATCGTTTGGTTCGTATGGCTATTTTCTTGAAGATCTTTCCATTTGAAATTCGAAAAACGCTACCGTAAGGAATATCAAAGATATAGTTTTTATCATTTGGTTTATCATACTGCTTTAAAGCCAATGCCAATGTAGTATCTGTATCACTGCTTGCGGTCGGATTTCTAAAATGTCGAGCCAGCAATGGCAACAAATGATTTGGAAAAATCTCTGGTCGAATAAATGGCACCATCATCCTTTGGAAACAATGTTTCCATTCGTGCCCATGAGGCTTAATATTTCTCCCAAATTTTTCAAATGCGACCAAATGCGAAATTTCATGAATCAGAGTAATCAAAAACTTGTATTTATTGAGACTCGCATTCACCGTAATTTCATGTTTCCCATTCATTCCTTTTCGGTAATCTCCATGACGCGTTTGTCTCTCATTTACAATTTTGAGATGCACCTGATGCGTAACAATCAGTTCAAAAACTGGCTTTACGGCATGTTCCGGCAAATATTTTAAAAGTGTTTCGGGCAATTATATGAGATTTTGACAAGTGATTATTTCTAAACTGAATACAGATCAATAATTGTTAGAGCAGGTTTAAAATAATTTAAACCTGCTCTAATGTTAAATATTAAAATATTTTAAATACCCATTATTTAAATCCTTTTTCAAATTTCCATCGGCATCAAAAAAATTAAGGTAATCTTTTTGAAGACTAAGATTTTTTTCTTCTATTTCCCTAACTTTAGACTTACTAATATCTAATACTTTAGCTTTTTCTACATACTCCAAACTACTTTTAAAATCATTCAAAAACAAAAAACTAGAAGCAATATTCATATAACAAGCCCATACCGCCTCTTTTTGTTTTTTATCATTTACATCAAATTCTTTCGAATATGCTTCCATCTTTAAAATAAAATTACCTAAGAAATTTTTACTTGCAACAACATAATTATAACGTTCTTTTGCTTTACTATCGACAAACGCATTAACATTATCTCCTTTTATCTGCAAATTATGATTTTTAACAAATTCTGAATTTTCTTCTAATGTCAATAAATTGGTTTGAATCTCAGAATTAGCTTTCTTCCAATTTTTAAAAAGATCAATCTCTTCATTAATTTTTTTATAAAATGGATGTTTATCTTCTTTAGACATCCTAGAAAAAAAATAGGTATTGGGAAAATACTGTACATCTAACCAGGAAGATAATGCAGGGGCGACAGTACTCTGGATTGAATGAATTAACTCATTCACAATTAAATTTTCCTCAATGTATTTATTTAGATAGCTTTTTACTTCAGCTTTAGTTTTGAAATTATAAATTCTAGGAGTACCATCTGTATTTTTATCAGCTCCAGGCTTTGAATGTGAATTTTTAACCACAATTGTTTTCTCCAAAAAAGTTTGATTTGTCATGCTGTTCTTCAGTTGGCAAACTACATTATACCCATAAAAAACTTCAAAATAGTAAGGAGTTTCTCCACTACTGCTTTGTTTTATTTCTCCATAATAGGTAATATCCTTAATCTTTATGTCAGCTATAAATTTGCCGTCCATTTTATTACAATCTTTATCATAACGCAAATTGATGAGTGAGGATAATCCATTGATCAACTGATCTTCTTGAAAAAAAGTATTATACTCCAATCTTGTTCTTGATTGCATTGCTTCGCCATCAATAATAACTTTAGTCGGCTGAGCTGATAAATCCAATTTAATGCAAAAAGATTGATACTCATTTGTAATATACTTTTCAGGAAAACCGAAACTATAAAAAGTCTGATAGTCACTTTTATAAGATTGAGCATTTAAGTTGGTTGCTACAAAAAAACAAAATAATACAATTTTAAAAACACGCATAGTTACAATCATGGTAGGTTTGGTTAGATTAAAAAAAATCAAAAATAATATGCTTTATGAAACACAAAAAAACTCAAGAAAGTGGGTACTTAAGGATTCGTGGAAGAAACGGGCAATACTTTACCGTTAAAATATTTATTTCCTGTAAGCGTAAAATCATAAATATAATTGGCCATTTCACTAGCCGAAAGTGGTGCTTGATAGCCTGGAAATGCTTCTTGCAACATTTCGGTTTGAACAGAACCCAAAGCCAAAACATTAAAAGAAATTCCTCGTTCTTTATATTCTTCGGCTAATAATTCGGACAAGGTAATTACAGCTCCTTTACTGGAACTGTAAGCTGCCAATCCAGCAAACTTCAAGCTCCCCTGTACACCTCCCATAGAACTTATGGTTACCACATGACTGCCTCTTTGCAAATATGGCAAACAGATTCGGGTTAAATTGGCTACGCCAAAAACATTGACTTTGTATATATTTTCGAAATCATGTTGCGTCGTTTCTGAAAAAGGTCTTAGCAACAAACTCCCGGCATTATGGACAACGGCATCTATTCTATTCCAAGTGGAGGAAAGAAAATCAGTTACTTGTTGCAATTCTCCTTCGCTAGACAAATCGACCGAAAGACAAGTGATATTTTTATGGGAAAGCAAGGCTTGATTAGTTTTTCTTGACAAAGCAAGTACCTGATGTCCTGCATTGGCAAACTGCAAAGCCAACTCCAAACCTATTCCCCTACTGGTTCCTGTAATAATAATATTCTTCATGAAGCAAAAATAGTCAAAACAGTTAAAAAACTGTAATTTTAAATTTTAAAAAATACATTTTTATCCTGTAATAAATAGACAAAAAATCTTAATCAACAAATAAAAACAAGAACCGAAAAACTGGAGATTAGTTTAAAAAGACTTACTATTACAAACTGCCTTATATTTTCGTAAATCAATATTATGCTAACATTTAACAAAAACTATTTTGGCTTTGCAATTCTACTATTTTCTATTGAAGTATTGATTGCACTTTATATCAATGACCGCTTTGTCAGGCCTTATCTAGGGGATGTTTTGGTTGTAATTCTAGTCTATTGCTTTTTAAAATCCTTCCTCAAATTACCGGTTTTAACTGCTGCGATAGCTGTATTGGGTTTCTTTTTCACAATAGAATTTCTGCAATTTTTGAATATCGTCGAAAAACTAGGTTTAGAAAAATCAAAAACTGCCAGAACAGTCATTGGAACTTCATTCTCTTGGATTGATCTACTAACTTATATCATAGGAATTACAATCGTATTAATTATTGAACAATATTGGCATAAAAAACAAATGATCAAAAACTCAAAATAAAGTAATGAGTTTAACTTTACTTATTTTTGCAGAAAATAATTTCAACTAGAATTTATAAAAAATGATTGAAAACATCCAATTTGAAGTAGCAAAAAACACAGACATAGAAGGCGTATTAGCATTACAGGATCTTTATTTGGTATCCAATATGACCGAAGAAGAAAAAACTTCGGGATTTGTAACGACACCTTTTTCTGTTGAACAATTACAGGAAGTAATTCGTCAAGAAGGATTGTTTATTGCCAAAGACAACCAAAAAATCATAGCTTACATTTTTGCGGCGAGCTGGAATTATTTCAGCCAATGGGCTATTTTTAATCACATGACTCCTATGCTTCCTGGGCTTTCATTCAAAGATTTTAAGATGACTGACACCAATACTTTTCAATACGGACCTATTTGCATCGACAAAAAATACAGAGGAAAAGGCTTGATTAATCCTTTCTTCGATTTTATGCGCGTACATCTTTTGAAAAGATTCCCAATCAGCATAACTTTCATCAACAAAACCAATTTGCCTTCACAAAAAGCACATATTGAAAAACTAAAATGGTCAGTTATTGGCGATTTTCAATTCAATAACAATAATTATTTCATTTTGGCTTATGATATGGGTCAACCGTCTATCGAATAGTTTTTTTTAAATACTTTTTATAGACTTTATGCGCCTGAAAACAGGCCAAAACCACAAAAAACAAAGGAATTACAATTGGAATAATTATTTTGGAATAATCCAATATTTTTTCGGAAAGTGAATTCAATAAAACGATTACGGCTAGCATTCCAAAAAAAGTCCCAAGTAAAGTTCCAAAAATATAATGAAATTTAAGTTTCTTTGATAAAGTTATGTATTTGGCATTCATTAGATACAAATTCCAAGCCATCCAAAACGGTATTTGGAGAAAATTCAAGCCACACAACACCAATCCAATCAAAAAAGGAGAATACCGAATATAATCCTTCAAATAGTCATGCTCCTGATTCGTTTGATTCGAATAGGCATAAAATGCATAAGCAATTATCAAAAGAAAAAAGATAGCAAAAAAATCGATGCTCTTCATCAATTTTTTGTTTTCAGCCAATTGGTTTGAAAAAATAACGGTGAAATAAATAACAACTGCCTCGATAAAAATCACACCCAATAAATAAAAAACCAAAGAATTCATTCCCAGTTTTGCCAAAATCTCAACTCCTATAATATTCAAATAACCCAAAGGCAGTGAACCCACAAAGCTCACGATAAATCCAACGATTATATTTTTTAAGGCTTTCATTTACTGGAAATTGATAATTTTCTGATTCTGTTTTTGGTGCAGACGGTATTCTTTCATACCTGCTTTGTGTTCCAAATAAGGAAATCCATTTTGATAATTAGCGACACTTATCTCAAACATATAGGTAATGTGTCGAGCGAGTTCTTTCCATGCAAATAACAAGTTGTGTTTGGGGTCGTAAATATGAGTTGGTTCACTTGCAGCTCCATTCAGTTCGACAACAGAGAAGTTTATCCCTTTTTCCAAATCTTCAAACGAACCATACATTATATCCAATCTTCCAAAATAAAACCCTGGAATTTGCACACACATTTCGTTAAAAGTATCGGTAAGCTTCGGGGTTAACCAATGACTTACATCAATAAATTTGGCACCACGCGCATGATTACCATAAGGCACAAGATTTATTTTTTCGCCCTCAGGCAAAACTTCTCGCAACTTACTTCCATACTCCTGTTTCAAAACTTTTAATTGCAATTCATATCGGGGATTTTCTTTTATCAATTCTTCGATAGTAGCCACTCCATTTCCTGTAATGATTAAAAATTCCTTAGCAACTATACCTGTAATTCTGCCAACCTTTTCGTGTGGATAGCGTACATAAAAAACACCTATTTCATTTTCATACGGAATCAAATCCTGTACAATAAAGTCGAAATTCGCTCTTTCTGTATACTGTTTCAAATCATCTGGAGTTTCTATTTTTTTTACGGCGGAACCTCGCAAACCGATATCCGGTTTGGCAATAAAGGGATATTTAATTCCAGAATTTTCCAATACTTTATTTATTTCTACAATAGAAGTTCCCGCTTTCACCAATTCCGTTCTAGGATAATATTTTTTTGGAATTAGATTGTAAATCTGCTTTTTGCTTTCCATCATAAAACCGCCATTTTTGATGGTCGGATTGGATGCGTTAAAGAAAAAAATGGATTTTGCTTTGATCGAATAGTAGGCCCATAAAAAATATATAGGTATATACACCATTTGAAAGGGCCAGTATTCCCAGTGGATCAATTTATGGATGAATAGTTTCAATTTTGTAATTGTTTATTAAGCTTTATTAAATGCATATAAATGTTTTGGAATATTCATTTTCTGCGATCAAGTCCAAATGATACATTATCACTTTGTTTTTCTCGATTACAGCCTGTGTAATGCTCAAAGTTTTCAGCTCATTGTTTCGATTAATCACCAAGCCATGTTCGGTATTATCCGTTTCGGTATAGCGATGAAAATGCAGCATTTTTTCTTCTGTAATTTCAGGATTGGCAACTAAAAAAGAATAAAACCAATTCGAACGTTGCTCTCGAATATCTTTTGAATAAAGGGTTGACGATGACCAAACATAATTTTTATCAGTTTCTAAGACTATAGTTGATTTTTCGATTCCATTCCAACGCAATTGAAAAAGCTGTTTATCCTGAAACAAAACTAAAGTAAACGGCTCGATGTTTTCTAAATCAATTTCATTCCAAAAAACCTTTGGTGACACGCTACTTATCATTTCGAGAACAATTTGACCACGGCTTTTTCGATAAGGCAATTGCACTTGGTGTTTTTCGTCGGCTCCGTTTAACAAAACCAAAACCGTTCCGTTTTCATCCACCACAAACCAAGTTCCTCCTGCTTTGGAGTCTTTTGGATAAATAATATTTTTTCCGTTCAACGTGTAATTCTTTGGTGGAATAGCACTTGGCCGGATTATTTTTTCATCACGATTGGAGGTAATGATAATCCTATCATTGGAACAAACAAAACTTACTGTACACATTGTTTTCTATATTCAATTGTAGAACGAGCAACTCCAAAATTATCGTCAACGGCTATGCTTTCACATTTTAAAATCGCCACTTTAATTAAAGCTTGATGATGAATGCAATGTTCCAAATTATATAATAATTCTCTATAATAATTGCTTTGAATATGGACAGCATTACCATCAATGATTTGTTGCAGTTCTAGATTTTTATTTTCTTTTGAAATGCTGTTTTTGCTATCCAAAATCATTTGAATAGCAAAATCAGTATTGGTTTCTATCAATTTATTACGATCTCTTTTATCATAATTCACGATTCCTGAATCATAATTTCTTACTAAGCACTGAAACATTTCAACGATATGTCGCGTATGTTCTCCTATACTGGAACCACTCAGTTCAAAACAAGATTTAGAATATTCCTCATCAGACAATTGATTGAGCAATTCAATCAGTTCGTCCAGGCTATTGTTTATAGATGGAATTAGCATATTATAGTTTAATTTTTAAGAGGTTGATAATTTTACTTTTATTCCAATAAATCAATGCAATACAACAAAGAAAGGTAATTATTGCTAAAATAAACAACTCGCCTCCATCATTTTTAACCTCGATTCCCAATACAAAAAGATGTGATAAAATAGCGCCAAGCATTACTCCTGCTCCCATTAATGCACCTAACCAAGTTGTTCTTGGAATCAGAATTAAAATAGCAGCGATTAACTCGGCTATTCCAGATCCAATTCTGCCGTACGGTTCTATTCCTAAGGTAGAGAAAATATAAACACTTTCTTCGGCGGCCGTGAATTTAAAATACAGCGTTTGCAATAAAATGATTGCTGCCGTTAATCGCACAATCCAAATTAAAATTGATGTTTTCATGATTTCTTACTTTATAATTTTCTTCCAATTGGCATCCGCTTTTGCTTTCAAACTAATTTCCTCCTTGTTCCAACTTTTTAAAGTATTATTGAAATAAGCATTATAAAACAAATACAATTTCCCATCAATAATTTTGAAAGTCTCAGGATTTATTTCGACTTTTTCGCCGACACTTCCCATCGCATAGGCACACCAACCACCGTATTGTGGCTCGAAAGAAGCTGCACTTTTCAAGAAAGTTTCTTTATTTGCGGCAGAAGAAAATTGATAAATCACCCCATCGTAAGTAGTAAAAATTTCTTTTTTACCCTTTATGGCTTTATTTTGTTTAAAATAAGACACGGGATCGTAGCCTTGAATGGCGACTCTTTTTTCCAAATTATATTCGGATAATTTTTTGGCTGAACTTTGTGCGAATGTTACCGAGAATCCAAAAACAACCAACAGCAGTACAATTACTCTTTTCATGATAACTTTTTTTTAGTTTATCTATTTTGATACTACAAATTTAGAGTAGTAATAAAAAGCAAAATGTCGGGTAGTTTACATTGGAGGCGAAATTTATCTAAATCAACTGACTGCCTTGGCAAAACCAACGGTATCACGATACATCTGAGGAGAAACTTCGGCATTGATTTTAAAGAAACGACTAAAATAATGCTCATCATCGTACCCAAGTTCATAGGCAATTTCTTTAACTGGTTTATTCGTTAAGTACAATTCCCTTTTGGCTTCGATGATAATGCGTTCTGCAATTAAATTAGTCAATGTTTTATTGAAGTGATTTTTGGTGATTTTGGCTAAAGCCTTTGGAGAAATATTGAGTAAATCGGCATAATCACTGGCAGAATGTTTGGTTTTGAAATTCTGCTCAATGAAATTTTTTAAATTTTGAAGAATAAATGGCGCTGTATTTTCTTCTATTGAAACAAACTCTTTTGGTTGCTGCTCTTTTTTTAATCGAGAAGCTGTAATGAGGAAAATTTTCAAATAGGATATCAACAACTCATATTGTGCCAATGCTGGATTCTGCATTTCAATCTTCATTTGTTCCAAAACCATATTGAATGTAGCTCTAGCCCCTTCATCAATTATTACATACGGAGGTTCATAAATATTGTTGAACAAAACCCCATTGCAAGCTACTTCATCGTGGTGTTTCATAATGCAAAAAAAATCGGGATGAAAATGAATCACTTTTCCCTCGATGGCATCAGTGGATGACAACATAAAAGGCTGATATGGCGCAAAAGCCAATAATTGATTTTCTGAAAAATCATATTCTGAAAAATCTACTTTTATTTTACCTTTCCCCTTTTGAACCCATATTAATGAATAATAATTCAATCGCTGAATGTGGTCAAAACAAGATAAGCTTTCAAAAGAAAAAAGTTTGAAAGCTAAATTTCCGTTTTGTGGATTGACTAAAGTAAAAGTGGATTGATCTATCATACGATTCTATTTTTATAAACAAATTTAGTTTAAACCAGAGTCTTTTAGTCTGCTTTTAAGATTTTCTATTTCTTCTTCTAATTTTGAAATGTATTGAAACTTTGGCTCAAAAGCAATTTGTATTTCTTCCAAAGTAAACCGTTGTATGATATGCTGAGGACAATTCCAGTCAAAAGCTTCAATATGAAAAAGCATCATTCGCTCTGGACGAAACTCATATTCACCTAAATCGAGTTTAGACAGTAATTCTGGATTGTCCTTGAGTTCAATAATTTCTGCTTTGGCTAAAATTTTCAGTCTCGCCCTTGCGGGATAATCCATCATTATTAGCGCTACATTATTGTTGGTTGCAAAATTTCCAACCGATATATATTGCTTGTTTCCTGAAAAATCGATAAAACCAATAGTATTTTTATCCAAGACTTTCACAAAACTTTTGGGTCCGCCGCGATGCTGAATGTAAGGGAAATTTTTTTCACCAATGGAGGCTAAATAAAAACTGTCTCGATTGCTTATAAAATCCATTTCATTTTGGGATAAACCGTCAATGATATTGAACTTTTCCATTCGTTCATAGCCTTTTCGGCTACCGTGTTGCTCCTGTAGTGCTTTGACAGCATCGGTAAAAGCTATTTCTGCGAAATTTTTGGCCATGAGAATTTATTTAAATTTTCTGTCTTTCTCGTCAATTGGTAAATCATTGATACTGGCAAATCGCTTGCGCATCAAACCATTTTCATCAAATTCCCAGTTTTCATTTCCGTAGGCCCGAAACCATTGTCCAGCCACATTTCGATATTCATATTCAAAACGAACTGCCATTCGGTTTTCACGAAAACCCCATAACTCTTTTTTTAGTTTATACTCGAGTTCTTTTTCCCATTTGCCTTTCAGAAATTCTTTAACAGCATCTCGACCATTAATAAAATCAGTTCTATTACGCCATTCCGTATCAATAGTATAGGCCAAAGCAACACGTTCTGGGTCTTTGCTATTCCAAGCATCTTCGGCCAATTGTACTTTTTGCAAAGCAGTTTCCATATTAAATGGAGGAAGTGGATGTCTTTGTTCCATGATAATTAAAATTTTAAATTAAGATAAAGCGTCTATTTGCAATAACGTGGATTGCACTAAAAGTTCAGAGATTTCAATTTCTAAAGATTTTTGTCTGTCTTTTGCATACCACAAATGAAGCTGATTTGCGTAGGTGTCTGCCGTTGTTGGATTGGACTTTAACACCTTAACTAAATTTTGCGCAAATTCCGGTCTTGGGCCCCAAATACCAGTTACATTATAATTAGAATCCAATTGAATTAATTTTGGAATTGACCGACCTTTATTCGTTAAATACTGATCCATCAATTCCAAATTCTGATCTCTATAAACTAATTTCATTTCAATTTTCCCTTCGCTCTCTGCCTCTATTTTATGCAATGCTGGTAATATCTGCGAAGCATCACCACACCAATGCTCAGTTAAAACCAACCAATAGGTTTTGTTTTTTAAGAGTTGTACTTCTTTCATTAATTTATTTGAAACAACATATGTTTTTTCCACACGATGCATACGATGCTGATTCAAGCTAATGTATTCTTTTATTTTGACATCAGAATTAGCAGCCAAATCACCTGCCATGTGTTCCTTGTATTCATTGTAATTTATTCCTTTTTGAAAGTAGGCTTTGTATTCTAAATTTGTAATGGAGCTAAGATTATTTTCCGTTGTCATAGTTGTATTGTTTTAATTCGGTACAAAGTTGCGATATGAAACTCAAAAATAAAATGGATAAAAAACGTAAGATGATGGACAATTTTCCCTGTAAATAGAATTGTCACGATTAGAGTGAACGAATTTCTAATTCAGTAAAATTACCATTTTAATGCTACTATCTCAATTTAATGTCGGTAGAGTCAAACTCTATCAATAATTAAAACACACAAAAGCCCCAAAATTTATTTTTTTGGGGCTTTTGATTAATGTTTTTTTAATCATCTTGATCTAAACTTTTTGAAAACAAATTACAATTATAAAGCTGGTGCCAAAGGAAAATCAACTGGCACTTGTGTTAAATTGTGTAAATAGTTCATTGCTGTTTTATCACTTATTAAAAGCATCAAATCAATTAGATTTTCATTAGTATAACCTTGAGCAAAAAAAGCGTCTACTAAATCAGAATTAGCATTTCCTCTAGTTTTAGTAATTTCTGCAGCAAGTTGTACTAATGCGTTCAATTTTGGATCAGTAGCTTTTCCTCGTCGGATATCCAATAATTGCTCATCTGTAAAACCATTCATTTTTCCAATAACAGTGTGCGCACTTTGGCAGTATGTACAGTTGTTAACTTGACTTACGATTAAATTTACCGCTTCTTTTTCTTTATTGGATAAAGTAGTTTTAGCATTCTGATAGGCTAAAAATCGCTCTAATCCATTTTTTGAATATCCAATTGTAGCATATAAATTAGGTACAAATCCTAATGCTTTTTGCAGGTTGTCAAAAATTGCTTGGTTGTTTTCTGAAACTTCTGATCTTGTTGGGACTAAAAATGTTGTAGTTGTCATCTTAATTGTTTTTAAATTTGCTTGTCGTTATTGACATTACAAAGATGCGACAGCTTTAAAAGTTATAAAATGGATAATAAACGCAAGGTGGTGGACAAATTTCCCCCCTCAAAAACTATTTTAATGATTTAGTCTTTGCAACAGGAAGCTCCTATATATAAGGAGTAGTTTAGAACAAAGAAAAAAAAGAGAAACAGTTCAAAAAATTATAATTTAGTGATGTCTTCAATGATGATTTCTTTACGATTGTAATACAACAATCCATTAGTTTCCATTTCATTTAGCAATTGTGTGGCAGTTTGTCTGGAAGTACAAATAATTTGAGCTATATCATTCTGAGTTAGATAATTTTCAAGAACAACTCTATTTTCGGTGCGTTTGCCTTCTTTTTCAGTCCAATCTTTTAGAAATTGATACAACCGGGTTTTGGCATCTTTAGAAATCAAATTGGCATAACTGTTTTTAATTCGTTTCATTTTCAACCCTACAAACTTGGTGTAAGACAAAGCCAAACTAGGATTTTGAAGCAATAAATTTTCAAAATCGGATAATAAGAAACTACAGATAATGATTTCATCCGTCAATGCTTTTGCATATTCGTTGGAATTCACATCATTTTCCAAGGTCAATTCACCAAACAAATCTCCTTTTTGAATAATGTCTTTGATGGTTTCATTTCCGTCTTCATCGACAGCAACAATTTTAATATTTCCTTTTTTTAGCAAAAAAACTCTTGGTACATCTGAGGAAGAAAAATAGATGACATCTCCTTTTTTGGCTTTTTTAAAACCTGTAATAATACACAACTGCTTAATTTGTGACATACTCAATGTCCAAAATAATTTGTGATCCCGAAGGTACCAATATTTTAATTCGTCGTACATAACAATTTATAAGTGTGTTGCCAATTCGTGTAAAAATAAACAAAGTCTTGTTCAAAAAAATGCTTCGGTTAAATAAAAAATCCAAACTCGAAAATTCAAGTTTGGATTTTTATATCGATTTATAGAAAATCAATTATGCGATTAAGGTTCTTGAAATTACAATACGTTGAATTTCGGAAGTTCCTTCATAAATTTGAGTAATTTTCGCATCACGCATCATACGCTCTACATGATACTCGGCTACATAACCGTTTCCTCCGTGAATTTGTACAGCTTCGATCGTAGTATCCATAGCGGTTTGTGAAGCAAATAATTTAGCCATTGCACCAGATTGAGAAATATCCATTCCTTGGTCTTTTTGGTAAGCCGCATTAAAGCACAATAACTTCGCTGCCGAAATTTGTGTGGCCATATCAGCCAATTTGAAAGCTATTGCCTGATGTTTGAAAATTTCTTTTCCAAAAGCTTTACGCTCTTGAGAATATTTCAACGCCAATTCATAAGCACCAGTTGCAATTCCCAAAGCTTGTGAAGCAATACCGATACGTCCACCGTTTAAAACCGCCATGGCAAAATTGAATCCAAAACCATCGGCTCCAATTCTATTTTCTTTAGGCACTTTCACATCATTAAACATTAAGGAATGAGTGTCGGAACCACGAATACCCATTTTCTTCTCTTTTGGACCAATATCAAATCCAGCCCAACCTTTTTCAACAATAAAAGCATTGATTCCTTTATGTCCTTTTTCAATATCCGTTTGGGCAATCACAATATAGGTTGAAGCTGATGCTCCATTGGTAATCCAGTTTTTAGTCCCATTCAATAAGTAATGATCCCCTTTGTCAATCGCAGTAGTTTTTTGTGAAGTCGCATCCGATCCAGCTTCAGGCTCCGATAAACAAAATGCTCCAATTACCTCTCCTTTGGCGAGTGGAACCAAATATTTCATCTTTTGTTCTTCATTGCAGTATTTTTCTAAACCTGCACAAACCAATGAATTATTCACAGACATAATAACAGCTGCCGAAGCATCAATTTTGGCAATTTCAGAAATTGCAAGAACATAAGAAACGCTATCCAAACCAGAACCACCATATTTGGGATCAACCATCATTCCCATAAATCCAAGTTCAGCCATTTTTTTGACCTGTTCGGTAGGAAATTTAGAGTGTTCGTCTCTTTCTATTACTCCTTCCAACAATTCAGTTTGAGCAAAATCTCGCGCTGCTTGCTGTATCATTAATTGTTCTTCGGTTAGATTAAAATCCATAATAATATAAAATAAATATTGTTTTTTGTTTTAAAAATGTTGTCAAAGGTACTTTTTAATTATGAAATTTTCAATTTTGAATCGTAAATTTGGCCTATGAAAAAAGATTACTATAACGTTATCGGAGTGATGTCAGGAACTTCGCTAGATGGAGTCGATTTGGCTCATATTCAATTTGAAATAAAAGATAGCAAATGGGTATTTGAGATACTTGAATGCGAAACTATTTCTTACAATTTAAGTTGGATTTCAATCCTAAAAACAGCTGTAGATTACAGTAAAAATGAACTACTGGAATTAAACAAAAACTACACTCAACTATTGGCATCCATCATTTCTGATTTCATAAAAAAACACACCATTGAAAATTTAGATGCAGTTTGTTCGCATGGACACACGATTTTACATCAACCCCAAAATGGCTTTACACTACAAATTGGGAATTTACCTGAAATTGCAAAACTTACACAACAAAAAGTAGTTTGCGATTTTAGAGTCCAAGATGTTCAATTGGGAGGACAAGGAGCTCCATTGGTACCCATCGGCGATCGCATATTATTTTCTGAATATGATTATTGTATGAATCTTGGTGGTTTTTCAAATGTATCTTTTGAAGAAAATAATAGACGAATTGCTTTTGATATTTCGGCCGTAAATACGGTTCTTAATTTTTATGCCAATCAATTGGGACTGGACTATGATGACAAAGGTCAAATTTCAAGAACAGGCAATTGCAATGCTGATTTACTTAATGAATTAAACGCTTTGGATTTTTATCAAAAAAAACACCCAAAATCATTGGGCTTCGAATTTGTAAAAGAAGTTGTTTTGCCAATAGTAGATCGTTATCCAATATCCATTGAAGACAAATTACAAACCTATACCGAACATATAGCTATCCAAATAGCATTGGCTTTGCCAAAGAAAAAAGGAAGCATGCTAACTACAGGAGGAGGTGCCTACAATGATTTTTTGATCGAAAGAATTCAATTTCATTTGCCAGAAATGGAGGTTATCATACCGTCAAAAAAAATTCTGGAATTCAAAGAAGCTTTAATTTTTGCATTACTGGGTGTTTTAAAAATGCGGGAAGAAGTTAATACACTTCAGAGTGTAACAGGAGCAAAATACGACCACAGTTCTGGAGTAATTTATAGTTTTTAAGTACAGAACATATTAGAAAAATCAATTTTGTATTATTTCATAAAAGCATTCCAACTGTTTTCAATCCAATTTTAAATCCAAATTAGGACATTTCTCACTCCATATGTAAGTCATTATTTACTAAGTGATTACATTTTGACAAGAAACATCCAATCAAACCAACATCTTTTACGCATTTAACAAAATAACAGTCATTTGAAACTGGATTTTTAACTATTTAGCATTAATTTTGCTTCCAATTTAAAAATTCACCTACCAATGAAAAAAATATTATTAATAATAACACTAGTTATTTCTGCCTTGTTTTCTGAGGCAAATGCACAAAAACAAATCGTATTTGAAGGAGTAACTATTCCTCGAACAATGAAATTTGAAAACAAAACATTGCAACTGAATGGTGCAGGATCCAGATCTAAAATGTGGGTCGAAGTATATATTCAAGCTTTGTATTTAAGCCAATTATCCCAAAATCCGAAAGAAATTATTAACGACAATTTAGAAATGTCTGTTCGAATTGAAATTACTTCTGCATTAGTTTCTTCTGGTAAATTAACCAGAGCTATGCAAACAGGGTTTGAAAAATCTGCAGGAACCGATTTCAATACGTTAAAACCAAAAATGGAATTATTAAAAAGCTACTTGGCTGACGAAATTAAGAGAGGAGATGTTTTTGAATTAACATATAATCCAACTGACAGTTCTGTTTGGGTTACAAAGAATGGTACCCTTAAAGGAAAAGTTCCTGGATTTGATTTCAAAAAAGTGTTTTTCGGTATTTGGCTAGGCGACAATCCAGTAGATGAAGAATTAAAAAATAGTTTATTAGGAATTTAATAATCATTATTTACTGTTTAAAAAAACTTTAAATACCACATTTATAAATGAGCATGACTCAGCATTGGTTGCCAATACCAATGCCGTCATGCTCATTCTCTTTTAAAAAGAACCAAAAAAAGAAGTGCTTTTTTATCTATCGAAGATACAAAAGCACTTTTTTATTGGTGAAATTCAGAGGCAAAAAAATTTAAACCAAATACATATTTCTCATAAAACCTTTTATATATTTGTCGAAAATAAATATATCACAATAATATGAAAGATTTATTAAAGAAATTTGAAAATAAAGCTCCTGAAATCATTTTCAACTGGAAAGACTCTGAAACAGAAGCTGAAGGCTGGACAGTGATTAACTCTCTTCGCGGTGGTGCTGCAGGTGGTGGAACCCGAATGAGAAAAGGACTGGATATGAATGAGGTTTTGTCATTGGCAAAAACCATGGAAGTGAAATTTTCGGTTTCTGGACCAGCGATTGGTGGTGCTAAATCTGGAATCAATTTTGACCCGAACGACCCCCGCAAAAAAGGGGTTTTGCAACGTTGGTACAAAGCGGTTTCCCCATTATTAAAAAGTTATTACGGAACAGGTGGCGATTTGAACGTAGATGAAATTCACGAAGTAATTCCAATGACCGAAGAATGTGGTGTTTGGCATCCGCAAGAAGGTGTTTTTAACGGACACTTCAAACCTACGGAAGCTGATAAAATCAATAGAATTGGACAATTGCGCCAAGGTGTAATCAAAGTAATAGAAAACCCAAGATTCTCACCAGACGTAACCAGAAAATACACGATCGCCGATATGATTACCGGTTATGGTGTTGCCGAAGCGGTACGTCATTTCTACGATATTTATGGTGGTTCCGTAAAAGGAAAAAAAGCCATTGTTCAAGGTTTTGGAAATGTAGGTTCGGCTGCAGCCTTTTATTTGGCCGAAATGGGAGCCAAAATCATAGGTATTATTGACCGAGACGGTGGATTAATCAACGAAGAAGGTTTTACTTTTGAAGAAATAAAAGCATTATTCCTTGCCAAAGACGGAAATAAATTGGTAGCGGATAACATGATTCCGTTTGAAGAAATCAACCAAAGAATCTGGACAATTGGTGCCGAAATATTTACTCCTTGCGCTGCTTCAAGATTGGTGGCTCAAAGTCAAATTGATAGCTTAATTGCTAATGGATTGGAAGTAATCTCGTGTGGAGCTAACGTTCCTTTTGCCGACAAAGAAATTTTCTTTGGTTCAATTATGGAAGAAGTAGATCACAAAGTAAGCTTGATTCCTGACTTCATTTCGAATTGCGGAATGGCGAGAGTTTTCGCTTATTTCATGGAAAAGAAAGTGCAAATGACTGACGAAGCCATTTTTAACGACACTTCCGAAACTATCAAAAAAGCCATTGCAAAAGCATATGACTTAAACAACTCCAAAACAAACATTAGTGCTACAGCATTTGAGATTGCCTTAAAGCAATTGACATAACAAAATACAATTTATTCAAAATCTCCAACACGGATTAAACGGCTTTAAAACTGTTTGATCCGTGTTTTTTTATTACCTATTCTGGGTTTAACACTCTAGTCGTTTTTTATTCTTGACAATTTTTAGTACTTTTCAACGTTTTTATAAGTACACTTTTTTAATTCAATTTCCACAATGAGTTCTACCCTTTCCAACGATCAAAAGAAATCATTAGTCCTATCCATACTCATTTACGCATCCTTATTGTTGCTGTTATTTTTCATCCGTTTTTGGCCACCATATAATCCAGAAAACAATGTCGCACTTGCTGATGGCGGAGGTGGTGGCGGAGGTGTTACCTTAAACTTTGGTGATAGTGATTTGGGATCTGGAAAAAACACCCAAAGCAAGGTGTTGAATGTTCAAAACCAAGCCAAACAAGTCCCTGCCAAAAGCACGCCCGACGAAGCTATTTTATCTCAAGAGAATGCCACCGAAGAAAGTGTTGTTATTCCTCAAAAAGAAAAACCTAAAAAAACGGAAGTTGTCGTAAAACCCGAAATCAAGCCCGAGGTTGTTAAACCAAAAGTATCCAATTCCACTAATGACGCTCTGGCAAGCATCCTAAAAGGCTCCAACAAAGGCGGTGACGGCGACGACAAAACTGCTGGCAACAAAGGAAAATCCAACGGAAGTTTAGCCGCTACCGGCTATTACGGCACGGGAGGTTCTGGTGGAGGGACCGGCGGAGGAAATGGAACCGGAAACGGTATTGGTAATGGCAGCGGTTACGGCCCAGGTAGCGGCGGTGGTTCTGGCGGAGGAAACGGAGGCGGTTCCGGTTATTCGCTTGGCAACAGAAAAGCGCTCTCCAAACCCGCTCCCAAATACACTTGCAACGAATCCGGTAAAGTGGTTGTCGAAGTTTCTGTTGACAGAAACGGAAATACCATCAACGCTATCCCAGGCATAAAAGGCACTACAAACACTGCAAAATGCCTGCTGGATCAAGCCCGAATTGCCGCGATGAACACCAAGTGGGACGCCAGCAGTGACGCTCCCGAAAAACAAGTCGGCAAGATTATTTACAACTTCAATCTGAATTAGGAGCAGGACTTTTTCGTTTTCTGATCAACAGTTGTCCCGCTGTACGTTATATTCCCGATTAACAAAAACTACGGCAAAAAAGCCTTGTTTTTCTAAATCGGGAGATGCCACTTCCATCGGGGCTAGTTTACAGGTTTAGTTTTTTAGGAGATATTTCCCTTAGTAGCAGTCTATAATTAAGTTCGCTCCTCATTGCGAGGAACGGAAGTAACCTCACTCCATATTTACTTTCCAATTATTTAAGGTGGTTCTTTTGTTAGTGAGTTTGCTTCGTTCCTCGCAATGACCCATTTTGTGTGGTTCAGTACATTGCGTGAGGGATTACTTCACTATACATTTATTTCCATAGGAGTTCAGTGAACTTCGTTTGGAATAAGCTACCGAAGTAGCATGGATAGCCCGACCGCAATAAAAAATGGGGCGACTCTAGATAATCTAAAGTAGCCCCATTTTTTATTGTGGTCACGCCCAACTCATTTTTATAATTTACTTCGGACTCGTGGCGATGACGAATTTTAAGTTGTTCTTCACTCCTATTTGCAATACATCTACCAAATCCTGCACCTGCAAATTGAACGGAATTCGGACAATAACAGTTTGGTCTTTTTGAGTGTTTATTTTGGACATCAACGTGGTTTCGAGCTCTTCGTAGGCAACGAGTTGTTTGTCGATGTAGAATTTCTTGTCTTCGGTAACCGATAAACTAATGTATTGTTTGTTGGTTTTTTCATTAGTTTTCGACTTTGGCAGCGTCATTTTTATAACGTTTGGATTGGCCAAAGTAGAGATGATTAAGAAAAACAGCAACAAAAAAAACATGATGTCACTCAAGGAGGATGTGGCCACTTCGGCGTGAAATCTTCTTTTTCTTTTGATAGACATGACTTATGCTTTTTGAATAATATTCACGAATTCCAATATTTGCTTTTGTACTTTCAAAGCATAATTATCAATCTTTCCGTTCAGTAAGTGATAGGCGCTGTAGGCAATAATACCAACAATCAATCCTGAACCACTACTGATCATTTTTTCATATAAACCTCCCGAGATATTCCCGATACTGATATTTTCGGTCACCGAGATGCTATAAAAAATCTTGATTACCCCCGAAATCGTTCCGATAAAACCTAAAGTTGGCGCAATACCTGCAATCAATCCCAATTGTCCAAGATGTTGCTCCATTTCGGCAATTTCGATATCGGCGGCACGATCCATGTTTGACTCAATCTCCGCAATGGGACGTCCTATTAATAAAATTCCTTCTTTAATCACATTTCCAGAGGCTGTATTGGTTCTTTCGGTAATGGAACGCGCCAAGTCAAAATTTCCTGCAGTCAAGTGATCTCTTACATCCCGCATCAAAAGTGGATCCACTTTCGATACTTTGTTGATGTACAAATAGCGCTCTATAATTAGATAAAAGGTGTAAAATAATAGGATTGCGATGGGAATTAAAAAAAATCCTCCTTTGAGAATAAAACCTAAAACGGAGATTTCATTATTGGTTGCTACTTTTTCTATAACAACATTGGACGCAGCATTGGCAAGAGTATCAGCTTGTAATTGTATAAAACTAAACATATATTATTTTGGGTTTATAATCATTAATTCTAAAAATTATTTCAATTTTGCATAAAATAATTCAACTGTAATATTAAACTAAAAAAAGCGAAAATTATTTCAATTTACAACTATTTTATCAAAAAATAATGAACTATCAAGAAACTACAAACTGGATGTTTAATCAACTTCCGATGTATCAGTTGCAAGGGGCTTCGGCTTATAAAAAAGACTTAACCAATGTTAATTTACTGGCAGATCATCTTGATAATCCTCATAAAAAGATAAAATGTATTCACGTTGCCGGAACCAATGGTAAAGGTTCTACTTCCCATATGCTGGCCTCCATTCTGCAGGAAGCGGGGTACAAAGTAGGTCTATATACTTCTCCACATTTAAAAGATTTTCGGGAACGCATCAAGATTAACGGGGCCGAAATCTCCGAAACATTTGTTTGCGAATTCATTGAACAGCACAAAGCCTTTTTTGAAGAAAACGACATGAGTTTCTTTGAAATGTCTGTTGGATTGGCTTTTGATTATTTTGCCAAAGAAAAAGTGGATATCGCCATTATTGAAGTGGGTTTGGGCGGAAGACTGGACGCCACAAACATTATCACGCCATTGATTTCTGTAATCACCAATATCGGGATTGATCACGTTCAATTTTTGGGCAACACTTTAGAATCTATTGCAACCGAAAAAGCGGGAATTATAAAACCCAATATTCCCGTTGTTATTGGCGAATATACTCCAGAAACACAGCCTGTCTTTTTGGCAAAAGCCAAAGAAAATAAAGCTGAAATCTACTTTGCATCTGATTTGATTTCAGAAACATACCCCTCCGATTTAATTGGTGATTATCAAGAACATAATAAAAAAACAGTTATTCAAACTTTCAAAATTTTGAACGAACAAACTGATTTTAAAGTAAGTGACGAAAACATAAAGTCGGGATTGCTTCATGTGGTAAAAAACACCGGATTGCTGGGTAGATGGCAACAATTGGACACAAATCCAAAAGTGATTTGCGACACGGCACACAACAAAAACGGTCTTGAAATTGTTTTGAAACAAATACAAAAAGAGACTTTTAATCACTTGCATATTGTACTGGGAGTTGTCAATGACAAAGAGCTAGATGAAGTATTACCATTGTTTCCCAAAAATGCAACCTATTACTTTTGCAAACCAAATATTCCTAGAGGTTTGGATGCTTCTTTGCTACAGGAAAAAGCATTGCAATTTTCACTTATCGGAAAAACATACAACTCTGTTGCAGAAGCCTACAGTGTGGCTCAGAATAATTCTACAAAAGACGATTTTATCTATGTTGGCGGAAGTACCTTTGTGGTAGCAGAATTGCCGTTAAATAAAGAGGTTTAAACAATTCTTAATTTTTCTCTTAAAAATAAATTAAAATTACATAATTACTTGATTAACAATTAACTAACTTTATAAGTGTTTTATGTTAATTAATCATTTAATTTTTAGTTTATTATGAGAAAGAGAAGCTTTTTTTCGTTGGGAATGCTAATTTTAACATTCCTCCTAAGCATGAATATCCATGCTCAAGATCCCCCCAAACCTGTATTTATTACGATGACAACCCTACACAGAAATTACGATACGGACAGTAAAGATTGGAAGGCAACGGAACAAGAGTACTTTGACAAAGTAACGAGCAAAAATGATTTGATAATTGGTTCTGAAATTCTCACTCATTATTACACCGAAAACAGCTCTGAAATTATTTTGGTCAATGTTTTCAAAACCTGGGAAGATATTGAAAAAGCTGGCACGCTCTCCGATGAGCTTGCCAAAAAAGCTTGGCCCGATGAAAAAGCCAGAACCGCTTTTTTCGACAAACAAAATAGCTATTATCTTCCGCAACACTCTGACGAAATCTACTCCTCTATTGAAACGATTGGTCAGAAAGAATTCAAACCTTCCACAAAAGAGCCCATGATTGTTTACATCCGAAAATCTCAAATGGCAATGACCGGAAAAGGAAAAGGAATGAAGGAATACAATGAGAAAATTACTTTGAAAGACCCGTACATCAAAGGATACTACCCTTTTCGCCACGCCTGGGGATCAGACAGCAGGGATTTCATGGAAGCCTACTTTTATGATTCTTTTGGCGATATAGAAAAATCAAACCTAAAGCAAGATGAATTAATAAAAGCAGCTTGGCCGAAAGAAGAAGACAGCAAAGCTTTTTTTGACCAACTAAAATTGGCATTCACAGGTATTCATGGTGATTATATTTACCATAATTTACCAGGAGTTTCCAAATAAAAAAGAACAGTACAAACTGCACTGACAATATCATAAAGTGCAATTTGTACTGTTTTTATTTATAAACAAAAAACATCTTAGGCGTGGCTAGAACAACAGTTTTATTTTTGCGAAGCAGCTTTTTTAGCCTCTTTTTCTTTGTCCTTAAAATAGCCTCTCAACAAAAAACTGCTTTGGGCAGCTTTGAGATCTTCATCTAATTTTTCGGAACTACTTTCTAAATTCTCTATTGTTTTTTTCAAATTAGCCCCTGATTCTTCATCATGTAACAAAACACCAATAGCTGAATTGGGATTACTACTGGCGTCTTTGAGATTCTCCATAAATACATTGGCAGTTTTGGTCATTTTTTCCAATTCTGAAACCGATTTTTTGATCGAATTAAAAACAATTGTGTCGGTAACCAGATCATTTGCAAGCGATCCCTTTCGATTTAATTTTGCGGTATACTCATTAAGAGAAACAATTAATTTATCTGCTTTTGCAGAAGCGTTATTAAGTGACAAGGCCACTGAATTTATATTGTCATACAAAACATTGTCATTCAGTAATTTTCCAACAGTTCCTTCATTTGTTGTCAACTTATGACTTATTTTTTTAAAATCAGTAGTTATCGCCAGAAGGTTTTCATTGTTTTTCTGCAAAGTATTCATCATATTCTCGGTGGAATACGTACTCCCAACCTGCAAAGTATCCCCATCATTGACAGATTGAGTATTCTCGGTTCCTCCATAGATTATTACGACTTTGTTTCCTATAAGTCCGTCCGTTCCTATTTTGGTTTTAGCATCTTTTACTATAAACTGTTGTGCTGTGTTTTCGATATCCAAAGTAACCCAAACATTTCTGCTTTTACTAATTCTAATACTCCTTACCTTCCCGATTTTTACTCCTGAAAGCCATACATTGGCTCCTGTCTGCAACCCATTTACTTCATCAAAAAGAGAAACTAATTGCATTTTTTTCTTAAAAGTTTCATGAAGATTTCCAACCATAAGAATACCTCCAAATAAAAATATCATACCTATAAAAATAAATAGACCTACATACAGGGGACGTTTACTTGATGATTCATTCATGATTTAAAGTGTAAAATTATAGGAGAAAAATTTTTTAATCTGTTCTTCGTCGGTTGCAAAAACTTCATCGAATGTTCCAATTTTCAAAAATGTTCCATCAATTAACATAGCGATGCGTTCACAAGTGTTTTTTGCACAAGTGAGATCATGCGTTATGATAATAGAACTTGTTTTGTATTTCTGCTGAACCTCAACAATAAGGGCATTAATTTCAGCACAAGTTACAGGATCCAAACCTGCTGTTGGTTCATCATACAACATTATTTCAGGTTTCATAATTAACGTTCGGGCAATACCTAATCTTTTTCGCTGTCCGCCGGAAAGCTCTTCGGGATCTCTTTCTATTTTGTCGATTAAGCCTACTGCATCCAGTGCTTCCTCAACAGCATCCCTTACTTGTTTTTTATCAAGATTCTTTACATTCATGGTCAATGGAAACGCCAAATTATCATACACACTCATGCCATCATACAAAGCACTACTTTGAAATGAAAACCCCATACGCAACCGCAATTCATCCAATTGTTTTGGTTTTAATTGATTCAATTGTTTACCCAACATGGTTACAGTTCCTTTGTCTGGCTTTAATAAACCTGCTAAAATTTTTATTAAAACCGATTTACCGGAACCTGATTTCCCCAATACCGCTAAATTTTCACCTTTTTGAATCGTCAAATCAATCCCTTTCAAAACCTCAAGTTCGCCGAAAGATTTATACAACCCTTCAATTTTTATGACCGTATCTTCTGTATTGGCAAATTGAATCTTTTCTTTTTCCATGATTAAAAATATCTAATCCAATTGACAATCTGTACTATTATTAACTCTTCAAGAAAGATGAGAAATATGGAAAGTATTACTGCTTGATTGGTTGCTTTACCAACACCCCGAGTTCCATGTGTTGCAAAAAAACCTTTGTAACTACTGACTATTCCTATCGTAAATCCGTAAACCAAGGCTTTTGTAAACGATGAAAAAATATCCAAAAAAGCAATATTTGAAAAAGCATTATGATAAAACACTTGCAAGCTTGTTGCCTCTTCGCTCGAAACATTATAGTATGAACCTATCAATCCTATAAAACTGCAATAAAATGAAAGTATGGGAATAGAAATAGATGTAGCCAAAACTCTGCTAACGACAAGATATTTAAAAGGATTAATTGCGGACACTTCCATTGCGTCAATTTGCTCGGTCACTTTCATGGATCCCAGCTCGGCGCTGATGCTGGAACCTACTTTCCCAGCACAAATTAGCGAGGTTACCAAAGGCCCCAGAGCCCTAATAATAGCAATCCCCATTAAAGAAGGCAGCCAAGACACTGCCCCAAAACTTTCCAAAGAGGGTCGTGATTGTTTGGTAAAAACGACTCCAATGATAAAGCCTGTCAGCGTTATTAACGAAAGTGATTTCAATCCTATCTCGAAGCACTGATTGATAATTTCCCGAAAATGAAAAGGGGATGTAAAAGCTTCTTTAAAAAAACGCAGCGTAAACCGGTAACCATTATAAACACCCTCAAAATAAGAATCGATTTCCTTTGAAAACAAATATTTATTGGTGCCTAAAGTATTCATCTTATTCTTTTACATTAAATTTCTGGTTTGCAGCTTTCTTTATTTATGTATTGAGCACCTTATCTAAAGATTCGAACAATAAAGAAACCTTTATAAATTTACAAAAAAAGCCACACAATTAGCATCCTTTCTAAGTAATTTACTTTTAAGAAACAAAAAACGGATATAAAAAAGACATGATAAATGTTTTTTTTTATATCCGTTTTTTTAGCTGACAAGCTAATCCCATCTTACTTTACTCTTCCTTATCCTGAGTTTCCTCTATTTCATCTCCTTTTCTTCCCACTTTCACTTTAGGATTGTCCTTAGTTCCGGTTACTGTAAGTGGAACCCCAATAATCCCCAACGGAGGCAATCCCAATCTCATTTTGATATTTAATTTACCGTCCAAGCTTGATGTTCCTTCAATTCTTGGTCTGAAACCTGCAAATTTGAATTTGAATCGTTCAATGGTAATGACATTATTTTTTACCGTTGTTTTGATATCAACTTTGGACAGTTCCGGGTTTTTAATGGATTCGTGATCTGTAGTTTTACTTATGGCAGTAAACATCTTCATCCCTTTTACTTTTACATCTTTTATAGACAGTACACCTCCACCTATTAAAGAAGGATAAACAGGCATCATTTGTTGGTTCAACCTACCTTTTATTTTATAATCCAAAGAGACAATTCCCTCGGCATTTTCGGCGGCACTGGCCATTTCCTTGAACATTTTTACCTCTTTGTACGCTCTCTTTATATCAAAATCTGTAGCTTTTATTTCGTATTCAAAGACTGCCTTTTTAGGAGTCATCCCTTGATAAGCGGCATTCATCGCAACATTACAGCCAATTAAATTGAATCCCGTATTCTGCATCAGCATTTTTCCATTTTTCATTTTCACTGCACCTTTGCCGTCTTGCAACATAAGTCCCTGATAATTGATTTTGTGGGCTGTCGCATAAAATTGCAAATCCAAATTTGACGGAATTAAGATTACTCCGGTCTCTTGAGCCACAGGTTGTGGAGTGCTATTCGGAGTAGTAGTTGTTGTAGTAACTGGAGCTGTCGATGTACTGGACATAAATTCATCAACATTGATGTATTTTGAATTTAGCGTAAAAGAACCTCTTAAAACTCCATTTTTGGAAGACATGAAATTGAATACATTTTGCAAATACCCATTCAGCTTAAAATCGGACTGGCCGTAGGAAGCCAAAAAGGTATTAAACGACATTTTATCCTGATTGAATCTGAATATCCCTTCTTTAATCAACAATGATTTTGGCAGATACTCCGTTTCAACATTTATATTTCGAAGTTCAAGCGTTCCTTTATTTTGCAATTTGCTGTAATTTCCTTTTTCGGCATCACTTTGAGTTCCTTTCAAAACTAAATCCGCTTTGATAAAACCATCGACATCCAATCCTTTTTGGGAAAACACTTTGTATATTTTACTGATATTCAAAGTCCCTTTGGCTTTAATATCATAATTCAAATCATCAAAATTTTTCAAATCGGCTTCCACTAGAAAAGGTTCTCCTTCAAAAGTAAAACCTGCAGGTTTCAACACTACCGAAAGACCATCATAAGTTCCTTTTTGATTGTCTATTTTCGAAACAATATTGATATCGGTTATTGGATTTGGGTAATATGGAGTTTTTACAAATCCGTTTTTCAAATTCAACGTTCCGCTTGCATTTGGAAAAAGCCTTTGCTTCTGGTCGTATTTTCCTTTGGCTTTCAAATCACTCACAAGCATTCCTTTTAATTCTATATCTGGAATTCCAAGCGCCCGGTTTAATTTCTCCAAATCGATTTGAGAATTTAAAACCAAATCAATGTCTGGGGTAGACATCCCGTTAACTTTCAGTTGCGTTTTAAGATAATTTTTTCCAATGTTTAAAGATACCATTTTGGCATCCAGCTGTAAAAGTTCCGGATTCAAAGAAGGCACTTTTGTCGCAATATCCATATTTAAATTAGAAACCGGGAAAGCGCTTTTTTTATAATTCACAAATCCGTCTTTTAGTTTGAAATTCAGATTTAAATCGGGACCCAGATTTTGAGATGCAATATATTTCCCTTTAAGCGTCAGTAATAAATCTATACTCCCTTTTAATTCGGTATCTTTTAGCCAAGTAATATATTTAGGAGGGAAAGCAGTAAAAAGGTCATTCAAATTACTTTTGTTTGATTTTATTTTAAAATCAATATCATAACCATCTTTCAAAAAATCAAATTTCCCTTTAAAATCAACCAATAGTTTATTAATCGAAAGGTCATTTTGCTCAAAAACAAAGGATAGCGAATTGGTATTTATCTTGGTAATCAAATCCCCATCCACTTTTTTATTCATCAAGTAGGGTTCATTTTCATAAATGACATTTAGCTTTTCTATTTTTGCTTTCGAATGCAAAGCAAATATCGCCTTGCTAAAATCTCCATTCCCTAGATAATTAAACCCGAAAGCATCGACGTGAACATTCGCAGATTGATCGTCATAAATAAGCTTACTGTTCGTAATTTCGATCTCTTCCAATTTCAAACCTGTTTCCGATTCTTCCTTCGGTCCAGTTTCCTTCTCGGCAATGTACACATTATAATTGGCCTCTCCTTTTTTGTTTACTTTGACATTAATCAAAGAATTGGAAAGGAAAATTTGATCAACTTTTACAGTTTTCCCAAAAACAAGACTACTCAAATTGATTCCGAAAGCAACCTCATCTGCAGCAATGAATTTTTCATTTTGAAAAGGTGCCGAACCGTTAAGTTTAAAATCGGTCAAAGTCAAGGTCAATGAAGGAAAGTGGGTAAAAAAGGAAACTTTGGCCTCCGAATAATTCAGCTCTCCATTTAATTTCTCATTGGCTGTCTTCTTTACCTGTTCCTTTATTTTATCCGAAAAAATCAAAGGCGTAATAAACATCAGCGCCAACAAACTCACAAGGGTGATTCCTGTATATTTTAATATTTTGAAAAAAATTGATTTAAAATTGGTTACCGCCATCTTTGATTGGTATGAATTAAAAAATAAATTGAGTTTGGAGCTGAAAGATTGGGTATTTTTAAACACATCATCCCGCTTTCCGTTACAATCTTATAAGCCGAACCCCGGCTTATAAGGATTTCCACTATAATCGGGGCTAAAAGTTTATATTTTGCATTTGCCATTTTCCAAAAAAGAAAAATAACAATAATCGAACACAACTGCAAAATGTATCGTTCAAAGGTTATTTTATCCGTGCACGGTTTCGTTTTTACCGTAATTGACAATAATTGAAGTTTCAAATTCAATCCATTCTTGCCAACGCTTATCTACATCAAAATTGTCTACATATTTTCTGGCAAAGCCAAGGAAAGTAGTGTAATGTCCCGCTTCTGAAATCATAAGATCTCTATAAAACTTAGCCAATTCCGGATCTTTTATATTCTCAGACAACACTTTGAAACGCTCACAACTTCTGGCTTCAATCATCGCTGAAAACAACAATCGATCCACCAAGGCATCTTTGCGGCTTCCGTCTTTTTTCATGAATTTAAAAAGTTCATTCACATAATGGTCTTTGCGTTCCCTGCCCAAAGTCAAACCTCTACTTTTTATTAAATTGTGTACCAATTGCAAGTGATCCAATTCTTCTTTGGCAATTACCAATAACTCCGTTACCAATTCTTCCAACTCCGAATTGTAAGTAATCAAACTAATGGCATTGGAAGCTGCTTTTTGTTCACACCACGCGTGATCAGTCAATATTTCTTCAATATTACTTTCTACAATATTTACCCAACGTGGGTCCGTAACTAATTTTAATCCAAGCATAACAGGTGATTTTAGTGCTGCAAAATTAGTGTATTCCTGCCGATTTTCTATTTAAAATGATGCTTTAACCATCTAAATTGTATTATTTTGCACCATTATCTCAAATTATTATGAACCAAATTCAAACGCTTTTAGTCATTGGTTTCGTATGGCCAGAGCCCAATTCTTCTGCTGCAGGTGGTAGAATGTTGCAGTTGATCGATCAATTTCAGCAACAAGGCTATGCCATTACATTTGCCAGTCCGGCTATGGACAGTGATTACATGGTTGATTTGGCTTCATTGAATGTGGACAAAAAATCAATTGCCTTGAATTGCTCCAGCTTTGATGCTTTTGTCAAAGAGTTGAATCCCACTGTTGTTTTGTTTGACCGATTCATGATTGAAGAGCAATTCGGGTGGCGTGTTGCCGAAAACTGCCCCGATGCCTTACGAATATTGGACACCGAAGACTTGCATTGTCTGCGATTGGCAAGACAAAAAGCATTCAAAGCACATCACGATTTCACTATAGCCGACACTTTAAAAGAAGAAGTTGCTAAAAGAGAAATCGCCAGTATTCTGAGATGCGACCTTTCCTTGATGATTTCTGAATTTGAAATAGAGTTACTGAAGACCACTTTTAAAGTAGACGAAAAACTGCTGTATTATTTGCCTTTTTTACTAGAACCTCTTTCAGAAAAGACTTTTGAAAAGCTTCCTTCTTTTGAGGAAAGAAATGATTTTATTTTCATAGGCAACTTTCTTCACGAACCCAATTGGAATGCTGTTCAGTATCTGAAGGAAACCATTTGGCCTTTGCTAAGAAAGCAATTACCAGATGCCAATCTTAACATTTATGGAGCTTATCCTTCCCAAAAAGTAATGCAATTGCACCAGCCCAAAGAAGGCTTTCACATCAAAGGACGTGCTATCGATGCCAACGAAGTAGTCCAAAATGCAAGAATTGTTTTGGCTCCACTGCGTTTTGGTGCGGGCATAAAAGGAAAACTGATTGAAGCCATGCAATGCGGAACACCGAGCGTTACAACCACTATTGGTGCCGAATCTATGCAGGGAAATCTGCCTTGGAATGGATTTGTAACTGATGATGCAGACGAATTTACACAAACTGCCATCCAATTATACCAAGACAAAAAACTTTGGAAGACTGCACAACAAAACGGAATCGCCATTATCAATCAACGGTATTCAAAAGAACGGTTTGAAAACGATTTTGCTCTTAAAGTCCAATTTTTACGCTCCAACTTACCGCAACATCGCTTGGATAATTTCGTTGGAGCATTGTTACAGCACCACACTTTAACCAGCACCAAATACATGTCTCGTTGGATTGAAACCAAAAACAGCAAGAAAGAGTAATCCTGTAGCGCAATCGCTCATGGATTATATAGATTAAACGAATTTTTGGTGATGTTCCCCAACTTAGAATCTTAGTAACTTAGTCTCTCAGCCCCTTAATCAAGAATTAAACTCATTTTTATTGCAAATTTTTTTCTTTTTAAAACTCTAAATATTAGACAACTGAATATTTTTTAAAAATAAAAAGTAAAAATTCTTTAGAAATGTTTTGCATAAGCGAAAAACTAGCCTATATTTGCACTCGCAATCACAAAATGATAGCAACCTAGTAAAATAGGGCGATTAGCTCAGCTGGTTCAGAGCACCTCGTTTACACCGAGGGGGTCGGGGGTTCGAACCCCTCATCGCCCACACAAAAACAAACAACGCCATTGGATTCCAATGGCGTTGTTTTTTGTTAACATTCTTGACAAATTAGTTCGCTTTATTGATTGTTCTTCAACCATTCTAATCGTCTTTGGTCCGGCAGGTGTGTAATTTTGAAATCCTCAAATATTGCAGCGAAACCTTTTCCGTCTGGACTTGCAGCCATCATGCCAACCTGAACTGTTTTAAATTCTGGAAAATAGACCGTATTTGTCATTGTAAAATTCTTTCCATCTGTAGAGTAGAAAATTTCAACAGCATCTAATCTTCTTACAGCTTTCATCCAGACATTTTTTGGCTGTTCTTTTAAACCTAAAACACTCCAAGAACTTTTATCAATGGTATGCACTGTACTTATGTTATAGATTCCATCGACATATTCAACACCGGTTTTGATATAATTCTTTTCATCTATTCTCAGCATTAGACACACTTGGTCAAATCTAGTTTTGTAAGCACCGCTCATTTTAACCACTACCTCAAATTCACCGCTTCGTTCAGTGTAAAGAAACGGACCGTCATGTACCGTAAAACCATAGTGGCTTTTTGTCCAGTAATCAGATTGAGGTGTTACTTGCATTGTAAGCTTATTGTCTTTTATTTCCCAATTTTCCGGTTCGTTTAACCAGTTCATTGAATTCAATTTTTGGGCATTAGTTTTTACAGTGGTCATACTTAAAATAATCACAATTAAACAGATTCTCTTCATGATTTTTAATTTTTTATTAGCCTGCAAAGTATAAAATACTAATTTATGACACAATAGTTATTTATAACCATTTATTTTTAAACAACTCATATTGATTAACTTTATGATCTTAAATTTTTATTAAAAGCAAATAAATACAATTTCGCATGAGTGTTATTACAAAGATGGAAAATAAGTTTTCTTCAGAATCTCTTGACAGCTTAGATAAACGCAGGGAATCAATTGATCAAGTTGTAGAGATGATGAAGGGATATGTGCAGATAGAACATTCTGTAGCAGTGATATCAGACCTTGCAGAAAAAAAGAGTTATATTTTATCGGGAAATTTTCGAAATTTTTTTGAGATGGATTCTTCTGAATATTTTACTATTGATTCAATTTGGGAAGATGATATTTACCAGCGGATTCACCCTGACGATCTCTTTGACAGACATCTTTTAGAATTAGATTTTTTTAATTTTTTAAAGACTTTAAAACCGGAAGAACGCTTGAACTATACTACCAATTGTAAAATTAGAGCTATAAATAGCAATAAAGAATATCAGCATATTCTGCATCGAAATTTCTATCTAAAAAACAGTTCCCAAGGAGGCTTGTGGCTTGCTGTCTGTCTTTACAACTACTCTTATGAGAGACCCGAGTCTTTCAGCGGAATCGACGGAAAAATAATAAACACAAAAACGGGTGTTTTTTTTCCTGTTGGTGCATACGAAAATTGTATTGGTCTCTTATCAGTGCGTGAAAAAGAAATCTTAAATTTAATAAGTAAGGGAGTAATCAGCAAAGAAATTGCCAATAAATTGAATATTAGCATTAACACCGTCAATAGACACAGACAGAATATTTTAGAGAAATTAAATGTTAGTAACTCTATGGAGGCTGTAAGAACTGCAAATGCACTGCAATTGTTAAAATGATTTTTTATTATAACTAAGTATACAAAGACAAATATGCCATTTGATGGCAAGGCATTATTGGTCTTTGAATTTATATTATTTTAAGCTTTCAAAAAAAGTTTAAATAGGTATCAAGTGTTCGATTACAGTCCCTGATACTCCACAAAACTTCTCAAGAAATTGAGAAGTTTTTTTTTGTAGTAAACTGAAAAATTTAAAAACCTCCAAAATTTAAAAGGATCAAGTGCCGTTTTTGCCTTTTAAAATGGTCATTACTGTTTCATACATTATTCCTACACTATCTATACCTTTGACTAGGCTTTGCTATACATTATCTTTAACGCAGTTTTGTGTATTGACCCGTCCTGAAATAACTATACCGTTTATTAAATAAATCCGGTTATAACTATGCAGATTATATCAGTACCTAAGCTGAATGAGATTGAAGATTCTGAGCTTTAAGAACTCCGAAATTTTTTCAATTATAAGTATTCGTCAATTTTTATATTTCTGTTTTCATTATTTGCCTCTTCTATCGCTTCTAGAATAGTGCTAATTTGAATTTTATCAATCACATATTTATCAAAAAACAAATATTCTATTGTCTTTGTGTTTCTAATACCTTCTAAAGGAATTTTTGTCAGTAATACTAAATCTGAATTGTATCCTATTTTTATTTTTCCAGTCCTCTTTTTCATCCAAATACTTAGTGCGACTGTGGCTGCATAAAGTACTTATGAATTAGTCATTCCCGATTTGGATAAAGACTCTAATTCATTATGAAGAGAAAATTCAGGAACAACAGTGGCTACATTGGCATTTGTTCCGGCCATGATTGTAACTTTATTCTCGACTAAAGCTTTTCATAATTTGAATAACTTCTACATATGTATTCCAAAAAGTTAGTGATAATTTTCTTGCTTCAGGTTTGTTTTCTCCGTCATATTCATATCCGTTTTTATCTGGCAGCCATCCCAATTTGTAAAGCAGCGTTATTGATTCGAATACTTTAATTGATCCATTTTGAAACAGGTTTGAAATAATATTAAGATTTAAAAAGTAATTTGACTCAACTTGTTTCATTTTTGTAAAAAAGCAAAGCCTTACTACTTGATTAGCAAGGCTTTGACTTTGAGGCAATGAAGAAGCGTTAGTATGCACCGCCTCCACCACCTCCACCACCGCTTCCAGCAGGATTGGCAGTAACCAGTTGTCCTCTTATTTCTCCTCCTGGGAAAGCATCAGTATGCAAGTTTACATAATAATTATTAGCCAAAAGGTCAGCTTCTTGTGCAGCAGTCAAAGCAACGCTGGTATAGCTAAAAGGTGACGTCAAACTGGAAAAAGGAAACACTACAGGTCCACTAACGCCAACTGCTCCAACGTGAATGTGCCCCATGGTTGGTGTTATACCAGAATAGGTAAGATTGAGCGTGAAAATCTTCGTTGTTTTGTTGTAACTCAATGTTGCGCTTCCCGTCGCGGTTGAAGCATTTGCAGGCACTTCACTAGCACCATCCAAAGTAGCATTGAAGGTAACAATAACAGGAGTAGGCGCAGGAGTCGGATTGTCATCACTATTGGAGCAAGAAACCCCAATAAAAAGCAATAATAAGATTACTGAAAAATTAAGTGCAGATTTCATGATTAAATATTTTTTAAGGTTAAAAAAAAAGGTTAAAAAGACAATTATCAAATTTTACTATTATTTAAATAAGTATAATAAATTTGTTGATTGTGCCTGTTTCGCAAAATGTCAGTACTGTGATATTTGCAAGATGATATGGATAATTTTAATAAAATTATTTTTTTCCAAGAACAAGATTAACCGTAACAATGACATCCTCCGATATTTTACTCTTCACAATACCGGGTATTTTTATGTTAAAATCCTGAGCTTTAACAGCAAAACCACTGGTGGTATATAATTTTCCCTCTTTTAAAACCATGCTGATTTTAGTTTTAATCTTTTTGGTTACACCATGAATGGTTAAATCGCCCTCCAAATCATATTTCCCAGAAGTGGTCAATTTTGAGACATCAAAATTTATGATTTTCCCTTTAAAAGTTGCTTTTGGATATATAGAAGATTCAATATAATTCTCATTAAAATGTTCTTCCATCAAAGGGACTTTAAACTTGAAAGTCTTTATTAAAGCCAATACAGCAAATTCACCATTCGATTCATCCAGAACTGCAGAAACTGAATTACTTTCGGCTGCAACAGACTCAAAAGAAGGTACTGAGGCCTCAAATTTAATTTCCCCGGTTCGGGTCATCATTTTTTGGGAGAAAATTATGTTTCCCACAAAAAAACAAATCATCAATAATGCTGCTTTTTTTATCATTTTAGTTTATTTTTCCACAAATCCGTTAGCTATCCAAAGTTTTATCAAATCAATATCCGATTGAGGCAACTTCCCTCCTTGCGGCATTCTTTCCCCGCAGTTTTCCGATT
Organism: Flavobacterium sp. 103; assembly: GCF_003096795.1. Taxonomy (NCBI): domain Bacteria; kingdom Pseudomonadati; phylum Bacteroidota; class Flavobacteriia; order Flavobacteriales; family Flavobacteriaceae; genus Flavobacterium; species Flavobacterium sp. 103. The sequence goes on along the minus strand of NZ_QENX01000001.1, from coordinate 2,679,479 downwards.
CGATTCTGCAAACCAGATTAACGTTAATGCAAGCATTTTTTACTCCATCATAGGTTTCCAGATTTGGATATTGATTTGCTCCATAATGGCAACTAAGGCAATTATGATGAATAATATGCTCTACATCCGCTTCGTAAGTAGGGTTTCCTGTTTGTTTCCCAACCTCGTCATAGGTGTTTGATTCACAGGAAACAATAAATACACTGCATAATGCCATCAAAAATAGTTGCGTTTTTTTCATTAGTATATCTTATTAATTTTTAAAAAACCCTGTACAAGTTAAATCCAAAATAGAGGCTTCCTCCATTCCATTTTCCTGTGGCATTGGAAAACAAATAAACGTCATTCATCGTTTGGCAATTCGAGAATACTAACTGAAAAATATGTCCGCCCGTATCTATGTCCAATCCCATCGAAAGTAAATCATGATATACCGTGTTTTCTGGTGCATTTATTCTCGGTGCATATTCTAAATTCACACTCAATCTTTTTGTTAATTTGTATCTTCCTCCTATTCCCACCGTAAATTGATCTTCTCTTTCGGTAGTTTGATCATATAGATTTTTATGAATATAAATTGGCGTTAGTTCCGCCGAAAACTTCTCGGTGAATTTTCTGGAAATCAGTAACTGGGTAGAATAAGCAAAACGATTATAGGTTTCTAGTCCCGGATAGATATCTGTGCTTAAGTTTGTATTGATATCCATAGTGTTGTAGCCCACAATCGTAACAGGAAACCCATCTGTTTCCTGGCTTTTCAACCTGTATTTAACCGTTAATTCATAAATTTTATTATTGGTCTGCCTTGACATTCCGACTGACAACCAGTTTGTCACGCCATAAATTCCCCCTAATTTTGTGTAGGCATCATCAAGTCCAAAAAAATTGTCCAACCCTTCGGTTAAATCGCCAAAACGGTGTGAAATCAATACATACCATTCGCCTTTGGCCGTTAATTTTGTTGATTGCATGTTGCAAATTTGCAGTCCCTTGAAACTCGCAATTTCAACTTGCTTTTCTTTGGATTTTACGGTGTCCAGTTCTTTTAACAAATCATCTTGCGCTGATGCTTGACCGATAATCAAAAGACCAAATACTAAGGATAAAAATAATTTTATGTTCATTTAATTTAATTTTTGATTACAAAACATTGATCCAATTTTAATTCGCCTATCAAATCATCGTAGCCTACAATCCTCCCTTTAACAGTTGCCATTTGACCTTTTTTGATTGATGAATCCTGATTTTTAAAATTACAAACAACAATTTCGTCCAGAATTACTTCATTCCCATTGGAAGCAGTGATTTTCCCATTGATAGCCACTGCTTTTTCAAGATATTTTTTATTTGCGGTTTCGATGTTAGCCGTAAATTCTGAAGTAATAGATGCCGTAGTAACTACGAAATTCGTTTTTTCGGTTGTCAAATTTCTGGAGCCACCATACATTACATAATTATAGGCAAATGAACCAATCAGGATAATTCCGATTAGGGCAAAAAGGATTATTTTGATTTTTTTACTCATTTCTTTTTACCTAATGAATTTAATTTGGCATACCATTGTCGATCCATTTATTGATTAAATCAATATTGGTTTGAGACAATTTCCCCCCTTTAGGCATCACCATAGGGTCTCCGACTGGTTTTCCTATTCTTTCTTTTATATCCGAAGATCTGGCACTTACTTGTTCATAGGTTAGAAGTGGATGATTGCTTTGTTCTCCTCCCGGACCGTGACAGGATATACAATTTCCATCAATAATTGCTTTAATATTTGCTGTGTAAGTTGGATTGGTTACTGTCGAGCCTCCACCACCTCCTGTTGGCGGTGTTACGGGAGGACTCACTGGATCATCACTGCCTCCACTACATGACATCATTGTCAAAACTACAACTAACACTGAACAGACTGCTTTTAATTTTTTCATAGTCAATTAATTTACTGGATTAATAAAAGAGACCTCATTTTTAAAATCGGATAGCTTCGTTTTTTCTAAGGAAGTCCTTTCTTTATTTTTCTTGATTCATAAGTAAAACAACTTTGATGCAGATTACCCTACCAAAGAATTGTTATTTTATAAAAAAAAATAAAAATAGGGTGAAGATTTTTTTACAAACCTTGCAGAAATGGAATTAGAATGAAATTCTAAAACTAATATTCGGAGTTCTTCGAAGTGCAGATGTTTCAACTTCCTCTATAGAATTTGTTAAAGAACTTATTCTATAATACTCGTTGATTTCATTTTTTCTGTTTAGGACATTCAGGATGGATATCCCTAATTTGTATTGAATTCCGTTTGTAGTTTCCCACTTGTAAGTAGAGGAGAAATTAACTTGTGAAAAAATATTTAAATTGGTGTTGTTTGGTTCATTATAAACCAATATTGGATTTGAAAGGTCTATTTGAGAACTGTTTGGGGAGGTTTTTGGTCTGCCTGAAGATAATTTTGTTCCCAAAGCAATTTTGAAATTATTTTTCTCATAAATTCCTGCCCAAGATAGCGTATGAGTTAGCTCAAAATTGTTTGGAAAACTTGGGTATTCATAATTAGGAAAGAAATAATTATTTTTATTATAGGTATAGCTTAACCAGGTCAGAAAGTGATTTATTTTTTTCTGAACAAGCATTTCTGTCCCTAAAACTTCATAATCACCCGTTGTTCGAATAAATTCCAATTGGTTCTGAAAACCTTGGCTTGACGTTGTAATTCCAGTTACTTTTTTATAAAAATTCTCTATATCCAACAGCCAATTATTCTTTTTGTAGAATAAATTTAAGGATATTTGTTTACTTTTTTGAATGGGGATTGTTGTATTGTTTGAGAGAATCCAGCGCCTCTTTTCAATGCCAAAATAATCTTTCTGCAAATCAATGATTTGTTGCGAATTTTGACTTTTTAGCTCACCAAGCAGTTCTAAATTTAGACTTTTGCTGATGCCATAACCAAATTGAATACGGGGTTCTACAATAAATTTTTCAAATTTTTCGATATAATTAATTCGGGTTCCTGCCTTAAGATATATTCTGGAAAGTGTATCGTTGTATTTTCCTTCCAAAATTAAGGCATGGGTTCTGAGGACGTCTTTAACTTTACGATAGAAATCGGGATTGCTTACCTGTTCTAAATTAGTAACGCCTATTTCATTAAATTGATACCCATCGTTAACACTAAATTTAGAGCTAATCGTATGGTAATTTTCTAAATTAATTCCATTATTGTTAACGGTATTTTCTTGAATGACGATTTGATTTCCAATTGTATTTTTTTGGTCGGCCAAAAGCTCATAGGCAGAGTTATAAATATTAATTTTAGTTGTGTTGAAGTTATTCCAGTTTCTTTTCCACGCTAAATTTCCACCATAATTTTGTTGGCGTAAAATATTGTTTTCCGATTTGTTTACGTCCTTTGCAGTTGCACTTTGAAAGACTTCCAAATTATCTTTTATGGTTATTAAGTCCAGTATCAATTGGTCTTTAACACCTATGTTTTGAGCAAATTTAAGAGTGGCATCGTAGAAACCAAATTTTTTATCGCTTTGGTAATTGATATTCTGGTTTTGCGAAAAATCAGTGATTGTAGTGTTTTGAAATATTTTATTGAAATATTCTTTGTAAGTAGGAGTTTCTACAAAATCAGTAATGGATTTGCGTGCCGAAATTTCTATATAATTCTTTTTCGAAAGATTGTACTTCGCATAAATATCAGCATTAATCATATTTATTCCAGCACTTGCAGTGTTTTTTTCTGCTGTTTCCGGAGTAGAAGAAATAGCTACAACACTAGATACACTTTCTCCAAAAAATGCAGAGCTCCCATTTTTATAAATAGAAATAGTATGTGCCAAATTGGGATTGAAGACCGATATTAAACCAAAAAAATGTCCCGTTTGGTACATTCTTATTCCGTTCCACAAAAATAAATTCTGATCGTGTGTACCACCGCGCACATTGATACTCGACACACTTTCATCGATGCTGTTTACACCAGGGATTTGCTGCATTGCCTGCAAAGCATCGGGTTCGATAAGTCCCGGCAGAATACCAAATTTCTTGGGTTTAATTTCAAATGACCCATCCTTGCTTTTTGAAATTCCTGAAGCCAAAATAGCATTGGTTTTAATTTCTTCAAGTTCTGTAATTTCAGGTTCCAATTGTATTTGGAGACAATCTTTGGAGTTGAGATTATCGACCGCAATTCTTTTAGTCATGAATCCGATGTGACTAATCAACACTATAGTTGCATTCTCTTTTTTAAACTCAAAATAACCATTTGAATCAGTTGTAATCTGCGTTTTATCTATTACATTAATATTTGCGTTTTCAATGGGCTTTTTATCCGTACCAGAAAAAATGTACCCGCAAATTATTTTAGACTCTTTCTCTTTTTTATAAATATTAATGAATTTGTTACCTATATTTTCAAAAGATAAATTGGTTTCTTTTGCAAGATATTGCAGTTTTTGATCTAAAGAAAGTGATTTTTTTGGAGGACTTAATTGAATGCCATCAATGTTATCCTCAGTGTAATTAAAACTGACCTGATGCTGTTGTTCAATTTCAAAGATGATATTTTTTAAAGGCATAACTTTCCCGTTGTCCTGAGCAAAAAGATTCAGGCCAAGGAAAAATAAAAAAAACAAAAAACGAAATCGTTTGGGGAGCAACATTTATTTTTCGTCAAAAATTATTTTATTTTTTGAGACTTTTTTGGCCTCCAAATGATAAGTTGTACTAATAATTTGCAAAGCCACATCTAGGTTTTTAGAGGGTAATTTCCCTGTAAATAATGATGTTGTGTCTTTTGCGCTTAATTCGATAGTAATGTTGTATTGCCTTTCCACTTCGTCTAAAAGGGATCTGATATTTTCTTTAGAGAAACATATTTGATTTTCCATCCATTCTGGTCTCAATGAACGTATTCTCATTCTGGTCTGTTTTCCGTTTTCAAAACTAACGCTTTGTCCGTGAGTTAACAGAATTTGAGTGTTTCCATAATTAACCTTTACACGTCCTTCGTAACATACTACATCAAACCTGTTTTTTCGGGCCTTAACGTTAAATTGGGTTCCTAAAACCGATACTTTTCCAAGACTGGTCTGTACCTCAAATCGTCGTCCTTTGGATACCCTAAAATAAGCTTCCCCTTTGAGTTCAAGATGTCTGTTGTTATCCCAGTTCCCTTTTTTATAGTTTATTTCAGACCCAGAATTTAGCACCACTTCAGAATTATCAGGCAATGAAAAAGTTGTTTTTTCTCCAAAATTTGCTGTTTGCGTTTGAGGTACAAAAAATTTCAAAGCAAAGGTAATTCCAAGAGCCAATACAAAGATAGCGGCAGCTCGAAACATCCATTTTTTGTATAAGGGAACTACTTTTTGAGTGACTTTTTTCTGTTTAAGAATGTTGGATAACATGGCATTTTCATCCAAATCATCTACCTCCAAATGTTCCGTATAATTTTTTATTTTTTGGTATTTTTCGAAATCAGGGCTTGCTTTAAATTCAGCCAAATCCTCTTCCGCCAAATCGTTGTTAAGCCATTTTGCCAATAAGCGATTTTTTTTCATTGTTCCGGTATTATATCATTAAAACAATTGGAATCAAATTCCCCCTACTTTTATAACTCAATTTCTTTGCGCAAGCTTACCAAAGCCAAATGAATTCGTTTTTCCACTGCCTTTACGCTAATGTTTAAATCCAATGCAATTTCGCTGTATTTTTTTCCATCAATTCGATGCATCAAAAAGGCAATGCGTTGTTTTTCGCTTAAGTTTTCAATAGCTTTCAAAAGTTTGGCCTGAAATTGTCTTTCCTCCAAAAGATATTCTGGATTTTCATTTGTTTTATCTAAGCCTGTGAAGTTTTTTTCATACCTCAAAACAACTTTTTGATGTGCAATTACGTTAAGACTGCTATTATTTGCAATCGTATATATATATGATTTTGCTTTTTCCAGTGGTACAGAAGTACAGTTTTGCCAAAGTTTTATAAATGCTTCCTGAGCTAAATCTTCTGCCTGTTCCCTATTGCCAAATTTGTAAAAAAGAAAATTTCTAAGTGCTTTTACCTGACTTTTAAAAAAAGACGAAAAGATTATTTCGTCGCATGTCTCTGATTGGGTTTTATCTGGCATTTAGATTTTTTAATTTGAACATAGTAAAAGTATTTATTTTTAGTTTAAGTAGGGTAAAAGTAAAGCTGATTGTTTTATAAAAGGTGAAATGTTACTTTCTTATACAAATTCGGAATTTAAAAAACTGAAGTCGAAGCCCTTGATGACACATATATAAAAAATTTTCTTTTAATTTTATTATCTTTGTAAAAATATAAATATGTTTCCTCTAAAAAAATATTTATCAATAATCGCTTTCTTGTTCTTATTGTCTTGTCAAAGTGAAATGGATCAACAAGATTATAATAAACAAGAAACCGTTACGAATGTTTCCCCTCTTATTTCCAATTTGCAAAGGGTTGCAATGGTTAAAACCGTGCAGGATAATGTAATCGATAAGTCCAGTTATTGTACAATAAAACCTCCTTATACAGTTGTTGTCAATAATGAAAAAATTGCAATTAATACAGCCGCTGATTATCAGAAGGTAGTAGACAATATCAATGCAAACTCTTATGATGATGATATTGTAAAAATAGATTTTCCCGTAACAATGATCTATTATAATTACTACGAAAAAAATATTCCAGATGAAGCCAATTTTAATTCCTTAATCGATTATTGGAATCATTACCCTGATCTTTTATCCAAAATCAATGGACTAAACATCAATTATCCCATAACAATTAATATCTATAACAGCGCGAATCAAGTCGCAAGTTCTGTGTCGATTGTAAGTGATCAAGCCTTTTTCAATTTTATAAAAAATTTGAACGCTAGTCAGTATATTTCATTGAGTTATCCAATTTCCATAGTAGATTACAGTAATCAAACAAAATCAATTACAAATAATTTAGATTTCGAAAATGCCATAAAATATGCTATTGATTACTGCCCGGAAAATAACTTAGTAACACTTGATTTTGTGGGAACAATAACAAATGGAGCTTGGGCTATACCGTATTTTTTTGATGATTCAGAAAAAACCTCTTTTTATAGTGGCTATTCATTTGTTTTTAAAAGTGACAAATCGGTGGTTGCAACCAAAGGGACGCTTTCGGAAACCGGTCAATGGGAGAGCACAATACAGAATGGTGATAGGGAATTGCAACTAAATTTCAGTTCAGAATTACTTAGTAAATTGAATAAAAATTGGGAATTATTTGAGTTTAATAATTCAAAAGTAAGATTACGCGATGTAGGTACTAGCACTAATTATCTCTATTTTGAAAAACAATAAACGCCATTAGCCGGTAATCTTTATTTTTAAATCGGTTAACTAATGTAAATCGTCAGCAAAAAGTGGAATGCATTAGCTTTTGTAACATATTCAACATCATGCGGAATTTTGATGACCCGTTTCCAAGGAACTGTTTTAAGTGATTTTATTCTGCCGGCTATCAGTCCAAATGATTTATTAAAAAAAGGAAGTAAATAAAACCCAATAGCGAGGATTTACTTCGTCAGTTCGCTATCGCTCGGATTTAATCAATACCCACAAAGATTCGTAATTTCAATTTTATAAAAAAAAGCTACAGGAATTATTTTCTTGCAGCTTTTTTTGTGTGTTAACTTTATGGCATATTGCTGTGGGCATGGATTACTGTGTCAGTTCACTTCGCTCGTTTACAAATCCTCGCTATCGAACTCGAGGATATATACGTGTGATTTTGGTTCTTTAAAACGCGAATCCGTAAAAATAAAGAAGTAAAAAAGATTAAATTTGAATGTCGATTCTATTCATTAATAAAACAAAGTAATCCATGAAATTATCTTTATTTAAAATTTTGCTAGTTTCTACATTTTTGGTATTACTTTCTTGTGAAAAGAAAGCGGAAAAACCTGAAGCATATCAAGCGGGAGTGGTTATTTCTTTTGATGATGCTTATATAGATGAATGGTTTGATGCCGATAAAGTCTTGAAAAAATACAATTGGAAAGCTACTTTTTGTGTTTGCAGAATTGATTCTATTGGCACACCTCAAATCAAAAAACTACTTGAATTGCAAAAGGAAGGTCACGAAATTGCAGGTCACGGATACCACCATTACAATGCCGTCAAATTTGTAGCAGCACATGGGATTAACGAGTATATGAAACAGGAAATAGACCCCATGATGGCTTCGATGAAAAGATTATCCTTTAATGTTACATCGTTTGCCTATCCTTACGGCGAACGATCTGATGCGCTTGATGCAGCATTGTCAGCCAAATATAAAGTGATCCGAGGAAGAGCTTTTTGCGAAGATGTTCCTGAAAAAGAGGGTTGTTATTTTAGAAATTCTAAATTTCTTTATGGTTTTGATATTGACGATAGTCACGTTCATTTTAGCATTCCTTATCTTTTGGAATTATTGGATGATGCCAAGAAAAAGAATAAAATATTGATTCTATGCAGCCACAAACCCGTTAAAAAATTGACCGGCAATTATCAGACAAGAATTGAAACTTTAGAGTTTTTATGCAAATACATGAAACTGAATAACCTGAAATTTTATAGGTTATCGGACTTGGATAATTTAGAAACTATAAAATAGAACAAGAATTCTCTCAAAAACAACAACAGTTACCCTTATTTAATTCATCAATAAAAATCTAAATAGAAAAATCAACAACTTAAAAAGCTAACTTTGTCTAAATGCAATATGACTTTATGTTTTGATATAAGTCATGTATTTTGTATTTATATTATGTTATTTTTGAAAGAATTTTAAACCTAAATCATATGAAGTTAAATTACCTACTAGGTCTTTTTCTGTTTCCCCTTTTTACTCTAAATGCACAAAGCATTTCAACAGAATTAGTAGAATACCAGGTTTTAAGAGAACCAAAAATTAGTATCGACGCCAATTCACGTCAGTATTCAGTAAAAGTTACTTCGCCTTACAATTTGACAAGTGATGAAGTTTATGCCCAATCTAAAGTTGATTTTCAAACCGAATTAAAGAATTTTGATAAGGTAACTGCAGATAGTGAAAACGAGTTTAAACAAAAAATAGCAGATTATGATGCTGATGTAGCAAAAGCCAATGCTAAGTATAAATCAGAATCTGAAGAATTTAAAAAGCTTACTTTATTAGAGCGTTTAACGCTACAGGATAAAAATCAAAATCCTAGACTTGTTCTTCCAAACAGACCGCTTTATGTAGCACCACTAAAACCGGTTTATCACGAACCAAATCTTCAAAACTTTGTTATTATTGACAATAATGTTTTAGCTTCTCAGGTAAACATTGACGGTTTTACTAAAGACGGAAATTATCTGACTATTTTATTGGACATCAAAAAAACTAATTTTCAGGATAATTCAGGACAAACGTATGCCAATCAGCCTACAACACTTATCGTAAAGCAAAATGGGCAAGAAAAAATAAATAAAATCTTTTTTCAGGAATATAAATACATTAGCTCGTCTCCAACGAACAATATCAATAAACCTCGTGAAGAACAACAACATTTGAAAAAAGTCGTAGCTTTTATCAATGATTATTTAAATGAAACATTTGCTTTTAAAACAATCCGATATAGTGTAAGACTTCAGAGTGTTAAAAACAAAGGGCAATATGATGATTTGGAAAAAGCACATATTTATGTTTCAACTAATTTGAAAAAATTAAGCCCTGAAAATCCGCAAATTAATGCCGCAGCTTTTACCGGAATGCAAAAAGGAATTGATATTTGGAGAGAAATCTTAACTAAGATTGATTTTAAAGATCCAAAAGCCGATTTTAACGCAAAAATTGCAAAGTTTATTTACTTCAATTTAATGAATTTGAATTTGGCATTGGATAAAAAACCTGAAGCAGAAAAAGTACTTAATGAGATGCAGGAAAATTTAATTTACATCAAGTTAAATTCAAGCGAAGAAACCGAATTAAAAGCCATCGAAAAGCAAATTTACAAAACGACTTAAAAACTACTATTATGAGAACAAAAATACTTGCACTCCTTTTTTTACTGGTAAGCCATTCTGGATTTAGCCAGATTAATAAAGAATACGGAACTAAATTTGACTACGATTCACGAGAAATAGATTTTAAAGTAGTTTTGGTTGATAACTACAATCATTATATGTCTTCTATAATAAATGTGGACGCCGGAATGCAGTCTAGCAACAAAATTATTATTAGGAAATTTGATCAAAAAAATCAATTAGTTGAGACCTTTACAGAAGAATTTCCATATAAAGACACATTTACACTTCATAATTATGTTGGAAGTTACGAGCTTGGAAAAGAGAAGCTTATAGTTTTGACGGATTGTTATTCCAATAAAACAAAAAAGAAAGAAATTCATCAAATTACATTTGATAAAAAAACGGGTTTATTTGACAAAAAAGTAATCGCGGAATATACTTTTGAAAGCCTTTCAAAATCTGGAACTACTTATGCAATGGTTTCACAAAACAAAAACTATTTCGGAATTGTTTACAGTAAATTTGCAAATAAGAAAATTGCAGAAGAACATCAATGTACCATTATAGATGGAAGAACAGGAGATTTACTTTGGCAAAAAGACGTTTCCTTTCCGTTATTATCATTTACAGACAATGTAGTTTTAAGCGATAGCGGAAAAGTGATTTTCGTCAGAACAACCAAAGAAACCGGATCTCAAAACGTATTGGCCATAGCAGACGGAAATACTGTTGAAAACAAAGATTTTGGCAAAGAAGATGTGAAGATTAAGAAACCGCTTTCTTTTTCAGTAGGTCCTAACGAGTATCTGATCGCATTTAATAATTATGCACACGGAATAAATCGCGGCGAATTTGATAAAGTTCTTGTTTATGATCTAAATGCAGGTACGATCCTAAAAAATAATCCTGTAGAAAGTTTAAGAAATATTAAGGATTTAAAGAAAGTTAATTTCAATACTTTGTCTATACAAAATGATGAAATCAACTTATTTGTAGACTGTGACTTTCAGAGCGGAACAAAACCGGATCCTACCTTTCCAAATTCTACGTTCAAAATTCCGGAATACTCAAACGGTTTCCCAAGTTTGCTACTATTTAATATGAGTGGGGAACTGACAAGAACTGTAGATTATAATGTACGACCAACCAGAGAAGGTTATAAATCAATTGGTGTTCAAAACATTAAAGGGAACTATTTTCTAAACACACATCTAAGCGGACAATATGAAGTTCCTGGAATTTACCGATTAAATAACGGTTCTATTGACAACAATCTTAAAATAAAATCTTTAGATGATGATGGAACAATAATCACAGGCTTTGCGAATTATTTACCAGAAGCTAAAAGATTAATTTTGGCGAAAACAGAAGGCAATAAACAAATGGTTTTTATTAATCTTTTGAATATTCAGCTGTAAAAAGTTAACTCAAAATAAAATTACTTTATAATAGAAAGGCACTTGTTTACAGCAAGGGCCTTTTTTATATTTATGCTTTCCGGCAAGATCGTAATTACTTTGAAGTACCGCTGGTGTTTAATAGTTTTATCAGTTGTCGGAATAAAACATAAAGAATGGTTTAGAATCTAATTAAAAAACCACTGGAGTTATTTTCCTGCAGCTTTTTTCGAAGTCCAGTCGAAGTCTGCGCAAATGTTTGAACCGAAAGAAGAGCAATACACAGCAGCAATATTGTTTTTTTTATACAGGAGTCTTATTTCAAAAGGTTACTTTCTTTGACAATTTTTCTAATTTCCTGCTCAAAATAGTAAGCAATATCAAAATTTTCGTTTGCTTGATTTTCCATGACAATCACGCTGGTATTCGTTTTGGGATAATATAAATTGACCGCTGTAAATCCTTCGCCTGGATGAAAACCGGTGTGGCCAATTTCCATTATGCTGTCTTTGTCATTTATTCGCAATCCATACCCATAGCCGATCGGTTTTTCACTAAAAAGCTGATGCGTATTGGTAATGGAATAGCTGGTCATCATTTTATAAGTATCGGGTTTTAGTAATTTGCTATTATGCAGACATTCGTTCCATTTTGCTAAATCAGGAGCTGAAACTATTAAATGGCTTCCAAAATAATTATGAATGTCAAAATCTAATTTTTCATTCAATTTATAAGAACCGTCTTTTTTTACGGTGTGCCCTTTTGTCAAAAACTTATTATTGCTCTTGTTAGGATAATAACTGTCATTCATTTTACATTTTTTGAATAAGGCCATTACTAATTCCTCGAAACTTTTGTGACTTTGCTTTTCAAGAACCTGCCCTGCTACATAATAGCCAATATTTGAATAACTAAAAGCGGTTCCCGGTGCAAATTTTAAAGGTTTGTCAATATCTTCACTATTCAGACCCGAAGTATTGTTAAGCAACTGATGAACAGTAACAGTGTCTGCCCAGGAATATTTAAAATCCGGTAAATAGTTGCGGATAGGTGTCTGCAAATCAATTGTTCCTTTTTCTACTTCCTGCAAGATCAGCACAGCGGTAAATTGTTTGGCAATTGACATGGTAGAAAATTTATCAGAAATTTTCAAAGTCGTTTTTTTATTGAAATCAGAATAGCCGTATGATTTTGCATATTTTCTTTTTCCGTTTTGCTGTATAAAAACAACCCCATTAAAACTTCTTGGATTTGTTTTTTGAATCAAGCTGTCAATTTTGGCGGCATAGTCGTCTTTTTTCTGTCCAAAAGAGCTGCACGAAGTTAGTACAATTGCGATGGCAATACAGGTTAACCTGAAAAAATGTTTCATTTAGAGTGCTAGGAATTATTTAATTGATATAACAAAGCGAGAGATTAATCCAAAATTAAAACTAACGATCCACCAGACAAATCACAAAAGTGGTTTTTCCGTCATCATTCCTGTATGCCAGATAGCCGCCGTGTGCTTCTACAATGTTTTTGGACAAGGTCAGTCCAATTCCAGCTCCTTCTTTTCGGGTGGTAAAAAATGGAAGGAATATTTTGCTTTCAATTTCTTTTTCTATGCCTTTTCCTGTGTCGCTAATCATGATGAAAGTTCTTTTTTCTTTGACCTCAGCCGAAATAATAATCTGTTTATTCAGCGTTTCTTTCAAAGTATAAATACAGTTTGTCAAAAGATTAATCAATACCTGCTCCATTTGTTGCGGATCAAGATATAACCTACGGTCGAACGCAATCGTGTTCACTACTTCGATTTCCTCTTTTTTAAACAATGGAGCCATAATTTGAAAACTGTTTTCAATCCATTTCGAAAGTTCAATTTTTTCTTTTTTGGGAGAAGGCAACATGGCCAGTTTACGGTAACTTTCTACAAACTGCTGCAGATGATCGCTTCGTCTCAACATCGTGGCAACACTGCTTTTCATATCGTCCAGATCTTCCGCAGAAATGGTTTCCTGCTGTACCAAGTCCTGCAGATTCTGCGAGAGTGACCGAATAGGAGTAATTGAATTCAACAGTTCGTGAGAAATAACTTTCATTAGATTAATCCAAGCCTCTTTCTCTTTTTTCTCAATTACATTTTGGATCGAATCCAGTAAAACAATAAAGTAATCGTGATTAAAAATCTGACTTCTGGAGGTTTGCATCACAAACGTCTGTGTGTCCTGGTGATTAACACGAATCTCTAATGATTGTTTAATTTCTTGAAAACCCTGACCTTCAATAATTTCACACAACTTAGGCAGGTAATTTTTTAAATACTTCCATCTGGAAACTTTTGGGACATCAAAATGTTTTGAAAAATAATCATTCATTAAAAAGATATTCCAATCGGTTTCTTCCTTTTGCAGAATAATAATTCCTGTTTCGATGTTGTTTAAAATAGAACGGTACACAATATCTTTTGAAACCTGCTCATTTTCTTTCTTTTTAAGCGTTTCATACAATTTGAATAAAGCGGAATAGTTCTGATAGGATTTATACTTTGCAAAACTGGATGTAAAATCATTTTGCAAAATCGAAGTAATTGTTCTGTCGTAAACTGAAAATGCATTTTTTAGATAAAAATACAGTTCAAGAAGGAACAGAAAAATGATGAGAAATCCGAATATAGCCGAAAAAACAAGTCCTTTTTGAAAAAGAAATATGGAAATTCCCGTGCCAAAAAGAATAAATATTAATCGGAGAAAAAGGAAATGATGTATTTTCAGTGATTTATGCATATTAGCCAATGGTAATGTTATACTTTTCTAAACGCCGGTATAAAGAGGCTCTTGTCAATCCTAATTCTTTAGCCGTTTTACTGATATTGTTATTGTTCTTGCTCAGTATTTTTTCAATAGCTGATTTTTCAACGGCAGACAGCTGAATATCGTCTTGATTTTCTTCGTAAGTCGTTATTTGTTCCAAATCTAAATCTGAAACAGTGATACGATTGTTTTCACAAAGAATCACGGCACGCTCTATTCTGTTTTCCATTTCTCGGATGTTTCCGTTCCAAGCATGCTTTTCAATTTGATCTAATGACTTTTCGTCAAGAGTAATTTCGTCTCGACCGTATTTAGTCATCATTTTTTGTAAAAGATAATGTGCCAATGGAATTTTGTCTTCGTTTCGCTCCCGCAATGGCGGCAACACAATTTCCATGGTATTGATGCGATAATATAGATCTTCCCTAAAGTTTTTATCACTAACTTCCTGTTTCAAATTCAGGTTGGTGGCTGTAATAATACGGACATTCAAAGGCCTTGGCTTAGACTCACCCAATCGCGTTACTGTTTTGGTTTGAATAACCTGCAAAAGTTTCGATTGCAGATGCAGGGGAACATTCCCTATTTCATCCAAAAAAATAGTCCCGTTTTGAGCCATTTCAAAGCGTCCGGCGGTATCCGTTTTAGCATCGGTAAAAGCGCCTTGTGCATAACCAAATAATTCACTTTCAAAAATATTGGAATTTAATGACCCCAAATCTACGTGAATAAAAGGACTGCTTTTTCGTTCTGATTGCCGATGGATATGGTATGACAAAACATATTTACCGGTTCCGTTTTCGCCAAGGATTAAAATATTGGCATCCGTTTTGGCCACTTTATCTGCCAGAGTATAAGCCTTTTTTATTACTTCCGAATTACCAATGAAGAATTCGTCCACACTCTCAATAGTATCTGGTTTCTTTTGTCCTTTTCGGCTTTTATCAACTGCCTGTTTTACAACGCTAAGTAATTTTTCATTTTCCCAAGGTTTCAAAATATAGTCAAAAGCACCCGCTTTTAAACCTTCAACGGCGGTCTCCACTTTACCAAAAGCGGTCATCAAAATAATAACGGTCTTTGGCGAAAGCGTTTTTATTTCTTTTAACAAATACAAACCTTCCCTCCCATCTTCAAAACCTATTCTGTAATTCATGTCCAACAAAACCACATCTATCGTATTTTTTGCCAATAATTCAACCACATTTTTCGGATTATTGAGCGTAAAAATGCTTTCGAAATGCTTTTTTAGGAGCATTTTGGAAGCAAAAAGAATGTCTTCTTGGTCGTCTATGATTAATATAGAGGCGTTGGTCTTTTTCATGCGGAGCTAATATTTGTTTTTTTAGAGGAACATGGTATCGCTATTCTTCATTTTTAGATTATAATTTGGAATCATAGCGATTTCATTGTTGTTCGGTTTCGGACAAAAGGTGTTCATTATCGAACACTTGAAATATTTAGTTAAAAAATAAAGTCTTAAAAATAAGCGGATTATGATGTTTAAATTTCTGGCACGATAATCCCTTTAGGTTTATCAAATTATCAGCAATGGACACCATAATTACACGTAAAACTAACAAAAATAAGTATCTTTTAATCGCATTACCAATTATCTTACTCTTTGGATATTTCGTTTTTACTTCAGCAACCAAGAAAAGAAGTCTTACAATAAAGAAAGACGAAATCACGGTTAAAACAGTTGAGAATAATTATTTTGAAGATTTCATGTCTTTTCAGGCAAAAGCGGTTCCCTTACATTCGATGCTGGTTAATATAATTGAAGGCGGAGCGGTTCAGGAAATATTTGTTGCAAATGGTGATATGGTTATCAAAGGACAACCGCTGGCAAGATTGTACAATCCTAATGCAGAATTGGCCTATATGCAGCAAGAAACAGCAATCATTGAACAAATCAATAATTTAAACAAAGCCAAGCTCGATTTGAGAAACCAGGAATTGAATTTGGAAAAAGATTTGATTGCAATAGAGCACGATTATTTGGATGCCAAAAATTTATACGATTTGAACAAAAAACTTTTTGAACAGGAAATATTGTCTAAAAATGAATGGGAAAAGACTCAAGAGAATTATCGTTTTCAAAAAGAGCGTATGAACATTATTAAGCAAAGTGTCAAAAAAGAAAAACTAGCCAATCAAGTTCAGATTGGGCAACTCAATCAATCCATTGGTTTCATGAATAAAAGTTTGGACATATTAAGAATGAACAAAAAGAATTTTCTGATCACAGCGCCAATTTCCGGAAGGCTTTCTTCATTCGAACCAATATTGGGCAAAACCTATGCACAAAACACAAGTATTGGTTCTATTGATGACATGAAAGGGTATAAATTGGTCGCTGACATAGATGAGTTCTATTTGGACAAAATTGCTGAGAAACAAAAAGGAACGGTTGATTTTGACAATAAAGCTGTCGAAGTCCAAATAACCAAAGTAATCCCCGAAGTTAAAAACGGAAGGTTTCAAGTGGAATTAGATTTTGTTTCCTCTGAAAAACTAGATTTAAAACAAGGATTGAGTTTTGGGGTAAAATTAAATTTATCTGAAAAAACAAAAACCAAAGTGCTTTCAAAGGGAAGCTTTTATGAAGAAACAAACGGTAAATGGATTTTTGTTGTCAATGAAAACAAGGCCGAAAGAAGGGCTATCAAACTAGGGAGAGAAAACCCTCTGTATTATGAAGTGCTTGGCGGCTTGAGGGCAGATGAAAAAGTAATTACCTCATCCTATAAAGATTATAAGGACATAGAAATTTTGAGTTTAGAATAGCGATGAAAGAAGCAAAAGAAAATAACAATAAATAATTATATAAAATAGCATCAATCAAAAAACGAACAATAGTATGATCACAATTAAAAACCTTTCAAGAATATTCAGAACCGAAGAAGTGGAAACAATGGCACTAAGCGAAATTTCATTAACCATCAAACAAGGAGATTTTGTTTCCATTATGGGGCCTTCGGGAAGCGGGAAATCAACTTTATTGAATATTGTTGGATTGCTGGACAGCGCCTCCGGCGGAAGTTACCAATTGCTTAATCAGGAAATGATTGGGCTGAAAGAAAAAGAAAAATCGAGAGCAAGAAAAGAAAACATTGGCTTCATTTTTCAGAATTTCAATTTAATTGATGAACTATCAGTATATGACAATATCGAATTGCCTCTGATTTACAACAAAGTTTCTTCGGGGGACAGAAAGAAAAAAGTCGAAGCAATTGCTAACAAATTAGGCATTTCGCATCGATTAAAACATTATCCGCAACAGCTTTCCGGTGGACAGCAACAACGTGTAGCGGTCGCAAGAGCCTTGATCAACGACCCGAAAATTATTCTTGCCGATGAACCTACAGGAAATCTGGACAGTAAAAACGGAAACGAAGTAATGGAATTGTTGACTGATTTACATGCCAACGGCGCAACAATATTAATGGTTACGCACTCTGATTATGATGCTTCTTTTTCGCAGAAAACGATTCTTATGAAAGATGGTGCGGTTATTTCTGAAAAAGTAAATCAAAGAAATGTTGATGTTTTTAAAGTGTAGATATGATCTTCAAAATTATACTATCAATCATAACCATCTTACTCGAATTGCTTAATCAGGCAATATAGTAAGTTCATTAATCAAATAAAAGAATCAAATCACATGTTAAAAAATTGGACTAATATATTTTTATATCACATCAGGAACAACAAGCTTTTTACGGCTTTAAATATTTTGGGTTTGAGCATTGGAATAGCAGGATTGATTTTTGCTACTTTATATTGGAATGACGAACACAATTACAACGATTGGAATCCTGAAAAAGAAAATGTTTATCAGGCATTGAGCGTAGTTGGCAAGGATATGATTTGGCCGAATAACTTAGCTAGTTATGAGCCTTATTTCAAAAAAGAAATTAAAGAACTTGATTCGTACTGTTATTTTGAAAATTGGTATTCAAATAAAATCATTAAGCACAAAGACAAAAAAGGCATTTTTACGATAACCAATACCCAAAAAAACTTTTTTGACTTTTTCCCTTTTGAATTTATAAAAGGAAACAGTAAAACTGCTTTAAATGATGAAAATAGCATTGCGCTTTCCGAAGAGGCTGCAACCAAACTTTTTGGCACAGAAAACCCAATCGGAAAGGAAGTTTCATATTCAGATAAAAAGCTGATAGTTCGAGGTGTTTATACTATTCCAGGCAAATCATCCCTTGCTCCTCAAGCTTTAACTTGTTTATTAGATGCACGATTAAAAGACGACTACGACCAGTGGGGAAATTTCAATTATGGTTTAATGCTCAAAATTAAAAATCCAAATAATAAAGTTGTTGTTATACGAAAAATGGAACAGTTACTTTATATGAATAGAACTGTAAAATGGGCCAAAGAAGAAGGTATTACTCCCAAAGAATGGAATGAAAAAAATGGTTCAGAAAACACAAAAATAATATTAGAACCATTAAAGGACGCAAGGTTACATTCCATAGTTGACGGCTATGCAGAAGGCAGAGGCAATTATCAGTTTTTGATGATTATGATGGGGCTATCGGTTTTAATATTAATCCTGTCTGTTTTTAATTATGTCAATTTGGCTACTGCCAATGCAATAAAAAGAGCCAAAGAAGTAGGTGTCCGAAAAATTTCAGGTGCATCAAAAAGCAATATTGTACTGCAGTTTCTTTTTGAAATTGTGCTGATTACTTTCTTTTCCTTACTCTTATCGCTGGCAATTGTGGAGTTATCGCTGCCTTATTATAATGAATTTTTAGAAAAAAAATTAATAATCTATGGCAGTCAGTTTTATTATGAATTAGTAATCATTTTTATTTTAACAGTGATTATTGCCGGAATATTCCCTGCCATTTATGTTTCCAATTTTGAAGCTCTGAAAGTATTAAAAGGCAACTTTGGGCGAAGTAAAGGTGGTGTTTGGCTACGCAACGGAATGCTGATTTTTCAATTTGCTATTGCTTCCTTTTTTATCATTGGATCTTATATTGTATATGAACAAGTACATTTTTTGAGCACCAGAGAGCTAGGGTTTAAAGGTGAGCAAGTTCTTCAAATAAAATACAGAAAACCCGATTTTGATTTTAAAGATAAAAATATATCTGAAAAATTATTCACCAGATACCAAACCCTCAAACAAGAAATTGCCAAGATTAATGGCGTTACGCAAGTGGCCACAGGAGCTTTCTCGTTTGGAAACAGTGATAATTCGTCTTCCAGTTTTACTTATCATGACATCAATATTCAAGGTCAAAATATGGCTGTTGATTTTGGAATGCTCGAAATGTTAAAGATAAAAATGGCTCAAGGACGTTATTTAGACAACCGCATTTCATCAGATACTATTGATGCAGTAATGGTCAATGAAGCAGCTTTGAAATTGATGAAAGAAAAAAGTCCAATTGGAAAAATCGTCAATTGGAATGGCAACAAACTCAAGATTATTGGGATTGTAAAAGATTTTAATTTTTGGGGACCAAAAGCTGAAATTCCTCCAATGGTATTTTTCCATCTCAAAACAATAGATTGGATGAATATGAATGTCAATAACATATTTGTGAAAGTGAATCCCAATGAAATAGAAAACACCATTCCGGCTCTCGAAAAATTCTGGGCTAAAAACATAGATTCTGATTATCCGTTCAATTATGACTTTGTTGATAAAGCGTATGCGCGGACATACAAGGAATTTGTAAATCAAAAAAACTTGTTTTCATTACTGAATATTGTGGTTATTCTGATTGCCTTGTTCGGATTATTTGCCTTGGCCTCCTATTCGATAGAAAGACGAATGAAAGAAATTGCCATTAGAAAAACACTCGGTGCAGAAACCACTGTTTTGCTAAAAGAATTATCCAAACAATATATTGTTTTTTGTGTAATTGGATTTCTGATTGCAGTATTCCCAGGGTATTATTTACTCAACAAATGGCTGGAAAATTTTGTTTTTAGAATAGACATGACGGTATTCCCATTCGTTTTTGGATTCATACTATTATTAGTTTTAACACTGATAATTGTGCTATCAAGAGCGTATCAGGCAACAAAAACAGATGTTTTGAAATATTTGAAATACGAATAAACACAAAGAATTCATGTTTTTTTACAATTAACCTATAATTTCAAATATGTTATTAAACTATATAAAAATATTTATCTACCATTTAAAGCAAAACAAACTGTTTTCATTTCTGAATATTTCGGGATTGGCGATAGGAATTGCAGGATTGATTTTCGCGTTGCTGTATTGGAATGACGAACAAAGCTATAACGATTGGAATCCTGAAAAAGAAAAAGTTTATCAAGTTTTAGTTCAATTGACTGATATGCCGGTTTTTTCAGATTGTTCTTTATTTCTAAAACCTGTTTTAGATAAAGACTCCAATGTCGAAACAGTATTGTATGCTGACAGTTGGTATCAAAAGGATAAAATTATTTACAATGGAAAGAAAGAATTAGTCGATAAAATCATCAATGTACAGCATAATTTCTTTTCTTTTTTTCCATTCAAAATCATAAATGGAGATGCTATTTCGGCCATAAAAGATGATTCCAGCATTGCCATTTCTGATGTAATTGCCAAAAGAGTTTTTGGTAATGAAAACCCAATCGGAAAACAAATAAAATGTCTTGACCAAATGTTTGTTGTGCGTGCCGTATATCACATTCCAGGGAATTCATCAATCGCTCCAAATGTCATAATGAATAAAATGGAGAAATTGGTGACTTCAGGTATGACAGCTCCATTTGCTTTCAAACTTTTGCTAAAAATTAAAGATCCATCAAAAATTGAACATACGCGAAAGAGCCTAGAAAACAAATATAATGGCGATTTCATTAAAAGAATTGCGAAACTAGAGGGCTTTACTCCAAACGAAATGGCTAAAAAAATAGGGCATTTTACCGTTGTCATGGAACCACTCTCAAAAGCAAGATTACATTCGATAACAGATGGTTATCCAGAAGGTCGGGGCAATTATCAATTTTTATTAATTATGATGAGTTTATCTGTTTTAATTCTCATTTTATCCATTGTTAATTATATCAATTTGGTTACAGCCAATGCCATAAAACGTGCGAAAGAAGTGGGAGTACGTAAAATCGTAGGGGCATCAAGAGGTAATATTATTACACAATTCATTTTTGAGACTATTATCATAAGCTCACTTTCAATTTTATTGGCCTTAGTGATCGTAGAATTGACTTTGCCGTATTACAATGATTTTTTAGGTAAAAACTTGATAATGATTGGAGGTCAATTTTATCTACAGTTAATTCTAATTTTCATCATTATTATTTTGGCAGCAGGGATATTTCCAGCGGTGTACGTTTCCAATTTTGAAACACTTAAAGTGTTAAAGGGGAATTTTGGAAGAAGCAAAAGCGGCGTTTGGCTGCGCAACGGAATGCTGGTTTTTCAGTTTGCCATTGCCTCTTTTTTCATTATTGGATCCTATATTGTATATCAGCAAATTAAATACTTAAACAATAAAGACCTTGGTTTTAAAGGAGACCAAGTGATTTCCGTATGTTTAAACTTTCCTAATTCAGATTATGAAGCAGAAAACGTTGGACAAAATATTTACAACAAGTACACTACCATAAAACAAGAATTAACCAAAATAAATGGGATTGAACAAATTTCAACAGGTCTCATTTCTTTTGATGGTTCGGATAATTCGATCGCGCCAGTTTTATTTAACGATGAACTCTTTAAAGAGCGGAGCATTGCTTTTGACTTTGGAATGTTTGAAGTACTGAATATAAAATTAGTAAAAGGGAGGGATTTTGACAGAAAACTAGCTTCTGATACCATTAATTCAGTTATAATAAACGAAACTGCTCTAAAATTAATGAAGATTAAAAATCCACTTGGAGCAGAAATTCGAATAAATAATAAAAAATTAAAAATAATTGGTGTTGTTAAGGATTTCAACTTATTAAGTCCTGAAGTAAAAGTACCACCAATTGTTTTTTGTCATCTCAAAACGATGAATATAGCAGGAAATATAGACAAAGTTTTCATAAAGCTGAATTCTGACAATGTGGAAAACACTATTGCTAATATTGAAAAATTATGGGCCACATTCGATACTGAGCATCCATTTAAATATGATTTCGTAGACAAAGAATATGCTAGAACCTATGAAGCCTATGTAAAACAAAAGAACCTGTTCTCATTGCTGAATGTAGTTGTAATTGGTATTGCGCTTTTTGGATTGTTTGCGTTGGCTTCCTATTCGATACAAAGACGCATGAAAGAAATTGCCATTAGAAAAACGCTTGGTGCCGAAACCAATACTTTGTTGAAAGAATTGTCAAAACAGTACATTTTATATTGCATCATCGGTTTTCTACTTGCATTATTTCCAGTGTATTATTTACTGAACAAATGGCTTGAAAATTTCGCTTTTAGAATAGATATGACTGTATTGCCATTCGTTTTCGGATTTATAATATTGTTGGTTTTAACATTGATAATTGTGCTGTCAAGAGCGTATCAGGCAACCAAAACAGACGTTTTGAAATATTTGAAATATGAATAATAAAAACTTTTTGACAATAGTCTTCCTACTATTTTGTGCTTTGGCAAGCGGGCAGGGAAACTCCTGGTCGCTCACAAAGTGCATAGATATGGCCTTGCAGAATAATCTCGAAATAAAAATCAGACAGCTTGAAATAAAAAGAACTCAAAAATCACAAAATTCAGTTTTAAACCGAATGTTACCCGTTGTCAATTTATACGGAGAACAAGGGTATAATTTTGGATCAAGTATTGACCCTTCAACTAACGGAAGGGTAAGCTCTAATTTTCAAAATGATAATTTCTATCTCAATGCCAAAACAAATCTGATTGATTTTAATGCTTTTGGAAATGCAAAAAAAGACAAAATCAATATTGAACTCGCCAAAGCAGAGAAAGAAGTGATTGAAAATGAATATAAATTGCAGCTTTTGGAAAGTTATTATCAGGCGCTTTATACGCAGGAATTATTGAAAATTCAAAAAGAGCAACTCAAACAAGCAACTTTAAACTTAGAAAGAGTGACCAAAGAAGTTACCATTGGGAGCAAGCCCCAAAGTGATTTGTATGATATGCAATTGAGCTTTTCGGAAGAAGAAAACCGAAATTTAGAAACCGAACAGTTATACGGAATAAAAAAAACACAGTTGTTTCAACTGATGAATGTTGTGGATGTTGTAATTGATGAAGTGATTTTGGAACCTTATCTGAAAGAAAGACCAGCTTATATTGCTGAAAGTACGTCCTACAATCCTAAAATAAAGTTTGCTGAACTCAATTACCAAAGCAGTTTAAAATCAATAGGTTTGGAAAGGGCCAATAATTTGCCCGTATTGTCAGCCTATTATGGGTTTTCTACTTTTTATTATAAAACGCTAAGTCAGGCAAACACAAACACTGATAGTTTTAATAATCAATTAGCCGACAATAAAAGCCAGCAAGTAGGCATCCAGTTGAACGTTCCTATTTTTAATGGCTTTAGAAACAACAAAAAAATCGATGCATCGAAAATTGAAAGCGAAAAGACAAAATTAGTCATAGAACAGGAAAAGCAACAGCTGGATAAACAAGTGGCATTGGAAGAACAAAACAAAAAGAATTATTTGCAAATTCAGAATAAGTGGATGGAGAAGCTGCGATATGCCAAAGCCTCCCTAACCACTACTCAAGCCAAATTTGCCAGCGGAAAAATAGAAGCCATTGTATATTCATCAGTGAAAAATCAATTTCTTTCAGCAGAATATGAAGTTTTAAAAAATAGCCTTCAACTGCAATATATTGACTTGAAAATCAATTTATTGAAAACTAATCATTTATAAAATGAAAACTAAAATCAAAAGCATTTACAATTTAAATTGTTAACGCCAACTTGTTTCAATCCTACAAGAAATGGTTTGTAAATGATAGTGTATGACCCACAAAACTTCTCAATTCCTTGAGAAGTTTTTTTAGATTGCAAAGTACAGTAGTGGGACGATACCAGCAAAAAGCCTAATCTTTCTGCTCCAAAAAATTATACGTGAATGCACATGTCATGAAGTGCCTGTAGCCATCTTAATTTTACGCCTCTTTTCTCTTCAGACACCTTCCTCTCGGCTCATCACCCTCATGAAGTACAATTTCGGAGTGCAGAAACTGTGCGGCTTCTGCTGAATCTTTCACTTTGACAGCAGAGCGCTTTAACATTTCTGATTCAAACTCATTTAATACACTTTCCCTCAGTCCGGCTTTTCTCCATTGGGATAAAGGCCTGCATCCTCTTGTGATCCCGCGAGCCAATGTAAGTGCATCCAGCAACGCCTGATTTGCCCCCTGACCTTTAAACGGACTCATTGGATGAGCCGCATCTCCAATCAGAGTCGCTTGTCCCGATTTCTGCAACAATTCTGAATCGAGTAATTCTCTGTCATACACAGGATAGCCCGAAATCTGCGCTTCCAGGGTCGCCGCTAAAATCTGAGGAATGGGATCGTGCCATTGCGTTCTGCGACACGCTTCTTCCTTGAGTGCTTTAGTTCCTTGGTCACTTAACAACTTTGCCTCTTCCTCTGGCATTGGAAAACTTAGCTGCCACATCACCGAGTCTGATGTGTAAGGCATTATGTAGATTCGCTCATTTCCATTGGCGGTTTGAAATACAGTGGCCGAGTCCAGCAAAGAACTATCAACACCTTCGAGAGCGCTCAAAGGACAAATTCCCAATATCACAATACAACCTAAGTAACGCAATGGGGTAATATCCTCACCTATTAATAGTCTCCGCACCGAACTGCGAATACCATCGGCTCCAACCACAAGATCCGCTTTGCAGGTCTTCATCTCCCCGTTTACTTGAAAGCTTAAATTGACACCTTCACTCTCACATTCTTTAAAGTCAATTAACTGGTGTCCCCACTGTACCATATCATGTCCGCCGAGCTGATCAAGCAATGCTAAGCGCAAAGATTGTCTTGCAATATGTACGTTTGTACGTTTCGGAGATGTTTTCACATCAGTCTGCATCCACCTTCTGATCCCCCATTCACCAATCACTTTTCCTTCTGTAGTATGCACCAGATGCCTTGTTGAAACCACCCCTTCTTCTAACGAGAAAACACCTAATCCCTCAATCGCTTTACTGGCTTGTTGCAAAGTGAGTCCGTAGCCCTGAGATCGGGCATCGAAGTGGTTATCGCGTTCATAAAGGGTAAAAGGAATACCGCGGTGCAAACAGGCCACAGCCAAAGCCACACCTCCTATACCACCGCCAATAATAGCAACGTGTGGGTAGTTTTCTTTATCAACTATAGGATGGCTGGCAGAATGAATTAACCCAGATCCGAAACAGTTTAAGCATGAGTTTAGATGACTTTTAGGACGAACTGGAGCCATCCCTTCTTTCGATTTTTCAAATTGTTCGAGTGCAATCTGGTAGCGGATTCTCACTTTCTTGCTGAGTCTTTGCTTTTTTTTGCCGTGTCCCTGACAATCTAAACAAATAGTCCAGTTTGCTCCTTCATTTTCCGCTTTTTTCACTTCCTCTTTATTTAACTTGATATTGACTACTCGCTATGGAAAAAATTTAATTGATACTAAACCAATAGCAAAGCAATGATTACCAATTTTATAACTTCAATGTTATTTAACGAAATAAATTTATATTTTTCAGCGTTTTCACCTTTGTAACAGGTGCGCAAATTTAAGACAAAAGATCACCAGTACAAAACTACTTTAGAATTTACAGAGAAAACGCCAAACACAATTGAATTAGCTTGATTCGTAAGAAGCAAAAAACTTCTCAAGAAATTGAGAAATTTTTGCTTTACATTTTTATAAGATTACTATTCTGCCAGTCTTGCTAAAACCTTTTGTTTTGATTTTTTTATCACACCACCTGTCACTTGGTTATTTTATTAGTGCAGGCAAAATATATTCTTCCATCATTTTATCCACTTGTGGATGTCCGTAAGGTCTGTTGTAAGCCTTTGCAGTAATAACAATTGTTAAAGGCAAATCTTTAAAAATAAATATTTTGCTCCCGCCATTTCCTGCACAATAAAACGTTTCATAATTTTTTCCGTTTACCGTATATGTTTTGTTCCAAAATAAGTAACCGTAAAACTCATCCACTCTTTCAGGAATCTGGATTTGTCTTGTAAATGTTTTGTTTACCCATTCAGCTGGCAAAATTTGTTGTCCTTTCCATTGCCCTTTATTTTTATACAATTGTCCAATCTTTGCGAATTCCAACGAAGTCATTTGTAAACCACCTGCTGTATTAACTACTTTTTGTGGTGTGTATTGCCATTGGTATTTATCAATATTTAAAGGCTTAAATAACTTTTTATCTGCGTATTCTTCTAATCCCTTTGGCACTGATTTATTTAAAACATCGCCCAATAAAACTACCCCAGCCGTAAAATAATCCCATTGTTTGCCATTTGATTTAAGACTGTCCATAGGTAAGTCCAATGCAAACTTCACCCAATTTTCGGTTGGGTACATATTATCTTCATTTCCTGGTGAATCGCTGTTTTGGTCTGAACCATCAAATGCAGAACTCATTGTCAATAAATCTTTCAACTTTACAGTATCTTTTTTTATACTGTAATTTGAAAACTTAGTCAAATCGTAAAAAGAGTTTAATGTTTGGTTTTCATTTTTTATATATCCTTCTTTTATAGCTATTCCCATCAATGCAGATGTAAAAGATTTTCCGACTGAACGGGTGTCGTGTAGTGTATTTCTATCAGCATTGTTGAAATATTCTTCCAACAAAAGTTTACCGTCTTTAATAATGACTATGCTTGTAATTGCTTTGAATGAATTTTCGGCAATGCTTTTATTAAGTGCTTCAATCTTCTTTTTATCATAATCTGAATGTGATATTTCAAAACCGCTGTTAGTTGCAATGGGTTGAATCGCTATTTGTTTTGCCGTTATTTCTGGAGTATTAATTATTAAATCAAGTTTGCCTGATGCGATTAAATCTCCAACCATTGCTTCACTATTTTCATCCAATCTCACATAAGGTCGCAATTCCACTGTTAGTTTATGCGTTCCATTTGTTAATGCTTTTTCGCCACCATTGTTTTTAAATCTTTCGAATAAATAAATTGACCACCAATCACCGCCTGCTGTATCCGTAAATGGAACGCGAAATGTGGTAGTTGCACTTTTTCTTAATCCGCAACCGTGATGGATATTTTCTTTATAAATGAGGTTATTGTCTACGAAAAATGAAAATTGATAATTCCCTTTTAAATTAAGTTCGTCCTCCGTAAGTCCAGGAGCAAGTCGGTGCATATAATTTGTAATCGAGTTGTCCATAAAAACTCGAATGTTCAAATTACTTTCT
Organism: Flavobacterium sp. 103; assembly: GCF_003096795.1. NCBI lineage: Bacteria > Pseudomonadati > Bacteroidota > Flavobacteriia > Flavobacteriales > Flavobacteriaceae > Flavobacterium > Flavobacterium sp. 103. The sequence goes on along the minus strand of NZ_QENX01000001.1, from coordinate 2,651,876 downwards.
TGCGTTAATTCGAATCTTGTCAAAAAGTCTGACTCCTTGTATTGTTCCAAAGGAATATTTCCATTCATAAAAGTCACCTTGCCGATATTATCTTTATGAATTTGGGTTTTTATTCCGTCTGTCTGAACAATGTCCTTGATTTGTCCAAATGAGGCAAACCAAGTAAGATTGCTAATTAAGATTAATACTGTAATTTGTTTCATTTGTTTTGAAGTTAATTTTTCCTGTTCGATTATTTTAGGATGTTGGCACTTAAATAAAAATCACATTCTCAACCCTATAGCCGTTACAAGTTGTGAAAATAAGTATTTTCTGTTAAACTTTTCTATTAAATTATTATTAACCCAAAAGCTATTATGAAAAGTAAATTGCATGAGGGATGGAAATGGCATCCTTTTCTTTTCCTTCTTTAGGAAAAGAAAAGATATAATGGACAGCCCGACCTCGTTGCCCAAAATTGATGTTATGAAATCAAAATGTTGTGCAACGAGGTCATGCCAAAATTAAAATTATGGAGTTTTTTTTTACCAGCCTTGCGTTAGGCCATTCTTCAGGACTTCTTCGTATTTGTCTTTGTCAAAACTGTAGAGATTCGGTGCTTTGTGAGCTACGTTGCTTTTCTTTTCGTCCAGTTTGGTGAGTATGCCAATGGAGGTAATTTTTCGAAGAAAATTTCGGCGGTCGAGTGTTCTTCCCAATATGGTTTCGTATAATTTTTGAAGCTCGGGTATGGTGAATTTCTCCGGAAGAAGGTTGTAACCTACGGGCATTAAATTCAGTTCGGTTCTTAAAGTTTCCAGAGCTTTGTCTAAAATTTCCCTGTGATCCAAAATCAATTTTGGAACTTCATTGTGATCAACCCATTCGACCATTTCGCCAGAATTATCAGTCTGTGGAATTGCTTTTGAAAAATTGACCAACGCATAATAACCTATGGTCACAAACCTACTTTTATACCATTTTTCCTCCTCAAGGGGAATTCCAAAATAGGCTAAAGCATCACTGCTAAAATGGTCCTGATTTCTCTTGACCTTACCAAAAGTGGCAAATTGTCTCAGAAAAATACCTTTAAGACCTGTCCTCGACTGCAAAATACTAACAGCCGCTGTGTCGATATCTTCATCAATCGAAACGAATCCGCCGGGCAAAGACCAACTGTCATCATATCCTGTTTTGATCAACAAAACCTTGAGTTGATTGTCATCAAAACCAAAGATTACACAATCGATAGACAATCCGGGCTGATACTCTTTACTGTTTTTCAGATGTGTTTTTAACATGACTTTGTAGTATCGTTATTCTTCTAAATTATAGTTTTGCAATTTAGTTCATTTTTGATACAGCAAATAAACTAAATAAATCTTTACGACCGAAACTTATTTTGGCGACAAAAATCATCCCAAAATTGGTGATGAATTTCAAAAATGATTTCAAATAAAATAACTATCATCAAAAAATACTGATGATTTCATGCAAATCAATATTCAAACCCACTTTTTTTTATAAAAATGTTTTTTGTATTAAAATTAAATGTACATTGCGTCATATTAACACATAGCATTTTATTAAAAACCAACCACTTATAATTATGAAAAATATTTTTTTGCTCATTATGGGAATTTTTATTTCTGTGACAGCATTCGCCCAAACCACCGATTATAGAGAAAAAGCCAAAAAACTGGTTTCACAAATGACACTGGAAGAAAAAGCATCTTTATGTTCTGGTGAAACGGCTTGGTCCACACAAGCAATCCCAAGATTGGGAATTCCTTCTATATTTATGACAGATGGTCCTCACGGTTTGCGTAAGGCTGTTGGTTTCGATTTTACCAATAGTGTTCCAGCGACTTGTTTTCCTACTGCCTCTGCTTTGGCTTCCTCTTGGAATACCGCTTTAGCACAAAAAATGGGAGAAGCTTTGGCCATAGAATCTCAAGCCAATGATGTTCAGATTCTATTAGGACCTGGGGTAAATATGAAAAGATCTCCATTGGGTGGTCGTAATTTTGAATACTTTTCGGAAGATCCAATTTTGGCGGGTAGAATTGCAACGGCATTTATAAACGGAGTCCAAAGCCAAGGTGTAGGAACTTCAATGAAACATTTTGCTGCCAACAATCAAGAATTTGAAAGAATGTCCAATAGTTCTAATGTAGACGAACGTACCTTAAACGAGATATACTTTCCTGCTTTTGAAATGGCAGTAAAAGAAGCGCAACCTTGGACAGTCATGTGTTCTTATAATAAATTGAATGGCGTTTATGCTTCAGAAAATAAATATTTATTGAATGATGTTTTAAAAGAAAAATGGGGTTTCAAAGGATTCGTTGTTTCTGATTGGGGAGCGGTGAACGAACGACCATTAGGAGTTGAAGCAGGTCTAAATTTAGAAATGCCTGCAAGTGGAGGATATAACAATAAAAAAATCATCGAAGCGGTAAAAAACGGAACTTTGAAAGAGTCCAGATTAGATGAAATCGTAACTGAAACCCTTGCCGTTACGCTTAAAGCAAAAGACAGTCACAAGCAAGGAATTGTGGTAGACAAACCCAAACACAATGCACTGGCCAGACAAGTAAGTGGGGAATGTATTGTTTTATTGAAAAATGACAACTCTATTTTACCGCTGTCCTCTTCGACTACCAAAATTGCAATAATTGGTGCTTTCGCAAAAACACCTCGTTATCAAGGTTCAGGAAGTTCACAAGTAAAACCAACCCAAATCGAAAATGCCTACGATGAATTGCAAAAACTGTCTAAAGGAACGACATTTTCATATGCTGCAGGGTATGCAACGGACGGAACAACAAATGAAACTTTGATTGCAGAAGCAGTACAAAACGCAAAAAATGCTCAAACTGTTTTAGTTTTTGCTGGCTTACCAGATATTTACGAATCCGAAGGATACGACCGCGCAAATATGGATATGCCAGCGGGACACAATCAATTGATCGATGCGGTTGCCAAAGCCAATAAAAACGTAGTTGTGGTTTTAATGAATGGTTCGGCAGTTTCTATGCCTTGGAAAAAAGATGTACAGGCCATTTTAGAAGCTTATTTGGGTGGACAAGCCGGTGGTGGTGCAATCGCTGATGTATTGACCGGCAAAGTAAATCCTTCCGGAAAATTATCTGAAACGTTCCCAGTGCGCTTGGAAGATACCCCAACTGCGATTGATTTTCCTTCGAAAGATGGAAATGCTAATTACGGAGAAGGAATATTCATTGGATACCGTTATTATGACAAAAAGAAAATCGAACCGAATTTCCCTTTTGGATATGGATTAAGCTATACTACTTTTAGTTATTCGGATATTAAAACCAACACTGCTACAGCCAAAGATACTGACGATATCATCATTTCATTTAAAGTAAAAAACACAGGTAAAGTGGCCGGTAAAGAAGTAGTAGAATTATACGTGCACGAACAAGCAACAGAAACTTCCCGACCAGAAAATGAATTGAAACATTTTGAAAAAATTGCATTAAATCCAGGAGAAGAAAAAACAGTTAGCTTTCACTTAACGTCTCGTGATTTTGCTTATTACAGCACGGTTGCTCATGATTGGGTCATAAAATCAGGAAAATTTGATATTCGCGTAGGAGCTTCTTCAAGAGATTTACCTTTGCAACAAACCATCGAAATTCAATCAACAAAGACAGCCAAAATCGTTTTCACCCGCAACTCTATGTTCAAAGAATTTAAAAACGCGCCAAATAGTGAGGCACTATACGAGCAGCTTACCAAAAGTTTTACTGGTGGTAATAAAAAAGCAGTAACTGAGGAGGAGAAAAAAGCGGAATCCTTTTTGCAAGCAATGTTGGGCGATATGCCAATCAGTAAATTCATATTGCTTTCTGGAGGTAAATTCACAGAAGAAAACTTGCAAGCTATTTTAAAAAGCGCCAATGGCAATTAAAAAAAGAACCTGTATTATTTGATTATTTAATAGTTGTTTCAATTTGAGGCTGTCTCTGTCGGACAGCCTCATTTTTAAAAAAAGTCTAGTTATATATGAAAAAAACTACTTCATTAATTTCAAAAAAACATTATCCAATACTTGACGGTTTACGAGGGGTAGCGGCAATTATGGTAGTAGCCTTCCATATTTTTGAGGCCCATGCGACCAGTCACTTGGATCAAATTATAAACCACGGTTATCTTGCGGTTGATTTTTTCTTTTTACTTTCCGGCTTTGTGATTAGCTATGCTTATGATGATCGCTGGAGCAAAATGAGCGTTACCGATTTTTTTAAAATCCGCCTTGTCAGACTGCAACCAATGGTGATTATGGGAATGATTATTGGAGCCATTTGTTTTTATTTTCAGGATTCAGTGTTGTGGCCAACAATTCATGAAGTACCGGTATGGAAAATGCTTGTTGTTATGATTATTGGATTTACGTTGATTCCTGTAACCTCATCTTTGGATATCAGAGGTTGGCAAGAAATGCATCCGCTTAATGGCCCTGGTTGGTCTTTATTCTTTGAATATATAGGCAATATTCTTTATGCGTTATTCGTAAGAAAGTTTTCGAATACAGCACTTGCTATATTGGTATTTTTGTCAGGTTGTCTTTTAATTCATCTAGCGGTAACAAGTCCAAACGGAGACGTGATTGGTGGTTGGTCGCTTGAACCGGCTCAACTTCACATTGGTTTTTCACGTTTGCTGTTTCCTTTCTTTGGGGGATTATTATTGCATCGAATGGTAAAACTAACTTCTATCAATAACGGATTCTTTTGGGCTAGTTTGTTAACTGTTATTGTTCTGGCAATGCCCAGAATTGGTGGAAGCGAACATTTATGGATGAATGGTTTATATGATTCTTTGAGCATCATTATCATTTTTCCCTTAATTGTATTCATAGGAGCGAGTGGTGAAGTAACGGGCAAGTACTCCACTAAAATCTGTAAATTTCTAGGTGATATATCCTATCCCATTTACATAACACATTATCCGCTTATCTATATTTATACGGCTTGGGCTGTAGGCAATAAACCTTCTTTTCAGGAAGCACTACCTTTTGCTTTATTGACATTGACAGGGGCTATTCTTCTTGCTTATGCTTGTTTAAAATTATATGATGAACCAGTACGTCTTTGGCTAAAACAGAAAATGCTAACCTATAAATCGGCATTCATTACAGTCAAATAGTTATATACTACCATTGGCAAAAAAGTTCTTTATAAATACCACATTATCTCCCCGATATTATCTTCAAAAGATGAAAAAATATCGAACTTTTTATTAACGCCAATGGTAATTTTTTACAAAAAAAGCGATTCGATTCGGAAGAATTGTATCGCAAATTACTCTCGGGATACTAGAATTTTAAATGCATTCACAAAAGTATGCGGACAGGAAAATAGTATATTTTATAAAAATAGGCTGTCGTAAAACACCACAGCTAACCAACTGGTTTATAATTGCATTGAGCTTTACAGAAAGACAAAATGAACCTTACAGCAAAGTAATTCAGCTATAAAAACTTTACTTTTGTACGTTCATAAAGTAATAACTGAAATAATGGAAGTACTACAAGACGACAAATTAAAAACGTTAAGCTATTCAGGAATATTTCTTTCGTGCTTTGCGGATTACAGCGAAAAGTGTATTCACTCAACGCCTGAACACGTTTTGGTGTATCTGTATTCGGGCGAACAAGTTATTGAAGACAGAAACAAAAAGATAAAATTACAAGCGGGCGATTGTGCTTTTATTCGAAGAGACCACCGTTTGAAAATGTACAAAAACAGCAAAGGCGAAGATTTGTACAAAGGCATTTCGTTGACTTTCAAACGTAATGTTTTACGGGATTTTTATAGCAAAATGAACAAATCTGAAATTCCGAAAGCTGTAAAAATTTCTGACAAAAAAGTTTTCAAATTAGAACCTAGTCCTGCGATAGAAAGTTTATTTCAATCGCTTACCCCTTATTTCGACAGCAATATAAAACCAATTGAAGGTGTTACAAATTTGAAATTGTTGGAAGGAATTTATGCTTTACTAAACAGTAACGAACAACTCTATCCAATACTTTTTGACTTTGCTGAACCTTGGAAAATTGACCTTTTGGAATTCCTCAACGGCAACTATATGGAAGAACTTTCAATGGAGCAAATTGCTTCTTTTACAGGGCGAAGTTTGGCGACTTTCAAAAGAGATTTTAAGAAAATTAGCAGCCTCACACCTCAAAAATGGCTGATAAAAAAACGCTTGGAAATGGCGTACATAAAACTAAAAGAAGAAAGCAAAAAAGTACAAGATGTTTATATGGAAGTTGGCTTTAAAAATCCTTCTCATTTTTCAACCGCATTTAAAAAGCAATATGGAATTTCACCAACAGAAATTTAATATTGAGCTTCTCAGAAAGATTCTTTGAGCCTCGCAGTAAAGTTACTGCGAGGCTTTGTCTTTAACTTTGCATTGTAAATCTTAATAGACAATGCAAACAAAAACGATATTCGAGCGATTAAAAAAAGGAGAAATCATTTCGCCAACCGACAAAGACGCCTATAAAATGCGTGAAGCTTCTTTTGCTACAAAGAAACTATTGATTGAAATGAATAACGCATCAGATCCTGCTGAAATCAGAAATTTTTTATGCCAAATTACTGACTCTGAAATTGACGAAAGCGTAACCGTATTTACACCATTACATATCAATTACGGAAAACATACTAAAATCGGTAAAAATGTATTCATCAACTTTGATTGTGTTTTTCTGGACTTAGGTGGAATTACGATAGAAGACAACGTATTGATAGCACCGAAAGTAAGTCTATTAACGGAAGGGCATCCAACGGCAATCGAAGACCGACATTCTTTAATTCCAAAACCAATTCACATCAAAAAAAATGCTTGGATTGGTGCCAATGCGACCATTTTGCAAGGTGTTACGATTGGCGAAAATGCTATTGTAGCATCTGGTTCGGTCGTTTCAAAAGATGTTCCTGACAATACTATCGTAGGCGGAATTCCAGCGAAAATTTTAAAAACAATTTAATTAAATAAAAATGAAAAAACCATTGGTAATCGCAATGATGCTTCTTTTAACAGGACAAGCATTTTCACAAAAAACAAAATCAAATTCAGAAAAAATGAATACATCAAAAGAACATTATACATTCAAGTTAAGCGATAAAGTAACCCGTCAAAAAGTATCATTCAAAAACCGCTACGGAATTACATTAAGTGGTGATTTATACCTTCCAAAAAATACAGGAACCGAAAAATTATCAGCATTGGCCATCAGTGGACCTTTTGGAGCAGTGAAACAGCAATCGTCAGGATTATACGCTAACCAAATGTCAGAACGTGGTTTTATAGCTTTAGCTTTCGACCCGTCTTATACAGGCGAAAGCAGTGGCGAACCACGAAACGTTGCATCACCAGACATTAATACCGAAGATTTTAGTGCTGCAGTAGATTTTTTAGGTTTACAAAAAAATGTGGACAGAAATAAAATTGGTATCATTGGAATTTGTGGTTTTGCAGGATTTGCTTTAAACGCCACCGCTATTGACAAAAGAGTGAAAGCCGTTGCTACGACAAGTTTGTATGATATGACCAGAGTAATGTCAAAAGGCTATAATGATTCAGTAACTCCGGAACAAAGAGCCAAAACATTGGAAGATTTAGGTCAGCAACGTTGGAAAGATGCAGAAAATGGAAAACCGGCAGATGGTGCAAGAAATTTACCGGAAACATTGAAAGGCGACGAACCTCAATTTGTAAAAGAATATTTTGATTATTACAGAACGTCACGTGGTTTTCATACTAACTCCGTGAACTCAAACGGAGCTTGGTTGGTGACAAATCCAATATCCTTTATGAATATGCCTATTTTAACCTATATCAAAGAAATATCTCCGCGACCAATACTTTTGATAGCCGGTGAAAATGCACACTCAAGATATTTTAGCGAAGATGCTTTTAAAATGGCGAATGAACCTAAAGAGTTACTAATTATACCAAACGCTGTCCACGTTGATTTATATGACAAAGTAGATGTTATTCCTTTCAATAAATTAGATGCTTTTTTTAAAGAACATTTGAAATAAAAGCAGGTTTATGAAACATTCATTTTTAATGCTATTGACTTTTTTATCAATTACCATAAGTAGTGCTTCGTCTTGTAATAAAGACGACGACAATATCAACACGGAAAATAACAACGCAATGACAAATGGTAAAATTAAAATAACAGTCAATTCTCAAACATTTACAGCTACACTATTGGATAATAATTCAGCAAAAGCTTTTAAGAAAATGTTTCCGCTGACAATTAATATGATTGAATTGAATGGAAATGAAAAATATTATGATTTGCTAAACAGTATTCCAACAGATGCTTCCAATCCCGGAACTATAAATAATGGTGACTTAATGTTGTACGGCTCAAAAACATTGGTGTTGTTTTACAAAATTTTTTCGACATCATACAGCTACACAAAATTAGGAAGGATAGATGATGTAACAGGTTTAGCATCTGCATTGGGCTCAGGAAATTCAACCGTTACTTTTGAATTGTAATAACAAAACCACAAGAACCACAGCCCATAACAGAAAAGGTTATATATGCTGGACGAACAATGAAATCCGTGTTGAACGAAACCTATTATTCCACTTCCCTCACAATATAAAGTTATCGTAAAAGAATAAATAACACAAAAACCATTTCAAAAGCCTTTATAAATACCACATTATCTCCCCGATACTACCTTCGAAAGAAGATAAAAATATTGAACTTTTTATAAATACCAATGGTAATTTTTACAAAAAAAGCGATACAATTCTTTCGAATCGTATCGCTTTTGTGTTTAAGAAAGTCGCGCTATTTTACTAATTCAAAACTGTCTCTCAAACGGATTTATAGGAAAACAAATTCTAATGTATTATTGTAAAAGAGAATCAATCATCTCTTTTAAAATCTTTCAATTCAAAGACTCAACTTTGGTCTTATTTGTATTCTTATTATTCAGAAGGAAAACTGCTTTTGCAAATTCTTTTCCCAAATCAATATATCCATCACTTTTATAATGGTATTTGTCTGTATATTTATAACTATTTGTCGTTCGTACAATGGCAGTGTTGGATTCGGTTGCAGCAAATTTTTCTTGTCCATATTGCACCAATTCGCCAAAACGCCAAATTTTTCCATCGACATCATCACCTGAATCCGATATTTTCCCAATTACAATAGGTAAATCATTATTTCTAAAAGTGGCCCGCATGAGTTCCATCAACCTTTTTAAATTCGCATAATATTGGTTGGCAACTTGTTCTGTTTTATCCGAATCGCTTTCTCCTTGCATCCAAATAATACCACTTGGAATCAAAACATCTTCAACTCCATCACCGTTTATGTCTTGCACAGCCATTGCATTATTGACTGTTTTTAGAAAATAATCGTATTGATTCATTCCTTTTCCTCCTCTAAAATCAGGTTCCCAAGCACCAAAATATGCGGTTCCGGCACTATCAATCGAAGACCCATTTCTGGCATATTTTATTATGGCCAGTTTTTGGTTTGGATATAATTCTTGCAGTTTTTTAGCAAACGAAAGCTCCACACCAAATCGATCCGAAAGTGTATTGCTCTTTCCATCAGATGCAAATCCAGTTCCGTTCCCGGGCTGAAGTACCTCCCATTTTCCTAATCCTCCATTTTTATCATTATCGCCAACAGGATTTCCTTGGTAAATAAAAACATTTTTATTTTTTTTATTCAAAGAATCGGGAAGCTCTTTTACATATCCATACCCCTGCATGTTCGACTGACCACCTAAATAAAATACTCTTATGGTATCATTTTTGGCTTGTGCCAAAAGCATACAGGGCATGAGAAGAAACAGTAGAATATATTTCATCTTAAATTACTTCACCAATTCAAAACTGTCTCTCAAACGAATATCTGCAGAAGACGAACCAATCATCAAATCGAAATCACCGGGCTCTGAACCGAATTCTAATGCATTGTTGTAAAAAGACAATTTTTGGTTGTCAATAGTAAACTGAATGGTTTTGGTTTCCCCTCTATTCAATGTTATTTTCTGAAAATCTTTCAACTCAATTATCGGACGCACTACAGAGCCCACTCTGTCTCTCAAATACAATTGAACCACTTCTTCTCCTTTTACGCTTCCAGTATTTTTTATGTTTACCAAAACCGTAATCGTCTCATTGTTTTTCATTGTTTTTTGAGATAATTTCAAATCCGAATATTCAAAAGTCGTATAACTCAATCCGTATCCAAATGGGAATTTCGGAGTTGTTGGTAAATCGATGTAAGCCGATTTGTAAATTTTATCTTCATTGACAGAAGGTCTTCCTGTATTGAAATGATTGTAATAAATTGGAATTTGTCCTTCGATTCTCGGAAATGACATCGGTAACTTTCCAGATGGATTGTAATCCCCAAAAAGCACGTCGGCAATAGCATTTCCAGCTTCTGAACCCAACCACCAAGTATAGACAATGGTTGGCATATTATCGGCAATCCAATCAATAACAAGAGGTCTTCCCGCATTAATTAAAATTACAATTGGCTTCCCCGTTTTTTGAAGTTCTTTGATTAAATCTTCCTGAACACCCGGTAAGTGCAGGTTGCTTTTACTCTTTGCTTCCCCACTTTTATTGAAATTTTCTCCAATACTCAAAATGATCACCTCAGCTTGGCTTGCAACCTTCAAAGCATCTGCAAAACCTTCTTTGCTTTGACTTTCCACGCCACATCCTTTAGCATACAAAATTTTAGTTCTTTTGCCCACTTTATTTTCCAAACCTTCCCATTGGGAAACAATGTAAGTCGAATCAATACCTTTTACATCAACAGCCCAAAATCCGTGATTGTCTCTTTTCGGTTTCACCATTGGTCCAATAAAAGCAATCGTTTTTAAGCCTTTGGAAAGTGGCAAAACATCTCTTTCGTTTTTCAGCAACACAATACTTTTAGCTGCCATTTCTCTAGCCGCCTTGGTATGTTCTGGATTATTCAATTCCTTTTGTTCTCTTTCTGGATTGCAAAATTTATATGGATCATCAAACAATCCCAATTCGAATTTCTTACGCAAAATTCTTTTTACCGCATCATCTATTAAAGCAACAGGAACTTTGTTTTCTTTTACCAATTGCTCTAGATTATATCGATACGCATTGCTCTCCATATCCATATCGCTTCCTGCAGTTATCGATGCAAGAGCGGCTTCTTTATTGTCTTTTACATAACCGTGATTCACCATTTCGCCAATCGAACCCCAATCGGAAACTACAAAACCTTGAAAATTCCATTTTCCTTTCAAGATGTCCCTAAGCAAATAGTTATTGGCGCTCGCCGGTATTCCGTTCAGGTCGTTAAACGAATTCATGAAAGTTGCGGCACCTGCATCCAAAGCCGCTTTGAAAGGAGGCAAATAAGTTTCCCAAAGCATTCTGTTACTCATGTCAACCGAGTTGTAGTCTCGTCCACCAACAGCAGCTCCATAAGCCGCAAAATGTTTAACGCATGCCATAACCGAATTCACATCGCCCAAGTTTCCTTGAAATCCTTTCACTCTCGCATAGGCAATTTTGGACCCCAGATAAGTATCTTCCCCTGCGCCTTCCATCACTCTTCCCCAACGCGGATCACGAGAAATATCAACCATCGGTGCGAATGTCCAGTGAATTCCACAGGCAGCAGCTTCGGTCGCCGCAACTCTAGCCGAAAGTTCTATCGCTGTTAAATCCCAACTTGCCGCTTCCGCCAACGGAATAGGAAAAGTAGTTTTGTAACCATGAATCACATCCAAGCCAAACAACAACGGGATTTTCAATCGGGACTGCATTGCCAAATCTTGGTACTGTCGTGTGTATTTTGTACCCATAATATTCAACATCGAACCAATCAATCCTTTTTTGATTTCGCTTTGCTTGTTGGAATTAATGGTGATTGGTCCCGTGGCGGAATTATCACCCGTATATTGGTTGAGCTGTCCTATTTTTTCTTCAAGTGTCATTTGCTTAAGCAAAGCATCGACTTTCTGGTCTATCGTTTGTTGCTGTGAAAAGGCAAAAACCGATACGAATACGAATGCCAGTGTTATTGTTTTTTTCATTTTTAAAATTTTATATTCAAATTGTGTTTCAACAAATATTTAATTTTAACCATATAAGAAATATAAGGTCATATAAGTTGGGAGGCAAAAAGCAAAGACTTAAATGCTCTTATATTTCTTATATGGTAAGCTTTCTCAGCGTTTTTTTTATTTTAAATTTAATGTTTTGAAGCAAATTCTTTTATTTAGCAGTTTTAAATTCCAAAAAATTAAGGTTGAAATTCCCTCCTTCAAAGTGAACGCGGATTTTATTCATTCCTTGTTTAAGAGCTACATTTTTTAGAACAATTGTTTTCCAAAGAGTTTCTCCACCGGTAACCGGAAGCTCCGTTATTTCCGAAATTTTCTTTCCATCTTGTTCCAAATGCAATTTACCTCCAGCTTTTTCGCTCGAATATCGAATTGCAACATGAAAAGTACTTTGTTTTTTCACATCAACTGTAAATTGCAACCATTCACCCTCTTCAATAAAGGAGACCTGAAAACCGTTGGTTATTTTATCCGTACAGGCTACGATATCAACACCATCATTTCTCATTTTGCCCCCTTTATTCCATTGGGTGAATTTAGTTCCATCATAATTCGCCACATCCTTATCGGAGTAAGCAAAACCATTTTGTCCCAAATCAAATTCTGTTGCAAACACTTTACCTGGAGCCACATGATTTTTATACTTTTTGGTATCGTTAGTTTGTACTTGTCTGAACATCGCGTCAATCACATCGTATCTGATGGTCAGGTGTTTCATTTTATAGTTCTCGGCGGTTTGCATCAAGACTTTTTTGGCAAAATCCGAATTGGGTTTTTCGCCCCCATTCTTCCAATAATCCAATAATTTATCATAATCTGGCGCTTTTGTAACCGAAGTAACACCAGCCAGATTTTCAATTTTTTTCATTGGCCAAAAAGCCCAACCAATATTATTGGATTCCATCAATGAGATCGCTTCCTCAAACCAAACGTTAGAGTTCTCGCCGCTTTCGCCCAACCAAATTGGCACATTATATTGCGTTCTGTAATTCAGCATTGTTTGAATTGAAGCTACATCATTTTGATTCCAGTATTTATGAAAACTCAATGCCATATTTTCATCCCAAAGCGGGAACATACCATTGTAATTATTCCCCCAGCAATTTCCTTCAATGATAATCATGTGATGAGGGTCAATGGCTCTTATCGCATTTGTAAGTCTAACCTGCAAGGCTTTTAAAGGGGCGTTTGAGGTTTCGTCGCAACCATTTTGATTTGTCCCCGTAAAATTCCAATTGGGTTCATTGATAATATCATAACCTCCAATCCACGGACTGTCTTTATAACGTTGCGCCAATTTTTTCCAAAGCGCAACCATTTTGTCCTGATTTGCAGCACTCTCCCAAAGCGATGGTTTTGAATCATCGTAGTCGGATATTGCAGCATCTTTCCCTTGTCCCCCAGGAGTTGCATGCAAGTCAAGAATTAAGTATATTTTATTGGCAGCACACCAGTTTAATAAATCATCCGTCATTCTAAAACCTTCTTCAAGCCAAGTAATTTGCCCGTCTTTTTCGGTTTCAATCGCTGGAGTGTATAAATTGTAATGCATCGGCAATCGGATGGAATTAAATCCCCAAGCCGCCAAAGAGTCAATATCTCTCTTTGTTATTCCGTTTGCTTTGTATGCTTTATAGAATTCTTCGGTACCTTTCTCACCTATTAAATCCGTAATTTTTTGTTTGATTTTATATTGAGGACCGGCAAAAGCACCTGTTTGAATCATGTAGCCTTCCTGAACCATCCAGCCTCCAACACCCAAACCGCGCAAAACGATATTTTTACCGTTTCCATCCACAATTTTTTGTCCATCTCTGTGCAAAAAACCCTGTCCAAAAGAAGCCATGGCAAAGCACATAAGAGAAAATACAATTATTATTTTTTTCATCATAATATTTATAAAATTTGAATAGTGTAAAGAGTCTTTCTTCAAACTTTTTCTAAATCTGGTTCTCGTAAAGGCGCAAAGACGCAAAGTTTAAAACTGTTTTCTTTGCGTCTTTGCGCCTTTGCGAGAAAAAAAAGTTTAATCCAATGGTATTATCCGAAAGCAGGTTGACCCACAATTAAATAAGTTTTTTTTATCTGATTAATACACCAAAGTCTGAATAGAATTTGGCAAAATAGTAATTTGGGTAGCTTGAGTTCCTACACACAAATTATAAATTACCGTAGCATCACTTTGATTCATAACAACTGTTATCATTTTTCCATCTTTATTCAAAAATGAAGTACTCAACAAGCTGCTTCTGCTTACGGCAGTACTTACTCTTTTGGCTTCAGGCTTAATAAATTTTGAAAAATGTCCAATATAATAATACGATGGAGTATAAATTAACTCTCCTGTTTTAGTATCTGCATGAACCGGAGCAAAACAAAAGTTACCCACGTGATTAGGTCCACCATTTTCATCCAAAAGAATATTCCAATCTGTCCAACCCACAGTTCCGTTATTAAAATCATGAATCATAGAAGTACCATAACGTTCTCCATTCGCCCACAATTGGTAATTTTTAGAGTCGAATTTTTCTACACAACCCTCCGTAAACATTAAATTTTTATCAGGGTACGCTTCATGAACTCTCGCTACATTCTCAAACATTGGATCACCACCTGCCCAAGTTTCATACCAATGGAATCCCATTCCCCAAATATATTTTGATGCTTCGGGATCAGAGAAAATAATATTGGCTCTTTGAACCATTAAATCACGATTGTGATCCCAGGCAATAATTTTTTTATCGCCCAAACCTTCTTTTTTCATAGTTGGTCCAAGATAATTTTTTACAAAATCTCTTTCTGCTTCAGCTGTATATACACAAGATTCCCAGGTTTGCACCGCCATTGGTTCGTTCTCTGCACTGATTCCCCAAATTGGAATTCCTTCTTTCTCATACGCCTTTACAAACTTGGTATAATACGTAGCCCAAGTCTGAAAAAACTCTGGCAATAATGTACCGCCTTTCAACATGTCTTTATTACTTTTCATAAAAGCTGGAGGACTCCAAGGAGTTGCATACACCGTCATTTTTCCGCCTGCAGCAGCAATTGCTTTTTTAATCAACGGAATTCTATATTTTCTATCGTGCTCAATAGAAAATGTTTTCAATGCAGTATCTCCTTCATCAATATAGGTATAACTCGCTGAACTAAAATCAGAACTATGAATAGTGGTACGTATCAAATTGTAGCCAATTCCTTTTTCGGTGCTATAATAAGCATTCAGTAATTCTTCTTGCTTTTCTTTGGATAATTTAGCGAAAACTTCAGCACTTGCATCCGTTATTGCCCCTCCAATTCCCATAAAAGACTGGAATGTTTTATCTGGATTTACAAAAACGCAAATTTGTCTTTCGTTGGGTTGTGCCAGTTCTGAAAATGTAAGATTATCTGTTTTTGACAATCTTAAATTTGTACTCTCGGCAGTAGTGTACACCGCGACTGTTTTTCCTTTTGTTGAAAAAGAATGTGCTTGTGATTTGTTTTTTTGCTGTGCAAAAACAAAAAAGGTGGCGAGTACTAATGCTGTGGTGGTTATTTTTTTCATAATCTATAGTATGGTGGTTTCTTATTTTTTGGTGGTAACGTTACCAAGTATAGGTCCCTACTGCTCCAGCTTCCAGAGACGTAGTAATCCATTTTCCTTTGTATTTAATATTAAATAATGCCGCAGCATCGCCATCATTTACAACTAATAAAACTTTCTTTCCTGCCGGAGTTTTGAAAGCAACGTTATGTAAATTTCCGATTATATTACTTGAAATCCTAACCGAACCTGCCGGAATAAATTTTGACGCATGTGCCGCTATATAATAACCAACGTTACGCACCACTGATTCAGTGCCACTTACTGTTACTGCTCCTTTGCAAACAGTACATCCACCGTCAGTATGTGGCCCAAAAGAACCATCATTGGCAAGATTCCATTGCAAGGCATTTTTACTCCAGTTACGCATTGAACCTATAATTACATTTTTCACTTGCCATCTTAAATCACCATCAAATGATCCAGTAGATGACGTGTATTGCTCCGTAAAATAAACATCTTTATCAGGGTAAGCATTATGAACCGTAGAAAGCGCACTAATATCTCCACCATACAAATGAAAAGCAGAACCGGTTACAAAAGGGTAAGCTGCAGCATCTTTTAGGATCGTAATTGGATATTGGGGATTATCACAATTATGATCGTAGGTGATGATCTTTGTGGCAATATTAGCTGTTTTAAATGCAGGTCCCAAATTATTTTTTATAAAATCTGCTTGTTGCAAGGCTGTCATCACCATACTCGGATTATTACCCCCGTGTAAAGGTTCGTTTTGAGGAGTAATTGCATCTATCACAATTCCCTCATCTTTCATTTTTTGAATATATTTTACAAAATATTGTGCATAGGCTTCATAATATTGAGGTTGCAAACTTCCTCCCATAAAATTATTGTTGTCTTTCATCCAAACTGGTGCAGACCAAGGCGAACCCATAATTTTAATATTAGGATTAATTGCCAAAATTTCTTTCAATAATGGAATAACATCACCCATATCAGGAGTCAAGCTGAAGTTGGTTAAATTAACATCTGTTTGTCCAGTAGGCATATCATCATAGGTAAATGGAGTAGCATTTAAATCAGACGCTCCAATACTAATTCTTAGGTAACTTAACCCAACTGAAGTATCTCCAGAACCAAACAATTCTTGCAATAAATCTTTCTTTTTCTGGGCAGCCAATTGATTAATCACTTGTGCACTTCCGCCAGTCAATGTAAATCCAAAACCATCAACGGTTTGATACGTTTGAGCTTCATTAACTTCTATACTTGGATAAATGTTCACTCCAGTTCCAAAAGCCAGAATACCTGTTTGCTTTTGCAAAAGCGATGTTTGATTTCCTTTGGTCAACCAAAAATCAACTTCGTTTTTTACTACCGGAGTTGGTGTTGGAGTTGGCGTCGGAGTTGGTGAATCACCCCCTTCATTGGAAGAGGAACAACTGATGTGTATGGATGATAAAGCGATTAAGAAAAACAGCTTTGTTAATTGATGTATTTTTTTCATTATCTATTTGTAATTAATTTCGATAAAAACAGGAAAATGATCCGATGGGTATTTCAAATCTTTGGCATCTGATAAAACAGCATATTTATTAACTGTAACGGAGTTGCCTTTTGATAAAAAAATGTAATCAATCAAATGTGTTGATGCCTCATTATATTTAAAATTGTTAAAAGTTCCATAGGGGCCAAAAGGTTTTTCTTTCGAAATCGTTCTGGCGTCATTCATTTTATTTTTCAACGCAATTATCCGGTCAGTCTCTGGTTCTGAATTAAAATCACCCATCAAAATAACAGGATATTTATTGGTATTTAATTTTTCAATTCTTGAAAGTATCAGTTCCAATCCTTTGGTTCTTGCTTCTTCACCAACATGATCCAAATGGGTATTAAAAACCCAAATCATTTTTTTGCTTTGCTTATTCTTCAAAAGCGCATAGGTGCAAACTCTGTTGTAGGCGGCATCCCATCCTTTTGAAACAGTATCAGGTGTTGATGATAACCAAAAGGTATTGGATTCCATTACCTTAAATTTTTCTTTGGAATAAAAAACATTCGATGACTCTCCTTTTCCTATTCCGTCTCTTCCTATGCCAACATAACTGTATTGAGGAAGTGCTGTCGCAATATCCAATATTTGATTGGGTTTTGCTTCTTGAACCCCAAAAATATCGGGGGCATAAAATTGAATCTGTGCATTAAAAAAATCTTTCCTGTGCGTCCAGTCATTTTCTCCATCCGATTCGATATCTAGTCGGATATTGTAAGTCATCATTTTTAAAGTTTGTCCGTTGGAAAAAATACCCATCAGAACAAAAATGATAGAAATTGCTGTTTTTTTGGAGAGATTCATTTATTCTTTTTTTGATTGGTTTCTGTTAGTCAGACAATGCCAGATAATTCTTCATCAGAGCTTCTGTTCAACTTGATAAAAACAGAAGCCGCTAATGAAGACCAAACTCAAACTACCTAACTTAACCAAAATATTTTAATTGTATACTCTTATATAATCCACCTCCAAAGTAGAGGAAGTAAAATTTGGATCTACAGGACCTCCCCAATTACCTCCCATTGCTAAATTTACAATTAAGTAAAAGTTTTTATTGAATGGGAATTTATCTGAATTTACAAAAGTGTAAAACAACTTGTCATCTACATAAAACTTTATATAACTTGCTGTCCAATCTGCTGTATAGATATGAAATTCGGTATTGTCATTAGGCACATTTATAGTTCCTGTATCTGGAGTATTTCCTGAACGTCCAGGAGAATGCAATGATGAATGATTGACATTCAACTCTTTTCCAACAGATTCTAAAATATCTATTTCTCCACATGCAGGCCACCCAACACTACCAATATTACTGCCCAGCATCCAGACTGCAGGCCAAGTCCCAACTCCAGTAGGCAGTTTTGCTCTGATTACCACTTTGCCATAAGTAAAATCGAATTTTCCATTTGATTCTAATCTACCAGAAGTGAAATCACCTTTACCATATTTTTCCCTGATGGCTTTTATTTTCAAAAGACCTCCTTGAACAATTGTGTTTTCGGGGCGATTGGTATAAGATTGAAGTTCATTATTAACATTCCCAGGATCCCAAATTTGGAAAGTCCATTTAGTTGCATCTGGTGCACCATCTGTATTAAATTCATCAGACCATACTAATTTTGACCCTACAAAAACTGTTATGGAGAGTGTTTTGCTAACAAATTGTCCCGCATTATAAGCAGACACATATAACACATAAGTATTAGAACCTGATGTCGTATAGGTGTAAGAAAAGCTGCCATTTGTCACTTCCTTTGTTTCTCCATTACCAAGAACTATTTTATATGATGTTGCATTTGTTGCCGATAATTTAAAATTTACGACTCCGCTTCCGTCTCCATTTGGATTTTGAGCGTCTGTTCCAACAACAGTTGCTGTTACCGAAAGATCAGAAGGCTTCGCTTTTGAAACATCTTCACCACCGCCATTGCTGTCGCTACACGATAATAACATTAAAAAAACGGATAGACCAGTGAAGAGCAAACCAAGCGATAATAAGTAATTCTTACTTTTTAAATCTGTAAACCATATATTATTTCTCATATTTTTTTTTAAATAAATACTAAAACAAAGCTCAGAACAGTCTCAAAAAAAGTTCTGAGCTTAGGTTTTAGTTAAATTAATTAAGGTGCTGGTTTCAGTTTAAGATACCAAGCATTTCCAGTTTCAGTTCCTTGTACTCTTAGATATAAATAATCGGATGTAATAACCAAGATTTCATATTCTTTTAGTACAGCACCGTATCCGATAAAAGTATCTACTCCAGCCAATAAAATACTCACTTGGGTAGATGGTGAATTATCAGCACTTGACCCTACTGCAGGCGCGCCACTTGAAGCAGGAACAAAAGAGAATGCAGAAGTACCGCCTGGATAATTATAACATCCTTCGGCTCCAGAACTTGGAATACCCGGAAGAGTTGTTAATGAACCCGTTTTCGTAAAAGCTCCATCAGGAGTTGTAACTTTTAATTGAAAACTTCCTGTAGCAGCAACTTTAGCAAAAGTAAAAGTAGCCGTATAGAAACAATTTGCAGAAGCTACCTTTTCATTAACTCCAGCAGCCCACCACTCTGGTCTGATAGAACCAACATTCCAAGGACCAACACCAAGATGACCTGGAACACTTTTATCAACAACCCAAGTTTTTGTACCATCATTAGTCAATGCTTTCACTATTTCTGGAGAAGCCGTAAAATCGCTTCTTACAGTAACATCTTTTGTAATTAATGATGAAGTACCGCCAACTCCATAAACCACTGCAGTAACTGTATAAGTGTGAACCCCTACATTGGTATATTTTTTGGTCGTTTTTCCATTTGGTAACAAAACCAAATCCACAGGTGTATTAGCATCGTAGTCTATTTTATAAGAAAGAGCCTTATCACCTGTTATGGTAAATTTCACATCACCGGAACCATTCCCATCTGGATGGGTAGCATCTTTACCAACAACTTCTGCATTTATTACAATATTTGAAGGCGCTGTCAAATCTCCCAGACTGTATTCTTGCTCATTACAACTAACTAAAGTTAGAGTCATAGCGATGAAAAGCCCTAAAATGTATTTTATATTTGTTTTCATATTTTTTCTAATTAGTTAATCTAACATTATCGATATAAATTACTTCTCCAGCTCCATCGGCTGAATCATTAAATCGCAAAACAAGTTGAGTAAATTTGGTTCCAGCTGGTATTCCTGAAACAGCGCTATAATCAAAAACAAGTTCTTCCCAAGCACCAGAAGTGGTAAATGCCGTTTTTTGTACTGCAACACCATTTGCCGGAGTTCCACCAACTGCCCATTCCAATTCAACATTTAATTTTTTACCAATATTTGCTGCGTCAGGATTATATGCCAAAACTTTAATTTTTTTACCATAGGCAAAATTAATTGGAATATTCAATGGACTATAAGTCCCACTCCATGAAGCCACTCCATTTGGTTTTGTATATTTACCTACAGTTGCACTAGTATTTAAACCTGTAGCATTTGGGTTTGCCACTTTAGAAAAAGTCACATCACCAAAAGTCCCAAAAAAGTAATCTACTCCTGCAGTTTCAAAATCAATGGGAGTTCCAAATAATGATTTGGTTCCTTCAGTCTTTGCAGCACCTCCGCTTAGGGCTACAACTTTCAATACAAAAGGACCTCCAGTCGCTGGATAAGTATGGGCAGGTAATACTTGGCCTATAGCCATTGGAGTACCTTTCTCACCAGCAACATCTCCATAATATACTAAAAATGAGCTAGCATAATCAGCTTTAGCACTAACTTTCATCTCATCAGCAGTTGTAATTTGTAAGTTTTCGGGAGCTCTATAAACAACCTTCAACGGAAATGTCTGCTCACTTGCACTTCCAGATATAGAAATAGCTGTAATTTTTACAGTATAGTCACCTTCAGGATAAGCATGAGTTGTACTTTCACCAGGTGCTACTGTAACTGCACCATCAGTACCATGACCATACTCTACAGTAAATGATGTAGCACCATCTCCAGTTGGAGTTATTTTTACCTTTCCTGAATTGTCTTTACTAATATCAAATACTTTATTAACATTTCCAGAACCTGCCCCTGGCAAAGATGTATCATTGCTGATACCCTCTATCGAACAACTTATGGCAACAGCCATCAATGCTACAAGGCTTAATATAAATTTTATCTTTTTCATAATTTTATCTTTTATTAATTATAGCCAGGGTTTTGTTTCAATTTGGTTCCTTGAAGTTCTCTTGTTGGAATAGGGAAAATTTCATCTACACCAGCATTGAAACCTCTATTTCCTAATTTAGCAGCTGCATCACCCCATCTTACTAAGTCAAAAAATCTTTGTCCTTCACCAGCAAGTTCCATTCTTCTTTCATTTTTAATGGCTGCAAGTGTAACTGGAATTGAAGGCAAACTAACTCTTGATCTAACGGCATCAAGCAATGCTTGCGCTCTTGCCCCTGAACCTAATGCTTCAGCTTCCATTAAATAAGAATCCGCAAGTCTAATAATATAAGAATTTTGTTTGTAGTTCAATTCAGCAGCTCCCCCACCTGTACGAACATCTGCTTTACGGGGAACAAATTTGTTTAAGAAATACCCTGTATCTTGATAACCACCGATATAATCTGCTTCACCAGCAGCCTTCATAGCTTTAAGATCCAATACAGTAGCTGCAAATCTTGGGTCTAACTTTATTGCATCGTACAAATCTTGTGTAATAACATTAAAACTCCATCCTGACGGTAGATCAGGAGCTGGCGATCCTGCTGGCTTAGAATAAGTTCTAGGTCCTACCATTATATTCACAGAATTCCCTTCATCTCTACCGGAACCCCAGAATCCCCAATCAGAATTTCCAGCACTTGTATGAGATACCTCGATAAGTGACTCTGTATTAAACTTATTGGAAACAACCCATAAATCACTGAATTTTGTCAACAATTTGTTTCCGTATTGATTTGCAGCACCCGGAGTACCATTCACTTCAGCCAAAATAGCTGCAGCTTCGGCTTTTTTACCTTCAAACAAATATACTTTTCCAAGCATTGCCTGAGCTCCACCTTTTGTAAGACGCCCAGATTCTGTATTAGCTGGAACGGTAGAAGGCAAAGCAGGAATCGCTTCGGTCAAATCTTTTTCGATTTGAGCATAAACTGCTTCAGGAGTTGCCTGTTCAACATTATACATGTTTGTAGTCGTCAAAGGGTCCAAAAGCAATGGAACATTCTTAAACATGCGAACCAAGTTAAAATAATAAATGGCACGCAAAGCTTTTGTTTCACCTGTAAATCGGGATTTCAAATTATCCCCCATATCAACATCCGGCAATTTTGAAAGCAATGTGTTGGCTCTGAAAATTCCTTGATAATGGTCATTCCAAAAACTTCCAGGTATATTTGTTGAAGTAAGTGAGTGAGTTGAAAAATTTTGAATTCCTTCTCCATCTGTAGATCCACCACCACCGGCGTAGAAATCATCGGAACCAGCATTCATCATCGCGATCATATTTTCAAAACCTCCTGAATTTTTTCTAATTGCATCATAAACTCCAACAAGTGCAGCAGTAGCTTGTCCTTCGTTTGAGTAATAATTCTCGGAAAGGAATGATCCTTTTGGTGCTACATCTACAAACTCTTCAGAACAGGATCCAAAAGAAACCATTGCTATCGCAATAAAAATGTATTTATATTTTATCGTTTTCATAATTCTTAGTTTTATTAAAATTGTAGATTAACTCCAAGCATGAATGTTCTTGCCTGTGGATAAACTCCTTTATCTATTCCAAATACACCGCCACCAATTTCAGGATCATACCCAGTATATTTAGTAAATGTGAACAAGTTCTCTCCCGTTAAGTAAAAACGTACTTTGCTTGCTCCTATCTGTGAAACTACATTCGTTGGTAATGTATATCCAAATTGAATTAATTTTAAACGTACATAATCTCCATCTTCCAAGTAGAAATTTGACATCTTACCAAAGTTACCATTAGTATCATTGTTAGTAAGTCTAGGATAATCGTTTGATGTTCCTTCTCCTGTCCAACGACTCATAGCCTCAGTTTGATAATTTGCATTTCCAACATCTAATCTGCGTAATCCCTGGAAAATTTGATTTCCTGCAGCTCCTTGTGCAAAAGCCATAAAATCAAAGTTTTTGTAGTCTAAATTCAAGGTCAATCCAAATGTATATTTTGGAATATTACTGCCCAAGAACTGTTTGTCATCATCATTAATAGAACCATTACCATCTGTATCAACCCAACGGAAGTCACCAGGACGAGCATTTGGTTGAATTAAACCACCTGAAGTATTTGTATAGGCTGCAATTTCAGCATCATTTTGAAAAATTCCTGCCGTTTTAAAACCATAAAATGAGTTATAGGAATGGCCAACTTGAGTTCTAGTCACAGCTCCCATTGATTGGAAAGAAGCATCTCCAACAATATAATTTGTATCAGAAGCAACATAAGTTACTTCATTTTCTAAATACGCAAAGTTTGCATTAACCGAAAAGTTAAAGTCTCCAAATTGCTTTCTATATCCTAATTCAACCTCAAGACCTCTATTTTCCATATCGGCAACATTTCCAGTTGGATTATCTGTCACCCCAACATAACCTGGAATATTTATCGGACGTAGAATTCCGTTGGTTGTTTTATTGTACACATCAACAGTAAGGGTTAAATCATGGAAAAATCTTGATTCAAATCCAATATCAGCTTGAGATGTTTCTTCCCATCTTAAATCAGGATTGTCTAAGGTAAGGTTTGCATACCCTGTAGTTATTGCTCCAGTATTTCCAAAAGAATAATTGTAACCTCCTTGTACCAAAGAAAGATATCTAAAGTCTGGTATAGCATCATTTCCAACCACACCATATCCACCTCTGATCTTCAAACTATTGATCACATCATTTTCATTCCAAAAGTCTTCTTTAGAAACTACCCATCCTAAATTGAACGATGGGAACACACCAAATTTATTATTTCCTCCAAAACGAGAAGATCCATCACGACGTATAATACCGGTAAATAGGTATTTTTCTTTAAAATCATAATTCACACGGGCAAATAAAGATGTTAATTTGTGCTCAGTCATATCATAAGTACTGCTGCTTCTGTCAGACTGTGGTATGTCAAAATTAAAAGAAGCATCTTGGTAACTTGTAATAGGCAAACCATACATTGTTGCCCCTGAACCTCCACCAATATTATCTACATAAGAACCTTGTCCTAACAATACCGTAAAGTTATGATCACCTATAGAATTTGTATAAGTCGCAATATTTTCATTATTCCATGCGAAACTGCTGTTTTCACTTTGACCATAACTATTTTTAAGTGTGTTCACAGTAGCACTCAAATAACTAACAGGCGTAAATCCTTGATTACCCCAATACGCAATTTTTCCTCCAAATGTAGTTCTGAATTTAAAGTGCTTTGAAATAGTTGCCTCCAAATAAGCATTACCAACCAAGTCATCAGACCAGTTAAATCCACCAAGTCTAGTTTTAGCATAAGCTAGAGGGTTCGTCATCTCTTGACCAACTAAACTAGAAATTCCGTAAGGATTTCCATTAGCATCACGAATAACCGGATTTGTACTATAAGGTGATGAATTAGCTAAAACAGGATCTGTTTCAATAACTGGAGTAATTGGGTCCAAATTAATTGCAGAACTCAATGGCCCTCCAAATTCACTATTAGTATTACCAATACCAACTGATTTTTGTCTTGTGAAACCTAATGTCTGTCCAAAAGTGAAAACTTTAGATATGTGGTGAGTAGAGTTCAAACGGAAATTCTTTTTATCATAGTTCGAAATCTCTGACAAAACAATCCCTTCTTGATTTTGAAGCCCAAAAGAAGTATAAAAATTAGAAGCATCATTTCCTCCACTAATACTCAATTCATGAGAATAACGGAATGCACCCGTATTAAAAATCTCTTTTTGCCAATCGGTTCCTTTACCTAAAGCAGAAAGATTAGAAAACAGTACAGGTCCGCCTGCAGCTGTTGATTTCTCATTTAATAAAGTAGCATACTGCGTTGCATTCAATAAATCCAAAGTCTTTTCAGGAGAAGAAACTCCAGCAAATCCATTATAGTTTACCGTAATTTTTCCCGATTTTCCTTTTTTAGTTGTCACTAAAATTACACCTGTTGCGGCACGAGTTCCATAAATTGCTGCAGAAGCAGCATCTTTAAGAACCTCCATAGATTCTATATCGGATTGATTAAGAAAACCAATACCTCCAGCATCTACCACAACACCATCTACAACCCAAAGCGGATTATTTCCACCGTCACCAAAAGTAGTTATACCTCTAATACGGATTGTTGATGCTGAACCTGGCTGTCCAGAACTGGCAGCAATCGTAACTCCAGAAACTCTACCTTGTAGCACTTGCTCAATACGACCGTTAGGAACTTTTTCGATATCTTTTGCTCTCACACTAGAAATCGCACCGGTTACCACACTTTTCTTTTGGGTACCATACCCCACAACAACAACTTCATTCAAGTCTTGTGTGGAAGAATACATTTTAACCTGTAATTGTGTTCGCCCACTAATAGATTCCTGAACCGTTTTATAGCCTATAAAACTAATAGTCAAAATTCCATCTTTAGGGGCTTTAATTTGAAACCTACCATCAAAGTCTGTCGCTACTGATGTTGTTGTTCCACTTAAAACAATGGTTGCCCCTGGAATCGGCAAGCCCTTTTCATCAATCACTTTTCCATTAATGGACGCTTCCTGAGCATGCCCATAAACTGAGAATAAGATTAACGAAATACAAAAAATAAATGTTTTTAATAATTTCATTTTTCTGATTATTTTGGTTAATTAATTAGTTATTTACTGCAATACTAAGGCTAAAATTTTTACATTGACAATTAACAACTACTACAAAAACACATCAATAACGTTGTAGCAATATTACAAAAACACATCAAAAAAAATTTAAATATCTGATTATTAATAATTTAAAAACAAAAAATCATTACTTAAAAAAATATTAATTTAAAAAAACCACTACAATTGTGATAAATTAAATACTTTAGCCTAAAATCCATTAAATACTACTGAAATCCAGTTCAAAAAGGTTCTCAACAGTTAGCTTAAAGCATATCTAAAAATCAATTATACATACCTATAAAACTATACACTTACATTCAATCAATGAAGCACAATAAACACCAACTCATGAAATTAAAGAGCTTTCTTTTACTGTTTGTTTTGATTAATCTGCCCTACATTTCTTTGGGACAAGTAAAAAAAATTGGATTGCCACATATCAAGAATTTCAGCAGAACAGAATACAAAGGCGGAACCCAAAATTGGAATATCGAACAAGACAAGAATGGTAATCTATATTTTGCAAATAATAATGGTCTCCTGCAATTTGACGGTTCCGCATGGACAAAGTACCCTATGCCAAATGTTACATTTGTTAGGTGTCTTAAAATTGATGCTTCAGGTAGAATTTTCGTTGGAGGTTATGATGAATTTGGCTATTTCAAACCTAATACAAAAGGGAGGCTAGAATACTTTTCTGTTTCCAAACTCATAAAGAAGGATAATCCCAAAATAATTGATAACATTTGGAAAATTCATTTTTTCAAAGGCGCTGTTTTTTTTCAGTCTTTCAAAACCACATATATCTTTAAGAATAATAAAGTAAAAATATTAGAAGCGCCGAACAAATTCCAATTTTCATTTCAAGTTAACGATCAGCTTTATTTTCAAGATCTTTCAATGGGCCTAATGAAGTATAGTAATGGCCAACTTATTCCTTTAAAAGGCACAACCTTTTTGAATAACACAGAAATCTGGGGAATGTTTGCGATGCCAAATAATAAAATATTAATTGCAACTTTGGACAAAGGGCTTTATTTGTATGATAATGAAAGAATGATTCCATGGGAAACCGAAGCCAACCAATTTGTTAAAAAAAATAGTTGTTTGGGAGGATCGATCATTCAAAATGACTACATAGTTCTTAATTCTATTTTGAATGGTATTATTATCTGTGACAGCAATGGAAGAATAGTTCAACAAATCAACCATAAAAAAGGAATACAAAACAACACTGTACTTACATCCTTTGTTGACAGTAAAAGCAATCTTTGGTTAGGTCTTGACAATGGAATCACTTTTATTAACGAAAATTCACCCTTTACCTATTTTGGTTCCAGTTTTGATTTAAGTACGGTTTATGCATCTGTTGTTCATAAAGGGAATTTATATGTAGCCACGAATCAAGGTTTATTTTACCATTCCTGGGATCATACCTTTAAAGAAGATACTTTTAAACTTGTGGAAGGAACAACTGGCCAGGCATGGAACATTCAAGTTGTAGATGGAGAGCTATTGTGTGCACATAACAGGGGTGCTTTATTAATTGATGGAGGAAAATCAATTAAAACTTTAGACAATGTAGGATATTGGATATTCAAGCAAATACCGAATCATCCGAATTATTTAATTGGTTCCAACTACAATGGTTTTTCAATATTTGAAAAAAAAGTAAATGGTTGGCAGTTTAGAAATAAAGTTGGAGGACTTATTAAATCTATTGGGGAATTTGATCTGGACGACAAATCCATTTGGATAAAAAAAGACAATTTAATTCAACAAATGACATTAACCAAAGATCTAAAACAATTTAAGACCATTAAAACATATCAAAATCTAACAAATACAGCCAAAGGGATTGGAAGTATTCAACAGTTAAAAAACA
Source organism: Flavobacterium sp. 103 (assembly GCF_003096795.1). Classification (NCBI taxonomy): domain Bacteria; kingdom Pseudomonadati; phylum Bacteroidota; class Flavobacteriia; order Flavobacteriales; family Flavobacteriaceae; genus Flavobacterium; species Flavobacterium sp. 103. The sequence goes on along the minus strand of NZ_QENX01000001.1, from coordinate 2,623,904 downwards.
AAATTTATTTTCAGACTAACAATAAATTTTTCAAATATTCCTATGAACAGGGATTATTTTTTGAAGATGAAATGATAACCCGCTTGTTTAAAAACATCCCAAAAGTCAGTACTTTAAAAGAGGACAGTCAAGGAAATATTTGGTATGTCTACAATGAATCCTTAGGAGTGTTAATGAAAAACAAAGACGGTAGTTATAAAAATAGTGCTGCCCCATTCTCTAACTTAACGGGGAATCTAGTCTATAACTATTTATCTATAAACGCTATTAATTCCGAAAACATTTTAATTGGTCTAACTGAAGGCCTTGCTCATTACGATTCCAAACTATTGAATAATTTTGCAAATAAACCAAAAGCTTTCATAAGAACGTTTACGTTCCCAGGGAATACTTTTATACTTGGAAATGGACAAAAAATAATCGAAAACTATGAAATACCGTATTCGTCAAATCAAGTAAAATTTACATTTTCCTCTCCCATCTATGAAAACCTTGAAAATGTCGAATTTTCCTATCAATTAGTGGGCTTTGATGAAAATTGGAGCCCTTGGTCAAATAGTTGGACAAAAGAATACACGAATCTAAAAGAAGGTAATTACATAATGAAAGTAAAAGTCAGAAACAGTTACGGAATCCAATCTGATGAAACCTCAATTGCTTTCAGAGTATATCCTCCTTGGTACAGACATTCATTAGCCTACTTATTTTACCTGTTATTAGCTGCCGGTTGTGTTTACTACATCCGCCTAAGAATCAGAATAAAAATCAGAAAAAACAAACATTTTGAAACACTGGAGCAACGAAGATTGTATTTAGAAAAAGAAACAAAAATCAAGCAAGAGCAATATGAGCTTGAAAAAGAGATTGAAAAATTAGAAAATGAAAAATTGCAGATAAAAATCCTTTCCAAGGACAAGGAGCTTGTAAACAACACGCTGCAGGTTGTTAAGAAAAACAAAATATTAAACGGAATAATTCATAAATTAAAAGACATCAACACGAGCTCCTTTGATGAAGCAACTAAAGCTCAATTCACAAAATTAAACAGAAGTATCACCAAAGAAGTGAATACAGACAAAAGCTGGAAGGACCTTGAAAAACACCTCAAAAATGTACATTTTGATTTCCTGAAAAAACTAAAAGAAAAGCATCCTTCAATTTCACCAAGAGAAATGGACTTAGCCACTTATTTATTAATGAATATGTCCACCAAAGAAATTGCTGAGTTCATGAATATATCAACTGGTGGTGTAGAATTGGCGAGATATCGCCTAAGAAAAAAATTAGATCTAAATCAAAAAGAAAATTTAATTGGTTACTTGATGAGTATCAAATAAAAAAAGCTCCTTCAAATAATCCTGAAGGAGCTTTTTAAATATTAAAAACTATTTTATAAATTCTAAGGTTCGTTCCAAAGCCATTCCTCTGGAGCCTTTAATGAGTATCATGTTATTATCAAACTTTTTGTTTTTAATGGAATCCGAAAAAGTATCAAAGTTTTCAAAGAAAAAGAAGTTTGATTGATTTGTTTGATTCTGATAAAAATCTTTACCAATAAAATAACATTCAATATCATTTTGATTCATCAATAAATCAACAACACCCTTATGCTCCAATAAACTCTCATCTCCTAATTCAAACATATCACCCAAGAAAACAATTTTATTTTCTTTGTTCAAAAGGACGAAATTCTCAATAGCAACCTTCATACTACTAGGATTCGCATTATAAGCATCCAAAATAATTTCATTTGTTCCTTTAGTCATTAATTGCGACCTATTATTTTCAGGAATATAACTTTCCAGTGCTTGTTTAATATCACTTTCTTCAACACCAAAATAAGTCCCTATAGCAATTGCCGCATTAATATTGTTTGCATTATACAAACCAATTAAATGAGTCGAAATGGTGTTTTGAGAATAAGACACAGAAACAAACGGGTTGGCCTCTATGCGACTTATATTAACATTAGCAAAATCTTTACCTATCCCAAAAGAATATGATTGTATAGTTTTCGTCTTTTCAACTTGAATAGGATCTTCAAGGTTAACAAATGCTAATTTGTTATTGTTTGAAAGATAGTGATACATTTCGCTTTTACCTTTAATGACACCTTCTACTCCACCAAAACCTTCAAGGTGCGCTTTCCCAAAATTGGTGATGTATCCGTAATCAGGCTGTGCAATATCACATAGAAATTCTATCTCTTTTTGGTGATTAGCCCCCATTTCAACAATCCCCATTTCGGTTTGTTCATTAAATGACAATAGCGTTAAGGGCACTCCAATATGATTATTTAAATTCCCAATAGTGGCTTTGGTTTTAAATTTTTTCGAAAGTACCACATTAATCAATTCCTTTGTAGTTGTCTTACCATTACTTCCGGTAAGAGCAATTATCGGTAATTTCAAATAGTTCCTATGAAATTTGGCTAATTCCTGCAAAGCCACTAAACTATTTTCAACCAAAACAGTTCTGTCGTCAATGTAATACTCTTTACTATCAATTATCACATAGGAGGCCCCTTTATCTAGCGCTTCCCTTGCAAAAGTATTGGCATCAAAATTATCTCCTTTTATGGCTACAAAAAATGAATTAGATCCAATTTTTCGTGTATCAATTGAAATTGAATTGCATTTCAAAAACAAACTATGAATGTATTTAATATCCATATAAATATAGTTTAAAAAATAAAAGCCCTAATGAAAGGGCTTTTATTGTAATGTATATAAAAAAATTAATTTCTAGGTGATTTTTTTGTGTTTGATTTAGAACCTACTCTAGACATAGCACATCTGAAACCGATGTAATCTGTTGCCATATCTTGAGGGAAGAATCTTCTTTGTGCAGGATCCAACCAATAAGCTCTGTCTCTCCAAGATCCTCCTTTGTACACACGAACTGCATCATTTATCAAAGTAGTTCTTTTACTAGACTTGTCATATTTTCTTTCCATGTTTCCTAAACTGTCAATTTTAACATTGTGTTTAGGAGCATTGTACATGATTTCTTTATCTGAAGTTTTCCCTTTATCAGCGTCAGCACCACCAAACTTATAATATTTACTAGATTGTTTATCACCATCTCTGTAATTAATATTATCGCTTGTACTAAAATTTTGTCTCAAATAAGTTTCATTTTCGTCTACCGGAACTTGAGCAATTTCACCAGCTAAGTATTTAGGCACTAATTTACCGTTACTTAATGTATCAAAAACAACATTTTTATTAGTGATGATTTCAATTTTACCGTCTTTACCAATTTTATTTTTGGTATAAACGTTACCTCTGAAATAGTTAAAATCATTTGTCTCAACATCAACAATAGGTCTGTAAACATCCGCAACCCATTCAGCCACGTTACCTGCCATATCATATAGTCCAAAATCATTTGCAGGATAACTTTTCACTGCATTTGTAATATCAGCTCCGTCATCAGACCAACCTGCGATTCCGCCATAATCTCCATTACCTTGTTTGAAGTTAGCCAATTGGAATCCTTTATTAGATCTTTTTCCAGAACGAGTGTAGCTTCCAGACCAAGGATATTTCTTTTGTCCTTTATAGATATTGTATTCTCTTTGACCGACGTCAGCTGCTGCAGCATATTCCCACTCCGATTCAGTTGGTAGTCTATATTCAGGTAATAAAATCCCTGATGATCTTTGAGCATATACATTTTTCTCTTCAACTACATTACCATTTTTGTCTGGTCTTGGAGCTTTTTTAGACGCTCCTTTTCCTTTCAAAAGAATTTCTTCATTTCCTCCGTAAGTCATTGTAGGTGCAGCCAAATACGTTTCAGAATTAAAATTACTTTCAGCAGAAACATCTAATGTTTTAGCGTTTTTCTTCAAATATCCATTTTTCTCCAAAACAGCTTCGTTTACACGATCCGTTCTCCATTTACTAAATTCAACTGCCTGAACCCAATTTACCCCTACAACAGGATAGTTGGCATAAGCAGGATGTCTTAAATAGTTATTGGTCATTGTTTCATTGTAACCCAATCTGTTTCTCCAAACAAGAGTATCAGGCGAAGCTCCTTCGTAAATATTTTTATAATTTTCTTCTGTTGGAGGGTAAACCTTTTTCAACCATTCAAGGTATTCAAGATACATTAAGTTGGTAACTTCAGTTTCGTCCATATAGAAAGACATAACGTGTTGTTGATTTGGAACATTATTCCAATCATGCATTACATCGTCTTGAACTAATCCTCTTGTAAAAGTTCCTCCTTCTACAAATACCAATCCTGGTCCCGTTTCCTGTGTTTTATGTCCAGCTCCTTTTGTAAAACCGCCTTTAGAACTGCTTACATTCCAACCTGTACCTCTTGAGGCACTCTCGGATTTAGATTTTTTGCTACAACTAGCTAGTCCTAATATTAATGCCAGGGACAGCATTATCTTTAAGGGGATAGTTTTATTTACTTTCATAGTTTCTAGTAGGTGATTATTAAAATTTAGGTTGCGCAATGTAATAATTAAACATTAAATCACAAAACCCTTTTTCAACTTTAATTTGTAATGTTTTAACAGCTGTAATAAAAACGCAAAAATATATTTTTTATTACACAAAACAACGAAAAGAACATTTAATATTTTTTATTTACTTTTAGCAATTATTCACAATACACTTCGCCATCAATTCCAATGAAAAAACTCGTATTTTGTTTTATTCTTTTACTGCCAATAATAACTTTTGCTCAAATAAAAGGAGACATAAATATTGATTGGATAGAAAACAATACTACAACCCCCAATAACAAGTTTCAAACGCCTAGTTTCAAAGGGAACAGTTATTTTTACGACGGGTACAATCAATCCATTTATTACAATTTAAATCTAAAAACTGGTACTGATTTGGACGAAAAAAGTATTCAGATTTCTAATATAGTTTATGAATCCATAGCGACATCAGCTCTTGGAAACTTGAATACCTTTATTATTCCTTCCACGATAAAAACTACACTGTATACATCAAAATCAAGAAATATTAATCAAAATTTCCTCAGAATATCACCAATAATAAAAGAGGGTTCTGGCTACAAAAGAATTAAAACCTTTTCATATACCATAAATAACGGTTCGTCGAGAAAAACCAGTTCGATTAAAAACAAAACGACTATTACAAATTCGGTTTTGGCTTCAGGGAATTGGTATCGTTTTTATGTTGAAAAATCAGGCGTTTACAAAATATCTTTAAAATTTTTACAGGATTTAGGATTGAATTTAAATGGAATTGACCCGAAAAGAATTAAGATATATGGAAATGGCGGAAAAATGCTGCCTTTAGCAAATGACACTTACTACCCGACAGATTTAACAGAAAATGCAATCCAAATTCAAGGAGAAAGCGATGGTGTATTCAATAATGATGATTACATATTGTTTTATGGCGAGGGAATTTATAATTGGAATGACGAAAGTCAAACCAATTTGAATTTATACGATTCGAAATCCTATTATTACATCACCGTAGAAGGAGATAATGGAAAGAGAATATTAAATATGGTACAGCCTACGACTTCAAGTACTTTAAATATTTCAACATATGACGATTATCAATTTCATGAAGTTGACTTAACAAATATTGCTCAAGTCGGACGACAATGGGTTGGCGAATCATTTGAAATTAATCAGGAACAAGAATTTACATTTGATTTTCCAAATATCGACTCATCAATCCCCGTAAAAATAAATGCGGTATTAGCGTCAGCAGCCTACACTCCTACTTCGTTTAAAGTTACAGCCAATAGTCTTGATGTTGGTAATGTAACATTCTCTGCATTAAACACCAATTCAGATATACAATATTTTAATGGAGCACTTCCAAACATCACTACTTTTCCAGCCAGCACTAATATAAAAATCAAATTATCCTATAACAACAATGGAGTACCTGGATCTAAAGGCTTCCTAGACTACATTCAGTTAAAATCAAAAAGTAAATTACAGGGATTCGGAAAACAATTCCCTTTTCAATACGACTTAGCCAGCTCAAATCTTGGAGTTATATCATATGCTTTTTCTAATGCCACTGCTATTTCGCAAATTTGGGATATAACCGACATATATAATATCTCTAAAATAGAAAACAGCAACCAAAGTGCCTTTTCATTCAAAGCAAATTTAGGAGAACTTAGAAAATATATTGCTGTTGATTCAAATGATTACTATACCCCATCAAAAGAAAGCAAATCAAAAATAACCAATTCAAATATAAAAGGAACGCTTTTTAAAAACACCCAAGGTCAATTTCAAGATATTGATTACGTAATTGTTACACCCGAAATTTTAAGACCCCAAGCGGAGAAGCTTGCCAATTTCCATCGAATAAATTCTAATTTAAATGCAAAAGTTATTACTCTTGAATCAATATATCAAGAGTTTTCCTCAGGGAAACAAGACATAGCCGCGATAAGAAACTGCATTAAATACATTTACAATAACGCTTTATCTGTAGATAAAAGAGTACGATATGTAAATCTCTTCGGAGATGCTTCATTTGACTATAAAAAAAGGATAACAAACAACACCAATATTGTACCTATATATGAGTCTTTAACCAGTAATACTATAGGTGAAGCATCATTTGCTTCAGATGACTTTTTTTGTCTAATGGATGATTCCGAAGGAAATATTACTACATATTATGGAGGAGTAGACATCGCTGTTGGCAGAATGCTGGTCAGCACGACCACACAGGCAGACGAAATGGTCAATAAAGTCATCGAATATTATGACAAAAAAGCCTATGGAAGCTGGAGAAATAACTATGTCACACTTTCCGATGATTCAGATAAATCTACTGACGCTTCTCTGCAATCAAGACAAAACACTCTTGCTGATGAAATTACCGTCCAAAAGCCATTTCTGAATGTTTCAAAAATATTTTTGGACTCTTATACACAAGAAGCTTCTGCTGGAGGAGAAAGGTATCCCAAGGCAAAATCTGAATTTTACAACGAATTTGAAAAAGGAGCATTGATCTTTAATTATTTGGGACACGGTGGAGAAGATGGCTTGGCGAGTGAAAGACTTTGGGACAAAGCAGATAGCCAAAGTTTAAGCAATCAGTATAAATACCCATTATTTATTACAATTACTTGCGAGTTTTCTCGTTTTGACAATCCCACAAGACCTACCGCTGGAGAATACATTTATTGGAATTCAAAAGGCGGGGCTATCTCTTTGGTATCTACAATTCGTTCAATTGGACAATTTAGCGCTGAAAATTTCAATGATGTATTTGCAAAAAACCTTTTATCCTATGATTCCAACCAATACGTTTCTATAGCAGAAGCCTTAAGGCTTTCCAAAAATGAAAACCCAAATACTGCAACAAACGTAGTCCTTTATCTTGGCGATCCAGCAATATTCTTAGCTATTCCCAAGCCAAAAGTTGTATTAACCAAAGTGAATGATGTGCCCGTAAATCAAACCCTCCCAGATTTTAAATCATTAGCCAAAATGAAAATATCTGGAGAAATAACCGATGAGAACAATATTCCTTTAACCAACTATAATGGTGTTTTGTCAACTATTTTATTTGATAAAAAAATAACGAAGAGCACTTTAAATAATGATGGCTATAGTCCGGTAATGAATTTCACTACTTTAGGCGAAGCTGTTTTTAGAGGAAATGCATCCGTTACGAATGGTCAATTTGAATACAGTTTTATAGTACCGAAAGACATTCGAATTCCATTGGATACCGGAAAGTTGAGTTTTTATGCCCAAAAAAACGCATTACCAGAAGATGTTACGGGTTATGACACTACAATCAAGGTTGGCGGGGTAAATGAAAATGCGGTCGCAGACAATAATAGTCCAAAAGTGAAGTTATATATGAATGACCAGACTTTTACGTCTGGAGGTATTACCAATGATTCCCCCATATTTATTGCTTATATGGAAGATGAAAGTGGCATCAATACAGCTGGGGGAATCGGTCATGATATTGTAGCTGTTTTAGATAGCGATGTGAGTAATCCCTTTATTTTGAATGATTATTATCAAACCGAACTTGATAATTTCACAAAAGGAAATTTACATTTTCCTTTCCGAAATTTAAAAGCCGGATTACATACAATCACTTTTACAGTTTGGGATGTTTATAATAATGCCACAACATCAGAAATGCAATTTTTAGTAATCGGAGATGAATCCATTACACTTACAAATGTATTGAACTATCCTAATCCATGTGTAAATTACACGGAGTTTTGGTTTACTCATAATAAACCAAACGAACCTTTAGAGGTGCAAGTTCAGGTGTTGACAATAACAGGAAAAGTAGTTTGGACAAAAAACCAAACCATCACTACTCCAGGTTTTTTATCACGTGAAATAATATGGGATACTCGAGATGATTTTGGAAATAAAATTGGAAAAGGGGTTTATGTTTACAAATTAACGGTAAAGGCAACCCTCTCCAATAAGAAGACTGAAAAATTTGAAAAACTTGTGATTCTTTAATAATATAGTATATTTACCCCAAATTAATTTTTATTTAAAAAAATGAAAAGAGCTACTTTACTGATTATATTTTTATATAATTTTAATTTTGTTCATGCACAGGAAAACGTGATTACAACAGCCGTTCCTTTCCTTTTAGTAGCAGCAGATGCTAGATCCGCGGGTATGGGAGATAATGGTGTTGCATCATCAACAGATTCATTTTCTCAACAATGGAATCCTTCAAAATACGCCTTTGCCGAAGACCAACAAGGATTTTCATTAAGCTACACACCCTATTTAACGGATTTAGTAAATGACATATCATTAGCTCAAATAACTTACTATAATAAGTTTAGTGAAAGAAGTGCTTTTGCCGGTAGTTTTCGATATTTTGGTTTGGGCGACATTGAACTAAGAACTGATTTTGATAGCCAAGTTGTACTAGTATCTCCAAATGAATTTGCTTTTGATGTATCTTATTCTCAAAAATTGAGCGAAAAATTCTCAATGGCAGTAGCGGGTCGTTACATAAATTCTAACCTAAAAGTAGCCACAGATAATAATGATGCAACCTCTTCAAGTAGTTTTGCAGTGGATGTAGCCGGATTTTTTCAGTCCGAAGAGATTGCTTATAGCGATTTTAACGGTAGATGGAGAGCGGGATTTAATTTTCAGAACATGGGTCCAAAAATGAGCTATGATAATAATGATATAAATGCCAATTTTCTACCTGCCAATATGAAACTTGGAGGCGGATTTGATTTTATTTTAGACGAATACAATAAGGTAGCCGTAAATTTGGAAGTAAGCAAATTGCTCGTTCCTACACCTCAAAATGCAGTTGATTTAAATGGTGACGGAATAATAGATGCGTCCGAGCAACAACAAAATAGGGACGATTATCAATCTATTGGATGGTTTGCAGGAATGTTTCAATCATTTACCGATGCACCTGGTGGATTTAGCGAAGAACTAAAGGAAGTAACTTACTCTTTAGGATCTGAATATGTGTACCAAGATTCATTTTCATTTAGAGCAGGATATTTTCACGAAAGTCCTGATAAAGGTGCAAGGGAATTTTTCTCGCTTGGAGCAGGTTTTAAATACAGCTCTGTCAAAATTGATGTTTCCTACTTATTCTCAGCCTCTAAGGTACAAAACCCACTGGAAAACACACTGCGTTTTTCTTTAACATTCAATTTTGGAGAGAAATATGAAAGTTTCTAATCCACATTTTACTTTTATACAAAACAAGAATCCAAACTTCAATATTTTGAAATTGGATTTTTTTGTTTTTAATTCTAAATACATATTCAAATAATAAAATAGCTTTAACTAATGAAAGAAATAATAATCACTTCGAAAATTACTGTTTTTGAGACTATTCAGGAATTACCTTTAGTTGATCAAAATCTAATGTTGAAAGCTATTGAAGTTAGACAAAATGCCTATGCACCCTATTCAAAATTCAGGGTTGGAGCTGCCATTCTTTTGGACAACGGTGAAGTTGTTGTTGGTTCGAATCAGGAAAATGCTGCGTATCCTTCTGGACTTTGCGCAGAACGGGTAGCTATTTTTTATGCAGGAGCGATTTATCCTGATGCTACAATTTTGAAAATGGCAATTACCGCTGCCTCAGAAAACAATCAAACAGTTACTCCTGTCCCACCATGTGGAGCTTGCAGACAATCCATAGCAGAATATGAAATTCGACAAGACACCCCTATCGAAATCTATTATATGGGAGAAACAGGGGCAATTCATCAATCAGCATCCCTAAAAAACCTACTCCCTTTTATGTTTGAAAAAAAATTACTTTAAAAAAAACCAAAATTTAGCTTTTAAATTTTAGTTCTTAGTAGGAATGTCTTATTTTTGCATCCCGATCCCTTCGGGGCGCAAATTTGTGGTGAGGAAACTATTTTGCGTTACTAGGTCATAATTGATAATACAATAACACTTAAGCAAAAGAATTATTTCAGATGAAAGAAGTTACAAAAGAAGTTTATTTAAAGTGGTATGAAGACATGTTACTTTGGAGAAAGTTTGAAGACAAACTTGCGGCATTATACATTCAACAAAAAGTTAGAGGTTTTCTACACTTATATAATGGTCAAGAGGCTGTATTAGCAGGAGCTTTACACGCTATGGATTTGACAAAAGATAAAATGATCACTGCCTATAGAAATCATGTTCAGCCAATTGGTATGGGCGTAGACCCTAGACGTGTAATGGCTGAACTTTTAGGAAAAGCTACTGGAACATCCAAAGGAATGGGCGGATCAATGCATATTTTCTCAAAAGAACACCGTTTTTATGGAGGACATGGAATTGTAGGTGGCCAAATTCCATTGGGAGCTGGTCTCGCATTTGGAGACAAATACAATGGAACCGGTGGAGTTACAATGACTTATTTTGGAGATGGAGCTGCACGTCAAGGTTCATTACATGAAGCCTTCAATATGGCAATGTTGTGGAAACTACCTGTAGTTTTTATAGTTGAAAACAATGGTTATGCTATGGGAACTTCAGTAGAAAGAACAGCTAATCATACTGATATCTGGAAACTAGGTCTAGGATACGAAATGCCATGTGGACCAGTTGACGGAATGAATCCAGTGAAAGTTGCCGAAGCAATGACCGAAGCAATTGACAGAGCTAGACGTGGCGACGGACCTACTTTCCTTGAAATGAAAACATACCGCTACAGAGGACACTCAATGTCAGATGCACAATTATACCGTTCAAAAGAAGAGGTTGAAGAGTATAAAAAGATAGATCCAATCACTCAAGTTTTGGATGTGATTTTAGATCAAAAATACGCTACACAAGAAGAAATCGAAGTAATTGATCAAAGAGTAAAAGATCTTGTTGAAGAATGTGTTCAATTTGCTGAGGAATCTCCTTATCCAGAAATCCAACAATTATACGACGTAGTGTACGACCAAGAAAACTATCCATTCACACCTCATAAATTATAAATCAATTATGGCAACAATTGTAACAATGCCTCGCTTGAGCGATACTATGACAGAAGGAACGGTAGCGGCTTGGCTTAAAAAAGTAGGAGACAAAGTAAGCGAAGGTGATATCCTTGCAGAAATTGAAACCGACAAAGCAACAATGGAATTTGAATCCTTCAACGAAGGAACACTATTATATATTGGAATCCCAGAAGGAGAAACTGCTCCGGTAGATTCTTTATTGGCAATCATCGGAAATGAAGGAGAAGATGTTTCAGCTTTAATTTCTGGAGGAACTACTGCACCAGCTGCGGCAGAATCAGCACCAATTGCAACTGAAACAAAAACTACCGAAGCTCCAGCAGCAGATTTACCGAAAGGAGTAATCGTAGTAACGATGCCTCGTTTGAGTGATACGATGACTGAAGGTACTGTAGCTACTTGGTTGAAAAAAGTAGGTGATAAAGTTGTTGAAGGCGATATCCTTGCTGAAATCGAAACAGATAAAGCAACAATGGAATTCGAATCCTTCAATGAAGGAACTTTATTGTTCATTGGAATTCAAGAAGGAAATACAGCGCCTGTAGACAGTCTTTTGGCTATCATTGGCCCTGCAGGAACAGATATTAGCGGAATCGCTGAAAACTATAAAGTGGGTGGAGCTGCTCCAACTGCTGCCGTAGCAAAAGAAGAAGATAAAGTTACTTCATCTGATAAAGCTGCAGAAGCAGTTGAGACAGTAAGTGATGGAAAAAGAATTTTAGCATCACCTTTAGCTAAAAAAATAGCAAGTGATAAAGGAATTCAATTAACGCAGGTGAAAGGAACAGGTGAAAACGGTCGTATCGTTAAAAGCGATATAGAAAACTTTACTCCTGCAACTGCCAGTGCTCCAAGTGCAGCACCTAAAGCCGTAGAAACTGTAAAAGCAGAAGCACCAAAAGTATTTGTACCAGCGGGCGAAGTTTTCACAGAAGAAATCAAAAATTCGCAAATGCGTAAAATCATTGCGAAACGTTTGGCTGAATCATTGTTTACAGCACCTCATTACAACCTTGTAATTGAAGTAACAATGGACGAAGCAATGCAATCGAGAGCAGTTATCAATAGCGTTCCGGATACCAAAGTATCTTTCAACGATATGGTAATAAAAGCTTGTGCATTGGCCTTGAAAAAACACCCAAAAATAAATTCTCAATGGAAAGAAGACGCCATCATCATCAATCACCATGTAAATGTAGGTGTAGCTGTAGCTGTTGAAGATGGATTGGTAGTTCCTGTACTAAGATTTACTGATGCAATGAGTTTATCACAAATTGGCACAAGCGTTAGAGATCTTGCTGGTAGAGCCAAAAACAAAAAATTATTACCAACTGAAATGGAAGGAAGTACTTTTACAGTATCTAACCTTGGAATGTTTGGTATTACTGAATTTAATTCTATCATCAATCAACCAAACTCTGCTATTTTATCAGTAGGGGCTATTGTAGAAAAACCAGTAGTTAAAAACGGTCAGATTGTAGTAGGAAACACAATGATGCTTTCATTGGCTTGCGACCACCGTACAATTGACGGGGCAACCGGAGCACAGTTTTTACAAACATTAAAACAATACATCGAAAATCCAGTAACTATGCTTGCATAAACACTTGATTCAATATTTAAAAATCCCGTCCGGTTTAAAACTAGACGGGCTTTTTTTTGCAAAAGAAATCTCCATTACGTCCGTTTCACATTTTAAAAATAAAGACGATAAAAGCCAAAAATAAAAATTGGTACAAGAATTCATTTCTTTATTAACTTATCTTAAAAAGGCCAAAAACTAAATTATTCTCCATATTAAGATTACATTCTCCTCTCCATAATGGCATGTCCCTGCGGGTCGGGCTGTCCATTGTATTCCCGATTAACAAAAACTACGGCAGAAAAGCCTTGTTTTTCTAAATCGGGAGATGCCATTCCCATCCCTCATGCAATCACGTTTCCATAACCGTATTTAGTATTTAATGATTAAATTTAGTATTGTCCTATAAACAAAAAAAAGCCCCAAAGAGGAGCCGTTTTTATAATTTCGAAGTAAGCACTTTTTTTTAAAAATAACCCAATTAATTCACCGTGGCTACATTTTGGTTCTTCATTTTCAGATCCCCTTTGTACACCTCGGCCACTGATTTTCTCGATAGTGTAGAAACCTCATTGGTGATCACAATCTCGTGCGTCACTTTCTTCAGATTGGTTTCCACTTCCAGGAAATAAACCCCGTCAGGAAACTCCTCAAGGCTGTAGGTTTTCAAAATCCCCCCTTTTCCCGTGGCAGTCTCAGAATAGATTACATTGTGGAATTTATCGTAGATCGTTACATTGGCCTTCTGAATCTCATTTACCGAAAAACTAATTTCTTTACCCGTTCCTTTTTTTACATTAAGTAAAAAATCACCATCGATTGCATAAGTACTCATCGTGGTCATTGCCACCAATACTACCAGACTAAGTTTTAAAATCGCTTTCATAATACTGTTGTTTTAAATTAGTAATAATTTCTATTGCTAAAGTAGTATCATAATTCTGTTTAAAACACAACTGCATTTTCCGATACAAATGCTATTTTAACCTTACGAAAACGATATATTACATATTAAGACAATTTTGAATCTACCTAGGGTGATTTTGAATAGTTTTTAAAATTGCTATTTTTATAAAATCCGCTAAAAACCTAAAACTTTTATAAAACAAAAAACCCCGTTTCTTTCGAAACAGGGTTTAGTAAAAAAAGGCAGCGACATACTCTCCCACATAACTGCAGTACCATCTGCGCAGGCGGGCTTAACTACTCTGTTCGGGATGGGAAGAGGTGAGCCCCGCCGCAATAACCACCTTAAGTCGTTAGTTGCTTTGGACAACTTTTTTAATTAATAATTAGCTTCGCTCCGTTCGGCTTTCGCCTCGGGTGATCATTAACCATTAATAATTAAAATAATATCTTAACATACTGAGATAAAGAACATAAAAAGTATTAGAAAGTTTCTCCCCCCGACTTGCATCGGGGGAAAAGGTGTACATAAGCTTACGGGTTATTAGTACTACTCGACTATGACATTACTGCCTTTACATCTATAGCCTATCAACGTGGTCATCTCCCACGACCCTTAAAAGAAATCTCATCTTGTGGTGGGTTTCGCGCTTATATGCTTTCAGCGCTTATCCCTTCCCAACGTAGCTACTCTGCGGTGCCCCTGGCGGGACAACAGATACACTAGAGGTTAGTCCAATTCGGTCCTCTCGTACTAGAATCAGATCCACTCAAATTTCTTGCGCCCACAGTAGATAGAGACCGAACTGTCTCACGACGTTCTGAACCCAGCTCGCGTGCCACTTTAATGGGCGAACAGCCCAACCCTTGGGACCTTCTCCAGCCCCAGGATGTGACGAGCCGACATCGAGGTGCCAAACCCCCCCGTCGATATGAGCTCTTGGGGGAGATCAGCCTGTTATCCCCGGCGTACCTTTTATCCTTTGAGCGATGGCCCTTCCATGCGGAACCACCGGATCACTATGCTCTACTTTCGTACCTGATCGACCTGTATGTCTCTCAGTCAAGCTCCCTTATGCCATTGCACTCTACGCACGGTTACCAAGCGTACTGAGGGAACCTTTAGAAGCCTCCGTTACTCTTTTGGAGGCGACCACCCCAGTCAAACTACCCACCAAGCAATGTCCCCCGAATTTCGGGGTTAGGCCTCAGATAAACAAAGGGTTGTATTTCAACAATGACTCCACAACGCCTGGCGACGCCACTTCACAGTCTCCAACCTATCCTACACATCATTTATCCAAGGTCAATACTAAGCTATAGTAAAGGTGCACAGGGTCTTTTCGTCCCACTGCGGGTAAACGGCATCTTCACCGTTACTACAATTTCACCGAGCTCATGGCTGAGACAGTGTCCAGATCGTTACACCATTCGTGCAGGTCGGAACTTACCCGACAAGGAATTTCGCTACCTTAGGACCGTTATAGTTACGGCCGCCGTTTACTGGGGCTTCAATTCAATGCTTCTCCGAAGATAACATCTCCTCTTAACCTTCCAGCACCGGGCAGGTGTCAGGCCCTATACTTCATCTTACGATTTTGCAGAGCCCTGTGTTTTTGATAAACAGTCGCCTGGACCTCTTCACTGCGGCCTCTGATTACTCAGAGGCGACCCTTCTCCCGAAGTTACGGGTCTATTTTGCCTAATTCCTTAGCCATGAATCTCTCGAGCACCTTAGGATTCTCTCCTCGACTACCTGTGTCGGTTTGCGGTACGGGTACTAATTACCTGAAGTTTAGAGGTTTTTCTTGGAAGCCCTTAGGCGCACTATCTCTTTGTCCGAAGACTCCGAGTACTATCGTATTTCCCCAAGCCGCGTGGATTTGCCTGCGCAGCTTATAGGTAGGTACTTCAACGAACTATTCCGTCAGTTCGCGGCGCTTTCATCACTCCGTCACCCCATCACAGTAATCAGTAGTACGGGAATATTAACCCGTTGTCCATCGACTGTCCCTTTCGGGTTCGCCTTAGGTCCCGACTAACCCACAGCTGATTAGCATAGCTGTGGAAACCTTAGTCTTTCGGTGTGCGGGTTTCTCGCCCGCATTATCGTTACTTATGCCTACATTTTCTTTTCTAACCAGTCCAGCATGCCTTACGACACACCTTCAACCCTGTTAGAATGCTCCCCTACCACTTAGAGTAAACTCTAAATCCATAGCTTCGGTAATATGTTTATGCCCGATTATTATCCATGCTCGTCCGCTCGACTAGTGAGCTGTTACGCACTCTTTAAATGAATGGCTGCTTCCAAGCCAACATCCTAGCTGTCTGGGCAGACAAACCTCGTTCTTTCAACTTAACATATATTTGGGGACCTTAGCTGATGGTCTGGGTTCTTTCCCTCTCGGACTTGGACCTTAGCACCCAAGCCCTCACTGCACGGAAACATTATATAGCATTCGGAGTTTGTCAGGAATTGGTAGGCGGTGAAGCCCCCGCATCCAATCAGTAGCTCTACCTCTATATAACTTTGCGCCGTGCGCTGCACCTAAATGCATTTCGGGGAGTACGAGCTATTTCCGAGTTTGATTGGCCTTTCACCCCTACCCACAGGTCATCCGAAGACTTTTCAACGTCAACCGGTTCGGACCTCCACACTGTGTTACCAGCGCTTCATCCTGCCCATGGGTAGATCACACGGTTTCGCGTCTAACACTACTGACTAAAGCGCCCTATTCAGACTCGCTTTCGCTACGGATCCGTGGCTTAACCACTTATCCTTGCCAGCAACGTTAACTCGTAGGCTCATTATGCAAAAGGCACGCCGTCACCCCACGAAAGGGCTCCGACCGCTTGTAAGCGTATGGTTTCAGGATCTATTTCACTCCGTTATTCACGGTTCTTTTCACCTTTCCCTCACGGTACTGGTTCACTATCGGTCTCTCAGGAGTATTTAGCCTTAGCGGATGGTCCCGCCAAATTCAGACAGGGTTTCACGTGCCCCGCCCTACTCAGGATACCACTATCTATTACACTTATTACTTATACGAGGCTATCACTCTCTTTGGCTCTACTTTCCAGTAGATTCTAATTCTTTGTGCATAAAATGTCGTGGTCCTACAACCCCAGCATTGCCGTAACAACACTGGTTTGGGCTAATCCGCGTTCGCTCGCCACTACTTACGGAATCACTTTTGTTTTCTTCTCCTCCGCCTACTTAGATGTTTCAGTTCAGCGGGTTTGCCCACCTATCGGTGTACTATGTCTTCAACATAGTGGGTTGCCCCATTCAGGTATTTACGGATCATATCGTGTGTGCCAATCCCCGTAACTTTTCGCAGCTTATCACGCCTTTCATCGCCTCTGAGAGCCTAGGCATCCCCCATACGCCCTTATTTTGCTTATTGTACCAATCGTAAAATCAATTACGACCGTTTTTTTTCGTTTTCTCTAATAAATTAGAAAAAACTGCTTTCTACTTTTTATTATTTCTTATCTCAATATGTCAATGAACTTTTATCCTTTCGGATCTGTGGAGAATAACGGAGTCGAACCGTTGACCTCCTGCGTGCAAGGCAGGCGCTCTAGCCAGCTGAGCTAATCCCCCAATTTAATTATGAATTGTGAATTATGAATTAGGAATTATTGTAATTCGTAATCTTCAACCCTAGAATTTCCTTTCAATCTGTTTCTATGAACGTTTTTTTCAATTCGTAATTCGTAATTCGTCATTTACAAATTCGTAACTGTTTTGTTGTCTCGGACAGACTCGAACTGTCGACCCCTACATTATCAGTGTAGTACTCTAACCAGCTGAGCTACGAGACATCAGTATTGTAGATTTTTGATTTTAGAATAACGATTTTAGATTTAAATCTGCAATCGAAAATCATTAATCAACAATCTTAAATTATTTAAATTAACAGCAAGAGTAATATAATCTTTGTTTTTGTAACCAATAGTTCTTTTCGTCTTCTTTCCTCAGCGTGTATTGCTACTAACACTAAGGCTCTAGAAAGGAGGTGTTCCAGCCGCACCTTCCGGTACGGCTACCTTGTTACGACTTAGCCCTAGTTACCAGTTTTACCCTAGGCAGCTCCTTGCGGTCACCGACTTCAGGCACCCCCAGCTTCCATGGCTTGACGGGCGGTGTGTACAAGGCCCGGGAACGTATTCACCGGATCATGGCTGATATCCGATTACTAGCGATTCCAGCTTCACGGAGTCGAGTTGCAGACTCCGATCCGAACTGTGACCGGTTTTGTAGATTCGCTCCTGGTCGCCCAGTGGCTGCTCTCTGTACCGGCCATTGTAGCACGTGTGTAGCCCAAGGCGTAAGGGCCGTGATGATTTGACGTCATCCCCACCTTCCTCACAGTTTGCACTGGCAGTCTCGTTAGAGTTCCCGACATGACTCGCTGGCAACTAACAACAGGGGTTGCGCTCGTTATAGGACTTAACCTGACACCTCACGGCACGAGCTGACGACAACCATGCAGCACCTTGTAAATTGTCTTGCGAAAAGTCTGTTTCCAAACCGGTCAATCTACATTTAAGCCTTGGTAAGGTTCCTCGCGTATCATCGAATTAAACCACATGCTCCACCGCTTGTGCGGGCCCCCGTCAATTCCTTTGAGTTTCATTCTTGCGAACGTACTCCCCAGGTGGGATACTTATCACTTTCGCTTAGCCACTGAGATCGCTCCCAACAGCTAGTATCCATCGTTTACGGCGTGGACTACCAGGGTATCTAATCCTGTTCGCTACCCACGCTTTCGTCCATCAGCGTCAATCCATTAGTAGTAACCTGCCTTCGCAATTGGTATTCCATGTAATCTCTAAGCATTTCACCGCTACACTACATATTCTAGTTACTTCCTAATAATTCAAGTCTGGCAGTATCAATGGCCGTTCCACCGTTGAGCGATGGGCTTTCACCACTGACTTACCAAACCGCCTACGGACCCTTTAAACCCAATGATTCCGGATAACGCTTGGATCCTCCGTATTACCGCGGCTGCTGGCACGGAGTTAGCCGATCCTTATTCTCACAGTACCGTCAAGACGCTACACGTAGCGTTGTTTCTTCCTGTGCAAAAGCAGTTTACAATCCATAGGACCGTCATCCTGCACGCGGCATGGCTGGATCAGGCTTGCGCCCATTGTCCAATATTCCTCACTGCTGCCTCCCGTAGGAGTCTGGTCCGTGTCTCAGTACCAGTGTGGGGGATCTCCCTCTCAGGACCCCTACCCATCGTAGCCTTGGTAAGCCGTTACCTTACCAACTAGCTAATGGGACGCATGCTCATCTTTTACCGTTGTGACTTTAATGTGAAAATGATGCCATTCTCACATACTATGAGGTATTAATCCAAATTTCTCTGGGCTATCCCTCTGTAAAAGGTAGATTGCATACGCGTTACGCACCCGTGCGCCGGTCTCTTGGTCCGAAAACCAATACCCCTCGACTTGCATGTGTTAAGCCTGCCGCTAGCGTTCATCCTGAGCCAGGATCAAACTCTTCATCGTATATTATGCGAGATCATAAATGATCTCTGTTTTTATTTGACTGAAGTTCTAGTGGTTCTTTATTCAAATCTTCCGATTCTATTACTCTTATTCTTTTTGTTCTTATCTTTCGATAAAAACGGCTGTCAATTCAATATGTCTAGGAACGTGTTCTTCTTGTTTTTTCGTCTCGTTTAACTCACATTGTATGTCTCTCGAAGCGGGTGCAAAAGTAGTTATTCTTTTTTAACTGGCAAGTAAATTTTGAAGTTTTTTTTGAAAAATTTATTTTTCGTTTTCTTCTCTATTTCTTGTCAATCTTTCAAGGAACGTTACGCGTTTTGCGGGGTGCAAAAATAGCTTACGTTTTTAAATCTCACAAGCTTTTTTAAATCTTTTTTGAAAATAAATTTTCGTTTCGATTTCTTCAGGCTTGTCAGGATTTCTAAGAACGTCTGCGTTGTTGCGGGTGCAAAAGTAGCTCCTTTATTCGTGCAAACAATGGCTTTTTTAACCTTTTTTTAAAGTATTTTTTAATCCGCTGGTATGTTGGTATTTATGAAATGGCTTTTTTGAGGTTTTGACATTTCAGCCCCTTCCCTTTATCCTTTTTTTGAGATTTTATCAGTATTTCTGGGCTTTGGTTGATTTTTTTAATGCCAAATTGAACACTGACGATAGCAATTCGTCTGAGCGATGAGGAGATTTTCGAGGATTTGTTTCCGGATCTTTCTCTCCTATATATAAGGTGTCATTTATTGATTTCTTTCTAATGAAAAACCCAAGCCCTAGCCCCGATAGAAGCGAAAATCCTTATAAGCCGGGGTTCGGCTTATAAGATTGTAGCGGATAGCGGGATTAAGCTCCTGAGTATTTGGAGGAATTTAATCGAAACGAATCGCTTTTACAGGGGAAATTTTGGTAATTATGTACGATGGAATTAACAATACCAATGCACAAATCGTAATTGTAAGCAGATTTAAAGCCAAGATGTACCCCAGATTAAGATACACAGGTGCTTGATTAACATAATAGTTTTCAGGATTGAGCTGTATAATTCCGAAATGCTGCTGAATTAACAGCAAAGAGATTCCAATTAAATTACCCCAAAACAAACCTCTTACTATAAGGTAAAATGCATTGTAAAGGAATATTTTTCTAACAGACCAATTGTTAGCTCCTAGTGCTTTTAGAATTCCGATCATTTGAGTTCGCTCCAGGATGAGTACCAACAAGGCAACAACCATATTTATCGTTGCGACGAGTATCATTACGACTAATATCACAATAATATTGAAATCGAAAAGTTGCAACCACTCGAATATGTAACTGTATTTCTCAATAATTGTTTTGCTATCCAGAGTTGAAGACGTCTTTTTATATACTTGATCCCCGGTTTCTTTTATTTTATTGAAATCCTTTACGAAAACTTCAAAAGCCCCAATTTGATTTGGATTCCATTTATTGATTCGCTGTATGTGTCGAATATCACCTATAATATACGTAGCGTCGAATTGCTGAAATCCTGAATTAAAAATCCCAGCTATTTTGAATCTTCGAACATTCGGTAATTGATTTTGATCTTCTTTAATAAAGAACGTATTGAAGGAGTCACCTACTTTTAAATTCAGTCGATTGGCTAGAAATTGAGAAATCACCACTTCTTGAGTGACATTCTTAGAAAAATTTGGCAATTTTCCCGAAACGATATACTCTTTTATATTCCCCCATTGATAATCATTGCCAACCCCTTTGAAAATTATTCCCTCAAACGCAGTTTCGGTTCTGATTATTCCCGCTTTACTCGCTATTGCCTGAATATGACCTACTCCAGGAACAGAATTGAAATTTGGATAAAAGTCTTGATTTTTTTCAATGGGTAGTAATGTAATCTCTGACTGATTATTATCGTAGTTTGAAATTATGATATGACCGTTGAAAGCGGCTATCTTTTCCCTTATTTTATTTTGCAGACCAATCCCGGTAGCAACTGAGACAATCATCATAATCATACCAATTGCAATTGCCGAAATTGCAATGTTTATTATAGGTGCCGATATACTGCTTTTATAATCTTTGGCAGTAATAAGTCTTTTGGCAATAAAATATTCTAAATTCAAATTGATTTATTTTGAGGAACTGAACAAATATACATAAAGTTTCATTTAATGTTTTGTTACTCGATTTGGTTAACTTCAAATTGGCAATGTTTACAGAAAGCAATCTATTAAAGTGGTAATCTTTTTTTCATCTCTTCCACAATATTGAAAGCAGCTGGACAAATTGCAACATTCTTAAGTGTTAAATCAGTAATTTGCTGAAACTTTTTACGATCAGTATGTGGAAATTCTCTACAGGCTTTTGGACGCACATCATATATCATACAAGCATTTTCATTATCCAAAAAAGTACAAGGAACACTTTGCAACACATAATCTTTATCTTCATCGACACGCAAATATTGCTCGATAAACTGTTGTGGTTTTTGCCTCAAATACTTAGAAATTCGTTCAATATCAGCCAAAGTAAATAATGGCCCAGTCGTTTTACAACAATTGGCACATTTTAAACAATCGGTTTTTTTGAATTCGGCATCGTGAATATCCTGCATTACGTAGTCCAAATTCTTGGGCGTTTTCTTTTTTAGCTTATCAAAATACTTTTTGTTTTCGATATGCTTATCTTTGGCTAGTTTTCCTAATTCGTTTAAAGCTGGTTTCAAATTTGAAATTTGTTGATGATTTCGCAAAAGTACTAAACTTTAAACTCGGAAATTTAAACTTGAAACTAAATTTTATGAAAGACCTTTTCGGAAAAGCCATACTTGACTATCAAACTAACAACCAGCCCGAGGATTTAATTACGGAAACATCCATTTCTGAAGAAGACGAAATGAGCGTTGCCTATCTTTTCAGAAACTATGACGAAATGCCAAGCATTGAACAAAAAGCAATGCAATTAGCTAAAGGAAAAATACTCGATGTAGGGTGCGGAGCCGGTAGCCATAGCCTGACTTTACAAAATGACAGGAATCTTGATGTCGTTTCAATTGATATTTCAGAAAATGCAATTCAAACCTGCAAACTTCGCGGATTGAAAAATGCAAGAGTTCAAGACATAATGACATTGGAAAACGAAAAATTCGATACCATTTTATTACTAATGAATGGCACGGGAATCTTTGGGAAACTAAAAGAAACTCCCGTTTTTTTGCAAAAATTAAAAAGTCTTTTAAATCCTAGCGGGCAAATCCTCATCGATTCTTCAGACATCATATATATGTTTGACGAAGATGAAGACGGAGGCAAATGGATTCCATCAGAAAATGAATATTACGGGGAAACTATCTTTAATATTACGTACAAAGGCGAAAAAGAAGTTCCTTTAGATTGGCTCTTCTTAGATTACAACACCCTTCAAAATGCGGCATTCGCCAATGGGCTTCAGTGCGAATTAGTTCTAGAGGGGGAACATTATGATTATTTAGCCCGCCTTTCAATCTAAATCAAAAATAGCAATTGAAAAAAAAAACCAAATGCTTAAAAACATTTGGTTTTTGAAAAAATAATTATTCTTTATGCTTTATCCCTTTTATCCTTGACTAGCAATTTTTATAGGCAACTCATACAAAACCCGAACTTTTTTACCTCTAGTCTCACCTGATGTCCATCGAGGAGATGAAGAAATTACTCGCTTAGCTTCAGCTCCAGTTCCTTCGCCAAGATCTTTTACAACTTTCACATTAGTAATAGATCCATCAATTTCTATAATGAAAGCAATTTTTAAAGTACCACCGTTTCCTTCGTAATCTGGTATTTTAAAATTTTTGCCAATAAAATTCAGCAACTCATTATTTCCACCAGGAAATTCTGGTCTAACCTCTACTTCGTCATAATTATAGGGAGCATCATCAATAATAGTAGCTGTTGCTTGAGCTGAGGCAAAACTCACAATAAACAACGCAATTAGCGAAAGTAAAATTCTTTTCATGTGGTATTTTTTATTTATGAATGTTTACAAAAAACAAATCATAGTAGGTTTTAGTAAATATATAAAAAAATACGCTTATAAAAACCAAATACGCAAAAATATATGATCAAAATTATCATATAATCACGAATAAAATCCAACTTACTGCATCAGAGTACGTTATTTATTTCTTTGATAAAATCAGAATAAAATATTTATAAGAAAAATTAGCTGCAGCTATAAGTAGCTACAGGCCAAGTATTAAGTATTTTTTTACATCATCTAAAAAAAAATGCCGCAAATAAATATCCCTATCTATATTATGATCTCAAAAACGCAAAACCATTACTAATATTCGTAAAAATTAGATAAAACAAAGACAGGTTAAAAATTGAAAATCTCAATTTAATTTATGGAATATTTAAATATTTATGAGTTTGAAGTGAAACACGCCATTTTGGATTGTTCATAACATATTCAACAATTAAGGGAGTCATTTCTTCTTTTTTACTCCATTCCGGCTGGAGAAAAAGAATAGCTTTTGAATTCACTTTTTCAGCTTGTTCTTCTGCAAAAACAAAATCATGCTTATTGTAAATGATAACTTTAAGTTCATCTGCATTATCATAAACTGTTTGGGTTGGTAATTTATTTTTCTTTGGTGAAAGACAAATCCAATCCCAGGTTCCGCTTAAAGGATATGCTCCTGAAGTTTCTATATGAACTTTTAAATTATTATGCTTCAACTTTTGCGTCAAAGGAGCCATATCCCACATTAAAGGTTCACCTCCTGTAATAACAATCGTATCTGCATACTTGGCAGCGTTATCAACTATTAAATCAATTTTAGTAGGAGGATGCAATTCTGCATTCCAACTCTCCTTAACATCGCACCAATGACAACCAACATCACATCCCCCAACTCTAATAAAATATGCAGCAGTACCTGTATGGAAACCTTCCCCTTGAATTGTATAAAATTCTTCCATAAGAGGAAGCATGGTTCCTTTATTGACTTCTAATTGAACTTCTTTAGATAACATTATATAAATTTAAGCTACAAAGATAAGCAATTAAAAGAAATCTCAAGAAAGGACGACATATAAGAGCTTTGTGTTTTATCCTAAAAATATCAAAACAAATCCGCTAAAACAAAAAAAAGACAATCATTTCTGATTGTCTTTTTTAAATATTTGAAAAAATCTTTATTTTAAAGACTTCAATGAATCAAGCGCATATTGATTAGCCGGATCCAAAGCTAAAGTTTTATTGAAATACTCGATTGCTTTAGCTTTATCAGTATTTGCATAACTAGCAGCAGAAGTATTATAACTTTCAATTATTTTTTTAACAGTTGCAGGTTTTGCCAATTCTTCAGGTCCTTTCTCTGTAACCACATTTACATAATCATTATAGTATTTAATTGTCATTTCATCGTTCTCCAATAAACTATTCGTTCTTGCTCTATACAAATAAGCGTCCTGTGTTTTTGGTGATGCTTCAATAACAGCGCCGTAAGCTATATCAGCTCTTTGTAAAGCTATTGGATCTGGTTTTACAATATCCTTTCTTGTATTGTCAAAATACAAGCTATTTCCTAAATAAAAATTATCCAAAACATAGTTTTTAGACTCTTTATTAGCTACAGCTATTTCATAAATGGCAGCGGCTTGTTTGAATAACTTTAACTCATACAATTTTTTCCCAACATCACTGATATTTAATGATAATCCATTAGCATCCATTTCAGACGCTTTTTTAACATCTAGAATTGCATTATCAAACAAAGCATTATCAATAGCTTTACCATCTTCTCCAACGGCCTTTTTTATTTTAGCAAACCCCAATGTTTGATAATCCATAGCAATAATTTTATTCGCAGGATTAGCGATAAAACCTTCTAAAGATTTGATAGCAACATCATAATTACCATTCTGATAAGCTGAAATTCCTAAGTAACGAAGAATTCTAGGATTCACTTTATCCAATTCAATCATCTTATTAGCCTCAGTTTCCAAAGCTTTATACTCACCCGCAAGAACTAAAAAATCGGCATGACGCATTCTTGAGTTAAGAGAATAGTCAGTTAAAGACAAGTATTTTTCATAATTTACTAAAGCTTTATCCACATAAACTCTATATTTAGAAGGTTCGTTTCTTCCCCATAAATAATAAGTTTCAGCCAATTCACGATAAACTGGACCATAGTTTGGATTAATAGCGATTACTTCATCAAAAGCTTTTATCGCTTCTGTATATGCTTTCGCTCCTTTCAACAATACACCCAATTGCATTTTAGCTCTAATCAAAGTGTTGTCAATTGTATAAGCGTTTCGGTAAGCCGAATACGCTTCATTTTGGTTTTTATCACCAAAATATGCATTCCCTAGTGCCAAATTCAATTGAGCATCCTGAGGGTTTATCAATTTCGCTTTGTTTAAAACTTCAATCGCTTTTTTATAATCTGGTTTTAAAGAATATGTATAAGCTCTACCTATAAATAAATATTCTTCAATATCCTTCTTTTTCAAATCTTTAGTAGCTAAAGCAAATTTTTCTTCAGCGGCAGCAGTATTCCCATTATCAAGATCAATTAAACCAAAACCAATATTATTCAATTTTGCTCCTTCAGTACCAGCTAACCCTTTTTGATAATATATTTTAGCAGAATCTATATTATTTTGCAACATATAAACATTCCCTAAATAAAATGCTGCCGTACCATTGGCTGGTTTTGCATTTATTATAGACTTTAAAATAGTTTTCGCACTTTCAAATTGTTCAGCATCAATTGCTTTTTTTGCTTGATTAAGGTCTTGCGCTCGGCTTGTTGCCACGATAGCCAATAAAGCAATACTTAAAACTTTAACTTTGTTCATCTTCATTAAATTAATTTATTTTATTTCTTTTCATTATTAGATTGACCACGTATTATATTTAATTTTCTAGTGGGTATTTGATAAGGCAGTAAACCAGATTTTAAAACAATTCTTTGTCCGATATCGCCAGCAACAAAAGATGCAAATCCCATACCTAAACCATCATATCCCTGACAATTTACAACATACAAGTCCCTTAATAAAGGATAAGTTCCTTCGGCAAAATTATTTTGTGAAGGCGAATAATAACCTTCCTTATTTAAACCTTTGACACTTAACACATTTATATTATTTATAATAGAATTCATTGAAGGATTAGGTTGCGACAACCAGTTTACTCCAACTACACCAATCATTCCATCATTTTCCGAAACAAATTTTAAAACTTCATTATTAGTCTTAAAAGTGTAAACATCTTTATCTGCCAACCCACTCAAATCAGCCAAATTATTCATATAACTTACGGTACTTGAATTGGGATTATCAAAAACTAAACCTTTAATTTTTGAGCTTCTCTCTCCTTTCATAAAACCGATTACATCTTTCAAAGCAATCAAAGTATCTTTACTCGATTTATTAGCAACAAAAGCGATACCATCTGTCGCAAATTTAGTTATTTTAGGAACTATTTTCCTTTGTTCGAAAATATTTAACTCTTTTTTAGTCAAATTTCTTGCAATCACGACAATTTTGGCCTTTTTATTAAACAGAGAGTTTAAAACCTCTGATTCGGATTTAGAAATTAAAGTAAATTTGGCGTCATACTGACTTTCGAAAACCATGGTTTCGTCTTCCACAATAGGGGCAATAGTTTCATCCACATAGATTTCCGCTTTCCCTTTTAAGATTGTTTCTTTGTTTACATCCTCATTTTCATTTTTTTTACAATTAAAAAAAATGAAAACAACAGACACTAAAATTAAATAAACTTTAAATCTAGACATACCTATTCCTTGTTAGCATTATAGACGCGGAAAAAACGAATAATAGAATATCCCATTAATACAACGCCAAGAGCAATTCTATATTGCATTTGCATATTAAAAGGAAATTTTTTCCAAAAGATAACCATTAGACCCAAAAAAAAATAAGCCAAAAAAACCAAAATGGTTATAATAAGAAGAAATCGCTCAATAAGCGATTTCTTCTTCAAATTATTAAATATATTTTTTAACATTATTCTGCTGATTGAATAGTAATAGGAAGAGAATACAGTACTCTCACTTTTTTACCATTTTGCTCACCTGGAAGCCATTTCGGACATTTACTTAAAACTCTAATTGCTTCTTTTCCAGTACCATAACCGATATCTCTAACAACTTTTATATCTGTTAATGATCCATCTTTCTCAACAACGAAAGTCACATAAACTTTTCCTTTAAGACCTTCCTCTTCGGGAGCTTGATAGTTTTTACCAACAAATTGATAAAACTTTTCAATTCCACCTGGAAATTCAGGTTTTTGTTCAATCCCAGCTAAAGAGTGTACACTAGTATCTTCCTCAATAACTTCTACCACAGGTCCATTTCCAACTTCCTCTACAGTAAGTGGAGCATCTGGATCTCCTTTGATTGTTTCAGCACCAGTTTTTTTGTCTTTGATATCTTCCATTTTTGGTGGATCTTCAGTAACATCTTCAGCCTTAGCAACAACAGGTTTCACGAATTTAACCTGATCTTGTTTAGGTGGTGGTGGCGGTGGTGGTGCAAGATCTTTTACATCTTCAACTTTCTTCTTAGGAGGTAACTTAACGGCAGTTATCTTGATATCGGTATCCATTTCATCACCTCCTTTTGGCAAGTAACTCGCAATAAGCGGAGCACTAACTGCTAGGCTAAAAAGAACACTACCAATGATAAGCGCTCGCATAGAAGTCTTGCGATTCGATTTTCTAAGTACGTAAGCTCCGTAAAGCTTATTACGTCCTTCAAAAACGATTTCTATCCATTGATTTTTAATTAAATCTAATTTCATTTTTTATAATTATTAGGTTATTAGTAAAAATTATTTTTTTACTTCTAACAATTTTTGTTCTTCTGGTGTAAATTCATTAACTATTGCATAAGAGCCAGTCTTATTCACCCCAACAATTGCCATTTCATCCAAAACATCAACCAAATTACGATATGTTGATTTTTTACTTGGTTTGATAATTACAATAATTCCATCATTTGGTTTTCCTTTAGCAGTTGAATATTGCTTTACTGTTTCCATTCTAGCAATCAATTCTTTACGAATACCTTCTTTACCATAAGAATAATCTTTTGGTGCCGCAAGAGGTTTTTCCAACATCCCCATATAACGTACCAATTTACCATTTTCACCAAGCAATAATGTCATAGTACGATTCTCATCTACTTTAATATTAGTTTGAGGAGTATCATCTTTTTCTTTATCTGGTAACGTCAAATCCATTGATTGAGGTTTAGACAACGTAGTGGTAAGCATAAAGAACGTGATTAATAAGAAAGCCAAATCCACCATGGCAGTTAAATCTACCTTTGAGTTTTGTTTTTTACTTCTTACTTTGCCACCTTTTCCGCCTCCACCGTCGCCGGTATTTAATTCAGCCATTTTAGTGTGTCTTTTTTAATTAAAAATTCTTTCCTCTTAAACCTGTAACCAAATTAAAGCTATTGACCTTTTGATCTTGCAAAATATCCATTACTTGTTTGATTGCAGGATATTGCTCCTTAGCATCACCTTTTATTGCAAAATTCAATTCCTTGTCATTAACCTCAATATTTGCTTTTCGCGAATACAATACCCAGTCTTTCAATTGATTATCCAAAGAATCTTTAGGTATTCCAGGCTGCCCCGCTTTACTTCTATCAGCTGCTTTCATATTCAAAATTGTTTTTAAATTTTGAATTGGCACACCAAAACTTTCCATTAATCCAAACTCCTCTGACTCTTTTTCAGTAAAAGAAACATTATATTTATCAGCCATAAATTCAAGTGCTTTTTTACGAACATCTTTTCCTTTTAGGTCAAAAAATACAGCAGTTTTCCCATTAGCCTTACCAATTGTCAAAGTAGACAAATTATCAGCAGGCAATTTTGTTTGCACAGTAGACTGTGGAGTATCAACTGGTAATACTTCAGGTGTTTTAGCAGTGGCAGTCAAAATAAAGAACGTAAGCAAAAGAAACGCAACATCACACATCGCCGTCATATCGGTAGATGTGGACTTTTTTTTCATTTTTATTTTAGCCATTATTTATGTCTATTATTTTGATAAAAAATTATCAAAAATTAATTATTGTTTTAAACTACCTCTGAAATGTCTGTAAGTATTTACAATTGTAGTTCCAGCCTCATCAATAGAATAAGTCAAATCATCAATTTTTGAAGTAAAGAAGTTGTAAGCAACAATCGCCGTGATTGAAGTAGAGATCCCTGTAGCTGTGTTAATCAAAGCCTCAGAAATACCAACCGCAAGTGCAGCTTGATCAGGAGTTCCAGCAGTTGCCAAAGCTCCAAACGCTTTAATCATACCAGATACTGTTCCTAATAATCCTCCAAGTGTACCTAAAGAAACCAAAGAAGAAATAATAGTCATGTTTTTTTCTAACATTGGCATTTCAAGAGAAGTAACCTCTTCAATTTCTTTGTGAATTACTTCAGAAGCTTCTTCACTATTGAATCCTTCTTTTTTAACATCTTGGTATTTAACTAACGCAGATTTAATTGCATTTGCAACAGAACCTTGTTGTTTATCACATGTAGCAATAGCTCCATCAATATCTCCAGATTTGATACTTACTTGAACTGTTTGCATAAATTTATCTAAATTCCCTTTACCAGCAGCTTTTGCGATAACAAAAAATCTTTCAAGAGAAAACACAATAACCATTAATAACATACCTAATAATACCGGTACTATAAATCCTCCTTTATAAACTTGACCTAATGTATTTAATGGATGTCCTTTTTCAATATCTCCCCCTTCAAAATTCGAAGGATCTCCCATCACTTGAGACCAAACTAACCAACCTACAAATACACATAATGCAATAATAATCCCTGAAACCATTCCTCCTCCGTTTGAAGTGCTTTCTTTTTTAACTTTAACGTTTGCCATTTTTTTAAATTTTAAATATTTATTTTAGTTTTAATAAACTTGTATAGGAGCAAATTTAATTTTTTAGTTGAAATAAAAAAACTTTTTTTTAAGTAATCTTACAATTTATTTTATTCTCAAAACAGAACTATAACGTTTTTTAAGAATAATTGAAGATTTTATATAACAATTTATTCTAAAAAATTCTAAAAAAAAACGTTTTTAAGCATTCTGAATATTTTTATTCAAAAAAAGGCCTAAATCAAAAAAACAAATAAATCTATCGAATCAATAGTATTTTGTGATATTTTATTACAGAAAACACTTAATTATTCATTTGAAAAAAAATTAATATCTTGCAGTAGATTTTAACACCCCCGTAAGCAATGAGCAAAGAAGAAAATTTTATTCAGCAAATAAACGAAGGCTATCTATCACAAGGAGAGAGTATAACGCTAGGCGGAGCCATTCTTGACGGCAAAGCATTACCTAATACATTTGTCAAAATTCCGCTAAAAACATTAAATAGACACGGGCTAATTGCCGGCGCTACAGGAACAGGAAAAACAAAAACCATTCAAGTTCTTTCAGAACAACTATCCTCACTCGGCATTCCCGTATTGATGATGGACATAAAAGGTGATTTTAGCGGAGTTGCAAAAGAAGGCGAAGAAAAAGACTTCATAAAAGAACGCCATAGTAAACTGAACATCCCTTATTCTGTATCTAGTTTTCCTGTAGAATTACTTTCTCTTTCTAAACAAGATGGCGTTCGACTTCGATCTACAGTTTCTGAATTCGGACCCGTTCTTTTTTCTAGAATTTTAGATTTGAATGATACACAGGCTGGAGTTGTTTCGGTTATATTCAAATATTGTGATGACAACAAAATGCCATTATTAGATTTAAAAGACATTAAAAAGGTCATTAATTATATTACCGATGAAGGAAAAGACGAAATTGAAGAAAGTTATGGTAAAATATCGACTTCGACTACAGGAACTATTTTAAGAAAAATAATCGAGCTGGAACAACAAGGTGCCGATTTGTTTTTTGGAGAACTATCCTTCGAAATTGACGACTTATTTCGTCTTGACGAAAATGGAAAAGGTTACATTAATATTATACGACTAACGGATATTCAAGACAAGCCTAAATTATTCTCCACTTTTATGCTGAGTTTGCTTGCAGAAATATACCAACAAATGCCTGAAAAAGGTGATGCTGATCAACCCGAATTAGTCATTTTCATTGATGAAGCACATTTAATTTTTAATGAAGCTAGCAAAGCATTATTGGAGCAGATAGAAACCATCGTGAAATTAATTCGTTCCAAAGGAATTGGTGTTTACTTTATCACCCAAAATCCTATGGATATTCCTAGTGGTGTTTTGGCACAACTCGGATTAAAGATACAACACGCTTTAAGAGCATTCACAGCCAATGACAGGCAAGCAATCAAACAATCGGCAGACAACTATCCTACATCCGAATTTTACAAAACAGACGAAGTATTAACCAGTTTAGGAATTGGAGAAGCTTTTGTTACCGCTTTAAGCGAAAAAGGAATTCCAACTCCACTTGTAGCCACAATGATGCGCGCTCCCATGAGTCGAATGGATATTTTAACCGATACCGAAATTGAAGAAATTAATACCAAATCCAAATTAGTCAAAAAATACAGTGAAGTCCTAGATCGCGAAAGTGCCTATGAGATGCTGAATAAAAAAATAGAATCAGCTCAGGAGCAAGCTGCTGTTCCTGAAGAAAAAAAGCAAGAAAGCAACGAACCAAGTACAGCAAGTGTCGTTACAAAATCGGTTTTAAAAGTCGTTACCAGTGCCACTTTTATTAGAGGAGCATTTGGAATACTGTCTAAAATGTTTAAAAAATAAACACATCTCTGTTTCCAAAATCAAAGACAGCAACCGGTCCGAATAGTAAAAATCACTATTTTTGGCCCAAAAACAAAACATGAAAGCATACGCTACTATAGGTTTATTAATATTATCAAATATTTTTATGACATTGGCTTGGTATGGACATCTTAAATTCAAAGAATTAAAATGGTTTGAAAATGCGGGATTGATAAGCATTGTATTGATTAGTTGGGGACTGGCTTTATTTGAGTATTGCTTCCAAGTCCCAGCGAACAGAATAGGTTATGAAGGCAATGGCGGTCCTTTTTCACTTATGCAACTCAAAGTAATCCAAGAAGTAATTACATTAGTCATTTTCGTGTTGTTCTCATTACTTTTCTTCAAAAACGAAACCTTAAGATGGAATCATTTCGTTGGTTTTTTATGCTTGGTTTTGGCCGTTTATTTTATATTCAAAAAATAATTCTCTATGAAAAACACCTTCAAACTCATTATTTTTCTATTGGTTCTGAGTGGCTGTTCGCCAAAATCGGAAACTAAAAATTTAACGTATGTCAAATTAGAGATTGTTAAAACAGAAAAAGACTTTGAAAAATTAGTTGCCAAAAAAGGGATAGCCGAAGGATTTTATAAATTTGCCGATTCTAATGCTGTTATCAAAAGAGAGCACGACACTTTAATCATCGGCAAGATCAATATTAAAAATTATTATTTAAACTCAAAGTACCAAAACGCAAGTGTAACTTGGTCTCCCGATGCCATAACCGTTTCCGATGCCGGAGATATGGCTTCAAGTTACGGCAAATATGTTTGGACTTTTAAAGATGCTTCCGGGAAGGAACAAGTTTCAAAAGGAGTCTTTCATACGGTCTGGAAAAAACAAAAAGACGGCTCTTGGAAATACATCTGGGATTAGTACTAATTTTTCTGAGGATAAAAAATAAGTTTTGTTGAAGATTGTATAATTTCCTTTTTATTCAATTTCATTTTTCTAAATTTTCCCGCATTATACAATTCGGCTTGATCTGCATAATGCTCACTAAATGGATTTCCGGATTGCCCCGTCGGCAGAATTCCCCAACTATTTTCAATATCAGAGAAGTCAATAACTCTCCGGCTTGAAGGCCCTCCTTTTACTTTATAAAATCCATCATCGACAAAATCAAAAAACTGATTATTTATTACTTCGTTAGAACCCGAAACTTCAAAAGGACCAACATTAAAAAAAGGTCTAAATAGCGCTAATTTTCCAATTGGGTGTTGGTATTCTACTGAATGTACTTTTTCCCACTTCCATTCCGAAGGTGAATTACCCAATTGGTTTTCCAAAGCCGCTATTGCTTCTTCGAATGATTTTGCTGAAATTTTATTTCTGGTTTCTTTTATGTTTTTTGTTCTAACATCATCCCACCATGGCGAATTTTCGTTTGAAATTTGTCTGGCGACAATTTGCTTCATAATATGGGTTCCTAAAAATTGTTTGAATCCTTCATCACCCAATTCGTCCTGAAAAGTGTTTTTTAGATATAAAAAAATCCATTTATTATAGATTGTTGGTGCAACATCATTCAAATCATTTGAACCATTCCATGATTTCAAAATATGTATAGCTTCATTTTCCGTTTTGGAAAGTGATTTTGGATTTAAATTAGAGATTAACTTTTTTACAACTCCTGGACCTACGGCTGATGTATTGTCACTAATCATTTCACCCACTGAACTTTCATCCCAATCGGATTTTGAATCCAATAATTGTGTAATTCTTTTCGCCCTGTCTTCAGGAAGATAATAGCCTGGATAAGCAAAACCATCAATCGCTTCAGGCTGATTGTTTGCAGAATAAACATAATTCCAATCTGGATTGACTGCTGATGGGTTTTTTGAAAAATCTAAATATTCTAAACTATCATCTTTCCCATTTGCACCATCAAGTATAAAATTTGTATTCACGCCATTATTGTGTTTGTACAATTTTCCGGTTGCCCACCAACCAACATTTCCTTTGGCATCGCCATACATTACATTCAGTCCAGGTGCGGCAATAAGCGCAACTCCATTTTGGAAATCGGCTATTGATCTGGAATGTGATATTGCATAAATCGCCTCAATACTATGAATAGGTTGTTGTGTATAAATCCAAGACATCGCAACTGGTTTATTGCTTTTTAAACCAGTCAACAAATCATTCATAATGGGACCATGCTGACTTACTTTTAAATTCAAAATCACATCTGATGAATCTTTTACCTTTATTACTTTCTTTCTGATCTCATAATCCTGAAATCCTTTTTTGGTTTGATATTGGTTACTATTTTTGGGATTATTTTCTTCTTGATAGAAATCGACATCATCATTTTCAAACATTGTCAAACCATATGCATATTCACGATTGTGACCCAATAAAGGGAAAGGTGCTCCCGCTAGGTAACAGCCATACAATTCGAAATCGGGAGTGTCAATATGTGCTTCATACCAAGTTCCAGGTTGAGAGAATCCAATATGTGGATCATTTGCAAAAATCACTTTTTTATTCTTTGTTTTTGGAGGAGCAACAACCCAACTATTGCTTCCAACAAATGGCGCTACTGGTGATTGATCCAAAAGTGACGCGATCGATTTTGAAATAGCTATATATTCTTGAGATTTTTGTTTTGAAATTTTAATTTTAGTAGTATTAAAATCTCCCTCTATTCCAAAATCTTTGAGATAATCCATTCCATATTTATTCCTAATATCGGTAAGTAATGGATCTGTTTTTTGAGCCATTGCAAAGCTAAAAGACATATATCCAAAAATATTATATACATCCTTGATGGTAAATTTTTGCTTTTTAACCCCTAATAATTGAAATTCCACTGGAGTTACACCTTCCTCAAGATATTGATTAATCCCATCCAAATAGGCCATCATCAATTGATAGGCTGCACTATTTTTATCTAAGTTCGAAATTGCTTTTTCTGAAGCTTCTTCGATTCCTAAACCCACAAAGAACTTATCGTTCTTCAATGCAACCGATCCAAATACCTCGGACAAGCGACCTGGCGCGATACGTCTAAGTAATTCCATTTGCCATAATCTATCTTGAGCATGCACATACCCCAAAGCAACCATTGCATCATTTGAATTTTTAGCATAAATATGCGGCACTCCAAATTCATCAAAATAAACCGTAGTCTCCTTTTTAATATTTTTTAAATAAACATCACCTTCATATTTAGGTTTTTGATATGACCTATAAATTAAAAATGCGCCAATTAAGACAATTATCAAAAAAATAAAAACAAGTAAGGCTCTTTTTAGGTTTCTCATTGGACGTCATTTAAATACACTTTATCAAACTTATGTAAAAATCTACACATTTTATGTACTGTTTTTAAAAGAGACATTTAAAAAAGGGTATATTTTTATCAAATGTAAATAAAACACAATAATAATGAATTTTAGCATTATTGTTAATTTTTTATTATAAAACAAAGAATAAACTCCTTAAAAGTTAAAATTCACTATTTAAATTGAGATTTTTACAACAAACTCCACGTGATTAAGTGTCAGTTTCTTATATTTGTTAAAACATAAAAAATCATGAAAAATATTTCAAAAGAAACCATTTCACAAATGGATAAGATTGAAAAATTAAATTTAATTAATTCATGTACCGGTTTTAAGTCTGCCAATTTGATAGCTACGAAATCTATTGAAGGCAATACAAATGTTGCTATTTTTAGTAGTGTCACCCATCTGGGAAGCAGCCCATCATTAATAGGTTTCATAGTTCGTCCAACGACCGTTCCAAGAGATACTTATAAAAATATTATGGAAACTGGTTATTTCACCGTAAACCACATTACAGTTGACATGATTGCTGATGCCCATCACACCTCTGCCAATTATGATTCTGGAATTTCAGAATTTGACAAAACCAATCTAGAAGAAGAATACAAAGAAGGTTTTAACATTCCTTTTGTAAAAGGAAGTCCGGTACAACTTTACTGCAAATATGTAAATGAATACATCATCAAGGAAAATGACACGATCCATATTATCGCATCCATCGAGCATATTTTTTTCGATGAAACTTTAGAACATAAAGATGGTTGGCTACAATTAGACAAAGGAAATATAGTTGCCTTGAATGGTGTAGACGGTTACTTTTTACCCAAATTAATTGATCGATTTCAATATGCACAACAAAATGTTCCTACAAAATCATTTAAAAAAGATAAGGAATAAAAAATCAACATGAGTGATTAATAACCTATTTAAAATC
The DNA here is from genome assembly GCF_003096795.1 of Flavobacterium sp. 103. NCBI lineage: Bacteria > Pseudomonadati > Bacteroidota > Flavobacteriia > Flavobacteriales > Flavobacteriaceae > Flavobacterium > Flavobacterium sp. 103. The sequence goes on along the minus strand of NZ_QENX01000001.1, from coordinate 2,587,378 downwards.
ATTCACCCGTCCCCACATTCTATTTAATGGTATTTTTGTTTTAGGTTCTTTATCATGAGAAATGTTTAAATTTAAAATATATACTAAATGGCAAAACTAAAAAGGCTGAAATAGAACTTGAGCGCATTCCAGAAAAGTCATTTTACAATTTTCTATGGCGAAATATAGCCGAATTTTTAAAAGAAATTTTGATTTAAAAATTCAAATAAAAAAGAGTGTTTAAATTCTTGATGAATTAAACACTCTTTTTGCTTTTTGGTAATGAAATTTATTTATTTTTTACTGCTGTCAATAATTGCCCCTGTTCCAGCACCTACACCAGCACCAGCAAGTCCACCTATAATAGCACCTTGCCCTTTTTTCTTGCTAATTATCGCTCCTGTTGCGGCACCGACTCCTGCGCCAATAACAGCTCCTTTTGCTGCTCCGCTCCAGCCTTTCTTTTTAGCAGTTGGTGCTTGAGCAGTACTCTGTTTGTTTACAACAACAACAACTTCTTTTTGATATTCAATTTTTTCTTTTTCAGCGTTTGCAAATTCGGTTTGCATAGAATCTATAATTCTTTGTTTTTCGATTACTGTTTTCATAGAGTCAATCGAAACTTGTTTCGCTTTATTTAAATCTACTTTTTGTTGATTTTGACAAGAGAAAAGTATCATTGCTGTAAAAACTATATATAAAGCTTTCATAATTATAAATTTTAAAGTTCAATTACAAAGTAACAACCTGAAACTCCAACTGGACTTACATAATTATTGCAATAGTTTATAACTTTAAAAGCTTTATGAAACAATAAATTACCCTAGAATTCCTTTTTTCAAAATCTGTCCGAAGTGATACATATCTTCATAAGACGTATATAAAGGAACCGGTGCAAGACGAATTACATTGGGTTCACGCCAATCTGTAATTACACCGTTTTTCATTAGGTAATCAAATAAGCTACGCCCTTCGCCATGAAGGAAAACAGACAATTGACAAGCTCTTTCAGAAGGTTCTGTTGGAGTGATAATTTCAAAAGACCCTTGCACTTCTTTACTTATTTCGTTCAGAATAAATTCTAAATAAGAAGTGATTTTGTCTCTTTTTAAGATTAATTGATCCATTCCAATTTCATCAAACATTTCAACAGAAGCCAAATAAGGCGCTAAAGATAATATTGGCAAATTGCTTATCTGCCAACCTCCAGCTCCGTGAACTGGATCAAAAATGGGTTCCATCTTGAAACGACGTTCTTTGTTATGTCCCCACCAGCCCGCAAATCGAGGCAATTCTTTATTGTTATGGTGTTTTTCATGAACAAAACAACCAGAAGCATTTCCTGGTCCTGAGTTCATATATTTATAACTGCACCAAGCAGCAAAATCGACATTCCAATCGTGCAGTTCCAATTTAATATTTCCGGCAGCGTGGGCTAAATCCCAGCCTACGTAAGCACCTTGTTTGTGTCCTGCTTCGGTGATGGTTTTCATATCGAAAACCTGGCCTGTGTAATAATTCACACCACCTATTAAAACCAAAGCCAACTCCTCACCTACTTCTTTAATTTTTGCCAAAACATCTTCCAATCGGATGTTATGTTCTCCTTCACGACGTTTGATTTCCACAATGACATCTTCTGGCTTATATCCGTGAAAATTTACTTGGCTTTGAAACATATATTGATCGGAAGGAAAGGCTTTTTCTTCGCAAATGATTTTGTAACGATTTGCAGTTGGTCTATAAAATGAAACCATCAATAAATGAAGATTCACTGTTAGCGTGTTCATTACAGTGACTTCAGATGGCAAAGCACCTACCAATTTACTTAATGGATTGGCAAAACGTTCTTGATAATCCCACCAAGGTTTTTCGGCATAAAAATGACCTTCGACAGCAAGATTTGCCCAATCGTCCATCACTTCATCAATATATTTTTTGGTTCTTTTTGGCTGTAATCCCAAAGAGTTACCCGTAAAATAAATTACTTTTTTGTCATTGACTTTTGGAAAGATAAATTCGTCTTGGTATTTATGTAGATGATCTTGTGAATCGAGTTGCTGAGCAAATTCTAATGTATTTTTGAAATCCATTTTTGACTATTTTGTGCCGTAAAAATAGAAAAAAGAAAATTGAGATAAGAAAATAGAATAGAGAAAATAGACAATTGTGGTTATTAAAATTACAATTCAACAAAAATTGAATTATTTTAAACCTATATTTTACATTTACAGCAATAAGATTCTTATGAAAAGGAATTGCGTTAGGGGGTTCAAGTTTATAGATCATGACTATCGTTACTACAACCAAACTAATAATAGTAGCCACAGATTAAAAAGATTTACACAGATTTCTTTTATGATTGTACTGAAATCTCTTTAATCTGTAGTAAAAAAAAACACTTGATACTCTTTGTGGACTACCCCATTTTAACCCAGATTCAGCATTATACTTTATTACGCAGAGACACACGAAGAATTCGCAAAGTTCCGCAAAGCTTTTTAAACTCCATTTAGAAAATTCTTTTTTCCTTTACGAATCTTTGCGAGTCCTTTGAGCATCTTCGTGAAATTTTTCCTATTGCGAAAATTATATGTTCGCTTTGCTCAATTTTGGGCAAAAAAAAATCTCGCCATTGCTGACGAGACTTTGTATTTAGTTTTGAATGTGATTAGATAATCAACATTGCATCTCCGTAAGAATAGAATTTGTATTCTTCTTTGATTGCTTCTTCGTACGCTCTTTTCATTAAATCGTGTCCGCAAAATGCAGAAACCATCATTAACAAAGTTGATTTTGGCGTATGAAAATTGGTAATCATACAAGTTGGTATACTGAAATCGTGAGGAGGGAAAACAAATTTATTTGTCCAACCATCGTAAGGATTCAGTGTGTTTTGTGAAGAAACTGAACTTTCTACGGCACGCATAGAAGTTGTTCCTACGGTACATATTCTCTTTTTGGCAGCTTTGGCAGCGTTTACGATATCACAAGCTTCTTGAGTAATTTTTAATTCCTCAGAATCCATTTTGTGTTTCGACAAATCCTCAACCTCAACTGGATTGAAAGTTCCTAAACCAACGTGAAGAGTTACTTCGGCAAATTTAACTCCTTTGATTTCCAATCTTTTCAATAAATGTTTAGAAAAGTGCAAACCAGCAGTTGGTGCTGCAACAGCTCCTTCTTCTTTAGCATAAATTGTTTGGTAACGCTCTGCATCTTCTGGAGTTACATCACGACTGATATATTTAGGAATAGGAGTTTCTCCTAGTTCTGTTAATTTATTTCTAAATTCTTCATAAGATCCGTCATAAAGAAAACGCAATGTTCTTCCACGAGAAGTAGTGTTATCAATAACCTCGGCCACTAATGAATCGTCATCTCCGAAGTATAATTTATTTCCGATTCTGATTTTACGGGCTGGGTCTACTAAAACGTCCCAAAGTCTTTGTTCTGCATTTAGTTCTCTAAGCAAAAACACTTCAATTCTTGCTCCAGTTTTTTCTTTATTTCCGTATAAACGGGCTGGAAAAACTTTGGTATTATTCAATATTAAAACATCACCATCATCAAAATAATCGATAACGTCTTTAAACATTTTATGTTCTATCGTTTGTTTCTTACGGTCAATAACCATCAATCGAGACTCATCTCTATTTTCGGCTGGATATTCTGCAAGAAGTTCTTTTGGTAAATTGAATTGAAAGTGAGATAATTTCATTTGCTGTTTGTTTAAAAGTTTAAAATTTCAAGTCTCAAGTTATTTAAACTGAACTTAAAAATCTTTCGGATGCAAATATACGATTGTGAGATAGGCGTTGTCAAGTGTTTAGGTGTTTATTTTTCCTTACCTGACCCTATCCCGCAATGTGATTGCAAAAAACTCAATAAAAGTTTATGTAAACGACCATCTTTGCATCATAAAAAACCCTATTTTCTTTAAATCATCCCAAAAATCAGGATATGATTTTGATACTACATCTGCATTATTGATAACAATTGGCACTTTTAATCCTAATGGTGCAAAAGCCATCGCCATTCTGTGGTCGTTATAAGTATCGATTCTTATCTCTTCATTAATACTTTTTGTCGCAACAAGTGTCAAGCTATCATTGGTCACTGTAATATTAGCTCCCAATTTTGTCAATTCAATACGAAGTGCTTCCAGTCTATCGGTTTCTTTAATTTTTAAAGTGTGCAAACCGGTAAGATGACAACCAATTCCTAAACCTAAGCAAGTAACTACAATAGTTTGTGCAATGTCTGGAGTATTATTTAACTCAAAATTCAAATCTTTGTATTCGAAATCACTTTGCTTTGTCAAAGTAAGTTTGTTTCCTTCAAAATGTGACGTCACTCCCATTTCCTTGTATATCTCAACCAAAGCTGAATCCCCCTGCAAGCTAGTTTCTTTATAACTGGTCAAAGAAATAGTGGCTGTTTTTGCCAAGGCAACTAAACTAAAAAAGTAAGATGCCGAGCTCCAATCGGATTCGACCGTCATAACTTTGGTTTCTACTTCCTTTTTTGGATGTACTGTGATTACGTTTCCAACAAAACTAGTTTGAATGTTTAAATCATTCAATAATGCCAAAGTCATTTTGATATACGGAATCGAAGTTATCTCACCAACCAAAGTCAGTTCAATTCCGTTCTCTAATTTTGGCGCCACCAAAAGCAATGCCGATATATATTGACTGCTCACATTGGCTGGAATGCTTACTTTTGAAGCCGTAATTTTTTGTCCTTTGATTCGAATAGGCGGATAACCTTCTTCTTTTTCATAAGTGATCTGCGCTCCTAATTGCTGCAAGGCCTCAACCAAAACTTTTATCGGGCGTTCTGTCATTCTTTGCGATCCAGTCAATACAACTTCACGTCCTTCATTTACCGCAAAATATGCCGTTAGGAAACGCATTGCAGTCCCTGCGTGATGAATATCCACTATTTCATCGTTCCCCACCAAAGCTTTTTGCATTACTTCACTATCATCAGAATTTGAAGTATTCGCCAAAGTAATATTTGGATACAATGCCTGAAGCAACAATAGTCGATTGGTTTCGCTTTTGGAACCTGTAATTGCAATTTGTTCTTGTAAATCGTGTTGTGAAGTTTGTAACAGTAAATTCATTTTGGATGAGTTGATAGGTGTGTTTGACAAATTTATTTTAAAAAAAGGATGTACCAAAACTTTATCCTGACTTATAACATTATTTTAGTTTATCGTTGTTTTTGTGTCGGTCTTTATCACGAACGGATTTTAGATCCATTTTCTTGTCAAAAGCGGCTTGCAAATCGATTCCGGTTTGATTAGCCAAACACAATACCACAAAAACAACATCGGCCAATTCTTCACCAAGATCTTTGTTTTTATCGCTTTCTTTTTCGGATTGCTCTCCGTAACGACGGGCTATGATTCGGGCTACCTCACCTACTTCTTCGGTAAGTTGTGCCATATTGGTCAATTCATTGAAGTAGCGAACTCCGTGTTCTTTGATCCAAGTGTCTACGTCTAGTTGGGCATTTTTTAGGTTCATGGTTGAATTTTTTTGAGAACTATTTTTTCGTTTTGCTTGTCAATCATTTTTTGATAAAACTCTTTAATTGGTTCATAAAACCCAGCAGAAACTATAGACATATTATTCTCCTTAGTAATTAAAAGCTGTATTCTATTACCCTGAAAAACCGTGTTAATTGAAAAAGACAACTCTTTACCGTCTGTCGATATTCTCATCGGCTGAGGAATTGACTCTACAGTATAATTGTCCGGTATTTCAAAACTGACATTATATCTTTCCAGTTTTGGATAACCAAAATAGATGGGCATTTGTCTTTTTTCCTGAACAAAAGGATTATGTGATTGTGTAAAAAACAACATCGGATTGATGTATATTTTGTCTCCAATAATATCGCAATGATTGCTAGCCGTAAAAGTAAAATTTTCCAGAATAGGATTTGCTAAATCGGTCTTTTTATTATCAATAGAATAATCTTGAATTTTAATACCTCCAAAGTCATTTTCTATCTTTTCCAGATAAGTATCCGTATTCATTTCTCCATATTTCTCTCTAAAACTGTAGGCGTCATAATCCGTCATTTGAAGTCTATACTTCCCTTCCATTTTAGCTTCCTTGTCCATTTTTACCATCAAAGTATAATATTTACCAGATGGTTTTGTGGGAACCAAATCAATTTCTTGAGAAATTCCTTCTTGCTTAATGAGTCGTCCTTTCCAATTTAAAACATTCAAAGGCAAGATGTTTTGTGTGGTGTATTTATGTGTTGCATCCAATAAAATTTGCTTGCCGTCTATAACAACAGCTGCAATAACATAATTAAAAACAGTTCTATTAGGAAAAACAGGTATCCCATGTTCTTTTGTACTAACCAAAACTGGACTCGCATCCAATCCTGCCAATTTCAACATTGAGATGAGAATGAAATTTATTTCGGCTACATTTCCTGTTTTGTCAATATAGGCCTGCTTAACACCTTTATCCGTATAATACCCATTATCATCATTCCAATTCATTCTGTTTTGAACAAATTTAAAAACTATCGCAAGTCTTTCTTCCTTAGAATCAATGTCTTTTAAAATCGTTTTTACATCATTTAGAAGATATAAACTTTCTTTTAATTCAATTCCAAATTCTTTATCCGCATAAATAGTTTTAGTTACACCATCCCAATCTTTGGAATAATTCTTTTCTTTTTCATCCGGAAAATTTGTCTTTTCAAGTTCGTGATGGAGAGAAGATTGATAATTTTGAATATTATCCACAAAATTTTCCTCTTTTAAAGCTGGAATATTTTCTGCAGTATATTTTGTCTTTAATTGCCTGAAACTCAAATTAACGGTTTGTGAATTTTTGTCATCAAAAGAAAAACTTCCGCCCACCACCTTTGAATCCATTTTAATATCAATAAAACCAACTTGAATCGGTTTATAAGTAAAAAAATAAGGGATGTTGGTAGTATATTCAGCGTAATTTACTGGAATTTTATCCTGAAAATTGAAAACTGGAAACTTAACAATATTTTCAGTTTTAAAAACGTATTTAAATTCAATGACCGATCCCACTTTCACATTAGGCAACGTTATGGATGCTTCATTCCAATATTCATTTACATTTTTTTTAAAACTTCCTTCACTATTAAGTTTTGTTTTGACAATTGAACCATTCTCAAGATTATAAGTTGCTGCATTCGAAAACTTAACAACATCATCATTGTAATGTTCATACCCCACATAATAAGGCAAGGTGAAATTAGCCCAATCAGACCCTTCCTTTTTATAGATTTTAATACGCATAGTCACTTCTGTGATTGCTACAAATCCATTCTTCAAAGAATAATCAAAACTAGTTTTACCGTTTTTAAACAATATCGCTGCCACAGCGCTAGTATCTTTGGGATGCTGTTTTTCATTTAATTCCGAAATAGACACTTTCCCTAATTCAAAATTTTGAGCATTTATCTTTATACAAGAAAACAAAATCAATAACCCCAAAAGGGCTTTAAAGTTTCTCATTATTTATGCTTTCTTTAAAACGATTTTTTCAGTTTGCTTAGCAATCATTCCTTGATAATATTCTTTTAGTGTAGTATAATATTCTGGCGAAACAATTGGTGTATTAATTTGATGGCTAATTGATAACTGTATTTTATTTCCTGAAGCATTCGATATAAATCTAAAGCTACCAATATTATCCTCCATATTAAACACAGATGATTTTGGAAGTGTTTCTATCACATATCCATCTGGAATATCAATATTTATTGCATATTTGTCTATAAATGGGAACCCATAATCAATAGGATATTCTCTAACCTCTTGTTTAAATGGATTATGTTCTTTGGTAAAAAACAACAATGGATTGATATACATTTTTTCACCAATGATCTCACACAAATTTGTCCCTGTAAAAGAGCAGGTTTCTACAATTGGCTTTTTAACATCTTTCTCATTTGCTCTAGAGTAATCAGAAATTTCAATTTTCTCGTTTTCATTTTCCAATTTTTCCAAATATTCCTCCTCTTTTATGTTTTCTATCTCCGATCTAAAACTCATAGCATTATGGTTGGTTCGTTGACGTCTTAATTTACCCGTAATTTTACCGGTGGCATCAATTGAATACATCATTGTTACATTATCATCTGAAACTTTTGTAGGCATCAAATCGACTTCTTCTGATGTTCCATCTTTTCTAATTAACCTCCCCATCCAATTTAAATCCCTAAATGGCAATACATTTGGAGTTGAAAATTTACTTGTAGCATCCAACAATATCAACCCTTCTGGAGTTTCTACAGCAGCAATAACATAGTTAAAAGCCGTCCTATTTGGAAAAATTGAAATCCCATTTGCTCTGGTGCTAACCAAAACAGGATTTGCTTTTAATCCAGCTGTACGCAACATGGCAGTAAGCATTAAATTAATTTCTGCTACATTACCAGTCTTGTCTTTATATGCCTTTTTAACACCATCATCGCAAGAATAACCATTATATTCATTCCATTTTACGGTTGATTTCACATAATTCAGAATAGCTAAAATAATTTCATCCTGAGCTGTTAATCCAGCAATAACCGCTTTTAAATCATCTTCAAAATAACCCGTTTTATTAAGTTCGGGCCCAAAATCTTCATTATCATAAATAGTTTTTACTACTGCATTCCAATCTGTAGAATAAGGCTTAAGTGGTTCATTTGGATAATGCGTCATCGATAATTCTTGTGCTAAACTTGTTGTATAATTATCAATATTATTTACAAATGCTTCCTCCTTCATGGCAGGCATGTTTTTCGCAATATAAATAGTTTTGGTTTCCATGTACTCAATTTTATCCGTTGAAAAATTGGTCTGAGAAACATGACCAGACTCTGTTCTCTCTTTGCTGGTAATCACAAATGATTTTGGAGATTTTTCAACATTGATTTGTGGCGTAACAAATCCTTTCATTTTAGTATTGTATATAAAATATTCCGGCACATAGGTTTTATACTCTGTATAATCAACAGGAATATCAGTCTGGAAATCAAATTCTCGTAGCATCCCAATATTATTTGTTCGTATCGTATATTTAAATTCAATGACCGAGCCTTCTTTAACATTAGGCAAAGTTATTTTCTTTTTACTCCAATATCTATTAACCTTCTCCTCAAATTCCCCTTCACTTTTTATCTTTGTTTTTTCAATTTTCCCCGCCACTAAATTATAAGTTACAGCATCCGTAAACAAGACATTTTCTTTTATCGAACTACCTCCCGAATAAAACCCTACTGCTTTATTTGCCCATTCATAGCCATCCTTTTTATAAATTTTAATACGCATAGCTATTTCCGTAATTACTCTGAAACCTTCATTTTGCAAATATTCAAATCTAGTTGAACCTGTTTTAAATAATATTGCAGCAACAGCGGCCGTATCTTTCGGGTGTGCTTTTTGCTCCAATTCTGCTATAGAGACTTTTCCTAATTTAAATTCTTGAGCGTTTGCATTGAAATAAGATAGGGCTAATAACAATAGAAGGGTTAAGTGTTTGGTTTTCATTTTGTAATTAAGATTTGGTTAAAATTATTTTTGCGTTGTCGTTTCTGGAAATTTGTTCCATAAAAAGACGAAATTCATCGTATTCCTTATTAGTATATAAACCTTTTTTCAAAAAGAACTTTCGCTTATAAACGATATTAGCATTGTCTTTTTTGATAATCTCTGTTTTATATTCACCGAATTTCCCGGAAATTTCAACATTTCCCGGAAGAAATTCAATCGAGAAATTAACTGGAAGAGCGATTTCTATTTCATCGATATCTACTGAGCCTCTTTGAATTTCTAAAGGATTTTTTCGGTTTCGAATTCGTTTGACACTTTGAGTTAATGGATTAAAAGCATTTATAGCAAACATCATTTTATTTGTTGATACATTACCGTAATTCACTGCACTTATTTCGGCATTTTCAGTAAAACTCACTTTTTCAGTATCATTTTTAAAAGTGACTTTTTTGATTTTTAAATTATTAATGGTACTCCAATAATCTTTATAAAAAACTTCCATTTCCGTTGGAGAAAGCTTATCATTATTAAATTTTTGATTGTATTGAGAACCCTCAGAAACGATTCCTATTTTTCCATAAAAATCACCATTCTCTGCAATAGAATAAGTTCCTTTACTGATTTGGGTATTACCCATATCTTCGTAAACTTTTGTTCTTACAATCTCTCCTCCTTCGGGTTTTACCACCAAAACATTTCTGTCATCTGTAAACGTTCCTTGATAACCAAAAGGATCTATCTGACTTGTACATTCTAAAAAAACATATTTATCTTTATTGGGTATAGCCAAAATCATATGATTCCCTTGCATTGAAACAAAATCAGTTTCAATATCACGCTTTCTTGGATTACCATATAAAATCACATTATAAGATGGTACATCCACCGCAGCAAGGAGTGCTTTGGTATAATTACTCAAAGCCTTACAGTCTCCATACCCCAAACGATCAACATCACCAGCCAACATTGGTTTCCATCCTCCAATACCAATACTTATATTCACATATCTTGATTTTTCCTGAACATATTTATAAATGATTTGTGCTTTCTTAATGGGATCAGTTTCATTACCTACTAGAGCTTTCATTTTTACTTTAGTTTCTTCTGGAAGATCTGTGGTTCCCTGTAGAATTTTTTCACTGTACCATTTTCCGAATTCTGCCCATGTTTTGGCAGTTCCATCCACCCCTTCAAGATGAAACAATTCTAATCCCATCATTACTCTTGGAAAAAGATAACTAATAGAAGGACTTGCTGTTTCTTCTTTTTGGGCCAACATTTTTGATGCTGTATAAGAAAGTTGTGTCGAAGTTTCTATCGTTTTTTTTACATTAAAATTCGAGAAATTGAATTCTTTATATTTAAAACTGAGGTTTGAAGGATAACTTATGTTCAGAATGCTTTTTTCTATACTTACAGCATAATCATTCAAAGGCATCCATTGCGGAATGAAAGCAGTATTGGATGTTTCTGTTTCGCTTTCAAAAACAACTGTAAACGGATATTGTATTGGTGTATAATCTAAGTAAATATAACGGCTCTCCGAAAAAAGAGTACTTCCGCTTACTGCACTTACATCCCTGAAATCTCCTTTTTTTATTTTTTTTATTTCCTTTCCTGAAACATCATAAACCGTTGCCAATATACTTTTGACAGGACTCGATTTGTCGTAATTTTCATAGGCTTCAATAGCGCCTAAGCCATTCTCATTCAAGACAGTTACCACACGTTTGTTTTTGATATTCATGCTGCGTTGAGAAGCAATTACAATATCAATTTGATTCAAACGAACCACTGCATTCGCATTTTCTTTGAGACTATCGGAAAGAGTAAGTGTACTATAATCGCTCTTTTGAGCAAAAAGAAACGTTGTTGCAAATAAGAAAGCAACGTAAATAATAGAATGGGACTTGGGGGTCATAATAAAATTTTAGCATCGAAATATAAGAAAATTTCGTTTAAATAAAAGCTAAAATTATTCTTTATTTTTACTATCGATTTGAATAGTAACAGGACCATCATTCAGCAATAACACTTTCATATCTGCTCCAAAAATTCCCGTTTGTACTTTTTTACCCAATTCCTTTTCCATTTGTTTTACAAAACTTTCATATAAAGGAATTGCAATTTCGGGTTTTGAGGCTTTTATATAAGAGGGACGATTTCCTTTTTTGGTTAAGGCATGAAGTGTAAATTGAGAAACAACAATTATTTCTCCATCAATATCTTTTACGGAAAGATTCATTACCTCATTTTCATCTCCAAAAATGCGAAGATTTACAATTTTTTGGCAAAGCCAATTGATGTCCTCTTGTGTATCGGCATCTTCAATACCAACTAAAACTAGTAAGCCTTTTTGAATATCGGCTACTATTTTATTGTCAATGGTTACGGAGGCTTGAGAAACTCTTTGGAGAACAACTTTCATTGATTACAAATTGCAGATTTAAAAAACAGTGTTTTTTGACATTGATATTGAAATTGAATTTTGCAATTGTTATTCCCTAGATTTATCACTAATGATTCGATCCTCGTTGTAATCATCGGTACGATAATGCTCATCATCTCCTTCCAGAATTTTGAGATAACTATTATATCGGGACCAAGCAATTTCATCTCTTTCTAATGCGGCTTTTATGGCGCAATGTGGTTCTTCTTTATGCAAACAATTGTTGAACTTACACTGGTCTTTCAATTTGAAAAATTCGGGAAAATATCCGCTAATCTCTGACGGATCCATATCGACCATTCCAAAACCTTTGATTCCTGGAGTATCTATAATTTTTGCCCCAAAAGACAAATCATACATCTCTGCAAAAGTGGTTGTATGTTGTCCCTGCTTGCTGGCTACAGATATAGTTTTAGTTTTTAAATGCAAAGAAGGTTCCATGGCATTCACCAGAGTCGATTTCCCAACACCCGAATGTCCAGAAAACATACTTACTTTACCAACCATCATATCTTGCAAAGCTTCGACCCCCTTATTCTCTGTCGAGGAAACTCGCAAACATTTATATCCTATTTCCTGATACACATGTTGCATATACAACTGCTCATCAAGCGTAACCTCATCCAAGGTATCTATTTTATTAAAAACCAAAATAGCTTCAATTCCATAAGCTTCGGCGGTTACCAAAAAACGGTCTATAAAGTTGAATGTGGTAGGCGGATTGTTTACTGTTATTAACAAAAATACACGATCAATATTGGACGCAATAATATGCATTTGATGCGATAAATTAACCGCCTTACGAACGATATAATTCTTTCTTTCGTGAATATTATAAATAGTTCCAGTAATAGTATCTGATGTTTCTTCGAGTTCATAGTCGACAATATCACCCACAGCAATTGGATTGGTACTTTTAATTCCTTTGATTCGGAATTTCCCTTTCATACGGCATTCTATAAAATCACCTTGTTCTGATTTTACGGTGTACCAACTTCCTGTAGATTTGTAAACGAGTCCTGTCATAGAGGATTTTTGATTGAAGATTAACGATTTTAGATTTATGATTTAAATCTAAGTTTTTGCAAAGATAAAGGATTTATGATTGAAGATTAGCGATTTTAGATTTATGATTTACAAGACTTCCTAAACAAACAAAAAAAATCCCAAAACCTAAGCCTTGGGATTTATTGAAATCTAAATTTACGACTCACGAAATCTAAAATCGTTAATCCTCATTCTAAAATCTAAAATCTTTTTACGAATTCAAGATTTTTTCTTGATGACCAATACTTTCTTGGTGGATATTTTTGAACAATTTAACTATAAATTCTTCTGTCAATCCTTTTTTGGCACCTTCAGCAATCATTTTTTCCTGGATTTCATTCCAACGGTTGTTTTGAAGAATTGCAACGTTATTTTCTTTTTTCACTTGTCCAATTTCGTCAGCCACTTTCATTCTTTTTCCTAATAAGTCTAATAAATTAGCATCAAGCACATCGATATTAGCTCTTAATTTGGTCATTTTACTTGTAAACTCATCAGTGTCTCCACTCACTTTTCTTACTTTCAAATCTTTGAAGATTTGTTTCAAAGCAGCAGGAGTTACTTGTTGAGCAGCATCACTCCATGCATTATCTGGATCATTATGAGTTTCGATAATCATACCGTCATAATTTAAATCCAATGCTTCTTGAGTTACTTCAAGAATCATATCACGGTTTCCTGTAATATGTGAAGGATCAATAATCAAAGGTAAATCAGGAAATTTATTTTGCAATTCAATAGCAATTTGCCATTCTGGAATATTTCTGTATTTAGTTTTTTCGTAAGTAGAAAAACCTCTGTGAATTACACCCAATTTCTTGATTCCAGCAGCATACAAACGCTCTACACCACCCAACCATAAAGCCATATCAGGATTTACAGGATTTTTAATCAATACAATTTTATCAGTTCCTTTCAAGGTATCGGCGATTTCTTGAACAGCAAAAGGATTTGCCGTTGTACGAGCACCAACCCATAAAACATCAATGTCATTTTCTAAAGCTAATTTACAGTGAGCTGCAGTTGCAACCTCTGTACCCATAAGCAAACCTGTTTCTGCTTTAGCTTTCTTTAACCATTTCAATCCAATCTCTCCAACACCTTCAAATCCTCCTGGACGTGTTCTTGGTTTCCAAATACCAGCTCTAAAAACGCTTACGTCAGAATCTTTCAATTCATGCGCGATTTTCAACACTTGCTCTTCTGTTTCAGCACTACAAGGTCCTGCTATTACAAATGGATGAGACAATTTGAACTCGTTCAACCAATCTCTCATTTCTTTCTTGTTTTCCATCTTTTCTAAAATTATTTACTTTTTTCTCTCTCCTCCCGATAGCTATCGGAACTCCCCAAACAACTGGAGGGATTAAGAGAGATCTTTATTATTAATTGCTTACTACTACTTTATTTTGTTGTTCTATTTTATTTTTCTCTAAACGAATTACTGCTACTTTTTGGCATTCATTCCGTTCAATATTTCCTTAATTCGGTTGACGCTTTCCATTTCATGATAAATCGCTTCGTAATCATCATTTACCAAAAGCTCCTTAAACTTGGATAAATTTGAAATATATTCTTCCAATGTTCTGACCACCTGCTTTTTGTTTTGTTTAAAAATCGGTGTCCACATCGCTGGCGAACTCTTGGCCAAACGAACGGTACTTTCAAAACCGGAACCTGCCATATCAAAAATATCTTGTTCGTCCTTTTCTTTATTGATTACCGTTTTTCCAAGCATAAACGAACTGATATGTGATAAATGCGACACATAAGCAATATGTTTATCATGCGATTTTGGATCCATATAACGAATTCTCATTCCGATTGCCGCAAAAAGCCACAATGCTTTTTCCTGTAATTTGAAAGTCGTTTTTTCAACTTCACAAATGATGTTTGTTTTCCCTTGAAACAACCCTCTAATTGCCGCTGATGGTCCCGAAAACTCTGTTCCTGCAATAGGATGCGTAGCAATAAAATTTCTTCTTCTTGGATGACCCGAAACCGCTTCGCATATTGGTGTTTTGGTCGAACCCACATCAAAAACAATAGCCGAATCTGAAATTAAATCCAACACTGTTGGCAAAACCACAATTGCCGTATCCACTGGAACCGAAACAATCACAAAATCTGCCTTGGACAAATCATCAAACGTTGCAGCTTCATCAATAACTCCAAGCGCTATAGCTTCCTGCAAATGCTTTTCATTACTGTCAATCCCAAAAATTTTGGCATCAGGATTCAAACCTTTTGCGTCCAATGCTATTGACCCTCCTATTAATCCAACACCTATTACGTATATATTCATCTTCTCTTTTTTTTGTAGCTAATCCTGCTATCCGTTTCAATCTCCCGAAAAAAATCGGGAGGATTTCCACTACTATCAGGGCTAGGGCATCTCGTTTTTTCAGAAAATTTTGTCTTATCACTTTTATTGTCATTCCGACGGAGGAGGAATCTTCGTTGGTTACTCACTTCGCGGATATTCCTCCTCCGTCGGAATGACAAACTGTAATCTAAAATCTACTTATCGCTTCTTGTACTTTCTCCTCTTTTACACAAAGCGCAAATCGAATGTAACCTTCTCCATTACTTCCAAAAATGGTTCCAGGTGTTATAAAAATAGATTTCTCGTATAATATTTTATCGATAAAATCCTCCGCCGATGTTATTCCTGCAGGTAATTTTGCCCAAACAAATAGTCCAACGCCTTCTTTGTACACTTCACAACCCAGTTTTTCGGCCAATTGTTCAGTAAGTACACGACGTTTTTTATAAACGGCATTCATCGAGTCAAACCAGGATTGATCACTTTTTAATGCTTCCACTGCCCCTTTTTGGATTCCGTAGAACATCCCGCTATCCATATTGCTTTTTACTTTAAGTACCGAATCAATCAGCGTTGCACTTCCCAAAACCATTCCTACTCTCCATCCAGCCATATTGAACGTTTTGCTCAAAGAATTCAGTTCCAGCGCAATATCTTTGGCTCCTTCTACCTGCAACAAACTCATTGGTTTATCATTCAAAACAAAACTATACGGATTGTCATTGACCAATAATATATGATGCTTTTTGGCGAAAGCCACTAATTTTTCAAACAATTCCAGACTTCCTCTCGCTCCTGTAGGCATATGTGGATAACCAATCCACATAATTTTCACTTTTGATAAATCCAGTTTTTCTAAAGCTTCAAAATCAGGTTCCCAATTATTCACTTCTTTCAAATCGTAATAAACAGGTACAGCACCAACTAGATTCGTCACTGAACTGTATGTAGGATATCCTGGATTCGGAATCAAAACATGGTCTCCTTCATTCAAAAAAGCTAAGGAAATATGCATAATTCCTTCTTTAGATCCCATCAAAGGCAAAATTTCCACATTAGAATCTAAGGTTACACCATAATTATTTTTATAAAAATCTGCCATCCCTTTTCTAAGTTCAGGCAATCCTTGATAACTTTGATATTGGTGTGCATTCTCATCTTGCATTGCCAAAATTACGGCATCCATAACTGCTTTTGATGGCTTCAAATCTGGGCTTCCAATTCCCATATTGATAATTGGTTTTCCCTCTGAGGCTAATTGTCTCACTTCTCTCAATTTAGATGAGAAGTAGTATTCTTCAATTATATCGAGACGTTTTGCTGTTGTAATCATGCTATTTTATATTTCTCTTTTCAGATTTTATTTTTCTTTAAAAACTTGTGCCTTTGAACTTATCAAGGTTTGGTATTTTTATATTCTCCCAATACTTTAAAATATTCGGCCATTATCGTTAACAATGCTTTTGACTTGGCGTAATCTTCGTATTTATCGAAAGTCACATCCACAAAAAAAGAATATTTCCAAGGTGTTTCTATTTTTGGTAATGATTGTATTTTGGTTAAATTCAATTTACAATCGCTCATTACATTCAGCACTGCAGCCAAACTTCCTCGTTTGTGATCCAATTCGAATTTAAGGGAAGCTCTGTTGATTTCGTTTTCTTCAGCAAAAGTATTTTCCTTTTTAATAATGACAAAACGAGTCATATTATTGTTTATCGTTTGGATTTCTGGAGCCAGAATTTCCAAATCATACATTTCTGAAGCTGTTTTACTAGCTATAGCTGCAATTCCTTTTAGCTGTTTTTCGTGTATTCTTCTGGCGGTTTCGGCAGTATCCTTGTCTTCAACTAATTTTATGTTTGGATATTTTTTTAAGAACTCCATACATTGCAATAAAGCCATCGGGTGTGAATGCACTTCTTGAATATCTTCAATCTTTTGACCTTTCAGTGCCATTAAATTTTGGTGAATATCCAAATAATGTTCTCCTATAATGTGCAGATTGTTTTTGTCAATCAGTGCGTAATTTGGAATAATAGGTCCTGCAATAGAATTTTCTATAGCCATTACTGCCTGATCTGATTTTCCCGACAACAAACTAGCTACCAATTCCTCAAAAGACAGACATTCGTCCACTTCTATATTTTGATAAAAATAGTCTTGAGCCACTTGATGGTGGAAAGATCCTTTAATTCCTTGTATTGCAATTTTCGTTCTCATTGGGTCAAAAAAAAATCCTGATTTTCATCAGGATTGTATATTAGTTTTATTTGTTTTTTGTTCTTCAAATAACCATAGCACAATCCCTTACTTCCTAAAGAAGAAATAAAAAGAGTTGCTAAAATAAAAACGGTTATTTGACATGATGTGCTTTGTTTTTCTTCCGAAGAAGTATTTAAATTTTGGTTGTCAGAGAACCCACTTTTCATTTGATAGAAATTTTTTTTATTGTGGGTTTCAATTATTTATTGCAAATGTATGACATATTTCGAGTCAGCCAAAATAAAAATAATCTTTTATGTAACAAAAAAAGATTCGTTTGTTAAAAGGGATTTTAATTCATTATTCCATAAAAAAGAAGCTTTTTGAGACGTTAAAATTATTGAATTCAAAACGAAAAATTAAACAGTAAATTTATTTTCTGATAAAAAACGGTTTTTTTTTTAATCCCTTGCTTTTGAAAGTTGATAAAAAAGACTAGTTTTTGGTTTAAACTAAATATCTTGTGAGCCGAGTGAGAGATAGAAATAAGCTACCGAAGTAGCATGAATAGCCCGACCCCGTTGAGTAAAGGAGCCGAATAAGCGGTCTTAAAAGTTGGCTCCTTTACTCAACGGGGGCACTCCAAAATAATTGTTCATATTATTTAAGCAATACTTTGGCTAATCCATTTCTTGCCTTCGGAGATTCTGGTGACTACCATTGAACAGACCAAATCACCGTTGGCATTCAATAAAGTTGCAATTGGGTCGACCAAAGTCCCTATAATCATTGCAGCCGGCAAGGCTTGCTCCATCGGAAAACCATAAACGGTTATGGCGAGAATTTCTCCTATATATCCTCCGTTTGGAATACCGCCTTCGACTACAGACACTATTATGGTGATACCGATTGCCGTTAATAAAGTATAAGGATCCGTAAAATCCTTGCCGAATAAGGCAAAAATCACAGCGATTTTGACAATCGAAGACATACTCGAACCGTCTTTGTGCAGGGGCGCTCCAAGCGGGATTACGAGATTCCGAATGTGACTCGGAATATTCATTTGCTCAGCCGCTTCCAGATTGGCAGGGATAGTTGCAATACTACTGCACGTTCCCACTGCCGTCAATGCAGGAGTGATGTTGTTTTTCCAAAATATTTTGAGCCCTAGTTTTCCTCCAGCGAAAAAAGCATACAAGCTAAAAAATACAATAAAGTAAAAAGTACAAACAGCATAATATAAAGCTAGTGGTTTGGCATATGCACCAAATAATTGTGGTCCGAAGATACCAACTTGATATGCAAAATAAGCACCAAGACCTATTGGTGCCGTTTTCATAATAAGATGCAGTAATTGTTTCATCACTTCGTTTCCAGAATTAAGAAACCGCGCGAAGTCTTTTCCTTTTTCCCCTGCACGCAAAGTTGAAAAACCGATTAGAAAAGAAAATAATATGAGCGCCAACATATTTTTTCGGGACAGTATTTCATAGAAATCATTGACTGTTACCAATTGTGTGATTTGAGAACCAGTGCTGCTTTCCCGAATAGTTTCTAATGCAACTTTTGAGATTACTATCCCTTGATGAATTGGAAAAATCAAAACACCGATAATCATTATAATGGCCGAAATAATCACGGTTGTTAGAAACACTCCTAAAACTATCCCGAAGAGTTTACCTAATTTTTCGCTTTTTTGTAAATTGGCGATTGAGGATGCAATGGTAAAAAACACCAACGGTATGATTGCCGTAAAAAGTAAATTCAGAAATATATCTCCTAATGGCTTTATGACTTCTACTCCATTTCCAAAAACTAGACCTAAAATACTACCAACGATTATTCCGCCAAGGAGTAATAGAATACTGCTGTAATTTTTCAAGAAACTGCCTGATTGATTATTTCCCATATTGATTTAGTTTAATTGTAAATATATAAATCTTAATGATAAAGCCATCATTTCTATCCAAGCTTTGTCAAAGTTCCAAAATTTGACAAAGGTGTAAGGCTCATTGTTGGACAAAAACAATAAACAAAAGTTTTTTCTGTTTACTTTTGCAACAAATAAAGTTTTATGTCAATAGAAGTAAAAAACATTTCGAAAAGTTATGGTGCCCAAAAAGCATTGGACAACATTTCATTTTCTGTTAGAAAAGGTGAGATCGTTGGTTTTTTAGGACCTAATGGCGCCGGAAAATCAACCTTGATGAAAATTTTGACAACTTATATTCACGCCGACTCTGGTGTTGCGCTAGTCAATGACTTTGATGTAAACACTCAGGAAAAATCGGTGCAGCTTTCTATTGGATATTTACCGGAACACAACCCATTGTATTTGGACTTGTATGTGAGAGAATATCTGGCTTTTAATGCCGACGTTTATAAAGTAGATAAATCAAGAATCGAAGAAGTAATTCAACTTACAGGTTTACAAACTGAAAGCCATAAAAAAATAGGACAGTTGTCCAAAGGCTATCGCCAAAGAGTAGGTCTTGCAAATGCATTATTGCACAATCCCGATGTTTTGATTCTGGATGAACCTACTACCGGATTGGATCCAAATCAATTAGTCGAAATCAGAAATGTGATTAGAAACGTAGGAAAAGACAAAACGGTTTTTCTTTCTACACACATTATGCAGGAAGTCGAAGCGATTTGCGACCGAGTGATTATTATTGACAAAGGACAAATAGTTGCCGATAAAAAATTGGACAATTTAATTTCCGCCAATAAAGAACAAGTAATCGAAGTCGAATTTGATTTGAAAGTAGAAGAAGACCTTGTTGCTCAAATTCCACATTTAAAATCTTATAAAAACATTAATGGCTGTTCTTGGGAACTGACTTTTGTTTCGGATAAAGATATGCGCCCAACGGTTTTTGATTTTGCTTACGATAATGGATTGAAAACTTTACAGCTGAATCAAAAGAACAAGAATTTGGAGGCAGTGTTTAGGGAAATCACGAAGTAAGTTGAAAGATTGCAGATTTTAGTTTACAGATTACAGATAAAAAAAGAGCTCGCTTAAAGTCATTTTAAACGAGCTCTCTTTTTTTATTTCACCAATGACTTTAAATAGATTGTAAATAGTAATGATAATACAATTGCCGAAAGGCGAACCATATTTTTCACAAGTGCACTATTAAAACTTAACGAAGGTAAATTGGATTTTGTTTTTAGAAAAAAGACAATAAGCTTTTTATATTCTAATAAAATCAAGAACAAAACACCAATCGTTAATACAACAGATTGCAATAATGCGCCCGTATTCATTTGATAAAAAACATTGATTAAAGTCAAATTGACTAGTAGCGCAAACAAAATTATGGCTCCTATTAACAATGTTCTTCGAAACAATAATAAATAACCGCCACCAATTTGGATAAGCGCTATTATAATTCCAAAAACCTGTGAGTGTCCAAAATAAAACCAAGTCAATCATTCACCCGATTGCTGATTCATAGGCAAACTCGCAATTTCTGTTGGCACGATAAATTGAAGTCCATAAAACTTTTTCCAACCAAAACTGGCAATATTAAAAGCTATAGCATATCGAATTCCGCTATATAAAAAACCATATATTTTTGCAGAATTCATTTTCTGCTCGTGTTCTAAATAATGCCATATAAAAGGAAATAGAAGAGCACTTAATAAAGCAATCCCAACTAAAGAAAAAACTACTATTGGCGGAAACCAAGAAATATTACCGCCGTTACCAAGCATTAATAGCAAAGCGGAAAACACAAGTCCCAGTATTAAAGTTGTACTGATTTTTTTGGCTATTGAAGTTGAAACCTCATGATTTGATTGTTCTAACATAACTTTTTTATTTGAATTAATACACCCCAAAATTGGCTATTAATCAAATATCAAGTGTTCCGATGTACCCGTTCGAACGTATTTAAACTTCCTTTTTTTCTAAAATCCTATTTGATTTTACAAAATCTGTTGGAGACACTCCTGTATACTTTTTGAAAGTTGTATTAAAAGTAGTTTTAGAATTAAATCCAGATTCATAAGCAATTCCCAGAATATTTAATTGACTGTATTTCTCAGACAACAATAACATTTTCGCCTCTTCGATTCTGAATTTGTTTATAAAATTATAGAAATTATCCCCATACAATTCGTTAATCACAAACGAAGTTTCATTACAACTTGCCTTCATGTTTTTGGCTAATTTTGGCAAACTTAAATCATTTTCCAAATATACTTTTCCAGAATTCATGAGTACCCGTAATTTTTCGTCTAACTCATTCAATCGCTTTTCCGAAACTCTTTTGGGATTCTCTTTTTTATACTCTTTAATAGTTGACAACTCATCTAAATCTTTTTTATTAAAATCAAAAATTTCTTTTTGCTGTAAAGAAAAATAAGCTAGAAAAAACACAGACAAAAGATACAATAAAGGAGTAAACCGGATTATATTTTTCAAGTCGAAAAAGACAAGATTGAACCAAGCAGTTATAATTATTACCAAAATCAATAAAAAATATTTTAGCCAGGAAAGATCAATTTGCTCCGTTGATGATGAAAATTGACGTATATCTTTTATGTGTTTTTGCAATTTACTAAAAGACAAATACCAGTAAATTATTGTTTGAAGAGGCAATGCAATTTGTAGCGCAAAAAAAACTATTCTGCCTACAGAATAACTGAATTCAATGTTTTTCCCAGTGATAAAAAACGGAAATCTGAAAATTAAAAAGATTAAAAAGGGCAAAAAATGCCATAAAATTTTCTTATCAAATTTTTTAAGCAATGAAGTAAAATATAAAATACTGATATAAAGAGCTGGAGCGGTTAAGAATCTCATCAAACCAATTAAATCAAATAAAACTGGGTGAATTGACTGAAAATTTTCCGAGACTAAAAATATTTCCAACATCGCTAATCCAAGAGTAATGACAAATAATCCCAACCAGCGATTTGCTATACGATTAATTTTTTGCGGATGCATAATAAGCAGAAAACCTAATAAAAAGGCTGCTCCTGAGGTAATACCCATTATGATTGGAAAATTCATCATATCAAAAAATCAATTTATAGTATTCCAGAAACAATCTCAAATATAAGGCAATTTATGCATTGATTCAGAAAATAACTATTTGATTCCCAACTCCAAAATACTTTCTTTCATTTCTTCTATCACTATTTGAATATCATTTTCATTTGTTCTCCAATTGACAAAGGAAGCCCGAATTCCTTTTCGGTTTTGATACACTGTTGGCGTCATAAACACTTTGCCGTTATCGTTGAGATGCGTCAAAAATAAATTTACTTTTTCCTGATTGTGTTCTCCTGCCAAAGTGAAACAAACGTTGTTGAGGCGAGTTGGTGCCAGTAATTCGAAGCTTTCATCATTAGTTATAAAAGCATCAAATAGCAACGCCATCTCAACACTATTTCCTACAATGTCTTGAAATCCCTGCTTTCCATATGCCAATAACGAAAACCAAACAGGCAAAGCTTTTAATCTTCTCGAATTTTCAGGCAAGAAATTCAGGTAACTGAAATTCTCCAATGGATCTCCCAAATATGGAGCATTCGAATTTTGGAACGTTTCCACTTGTAGATTTTTATGTTGTTCTTTTATCAAATAAAAAGCACTTTCGTAAGGAACATTCAGCCATTTATGGCAATCTATGGTGATACTATCAGCATTTTGCCAACCGTTTACCAAATGTTTGTATTTTGGAGAACAAACTGCAAAACCTCCGAAAGCAGCATCAATATGCCACCAAAAATTGTATTTTTCTTTGAGTTTCGTAATTGCATTAAAATCATCAAAATCGGCCGAGTTGACAGTTCCCGCACTCGATATTAAAATAAAAGGCTGACCATTTAGACCTTTAATATTTTGTTCCAAATCGTCTATATCAATGGCTTCACGATTTCCTTCAACTGTTTTTATTTTGGTAAAATTTTGGCTTCCAACCCCTAACATCGCCAAGCATTTTACCGAAGAGGAATGTGGTGTAGCCGTAAGAATATTTAGAGGAGCGCTAATTCCGTTTTTTGCAAAATCTAGACCCAATTGTTTTCCGAACCATTGTCGAGCCACCGCCAAACTTGTAAAATTTGACATTGTAGCACCTGTTACAAATCCGCCCAAAAACGATTTTGGCAAGTCCAATAATTGCAACAATAAATTAATGGTTTCTATTTCTATCAAAGCAGAAACGCCTCCTTGTGCTTTTGTAGCCTGTGCATTTGGATCATAAATCGTAGTTAACCAATCGCCAACTATAGAAGCAGGTGTTGCACCTCCCGTAACAAAACCCCAATATCTAGGTCCCGCCTGTGAAACCATCAAAGGGGCTAAACGTTCATTGAATTCTTCCAAAGCAGACAATGCTCCCAAACCAGAATCGTTTAGATTCATATTGGTCGTAATTGTATTTTGGGTTGAAGTGGGAGTACTATCAATAACATTGAGAAAATCAATTCCTTGTTGTTTTACTTTTTCGAGAATGTTTTCAATGTCTTTTAAATCTTGTTGGAGGGTTGGATTCATATTCTTTTATTTAAAGATTAAAAAAAATACCCGATTAGTTTTAAAAACCGATCGAGTATTTCAAATTGAAATTAATAATAACTTTTTATTTAAAAAACTTGACTCGCAATTTGTCTGATATTCTCTGATTTTCCCATAGAATAATAATGCAACACAGGAACTCCCGCGGCTTTCAATTCTATCGATTGTTGGATAGCCCACTCGATACCCACTTGGCGTATTTCTGCGTTGTTCTTGCATTTATCAACTGCACTTATTAAATCTTCCGGTAAATCAATACGGAAAATTTGAGGCAAAATTTGCAAATGTTTTTGAACCGCTATCGGTTTAATTCCCGGAATAATTGGAACCGTAATTCCCATTTCTCTAGCTTTGGCAACAAACTCAAAATATTTGGCATTCTCAAAAAACATTTGAGTTACCACATAATCGGCACCTGCATCTACTTTCTCTTTCAGTCTTTTCAAGTCCGACAGCAAAGAAGGAGATTCCAAATGCTTCTCCGGATAACCGGCTACTCCAATACAAAAATCAGCTTTGTTATCTGCGTCCATAACATCGTGTAAATACTTTCCGCAATTCAATTGATTGATTTGTGAAACCAAATCTACCGCAAAATTATTTCCACCCGCTTTTGGCACAAAAGACTGTTCGTCCTTCATCGCATCACCGCGAAGTGCCATCACATTATTGATTCCAAGATAATGACAATCAACCAACATATACTCTGTTTCTTCTTTGGTAAAACCTCCGCAAAGCAAATGCGGTACGGTATCCACATTGTATTTGTGTTTTATCGAAGCACAAATCCCTAACGTTCCCGGACGCATTCTGGTTAATTTTTTATCCAATAATCCGTTGCCTTTATCAATGTAAATATACTCCTCACGAGAAGTCGTTACATCTATAAATGGCGGTTTGAACTCCATCAACGGATCGATATTATCGTATAACTCCTGAATGCTTTTGCCTTTCTGTGGCGGAATAATTTCGAAAGAGAATAACGTTTCTCCTTTGGCTTTTTCTATATGTTCTGTTACTTTCATAATCCTCCCCCTAACCCCCTGAAGGGGGAATTCCTGAAAGGGGTCATCAGGTTTGTGTTACTTTATTCTGCCTTGTTATTCCCCCTTCAGGGGATTAGGGGGTTAATCTGCTATATTTGGATTCAGCCATTTCATGGCGACATCGGTTGAAACACTTCTTCTTTTGGCGTAATCAATCACTTGGTCTTCTTTTATTTTTCCTAGACCAAAGTACTTGCTTTCTGGATTTCCAAAATAATATCCCGAAACCGAAGAAGCCGGCCACATCGCCATACTTTCGGTCAGGGTCACTCCAATTGCTGCCTCTACATTCAGCAATTTCCAAATCGTTGGTTTTTCCAAGTGGTCTGGACAAGCAGGATAACCCGGTGCCGGACGAATTCCTTTATAATCTTCCTCAATAAGTGCTTCTTTGCTCAAAACCTCATCGGCTGCATAACCCCAGATTTCTTTACGAACTTTTTCGTGTAAATATTCAGCGAATGCTTCTGCAAAACGGTCAGCCAAAGCTTTAACCATAATCGAATTGTAATCGTCCAAATCCTTTTCGAATTCAGCCGCCCATTCGTCTACACCAAAACCGGTGGTTACACAAAATGCTCCCATATAATCTACTTTTCCGCTCTCTTTTGGAGCAATAAAATCGGCTAATGCGATGTTTGGTGCTCCTTTTGTTTTTTGTGACTGCTGACGCAAAGTCAAGAATGTTTGTAATGGTTTTCCGTTTTCATCCGTCAACTCGATATCGTCATCATTGATTTGATTTGCAGGGAAGATTCCGTAGATTCCTTTCGCCTGTAATTTTTTCTCTTTCAAAATCACTTCCAGCATCGCTTGTGCATCCGCAAAAACAGAAGTCGCTTGTTCTCCAACAACCTCATCGGTCAAAATCGCTGGATATTTTCCAAACAATTCCCAAGTCCTAAAAAACGGAGTCCAGTCAATGTAAGGAACCAACACATCCAAGTCCACTTCGATAGTTTGTTCCCCAATAACTTTTGGTTTTACAGGTTCAAAATGTCTCCAATCCAATTGTAATTTATTTTTACGAGCTTGCTCAATCGTTAGGAAATTCTTGTCTCTTGAACGATTCAAGAATGTTTCTCTAAACGCATCGTATTCCGCTCGGATATCGCTTGCATAAATTTTTCGGTTGTGATCTAATAAATTTCCTGCTACGGTAACCGCTCTTGACGCATCGTTTACGTGAATCACGGTTTCTCTGTATTGAGGTGCAATTTTCACGGCCGTATGTGCGCGTGAAGTAGTTGCGCCACCAATCATTACCGGAATTTTCATCCCTCTTTTATCCAATTCCTTAGCGAGATACACCATTTCGTCCAAAGACGGCGTGATCAATCCGCTTAATCCAATAATATCTACTTCATGTTCAATAGCCGCTGCAATAATTTTTTCGGGAGGCACCATAACACCTAAATCCACGATCTCATAATTATTACAAGCCAATACCACCGAAACAATATTTTTACCAATATCGTGTACGTCTCCTTTTACGGTTGCCATCAAAATCTTTCCATTCCCCGATTTATCACCTACCTGTTTAGCAGCTTCGATAAACGGCAATAAATACGCCACGGCTTTTTTCATCACACGCGCCGATTTTACCACCTGTGGCAAAAACATTTTACCAGAACCAAACAAATCTCCAACAACATTCATTCCCGTCATCAAATTGATTTCGATAACTTCGATAGGTTTTGTGGCGGCTAAGCGAGCTTCCTCAACATCAATTTCTATAAATTCATCCACCCCTTTTACCAAGGAATGCGTGATTCTTTCCTGAACCGTTCCCGAACGCCATTCTTGAACCGCTTTCTCGTTGCTCTTTACATCGCCTTTTACATTTTCTGCAAAATCCAATAAACGTTCAGTGGCATCGTCGCGTCTGTCGAGAATTACATCCTCAACGTGTTCCAATAAATCTTTTGGAATCTCGTCATATATCGACAACATTTCCGGATTTACAATTCCCATTGTCATTCCGTTTTTAATGGCGTGATACAAGAAAACCGAGTGCATCGCCTCTCTCACGGTATCATTTCCTCTAAACGAAAACGAAACGTTACTCACTCCACCACTAATGTGTGCGTGCGGTAGATTTTCTCGAACCCATTTGGTTCCCCTAAAGAAATCCAAAGCATTCAAGCGGTGTTCCTCCATACCTGTCGCTACGGGGAATATATTCAAATCGAAGATGATATCCTGTGGAGGAAAATCTACTTTGTTTACCAAAATATCATACGACCGTTGGCAAATTTCAACTCTACGATCGTAATTATCGGCTTGTCCTACCTCATCAAAAGCCATTACAATCACGGCAGCTCCATAACGTTTGATCAATTTGGCGTGATGGATAAAAGCTTCCTCTCCTTCTTTCAGCGAAATCGAGTTTACCACACATTTTCCCTGCACGACTTTCAAACCAGCCTCAATGATTTCCCATTTCGAACTGTCAATCATAATTGGCACACGAGAAATATCCGGCTCGGCAGCAATCAAATTCAGGAATTTGGTCATCGCATAAACGCCATCAAGCATTCCCTCATCCATATTGATATCGATGATCTGCGCCCCACCTTCTACCTGCTGTCTCGCAATATCGAGTGCTTCCTCATATTTTTCCTCCTTGATTAATCGAAGGAACTTTCTCGAACCTGTTACATTGGTTCGCTCCCCAACATTCACAAATACGCTGTCCGGCGTAATGATCAAAGGCTCTAATCCCGATAATACAAGGTTTCTTCTATTTTTATTGTGTCCCATTTTTTTATTTTATCTTGCCACGAATTCACGAATTATAATCTATATTTTTAAAATTCCTGAATTCGTGTTTATAATTTAAAGTCTTTCTTTGCGTCTATATTTTTATATTCTATTCTAAACTATTAATAAACTTAAATAAATTTCCCCGTCCCACGCTCATAACTGTTTTTTTACAATTAATTCTTATTATTTTTAATTGCTATAATTTTCTGTACTACTGCAAAGAACATTGTGGTTGACCAACCAAATAACAAAATCCCATTCATGGCTTCAAATCCACTCATGATGCGCCAGATAGGAGGGAGCGTGATATCGCCATAACCTAACGTGGTGTAAGTAATCATTGAAAAATAAATCGATTCTTCCCAATGACTGATTTTATCCAATGCAGGTATCATCATATAAACGCCAGCCCAAAGAGCAATTTCAATAAAGTGTAATACCATTAAAAAAACGGCCATAGTAGAAAGTGTTTTCAAAATCTTATAAAATCCGAAAACCTGACTTTTTAAATCGCGGTTGCGAAACAAATAATTCAGCCACCATGCGGTTCCCAATCCATGAATAAAAATGGTTGCAACAATAATTCCCAAACTAAAAAGTATTTGTATCGCCATCTATTTTTAAAATTTACAAAATTACTATTCTCTACGTTTGAACTTAATGATATTTTATCTTACTGAAAATACTTGCCAAGCATTTTTGAAAAAGGTACCGCAGTAAATCCATGCAAAAAAATACTTAGCAAAACTGTAAGAACAATAACTGAAATTATGCGTTCATATCCCGGTATTCCTAATTCAATTATTACGAGTAATAAATACAAAACTGATGCAATGCCGCGTGGTCCAAACCAACCAATAAATCCAATAGTAACACTAGGTAATTTTGTACCAATAAGGCAAATTGCAACGGGCAACATTCTGATAATTGTAAGACTTAATAAGGCATAAACCCAAGCGTTTATATCCCAATAAGGATAACAAAACGGAACGAGCATCATACCAAATAAGAGAAAAATAAAAAGTACGAGTGCCTGACTTTCTGCTTCACCAAATTCATGTAATCGTTCGCGTACTTTGAGGTTATGAGTTCCGAGTAACATGCCTGCAAAAAATGCAGCGATGAAGCCATTACCCTCAACTGTTTCGGCTAATGAAAATGCTAATAATGCAATGGCTATTGATGATAAACTTTGAAAAGTGGAATTCATCCAGCCTTTGCTTGAAGCCTTGTCAACTAAATATCCTCCTGCCCAACCAATCAATCCACCAATCAATGGGCCAAAAACAAATTGCCGGAGTGTAAAAAGCAACCAATAAGATGTACCAGAGTTTCCCGCATCTGCATGAGATAAAACAGCAAGACAAATTAATATTGGAGGAAATGCAATCCCATCGTTTAAACCACTTTCAACGTTTATGGTTTGGCGAATTTTTTCGGGCACCAGTTTACTTGTAACCACTGCCTGTCCCAAAGCAGCATCAGTAGGCGACAAAATAAAAGCCATAAGCGCAATTACCCAGATATTAACACCCGGAAAAAGTGGGATACCTATTAATATTCCCAATACCATAGTCAATGGCAAACCTATTAGCAATAACCGAACAGGCAATTTTCGATGCTTTCTTAATTCCATTAAATTAATAGTGGATGCATCATTAAAAAGCACTAACACCAGTGTAAGTTCAGCAAGTATTTTTACCAATGGCGCATCAATACCTTGCCTCAATTCATCTATTTGAAAATTAGAAGCTATAATACCAATCACTACAAAAACCATTGGTGCTGTGATAACAGATTTTTCAAGGGCTTTTGAAAAAAGTCCGTAAACTAAAATCAGTAAAGCCGTAAATACAAAGATTGGATATTCAGTCATATTTTTCTTTTGTCCCTAATCTCGCTTATGAGTATGTGCTATTCTCTCCACGAAGTTGTGTTATTCAATTTCAATCAAAGCTACAATCTTAATAAATTTGTTTAATCATTGTTTCTATTTTCTATTCAAAGCCAATTCCTCCAGATTTTGTTTTTATCGAAAACCTTTCATTTTATTCTCTTTGCGGGCACGGATTGCAAATCCGCGCTATCGGGTTTTTATTTTGAGTTACTAAGTTTCTAAGTGGCTTAGATTCTAAGTTTTTATTATTCTGTCTACGGTCCAAAAAACTGTAGCTATATTTTATTTTAATTTCAACTTTATTTGGGCGTGACCACAAGGGTCGGGCTATTCGTTCCCGCTTTTTTTCTTGATGAAAAATCAAGAAAAAAGAGCTCCACTTCTATCCCTCACGCGGGCATTGCGTAATTCAATAAATTTTGTTTTTCATTCAAAGCCTTTTATTTGATTCTCTTTGCGGGCACGGATTGTAAATCCACGCTTTCGGAACTTTTTATTTTCTTCACTAGCTATGAAGATGTTCTATTTTACATCAAATGAAAAAAATCGCCCCTTACCTTCTTTAAACAAGGCTTTCATTTGGTCAATATCTTTTAATTTAATTGTATCAATACCAAAGACCTCTATTTTCTTAATAAACTGAAAACGTGGTCTATTTCCACGTTGACTATCAATTTCCAATGAATCATTTGGTAATATTTTAAATTTCCCAATCCTATTAAGAGTATCAAAACTTACTAATGTTGCTTCGTCAAAATATGGTATAACCGGTTTTTTTCCTGGCAAATTGTCCAGTGCTTCTTTATCATACCAAATTTCAACTTTTATATCTTTGCCAGATTTGTTTACAATTTGGGCAAAATAAAAAATATCACACGAACAAAATAAAAAGCAAACTAATAGCAAAAGCAAATTCTTTCTATATATCTGTTTTGGTTTAGCCATATTCTTTTAAATTCTCAGTAAATTATTTCCATTGTTAAATTGGATGCGATAATATACATAATCTACATCACCGCAGTCGAAACTCTAGGCTTATAATCCTTGGCAATATCGGCAATCAACTTGATATGGTTTGGGGTCGTTCCGCAACAACCACCTATGATGTTTATTAAATTATCGTCTAAATAGCTTTTAATTTGTGCTTGCATTTCCTCTGGTGTTTCATCGTATTCCCCAAAAGCATTTGGCAATCCTGCATTTGGATGCGCCGACACGTTGAAAGAAGTGTTATGGGACAAGGTCTGCAAATACGGTTTCAATAAATCGGCACCAAGGGCACAATTGAATCCTACGCTCAACAATGGAATATGCGATACCGAAACCAAAAAGGCTTCTACTGTTTGCCCTGAAAGCGTTCTTCCCGAAGCATCCGTTATTGTTCCTGAAACCATTATTGGAATATCAAGATCGCGTTCTTCTTTTACTTGTTCGATTGCAAAAAGTGCCGCTTTGGCATTTAGCGTATCAAAAATAGTTTCCACCAAAAGTAAATCACAACCGCCGTCCATTAAGGCTTCGACTTGTTGTTTGTAAGCAATGCGCAAATCATCAAAAGTTACTGCTCTGTATCCTGGATCGTTTACATCTGGCGACATACTTGCCGTACGGTTTGTCGGGCCAATTGAACCGGCAACAAAACGAGGCTGGTTTGGATTTTTCGCAGTGAATTCATCAGCTACTTCACGGGCAATTTTTGCCGATTCGTAGTTCAATTCATAAACATATTCTTCAAGGTAATAATCCGCCATACCAATCGTAGTTCCAGAGAAAGTATTGGTTTCCACAATATCGGCTCCTGCTTCAAAATAGGCTGCGTGAACCGCTTTGATAGCTTGAGGTTGCGTTAGGGACAATAAATCATTGTTCCCTTTTAGCGGATGTGGAAAATCTTTGAATCGTTCGCCACGAAAATCTTCTTCAGAGAAATTATAACGTTGCAGCATTGTACCCATAGCTCCGTCGAGCACGAGTATTCTCTTTTTTATTTCTTCTTGAATTGTTGACATATTTTTTATTTCTCGCAAAAACGCTAGGGCGCAAAGCTTTTTAATTACTATTTTTCCAAAAATTCCTAATTCTGGCTCTTTAGCCCCGATGGAAACGACATCCTTTTATGCTGGGGTTCAGCATAAAAGATATAGTGTACGGCGGGAACGATGACTGCAAAAAATGCACCAATCATTCGCTCTAAAAAAAATATCGAAATGTTGTCAGGAAAAGGTTTGAGGAATACGGAGATGTATTCTTGTGTTATCTATCCGCGCTGTGCGTGGTAGAATGTAGCACCTTCTTTAAAAAAGTAAAGGGTTGCTAAGGTTTCATCGGGTCTTTTCCCTCCGCCTTTCGTGATAACTTTCAATAAAAATAGGAACAGTGCAAAGAAACGACATAGCGCTAACAATTGCAAGTTTTTTTTTTAGATTCTAAGGTTCTGAGCTACTAAGCCTCTAAGTCAAAATTTTCATTCATAATCATTATAAAAAAAACTCAAAACTATATTGCAAGTTTGAGCTTTTTTTGAAAATCTTAGCTTCTCAGCTTCTTAGTAACTCAGAATCTTAAAAAAACAGTTTAGTGCTTTATTTTTTGCTTAGTACCTCTTAAATTAACGATTTCAATTCGTCTCATCTTAGTGTTTATTCTGTAAACCAGATAATTATTTTTATCTATAATTGCTTTGTACAAATATTGGTTTGTTCCTGATTTTGGGAATAATTCAGGGTAGAGAATTACTAAACTTGTAACTTGTTTTATATTTTCTTCTAATTGCAAAATTTCTTTTATGGACCAAAATTTCTCCAAATAAAAAAGTACGCTGTCTAAACCTTTTTCTGCCTGAGGCGTCCATTTAATCCCTAATGCCATTTCTTGAATTTATCCATAACGGTAGAATGGCTTACTAAGTCATTGTTGTCAGCTTGGGAAATTCCAATTTCAATTTCTTCTTTTTCCTGAGCTGATAATTCACTGTACCAATCCTTTTTGCTTGCCTTTACCAATAGTTCGAGTTTTTCCAAAAGACTTTCGTCTACATTGGATAGTTCTTGAATAAAATTATATTTTCTTGTTGCTAAATTCATGATGAATTAATTTTAATATCACACAAAGATATAAATAAAAAAGCTCAAACTATATTACAAATTTGAGCTTTAGTATTTCAAAATCTTAGATTCTCAGCATCTTAGAAGCTTAGTCTCTAAAGATTAAACAATAGCTTTCACTACCGCTTTTGGAGCTTCTTTACGAGTACCGTCGAATCCGTCAACTCCGGAAACGGTGGTATATTTCATCACATATTTTTTACCCGGATTGATGATTTGGTAAGCCGCCTGACACATTAATGTGGCTTCATGAAATCCGCAAAGAATCAATTTCAATTTTCCAGGATACGTGTTTACGTCACCAATGGCAAAAATTCCAGGAATATTTGTTTGGTAATCCAAAGCATTGTTTACTTTGATCGCATTTTTTTCAATTTCTAATCCCCAGTGTGCAATAGGGCCTAATTTTGGCGTCAATCCAAAAAGTGGAATGAAGAAATCGGTTGGGATGTTTTGGTGTGCACCATCAATATCTACATCAACAGATTCTAAATGCTCAGCTCCGTTCAAACCGATAACTTCTCCTGGAGTGATCATTTTGATTTTTCCTGAGTTTTTCAATTCCTGCACTTTTTCTACAGAATCAAGAGCTCCACGGAATTCGTTTCTACGGTGAATTAAAGTAACCTCTGAAGCAACGTTTGCCAAGAAAATACTCCAGTCTAAAGCGGAATCTCCTCCTCCAGAAATCACAACTCTTTTGTCTCTGAATTTTTCTGGATTTTTGATAAAGTATTTCACTCCTTTATCTTCGTAAAATTCGATATCTTCGATAAGTGGCTTTCTTGGTTCGAAACTTCCCAATCCTCCAGCAATAGCTACAACAGACGCGTGGAATTTTTTTCCTTTATTTGAAGTGACAATAAAACTGCCATCTTCTTGCTTATCGATAGTTTCTGCACGCTCACCAAGAGTAAATCCAGGTTCGAACTGCTTGATTTGTTCCATTAAATTATCCACCAAATCACCTGCCAATACTTCCGGAAATCCTGGAATATCATAGATAGGTTTCTTTGGATACAACTCTGATAATTGTCCTCCCGGTTGTGGCAAGGCATCCAGAATATGACATTTTAATTTTAATAATCCTGCTTCGAAAACGGCGAATAGACCTGTTGGCCCGGCTCCTATTATAAGTATGTCTGTTTTAACCATTATATTTAAATTTAACTCTTTATATTATTTTTTATTTTGTGCGCAAATAAACGAATGCTTTCAATTTCTGAAAATGATAATTATCAGAGAATTTTATCCGTTATTTCTATATTCATTATTTTTTCAGTCCTTCTGTAATTTCGTTCATCTTTTGAACTTTTTCTTCGAAATTCCCTTTCAAAGTCTTTCGATATTCATTCAGGTTTTGAACCATTTTATTGATGTCTTCCGGAATTACTTCTTCAAAAAACTCGCGTAATCTTTTGGCTGTCGTTGGCGATTTTCCGTTGGTCGAAATGGCTATTTTTACGTTTCCTTTGGTCACGATTCCGCCCAAATAATAATCACATAAATCGGGCGTATCAGCAATATTGCAAATGAGATATCTTTTTCGGGACAAATCATATACTCGTTTGTTTACTTTCAAGTCATCAGTACAGGCAATGACCATATTGCGTTTCTTGAGCATTTTTTTCTTGAACTTCGCTTGTGTCAATTTTATCGAAGGATGCTTTTCGACTAATGCTTCCAATTCGGGCAGAAACTTTGTCGCCACAACCTCAACATTGGCATTGGGGCTGGATTTCAACATAAACGACAACTTTTCCAAACCTACATTTCCACCACCAACAATAAGCACATTAATGTTGTGTAGTTTTAAAAAAATAGGATATAATTCGTTTCTTTCCATTATAACTTTATTTCGGCGGCTACAAATTCTTCGTAAAACCCTTTCAGTTGATTACTTTCTTTGACTACTTCCCCAATTACGATAATTGCCGGTGAACTCAATTTATTTTCGACAGCCACTTCTTGAATCGTATCAATTGTTCCCACACCTATTTTCTCATTTGGTGTTGTTCCGTTTTGAATAATCGCAACGGGAGTTTCTCCTTTGGATTCTTTTTGGAATAAAGTAACAATTTGTGATAGTTTACTCATTCCCATCAAAATCACAACAGTCGCTGATGATTTTGCTGCAAGAGCGATATCACTAGACAAATTTCTGTTGGAAGTGGTTCCTGTGATTACCCAAAAACTTTCGGAAGTTCCTCTTTTGGTCAATGAAATTCCCTGATAAGCGGGAACTGCAATCGCTGATGAAATTCCGGGTACTACAAATGTAGGGATTCCAAAACTTTCTGCGTAATCTATTTCTTCACTTCCTCTTCCGAAAATAAATGGATCTCCTCCTTTTAACCGAACCACGTGACCGTAGGTAAGCGCATTATCGACAATCAATTGGTTGATTTGATCTTGCGAATATTCGTGACACCCGATTCTTTTCCCCACAAATATTTTTATGGAATTTTGAGGAGCATACTTCATTATTTCCTCATTGGCCAAGGCATCATACAAAACCACATTCGCTTCAGCAAGTGCTTTTACACCTTTAAGCGTAAGCAAGTCTGGGTCGCCAGGTCCTGCGCCTACTAAAGTTACTTTGGGTTGTATCGTTTTAT
Organism: Flavobacterium sp. 103; assembly: GCF_003096795.1. Lineage (NCBI taxonomy): Bacteria > Pseudomonadati > Bacteroidota > Flavobacteriia > Flavobacteriales > Flavobacteriaceae > Flavobacterium > Flavobacterium sp. 103. The sequence goes on along the minus strand of NZ_QENX01000001.1, from coordinate 2,551,847 downwards.
GCATTAGCTAAATCTTTTGTTCTGTATGCTTCTATTTTTCCGAAGAAAGCTATAGCATCTTGTATATATTTTTGTGCAAACGCTTCTGATGGCTCGTTGGCTCTGATTTGATATACCAAATCTTTGAAATCTGAACCCAATTCTATTTTTTTGCTTTCGATGAAAACAGTATCAAACAAATCAATAATTCCAGCGTGGTGGTTTGTTTTTTCGTTTTCGGCCAATAATAATGCTTTGGCTCCATTTACAAATCCAGCGTAAGCCAAATAAATTGCATCTGACCATTTTTTATCATCAAAAGCTTCTTGAGCAAACGTTAATTTATCTTTGGCTTCAAACAATAATGTAGCCACTAAATCAATTACAACACCAGCACATTCTCCAACTCCAACTGCTTTTACGTAGTTATCGGCATTACCCCAATCCACAAAATCAGCTTCGGTTAAATTGGTTACATCTGCCAATGGTTTCAAGAACTCATAGAAATATTTCTCACCTTTGGCATCGTAATAATCTACAAATGGTTGTCCGTTTCCATTGGCTTCAAAATCATTTAAGATTAATCGCAAAGCATCTGGTCCTCTTCTACTAGGTATTTTGATTACTTTATCTGAAAAACGTCCTACTCCATTTCCTATATTCTTTCCTCCTAACAATACCTGAAGTGCTGGAGCTACCAGTTTTCCAGCATTAATGGACATTCCTTGAAAACCTATTTCGGACATATTGTGCTGTCCACAAGCATTCATACACCCGCTAATTTTTATTGAAATATCAACATTGCTATTAAATTGCGGATATTCTGTTGCTATAACTCTTTCCAATTCTTCGGCAATACCAGTACTGCTCGCAATTCCTAAATTACAAGTATCAGTTCCAGGACAAGCCGTGATATCAGCAACGGTATTATATCCTAAAGTAACAAAATCCAATTTGGCTAATTCCTGATAGAAAAAAGGTAAATTTTCTTCTTTGATATTACGGATAAGAATGTTTTGTCTTAATGAAAAACGCAATTCATTGGCACCATAATTTTTAACCAAGTCAGCCAATAATCTTGCTTTATCTATATAAAAATCTCCCAAAAGAACTTTAATTCCAATAGCAACATAACCAGCTTGTTTTTGTGCAATCACGTTCGATTTTTTCCAAGCTTCATAAGCTTCAACATCATCAATTGTTACTGAAGGTACTTCCAATAAAGGTTCCGTAATTGCTCCTTCAAAATCAGTAGTGTCTATTTCGTACGTATGGAAAGCCAAAGCTTTTTTCTCTTCGTCAACCAAACGCATAAATTCATCTCGTCCCAAATCTTTGATTAAGAATTTCAAACGCGCTTTCAAACGTTTTGCTCTTTCTCCGTGACGGTCAAAAACCCTAATTACCCCTTCGGCAGTTGGGATAATTTGGTTAACCGGGACAAATTCTGAAAGCAATTCAGCGTGGCTTGGTTGTGAACCTAAACCTCCACCTAACATTATTTTGAAACCTTTTTCACCATTTACAATTTTGGGAATGAATCCTAAATCGTGCAAATAGCTCAAAGCGGTATCTTTATCAGAAGATGAGAATGATATTTTGAACTTACGCCCCATTTCTTGACAAATTGGGTTACGCAATAGATATTGAAACAAAGCGTGTGCATAAGGCGATACATCGAATGGTTCATCCACATCAATTCCTGCAGTTTCACTAGCCGTAATGTTTCTTACCGTGTTTCCACAAGCTTCTCTCAAAGTAATATCATCTTTGGCTAAGTCTGCCCAAAGTTCTGGCGTTCTGTCCAAACTTACATAGTGAATTTGAATATCTTGACGCGTTGTGATGTGCAAACGACCGGTTGAATATTTTTCAGACACATCGGTGATTCTTCTCAATTGTTCGCTAGACACTTTTCCGTAAGGCAATTTAATACGAATCATTTGTACGCCTTCTTGACGTTGACCGTAAATACCACGCGCCAAACGAAGACTACGAAAACGCTCATCATCAATTTGTCCACCACGGAATAAATGAATTTTCTTCTCTAAATCGATAATCTCTTTTTGGACAATCGGGTCTTCTATTTCGGTTCTAAAACTTTGCATAACTTTTTAGTTTATAGTTTGTGGTTGGTTGTTTATGGTTGGTTGTTGGCAGCATAACTATCAACTAAAAACCATCAACTATCAACTATTTAATAAATCCAACTCCTGCTGTTGTGTTGGTTGCGGCATCTATCAAAATGAAGGCTCCATTAGATTTATTTTCTGTGTAAGCATCAAAATAGATAGCTTTACTTAATTTAATGGTTACTTCTCCTATTTCGTTTATTGCTAATTGAGTCGCTGGCGTTACTCCTGAATAATCGGTTGCGATTACATTTTTCACGCTATCAATTTTGGCCAAAACTCTATTCGTATTGTGTTGTACAAAATATTTTGCGCCTGCCACTAATTTTTTGCTGTCCATCCAACAAACAGTTGTCGTAATGTCTTTTTCAATTTTAGGAAGTTCATTTGATTTTACGATCATATCACCTCTCGTTACATTGATATCATTTTCTAATTCGATTGTTATAGACGAACCAACGCTAGCTTCATCAAATTGTTGATCAAAAAAGTGAATATTAGTAACCGTAGATTCTGTCAAAGAAGGAAGCACCGTTACCGCATCTCCAACTTTAATATTGTTCCCGTACAATTTCCCAGCATATCCTCTAAAATCGTGATATTCTTCTGTTTTTGGGCGAATTACTGTTTGAACAGGGAAACGCGCTTGCCCATTATCGTAAACATCTTTTGGCTCTAAAGCTTCTAAATGCTGCAGGATAGTTTGTCCTGTATACCAAGGCATTTTTCCTAATGTTTCTACCACATTATCTCCTGTTAAAGCGCTCAACGGAATGTAACTTACGTTTTGTTCTTTGTACGCGCTTTTTGCATTTAATGCTTGAAAATCGGCTTTGATTTTGTTGTATACTTCTTCCGAATAATCAACCAAATCCATTTTGTTTACTGCAACAATCACATCTTTTACTCTCAATAAATTATTGATAAAAAAGTGACGGTACGTTTGCTCAATCACACCTTTACGGGCATCGATCAAAATAATAGACACTTGTGAAGTCGAAGCTCCAGTAACCATATTACGAGTATATTCTACGTGACCCGGAGTATCGGCAATGATGTAACTTTTTTTCGCTGTAGAAAAATAAATATGTGCTACGTCAATTGTAATCCCTTGTTCTCTCTCTGCAACCAAACCATCAGTAGCCAAAGAAAAATCCAGATAATCGTATCCTTTTTGTTTACTGCTTTTTTCTATTGCTTCAATCTTATCTGTAGTCAATGATTTTGTATCGTACAACAATCTTCCGATTAAAGTACTTTTTCCGTCATCTACGCTTCCTGCTGTTGCTATTTTTAAAACTTCCATTTCAATATTTGGTTTCAAGTTTAAAGTTTAAAGTTTTATAACTTTATCAATAAACTATTTTTATTTATTTGTTTGATTCTTAATTCCCCCTTCAGGGGGCAAGGGGGCCTAAAAGTATCCTTGTTGTTTTCTTTTTTCCATTGCAGCTTCAGAACGTTTGTCATCGATTCTGGCTCCTCTTTCAGAAATAGTCGAAGTACGAATCTCTCCAACTACTTCCTGAATGGTTGCTGCATATGATTCAACAGCGGCAGTACAACTCATATCACCAACGGTTCTGAAGCGAACAATTCGTTCTTCGATTTGTTCGTCTTCTTCTTGGTACACAAAAGGAGAGTGTGACCAAATTAAACCGTCTCTCAAAAAAACTTTACGTTTATGTGAAAAGTAAATCGATGGAATTTCGATTTGCTCTTGTTCGATATAACTCCAAACATCCAATTCAGTCCAGTTTGAAATTGGGAAAACACGTACGTTTTGACCGTTTTCAATTTTTCCGTTCAAAAGGTCAAACAATTCAGGACGTTGATTTTTTTCATCCCATTGACCGAAATCATCACGAACAGAGAAAATACGTTCTTTGGCTCTTGCTTTTTCTTCGTCACGACGTGCTCCACCAATACAAGCATCAAATTTGAATTCTTCGATAGCATCCAATAATGTGGTCGTTTGCAAACTGTTTCTACTAGAATATTTCCCAGACTCTTCAACCACTTTACCTTCATCAATGGCATCTTGCACGTTACGAACGATTAATTCCAATCCTAATTCAGCTACCAATTTGTCTCTAAATTCAATTGTTTCAGGGAAATTGTGTCCTGTATCCACGTGTAATAATGGAAAAGGAATTTTTGCCGGAAAAAATGCTTTTTGCGCCAAACGCACTAATGTAATTGAATCTTTACCGCCAGAGAAAAGCAAAACGGGTTTGTCAAATTGAGAAATTACTTCTCTGAATATGTAAATTGCTTCGCTTTCTAAAGCATTTGTTTTTAATACTGAACTCATATTTTTAGTTTAAAAGTTTAAAGTTTAAAGTTTAAGGTTGTTCTTGTGACCTCGACTAAAATCTCTCAACTATTATTGTTTTTTTATTCTCTCTATTCTATTTTCTAACTTCTGACCTCTAACCTCATTTCTGGTGTAAACCACATTCTTTATGACTGGACTCCCACGACCATCTTCCTGCTCTGATATCTTCTCCTTCGGCAATCGCTCTTGTACAAGGCGCACAACCGATGCTTACAAATCCTTTTTTGTGTAAGGCATTTTGTGGCACATTATTCTCATCAATGTATTTTTGAACATCTTCTAAACTCCATTTCAATAATGGATTGAATTTTATGATATTAAAATGGGCGTCGTATTCAAAGGCAGCCAAATCATTTCTGTTTTCTGATTGCTCGGCACGCAAACCTGTAATCCAAATTTCATTTCCTTTCAAGGCTTTGGTCAAAGGCGCTACTTTTCGAATAAAACAACATTCTTTTCTGTTCTCAACCGATTCATAGAAGCTGTTCGGACCTTTTTTATTCAACAAATTTTCTACATCGCTGGCCTCTGGAAAATAAGTTTGAATAGCTACTTTGTATTTTTTTATTGTTCTATGAAAAACATCATATGTTTCTTGAAACAATCTTCCGGTGTCAAGTGTGAATATATTAATTGGTAACTCATTCTTAGCAATCAATGCAGTTATAACCTGATCTTCTTGCCCAAAAGAAGTTGAAAAAATCACTTTTCCTTTGTACTCATTAGCCAAAAAAGCCAATGTTTCCTCAATGGAAAAACCTGCTGTTTTTTCTAATAAAGTATTTGCTACTGCTGCGCTCATTTTCTTTTGCTTTTAATTTTAAATCTATTACCCTATCGGCTTAGTAGATTACTTTGCAAAAGTAACACTTTTTTTTAAATTCAAAATTTTTTTTAAATAAATTTTAATAGTTTAAAATGCAATATCCGCCAGAGAGTTACTTTCAAGGATTTTAAGGGTATTATCCCTAACCTGAGTCATTAAGCGGCGTGCGGCACAAGTAGTTTCGTCATCACAATCATCACATTTTTCATAAAAATTGTGACTTGCGCACGGAAGCAGAGCAATTGGCCCTTCAAGAATGCGATATACTTTGGCCATACTGATATCTTTTGGGTCTTTTATCAAGTAGTAACCACCGCCTTTTCCTTTTTTGGCCCCCAGAAAACCAGAGTTTCTGAGTAATAACAAAATACTTTCCAAAAATTTAATCGAAATATGTTCATTTTTAGCAATTTCAGCAATTTGAACAGGTGTATTATCTTTTTGGCGAGCCAAAAAAGTAAGTGCCTTTATTCCGTATTTAGTTTTCTTTGAAAGCATTGTGATTTATGATTTATGATTAACGATTGCTGATCTATGATTTTTTGAAATCGAAACAAGTCGTCTATAAAATATGTTTACGAAACTACAAACTTTATCCTTTTATCAGCAAATTGTATGAATCTTTTTTAAAATTTCATTGCAAATTAAAGTTGTGCAATCTATTTCAGTATAAAAATCGTGTTCCTTATTTTTTATGATCTCAAAATCTATTGAATGTTTTTCTAACCAATTATGCTTTGGCTTATTGATGTCATTTTCGCCATAATAGAGCTTTATTACTCCATTGAGAATTTCATTCTCATATCGCAATCTCGTTGATGAAACGGCAAACAAACTTCTAACATTCAATCCTTTCAAAGTTGCTTTCCAAGCAATTGTTCCGCCAATACTAAAGGCAAGAATATCAACTTGATTCTTTTCTGTTTTCAAAAGATTCTCCACCCCTTTTTCAATTCCTCCATTAATAAACTGACGGTGGAGACTTTCTTCGGAATAATTTGTTTTATCAATTTCTCCCAATTCGCAACAATCGTAATATTGAATTTCGAATTTATTCTTCAATAATTCAACATAGGCTGAAACCCAATCTGATTTTTCTTTTCCCCACAAATCCGATAAAATAATAAGTTTTGGTTTCATAAAGGTTCTAAAGATTATAAATCAGTTTTTTAAACAAAAATCGAAGCGTTTTTATATTGTTTACGAGACAGATGTTAGTATCATTTTATCAATTACCCATCTGTTGCTTACTTTTTTAATATAAAAAATATAAAAACTTCCACATCTCCCACAAAAATCAAAACCGCCCTCTAATACCCCAACTTTTTTTTGTTTATCAAATTGAATTCTAGAAAAAAATAAATTTCCAGAAAAAACAAAAGGATATTTTATTTCAAATAAAAGCATTCGTTTATCGCCAACTTTTGGAAATTCTGAAATATTCTTTAGCTTAAACTTATTATTCAACTTAATCTTCTCAAAGTCAAACCTGTATTCATCTACTTCTTCTTGTTCTTGAGAAAACTCAACATTTGGATAATAACTTTTTAAAATCCTAATTTGTTCTGTTTTATTCTTTTTTAAAAAAGGGTCAAAAGCAATAATAACACTCGAAGTATCTTTCGCAACTTTCTCATTTTCTTTTTGCCATTCTCTATATTTGATAATTTGTTCTTTTGTCGCTTTGGTAGAATCTTCTCTAACAAAATGACCAGATTGATCATAAACATTTTCTCCAAATTTAGGAGGCGGTATTTCTTTTCTACTATCAACACAAATCGAATCGACTAAACTTGGAAAAATTTCGGTCATCACACTTTTCTCAAAATCCATTTCAGTTGCTTTCTTTTCACAACTTGATGTTATAATAGCGACAATAAAAAGCAGTGTTATTTTTATATTTTTTTCCATAAAAACAGATATTGATTTAACCAAATTTACAATTTTAACAAATCAAAACTAATCTATATTACAATCTGAATTTGAATTCTGTTGTTTTTCCTTTTTGGATAATTGCAAAAAAAACAAAATCTCTCCTTTTAGCCCCGATAAAAGTGGAAATCCTTATGTGCCGGGGTTCGGCACATAAGATTGAAACGGATAGCGGGACAATGCCAACTAAAAACACCAAATCTTTCTGCTCCAGATTAACTGTTCTATAATAACATCTCCACTAGAAACACAAAACCCACAGTTTGAACCGTGGGTTTTTGCGATAATTATAAATCTTTAAGAAAGCGCCTGCTCCAAATCGGCGATTACATCTTCTACAGTTTCTAATCCAACAGAAACACGAACCAAACCATCGGTAATACTCACTGCCAAACGTTCTTCAACAGTCAATTTACTGTGAGTTGTAGAGGCAGGATGTGTAACGATTGTTCTCGTATCTCCTAAATTTGGCGATAACGAACACAATCTTATTTTGTCCAAAAATGCTCTTCCTGCTTCGAGTCCGCCTTTGATTTCGAAAGCAACTATGTTACCTCCTAATTTCATTTGTTTTTTGGCGATTTCATATTGCGGATGTGACTTTAAGAAAGGATACTTCACTTTATTAACCTGAGGATGACTTTCCAAAAACTCTGCCACTTTCAAAGCATTTTCACAATGTCTATCTAAACGAATCGCCAAAGTTTCTAAGCTTTTTGATAATACCCAGGCATTAAATGGGGATAAGGAAGGACCGGTAAGTCGAGAAAACAAATAGATTTTCTGAATCAATTCAGCATCTCCAACTGTTATTCCACCCAAAACTCTACCTTGACCATCTATTAATTTTGTTGCAGAATGCACCACCAAATGTGCACCCCATTTTATCGGTTGCTGTAAATAAGGTGTAGCAAAACAGTTGTCAATTATCAAAATCAAATTATGCTTTTTGGCAATAGCTCCTAACAATTCCAAATCAATAATATCTACCGCTGGATTAGTTGGCGATTCGGCAAAAAGAATCTTTGTATTTGGCTTTATAAAACTTTCGATGGTTTCGGGTTTATCGATATCAAAATACGATGTTTCAATTCCCCATTTTGGAAAATAATTGATAAACAACGAATGTGTCGCTCCAAAAACACTACTTGCCGAAACAATATGGTCTCCTGAGTTCAACAAAGCCGCCAAAGTTGAATACACGGCTGCCATTCCAGAGGCAAAAGCAAAACCAGATTCAGCGCCTTCCATTTTACAAATTTTCTCTATAAATTCGTTGGTATTGGGGTTGCTGTAACGGCTGTAAATATTGCGATCTTTCTCTTCTGCAAAAGAAGCACGCATGTCTTCGGCATCTTCAAATACAAAACTAGACGTTAAGTATAAAGGAACCGAATGTTCTTGAAATTGTGTTCTTTCTAATTGGGTACGTATGGCTTGGGTTTCAAAACCAAATTCTAGTTCGTTCATAATAATCCCCCTAACCCCCGAAGGGGGAATTGCAACGGGGTCGCTTTATTTGTTAATAATTTATTTAACCTTAGATCTTCCTTTTTATAAAATAGATTTTTCGACAATCTATTCCGTTCCCCCTTCGGGGGTTAGGGGGCTTCCGTTCAAAACCACTTTATAATGTATGGTTACGTTTGGTTCCAATGTTTTGGAAACTGAACAATATTTTTCGAATGAAAGTTGTGCCGCTCTAGATGCTTTTTCTGCGATTATTTTCCCTTCTAGATAAAATACCACATAAATATCCTTGAACGGTTTTGCCTCATCTACCTGTACACGTTCACCCTCAACCTCAGCTTTGAAAGAGGTAATTTCCTGGCGTTGTTTCTTAAGAATCGAAATCATATCAATCCCGCTGCAACCTGCAACACCCATTAATACTAATTCCATTGGGCTAGGCCCCATATCACTTCCGCCAAATTCCGGACGACTATCTACATTTACGATATGACCTCTTTCATTTTTTAATTCAAAATGGAAGTTGTCGTTTTTTCTTTCTAATGTTATTTTCATCTTAGTATTTTTTTTGAACGCTGATGCCACGGATTTTCAAACGCAGATCCAACGCTTTTTTATTTACCTTCTATTTCTAAATTATTATTTCCATTTAAATAATCCTCAACTATTATATTTGATGCATCTAAATCCAATTCATCAACTTGGAGCTTTACAGGATTTAAGCCTCCCGAAGCAACAACCCAAGGCTCAATATTTGACATATATTCATTTTGAGTAAAAACGAAAATTTCGTTTCCTTCCAATAAATTTCTAACATTCATTGCCTCAAAATATGACCCGCTAAAAACTTCAACCATAACTATTCAAATTTTAAAACTGATTACTAAAAACCTGATCACTGATTACTTTTTTTATCCCTTGTCTGACAATCTCAAAATATCTCCAAAAACTCCTCTTGCCGTTACTGCCGATCCAGCTCCTGCTCCTTGAATAACGATAGGTCGGTCTCCGTAAGATTCTGTGTAAATTTCGAAGAACGAATCCGAACCTTTCAATCCACCCAAAGCAGTATCTTTTGGTACCGAAACCAGTTTCACTTCCAGATTTCCTTTGTCATTTTGCAAATCACCTGATAATTCTCCAATGTAACGCAATACGTGATTTGGCTCTTGATCTGCTTTAATTTTAGCATAAATAGGATCAAACTCTGATAATTTGTTTAAGAAATCCGAAACATCACCTTCGCGCAAATGCTCTGGAATTAAGTTCTGAATTGAAATCTCCTCAAACTCATTTTGCAAATCCAATTCTCTCGCCAAAATCAATAATTTTCTGCCTACGTCATTTCCGCAAAGATCTTCTCTTGGGTCTGGTTCGGTATAACCGTTATCGATTGCTTCTTTTAATATTTCACTAAACGGAGCGTCTTTCGCAGAGAAATTATTGAATAAATAACTTAACGTTCCTGAGAAAACTCCTTTTATTTTGGTAATATTTTCACCCGAAAGGTGTAATAATTTTATAGTGTCAATCAATGGTAAACCAGCACCAACATTAGTCTCATAAAGATACGTTTTTTGATTGTCTTCCAATACTTGTCGCAACTCTTTGTAAAACGAATAACTCAATGTATTTGCTACTTTATTCGACGAAATCAAATCGAAACTATTCTCAGCCAATTTGATATAATTTTCAACAAAAGAAGTACTTGCAGAATTGTCAATCGCAATTAAATTCTCCAAGTGATGCTCATTTGCATAAGCAATAACATCATCAATTGTGTATGAAGTTCCGTTGGTTTGGATTTCATTTCTCCAGTTTGGGGAAACGCCGTCTTTATTTAAAAGCACGCTTTTGGAATTGGCAATTGCAAAAACATTCAGTTTGATTCCTTTGCGTTTTTCAATAGCACCTTCAGATTCCAAAATTTGGTTAATCAGCGTTCCTCCAACCAATCCGTGACCAAAAATGGCAATATTTATTTTCTTCGAAACTCCAAAAATCTCTCCGTGAATTACATTCAACGCTTTGTTCAGCTCCGATTTTTTCACCACCAAACTCACGTTTTTACCCGTAACCGTGTTGTTGAAAAGGATAGGAACAATTTTATTTTTGATTAAAGCCGTGTAAGGTTTATGAAACGTGCTCAAATCCTGCCCGATAATCGAAATCACTGAAACATTGTCCGTAACCGTAATTTTATTGACGTCTTTCGAATAAAAATCATTTTCAAATTCTTTTTCCAATTCAATCATCGCGCGAGTCGCTTTATCAGCATCCACCACAAGCCCGATTCCTCTTTCGGATGAACCTTGCGAAATGATACTAACGCTAATTTCATTATCTCCCATCACTTTGAAAATACGTGCATCAACACCAGTTTTTCCAAGCAATCCTCTTCCTTCTAGATTCACCAAAGCCACATTTTCCAGAACCGAAAGCGTTTTAATTCCTTCTTTACCAACATTGGACGTAATTAAAGTTCCTTGATTTTCATGGTTGAAAGTGTTCAAAATACGAAGCGGAATATTTTTTTCCAACAAAGGAATAATGGTCTTCGCGTGTAAAATTGTTGCTCCAAAATTGGCCAACTCATTAGCCTCATTAAATGTCAAATGATCAATTTTCTTGGCATCTAAAACCAAATCAGGATTGGCTGTATAAATTCCGTCAACGTGAGTATAATTTTGAAGTTCCGTCGCATCAAGATAATTTGCCAGCAACGAAGCGGTGTAATTACTACCGTTTCTGCCTAAAGTAGTTGCTTCATTTTTACTATTGGAACCAATAAAACCCGTCACAACATTCACTGTTTCTCCATTGTGCTCCTTAAAATATGCTATCACATTTTTCTTCGAAAGCTGTTCAACCGGTTGCGCATCACCGTAATTCGAATCTGTTTTTATCAATTCTCTCGTATCCGAAAAATTTGCTTTTATTCCATTTTTAACCAAAATAGCAGTAAGCAATTTAGCTGAAATCAGCTCTCCTTTAGAAAGCACTTCATCCTTAATTTTTATGCTATAATCCCCAATCAGGCTAACTCCTTCAAAAAGTTTTTCCAATTTATTGAACTCTTCAGACAAATCCACATCGTCGTAAACATCTTGTTGATAGTTTTTAAAATCTTCAAAAAGCGGTTTATAATCCCCGTTTATAGAGGCCAAAGCCAGTATCTCTTCTAGTTCGTCCGTGGCATTTCCACGAGCCGAAACCACAACTGCAATCTGCTCCCCATTATTCACTTTGTCTGCAATAATTGCCACCACCTTATTTAGCCCGTCTCCGTTTGACAAAGACTTTCCTCCAAATTTTAATATTTTCATTTTGATATATTTTTTTCTAGCTTAAAAACTCCTTTAAGCAAATTGTCTAATTGTTTATATTCAATCAAAAAAGCATCGTGTCCGTGAATGGAATCAATCTCTTGAAACGTAACATTCTCTTTGTGTTTTTTTAATATCTCGTATGTTTCTTTATTTTCATTTACCGTAAAAAACAAATCAGAATTGATTCCAATAATATGGATATCAGCCTCAATTTGAGAAGCAACGGCAAGAAAAGATTCTCTGTTTCTGGAAATATCTATTGTTTTCAGCAATTGATTCATCAGCTTATACGCCGAAATCTGAAATCTTTTTTGCAATTTCTTTCCATGATGATTTAACCAACTTTCGATATTAAAAATGGCCAATTCCTCATTGGTAGTGCGATCAAATTTTGCCTTAAAAGATTCTGGAGTTCTATAGCACAACATTGCGTGAATACGAGCGTCTTCAATTGGCTTCGCCGAATTATTTAAAATTTGCTCCTGCAAAAAACAATTAGCAATCAACCAATCGGTAGATTTCCAGTCGGTTGCAATCGGAATTAAGTGTTTTGTTATTTGTGGTGACAATGCTGCAATTTCCCAAGCAATTCCACCCCCTACAGAGCCTCCGATAATAGCAAATAATTGATTAATTTGAAGTGCTTTAAGACCTTCTATAAAAAGTCTGGCCACATCTCTGGCTGTAAAATCCAAATAATTTTCGATAATGGTATCGTCAAAACCATTTCCCGGAACATTAAAAGCCAATATGGTGTATTGATTCGTGTCTATTGTTCTGTTTTCACCAATAAGTACATTCCACCATCCCTTTAAGCCCACCACTTGTGAATTACCGGTTAATGCGTGATTGACCAAAACAATAGGTGCTGTATGTAATGCCGGGCCAAAAAGATTATAACTCAAATTGATCGTAGCATAAAAAGCACCACTTTCGGTAGTGAAATTTTGTATTGTAATTGTGGTTGGTTTATTTTCCAATTTCAAATCTTTTTTGATTTTTTGATTTGTACCTGGAAATATTATGAAGAAAGCTAGAAAAACTAGTTGAATTCTTAGTGTTATCTTTCCACGTTTGGCGTGGTAGAATGCAGCACCTTCTTCGATAAATCGAAGGGTTGCTAAGGCTTCACCGGGTCTAATCCCTCTGCCTTTCTTTATAACATTTCAATACGTTTCTGAACTTAAAGGTGCAAATTAACTACAATTTTATGAAACAACCAAATTATTATTCAATTCATCTTTGAAACTATGATTGCTCAATCAATTAAAAATTGCCATGAAATGCACTAATTCTCACGAATTCCTTTTCTACTCAAAAAGGGATTTCGCGTTTTTATCCGTGCATTTCATGGCAAATAATTTTTACCTACACATTTCTTGAGGTACTCATCATATAAGTCTCAAATAAAAAGAGTTTCGTTTTCTTTAGAGTACATGTGAAACAATAAAGAACTTTTGCCTTTTCTAGCTTTCAAATCGAAGTTCTCATCCACATGAAACCTGGTGTGATCCAACTCTTTCATCGGGTTAAACGGTTCAACTTTTATTGCTCTTAAAATTGCTTTTTTTAGTAACTCTACTCTGCTTGTGATATATGTTATAGTTTTCATGATACTTTATTTTCGTAATTAATGTTTGTTTTTATGGCTTATATTTTAGTTTTATTTATAGCACAATGAGTTTCGTTTCCTAAAAAAAACAATTGTGCTTTTTATGCTTGTAATTCTATAAAAACTCTTGATAAACAAAAGCCTTTTAAATCCTTCCGATCTTCTATCCTTCTCGAGAGTCGAATCACATCTTTCTTTATTCCCTTGACGACCTGCTCTACATCTGACATCTGCTGACATCGTATACTGGCCGGGTGCATAATAAAGGATTTGGTGTTTTCAATATTGGCCGAAATAGAAAATAACTTTATATCGTCGGCCATATGTTTTACTGCAAAATTTGTTGCACTCATAATTTCTTCTTTTTATGGTTATTTTAAACAAAGCTTATTTAGCTTTTTATTTATTTTTTTAACTCTATTTTCTTGTCCTTTGAAGACAGAAAAACAAAAAACCCTTTCAGACACAAATCCAAAAGGGTTTTTAAGTTATATAATAAACTTATACTTTTGGAATCAACGTATACAAACACACACCATGGCGTACTTACGCATCATAATTTTCTTTGCCTGGCAAACGGTAATATTAATCGTGTAGAGTTGGGGCATGCTTAATTATTGTTTTACTTAATCTTATTGTTTTTTTAACCTTTAAATGACAAAAAAAAACCTCCCAAATTATTGAGAGGTTTTTTGCTATATATTATTTAATTTAAAATAAAGCTATATACACCTCCCCTTGCAGGTTTTCACCTGAATGGCTTTTTTAGACATATTGCATAAATTAAATTTCATTTTTCCTCTTTTTATTTCTGTTCAACAAATATCTAAACTTTTTTCCAATAATCCAAACGAGAAACTTAAATTTAATAATTAAGAAACAAATAATTAAATTCACAACATACTAAACATCAGGTTATTATTCAAAAAGAAAAAGCATAATCTGACATATTCCTACATTTTTTTAACAAAAATTTCTCATTTTGCTTTTTTTTGAAAACCCAAATCATGCCGAAAACAACAACTCTTGGTATTTTGAATGTATTGTTTGGTAAAACAGTACTCCAACTATCCCTATCAACACAATAGCAATAAGCAGCAGCGGATTTGGAAAAACAGAAAAAGCCAAATAACCAACAATCCCTATTCTCACAAACTCCAAATGAAAAATCCATTTTTTTTGTTCCAACATCGCTCCCGTGACAATGACACTCAAAATAATAAATCCTGTTAATAAAAATTCGCTAGAAATGCTTAAGTAGTTTGAAAAAAGAATGGTAAAAAACAAAACCGACATTGTTATGATTGTTTTTACAATAACTGCATTTATTAATTTCTTCGAATACTGAATATCTATTGCTTTTTTAGAAAACTTCCTTTCCAGAAGTGATCGTATCCTGCCATCAATGTCATTTGGCCCCCCAAAAATTACTTTCAGTTTCTGTTTGAACGTTTTTGCCATTCTAAAAGCAACACCTAACTCCAAAACATAATGAAAATGCTGCCACAAAAAACTGTAACTACCCAACGACTTGGTTAAACCGTATTGAGACTCATTAGTTTCTTCGACATAGGTTCCGAAAATTTTGTCCCATATAATCAGCATATCTCCATAATTTTTATCCAAATATTCCGGATTGCTGCTATGATGAACTCTATGATGTGATGGCGTAACTATAATATATTCTAACCAACCCAATTTCCCCACTAATTGAGTATGCGTAAAAAAAGGATAGGTTCCGTGAATAAGCAGCAATACTGTTATCATTTCTGCTTTGAAACCAATAATTGGCAAAACACACCAAAACAAACCTCTGGCAACGGCCTGAAAAACCGTTATCCTAGCTGCTGCTGTATAATTAAAATCATCACTTTGGTGATGCACAATATGTGTTGCCCAAAAAAGATTGACGGTATGCCCTAATCTGTGGTACCAATACCAAACCAAATCGGTTGCCAAAAACAAAAGAATCCAAGTTGTAGCCGATGATTCTATCGAGAAAATGGAAAAATTAGTATGGAGCCAAGAAAAAATAAAGAAAAAAGTCCCTGTGGTTAAAAGGTCAGAGATTCTTTCAGCAATTCCAACATTAATATTGGCAACACTTTCATTAAAATGATGAACTTCTTTATTTTTTCTTTTACTGATATAGTACTCCAAGAGCATGAATGATGCAAAAAATGGAACTGCAAAAGCTATGTAATTTAATTTCATTTGTTTTTCTATTTGCTCTAAAGCCAAATTGTTTCTTTTATTTTTATCTTTTCTGCCACTTTTAGAATATCCGTAAGAATTCCTCTGGCTATGATTTCCGTCTTTTTTCCTGAATTATTCCCATGTACAACTAACGGGACATTCCCGCGCGATTGAGTGTAGATTTCGAAAACAGTCTCCGACCCTTTCAATTTACCAATCGCAGAATTTATTGGTTCAGAAACTAATTTGACTTCCAATTTATCTTCTGGAATAGAAATCTCACCGATATATCGCAACACTTCATTTTTTACCAAAGTAACTTTGGCTATTTCAAGATATTTATCAAGGACAGCCGCATCGTAATGAAATTTAGATTTGAGATGTGCTCCATCTAAATCATTATACAAAAGAGAATTGATTTTTATATCTAAGAACTCTGCATTTTTTCCCAATTCTCTAGCTAAAACAAGCAACTTCTTGGCAACCCCAATACCCGAAAGTTCATCTCTAAAATCTGTTTTTAGCAGACCCGTTTTTTCAGCATCTTTTAGTATAGTTGAAAAAGGCAAATCCTCGGATGAAAACCTATTCAAAATATAGCTTAATGAATCTGAAAAAACACCTCTGATTTTAGTTATTCTTTCTCCCGAATAATACAAATCACTTATTATCTGCAAGACTGGGATCCCTGCTTCAATATTAGTCTCATACAGAAAAGTCTTGTCGTACTTCTTTAGATTTCTTCGTATTTCTTTATAAAAATCAATATGTAATATATTCGCATTTGGATTGGCAGCAACAATATTAAATCCATTTTGAATTAAAGGAATATACTGTTTCACTAACTCTGAACTTGAAGTTGCATCAACTGCAATTATATTTTCAAGTCCTTGATTTTTGGCAAACTCAATAATGTCGGATACTGTAAAAGGAATTGCCAATTGGTCAAAATTAGCCTCCCAAACATTTTTGACTCCTTCTTTTTCAAAAAAAGCCAAAGTTGAGTTGGTAATTATAGGGAAACGCAAATCAATATTCCTTTTTTCCTGAAAGAATTGCTGACTCTCAAGAACTTGATTTATTAATGCGCTCCCAACATTGCCAATTCCAAAAAGGATAACATTTATTCTAAGCGCTGACATAAGTTTGTTCTTTATGATAGTTAAAAATAGGTTTCAAAATATCAGATAATTGATTGAACTCTATTAAATAGGCATCGTGCCCGTGAATTGATTGAATTTGGTGATAAAAAACATTCTGTTTCTTATTGGTCAACTTTCTATAAGTTTTGCGAGTTTCCTCGGCGATAAATAGATAATCCGTATCAACAGTAATTAAATGAATATTGGCCTCAATAGCACTGGCGACCGTTAAAAAGTCAGGTCTGTTTGTAGTAATATCAATTGTTTTAAGCAAATGATTCATCAACTTATAAGCAGCCAATCGGTATCTGCTTTTTAATTTAAATCCATGGTCCAGCAACCAGTTTTCTATCTGCAAAACGGACAATTCATCCAATTTACTTCTCTTAAATCTTTGATTTACATATTCCGGAGTTCTATATAATAATGTCGCATGCAAACGTGCATCCACAATCGGATCATCCGAATGATTCAGAATTTGGTCTTGAATCAAAACATTGGCAATAACCCAATCGGTAGCTTTCCAATCAGTTGCTATCGGAATCAGATTATCAATTCTATCAGGTTGCAACGCGGCCATTTCCCATGCTATTGCTCCTCCCAAACTTCCACCAATAACGGCATAAACATTTTTTATCTTTAAGAAAAACAGTCCTTCCCAAAAAATGCGGGCAATATCACGAATACTATAATCCCGATAATTATCAATCAAATTATCAACGCTGTCATCGAATCCATTTCCAGGAATATTAAAAGCGATAACCGTAAAGAAATCGGTATCAACTGCCCTTTTTTCCCCAACAATTCCACTCCACCATCCTTTCTCTCCAGTTACATTAGAGTTTCCAGTTAAAGAATGATTCACCACTACAACAGGAGCGCTACCTAATGGTTGTCCAAAAACTTGATAAAACAAAGGAAGGTAAGACTTCTGTTTCCCTATTTCTAAATCAAAATTAAAGAGATCTATTTTTTCTAAATTTTCCATTTTGAATATTTTTTAAGTTGTTTTTTTTTAAACTGCCTTAGACTATAATCAATAACTAAGACAGTTTTACCTAACAAAAACTAACACTTTCTCATACCAATTGAGGCGTTTTGATGGTTTCGAAAACAGCTTTCAAATCTGCTTTTAAATCATCTATATCTTCCAATCCAACAGAAAGTCGTATTAAGTCTTTTGTTACTCCAGTTGCAATTTGCTCCTCATCGGATAATTGCTGATGTGTTGTACTGGCAGGATGAATAATTAGTGATTTGGTATCACCAATATTGGCCAATATAGAAAACAGTTTAGTGTTATCAGCTACTTTTTTGGCGGCTTCAAAACCTGCTTTTAGTCCAAAAGTCACCACACCACTTTGCCCTTTTGGCAAATATTTTTGCACCAAAACATAATACTTACTCGATTTCAATCCCGGATAGTTCACCCAGGCAACTTCGTCCTGAAGTTCCAGCCATTGAGCTAATGCCAAAGCATTCTCACTATGTCTTCTGATGCGAATTTCTAAGGTTTCTAAACCCTGTATGATTTGAAAAGCATTAAACGGACTCAAAGCTGCCCCAAAATCACGCAATCCTTCAATACGTGCTTTTGCAATAAAAGCTGCATTTCCTAATGCTTCGTGGTAAATCAATCCGTGATAACCAACAGAAGGTTCAGTGAATTCTGGGAATTTCCCGTTGCTCCAATCAAATTTTCCTGCATCAATGATTACTCCGCCTAAGGAAGTTCCGTTTCCGGAAATGTATTTGGTCAAAGAATGAATTACGATATCCGCTCCATACTCAATTGGATTCAACAAATAAGGAGATGCGACAGTATTATCAACTATAAAAGGAACTTTGAAAGCTTTGGCTTCATCCGAAATCGCTTTTAAATTCAGCACATCCAATTTTGGATTCCCTAAACTTTCCACAAAGAAGGCTCTGGTATTTTCCTTGGCGGCTTTGGTGAAATTTTCAGGATCTGTTGGATCCACAAATGTG
This sequence comes from Flavobacterium sp. 103, assembly GCF_003096795.1. NCBI lineage: Bacteria > Pseudomonadati > Bacteroidota > Flavobacteriia > Flavobacteriales > Flavobacteriaceae > Flavobacterium > Flavobacterium sp. 103. The sequence goes on along the minus strand of NZ_QENX01000001.1, from coordinate 2,532,902 downwards.
GTTGTGATGCCTAATCTAGGCAATGTCACTTTTAACAAATTATAAGTTCCTCCATATAAACTGTTCGAAGCCACAATATGATCACCAGCCTTTAGCAATACTAATAATGCTGTCGAAATTGCCGATGCTCCAGAAGCGGTAACTACTGCTCCAATTCCTCCCTCAAGAGTTGCCAATCGTTGTTCCAGAATATCATTGGTTGGATTATTTAATCTGGTGTAAATATAACCAGCCTCGGCAAGACCAAATAAATTGGCTGCATGGTCTGAACTATTAAATACATACGAAGTGGTTTGATAAATTGGAACAGCTCTGGTTCCGCCATTTTTAGTTACATCGTGTCCTGCGTGTAATGCGTTTGTTGCAAATTTTTGTGTGCTCATGATTTTAAGTTTTTAAATATTATATTATTGGTTTTAATGATTTTGCTTTACATTTTGAATAAATTCTGGAAATAAAAAAACCCTTTTGGATGATTTACCAAAAGGGTTAATAGTTTGACTATAACAAGGATTAAATCCTTCACTTTTGGCAATAGCGAATTGGGATGCACATACACATCATACAACACATTATCATTTTATTCCCTATTGTTCTCATCTCTTTACTTATTTGTTTAAAACCAAAATCCTATTTCTTAAAAAAGGACTTTTCATATATTTTTAAATAATTACAATAACACGTTCCATAAAAATTTTCATCATCATACAACACCTATTTCGTATCATTAGTTTCAGTTTATTCCTATTTGATGAAGCAAATGTGCAAACTATTTATTAAACCACCAAGCAAAAATCAATTTATTTTTATAAATTCTATAGAATTAGTAGAACTTGTTAAATTCCTCTTAATTAATTAAAAAAAACAAAAGAATAATTTGCAATTCAAAATGGTTTCATACATTTGCACCCGAATACGAGAGGAAAAATTTGAACTGATTGCAACCTCTTCATAATGAAACGAATTCATTATGGATGCTGAAAAATTTTCAGTAGAAAAAATGCTAAAGCAGAAACTCTCCTTTAGCCTTTCTAGCAATTGTTTTTCCTCGATTAATTTTAAAATTTATAATTATTATGGCTTATTTATTTACGTCAGAATCTGTAAGTGAGGGACACCCAGACAAAGTTGCAGATCAAATTTCAGATGCATTAATTGATAACTTTTTGGCATTTGATGCTGACTCAAAAGTAGCTTGTGAAACGTTGGTTACAACTGGTCAAGTAATTTTGGCTGGTGAAGTAAAGTCAAATACCTATCTTGATGTACAACAAATTGCTCGCGAAGTGATTCGTAAAATTGGTTATACAAAAAGCGAATATATGTTTGAAGCCAATTCTTGTGGTATTCTTTCGGCAATTCACGAACAATCTGCAGACATTAATCAAGGTGTTGACAGAGCTAGTAAAGAAGAGCAAGGAGCTGGAGACCAAGGAATGATGTTTGGTTATGCAACGAATGAAACTGAAAATTATATGCCATTGGCACTTGATTTATCTCATAAATTATTGCAGGAATTAGCAATTTTGAGACGTGAAAATAACGAAATCACTTATTTACGTCCTGATGCAAAATCTCAAGTTACTTTAGAATACAGCGATGACAACAAGCCAACACGTATTGATGCTATCGTAATTTCTACACAACATGATGATTTTGATGAAGAGGAGGCTATGCTTGCTAAAATCAAAAAAGACATCATCGAAATATTGATTCCAAGAATCATTGCAAAAAATCCTGCTCATGCTCATTTATTCAATGATAAAATTCAATACCATATTAACCCTACTGGGAAATTCGTAATTGGAGGACCACACGGAGATACTGGATTGACAGGAAGAAAAATCATTGTAGATACTTACGGTGGAAAAGGAGCTCACGGTGGTGGTGCTTTCTCCGGAAAAGACCCAAGTAAAGTAGACAGAAGTGCTGCTTATGCTACACGTCATATTGCAAAAAACCTTGTTGCAGCTGGTGTTGCTGATGAGATTTTGGTACAAGTTTCGTATGCAATTGGAGTAGCAAAACCAATGGGTATTTTTATTGATACTTACGGAACATCAAAAGTGAATTTGACTAATGGTGAAATTGCTAAAAAAGTAGAAGCTATTTTTGATATGCGTCCTTACTTCATCGAACAACGTTTGAAATTAAGAAATCCAATCTATAGCGAGACTGCGGCTTACGGTCATATGGGACGTACTCCAGAAACCGTTACAAAAACTTTCTCTGCTCCAGGTGGATTAACTAAAACAGTAACTGTTGACTTATTTACTTGGGAAAAATTAGATTTTGTTGATCAAGTAAAAGCTGCTTTTGGATTGTAAAAAATCTAAATTCATTATACAAAAAAACCATTCGATATCGAATGGTTTTTTTTTGCACAGAATAGAAGGCTTTTTTGATTTATGAAAAACAATTAACTACCAACGTAAACATTAAACAAAAAAGCGACAATGCTTCTATTCTTAGATATTATACTTCATAGAAAAAATAACATATCTTGGCTGTACAGTATATTGTGAGGCCCTCGTGGAAAATTGAGAGAAACTATCCTCATTTATGGATTTTGTATTCAAGATATTCGTACCGCTAATTTTATACTCCAACTTACTGCCCTTCTTTTGATAAATCAAACTGGCACTCAAAAAATCATACTTATTGTCAACCGTCTTTTCATTATTGTAATAGTGATAAAACTCATACTCTGTCACAAGTGAAAAGCAATCCAAGAAGTAATAATCTAATTTTGCAAATGGTTTATCCGTGTAAAAAACAGTGCTGTCGTAGTTATTAATTACAGCATTGTAACCAATTTCCAAGTTTGGAAGATCTTTATAATTGGTAGCTCCTTTTATTGTATAACTTTGGGTAAAACTCTCTTTGGAAGACAATACATTGTTTTGTATATTATTAAAAAGAGACCAATTTATATTAGCTGCCAAAGATGCTTTATAATTTTTAAGAAAAGAACGTCCGTAAGATCCGCTTCCGGATATTGTTTCATCTGCAAAATCCGAATTATATGGCATTGAAGATTGGTTTACACCATCATAGAAAGCTTTGGTTTTTACTGCATCAATTTGCTTGGAATACGTTAAAAATGCAGTTATGTTTTCCATATTAAACATATTGTATTTAAAATAACGCAACGAATGCTGTATGGCTGTTGCATTTTCAAGTGCTCTGCTTCCTTTTCTTAGGCTATTATAATTGGTTAACACAAAACCTTCAGCCAATTGGTTAATATCCGTAAAGCTATTGGTGTAAGAGTAATTATAGGTCAATGTTTCTGATTTCTTAATTTGATAAATTGCCAAAAAATCAGGCAAAAATCTAGAGAAATTTTGGGTAAAATCAGTTCCTAATTGTTTGTTAGTCATATTGTAACTATGTATGCTCACACCAGGCGTGAACGTAAACTTTCCGGTTAAAATCTTATAATGGAGTCCCAAAAAGGCATCATCAAAATTGTAATTGACATCATTTACATTGACAGGATTGTCTAAGTAATTAACCTCTTGATTATCTAAAATTTGATAAATACTGGAATCAAAATTTTGATACGAATACGTATTTCCCAATGTGATATTGATATTGCTTTTTAGCGTAAGCATATAAAAATAATCCACTTTTGCATCAAGCTTACTGGTCGTCACGAAACGATTTTGAGTAATATCATTTCTGTTCTGCCCTGGAATATATCCCGCTAAATTAAAGGGTTGGGATTTTAAGTTTGCATTATAAAAAGGATCTTCCTCCTGATACAAATGCTGCATTTCGACAGCAAAAATATTTTTCTCATTTAGTGTGTAAAACAAACTTAGATTTTGATTTACTGAAATTGGCGATTGCTTCTTTGACGTATTAATAATTTCAGTAGTCGAAACATTATTGACAATAGATTCCCTCACCAAAGGAGATTCCTCATCTTGTTTGGACAATTTTGTCAAAACATCATAATCAAACTGAAAGTCTGTTGATGGCTTGTAACTGGAACTCAGCTTGAACATTCCCAAATTGCTTTTTTGATTTGCCAATTCTTTTTTATTCTCGGTTGATTGAATCTCGGAAGAATTGGGCTCTAAAACATTAGTCTGCGATAGCGTTTCCAAATCGGTAATTGACGAAGATATAATGCCAAAACCACTTAAACTCCAAGCTTTGTTTACATTATAGGAGAAGTTTGCCGCTCCAAATTGAGTTTCAATTTCTTTGGCTCGGTTGTTCCTTAAAAGTGAAATTCCTAAATCATTCGAAGAAATATTAAAACTGGAACCTCCTTTGGCCATCATACCTCGAAATCCACCGGTCATCTTAATATAATCTTGAATTGTCAATGGCAATTCGCCAATATTATTAAAATTAGAAATTAGGTTAATGCTGTATTTTGGACTGTAATAAAACACTTTTGGGTTAATCACATAACGGCTATCTGTTTGCGCAACTCCTATACCTGCAGTCATATCTCCAAACCAGAAATTCTTTTTTCCTGATTTTAGTTTGATATTCATAGCGACATTGTCTTGATTGTTTTCAACTCCTTTAAGAATAGAATTTTCATTGAAATTTCGAAGCACCTGAACCTTATCAATGGCATCTGCTGGAATATTTTTAACGCCTAATTTGGTATCACCGTCAAAGAAATCTTTACCTTCCACCATTAATTTGGTTACTTTTTTTCCTTCAACCTCGATTTCGCCATCTGCATTTACTTCTACTCCTGGTAACTTTTTCAAAACATCTTCAAGTTTTCTCTCTGTTCCCGATTTAAAAGAATCGGCATTATAGACAATTGTATCTCCTTTGATAGAAACCGGCATTTCTCGAACAATTTCAACTCCGTCAAGTTCAATCCCACCAGAATCCATCACAATGCTTTGTGTCATATTTTCATTGGAAGTAGTCATTGCCATTTCCTTATTCTTCATTCCAAGGTAACTGATCTTTATGGAATACTTGGTATTGGTTTTCAGGTTCAAAATAAACTTTCCTTTGTCATTGGTAATGGCATAGGAATCCATTGCTTTGGTATCACTATTCACAGCCATAACATTGGCCATTTCAAGAGGAGTTTTATTACTGTCAAGAACTATTCCGTCAAATCGAATATTTTGGGAAAAAGAAACAGTCGTAAGAAGCAATAAAATGAGGTACGGTAGTTTTTTCATTTAGAATTCTCTCTAAAATTAGTTTTTTGATGCAATTATCCTCCAATTCTCATTGGCATTCCGCCACCGTTCCCTCTGTTTTTCTCTCTCATTTCCCTCATTTCTTCCATTTTTTTAACTACAATATCATCGTACTCTTTCTGAGAAACCACTTTTCCATTTGTAGCTTCTTTGATTTGAGCTTTATCCTTAACATTCATCACCACTTTAGAACATAGAATGGTAGTTTTTCCATCGTTGACTTCCAAAATCAATCCAGGCAAACCCCAATAATTTTCAGGCCCTTGGTTAACAGGAATTTCAGGAGTGTACCAAGCAGTAACTGTAACCTCTTTAGGCATTTCTATTTCAGACATAAAAGAAGTTTTTTTGTCTTTATCTTCTGTTTTTACTGTTTCTGGTTTATCCTGATTTTTAGGTCTAAAGTTTCTAAAATCGGTTTTGCTGACTGGCCGAACGGCAGTTGCTTTAAAACAATTGTATCCTCCAATAACTCTCGTTTCAGACTCCATTTTCCATTTTAAATCAGGAAGCGAATCTTTAATCAAAAACTCTTTTCCCATAAATTCTTTATCAACTGTATAGGTTTTACTTTTTACATTTTTATAAAAAGTTCCTCCACCGCCCATCATGGAACTCATCATACGCATTCCACCACCTTCTTGTCCAGGAGCATCCAGTTTTTCCTCTTCTTTGTAAATTGATGCAGATTTATCGAAATTGAGTATAAATGTCTTTTCAAACATTTTTTTCATTCGCTCTTCCATATTCTTTTGCATTTCTGGAGTGATGTCTCTATTTCCTTGCATTCGGTTTTTAAAATCCGAAGTACTGGTTTTAGATTCATAAACTGCCATCCCTTGAAATTCTTGGGCATGCATTTGGATTGTTGTTATTACCAAAGCGAAAGTGAGAACTAATTTTTTCATATGTTGCTATTTATTAATTAAATTATGAAAAGCATAAGAACTATACAATTTTAAGTTTACCCTTTTAAAATACTATTCTTCAAGTTAGTATTTTCTAGATACTGACTATTGAAAAACAACTATACCAACCGTTTCCATATAGAAACTACTTTCAAAGATACTCTTAACATCTCTGCTTCAAAAATTGAATATACAAATGGGTAAAAACTAAAGATAGATAGCGATTATATCCAGATAAAAGATATTAGACACTGTTTTTCGCTGAAGGTTTAAAATGCAAATACTCAGAAAGGTAAAAAAATAAGATTTTGGTTCAAAAAAAACACAAATTAAGAAAGTATCTACCTCCTTTAATGACTAAATTTTCACTTTTAGAAAGATAAAATTTAGAAATGAGAAGCCAAACAAGTAAAAATTTGAAGAAAAAAATTAGAGTTTTAATTAAACCTATTTACCACTCATTTACTTTATTGGCATCCATTTTAATAAAAATGAACAGTAAAATGGTGAATCCCCACAAACCTGATCCTCCATAAGAAAAGAAAGGCAATGGCACTCCTATGGTTGGAAAGACTCCTACAACCATAGCAATATTTACAAAAAAGTGTGTAAATAATATTCCCGCAACACAATAACCATATACTCTACTGAATTTGGTCTTCTGTCTTTCGGCAAGATAGATTATTCTAAGAAATAAACCAGCGAAAAGACCTATCACTACTAAGGATCCAACAAATCCCCATTCTTCACCAACTGTAGTAAAAATATAATCGGTATGTTGTTCAGGTACAAAACCTCCTTTGGTTTGAGTGCCTTCAAGAAATCCTTTCCCAAACCAGCCACCAGAACCAACAGCGATCTCAGATTGATTGGTATTATATCCAATACCTTTCATATCTACCTCTTTTCCTAACAATATATTAAAACGATCACGGTGGTGTTGTTTGAAAACGTTCGTAAAAACATAGTTTACAGATAATACAAAACCAGATATGGCTACAAAAATCATACTACTCAACACAACGTTTCGGTCTCCAATTCTCGATTTGTAATGTATAAGAACAATAACCAATAAAGCCATCAAAATAACATACTGAGGCTCTAAAACCAGAGTTAACATAAAAAGCAATATAGTTATAAAACCTGTCCATACATACCAAGACGGCAATCCTTCTCTAAACAAAACAATAATAAAAATACTATATATTAAGGCGCTTCCTGGATCGGGCTGTGGCAAGATGAGCATAACCGGCAAAAATACAATTGCCAATGCCTGTATTTGTCTATTAACATCTTTCAAGTTTATTTGTGTATCACTTAGATACTTAGCCAATGCCAAAGATGTAGCTGCCTTTGCAAACTCAGAAGGCTGCAAAGTAAAACTTCCGAATCCATACCAACAGCGTTGACCTGCAATTGTTTTACCAAAAGCAAACAAACCTAACAAGGATAGTAAGGAAATCACAAATATGATGCTGGCATATTTTTCATAAAATTTACCATCAATATATAATAAAATAAAAATCAAAGGAACAGATAAAGCAATAAATATAGCTTGCTTCTCATAAGTCCCCTCAGTTGAAGACAATGAAGAAGAATATATATTTAACCACCCCAAAAACACAAGTAAAATGTAGATAATGATACATATCCAATCAATATTGCTTGATAAACTTTGATTTTTCATTTGATATGAATTATTGTTTTTTGGTTTTTAAAGAATCTAATTTTTGAGCTGCTTTTATTTTACTGTTTGTAATAGAATCTTGAATACGCAATTGTTTTTTCACTTCTTCTGAAAGACCTCCAAGTTTGGCGTAACGCCCTTGTAAACTGATATTCAAAACTCGAGTTTCTAAATCGGTTCTTGTGATTTTTTTTCTAAGGTATTTTTCTATCATTAAACTGGCAATTGGTCCAGCAATAGTAGCACCAAAACCTCCGTTTTCTACCAAAACAGCGATGGCAATTTTCGGGTTATCTTTTGGAGCAAAAGCAACAAAAATTGAGTGATCTTGCATTTTGGTTCTTACTCCATCAATTTTGGCAAAATTTTCGGCTGTTCCTGTTTTTCCACAAATGTCGATTCCTTCAACTCTTAAGGCATAGGCGGTCCCATGGTTATAAACATCAAATAAACCTTGAATCATAGGAGGAAAATATTTTTTGTCAATAGTTGTAACATGCTTTGTCGTAAATTTAGTATCGATTTTCTCTCCTTTTATTTTCTTAATAATATGAGGAGTGTAATAGTACCCTTCATTAGCAACAGCAGACATCATATTGGCCAATTGTATAGGAGTCATTAATACTTCTCCTTGACCAATGGCATTGGATATAATTGTTTTTCCACTATAGCCCCAACCAGGATACATTTTTTCATAGGTTTTGGAAGTCGGAATCTTTCCTTTTCTACCAGTTGGCAAATCGTAACCCATAAATTGACCTAATCCAAAACTCTTAACGTGATTGCTCCATACATCCACAGCATAAGGGGCCTTATATTTTCCAATAGTTCTCAAATACACATTCGAAAAATAAGCATTACAAGACTTGTAAATACCTACATTGAGACTTCTAGGTCCAAAAATACCACAGTGACATCCTTGAAATCGGCCTGGAGCATAATAAAAACCATGATTACAGACAAAAGTAGTTTGCTCATCTATTACTCCTTCTTGCAGTCCAACTAGACCTGTCATAATTTTAAAAGGAGAACCTGGTGGGTATTCGGCCAATAATCCTCTGTCATAAAGCGGTTTTGCTATAGAATCATGGTATAATTTTGTGTAATTTTTCGAGCGTTGTCTTCCCACCAAAATTCCAGGATCATAGGAAGGAGCCGTTACAAGTGCTAAAATCTCTCCAGTTTTGGGTTCAATTGCTACTATTCCTCCTCGTTTATTGATCATTAATTGTTCACCGTACTTTTGGATTTCTGCATCAATAGTTAGATTTATATCTTCCCCTTGAACAGCAATAGTGTCAAATTTACCTTCTTTATAAGAACCTATTTCTCGATTGAATTTATCTTTTTGAAAATATTTAACCCCTTTGACACCGCGAAGGATTTTTTCATAACTTTCTTCAACTCCTTGTTTACCAATTAAATCTCCGCTTTTATAATAATGGTTTTTTTCAATTAGTTTATCATTGACCTGTGTTATAAATCCAAAAATATTGGCCCCAAAATCAACTTCGTAATCACGCAAGGCACGTTTTTGGAAATAGAACCCTTCGAACTTTCTGATTTTTTCCTGAAAAGCGGCAAACTCATTTTTGTTCAATTGGGCCAAAAATACCGAAGGTAATCTTGGACTGTAGACTTTTGCTTTTTCAATCCTTTTTATGAAATCTTCTTTCGTAATATTCAATAATTTACAAAACTCAAGAGTGTCTGTATTATTAAGCTCTCTAGGAATTACCATTATATCATACGATGGCTGATTGGCAACTAATAACACTCCATTTCTATCATAAATATAACCTCTCTCTGGATAATCATATTTGATTTTAATTGCATTATTTTCTGATTTTAGCTTAAAAGAATCGTCTATAATTTGCAAGTAAAAAACACGTATGAGTAACAAAGATGCACCAATAATAATTAAAGCTGGCAACAAGACTTTTCTCATCTTTTATTTGGCTTTATTAGGTAAATAAGAATAATACAGGTTAGAATAGTAAACAGTGTGCTTAGAAAAGTTCTAAGTAGAACATCTAAGATGAAAGTAATTTGAAAAGATTCTAATAAGAATAAGGCGATATGATGTGTCATAACTGACAATAAAATAAACGTAAATCGCTCTGGAGTCAAAACATCATTTAGTTTTATAGTTTGATATTCATAACTCAATCCAAATGAAAATTTAAAAAAGTAAGGTCTTAAATAAGCTAAAAGGACACATGCTGTAGCATGAACTCCTCCCGAATTAGAGAATAAATCCATAATTAAACCCAGAAAAAAACTAGCGATAAGCAGATTGGCTTTGTTTCCGTTTACAGGGTAAAGAATGATGAAAAGGATATAGGGAAATGCACTTACATAACCTCCGAAATTCATATTATTAAAAACTAGAATTTGTAAAGCTAATAAGAGCACAAAACGAAAAATATTCACTAACAACGTGCTATTCATCTTTTTTTCTTTGGTTTTCTAAATTTTTAATTTCTTCGCTGTTTTCAGATTTTATGATATAAACATGACCTAGATTAGTCATATCATTAAATAGTTTTACTCTGATAGTGTAATAATGAGTTTTGTCACCAGGGATAAATATTTTATCTATTGTACCAATTCCAATGTTTTCTGGGAATATAACCGATTGTCCACCAGTAACGATTGTGTCCCCTTTTCGAATACTAGCTAATCTTGGTACGTCAATCAATTGTACAAAACCTGCATTTTTCCCATCCCAATTCAAAGTCCCAAAATGATCTGAATTCTTGATTTTGGCATTAATCTGAGATTTAGTATTCAATATACTAATTACAGTAGAATAATTTGCAGATACATTATCGATGATACCAACAATTCCCAAGCTATTAATAACTCCCATATCAGGCTTAACGCCCAATTTTGAACCTGAATTCAAAGTTAAAAAATTCTCGTACACATTATATGAATTATGAATCACTTTGGATACAATAATGTCTTTTGGCAGAACACCTTTCAGGCTGTCTAAATTAGGAATCTTGGCGGAATCTTGAGTTTTAAACAACAAACTTTTCAAGTTGGCATTTTCGCGCGCAAGTTCATCATTTTGTTCTTTTAAGTGAAGGTATTCTTCCACAGAATTTATTCTCTCATAAACACCACCACTCAGAAAATTAGCGGAACTGATGACTTTACTTCTATGAAAAGAATGAGATTGTATGGTAAGGGATAACGCAATACCCAAAAGCAGCAAAAACAGTATTCTATTACTGTTTTTTATAATAAATGAAAATATTTGCTGCATTTCTTAACGGTATATTGAATGTTAGATATAAAGTAACTTCAGTAAAAAGGTTATTACTTAATCAAAATGTTTTTAAACTTCGTAATATTCTTAAGAGCCATTCCAGTTCCTCTTACTACCGCTCTCAATGGATCTTCGGCAATATAAACCGGTAAATCTGTTTTTTGGGAGATTCTTTTATCAAGTCCTCTCAACATAGATCCACCACCTGCAAGATAAATACCTGTATTATAAATATCGGCAGCTAATTCCGGAGGAGTTTGTGATAATGTTTCCATTACCGCATCTTCAATTCGTTGAATTGATTTATCCAATGCTTTTGCAATTTCTCTATAAGAAACCTCAACCTGTTTTGGTTTTCCGGTTAATAAATCTCTTCCTTGAACAGACATATCTTCTGGAGGAGTTTCTAAGTCTTCAATGGCTGCACCAATTTGAATTTTTATTTTTTCAGCGGTACTTTCTCCAACAAAAAGGTTGTGTTGTGTACGCATGTAATAAACAATGTCATTTGTAAAAACATCACCGGCAATTTTTACCGATTTATCACATACAATTCCGCCTAATGCAATTACAGCAATTTCAGTTGTTCCACCACCTATATCAACAATCATATTCCCTTTTGGTTGCATAATATCGATTCCGATACCAATTGCGGCAGCCATAGGCTCATGTATTAAGTATACTTCTTTTCCGTTTACTCTCTCACAAGATTCTTTTACCGCTCTCATCTCCACTTCGGTAATACCAGAAGGAATACAAACCACCATTCTTAGGGCAGGTGTAAACATTCTTTTTTTCAATGCCGGTATGCTTTTGATAAACATACTGATCATTTTTTCAGAAGCATCAAAATCTGCAATTACACCATCTTTTAAAGGCCTGATTGTTTTAATGTTTTCATGCGTCTTACCTTGCATCATATTGGCTTCCTTACCAACTGCAATAATTTTGCCTGATATTCTATCACGCGCAACAATAGACGGACTGTCAATTACGACTTTGTCATTGTGAATGATTAAAGTGTTTGCTGTACCAAGGTCTATCGCAATATCCTCGGTCATGAAATCAAAAAATCCCATATGCCTTTTAGGGGTTAAAAAGTTATAAATAAATTACGCACAAAGTTAAACAAATTAATGTTTAAAATGACGTGTTCCTGTAAATACCATCGCAAGATTATTTTCATTGCAATAATTAATGCTCAATTCGTCTTTTATCGATCCTCCTGGTTGAATCACCGCTGTTATTCCAGCTTTCTTTGCTATCTCAACGCAATCTGGGAATGGGAAAAAAGCATCACTTGCCATAGAAGCACCTTCCAAACTAAATCCAAAAACTTTTGCTTTTTCAATAGCTTGCAATAATGCATCTACTCTTGATGTTTGTCCTGTTCCCGAAGAGATTAAAGTACCGTTTTTAGCGAAGACAATCGTATTTGATTTAGTATTCTTACACACTTTAGAAGCGAAAATCAAATCTTCAATTTCTTGCTCTGTAGGTGCTGTTGTTGTAACGGTTTTTAAGTCTGCTTTAGTATCAGTGATGTTGTTTCTTTCTTGAATCAATAATCCATTCAAACATGTTCTCACCTGTTTTTGAGGCAATTCAACATCATTTTGAATTAAAATAATTCTATTTTTCTTTTCTTGTAAAATAGCAATTGCTTCTGCATCATAAGATGGCGCGATTACAACTTCACAGAATAATTTATTTATTTCATTGGCAGTAGCCACATCAATTGTCGTATTAGCAATCAACACACCTCCAAAAGCAGAAGTAGGATCACAAGCCAACGCCACATTGTAAGCTTCAGAAATAGTATCTCTTGTAGCTAATCCACAAGCATTGTTATGTTTTAAAATTGCAAATGTCGGTCCGTCAGTTTTAAACTCATGAATTAAGTTTACTGCAGCATCAACATCCAACAAATTGTTATATGATAATTCTTTACCATGAACTTTGGTGAACATTGCGTCGAAATCTCCAAAGAAAAATCCTTTTTGATGTGGGTTTTCTCCATATCTCAATACTTGTCCATTTTCTATACTTGCTTTATAGATTGTTTCGTCAGTATTGAAATAATTAAAGATAGCACCGTCATAATGCGAAGAAACATGAAAAGCTTTGGTCGCCAATAATTTTCTGTCTGCCAATGTTGTTGCTCCATTTTGAGAGGTAATCATGTCCAAAAACAGACTATATTGATCCATTGAAGGAACGATTACGGTATCTTTAAAGTTTTTTGCGGCAGCACGAATCAATGAAATACCACCAATATCTATTTTTTCAATAATAGCTGACTCACTAGCTCCTGAAGCAACTGTTTTTTCAAAAGGATATAAATCAACAATTACCAAATCAATTTGCGGAATGTTGTATTCCTGCATTTGCTGTACATCGCTTTCATTATCTTGACGGTTTAAGATTCCCCCAAAAACCTTTGGATGCAATGTTTTAACTCTTCCTCCTAAAATTGAAGGATAAGAAGTAACATCTTCAACAGGGATAACAGGGATTCCTAAATTTTTAATGAATTCCTCGGTTCCTCCTGTAGAATAAAAAATTACATTTTGCTCATGCAATTTTCTCACAATTGGCTCAAGACCTTCTTTTGAAAAGACCGAAATTAATGCTGATTGGATTGTTTTTGTTGTGTTCATTGAGTAGTTATGATTATAAAGTGCAAAAATAGTTTTTTTTGATAATATAATTCAATAAAAAATATGTAACAATGTCTTAAAATAACATACCTATTGTTAAATGTATTTTTTTTTGGTTTTTGAAACCGCTGCGATGAAATTTCTTCTTAATTAAAATAAAAAAAGCGGTTCCTGACAACCAAATTTTAAATACTTTTCGGAAGAAATAAAAAGATAGAATTTTACACTAATACAAATTCAAAAAACATGCTAGTTTACCTACGATTATTAAAAGAGAGTTTTGGTTTTGCCATGAATGCTTTACGCAGTAATAAATTAAGAACATTACTTTCTTTATTGGGGGTTACTATTGGTATATTCTCTATAATAGCTGTACTTGCGGCAGTAGATTCTTTGGACAGAAAAATTTCAAAAGAGTTAAGCAGTCTGGATAAAAATACTATTTATTTATTGAAATTTTCCTTCGGCCCGTCGGATATCCCACAGTGGAAAAGAGAGCAATTCCCCAATGTAAAATACACTGAATATGTCTACCTAAAAAACGCAATGACCCATACAGACCAATTAGGATATCAAATATTCACCAAAAGGGAATCGATAAAATACGAATCCAAAACAGTGAGTGATGTAAATATTGTTCCTGTTTCTTATGAGTTTATAGACATCCAGGGATTGGAATTTGAAAAGGGAAGATTTTATAATGAATCCGAAGCGAACTCAGGAACTCCTGTTATTGTAATTGGTAACGATATTGCTAAATCACTTTTTGATGACTCAGAACCCCTAGGTAAAAATGTAAGATTGTATGGCCAACGATTTACCGTTATAGGTGTTTTAAAGAAGGAAGGCTCTTCGATTGGCGACAGCAATGACGGCGCAGCTTTTATTCCCGTTAATTTTGTGCGCAGGCTGTATGGCGATAATAATCCAAATTTAACGAATGTAATTATATTCAAACCCGAAAAAGGGGTAGATATGGAAGAATATAAAAGTGAGATAACACAAAAATTAAGAAATTTTAGAGGATTGAAAGCCGGGGAAATTGATAATTTCTTCATTAATGTTTTTGGTGGATTTCTAGAACTTATCGATAACATTATTAGTCAGATGAACGTGGTTGGCTGGATTATCAGTGGCTTTTCATTACTGGTGGGTGGTTTCGGAATTGCGAACATTATGTTTGTTTCCGTAAAAGAACGCACCAACCTCATTGGGATTCAAAAATCATTGGGAGCCAAAAATCGTTTTATATTGTTTCAATTTTTATTCGAAGCCATAATACTTTCTGTATTGGGAGGAATTATTGGTTTATTTATGGTTTGGATAATTGCTATGATTTTGACAAAGGTGTTAGACTTTGAATTTGTTTTGGGACTTGGAAACATTCTTTTAGGAACAGGCCTAGCTGCTGTTATAGGACTTATTTCAGGAATCCTTCCAGCTATTAGCGCATCTAAACTAGATCCTGTGGAAGCCATTCGAACTGGAATGTAACATATTACGTTTTTGTTATTTAATTGTAAATTTTGAATACATGAAATAATTAGGTATTTTTGGTAGGCAGACCTATTTAAATTAAAAAAATAAATAAATGAGTTTTATCCTAAAATCTGTTGATACTGTTGAATCTATTTCTAGAGAAGATTTTAAAAAAAATTATTTAGATAAAAGAAAGCCATTAATCATAAAAGGGCTAACTAAGGATTGGCCTGCAAGAGAAAAATGGTCTACCGATTATTTCAAGGAAATCGCGGGAGATATTGAAGTAAAACTAGTAGATAATTCCAAAGCTGATCCTACCAAAGTTATCAATGCTTCTATTGCCAGTATGAAATTTGGCGAATATTTGGATTTAATAAAAAAAGAACCAACAGACTTGCGTATTTTTTTCTTTAATCTTTTCAAACACAGACCCGACTTACTTAATGATGTAAAAGTTCCCAAAGAATTGATGGGCGGATTTATAGAAAGCATGCCAGCCATGTTTTTTGGAGGTTCCCGGGCTATCACCTTTTTACATTATGACATCGACTTACCACATCTTTTCCACACTCATTTTGGAGGAAGAAAACACATTATATTATTTGACTACAAATGGAAAAAAAGGCTCTACTGCATTCCCAATACGACCTATGCTTTAGAAGATTATGATGTTACCAATCCAGATTTCGAAAAATTTCCCGCACTAAAAGGAGTTGAAGGTTATGAAGTTTTTCTGGAACACGGAGACACCTTGTTTATGCCAACCGGAATGTGGCACTGGATGCGGTATATTGACGGCTCTTTCTCCCTGACGCTTCGTGCATGGGATCGATCTATTACACGTAAAATAGCCAGTGTTTGGAGTTTATTCATGCATGGCGCTGTAGACAGTGCTATAAAAGTAACCTTCAAAAGCCGTTATGCCAAATGGAGAGAAAAACTGGTATTTAAAATAGCCGAAAAAGAGCTCAAAAAAGGAAGACCAAAAAAGTAGTTATAAAATAAAAAATCCCGATTGCTCGGGATTTTCATTTATCTAATATCATTGTTTTGAATCAAATCGATATATAAGTTGATCTTATCTTTCAATTCTTTTCTAGGCGTAATAAAATCCAAGAAACCATGTTCGAGAAGAAACTCGGCAGTTTGAAATCCTTCAGGCAAATCCTTACCTGTCGTATCTCTCACCACACGTGGACCAGCAAAACCAATTAAGGCACCTGGCTCAGAAATATTGATATCTCCCAACATTGCATAAGAAGCAGTTGTTCCTCCAGTAGTTGGATCAGTACAAAGTGAGATATAAGGTAATTTAGCTTCGGCTAGTTGCGCCAATTTTACAGATGTTTTTGCCAATTGCATTAAAGAATAAGCAGCTTCCATCATTCTGGCACCTCCTGATTTGGATATCATTACAAAAGGCAATCTGTTTTTGATAGCATGATCAATTCCTCTTGCAATTTTTTCTCCAACAACTGCTCCCATAGATCCACCAATAAAGGCAAAATCCATACAGCATATTACTAATTCTCTTCCTTTGGATTTTCCAACTCCAGTGCGCACCGCATCTTTAAGTTGTGTTTTTTCCATCACCTCTTTCAATCGATCTGCATATTTTTTGGTATCAACAAAATGCAATGGATCTTTAGAAGTCATATTTTTATCTAATTCAACAAACTCATTATTGTCAAATAAAATATCAAAATAGGCTTCACTCCCAATTCTAACATGGAAACCATCTTCGGGACTTACAAATAGATTACGCGCTAATTCTTCAGCATCGATAATTTTCCCTGTAGGTGATTTGTACCAAAGTCCTTTTGGAATGTCCATTTTGTCTTCGGTAGCCGTAGTGATTCCTTTTTCTTTTCTTTTAAACCAAGCCATCTTTTTTTATTTTAGATCAAAATTTCAGATTTTAGATTTCTCATTGAAGTCTAAAATCTGAAATGTAAAATTATAGTGTATTCACATTGTTTAAGTCAGCAAATGCTTGCTCAAGTCTTGCAATAAAAGTTAGTTCACCTTCACGCAACCATTTTCTTGGGTCGTAGTATTTTTTGTTTGGAGCATCAGCACCAGTTGGATTTCCAATTTGAGTTTTAAGGTATTCAATATTGTTAACCATAAAATCACGGATTCCTTCAGTAAATGCAAATTGTAAATCAGTATCAATATTCATTTTTACAACACCGTAGCTAATTCCTTCTCTGATTTCTTCCAATGTAGAACCAGATCCACCGTGGAAAACAAAATCAACAGGATTTGGTCCAGTTTTGAATTTTTCCTGAACGTAATCTTGAGAATTTTTTAAGATTTTTGGAGTCAATTTTACGTTACCTGGCTTGTAAACACCGTGTACGTTTCCAAAAGAAGCAGCGATTGTAAATCTTGGACTCACTTTTGATAATTCTTCGTAAGCATAAGATACTTCAGAAGGTTGAGTGTATAATTTTGAGCTATCTACATCAGAGTTGTCCACACCGTCCTCTTCACCACCAGTGATTCCAAGTTCGATTTCTAGGGTCATCCCCATTTTGCTCATTCTTTCTAAATAACCTTTACAGATTTCGATGTTTTCTTCGATTGGCTCTTCAGATAAATCGATCATGTGAGAAGAGAATAATGGTTTTCCAGTTGCAGCAAAGTGCTCTTCTGAAGCGTCCAACAACCCGTCAATCCAAGGCAATAATTTTTTAGCACAGTGGTCAGTATGCAAAATAACAGTAGCTCCGTATGCCTCAGCTAATGTGTGAATGTGTTTTGCTCCAGCAATACCACCAGCGATAGCGGCTTTTTCTCCAGCATTTGAAAGTCCTTTTCCTGCATTAAATTGTGCTCCACCATTTGAAAATTGGATAATAACCGGCGCGTTTAGTTTTGCAGCTGTTTCTAATACTCCATTAATTGTGTCCGATCCAATAACATTTACAGCTGGAAGTGCAAAACCTTTTTCTTTTGCATAATTGAAAATTTCTTGTACTTGATCGCCTGTAGCTACTCCGGGTTTGATATTGTGTGCCATTGTAATTTTTCTTTTAATTGTTTTTTTTTAGTTTTTAGATTATAGTTTGCAAAAATAAGAATTAATTAGCACTTAGAAAGGGTAATTGATACCAAAATTAAATACTGAATTTGCAAAATTATATTGAGTGAACCATCTATCGCCCATTTCTAAGGCAGGATTGTATGTTTTGAATCCCATATCTACTCTAACCGCAAAAAAGCCTAAATCATATCGTATCCCAAATCCAGTACCCAAAGCCATTTCTTTTAAATCTTCTATCGAATTAAATTTTGCAGGCTCATAGTTCACTACATCCAAAACATTCCAAATGTTTCCTGCGTCAGCAAAAAGAGCTCCATTCCATTTTCCGGCAATTAGAAATCGGTATTCACCACTAATTGCAATTTTCATATTGGCTTCATTAAAGTCATTAGAAAAAGAACTGCTCCCTGGCCCCAAATTATAAGGCTGCCATGCTCTATTATCATTAGCCCCTCCTGCATAATAACTCTTCGAAAAAGGAATTGAATTAGAATTTCCATAAGGAATTGCAATACCAAAAAAAGCTCTCATCGCAAATACATTTGCCTTATTTACATTCCAATGTTTAATAAAATCAAATTCCGTTTTTATATATTCCGAATATTCTAAATTGAAAATTTCATAGTTCCCATTTTCGTTTTTAGGAATGTTGCTTACGTTTGAAATTAAAGACAGTAATGTTCCCGCAGATTCTATTTTGGTTCTAAAAGTATAAAAGGTATTGTCTTGTAAATCTTTCTTACTTGTTTTCGTGAAATTAAAATTGGTTGCCAAAATAAAGTCATTATCGGTAAGTCTTATTCTTTGCTGCTCAATGTTACTTACATCTTGGTATTCTTGATTATCTGGTCTCAAAACTGTCTGCAGTGCTAAAACATCTTTTGTAAAACCAGAGGTTCCGCTTTCAATAATCAAATTATTGTCTCCATCAACATAACTTGTATTGGTATTATATGTTTTCCCAATATTATTCAAAGCATCATAAGAGCTATTATAGACATGAAAATAATTTTCAGGATTCAGATTGCGCACATACTGAAAATTTAATATGTCAAATCTCGTAGTAGTGTTCTTTTTAGGTGTCCAGTTATAAGAAAGCGACCCGGTAAAATTCTCTTTATCCAATCCAATATTGGTTTGCTTAGAAAGACCTAGACTAAACACCGTGGACGGTATCATGCTTTTTGGAATTATTTTTTCCGTTTTAACGGGAAATAGAATTCGTGGGAAGTTCAGCTTGGCATCTAAACCATATTCTGATACATTAAAAAAACTATCATTTGAATCAGCAATATCATTTGAAGCACCTATATTTCCTCTGGCCGAAAGCTCTAAAGTCTCAGCACCATTAAAAACATTTCGGATTGTTTCCGTAATACTACCCGTAATCCCAAAATCTTCTATATTCGAATGTGTAACATCCAAAGTATAGCCAAAACTGTATTTTTTGCGGGGAGTTAAATAAATCTTGGCAACCAAGGACTCACCTAATGTGTCTTTCGGGTCAACCTGATATTGTATGGTGGGATAATTAAATATCTTTAAATTATTCAAATACCGAGTAGTCAAAACGGTTTTGTTGTCATTAAAGAAACTTCCCTTAGTTAGGAAAACGGCGTCTGTTATAGCATGCGGGCGGTATTTGATTTTTTCATATCCATACAAATTCATGTTGTTATACGTCACACTATCTTTAATTGCTAAATCATGTCTTTCCGGCTTATAATCGGTGTAAATTTTAATCTCGCTGATTTTATATAATTTAAATGGCTCTGTCTTGGTAGAATCATTTTCCTGATAAGAATAATCTCCAACATTCAAGGTTACATTAGCCTTGTCTTTTTTATTTATGGTATCAATATCAAAAGTGACATAATTAGCCTGAAAACGATAAGCTCCATGGTTTCTAAAAAGAGTGGTTATTCGATTTTTTTCACCTTCAAAATCTTCGGTTTTATATTGTTTACCAGGAACGATAAGCGATTTTGAAGTTTTATAAATAGAGTCTAAAACAGGTGTTTCAATCGCCGTCCTTAAGGAATCAATAAAATAAGGATTTCCAGTTGTCAGATAGTATTTTAATTTTGCGTTTTTAGGAGCTAAAGAATCTCGCTTATAGGTTGCATCGACATCAAAGTAACCATTGTTAAAATAATAACTTTTAAGTCTTACTAGTGATTTTTTAGCTTTTAAGGTATCCAAAATTACAGGAGCTTCCCCCGTTTCTTTTAAAAAATTATGAAACCCCAGATACCAAAAAGATTTACGAAGTCCTTCAATTTGTTTTGCCGAAAGCCATTTGACTTCCCTATCGTATTTCTTTTTATTGTTTAAATATTTTAAATTGAATGTAGAATCAGGATTTGGATTGGCCAAATTATACAAATTCAATAAAAATCGATAGCCTATTAAAGGCACTTTACTGTTTGGTTGCTGGTACAACTGATCATATATGGTTTGATTCTTGAGCAATTTGCCATTTTCAAAGATTTCATTTTTGACAAGGAGCTGTTTTCTGGCAGGAACCCGCTTTTCCGAATTACAAGCATAGAAAAGAACACTAATTAGGATAAATAGTGATATTTTTGCAAGACTCTTTTTCTTCTCAAAAAATATGGATTGCCCAAGATACCCAGCAAACCGCTTTTTTGTTTTAGAGGAAGAAAAAAATTTATTCATGAGGGGACTCGTATTATAGAATATTTAATTCAAAAGTACATTTTTTTATGCTTAGTAAAAACCAAATAAAGCTTATATCCAGTTTGCAACAAAAAAAACATCGTTTTGCAAATCAATTGTTTTTTGCCGAGGGTGTAAAAGTAATTCAAGAATTAGTAAAATCAAATTTTGAATTAGAACATCTTTATACAACCAATGAAGATTTTAAGGATGTCGCCTCTCTCAAAAGGAGTATTATTTCAGAAAATGAATTAAATAAAATTAGTGCTTTGTCCACACCGAATACCTGTTTAGCAGTATTCAAAATTCCTTTAGAAAAAAAAATAATCGAGTCTGGACTTGTTGTTGCACTTGACTCTATTCGTGATCCCGGTAATTTGGGGACTATTCTCAGACTGTGCGATTGGTTTGGAATCCAGCAACTGGTATGCTCAAGAGAAACGGTTGATATTTACAATCCGAAAGTCGTTCAAGCCACAATGGGTTCGATTGCTAGAGTAAATGTCAATTATGTTGACCTAGATACCTTTATAACAAAAACTAAATTACCTGTTTTTGGAACCTTTATGGACAGTGAAAACATTTACAAAACAACTTTACCTCAAGAAGGCATTATTGTTATGGGAAATGAAGCCAACGGAATTTCTGAAAACATAGAAAAATTGATTACCAAAAGACTTACTATTCCACGTTTTGGAGATCTTCAAATCACCGAAAGTTTGAATGTGGCTACTGCTACCGCCATTATCCTAAGTGAATTCAGAAGGCAAAATTAAAAAATAGCTTATTTCTAATGAAAGGTGAAATTAATCAAAAAGCCTCGGGATTTCATAGACTCAATATTACTTGTCCAAGGACTGTTCGGGTCCTTGTCACGTATTAATTCGTCAGAAATACCGAATTGGCCTCGAATCGATGGAGAGAATATAAAGTATTCTGAAAAAATATCAATCCCAAAACCCAACTCATAATTGGTAGTCCAGCTTTTCACCCTAAATCGTTCTTCTTGATTGTCGTCCAAAGATTTTGCATTACTGGACAAATTTAAATTTGCTGACACTCCACCCAATAAATAGGGGCGAACATTTCCAGTTCGAAGAGAAGAGAATTTTAACAATAAAGGAAAATTGATATAAGTGCTGTTTATATCTCTAATTGCATCATTTGGACTGTCAAAACCAACAGTTGGAGGATAATGTAATGTTCTATTGGAATAATAAAGTCCTGGCTCGAAACGCAAATCCAAATATTCCATCAATCTTAAATTGGTCACTAATCCAACGTTGAATCCTACCGTATTATCAGTCTGGATATCTGACGAATATCTTGGATCAGTTTCCATTTTTTTATAATCTATTTTAAAATCATAAGTGTTAAATCCTAAAAAAAAACCGAAATAGATTTTTTTCTTTTGCCAATTTTCTAAATTTATAATAGGATCCTTACTGAAAATACTTTTCGAATTCTGTGCACTTCCTTTTATGGTTATGGTCAATAGAATTAGTATAATTATTTTTTTCATATTTGTGCCGAATGTTTTCAGTATTATTTTTTAGAAGCTGAGTAAATGGTTGCAACTCCAAAGGTTTGTGGCATTGCGTTCACATTTATAAACCCAGTTTTTCTTAAAATATTGTTTAATGCTTCCCCATAAGGAAAAGAAGCAGCCGATTCGGATAAATAACCATAGGCAACATCATCCTTTGAAAACAGCTTTCCAATCAACGGTAAAATATTTTTGGTATAAAAACTATATCCTTGTTTGTATGGTGTTTTGTCAGGCACGGAAGTTTCCAAAATAACAAAAATCCCGCCTGGTTTTAGTACTCTCAGAATTTCAGCTAACCCTTTTTCAAGGTGTTCAAAATTTCGAACCCCGAATGCTACAGTTATAGCATCAAAAAAATGATCTTCAAAAGGCATGTTTTCGGAATCTCCCAATACCATTTCAATTGTTTGGGACAGTTTTCTTTCCTCAATTTTACTCTGCCCTATTTCAAGCATTCCAGCCGAAATATCAAGTCCTACAATTTTTTTAGCTTTGGTTTGCGCCATCAAAATAGCAAGATCACCAGTTCCTGTTGCAATATCTAAAACATTTTCTGGATTGGTCTCAGCAACCAATTTCAATACTTTTTTTCTCCATTTAACATCGATACCAAACGATATAACTCGATTAAGGTTGTCATAGTTACCTGAAATAGTATCAAACATTTTGGCAACTTGTTCTTTTTTACTAAGTGAAGAGTCTTTATAAGGTGTGATTTCTTTTGGCATTTTTTTAGTTTGTACAAATATAAACAAACTGCATTAACTATAAATGTGTTTTTGGTTTTGGTTAAAATTTTATTTGACACCTCTTTTTTGTATTAAATATCGTATCTAAAACAAAAATATATAAAAATGAAAAATAATTGAAATATCACCAAAAGTGGGTATTGTGGAAACTGTTTTTATTACTGATGTTTGTACTTTAAAATTTAAATATTTTTTTTAAATGGTTAGACGGGAATTAATGACCCAAATCAAATGGATGCTTCTTGCGCTATTTATCTCATTTGTTCTTGTATTATTTTTTGAAGGTACCGTCAGTAATGGCAGTATTATTTTAAAAGCGCAAAATACGTTCTTAGGATTAAATTTGTTTTTGGAAATTTTAATTTTCTTTGCCTTTAGTACCTTTGTGGTATTTGGTACTAAAGGCTTTTTTGAGTTGTACTCTCAAAGATTATCAAATTATATTGTCTTCATTTCGGGGATAATATTGATATTTGTGATTTGTATATTATGTTATCAAATCTTAGTACAAGAATGAGTCATCCCGCTAATCATTAAAAAAAGCATCCTAATATTTAGGATGCTTTTTTTTTGAGTTTTATTTAAATATTACCAAAGAACAAAACAACATACATTTATACTTTAACCAATGTTTGGTAGGTATAAGCAAATTGGTGTTTCTCGTCTATGGGATTAAATTCTGTTTGAATTTCTTTCCAATCATCGGAATTGATTTCGGGAAAAAAAGCATCCGCATCAAAGCTATGATGTACTCTTGTAATTTCAAGTTGATCTGCAAATGGAAGTCCCAAATTATAAATCTCCCCGCCTCCAATTATAAACGAAGTTTCATTTTCCGGACAAATTGAAATTGCTTTTTCGATACTATCCACTACAATACAGCCTTCCGGGTTATAATTTTTATTTCTCGTTATAACAACATGAGTTCTATTAGGAAGTGGCTTTGGAAAACTTTCAAAAGTTTTTCTTCCCATTATTATATGATGCCCTGTAGTTAAGGATTTGAATCTTTTAAAATCATTGGGTAAATGCCAGACTAGCTCATTATTTTTTCCGAGGGCATTATTTTCTGCCACGGCAGCAATCATAATAATCATAGCTAATGGTTTTATTTAGAATTAGTTTCTTCAATTTTAAATTTCAATTGCTCTATTTTTTTTTGCTGTAAAGCTACTAATCGATCAATCTGATCTCTCTCCCAATTTTTATTCATAAAACGATCTGTTATAAAAACTTTAATGAAATGCAAAATAAAAAAGAACAACCATAAGGTAATCCCCCAAATACACCAATGTATATTAAATCCTGTATCAAAAAAATAAATTGCCGCAATCAAAAAAATACTGGACAATGTCAAGAAAACGAAATGATAGTATAATCTTTTCTTTTGCTTTATTCGGTTTCTGGCATACTCATATTGTTCGTGTAATTCTTTTTCCATGGCTTAAAATTTTGCTCATAAAGATAAAATTTATTTTTAAAAGTCTTCGTTATGATTATTGAATATTTAAAGAGAAAACGTTTTCTTTTTTTAAATTAAAATTTAAACGATTTAATTTCTTTTTAAAAGTAAAAAAGAGAATGTTTTTTTGCTATTATGCTAAAAATGAGGCGGTTTGTGCAAACTTAAAAATATTTCATTTACTTTGTTATAACTTTAAAAATGAAATAGTTATGTCTATAAAAAAACAATTTATAAAAACTAAGCCCGTTTGTAAGGTCACGTTTTCCGTAGAAGCAAAAGAAGCTAATCAAGTATCTGTAATTGGTGATTTCAATGATTGGAAATTAGAAGAAGGAGCCTTAAGTAAATTAAAAAATGGAACTTTTAAAGGATCTTTTGACTTAAATAAAGATTCAGCATACGAGTTCAAATATGTAATTGACGGTGCTTATGTAAATGAGCCGGAAGCCGATTCATTCAAGTGGAATGATTTCGCGGGAGCCGAAAACAGTGTATTGGTTGTATAACACTAAATAAAAAATCCGCTTAAAGCGGATTTTTTATTTTATACAGCAACACTTCCCTTGATTAGAGCATGTGGCTCATATCCTTCTAGTGTAAAATCCTCAAAATCAAAATCGAAAATGTTTTTTATATTCGGATTTAAAATCATTTTCGGCAATGGTTTTGGTTCACGAGTAAGTTGTAACTCGAGTTGCTCAAAATGGTTATTGTATATATGTGCATCGCCAAATGTGTGTATAAATTCACCTACTTCAAGGTCACAAACTTGTGCGATCATCATCGTTAACAATGCATAAGAAGCTATATTAAAAGGAACTCCCAAAAAGACATCAGCACTTCGTTGATACAATTGACAGGAAAGTTTTCCTTTAGTCTCTCCTTTGGATTCATCTGGAGAAGCTACATAAAACTGAAAAAAAGCATGACAAGGAGGCAATGCGGCTTTATTATTGGCAACATTTTCCTCAAATGACTTTGTTGTATCCGGCAAAACCGACGGATTCCAGGCCGAAATCAACATTCTTCGGCTGTTTGGGTTTGTTTTTAATTCAACTATAAGTTGGCTAATTTGATCAATTTCCTCACTGTTCCAATTACGCCATTGGTGACCATAAACAGGGCCCAAATCACCGTTACTATCTGCCCAGGCATCCCATATTTTGACTCCGTTTTCTTGAAGATATTTGACATTGGTATCTCCTTTAAGAAACCAAAGCAATTCATATATAATTGATTTTAGGTGTAATTTTTTTGTAGTTACCATTGGAAACCCTTCACTCAAATCAAACCGCATTTGATAACCAAATACGCTTTTTGTACCAGTTCCGGTGCGATCTCCTTTTTGACAACCATTATGCATAATATGTTGTACCAAGTCTAAGTATTGCTTCATTTTTTGTTTATTTGGTTAATCGTGGATTTGCTTATTCTACTAACCGATTTAACAAATCTACGGTTAAACATTATGATTCTCTTTTGGAAATTTCATCACGGATTTTAGCCGCTTTTTCATAATCTTCATGCTCCACCGCTTGTTCCAGCAATTCATTTAATTCCTGCAAAGTATGATTAGAATAAGTACTGCCCG
This sequence comes from Flavobacterium sp. 103, assembly GCF_003096795.1. NCBI lineage: Bacteria > Pseudomonadati > Bacteroidota > Flavobacteriia > Flavobacteriales > Flavobacteriaceae > Flavobacterium > Flavobacterium sp. 103. Next base: position 2,506,614 of record NZ_QENX01000001.1, on the reverse strand, counting down.
ATTCATTGCTTTCGGTGCTTCCAAAAGTTTCAGGATTAGAAAGAATATCGTCCATTTCATTAGGTGTATCCGTTTCAAGAGGGTTCGCCTTCAAGAAAATTCCCGCTTTATCCAAAATGTTTTTATAGGTAAAAATAGGAGCATTGAATCGAATGGCTAAAGCAATGGCATCCGAAGTTCTGGCATCAATTATTTCTTCTATTTTATCTCTTTCGCAAATAATGCTGGAATAAAAAACACCATCTACCAATTTGTGAATAATCACTTGTTTTACCACAATATCAAATCGCTCTGCAAAATTTTTAAACAAATCATGTGTCAAAGGACGGGGCGGCTTAATTTCTTTCTCCAAAGCAATTGCGATAGACTGAGCCTCGAACGCGCCAATAACGATAGGCAATTTTCTTTCCCCATCAACCTCATTTAAGATTAACGCGTAAGCGCCATTTTGAGTTTGACTGTATGAAATCCCTTTAATAGATAATTTAACTAAGCTCATGTTGGTATAATGGAAAAGCACTAAGTACTTTAATTAATTATGTCTTTTTTCTTGTTTTAAATAATGTGCAATTTTAATCAAAATATATGGAACAAAAAAGCTGCCTAAAGCAAAGATACGATTATCTTATTTTTAGGTAGCTTATTTATGTAAGAAATTAAATTTTACGAATGTTGTTCTTTAAAAGCTTTTAATTTGGTGATTAATTGTGGCACAATTTCGAATGCATCTCCTACAATTCCATAATCGGCAACTTTAAAGAAAGGAGCTTCCGGATCACTGTTGATAACCACTTTTACTTTAGAAGAGTTGATACCCGCGATATGTTGAATAGCTCCAGAGATTCCAATGGCAATATATAAATTGGTAGCAACTGGCTTTCCGGTTTGACCAACGTGTTCACCGTGAGGTCTCCATCCTAAATCGGACACTGGTTTTGAACAAGCAGTTGCAGCTCCAAGAACAGAAGCTAATTCTTCAATCATTCCCCAGTTCTCAGGCCCTTTAAGACCACGTCCTGCAGAAACAACGATATCAGCATCGGCGATAGAAACTTTTCCTGAAACTTTTTCAACAGAAACTACTTTTACTCCAAAATCAGCATCTCCGATGGTTGGATTAAAATCCTCTTCTGTTAATGATGAAGCGCTTTCAAAAATACCATAAGAATTTTTGGCAAGTGCCAAAACTTTTACGTCGGTATTGATTTCGGTAATATTAAAAGCTTTGTTTGAAAAAGCGGTTCTTTTTACTTGAAAAGGAGAAGTACTTACCGGCAAACCTACCACATTTGAAGCAAAACCAGCCTCTAATGCTACAGCTACTAATGAAGATAGGTAAATACTATCTGTTGTAGAAGACAATAAAACCACTTTAGCAGCCTCTTTCTGAGCAGCTTGCTTGATAACATCAGCATACGCTTTGGCAGTAAAACCAGCTAATTTATCATTATTCACTTTTAAAACTTTGTCAACGCCGTATTTTGACAACTCAGAAACGTCTCCTGCATTTACAGTAACTGCCGTAACTGTTGTTCCTAATGATTCGGCTACTTTTTTGGCATAAGAAGCTAATTCTAATGCTACTTTTTTAAATTTTCCTTCTGCAGATTCTGCATATATTAATATTGACATATTTTTTTTGTTTAAAAGTTTAAAGTTTAAGGTTTAAAGTTTTGCAACTGAAAACTGCGACTAAAAACTGATTTCTAGATTACTTTCGCTTCGTTGTGCAATAAATTAATTAATTCATCCAAATTATCAGCTGAAATTAATTTCACCGCCGATTTTGGAGCTGGTTTTTCAAATTTCACCGCTTTAGTATTTACAGCAGCATCAACTGGCTCAAGGATTGTTAATACTTTTGTTCTGGCAGTCATAATTCCTCTCATGTTTGGAATACGCAAATCTTTCTCCTCTACAATTCCTTTTTGTGCACCTAAAACAATAGGCAATGAAGAGCTTACAGTTTCTTTTCCACCATCTATTTCACGAACGGCAGTTACGCTGGTCCCATCAACTGTGATACCTGTACAAGAGTTTAAGAAGTTATATCCTAAAATTCCAGCAATCATTCCAGGAACCATTCCGCCATTATAGTCTAATGATTCTTTACCTGCAATCACAACATCATAACCTCCGTTTTTAATTACTTCGGCCAATTGTTTAGCTACAAAAAAACCATCTGTAGGATTTGCATTGACACGAATGGCTTCATTGGCACCTATAGCCAATGCTTTTCTCAAAGTTGGTTCTGTATCTGGTCCTCCAACATTCACTACGGTAACTGTAGCGCCTTGTTGTTCTTGGAACCAAATAGCACGGGTTAGACCAAATTCGTCATTTGGATTAATTACATATTGAACCCCATTGGTATCAAACTCAGCGTCTCCGTTAGTGAAATTGATTTTTGAAGTAGTATCAGGAACGTGGCTGATGCAAACTAATATTTTCATAATAATATATATTAAATTCTTTTTTTTCTTTGACAAATTTAAAATAATAAATCGAATAATATACTATGCATGCATAATATTTTTTACAACTATTACGATTTCGCAAATCACATTAGAGTAATTAATGTTTTAATCAGAATTATTATAAATAACCGAGCTAATTTTGTGATTTAAGCAACTTATTAAGATCTGGCATTCATCCAAATGAAATTTTGATACCACAAATTTCAATTTAGCAGCAATTCCCTAGCCCAGATAGCAGCGGCATCCTTCTTGTGGTCTCGTTTTTTTCTAACGGGACAACAAGAAGATATAGCGAATAGCTGGAAATAGCTCCTAAAAAATACAATAGTATAAAACCTTGTTATTTTAAAGTGATTTATGCTTTTAAGTAATTTAAAATAATTATTTTTGCATTTCTAAAAATTACACACAGACAATAAAATATGAGAACGATACAATTTAGAGAGGCCATTTGTGAAGCAATGAGCGAAGAAATGCGTCGCGATGAGTCCATATACTTAATGGGTGAAGAGGTAGCAGAGTATAATGGTGCCTACAAAGCATCTAAAGGAATGCTTGCCGAATTTGGTGAAAAAAGAGTAATTGACACGCCAATCGCCGAGCTTGGTTTTACTGGAATTGCAGTTGGATCTGCAATGAATGGATGTCGCCCGATCGTTGAGTATATGACTTTCAACTTTTGTTTGGTTGGAATTGATCAAATTATAAATAATGCTGCCAAAATGCGTCAGATGACTGGTGGGCAGTTTAATGTGCCTATCGTTTTTCGTGGACCTACAGCTTCGGCAGGACAATTGGGAGCAACACACTCACAAGCAATCGAGAACTGGTTTGCCAATACTCCAGGGCTGAAAGTTGTGGTTCCATCCAATGTTTATGATGCCAAAGGTTTATTGAAATCGGCTATTCGTGATAATGACCCAGTTATTTTCATGGAATCAGAACAAATGTATGGTGATAAAGGCGAAGTTCCAGATGGTGAGTACACTATTCCAATTGGAGTTGCCGATATCAAACGTGAAGGAACGGATGTAACGATTGTTTCTTTCGGAAAAATTATCAAAGAAGCTTATATCGCTGCTGATGAATTGGCAAAAGAAGGTATTTCATGTGAAATAATTGACTTGAGAACTGTTCGTCCAATGGATAAAGATGCGATTTTGACTTCGGTTAAAAAAACAAACCGTTTGGTAATTCTTGAGGAGGCTTGGCCTTTTGCAAGTGTATCTTCCGAGATTGCTTTCTTGGTTCAAGAACAAGCTTTTGATTTCCTTGATGCGCCAATACAACGTATCACAACTGCTGATACTCCAGCCCCATATTCTCCAGTACTATTGAAAGAATGGTTGCCAAATTCTGCAGATGTTGTGAAAGCGGTTAAGAAAGTATTATACAAATAATTAATTGCATATAACTATTTAAAAAGCTTCATCAAGTCTCCAATTTGATGAAGCTTTTTTTTATATATCATGAAGAAAATCCTAACGGTTATTGTCTTGTTTTTATTTGCAGCTGCAAGCCAAATTTTTGCTCAAACAAAAGTGAGTGGTATTGTTGTTGACAAATCCAAACAGCCTGTTCCATTTGCCAATGTAGTCTTTAAAAACTCCAGTACTGGAACTGTCACCAACGAAGATGGACGTTTTTATATGGAGTCCCCAAATACCTATACTACGTTAGTAATAAGCTCAGTTGGTTTTTCTGAAAAAGAAATCACCCTTACCAAATCTGTCAATTATAATTTCACAATTGAATTAAGCGAACAGGAAAGCTTGAAAGAAGTGGTTGTCTATACGGGTAAAACTTCCAAAAAGAACAATCCGGCACTTGATATTCTGAGAAAAATTTGGGCAAAAAAGCGCAAAAATGGTCTTTATCAATTTGACCAATACCAAATGGAGAAGTATGAAAAAGTAGAATTTGACATTAATTCTATTGATAGTGCCTATAGAAAACAAAAGATTTTCAAAGGCATGGAATTCATTTTCGACCATGTGGATACTTCAAAAGTAACGGGAAAAACCTATTTGCCTATTTTTGTTAATGAAGCCTTGATAGATGTATATGGCGACAATAAAATTCCCAAAGTAAAAGAGATTACCAAAGCCAATAAAACTTCGGGTTTTGAAGGAAATCAGCAAATTTTATCTTTCATAAAAGATTTGTATTCGGATTATAATATCTACAATAATTATATTGCCTTATTTGACAAATCTTTTACCAGTCCTCTTTCAACAACAGGGATCGATGTTTATAATTATGTATTGAGAGACAGCGCCTATATTGATAAAAAATGGTGCTACAATATTGTTTTTTACCCAAGACGAAAAAACGAACTGACTTTCAAAGGCGATTTTTGGGTGAATGATACCACATTTGCGATCAAAAAAATCAACATGGCCGTTACCAAAAGTGCCAACATCAACTGGGTAAAGGATATTTATGTCGAACAAGAATTTGATGTCTTGAACGATTCCATTTTTTTGTTGACCAAAGACTACCTGATGTCAGATTTTGCCGCTAACAAAAAAGAAAAATCAAAAGGAGTCTACGGAAAGAGAACGACCTATTATCAAAATCACAAATTCAACATCGAAAAACCCGCTAAATTCTACAAGGAAGAAGTGAATTTTATCGACAATGAAGTTTACAAAAAAAGTGACGAATATTGGGAACAAAATCGTTTTGAAAAATTAACCAAAGACGAAGAAGGCGTTTATAAAATGCTCGACACCTTGAACACGGTCCCCGCGTTTAAGAGACTTACTGACTTGGTAACAATACTCGCCAGTGGCTATATCAATTATGATGGATTTGATTTTGGCCCGATTTTCTCCTCCTTTGGATACAATGAGGTCGAGGGTTTCAGAGTCCAATTGGGAGGGCGAACCTATTTTGGCCCGAATGACACATGGCGCGTACAAGGATTTACTGCCTATGGCTTTCAAGATCAAAAATTCAAGTATGGTTTTGCTGGAAAATGGATGATTGAAAAGAAAAACCGAATTATTATTTCCGGAGGAAACAGGCGTGATATCGAACAGTTGGGAGCCAGCCTGACCACAACCAATGATATATTGGCCAGAAATTTTGGTTCTTCCGCCTTTTTCACAACGGGATCCAACGGTAAATTAACCAATATAGGATTGACCAATGTCTACATTGCAATGGAACCTATAAAAAACTTGACCTTTCAAACGGGACTAACATACAAAACGCTGGAATCGGCTTCGCCTGTTTTTAGCCTAGATTATTATACAACTTTGCCTTCGGCAGCAAATCCTGCTGGAGTTGTAAAAAGCACCACCACACAATCGGAGTTCAACATTCAGGCAGAATATACTCCCAACCGAAGAACTATTGCCTATGGAGTCGAAAGAAGCATAGCCAGCAGTCCGTACACCACTTTATTTGTCAATTACAGTCAGGGATACAAAGGAATTATCAATAGCGATTTTAATTATAAAAAAATCGAAATATATTACAAACAGCCTATCATTATTGGTCCGCTTGGTCGTACCAATCTGATATTGGAACTTGGAAAAACTTTCGGCACAGTTCCTCTGGGCTTATTGAGTATTGTACCAGGAAACCAGACCTTTTTTACTATTGAGAATACCTTCAGTAATCTTAATTATTACGAATTTATCACTGATAAGTATGCTACATTTCAATGGAATCACGATTTCAACGGACGGTTATTTGCCAGAGTACCTTTTATGCGAAAACTAAATTGGAGAGAATTTGTAGGTGTAAAAGCCGCTTACGGAACCGTTTCGGATGCTAATAGAGCTATAAATGCTTCGGGAGTTGTCTATACGGCCCCCGAGAACCCATATTGGGAATACAACGTGGGAATTGGGAATATCTTTAAGGTGTTCCGATTGGATTTTTCTTGGAGAGGTAATTATCTTGACACACCAAATGCGAATAAATTTGCCGTAAAAGGCTCGTTTGGATTCTATTTCTAGAAGCTTAATCCAGCACACGAGGCTGAAAGCCGAACTGGCGAAGCAATCCATTACAAGCTTAATCAAAAACTGCTATTTTTGTAAAAAAGTAAAAAGAGTCCCGATAGCTATCGGGATTGGTCGCTTTTTTACTTTCACAAAAATTAGCAGTTTTTTTCATAAGGCTTTTCATTTCTATCTGGGCTAAAAAATCCAATCATGCAACAAGCAATCGACCATCTTTTTCAAAAAGATTCCATATTCAAACACATTATAGATACTTACGGGTTACCTACAATCCCAAAGAGACCTCAAGGATTTGAGACTTTGGTATTATTAATTCTAGAACAACAAGTCTCCATAGATTCGGCGAAAGCCACATTTATTAAAATCAAGACACACACAACCTGTGATCCCGAAACGATGTCCGTTCTGCCAGATGAACAGTTTAGAGCTTTGGGAGTTAGTCGCCAAAAAACCAATTATATAAAAATATTAGCTCAAGCAGTTCTAAATAAAGAACTTGACATTGACAGTTTAGCTACAAAAACAGCACAACAAGTTCGGGAAGAATTAATCAAATTAAAAGGAATCGGAAATTGGACCATCGATATTTACCTGATGTTTTGTCTTCAAGAACCCGATTTGATTCCATTAGGCGATATTGCAGTCGTGAATACAATCAAAGAATTACTCGACATTCATGACAAACAAGAAATGGAAATTCACACAGAACAATGGAGTCCATACCGCTCCTATGCCACATTTTTGCTTTGGCATTATTATCTCAAAAAGCGCAAACGAACAATTGTTTATTAAAAGCATATTTTAACGAAAACGTTATAGTTATATATTGCTTTTTTTTATTGTAAAAAACTATTGTTTGCTTACTTTTGCAGTCGTTAATAAATTAAGAAAAGATAAAAGAATAATGACTGCAGACAAATTAAAAACTTTTGATGTATTAATTGAAATACCAAGAGGAAGTAGAAATAAATACGAGTACGATTTTGCCATAAAAAGAATGCGTTTTGATAGAATGTTATTCTCTTCTATGATGTACCCAGCTGATTATGGTTTCATTCCTGAAACTTTAGCTTTGGATGGTGACCCATTAGACGTTTTGGTATTGGTAAACGAACCTACTTTCCCTGGTTGTGTAATGGAAGTAAAACCTATTGGAGTATTCCACATGGCAGATGATAAAGGACCAGACGAAAAAGTAATCTGTGTACCGGTTTCAGATCCAATCTGGAATTCATTAGAAAACCTTTCTGATATCAATCCACACTTATTGAAAGAAATCGAGCATTTCTTCCAAGTTTACAAAGACCTTGAAAACAAGCAAGTAGATGTTGAAGGTTGGGGTGATGTAAATGAGGCGTATGCCATTATTAAAGAATGTACAGAACGTTTCGATCAAATAGAAAATAAACCAGCTGGATTATTTAGTATTAAATAATTTTAGCCTCCAAATTTTATAAAAAAAGCAATACTCTTCAATGAGTGTTGCTTTTTTTGTTTAAATTGCTATCGATTAAAATTTTATACTAACAAACCAAAAAGAATATTTTATGAATTCAATTATGATTTATGTGCCAATTTTTATGGCAATAATAGGACTTATTTTTATGGCTATCAAAAGATCGTGGGTGTTAAAGCAGGATTCTGGAGATGGTAAAATGAAAGAGATATCAGATCACATATATGAAGGCGCTTTGGCTTTCTTAAAGGCAGAATACCGATTATTGGCTGTCTTTGTATTAATCGCAAGTATTGTATTGGCAGGAATCACTTTTATTCCTGGAGTTAAAACAAATATATTAATAGTCGTTGCATTTGTGTTCGGAGCATTTTTCTCAGCATTGGCAGGGAATATGGGAATGAAGATCGCAACAAAAACCAATGTAAGAACTACTCAAGCCGCTCGTACGAGCTTACCACAAGCTTTGAAAGTTTCTTTTGGCGGTGGAACTGTAATGGGATTAGGCGTAGCCGGTTTAGCTGTTTTAGGATTGACCGGTTTTTTTATTGTTTTCTTCCAAATCTTCATGAAAGGACAATGGACTTCAACAGAAGATATGACAGTTGTTTTAGAAACATTGGCTGGGTTCTCTCTTGGAGCTGAATCTATCGCTTTATTTGCTCGTGTGGGTGGAGGAATTTACACCAAAGCGGCCGATGTAGGTGCCGATTTAGTAGGTAAAGTTGAAGCAGGGATTCCTGAAGATGACCCTCGTAATCCTGCTACAATTGCAGATAACGTAGGAGATAATGTTGGTGACGTTGCCGGAATGGGTGCCGATTTATTTGGATCGTATGTAGCAACTGTTTTAGCGGCTATGGTTTTGGGTAATTATGTTATCAAAGATATGGGCGGAAATATTCAGGATGCTTTTGGCGGAATTGGTCCTATTTTATTACCAATGGCAATTGCCGGTTTTGGAATTTTGTTCTCAATTATTGGAACGATGCTAGTTAAAATTACAGATGAGAATGCCAAAGAAGCACAAGTTCAAAAAGCATTAAACATTGGAAACTGGGTTTCTATTGTTTTAACAGCTATTGCTTGTTATTTTTTAGTACAATATATGCTACCTGAAACTATGAGTATGACTTTCTTTGGTGAAGGGTCAATGGATATTTCATCGATGCGTGTTTTTTATGCTACGCTTATTGGACTTATTGTGGGTGGAGCTATTTCATCTGTAACTGAATATTATACAGGTTTAGGAACAAAACCAGTTATGGCTATTGTTCAAAAATCAAGTACGGGTGCTGGAACAAATGTAATTGCTGGATTGGCAACAGGGATGATTTCTACTTTCCCAACTGTATTATTGTTCGCGGCAGCGATTTGGTCTTCTTATGCTTTAGCAGGATTTTATGGCGTTGCATTAGCAGCTTCAGCAATGATGGCAACTACAGCAATGCAATTGGCAATTGATGCTTTTGGGCCTATATCTGACAATGCTGGTGGAATTGCCGAAATGAGCGAATTACCAAAAGAAGTTCGTACCAGAACTGATATTTTGGATTCAGTTGGAAATACAACAGCAGCAACAGGTAAAGGTTTTGCCATTGCTTCAGCAGCTTTGACTTCTTTGGCTTTATTTGCAGCCTATGTAACTTTTACTGGAATTGACGGAATTAATATTTTCAAAGCGCCTGTTTTAGCGATGCTTTTTGTTGGAGGAATGATACCTGTAGTTTTCTCAGCTTTGGCGATGAATTCAGTTGGAAAAGCAGCGATGGACATGGTGTACGAAGTACGTCGTCAGTTCAAAGAAATTCCAGGAATTATGGAAGGAACCGGAAAACCGGAATATGCCAAATGTGTTGACATTTCGACTAAAGCAGCTTTACGCGAAATGATGTTGCCGGGTATTTTAACGATTGGTTTCCCAATTGCAATTGTACTTTTAGGAAAGTTAGTGTACGGAGATAACAATCAATTAATTGCCGAAATGTTAGGCGGTTATATGGCTGGAGTTACTGTTTCTGGAGTACTTTGGGCAGTTTTCCAGAACAATGCCGGAGGTGCTTGGGACAATGCCAAAAAATCATTTGAAGCTGGCGTTATGATTAATGGTGAAATGACTTACAAAGGATCTGATGCTCACAAAGCAGCTGTTACCGGAGATACTGTTGGAGATCCATTCAAAGATACTTCTGGACCATCAATGAACATCTTGATCAAATTAACGTGCTTGATTGGATTGGTAATGGCTCCAATTTTAGGAAGCGGAAGCAGTACTATTGATGCAAAAGGAGCTTGTTGTGAAAAGAAAGAAATCATGATGAAAAAATGCGTCATGAAAGAAAGTTCAATGATGATGGGAAAATGCGACATGTCTAAATGTGCAAAAATGACCAAAGAAGAATGTGCAAAAATGTGCGACAGTCTAAAATGTACTCCTGAGCAAAAAGAAATGTGTTTGTCTCATTATGATAAAAACGGGAAATTTGTTGCACCTAAAGGAAAAGCTTGTTGCGCTAAAAAGCCAATGTCAATGAAGAATGAAATTAGAATTGAAAAAACAAATCTTAACGGAAAAGTAAGTGCTACTGTTACCACAACGGTAAATGGTACTGAAGTTGTTCAGAAATTTGAAGGAACAGATGCTGAAGTTCAAGCTCATATTGATGCTGTGAAATAAGAGCATCCGAATATATTAAACAAAAAATGCCTCGAAGTTTCGAGGCATTTTTTTTATCTTAATAAGTCAAAAAGTTTTTTTTAAAACAAACCATTTAATTCGGCATCAATTCGATTGATGATATTTCCTAAATCTTCCGGATTATCAACAAAATTAATATTATCAACATCAATAATCATGATTTTCCCTTTGTTGTAAGTATGAACCCAAGCTTCATATCGCTCGTTAAGACGGCTTAAATAGTCAATCGAAATAGTGTTTTCGTATTCGCGGCCACGCTTATGAATTTGCCCCACTAAATTTGGAATAGAGCTTCTTAAATAGATTAGCAAATCCGGTGCTTTGACAAGAGATTCCATCAATTCAAAAAGAGAAGAATAGTTTTCAAAATCACGATGTGTCATCAATCCCATAGCATAAAGATTGGGAGCAAAAATATGGGCATCTTCATAAATAGTTCTATCCTGAATTATTTTTTTCCCACTTTCACGGATTTGCATTACTTGACGAAAACGGCTATTCAAGAAATAAATTTGCAGATTAAACGACCAACGTTCCATTTGATGGTAAAAATCATCGAGATAAGGATTGTCAACTACTTCTTCAAAATGAGGTTCCCATTTAAAATGTTTGGCTAACAAACGGGTTAATGTTGTTTTTCCAGATCCTATGTTTCCTGCTATAGCTATGTGCATTATAGTATTGAGATTTTAGTTTTGGTATATTTGAGGTTGTAAAAATAGATAAAATTTAGTCTTAGCAATAGTATTTCAACAATGATTTTTCAAAAATTAAATCTACATTTAACAAACGCAAACATATAGGTTTTATTCCTTCATGCAGTGCTTTTCTCCAAAAAACCAAGTATTCCTTTTTGAATAAATGACAGCAAAAAATTTCAATCAGATATCCAATAAATTAAAAAAGCAGAATATCACAACCTAGATACTCTGCTTTTTATCTTCAAATTTGCCTTTTATCTTTTAACTAGCTTTCCTTTTTTATCAATAGGAATGTTAGTTTTTACTATTGATTTTGGTTGTAAATCATCCAAAACATTTAAAGCTTCTTCAACATAAATGTCTTTCGACAAACTTTCATGCCACCTTTCTCTTTTTTCTTTCAGAACAGGATCTTTGCCTGTTCCTTCTAATTCATAAGGCAATGAAGTGAACTTCAAATTATTTTTATAATCAACAATTGGCTTAAACTTTTTGGAGGCTTCTTCAATTTGATTCTGTTCCGATTTAAATTTATCTATGTTTAAGCTATAATTGTTTTCAGCACTTCTACTATCAATCCATTTAGCATTTTCTTCAATCAATTTAAATTGAACATTGTTTTCAATTCTCTTTTTACTGTTAATAATTGCTTGATCAAATTTTGAAGTATTATTCCAAACCGTATAAGTAGCCGAATCAATTTTATCCCATGCCAATGCGTGCACTTCGTCACGTTCACCCATTTTTAAATAAGCATAACGATCCGGCATAACCACATCACTGCTTACTCCTTCTAATTGGGTTGAACCACCATTAATTCTGTAAAATTTTTGAATAGTTGTTTTTAAGGCTCCGAAATCTCCATAAGCACTATTCTTGATATATTGATTCAAGTCAATTACCCTTTGAACCGTTCCTTTACCATAAGTTTGTTTGCTTCCAATTATAATTCCTCTTTTATAATCCTGCATAGCTGCTGCCAATATCTCCGAAGCAGATGCTGAAAATTCATTTACCATAATTACCAATGGACCATCCCAAGCTATTTTTTTATCGGTATCATACAGAATTTCTTTTTTTACAGCCGACTTAACCTGAACAATAGGCCCTTCTTCTATAAACAAACCAGCGATATTTACAACTGCCTCCAAAGAGCCACCTCCATCATCACGTACATCAAGAACAATACCTTTTACGCCGGCTTCTTTCAAACGATCTACTTCTTTAGCCATATCGTTAGCCGCATCTCGTCCTTTTCCGTCTTTGTTCTCAAAATCAATATAAAATTTAGGCAAATAAATAACCCCATATTTCAAACCATTTTTTTCAACAATACTTGATTTAACATACGTTTCTTCAATCTCAACAATATCCCTGATGATTGGAATAATTTGCAAAGAACCATCTGCTTTTTTTACGGTAAGACGAACTTCAGAACCTTTTGGCCCTTTTATTTTTTTTATAACATCCGCCAAACGCATTCCTACTATATCTACAGCAGTTCCATTAGATTGAGCTACTTTAATAATTAAATCTCCTTTTTCCAATTGTTTTCCTCTCCATGCTGGACCTCCTGAAATAAGTTCTAAGATTTCAATGTAATCGTTTTTCTTTTGTAGCTGAGCGCCAATACCTTCAAATTTACCACTTATGCTTACATCAAATTTTTCTTTTTCATCTGGAGCAAAATAAGAAGTATGCGGGTCAAATTGAGCCATAATAGAATTGATATACAATGTAAACCAATCTTCTCTTTTTAATTCACTCATAGCCCCAAAAGACTCATTCAATGACTTCATTGAGCTTTCTCTTGTTTCTTTTTCCAACACAGCTTCTGATTTTACAACATAAGCAGGATCTTTGATTTTTTTTCCTTCTTCTAATTTCTGCTTTTCAGTTAAAGAAGAAAGCGTAGATAACTTTATTTGTTTCCTCCATTTTTCTTTTAACTCAGTGTTATTTTTGGCATACGGAACTTTATCATAATCTACATTAAATTCCTCTTCAATTTTATAATCAAAAGGACTCTTTAAAACGTCTTTAAACATTTTATTCCCCTCTTCCACACGAAGCATCAAACGATCGTAAGTAAGATTAAAGAAAGTCAAATCTTTAGTCGTTAACTGATCATCCAACTCCAATTCGTATTTGGAAAACTCATTTATATCAGACTGCAGGAAAAAACGTTTGGAAGGATCCAAAGCTTCTATATACTCTTTGTAAACTCCTTTTGAAAAATTATCATCAATTGTTAGAGGACTATAATGCCCCTTCTTTATTACAAACATCAATAACTCCAATAACAACTTGTCTTTATCTGGATCAACCGATTTTTTTGAATTAATTGTAAAGGCAAATAAGGTAGCCGAAAGGCATACTACAGCTATGAGTTTTATATAATTTCTTTTCATATGTAACATGTTATTTTTGATTTCCCAATAGTACTCGGGACGGGATAAATTCACTTATATACGCTTGCATTTGCGACCATTCTTTTGGTCTTGCTCTTTGCATGACGCTAAAATATTTTCTAAAGTACATTAAAAACTATGCCAAATATATTGACTGCCAAATAATATTTTGTTAAAGATATAAATTAGTTTTTTTAACTTAAACAAATCAATGGTCTGAAAAGCAGTTTATTCTATTATTTAACATTTACTATTTTTATCTATAAAAAAAACGCTTCAAAAATTGAAGCGTTTTTTATTACTATGAATCTATTTAAAATTTATGATTTAACCAGCTTCCCTTTTTTATCTCCCGGAATACTGGTTTTTACAATTGCTTTTGGTTGTAAATCATCCAAAACATTTAAAGCTTCTTCAACATAAATATCTTTTGACAAGCTTTCATGCCATCTTTCTCTTTTTTCTTTCAAAACAGGATCTTTGGTGATCCCTTCTAATTCGTAAGGTAATGAAGTGAACTTTAAATTATTTTTATAATCAACAATTGGCTTAAACTTTTTAGCTGTTTCTTCAATTTGATTCTGAGCAATTTTAAATTTATCTATATTCAAGCTATAATTGTTTTCAGCGCTTCTGCTATCAATCCATTTAGCATTTTCTTCGATTAATTTAAATTGAACATTACTTTCAATCCTTTTTTTACTGTTGATTATAGCTTGATCAAATTTTGAAGTGTTAGTCCAAACAGTATAAGGAGCTGGATCAATTTTATCCCATGGCATTGCATTTTCTTCATCACGCTCTCCCATTTTTAAATAAGCATAACGATCCGGCATAACCACGTCACTGCTTACTCCTTCTAATTGGGTTGAACCACCATTAATTCTGTAAAATTTCTGAGTGGTTGTTTTCAATGCGCCTAAATCACCAGCAGAACTATTACGAACAAATTGGTTCAAGTCAATTACATTTTGAACAGTTCCTTTACCGTAAGTTTGTTTACTACCTATGATAATTCCTCTTTTATAATCTTGGATAGCAGCTGCCAAAATCTCTGATGCCGATGCCGAAAATTCATTCACCATAATTACCAATGGTCCATCCCATTCAATTTTTTTGTCGGTATCGTACAAGATTTCTTTTTTCTTACCCGCCGATTTTATTTGAACGATAGGTCCTTGCTCAATAAACAAACCTGCGATATCTACAACAGTTGATAAAGATCCACCACCATCATCACGTACATCAAGAACAATACCCTTTACTCCTGCTTTTTTCAAACGATCCACTTCTAGTGCAATATCCTTACCGGCATCTCTTCCGTCTTTATTTTCAAAGTCGATATAAAATTTAGGCAAATATATAACCCCATATTTCAAACCGTTTTTATCAACCACACTCGACTTGGCATAGGTTTCTTCTATCTCAACAATATCTCTTATAATTGAAATCACTTGAATAGTTCCATCTACTTTTTTCACGGTAAGACGAACTTCAGAACCTTTTGGGCCCTTGATTTTTTTAACTACATCATCCAAACGCATTCCTACAACATCAACAGGAACACCATTGCCTTGAGCCACTTTCATCACTAAATCTCCTGCTTCCAATTGCTTTCCTCTCCAAGCCGGTCCACCTGAAATTAATTCTGAAATTTCAGTATAATCATTTTTCTTTTGCAATCTGGCACCAATACCTTCAAGCTTACCGCTCATACTCACATCAAATCTTTCTTTTTCTTCAGGAGCAAAATAAGTGGTATGTGGGTCAAAACGGGACATGATAGAATTGATGTACAATGTAAACCAATCATCTCTTTTTAAATCATTCATAAATCCAAAGGATTCATTTAATGAATTCAAAGAGCTTTCTCTAGTTTCAATATCAAGAGCCGCATCTGTTTTCATTACGTAATTAGGATCTTTCAATTTCTTATCCTCTTCCATTTTTTTCTTGTCTGTAAAAGACGAAAGAGTCGATAATTTAATTTGTTTTCTCCATTTCTCTTTCAATTCTGTACTGTTTTTAGAATAAGGAGCTTTATCGTAATCTACATTAAAATCCTCATCAACGCTATAGTCAAACGGTTTCCCTAAAATGTCTTTAAATACTTTTTTACTTTCTTCCATACGAAGCATTAAACGATCGTATGTAAGATTAAAAAAAGTCAAATCTTTATTAATCAACTGATCATCCAATTCCAATTCGAATTTGGAAAATTCATTAATATCCGATTGCAGAAAGAAACGTTTAGACGGATCTAATGCAGCTATATAATCTTTGTAAACCCCTTTTGAAAAATTATCATCTATTACAGCAGGATTATAATGTCCTTTTTCAATTACAAATGTCAATAACTCCAAAAGCAATTTATCTCTCTCTGGATCTACTGATTTTTTTGAATTAATATTAAAGGCGAATAAGGTAGCCGAAAGGCATACCACAGCTATGAGTATTTTATAATTTCTTTTCATAAAGCTAATAATAGAATTCATCAATTTTTTTATCTAAGTTACATTAAAAACTATGCCAGCCCCCTAGATACCTACATAATTTTTTGTTAAAGGTATAAAATTGATTTTTTAAGTTTCAAAAATTAAACCCAAAAAATATATTTTATTTGTTCGCAATATAAGATTTTGTGTTAGTACATTTGTTTTCGAAGTCAAAATTTATGAAAAATTATATCTTTTTAACAGCAATTAAATGAAAAATGAAAGGCCTTTAATACTAATTACAAATGACGATGGTGTTTCTGCTCCGGGCATAAGAGCTTTGATCGAAGTAATGGCAACAATAGGAGATGTCGTTATCGTCGCTCCAGATAAACCCCAAAGCGCCATGGGGCATGCCATCACCATAAACGACACTTTATATCTCAATAAAATTTCAAAAGACACAGATGCGATCATAGAATACAGCTGTTCCGGAACTCCTGTAGATTGTGTTAAAATAGCCGTTCACGAAATTTTAAAACGCAAACCGGACCTTTGTGTATCGGGTATTAATCATGGTTCCAACTCATCCATAAATGTCATCTATTCCGGAACAATGAGTGCCGCCGTAGAAGCTGGAATCGAAGGTATTCAAGCAATTGGTTTTTCTTTATTGGATTATGATTGGAATGCCGATTTTGAACAAATCAAATCGTTTATCAAAACAATCACACTCGAAGTTTTAAAGAACAAACTTCCGGAAGGCGTTATTTTGAATGTAAATTTTCCCAAATTAAAGAAAAAAGAAATCAAAGGAATTAAAATTTGCCGTCAAGCTAATGCCCTTTGGACGGAAAAATTTGACAAACGACAAACCCCTCAAGGCAAAGATTACTACTGGCTTACAGGAGAATTTGTTAATCAGGACAAAGGCGAAGACACAGATGAGTGGGCATTGCAAAATGGATTTATTTCGATAGTCCCTGTACAATTTGACCTGACCGCACATCACGCAATACAAAACTTAACCAAAAGAGATTGGAATGAATAAAACAGACTTACTCATCGGATTCATAATAGGAATTTTAGCTTCCCTCTTGGGAATGTTTTTGTACATTACACTTGTTGTTCACTCGGATTTTATGGCCGGAATCCAATCCATGAAAAACGAAGGACATCTTGGGAAAATTGTTACCCTAGGCTCTATAATGGATTTAATCGCCTTCGGAATTTTACTAAAAATGAATAAAGAAATTATGGCAAGAGGTGTCGTTTTGGCAGTTATCATGCTCACTATTGTTACTTTATTTCTTTAGAGCTGTTGAGTCACTAAGTCGCTAAGATTCTACGTTTTTTTTTTAAAATCTCCGTTTTATCTCAGCGACTTAGTATCTCAGAATCTTAGTATCTAAAATATTATCTTTGTTCATCCAAAAAAACACAAAAATGAAATACTATATTATTGCAGGAGAAGCTTCTGGAGACTTACATGGTTCCAATTTAATGAAAGCACTTTATGAAGAAGACCCAAATGCCGACATCCGTTTTTGGGGTGGCGATTTGATGCAAAACGTAGGCGGAACTTTGGTAAAACACTATCGCGAATTGGCATTCATGGGGTTTATCGAAGTGGCGTTCAACTTGAAAACCATTTTGAATAACATCACTATTTGCAAAAACGACATTACGCAATTCAAACCGGACGTGATTATTTACATCGATTATCCCGGTTTCAACATGCGAATTGCCAAATGGGCGAAACAAGTCGGATATAAAAACCATTATTACATTTCCCCACAAATTTGGGCTTGGAAAGAAAACCGAATCACGGCTATCAAACACGATATTGACAAAATGTACGTAATTTTGCCATTCGAAAAAGACTTTTACGAAGTCAAACATAAATTCTCTGTTGAATTTGTTGGGCATCCATTGATTGATGCCATCCACAATCAATCAGGTATTGACGCTAATACTTTCAAGGCAGAAAATCAATTGTCCGAAAAACCAATTATCGCCATTTTACCCGGTAGCCGGAAACAGGAAATCAGTAAAATGTTATCGGTGATGCTAAGTGTTGTCAAGGATTTCCCCGATTATCAATTTGTAATTGCGGGAGCGCCAAGCCAGGAATTATCATTTTACCAGCAATTCATTTCCGGCGAAAACATAAAATTCGTCTCGAACAAAACCTATGCTTTATTGCGAAACGCCACCGCGGCACTGGTAACATCCGGAACGGCCACGCTCGAAACCGCTCTTTTCAAAGTTCCAGAAGTCGTTTGCTACAAAGGCAGTTGGGCCTCCTATCAAATCGCCAAACGCATCATCACCCTAAAATACATTTCGCTTGTCAACCTAATTATGGACAGGGAAGTTGTAACCGAATTAATTCAGGACGATTGCTCCACCAAACGCATCCGAGAAGAATTAACCAAAATTCTCGAACCCAATTATCGTAAAACACTGCTCGCAAACTACGATTTACTCGAAGAAAAACTAGGAGGAATAGGCGCCAGCAAAAAAACGGCACATTTAATTGTTGACTCCATAAAATAATTTTAAAATATTTTGGAGGTGCCACCATAAAGAAAAGGAGCCAAATCATCTTGTGGTGATTTGGCTCCTTTCCGTTTATGCTGCCAGGCTATATGCGCTACTTCGGTAGCTTGCTTCTATCCTTCACCCAAGACAAGCGGACAATCATAAGGAGATTCTTTACAAAAGTACTTATTTCTTACAAAATATTTGTATTTTGGCATTATGAAAGTAATGCAATTCCCAGTAGCCAGAATCACGATAGCCTTTATTGCAGGCATACTGCTCGCCTATTCCCTAAAGCCAATCCTTCCAATTGTATTTGCTTTTCTGACTATAAACGCCATTATTTTTATCGGAACGTATTATTCAAGTAAAACAAATGCAAAATCTCAATTGCCTTTTGGAATCACAACGTACCTCCTAGTCTTTTCCATCGGTGTCACCACACAAACAGTCCACACCGATTCCAACCAACGAAACAACTACACTCACTACAAGAACATCTTTGACAAAAACCACACTTACATCCTTACATTAAGGGAAAAATTAAAAAGTACCGTTTTCAACGATCGCTATATTGCCTTGGTAAATTCAATTGATAAAGAAAAATCCTCTGGCCGAATTCTACTCAACATTAGCAAAGACAGCACAAAACATTCTTTTGACATCGGAAATCAATTAAAAATCAATGCACTTTTATATAAAAATAGGAGCCAGAAGAATCCCAATCAATTTGATTACCAGAAATACCTCGAAAACAAACAAATCTATGCCCAACTCTACTCGGAGCCAAATAAAATACAGCTCAATGCCGAAATAACAAAAGACATTTGGTATTACGCCGCACGACTAAGAACCCGGATTATCCAAAATTTAGAGAAAAGCAAATTCCACAATAAAGAATTAAACGTTGCCGTAGCACTAATAATGGGTCAACAGCAAGACATTGATTCCGAAATTATTCAGGACTATCAATATGCAGGAGCTATACATATCTTATCGGTTTCGGGATTGCATATTGGATTTATATTACTGTTCGTCACTTTTCTGCTAAAACCTTTTCCTAATACAAAAAAAGGTGCTTTCATCAAGTTGTTACTTACACTCGCTGCCTTGTTCCTTTTTGGGATTTTGGCAGGATTAGCCCCTTCGGTGGTACGCTCGGTAACGATGTTTTCTTTTGTTGCGATCGGGCAATATTTGAGAAGAAGCGTCAATATTTATCACACACTTCTTGTTTCGATTTTACTTATCTTGCTGTTTCAGCCTTCATTCTTATTCGATGTCGGTTTTCAGTTGAGTTATGTTGCCCTGTTTTTTATCGTTTGGCTGCAGCCTTTGATGGCAAAACTTTGGCAACCAAAAAACAAAATCCTTAACTACTTTTGGGACATCTTGACCGTTTCATTTGCGGCGCAGATTGGCACTTTGCCTCTCAGTATTTATTACTTTCATCAGTTTCCAGGATTGTTCTTTGTCACAAATATCATTGTGATTCCGTTCCTGAGTATTATTATGGGAGTTGGCTGTCTGGTAATGGTTTTTGCTTCTTTCAGCTGGGTTCCTTTTTATCCGGCAAAAATTCTGGAAATAAGTATTTATTATTTGGACAAAATAATTGGCTACATTGCCTCATTGGAACAATTCATTATCAAAGACATTCCTTTAAACACAGCACTCCTAATAAGTAGTTATTTGGTTATTATCACGACAATTATTGCTTTCCAGCAAAAACGCTTTAAAAACTTAGTTTGGGCATTAATAGCCTTGGTAACCTTTCAATTATCTGCTATTGCAACAAAATGGGAAGTTCAGAATCAATCCGAGTTTGTTGTGTTGAATACTTCAAAAAACACGCAGATCATAGAAAGAAATGGAGCTAACGCAAAGCTATATGCTAATAACAGCTTTTTAAAAAATTCCGAAACCAATAAAGTACTCGCTTCCTATCTCACGGCCAACTTTAGCGAATTAAAAGAAAAACATAAACTGAAGAATCTGATATATTTTAAAGGAAACAAAATACTGTTGATCGATAGTTCAAAAGTGTACCCGAAGATGATACAACCAGACATTTTAATAATCACACAATCGCCAAAAATTAATCTTGACAGGCTATTGCAAACTACCAAACCCAAAATGGTTGTTGCCGATGCATCCAATTACAAATCGTTTCAAAAAAGATGGAAAGCAACTTGTTTCCAACAAAAAATCCCTTTTCACGCAACGAGCGAAAAGGGATTTTATAAAATTAATTAATTGTATTTTTTATACTTTTTTAGATTTTGATTTAGATTTTGGTGCAGGACCCATAGCGGCATTTTTCACAAAAGGATCTGCAACTGCTAACCATGCAGTTGGACCTCCAGCTACATAACCAGTATTGCCCAAACCTTCAAAATTTACTTTCCCTTCTTTACTCACGGTTGCCTTAGCAAAGTAAACGGTTGGATATCCTTGTATTCCAAATGCTTGTTGCAATTCGTTATTTTGTTTTTTAATCTCATCAGATTGCGGTGTTCTTCTAGGATAATCCAATTCCACCAAAACAACACTTTCATTGGCCCATTTACCAAATTCAGGTGTTTTGAGCACTTCATTTTGCAAACGGATACACCATCCACACCAATCACTCCCCGTAAAAAATAACATTAACGGTTTCTTCTCTTTATTTGAAACTGTTATAGCCTCTTTAACATCTGTGTACCATTTTAACTCTTGAGCCTGAGTCGCAACAGCTCCGATTAAAAACAATGTTATCAAAAATACTTTTTTCATTTGCTCTATTTATTTTTTTGTTTACCCTCTAATTTCTTATTTACAAATTTAAACAAAAATAATACCAAAATTTGTCCGCTACTTTACTTCTTGCATTAATTTTTTCACCAATGGAGAAATAAGGATTAAAACTACCCCTGCAATCAAAGCATAAATACCTAATTGTTTATATCCATTGGCATAGACATTTAACTTTTCAAGATTGGTTGCATGCTCAGAAGCTTCTGCAATATTAGCTCCTAATAATCCAGCAAAATACTGACCATAAGCACTAGCCAAAAACCACATTCCCATGATTACCGCCTGCGTTTTTAGAGGTGATAGTTTGGTCATGGCAGACATACCAATTGGAGACAAACAAAGTTCCCCAAATGTAATAATGAACCATCCAAAAGTAAACAATCCTAAGGATGTTCTACCATCAGCTCCTGCGAAGAATTTAGTATAATAAAAAATCCAGAAACCTGCTGCCAAAAATAAAAATGCCAAACCGAATTTAATAACAGTATTTGGCTCTATTTTTCTTTTGGCCATCCACAACCAAACCAATCCCACTAAGGCAGCAAACCCGATAACGAAAAATGAATTAGCAGAATTGTTCACTCCATTTGGACTTAATTTAACCCCAAGAATAGTGTTATTTAAATTATTCACTGCAAAAAGACTTAAAGAACCTCCACTTTGCTCAAAAAATGCCCAAAAGAAAATGGAGAATATGATGAAAATCAATGCGGCAAATAATTTTTTATTTTCTGTAGCCGAAAAGTTTTTCATTTCGTAAAGCAAATACAAAATAGAAGCTGGCCCGATGAACATCATGAAATAGTCCGTGTAAACAGTATTGGCCACCATAATAATAATTACTGGAATAATCAATAATGAACCAATATAAGTCAGTGTTTCCATTCTTTTCCTTTTGGAACTTTCAATTTCCAATAAAGGTGAAATCCCAATAGTTCCTAATTTTTTTTGAGTTTGCGTAAATGTCAAAAGACTTATAATCATAACAATTGCAGCAAATCCAAAACCTACATTCCAGCGTAAATATTCGGGAACGAGTGATTGCCACATAGAACCCTCGGCAACAGCTATACAAATATATCCTCCAATTAATGCCCCAAGATTTACACCCATATAAAAGAATGAAAAACCGGCATCTCTTCTCGGATCACCATCTTGGTATAGTTGTCCAACCATTGATGAAATATTGGGTTTGAAGAATCCAGTTCCAACAATGGTAAATCCAATTCCAATAAAAAAGAAGTTTTTCGGATCAATCGAAAGAATGACACTCCCAATGATCATTAATATTCCACCCCAAAATAAAGATTTCCTAAGACCTAGAATCTTGTCGGCAAACAAACCTCCAATAAATGTAAATGCATACACCCAAGCTTGTGTAGCACCGTATTGCAAATTGGCAACCCTATCGTTCATCCCTAACTGACCAACCATAAATACAACCAACATTCCACGCATTCCATAGAAACAAAAACGCTCCCACATCTCACTAAAAAACAAATACCACAGCTGCTTAGGGTACTTCCCTTTGAAATTTTGTATTTGTTCTAAACTTAAATTTTGTTCCATTATAAAATTATATTAAAAAGAGTTTAAATAAAAAAACACCACCTCTTTGATTGAATCAAAAAGATGATGTTTTTAGTTTATTTTTATTTTATTGAATTATCGTACACCGTGCATCATTTTTTTCAAAAATGGAGTTAGTGCAAATAAAATAAGTGCTGCGATACCCGTTAGCGCAACAAATACCATAAAGAATTCAAATAAGTTATGAATTTCAAAACCGGCAAAAATTGGGTTATGATCCATAATTTGATTTTTGTCCAATAATTGCAATTGCTCTGCTGTAGGCGTTACTTTTTTATCTAAAACAGCCTGCAAATCAATTCCAAGTTCTTTTGCTTTATTGAATTTATCTCCTGTTGCCGGCAATATAGAACCCAAAGTTCCCGCTAATGCATAACCTGAAGCATTCGACAAGAAAAACACTCCATACAGTAAAGAAGAGAAGCGTTTTGGAGATAATTTACCAACTAATGATAAACCTATCGGAGACAAACATAACTCAGCGCAAGTATTCAATAAATACAATAGAATTAACCATTTAATTGCTAACAAACCTGAAGTACCAAGATCTTTTACCTGAGTGGCAATCATGAAAAAACTTACCGTAATTAACAACAATCCTAAAGCCAATTTTACTGGAGAAATAGGTTCTTTGTCATTTGCTCTTAATTTATCCCACAACATACTGAAAGGGACAGCTAAAGCAACAACAAATAATCCGTTGAAAATTTGAACCATAGAAGCAGGCATTGGCCAACCGAAAAAGTTTCTGTCAGTTTGGTTATCCGCAATAAAAGTTAAAGATGATCCTGCTTGTTCAAAAGCTGCCCAAAAGAATATAATAAAGAAAGAAATAATATAAATTACAATAATTCGATCTCTTTCTATTTTAGTCAATGAACTGTCTGATAAAATCAAACCTGCCAATGTAATACCACTTGCATAAATGATTGGATAAATAATCGTTTTTACAACGTTTGTACCATCTACCGAAAAATGAAATAATAAGAATAATCCTACGAAAGCAATTACTGATACTATTAAGGCTTTTGAACTAAAAACAGCACTTTGAGCCTCACCAACTTCATAATCTGAAGATTCATTTTTAGAAGGCAATCCTCCTAATGGTTTCCCTTCTGGAGTAACCACATATTTATTTTTCAAGAAATAAAACACCAAAGTTCCAAGAAGCATCGCAATTGCAGCAGCAAGGAATCCCCATTTAAAAGCGTGAATATCGCGAACTCCACCTAAGCTTTTAACATCTCCAATCAATGGACAAATAAATTGACCCAAGAAAGCCCCTAAATTGATTCCCATATAGAAAATGGTAAATGCAGTATCTAATTTGCTTTTTTCTTGTTTTGGATACAAACTTCCCACCATACTGGAAATATTTGGTTTGAAAAATCCGTTAC
The DNA here is from genome assembly GCF_003096795.1 of Flavobacterium sp. 103. Lineage (NCBI taxonomy): Bacteria > Pseudomonadati > Bacteroidota > Flavobacteriia > Flavobacteriales > Flavobacteriaceae > Flavobacterium > Flavobacterium sp. 103. The sequence goes on along the minus strand of NZ_QENX01000001.1, from coordinate 2,482,132 downwards.
CAAAAATAATTACTCCTAATCCAGAGTACATTATAGTAGTCGCCAAACCTAGATTTTCACCAAAAACACTAGCACTAGTAAATAATAATAATTGCCCAATTGCCATCATCAACCCACCTAGCATAATACAATTTCTATTTCCAAAAAAACGATCTGAAATAAAACCTCCAAGCATCGGAGTCAAATAACAAAGTCCCAGAAAACCTCCATAAATTAAAGAAGCATCTTCTTCTTTCATCATTAAGGAATTTACAAGAAAAAGAACCAACAGAGTTCGCATTCCATAAAAATTGAACCGTTCCCACATTTCGGTTCCAAATAATACCCAAAGTCCTTTTGGATGTGCTGTTTTCGATTGAGTTTCTGTCATTTTTGTTTTTGGTATTTGTATTGTGATTTGGTTTATAAATTTTCTTTGATAAAATTAGTCATTTTGGTATACAACTGAATTCTAGTTTTTCCTCCATATATTCCGTGATTTTTATCCGGATATATTTGAGAATCGAATTGTTTATTGGCTTGAATTAAAGCTTCCATCATTTGCATAGAATTTTGCACATGCACGTTATCATCTCCAGAACCATGAATCAAAAGGAATTTTCCCTTTAATTTCTCTACATGATTAATTGGCGAATTAGTATCATATCCGCTTGCATTTTCTTGTGGAGTTTGCATGTATCTTTCTGTGTAAATACTATCATAAAAACGCCAGTTGGTTACTGGAGCTACAGCAATTGCCATTTTGAAGACATCAGCTCCTTGAAAAATACAGTTAGACGACATAAACCCTCCATAAGACCAGCCAAAAATACCAATTCTTGAAGCATCTACATATGGATAAGAACCTATTACTTTTGCAGCATCGATTTGATCTTCAACTTCATATTTTCCTAATTGTTTCTGTGTCACTTTCTTGAAATCGGCTCCTTTAAAACCAGTTCCTCTTCCGTCAACACAAGCTACAATATACCCTTGTTGTGTAAGCGACATAAACCAGTAATCATCGGCACTATTCCAATCGTTATTCACTTGTTGAGATCCTGGTCCTGAATATTGATACATAAAAACTGGATATTTTCTAGAAGCATCAAAATCTTTCGGTTTGATAATCCAAGCATTTAATTCATTCCCTTTTGCTGTTTTTAAAACAAAAAACTCTTTAGACGGCAAATTATAACCTCCTAATTTTGCTGTAAGAGCCTGATTGTTTTCGATAACCTGAATTTCTTTCCCTGTTTTTGACTCGTTTAGAGTATAAGTTGTAGCTTGAGAAGCGCTTGAGAAAGTATTAATGAAGAATTGGAAATTAGGACTAAAAGTCGCTGCATTTGTTCCAGTGTTTTTAGACAAACGAACTTTGTTTTTTCCATCTAATCCTATGCGATAAACATCTCTGTTGATAGAACCATTTTCTGTAGATTGATAGAAAATAGTTTTTGTTTTTTCGTCGAAACCGTAGTATGAAGTAACTTCCCAGTTCCCTTTAGTAACTTGATTTTTTAGTTTTCCAGTTTTATCGTAAAGATAAATGTGGTTGAAACCGTCTTTTTCACTTGTCCAAATAAAGCTATTGTCTTTCAGAAAAGTTAAATTATCCGTATCAATAAAATCGATGTACCCTTTTTCTGTTTCATTAAAAACAACTTTAGCAGCTCCAGTAGTTCCATCAACGAATAATAGATCTAGATTATCCTGATGACGATTTACCACTTTTGCAGATAAAACATTAGCATCATTTGTCCATTCTATTCTAGGGATATAAAAATCATTATATTTTCCCAAATCCACATTTATTACAGCTTTAGAATCTACATTATATAAATGCAATGAAACTAACGAATTTTTCTCTCCTGCTTTAGGATATTTAAAAGTCTCAACTGTTGGATATAAACTTTTTTGGAAAATCGACATTGAAAATTCTGGCACAGCACTTTCATCAAAACGGATATAAGCTAGTTTTTTGCTGTCTGCACTCCAATCGAAAGCACGTACAAAAGCGAATTCTTCTTCATAAACCCAATCCGTAATTCCATTAATTATAGCATTCTTCTTTCCATCAGTAGTAACTGCAGTTGATTTTTTTGAAGCTACGTCATAAACATATAAATTGTTTTCTTTAGCATAAGCTATCTTAGTTCCATCTGGAGAAAAAGTTGGTTCTTGAACCTGGAAATCAAAAAGTTTTGTTAGGGTTTTCGCAGCTATATCATATAAAAAATAATCTGCTGTAAAAGAGTGGCGGAAAATTTTGTTTGAATGACAAGCAATTAATATCTCTTTTTCTGAATCATCAAAAGTATAACTATCAATCCCATCCGCTAATTCTTTATAATTTTTAGTATCGATAAGGTTAGACACTTTTTTTAGGGTTGCAAAATCATAAAGGTCGATTTGCATACTTCTAGTTGCTCTGTCAGAATTCAATACAGTGTATTGATTGGTATTTTTCATTGATTGCAATTCATCCATTCCTTTGGCACGAAAAGCGCCCGTATAAATTTCATCAACGGTTATTTTTTGTTGTCCAAATACAGTAACACACAAAAAGAAAAGTAGGGCAGTAATCTTATTCGAATTCATATTTAGGTAAATTTGTTTTCTTTTTCAATATGCAATTTTGCATTCATAATTAGTATTTGTACTAATTTAATGTAATACTCATTACATAATATGGATTAAGTTATAAAAGCGACAATTTTAGTGAAAATTTTATAAATAAAACACTTTTGTCTTGTTAAATGTTATAAAAAATTATTTTTAACAATTTCAGTAAATATTTTTCTAAAAACTAAACAAAGTGCAGTCATTCTTTCCATTGATTTTGTAGTATTTAAAATTTTACAATAAAAACAAAACTTCTTCTTATATAACACTCATCCAATTTTAAATTATCAAAAAGTCAATTCCCTAAATAAATTAATCGAATTCGTAATACAGATTCATTTTGAAAAAAGCAATAAAATGGAATGTGTATCTTTGCGAACATAAAGCTATAATTGATACCTATGAACAACGCTGTTGCTGGATTTTCTAAATTATCCAAAGAAGAAAAAATAAACTGGATTGCCAATCACTATTTTTCAACTCCAAGTGAAGCTATAGCACTACTTAAAAATTACTGGAATTCTGATGAAAAAATTCAAAAACTTCATGATGAATTCATAGAAAATACGATTTCAAATTTTTATATTCCCTTGGGTGTTGCACCAAATTTCCTTATCAATGGAAAATACAGCACGATTCCAATGGCCATTGAAGAAAGCTCTGTTGTTGCGGCAGCTTCCAAAGCAGCTAAATTTTGGTCAACCCGTGGTGGATTCAAAGCAACCGTTATTAGTACTGAAAAAATTGGTCAGGTACATTTTATCTACAAAGGAGACGAATCCAAACTGACGTTATTCTTTGCACAATTAAAATCCAAATTGTTCGCAACTACTGAAAGCATTACCAAAAATATGCAAAAACGTGGTGGTGGCATTTTAGATATTATTCTAAAAAACAAAACCAGTTTATTGCCAAATTATCATCAGCTGCATGCTACTTTTGAAACCAAAGACAGCATGGGAGCCAATTTTATCAATTCTTGTTTGGAACAATTTGCCAAAACATTAAAAGATGAGGCACTAGCTTTTGAAATGTTTACTGAAGAAGAAAAGAATATACAAATAGTTATGAGTATTCTTTCCAATTATGTTCCAGATTGCATTGTTCGCGCCGAAGTTTCATGTCCTATTGAAGATTTAGCCGAAAAACATATTGAATATCCTCATGAATTTGCTGCCAAATTTATTCAAGCAGTGCAAATTGCCGAAGTGGAACCGTATCGTGCCGTAACGCACAATAAAGGAATTATGAACGGAATCGATGCTGTTGTTCTCGCAACAGGAAACGATTTCAGAGCCGTGGAAGCAGGAATCCATGCCTATGCTTCCAGAAAAGGACATTATTCCAGTTTGTCCCATGCCAAAATAGAAAACGGAATCTTTAGTTTTTGGCTAGAAGTTCCTTTGGCTTTAGGAACTGTTGGCGGATTGACATCGCTGCATCCTTTAGTAAAGTTGTCTTTAGAAATGCTTGAAAAACCTTCTGCCAAAGAATTAATGCAAATTGTTGCAGTAGCTGGATTGGCACAAAACTTTGCTGCATTGCGTTCTTTGACTACAACAGGAATTCAGGATGGACACATGAAAATGCATTTGAACAATATCCTAAATCAGTTTGAAGCTAATGAAGAAGAACGTATTTTAATAAAAAAATACTTCAAACATCATGTTGTTTCCCATAGTGCTGTAGTTGATTATATTGAAAATTTAAGAAAATAATTATCCTTAAACTTTGACAAAGTTATTTGAGTTAATAAAATAATGGAAAAAACATTTTACAGTAACGGAAAACTTTTGATAACAGGAGAATATTTGGTCCTTGATGGCGCAAAAGCATTGGCCTTGCCTACAAAATTTGGACAAAACCTGATTGTGGAGAAAACCGGTAACAAAGAAATAAAATGGAAAAGTCATGATGCCGACGGAAGTGTGTGGTTTGAAGATACAATTCCGTTTTCGGCAATTATTTCCACAACTCCTTTTGAAAAAGAATCTGTAAAAAACACTCTTATTACCATTTTACGAGAAGCCTATCGATTGAATACGGATGTAATTTTTAAATCAGAGGGTTATACTGTTTCTACCCGACTGAGTTTTCCGAAAAAATGGGGATTAGGAACCTCTTCGACGTTAATAAATAATATCGCTCAGTGGTTTAATATTAATGCCTTTACGTTGCTTAAAAACAGTTTTGGAGGCAGTGGTTATGATGTTGCCTGTGCTCAAAACGATTGCCCTATCCTATATCATCTTGAACAAGGCAAACCAATTGTTGAAAACGTAAATTTCCATCCAACATTTACAGAAAACCTATACTTTGTTTATCTCAACCAAAAACAAAGCAGCAAAAATGCCATTGCTTCTTATAAAGAGAAAAGAAATAATCTAGAAATCTCCAAAGAGATTATCAATCGACTAACGGAAACTGTTTTGAATGCAAAAGACGAAAACACTTTTGCGCAAGCGTTAGAAAAGCACGAAAAAGAACTGAGTTCCATTCTTGAAATAAGAACCGCAAAAGAATCCTTGTTTCCCGATTTTGAAGGAACCATAAAAAGTCTTGGAGCCTGGGGAGGTGATTTTGTATTGGTCATTTCAAAAGAAAATCCTAGTCCTTATTTTATATCTAAAGGATTTGAAACCATAATTCCTTATATCGAAATGATATTATAATATTTTACTCAAATTCAGCATTAGAAATCGACCACCGATTCTGATTGAAAAATCCATAAAACAAAAAACCCGATACTTGCAGTTTATAAGTATCGGGTTTTTTATGTTTGAAAATTACTGTTTAGTAATTAAAATCTTTTCTGTTGTCTTTAATATCAGCACCTTCTTTTAAAGCTGGCAATACTCTGTTAATCTCAGAAGCGCTTTGGGCTTTTAATTTATTTACATTGTCAACATAGCTTTTTAAAGCTGGTGCTTTAACAGTGCTTACGTTTTTCACTACATAAACTCCAGTAACCCCTTCAATTGGAGCTGATACTTTATTAGCAGCCAATGCAAATGCAGTTCCTACCACTTTTGGCTCTTGACCAACACCACCTGTTAAAACTGGATTTTCCAAAGTAACATCAGTAGCTTGTTGTACAGTTGTACCTGTAGCTTTTGCGATAGCTTCCAATGAACTTCCATTCATTTTAGCTTTTAACAATTCTGCTTTTTTCTTATTTTTAAGAATTTGCTCTACATAAGGTCTAGCTTGATCAACTGGCACTAATCCAGAATTATCAATAGTTTTAACTTTTGCAATTACATGACCTAAATTAGCCACTTCAAATCTTTTTACAGCACCTTCTTTCGTGTCTTTTTCAAAAGCCCATCTAACGATAGTTCTTTGGTTTCCTAAAGGACCAAAATTTTCGTCCATCGCTTTTACTGAAACTGCTGGAGCTACAGTAAGAGCCATATCTTTTGCTACTTTATTAAAATCTTTATCAGCAACATCCATTTCAAATTTAGTCGCCTGAGTAAATACTTTATCAGAAGTAGCTTCTGAAGCTTCAATTTTTTGAGCTACAGTTGCCAAACGAATTCCGTCTTGTTTGTCAGTGATTTTAATGATATGGTAACCAAATGGAGTTTCTACCAAACCTACTTTTCCGATACCATTATTGAAAACGAAATCATTGAAAGGTTTTACCATTTGACCTTGTCCAAAATATCCTAAATCTCCACCTTGTTGCGCAGAAGAATCATCTGAACTAGTGAAAGCCAACATCAAGAAACTATCTGGATTTGCAGTTACTTGAGCTAAAATTTCTTCAGCTTTAGCTTTAGCTTCCTCTTTAGTTCTTTTCTCTCTTTTATTAGGCACTTGAGTTCCTTCATAACTAATAAGGATATGACTTGCTTTTGCATTTACACCTGCTTTTCTTCCTAAAGACTTAGAAATACAGTAGTACTTTCCAAAAACATAAGGTCCGTAAACTTCACCTGGAGCTAAGTTGTACAATTTATCAGCATCAACTGCAGGCAAATCTTTTTTGGCAACATAAGAAGAATCATAAGGTACATCAGAATTTGAATTTACAAATTCAATCACATTCTTAGTGTTTTTAAAACCAGCTAAAGTATCATTTTTACCAGTTGCTTGATTGTAAACTACACTTCCTGTCAATAATGAATTAACTTTAGTTTTAACTTCATTCACATCAGCTGGAGATGCTTTATCTTCAATTAGAACATATTCTACTTTACGAGTTTCTTCAGATTTGAATTTTTTTGGACTCGCTTTCATGTAATCCAAAATATCAGCATCAGTAACTTTTACTTCACTATCTTTTATAGTAGAAAACAAACCGGCAACATAAGCAAAGTTTACTTTGTTCGCTCCCATTTCGTAATTGAATTTTCCTTCACTTTCAGTAGTATAAATACCCGCTTTAACCAAGGTATTATAGATTTGAAATTTAGCATTCAATTCAGCGCTTTTTTCTCTCTCTTTCAAATATTGTGCTTGCTCTGGATTTGACTTGAAATATTCTTTGAATTTCACAACATCAAACATACCAGCAGCATTTAAAAACATTGGATTTTTACCAATATTTTGATCTGCCTTAAGGATATCCAAAATATGCTTCTCACCTACTCTTAATCCTAATTTATCAAATTCTGCAGAAAGCAAAGCGATAGTCACTTCTTGATCCCACACTTGTCTAGACGCTTCTGTTGAAGTAATCCCCTGTCCACTTTTTTCTACATTGCTTACTTTTACTCTAAAGTCTTCAAATGCGATATCCTTTCCATTGATGCTTCCAACATCCTTTGAGCTCTTACCAAAATTTCCTTTCGTAAAAAGATCTTGGATTATAAATGAGAATAATGCTAGAGCAATAACTCCAATCATTATAGCGGAATGTTGTCTAATTTTTGATAAAACTGCCATTGTATATTATTGTTTATTTTAAAATTTTGTTTGCGAAAATACAATTATCTAATTAATAATTATAGAACTACTGTTTTTTTTTTGTTTTTTTTTAAATTAAAAAAAGAATCTCAGTCTTTGATAGTCATTTTAACCAATTCAATCTTCTTATTTGTGGCTTCTTCGACCACAAAATGATAGTTTTCTATAGTAATCTCATCTCCTTTTTGAGGAATCTCCTTGGTAAAATTCACAATAAATCCTCCTAGCGTGCCATAGGAATCACTTTCTGGAATGGCCAGTTTATAGGTCAGATTCAAATACTCCACATCAAAACGAGCAGAGAATAAAAAAGCACCCTCCTCAAGTTCTTTTTCTATCAATTCTTCATCTAAATCATGTTCATCCTCTATTTCACCAAATAGTTCTTCGACGATATCCTCGATGGTCAGAATTCCTGATGTCCCCCCATACTCATCCAATACAACCGCTACGCTTTTTCGTTTTTTGGTCAACAAACTCATAGCGTCTTTTACATAGATAGCTTCCGGGATAAACTCAACTGGAATAACAATCTCCTTTATGCTTGAAGGCTTTTTGAACAAATCAAAAGAATGGACATAACCAATGATATCGTCTAATGAATTTTGGTAAATTACCATTTTTGAATACCCAGTTTCTATAAACAATTCTTTGAGATTCTCCAGCGATTCACCTACTTCTAGTGCCGCAATTTCGGTTCTTGGCGTCATTACATCTCGCGCTTTTACTCCCGAAAAATCCAACGCATTACGAAATATTTGTATTTCAGAATCTACCTCTTCATGATCTTCCACCGTACTCATTTGCTCATTGATATAGTTTCCCAATTCAACTTTACTAAAATAAAGCTGCACCTGGTCTCCATCCGTTTTAAAAAATCTTTTCAAAACAAAATCGGAAATCCATATCAAAAAAGTCGAAATGAAATAGAATAATCTATAAAAGACATAGGCCGGAATGGCAAAAAACTTAATAAGTGAATTGGCATAAATCTGAAAAAATACTTTAGGTAAAAACTCAGCTGTTATTAAAACAATAAATGTTGAGATTACAGTCTGAATCAAAAGACTCGTGAAATCAGAAAAATGCAAATTAAAAAGCAACAGCCAACCCATTAACAATTCGCCCATAAAAAATCCGTAAACAACAAGTGCAATGTTGTTCCCAATAAGCATTGCTGCAATGAATTTTGAAGGTTTCTCGGTAAGCTTGGTAAGAGTTTTAGAAACGAAACTATCTTGTTTTTTTTCTAATTCTAAATAAATTTTATTCGAAGAAATAAACGCTATCTCCATCCCTGAAAAAAAAGCACATAGTATTAAACACAATATTATGATACCTATTTCCATAGCATTTATGATTGTTTGTTTCTGTCTTCAAATTTCTTGGCAAAGTTTCTTCTAAAGAAAAACATGAAAATGGCAAGACCTCCAAATATGAAATATAACAGAGGAGACTCATTCGTATTCCATTTTGTATATCCATCGTAAAGAAAATAGATTCCAAAAACTAAGTAAAGGTATGAGGTATATTTTAAGAAATTCATGTTGTCATTATTTTTTATTATTCTGAAGATTCAATCTCTCCTTCTATTCGTTGTGAGTTCACGACTTTAAAGTCTTTGCTAAAATCAATTCCCTGTCCTGTCGAACCTCCTTTGGCATCTGTCAATTTAAACTTTTTCTCCGTATAAAACCATTGATTTTTTTGGTCAAAATACAACTGTTCCGTTTCGAGCATTTGCCCGGCTTCCGAAGTGATTTTTACTTTCCCTTGTAAATCTATTATATTGGTTTGTTTATACGAAATTGCATAATTCGATTTGATAAAGGTTCTTTTTCCTTTATTATCATAAATCGTTACATCAACTCCTTTTGGAAATTCTGTAAATGCAAAATCCACATTTGCATAATCATACATTTTTGGACTCACCAATATGGATTTTATTCTTCCCGAATCGGTGTATTTTAAATTCACATTGTCAGCATCTCCACTGGGAACAAACTCAGAATAATCATTTTTTTGAACTTCCTTAAAATTACTCTCACACCCCAAAACCGTACTAACAACAATAATTAGCAGCAAAAGAAGCGGGATATATTTTTTATAGAAAGTCATAATAGAATGTCAATTAGGGAAACCGATTAATTTAACTTAATAATTAAATTAGTCAATTTTTCTGTGCCCAAACCATTTGTCATTAAGAGAGAAACTCACTGCAAAAGTAAAATAATTTTCTTGAACTAATCCTTTAGCAGTTGTACCTCTTTGCCCATATTCCAAACCAAGATTAACATTGGACAGACTACCTATAATTGGCAATCCGAAACCTAACGTTATCCCCTTGTCGTCTATTTCTTCTGATTTAACAATAGTGCCCGTTTTTGTATATCTCAAACCAGCTCTATAAACCACTTTTTGATAGTATTTAGAAAAGACATTATAGTTCGGAACATAATAACCACCTAAACTATAACTTGAATATTTCCCATAAGTTGTATTGCTTGAAGTATTATAATCAGATGCTAATTTTCCAACATTTTGAAAAACCATTTGTGTTCCTATCATCCATTTTTTTGTTTGACCGGCACCAAGACCAAAAGATATTTTTTCTGGGATCATCAAATCTGTTCTAATTTCCCTTGCATCTACTTGATCAACAACACCAACATCAAAATTAGAATTATAGTTTACAGTAGAAATTGTTCTGGTATTAGTAGAAGACAATTTACTTTGGGGCGTGTATGTAAAACTACTGTACAAATTTGTTTTTTTATATATTTTGTGTTTATACATTGCACCAAAATTAGCAGTAAACCCATTCAAATCGGCTTTATTCACCTCCTGGGTCCCTATTGCCACCCCTGTAATATATTCTAAATTTGAATTATTAATTCTTCCAAAATTATACTGTATATCGGCTCCAACCACTAAACTGGGAATAACTGTATACCCCAATGAAAAAAAAGCTTTGTTTAAACCACCTGTTCCCTTCATGACATTATTTGCCCCATCTGGGTCTGAACTTGTCGATTGAATATTATATCCTACCGAAGTATATGGCAACAATCCAAATCCGACACCAACTTTACCTAATGGCAAAGCAACAGCCAAATAATCCACTGTTGTTCTCTGTGCATTTTCTTTTTTAGAATCCGTTTTCAGACTAGTAGAGGTATAATTTCCACCTATCGTAAAAGTAGTAAACCTAATACTGGCAAAACTAGCAGGATTCAAAATATTAATATGAAGACTGTCTTGCTCAATATTTAAACCTCCCATGGAACGATTTTCAAGATTTCCTTTAAATCTGGATTCACCAATTCCGAAAAAAGAATAAGGAGAGGCAGATCCACTTTGAGCACTAGACATTAGCGAAAAAAAGAAACATGCAATAACAATAATTTTTTTAATCATTTTCTATTTTATATTGAAAAATTTGGTTCAAACTCTCTAACAGAAAATTTGAATTGGCAAATATGGTATTTTTTAATCGTTTAGCCAAAAATTCTGTGTCCCCACCCGTTAAAATTATTATAAAATTTGAGTATTTTGATTGATATTCATCGACAAAACCATTAATCTCATAGACCAATCCATTTACAACTCCAGAATGGATTGCTTCAGCGGTTGAATCACCAACGAAATATTTAGGGCTCTCTACAGTTAGCAAAGGTAGTTTTTCGGTGAAGTTGTGCAACGATTCGTATCGCAAACGTAAACCTGGAGAAATAGCTCCACCATGGTACACATCCATTTCATCTACAAAATCATAGGTCACACAAGTTCCCGCATCTATAATTAATCGATTTTTGCCTTGAAATTGTAAAGTTGCACCTGCCGCCAATACCATCCTGTCTATCCCCAAGGTTTTTGGAGTAGCATAATTATTGGTAAAAGGAAATGCATCTTCATTGGAAACAAACCATACATCCAGATCTTTTTGAAAACACAAAAACAAATTTTTATCTACATTACCGACAGAAGCCACAACCAAATACATGACTTTTTTATATTTCTTTAAAATAATCTCAATTTTTTCCTGAATTTCATCTTTAGAAAAAACGAAAATTTCCATTGTGTTATATCCCTCAAAAACAGCCGCTTTTATTCTTGTATTTCCTATATCAACAGTTAAAACCATAGTGTCTTTTTTAAAATGCTAAGGTACGAATAGATTTTTTTTAAAAAATGTATTGTTTAATTTAAAAAAGATTCTATATTTGCACCCGCAAACAAGTTCACGGAACTCCTATGAAAATAGCAACAACGTGAAATAATAAGCACGGTACCTTAGCTCAGATGGTAGAGCAATGGACTGAAAATCCATGTGTCCCTGGTTCGATCCCTGGAGGTACCACAAAACCCACTCAGACGAGTGGGTTTTTTGTTTTTTACATTTTCCCAAAAAGCAAAAGTTGGGGATTATGCAAAAAGATTAGATAATCTGAACAAGAAAAAATCTATATTTCTCACTCCTCTAAATTGACTTCTAAAAGCTTTTATTTTTGCATTGAAAGATTCTGCGGATGCCATTTGTACTTCTACAATCAAAATAGTTTAAGACTGACTGGTAATTACAAGTTATTGTGTTTAGTAGAATATTAAAGTTTTTAAAACCTGATTCCTCTACATTTCTTATTTATTTGAAAACAAACAACTTTAACCTCAAAGTTAAACAACAACAATTCTTTATTAAGTTCCGCGCAGGAAAAAATCACTACTGTGTCATTAACAAAAAACACTATCGATTTATGAAAATTTATATCAAAATTTCATAAATTCATAACTACAAACTTACATTTTAGAACTATCAATTATTTTTTAGAAAAAAAATACCCTCATTACCAATGTGTTCCGATAAATCTTATTAATTTTGAGTAGTGCTGTAAATAGAAACCTCAATATAATGAAATCAAAAAATTCATTAAATTTTTCATACTCAATACCTTCATTATTAAGGTCAACTCCAATTGCAGTTCTTGTGGTTGCTACTTTATATATTTTACTTGCCAAAATAAGTTTTTTATTAACAATTGACGAAAGTACAGTTAGCCCCATTTTTCTAGCTGCTGGATTTGCATTTGGCTCGACATTGATTTTGGGACGTAATGCATTGATTGGAATTTGGATTGGCTCCCTTTATTCAAACACACTCCTCAGTAATGACCTAGCTAACCTAGATAAAACGCTATTCCTAAACCACCTTCCAATAGCCTTCTTTATTTCAATTGGCTCCGTAATAGCATCAATTTCGGCGACAATTATAGTTACTCGTTTTTGCGAAAAAGAGCATCCATTGAGCAATGGAAAAAATGTATTGACACTACTTATTTTGGGGCCAATCGCTTATTCGACGATTACTTCCTTGATTGGAGTAGCCAGTTTTTTTCTTAATGGTTCAATTCCCGTAGAGCAATTTTGGTACACTTATAAAACATGGTGGCTTGGCGATGCAATCGGTATCATTTTAATTACTCCGTTGATGCTGTCTTGGTTTTCTAAAGACTCTTTCAATACCAATAATTTTAATTTCTTAGAAATAACACTATATGGACTAGCAACCATTTTATTATGTTTTGGCGTATTCTTTCAATATCACGATCTAAAATATCTCATCTTACCCTTATTATTCTGGTCTGCCTATCGTTTCGGAATTCAGATTACAACGCTATTCATTATTATAATAGCATTATTTGCAATTATAACAACAGCTCAAGGAATTGGCCCATTTAATGAAGAGCGCATTAACGATTCCATTTTGTTTTTGGATCTGTTTTTGAGTGTAACAATCATTTGTAGTCTTTTTTTAGCAGGAATTATCTCCGAACGAAAAAAGACCGAAGATTCAATTAAAACAAGCGAAAAAAGACTTCGTGAAAATCAAACTTTGCTTGAATCAACCCTTGAAAGTCCCAAAGGTGTCAGTATTTACTCCCTTGGTCGTAATTTTGAATACTTAAGTTTTAATAGTCAGCACAGTATCAATATGAAAATAATGTATGGCATAGACATTGCTTTGGGAATGAAATTACAAGATTGCATGATCAACAAAGACGAACTTGACGACTCCTTGGCGGTACTAAGCAAAGTTTTTTTGGGGGAAAACATCACTACTGTACGACATTTTGAATTCAACGACAGCTATTGGGAATTTAGAACTAGCCCTATTGTAAACCAGAACGATGAAATCATAGGTGCCACGGTAATTTCAACCAACATTTCGAAAAAGATAAAAGCGGAAGAAGCTTTGAAAAAAAGTGAAGAAAAGTACCGAAACATATTTGAAAATATTCAGGATGTGATTTTTCAAATAGATCCAAATGGCATTTTTTGGAGCATAAGTCCATCTATCAAAGACATAACGGGTTATACTCCAGAAGAACTAATAGGAAAACCAACAAATATTCTACAAACTGATGAAGAGAAACCTGATGCTGTTATTAAAATTATTCAAGAAAAATTTATTTTGAAAAATTTTGAAAAATTGGTCAAAACAAAATCAGGAGAACTAATTTGCGTTTCCCTTAATGCCAAAATGATTTTTGACAAAAATGGAATTCCACATCACATAGATGCTATTGCACAAGACATAACGCAAAGAAAGAAAGATGAAAAAGAAATTGCAAATCAAAACCAAAAATTACAAATTCAAAACAAAGAACTGGAACAATTTGCCTATATCACTTCACATGACTTACAAGAGCCTTTGCTTACACTAAAATATTTTTCAGAACTCATTAAGGCCGATTTCCCAAAAGAAACCAATGAAAACATTAATCAATACCTGAATTTTATTTTGGAGTCCTCTAATCGAATGCAAAAACTTGTCAAAGGATTATTGGACTATTCCAGAATTGGAAGCCAAATTGAATTAACAAAAGTAGATTGCAATGAAATCGTAAATAATTCTATTTCAACCTTATCGGATACCATTCAAAAAACAGAAACACAAATCATAGTTGATGATTTGCCTCAAATACAAGGGTCTTCTGTAGAATTGATTCAGCTATTTCAAAACTTAATAGAAAATGCAATAAAATTCAGAAAAAAAGAAACTCCGTTAACCATCAATATTACAGCGAAACAAGTTGAAGACAACTGGCAGTTTGCTGTACAAGATAATGGAATTGGAATTGAGGAACAAAACAAAGAAAAAGCCTTTATCATTTTTAAACGTTTGAATAACAGGGATGAATATCCTGGAATAGGTATAGGTCTTTCAATTTGCAAAAAAATTGTAGCCTTACATAGAGGTTCTATTTGGGTAGAATCAACAATTGGTCAAGGCACAATTGTTTACTTTACCTTACCGAAATAAAAACAGCATCCTATCCTTAAAAAATAAACAATTGCTAAGTATGAAAAAATTAAATTCTGTTTTGCTAGTGGATGACGATGTAGCAACCAATTTTATCAGTAAAATGCTAATCAAAAAAGCAGGAATAACAGACCATATCGAAACCACTTTAAATGGTAGACAAGCACTAGACTACCTAACTAACACCGGAAAACATGAAAAATCAGATGGTATCTTTCCACAACCCATGCTGATTTTACTGGACATCAATATGCCTGTAATGGATGGATGGGAATTTGCCGAAGCCTTTTCAAAATTGAATGAAAATCAAAAAGGAAAGACTATAATTGTTATGCTCACCAGTTCCTTTAACCCCGATGACAAAGAAAAAGCTTCAAAGCTTCCTGCAATTTCAGGCTTCCAGAATAAGGTTCTTACTTTGGAGGGACTCACTTCTATTATGAATACTTTTTTCCCTGAACATCTAGATTAATTTTATCATTACATTATCCAAAGAATCAATTTATTATAAACCGTTGGTGTAAAAAATAATGACCAATGGCATTAGCTATCGATGCAATAAAACATTTTTTTCACAAAAAAAATGTTTTTCTTGTCTTTTGTTATATTTTTTATATATTTATCAGATAATCGGAAAAATAAATCATTTAGTCGGTTATTTAAAATCAATACAAATAAAATTGCTTGATAAAAGATAGAATATGACCCCCATTTTACTTCTTCAACTACGAAGCATTATCACTTCTCCATTAATTTCAATATTTTGCAAAAAATTTGAAGAAAATGAAATATTATTGAGAAAATCTATTGACACCAGTATTTGCACCGTTCTTATTGGTCTCGAGAATATAATGGACAACACCATTTTATATGACAAAATCATTGATTCTATAACTTTTACTGAATTTTATAAAACCACTGAATTTGAAAACGGAAAAATTTCTTCAATAAATTACTCTTTTGAACAAGAAGGTTCTACTCCATTAAATTTGATTTTCTCCACCAAAAAAGGACGTATCTCTGAAATGATATCAAATGAAGTTGGCATCAAAAGTGAAACAGCGCGAGCTATTCTAAATTTTGCAGTAATGCTAATATTATCACATTTTGTAAATGAAAAACAAAAATCGGTAATTATCCAAAACGACTTAAATTCACAAAAAAAAGTAATACTGCATAATGTTCCCGAAGGTATCAGGGTACTTCTTGGATATTCAAATTTTGAATATGAAGATGCTCACGCCGATTCAAAGACATCGATAAAAACCAATTCAAGACCTCATTTCTTAAATAAAATTTTCAAATTCTAACTACACAAGTTCACAAGGTTTTTTTAAAATAAAAAATGGCAACAATCCTAAGACTGTTACCATTTTTCTTCTAACTAATTAAACCTATTTTAATATAAACTCTTTTGTAAGTCCTTCTATTTGAATTTTGAAAGTTCCATTTTCAGAAATCCATTTCAAATCATTATTTACAAATTGAAGGTCTTTTTGATTTAAAGTAAAACTTACAGTTTTGCTTTCGCCCGAAGCCAAATTAATTTTCTCAAATCGTTTCAACGCCTTAACTTCAGGTGTTATACTTGCCACTTTATCTGATAAATAGAGCAAAACAGAAACTTTCCCACTTACTTTTCCAGTGTTTTTTACATCAACTGTAACCTTTAAGTCATCCGAATTACTTATTTCTGTTTTATCAATTTTAAGGTTCGAATATTCAAAAGTGGTATATGATAAACCTGTTCCAAATTCGAATTGAGGCGAATAACTTTTCTCATACTTGGCATCATTATTTTGCTCGTCATCCCCTAAACTTTCAGTGTATTTGCGATTGTATTTTTCTAATGAATTAGGATATCTAGGATAATTATACGGCAATCTTCCACTAGGATTCACATCGCCATACAATATATCTGCTAATGCTCTCGCACCTTCATTTCCTGGCAAATAGCACTGTACTACAGCACTCATGTTGTCTTCAAAATCGCTTATCAATCTTGGTCTTCCTTCATTCAAAACCAAAACAATTGGTATGTTTAATTTAGACAAAGCTAAAGCCAGTTTAGATTGAGAAGCAGTAATGTATAAATTACTAATGTCCCCAGGTGTTTCGGTATAGTTTTTCTCGCCAAGACATAGAATAATTTTAGACACACCTTTTGCCATTTCAACCGTTCTTGCAATTTCAGCATCATTAAAGTTTGCTAAATCGGCACCAGGAGTATACAACACATTTTCTTTTCCAATTTCATTTTGTAATGCCTCCAGAATAGTCATTTTATCTGCCGCATAAGTATCTGAATTCTCTCCCTGCCAGTTGTAAGACCAACCACCATTCAAATATTTCATACTATTGGCTGTAGGCCCTGTTAGCAATACTTTTTCGTTTCTATTCAAAGGCAATACAGCATTGTTGTTTTTTAACAATGTGATTGACTCCGCAGCAGCATTATAAGCTGCATCAATGAATTCTTGAGAACCAAACTTCGGATAATCTTTTAAATTGGCAACTGTCGTTTGAAATAAATTCAATTCAAATTTCATTTTCAAAATTCTGGTTACAGCATCGTCAATTCTTGACATTGGCACTTCTCCTTTGTTCACTAAATCCAACAGATCAACATAAAAAGTATAATCTTCTGGAACCATACTCATATCAATTCCTGCAATTACAGATAATTTCACCGCTTCACGATTGTTTTCAGCTACTTTATGTCTGGTGTAGAGATAAATAATGTCTTTCCAATCGGTAACTACAACACCTTGAAAACCCAATTCTTTTTTCAAAACATCAGTAATTAGGTATTTGCTGGCGTGAATTGGAGTTCCGTTAATCTCACCAGAACTCACCATTACACTTTTGGCACCCGCTTTAATAGCTGCTTGGTAAATAGTCAAATCAAATTGTCTCAGCACTCGCTCTGGAATAATACTTGGAGTTCTGTCTTTTCCGGTGGTTGTACTGCCATATCCTATATAATGTTTCATACAGGAAGCTACATTATATTTTGATCCAACATCACTTCCTTCAAAACCTTTTACCATCGCTTCGCCCATTCGACTCGATAAATAGACATCTTCTCCAAAAGATTCCCACAATCTTGACCAAGCTGGATTTCTAGGCAAATCCAAATCAGGTGAGAAAACCCAAGGAATTGAAGAGGCTCTAGTTTCGTAGGCCGATATTTCAGCACCATTTTTCACAATATCCGTGTTGAATGTTGCTGCCATTCCAATTTGCTGCGGAAACAAGGTTGCTCCTGCTGTATAACTTGAACCGTGAATAGCATCTATTCCATACAAAACTGGTATTTTTAATCTTGATTTATTGGCTTCATTGCTAATTGCCGTAACTACTTCGTTCCATCTTTTAATAGTTGGCGCACCAGGATTTGGTACATTTAAAATAGATCCAACATGATATTTTTGAATAGCCTCATTTAATTTTGCTATATCAAATTCTCCTGGTTTTCCTTTGGCTTCAAAAGAAGTAACGGTAATTTGTGTCATCTGACCAATTTTTTCTTCGGTACTCATTTTAGAAAGCAATTCGGCCACTTTCTTGTCAATTTCAGGATTGGTGTTTTGACTTCTAACCCCAAAAGCCAGAAAACTGAAAATTAGCAGTAGTGCAATTTTTAATCTCATTTTTTTATAATTTATCTTTTAAACTTAGACTTTTTAATAATTGCTTAAAATTATTAACGAATTTTAAAAGTAATTATATTTATTAAAGAACTGTTTTTTAAGGAACTAATTTGGTTGTTTTTCATAGGTTTAACGTTTTCGTAATTTTATAATTAGGCGCTAGCACCTAAACTTCCTTTTTACTTTTACTTTTTTTTCCAAAAAAAATCCCATTTCACTTTTTTAGCGAAATGGGATTTTTAAATAATAAAAATTGTTTCAATTACTATCCATGATAAACTCTCGAAGCAACAATTTTGTCTTCTTTTACCACAAGAACCTCAGCAACAAGCATGTCTTCTTCACCCTCAACTGTGCGAATGTATTCCATAAAAACACGATCAGCATTGGCCGTTAAAGAAGTCACTTTATAGTGCAAACTTGGCAAACGATCAAAAGCGTCTTGCCACCAAGCTCTTAAATGCTCTTTTCCAACTACTAACCCATGCGTTTCTGGTTTACGGATTTTTAATTTTGGACTAAAATGCTCTGCTTCATCATCATAAAGTGATAATAATTGTTCCAAATTATGATTATTAAAAGCTTCAAACCATTTGAAAGCTATGGATTGCAATTTTTCTGCTGTCATTCTGTTTCTTTTTAAAATTAAAAAATCCCTTTACATTTTGTCATGAAAGGGATTTTGAAGTTATTTTCTAAAAAATTATACGTTCTTCAAATTTATAATTTCTTGTTCTGTTAGCAATCTCCAATTTCCTCGAGGCAAATTTTTCTTGGTTAATCCTGCAAAAGCCACACGGTCAATTCTAAGAACATCATAATTGAAATGTTCAAAAATGGAACGCACTACTTTTACATTTGCCGATCTTAATTGAAGTCCAATTTCACTTTTGGCTTCTCCTTCAATATAGCTTACATCCTCAACATAAACGCGGTGTCCATCAAGAACAAGTCCTTTGTTTATTTTTTCTAAATCTTCAAATTTTAAATTTTTATCTAAAGAAACCTGATAGATTTTGGAAGATTTTTGATTCGGTAATGTAAATTTACGAATCATGTCCGTATCATTGGTAAACAACAAAAGTCCCGTTGTATTTTTATCCATTCTGCCTATTGGTCCAATTTTCGCATTGGTAGAACCTTTAACCAGTTCTAAAACATTACGATATTCTTGACCTTCATCAAGGGCAGTGGTGAAATTTTTAGGCTTATTTAATAAGATGTACACTTTTTTCTCCGGTGTCAAAACCACACCGTCAAAATTAACCACATCTCCTGGTTTTACCATATAACCCATTTCGGTAACAGGAATACCATTTACTTTTACATTTCCTGATTGAATGTAAATATCAGCATCACGTCTGGAGCAAGTCCCTGAGTTTGATATGTATTTATTCAAACGAATTTCATCTTTTACTTTAGGTCTTTTAGGCGCTTGATTAGGTTTTTTCTCTACTTTATCAGTAGTATCGGCAACTTTTACAATTGTTTTTACTTTTTTTGGCCCTTGTGCCCTTTTTTGCATCGCAGGTTTTGGCTTATTGGAACTTGGTCTAGAGCTTGTTGGTCTAGCACCACTTCTTTTATTATTGCCTTCCTTATTGTTCATAATATTCTATAATTTGCTGCAAAGATACTATTTATATCATTGGGAAACGATTTTTGGTAATTAGAAAAAGTTAACTACTTAATTAAATGACTGTTGCATATTCTAAAGTTTTATAAAAACGATTAACCCAATCAAAGAATCATTAAATAGTCATCAATATTTTTTTACCGTTCCATAAAACGCTGGGATTAATCAAAACGATACAAAATACGCCTGCTACAATTAGGAATTTCAAAACATTGTGCAATAAAACATATTGCTCTTTGGTTTCCCATTTCCACAAATACAGCAAGAAAAAAATCATGATTACAAAACCGGAATAAAAGTAAATATCCATATAACCAACATCGTACACATTGATTAAAAAATAGACTGGTATAACAGTCAATAATGCTAATCCCGTGATTATTTTTTTGGAAACTTCTTCTCCATAAATAATTGGAATGGTTTTATAATCATTAGCTAAATCGCCTTTTAAATTTTCCAAATCCTTTATCATTTCCCGAATTAGGATTAATAAGAATAGAAAAGCGCCATGCGAAAGTATAACGGCAAGTTTACCACTATTACTTTCGATTTCATACAATGGCATTTTTAGATAAAAATAAAGCAGAATACCAAAAAAAGGTAAAACTGCCAATAAAGCTGCCATTAAATTCCCGATTAAAGGGTACTTTTTAATTTTATGGGAATAAAACCAAATCAAGAAAATATAAGTAGAAAAAAACAAAACGGCTCTAAATGAAACAAAAAAAGCAATTAAAGCCACGAAAAAATTAAGGCTAAAATAGACTTGAAGTTTGGTTTTTTGACTCACTAAACGATCCAGTTGTGATTTATTTGGCTTGTTAATCAAGTCTTTTTTACTGTCGTAAAAACTATTGATAATGTATCCGGAAGCAATTGTTAAACTGGATCCCAATACAATTATAAAAAGTTGAAAATCCAGCAGTATTGACAAAGCTCTCCTCTCGGGAGCCAATATAAAAATAGCCGATAAATATTGGGCCAAAGCTATAATGGGAATATTATAACCTCTAACTACAGAGAACAAACTCACAATCTTTAATACAAATAGTTTATGCTGCCTGCTTAACATGGAGTTTGTTTAGAGTTTATAAGTAGCGCTTATTAAATTGGTTTGTTTACAAATAAAAAAATTAAAACTGATAAACGACTTCCAATTTAAAATCCTTCAATGACTCTTTTGCCTTTTCTAAATCTTGTGTAAATCCTAAGATATAACCACCTCCGCCTGAACCACACAGTTTCAGATAATAATCATTTGAATCTATTCCTTCTTGCCAGATACCGTGAAACTGTTCAGGAATCATTGGTTTAAAATTATTCAGGACCACTTTTGATAATTGCTTAGTGTTTTCAAATAAAGACTTCATGTCTCCACCCAAAAAATTCTCAACACAAGCATCCGTATATTTTACAAATTGATTTTTTAACATCGTACGAAACCCTTTGTCTTTTAGGTTTTCCATAAAAATATTAACCATCGGAGCTGTTTCACCAACAATGCCCGAATCTAACAAAAACACTGCGCCTTTTCCGTCAAAACTTTGGGTAGGAATTCCGGTAGCTTCAATATTGTCTTTTGAATTTATCAAAATTGGAATACTCAAATAACTGTTCAATGGGTCAAGTCCCGAACTTTTTCCGTGGAAAAAACTTTCCATTTGCGAAAAAATAGTTTTTAGAGTCAATAATTTTTCACGTGTTAAATTCTCCAAAACCGTGATTTTATGTTGCGCATATTTATCATAAATAGCCGCTACCAATGCGCCGCTACTCCCCACTCCATATCCTTGTGGAATACTGGAATCAAAATACATTCCTGTTTGAACATCATTATTTAAAGTCTCTAAATCAAAAGTCACCAAATCGGGTTGGTCCTTTTGCAATTGTTCCAAATAAGCTACAAATCGTTTCAAATGACCATTTGATTGTATTGCTTCGTCCGAAGGATTAGCATCTTTCTTTAAAGCTCCATTGTAAAAATTATAAGGGATTGACAATCCTTTGGAGTCACGAATAATTCCGTATTCTCCAAAGAGTAATATTTTTGAGTAAAATAAAGGTCCTTTCATATATATTTTAAATTATCAATTTGGGGTTGGTAATTAGATTGTTTATTTCAAAAATCGACAACATCTCCACGATTTTCATTTTGTATTGCTATGTTTATTTCTTCTTGTTGTTCGGGTGTTAATTCCTCCCAAACCTCTTTCCTTTTGTCTTCAAAAACTGCCCTGATTTTCTTTAGAAGATCAACGTCTTTGGTTTTTACTATCTTCTTAATTAATTCTAATTTCTCCACATTCAAATCCATGATCGTCGCATTAAGAATTAAAGATACTAAAAAAAGGGATCAATTTAACAAAGCACCATTCCCAATTTCGTCGCAAAGGTACTGACCATTTTGGCAATAGCCAACTAATTCTGCTTTAATAAATTGCAACACTTTTTCTTTGACCTCATTTGGATACAAAACATGTACATTTGCTCCAGCATCCAAAGTAAAACAAACTGGTGTTTTGGTTTCACTTCTAAATTTCCAAATCGCATTAATAATCTGCAAGGTATTGGGTTTCATCAAAATAAAATAGGGCAACGAAGTCATCATCATCGCATGCAAAGTTAAGGCCTCGCTTTCTACGATTTTGATAAATTCTTCAATATTTCCATTTTCAAAAACTGGAATCAGTTTATCTAAATTTTCATGTGCTTGAGCAAATCGCCTTTCGGCAAATGGGTGGTCGTGCATCAAATCATGGCCAACTGTACTCGAAACTTGTTTTTCGCCTTTGTCAACGAGCAGAATAGTGTCTTGAAAATTTTTGAATGCATCATGAATCGCATACGGATATTCAACTCCATACAAATCGGTGCTTCCTTTTATATTTTTTTGATTTCCCCAAACTACCACTTGTCCTTTTACACTTCTGCAAGCGCTTCCTGAGCCCAATCGCGCGAGAAATGAAGCTTTACTGAAGAAATAATCATCTGTCATTTCTGGATGCAATGCTTTTTCTAAACTCATGAAATTCATAGCCAAAGCTGCCATTCCCGATGCCGAAGAAGCAATACCGGAACTGTGTGGAAAAGTATTTTGGGTGTCAATCGTAAAATGATAATCTTTCAGAAAAGGTAAATACATTTCAACTCGTTCCAAGAATTTTTGGATTTTTGGTTTGAAGTCCTCTTTTGGCTTTCCTTCAAATAATAAATCGAAAGAAAAATTGCCGTTGTTCTGTTTTTTGGCGAAAGCCAAAGTCGTAATCGTTTTGCAATTATTTAAAGTAAAACTGACAGATGGATTAGCCGGAATCTGATTGTCCTTTTTTCCCCAATATTTTACCAAAGCTATATTACTTGGTGCGCTCCAGGAAAAACTTCCCTGGTCTATTGAATGGTTATATTTTAATGGGATAAAATCGTCAGCTTCAAACATAAATAATAATTTTCGGCAAAGATACTTTTTTTACTGAAATCGTTTATTTCTTTATTTGGATAATCCTATGAAAGTTTTAAGTAATTTTGGCTTCGCTAAAATAATAAGAAATGAATAAGATTACCCGAATATTATCGATTGTTGTTACTTGTCTTGTAGTGGGTTATTTTTCCGGAATGGTTACCCGTTCTGCCATAACAACTTGGTATCCTACTTTGATTAAACCAAGTTTTAATCCGCCCAATTGGATTTTTGCTCCTGTTTGGAGTATGCTTTATATAATGATGGGAATTGCAGCAGGATTGGTTTGGGACAGAATCGATTTTGAAAAAGAGATAGTTAAAAAAGCATTACAATTTTTCGCCATCCAATTAGCGTTAAACGCTTTGTGGTCTTATTTGTTTTTTGGACTAAAAAATCCAATGTTGGCTGGGCTTGAAGTAATCATTCTGTGGTTGATGATTTATGAAACCTATATTCAATTTTCCAAAATCAACAAAATTTCTGGTTATTTATTTATTCCCTATTTACTTTGGGTAAGTTTTGCAGCAGTTTTAAACGGGAGTATTTGGTGGCTGAATAGGTAGACGGATGTCAATTTTTCAATTTTTGGAATTCAATATTCTTGGCCGATAAAAAATCCATCATGCTGAGAATATTATTGTTTTCAATTAGTTTTTTTGATTTGGGATCGGCATCACAAAACTGAAGAAAGAGATCAATTTCGTCAGTTTTTAATTTTAAACTTTCCGTAAAAAAAATTTGATCACAAGTGTTTTTTGCTAATGTTGCAAATTCATTTTCTGTTCGAACGACTTTTTTTCTATCCAATAAATCCGAGGTCATCTTGGTAACTGGAGGCAATTTTTCTTTTAGAAATAAATTTAAGACTTTCCCGCCAATTGCAACAAAATCGAATGGATTATCAATAGTTCCATCATATCCTATACGGTCATTTGCTTTGTCATAGGCTTTCTTCGCCGCTGCTTTATCTGCTACTTCTTGTCTGTATTCTTTAGATCCTAAAAAATCTATAGCATTCATTTTTGTAATTACAACCTCCTCTAACTCTTCAGGTTTTTTAAACATTACAACTTGTAGATTGTTTAACTCAATCTGTTCTTTAGATACTTTCAACCTTTTCCAATTAAAATCTTTAGCATAAAAAAGCAGGCTGTCATTGACTTTAGTTTGAATTAAAAACTCTCCTTTGTCATTTGTAGTGGTGCTTTTTTTAGATGTTTTGTTGATTACCTCCACATTTTGCAGCAATAAATTGTCTGATGTAACGACTCCTTTAAGAAGTTTTTCGGTTTGTGAATAACTGAATTGACAAGCAAGTAAGGATAAGACAAAAAGTAATTTTACCTTCATAAGTAAGAATTTATTGAAAGTAAATATATCCTAATAGTCCATAAGAAAAACTTAGAGTCGATGTAAATTTTTGTTAATTAATTTTTTACAATATAGAATTCGCCACAATAAACCCGCTTGTCCAGGCATTCTGAAAATTAAAACCTCCTGTAATGGCGTCAATATTCACGATTTCTCCAGCAAAATATAGATTCTCATGCAGTTTGCTTTCCATTGTTTTGAAGTTGATTTCTTTTAAATCGATTCCGCCAGCGGT
Source organism: Flavobacterium sp. 103 (assembly GCF_003096795.1). Lineage (NCBI taxonomy): Bacteria > Pseudomonadati > Bacteroidota > Flavobacteriia > Flavobacteriales > Flavobacteriaceae > Flavobacterium > Flavobacterium sp. 103. The sequence continues at coordinate 2,456,938 of NZ_QENX01000001.1, read as the reverse complement.
TACAAATTCTTCTTTAAAAGTGCTTTTTCCATTGACTTGAAAAGTACTATTCGTCAATTGATTTACTAAATTTTGTAATTGCGTTTTAGATAAATCGGCCCATTTTGTTTCCGCTTCAATATTCGATGCTAAAACCAAACTTTCCCAAAGACGGTTTGGAAAATCAAAAGGAGATTTTTTTGAAACTGCTTTTTTAGCGTGTTCTTGTTTCAACGATTTTAATATTTTCTCTACCTGTTCGCCATCCATATCGTTTAGCCAATTGACAGAAATCGTAAACTGATAGTTTTTATCGAATAAAATTCGCGCTCCCCAAGCCGATAATTTCAAGATTGCAGGACCGCTCATTCCCCAATGCGTGATTAATAATGGCCCAGTTGAAACCAATTTGGTGTCTTTTACTTTTACTGTAACTTGAGCCGCCACACCCGGTAATTCTTTTATTCGGGGATCTTTTATATTAAAAGTAAATAAAGAAGGAACTGGACTCACAATCGCGTGACCTTGCTGTTGAAGCATTTCCCAGATTTTAGGATTGCTTCCCGTGGCAAGTACCAATTTTTCGGCAATGTAATTTTCATTCTGAGTTTCTACTTTCCAAAAATTATCTTTTTTGAAAATGGACTGAACACTCTGACCCGTAAGAACCGAAATTCCAAGCTTTTGAGTAGCTTTCAGGAAACAGTCAATAATAGTTTGAGAAGAATTTGAAACGGGAAACATACGCCCATCTTCTTCAATTTTCAACTCCACTCCATGTTTCTCGAACCATTCAATGGTATCTCCAGAACAAAATTGATGAAAAGGACCTCGCAGTTCTTTTTCGCCTCGAGGGTAAAATTTCACCAGTTCATTGGGTTCAAAACAGGCATGGGTCACATTGCAACGTCCGCCTCCAGAAACACGAACTTTTCCTAACACCTCGGCTCCTCTTTCAAGGATGGCAACCTTAATTTTCGGGTTTTTCTCCACGATATTGATAGCGGTAAAAAAACCTGCAGCTCCACCGCCTACAACGAGTATGTCAAAATTTTGATTCATGATTATGAAAGGGAATAGATTGAATAGATTTCATTATTTGTGATTTTATTTTTAAAAATAAAAAGCACCAAATAATTTTGAATGCAAAGGTAAGCATTCGTTTCTGAAAGAATGTAAGTTCAAAACCCTTTAAATTCTATCCAAAAAATCGGTGATTATGCCATCTACTTTGTATGATTTCATTTTTTGAATATCATCAATTTCATTTACTGTCCAAGGGAAAACCTTTATACCTTTCTCCTGAATTTTGGAGGTATATTTATTACTTAACAATTGAAAATCGGGGTGTAATGCTTCTGCTTTCATGAATCGAGCGAAAGAAAGGGCCAAATCCAAATCGGTTTCTGTCAAAACTCCAATTCGGATGTTTTCATTTAAGAACCGAACTTGTTGCAGTGCATTCCAATCAAAACTCGATACTATAAAATGATTGCGATTCCAATTTTTGTCTGAAATATAATGTTCTATTATTTGAACCACTTTCTCAGCTGTATCCTGATTTTTCAATTCAATATTTACAAAACATCTTTGATTGACCAAATCCAAAACCTCTTCCAATGTTGGAATGGTATACTTCTCATTGATTCTAAAAGACTTTAATTCCTGCAAGTTCAATTGATTTACAACACCTTTACCGTTGGTCGTTCTATCAATGGTTTCGTCATGGATTACAATCAAATGGCCGTCTAAACTGAGATGTACATCCAATTCAATTCCGTCTGCTCCCATTTGTATTGCTTTTTCAAAAGAAATCAGGGTATTTTCAGGTTCGTATCCATTGGCTCCACGATGTCCTATTTTAAGTATTTTATCCATAGTATACAAAAGTAAGAAAATAAAAAACGCCTTCATTTCTAAAGGCGTTTCAATTCAAAACTACTAAATAACTAACTAACTATTTTTTTAATTCTAATAATACAATATCAAACTCGCTATCGATTACTACTTTTCCATTTGTAACTGTTCCCATTTTGCCGGAATAGGCATCTCTTATTTTGGCCCCCTCTTTGAAGGCGGAACCCGCAGGAATTTCTTTCTTTCCGGTAGCCAGATCCAAACCGATTACTACTGTGTCTGAATATTTTCCTTTGGTAAAAGTTCTAGAACACACGAGCGGTTTTGCTGAAATTTCAGCATTCACACCAGCTCCAACCGATGGATGATTGTTTCTAAACTGACCCAATTTTTGCCAATGCAATAGCACTTTTTTAGTTTCGAGATTTGTATTTACAGCGTCCCAATTCATAAAAGAACGCAATGTGGCATCGCCTTGAGTACCTTCGACAACAAGGGAACGTGCCGATTCATCGCCATAATATACTTGAGAAATACCAGGAGTTAACAATAGTTTTGTTGCGCTTTCAATACTTTTGGTACGTTTGGCATCGAATGGACCACCATCGTCATGAGAAGACAAATAATTCAAAACGCTATTCCCTTTCAATTGACCATTAAGTAAAACTGAGTATTTTGAAAATAAAGAAGCATAGTCTTTTTGGGCATCACTTTTGAATTCAAAATTGATCATCGCCGTAAAACCATTCTCGTAATAATTTACTTTTTTATCCCCGAAGTCGAATAACTTTCCGTTACTGATGTTGTAATTATAAACCTCTGCAATTGTGTAAAAAGGATTATTGTCCAAGACTTTTGTTGGATTGTTTTTCTTCCATTGCGCGAATGAATAATCGCATTGTGTTTTGAAATCGGCCCAAACGCTTTCGTCCGTATGTTTAACGGTATCGGCTCTGTAAGCATCGATTCCAAACTCGGTGATATAATCTGTCAACCATTTTATGATATAATACTTAGGAGTTCTTGGATAACCGGTTCTCTTAAAAAAAGCGTCCAATGAAGCTACCTCTTTATCATATCTTCCTTCAGCTTTCCATTTTTCAACCAAAAAAGGAGGCAATGCCACTTCTTCTTTGCTTTCTGTTTTTACATCGGGTAAATTAGCAACTAATGTACATGCAGTTGTATTCTCAAAATTATTGTATTGACATTTAGGGCCTGTACGAACCCAACCTTCAGGCCAAACAGTATCTACTGGAGTAACTGGCCCAGTATGATTGATTACACCGTCAAGCATGATGCGAATTCCTTTGGCATGGGCTTTTTTGACCAACTCGGCCAAATCTTTTTTGGTTCCGAAGTTAGGGTCCAATGCCGTCCAGTCTCTTGTCCAATAGCCGTGAAATCCGTAGCTCAAACCCGTTCCTTCATCAACTCCATCATGAATTTGCTCAACTACGGGTGTAAACCAAATCACATTGATTCCTAGTTTTGTAAAATATCCTTCGTCTATTTTTTGAATAATTCCTTTCAGATCTCCCCCTTCAAAACCACGAAGTTTTCCAGTAATCTTGTTTCTGTTAAAATTTATATCATTTGATTTATCACCATTATTAAAACGATCTGTCATCAAAAAATACAAATTAGCGCCTTCCCATACAAATGGTGTTTTTTCTGTTTTTGCTTTAAAATTAACCTTCGAATTCTTTTTTGCTTGTGCAAAAACAAGGGTTGTTGCCAATAAAACAAACAACGATACTATTACTTTTCTATTCATCATAATTGTATTTTAATTTCGTTATCTAATCCTTTTTTCAATACTACCGGAATTTCAACTGTGTTTGCATCCGTTTTAAAATCAATATTTACGTCGTTGATGGTAACTTTAGTCGGTTTAGCGCTGATATTATGAACCAATAAGGTCACATTTTTATCCGTGCTCGTAAATGCTTTCCCAACAGCTGTATTTACTTTCAGCATAATTAATTTTGGAGTTGTGTTGCTTGAAAAATTCAATATTTCATAAGCTCCCTTTTCGAAAGCATTTGGCGTTACTCCATCGTCATTGTACAATTTTCCGGTGCTTGACGCAACTTTTTCATCAAAATAGAAATGCAGATCAAAATTAGCCAACGAATATTTTGTCGTGTTTTGAATCGTTTTAATCATAGGAACAAAAGCACCACCACGAACAAAAACAGGAATATTATCTGCTGAAACAGGGATGTTTTCTGTAGCACCTGCTTCGTGTTTGACACCAGTATAAAAATCATACCAATTACTATTTTTCGGGAAATAAACGGTCGTATTGGTAACTCCTGCTTTGGTAATCGGAGTCACCAGAAAATCATTCCCCCACAAATAAGAATCACAAGAATTCAATAACTTTTCATTTGTCGGTTCCTCAAAAAACAAAGGACGCATCAAGGGTAAACCTTTGTTGTTATTTTCAAAAGCCAACGTATAATTGTAGGGCAACATTTGGTAACGCAACTCAATTTGTTTTTTGGCTTTAGCCTTAGTCACAATGTCTTTATATACAGGCTCCGAAGGTACATCTTCCTGTGCATGCGGACGATAAATAGGCTGGAAAACACCATATTGCAACCAGCGAACATACAATTCATTATCAAAATAATCTCCTGCAAATCCACCCAAATCCGAGTGCATATAGCCCATTCCCTGCATACCCATTTGCAGAGCAATTTCAGGTTGAGCCTGCAGTCCTTCCCAAGAACGGCCCACATCACCAGACCACGGAATCATACCGTAAGTTTGGGATCCAGAATATCCGGCTCGCATTAGAATAAATGGGCGTACAGCTGGAAAATCAGTTTTGTACCCATCGCGAATCAATTTTGCCCAAGTATGCCCATAAATATTATGTACTTCATCTGCTTTTCCTTGTGCGGTAAATGACGCTGACGGAAATACTTCAGGCTCGCCCAAATCCCCCCACCAACCACCAACTCCTTGGTTGATCAAATTTTTATAAATGTTCCAAAACCAAGTTTTTCCTTCTGGTTTAAAAACATCAACAAGTCCTGTATTTCCAAAATAAAAATCATATTTGAATGGATTTCCGGCTTGATCTGTTGCCAATACTTTCTTATCAACCGCTTCTTGCCATTTACTTGAAGTTGTCAAAATAAAAGGTTCCGTAATCAGAATGGTCTTAACTCCTTTGCTGTTCAAATCGCTTATCATTTTCTTCGGATCGGAAAAATTATCTTTGTCCCAATCTAAATTACCCATTGTTCCCTGAACAGTTTTTCCAAACCAATATAAATCTAGAATTATCGCATCTACCGGGATTTCGTCTTTGATATATTTGTCTATGGTTTTGGTCACTTCCTCTTGAGAATGATATCCAAATCGGCTCGAAAAATTCCCCAAAGCCCAGCGAGGAAGAAGAGGTTGTCTTCCTGTCAATGAAGTGTAATTTGAAGTCAAATCGGCCCAAGAATCACCAACAATTACTTGATATGTTTTGCGCCCCGAGATTGTTTCATAAACCAAAGTATTGTCTTTTTTGCTGTCCAAATCCAACCAACCAATGGCGCCATTATCAAAATGCACCGCATAAATTTTGGAAGACATTACAAGCGGAATCGAGAAATTCATCTTTTTGGAATGCGTTCCATATCCATAATCGGCTTGGTTGTACAATTCCAAACGATTCCCGCGACGGTTCATTCCCAACACGCGAGCTCCTGCACCGTAAAGCGCTTCGGTTCCATCTACATTAAACTCCAAAGTTTCTTTTGGCTGTTCTTTGCTAGCATTTTCTCTTTTTACATATCCGTTTTTCTCAGAAATCAACGGCTTGTTTTTGTACAAATAGCTAATTTGAAATGGACTTTTAATAACAGAAACTGTAATTCCGTTTGATGAAAACACAATCTCATTTTGAGTTTGTTTTAATTTGAAAACTGATTTCGAAGGCGTTAAAACAACAGCATGAGAATTGGAATTCACTTTTTCGCCTGTTGGCAAAAAAGTGGTTTCGACAATTTTATCCGAATAAGGCTTAATGAAATACTGCCCATCCGATGTTTTAATTTCTAAGGTGTTTTGGACTACTTTATAACTTTCAAATTTTCTGTTTGTGTTTTGGGCAAACGAGATACTTGAAACTAATAGGAATAAAAAAATATTTTTCATTTTTTAACTTTTATTTCAATTCTAAAATCAAAACAGATTTTCCTTCAATCGCAATGTCATTTTTCAGATCAATAGTTTTTCCAGAAAGCACATCGATTCCTGTTTTATAATTTAAAATACTTTCTTGAAAACGATTCGTTGGAAAAGTTTTAGATTCTTTATTGTTATTGATGACCACCATTACTGATTTCGAATCGGTATATCTGAAATACACATACACGTTGTTCTCAGGAATGTAATGTTTCATTTTTCCAAAATGAACCACATCATTCGATTTTCTCCAGTTGAATAATTGAGATGAAAAATCAAAAAACTGTTGTTGTTCAGTTGTTCTTCCTTCTTTTGCGAAAGCATTATTACTGTCTCCAGCCCAGCCTCCCGGAAAATCCTGGCGAATGGCGGCATCTCCATCTTTGTCTTTACTTCCTGCCATTCCAATTTCGGAGCCATAATAAATCTGAGGAATTCCGCGAACTGTTGCCAACAAAGTCATAGCCATTTTATATTTCGAAAAATCCTTTTGGTAAATTTCATTGAAACGGTTCGTGTCATGATTTTCAACAAAAGTCATAATACTATTGATATTCGGATATAAAAAGTCATTGGTAAAATTCTCATAAACATTTACCATTCCTTCATTCCACTTGCCATTATCTTCATTGAATACTTTGGCGAACACATCATTCAAGGTAAAATCCATAACAGATGGCAAATACGAATTGTAATTTTCTATCGCAGCAATTTTACTGTCTTTTTGCCAATAAGCCATTTGCGCCTGATCATGCATCCAGACTTCCCCAACGATATTGAAATTTGGGTATTCATCTGTTATTGCTTTTGTCCATTCAGCGATTCCTTTCTTGTCGCAATAAGAATAAGTATCTACACGGAAACCGTCTAAATCAGCATATTCAATCCACCAAATGGCGTTTTGTTTCAAATAGGTATTTACCAATGGATTAGACTGATTCAAATCAGGCATTGATTTCACAAACCAACCGTCCATACACATTTTGGCATCAATCTGGGATGCATTGGGATCAAACTGTGTAGTCATCCTATAATTGGTTTGGGCATAACCCGGAAATTGATGAATCCATTCATAAGTTGGCAAATCCTTCATCATCCAATGCTCTGCTCCCCAATGGTTGGTTACATAATCCATGATCAATTTCATCTCACGTTTGTGCAATTCAGCAGAAAGTTTTACGTATTCATCATTGGTTCCAAAACGAGGATCAATTTTATAAACATCCGATTGTCCGTAGGTGTGATAAGAATAAGCCTTATCATTATCCTCACAAAGCGGCGTTGGCCAAAGCGCCGTAGCTCCCAATTCTTTTATGTAATCTAAATGCTGAATCATACCCGCAATATCACCACCGTGTCTTCCTCCGGGAAGTGCTCTGTTTCCTTTTTCAACAACCGATTTATCGCTGTCATTTTTAGGATTTCCATTGGCAAAACGGTCGGACATCACAAGATAAATCAAATCAGAAGCATCGTAACTTTTTCTTGAAGCTGAATTTTCTCTTCTTTGTTTTAAACTGTATTTTTTGGTGAAAGTTACTTTTTTGTTTTTCGAAAATGAAAAAACTAAATCTTGTGCTGTTACATTTTTAGTATCGATCGAAACAAAAAGATAATTCGGATTTTCGGTTTTTTTCACATCTTTGATAACAATATTATTGGATGCTGCCACTTCATTTTCAGCAATATTTTTGCCGTAAAACATAATCTGCAATTCTGGATTGTGCATTCCTGCGTACCAAAAAGGAGGTTCAACTCTATCAATTTGTGCAAAAATTGATGTAGAGATGAAAAATAGGAAGATGATTGCTTTCTTCATTTCGTCTATAATTTTAAAACCCTTTCGAAGTACAACTAAGAAAGGGTTTGTTATTGCTTGATTTTAGTTTTTTGGTTGAACCAAAACAGGCGCGCCGTTTACATAAACAGTAAGGGCTTCAGTTCCTTCTAAGGATAATTTGGTTTCCTTATGATCTACCGCAATTTTTAAAATCTGATTTCTAAAATTGATTTTAAAGGAATAGCCTTCCCATTCTTTTGGAATTTTTGGAGAGAAATGCAATGCATCATTTTTTACTCTCATTCCACCAAATCCTTCAACAATACTCATCCAAGTTCCAGCCATCGATGTAATGTGACAACCTTCTTCAACCTCTTTGTTATAATCATCAAGGTCTAAACGAGAAGTTCTTAAATAAAAGGCATACGCCATATCCATTTTATCCAACAAAGCCGCTTGAATCGAGTGTACGCATGGTGAAAGCGAACTTTCATGTACCGTAAATGATTCATAGAAATCAAAATTACGTTCCAATTCGTCTTTAGAAAAATGATCTTCGAAGAAGTAGAAACACTGTAAAACGTCAGCTTGTTTGATATAAGGAGAACGCAACACACGATCCCAAGACCATTTTTGGTTGATTGGTCTTTGTGAACGATCTAAATCTTTTACTCGAACTAAATCTTTATCCAAGAAACCATCTTGTTGCAAGTAAATCCCCATTTCTTCCGATCTTGGGAAATACATATTACCCGCCACTTTATTCCATTCTTTCAACTCCGTTTCAGACAACTTCACTTTTTCCATAATACGTTTATGGTCAGAAGGATATTCCAATGAAACTTTTTGAATTTGCTCATAAGCATAATCAATACACCATTTGGCTATATAATTGGTATAGAAATTATTGTTGATGTTGTTTTCGTATTCATTTGGCCCCGTTACACCCAAAATCATATATTGATTTTTGTTTTTGGAGAAAGAAGCTCTTTGGTGCCAAAAACGAGCAATACCAATTAATACTTCCAGTCCTTTTTCAGGAATATAAGAGTAATCGCCAGTAAAACGGTGGTAATTATAAATCGCAAAAGCGATAGCTCCGTTTCTGTGGATTTCTTCGTGGGTGATTTCCCATTCGTTATGACATTCCTCTCCATTCATGGTAACCATTGGATACAAAGCTGCTCCGTTTTTGAAACCTAAGTTTACTTCAGCGTTTTCAATGGCTTTGTCCAACTGATTGTAACGATACGTCAATAAATTACGGGCCACTTGTTGGTCTTTTGTAGCCATATAAAATGGAATGCAATATGCCTCAGTGTCCCAATAAGTAGATCCACCGTATTTTTCTCCAGTGAATCCTTTTGGTCCAATATTCAAACGAGAATCTTTTCCTAAGTAGGTTTGGTTCAATTGGAAAATATTGAAACGAATTCCTTGTTGTGCTTTTACGTCTCCATCAATAGTGATATCTGACATCTCCCAAATTTTGGCCCAAGCATCAATTTGATCTTGCAATAATTGGTCATATCCTTTTGCTAAAGCAGCATGAATAACATTTTCAGCTGCCGAAATTGTATCGGTGTGATTTAACGAAACCGTATATCCTCCAATTTTTTGAATTGCTGATTTTTCTCCTTTTGCAACAATAACATCATAATAAAATAAAATTTTATCTGCTATTGTATCTACTGATGTTGGAGACATATTTTGTTTTTCCCCCCTAGCCCAAATAGTATTTTGCATAAAGGTTGTTACTTTAAAATGCGTTTTAAAAGTTTGAGCTGTAACAAAAGCTTCATTCCCTGATTTTTTAACGTCTAACGGCTCCCAGAATTTTTCTTCCCAGTTAGCATCTTCATTGGTTACACCAGCATCGATATATGGTTTGTAAATGATTTTTGCATCTTTATTCAAAGGTGTGATTTCATAGTTGATTACCCCAACTTCATCCAAATCCAAAGAAAGAAAACGACGGATTTCAACCGCTACTTCAGTTCCATTTTTCAAAGTCGCTTGAAAAGAACGATGGTACCAACCTTCTTTCATATTCAATTCACGACGAAAATTTTTAACCTCACTACAGGTGTTCAAATCAAAATCTTCTCCATTGATTTCAATATTAATTCCAATCCAGTTTGGAGCATTCAAAACTTTAGCAAAATATTTTGGATATCCGTTTTTCCACCAACCCACTTTAGTTTTGTCTGGATAATAAATTCCTGCAATATAACTTCCTTGAAAAGTTTCTCCTGAATAATTCTCCTCAAAATTCGCTCTCTGTCCCATCGCACCATTTCCGATACTAAAAAGACTTTCAGATGATTTTACACTCTCTCTATCAAATCCTTCTTCAATGATAGACCAATTATCTGGTTTTATATAATCTTGATTCATTTTATGTTTTTTTAAGGGGTAAGGCTTGAAGTTTAAGAATAAAACACCTCTTTGCTTCATTCGGCTGCAACCTTATTTTTTGTTTTAGTTGTTTATTAATAATTCCAAAAATGTGGTACTTATTTGAGTGAAATCTTTAAAAATATATTCTGCTTCATGAAGCGTGTCTTCTTCACCAATACCAATGCTCACCATTTTGGCAATGTTGGCAGCTTGAACTCCAGCAACAGAATCTTCAAAAACAATTGCATCTTCATTGTCCACATTTAATAATCGAGCAGCATGAAGAAAAACTTCAGGATCTGGCTTAGCATTTACAACATCATTCCCATCAACGATTGCGTCAAAAAAAGCAAGAGTTCCTGTTTTTTCAAGAATAGGCTTAGCATTCTTACTAGCCGAACCTAAAGCAATAGGCTGATTGTTTGCTTTTAAAAATTTTAATACTTTCATCACACCAGGCAAAATCTCAGTCTCATTCATATCTACTAAATACGAAAGATAATCTTCATTTTTTTGGATTAACCATTTGTCTTTATCTTCTTGTGAAGCTTCAATTTTTCCTAATTCAAGGATTATATCCAAGGAACGAACTCGACTCACCCCTTTTAATAATTCATTATGTTCTAATGTGAAGTCAATTCCTAATTCATTTGCAATTTTTTTCCATGCCAAAAAATGATACTTCGCTGTGTCAACAATTACACCATCTAAATCAAAAATAAATCCTTTTCTCTTTTTCATTATAATTCTGCTTATTATTTATTTTATAGTTGTACTTTTTCTTTGACGAAAAATACAGCTGAACCTGCTATTAACATGGAAACTCCAGCAATTACAATAATTGCCATTGGATTACCTCCAAAAAGTGCAATCAAAGTACTACCTAATATACCCGCTGCGATTTGAGGTATTGTTATCGTAGCGTTAAAAAGCCCCATATATACTCCCATTTTATCTGCCGGCAATGAACCTGATAACATAGCATAAGGCATTGCCAAAATAGCTGCCCAAGCTAATCCTACCCCCGAAATTGAAAGCAACAACATATTTTTGTCTTCAACTAAAAACATAGAAATCAATCCTAATCCTCCTAATACAAGTGAAAAACTGTATGTCTTTTTTCTTCCAATTGATTTTGCAATCGAAGGAATAAGCAAGGAAAACACAGCTGCTACACCACTATAGAAAGCAAACATTACTCCTGTCCAGTCTCCAGCTTCGTTGAAACCAATTGATTTTGCGTCTAAAGCAACTCCATGTCCCCAAACTTGATTAGCAATTGCTCTTGTGGTATAAACCCACATTAAAAACAAGGCAAACCAAGAGAAAAACTGAACAATTCCCAATTGCCAAAAGATTTTTGGCGCATTTCCTATCAATGTAAAAATGCTTGTTTTTTCCTTTTTTTCAGGAGCATTTAGGTCAATTTTATTGTATTCAGCATGCTCTTTTGGAGCGTATTCTTTGGTTCTTAAAACTGTCCAAAGCACTGTTCCCAACAATATGGTACCGCCAATATAAAAAGACCAGATTACTGATTCGGCTACTTTTTCACCTGCAGCCGGCACATTAGACATACCGATTTTAACTAAAATCCAAGGCAATAATGACCCGAAAACTGCACCAAAATTGATTAAAGCACTTTGAAGTGAATATCCAAGATTGCGTTGTTCATCATTTACCATATCTCCCACAAGAGCTCTAAATGGCTGCATGGTAACATTAAATGATGTGTCCATTAACAACAACATTACAGCTCCAAAAACCAACGGTGGCAACAAATATGTGAAGTACTCTGCATTTGGCATAAAGAACATGGCCATTGCAGAAACAATCGCTCCAAAAAATATAAAAGGAATACGTCTTCCTAATTTGGTCCACGTTTTATCGCTCGAAAGACCAATAATGGGCTGGACAACCAAACCTGCCAAAGGTGCAGCCAACCAAAAATAACCTATACTATGAACATCCGCTCCTAAAGCTTCTAATATTCTACTTGTGTTTCCATTTTGCAAAGAATAGCCTATCTGAACCCCTAAGAATCCAAAACTTAAATTCCATATCTGCCAAAAACTTAATTTCGGTTTTTCCATTATTAAAAATTTACATATTTACTTGATAAACACACTGTTTACTCTATAGTTTTTTTTGATTATATCAACAAAAATTGATAATGAAAATTTACAAATAATACAAAATGAAGTTTGGCTCAAATTATTGTTATCAAAACTAACTTACAAATTGAAACAAATCTGTTCATTATTTTTTAAATAATTAACATTTATTAAATTCAAAAATGACTGAACATAGTCTTCTCTGGATTTAATTGTTTCTATAAAAATTGCTTTGATAATAACATGGAATAGTTAAAGAGACTTATCCTTACTAGATAAACTTTCTTAAAATTCATTAACCATACACTTGTAAAAATTCATTAAATCACAATACTATTTATGAATTCCTTTTTTAAGATTTCATCGTATTGGAAAAAATAAAACACGACTAAATTATCGCTATAAAAAAACTCATCTTATTTTCGAAGTAAAAGAAAAGCTATAAACGGGGAGTAAATATATAAAAATCTTTTTTGTTTATATTCAATAAAACCTAAAAATAATCATTTTTTTTAACTACAAGGTTGTAGTAATTAATAAAATACGTATTTTTTTTGCAAATTATTTTAGAATTGACAAAACAAAAAAATCGAACAGAGTTGAATCCATTCGATTTATATTTTAGTATTCGATCACAAAAGCAAATGATTAGATACTGATTTATTTAAAAGTTATTAAAAGGTTAAGCAATTGAAAACATTATTTTAGGTTTTCTAAAAAATCAACCTGTAGATTCTCTTTCTACCAAATAGGTTTCAATCACCTCCGTTATATAATTCTCAGATTCATCTTCATCTTCAGACTCCAATCGGTCGATAATAATTTTGGCAGCACGATTTCCCATTTTCACTCCACTTTGACTCACTGTCGTAATCGTTGGAGTTGAATATTTAGAAATCATACCATCCGTAAAAGCAATTACGGCAAGATCTTTCGGGACATTCAATCCAATTTTATTAGCCGTTTTGATACAGGTTACGGCAAAAATTTCATTTACTGCAAAAACAGCATCAATAGCCTCATCTTCCAGTAATTTACCTATAATGATTTCGCAAGTATCAATATCTTCGATTTTAATGATCAAGTTCTCGTCAAATGGTAAATTATTATCCAATAACGCTTTAACATATCCGTCAGTTCTCAATTTACCGACACTTACATAATCAACTGTAGTGACCAATGCAATTTTTTTTCGTCCTTTATCAATCAAGCTTTGTACAGCTTCATATGCAGCTTGTTTGTCATCAATAATTACTTTATCGCACAATACTTCATTGGTAACTCTATCAAACATTACAACAGGCATACCTTGATTTATTACTTCGGTAATATGATGAAAATCTCCTTTAAATTGAGTCTCTTTAGACAATGACATAATAAAACCATCTATACTTCCATTAGCCAAAAGTTCCATATTTAATACTTCTTTATCAAAAGAATCATCGGACAAACAGATCACTACACTGTATCCGTTTTCATTGGCTATTTGCTCAATACCATTGATAACGGTGGAAAAAAAATGGTGAACAATTTCGGGGATAATAATACCGATCGTTTTGGTTTTTCGGTTTTTAAGGCTAAGGGCAATATTATTGGGTTTATAATGATAGAATTTTGCAAATGCTTGAACTTTTAATCTTGTTTCTTCACCTATTTCCGGACTGTTCCTAAGAGATTTTGAAACAGTAGAAATTGAAACATCCAATTCTTTAGCAATTTGCTTTAGAGTTATTTTTTTCTTCATAAATGTGGCATTACTATATTGTACTAATCATTTCTTAATAAAGGTAACATAATTTTTTATTTATTGTAAATATTCGCATAAAAATAAATATAAAAAGCAAAGTTTTCAACACTATCACGTTTTCGTAACGCAGTCTGATTTCTGTCATGTCGAGCGTGTTAATTAATTCTTAATTTTGAAATTCGAAGTAAAAAAACTTAAACAAAACTTAACCAAAAAAACAATTAATTTAAACAAAAAGTATGAAAACAATTTATAGAAAGTTGTTATTTTTATTACTCCTACTTCCGTTTTGTGCAATGGCCCAGAACAAAGTTGAAGGAACGGTGGTTGATAATGTATCAGGTCTACCCATTCCAGGAGTGAATGTAAGAATAGAAGGAAGTGCCACAGGCGCTTCAACAGGTTTTGACGGTAAATTTCAATTGACCAATGTAAAACCCACAGATGTGCTAAGCATCTCTTATATGGGGTACTCTACTAGGACTGTTGTTGTTGGATCTCAAACCTCATTAACAATTAAACTTCAAGAAGATTCTAATCAATTAAAAGAGGTTGTTGTACAAGTAGGATACGGTTCTGTTAAGAAAAAAGATGCTACAGGAAACGTTACTGCTTTAACTACTAAAGACTTCAACAAAGGACCTGTAACTTCTGCCGATGCCATGATTACTGGTAGAGTAGCTGGTATGCAAGTTATCGCTGCCGGAGGATCTCCAGGTGAGTCTGCGGTAATCAGAATTCGTCAAGGTTCATCTTTGACTGCAAATAATGACCCGTTATATGTTATTGACGGAGTAGCAGTACAATCTGGAGGAATAAATGGAGGTAGAAACCCATTATCTACCATCAATCAAAACAATATTGAGTCTATTACCGTTTTGAAAGATGCTTCTGCTACTGCAATTTATGGATCTCGTGCTTCTAATGGTGTTGTAATTATTACTACCAAAAAAGGAAAAACTGGGGATCTTAAAGTAACTTATAATGGGAATTTCCAAGTTTCTCAAGTAACTAATCAAGTAGATGTTTTATCTGCTGATGAATACAGAACTTTTGTTAATGCTAATGGTGACGCTTCTAAAGTAGGTTTATTAGGTACTGCTTCTACAGATTGGCAAAAAGAAATTTACAGAACGGCTTACGGAACAGATAACAATATTGCTTTTAGTGGTGGTGTTGATAATCTTACTTATAGAGCTTCTGTTGGTTATGCTAACTTACAAGGTATTTTACTTCGTGACAATTTACAAAGAACAACATTTCAAGCTGCTTTGGTTGGCAACTTTTTTGACAAACACTTAAGAGTGGAATTGAACAACAATACTTCTTCTATGGTTAACAACTACAGTAATCGTGGAGCTGTTGGAGCTGCTGTAGTTTATGATCCTACTCAAGTTGTTAAAAATGCTGATGGAACATATTTCCAATGGTATGATGCGCCAGATAAAATTACACCTAACTCTAGTACAAACCCTTTATCGTTGATTAATCAACAAAACAATTTAGGGAACTCTTTCAGAAGTATTGGAAATATTCAATTTGACTATAAAATGCATTTCTTACCAGATTTAAAAGCTACTGCAAACTTTGGTTACGATCAAAACAGTGGAGCTTCTTATGGTAATACAAATGCTGATTATAAAAATGGCTTGAATGGTTCAGGATTCAATAACACCTACAGAAATACGAGTACTAATTTCAACAAATTGATGGATTTGTACTTAAATTATAAAGGCTCAGTTGAGGCTGCAAGTTTAGCTTATGATGTAACTGCAGGTTACAACTACCAAAACTTTTACAATAATGGAACTCAAAACAATTATACTTATGAAAGTAATCAAAATGTAAATACTCCAGTAACAGCAACAAATTTAAATTTACAATCGTTCTTTGCCAGAGGTAATTTTACTTTTGCAGATAAATATTTATTAACTGCTTCATATAGATATGACGGTACTTCCCGTTTTACTACTGACAATCGTTGGGCTGGTTTCCCAGCAGTAGCTTTTGCTTGGAAAATTAACGACGAAGGCTTTTTGAAAGATGTGGAAAGTGTATCATCCCTTAAATTAAGATTAAGCTGGGGGGTTACTGGACAACAAGACATTGGAGTACTTTACCCATCTATTCCATTGTATTTAGTATCTAACAGTACTGCTCAATACCCATTTGGTGGAAACTACTATAATACATACAGACCACAGCCGTACAATAGTAACTTGAAATGGGAACAAACAGAATCTATAAACGCTGGTCTTGATTTTGGTTTCTTGAAAAACAGAATCACTGGTAGTGTAGATGTATACCAAAAAGAAACAAATGATTTATTATTGAAAACATTCAATCCTGCTTTCTTTGGATTCTCAGATCAAGACAATTACAACATTGGATCTGTTAAAGCTAACGGTTTAGAAATTGCTGCGAACTTCATTCCAGTAAAAGATGACAATTGGGAATGGAACATTGGAGGTAACATTACGTTCCAACACAGTGAGGTTACCAAGTTAACAACTACTCAACCAGACACTCCAGGACTTAATGTTGGTGGAATTCAAGGTGGAACAGGTAACACTATTCAAAACTTACAAGTAGGATATGCTCCAAATTCATTTTTAGTATTTGAACAAGCATACGGAGCTGATGGCAAACCATTAGATGGTGTATTTATTGACCGAAATAAAGACGGAATTGTTAACGACAAAGATTTATATCGTTTTCACAAACCTAATGCAGATATTTTTTATGGCGCAAATACAAGTTTGTCATACAAAAATTGGTTATTGGCTATGAACTTTAGAGGAAGTTGGGGTAATTTCAACTACAACAACGTAGATTCAAACAACGGTACTGAGGCTAATGTTATCACAACAAATGGTAATTATTTAAATAATGGTACCAAAGATTTATTATACACTGGTTTTACAGTATCAAACGACAAACAATTACATTCTGACTACTATGTTCAAGATGCTTCATTTGTAAGATTAGACAACCTAAGCCTTGGATATACTTTTAATCAAAAAGAAAAAGCGCCATTAGTTCAATTAACGGTAGCAGCTCAAAACGTATTTGTTCTTACTGACTATAAAGGATTGGATCCTGAGGTTTCAAATCCTCTTGCTGCAGGACAGACAGTAGGTATAGATAATAATTTATACCCAAGACCAATCACTTTTACGTTAGGTTTAAACGTTAATTTCTAATATAATAACAAGAAAAATGAAAAAGATACAAATAAAATTATTGGGTATTTCTTTGTTAATGATGATAGGTCTTTTATCATCATGTACAGGAGAATTAGACCAATCTCCTGAAAGCCAAGATGCTATTCCTGGAGAAGAATTCTATAGTAATCCCGCTTCTTATAAACAAAGTTTAGCAAAACTATATGCCGGATTCGCCACTACTGGTCAACAAGGTCCTGCTGGAAAACCAGACGTGTCTGGTGATGAAGGTGCAAGTCAATACATTAGAGGTCTTTGGTTAATGCAAGAATTAACAACAGACGAAGCTGTTATAGGTTGGAATGATGGATCAATCAAAGATTTCCACTCTCAAACATGGACTGATAGAGATGCATTTATCAAATCTACATTCTACAGAATCTCTTTTCAAATTGTAAACTGTAATGAATTTTTGAAACAAACATCTGATGCAAAATTAGACGCAAGAGGAGTAGACGCTGCTACAAAAGCGGAAGTTAAAGATTTTAGAGCCGAAGTACGTTTTCTAAGAGCTTTATCATACTGGCATTTAGTGGATTGTTTTGGAGGAGGATCATTGGTTACCGAAGATTCACCATCAGACTTCTATTACCCAGCCTATTCAACTAGAGCTGAATTGTATGCATTTATTGATTCTGAGTTAACCGCACTTACTCCTGAGTTAAAAGCTCCTAAAACAAATGAAGCTTATCGTGTGGACCAAGCTGCCGCTTGGATGTTACAGGCAAAGCTATATATGAATGCTAAAGTATATATTGGAACTGATAAATATGCTGATGCGCTGCCTTTGATTAACAAAGTTATTGCTTCACCTTATACTATTCATAACAATTACAATCAATTGTTTTATGCAGATAATGACGCTAATGGCGCACAAAACGAATTTATTTTCGCGATTGCTTTTGACGGTCTTAGAACACAAACTTATGGAGGAACTACTTTCTTAGCACATGCACCAGTGGGTGGATCAATGGATCCTAAGAAATTCGGAATCAACGGTGGTTGGGGCGGAGTCAGAACTACTTCTGCTTTTGTCGATAAATTTCCGGCTGGAAATACTGACACAAGAGGTATTTTCTGGACAGATGGACAATCTAAAGACATTAACAACATAAGCTCTTTTACGGATGGTTATGCGGTTCAAAAATTCAGAAATGTAAAAGTAGACGGTAGTCAAGGATCAGATGCTACAGGAAATTTTGTAGATATTGACTTCCCTATTTTTCGTTTAGCGGATGCGTATTTAATGTATGCTGAGTGTGCAGTGAGGGGGTCCGGAAATCTAGCTACTGCTACTACCTATGTTAATGCTTTAAGAACAAGAGCAAAAACTACTGCAATCAATCAAACAGATTTAACACTTGATTTTATTTTGGACGAAAGAGCTCGAGAATTCCACTTTGAAGGACAAAGAAGAACAGATTTAGTTCGTTTTGGAAAATTTACTGGTGGTTCATACATCTGGCCTTGGAAAGGTGGTGTAAAAACAGGATCTCCAACACAAAGTTACAGAGATGTTTTCCCAATTCCTGCTGATGCTATTGTGGCAAACCAAAATTTAAAACAAAACCCTGGATACTAACAAACTAATTTAAAATTAACGAAAATGAAAAATATAACTAAAATAATAATTGCTTTGTTCGCTATAGTAGCGTTCTCTTGTACTCAAGACGATGTTGAAAACAGACCAGTAATCACTCCTGGTGATGCTCCTGTATTAACTGCGCCTACTGCAGGTGCTATTTATGTATTGTCCCCTGCCAATGCTGCTGCTACTGCAGAGCGTTTTACTTGGAATTCAGCCAATTTTGGTGGAAATGTTGAAGTTACTTACGCAGTTCAAATGGATGTAAAAGGAGGAGATTTTTCTAAAGCACAAACATTAGGATCTGTAGTATCTGCAAATCAAGTTGCTGTTACCGTTGAAGTTATGAACGGTGCTGCATTAAGCTTGAAAGCAACTCCTTTTAAAGCAGCTGATTTTGATATAAGAGTAGTAGCTACAACTGGTACTTCTACTTCTATCGTTTCTACTATTACTGCTATTGTTGTAACACCTTACACTACTGAAAGCCCAAAATTATGGGTTCCTGGAAGTTATCAAGCTGCTTCTGGATATGGATCTGACTGGACTCCATCTACTGGACCACAACTTGAGTCTTCTGGTTACGGAAAAACTGATTTTGAAGGATATGTATATTTTGCAGCTCCAGGAAAATATAAAATGACTGCACAACCTGCATGGGGACCTGTTGATTACGGGATGGGTGCTACTGCTGGAACTATAGACCCAAAAGGTGGTGACATTGATATGCCAACAGCTGGTTACTATTTGTTTAAAGCAGACACAGATCCTGCTAAATTAACGTATTCTGCTACTGCTACTGCATGGGGAATCGTTGGAAGCGCTACTCCTGGAGGATGGGATAACAGTACAGCAATGACTTATGATAAAACTAAAAAATTATGGTCAGTGACTGCTAACTTAACTGCAGCTGAGTTTAAATTTAGAGCTAACAATGCTTGGACTTTTAACCTTGGTAAACTAAAAACTGCTCCAAACGGTGTTAATTTACAATACGATGGTGACAATATTGCTGTAGAAGCTGGAAATTACACAATCACTTTAGACTTAAGTGTTCCAAGAGTTTACAAATACACTATTACTAAAAACTAATTTTAGTGAAAATTTGAAAAAAGGGCTATCTGTTGCAGATAGCCCCTTTTTTTTACAATAAAATTAAACTTTTCGGAAAATCCTCCTTAAAAAATAAAGTTTTAAACACTACAACGTTGTCGTAACTCTTTAAACTTAAACTATTTCTTTTAATAATCTAATAACCTTACCTTTAAATAATATAAACTGACTTATATTAAACCTATGAAAAAAATTATACTTTTATTGTTGTTTTTTGTGTCGTTGGGTAGTTTTGCACAACAACAAACAGCTACTTATTCCATAAGTCCAGCTTCCTTTGAGGAAACAACTTCTATTACAATTACCATAAATGGAAGCAGTATTAATGAGTCAACTTGGGGTGTAACAGGGAATGCACTCTATTTATGGGCATGGGCTTTCGGGCTTGATGACACCACAAATAATGGAACTCCTCTTAATGGTACATGGGAAGCTTCAGATGAATCGAGTAAATTTACCTATAATGCAGGAAGCGACACTTATACTAAGACATTTGTTCCAACCACTTATTATAACACTACCAATATTGGTAAAATTGGTTTTTTGATTAAAGCAAAAAATGGAACAGGAGACAAAAAATCTCAAGATATGTTTGCAGAAGTTGGTGCTTTTCAAGTTACCCTAACATCACCAGCCCAAAACAGCACCACTATTTTAGCTTCTGGCGGAAGTCTTTCCATTGCTGCGACCAATACTAATGGCGTTGCGAGTTATAATTTAAAATCAAATGGAACAAGTATTAATACAAATCCTAGCACATCAAGTTATTCGTTTACACACACCAATATTACGAGCAATCAAAACTATGAATTGGAAGTAACTCAAGGTGCAACTACGATAACCAAAAAATTTACAGTAGTTATAAATCCAAATACAGTTTCTGAAACTATTCCTGCAGGTTTGGTCGATGGTATCAATTACAACTCAGCAGATGCTACCAAGGCTACCTTAGTTCTTGATGCACCTCTAAAAGATTTTGTATATGTGGCAGGAAGTTTTAATAACTGGCAGCCTGACAATTTGTATGCAATGAAAAAAGATGCAACATCAGGTTCTACCAAATTTTGGTTGGAATTGACTGGATTAGTATCAGGAACAAATTACACTTATCAATATTGGGTTGGAGAGACTACTCCAATTGCCAATTCACCTGCACTTGTAAAAACAGCCGATCCTTATTCAACTTTAGTGCTATCGCCTAATGAAGATCTAGGAATTCCTGTCTCAACTTACCCTAATATGCCAGTTTATCCTGCAGGTCAAGACAAAGAAGTAACAGTATTACAAACAGGACAAACTCCTTATGCTTGGAGTACAGCTACGACAAATTTTGTAAAACCTGAAAAAGATAAATTGGTTGTATATGAAGTGTTAGTAAGAGATTTTGATGCTAACAGAAATTATCAAGATTTAATCAATCGTATTGATTATTTTAAAAATTTAAAAATCAATGCTATTGAACTGCTGCCAGTAATGGAATTCGAAGGAAACGAAAGTTGGGGATATAACACATCTTTCCACATGGCATTAGATAAATTTTACGGCCCTTCTACAAAACTAAAAGAATTGATTGACTTATGTCATCAAAACGGAATTGCAGTAATTCTGGATGTAGCCTTAAATCATGCTTTCGGAAGAAACCCAATGATCCGTATGTGGATGAACGATCCCGATGGCGATGGATATGGTTCACCAACTGCCGAAAACCCATATTTCAATACTGTTGCAAAACACACTTATAGTGTAGGGGAAGATTTCAACCATTCTTCAACTTATACAAAAAACTATGTAAAAAGAGTTGTTAAACAATGGATCGAAGAATATAAAATTGACGGTTTCCGTTGGGATTTAACCAAAGGATTTACTCAAAACTGTACTGCTAGCGACGAGAGTTGTACTAATGGTTACCAACAAGACAGAGTTGATATTCTAAAAGCATATGCCGATTATTCTTGGTCATTAGACCCAACTCACTACACTATTTTTGAACACTTAGGAAGTGATACTGAAGAAAAGGAATGGGCGAATTATAGAATCGCAGAAACCCCAAGTAAAGGAGTAATGATGTGGGGAAATATGAACAATAATTACAACCAATTATCAATGGGATATAATTCCAGCAACGATATCTCAAGAATGTATGGACCAAACCATAGTGGTTTTCTTGGAAATAGAGTTATGGGGTATGCCGAAAGTCATGACGAAGAACGTTTAATGTATAAAAATTTACAATATGGAAATACTGCGAATTCTTCTCATAATGTCAAAAATCTTAACGTAGCTTTATCCAGAATGTCTGCGATAGGTGCTGTTTCTTTATTAATACCTGGCCCAAAAATGATATGGCACTTTGGTGAATTAGGATGGGATTCTTCAATTTATACTTGCAATGACGGAACTGTAAATACTTCTTCTGATGCCACCTCTTCAGATTGTAAATTAGACAAAAAACCACAACCTCAATGGGTTAATAATTGGTTGGGAGACAACGTAAGAAATAAAATTTATTATGATTGGTCAAGGATGATTGGATTAAAGACAACCGAAGCCGTATTTTCTGGAACAGCAACTATGGCGTCAGGAACAACATTAACGCCGAATATAAAAATTACCAATAGTGCTTTGTCAAGTACAGCACTTAAAGATGTTCTTATTATTGCCAATTTTGACGTAACCGTTCAAAATGTAGCTACAGGTTTCCAATATACTGGATCATGGTACAATTTAATGGATAATACTCCATATACCGTAACCGATGCTAATGCTACTATCTCTTTGCAACCTGGTGAATTTAGAATCTACGGAAATAAAGCAACCACTTTGGCGACTACAGATTTTGAAATTTTAAAAGACATCTATATTTATCCAAATCCAGCTTCTAGTTATTTTACATTAAATACTACTACTGCGAAAGTTCAGATTTATTCTATAACAGGTCAATTAGTAAAAACTTTCAACAAAAGCCAATCCAAAGACCATCAATATAGCGTAAGTGATCTAGATAGCGGAATGTATTTTGTTAAGGTCTACAACGAAGAAAATCAAGTAAAAGTGATGAAGTTCATCAAACAATAAATTAAATATTATTTCAAATTACTTAGTTTAAATCAGCCATCAAATCAAATTTGGTGGCTTTTTTTTGCTCTGAATTTAATTTAAAAAAAATACTAATTAAAATATAATCGTGATTTGGGCATGACCTCGTTACAGAACATTTTGATTTCATAATGACATTTTTGGACAACAAGGTCGGGCTGTCCATTGTATTCCAGATTAACAAAAACTACGGCAAAAAGCCTTGTTTTTCTAAATCGGGAGATGCCATTTCCATCCCTCATGCGATCGCGTTTCCATAACCGTATTTAGTATTTAATGATTAAATTTAGTATTGTCCTATAAACAAAAAAAAGCCCCAAAGAGGAGCCGTTTTTATAATTTCGAAGTAAGCACTTTTTTTTAAAAATAACCCAATTAATTCACCGTGGCTACATTTTGGTTCTTCATTTTCAGATCCCCTTTGTACACCTCGGCCACTGATTTTCTCGATAGTGTAGAAACCTCATTGGTGATCACAATCTCGTGCGTCACTTTCTTCAGATTGGTTTCCACTTCCAGGAAATAAACCCCGTCAGGAAACTCCTCAAGGCTGTAGGTTTTCAAAATCCCCCCTTTTCCCGTGGCAGTCTCAGAATAGATTACATTGTGGAATTTATCGTAGATCGTTACATTGGCCTTCTGAATCTCATTTACCGAAAAACTAATTTCTTTACCCGTTCCTTTTTTTACATTAAGTAAAAAATCACCATCGATTGCATAAGTACTCATCGTGGTCATTGCCACCAATACTACCAGACTAAGTTTTAAAATCGCTTTCATAATACTGTTGTTTTAAATTAGTAATAATTTCTATTGCTAAAGTAGTATCATAATTCTGTTTAAAACACAACTGCATTTTCCGATACAAATGCTATTTTAACCTTACGAAAACGATATATTACATATTAAGACAATTTTGAATCTACCTAGGGTGATTTTGAATAGTTTTTAAAATTGCTATTTTTATAAAATCCGCTAAAAACCTAAAACTTTTATAAAACAAAAAACCCCGTTTCTTTCGAAACAGGGTTTAGTAAAAAAAGGCAGCGACATACTCTCCCACATAACTGCAGTACCATCTGCGCAGGCGGGCTTAACTACTCTGTTCGGGATGGGAAGAGGTGAGCCCCGCCGCAATAACCACCTTAAGTCGTTAGTTGCTTTGGACAACTTTTTTAATTAATAATTAGCTTCGCTCCGTTCGGCTTTCGCCTCGGGTGATCATTAACCATTAATAATTAAAATAATATCTTAACATACTGAGATAAAGAACATAAAAAGTATTAGAAAGTTTCTCCCCCCGACTTGCATCGGGGGAAAAGGTGTACATAAGCTTACGGGTTATTAGTACTACTCGACTATGACATTACTGCCTTTACATCTATAGCCTATCAACGTGGTCATCTCCCACGACCCTTAAAAGAAATCTCATCTTGTGGTGGGTTTCGCGCTTATATGCTTTCAGCGCTTATCCCTTCCCAACGTAGCTACTCTGCGGTGCCCCTGGCGGGACAACAGATACACTAGAGGTTAGTCCAATTCGGTCCTCTCGTACTAGAATCAGATCCACTCAAATTTCTTGCGCCCACAGTAGATAGAGACCGAACTGTCTCACGACGTTCTGAACCCAGCTCGCGTGCCACTTTAATGGGCGAACAGCCCAACCCTTGGGACCTTCTCCAGCCCCAGGATGTGACGAGCCGACATCGAGGTGCCAAACCCCCCCGTCGATATGAGCTCTTGGGGGAGATCAGCCTGTTATCCCCGGCGTACCTTTTATCCTTTGAGCGATGGCCCTTCCATGCGGAACCACCGGATCACTATGCTCTACTTTCGTACCTGATCGACCTGTATGTCTCTCAGTCAAGCTCCCTTATGCCATTGCACTCTACGCACGGTTACCAAGCGTACTGAGGGAACCTTTAGAAGCCTCCGTTACTCTTTTGGAGGCGACCACCCCAGTCAAACTACCCACCAAGCAATGTCCCCCGAATTTCGGGGTTAGGCCTCAGATAAACAAAGGGTTGTATTTCAACAATGACTCCACAACGCCTGGCGACGCCACTTCACAGTCTCCAACCTATCCTACACATCATTTATCCAAGGTCAATACTAAGCTATAGTAAAGGTGCACAGGGTCTTTTCGTCCCACTGCGGGTAAACGGCATCTTCACCGTTACTACAATTTCACCGAGCTCATGGCTGAGACAGTGTCCAGATCGTTACACCATTCGTGCAGGTCGGAACTTACCCGACAAGGAATTTCGCTACCTTAGGACCGTTATAGTTACGGCCGCCGTTTACTGGGGCTTCAATTCAATGCTTCTCCGAAGATAACATCTCCTCTTAACCTTCCAGCACCGGGCAGGTGTCAGGCCCTATACTTCATCTTACGATTTTGCAGAGCCCTGTGTTTTTGATAAACAGTCGCCTGGACCTCTTCACTGCGGCCTCTGATTACTCAGAGGCGACCCTTCTCCCGAAGTTACGGGTCTATTTTGCCTAATTCCTTAGCCATGAATCTCTCGAGCACCTTAGGATTCTCTCCTCGACTACCTGTGTCGGTTTGCGGTACGGGTACTAATTACCTGAAGTTTAGAGGTTTTTCTTGGAAGCCCTTAGGCGCACTATCTCTTTGTCCGAAGACTCCGAGTACTATCGTATTTCCCCAAGCCGCGTGGATTTGCCTGCGCAGCTTATAGGTAGGTACTTCAACGAACTATTCCGTCAGTTCGCGGCGCTTTCATCACTCCGTCACCCCATCACAGTAATCAGTAGTACGGGAATATTAACCCGTTGTCCATCGACTGTCCCTTTCGGGTTCGCCTTAGGTCCCGACTAACCCACAGCTGATTAGCATAGCTGTGGAAACCTTAGTCTTTCGGTGTGCGGGTTTCTCGCCCGCATTATCGTTACTTATGCCTACATTTTCTTTTCTAACCAGTCCAGCATACCTTACGATACACCTTCAACCCTGTTAGAATGCTCCCCTACCACTTGTAATAAATTACAAATCCATAGCTTCGGTAATATGTTTATGCCCGATTATTATCCATGCTCGTCCGCTCGACTAGTGAGCTGTTACGCACTCTTTAAATGAATGGCTGCTTCCAAGCCAACATCCTAGCTGTCTGGGCAGACAAACCTCGTTCTTTCAACTTAACATATATTTGGGGACCTTAGCTGATGGTCTGGGTTCTTTCCCTCTCGGACTTGGACCTTAGCACCCAAGCCCTCACTGCACGGAAACATTATATAGCATTCGGAGTTTGTCAGGAATTGGTAGGCGGTGAAGCCCCCGCATCCAATCAGTAGCTCTACCTCTATATAACTTTGCGCCGTGCGCTGCACCTAAATGCATTTCGGGGAGTACGAGCTATTTCCGAGTTTGATTGGCCTTTCACCCCTACCCACAGGTCATCCGAAGACTTTTCAACGTCAACCGGTTCGGACCTCCACACTGTGTTACCAGCGCTTCATCCTGCCCATGGGTAGATCACACGGTTTCGCGTCTAACACTACTGACTAAAGCGCCCTATTCAGACTCGCTTTCGCTACGGATCCGTGGCTTAACCACTTATCCTTGCCAGCAACGTTAACTCGTAGGCTCATTATGCAAAAGGCACGCCGTCACCCCACAAAAGGGCTCCGACCGCTTGTAAGCGTATGGTTTCAGGATCTATTTCACTCCGTTATTCACGGTTCTTTTCACCTTTCCCTCACGGTACTGGTTCACTATCGGTCTCTCAGGAGTATTTAGCCTTAGCGGATGGTCCCGCCAAATTCAGACAGGGTTTCACGTGCCCCGCCCTACTCAGGATACCACTATCTATTACACTTATTACTTATACGAGGCTATCACTCTCTTTGGCTCTACTTTCCAGTAGATTCTAATTCTTTGTGCATAAAATGTCGTGGTCCTACAACCCCAGCATTGCCGTAACAACACTGGTTTGGGCTAATCCGCGTTCGCTCGCCACTACTTACGGAATCACTTTTGTTTTCTTCTCCTCCGCCTACTTAGATGTTTCAGTTCAGCGGGTTTGCCCACCTATCGGTGTACTATGTCTTCAACATAGTGGGTTGCCCCATTCAGGTATTTACGGATCATATCGTGTGTGCCAATCCCCGTAACTTTTCGCAGCTTATCACGCCTTTCATCGCCTCTGAGAGCCAAGGCATCCCCCATACGCCCTTATTTTGCTTATTGTACCAATCGTAAAATCAATTACGACCGTTTTTTTTCGTTTTCTCTAATAAATTAGAAAAAACTGCTTTCTACTTTTTATTATTTCTTATCTCAATATGTCAATGAACTTTTATCCTTTCGGATCTGTGGAGAATAACGGAGTCGAACCGTTGACCTCCTGCGTGCAAGGCAGGCGCTCTAGCCAGCTGAGCTAATCCCCCAATTTTTTGAGTTATTAGTTGTTAGTAATTAGTTATTAGTCTAACTCTTAACTTCTCAACTCTAGAATTTCCTTTTTTAAAGGTGAAAATAGTTGTCTCGGACAGACTCGAACTGTCGACCCCTACATTATCAGTGTAGTACTCTAACCAGCTGAGCTACGAGACACTCTTCATTCTTATTTTTGCGCTTTTTTTAATTTTACGCATGTTTTTTTAAATTAACAGCAAGAGTAATATAATCTTTGTTTTTGTAACCAATAGTTCTTTTCGTCTTCTTTCCTCAGCGTGTATTACTACTAACACTAAGGCTCTAGAAAGGAGGTGTTCCAGCCGCACCTTCCGGTA
This sequence comes from Flavobacterium sp. 103, assembly GCF_003096795.1. Classification (NCBI taxonomy): domain Bacteria; kingdom Pseudomonadati; phylum Bacteroidota; class Flavobacteriia; order Flavobacteriales; family Flavobacteriaceae; genus Flavobacterium; species Flavobacterium sp. 103. Next base: position 2,429,094 of record NZ_QENX01000001.1, on the reverse strand, counting down.
CGGCTACCTTGTTACGACTTAGCCCTAGTTACCAGTTTTACCCTAGGCAGCTCCTTGCGGTCACCGACTTCAGGCACCCCCAGCTTCCATGGCTTGACGGGCGGTGTGTACAAGGCCCGGGAACGTATTCACCGGATCATGGCTGATATCCGATTACTAGCGATTCCAGCTTCACGGAGTCGAGTTGCAGACTCCGATCCGAACTGTGACCGGTTTTGTAGATTCGCTCCTGGTCACCCAGTGGCTGCTCTCTGTACCGGCCATTGTAGCACGTGTGTAGCCCAAGGCGTAAGGGCCGTGATGATTTGACGTCATCCCCACCTTCCTCACAGTTTGCACTGGCAGTCTCGTTAGAGTTCCCGACATGACTCGCTGGCAACTAACAACAGGGGTTGCGCTCGTTATAGGACTTAACCTGACACCTCACGGCACGAGCTGACGACAACCATGCAGCACCTTGTAAATTGTCTTGCGAAAAGTCTGTTTCCAAACCGGTCAATCTACATTTAAGCCTTGGTAAGGTTCCTCGCGTATCATCGAATTAAACCACATGCTCCACCGCTTGTGCGGGCCCCCGTCAATTCCTTTGAGTTTCATTCTTGCGAACGTACTCCCCAGGTGGGATACTTATCACTTTCGCTTAGCCACTGAGATCGCTCCCAACAGCTAGTATCCATCGTTTACGGCGTGGACTACCAGGGTATCTAATCCTGTTCGCTACCCACGCTTTCGTCCATCAGCGTCAATCCATTAGTAGTAACCTGCCTTCGCAATTGGTATTCCATGTAATCTCTAAGCATTTCACCGCTACACTACATATTCTAGTTACTTCCTAATAATTCAAGTCTGGCAGTATCAATGGCCGTTCCACCGTTGAGCGATGGGCTTTCACCACTGACTTACCAAACCGCCTACGGACCCTTTAAACCCAATGATTCCGGATAACGCTTGGATCCTCCGTATTACCGCGGCTGCTGGCACGGAGTTAGCCGATCCTTATTCTCACAGTACCGTCAAGACGCTACACGTAGCGTTGTTTCTTCCTGTGCAAAAGCAGTTTACAATCCATAGGACCGTCATCCTGCACGCGGCATGGCTGGATCAGGCTTGCGCCCATTGTCCAATATTCCTCACTGCTGCCTCCCGTAGGAGTCTGGTCCGTGTCTCAGTACCAGTGTGGGGGATCTCCCTCTCAGGACCCCTACCCATCGTAGCCTTGGTAAGCCGTTACCTTACCAACTAGCTAATGGGACGCATGCTCATCTTTTACCGTTGTGACTTTAATAGTTCAATCATGCGATTGTACTATACTATGAGGTATTAATCCAAATTTCTCTGGGCTATCCCTCTGTAAAAGGTAGATTGCATACGCGTTACGCACCCGTGCGCCGGTCTCTTGGTCCGAAAACCAATACCCCTCGACTTGCATGTGTTAAGCCTGCCGCTAGCGTTCATCCTGAGCCAGGATCAAACTCTTCATCGTATATTGTTTGCTTAATTGCTTAAGCTATTAATTTTTGACTGAAGTTCTAGTGGTTCTTTATTCAAATCTTCCGATTCTATTACTCTTATTCTTTTTGTTCTTATCTTTCGATAAAAACGGCTGTCAATTCAATATGTCTAGGAACGTGTTCTTCTTATTCTTTTTGTCTCGTTTAAGTCACATTGCGTGTCTCTCGAAGCGGGTGCAAAAGTAATCATTCTTTTTTAACTGGCAAGTAAATTTTGAAGTTTTTTTGAAAAATTTATTTTTCGTTTTCTTCTCATTTTCTTAGCAGTATTTCAAGGAACGTTACGCGTTTTGCGGGGTGCAAAAATAGCTTACGTTTTCGAATCTCACAAGCTTTTTTAAATCTTTTTTTGAAAATAAATTTTCGTTTCGATTTCTTCAGGCTTGTCAGGATTTCTAAGAACGTACTCGTTGTTGCGGGTGCAAAAGTAGCTCCTTTATTCGTTTAAACAATGGCTTTTTCAACCTTTTTTCAAAGTATTTTTTAATCCGCTGGTATGTTGCTCGTTATGGAACACCTTTTTTGAGGTTTTGACATTTCAGCCCCTTCCCTTTATCCTTTTTTTGAGATTTTACCAGTATTTCTGGGCTTTGGTTTATTTTTTAATGCCAAATTGAACACTGACGATAGCAATTCGTCTGAGCGATGAGGAGATTTTTGAGGATTTGTTTCCGGATCTTTCTCTCCTATATATAAGGTATGGATTTATTGCTTCCTTTCTGATGAAAAACCCAGGCCCTAGCCCCGATAGTAGTGAAAATCCTTATAAGCCGGTGTTCGGCTTATAAGATTGTAGCGGATAGCGGGAAATAACTCCTGAATATTTAAATGAATTAATGATATCGATACAAAATCACACCCTTATATATAGGTAGCAAAAAACAGAAGCAGTCAAGACTAAATTAAGCGATAAAAATGCGATTACCTATTCAAGAAGATTTACCAGAGCTACCATTATGATATATGATTTCACAAAGGAAAGGGATTAAAACAAAAAAGCTTCTCAAGATGAGAAGCTTTTGGTGCGGATAATAGGACTCGAACCTACACGCCTTGCGGCACCAGATCCTAAGTCTGGCATGTCTACCAATTTCACCATATCCGCGTAATTGTGGGTGCAAAGATAATCATATCTTCGAGTTTTCAAAGGATTTTTTTAAAAAATATTCGATCTATTTTTTGTATTTTTGATCCTTAAAAAAAATTTGACTCAATGGAAGATATAAAATTATATGTTACAAAACACAAAGATCGCTTTATCAATGAGTTAATTGAATTATTGAAAATCCCATCCGTGAGTGCAGACACCGCTTTTTCCCAAGACGTTCTCGACACTGCCGAAGCTGTTAAAGCAAGTTTAGTAAAAGCTGGATGCGATTTTGTAGAGATTTGCGAAACTGCAGGCTATCCAATTGTATATGGAGAGAAAACTATCGACCCAAAATTACCTACTGTTTTGATTTACGGACATTACGATGTACAACCTGCCGATCCATTAGAATTATGGACTTCTCCTCCATTTGAACCCGTTATTAAGAAAACTGAAATTCATCCCGAAGGTGCTATTTTTGCCAGAGGTTCTTGTGATGACAAAGGACAAATGTACATGCACGTAAAAGCTTTTGAATATATGATTCAAAGCAACACTTTGCCTTGCAACGTAAAATTCATGATTGAAGGTGAGGAAGAAGTTGGTAGCGTCAACCTAAAAACCTTTGTGGAAAACAATACCGAGAAACTAAAAAATGATGTGATTTTGATTTCGGACACCGGAATGATTTCCAATCAGCAACCTTCTATCACCACTGGTCTTCGTGGTTTGAGTTATGTAGAAGTGGAAGTTACGGGACCAAACCGTGATTTACATTCTGGTTTGTACGGAGGTGCTGTTGCCAATCCTATAAATGTTTTGGCAAAAATGATTGCTTCCTTGCATGACGAAAACAATCATATTACCATTCCAGGTTTCTATGACAATGTTCAAGAATTATCATTAGAGGAAAGAGCGGAAATGGCCAAAGCTCCTTTTAATCTCGACAATTACAAAAAAGCGCTAAACTTGAATGATATATATGGCGAAAGCGGCTATGTAACTAATGAACGCAACTCCATTCGACCAACACTAGATGTAAACGGAATTTGGGGAGGCTATACTGGAGAAGGCGCAAAAACCGTAATTGCGAGTAAGGCATTTGCCAAAATTTCGATGCGTTTAGTACCCAACCAAGATTGGGAAGTCATCACCGACTTGTTCACCAAACACTTCATCAGCATTGCTCCGTCTGGAGTTACGGTAAAAGTTACTCCTCACCACGGCGGTCAGGGTTATGTGACCCCTATAGATAGCATCGGTTACAAAGCGGCCAATATGGCTTACACCGAAACCTTTGGCGTTCCTGCAATTCCAGTTCGTTCTGGAGGAAGCATTCCTATTGTTGCCTTGTTCGAAAAAGAACTAAAAAGCAAAACAATCCTTATGGGTTTTGGTCTTGACAGCGATGCTATTCACTCACCTAACGAACATTTCGGGATTTTCAATTATCTGAAAGGGATTGAAACCATTCCATTGTTTTACAAATATTTCGTGGAATTAAGCAAATAAGATTCCCCTAGCAATATCTAAATCCGTTCCCAGTGAACGGATTTTTTTATGCCTTCTCCGAAGTGATTATGGTTTTAATTAGGAGCTATTTCCTGCTATCGTTACAATCTTATAAGCCGAACACCGGCTCATAAGGATTTTCACTACTATCAGGGCTATGGCTTTTGGTTTTCATAAGACATTGATTTTTATAATAAATAATTTAACTCCAATAAAACCAAACTCTCTTACCTTCAAAATAGTTCTTAAGGCATTAAAAAATCCGCTTCTTACGAAGCGGATTGGTCTAAAAAAAAATCTAAAAAAAAAAAAAAATCTAAAAAAAAAAAATTAACTAAAAACTTTATCCGGATTGTAACCTATATAAGGCATCTCCTGTTCATTAAAAACAACTCCGTATTCTTCAAGCTCTTTCAAAATAGGCAAATACACTTCTTTACGGATTGGAAGCTGTACTCCTGGAGTTGTAATTTTACCATTCAAGATTAACAAAGTCGCCATTGCAACTGGTAATCCAACTGTTTTGGCCATTGCGGTATAGGTTTGATCTTCACCAATACAAACCATTTTGGAGTCTATTTGTTTTTCTTCACCATTGAGGACATATCCAAATTTGTGATACATCACAATCATATCTTTATCATGGGGCTCTAAAGTCCAACTATCAGTTAGTATTTTTTCAAGAATTTGTGCTGGTGTAGCATTTTTTAAACCTACTTTTTTATTGCGATTGAACAAATCCAATTCCAACAATTTATCCCACATGATATCATCTTGGTCAATTTTTAGAATCAAACGCATTTTAATTTCTACTGAATCGGTTGGGTGATAAGGAAGAAACGAATTCACAAATTGACGATAACTCATGTTCTCAGAATTTTCCATAATATAACTGTCGTCCGTCATACCCAATTGCACAAACATATTCCAAGCTTTAGAAAAACCTACTCTTCGAATCGTACCTCTATATAAGGTAAGCACATCATCAAGACCATAAACACTTCTGTATTTTAAGGAGTCCCTGTTCGAATAGGCTTCAAATTTACCGTAACCCTCTACTTCTAAAAATTCGGTTCTGCGAAACAAATTTACATAAGGGATATATTTATAAGCACCTTCCTGAATAAACTTGGCAGCTCCTCCTTGTCCAGCAAGAACAACATTCCTTGGTGCCCAAGTAAATTTATAATTCCATAAATTATTGTCTGATTCTGGAGCTACAAGACCTCCACAAAAGGATTCAAACAAAAGCATTTTCCCTCCTTGTTCCCTAATCTCATCAATCACTTTCATGGCACTCATGTGGTCTATTCCGGGATCAAGTCCAATTTCATTCATGAAAATTAGATTGCTTGCTTTGGCAGCCTCATCCAATTCTTGCATCGCATCGCTTATATAGGAAGCCGTCACAAGATGTTTTTTATAAACGACACAATCCCTTGCCACTTCTATATGAAGGTGAGCCGGCAACATAGATATTACAATGTCTGCTTTCTGAATTGCATTTTTTCTTTGATTTTCATCAAATATATCTAAAGCAATAGGAGTCGCATTCGGATGATTATTTGTCTTTTTCTTAGCTAAATCCAAAGACAAATCACCTATAATAAGATGCAATTCTTCGGATACCGATTTATTCAAAAGGTATTGTATCAATGAAGAAGCAGATCTTCCTGCCCCAATAATAAGAATTGTTCTCATGAGTTATTTATTTAAAAAACGTAACATTATACATTTCAATATCTTCTTCTTGTTAAACAGGATATATTTATCCTTATTTAAAACCGATTAGATTCTGATTGATTCTAAAAATATAACACAAACATACAATATTGTTGTATTCATAACAAATGATTTTAAAAAAACATTTATAATTTAAATCCATTTTTCATTTTAAAAATGCTGAAAAAAATTCAATTATCTATGTTTTGAATTACTAAAAAACTACTTTTATCATCGCTTATAAAATACTTTCAGTTTAAAAATATTAGAAATACTTTTGCCTTTTATAAAACAAAAAATAATGGATAAAAAAATAATTACAACTTCAGCCATTTTTGGAATGATTGCCATAATTTTAGGTGCTTTTGGTGCACATGCCCTAAAAAAAGTACTCACTATTGAACAACTTACTACTTTTGAAACGGGTGTACGGTATCAAATGTACCATGCTTTGTTTTTATTGTTTATTGGAACAACAACAATAATTCGTCAAAAATCAAAAAAAACAATCTATAATTTGACCGTTTTTGGAGTTGTACTTTTTTCTGGCTCCATTTACCTTTTGGCTACCAATTCTTTGATGCCTATTGATTTCAAAATATTTGGCTTCGTTACTCCAATTGGGGGGATATTTCTTATTTCTTCATGGTTCCTTCTGTTTTTTGACTTAATAAAACCAATAAAAAAAGAAAAATAAAATATAATGTGGTTCTAAAAAAAATTATACTTTTGCGGTGAAATAAACAACACTCAAAAAAATTTATTTTTTATGGACAACTACGCTTTGTTTACGAAATCGATTTCGTTAAAAGAACTGGGAATTGAAAATGCCAAAATTCAGTATCAACTAACCCCTAACGAGTTACACGATATTACCATACAATCTGGACAGGGAGTTGAAAATTCTACTGGAGCATTAGCAATAAATACCGGAGAGTTTACAGGACGTTCTCCACAGGATCGTTTCATTGTAAAAGATAGTATTACTGAGGACAAAGTATGGTGGGGAAAAGTAAACATCCCATTTGAACCAATTGCTTTTGATGCTCTGTACAAAAAAGTAACAGCTTATTTATCGAACAAAGAAATTTTTGTTAGGGACTCTTACGTTTGTGCCGATACCAATTATAGATTAAATGTTCGTGTTGTAACCGAAACCGCTTGGGCCAATTTATTTTGCCACAACATGTTTCTAAGACTTACTAATCAAGAACTAGAAAATTTCACTCCGGAATGGACAGTTATTTGCGCTCCTGGATTCATCGCAGATCCAGCCATCGATGGAACACGCCAAGGGAATTTTGCAATCTTAGATTTTACAAAAAAGATTGCGTTGATTGGTGGTACTGGATATACCGGAGAGATGAAAAAAGGAATATTCTCTGCATTGAACTTTATTCTACCTGTTTTCAAAAACACATTGCCTATGCACTGTAGCGCTAATGTTGGAGAAGACGGAGACACGGCCATATTCTTTGGTTTGTCTGGAACAGGAAAAACAACCTTATCTGCAGATCCTGACAGAAAACTAATCGGTGATGATGAACACGGATGGACAAACGAAAATACCGTTTTCAATTTTGAGGGTGGATGTTATGCCAAAGTAATCAATCTTACTGAGGAGAATGAACCAGACATCTTTAGAGCAATAAAAAAAGGAGCTATTCTTGAAAATGTGGTTTTCAAAGCAGGAACCAATGAAGTTGATTTTGAAGATGTTTCTATCACTCAAAACACAAGAGTAAGCTACCCAATTGATCATATCGATAATATTCAACCTGGTTCTATTGGTAAAAACCCAAAAAACATATTTTTCTTAACTGCCGATGCTTATGGGATTTTGCCTCCTATATCCAAACTAACGGCTGGGCAAGCCGCTTATCACTTTATATCTGGCTATACTGCAAAAGTGGCCGGAACAGAAGCAGGTGTTACAGAACCACAACCTAACTTTTCAGCTTGTTTTGGAGCGCCTTTCATGCCATTGCACCCAACAAAATATGCAGAAATGTTGAGCAAAAAAATGAAAGATGCCAATGTGAAAGTTTGGTTAATCAACACCGGATGGACAGGAGGGCCTTATGGAACTGGAAGCCGAATGAAATTAAAATACACTCGTGCCATGATTACGGCCGCCTTAAAAGGACAATTAGATACTGTTGAGTTTATCAATCATGATGTATTTGGAATTGCAATACCCCAATCTTGTCCAGATGTTCCTAACGAAATTCTAAACCCAAGAAACACTTGGGAAGACAAACAATTATACGATACAAAAGCCTCTGAATTGGCTCATAAATTTGAAGAAAATTTTGCTAAATTCAAAGAATTCGCTAATGCCGAAATTTTGGCAGGAGCACCAATTGCATAAGTTAATTTTTAATTTACTAAAAGGGCTGTTCTTTACCGAGCAGCCCTTTTTTTATATATGAACTATGCGAAAAAAGCCTAACAAAAAACAAATCAACAATTTAAGATATAATTAATTTATTTGGTATTAAATTTGTACCGTCATTCAAATAATTATCGAGACAAAAAATCAATCAATCAAAAATCAAATCAATCATGTTAAAACAATTCTTTATCCTTTGCTCAGGAGCTGACAAAAAGCTGCTTGATGGCTGCTCTGACGGCGAACAAACCAAATTTGTCGGTATTGGCGCCACCGTTTTTTTTACGGCTGTTATGGCTTTCATCGCCAGCGCTTACGCTCTTTTTACTGTCTTTGACAATGTCATTCCCGCTTTACTTTTTGGCTTCGTATGGAGTTTACTTATTTTTAATCTGGACCGTTTTATTGTTTCCACTATTCGAAAAAGAGATAGCTTTGCCAATGAATTTCTACAGGCCACACCCAGAATTATTTTGGCTTTCATCATTGCAATTGTGATTTCAAAACCATTGGAAATTAAAATTTTCGAAAAAGAAATTAATACCGTTTTATTGAAAGAAAAAAATGCAATGGCTTTGAATAATAAAAAGGAAGTCGCCAACTATTTCAAATCGGATTTGGACAAAAACAAAAACGATATCAAGAATCTTAAAGCTGAAATCACCAATAAAGAAAAAGAGGTAAACACGCTTTATGACACCTATATCAAAGAGGCCGAAGGAACGGCTGGAACAAAAAGAATAGGCAAAGGTCCCGTTTTTAAAGAAAAAATCGCCAAGCACGATTTGTCCAAAAAAGAATTGGACACCATTCGTAAAAATAATTTAGCCAAAATTGCTGTTTTGGAAAAAGGAACCAAAACATTACAAACCGATTTGGACAAGAAAGTGACCGAAACTCAACCCATCATTGATGGATTTGATGGTTTGATGGCGCGAATCAATGCTTTGAATAAATTGCCTTGGATTCCCTCCTTTTTCATAATGCTATTATTTTTAGCGATTGAAACTTCTCCTATTATAGCAAAATTATTGTCGCCTAGAGGAGAATATGATTTCAAATTGGAAGACTTGGAAACAGCACTCAAAGCCACTATCGAGCAAGACAAATACCAACGCGAATTATTGATAAAAACCAGCGCATCAATGCACGATAAGGTTTATGCCGATATTGCCGAGGACAAAAAATTATACGATTTGCAAAGAAAAAACGCAACCGAGTTACTGGAACAGCAATCCAATAATTTTTTAGAAAAGCAAATGAAAACTTTATAAAAAACAAAACCCGACATCAATTAAGTTGTCGGGTTTTGTTTTTGATACTTACGACTTACTACATATAACTCAAAATCTCTTTTTTGAAAGCGTCATATTCACCTTGTAAAATCAAACCATTATCAAGAAGCTTTTTATAATTTTGAAGCTTTGCAAAAAGCTCGTCTTGTGTCAATTCGCTTGTCTTTTTCTCAGTTGAAGCACTTGTATTATCTACAACAGGTTCTGCATAATTAGAAACTACAGGCATTATTTCAGCAAAATCAGTCACTTCTTCAGTTTCCATTTCTTCAATCAATTCTGATTCTTGAATTAATGTCGGAGCAATTTCTTCAGTTATAACAGATTGTGCTGCACCATTTTTTAAGATATCCAACTGTTCTTTGGCATATGTAAATATTTTACGAGCTTGAATCTTTGGAATATAATCAATCGAAACCTGCATATCTGTTTTGGTAGAAAAAGAAAATTCAGACCCTAGAATGTTCTCTTTTACAAAAGTTCCTTCAATATCATCCCAAGTATAATCAATAAAATTCATAGACAATCCTAAATTTTTAGGCTGGCAAATGATGATTCTTTTATTGGTCATAACAATACTGTCCGGAAGAACTGTCAATGCTGGTTTTTTTTGCACAGCAATATATCCTACCTCCTCATTTTTCATTAAAATATCCTGCAATTTTGAAGTGACTTTCTCAATCGCTTTAGGATCTTGTTCTTCGTTTAAAAACTTTTTAATTTGTTCTTTCATTTTTATAAAGTTGCTGAGTTACTAAGTAACTGAGTTGCTACGTTTTTTTAATTGTTGTACAAAAGTAATGTCTATTTTTCTAATTGCTTCGCCTGTTTGGTAAATATTTTACCCCGGGTCGATAATTTCCGTTTGAATTTTCTTGGCTAAACTTTTAAAAACCAAGTCATACGAATGATCTATCAATTCTTTCAGCAAAGCATCGGGAACATCTTGATTTACGGCAATAGTATTCCAATGTATTTTGCTCATGTGAAATCCAGGCTGAATCGCATCGTATTCGGCTCTTAACTCCTGTGCACGTTCTGGATCACACTTTAGATTCACTGAGGGAGCGGCTTTTTCCCATTGCAATAAAGAAGACAAAGCAAACATTTTTCCTCCGACTTTAAAAACCAAAGTATCTTCGTCGAATGGAAAATGTTCGGTTACTCCTTTTTTGGAAAGGCAATATTCGTAATAAGTTTCTAGATTCATATTCTTTTATTTTCCGATTTCGCCCAAATGGGTAAATTTAAATCCTGTTTCATATTTTAGCCCATACCCAAACATTCTGTCCATAGACGAATGGGTAAATAAAATAACTCCCGAAAGTTGAACTATTTCGTTCGAACAATAAATTCCAACAAAATACAAAGCAATCGCTATGCCTCTATGATGTACCACATTATAACAAAGTGCTCCAACTCTATCTCCAAATACATACCCAATCATAGAAAAATCCGGCACTAAAATTAGAACCAAAAACCACCACCAAGCATATTCCAATTGATTAAAGAAATAAATACCGAGTATAAACAATCCTAATTCTTCGAGTTTAATAACTTTTTGCATCATACTGTTTTTTCCATCATTCGTTCGGGGTGTGCCAACTCCTTGAAACCAAATTTCTTATACAAAAAATGAGCATCCCTAGTCGCCAATCTCCATATTTTCACTTCTTTCAACGAAGGTTCCTCCATCATCGCCGAAATCAAAATGGAAGAATATCCTTTTCCTCTATGTTCTTCGGATATAAAAACATCCATCATATAAGCAAAAACCACATAATCGGTAATGACTCTGCCAAAACCAACTTGGGCATCATCCAAATAAATTCCAAAACAAACCGAGCTGTCAATTGTTTTTTGTACTTCATCAATGGTTCTTCCTGCCGCCCAGTAAATATCTTTTAGAAAATTTTGGATAAAAGGAATATTCAACTTTTGTTTATCTGTAGAAACGGAGATCATGGTTTTATATTTTATTTCGATTTATTCTCCAACGCTTATTGGCTTATATAAAATAGGCTTGCTCGGGCTTGCGTCATTTTCAAACGAAGCAATCTGCAGGTTCAACAGATAACTCCCGTCTTCAACAGCATCATCCACAAAAATCATTTCGGTAATGGTGGAGTCTAATCGTGCATCGGCATTTAGATTATGGACATCTTTTACATTCCAAAACGCTTTGTGAGCCAATAATTTCCCCTCATCCTGTTCTTTGTCCACACTTGGTAAATCAATCAATAAATGCTTAATACCGTTTTCGCGAATGAAAAGTGCTGCATCTTCAGCCAAATAAGGCGGATTGGTATTCGAATATTTTAGTGATTTTTTTATTTTAAAATTAGGCAATGTGCGGATGATTATGGCTTCGGGAGTTTTATTGTCCAACGCTTTTTTAATCTGATTTCTGGTTATTACCAAATCATCACCTTGAATTTCCGGTACAACTGAAACCAATTCCGCCAAAAAGAAAAACTGCTTCAACGACTGATTGATACTGTAAAACTCTCTTGTAATATGTCCCAGACATTCTGTATGTGTCCCGTGTCCGTGAGGATTGAAGAAAATATTATTAAAGTTGGTCGATGACTTCCCCTCCGAAACTTTGCCAATCCAATCGCCAAAAACAACGGGTTCTATCACCGGTTTTTCGATATACCAAGCAATCGGATTCTCATCTGTATTGGTTAATGGAATCGAAATATCAATGGGTTTTGACAGGTCGATTATAAATTCATTGTTGATGTTTGCTATCATAATTTTAACCGCAAAGAGCGCAAAGGTTTACGCAAAGTTCGCAAAGAAATTGTTATATCTAAAGATTATTTACTACTCTCTTAATTCCGTTTTTGATTAATACAACATTGAAATTTACTAGCAAGCCTAATTTACAATTTGTTAATTTTAAATAGGTTAGCAGTTGAGCAAAGTGAATGTCATTTAACGCATCAACCGATTTTATTTCTAAAATTAATTTATTTTCTATAATGATATCCAGACGATATCCCACATCTAATTTAACTTCTTCATAAACTAAAGGTAAAGGTTTCTGTTTTTGGATTTCTAAGCCTGTCTTTTTTAATTCATAAAACAGACATTCTTCATAAGCACTTTCCAAAAGTCCTGGACCCAAAGTTTGATGCACTTTTAAAGCACAATCAAAAACAATTTTAGATAATTCGTTTTCAGTCATATTTGTTTTTTACCGCAAGGAGGCAAAGGATTACGAAAAGCCAAACTCCTAACTATTTCGGAGAAATAAATATAAGAAAAATATTCAAATAGCGTTCCTTGCGTAAATCTTTGCGCCCCTTGCGGTTACACCTCCGAATTTATAAAAAACAAATCACTTGCAATTCCATCGGTCAAAAATTTTCCTTTTGGCCTAGGTTTTAAAATACCATCATCAATAAAAAGCAAATCATCATTTATAAATTTCTGAGCTTGTTTATGTAAATAATCTAGATATTCTCTCCCAAATTCAGTTTCAATTCGACTCAGAGAAACTCCCCAAATCGTTCTCAAACCTGTCATAATATATTCATTATAACGATCGGTAATGGATAAAATTTCAATTTCATTGGGAAGTTTGTCTTCTTGAATGGATCTTAAATAAAGTGAATTATTCGAGACATTCCAGCTTCGGGAAACACCGTCATAACTATGGGCAGAAGGACCTATTCCTATATATTTTTTCCCTAACCAATAAGCTGAATTGTTCTTTGAAAAATAATTAGTCTTTCCAAAATTGGACAATTCATAATGGATAAAATTGTTTGCTTCTAGTGTTTCCACCAAAATTGCAAAATGTTCCTGCGCTGATTCGTCATTGGGTTTGGCTATTTTTCCGGTTTGAATGAGTTTGTTCAAAGCTGTCTTTGGTTCAACAGTCAATGCATAACTCGAAATATGTCTTATTCCAAAAGACAAAGCCGTTTCAATATTTTGCTTCCATTTCTCGTTGCTCATCCCAGGAATTCCATAAATCAAATCGAGAGAAATATTATCAAAGTATTGTGTTGCTTCTTCGAGACATTTTTTGGCTTCCGCCGAATTATGAGCACGATTCATCATCACCAAATCATCTTCAAAGAAAGATTGAATTCCAATGCTTAGTCGATTGATACCAATTTTTGAAAGTTCGATTAAATACTCTACCGATAAATCATCAGGATTGGCTTCAAGAGTGATTTCAGGATTTTTAGCAACTTGATAATTTTTATAAATCAAATCAATCTGCAATCTCAAATCTGCAATCTGCAATCTGCTCGGCGTTCCTCCACCAAAATAAATGGTTTCAACAAGTTCATTATGAAACTCGCTTTTGCGCATTTGCAATTCTTTGGCGATAGCCAAAACCATCTCTTCTTTCTTCTTCATTGAAGTCGAAAAATGAAAATCGCAGTAATGACAAGCCTGCTTGCAGAATGGTATGTGTATATAGATTCCTGACATAATTTAGTTTTCAGTTGCCGATTTCAGTCATTGAGACTGAAAATGTGAACTACTTTTTAACTCTCTCTTCATTTTGCTTCACAAAAGCGTCCCAACCCGTATAACTTTTTTCACCTATTACTTTACCAGAATTAAAAAAATGACAAACCGCAGCTGCCAATCCATCCGTTGAATCAAGATTTTTGGGCAACTCTTTTAATCCTAATAATTGTTGAAGCATTTTGGCCACTTGTTCTTTGCTTGCATTTCCGTTTCCGGTAATAGCCATTTTTATTTTTTTTGGCTCATATTCGGTAATGGGAATGTCTCTGGAAAGTCCAGCTGCCATTGCCACACCCTGTGCACGACCAAGCTTCAGCATCGATTGTACATTCTTACCGAAGAAAGGAGCTTCAATAGCAATTTCGTCTGGATGGTGGGTTTCTATTAATTCTATGGTACGTTCGAAAATGATTTTCAATTTCTGGTAATGATTGTCGTATTTGGACAATTGCAGTTCGTTGAGCTGCAAGAATTCCATTTTCTTATTGACAATTTTTATCAATCCAAAACCCATAATTGTGGTTCCAGGGTCTATTCCTAATATGATGCGTTCTTTAATCAAGTTTTGTATTTAAGTTGTGGTAACGATGCGTTTTTTATTTGGCCGAATTGATTTTCATCTCTTCTAGCAACTCAATTATCTTATCCAATTTTTCAGTTTCAATTTTATCCAACTTAATCGTCAAAGCTTCAATTTCCAGCTTTGCATCAACATTGGTCTGATAATCAGATTGCGCCTGAATCCTGTCTCTTTCGCTTTGTCTGTTCTGAGACATCATAATTATAGGTGCGGCATAAGCGGCTTGTGTTGAAAAAACAAGATTCAGTAATATAAAAGGATAAACATCCCAATGATACATATAACCAACAAGGTTCAACCCCATCCAAACTATTACAAAAACACTTTGAATAATAATGAATTTCCAAGAACCCATTCCCTTAGCCACTGAATCGGCCAAACGACTACCAAAGGTTAATGTTTCTATGTGTTTATCATGCCACGTTTTATTATTCTTCATATCTATAATGGGGTTAGTTTTATTTAAATCATTCAAGTTATCCCACAAAGATACTCGATGTTGCCATAGCCATTCACGAATTTAGACTTATCTAACAAAATAAAAAATCTTTGCGTTCCTTAGTCATTTCTTTGCTAATCTCTGCGAAATAGCATTTTCACGACGATTTTCCTTTACTTTGCGGTATGATTTCAATACCACACAAAACTAAGCAATTCCTTGTACTTCTAGTCAAACTTTTGATTGTAGGCGGTGCCTTTTATTTTATTTACAATCAATTGGCGAACAACGATAAACTTGACTGGCAAAAATTTTTGGTGCTTTTTCATAAAAATCAGTCGATATTGGGAATCAGTTTTATTCTGCTTTTGAGTGTTCTGAATCGTTTATTCGAAATATTGAAATGGAAATATCTAGTTTCCTCTCTCCATCCTATATCTTTGGCAGAAGCAACCAAACAAGTCCTAGCTGGGCTTACAGCGGGATTATTTACTCCAAACGGTGTGGGAGAATATGCCGGAAAAGCACTGTATTTCGACAAAAAAGAGGCCAAGAAAGTCGTATTCTTAAACTTGATTTGTAATGGAATCCAAATGATACTCACTGTAGTCTTTGGCATTTTTGGATTGTTGTATTTCAATGCGCAGTACAACGTAATTACCACAAAAACGGTAGCAGTACTATTTGGGATTTTGGTAATCCTATTTGCTGTTTTATTTTCAGTCAAAAAAATTACCATCAAAGGTTATTCGATAGAAAAACTGATTCATAAAACTAACGAAATACCAAAATCGATTCATCAAAAAAATACATATTTGGCGATTTTACGGTATTTGGTTTTCTCGCATCAATACTATTTCTTGTTTCTGGCATTTGATGTCGATTTACCCTATTTAATCTTAATTTCGGCCATTTCGAGCGTTTACTTTCTGGCTTCTTCTTTACCCACTTTTCAGTTTTTGGATTTTGCCGTAAAAGGAAGTGTAGCAGTATATTTCTTCGGAATATTGGGTGTAAATGAATGGGTGGTTGTTTTTGTCACAACGCTAATGTGGTTCCTGAATGTGGTTTTACCTGTGCTTATTGGGAGTTATTATGTGTTGAATTTCAAACCCAAAATGTCGGTATGATTTTATTTTTATTAGGCATAGCAATCGTTTATATGCTGACTATAAGTTGGCTCATTTATGGTTTTACCAAAATAAATCATTTTGAATACATTGGCTTACCGCCAAAAACCAGCTTTAGCATTATTGTCCCTTTTCGGAATGAAGCTGAAAATCTGCCGATTTTATTGGAAAGCTTTTCAAAATTGAATTACCCAACGGATTTATTTGAAGTGATTTTGGTTGATGATGATTCCGATTTAAGATTAACGATTAACGATTTAAGATTTAAGATTCTGTTAATTGATAATATTCGGATTTCAAATTCTCCAAAGAAAGATGCCATTACAACGGCTATGGAAATCGTAAAAACCAATTGGGTTATCACCACCGACGCCGATTGTACGGTTCCTAAAAATTGGCTATTGGCGCTGGACAATTTCATTCAGTTGCATCATGTTTCGATGATTGCAGGAGCGGTTACCTACGATTGCCAAAATTCTTTTTTGCATCATTTTCAACAATTGGATTTGGCCAGTTTACAAGGCGCAACCATAGGCAGTTTTGGAATTAAAAAAGGTTTTATGTGTAATGGCGCCAATTTTGCCTACACCAAATCGTTTTTTCAAAAGCTAAAAGGTTTCGAAGGCAACTCTGCAATCGCCAGTGGAGATGATGTTTTTTTGTTGCAGAAAGCATTGTCCCAATATGCTGAAAAAGTTGCGTATTTAAAATCGAAGAATACCATTGTAACCACAAAACCAGTGAATGATTGGAAATCGTTGTTTTACCAACGCGTACGCTGGGCTTCCAAAACGACTTCCTATCAAAGTCTCTTTGGGAAAAGGTTGGGACTGATTGTCTTTCTGATGAATTTTGGTTGGGTATATTGTTTTGTGCTGACTTTTTTGGGTATGCTCCCCTATTTTTTCCTTGGGCTGTATTTCTTGATCAAATTTGGAATTGACTCTGTGCTGATACAGCAAACCAATAAATTTTTGACGAAACATAAAATGCGTTATTTGCTTTTAAGTAGTTTGTGGTATCCTTTTTTCAGTACAGCTGTTGCTTTGTATTGTTTGTTTGGAAAATACGAATGGAAAGGGAGAAGGTTTTAGAATTGCAGATTTTAGATTTCACCATAAAATTTCCACTCCATATTGTCATTCCGAGGAACGAGGAAACTCAACAATACTATTCCTCAATCAAATTAATAAAGCAAAAGATAATGTGTAATTTTAATAAAATTGTCGAGCTCCTTGCGAAGATCTGCTTCGCCTGTTCGCTATCGCTCGAGTCTCCTCCGTCGAGATGACAATATTGCGTTGAAATCTTGTTATGAATACGAAATACCCTAGCCCAGATAGAAGTGAAAATCCTTTATGTTTTTTCTTTAAAAACATAAAGATTGTAACGGATAGCTGGAAATAGCTCCTTAAAAACTACTCCACTTTTAGAATTACGGGAAGTATAAACTGGGTTTTTACAGGTAATCCTCGCTTGATTGCAGGATTGATTTTTGGGAAATCCACTAAACGAGCTTTGAGGATACTATCGATTTTTATTTTATCATAAGCTACCGAATCTTTCGGGAATTGCGGTTCGAACTTCATGGTGGCATTAGGAAAAACGGTCACTTTTACCTCGATAGTATCCAGTTCAGGATAAAGCATAGCCAATGTGTCGTTGCACAATTTTTCCTGTATTAACTGGGTTAGAACCTCAAAAAAACATTGTTGGCGTTGTTTTTTGTCGTCGATTTTATCGCAGTCCACAACCGATGGATATTCGTCTACCTCTTTCCAATTGATGGACTTCAATTCCTTTTGCAACAATTCCTTTTCGGAAGGAACCTGCTTGTCAAAATATTGACAGGAATTAAAAAGTATAAAGGCTAAAAAAAGGGAAAACTGCTTCAATGTTTGTTTTTTGAATGGGACTAATATGTTATAAAAATACAATTATTTTTCTCATATTCGTGAATGAAATGAGTGTTGCATTTTCGGCATCAAAATTACTAAAAATATTTTTATGGATATCCTCCTTTTGTTATTGGGTTTTGTTTGCGTTGTCGCGGGTATTTTTGGGAGTTTTCTCCCTGTTTTACCTGGGCCAAGTATCAGTTGGGTTGGAATCGTATTACTGTACTTTACTACTGCTGTTCCTGCCAATTATTGGATTCTGGGGATTTCCTTATTGATTACTATTGCGCTAACGGTTTTGGATTATATCATTCCTGCCAAGGGAACCAAAAAATTCGGTGGTAGTAAATATGGTATTTGGGGAACAAATATCGGTCTGATTGTTGGGATTTTTGCGCCAATTCCGTTGGGTTTTATTATTGGCCCGTTTGTTGGTGCTTTTGTTGGCGAACTGATTTACGATAAACAAGACCATCAACGCGCTTTGAAAGCGGCTACCGGCTCTCTGTTAGGCTTCCTGGCATCCTCTTTTATGAAGTTTGTGGTGTGTATGATGTATCTTGGATTGTTTCTTTGGATTGTATGGGAGAATAGTGCAACACTGTTCTAAAACAAGATTTTTGTTGTGTAAAAAAATCATTCCTTTTCCTTATAAAAACATTCTTGTTTACCATAGACCACTAAAAATAAGCAGTTAAACGATAAAGACAAAATCCAGTTTGTTTGTTTTGTAATTTAGATGAGTTTTATAATTCATTGACATGCAAAAACTTAGCTTTTTAATATTCGTCTTTTTATCCTCACAAGGTCTTTTTTGTCAATCTTATTATGCGATCGAAGGTTTAGTTTTAGATAAAGAAAAAGGTCTTCCATCAGCAAATGTTTTATTACTAAAACCATCAGATTCTACTTTGGTAAAAGGAGTTATGACCGATGCGAATGGAAGTTATAAATTCACCCAAATTCCAAAAGGAAATTATTTATTAATGGTGAGCATGGTTAGCTTTGATTCTCAATATTCGCAACCATTTGATGTAAATAACAATTACACAGCAAAAACCATTACGCTATCGAGTGAAGTCGAACTAAAAGAAGTCGTGGTGCATACTACCAAACAGTTATACACCCAGAAAGTAGATCGCATGGTCATCAATGTCGAGAACAGTATTATCTCAGCTGGAGGTTCGGCTTTAGACATCTTAGAACGCTCACCCGGTATTACTGTCAATAAACAAAATAACAGCATTTCGGTTGTTGGTAAAAATGGCGTGGTTATAATGATTGACGGAAGAAAAAACTATGTCCCAGAATCTGGACTTGTACAATTTTTGGAAGGACTAAGTGCAGACAATATAAAATCGATGGAAATAATCACAACCCCTCCTTCCGATTTTGATGCAGAAGGCAATGCGGGATTTATAAACATTATTCTCAAAAAGAATACAGATGCCGGTCTAAACGGAAATTATTCGATATCCGCAGGTTATGGAAAACGCCCTTCAAGTACCGATAATATTTCTTTTAATTTCAGAAAAGACAAAATCAATATTTTTGGAAGTTACTCCTATATATTCGATAAGCACACGGAAATATTTTACAATAGTCGGGCTTATGTAAAAAACAATGATACATTGGGAACCACAGTAACTTCCAATAGGTTCCCGACCAGAAACAACCACAATGCCAGAATAGGATTGGATTACCAACTGTCTGAAAAAACAGTAACCGGAATTCTCTTCAATGGTTACAATACAAAATGGACAATGGACGCCAACAATGACAGTTTTGATACAACAAACGGTTTGCCAACTGCTTTTACCGAAACTTTAAATGAAGAATTAAATCAATGGAAACATTTTGGCGCCAACTACAACCTAAAACATAATTTCACAGACGATAACTATTTTAGTTTCAATATGGATTATTTGTCATACAAAGACAATAACCCCAATACCTATGACAACTCCTATTTTGACGAAAATAAGGTTTTATTATATGTCGAAAAAGTACGAAGTGGTAAAGTAACACCAATAAAAACTTGGGTTAGCAGTTTTGATTACAGTGATAAATTCAATAAAAAAATAAAATTTGATGCCGGTGTAAAAGGGTCTTTTTCCAATTTCGTCAATAGTGTAAATGTAGATAATCTGCAAGGAGAAAATTGGGTTCCCGACCCAACATTGACAGACAAAAGTCATTTGGACGAAAAAATTGCAGCCGCCTACTCCGCTTTTGAGTATACGATAAACGACAAAACAAGTTTAAAATTTGGGTTGCGCTATGAATACACCGATTCTCAATTGGATACCGATACTGAGGGAAAAGTTGTAGACAAACAATATGGAATTTTTTTTCCGAGCATTTTTTTAAGTCGAAAACTCAATGATGACTTCAATATGAATTTATCGTATTCGAAAAGGATAACCAGGCCAACTTTTAATGATTTGGCTCCATTTGTGATTTTTATAAATCCAACTACCTTTTTTTCGGGTAATTCGGCATTGCAACCCGCAATTTCAAACGCATTCAAATACGATATTAATTATAAATCAACGATACTCTCTTTTCAATATACCGATGAACAATCTTCTATCGCAGCTTTTCAAGAACATATAGATGAAGATACTGGTAGGCTTATTTTTACCGCAACCAATTTAGATTACACAAAATCACTTTCCATAACCCTAGGACTACCTATAAAAGTTAATGAATGGTGGAAAATGCAAAATAATTTAATCTACATCAACCAAAAAATTAAGGGATTATATAATGGAGATACCGTTCACTTAGCTTTAGGAAATTTTCAGGCAAATACAACACAATCCTTCAAAATAACAAAAACAATTTCAAACGAAACAACAATCTATTATTACGGCCCGAGTCTTTTTGGTACAGCAAAATTTGACGCTGTAGCTGGAGCTGATATTGGATTTCAGAAAAAATTCAATGAAAAATGGGGCACCTTAAAATTTTCGATAAATGATCTCTTTGATTCCAATAAATTTACAGGAGGAACAGATTTGCCAGATCAAAATATAAAAACCCATAACAAATTTGACTTTAGTAACAGAACTTATCTTCTTACTTATTCAAATACATTTGGAAACAGTAAATTAAAATCATCACGAGAACGCCAAACAGGATCTGAAGACGAAAGAAACAGAGTCAACAAATAGAATAAAACTAATTTTACATCCATAAAAAAAGCCTTTCCGTTAAGAAAGGCTTTAAACAATATTTGCGGTCTGGACGGGACTCGAACCCGCGACCCCATGCGTGACAGGCATGTATTCTAACCAACTGAACTACCAAACCTTGTTTTATTGCGAGTGCAAATATACAATAGATTTTCGTTTACGCAACTATTTTATAACACAAGAATCAAAAAAAATGTAACTCCCTTAAAATCAAAAAAGCTATCCACAAAGTGGAAAGCTTTTCATTGGTCTAACTACAAACCGGTCTCGTCATATAGGACGAGAAACAACACAACTAGCTTTAGATACCGTATTTGGGCAAAAAAGCCTTTCTGTTACGAAAGGCTTTTCCCAATATTGCGGTCTGGACGGGACTCGAACCCGCGACCCCATGCGTGACAGGCATGTATTCTAACCAACTGAACTACCAAACCTCTGCTTTATTGCGGTGGCAAAGATACAATAGATTTTCATTTACACAAGCCTTTTATTAGAGAATTTTAAAAAAATCTCCACCTTACTACCCAAACTTTTGTTTTTCAATTAGGTAGGTCGTTAAAATTTTTTCAAAACTTTCGCCAACTCCCACAGGAATGTACTTTATTTTGTTTTGAGCACAGGTCAAAGCCAACTTTTTGAAGTAATCACCCACCTGTTTTTCGTATGCTGACTTCACATTATCGGCAAAAATAACTACCTCATCTCCTGTTTCTACATCAATAAACTTCCTAGGCGCATTGTCAAAATCAAATTTAAGCTCCGTTTCGTTGTCGACAACATGAAATAAAACCACTTTGTGCTTGTCGTGTTTCAAATGTTGCAGCGCATTAAAAAGCGCTTCTTCGTTGTCCGACTGAAACATATCGGTAAACAAAATAATCATCGAACGGCGATGGATTTTCTCCGCTATCTGATGCAAATAAGTAATAGTATCCGTTTGCTTCTTCTCTTTTGAGTTATCCAAAAGACCCTCGAGTTTGTTCAAAATCATTCTGTGATGACGATCGCTTCCTTTTTCCGGCGCATAATACTCATAACTATCCGAAAACACACTTAGCCCAACGGCATCACGCTGTTTCTTCAACAAATTCATCAAAACTGCTGAAGCCAATACTGAAAAACCTATTTTACTTTCGTAAAACTGCTGATTGTCCTTCAATTTAGGATAATGCATCGACGAAGAATTGTCAATAATAATATGACATCTCAAGTTAGTCTCTTCCTCAAAACACTTGGTGTACAATCGATCGGTTTTGGCAAACAACTTCCAATCGATGTGTTTGGTGCTCTCCCCTACATTATACACTTTATGCTCGGCAAATTCAGCCGAAAACCCATGAAACGGACTTTTGTGCATACCCGAAATAAAGCCTTCCACCACTTGATTGGCCAACAATTCCAAATGCTGAAAACTGGATATCTTTTCTACTTGCGATTCGATCTTCATATTCCAAATGTATTAAAAGATTGAATGATTTAAAAATTAAAAAAACACAATAAGCCAATAGCCAATTATCCTTTAGAAATACTAAAAAACAAAAAAGGCTTGACTAACGCCAAACCTTTTTATATAAACTATAATCGTTACCGATTACAACAATGCGTCTAAGCTATCTGCATACGTTTGTTTTGGAGCCACTCCTACTTGTTTTCCTACTACTTCTCCGTTATGGAAAACTAATACCGTTGGAATGTTTCTAACACCGTATTTTGCAGCAAATTCTTGGTTTGCATCTACATCAACTTTACCCACAACTACTTTACCTTCGTACTCGTTGCTAAGTTCGTCAATGATTGGTCCAACCATTCTACAAGGCCCACACCATGCTGCCCAAAAATCTACCATTACAGGTTGTGTCGATTTCAAAACTACTTCTTCAAAAGTAGCATCTGTTATTGCTAATGCCATACTATTTTTTATTTTATGTTTAAATGCTTTTTGTTTTAACTAGGGTACAAATTTAGAAATTAAAAACCAACCAAATGCCATTCCCAAATTAGTTTTCATTATAAATGTATTGCTAATTGCTATTTTAAAATTGATTTGGAGCTATTTCCAGCTGTACACTATATCTATTGTCCCGAACCCCGGGACAACAGGATGCCGTTTCCATCTGGGCTAGGGCTTAAAGGATTTCAAGAACTTTTTTAGGTAATAAAAAAAGACCCTCTTTTCAGAAGGTCTTTATTCAATTTCTATTGCGCTTGATTATAGACTGTATTTCAATCCAAAAGTCATTCCTAATCCACTAATTCCAACATAAGAACTAATATCATCAGTTGATTTAGTACTATCAAAACCAGCAGCGTTTGTTACTTTACTATTTGAAGTAGTATTAATTTGATCTACATAGTTAACATGACTTGCAGAGTAAGAAGCATCAGCACGGAAACCAGTAGGAGTATTTAATTTATCTACACCATTTTCAGTGTATTCTTTTGTTTCTTTAGTTTTCCCATGAACAGTAAAGTTACGGTATTCCAATTCAGCAAAAAGAGAAATGTTTTTTCCTAATTTATAAGATGTTCCCAAAGCAGCCATAAATCCAACAGTTGGATTTGGCAACACTACGTCTTTCGCATAAGTATTTGTTGTTCCAAGTGGATTAGTATAGGTTCTTTTTGTTTCGATTGTTAAATCTCCAACTACAGGAACAATAACACCTACTTTAGTGTAAGGCTCAAATCCTTTAGTTTCACCTAAAAACAAAACAACCGCAGGAGCTAAATCAAAAGCAGTGATATGTCCTTCAGCAGTACCTGTTACAAAAGTTGGACCAGCAGCCACTAATCTGTTAACAGTTTTAACCATAGTTTTATCATTTCCTGCAAAATAATTAAATCCCATCTCAACACCCAAACGTGGTGAAAAACGATATCCTACATTTAAACTTGTACGGAATCCTTCTCCAAAAGAACCGTGATTTGTTTCTCTAGAAACCAAAGTAGTTCCGTTTGCAGCATACACATCAGTGTTTGGCAATGCACCAGAAACAGTTGGAAACTCTGTTGCAGCCGTTTGAATAAAATAAGAACCTCCTAATTTAAAATACCAAGTTTCTGGCTTACTGTCTGCAGTACTTGTAGTTTGCCCTACCATAGTCATTGTAGAGACTAATAATCCGAATAATAATAAACTCTTTTTCATGATTTTTTGTTAATTAATTTGCGCAAACTTAAAATAATTTTGACTATTCTTTAAAATCACTTTAAGCGCCTCAACACCCAATTAACACTATTTTTAATACTTGATGCTATTTTTTACTATGCGTGCATAATTTTAACTAAAAAACATACTATACGATTGAAAATTTAACGTTTAAAAATCAATTTAATTTAAAATTAATCTGCATTTTTTCCAATTCAAACAATAATTCATTCGAAATTTGAACTTTTAGCTTTCTGCTCGGCATCGATAATTTGGTCACTACTTTTATTTCTTCCACTTCTGTGACTGGCTTTATTTCAGCCACTTCAGCTCCTTCTTCATTTTCATCCACAAAAGATTCCTCTTCATTTTCAGCAAACTCAGGAGTAGCCTCAACGATTCGTTTTATTTTTTCAAGCTCCATAATTTCAAAAGCAACCGTATTGTCTCCTCTATGATCTTGAAAAAGACGATTCAGTTTATGGATAAATTCAGTCTCAATATCTTTTACATTCAACAAAAGAATCAACTTTTTGGCAAACGTGCTCAACACATCCTGCAAGTATTGCACCAGTACAAATTGCATTCTAGGATCTGTTTTTTTACCTGTATCTTGATTCACCCAACCTTCCTTTATCATCACTTTCATGAAGGTAAAATTGTTTTGAATAAAGAAATGCCTAAACTTCAAATACTCTTCCCCAAAAATCTTGAATTCATAACTCTCGTCATAACCCTCCAAAACAAAGGTTCCCCATCCTTTTCCATTCTTGGCCACACGATGCTGTACATTGGTAATGATTCCGCCGAAAGTCAAGTTCTTGCCCACATACGCTTCCATATTTTTAAGAGCTTCTAGCTTGGCATTGCAAAAATATTTCATCTCAAATTTGTAATCATCCAGCGGATGCCCAGAAATATAAATTCCAACCACCTCTTTCTCTTTGGCCAGTTTTTCCATAGTACTCCAGTCTTCACAAGGAGGCACCACCGGCTCTGCAATCTGTACATCGCTGGTCTCACCAAACAAACTCACCTGTGATGAGTTTTCATTCTCCTGAAATTTGGATCCGTACTTAATGGATTTTTCATAGAATGTAATTCCATCACCTTCATCATGGAAATATTGGGCCCTGGTCGTTCCTTCGAACGAATCAAATCCTCCCGCCAGAATTAAGTTTTCCAATGCTTTTTTATTTGCTGCGCGCAAATCAATACGTTTGGTCAAGTCAAAAATAGACTTGTATTTTCCGTCCTTTCTGTTTTCTACAATAGTTGCCACAGCACCTTGTCCCACTCCTTTTATGGCCCCCATTCCAAACCGGACAGCATAATCATCATTTACCGTAAACTTATAAAATGATTCATTGACATCCGGTCCAAGAACTTGCAATCCCATACGCTTACATTCTTCCATAAAGAAAGAAACCTGCTTGATATCACTCATATTATTGGACAAAACCGCCGCCATATATTCCGCAGGATAATGGGCTTTTAGATAAGCCGTTTGATAAGCGATCCAAGCATAGCAAGTGGAGTGTGATTTATTAAATGCGTAACTCGCAAAAGCTTCCCAGTCTTTCCAAATTTTCTCCAAAACTTTGGCATCGTGACCTTTCTCCGCTGCCTGGGCAACGAATTTCGGTTTCATTTTGTCTAGTACGTCCTTTTGTTTCTTACCCATCGCCTTACGCAAAACGTCAGCCTCACCCTTGGTAAACCCTGCCAAAGATTGGGACAAAAGCATCACCTGCTCTTGGTAAACTGTAATTCCGTAGGTTTCCCCAAGATACTCTTCACAGGCATCTAAATCATATACGATAGGTTCTTCTCCATTTTTTCTTCGAACGAAGGAAGGAATATATTCCAAAGGTCCCGGACGATACAAAGCATTCATCGCAATCAAATCCCCAAAAACTGTGGGTTTCAAATCCTTCATGTATTTTTGCATTCCGGGTGACTCGTATTGGAATATACCAACCGTTTCACCTCTTTGGAACAGCTCATAAGTCTTGACATCATCAATCGGAAAAGTATCCGGATCCAATTGAATTCCGGTTCTGTACTTTACCAATTTTACGGTATCTTTTATCAAAGTTAGAGTCTTCAGACCCAAGAAGTCCATCTTTAGTAATCCGGCACTTTCAGCAACCGAGTTGTCAAATTGGGTTACATATAAATCCGAATCTTTAGCCGTAGTAACCGGAACGAAATTGGTAATATCCGATGGCGTGATGATTACTCCACAGGCGTGAATACCGGTATTTCTCATCGAACCTTCCAATATTTTAGCCTGCCGAATGGTTTCTCCCGCTAAACTATCTTCATTGGCAATGGCAATCAGTTCTTTTACATTCTCAAACTCGTCCGATCGTAATGCTTTTTTGACATCCTCTTCTTTTTCAGAAATAAAACGGGCCAAATTCCACTTGGAAGGCATCATCCCTGGAATCAGCTTCGCAATTTTATCGGCTTCAAAAAGTGGCAAATCCAATACACGAGCCGTATCACGAATGGCTGATTTGGTTGCCATTTTACCGTAGGTGATAATCTGCGCCACCTGATTGGCTCCATATTTATTGATTACATAATCCATTACACGACCGCGACCTTCATCATCAAAATCGATATCAATATCGGGCATGGACACACGATCTGGATTCAGGAAACGCTCAAAAAGCAGATCATATTTTATCGGGTCAATATTGGTAATTCCCAAACAATAAGCCACCGCCGAACCCGCCGCAGATCCACGGCCGGGACCAACCGAAACATCCATTTCTCTTGCTCTGGCAATGAAATCCTGAACAATCAAAAAGTAACCCGGATAACCCGAATTGGAAATGGTCAATAACTCAAAATCCAATCGTTCTTGAATCTCGGGAGTTATTTCGCCGTATCTTTTTTCGGCACCTACCATCGTAAGGTGACGTAAATATTTATTCTCGCCTCGAACACCACCATCCGCCTCATCTTCTGGTACCACAAACTCTTGTGGAATATCATATTTAGGTAGCAATACATCGCGATACAGAGAGTAAATTTCGACCTTGTCAACAATTTCCTGAATATTGATAATGGCATCAGGCAAATCGGCAAAGAGTTTTTTCATTTCCTCTTCCGACTTATAATAGTATTCCTGATTAGGCAAACCATAACGATATCCACGACCACGACCAATTGGTGTCGCTTGTTTTTCACCATCTTTTACACACAACAAAATATCGTGCGCATTGGCATCTTCTTTATTTAGATAATAGGTGTTATTGGTAGCTATTAATTTTACATTGTGCTTTTTCGAAAATTCAACCAATGTTTGATTCACCCGATTTTCATCCTCTTGATTATGACGCATTATTTCAAGATACAAATCGGTACCAAATTGCTCTTTCCACCAAATCAAGGCTTCTTCGGCTTGGTTTTCGCCGATATTCAGAATTTTACTCGGAATCTCTCCGTATAAATTTCCAGACAAAACCATAATGTCTTCCTTGTATCTTTCTACAATTGCTCTATCAATTCTAGGCACATAATAAAAACCTGCTGTGTATGCAATAGAAGCCATTTTGGCCAAATTATGATATCCTTTTTTGTTTTTGGCCAACAAAACAACTTGATAACCATTGTCTTTTTTGGATTTGTCCAAATGGTTTTCACAGATATTAAATTCACAACCTACAATAGGCTTGATTTCGGTTTCCGTTGGTTCTTCCCCATTTTCGATCAACTCCTTATTTTTGGCAGAAGCCGATTTGTTGTGATTCATTATCGCACTCACAAAATGGAATGCTCCCATCATATTTCCAGTATCGGTCATTGCCACGGCAGGAAATTTGTTCTTGGCTGTAATCGAAACCAAAGCACCAATAGCGATAGTCGATTGCAAAACCGAAAACTGTGTATGGTTGTGTAAATGCGCGAAAGACGCATCTATCAATACTTTTTTATTCTCCGTAAGTTCTTCTTTGGAAACCGAAACGGCTTGTTTTTCTCCAAATTGCAATCGGATTCTTTCGGAAGCTTCTTTTAGGTTAATGTGTTTTAAACCTATCAGCTCAATTTCGTGTGGATTTTTACTTTTGAAATCCTTGAAATAACCTGCCTCAACATCGAGTTCTTCTTTGGTAAAAATATCCCTGCGGATTAATTCCAGAAAACAACGTGTCGTGGCTTCAACGTCGGCGGTGGCGTTGTGCGCTTCCGCAAAAGGAACGTTGAACAGATAACTATGTAATTCTGTTAATGTAGGCAATTTGAATTTTCCACCACGTCCTCCGGGTAATTTCAATAACGAAGCAGTAACCTCGGTACAAGTATCCAGAATAGGCATTTCTCCCATAGGCGAAGCAACCCCCATTCGGTAGAATTCACAACCCATAATATTGATGTCGAACCCTAAATTCTGGCCTACAATAAATTTGGCTTTGCCTAAAGCAACGTTGAATTTCTCCAAAACTTCGGCCAAAGAAATACCCTCGGCTTCGGCCAATTCGGTCGAAATACCGTGAATTCGCTCGGCATCATAAGGAATATTAAAACCCTCAGGCTTTACCAAATAGTCCTGATGCTCGATGAGTTTCCCCATATCGTCATGCAACTGCCACGCGATTTGAATACATCTTGGCCAGTTGTCGGTGTCAGAAATGGGTGCTCCCCATTTCTTGGGTAATCCTGTGGTTTCGGTATCGAATATTAAGTACATAATTGCAAATGAAGTGATTGTAATTTTCTACAATTACAAAAAGTGAATTTCAAAATTAGTCTTTTTTTAGGGTATAGAAATGGGTAAGTTATCAACAAAAAAATAAAAAACTGAAACAATACACAATCGAAACTTATCCTGTTACTTAGCCATCCAGATTTGATTACTTTAATAAAAAAAAAACTGTTTCAAATCTTTATGAAACAGCTTTTTTTTACAGATTATATTTTTTAAACACTAAAAACTCCTGCTTCTTTTTTGGCTTTATTTCTTTTAGAGGCAAGGTTCCAATTTAGATTTTTTTGATATTGATAAATTGTGTTTTCCTCCAAAGGATTCATCACCATCAAATAAATCCATTGGTTATCCAGTAATCTTTTTATATTTTCATTTCTAGAAACAATTTCGGTTACTCTTGTTAAAGGCGCTTGGATGATTACCGATAATCGCAAAGGCTGATGGTACATTTCTTTATCTGATTGTCTTAAAGATTGTAGTGGGAGCCCCATTTTTATGTCACCACCATTTCCTTGCACCACTGCAAACTTACCCGTAATATTATGCGTTATTTTCGAACCTCCTCCAAAAACTTCATTATCAACCGTCGAAAAATAATAGTGATTATTTATCCATTGCGTAACGGCCATAGGACCTTGCATAATGTTTTCAAGTGCCGATCCGCCTGCATCTGTTTCCCAATTATAAGAGTTTAGAAAACAACGTCCATCCAGATTATGATTTTTGGTTAAATTTCTTGATCCTATAATAAATCCGGCGTTTTTTGCCAAACCCCATTCTGGTCTGGTTTCGCCCCAGTCATTAGCTTTTTTTTGCGCTTGCTTCACACTGTCCTCTGTTTTGATGCCAAGACGTTCTTGGGTAGCAGTAAGTTGTGCTTTTGCCAAATTAAATTTTAATTTTTCTACCCATTTTTTATGCAGATCCGGAGTTTCAGCGTCAAACAGCACAATTTCATCTGTAGTTGTATTGTGTTCTCCTCCAATAAAAGTGGTAGTCCCAGGGATTAGGATGTTATGATTTTCGAGAAGAGTCTTTCTGACTTCTGGCAAATTAGCGAGTTTGGCTAACATTCTGGCGTTATTTCTTCCTGGACTCGCAGCACATGCTCCACAATCTAAACTCGATCCAAAAGCGTTGTTAGCGGAATGGCTTCCATGCCCAATAAAGACAATGATTGGCGCAAATTCCTGCCATCCCATTATATCAAATGCTGATTTTACGATGGCTGCTTTTTCTGTTAATGAAATGTTTGGCTCGCTGTCTTCATTGTGATTACATCTTTTTTTAATTTCTGGAATACAAATAGATTCATGGCCCTGGGCACCTTTTTGGGTTATTCTATATAAGTAAGCTGGTGCAATTGTTCTGGCTATCAAGGATATTCCGTAAAAAAAACCTGAACCTTCAACATAGCCAAAGGCAGATGGAAGCATATTTTTCATTCTTTTTAGAAAATATTCCTTAAAGTTTAAAATCTGATTCTTTTTTTGGTACGCCTGGAGTTTTGCCACATTTCCTTTTGGTGCGACTTCGGAAACTTTATACGCTGAATTTACAATAGGCGGACATGCTTTATGTATTATTCCATTATTTAGATTCTCATAATCCATTGCGATTCCAAAAAAACCTGCATAACCAAATGTTTCATAATTTCCTTTATTTTCTATATTTCTTCGAATTAATTCTGACCTTGTATCAATACAAAAAACCAGCTGGGCATCTGGAATTTGTTTTTTTGTTTGCGATTCCGACGTACTTATCTGTTGATTTCCTAACAGTTTCACAAGGCCACTTTGAAAACTTTTCTCCCATGCTTTTAACCAGATATAATGTAATTTTGTAGTGGAAGAATTTACAAGAAAACTACTTTTTTCAGGTTCAATAACTGCTTTTATTTTTTGGGCTATCCAAAGTCTGACGCCTAAATAATCTTGTATATTTATAGGATAAACTTCTTGCCATTGTGAATTTGAGTCCGTTCTATGATTAATATATCCTGTCCAGCCAGGCAATGACGCTAAATGAAAAGTGCAGATTGCAATAAACTGTTTCTCACCATATTTATTTAATAATTCATTTAAAAC
The DNA here is from genome assembly GCF_003096795.1 of Flavobacterium sp. 103. Classification (NCBI taxonomy): domain Bacteria; kingdom Pseudomonadati; phylum Bacteroidota; class Flavobacteriia; order Flavobacteriales; family Flavobacteriaceae; genus Flavobacterium; species Flavobacterium sp. 103. The sequence continues at coordinate 2,397,876 of NZ_QENX01000001.1, read as the reverse complement.
TTCGATACTTGTTTTAGGAATTTCTGCCAAAGCCGTTTTTGGCATGTCGGTATCATAAACGGCTAATTTTCGCCATGCTCGATAAAAGCCTTCACTTTTATTGGGCATTTCCCATTCTGCCAAACCTTCGTCCAAAAACGCCGCTAACCACTTTGCCAAAATGCAGTCTAAATTATTATTGGAATTTATTTTGACAGTTTTTTTATACAGTTCCATTTGTAGCAAATATTCTTCTGGAGAGGCTAAAAGCTGGTTTTCTGCTAATAAATTTCGAAGTATCTTTTCATTAATTTCCCCTTTTTTCCATGCCTGACGAAAAAATGCCGCCTCTGGGTAAACATTGGCATCCAACAATTTTTCGGCTTGCTTTACAGCTTCTTCAAATGGCATTTGCTCATAACCTGCTAAAGGATTTGACGTAACAAACGAGTATAATGGCCAAGTTTTTCCAATAACTTGTGATGCTTCTGCTATACATTTTTGAATAATTGGATTCTCCATAATTATTTAGATTTAAACATTAAAACAGTTTTTTTAGACGGTTGCGTGATGTTCAGCAGTTTTACATATGCCTTTGGGTATTTATAGTAGATTCCTAATTTCATTATAAAAAACCCTATCAGAAAAATAACTCCAAATATTATTTCTATTAAAGACAGCGGGACAGGAACTTCGCTCATTGGCATATCGTGCATCAATTCTGTAATTACTTTATAAATGAGGGCATATATTGTTATTCCAGATAAAAACAGCAGCGGAGGCAAAATTGTTTTTTGTATTACACTTAAGCTTTGTTCTTTGACAATGTTGTACGTTGCTTGTCCAACCGTTATGGCAACAATAAGTGTTAAAAAAATACCACTATTCATTTTGATTCCTTTTCCAGTTAGATAAGCAAATATAAATGCGCCTAAAATACCCCAGAAAAGTACAATTACAGCTTGCAAAGGTTTTATTTTGACTTGTACTGGCCTAGACGGTCTGGCATACCCTATTTCTTCTCCTGCTGATAAAAACAAATAGGATTTGTAAAATCCGTGAAGAATTAAATGAACAACAGCTGCATTAAAAAATCCTAATCCGCATTGCATAATCATAAAACCCATTTGGGCAATCGTCGAACAGGCTAATTTTTGTTTCACATTTACTTGCAGCAGCTTTGCAAATTGTGCAATTACTGCCGCTAAACCTCCGACAACAAATAGAATAATCAGCGTATTTGATGCAAATAACAGGACTGAGAATAAGGTTAATAAAATTCCAGAACCATTTACAAATCCTGCGTGCATCAAGGCCGAAGCAGGTGTAGGTGCAGTCATTGCTGAAAGCAGCCAACGATGAAATGGATATATTGCCGACTGAATGAGTGCTGCTGTAATAATACATAAACCTGACAATAAAGTGATGTGCTGCGGCAAACTGTTTACCTTAACAAGAATACCACTTAAAGTAAAACCTCCCGTTTGGAAAGCCAACAATAAAACTCCTGCACTCAAAAAGAAACTTCCTGCTGCAAAATATCGGAATGCGAATTTTGATGCCTCTCTTGCTTCGCCCCATCTGGAATCTACTCCAATTAACTGCGACATAAAAACTCCCATTAAAAACCAAGTGATTAATAAAAGTGCAATATGGTTTGCCATCACAAAAACCATAATAGACAAGGTAAAGCCTAAAGATAGCATTGAAAATTTAGTGTGGTATCTGAATCCTTTCAAGTAATTTTTTGAATAGTTGCTGATAAGGGCACTAAAAAAAGTTACCAGTGTCCAGACGAGCAATGTAAAACCATTGATTCTTAGAATATTGCCATACTCCCATTGAGAAACATTTGGATAAGTGTAAATTAGATAAGCCAGATTGCCCAGAAACAATAAACCCAGAAAATAGGACAGTATCGTGTTGATAAATTGAGGCTGTTGGTTTTGAGGTATCATTTTAAATTTTTATAATTAATTTTTATATAATGCTGATTTCAAGAATTCCATTTATAGCTATAGTGTTATGGTAGTTTTTAGCATTTAGCATAAACGTTTGGATTACGGTCTTTTCTTTTTCAAGCTGTTTAATCCGTTCTTCTATTTCCCCTAAATTATTTTCATGATTCTGTTCCCATTTTTGAAGTCTTTGTTTTTGATGAAAATTTATTTTTTCGTCAATCAGCGACATCATAATATCTGAAGCGTCAGAAACGGTAAAATCTCCTTTCACCAATTGAATTGTTTGCTTCATTTTGTCCGTTTTAGTTAATCCATTCGTGTTCATAGTTTTCTTTTTAATGATTAAACTTTTTATCTGGCACAAAGGTTACTCCTTTTGTTTATAAATTTTTATTTATATTTGTTATGAAATCCATAAAAAATTTTTATGAATTATACTTTGCATCAACTACAAATATTTTTAAAAATTTGTCAAATACAGAGCATTACTAAAGCTTCCGAAGAGCTTCATCTTACTCAGCCAGCAGTATCGATACAATTAAAAAATTTTCAGGACCAATTTCCCATTCCGCTAACAGAAGTAGTAGGAAGAAAACTGTATGTGACGGAATTTGGAAAAGAAATAGCCCAAGCTGCTGAGAAAATAATAGAGGAAGTAAATGCTATAAATTACAAAACCTTAAACTATCAAGGCGAGCTTTCTGGAAGATTAAAACTTTCAATTGTCTCTACGGGTAAATATGTTATTCCATTCTTTTTATCCGAATTTATAAGACTAAATCCTGGAGTAGAACTTATTATTGATGTAACTAATAGATCCAGGGTTTTGGAAAGCTTAGAATCGAATGAAGTAGATTTTGCATTGGTATCGGTTTTGCCAAAAAAATTAAAAGTCAAAAATATTGAACTGATGCAAAACAGTCTTTACTTTATTGGAAGCAGTCAATTAAATTTTAAAAAACCAAATGACAAAAAAAACCTATTCGAAAATACACCTATAATATATAGAGAACAAGGTTCTGCAACCCGGACTGCCATGGAAAAATTTATTACTGCCAATAAATTTTCTGTTCGGAAAAAGATTGAACTTACTTCGAATGAAGCGGTAAAACAAGCAGTACTCTCTGGATTGGGATGCTCTATTATGCCTTTGATTGGCATAAAAAATGATTTAAAAAATAATGATTTGCAAATTATACCCGTAAAAGGACTTCCGATTATTACAACCTGGAACTTGATACAGCTCGAATCTAAAAAACTATCACCTGTTGCCTTAGCTTATCTTGATTTTGTAAATTCTAAAAAAGAAGAAATCATAAAGGAGAAATTTGCTTGGATAAATGATTATTGAACTTAATCAATTGCGTGTTTTATTCTAATTAATATAGAAACATATCTGCAATATTTTTTTAAAATATTTACTTAATATCAACTTTTGGATGTCGTAGTATTTGCGTTGAAAAAAGTACTTTTTTAAAGTGCTTTTTTCCTAAAAAAGGAAAAAAGCACTTCTTAAAAACAAAGGAAACATCAAAATATATAACTGACATTTGTTACTATTTTATTTTAAAATGTTACATTTTTTACATCAAAAACCGTTATTTTATAATACAATAGCGATAAATTTGCCAATTATTAAAAACAACAATAAACTAAGTGTTAGTTGTTCGATTAAAAAAAATGTATCGACTGTTGCAAATAGTACCCTTTCCAAAATAAAGCAGCAATAGTTTGCTCTTCAAAATACAGAAATGTTTGGGTATCGTATAAAACGAAATATTGCAATTGACGGCAACATATCTTTTTTTTACTTTTGAACTTCGATTATAACAGCATCAAGTTACTGTTGTTATAACAATTACAATTAAAAAAAAACAAAATGAGTACTACATTATTCGACAAAGTATGGGATTCGCACGTGGTGCGTAAAATAGAAGATGGACCAGATGTGTTTTTTATTGACCGTCATTTTATTCACGAGGTGACTAGTCCTGTTGCTTTTTTAGGTTTAAAAGAAAGAGGTATCAAGGTATTGTATCCTGAGCGTACTTTTGCAACGGCTGACCACAACACTCCTACTATAAACCAACACTTACCTGTTGCTGATGCTTTATCTGCCAACCAATTGAAAGCGCTGGAAGACAATGCAGCTGAATATGGTATTTCACACTGGGGATTGGGACACCAAAAAAATGGTATCGTTCACGTTGTAGGACCTGAAAACGGCATTACTTTACCAGGTGCGACTATTGTTTGTGGTGACTCACATACTTCTACTCACGGTGCTTTTGGAGCTATTGCTTTTGGTATCGGAACTTCAGAAGTGGAAATGGTATTGGCTACTCAATGTATTATGCAGCCTAAGCCTAAGAAAATGCGCATCAATGTAAATGGAACTTTAAGTAAAGGTGTGGGACCAAAAGACGTTGCATTATATATCATTTCACAATTGACTACTTCAGGCGGAACTGGATATTTTGCGGAATATGCCGGAAATGTTTTTGAAGAAATGTCAATGGAAGGTCGTATGACCGTATGTAACTTGAGTATCGAAATGGGTGCCCGTGGTGGTATGATTGCTCCTGACCAAAAAACTTTCGATTTCTTAGAAGGTCGTCTATATGCTCCAAAAGGAGAAGCTTGGACAAAAGCAGTTGAGTACTGGAAAACTTTAAAAACCGATGGTGATGCCGTTTTTGATGCAGAATTGAACATCGACGCTGCAGATATTGAACCAATGATTACTTATGGTACAAATCCTGGAATGGGAATTGGTATCACAAAACATATTCCAAACGCCAACCAAGTGGAAGGTGGCGAGGAAACTTATAAAAAATCTTTAGCCTATATGGGCTTCAACGAAGATGACGTGATGATTGGGAAACCAATTGATTTTGTTTTCCTTGGAAGTTGTACTAATGGTCGTATTGAAGATTTTAGAGCTTTTACAGAAATTGTCAAAGGAAGAAAAAAAGCAGATAATGTTACTGCTTGGTTAGTTCCAGGTTCTCACGTTGTTGAAGCACAAATCAAAGAAGAAGGTCTTTTGGACATACTTACAGAAGCTGGTTTTGTATTGCGTCAGCCAGGTTGTTCAGCTTGTTTAGCAATGAACGACGATAAAGTTCCTGCCGGAAAATATGCGGTAAGTACATCAAACAGAAACTTCGAAGGTCGTCAAGGTCCCGGTTCAAGAACGCTTTTAGCTAGTCCAATTATGGCTGCCGCTGCTGCCGTTACAGGAAAACTGACAGATCCAAGAGATTTGTTTTAAAAGATTTGAGATTGAAGATTAACGATTTTTGATTTCAGATTTCGTTAATCCACAAATTTCTTTTACAATACACAATTTAGATTACACAAAATAACATTAACGTTTTTCGATATCATTTCCCTTACGGCAAATCTAAAATCGTTAATCAAAAATCAAAAATCACAATGGCATACGATAAATTTAACATCCTTACGAGTAGTGCAGTGCCTCTACCAATAGAAAACGTGGATACCGATCAAATCATTCCTGCTCGTTTCTTGAAAGCTACTAAACGTGAAGGTTTTGGAGATAACCTTTTCAGAGACTGGAGATACAATGGAGACGATACTCCAAAAGCAGATTTCGTTTTAAACGATAAAACATACAGCGGAAAAATATTAGTGGGCGGAAAAAACTTTGGTTCGGGTTCTTCAAGAGAGCACGCAGCTTGGGCAGTTTACGATTACGGATTCCGTGCTGTTGTTTCTAGTTTCTTTGCAGATATCTTCAAAGGAAACTGTTTGAACATTGGTGTTTTGCCAGTTCAAGTAAGCCCAGAATTTGCTGAAACTATTTTCAAAGCAATCGAAGCAGATCCAAATACAGAATTGGAAATTAATTTGCCTGAGCAAACCATTACGCTTAAAGTAACTGGTCAAAAAGAATCTTTTGACATTAATGGATACAAAAAGAACAATATGATTAACGGATTTGATGATATTGATTACTTGCAAAACATTAAAGAAGAAATCACAGGGTTTGCAGATAAACTGCCTTACTAAAAAAAATAAATACAATTAGTTAAGAAACCCGACACATTTTTTAAATCTGTCGGGTTTGTATATAAAAATAGATATGGTTTTAGAAATGGCTGTTTTGCAGGTAATAAAAGGAAAAGAGCAAAATTTTGAAAGAGATTTTGCAGTTGCCAGCCATTTTATAGAATCGATTCCAGGTTATGCAAGTCATAGTTTGAGAAAATGCATTGAGGAGGAAAATAAATATCTTTTATTGGTTAATTGGAAGAAATTAGAAGACCATACTGTTGAATTTAGAGAATCAGAAGCCTATCTAGAATGGAAAAAATTGTTACATCATTATTACAATCCGTTCCCTATTGTGGAGCATTATGAAATGGTTTTGGAGAACAAGAAATAATTTTAAATCATGGACATGAAATCAACATTATCTGAAATACAACAGCGTTTTGACAATGAAGTAGCCCGTTTTTCTAATTTAGAAACAGGCCAAATCAGTACAGTTGATGCCACTTTGAGTTTAGAATTATTGACCCAAGCAACTAGTGCCTGTTGTCCTGATGCCAAACAAGTTTTGGATTTGGGCTGTGGTGCGGGTAATTACACTTTAAAATTATTAGGGCTTATTCCCGATTTTGACTCCACTTTGATTGATTTGAGTCAACCAATGTTGGATAAAGCGAAAGAAAGAATCTTAAAAGCTTCAGAAGGAAAAATCACTACTATTCAAACTGATTTTTTGAATATGGAATTGCCGGAAGATTTTTTTGATATTGTAGTAACGGGAGCGGCGATGCACCATTTAAGATCTGATGAGGAATGGGAAACTGTTTTCTCCAAAATATATAAAAGTCTAAAAAAGGGAGGTTGTTTCTGGATTTCAGATTTAATAAAACACGACCATCCTGCGATTGACCAATTGATGTGGAAACGCTATGCTGATTATTTAGAAGGCGTGGGAGGTAAAGCATATCAAGAAAATGTGTTCGATTATATTGCCAAAGAAGACACACCAAGATCTGTGATGTATCAATTGGAAGTGTTGAGAAAAGTAGGTTTTTCGTATGTGGATATTTTGCATAAAAACAGTAATTTCTCCGTGTTTGGAGGTATTAAATAATGGAAAATATGAGTTTCAAGCCCAGCACGATTGAAGACATAGACAGCATTTTTGAATTTTATGATATGGCAATAGCCTATCAAAAAACCAAATTCAACAAGCAATGGCAGGGTTTTGACAGAGCATTAGTGGAAAAAGAAATTGATGAAAACCGCCAATGGAAAATTATAATTGATAATGAAATTGCTTGTGTATTTGCGATAACATTCGAAGACAAAAGCATTTGGAAAGAGAAAAATAGTGACAAAGCCGTTTATTTTCATCGAATTGTGACGCATCCAAAATTTAGAGGTCATCATTTTGTAGAAAAAATAATCGATTGGGGATTGCAATTTGCAAAAGAAAATAATTTGGATTTTTTGAGAATGGATACTTGGGGAGATAACGAATCCTTAATTGAATATTATCAAAAATGTGGTTTTAATTTCCTTGGAGTTATCACCCCAGATTATGAAGGTTTACCCAAACATTATACAGGAATAACATTGAGTCTATTTGAAATTAAAGTAGAATAGTAAAAACATATAATACCCTTTTTAAAAGGAATACAAAAAGCAATATGGAAAAAAGAAAAATTGAAATAATGGATACTACACTTCGCGACGGTGAACAAACCTCGGGAGTATCCTTTTCTGCTGCAGAAAAGTTAACCATTGCGCAATTATTGCTAGAAGAACTAAATATTGACCGTATCGAAATTGCATCAGCTCGTGTAAGCGAAGGCGAATTTCAAGGTGTGAGCGGAATTATGTCCTGGGCTGAGGAAAAAGGATATACCGACAGAATCGAAGTATTGGCTTTTGTAGATGGCGGAATTTCTATCGAATGGATGAAAAAAGCTGGAGCCAAAGTTCAAAACTTATTGACCAAAGGTTCTTTAAATCATTTGACCCATCAATTAAAAAAAACACCAGAACAGCATTTTGCAGAAATTGCAAAATCTATTGCTTTGGCAAACGAAAACGGAATTTCCACCAATGTCTATCTTGAAGACTGGAGCAACGGTATGCGTAATTCTCCTGAATATGTTTTTCAATATTTGGACTTTTTGGTGACACAACCTGTGAAAAGAATATTATTACCAGATACTTTGGGAGTTCTTATTCCGTCGGATACTTTTGAATTTATATCAAAAATTACTGCAAAATACCCCAACATTCATTTTGATTTCCACGCTCACAACGATTATGATTTAAGCGTTGCCAATGTGATGGAAGCTGTAAAAGCAGGTATCAATGGATTGCACGTTACCGTAAACGGAATGGGAGAACGAGCTGGAAATGCTCCGCTTGAAAGTACTGTTGCTGTGATTAATGATTTTATGCCCGAGGTAAAAATCAATATCAAAGAATCCTCATTATATTCGGTAAGCAAACTTGTTGAAACATTTACTGGCTATAGAATTCCCGCCAACAAACCTATTGTAGGTGATAATGTTTTTACACAAACTGCAGGAATCCACGCGGATGGAGACAACAAAAACAATCTGTATTTTAACGATTTACTTCCAGAACGTTTTGGAAGAAAACGAAAATATGCTTTAGGAAAAACATCCGGCAAAGCCAATATCGAAAAAAATCTTCAAGAATTGGGATTGAAACTAAACCCCGAAGATTTAAAATTGGTAACCCAACGAATCATCGAATTGGGAGATAAAAAAGAAACTGTTACCAAAGAAGATTTACCATACATCATTTCAGATGTATTGGACAGTCAGTCTTATGAGGAAAAAATAGTAGTAGAATCGTATGTATTGGTTCACGCTAAAGGATTACGCCCTTCGACTACTTTATGTTTAAAAATCGATGGTGAAGTTTTTGAAGAAAATGCCCAAGGTGACGGTCAATTTGATGCTTTTATGAATGCTCTTTCAAAAATTTATAAAACCAAAAAAATGATTTTGCCTAAATTAGTCGATTATGCGGTTCGTATTCCTCCAGGCAGTAGCTCGGATGCGTTATGCGAAACCATCATCACTTGGACCAACAACGGAAAAGAATTTAAAACAAGAGGACTTGATTCCGACCAGACCGTTGCAGCTATCATTGCCACTCAAAAAATGTTAAATGTGGTGGTGATTTAAAAAGAAATTACAATTGAAAAAAATCTATTAAAAATATAATTAAAAATTAACAACAATGAAATTCAACATTGCCCTTTTAGCCGGAGACGGAATCGGACCAGAAGTAATTAACGAAGCAGTTAAAGTTTCAGATGCCATTGCCAAAAAATTCAACCACGAAATCACTTGGACACCTGCTCTTACAGGTGCTTGTGCTATTGATGCCGTTGGTGTTCCTTACCCAGACGAAACTCACGAAATTTGTATGGCTGCCGATGCTGTTCTTTTTGGAGCTATTGGACACCCAAAATACGATAACAATCCAAGCGCACCTGTTCGTCCAGAACAAGGTTTATTGTTAATGCGTAAAAAATTAGGTTTGTTCGCCAATGTTCGTCCAACATTTACTTTTCCATCATTGATTGACAATTCTCCATTAAAAAGAGAACGTATTGAAGGAACTGATTTGGTTTTCTTAAGAGAATTAACTGGAGGAATATATTTTGGAGAAAAAGGAAGAAGAGACGACGGAGAAACTGCATTCGACAATTGTGTGTACACTAGAGCTGAAGTTCAACGTTTGGCAAAAAAAGGATTTGAATTAGCAATGACACGTTCTAAAAAATTATGTTGTGTTGATAAAGCCAATGTATTAGAAACTTCTCGTTTGTGGAGAGAAACTGTTCAAGCCATGGAAAAAGATTATCCAGAAGTTGAAGTAAGTTATGAATTTGTTGATGCAGTTGCAATGCGTTTGGTACAATGGCCAAACTCTTATGACGTATTAATCACCGAGAATTTATTTGGAGACATTTTGACTGATGAAGCTTCTGTTATTTCAGGTTCAATGGGATTAATGCCTTCAGCATCAGTTGGGGAACACACTTCATTATACGAGCCAATCCACGGATCTTATCCACAAGCAACTGGACTAAACATTGCCAATCCATTGGCTACTGTTTTATCAGCTGCGATGATGTTTGAAGATGCATTTGGATTGAAAGAAGAGGCCGATGCAATCAGAGCCGTAGTCAACAAATCATTGGAACAAGGAATTGTAACCGAAGATTTAGTTGCAAAAGGATCAAAAGCATATTCTACCAGTGAAGTAGGTGACTGGTTGGTAGCAAATTTGTAGATATATTATTAATAGAGGTGCACTGAAGTGCGCCTCTATTAATACAAAATGGAATAGAACAAAAAAGGTGTCAATTTACATTGACACCTTTTTAATATATGATTGAAAAAAATATTAATATCTTCCTCCTCTGTCTCCACCACCACGGTTATCTCCACCACGGCTGTTTCCACCACCATAACCTCCGCGAGAATCACCTCCACGGCTGTTGTTAAAACTTCTTCTTTCGCCTTCTGGTTTTGGTTCAGATTTGTTTACAACGATCGCACGTCCTTGAACAGTAGCTCCGTTCAATTCGTCAATTGCCTTTTGAGCTTCATCATCATTTGTCATTTCAACAAAACCGAATCCTTTACTTCTTCCTGTAAATTTATCTGTGATAATTTTAACTGAATCAACTGCTCCGTAAGCCTCGAAAGACTCTCTTAAATCTGCTTCCTCAATACTGAATGGAAGGCTTCCAACAAAAATATTCATAAGTACTTATTTATAATAATTGAAGCAAATGTACTCTATTTTTTTTCTAAACAACTATAAATTAGCTTATTTATGATATTATTTATGATATGCCCTTATTTTTCTTTTTGACAAATCCCTATTTCAACAATGAAAAACTAATTTTTATTCCTTTATTAAATTAAGTATCAACCGAAATAGTTTTTTCTAGACACTCAGTTATTTTTTTTCTTGGAAGTATAATTTCATTTCCTTAAAATACCAAATCATCTTTCGCATTTAAAAAAATTGCCTATTTGCTGGTTACCGTTAATGGCACTTTGTAAAAAATCCCTTTTTGAAAATTTACATTTGGATTCGTCGAAGGATCTGCTGACACGTTTAATGCATTAAATTTAAATTCACCCGTAATAGTATGGTTTACCGCATCTAATTCAGTGATTACAATTTGTCCATCACCACTATTTATGCCAGTTGAAAAAACAGTCTTTACATCCCCCACTTTTTCAACCAATGTTGCTTTATTAGCAAGGTCAACACCTAAAAGATACGTTTTAACCGATGTTGCCGAAGCTTTCAAGGTTAAAACTTCGTTTTTTTGATAGGCCTCTATAGTCAAAGAACCATCAGCAGCTTGAACAGCGGTAAATAAAGTGGCTCTCCAAACCACATTGTCTTTTAATCCTTGAACAGCAGGATTATTAAATTTAACTTGATCCTCGCAGGATACTAAAATAAAAAACAGGGCTATAATCGAAAAGAACCTACTCATAAAATTGATTTTGATTCACAAAAATAAAGGTTTTGGAGCTCATTTGCGAGTTTTCTTATTCAAAAGAAAACTAAAAAAACAGCTAACAAACTATTAATCATTAAAATAATAAACTTTTTAGATAGTTTCGATAAAAGATGTATCTTTGCACCCTTAATTAATCGAGGTCGAGTACCTCAAAATTTAATCATACGATTATGTCAGTAAAAATTAGATTACAAAGACACGGAAAAAAAGGAAAACCTTTTTACTGGGTTGTAGCTGCAGATGCACGCTCAAAAAGAGATGGTAAATACCTAGAAAAAATTGGTACTTACAATCCAAACACAAACCCTGCAACTATCGATTTAAATCTTGATAGCGCAGTAAAATGGTTGCACAATGGTGCACAACCAACTGATACAGCAAAAGCTATTCTTTCTTACAAAGGTGCTTTATTGAAACACCACCTAGATGGAGGTATTCGTAAAGGTGCTTTGACTCAAGAACAAGCTGATGCAAAATTAGCTGCTTGGTTAGAAGCTAAAGCTGGAAAAGTTGATGCTAAAAAAGAAGGCTTAACTAAAGCGCAAGCTGATGCTAAAGCTAAAGCTTTTAAAGCAGAACAAGAAGTAAATGCAAAACGTTTAGCTGCTGCTGCACAAGCTGAAGCTGATGCTATTGCTGCTGCAACTCCTGCTGTTGAAGAAGAAGTTGTTGCTGAAGCTGAAGAAGCTCCTGCTGCTGAAGAAAATAACGAAACAACTGAAGCATAATTTAGAAGGCGAAAATGCGTAAAGAAGATTGTTTCTATTTGGGTAAAATCGCCAAAAAATTTAGTTTCAAAGGGGAAGTTCTTGCTTATTTAGACACGGACGAACCTGAGTTATACGAAAACTTGGAATCAGTGTTTGTTGAATGCAACAAACACTTGGTTCCTTTTTTTATTGAAAATAGCTCATTACACAAAAATGATTTCCTCAGAATTCGTTTTGAAGATATCAATACCGAAGAGGAGGCCGATACACTACTAGGAAACGACCTGTATCTTCCTTTGAAAATGTTACCTAAACTTTCAGGTAATAAATTCTACTTTCACGAAGTTATTGGCTTTGAAGTAGAAGACAAACGTATTGGATATGTTGGAGAAATCCAATCCATCAACGACACCACTGCTCAACCTCTTTTTGAAGTACTCAAAGGAGATACCGAGATTTTAATCCCAATGATTGACCATTTTCTTGTAAAAATTGACAGGGAAAACAAAAAAGTAATTATGGATTTACCGGAAGGATTGATCGAAATGTACCTTTAGAAAGTTTAATCGGTAATTTGCCTATTCGGTTAATCAAAAAATCTAGAATCTTTATGTCCAAATTCCAATTCAAACAATTTTCACTGGAACAAGATCGCTGTGCTATGAAAATTGGTACCGATGGTGTTTTGCTTGGTGCCTGGACTCCTATTGAAAACAATCCTTTCAGTATTTTAGACATTGGAACCGGAACCGGAATTATAGCTTTGATGCTGGCGCAAAGAAGTTATGCCGAGCAAATTGATGCACTTGAAATTGACGAAGATGCTTATGAACAAGCTGTGGACAATTTTGAAAATTCACCCTGGGGAGATCGTTTATTCTGCTTTCACGCTGGAGTGGATGAATTTGTAGAAGAACCTGAAGACGAATACGACTTAATCGTTTCCAATCCTCCCTTTTATACCGAAGATTACAAAACTGAAAACCCACAACGTGATTTGGCTCGTTTTTCTGATGCCTTGCCTTTTGAAGATCTAATTGAAGCAGCAGCATTACTACTTTCTGAAAATGGAATATTTAGCGTTATTATTCCTTTTAAGGAAGAAGAAAATTTTATAGCTATTGCCAAAGAATACGAATTACATCCCATTAAAATCACTAGAGTTAGAGGCAATCTGACTTCGGATATCAAGCGTAGTTTATTGGCTTTCAGCCGAAATGAAAGTGACACTATTTTGACAGATGAACTGATTATCGAAACAGGCAGACATATCTATACTCCTGAATACATCGAATTGACAAAAGACTTTTATTTGAAAATGTAGTCTTTTTTAATTTTCACATCTTCCATTGTCTATTCAAAATATTATGCTCAATTTAACCTCCCTAGACAGCATCCTTTTTTGAACACGCCAAACTGATTTTCATTCAAAAAAATAGTTACGCTACAATACTTCACTATAAACTATTTTTGTTTTTTTGTGAGAAAACGGGTTGTCTTTCCGTATCAACCCTCTACCATTAAATGTTAAAATTTTACAAAAAAATTCATATATTTGATTGGATTGAAACAAATTAAAACTTTCACATTGTCATTATATAACTCATAAAAACAATTTCAGGACAGGTTTAGTAGTCATTAATACAAAACCACAATAATCAATTTTTAAAAAGTAGCTAAAACTCATCTTAAAAATAGAACCGAATGAAAAAACATTTACTTCTCATAACTTTTTTTTTATTGTCACTAAAATTTTTTGGTCAAAGTCCAGCACTAACTATTTCTAATAAAAAATTTTCAATTGGAAGCTACGGGCGAGCAGGAATAGCGTATAGTCTTGGAGCTCCAGACACTGAATTTCCACAATCTCTCAATTTAAATGGGATGGGATCTATCGGAGGTAGATTTGAAGAAAACGATTATTTTGAGTTAGCTGCTGCAATGCACTTTACTCCAACTATTGCCAGCAATGACACTACCCGAATTAATGTTCAGGCACGATTTGCATTTTATACTACTCAAGGTCAATTAATAGGAAACGTATCCAACAAGTCTATTGGAGGAATTACAACCGCTTTACCTGAATTATTTGCCGAAGCCAATAATATAATGGGGAGCAATTGGGGCGTATGGCTAGGAGCACGATTATTTCGAGGTGATGATATACATATTATTGACCATTATTATTTTGATGATCATTCAGGGCAAGGTGTTGGAATAAGACACAAAAACACTCAATTTTCTGTAATTTTTACCGGTTCAATAGATACTACATCGACATTGCCTCCCAATTTCTACCTTAACATTGTGAATGGAACTCCTTCCTTGGGATTACGCAACAGATATGTCTCTATATTAGAACATACCTTAATAACTAAGAAAGGTTATGTAAAATTACTAGGTGAATTTCAAAGACTCCCTTCAGGGACTTCTAAAGACGCAACCACAAAATACAATTACCCTGCTGATATTGGCTATGTTGTTGGTGCAAAATATTTTAAAAACATTTCATCCAAATTACCGGGTTCCTTTAATGCGATAAGTGCCCGTTATGGTACCGGAATTGCCAATGGTGGTGATGGAGGCAGTAGTAAAACTTATATAACTTATGGAGGACCAAACTTGGAAACAAATAGTTTCAGAAAAGCCTATTCACTTGCCCTTACAGAAACTTTTTTATTGAATTTTAACAAAAATTATTCTCTGAATGGATATGCAATTTATACTAAAAGCAGAGGCGCTAGCGACAGTCTAAACACCACTACAGATTATCTGGGCAAACAAATATTATTCAACAGAAAACAGGATATCGCTTTTGGAGCAAGAGGCACTTGGTACATCAAAAATTGGTTGCATTTACTTCATGAAGTTGATCTGGCTTGGCGAAAGGACGGTACGCAGGATTTTGCACAAATGACCAAATTCACTATTGCTCCAACATTAGTCCCAACATCAGAGCGAGATGTTTGGGCAAGACCGCACTTTAGATTTGTTTATAGCATAGCGCATTATAACAAATTTGCATCCAACAACCTCTACTCACCATACCTGACTCAAAGTGGTATCAAAAGCTGGGGACAATATATAGGGGCCAAAGTTGAGTGGTGGATATGGTAAATAAGAAAACCCTAGCATCTTGAGATTAAAAAATCACAAAATTACTAGGGCTTAAAATTAATTACAACAAAATTCATTTTGTCAAAATCATGCAGTAGGTTTAAAACATAATTTCTTGACTTAAAGATTCTTGATATGCTATTCACTACTTTGCTATGCAGAATGTGCTTTCTGGATCAACATCTCCATCTGGTATATTTTTACAATGAAAAGTTCTTTTAATCGTAAAACAATCACCATCTATACTCATAACATCTACCACTATCCTATCACCAACCTCGATTTGACTCTCCACACTTTTTTTAGTACAAGTGACTTCATATTGACAATCAGTCACCCACTTTACACTCCATGACATTTGTAACACTCCATTATCATAACTTTCTTGAGTATTGCCTTTTATTACAAAAGTTTTTTTAGGATAATCTGGGTTGTATGCTTTTATGTTTTTCAATTTAGTACAATCTAAGGCTTGTGAATACCCTATTGCTCCTACTACTAGAAATAAAATAAGTACAATTTTCTTTTTCATAATTTTGATTTGGGTTAATTTGAGGAAAAAATAAAGAATTAAAAACTATTCATTTATTTAGCAATATTACAAAATTGTGTAGCTCAATCCAACACTTCCTCTTCACTTTCTTGATATGACATAACTATCTGTTAATCTATAATATACATCACAATACTATGTATTAGATTACTTTTTTAATAAAATAAAAATAGTTTATAACGGAAATAATGTTTGAAATTCTTTAATTATTTTAAACTAATATTTCCTTCATCAGCTCCAGCTGTTTGACTGTCAATTATTGTAGCATTACGAAACGCTTTTAAATACATTACCATATACTTAGTTCTATCAAATTCTTTTTTCTATAAAAATTATTTTATAACAATTTATTTTAGTTTTGTTATATTTCTTTATGTAGATTTGTAACAATAAAACCGTTATATCATGAGACCAGATTTATTCCAAGCCCCAGATTATTACAATCTAGATGATTTATTAAGTGAGGAACACAAACTTGTTCGTGACTCCGCCCGTGCTTGGGTAAAACGTGAAGTTTCTCCCATTATAGAAGAATATGCCCAAAAAGCTGAATTTCCAAAACAAATTATAAAAGGACTCGGTGAAATAGGTGGTTTTGGACCTTATATCCCCGTAGAATATGGTGGAGCAGGGTTAGATCAAATCTCTTATGGGCTAATTATGCAAGAGATTGAACGAGGTGATTCAGGTGTTCGTTCAACTTCGTCAGTACAATCGTCGCTGGTAATGTATCCTATTTGGAAATATGGAAATGAAGAGCAAAGAATGAAATATTTACCAAAATTAGCCACAGGAGAATTCATGGGTTGTTTTGGTTTGACCGAGCCTAATTATGGTTCAGATCCAGGAAGTATGATTACTAATTTCAAAGATATGGGCGACCATTATCTTTTGAATGGTGCGAAAATGTGGATTTCGAATGCTCCATTCGCAGATATTGCCATTGTTTGGGCAAAAAATGAAGAAGGAAGAATACACGGATTAATCGTAGAACGTGGAATGGAAGGTTTTACAACTCCTGAAACGCATAACAAATGGTCACTTCGCGCTTCCTCTACTGGAGAATTGATTTTTGACAATGTAAAAGTACCAAAAGAGAATTTATTACCTAATAAATCTGGATTAGGAGCACCGTTAGGTTGTTTGGATTCTGCTCGTTATGGAATTGCGTGGGGTGCTATTGGTGCTGCAATGGATTGTTATGACACTGCTTTGCGTTATGCCAAAGAAAGAATTCAGTTTGACAAGCCTATTGCAGGAACTCAATTGCAGCAAAAGAAACTAGCCGAAATGATTACCGAAATCACCAAAGCGCAATTACTAACTTGGAGACTTGGAGTTCTAAGGAATGAAGGAAGAGCAACCAC
This sequence comes from Flavobacterium sp. 103, assembly GCF_003096795.1. Lineage (NCBI taxonomy): Bacteria > Pseudomonadati > Bacteroidota > Flavobacteriia > Flavobacteriales > Flavobacteriaceae > Flavobacterium > Flavobacterium sp. 103. Next base: position 2,380,603 of record NZ_QENX01000001.1, on the reverse strand, counting down.
TGCCCAAATCTCTATGGCTAAAAGAAACAATGTAGACATGGCAATTCATATTGCCCGTGAAGCTAGACAAATGTTAGGAGGAATGGGAATTACCGGAGAATATTCCATCATGCGCCATATGATGAACCTAGAATCAGTAATTACATATGAAGGAACTCACGACATTCATTTATTGATTACAGGAATGGACATCACTGGAATTCCTGCTTTCAAATAGAACTAAACAACTATTAAAGTATTTATAAAATTGATAGTCAAAGCTTCTTGGTAACGAGAAGCTTTTTTAATTTTACACTAAAAAGAAACTCAATGAATATTGCAACAATCAACTCAGGCATTCAAACGCAAAAACAACAATTATTAAACCATTCTTTATACAAAAAAATAAATACTCTTGAAGATTTACATCACTTCTTAGAAAACCATGTATATGCAGTTTGGGATTTTATGTCTTTGTTAAAAGCTTTGCAAAATAAATTAACCTGTACTTCAACACCTTGGTTTGCGACACCAAATCCTGAAACCAGATATTTAATCAATGAAATTGTGCTGGCAGAGGAAAGTGATTTAAGCATCGACGGTCGACGTTTAAGCCATTTTGAAATGTACATTGAGGCAATGAGAGATTGTGGTGCCAAAACAATTGGTATTGAACTTTTTTTAGAAGAGGTTAATTCACTTCACAATATATTTGTTGCCATCAAAAAAAGTGATCTACATCCAAATATAAAAGAGTTTCTTGACTTTACGTTTAGAGTTATTGAAGAAGGCAAACCGCACAAAATAGCCGCAGCATTTACCTTTGGTAGAGAAGATTTGATTCCGAAAATGTTTACAGAAATCTTAAAAAATTTTCAGTCCAAATTCCCTGATAATGATTTAAGTAAATTACTTTATTACTTTGAAAGACATATCGAATTGGATGCTGATGAGCATGGCCCAATGGCAATGAAGATGATTACCGAACTATGTGGTGAGGATTCAAAAAAATGGTCGGAAGTGGAAGAAATTTCGATTCTGGCTTTAGAAAAAAGAATAGGTCTTTGGGATGCTATTGAAGAACAAATTCTCCTAAAAGCCGAAATGGTTTAATAAATTAAGTAACCTAAGAATCGTTTAATTGTAATTTCCTAAAAATGGTTTATACATTGAAAATATGCGTATTATTCTTAAGCCTTCTTTTGATAGATTGCCAATCTGACAATACTGATATAAAATCCGTTGCGCCCTCACAAAACCCTAAACCAACTCAACTAACATTGGCCACTAAATCAGAACCCATTAAATATTTGGCTTTGGGAGACAGTTATACAATAGGGCAAAGTGTTTGTGAAACCTGCCGATTTCCAGAACAATTAAAAGCCAAGCTCTATAATTTAAACACTCGAAATAGCATTTCGTTAAACATAATTGCAAAGACAGGATGGACAACAAGTAATTTAATATCGGCAATAAACAGTCAAAATCCAAGTAATGATTATGACCTAGTTACTTTACTCATTGGGGTGAATAATCAATATCAAGGGAATTCTTTTTCTGAATATGAAAAAGAATTCCCTGATTTAGTAAATAAGGCTATTTTATTAGCAAAAGGTGACAAAACAAATTTAATAGTAGTCTCTATTCCAGATTATGCATACACGCCATTTGGCAATGGAAATAAAAGAGTATCTACAGAAATAGATCAATATAATTCTTATGCACAAAACTATTGTGCAGAAAACAGCATAATATTCGTAAACATTACAGACATAACCAGACAAGGCTTATCAAATCCTAGCCTAGTTGCATCAGACAACTTACATCCTTCTGAAAAAGCATATACTTTATTCGTAGAACGCATTTTACCAAAAGCAGTCGACGTTTTACAAAATTAAATATTAATTCTCTGGGGCCAATTCCAATTCCAAGCCTTCAAGACTCTCGGTAATCGGGATTTGACAACCCAAACGACTGTTTGATTTTACATAAAAAGCTTCAGATAACATAGCTTCTTCATCATCACCCATAGCCGGCAACGGAACATCATTAAGAACATAACATTGGCAAGAAGCGCACATTGCCATTCCCCCGCAAGTTCCCTCAACCGGAAGCTCATAGGCTTTGCACAATTCCATTATGTTCATCGCCATATCTGTTGGGGCCTGTAATTCATGAACAACTCCTTCTCTATCTTTAATTTTTATTAAAACGTCCATTATATAATTTAACTTTTATTAAAAAAATCGAAGCTGTTTAAAACTTCGATGTTAATCTTTTACTGTAAGATCTAGTGCGTAATCTTTATTATTTTCGTTATTATGAATTTTCAAACCAATAACATCAGCTTGATTCACTACGAAAGTGACTTTCACAGCGGGCGTATAAGATCCTTCAAAAGTTTTAAATATTAACTTTCCCTCATACGTTAAATTCAACAAACCATTTTTTTCCGTTTTTGTTTTAGTCAATATTTGCGAATCTAAAACTGCTGTAATATATGCGCTTTTATCTAACATTTTAGCCTTGCCCCCGCTTAATTCAGTCAAAAATTCAGCATTGGCAATCTTTAATTGTCCCTGTCTATTTGACGATATATCAACCATTGAAGAAAAGTTTAATTCAGTCCATTCTTCATCAACATTAACATACGTTTTGGACACATATGCCTCTTGAATTGGTTCTTGGGCATAATTTTTATAGAAACACAGAAATAGAATAATTAATAAGTACTGCTTTTTCATAATTCAAATTTTATAGGTTAGTGCTACAAATGTAAATTTTTATTTGAATTTTCAAATAAAAAAATCTTGAATTATTCACATTGTTTTTTGCGCAAAACAAAATAAACAGCGATTTTATTGGTAATTCATTAATAATAATCTTTAAAAAAAACCTTTTCGTTGATTTTTAACAAGTATGAACCATCTATTTAACAAGAGCGAGCATGACTTTTATCATTTTATACTTGGCTTTTTTTTATTAAAGAGTCATTTTTAAGATTAATAAAAACAAACAATATTCTATTTTTCAATGCATTACATAATATTAACAACCGTTTCTATTTGAGGGGCATACTTTTTAATGGTAGTCTCCACTCCGGCTCTTAACGTCATCTGATTCACACTACAACTTGTACACGCTCCTTCAAGGCGCACTTTTACGTGTTTTCCTTCATCAATTGAAATAAGCGTAATGTCTCCACCATCTGAATTCAGAAAAGGTCTGATTTCTTCCAGTGCTTTTAGAACATTATTAGTTAATTCTTCTGTTTTCATAAGTTGATATCTATTATTCTTTTTCGGTCTACCGATATTTTCAGGAATTAATCACACATTAGTGATTGCTATTCATCCTTCAATATTATTTCTTAACAGCCGAACATCCGGCCATTGTAGTGATTTTGATTGCTTCAGTAGGTTCCAAATTTTCATTTCTATTGACAACTTCACTAACTACGTTTCGTGTTATCTCGTCAAAAACATTTTCAATAATAGAACCTGTTTGTAATGCCGCTGGACGTCCATAATCTCCCGCTTCGCGAATAGACTGTACAATTGGCACTTCTCCAAGAAAAGCAACTCCTAGATCCTGAGCAAGATCTTTAGCTCCCTCTTTTCCAAAGATATAATATTTATTGTTAGGCAATTCTTCTGGTGTAAAATAGGCCATGTTTTCTATAATTCCCAAAACAGGAACATTTATCGCTTCTGATAAAAACATGGAAACTCCTTTCTTGGCATCTGCCAGTGCAACAGCTTGTGGAGTACTAACCACAACAGCACCAGTAACAGGCAATGATTGCATAATTGATAGATGAATATCTCCTGTTCCAGGAGGCAAATCAATTAACATAAAGTCTAATTCTCCCCAATTCGCATCAAAAATCATTTGATTCAAAGCTTTAGAAGCCATTGGACCTCTCCAGATTACAGCTTGACTTGGCGAAGTAAAAAATCCGATAGAAAGCATTTTTACTCCATAACTTTCAACAGGTTTCATCTTCGATTTCCCGTCAACCTCTACCGAAATTGGTTTTTCATTTTCTACATCAAACATGATTGGCATCGATGGACCGTAAATATCAGCATCCAATATCCCTACTGCAAATCCCATTTTAGCTAATGTTACCGCCAAATTTGCCGTAACAGTAGATTTTCCTACACCTCCTTTTCCTGAAGCAACTGCAATAATATTTTTTATCCCTGGTATAGCTTTTCCTTTAATTTCATTCTTTTCTGGAACTTCTACTTTTATGTTTACTTTGATTTTAGCATCTGGAGACACTAATTCATGTATCGTTTTTCTAATGTCATCTTCAGCTCTTTTTTTGATGTGCATCGCCGGTGTATGCAATAACAAATCCACAACAACTTCATCTCCAAAAGTGACCACGTTTGCAATAGCGCCACTTTCTACCATATTTTTACCTTCACCAGCAATAGTTATTGTTTCTAATGCCTTAAGAATATCTTTTCTATCTAATTTCATGCGTAATTATTATTTTTTTATTTGGAACATGTAGTACCTTCTCCAATCTATTTATCTTTTTTGAATCGGGCGATTTCATTATAAATGGTTTAAAAAAAGGCTGTCTTTATTTAAACTAATTTTAGATTGCAAAGATAACGGATTAAGTTCTTATTCTAAAGGATTTGAATTGGATTTATTGATAGTGGTTGATAATAACATCTATAATCTCAACAGTCCTTTTTGCAATCCTGAAATCCTTAAAAAACAATAACTGCGAATAGAAGTAATACCGAATTACACCTTCATTTCAGGATCCCAAAAAACGGACTTAAAATTCATGATTTGATTATCCTCAACAACAATACCCTCACTTTCCAGTAATTGTTGCATTAGATTCGTTCCGTCAAAATGGTGTTTACCTGTTAACAATCCTTTTCTGTTGACCACTCTATGTGCAGGAACATCTTCAAGATTATGTGCTGCATTCATTGCCCAACCTACCATTCTGGCAGAACGCGCAGCCCCTAAAACTTTGGCAATTGCGCCATAGGAAGTGACCTTTCCGTATGGAATTTGTCTGACGACAGCGTAAACTCTTTCAAAAAAATTATCGTTTGTTGCTTCCATTTTGTTTTATCCAAAATATCCTTTAATGAGTTTGAACAGTGTAACTATCGAAACTAACCCAGTAATTGAACCAATAATATAATTTCCATTATTGATTAAAAAAGAGGATTTTGCTTCCCTTTTCTTGAAGTATATGATGTAGAGATAAAAAACCAGAAAGGAACCTGCGACTACTCCTCCCACAAAAGCAAAAATAAAAGATTCTAAAAAATAAAAATACCCATACGTAGAAAGTGTAATGGACACGAAAACATAATATGGAATGGGGAATAAATTCAATGCCGACAGCAACATTCCCAAAAAAAACCGATTCGTTTTACTGCGAACTTTGGTTTCCGATTTAGGCAATTTTGGTTTTTTGGCTTTCCAAAAAAAATAAATGGTCAGTGCAATAAAAATAAATAGTCCAATTTCTTGAAGACTACTGATAATATCCGGGCGGCTATTAATAAAATTAGCAAATAACAAAGCTAAAAATGTCTGAAAAAAAACAATTATTGTAGCACCAATAGCGAAAGAAATGGCCTCATTCCTACCGTCTTTTAAGCTTACTTTTGCAGCTGTCATATTAATCAAACCAGGAGGTGTAATACCAATTGCTGCAACAATAAATCCGAGAAAAAAAGGCAATAGTAGAGTCATACTTAGTTTGCAGTTTCAGTTTGAAGTCTCAGCTTACAAACTGAAAACCATCTTAGAAAACTATTTGATTTTAAAACGAATATACGTAATTGCTTTGTTAATTTCCAAATATTGCTTCTCATAAAATGTCTGAAAAGCAGTAACTTCTTCAGGACTTCCCTCATTTACATACACATTATGATTAGCATACAAAACCTCATGTCCTTCTCCATGAAGCAGTCCCAATGTGTAGCCATGCATGAACTCACTATCGGTTTTAAGATTGACAACTCCTTCCTTCTTCAAAATTTTCTTGTACAATTGCAGAAATTCTGAATTAGTCATTCTATGTTTTGTTCTTTTGTATTTTATTTGGGGATCTGGAAAAGTAATCCAAATTTCATCAACTTCATTTTCAGCAAAAATATGGTTGATTAATTCGATTTGAGTTCGAATAAAAGCCACATTTTGTAATCCTGTTTCAACCGCAGTTTTTGCACCACGCCAGAAACGAGCTCCTTTGATATCGATTCCCACGAAGTTTTTATTTGGGTATCTCTCGGCCAATCCAACAGAATATTCTCCTTTGCCACAACCCAATTCAAGTACCAATGGATTTTCGTTTTTAAAAAAATCCGAATTCCACTTCCCTCTTAGCGGAAATAAATCCCCTACTACTTCTTCTCTTGTTGGTTGAAAAACATTAGTGAATGTCTCGTTTTCCTTGAACCTTTTTAATTTATTTTTACTTCCCACGATATATTTGCTATTTCGGCAAAATTAAGGAATTATTTAAGACCGAAAACTTTGATGAAGAAAAAATGAAGATTTAAATCATGCCCTAATATTTTTAAGCAGAACTTCTTTATACCTAAAAAACATATTCAATCTCATACTTTCAAGCCCTTTTTTTGAATCAAAAAAAGAGATGCTGAAAAAAACAACTGAAATTATTCAACAGTAAACTTCGACTACATTCACTTTTAGCTAAAAATATATTTATGTACCTTTATGTAAAATAATCTTTTGATGAAAAAAAAAGTTTTATTAATAACAATTATAGCATTGACTCTTTCCCTCGTTTCTTTCTACCGTTACAGCGAAGAAATTCTAACGGCTGAAGACACTTCTTCTGCCCAAACACAACAGTTCACAAAAATTAATATTGACAGAGCTACCATTGCTCGTTTTTTCACCCAATACCCTTCTCTAAAAAAATACCAACCAGATGTTAATACCATATACGCAAAAAGAAAATTTAAGCCGATTTGGTATAATCGCACAGAACTTATCGAATTTGCCAATGTACTATATGCTAAAGTAAATCTTCTTGATGAGGAAGGATTAAATTCTCAATTACCCTATAAAGATAAATTTGACAAGATTTTTGATCAAAACTCAGCTGATAAACCTTCCCAAACCGATACCGAAATAATGCTATCCACCGTATACGTTTTTTATGCCCAAAAAGTATTTCATGGAATGGACACAAAAAAAATACAGGAAACTGGGTGGTTTATCCCTAGAAATAATATTTCTTATGCAAATCTTTTGGATTCTTTATTAGTTAATCCAGAATTACTAAGTAAAAATGAAAATCTGGTATTTAACCAATACTATAAACTTCGAGATGTTTTAAAGAAATACCGACAAATAGAAAAAGAAGGCGGTTGGAATCAAATAGACTCGATTTCTGAGGCACAGGAATTGAAACCAAATGACAGCTCCAAAATCATTGGCCAAATAAGACGCTGGCTTACCATTAACGGAGACTTAAAACGGGATTCCAAACTTAATGTGTACGATGATGAGATGATGGCCGCTATATTGAATTTTAAAAAAAGGAATGATTTTAAGGTTAATTATCCCATTACATATAGACACATCAGACAAATGAACATTCCTGCCGAAGAACGGATTAAAATCATTATGATAAACATGGAACGTTGCAGATGGATTGATCCAAAATTGGCCAGAGCCAATGAATATATAATTATAAATATTCCATCCTTTAAATTAATTTATAAAAAAAACGGTAAAAAGGAACTGGAATCGAATGTGTTTTTAGGTCAAATCATTACCGAAACAGTAGTTTTTAGTGCCAATATGAGCAGTATTGTGTTTAGTCCCTATTGGAATATCCCCAAAAGCATTGTTGAAAGTGAACTAAAAATACAAATAGAACATGACAAAGATTATCTGGCCAAAAACAATATGGAATGGAACAACGGTAACCCCAGACAAAAACCCGGAAAAAATAATTCTTTGGGACTCGTTAAATTTGTTTTTCCAAATTCCAATAACATCTATCTCCATGACACGCCAGCCCGAAGTCTATTCGATATGGAATACAGAACTTTTAGTCATGGCTGCATTAATTTAGAAAAAGCCAAAGAATTGGCCATCTTAATTTTAAAAGATGACCCCGACTGGCCTATTGACCGGATCAATGATGCAATGAAAGGGGTAAAGGAAACCACTTGTATACTCAAACACAAAATCCCAATTCATATTGGCTATTTTACAGCTTGGGTTAACGATTCTGGAGAGATCTGTTTTTATAATGATATCTATTTAAGGGATGACCATCTGGCAGAATTATTATTTTCAGAAACACCCTAATGTCATTATTGTTTCTTTGCCTGAAGATTTTTTATCACGACATCCTCAATCCCTTCTTTAATTTTTACTACTTCATTTGTATTCTCATTTGGAACGGTCATAGACAAAACATAGTGTTTAATTTTCCATTCTTTACCTGTCTTTATCAAAACACCAGAACCTCTACAAATTTTCATTTGAGTATTCAACAGTTCGTCAAACCAAGCCAGTTTACCTGATTTATCAAAATAAATGTGACGCTCCAATGCTTTAAAGTCCCAAGCTTTGCCTCTGTCAAAATAAGGTTTTGCAAAGGCCTTAAAAGCTTTCAAATCCCAACTTTCGGTTGGATCTGTTCCGATGTAAATCGCATCATCTGTCATCATTCCAAAATAGACTTCGGCATTGGCCTCTGCCGCAGCTTTGTGCCAAGCATCAAGGGTTCTGTTTACCTGTTCTTTTTCATCGGATTCTTTATAGTGCAAAGAATCAAAACTCACTAATGTCAATACTGCTAAACTTAAAAAGAGTGCTCTCATATTTTTACTTTTTTTATTTCTTTGGAAGACTTCCCATTTTAATTTTCATTTCACCATTTTTCCCGTCCACAACCAACAAATGCAACACTATTCCTTTGTATCGTTTGGCTTCTCTTTCTCTTGGGTCTTTAATTTTATAATCATCCTCTGGATTTCTTAACGGAATCGTCAGCCCTAAATTAGTTCCTTTCTTGAATGAATAAATACCCTCAACATCAAAATTCAGCACATTTGAACTCACTTTAAAATAATCAACATTTACAAAGCTACCGCTCATATTCAATCGTCCTGACAAATCATTAAAAACAATATGTTTTACATCTCTGTTTGGAAAAGCAAACTTGCCAATTTTTATTATTGGCTTAAAATCAGTTAGCGATCCATTTTTTATATCATATTGCAAATTTCCTTTTGCAGAATCATCAACCAAATCGCCATTTAGAGTCATTTTCATCGACATATCAGCCGTTGCCGAAAGACTTCCTTTTATGTTTTGGGGCTGAAAGGATGTAATTCCGAAATTTTTAAAAGAGGTTAAAAATTGAGGAATATCAACCGTTGCAATATTTACATTTGTTTTTACATCAAATAAATTACCGTTTGGAATTAACTGGGATGCAAATGTGATTTTGCCTCCACAGGATTCAATTGCTCCTTGTTTGACAAAAAATTGTCTATTCTTGGCCACAATAATAATTTTGGCATTCTTGGCCGTCAAATTAGAATACACCATCTTGTCAAGATTCAAATTTAAAACCACTTGACATTTTTCAACAAGCGTTATCCGTTTTTTAATATCTGCTTTGGTTGTTATTTTTTTTACTTCCTTCTTTTTTTCACTATGTGCCAAAACACTCATGAATTTTTTCACATCCATAAAAGGGCTGTTGATATTCAAAACAGCCACCATTTTTGCAGGATCATTATAATAGAGATTAAGAAAATTATCAATTTTCCCATCTAAGAAAAAAATATTTTTATCTCTTTGGTACTTAATATTTCTAATAAACAATGCCTGGTCCGTAAAATCAAGAAGAACATTGGTTTGAAAAGTAATATTCTTAGATCGTAAAAGCATATTAGCCTTTTCTATATTCACTTTCCCCGTAAAACGAGGTTTTGAAATTCGCAAAGCCACAATATCAACATTGAATTTAAAATCGACGTTTGCCGTTCCTCCATTAAACTTTATAAATTCATCACCAAAAATATTTCCCAATTTCTCGACATCAAACTTAGAATGTAAGTCTCCTGTTGCAATCGGTTTTTCTAAATTATTAATTGCTGCATTAGGAATAACTACTGGAATCCCCTTGTAGTTTCCTGTGAAATTTTTAATGATAACAGCCGAGTTGATGTCATTATTCCCTAAACCGTTCTTGAAATTATTGATATATCGTCCTTCAAAACTACACTCTTTGGTTTCCCCTTCTGAAGAAACCAAGACATTATCCTTGATTTGGGCATCCACAATAATTTCGGGATCTCCTTCTGCATTCATGTCGCCAATAATACTACATTGGGCATCCAAAGGTTTAGTTATATTAAAATGATTTAGAATTTTAAACAAATGTGGATCCAACAAATGAGCGGCATTCAGCCATAAAATAGTCGTTTTTATGTTGATATTCATTATTGGATGATCCTTGTTCAGACCAAAACTCGCTTTGATGTCAAAATCATCGTCGCCAATCCCAAGCCCTTCAGTAACTACGTCAATTTTATTTTTCGCCTTAGAGAATTGAACTGCCAGTTTTCCTTTTACTCTTTTGTCTTTTATAAAACTTCCGTGTTTGGTATTGAAAGCCATGCTTTTTGCAAAAACATCCAGAAACAAATCTGTTTCCCAGCCATCATCTTTATAATTTATTTTACATTTTAAAGAATTCACCTCAAAGTGGAACAATTTATTTCTTTGTAAATTTTGGGAAATAAAAACTACATTCTTAAAATCAACTTCTCCGATTTCAGTTTCAGTTTTGCTTTTTGGCTCATTTGTTTTGGGTTTTGGTTTAAAAATATTCGAATTGGAAACGCCATTTTTATCTTTAAACAAATCGATTTTAGTATCAATCAAAACTACTTTTTCTATATCCACTTTTTTATGCAATAAACTCAGCACATTCAATCGCACTTCGATTTCTTCCGCCTTAAGCACACTCCTTTTATGAACGGCATACAAACTGTCCTGCAGTTCAACTTTTTTCAAAACCACCGTAAAATTGGGAAAACCTATCAAGAATTTGTAGCCCACATCTCCAATACTGGCATGCCCCGAAATATTATCATTAATTTTCTGATTGATTTCGGTCATTATGTGCTCTTTATTTTGAGTAAAATAAATCCTCAATCCAATAAAGAAAATAAGTATTAACCCTAAAAAACCAACAATAAAAAAACCGGTTCTTTTTAAAATCTTTTTAAATCTAGTTGTCTTTGAAAATTCTTTTCCTTTTTCTATAAATTCTTTCATACCAGTTATTTAAAATTTTATATATCTATATAAAAAAAATTGCTTTTAAATATTTTGAATTGAATAATCCGCAAAACAACTCGACCTGTATCAAAGTTAACATAATATATTACAAAAACGAACGTTATATCTTAAAAACTTTAACATTGTAGTGCAAGATACTCAACTATTCAAACACTGTCTTTGTCCAAATTATCGCACCTATTTAAAGGTGTTTTTGTAGTATATTGATGAAAAAATTGAAAAATTGTACTACTTTTGATGTCAACAAACTCTATAAATGAGTTACTAATTTAAAAACAAAAAATATGCGATCATTAAAAATTTTACTGTTAAGTGCTTTCATAGTATTAGTATCTAATGCAGTTTCAGCACAAGCTTGGGGAATTAGAGCAGGAGCCAACTTTTCTGATATTAGTGGAAATGGCTGGAATACAGACGCCAAAACTGGTCTTTATGTTGGCGTTTACAAAGAAATTCCATTGATAAAAAGCTTGCTTTTCATACAGCCTGAAGTACAATACTCACAGGAAGGATTTTCAACTAAAAATGCAAAAGACACAAAAATAGATTATCTTACTGTGCCTGTTTTAGCAAAAATTTATGTTGTTAAATTATTAAGCTTTGAAACCGGACCTCAATTTGGATTTGCAGTTTCAGACAATGTAGACTATACTGATGTAAACAGTTTTGTGCCTTCATGGGCTTTTGGTACGTCTCTTAACCTACCTTTAGGATTATCTATAAATGCTAGATACATCACAGGTTTGGATGACACGTTCGATAATCCAACGCTTTCAGGAAAAAACCAAGTTTTTCAAATTGGTGCCGCTTTCCAATTTTAAAAAAACACCAACCTACCACCTAAAAGTTGCCTTAAAGTTCATTTCTTTAAGGCAATTTTTTTTGTACATTTATAGTTGTGTCTCAAAAAAAACTTTCTTTATGAGAAAATCTCTTTTGTTGCTTATCCTATTTATTTTCAGTTTCTCCTTTTCTTCTATTTCCTGTAAAAAAAAGGAAGATCCCGTTCTAAAATTGCCTCATAAAATCAGTGCTTTTAACAAAGTAAAAAGCCTGTCTCCATTTGACAGCACTCTGGTCAGCTCCTTTTTTATAAAACATCCGAAACTACAAAAATACCAAGAAGAAACAACCGAATTGTATCGAAAACGCAACTATCAATACATTTGGTTTGACTCCAAAGGCATACTGGAAGTTAGTCATTTGCTGTATAATAAATTAAACAATATGGAAGATGAAGGAATAAAAGCCGCCATTCCATACAAAGAAAATCTGGACGCGCTTTTTCAGAATGCGACTGAAAATCAAAGCGCGAATGTCAATGATGAATTATTGATTACATCGCTTTATTTTTTTTATACCCACAAAGTTTTAAAAGGAATAGACGATAAAAAAATTGCCGAATTGGGTTGGTATTTACCCCGAAAAAAACAATCCTACGTTAATTATTTGGATTCAATAATTACCAACCCTTCCCTAATTGACAAAAACGAAAAAGAAGTATTGAATGAGTATTACAGCCTCAAAGAAGTACTCCATAAATACAGAAAGATTCAAAAAAACAATTCTTGGAATCCCATAGAACTAGATTCCAGTCGTACTTCCTTGAAGCCTGGAGATTCTTCTCAAACTATTGCCCAAATCAGACAACGGTTGTTCATACTGGAAGACATAGCAGCAGACTCAAAAAGCACCCTATATGATGACACCCTTTCTGTTGGAATTCTGAAATACCAAAAACGAAATGGCATAAAAGAAAACCAAACCATTACACAAAAAACCATAGCCTCTTTGAATGTTCCAATAGAAAATCGGATCAAAACCATTATGGTCAATATGGAACGCTGTCGATGGATTGATGCCGATGTTGCTAAAGCCCCAGAATTGATAGTGGTAAATATCCCATCCTATCGATTGACTTTTTTCAAGGAAGGAAAACCTGTTTTAACCTCCAATGTGGTCGTGGGAAAAGACATGAACAAAACCGTCATTTTTAGTGCCGATATGCGTTATATCGTTTTTAGTCCCTATTGGAACGTTCCCAAAAGTATTATCGCAAAGGAGATTAAACCCGGCATAGCCAAAAACCCAAACTATCTGTCCAAACACAATATGGAACGGTATAATGGAGGTATTAGACAAAAACCCGGACCAAAAAACTCATTGGGATTAGTGAAGTTTCTGTTCCCAAACAACAATTCCATTTACCTGCACGACACTCCTTCCAAAAACTTGTTCGATGAAGAAAAAAGAGCTTTCAGCCACGGCTGCATACGAGTTGCGAAACCAGTAGAGTTGGCTAATGAAATACTAAAAAACGATAAAAACTGGACACCCGAAAAGATTGATGCCGCCATGCATAAAGGCAAAGAATCCTGGTACACGCTCAAGAATAAAATTCCGGTGTACATTGGTTATTTTACTGCTTGGGTAGATAACGAGGGGGTTATTCATTTTTATGACGATGTATACCAAAGAGATGATCGATTGGCAACGATGTTGTTTGAAGAATAGTTTTTTTGACAGACCAAATATTGATTAAAGCTAGACTAAGCATTACACTTTATTTCGCAGAGAAACGCGAAGAATCCGCAAAGTTTCGCAAAGTTTTTTAAGTTCAATCTCAAGGATTCATTTTTTTCTTTGCGCATCTTTGCGTCTCCTTTGTGAATCTTCGTGACATCTATTCCTATTGCGGTATCTCAGTTAAAACAACAAAGGCTGTCCCGAAAGACAGCCTCAATTTATTCTATTTATTTATGTTTTTAATTGCTTAATGCGCTTTCTGCTTATCGAATGTAGTGTTGAGTACTTTTTTTATTTTATCCAAAGCTCCGTTGAATGCTTTTTCGATAGAATCGGCGTGTTCTGTAACGGCAATAGGCTGCATATTGGCTGGACGCGCTTCAATAAGACAACGCTTGTCGTTTACCCCAGATTTGGCACTGTTTTCGTCTCCAAAATGTACTTCTACACGAGTCACTTTGTCATCAAAACGGGATAATACTCTTGTTATTTCACTTGAAAAATAAGATTCTAATCTTTCGCTTCCTTCAATATTCTTGTCTGTGTTGATTTGTACTTTCATATGTCTATTATTATTAATTTTTAATGCTTATTCTCAAAGTTAAAAATTATTCCCTAAAACGGTCCCGTTTTAGTAAAACATTATGAAAGAAAAAAGTTGTTTTTTGATTTAAAGACAGAAGTGTCTGAAAAAGAAATTTAGTTACTATTTGGCTGGATTTAAATAAAGTATCATATTGTAGAATACTTAATTTCAAAATAATTTTTCATCGCCTTTTGCATAATGGCTTTATCAAGTTTAAGTAATTCCTCTTTTACATCCCAATCTTTAATCATTTCTTCATCTTTTATATCAAGTTCTTCGCCTTCCAATTTTCTAGTTAAAATATCGCTTAATAAAATTTGGTCGCAAGAATAATAATTTGGATAATAAGTTTCTATGAAAGGCCAGTAGTTTGATGTTTCTAAATTCATAATGTGATTTATAATTTATCCGATTGACATCTTTGCAGATTCTTTCCAAAGATAATTTGGCATCGGCTCATTAAGTTCCCATTTAATACTCATTGGTTTTGAACCTTCTGTTTCTTTAAAATTTGCCTCTCCAATAAAAACATAACCTAAAGTATTTCCATTTTCATCATTTGCCTTTTCTCTAACAAAAAGCATTATTTTTTTATTATTCTCAATATGTTTAATATAAGACAATCCCTTATTTGTTTCTGGTCCATAAGCATTGTGTGATTGCCAATGAAATAATGTTTCACTTATTGCATAATCATCATACATCGTTGTTGGAGAGAAATCTTCTTCTGATTTAATTAAATTGATAAAAAGTATTTCCGTTTTTAAAGTTTTATTTTCAGCTGCCCCTTCTCTATTCGATGACTTTTTTTCAAATGTACTTAGCCCAAAAGCTACTAAAATTTGATCTCTCGTATAACGCGCATGCAACTTTAATGGTTGCTCATAAGGTAATTGAATGTCAATTTCTTTAAACCCGATTTTATCAATTAATATTTCTAAAACTTCAATAATTTCATTGACAAGAATTTTATTTCTACCTATTTCAATTATACTTTTCTCCAAGGAATCAAATCCTCCCGCATTTTGCCAAACATCATAATGCAACATCAGCAACATAATTTTTTGATTTTCATCAAAATCATTAATTCTAATATTGAAACCTTGTTTTGCAATTTTTAAAATAAAATTAAAATAACAGGTAGAATTGGTTGATAACCATTTATTACTAATGGCTGAATATATTTGCTTTTCATTTATATTTCCGAAATCTTCAATTACTTCAGCTTTTTGACATAACCTTGACCAACTGTTTTTTTTGTAAATTGTTTCAATTGAGATATGATTTAATTCAATGAAATTATTTAGAGTTAAAGGCAAAGTAGTTTGATGTTGAAAGTTTCTGATTTTAGTTATTAGTTGATTGACATTTAATGACGTCGCTTTTCTAATGTTTTCAAGAATTGTTTCTTTTGCTTTTTTCTCTAAAATAATTGAGCATCCTAATGGCAAATGTGGAAAATCACCTTCGATTTCTTTTTGAACTGAAGTAGTTGTTTTCCCAATTAATGCCCTGAACTTACTTTCAAAATCATATTCAAGTCTTGAATTTCCAACAAAATCAAGAACAGTCAAACAATCTTTTCCTTCTGCTAAGCGTAACCCTCGACCAAGTTGTTGAAGAAAAACCGTTAAACTTTCTGTCGGTCGCAAAAACAAAACGGTATCAATTTCTGGAATGTCTACACCTTCATTAAAAATATCAACAACAAATAAATAATTGAATTCTTTTTTCTTGAATTCCTCTCTAATTCTATTTCGCTCGCTAGCGTTTTTAGCTGTTAAACATTCAGCCCTTAAACCAGCTAAATTGAATTTTTCAGCCATAAAAGTCGCATGCTCAATTGTCACACAAAAACCAATCGCCCGAACATCATTTATATCATTTGTATATTTATTCAGGTTAGAAATTATTTCACCGACACGTACATTATTTTTAGTATATAAACTTGTCAATTCACTTGCTACATATTTCCCTTTCTCCCATTTTACATTTGTTAAATCGATGCTGTCTGTTATTCCAAAGTACTGAAAGGGACATAATAATTTTTTATTTAATGCTTCAGGAAGTCTGATTTCTGCAGCTATACGATTACAGAAGTCTGTCAATATATTTTCACCGTCCATTCTTTCAGGAGTTGCTGTCAATCCAAGAAGAACTTTGG
The DNA here is from genome assembly GCF_003096795.1 of Flavobacterium sp. 103. Taxonomy (NCBI): domain Bacteria; kingdom Pseudomonadati; phylum Bacteroidota; class Flavobacteriia; order Flavobacteriales; family Flavobacteriaceae; genus Flavobacterium; species Flavobacterium sp. 103. The sequence goes on along the minus strand of NZ_QENX01000001.1, from coordinate 2,363,990 downwards.
GTTTAAAATAATTTATAATTGGCCTATATGTTGATGCCGAAATATGATGAACTTCATCAACAATTATAAAATCATAATATTCAGGAGTCAGTTTAATATCCTTTAATCTATTATTTAAAGTTTGAACTGATGCAAAAACATATTCATTATTGTTTGGTTCAATTCCATCAACCCATAAATCCCCAAAATTATTATCTTTTAAAACCCCTTGAAATGTTGCCTTTGCTTGTTGCAAAATTTCTTTTCTATGAGCTACAAAAAGTAATTTGGATGATTTATTATTGTTTTTAAAATTTTTATAATCAAATGCTGAAATAACAGTTTTTCCCGTTCCTGTAGCCGCAACTAAAAGATTTTTATTTCTATTATGAACAGATCTTTCTACTTCTAATTTTTCTAATATTTCGCTTTGATAGTGAAAAGGTTTGATGTCAAAATAGGAGATTGTAGAAGTATATTCTTTTGAAAACTTTCCTTGTTTGAGGGCTTCTATCAATTTTACAGAATGTCTCTTTTGATCGTATAATTCAAACTCTGAATTTTGCCAATATGCTTCAAATGTTTTCTTAAATTTATCAATAATATGCCCAACCTCTTTAGTAGTGACTTTTAAATTCCATTCCAAACCATCAGTCAATGCTGAACGAGAAAAATTAGAAGAACCTATATACGCTGTATGAAATCCTGTATTTCTTTCGAATAAATAGGCTTTAGCATGCAATCTCTCATTCCCTGTATTATAAGAAACTTTTACTTCTGTATTTTCTAAAGAGGCTAAAAATTCAACTGCTTTAGCATCTGTTGCGCCAATATAAGTAGTTGTAATTACTCTTAATTTTCCACCTCTTTCTGTAAATTCTCTCAATTCACGTTCAAGAATTCTAATTCCTTTCCATTTAATAAAAGAAACTAATAAATCAATTCTATCGGACGATAAAATCTCTTTTCTTAATTCACTTTCAAGGGTTGTTCCCGAATTTCCACCTGTAAAAAGCTCACTATGAATTAATCTTGTATAAGGAGTAATTTCTTTTAAATGCAAATCTAAATCAGTGAAATGAGCATCAACTTTTGTAAAAACAGCTTTTAGAATTTTTCCTTCTGTTTCAATCAAATCACCCTCAAACTCTTCTTTCTTTAGTTCTTCTTTCAGAAATAAAATTATTTTGTTAGCAATTTCGATTTGTGTTTCAATAACATCTTCTCCTTTAATTAGAGTAAAAGCATGCTTAATTGTTTTCCCAATATGTTGAGATAGTAATTGAGCCGCTTCCGCTTTATCTATTGATGCTTTCTTTACTTGAAAAATATCTTTATCTAACTCGTTTATTTTAAAGTTGATTAGTTTGGTAACTAATTCTTCATACAATCCTTGATTCATATTTCAAGTTTTAAAAATTCTTCAACAATTGGTATATCTGCTTCTGCCCAATCTAAATTCAACAATTCCGACTTATCTAATAACTGAAAATCTTTATGTTCTGCTAAAACAATGTCACCAGAGATATAATTTGTCAAAAAAGGGATTAAGTTTATTTTAAAAGTTCCATAATCATAAATACTATTTGAAAGTCTTTTCACAACATCAATTTCAATATTTATTTCTTCTTTAATTTCTCTTTTAATACATTCTATTTCGCTCTCATTTTCTTCCAACTTACCACCCGGAAATTCCCATTTCAAAGGAAGTTTCATTATTTCACTTCTTTGTGCTACAAAAATTTTATTTTCTTTTATAATAATTGCACAGGTAACATCTATTGTATTACGCATTTTAACTGTATTACTTACTATCAATCAATTATACATTATTTTAACTCGTACGAAAGATAATCAGATTTAATAGATTCTAACGGTCACTTATGATTATTATTTATAAGTTTTCGAACCAAAAAAAACGCCAATCGAAAGACTGGCGTTTTAAAACATATTACTCTTTTTATAGTTATTCTTTTGTTTCGTCAAAATTTTCTAGCTCTTTATTGACTTCATCTAATAGTTGTTGCTCCGTAGGCAAATACAATTCGTATTGACTCGCCACTATGGTTTTATTATTTTCGGGCAAAGTAAATTTCACAACACCATCATTTTTTGTGGCACATAGTAAAATTCCAATTGTTGGATTTTCGTGAGCCAGCTTTTCCACCCGATCATAATAGTTTACATACATCTGCAATTGCCCTATATCCTGATGCGTGAGTTTATCTGTTTTGATTTCGACGATTACAAAACATTGCAAAAGTCTATTGTATAAAACTAAGTCTGTAAAAAATTCATCACCCTCAATGTGAATCCTTTTTTGTCTTGCCACAAATGAAAAACCGTTACCCATTTCTAATAAAAACTCCTGTAAATGGGTTATTATGGCTTGCTCCAAATCTTTCTCGTAATATGAAGCTTCCCGTTTTAAGTCTAAAAATTCTAAAAACATGGGATCTTCTATAATCTCTTTAGCATCCGAAGGCAGTTTTTCATTTTTGGCTACGGCAAGCACACTTTCTTTATCGTTGCTTATCAAAAGGCATTCCCAAAGATTACTGCAAATTTGGCGTTCGAGTTGTCTTGATATCCAATTGTTCTTAACGCTTTCGGCACTATAAAAATCTCTTTTATCTTGATTATCAATAGAAATAAGTAATTTATACTGCGTCCAACTCAATTGCGTCCGCAGTGCGGACGCAATTGGATAAGTACGATAAAACTGTCGATACCGTTCTATTTGTCTAACCGAAAAACCACTTCCATAATCTGGCTGTAATTGTTTGGATAGAAATTTAATCAAATATGCCCCGTAATCCGCTCTGTCTTTCCCTTGTTGTTCTTCCTCAAAAATACGTCGTCCAATATGCCAATACATGATCGTACGCTCATTATCAACAGCCCTAACGGCTTTGTCTTTCGCATTTGCTATTATTGCTTTTATGTCAGGAATTATGGATTGATTCTTTATCATTTAGAGTGAATTTATTTACAGTAATACTAAAAAAACAGGAAACACGAAATAACTAATTCACTCAAAACAAATTATGTATTGAATTAAGGATAAAAAAAAACGCCAATCTTTCGACTGGCGTTTTGGGTTCACAAAAGGCTTATTTTAAATTTCTTCTTCTAAGTTTTCGAGTTGTTTTTCTAAAACTTTATCCGCTTTGATTCGCTTCACGGTTTCCTTACGGGTGATGAGTAGCGGGATGGCGACCCCTGCGGCCAAAGCCAAGATGATAAAACAAGCTGAAAGACCGTTCTTGACGGTTTCAAAAAAGAGTTTGGTATAGACATCCGGATCTTGTTCGGCAGTTAATTTCATTACTCCTACCATGGCTTTGTAGGCAAAAAATCCTGGTATCATAGGTATTAATGCCGGAAGCGCAAAAGTCATGGGTGGCGCTTTGCGATAGTGTGCCGCCAATACACTAGAAAAACCGATAAGGCTCGCACCGCATAAAGCCGCGAAAACCAACCCAACTTCGAGTGATATTAAATAAAATTTGAGCAATCCGCCCAAGGCTGCGATGATGTATATAACTCCTAAAGTACGGCGAGGCACATTGAACAAAACGGCAAAACCGATACCTGCACAACCCAACCATATTCCTTTTTCTAATAATGCAAAATCCATTTTAGTGTAAATTAAAAATTAATAATGAAACCATCAATCCTAGTGCAATGGCAAAAGCGATAACCAAAACATTTACGCCTCTGGTGGTTCCGTTTAATATGTTTCCGTCAATCAAATCCGAGAAGGAATTGATCATAGGCACACCGGGAATTAAAAACAACACCGAAGTGGATAAGGCATGTATAAATTCTCCTTCGGGATTTAGAAACGAATAGAGCCCTACCAAGAAAGAAGAGGTTAAGGCCGCAAAGAAAATGCATACATAAAAATTGAATTTGAGTTTCATGGTTTCCTGTCTCACAAAAAGCCCCAAGAAACTTCCGGAAAAGCAAAGTATCATTTCGATTAATCCACCACCGAACAATCTACAAAAGGAAGCTCCTGCCAAGGCCACCAAAAACAAAACTGCAAATCTTGGATATAATGGTTTTCGGTCCAGTAATTTCATTTCTTTATTGATGCGCTCCACGGACCATTTTTCTTCCACAATTTTCCAACTCATCGTACTGATATCCGAAATGAGATTGAAATTGAGGTGCATATTCGGCACCCATTTTACACTGGTAAACGTTTTGATATTGTCTTTATAGGTTAAAGTAATCATCAAAGCATGATTGGTAATCATTAAATCCGAATCGCAACAAAAAGCACCGGCTATTCTGCTGATGGTAACTTTGACACGTTCGGTATTGGCTCCTGAAACCATGAGTAAGGAACCTATTTCCAGGAGCATTTCTCCCAGTTCATATTTGTTTGGTTTTGCAACTAATTCCATATAAATGCGGTTGTTAATTTTACTCTCAAATTTAAGGATTTAACCCCTTAAAAAGACTGATTTATAACCCTAAAACATTAATTTATTTGGAGAATAAATAACAAGTGATTTCTATCGATTTCGCTTATGGTTAAGGGCAAAAAAAATATCAAAAATGGAGTTGGTTTGATGTTTTTGGAGCTACTATTTGGTTTTTTGGAGGTTTTTTTACGAGTTATAAAACACAAAAAACGTCAGACTGACGACTGATGTTTACCAAAAGCGTATTTTTTTGGGTGTTATTTTATCTAATTATTGCTTTTTTTAGGGTTAAAAGAGGATATTTTAATCTTTTGGATAAATAAAATCTTCTTATGAAAAGGGATGCCCTAGCCCTGATGGAAGCGAAAAGCCTTTTGAAATAAAATGCCCTTTTTCTTGAATAAAAAGAGCGACCAACGGAAGCTCCTTTTTATTCTTAGAAAAAGGGCGTTTTATGAAAAAGCTTGCAGCGTACAGCAGGATCAAGCTCCTTGTTATTATGGATTGCTTATCGTTGACAATATTGTAAATCCCATGTTATAAAGCGTAAAGGCTTGTATGTCGCAGATTTCCTGAATGGTTGCTGCGAGTGATTTTCCGGCTCCGTGACCTGCGTTGATATCGATTCGGATTAAAACGGGGTTGGTTCCTGTTTGTTTTTCCTGCAACTCGGCGGCAAATTTAAAGCTGTGTGCAGGAACTACCCTGTCGTCGTGATCGCCAGTGGTGACCAAAGTAGCGGGATATTGAACACCAGCTTTCACATTTTGGACTGGTGAATACGATTTTAAGTACTCAAACATTTCCTTGCTGTCTGCCGAGGTTCCATAATCGAAAGCCCAACCGGCTCCGGAGGTGAAGGTGTGGTAGCGCAACATGTCCATCACGCCCACGGCCGGCAAAGCGACTTTCATCAAATCGGGACGCTGTGTCATGGTAGCTCCAACCAATAATCCGCCATTGGATCCGCCACGGATGGCAAGATAATTAGGAGAGGTATAGTTTTGTGCAATCAGGTATTCGGCTGCAGCTATGAAATCATCAAATACGTTTTGTTTCTGCAGTTTGGTTCCCGCATCGTGCCATTTTTTACCATATTCTCCGCCTCCGCGAAGGTTGGCTACTGCATAGATACCGCCGTTTTCCATCCAAACGGCATTCGAAATACCAAAGCTTGGCGTCAGGCTAATGTTGAAACCGCCGTATCCATAAAGAATGGTTGGGTTGTTTCCATCGAGTTTCAGTCCTTTTTTGTGGGTGATTATCATTGGGACTTTGGTTCCGTCTTTGGAAGTATAAAACACTTGGGTAGAAACATAATCCTCGCTTTTGAAATCTACTTTCGGCTGATCATACACTGTAGATTTTCCGGCTTTTGGTTCAAACGAATAAATCGTTCCCGGTGTAATATAATTGGTAAAGGAATAATAAAGTATTTTCTCTTCTTTCTTGCTTCCAAATCCAGTGGCTGTTCCTAATCCCGGTAATTGAATTTCGCGCACTAATTTACCCGAATACTCATATTGCTTCAAAATCGATACGGCATCTTTCATATAATTGGCGAAGAAATAACCAGCTCCTGTTGTTGGTGTCAACACATTTTCGGTTTCAGGGATAACATCTTTCCAGTTCTCTGGTTTTGGATTGCTGATATCTACACTCACTATGCGTTTGTTGGGTGCATTTAAGTCGGTTTCTATAAATAATTTTCCGCCTTCGTTTTCTATGATGTTGTTATCACTGTTAAAATTATCCACAATTGTTACAATAGGACTGTTGGGTTTGGTCAAATCCTGAATGTACAATTCGTTTCCGTAAGTGGAATTGGCAGCAGTAATCACTAAATAATGGTTGTCCTCGGTTACGCCTCCGCCTACATAACGACGTTTTTGGTCTGCGCCAAAAATGACTTGATCGTCTTTTTGGGCCGTTCCTAATTTATGGTAATACAATTTATGTTGGTCGGTTTTGGCTGATAGTTCGCTTCCTTTTGGTTTGTCATAACTGGAATAGTAGAATCCTTCGTTTCCTTTCCAAGATACACCGCTAAACTTGATATCCACCAATGTATCTTCTAATTTCTTGAAGTCGTTGACATCCATCAAGATTACTTTTCGCCAGTCACTTCCACCTTCGGAGATGGAATAGGCTACTTTCGAACCGTCTTTAGAGAAATCAACTCCTCCTAATGAAGTTGTTCCTAGTTTTGAAAATGTATTTGGATCCAGAAAGACCTCTTCTTTGCCCTTGGCATCTTTGCGATATAAAACCGACTGATTTTGAAGTCCGTTGTTTTTATAATAGTAAATGAAATTCCCTTCCTTGAATGGTGCGCTTATTTTTTCATAATTCCACAATTTTTCGAGTCTGGATTTCAAAGCTTCTCTAAAAGGAATTTGAGACAAATAATCGTAAGTAACTTTGTTTTCTTCTTTAACCCAAGCAGCTGTTTCGACCGATTTGTCGTCTTCGAGCCAACGGTACGGATCGCTTACTTTGGTATCGAAATAAACATCAACCGTTTCCCCTTTTGCAGTTTTGGGATAAGTTATTGGAGTTGGTTTTTGGTTTTGCCCCAAAGAAGCCAATGAAGAAGATACAGCCATCAGAAATAGGATTTTTTTCATAATTTATTAGGTTAAGTACCTAACAAAAATAGGGAAAGTTTTTTCAGAACAAGACATAAAAAAAACCCAAACAATGTTTGGGTTTGATATGTGGAGAATATCGGATTCGAACCGACCACCTCTTGCCTGCCAGGCAAGGTCAGCAATCTTTCTTTTATTTTCTTATCCTTTCAAAACCCCTTAAATTACGAGGTTTACAATATTCTTATTTTCTTTTATTATCCTATTTTAACCTATTTTTTATACTTTTGTTGTACCTATGTTGTACCCGTGTTGTACCTAAAATCATTTAATCCTTATGGCAACTATAAAAATTACGCAGAGAGCTAAAGTCCTAGCTAATGGAGAATATCCAATTTTCTTAAGAATTACTAAAGATAGAAAAACTAAGTTTATCTCATTAAAGTTATCATGTGATTTATCACAATGGAACGAGACTAAGTCAGAATTCAGAAAAAACCATACCAATTATAAACAGATGAATTCTGCTCTAACTGATATAAGAAACAGAGCCGAGAAGATTATTACAGATTATTTAGCCAAAGGAGAAGACCTCGCTCTAGATGAATTTGAAGGACTATTTCTAAACTTTAAGGGAGCTAAAAAAGTATCCGTTAAAGAGTTTTGGGATGAGCATATTGGAGATTTAAACAAATCAGGACGTACAGGAAATGCAAAGTTCTATAAATTCTCTAAGAATAGCTTTTTTAAATTCTTAAAAGACAAGAATGTTTATTTTAAAGACATAACTCCAACTCTACTCAGCAAATACGAAGTTTATCTTCGAGCCAACAACAATATTGACAGTGGTGTTTCGGCAAAAATGCGAGCTATTAGAGCATTGTACAATGATGCTATTAATAAAGGTTGCGCCAGTAAAGAACATTATCCATTTACAGAGTATAAAATCTCAAAGCTTAAAGAATCAAGTAATAAAAGAGCTTTAAGCATTGAAGACGTTTATAAAGTCATCAATCTTAACACCACAGAACATCCTGAATTAATTGATTCTAGGAATTACTTTGTCTTTAGTTATTACGCACGTGGAATGAACTTTAATGACATGATGCGATTAAGATGGGAGAATATTGTTGATGATAAAATTATCTATGTAAGAAGCAAGACCAAAGCGCGTTTTATAATCAAAACACTAGAACCTGTTCAGCAAATTCTTGATTACTATAAAAACCAAAAACGAGCAACAAAATATGTATTCCCTATTATCCTAAAAGAAGATTCTACACCTATGGAATTAGAGTATAGAAAAGAAAGAACTATAAAGAAATACAATAAGGATTTGAAAGCAATTGCCACCATTTGCAAGATTGATGGCAAAATTACAAGTTATGTTGCCCGCCATAGTTTTGCTACTAATCTGAAGCAAAGTGGCGTTTCAACAGATATAATTTCTGAAGCAATGGGACATCAGAACTTAACAATTACTCAAGTATACTTAAAGGAATTAGAAAATGATGTTATTGATTCTGCAATGGAAACATTACTACAAAAAGTGACAAAGTGATCTAAATATCTAAAAATCAATTTGAATTATATTTGATTCAGATTATTATTTAAAGCCATTCATTTTATTATGAATGGCTTTTTCTGCTTATAAAACTTCTCAAAGCAATTGTCACTTTAGCACTGTGATAGTTGCTTTTTTCATTCAATTATTAATCATTTTAAACATTTTTATTTATGCAATTAAGACATTCAGAAAGGAAGAAAGCTAAAATCAAATTGGCTTTTCAAGGTTCAGCAGGCTCAGGTAAAACCTATTCAAGCTTACTCCTAGCACAAGGTTTAACTAATGGAGACTTTTCTAAAGTAGCCATTATAGATTCAGAAAATGGAAGTGCAGATTTGTACTCTCATCTAGGCCAATATAATGTACTGACATTAGCCCCTCCATTTACACCAGAGAATTATATTAAAGCCATTGATGTATGCGTCAACGCAGGCATGGAAGTAATCATTCTAGACAGTATTAGCCATTGTTGGGACTACTTATTGGATTATCATTCTAACCTATCAGGAAACTCCTTTACGAATTGGGGGAAGATAACTCCAATGCATAAATCCTTTACTGATAAAATGATGCAAGCAGATGTTCATATCATTGCTACCATGAGAACTAAACAAGACTATGTACTAAATCAGAAAGATGGTAAATACATACCTGAAAAGGTAGGATTAAAAGCTGTACAAAGAGATGGTTTAGACTATGAGTTTACAGTTGTGTTTGATGTGGATATAAAGCATTTTGCTGTATCCTCTAAAGACAGGACAGGCATGTTTATGGGCAAGCCTGAATTCATTATTAACACATTTACCGGAAAGAAAATTCTAGAATGGTGCAATAGTGGAACCAATTTACAAGAGGCTAGAGATAAAATCAAAAGCACTAAAACTGTTGAAGAATTGAGAAAGCTTTACAATCAATATAGTAGTTGGCAAAAAGAATTAGAATATGATTTTAAACTTCAAAAAGAAACAATCAGTGTGAAAAAAACATTATTAAACCCTTTAAAATCTAATATCAATGGAAGCACATATCCTTGAAATTGAGCCTGAGCTACAATTAAAACCTGTTCATCAGCTAAACGCACCTAAATACCTAGAAATAGAGAGCAGTATTAATACAAAACCTCTATTTGTTCCAAAACCTTTCATAGAGGCAAATACAAGTGAAATTAACCTAGCCCATTTGAAGAATGATTGTGTAATACCAGTCTTCTCTAAAGATAATGAAAGGACAATAGCACATCAAGAATTCATAGAGATAGTTCAAGGCTGTGCAAGTAAAGTATTTCCACATCATATATTTGATGAGCCAGAAGTTAGAGTAAGCCATCAAATTAAGGGAAGAACTCCTGATGCAATAAATAAACAAGCTAGGGATTTATTAGACCATGAGAAGACACAATACTTTGAAAGAATGGCTTTCATTATTAGAATTCCTAGCATTATAGATACTGTGAATGGTAATGAAATAGCTTTGACTATTGGAGGAGTTAGAAGCTATAATTTGGAGAACCTGTACAACAAGAAATCCTTTGAAAAGTTCAAGTTCTTTATTGGTTTCCAAGTTAAAGTCTGTTGTAATCTGGCAGTTACTAGTGATGGATTTGTAGAAGAAATGCGAGTGAGTTCTTATCAGGAACTACAAAGCAAGATTCTAGAAGTGCTACAGAATTACAATGCAGAGAAACAACTAAGACAAATGAGACAACTTTCTGAACACTCTTTAACAGAGCATCAGTTTGCTCAATTATTGGGTAGAACTAGATTGTATCAGCATCTACCTAAAAAGGACAAGCTAAATATACCCGCACTATCTTTTAATGATGGACAAATTAATACAATTGCTAAAGACTATTATGAAGATGATAGTTTCAGCAGAAATGAAAAAGGCGACATAAACCTTTGGAATGTCTATAATCTCTTTACTCAAGCTAATAAATCAAGCTATATTGACACGTTCCTAGACAGGAATGTAAATGCATTTGACTTTTCAAATAGCTTGCTAAAAACACTAAATGGTAGCTCTAACTATCATTGGTTTTTGAGTTGAGAAGATCCCAATCTCTTTAATTAGGGATTGGGTTAATTTTAATTTTTTTTAAATTTTATGCTCATATAAATAGCATTAGTAATAATAGTCAAACCCAAATAGTTTAACCAATTACTGATTTCTAACAAAGACTTATTAAGTCTGGTCAAACTTAATAGTGAAAATTTTTTGTTCCAAACCAACTACCAACGGATAACGGGAACTATTTAATGAATTCAGTTAATTGAAATTTCGTTTTTATTTGAAATATTATTAACTAAATGTTCAATATATTGCACTTTGAAGCAGTTATTTTAATATATTTGATTTCTGCTTATAAGAAATTATCCGCCTAAATAAGATTTATCATGAAGGCAAAAAAAAAGAAACATACTTATCCAAATAAAATTTAATTTTCATGAAAACATACATAAATGAAGAAGAAAAACAAAATCATCCATACTATAAGTTAATGGAGCTTAGAGATGTCGCATTAGAATCTGAATTAAATTCTTGGTCCAGATTAGATTTAATAGAATGGCTTTCTTGGAATGATAGAAATGGCGTATACAGAGATGAGGATTCTTTACAGGAGTTTGGCAACATTGTAAGCAAAGAAGAAGCGATTGAAATTATAACCCGACAAATTACAGAAGCATAAAAAAATGATCAATATGGAATTTCAGGTAACAGATAATACTGTGGAAAATCACCTGCATGATTGTCGCTTGAAGATAGGTGAAACTATTCGAGAAATAAGAGAAAAAAGAGGTTACAATCAGGAACAATTAGCTGAAATTATGCAGATCAGCCGTTCAACAATTTCTAAAATTGAAAACGGAAAATTTAATTGCAGTTTGGATTACTTGTCAAAGTTTTCTTGGTTCTTAGAATTCGATTTTTTTCTTTCACTAAAAACAAATAATATTTAAATTTAAAAATGTCATTAAAATATATAGATTTATTTGCAGGAGCTGGGGGTTTATCCGAGGGATTTATCCAGGCAGGGTTTGAACCTATTGCTCACGTTGAAATTGAAAAATCCGCTTGCAACACTTTAAAAACAAGAGCTGCCTATCATTACTTAAAATCAAACAATAAGTACAAAACTTATGTCTCCTACTTAAAAGGCGAAATATCAAGAGAGGAATTGTATAGCTTTATCCCAAAAAAAATATTAGATTCAATAATAAACTTACCAATTGGAGAAGAGAATAATCAATTAATCCAGAATCAAATTGACAAAAGCTTAGGTGAAGAAAAGGTAGATTTAATAATTGGTGGCCCACCTTGTCAGGCATACTCATTAGCAGGAAGATCAAGATCCAAAAACAATATGGAAGGTGACCCAAGAAATTATTTGTTTGTACAGTATGCTGAATATTTAGAGAAGTACCATCCCAAAATGTTTGTTTTTGAAAATGTAATTGGTCTTAAATCAGCAAAGAAAGGACACTATCTAGCTGAGATGGAAAAGCTATTCAATAAAAAAGGATATCAAATCAAGTTGTTTACACTTGAGGCAATTAATTTTGGGGTATTACAAAACAGAAAAAGAGTCATTATTTTAGGATGGAAACCAAATAAAAAATTGATAGTTCCAAATCTTGAAGAAATTAAAATTGATAGTACTTTTTTAGTCAATGATTTACTAAAAGACTTACCGATAATAATGGCAGGAGAAGGAAAAGATAAATTTTTAAAATATAAATCTTCTACTACAGATTATTTAAAAAAACACTCATTAAGAAATGGTATTGATGTTTTAACACAGCATGTTGCCAGACCTCACCGTGAACAAGACAAGGAAATATATAAAATTGCCGTAGAAAGTTGGAACACTAATAAGGAACGATTAAATTACAACAACTTACCGGAACGACTCAAAACTCATCAAAACAGAACATCATTTTTTGATAGATTCAAAGTAGTAGCTGCAGATGTTCCCTACTCCCAAACTGTAGTTGCCCACATTGCTAAAGATGGGCATTATTACATTCATCCAGACATAAAACAAAATAGGTCTATTAGTGTTCGTGAAGCTGCCAGATTACAATCCTTTCCTGATGATTATTACTTTGAAGGTGAAAAAGAAGGAGCAAATAGAACAGCTGCATTCAAACAAATTGGAAATGCTGTACCACCGTTAATGGCAAAATTCATAGGAGAAGAAATTTTAAATATACTAAAAGGCATATGATTGATTACTCCAACCTACAATCTACATCAGCAGAACCAGAAGCGAGTTCTATGATTGAAACCTTTCGAGCTATCGGTTATTCCATTGAAACCGCAATTGCTGATATTATTGATAATTCAATAACGGCAGGTGCAAAAAACATATGGATTGATTACGATTGGAAAGGTCCAAAAACAACTCTTTCAATTTTGGATGATGGTAATGGTATGAACAATGAACAGCTCATTCACGCAATGAGACCTGGAAGTAAAAATCCTTTGGTTGATAGACCTGCTGATGATTTAGGACGTTTTGGATTAGGATTGAAAACAGCATCTTTTTCTCAATCAAGAAAATTTACAGTTATATCTAAAAGCATTGATTACAAAGCTGTTTTATGGAGTTGGGATTTAGATTATGTGAATAAAAAAAAATCTTGGAAACTTATTCGTTACGTTCCCGACGAAGAAAGATGGATTAAAAAAATTGAATCCTTTAACTCGGGAACCTATGTTATTTGGTGGGATTTAGACAGATTAACCAAAGACACATCTGAAGATAGTGAAGAATCAAAAAGTAAGTTTTTAAGGACTATGGATAGTGTCAAATCCCATCTATCAATGGTATTTCACAGATACATAGATGATGGGTTAAAAATATTTTTTAGAGAAAGACTTATTACTTCTTGGGATCCTTTTATGTTTGGTGTAGATGGTTTACAAACTAAACCAGAAACACGACTGGAAGCTGGTCAAATAAAAATAAAAGGATTTGTATTGCCTCATCGTTCAAAACTCACTGCTGAACAATATAACTATGGTAAAGGTCCAAAAGACAGTTGGACTGCACACCAAGGATTTTATGTATACCGAAACAGAAGGCTTTTAGTTGCAGGAGATTGGTTAGACCTTTTCAAAAAAGAGGTTCATTATGATTTATGCAGAATTCAAGTTGATTTGCCTAATAATTTTGATACTGATTGGCAAATTGATATCAAGAAATCAATTGCACGACCACCATCCAAATATACAGAATCTATTATTGCCTTAGCAAAAGAAGTTAGAAATCAAGCTGTAGAAGTATATAGACATAAAGGTAAAGTACTTAAAAGAAAACTCGCATCAGATGAATATTTTCCCTTTTGGGAAGAACGTGCAAGACACGGAAAGAGATTTTACAAGATTAATCGAAATCATCCCTTATTGAGCGAGTTATATTCAAAATCCGGTGATTTAAAAAGAGATATTGAAAAAGTAATTCAATTTATTGAAGAGACTATCCCTATTCCTTTAATCACGCTTCAGGAGAGCGAAAACGAAAAACCACATGGACAGCCTTTTGAAGGCATTGACCACAATGCTATAAAAGAAACTATGCAAAAGTTGTTTAACAACTTTGTTTTTAGTGGATTCTCAAAAGAGAAAGCAAAAGCAAGAATACTTAACACCGAACCATTTAATTTTTATCCAGAATACATAGAATTTTTAACGAATGAGTAACATAGACCCAATCAAAATAATCCGCCAATTATTATTTGGTAAAACATCAGTGACTATTTCAGAAGTTGAAAGTGCTGTGGATACTTTTTTAAAAATGAATCTCCCAATTAGAGATTCTCGAGAAATGTTAATTAGAAAAGTGGAAGAACTTTTTACAATCCGACAGGATGATTGGAAGTCCATTGTAAAAGAAGATGAAAATAATCCTTGGCTAAGCGAAAAGAGATCTTCAATTGATTTTTCAAATGGTTTTTGGGGTAATTATAAACAGTTCTTAGAGGAAGAAAAGAATTATTCACCTGATGTCGTGAATAAACTTGATTTGCTTACTGATGAAATTTTAAATAACCTTTTTGACCCGACATTAAAAATAAAAATAAATAAAAAGGGATTAGTTGTAGGTCAAGTTCAATCTGGTAAAACAGGAAACTACACAGGCTTGATTTGTAAAGCAGCCGACGCGGGTTTTGGACTTATCATAGTATTGGCAGGAATACATAATAATTTAAGAAGCCAAACCCAACTCAGAATTGATGAGAGTTTTTTAGGATTTGACACTAAACATAAACGTGCCTTAATTACAAAAAACATAAGAATTGGTGTTGGTCAACCCAGTTATTCAAATAAAAAAGTAGCCCATTCGCTAACATCAAGCGAAGAGAAAGGCGACTTTAATCAAGCAGTAGCTAATTCATTAGGTCTAAATTTTGAAACTTCTGATACATTAATTGCAGTAATTAAAAAAAATCCTGGTCCATTAAAACAAGTTTATAATTGGTTGTCTGCTAATGCTAAAGAAGATTCAGAATTTAGAAAAATAATATTAGAAAAAGCAATTTTAGTTATTGATGACGAAGCTGATAATGCTTCAATTAATACAAATAAAAAAGAATGTGAACCTACAAGAATAAATGGTCAAATTAGAAATATTCTTAATCTTTTTAATAAGAGTGCTTATGTGGGTTATACAGCAACTCCTTTCGCTAATATTTTTATTCCATTGAATGACGAAAACTTATTTCCTCGGAATTTTATTAAAAATATCCCTGCTCCTTCAAATTATATAGGTCCAGAAAAAATTTTTGGTTTTAGCCCAATAGAAGAAAACGAAACTTCTAACGCTGTTTTGCCAATTCTAAATCGCATAAATGATTATAGTATTTTTGTCCCTGATAGACATAAAAAAGAAGACCAGCTACCATCTTCACTTCCCGAAAGCCTAAAAAAATCCATTCGTTGTTTTATTATTACTTGTGCAATTCGAAGATTAAGAGGGCAAACATCAGTTCATAATTCAATGTTGATCCATGTTTCGAGATTTCAGCGTTGGCAAGACCATATAACTGATTTAGTTTCAAGTCAACTAGTTAATTATCGAGATCGAATTGACCAAAATGACGAAGCAACTTTAGAATTGTTTAGAAAGACATTTGAAGTTAATGAAAATGGCTACAGTTCATATGTTTCCGTTTCCAAACAAATTGCTGATTCTGATTTAGCCAAAATAGACTCGCAAATTAGCGTTCATAATTGGTCTGAAGTCTTGGAACATTTAAATGATGCTGCCCAACGAATTAAAGTAAGAGCGATTCACGGCGGATCTGGTGAAGCTCTTGATTATTATGATCATAAATCTGGACTATCAGTCATTGCAATTGGTGGAAATAAATTATCCCGAGGCTTAACTTTAGAAGGGCTTTCGGTAAGCTATTATTTGCGTGCATCCAGAATGTATGACACCCTAATGCAAATGGGGCGTTGGTTTGGGTATCGTGGAGGTTATGTTGATTTGTGTCGTTTATTCACGAGTAGAGAATTAAACGAATGGTTTTGCCATATTACCTTAGCATCAGAAGAACTAAGAGAAGAGTTTGATTATATGTCAGATATTGCAGGCTCAACACCTGAACAATATGCTTTAAAAATTAGAACATCTCCAGATGGTTTGATGATATCTGCAATAAACAAAATGCGCAATGCAACTACTGTTCAAATCTCTTGGGCTGGAAGACTCGTTGAATCCTATGAATTCAGAAAAGATATTTCAGTAATTAACAATAACTTTCAGAATACTAAAAGATTCATTTCAACTTTACAACCATATAATGTCCCAAAACCCAATAATGCCTATTTGTGGTATGATGTTCCGGCACACAATATTATTTCATTTTTTGAAGGAATTCAATCAGTTGAAAATTTAAAAAAAGCAGAACCAAGAAAATTAATTCAATTTATTACAACCCAAATGCGAAATGGAGAGTTGACTGATTGGAGGGTTGCATTAATGTCAAAACCTAATGCAATCAATAATTCAGATTTTATCATAAACAACATCACCATACAAATTGGTCATTGGAAAAGAACGGAAGATGAGAAAAACTCAAGTGAACAATTGTATTACCTAAGAAAATCACATATCATAAGTCCATCTGACGAATTTATAGATTTTACTGAGCCTGAAAAGGCACGAGCAATGGAGCTTACTAACCTTCATAGAAAAAAAGAGGGTGAAGCTATATATCCAAACGGACAAGTTGTTAGAAATGAATTGAGAGACCCAAAGCAACCATTGTTATTAATTTATTTACTTAACCCAAAAGAAAGTCAAACAAATTTACCTGATGGAACTAATCCATTTGTTGGTTATGCTATAAGTTTTCCAAAAAGCAACTTCAATGCCCCTGTTTCTTATGCTGTAAATGAGGAGTTGCTTGATAAAATTGATTTTGTTGAAGAAGATTTTGAAGACTATGGAGATGATGAAAACTGAAAATATTTGGATGAGTTTAGAAAGTGACACTTCTTCTCACACTGGATTACTTTATAAAAGATATGATGCCAAAGTAATACCAGATGTTTTTATTGCAATAAAGGCGCCTGAAAAACTTAGGTGCATTGCCTTTAGGATAAGTGTTTCATTTTCTTTTGATGAAAATCAATGGAACAAACTCAAAGACATTAAGGTTGAAACAATGCCTGATGAACGAGATAAATCAAAGAAATTTTTGCTCATTCTGTTGCTTAATAAACAACATAAAGACATATTTTCAACCCTTTGTGAAGATTTAATTTTTGGAGTGTCAGAAGTCGCATCTGAAAAGTCCTTAGTAGAAAAATTGTTTGAAAGATTAGCCAAATGGCAATCACTATTTGAAAAAGTTGGCAATCAAGGATTATCGGATGAAGCACAAAGAGGTCTTTATGGCGAAGTTTTTTTCTTGAGAGAATTTCTTGAAAATTCATCAGACAAAAATTACTGTCTCAAATCTTGGCTTGGACCAGAAAGATCAATTCAGGATTTTCAATATTCAAATTGGGCTGTAGAAGTAAAAACAACCCACGGAAATAATCATCAAAAAATCCACATAACAAGTGAAAGACAATTAGATGATTCAATAATAGAAAAAATATTTCTTTACCACCTTTCTCTTGACGTTCGTATTGGAAATGGAGAATCATTAAACAGTTTGATTGATAATGTTTTGGAATCATTATCAAACAGCACAATGGCAGGTAATTTATTTCAATTTAAATTATTGGAATCCGGTTATTATGAGGTTCATAGACAACTTTATGAGGAATATGGGTATACAATTAGACAAGAAAATCTTTATAAGGTTGCAGGAAATTTTCCTAGAATAACAGAATCTCAAATTCCTATAGGAGTTGGTGATGTTAAATACTCTATTGTTTTGTCTGAATCAGAAGAATGGAGAATTAGTCAAGACACACTTTTTTGCGAAATAAATCCAAAATAAAAAATGAATAATAAAGAACTCAATAAATTTTATATAGATATTCAGGAAGAAATAAATTCCAACCTAATATCAGAAGAAGAAGGAACAAATCCCGAACAAATTTTTACTGAAATTGTATTGTCATTTCTTGCTGATGCTGGCGAAACCGAAAATTATCGTGTTTGCTATGATGAGAAAATTAGTAAAAGAGGTGTTGAGCATAAAATCAATGGATATTCTCTTTATGAAAATTATGAAACCCTTGATTTATTCGTAACCATATACAATAGTGACGAAACCGTTCAATCAGTTACAAAGGGAGATGCTGAAAAAACCATTGATAGAGCAGCTAAATTTTTCAGAAATTCTATTTATAAGGATTATGTAAATGAAATTGAAGAAAGTTCTGAAATTTTTGACCTTGCTCAAACATTAGCAAATGTGCCTGAAGTAAAAGAATTCCTTACTAGGGTTAACATTTTCTTGATTTCTAATGGAGATATAAAAGCAGATTTAAAAACATCAGACAAAATTGCTGGCTATACTGTTTTTTACAGAGCAATAGACATTAATTACTTATTTAATCTTTCAGTAAAATCACGAATGCCCATTGAAATTGATTTTGAAAAATCAGGATATAAAGTACCTTGCATCGTCAATGAAACTGAAAATTCCGATTATCAATCTTGGTTGGCTATAATTCCAGGCATCGCCTTGGCAGATATCTACGAAGAGTATGGAGCACGTTTGCTAGAACAAAATGTGCGTTCGTTTCTTCAATTCACAGGAAAAATAAATAAAGGGATAAGGAAGACCATTCTGGATGAGCAGCATATGTTTATGGCTTTCAATAATGGTATTGCTGCAACAGCCGAAGAGGTTACAATATCTATTTTACCAAACAACCAAGGTAAAGCAATTGCACAAGTCAAAGATTTTCAAATTGTAAATGGAGGCCAAACAACTGCTTCAATTTATCACACTTGGAAAAAAGACAAAGTTAATATTTCCAATGTATTCGTTCCTGTTAAGCTAACCATTGTGAAAGACCGGGAAAATTTTTCAGAAATAGTTGGACGAATTGCTGAATATGCTAATACACAAAACAAGGTGTCAGCTTCTGATTTAAGTTCGAATAAAGAAAATCACGTTCTACTCGAGAAATTATCAAGAACAATTTGGGCACCTCCTTTAGCAGGTGAAACACATCAAACGCGCTGGTTTTTTGAGAGATCTCGTGGTCAATACAAGAATGAACGCATCCGCTTTGGCTTGACCACTACCAAGAGAAAACAGTTCGACAAACAAAATCCTAGAAATCAAATGTTTACTAAGGAATCACTTGCAAAATTCATCAATGCTTATGAAGAAATCTATAATGGTAAAAAACTCGTTATAGGACCACATATAGTCGTGAGAGGAAGTCAAAAAAATTATGCTCAATTTCTTAATTACAATTTCAACAAAAAACCAGATAATATATGGTTTGAAGATGCAATTGCTAATGCAATTTTGTTCTCTTCTGCAGAAAAAGTTTATGGTGTAAAACCAAATGCAATTGGAGATATGCGTTACATCACAGTACCATACTCTATTGCTTGGCTTGGATTTAAGTTAAATTACAAACTTGATTTGTATAAAATATGGAAAGAGCAAAGTCTTAGTGATATTTTGAAATCTAAGTTGCACCAGATTATGTCAAAGATGGAAGAATTAATTAAAACCAAAGCCCCTGGCTCTTTATATGGTGAATGGGCAAAGAAAGAAGAATGCTGGAATTTCATTAAGGAACAAAATTTTCACATTGATCTAGAGGCATTAAAAAGTGGTTTAGAAAACAAAACTTCCGAAAAAAGAAAAAAACTTTCAGAAGACGAAACCCAGCAGGCAGAAACCGAAGCTTCATTGAATAGGCTGAAATCGATTCATTTTAAGACTTGGAAAAAAATTGAAAACTGGGGTCGAGAAACAAGGAATTTAAGTCAATATCAATTCGATGTAGCCTATACTCTTGGAAATAAAATCAAGTCAAACCGTGCAATAACAGATATCGAAAGAAATCAAGGGGAAATTATATTAAATATTGTAGCTGAACAAAATGTGGAACTGTTCTATGATATGGACGAATTCTTTAATGAAGAACAAAAAGTTGAGATAAACGAAGTTGAGATTACATTAGAACTTATAGAAAAGATTGTACTATGGGACAAAAAAAACAAAAGACTTGATGCATATAAATTTGGGTTTATGGTAGATCTATTAAACGGTAAAAAAACATTAACAGAAAGGAATAAATTTCTAGCTAAATTAAATCTCAAAACCATTGAAAAGTTTGGGTTCAGATAATTATATTTACTTTAATAGTCACTTATATTGCTAGCCTTATGAATCTTCAATAAAGTCAAAATTTTGGAAAGGCATCTTTCCAAATGGTGAATTTGTAGAGGATATCCTCATCATGAAAATATAGTTATATAGCCAAGAATATTATCTAAACCTTCTTTCACCAATTAGTAATGAGCTGGAGATTTTAGGGATTTTTGAAGATGGTGATGCTCATAAAGTGATTAGTATCATTGAGAGGATTAATGAGAATGCAACAGCTTAGTAATACTTAATAAATAGTGAGATGAGCTGCTAATAAATAGAAATAGTATTGATATTTGATGCTTTTCTAACAGAGTCGTAATTCCTTTGGAAATATCAAATCTCCCAAATACAAAACCAACTATCCATTAAGCCTATTGTAATTAAAATTCACAAATAAAAGAAACCTTTCAATAAAGGTTTTGCCTATATTTGAAAAAGTACCCAAACATAATTTTTTGATATATGAATTTAGAAGACAATATTTATTACATAGTAATCCATAATCAATATAGTCCTCGAGGCACGAAAGATCAATATCATTTAGAAAAAGTTTTTACTCGAAATCAAATCCTCGAAATAATAGATAAAGAAAGTGGATACAATTTTAAATCAGGTTATATTACAATTGTTACAAATGACGAATCTTTTTTAGATAAATATCTTTTTACAATTAATTTGGATGAATTTAAACTTTTATGCTGGAAGTACAATAACGATAAAAGCAAAATGCCCGAATATGATTCTAATAATATTCGTATCAATTGTGACTTTTTTCATGGTTTTTCTCAATATATATATCAATATTTTTTAAAAATCCTAAATGATGATATTATTTCAGCATCCCAATATTACACTGAAATATCTTATGAAGCTGTTGATTTTAGTGGTTTTGAATATGTAAATACTGAGAAACATTATGAAGGATGGAGAGAGAATATAGATTTTATTCATTTTATAACTCCCGAACGATATAGGAAAAACAATGACGAAAGTATTTTCCATAATAATGATTATACAGAAGGAAATATAGAAACTTTCAAAAAGTTATTAAATGTAAATATTCTAGAAATAGGCACAGATTTAGCACCAAATATTAATTGGGAATGGTGTAATGGAAGATTAAGATATTTCGATAAAATTTCAAACAAACGCCTTTACATAACTGAAGAATTATTACAGTTTTTAAGAAATGACAATACAATTAATTTTCTATTAAAAACGACTTTAGATAAAAATTTCTATATAGAATATTATGTAACTGGATTAGATTATCCTTTGCCACAGAAAGACAACAAATATAAAGATGAAGATGAATCAAATTCTTCAAAGGACTACACCTATGACAAATATAAAGGTGCATACGGATATGATGACGATTCAATTGATAATGCTTTTGAAGGTGACCCTGAAAATTATTGGAATATAGACTGAAAATTAAAATTACTTTAAAAAAAGTAGTGTCTCCATAACTATGTAAGTTGAAATCGCAAGAATATTAGATTCCAATGTAAAAAAGCAGTAAATTCCTTGGCTATCCAAATCTTCTAAAAAACTAAAACGACTTTTAATTATGCCCGAAAAGACTAAAAAAAAAAACGTAAAAAACTACACGGAGTTATCCAAATTATGAACTTACCTGATTTACTTTGTAACTAATATCTATTTTGATCGCTGTAATTATTTGCTCTAAAACAACTATAACATAGCTTGTGCCAATGTTCAGTAACTTGATTATAACAACCTGGTTCTGTGCATTCCCCTATTCCATAATAAACACTATAAGCCTGTCCTCCATAAAGTCCTCCCCAAAATGCAAAGCCATTTAGTCCTCTATCTTTTATTACTTTTGCTATCATCTTTCTTCTTTCCTCATGGTCAGATTTTTTATTAAAAGAATATGAGTTTAAAGACCATCCTCTTGATTTACAATAAGACAACTCCTTTTCAGCATTAAATAGTTCAACTAAATGATAAGATAAATACTCAGAGTTATCTACTTTATAAGTTATTTTAAAATGCCCTTTAGTATCAATATATTCTTCAATATTCTTTTTGTGTTCTGCTATAGATAATGTTAAGCTTTCTTCTTTACTTAATTTTCTAGGTTCATTAGATTTATTAATTACTACCACTAGTAGCATATATCCTACTCCAAACCAATAAAGATTAACAGTAAGGTCAGTAAATACTCTTTCCCATGATTTTCCAGGTGCTACTTGAAACCTAATAATAAATAAAATGAGGACTATAATGAATAAAGGTAGACAGCCTACACTTATTTTTTCCTTGCTCATTTGTTCTTGGTTTTACTTACTAATTCTTATTGATCACTACCATCAACTATTAATTACAATTTTTATAGGTACTCAAACTAATTAGGAATTTCCCTAAGCGAGTATGTTTGTTAGTTAATTCAAAGATAAATGTTTTTCTTCATTAGTTGATTTTGTCTAAATATATTGAACATGTTTAGATAACATTCCCTAATTAATTTTTTATAAAATTTTTCAAGCAAGAATTTTATACTCACGTATTCTTCCTCACAAACAGTCCGGCCTTATCCTTAGAAAGAAATCATCCCCCACCTATTTTAAAACAATTTATTTTTTTGATCCTAGAATAAATTATTCAAATCCCTAGCAATAGAGTTGTTCTAGGACTTTAAAGTAAATCTATTTTTTGATTCAAGTATCTATATGATATTAGTTTAGAAACCTAATCCTTTGCTACTAGAGCTAAGTATATTTAAAGTGCAAGGAAAATAAATCGAAACAGATATTTCTTCTATTTTTTTAAAGCCCCCTGACACACACACTAATTACCCTCACTTATGTTGGCGATCTAGAAAGATTGTGTTTAATCTAATTCATTATCTCTAGGCTTTATAAATCCAAGTTGAAAGCTGTGATTTTAATAGGTCTATCTAATGCTTTAGGTTAAGCAAATGTTCAACTCAAAAACAAAAACAATGGTACGTATTATTGACTACAAACAAAGACAAACAGAGAATGGTAGAGCATTCTTTGTACTAGAACTTTCAGGAGGAATTGAAATGGTAAAATCTACAACAACTAATCAGTTTTATGCCACCTCAAAGAAAGCATTTATTTCATCCACATTTGATGAGCAAACTTGTAAAGCACTTATAGGCACTGAAATGCCAGGCAGAGTTGTAAAACAAGAATGTGAGGCTTATGAATACGTGGTAAAAGACACAGGAGAACTAGTTACTTTAACTCATAGGTTTGTATACAATCCGGAAGAGTCAATCTCCACCAAAGAAGACAAAGCAATTCAGAGGCTTCTAGCAGATGAAAAGACATTCTCAATGAATGGTCATCATAAAGAAGAATTTGCAATCTAAATTAACAGTGACAAAGTGATAAACTTTAGAAGAAGTAACCAAGAAAAAAGTTTAATAAATATTAGTCTTGAATGATTTAAATATTTATCTGAATTTAAAACCGGTTTTACTTTTATAAAACAATATCACTTTGTCACTTTTTTTATCTTATGGAAGTAGCAGAAATCAAAGTATCCTATTCAAACACTAATCTTGAAAGGATAAAAGTCACTAATAGCCAAATCCTATATAGTCTGGTTTTAAAACAATGGAACCAAGATTTAATAGAATTCCAAGAAGAAGTAAAGATTATACTTCTAAACAGGGCTCAGATTGTCTTAGGTATATATGAATTGTCCAAAGGTGGAGTATCAGGAACAGTGGTAGATATAAAGATTATTCTTGGAATAGCTTTAAAATGTAATGCATCTAGTATTGTGATTGTGCACAACCATCCTAGTGGGAGTTTAGAACCAAGTCAACCAGATAAGTTAATTACACAAAGGCTTAAAGAAGCTAGTAAAATACTAGATTTAAATCTACTAGATCATTTAATTATTACTAAGGAGGGATATTACAGCTTTAGCGATAATGGTATATTATAATTACCTAGCATTACTCTATTATGTTGGTAGTTTTTATAAAAAAGTGAAAGTGTATGCGTGTTGTTATTTGACCATATTTAATGCAAAATGCACTTTTTACTTTTTCTACCACATATTAATATAGCTGAATTTTATATTGTAGGAGACTCATGTTTAACCAATTCTTCCAATGTAACTTCCAAAGCTTGGCTAATTCTATAAAGAGTATATAAGGTAGCATTGGTTCTGCCTGATTCAATTCTAGAAATATTAGTTGTGTCAATATCTCCATTCATTTTACCAACTAAATCTACTTGAGTTAAGCCTTTCTTCTCTCTAATATTTTTAATGTTCTTTCCAATGCTTTTAAGTAATTCCAGCTTTTCCATACTTGACATATTTGACAAGTCAAAAGAAGTGGTATATTAGCATCCTATAAATGCCATATATGACAAGTTGAGTAATTAAAATGCCTCAACAATTAATTATCCAAAAATGGAATATAATAAAACTTTTGACCTAAGTGAAAATCATTTTTTCACTTATAGAGCTGTTTTCATTAGAAAAATTGACACTCAAATTGACAATGAATTTACTATTTCAACATTCAATTCATTATTCGAGAAAATAGTAAGCAATTCAAATCCAGAATTTAAATATGAATTATTGAGATTTATGCCTAGATATAAAAATGATATTTTGGTAGAAGACAGTTGGACATATGGTAGAATAATAACAGAAAATATTTTTGATAGTTTAGTCCAACCAGGTATTGATAAAAGAGTTCAATTGATTGATGGAGAGTTTCATTTTGAAACAGATCTTTATTTTTTTAAAACACTAGATTACCAGCATATAGCAAAAAAATTTCCTGCTCGAACAAGTTTATATGTACAAAGGACTAGAAAAGAAGACAAACAGGTAGTTAATTTGGATTACTATTTAATTTTTTCGATATAATTCACAATTGCTAACCAAGGTTTTTTACAATGATTCAAGAACTTCAAAATAATCAACCACTAAAATTAGGTTACATTAATCATTGGCTAAAGGAGAATAGTGCCAATTTCAATATGTCTATAGAGAAAACAGAATGTCATAAATGGAAGAAATGGCAAAGGAATAAATCAACATTTGTTCTTCCATGTCTTTGCCCAACTCGTAATAATGAGTGTGTTTTCATTGACATTTATAGAGAACTAGAAAAGTATGTACAATATATAAAAACTGAAGCTTTTTACAAGAATTTGCTAGAGGAATATTATAGAATACAACACAACCAAAATGCTGTATTTGAATGGGTACAGGATATTAAACAGTATGGTAATGAATTACTTTCAATACATCCTACAATTAGAATTAAGATCACATCAAGACCATATTATCAAGAGAACATTGAATTAAAAGAAAATGAATTGCCCTACCTATGGGAATTTAAAGAAATCTATCAAGGTCACTACTATTCTGATGAGTATGAGAACTATATAAATTATTAATACAAACTAGAAATTATGAACAAACAACAATTAAGAATACTTACAGTAAAAATTTTGCCCAAAGCACTTATATTAATCCTGTTACTTGGAGGAATTATTGCCTTCTGGAGTGTTCAAATGATGGGCAATTCAGCAGAAAGAGATATAGCAAAATACAGGGAAGAGACTAATTTAGAGTATAATTATGATTCAGTTGTAATAGATAAATTAACTATCAGATATCCAGAAAAATATAAGATCACAGACAAATATGGCAAAGATGCAATTGGTGTTGGTGGTGGTTATACTTTTAAGACTAGTGACCAAGAATTGACATTCAATTTTTTACCTAAAGAAACAATGAAAGGTATGCCTTCTTCTATAACCTCAGTAGATGAAGTGATAAAAGGGTTAGAAAACAGTTTAGTTAAGGATAATATTAGATTAAACCCTAAACTCGCTGAAATAAAGATAGAAAAAATTGGAGATTTTGCTGTACATGTTGGAAGAATGGATTACAATGGTAAATCACTCTATTTTTATGGTTTAGAATCAGAAAATTACTATTTTACTTTTACTTCCCATTTAAGTGTTCTTCTAGACTCTATAGTGCAAAATTTGAAAGGTAAAAAGCCATAATTAATGAAATTCCATTTATCCATTTAACCACCTCACATGGTGGTTTTTTTATACACAATAACCATGAAACCGTTAGACACACCTTTTAAACTAGGAATGCAGTACGAAAATTGGGAATTTGATTTAGAAGTAACAGAGGACAGAATTGAGTACTATGACAGCTATAAATATGTAGGCACTGAATTAAATAAGTTCCTAAACAAACATGCAGATGAAACTGAACTTCTTTTTAACATGGATATACTAGAAGCTGTAATTATAACTTTCAAAGACAAAAATTCTCAATTCTATAAAAACATAAATCCTATTACTGCTACTAAAAATAGGGAAATCAAACATCATATTTGCATTGAAGAATTTACTAAACTTGATTCACAGATATCCTGTATTTACATTAGCAATAACGTGTATATTATTTACGCTAGCTACAGCTTAATTGAAGAACTAGTAAAAAGTATTAGATAAAAAAAAAGGATACAGATAGGTTTACATAAATTTTCAAATCGTGTAAAGTATTGACATTATAACCTGAAGTGTTACAGGTTCGCATCTTGTTCACACTAATAAAAAAGAGACCATCCACAAAAGGACAGTCTCTTTAAAATTAAGGTTTAGGAAAATAGTGTCACTGCTTCACTGTGTCTGTATTAGAGTCTATTTTTTTAAAGAAATCAACTAAAGAGTTGCCATCACTTTTTCTGTGCAAAACCTCAAGTCCCCTAGCTTTACCCCATAAATCTAGCCATTTTTTAAACATCATAGCACTTAAGTTCCTACTTTCTGCAGGGTGTTTTTCTCTAAATAAATTATAAAGTAATTGTTTGTTTTTGGTAACTTTTATTTGACCAGAATTAAAAACAATATCCATATCTACAAATTCAACAAAAGAAATATCTGTTTCCATTTTGAGCTTGTTTTCCTTTAAATTTATTGGATTTGCGGTCATAATGCCATTTATCATAAATTTTTGGCTATAGCTCGCCATATCATTGCAGAAACAATTCATTTCAGTCTCATCCCAATCATCAAACAATCTTTTCTTAAAATCATCCATAGGAGAAAATTCTATTGAATAATATGGGAAAATTTCAATTTCAACCCTTCTTCTCTCGTCAGAATTTCCCCCAGAGCCCTTAACCATATAATTTGAACTTATCATTAATTTAGGGCTTAATTCAAAGGGGATCTTATATGGAGACTTATATTTTTCTTCAATGGGTAGTTCTCCAGTAACAACAGAATAAAAATCCTCAAAATTCAAGTCTTTAGTGACATCATCCAGATTCAGTATTTTGTGGCTTAAATTTAAATCTTGGTAGAAAAACTTATTTCCCTTAGTATTAAGACTTTTACCATCTTTTGTCAATGTAGAAGTCATAAAACTAACTGCTTTTCCAATAATTGACTTACCTGTGCCTCCATTGGCTTCCCCCGAAAAATCTACCGTTTCGTCAACAAGTATTAGAGCTTTAGTAAATGAAGGGTCTTTATATCCATGAATTATATAGCCTAATGCGCTAGTTAAATGGTTGTATCTTTCCAAATTATTATTAGAAACTTTTTTTAAAAACACGTCAAATTCAGATTTTAAATAGTCCTTTTCTCCCAGTATTACTATTGAATGGTCAATAATTTGGTTTTCAAAAACGTAACCATCATAATCTTCATATTGAATTAATTCCTTTGTATCTTTCATGACTTTCAATATTCCATTTTTGAAAAAGAAATATGCTGTTTTTGAATCGCAGGAGTTTAATTTAAATTCTGTAATCATATTCAAGGCTAAATTTGACCTTTTTGTTATGTAATCTCCCTCCATGAATACTTCCCAAACATTGGGTTTATTGTCTATAGTAAGTAATTGATGTTTTATCTCCTGCATCAATTCTTTTTCAGTTGCTAAGCAAATAATACTCCTAGATTTGATTTTTACCAGTTCATAACTTCCTTTGGGCAGTTTTAATGTTCTAAAACCTCTATTTTCCCAAAACTCAATCACTTTAGCTATTTTAATTTTAACCTTTACTCCATTATCAGTTTGTGTTTCCGTGTAGAATTTGAAACTATCTAAATCTTGGAGCTCATTTCCTATAGTTGCTATTTCACTCATGCTCTTCTAAGTTTTAAATTTTCAAATAATTGAGTTGAAACATCTACACAGGTTTCTTGCTTATTGCCTAACATCCAATTGATTAAATCTTCTTTTTTAAAATAAATTAATTTCCCACTTGGTTTATAGAAATTAATAGCTCTTTTGTGAGTTAACTTGTACAGCATACTGGCAGATATGTCCAGCAGAGCTAATGCTTCCTTGAAGCTTAATACTTCTTTGGCAAGAAAACCCAAATCCTGATTAAGTCTCTCAGTTCCCTTCATCTCTTTGATAAAATTTATGTTATCCATAAGTTTAAATTTTAATTAACAAAACAGGATTCTCCCATTTTGTCCTGCAAAGGTATAATTGAAGGAAGGAAGAATTTGAAACATCAAATTGTAAAAATGGTGCTGAATTTGTTTCAAAATGAACTACCGAAGCATAGCATCTGGGTACCAATGGGAAGAGGGCAAATTATTAGTTTTACGGAAGCCTTAGGTTTACAAACTTTTCCTTGAAACCTCGAAATATAGTCTCAAGAAATTCAGCTGATTAAAGACGAAACCTTTTTTGGCGCTTTATGTTTATGTAATGAGCTAAATTTTTAATCTCAATAGATTTTAAGAATAAATCAATATCATTGAATAAATCAATATCTATTTTTTTATCTATTTCTTCACTATTGGTAGGGATTTGTGATATATGGAGAAAGCATCCTACAAATCGAAGGGAATCACTACGTCGTTTACTACTCTTTAAAGCAAACTCATATAAATTGACAACTATGCTTGTTTTGACCACTTCACTATAATGTCTCACAGAGATATTATTTTTTAAGTCTAATAGCTCTTCTTTACGCTCTAAAAAATTCTCTTTTGTAATGTCTAGTCCTTTACATATAGTGTCGTAGATATCATTTAAGACAAAGAAGTTATTAATCGATACTGTAGGAGCGGCATCAGGTTTAAATGAAATAGTATTAGTTTTGTTTTTTGACTCGGAAGATAAGTATATCCCAATAACATTTAAGAATTCGGCATAATCCTTTTTCATATTATTAAAATCTTGCAATAAAACGTCACGCTTCAGTTCTGCTTTTGTACCTATATTATCAATAAAAGATTTTTGACTAGCACAACTTAAAATGATAAATTCCTCAAGAAATTTAGATAGCTCATATTTATCTAAAAGCGATATAAATAAAGATTCTATCTTTTTTGGAATGATTACTTTTTTGTAGCTTTTGTGAAAATTTAAAATAAATACATTATCTGAAATCACAATGTTACGAAATGGAATTGTATTGTATTCTACAGTAGGAATATCTGATGCTAATTTAGAATAAGTCCCATTTTTTAAATTACTCCAGATGTATTTGTTTTCATTTTCCATATTTCAAAAGTAATAAAATTGAAGAAAACATAAATAATTAGGAATCGTAAATTTGTTGTACCTATGTTGTACCCGTAGAAAAAACAAAAGCACCTATATCTCTATAAGTGCTTTATAATTAGATGTGGAGAATATCGGATTCGAACCGACCACCTCTTGCCTGCCAGGCAAGCGCTCTAGCCAAATGAGCTAATCCCCCAACGATGCCGCAAATATAACATATAATTATAGGAATATGCAAATTTCAAAAAGACTATTCTTTAAATCCAAAAAAATAACATTTTGCTTCGGTTACTTTTTTAACTTTACATCAAAATACGCCTTATGCTTACACCTGATAAAAACGGAACACTCTTAACAACCATAGAAAACAAAATCGCTACGGTGCAGTTTGGTCATCCCGCCAGTAACTCTTTCCCCAGAGTATTGTTGGACCGATTGACCAATGAACTTACTTTTTTGAGTGATAATCCCGAAATTTCAGTAATTGTTTTAAAAAGTGAAGGCATCGGCGCTTTTTGTGCAGGCGCTTCCTTTGATGAATTACTGGCTGTAAGCACTCTTGATGAAGGTACTCGTTTTTTTTCTGGATTTGCCAATTTGATTAATTCCATGCGCTCTTGCAAAAAAATAATTATAGGACGCATTCAAGGAAAAGCTGTAGGTGGCGGTGTTGGCATTATTGCAGCTTGTGACTATGTAATTGCAACCCAGGAAAGTGCTGTCAAATTATCTGAATTGGCCATTGGGATCGGTCCTTTTGTTATTGAACCAGCCGTAAGCAGAAAAATTGGAAAAACAGCAATGTCCGAAATGACTTTGGCCGCACACGAATGGAAAGCCGCATCCTGGGCTCACCAAAAAGGATTATATGCCAAAGTAATGGAAACTCAGGAAGAACTGGACCTTGAAATAACCGCTTTCTCTAAAAAATTATCCCATTACAATCCAGAAGCACTTGCCGAAATGAAAAAAGTCTTTTGGGAAGGAACTGCACATTGGGATAAACTTTTAAAGGAAAGAGCAGCCATTTCCGGTAGACTAGTCTTATCCGATTTTACAAAAAACGCTTTAATTAAATAACAATGACTGCTTTCATTTTACTCCTTCAAAAGGTAAACATTAACGAAAAAATTAAAAATGCTCCCAATGATGGCTATCAAATTGGTGTTCTTATTGGTTCCTATCTGCCTTTTGTTATATTGGTTTTATTAGCCTATTGGACTTACACTCGAGCCAAAAACAGAAAAGAGTAACCCCTTTGAAAAACAATTTATCTTTGAAAAAAATAATTCTTTTTGGTGTTATCCTCTGTCTCTTTATTTCCTGCCAACAACAGGAGAAGCCTACAATCTCTTTTTATTATTGGAAAACCATTTTTAGGCTTTCGCCAAAAGAAAAAAACACCCTGACTACAAACGAAGTTAAGAGACTTTACATTCGGTATTTTGATATTGACTTAAGTCCAAAAACTCAAAAACCGTTTCCAAGAACTCCAATCCGTTTTGAGAATACAACTTCTGGTTATGAAATCATTCCCGTTGTGTATATCAAAAATAAGGTGATGCTCGACAAGAAATTAAATGTGTTGGATTTGGCTCAAAAAACAAATAGTTTCATTCAGCAAATCAACTTAAAAAACAATATTACCATTCAGGAAATCCAAATCGATTGTGATTGGACTCTTGAAAGCAAAGACAATTACTTGCGATTTATAGATGCTTTTAAGAAGATTTCCAATAAAAAACTATCGGCAACCATTCGACTCCATCAGATAAAATATTTCAAGAAAACAAAAATCCCAAATGTAGACCGCGGCGTCCTTATGTACTACAATATGGGTAAAATAGCCACCGATTCTTTAAATTCGATATACGATTTAAACATTGCCAATCGTTATTTATCAAGTCTAAAAAACTACCCTCTACCTATAGATATTGCATTGCCTATTTATTCATGGGGAATTCACATAAGAGACGGTAAAATAATTGGTTTAAGAAACAAAATTAATGTCAAAAATCTAAAAAATAACAGTAGTTTTGTTCTTACAAAAAAGAATTGGTTTGTAGTTGCACATTCCGATTTTAAAGACGGTGTTTTTTACAAAAAAAATGACCAAATAAAAATAGAAACAATATCAGAAAATGATTTGCTTGAAATGGCAAATAACCTTGAAGAAAATACAGTTCAAAATCCAAAAGAAATTATCTTTTATGATCTTGACGAATTCAATTTAAAAAATTATGAAGAAGGACTTTTTGAAAAAATTATTGATTGCTTTTAGCGCCCTTACTCTTTTAGTTTACGGTACTATTTATGCCTGTGCAGATGGAGATTGGGGTTGGTCATTTGACTCCAACTTCACGCCAGAAACCTTTGTGGACAAGTCCTACTCGCCTCTTTTCTTATCTACTGATATTTTTTATGGAATTGGTTTTGACACTGAACATCGCACACGATTTAACTCCGAGAATATAAAAGACTGGTCGACGTATCTAGAAGGTAAAATAAACGAGAAAGACTTAACTTTTTTCCTGACTGACTCAAGCAGTACAGATGTAGCCGATTTGAACATTTATTATAAGAAAGGAAAAACAAATAAATGGACTGAAAAATGGAGTAAAAAATTTGAAATAAACGATAGTAAAATAAAGAACTTTCTATTGTTTTTGAATGATGCCCAAATTGTTGAAACCTATTCTACGCAACAATTCGATTCTTGGAATTATGACGAAACAACAAAACCTCAGCTTTTAACTGATACTAATTGGATCAAATCAATAGAAAAAAAATACGGTGACACTAAAGATCCTTTCCTAAAAAACAGGTATTGGTTTCTGGCCATAAAAGCTAGTTTTTACAGTGACAAACAAGTAAACGGAGTTACTTTCTTTAACCAAACAGAAAAATTAGCGCCCAAAAACACTCTATATTACAGAGCATTGGCCTATATCGCAGGAATTGAATACAAGCAAAAACATTATGCCAAATCCAATTTTCTTTACAGTCAGGTTTTTGACAAATGCCCTTCTATGAGAGTGGTTTCGGCCTATTGTTTTCATCCACAAGAACAAAAAGACTGGAAACAATCGTTGTCAATGGCTAAAAGCGATGATGAAAAAGCAGCACTTTGGGCCATTCAAGGCTATTACAATGACGATGAGAAAGCCATAGCCGAAATCTATAAACTGCAGCCAAAAAACCAACACCTTGATTTTTTATTGACCCGATTAATCAATAACCAGGAAAATAAAATAGATCAATCGTTCAAAGACAAAACTGTTCTTGAAAACAAAAAAAGAACCAAGGACAGCATCAACAAATCGACTATCAATTTGGTTACCAAAATTGCAGAATCGGATAAAACATCCAAACCTTATTTATGGAATGTGGCTGCTGGTTATTTGGAAACACTAAACGGAAATTTCAAACAAGCTGATAAAGATTTTGACAAAGCCGAAAACAAAATGCCCAAAACCCCTTTGGCCATTAATCAAGTACGATTGTTACGTTTTGTAAACAACCTCAGCAAAATTGACCAACTGAATCCAGAAAACGAAAAAACCATCTTGGCTGATTTATCCTGGTTGTATTTTGAATTGCCTAAAGGCTCTGTTGAAAATTTCCGCTATGAAAATGCTTCTGCATGGAGCAAAAACTATTTGGCAGCATTATACCGCTCTCAAAAAAATACCGTAATGACCGAAATTTTCAATCACGATTCCGGTTTTTATGACAATGAAAAACAACTGCTCGAGATGAAGGCTTTTTTATCCAAAACAAACAAAACCGAAATCGAAAAAATTGGCGCTTCTTTTTACGAAATTAAACTGGCTGATATTAACTATTTTCAAGGAGTTAAAGCCACTTTCGCAAACAAAATCCCCGAAGCCATTGCGTTTATGAAACAATCGGATAAGCTCCAAAACACCGTTTTTTATGGAAATCCATTTCTTGGCAACATCAAAGACTGCCACGATTGTGACCATCAGGCCCCTCAAAAAAAGAAGTACAGTATGCTTGATTTCCTTACCATTATCCAAAAAATGCAGGACAATGTGACCAAACAAGTCGATGTGTACAATAATAGTCTTTTACTTGGAAATGCGTTTTACAACATCACGCATTTTGGCAACGGCCGACTGTTTTATGAAGGTAATATTGCCGGATACGGTTCTACTCCCGACTTTTTCAGAGATCCAATTCGAGACATGATTACCAATAGTTCTTTGGCGAAAGCCTATTATGAAAAAGCATTTTTAGCTGCTAAAAACAATGAACAAAAAGCCAAAACTCAATACATGATGGCCAAATGTGAACGAAACGATTATTACAACAAAAAATACTATTCGCTTAATTTATCCACTTGGGATATCCAAGACGACCAAACCAATTTTATAGCTTGGCAGGGCTTCAAAAACATAAAAGCCAATTACTCAAAAACCAAATACTATAAAGAAATCATCAACGAATGCGGGTATTTCAAAACCTACGTCCAAAAATAGACGAGATTTCACGCAAGGATTTTACTTAATCTGTCTCTCGCAAAGGCGCTAAGACGCAAAGAAAATGGGTTTAAACTTTGCGCCTTTGCGTCTCTGCCAGAAAAATAATCTCAAACTTAAGAGAGTTATATTCAAGAAAAATCAAGAATGCGCCATTGCCATGCAAACAATGCTAATCTTGGCCCCTGGAATTTTCAGTAATGCTTTTGAACAGGCTTCGAGAGTGGCGCCTGTAGTCAGCACATCATCAATCAGCAGATAATGTTTATTAGCATCTTCTTCAGTGAAGGCAACGTCAAAAACCGTTTCAATTCCTTCCGTTCTTCCTAAAAGGTTTTTCTTTGATTGTGTTTTAGAATACACTTTCCGCTTTAGAATGGTGTTGTTCAACGGAATTTCAAAATTCTCGGACAAGGCCAGTCCAAAATTCGTAACCTGATTATATCCTCGTTCTTTCAAACGTTTTTTATGCAATGGCACGGGAATAATAACATCAACATCCTTGACAACTGAACAGTCTTTCAAATCGGATGCATACCATTCGCCCAAAAAACTTCCTATTTCTTCATGTCCTTTGTACTTCAAATTATGAATCAGTTCCTGAACCATTCCTTTTTTATGAAAATACAGTAATGCCGAAACGTGTTCAACCGGTATTCGACCATAAAACTTTTTGAATGCTTCATTTACGGGGTTCAAATGATGGTTCGTCAGAGGTAATTCATGTCGGCAAACCGTACAAATTATATATTCATTAGTACCTATAAATGATTTACAGCCAGCGCAAACCTTTGGAAAAAATAAATTAATCAAGGAATTAAGCATAAAAAAATTGATTTATCCATAAAAATAAGAAAACCTCCTATTCAAACTTCATTTTTTTTCTTTTTTTAATTTCCCTTTTTATATTTTTGCATCACTATGGCAAAACAAGAAGATTTATTTAAGAATGTAGTTTCGCACGCAAAAGAATACGGATTTATTTTTCCGTCAAGCGAAATATACGATGGTTTAAGTGCAGTCTATGATTATGCACAAAACGGAGTAGAATTAAAAAAGAACATACGCGAATATTGGTGGAAATCGATGGTTCAAATGAACGAGAACATCGTAGGATTGGACGCGGCAATATTGATGCACCCAACAACTTGGAAAGCATCTGGTCACGTTGATGCCTTCAACGATCCATTAATAGATAACAAAGATTCCAAAAGAAGATACAGAGCCGATGTTTTGATTGAAGATTATGCTGAAAAGTTAAATCTAAAAGCGAAAAAAGAAATCGAAAAAGCGAAAGCGCGTTTTGGAGAGGCTTTTAATGAACAAGAATTCATCACAACCAATGCTAGAGTCGTAGAATATCTATCCAAAGAAAGAGAAATTCTGGAAAGAATGGGACGTTCTTTAGGAGCTGGTGACTTGGAAGATGTAAAAGCATTAATCGAAGAACTGGAAATTGCAGATCCTGAAACAGGTTCTAGAAATTGGACTGAAGTGCGTCAATTCAACTTGATGTTTGGCACCAAACTAGGAGCTTCTGCAGATACGGCAATGGATTTATATTTACGTCCTGAAACGGCACAAGGTATTTTTGTAAATTTCTTGAACGTACAAAAATCAGGAAGAATGAAAGTTCCTTTTGGAATTGCCCAAACAGGAAAAGCCTTCAGAAACGAAATCGTTGCAAGACAATTTATCTTCCGTATGCGTGAGTTTGAACAAATGGAAATGCAATTTTTTGTGCGTCCAGGTGAAGAAATGCAATGGTACGAACATTGGAAAACCACTCGTTTAAACTGGCATTTATCTCTAGGATTAGGAAGAGAAAACTACCGTTTTCACGATCACGAAAAATTGGCTCACTACGCTAATGCAGCTGCCGATATCGAATTCAATTTTCCTTTTGGATTCAAAGAATTAGAAGGAATTCACTCGAGAACTGATTTTGACTTAAAAGCACACGAACAGTTTTCAGGTAGAAAATTACAGTATTTTGACGCTGAATTGAACCAAAACTATGTTCCTTATGTAGTAGAAACTTCTGTTGGTTTGGACAGAATGTTCTTGGCTGTTTTCGCTACTTCCCTAAAAGAAGAAACGCTAGAAGACGGATCAACCAGAACAGTATTAAAATTACCAGCAGTTCTTGCACCTACAAAAGCGGCCGTTTTACCTTTGGTTAAAAAAGACGGCTTACCTGAAATTTCCAAAAAAATCATTGATGATTTAAAATGGGATTTCAATGTGGCCTATGATGAAAAAGATGCAGTAGGAAGACGTTACAGAAGACAAGATGCGCTGGGAACTCCATTCTGTATTACAGTGGATCACCAGACAATTGAAGACCAAACGGTAACCATTCGTCATAGAGATACGATGAAACAAGATCGTGTAGCTATTGCCGACTTAAAATCAATCATCGAAAATGAAGTTTCGATGAAAAACTGGTTAATGAAAATGTAATCATTTCATTATAATATATAAAAAGTGCTTCTCAATTGGGAAGCATTTTTTTTGCTTATAAATCATTGAAGAACACTTATCATTAAGCGTATACATTTAATTAACAACTGGATACAATTTAGTTTTTAAACAATTTTTAGCCAAATTGTATTGAAAAAAGATAAATTTGACTACTTTTATTTCGATTTATAACACAATTATCTATTTTTTTACTTCAGTCATTCTATTCTTTTTGGAGCATTATTTAAAATAAGAAAGTTATAAATTTAAAAAAGACAAAAATAAAGCATTAAAATTAAGTTTTAAAAAATGAATTACACCTACATTATTATAGATGACGACCCAGAAAGCGTTTTGAAAACAAAGGCAATTGCCAGCGAATTTTCGGAATTAAATTTTCTTGCTTCCACTGATAATTATGCTGATGGCGTAAATCTAATTTTAGAGCATATGCCCAAGCTCATCTTCTTAGAAATAGATCCAATCGATAAAAATAGTAATCTCTCCTTACAACTAATCAATGGATTAATGATGTATTTAAAAGAATTACCAAAAATTGTCATTACCACAAAGAAAAAAGATTTTGCTTTCGACTGTATCAAATATGAAGTCATCGATTATTTATTGAAACCCTTATTAGTTATCGATTTTGTAAAACTGATTCATAAATTAAATAAAATAAATACAGAAGACGAAGTTGTTCTTGTTCAAAATCCAAATGCCCGAGAAAAACGAAATCTAGAAAATGTAGAATCAAAAAACAACAAAAAATCATTTATCCTATGCGTCAAATCCTATGGCGACCATAGATATATTGATTCTGATGAGATATGTTATTTTCAAGCCGACAATAATTCTACCGATATTCATTTAAAAAACGGCGAAATGATAACGGCTTTCAAGACACTGAAACATTTTGAAACCGTCTTGACCAATCCTTTTATACGAATCCACAATAGTTATATTGTAAATCGGAATTATATCTCCAGAATTCATACCGGAAACTCTTTGTGCTACATCAAGAAAACCACAATAAAGCTTCCATTCTCGAAATCTTACAAAACCAATATTGACTTTATAATTAGTGAATTTGCCAATGAAAATTATATCGAAACCTAAGAAATAGTCGTTTGCCCTGAATTGCTATCCATTCACTATCAAACGAATACCATTGACCATAAACGCCTTTTTTTGAATTGATTATTGCGGCTTCCTGTTTAGTTTTACAAAAGAATTCCAACACAAACGGAATTAAAAACGTAAAAAATAACAACAACATAAAAGCCCAAAAATCATGAAAAAAGCTATCTTAACTATCGGATTATTTACATTAGTATTGGCAACAACTTCATTTGCTTCTCCAAAAATTTCAACTTCTTCAATTGCTGATAATGCAGTAATCACATCAATTGATGGGAATGGAGGACAAGATTCAGGAAGAACTAGAAAATTAGATTATATCGGTAATTCTTCTAACTCTGCGATGAAACAATTATCCGATATTGATGGAAATGGAGGGCAAGATTCTGGAGGAGGAAAAAAAATAGACTAAAAAAGATTTTAAATAATAAGAAAGGCTGTCATTTATTTGGCAGCCTTTTTTTTATATGAAAAGTTTTAGTATTTTTGATTCAACTCAAATGCTCCAATTGAATAAAATTAACTACATACTAATCTTTTTTTTGGTTATTTTTTTTGGTTGCAACAAGAAAAAAGTTGCTATAGAAAACTCTAATCCTAAAAAAGACAGCCTTCCTATTTATCTTACTCTGGCTAATGACGACCATTTGCCTTTTACTTATAAAAAAAAATACAATCAAAAGGCATTTGATATTATTATGAATCAAAAAGATGATTCCATTAATAAAATTAATCTCTTTAAGGTTGCCAATCGCTATTACAATATGAACGATTGGAATGGTTATCGTGAAACTTCCAAGCTTATTTTGGAACGTTCTCAAAAAAGTCATGATTCTGTGAATATAGCCAAGGCTT
Source organism: Flavobacterium sp. 103 (assembly GCF_003096795.1). Taxonomy (NCBI): domain Bacteria; kingdom Pseudomonadati; phylum Bacteroidota; class Flavobacteriia; order Flavobacteriales; family Flavobacteriaceae; genus Flavobacterium; species Flavobacterium sp. 103. The sequence goes on along the minus strand of NZ_QENX01000001.1, from coordinate 2,325,119 downwards.
ATACATATCTAGGGGATTATTATAGTGCACAAGCCATATCTGACAGTGCCTATTTGAATTACTTTAAGGCAGAAAAGTTATACCTTAATCTTAACAATAATTACAATCTAGCTAAAACAATTTTTAGTAAAGCAAATTTACAATTCAACGAAAGTGACTATTTTAACAGTGAAATAGCGGTTTTCAAAGCGTTGAAAACTCTTAAAGGAGAAAATGCGAATGATTTACTTTATGAATCCTATAATCTTTTGGGTATTTTATATAATGAAAGAGAAGAATTTGACAGAGCTTTAGAATACCATAATAAAGCCTTGGCTATTATTGATAACCAATCTTTTCCATCAGTTTTGCAATCCAAAGCATCTTCATTAAATAATATGGGGTATGTCTATTTGAATTTGAAAAATTACAAGCAAGCCAAAAGCTACTTCGAAAAAGGCTTAGAAGAAGAAAATTTATTTGTGGATAAGCCCAAATTATATGCCATGTTATTGGATAATTTAGCCTATGCTAAATTCAAACTTAAAGAATCAGAAGGACTCCCATATCAATTTTATAGAGCACTAAAAATTAGAGATAGTTTACATATTACCTCTGGAATTATTATCAACAAAACCCATTTGTCTGAGTATTTTGCTTCCAAAAATGACACTTTCAAAGCTGTGCAATATGCAAAACAAGCACTTGCTCTTTCCCGCAGCACCAATCGATTGAGAAGCATACTTGAAGCACTTAAGCAAATAGAAGCTGTAGACCCCAAAAATGCTTCTAAATATTCTAAAGAATACATCCTTATCAATGATCGCCTACAAAAAGCAGAACGCAAAATGGGGGAGAAATTCTCGAGAATAGAATATGAAACCGATGAAATCAAAGTGGAGAACACGAATCTAGAAGGCCAAAATAAGAAACTTTTGTTAATCTTTGGTTCTTTTATAATCTTGGCAATATTATTGTATACTATTAAATTACAAAAAGTTAAGCAACGTGAACTGCTATTCAAACAGCAACAACAACAAGCCAATGCCGAAATCTATAATCTATTGATTAATCAACAAAACGCTATTGAAATCAATAGTATTAAAGAGAAAAAAAGAGTAGCCAGAGAATTACACGATGGTGTCCTAGGCAGAATGTTTGGTGTTCGAATCAATCTAGATAGTTTAAACAAAATCAAAGACGATTCCGGAATCGAAAGAAGACTAAATTATCTGACTGAACTCAAGAACATTGAGCAAGATATTCGTGAAATTTCACACAACCTGAACAGAGAAAAATCAGAATTAATTAATAACTTCGTTGCTATAGTAGCTAATTTATTTGAAGAACAGAAAAAAACATACAGTACAAAGTTTCTTGCCCATATCGACCCTGCTATTAAATGGGATTTTATTGACAATACAGTAAAAATTAATATATACCGTATTCTTCAGGAATCCCTTCAAAATTGTAATAAATATGCTAATGCCACAAAGATAAAGGTGGAATTCAAAAAACAAAATGACAATTTAATATTAAAAATCAGCGATGATGGTGTTGGGTTTAATATCAATCGTGCAAAAAAAGGTATAGGTCTCCAAAATATAAAAACAAGGACCATAGAATGTGAAGGAACGCTCGAAATAAAATCAAAAAAAGAAGAAGGAACTACCATAATAATAGTAATCCCAATTAAAAAAACACAAAAACCTACAACATAATGACAGTTGATTCAAAAGTGGAAAAATTAATTAAAAAGAACATTTTAATAGTAGATGATCATCCCTTTATAATTGACGGATATAAAAACGCCATTACTCGTTACAAACCCGACATTTATGAATACTCCTTTACCCAAGGTAAGGACTGCGAGACAGGTTATAATATTATCACAAATCCTGAAACTGCTCCTTTTGATGTCGCTTTTTTAGATATCAGTATGCCTGCCTTTGAAGAAAAAGGAATTGTTTCCGGTGAGGATTTAGCAAAATTAATTTTGGAATTGATGCCCAATTGCAAAATTATTTTGCTCACGATGTACACTGAATTACTCAAAATAAAAAACATAATTGAGACTATAAATCCTGCTGGACTGGTTATAAAAAATGACTTAACCTTTGATGAATTACTTTTTGGCTTTGACATTATATTGAAAGATGAAATATATTACAGTCATTCTGTAATTAAAATGGCGGATCAAATAAACAATGATTTTGAAGGTATCGATCAGTTTGACAAATTAATTTTATTCCATATTTCAAAAGGAACAAAAACCAAAGATATTCCACAATATATTCCTATTTCACTGCACGCCATAGAAAATAGAAAAGTAAATCTAAAAGAATTATTTAAAATTGAAGATGGAAGTGATATTGATTTGATTCGGGAAGCAAAAGTTAGGGGAATTATCTTTTAACTTTTTCAATAAAAAACAGAAAAGCGACACCAAATAGTGTCGCTTTTTTGTTTTTTATGTCTTATCTATTACTCGCTTATTGCATCCCAACCTCTTGCCTTCAAAGGAATTTTGGTATTAGCACGCGTTACCAAATGAATTCCTTCACTTTCTTGCGTCATGTGCCCGATAATGCTGAAATTTGGATTCCCTTTTATTTTATCAAAATCTCCCATAGCAATGGTAAAGAGCAATTCGTAATCCTCACCACCGTTTATAGCAACTGTTGTACTATCGATATTAAATTCTTCGCAAACGTTGATGAACTGAGGATCTAATGGCAATTTATCTTCATATAGATTACAGCCAACGCCTGATTGCTTGCACAAATGCATAATCTCCGAAGACAATCCATCGGAAATATCAATCATAGAAGTTGGTTTTATTTCCAAAGCATGCAATAAAGTGCGTACATCTTTTCGGGCTTCCGGCTTCAATTGGCGCTCGATCAAATAAGTATAGGCATCCAAATCAGGTTGCGAATTAGGGTTGACCTGAAAAACTTGTTTCTCTCTTTCCAATACCTGCAATCCCATATAAGCCGCTCCAATATCTCCTGTAACTACCAATAAATCGGTTTGTTTGGCGCCGTTTCTATACACAATTTCATCTTCATCAGCCTCGCCAAGAGCGGTAATGCTAATGATTAATCCTTTTTGGGACGAAGTCGTATCGCCACCTATTACATCTACTTTGTACTCTTGGGCTGCGTGGGCAATTCCCTCGTACAATTCTTCCAATGCTTCTAACGGGAAACGATTGGACACCGCTATCGAAACCGTGATTTGTGTTGGTCTGGCGTTCATTGCACAAATGTCGGAAACATTGACCACGACAGATTTGTATCCTAAATGCTTTAAAGGCATATAGGCTAAATCGAAATGCACACCTTCGATCAATAAATCGGTAGAAACAACTACTTTTTTCTTTTTGAAATCCAACACAGCTGCGTCATCACCAATTCCTTTTAGCGTGGATGGCTGAGTGATTTCGAAGTTTTTTGTCAAATGGTCTATCAAGCCAAATTCTCCCAGTTGGGCTATACTCGTTCGTTGCGGGGTTTTATCTTCAATCATTTTGTCTATTTATTGCTATTTTGGTTTTACCAAGGTTGCAAAGGTACGAAGTTGATGATTTAATAACTATAAACGGGAGTTCGATTATTTTTTTGGAGCAGAAAGATTTGGCTTTTTGGGAAAGATCGTCCCGCTTTCCGTTACAATCTCCCAAAAAAAACGGGAGGATTTTCACTGCAATCGGGGCTAAAGGAAAGCATTTTGTCTTTTTGGCATCATCTAAGAAAGAAAATTTCAATTTATTTTGATCTGGATTGCACAATTGCACACAGATTATAAGGATCAAACGAATTGGTGCAGATTAATATTTGGCAATCCTAACAGGTCTTCGAGACCTGTTAGATATTGAAACAGTTGTCTTACTAATTAACAAATCATACCTAAACGTTAAAAAAACTGTTAGAACAACTAAACATCTTGTGCTACAGAAATGCTGCGCGAAGGATGGAAGCAAGTTACCGAAGTAACGCGGACAGCCTGACCACATAAAGGGAAGGAGCCAAATAACCGAGTTGGCGAGTTGGCTCCTTCCCTTTATGTGGTCGCGCCCAAATGAGCTTAAGTAAACTAACGAAGTACACAATTATCGCTTCATACTAAAATGGGATTTGAAAACTTGGGGTATTCCATTTTGGGTGTAAAAAACCTGGAACCAATAATCGGTGGAGGGAAGTGGATGACCGTTGTAATTGCCATCCCAACCGGAACCTGAAGGTCTCAGTTCTTTTAGGAATTTACCATAGCGATCGAAGATATTTATAACAGCATCAGGCTGAAAAGCGAGATCGGGTATGTTCCAAGTGTCATTAAAACCATCATTGTTTGGGGTAAAAAATTTAGGATATTTGAGCACATTGGCAATTAAGACCCGGTTGTCACAATTCCCTTTAGTATCTTTTACGGTGATGATGTGTTGTCCAGAACTTACATTGGAAAAAACATTGCTGGTTTGAAAATTGCCGTCATCCATTTGGTATTCATAGATTCCAAAACCATTGGTCAGGGTTACAACAATGTCGATAGTGTCTTCGAAAGCATCGGTCACAGTTATGGTTGCAATTGCTGGGCTTGATTTTTCGACGGTAACCGTAGCTGGATTGTAACCGCAATCTTCGCCAATATTGGGTGTTTTTTTGGATATGACAACAGTATAAATTCCTTCTTGAACAGCTGTGTAATTAGCCCCTGTGCTTAATTTATTTCCATCCAAAAACCAATCGAGGGTATAATTGTTTGAATTAAGCCCGGAACTCAATTGTGCCGAATTGATTAGTGTTCCTGTTTGGTAATCGACACAGATTATACCGCTTTTTAAGGGTAAATCTTTCAAAGGATAAATGGTAATATTAAAATCATCTTGGGAAGCACAGTTAGAATTAGCTGGAGCCGGAGCATAGATGTACATTGTTTGACTAGTGTTTATTTGTTGCCCTGCCAAATAGAGCGTTCCGGTAGCATTAGGTCCGCTATAATAATCCCCTTTTGACAAGGGCGGCAATGTGTAGCTTTGGCAAATGGCAACATCAGGAGTGCTCACCAATATGGGTGCTGTTGAAATGGTAACAGAAAAACTCTTTTCGCTGGAACAAGTCAATCGATTCCCGACTATAGCGTAAACATAAATGGTCTGTGAGATTGTCAAGACTGTTCCTGCAGGAATAACGGAGCCTTTCCCTTTGGGTTGTGAATAATAATTCCCCAACTTTAATGGCGGCAATGTGTAGCTGTCGCAAACACTTACGTCGTTGAAGTCGCCAACATCTATTCCATTGGCACTGACCTTAAAAAAAGATTCGTTGCTGCATTTTGTAAAATCAGCCCATTCATTGTATATAAAAATAGTTTGAGTGGTTGTTATGACGGTTCCTTCGGCAAGTTGATTTCCCAATCCATGAGGTCCTCCTGTAGCGGTATAATACACGCCATTTTTCAGTTTAGGCAATTTGAAATCGGTACAGGTGACCACATCCGTAAAACTATCGACCGGAGGGAGTGGCCTGATTTGGACAATAAAACTATGCTCATTAGTACAATCTGTTCCAACTGAATAAATATAAATCGTCTGTGTTTCAGTAATGACATCACCCGCTTTTAATGAAAGTCCGCCACCATTGGTTTCGGTAAAATAATTCCCATTAACCAAGGGCGGCAATGCATAACTTTGACATTCTAACCTATTGCTTGGCGTGTCGACCAATGGTAATGGTTTTATGGTAATTTGATATTTTAAGTTATCGGTGCAATTGGGAGAAGTCGTAGTGGCAACATAATAATAAACCGTTTGTGAATTGGTAATGACCGTTCCCGCCGGAATACTTTTGCCCTGACCACTCGGACTGTCATAATAACCGCCTATTGCAACTGGCGGCAACGTATAGCTTCCGCATTCGGAAATGGGAATAAAAGCCGAAGAATTAACAATATCAACTTTGAACGAATTCTCATTGGTACATTTTCCATCATTTGCATAAATAAAAAGCGTTTGGCTCGAAGTTATTCTATCCCCAGCAGTCAAAGGAGTTCCCAAACCTCCGGACAAAGTGTAATAATTTCCATTTGCCAAAGGAGGCAGCGTATAAAAATCACAAGTCACCACATTACTGGGCTTATCAACCAAAGGCAAGGGATGAACAACAAAAGGGATTGCTTCGTCACGGCAAACTACACCATTAATTACGGCATAATAATAAATGGTGTTGTCTGTTGTATAGGTAGTCCCAACTGAAATAGTATTGCCTCTTCCTCCAGCCTCCGTAAAAAATCCACCCACAACTACACCGGGAACTATGTATTTATCGCAGGCTTCCTTAGGAAAATCAATTTCGTAAACAAAGGTTAGCTTAAAGGAATTCTCATTGGTACATTTGTTTGTTGGTGTTGGACCACTGTAAATATAGTAGATACCTGTTTTGGTGATAATGTCTCCTGCATTCAGTTTAATTCCTGTTCCATTTGATCCCGTATAATAATCACCATACGTAATTGGAGGCAATGTGTAGCTGTTACATGCAATCACATCAGCAATGTCATCTACTGTGGGAAGCGAATAAACTATTATATTAAAGTTGACGGTTTTGTAACAACCAGAACTTGTACTATTTTCTATTCGCACCCAGATGGTCTGCGGTGATTGGGAAAGAGAAGTAACGAAAGTAGCTGGGGTTGCTATACTGTTCGTAGCAGTGTTTGCTTCAGCTTGGCTAGTATAATAGCTAATTTTGTAATCCGAAGGATTTAATCCGTTCAGAATAGGGGCTTCTTGTACTGTTAAATCAACGGGTACTCTTCCAAAATTGGTATCACAAAAACTCAAGTCTGGAGGTTTCACGACATTGATTGGCGCAGTTACCAATAAATCAAACGGAAGCAGATTATTGCAAAACGTGTTCCTGTTGTAAACATGTACCGCCTTTATATATATCGTTTGGTTACCGGCACTTGTAAAAGAAGCCAATTGATTGTCGGGTATGGTAGGTCCATTTGCATTGGCGGCAGCCAAAGAATCAAAATATTCAAGATTATATTCCGCCGGATTGAGCCCCAAAGTAATTAGATTGTTCTGCGTTAAGTCATATTGATAAGTAGGGTTTCCGGTATAGCAGGCGATTAGGTTTTTGGGAGGTTTAATGACCAAATCAGTAATAATCACCTCGTCTTTTATCACACAACCAGAAAGTGTTGCCGTTACGCCATAAGTCCCTGCTTTATTGAGTGCCAAAGAAGAACCTCTTTCTCCTTGAATCTCAGCTCCATTGAAAGTCCAAACGTAATCATAATTGCCCACAAGCCCCGATTGGAGAACGATTCTTTCGCCTTCGCAAATAGCTCTGTCGGGACCTAAATTCAAGGTGGTCATAAAACTTCCCCCTTTTATGAAAACTGCCGAATCATAATTGCTGTCATTATAATCGCCAATTGCCAACTTTATACTGTAAGTCCTATTTGGAACCACTGTTGACGACGCCGTCAAAACTTTGGTTTCACCCCTCATATTTATGGCCGACTCTCCTGGATTGGTTACATTATAATGGTCAAATAAATTGGCATTGGCAGATAAACAGGAAGAATTAAATTGCCCATCTCGAATATTTTTGACAGAAACAGGTGTAGTTGTTCCTGGAACTACAGCCAGATTTTTTGAGATTCCAGTGGTTAAATCAGTTAGTATAAATGCAAAAACATCGCTAAAACCACATTGAAATTCGCCATATTCATTGGAAGCAAAAAGGAAATCAAAGCTAAAATTACTCGACAAAGGAGTAAAATCAAATTGAATATAACTCACATCTGTAATGGGGATCATTTGCCCATTACTATCGCTTATAGCTTGCAAATCGGCATCGCTTGCTGTGTTTAATTGACTGCTTTCATTAGTTCCGGTATAAATTCCTTCGGTATATTTTGCCATTCCATTCCGAATAATAATTCCGCTAGAAATCGGGAAATTGGGATCGGTATTAGTGAATTTGCCAATGCCTTGGTGGGACGAAAATTTAAAGTTGCTTTCATTGGCGCAGGCATTTTGCATTAATTCTTCCCGAACCAGTTCAGGTATACCCAAAGATGTAGTATCGACTATGATCCCCTGTGACAAAGATAGAGTCGAATAAAATAATAAAAGTAGAAATAGAGGCGTTCTCATAATTCTGATTTTATTAATTTGGGGTGCTTAAAGATACAAATGATTTTATTTTTAATGTAATGAATTTCAGTATTTTAGACTGTTAAAATCATTTACAATTAATTATTGCACAAGAACGATTATCCATACAAATTTTAGTAAATTGCATATTCACCTTATTACTATTACTTAAAAATCAAAAAATGAGTTCATTTGATATTGTCACCCTTACTGTAAATCCTGCTTTGGACAAAAGCACCCATTTTAAAGGCTTGGTTGCCGAACAAAAAATACGTTGTTCCGAACCAAGGTTTGATGCCGGAGGAGGCGGAATCAATGTTTCCAAAGCTATTTCACGTTTGGGAGGATCTTCCTTAGCAGTATTTACTTCAGGAGGACCATTAGGAAAAATGCTGGAAGAATTGGTTGCCAAAGAATCCATCGCCTTTCAAGCAATTCCAATTCAGACCTGGACTAGAGAAAGTTTTGTAGCGGTAGATGAGAATACCAATTCGCAATATCGTTTTGGGTTTACGGGAGGTGAAATAACGAATGAAGAGGAACAAGCCGTACTTAACGCCATAGCCAACTTAAAGCCAAAATTCTTGGTAGCCAGTGGTAGTCTAAACGAAGGCTTATCAGCTGATTTTTATCAAAAGGTAGCCGAAATAGCGAAAAAATCTAATTCAAAATTAATAGTGGACACCTCAGGAGAAGCCTTGAAAAAAGTATTGGAAACGGGTGCATACCTCATCAAACCAAATGTGGGAGAACTGGCTAAACTAGTTGGTGTTGAACGACTGGAAATGGAAGAAGTCAATGAAGCTGCTAAACAAATCATTGCCAAAGGAGGCGCCGAAATTGTAGTAGTGTCACTTGGCCCGCAAGGAGCAGTTTTGGTAACCAAAGATAGCTATGAGTTTGTTCCGGCTCCCAATGTTGCCAAGAGAAGTACCGTTGGTGCCGGCGACAGTATGGTTGGCGGAATGGTTTGGGCGCTTTCGCAAAATAAAAGCTTGAAAGAAGTCATTCGTTTGGGAGTAGCCTGTGGTTCTGCTGCCACAATGAACGAAGGAACCCAATTGTTTAAATGTGCAGATGCACAACGATTATTCAATTGGTTGAAGGATAAATAAGCCCCTAACCCCTGAAGGAGAACGAAAAACAAAAAAACCTGACAATTTTTACATTGTCAGGTTTTCTCTATATTTTCATAAAAGCTAAATTTATTTTTGCAGAAAAAATAAGTTATTAATTTCGTTTTTTCCAAATCTCCGGATTTCTTGAAGTATGAAAAACGGCAAAAACAGTTATGGTTTTTAACTCCTCATCAATTGTATAATGAATTAGAAAAGGAAATTTTGAAATCTTACGACATCTGACCTCGTTATATTTTACAGCAAAAGAATATGGATTCTCTCTTAAAGAATTGATTTGTTTTTTCGTTTGGGTTTTATAACGTAAACCTAATCCTTTCAATTGCATCTCATACCATTCAGAAGCTTCTTGAATGTCATTGAAAGCATCAATATGTATTTTTACGGAGTAAATCAAAAATTATAGATTTTTAGAAACTTCATCCCAATCTAAAAGTCTTTCTGGATTTGCTTTTGCTTTTGTCATTCGATTTAAAACAATTCGTTGATGCTCAACAGGAATCTCAGTATCTTCATTCCAAATGGCTTCATTAACTTTCAATCTGTCTTTAGGCGATAGTTGCTTCACTGCTTCAATCAATTGATTAACGCTCAAATCGATATTTAATTTTATAGTTTCCATAAAAACAAAATTAGAGAAAAAACAATTGTCACTAACAAAAAAACCTGACAATTTTATCATCGTCAGGTTTTCTCTTTATTCTTGAATCTTTCTTCTATTCTCTAAAAAAAAGATTAATCATTCAATTTCAATACCGCCATAAACGCTTCCTGCGGAATTTCGACATTTCCTACTTGACGCATACGTTTTTTACCTTTTTTCTGTTTTTCAAGCAATTTACGTTTACGGGAAATATCCCCACCGTAACATTTTGCGGTAACGTCTTTACGTAAGGCTTTAATCGTTTCACGGGCAATTATTTTAGCACCAATCGCAGCTTGAATCGGAATATCAAATTGTTGTCTCGGAATCAACTCACGCAATTTCTCGGTCATTTTCTTTCCAATGTTATACGCATTGTCTTCGTGAATCAACGCAGAAAGTGCATCAACCGTTTGACCATTCAATAAAACGTCCAAACGGACTAATTTTGAAGTTCTCATTCCAATTGGAGAATAATCAAATGAAGCATATCCTTTAGAAACCGTTTTCAATCTGTCGTAAAAATCAAATACAATCTCTGCCAAAGGCATATCGAAATTTAACTCCACACGCTCTGTTGTCAAATACGTTTGATTGGTAATTTGACCCCGTTTTTCAATACACAAACTCATTACGTTTCCAACAAAATCAGATTTGGTAATGATAGTCGCTTTAATATAAGGTTCCTCAACTCGGTCCAAACGAGAAGGTTCTGGTAAATCTGATGGATTGTTAACTACAAAAGCATCTTCTGGATGTTTTTTGGTGTAAGCCAAATACGAAACGTTCGGTACTGTAGTAATTACAGTCATGTCAAACTCGCGCTCCAAACGCTCTTGGATAATCTCCATGTGCAACATTCCTAAGAATCCGCAACGGAAACCAAATCCTAAAGCAGCAGAACTTTCTGGAACAAATACCAATGAGGCATCGTTCAACTGCAGTTTTTCCATAGAAGAACGCAAATCTTCATAATCCTCTGTATCTACAGGATAAATCCCAGCAAATACCATTGGTTTTACATCCTCAAAACCTGTAATCATATTTGTAGTAGGCGTTTTGGCATCCGTAATAGTATCACCTACTTTTACCTCTTTGGCTTCTTTAATTCCAGAAATCAAATACCCAACATCTCCTGTCGAAATTACATTTTTAGGAACTTGATTCAATTTCAATGTTCCAACTTCATCAGCAAAATATTCATTGCCGGTAGCCATAAATTTAATTTTTTGGCCTTTTTTAATTTCACCGTTTTTCACACGGAAAATTACCTCAATCCCACGAAATGGATTGTAATGAGAATCAAATATCAAAGCCTGAAGAGGCTCATCTTTCACTCCTTTTGGAGCTGGAATTTTTTCAATAATCGCAGCCAATATATTTTCTACACCAAAACCAGTTTTACCCGATGCGTGAATAATATCTTCCAATTTACATCCAAGCAAGTCAATAATATCATCGCTTACTTCCTCTGGATTGGCACTTGGTAAATCTACTTTGTTCAAAACCGGAATAATTTCCAAGTCATTTTCTAGTGCCAAATACAAGTTAGAAATCGTTTGTGCCTGAATACTTTGTGCAGCATCAACAATCAGCAACGCTCCTTCGCAAGCCGCAATAGAACGCGAAACTTCATAGGAGAAATCCACGTGCCCCGGAGTATCGATAAGGTTCAAGATATATTCTTCGCCTTTATACGTATATTCCATCTGTATCGCGTGACTCTTAATCGTAATACCACGTTCACGTTCCAAGTCCATATTATCAAGCAATTGCGCCTTTTCTTCACGAGCCGTTACCGTTTGGGTTGCCCCCAATAATCGGTCCGCCAATGTACTTTTTCCGTGATCAATATGTGCAATAATGCAAAAATTCCTAATATGTTTCATGTGTAACTTTTATTTACTTTTTGGAAACATGCAATGCTCCGCAAGTCATCTTCTACTAATATCAAATTTATTTGGGCGTGACGGCAGAAAAAGCCGTCGGGCTATTCGCTGCAATCTTTTCCTTTTTAAAGAAAAAAGGGAAAGGATTTCCGCTGCTATCCCTCACGCAAACGCCGTAAAGCGACAATTAATCTGCAAATATACTCTAAATTCAACAGTTTCAAAGTTTCAAAATAGGAAACTCAAGCATTTACCCAAAGTCTTTTCAAATTGTAATACATATACTCCTTAATTAGTTAGCAAATTATTCAAAATCATCTTCTTAGTTATCTAATATCATTAAGTTTTTTATCCTTTCGCTTAAAAGATGTAATTTTGCAAAAAATTTAAGGACGATGATTAAGATTGGCAACATTATATTACCAGAATTTCCCCTACTGTTAGCACCTATGGAAGATGTGAGCGACCCTCCATTCCGCAGATTATGCAAACAGCATGGTGCCGATTTAATGTACTCCGAATTTATTTCTTCCGAAGGACTAATCCGAGACGCCATCAAAAGCCGAATGAAATTAGACATCTTCGATTACGAAAGACCTGTTGGAATTCAAATTTTTGGTGGAGACGAAGAGGCAATGGCGTTGTCATCCAAAATAGTTTCTACCGTAAACCCAGATTTAATAGACATCAATTTTGGCTGCCCTGTCAAAAAAGTCGTTTGCAAAGGTGCCGGTGCCGGAGTTTTGAAAGATGTTGATTTAATGATTCGCTTGACACAAGCCGTTATTGATAGTACCCATTTACCTGTTACCGTAAAAACGCGTTTGGGTTGGGATGACAGTTCGATAAATATTGATGAAGTTGCCGAGCGTTTGCAGGATATTGGTGTTGCCGCTTTGAGCATCCACGCCAGAACCCGTGCACAGATGTACAAAGGCCATTCCGATTGGTCGCACATTGCCCGTGTGAAAAACAATCCGAGAATCACAATGCCTATTTTTGGAAATGGCGATATTGATTCACCCGAAAAAGCATTGCATTATAAAAATGAATACGGTATCGACGGAATAATGATTGGTCGTGCCGCTATCGGTTATCCTTGGATTTTTAATGAAATCAAGCATTACTTCAAAACCGGTGAACATTTAGCAAAACCAACCGTTGCCGATAGAGTTGAAGCCGTACGAAATCACCTTACTTGGGCAATGGAATGGAAAGGCGAAAGACTCGGTATTGTTGAAACAAGACCTCATTACACCAATTATTTCAAAGGAATTCATTCTTTCAAAACTTACAAACAAAAATTAGTTACCCTAGACCGTCCAGAAGAATTATTCGCTGCGCTGAATGAAATAGAAGAGGCTTATTCTGGATATGAGGTTGTTTAAAAGCTTAAACACGAATTCCACTAATTTTCACGAATGAATTTGTGTAAATTAGTGGAATTCGTGTTTTTTCTTAAATCTTTGCTTAATCCAATAATTTCTTGCTCACTCGGCTGCTTGCTATTAATGATGCAATAAAACCAAGCGTGACAATAGTAGCCATAACAATAAGTACGTTTTCCATTGTAAAAACCACTGGATAAGCCAATGTAGGAGTTATCATTATCAGCTCATATTGTTGTTGTAATAACACAAACACAACACCCAATAACAATCCGATAATCCCTCCGAAAAAACTCAATAAAGTTCCTTGCAGTAAAAATATATTTCTCAAATCCTTGATGCCGGTTCCTAGATTAAAGAGAGTTTTAAGATTTCCTTTTTTATCCAAAATCATCATGATGAGCGCACCAATCAAGTTAAAAAGTGCCACAACAATTACCAATGTAAATATCAAATACACCGCAATATTCTCTGTATTCAACATTTTATACAAGGCTTCATTCAGCTGTTCCTTGTTTTTTACGGTAATTTTATTCTTGAAAATCGATTGGAGTTTCTCAATAACAGCACTTTCGTCAGCTCCTTGTTTTAATTTAATCTCAAGACTGGAAATCTGATTAGACTTGTATTCCAATAATTCTTGTGCCAAACCTAAATCGGCAAACACATATTTAGAATCTAAATCTTCACTGATTGCATAAATTCCAACCGGAAAAACATCTGTTTTGTTAAAAGCCTGAGCTGGATTTTCAATAGCTCCCCTACCTGGCTTTGGAACAAAAACCTCAAAGGCATTATTGTAGTCCAGTAAACCCATCGAGAATTTTTGAGCAATTCCATAGCCAACAACGACCTGATAAGTATCCGGTTTCAGCCATTGTCCATTATATAGTTTTTTATTATAATCGCTAACGGTGTTAAAAGTAGAATCAACTCCCTTAAGAAAAGTAACCTCTTGTTTTCCATTAAACGTAAACAATACTCGCTCTTCAATAACTTTAGAATAAGAAGCGAGACCTTCAATTTCCGCAATCTCTTTTTCCTGTTTTGGTACAATAAAAAAAGATTTTCCAAGCGTACTGCTTACTTTAAGATCAGGGTCAATATCATTGGTAAACGAAAGACTAAATTCTTTCAACCCCGTAAAAACCGAGAGCACGACAAATAATGCCATGGCTCCCACAATAATTCCCATACTGGCAATACGATTAATAATATTGATAGCATTATTTTTGCTTTTGCTAAAAATATACCGCTTGGCTATGTAAAGAGGAAAATTCAAACTTTATTGAAATCTGCGTTTGTCCAACAAATCTCTATTCTCAATTGGATTTTCTTGATTTTTCAAGGCGTTGTCAATCTTCTCAATATAATCCAAAGAATCATCAATAAAGAAAACCAAATTAGGCACTTTACGCAATTGCAAACGTACTCTTTGAGATAAATCGTGTTTAATCAAAGTCGAATTAGCCTTAATCCCTACCAATGTTTCCGCTGCTTTTTCTTGAGGGAAAATACTTAAATGCACCGTGGCCACAGACAAATCTGTAGTCACGACAACTTTGGATACTGAAATTATCAAATTCGTAATTCCATTTTTTCTCACTTCACCTTGCAAAATATCAACCAAATCTTTTTGGATAACCCCGCCTATTTTTTTCTGTCTATTTGTTTCCATAGTGCAAAAATACTAATTTTTTGAGAGACAACCTTACAAAGTCAGAAACTCATAAAGTTTTTTATATTTGTTTTATGATTTGGGAGCAGAATCAAAAGCGAAAGATTAGGCTTTTTCAGGAGGCAAAGTTCCTGCTGTCCGCTATATTCCATCTCGCAGAAAAAACGAGATGGGATGCCACTTCCATCAGGGCTAAAGACAAACAATAGTCCTTTTTTGGGAACAATTCAAAAAAAATAAAAAACACAAACCATCACACAATGAGAAAAATAGAACACATTGGCATCGCAGTCAAAAACCTTGAAGTATCCAATTTGTTATTCGAAAAACTATTCGGTGCACCAGCCTACAAACAAGAAGAAGTCACCAGCGAAGGCGTAAAAACTTCCTTCTTCATGAATGGCCCCAACAAAATAGAACTCCTCGAAGCCACCAATCCAGAAAGTCCTATAGCCAAGTTCCTCGAAAAAAAAGGAGAAGGAATCCACCACATCGCTTTTGATGTAGAAGACATCCTTTCCGAAATCGAACGTCTCAAATCAGAAGGATTCACCGTCCTAAACGAAACCCCAAAAAGAGGAGCCGACAATAAACTAGTCGCTTTTTTGCACCCAAAAGGCACCAATGGCGTATTAATTGAACTATGTCAAGAAATAAAATAAAAAAAATCCATAATTTACTCAATTCATAATCAGTCATTTTCAAAACAGATTCCCCCTAGTCATTAAACTATCCGAAAATCTACTCTTAAAATACTTGTAGTAATAAAATAATTGTAGTAATATTGCAAACTCTTAACCGGTCCTATAGCTCAGCTGGTTAGAGCACCTGACTCATAATCAGGTGGTCCCTGGTTCGAGCCCAGGTGGGACCACAATAAACCCCTCATATCGATTGATATTGAGGGGTTTATTTTTTTTTAGAATCCACAAAGATCCTTCTCTTATACACTTTAACCACAAAAACATACAATTCATCGTAATCCTGACTAGAAAATATCATAAGTACAAAAAAAACAGTAACTTAGTTGTAGTAATCACCCCAAGGTTACAAACAAGATCTACCTTGTTTTTTTGTAAGTATTAGATTAACTTTAGCTTAATAAAGTTAATTTTAACGTCAAAAGTATCATTTTATAGAATTATCGTTTGTCTCTCAAAAAATATATCTATAACTTCGCGGCATTAAATTATTTATATAGTGTTAGGAGTTTTAAATCAAAAAAGTTCTTTTATTATTTAATAAAAATGATTTATTACTTTATATAAATTTATGAAAATTATCAAAAATAAATTTTTACTCTGCATTTTACTCCTCCTTACAGGAGTAAGCGGATATTGCGATGACCCACCTCCTCCAGAAGAAATCCCACCAGATTTACCAATTAATGAAAATATCAATATTTTACTATTTATAGCCTTGCTATTTGGTTTCTATATCATTTACAAACACATTCAAAACAAAAAAGCGTCAATTTAAATTGACGCTTTTTTTATACCAGCTAAATTGCAGTTTATTTATTCCCATATAACCTGGAAACATACTTCCCAATTACATCAAATTCCAAATTTACTTTGGTTCCAACAACAAACGAATTAAAATTAGTATGTTCATGTGTATAAGGTATAATTGCTACGCTAAAATTACTTTTACCTGAATCCACTACAGTCAAGCTAACCCCATTTACTGTAATAGAACCTTTTTCTATTGTAATATTTTGCAAAGCAGAATCATACTCAAAGGTATAAAACCAACTTCCATTAGTTTCTCTAACCAAAACACAAGTACCTATCTGGTCGACATGACCTTGTACAATATGCCCATCCAGGCGATCCCCTAATTTCATCGCTCTTTCCAGATTAACACTGTCCCCTACCTTCCAACTTGAAATATTGGTCTTATTTATAGTTTCCCCTATTGCAGTAACCGTATAATGATGCCCTTCTATGGCAACCACTGTTAAGCATATTCCGTTATGAGCAACACTCTGATCGATTTTCAACTCTCCTGTTATCGAAGATTCAACAGTAACATGAATATTATCCTGCTCTTTTTTAACTTCTTGGACAATCCCATGTGTTTCAATAATTCCTGTAAACATTTCTTATTTTATTTTACTAAATTTGCACTTCAAAATTAGCAATAAATAACTAGAGGACATTATGAAAAAAGCAGAAAATATAATCGTAGGAATTTCAATAGGAGATTTAAACGGTATTGGAAGCGAAGTCATTCTAAAAACATTCGAAGACTCTCGCATGTTAGAATTATGTACTCCTGTTATCTTTGCCAACGTAAAGATACTTTCGTTCGTCAGAAAGAATTTTGAATCCACTGTCGCCTTACACGGTATCGACAAATTGGATCAAATTGTGATCGGCAAAGTCAACGTCTTCAATCTTTGGAGAGAAGGAATTGATTTAAACCTTGGAACAAATGATGAAAAAGTAGGTGAATATGCTATAAAATCATTCGTAGCCGCCACCAAAGCACTAAAAGAAGGCGTTATAGACGTATTGGTCACAGCACCTATAAATAAATACAACATTCAATCAGAAGAGTTCAAATTCCCAGGACATACTGATTATTTAAACCAAGAACTAGAAGGTGATGCCCTAATGCTAATGGTGCAAGACAACCTAAGAGTTGGTTTATTAACAGATCACATTCCTATTAATGAAGTGGCTTCACATTTAACCGAAGAGTTAATCTTTAAGAAAATCGAAACCATCAATCAAACTTTGATTCAGGATTTTAGCATCAACAAACCCAAAATTGCCGTATTGGGACTTAATCCACATTGCGGAGATGGCGGAGTTATTGGAACCGAAGATGACACTGTATTGAAACCCGCATTGAAAAAATTATTCGAAAAAGGAACTTTAGTTTTTGGCCCTTTCCCAGCAGACGGTTTCTTCGGCAGCAATCAATATGAAAAATATGATGCTGTTATTGCAACCTATCACGATCAAGGCTTAATACCTTTCAAAACATTATCATTTGGCAATGGAGTAAACTATACCGCTGGGTTGAACAAAATAAGAACTTCCCCAGATCATGGAACTGCTTATGATATTGCCGGAAAAAATATAGCCGACTATAATTCTTTCAAAGAGGCTGTTTATCTTGCTATTGATGTGTATAATTCAAGAAATCAATACGCGGAAATCAGCGAGAAGCCTTTAAAAACAAAAGAAAAACAGTTATAAACAAAAAAAGGTGAATAACATTATTAGATTTCCAATTATTTTATATCTTTGCACTCCCGAAGTTTAGGGCAAATTGTTGTTGAAATGAGCAAGACAAAAGAATATGTAATTCCTTTCGTAGGATTGAAGCTAGGGAAACACAAATTTGAGTATCAAATTAATAATGCGTTCTTTGAAATCTTTGATTATAACGAATTTCAAAATTCAGACATCAAAGTAAATGTAGTTTTAGACAAAAAAAGCAACTTATTAGAGATTAGCTTCAAACATCAAGGAACCGTCAACGTACCTTGCGATCTTACAAGCGAAGATTTTGATTTACCAATTAAAGGTAAAATAAAATTAATTGTTCGATTTGGAGATAGTTATAATAATGACAATGAAGAGTTGTTAATATTGCCTTTCGGAGAATTTGAAATAGACATCACTCAATATATATATGAGATGATTGTACTTTCAATACCCTTAAGAAGGGTGCATCCAGGAATAAAGGATGGCAGTTTAAACACAGAAGCTTTGACGAAACTGAAAGAATTGACAATTAAAGAGCAGAAGAAAGAAAAAGAAGAAGAAAAAGAAGAGAATATAGACCCACGTTGGGACAAATTAAAGCAACTATTAACGGATAAATAATATAGTAAAATGGCACATCCAAAGAGAAAAATCTCGAAAACTAGAAGAGACAAAAGAAGAACACATTACAAAGCTACTGTAGCTCAAATCGCCACATGTCCAATTACTGGAGAAGCACATTTATACCACAGAGCTTACTGGCATGAAGGAAAAATGTACTACAGAGGACAAGTTGTTATCGATAAATCTGTCGTAGCTCTTGCTTAATACGTTTTTGTAAATAATACTGGAACTCTCACTTCGTGAGAGTTTTTTTTGTTGTTTATAATTTCCTTAAATAAGAAAACTTAAAACTATTAGTTTAGTTTTTTTATTGTAATTTTAGAGACTTTTAAAAATTTTGCAAATGGCAACATTTGGCAATAAATAATCGCATATAATGAGTACAATTACAGCCGCAATTACCGCAGTTGGTGGTTATGTTCCGGACTTTGTTCTTTCAAACAAAGTTCTCGAAACTATGGTCGATACAAATGATGAATGGATAACCACACGCACCGGAATTAAAGAAAGAAGAATACTGAAAGATGCCGATAAAGGAACTTCTTTTCTTGCTATAAAAGCTGCAGAAGATTTAATAGCAAAAGCAAACATTGACCCTCTCGAGATAGATTTAATTTTAATGGCAACTGCAACTGCAGACATGCCAGTAGCCTCTACAGGTGTATATGTAGCAACCGCAATTGGAGCAACAAATGCATTCGCTTATGACTTACAAGCCGCTTGTTCTAGCTTCCTTTACGGAATGTCAACAGCAGCTGCTTATATCCAATCTGGAAGATACAAAAAAGTGCTACTTATAGGTGCCGATAAAATGTCTTCAATTGTAGATTATAAAGACAGAGCAACTTGCATTATTTTTGGAGATGGCGCAGGAGCTGTTTTGTTTGAACCAAATTATGAAGGTTACGGCTTACAAGATGAATACTTACGAAGTGATGGTGTTGGTCGTGATTTCTTGAAAATTCCAGCTGGAGGTTCCCTTCTTCCAACAACTATGGAAACCGTAAATGACAACAAGCACAATATCATTCAAGATGGAAAAACCGTTTTTAAATATGCGGTTACCAATATGGCAGATGCAAGTGAATTGATTCTTAAAAGAAACAATTTGACTAATGAAGATGTGAATTGGTTAGTACCACACCAAGCTAACAAACGTATTATTGACGCTACAGCTCATCGAATGAACTTAGAAGATGCCAAAGTATTGATGAATATTGAAAAATATGGAAATACAACTTCGGCTACATTACCTTTAGTACTATACGATTTTGAACATGTTTTCAAAAAAGGAGACACTATCATTTTCGCTGCTTTTGGCGGCGGTTTTACTTGGGGATCCATTTACCTAACTTGGGCTTACGATAAAAAATAAAATAAACTAAAAAGAAATAATTATGGATTTAAAAGAAATTCAAAATCTAATCAAATTTGTAGCAAATTCAGGTGTTGCAGAAGTAAAATTAGAAATGGATGATGTTAAAATCACCATCAGAACTACTTTAGAAGGAAACGTTACCGAAGCAACTTATGTACAACAATTACCTGTACAAAACGCTCTTCCTCAAGCTGCCGCTCCACAACAAATAGCTCCTGTTGCTGCTGCCCCAGAAGCTCCAGTAGTAGAAAACGCACATTATGTTACTATAAAATCACCAATTATTGGTACTTTTTACAGAAAGCCTTCTCCTGACAAACCAATGTTTGTTGAAGTGGGTAAAACAATTGCTAAAGGTGATGTTCTTTGTGTTATTGAAGCGATGAAATTATTCAATGAAATTGAATCTGAAATATCTGGTAAAATTGTAAAAATATTGGTAGACGATATGTCTCCAGTAGAATTTGACCAACCTTTATTCTTAGTAGATCCATCATAAGAAATTTTGAATGATGAATTTTGAATGATGAATTTATCTCATTCAAATAATTTAAAATTTATAAATTATAATTTACAATTTCAAGAAGATGTTTAAAAAAATACTAATAGCAAATAGAGGAGAGATAGCACTACGTGTCATTCGAACTTGTAGAGAAATGGGTATCAAAACGGTAGCTGTTTATTCTACTGCAGATGCCGAAAGCTTGCACGTGAAATTTGCTGATGAGGCCGTTTGTATCGGACCACCTCCAAGTAACCTATCTTATTTAAAGATGTCCAATATTATTGCCGCTGCCGAAATCACAAACGCAGATGCAATTCACCCTGGTTACGGATTCCTTTCTGAGAACGCAAAGTTTTCTAAAATTTGTCAAGAACACAATATAAAATTCATCGGTGCATCTCCAGAAATGATTGACAGAATGGGTGATAAAGCTTCTGCAAAAGCCACGATGATCGAAGCTGGAGTTCCTTGTGTACCAGGTTCAGTTGGAATCTTAGAATCTTTTGAACAAGCAGCAGAATTAGCCAATAAATTTGGATATCCTGTAATGTTAAAAGCAACTGCCGGTGGTGGAGGTAAAGGAATGAGAGCTGTTTGGGCTCCAGAAGATTTACTAAAAGCATGGGAAGGTGCGCGTCAAGAATCAGCAGCCGCTTTCGGAAACGACGGAATGTATCTTGAAAAATTAATTGAAGAGCCACGTCATATCGAAATCCAAGTTGTTGGTGATTCATACGGTAAAGCATGTCACCTTTCAGAAAGAGACTGCTCTGTTCAACGTCGTCATCAAAAATTGACCGAGGAAACTCCTTCTCCTTTCATGACCGACGAATTGCGTACAAAAATGGGCGAAGCAGCTGTAAAAGCAGCAGAATACATAAAATACGAAGGTGCTGGAACTGTAGAATTTTTGGTTGACAAACACAGAAACTTTTACTTCATGGAAATGAACACTCGTATCCAAGTAGAGCACCCTATTACAGAACAAGTTGTTGATTATGACTTAATCCGTGAGCAAATCCTAGTAGCTGCCGGTGTGCCAATTTCCGGTAGAAACTATCTTCCACAATTGCATGCTATCGAATGCCGTATCAATGCTGAAGATCCTTATAACGACTTCAGACCGTCTCCAGGAAAAATCACTACGCTACATATGCCAGGTGGTCATGGAGTACGTCTTGATACACACGTGTATTCAGGCTATACGATTCCGCCAAATTACGATTCGATGATTGCCAAATTAATTACTACAGCCCAAACTCGTGAAGAAGCTATCAGTAAAATGAGAAGAGCATTAGACGAATTCGTAATCGAAGGTATCAAAACTACCATTCCATTCCACAGACAGTTGATGGATGATGCCAGATACATCGCAGGGGATTACACCACTGCCTTCATGGACGATTTCAAAATGAATGACCCCGAATAAATTAATTCAAATATTCAATCCCATTCTCAACAGAATGGGATTTTTTTTGGCCTTATACCAACCAGAACAATTCTCTTTAAAAAGTATTATGGCGTGCCACCATCTAGAAAAAGGGCTATATACTTTGTCGTCATTGCCCTTTTTCTAGCTGCTGTCAGGCTATCCGCGGTACTTCGGTAGCTTGCTACTATCCTTCACGCGGCATTACCGAAACACTAGATGTTTAGTTATTCTAACCCGTTTTCTTTAACCTGTTAGGTATGATTTGCCAATTATTAAGAAAGGTTTTAATGCCAAACAGAAAAGGCACGAACGGAAGCAATAAATTACACCAGAATTGATTTGAAATCCATTCTATTTAAAAAATAAACGGTATGTTTGTCAGACAAAGCTACCAAAATTAGGGTGGATTGGAGTAATTTTGTCACACATATAAATAAGTTAGCAGATAGCTTGAAAAAACTGAACACTAATTACAACATAGAAATTATGCTAGAACTAATTTGGGGATTAATAAATATTGCAATCTTAATTTATTTTGTAATTATTTGCTTTAAATCAACTAAAGTTATTAAAGAAAAATTAGGAATATTTGCCTCTTTAATTTTTGTTTTGGGATTACTATCTTTTATTGCAAAACCTAGCGATGAAGAGAGTAAAAGCAAAATTTTTGACTTACAAAATCCAACTATTAAGCAAAATACGTTTAAAGGAAATACATTTTCGACTAGAATTATACTTGAAGAAAATCTAGCAACTACAATTGGAATGTCTATAATGTTTGGCGAAAATGAAAACAAACCAATTTCCGCACAAACTAATAGAAGCGGATTTGTTAGTGGAACTAATTGGAATGTTGAAAATGTTAGTATCGAAAAATCTAAAACAGATAATAAATGCTTTTATAATGTTTCAGGAACTTTAGAATGGAAAATTTTAGGCTTGAAAATATATTCTGAATCGAAGTATTTTAAAGGCGAAGTGGAACTGAAGAAATAAAGCCATCTGCTAACAGCCACTCCTATGTAAAGCATCGTAAAGTTATTCACAACTTTTGAGAGGGTTATATGTCGGTTATTTTTCGAGTATAGAATTCCATACCAGCGGCTTGTTGAAAAAGTTGGAAACAACTTTTTGTCCGCCGAAGGCTTGGACTGAAAAAGTTATTCTAACTTTTTCAATAATGCCAGGAATTCATGTCTCTTTTATTTCATAGTCTTTCTTTTTAAAATTCTTAAGGCTCACACTCCTATATGTGGTTCTCGTTTTCAGAACGAGACCACCAGCATCTGTATGATTGTAAGAATAAAAAATAGCTGCCTGCTACAAAATGTGGCTTCGTTTTATAGAACCACCTTAGCTGTTTTGCAGTCTATCTTCTGTTATAATTGAGCTTTTTAAGAAGGTTGTTTTTATTTTTCTAACACTAAATTTCTATTGATTTGATAGGGTGTTTCCGTTTTAATGACCGAGAGTATTCTTCGTGCCATTTTATGGGCTATTTTAATGATGATACTCTTTACGTTCTTGCCTTGATGTTTGCGGTAATAGTTTTGCATTTCGGTATCTTTTCTAATGGCAACCCAGGCGGCTTCCACTAAATAACTCCGTAATTGTGAACGGCTTCTGGGAGTTATTCCCAAACACTTTTCCGAACCGCCGCTATTATAAATCCCAGGAACCAATCCGATGTAAGAGCTGAATTGTCCCTCGTTATTGAATCGGCGCAAATCACCACACTCGGCCAGAATCACGCTTGCCAGATAACCCCCAATTCCTGGAATGCTCTTCAAGAGATTATAATCTTTCTTATGGGTCTTTCGGCAATGAGCACGCATTTGATTCGCAATTTCCAAATACTCTGACTTGATAAATTTATACATCCGTATTTTGCCCTGCAAAGCCAATTCTCCACAAGTATTGCTGAATTTTATATTTTCTAGCCAGACAATAAAATCTTTGCTCCAATTTGAATTATCAAACTCTTGAGGTATTGTTATGCCATGAAAGAGCAACATACTTTTAATATGCAATTTGCTTTGTCGGAGTTTCTTGGTGACTTGGGTTCTATGACGGGCCAAAGTCGTAAACTGTTCGTGTTCTTCAGTAGGAATATAAACTCCCCGCAGAACACCCGCCTTTAATTGATTGGACAGATTTCTCGAATCTAAGGCGTCTGTTTTTTGATATCGTTCCTTGTCTCCTGTCTTGACATCGGATGGATTGACAACCAAAACACTCCAACCTAAGTTTAAAAAATAGCGGGCGGCGCAAAACCCGCAACAGCCTGCTTCATAAACTAAATCCACTTCGTAATCAGGAAATGTTTGCTCCACATATTGAAATAAATCCTCGGCAACGGAAGGCATCGAGTACGTTCTGTGAAAGAACAAATCAGTTTGAATGGAAACTGTCCAGCTTTTTTTGTGAATATCTAAACCAATGAATATCTTTGGTTTTATTAAGGCATCTTGTAATTGCATAATCTTTGTTTTTAGTAATTCTAAGTTATGCTTTTACATAGATGCTACAACGGATTTGGGCATTTGGCTTAATGGAAAAATGGTTTTGTATTTGCGATGTTTTGGCAAATCCGAAAATAGGGCTTAATTTAGTCCCAAACCCGCTGTAGTGCCAAGACGTTAACTGTAACTTGAAACCGCCGAAACCGCCGACAACAACGAAACCACCAATAGACATCAAAGAAAATTTTTAAAATAATGAGGATATTGAAGTTTTTAATGTTTAATCGATTTGTGAAAATGTATTTGCAAAGTAATTTTTCGCTTCTAGAATGGAACAAACGATTTAAATCGTTAATTCTTGAAATGTGGAATATACCTGTAATATTTTTTCCAATATTAATTATCTCAATGATTCCGAAAATTAGTTTCGGTAATCCAAATCAAGCTAATTTTGTATGGATAGACATTATTTTTTCAATATCATTCAGCTTAATGATGATAGCTTTAATTAATAAAGATTTCTTTGGAGGACAAAGTGCTGTTCACAGACTTTTAGGTTTTAAAGTAGTTGATGTAAAGACAAATGAACAAGCAAGTAAACTGAAATGTATGTTAAGAAATATTACAGCTCCAATATGGATGATAGAAATAATTTTTTTATTAGTAAATCCTAAAAGAAGGCTTGGAGATATAATAGCAGGGACAAGTTTAATTGAAATTGAATCAACAGACCCAGAATTAATATTAGTAGAAATAAAAAATACGAAATTTGACAAGGAGGCAAAATTAACACTTTTGATTTCTATAGTTTGGGTAATTGTATTTATACTTTTATTTGACCAAAGAATAAGACCTTAGTAAAACAAGCTACAGTTAACAGATGCTACAACGGATTTGGGCATTAGGCTTAAGGGAAAGTTGGTTTTGTGTTTTGAATGATTTGCTTCGCCTGTTCGCTATCGCTCGGGTGGAAAATCCGAATAATGGGCTTAATTTAGTCCCAAACCCGCTGATTACCAGAGAACGTAGGCAATACGAAATGAGAGGAATAACAAATTTTTATTACAGAAACAATTTTCGAATTTAATTATAGATTGTGATGATAGGCACAACAAAAAAACTAAATGGATAAACCCACCTTTTTAAACAATATTAGTACGATTACCATTTTTATAATGTTACTTCTTGCCTTTTTTTTGTTAACCGTAAACACAAAAAATAAACTTTCAAATAGGCTTTTTGCTAGTTTTCTTCTGCTTACAGCATTTGATTTAAGTAGCTTTTTTACCGAAAAATATTTTGAGACCAATTTAAATTTTGAGCTTTTTAGAATGACAATTAGTTTGCTAATTATGCCAATATTCTACTTGTATGTAAAAGCAGTTTGTCATTCAGATTTTCGATTAAAACCAAAACATTTAACGCTATTAATTCCGTTTGTAATTGCAAATTTGGTCTTTATTCCAAGGCTTTATTTAGCAACTTCCATCGAAAGCATCTACATTTATGAGCACTTTAAGCAAATGTTAGAAATACGTTTTTTTTATATATTAGGGGAACTACAATATGCTTTTTATATTGTTTTGGTATTTGTAATTTTAAAAAAATACAAAGAAATTTACTTAGAGAATTATACCAATACAAATAACTCATCGTACAAATGGTTGTTTCAAATGACTATGTTTTTTCTAATTGCCCATTGTATTGTTTTATTCAAATCGGCAATAAGGTATACAGATTACAATGTCTTTCTTAACTCATCAAATGTAATTATTGGAACTATTGCACTACTTATAAGTTGTTGGTTTGTATTAAAGGCCCTAAACAATCCTGATCTTTTTAAAGGTGTTGACTCAAATATGCTATTGGTAAATGAAGTAGTTATTTCAACAGAAAAAGAATTAGTAGAGACTCCAAAATCGGCAGAAATTGCTTCTCAAATCGAACTTGTAAAAAAGTATGTTTTAGAAAACGAACCGTTTCTCGAGCCCTCATTAACGATACAAGAATTAGCTAAACAAGTTAACATTCCTGTTCGTGATCTATCTGTTTTGATTAATCATCATATGAATCAACATTTTTTTGATTTTATAAATGAATATCGAATACAAAAGGCGATGCGAATTTTAAAAGACCCGTCTAAAAATAAGCTTACTATTTTAGAAATTCTTTATGAAGTGGGTTTTAATTCGAAATCGTCTTTTAATACTGCTTTCAAAAAGTACACCAATCAAACACCTACAGAGTTCAGAAACTCCTAATTATAAAGGCTTTGTAAAAAGGCGAACGTTACTAAAATAAAGTCGAACCAATTTAATTACTGCAAATTGGTTCGACTTTTTTCATTCGGTCGCCAACGTTCAGCTTATAATGCAATTTTGTTTCAAATTAATACAAACAATTAAAAAATTTGAACTCATGAAAATTACATCCTTATTTATTTTATTCCTTGTCCCTTTTTTGTCTTTAGCACAATTAAAAGAAAACTCAAAAGGCAATAACACTCAGTTGGCATCTGCAAACCCACAAACTGAAATTATCTTAAAAGATTCTGACCTAAAAAATCAAATTTCTGAAGAAAAATACGTTTTAATAAATGGAATAGAACAATGGGTTACCATAAAAGGGAACCGTTCAAAACCTATTATTTTGTTTATTCACGGAGGGCCAGGAAGTACAATAAGTCCTTACATTGATGTTTTATATAAAGATTTAGAAAAGGATTTTATCATTGTCCAATGGGATCAACGAGGAGCTGGAAGAACTTATGGCCGCAACACACCTCCTGAGGAATTAACCCCGGAATATTTAAAAGCTAATCCTTTAACGCTTGAACAAATGACTAGCGATGGAGTTGAAGTCTCAAAATATCTTTTGAAACATTTAGGAAAACAAAAAATCATTCTTGCCGGAACATCATGGGGTTCTGCTCTTGGAGTAAAAATAGTTACAAAACAACCAGATCTTTTTTATGCTTATGTTGGACATTCTCAAATTGTCAATCCTAGTATTGATATAGAATTTTACTCTAAAATTTATAAAATGGCTGAAGACAGAAATGACAAAGAAGCTCTTGACATATTAAATTCTATAGGCAAACCGCCTTATAGCAGAGCAAAAAATGCAGGCTTATTATTTAGAATTTTAAAGAAATATGAAAGAGCAAATTCAACTCCTGCTCCAGACAATTGGTTTCAACTTTCTCCTGATTACAACAACGACATAGATAATAAAAACAGAGAAGATGGAGACGATTATTCGTTTGTAAATTATGTTGGCGATGATAAATTAGGAGTTCAATCAATAATTGCAACCATTAACTTAATGAGAGACAATTTAGAATTTAAAATTCCGGTATATCTAATACAAGGCAATGAAGAT
Organism: Flavobacterium sp. 103; assembly: GCF_003096795.1. Lineage (NCBI taxonomy): Bacteria > Pseudomonadati > Bacteroidota > Flavobacteriia > Flavobacteriales > Flavobacteriaceae > Flavobacterium > Flavobacterium sp. 103. Next base: position 2,297,230 of record NZ_QENX01000001.1, on the reverse strand, counting down.
ATTATGACGCCAAAAGAAAACTCAAAAAAATATTTTGACAAAATTCAAGCACCTAAAAAAGAATATTATTTGTTACCAAAAGCGGCTCATGGTTTTAATCAATCAGTTGTAGAAGCACAATATAAAATATTTAAAAGTATAAAAACTTTGTAAATTAAAAATAAAAATCAAGTACTGGATACAATAGCGGTTTAGCAAGATTTTGGCATTTGGTTTAAAGGAAAGTTGACTTTGTATTAGGATGATTTGCTTTGTCTGTTCGTCCCGCTTTTTAGCAGGACTCCGGTGGCAAATCCACGCTATCAACTTTGTGTCTTTGCGAGGAACGAAGCAATCCCACTAACAAAAACCTATAATAAATCATTATTGGGACGTATATCCGAAATGAGTTTGCTTCGTACCTCGCAATGACTTAGTTTGTGCAGTAGTATTCATTGCAAAAAAAGCGAAATCTCTCCCCTTAGTCCCGATTGCAGTGGAAATCCCCCGCTTTTGGGCGGGGATTGAAACGAAAAGCGGGACCTATGCTTCCAAAAAATCCTAATCTTTCTGCTCCAAATCAATAATAAAACTCCGTGTATTCCAATAAAAAAGCCTGTCGTGAAATTAATCAAGACAGGCTTTTCATATTGAAAGAGGCAAAAATTATGCTCCTATTTTCTTAGCAATATCAGATGGAACAGCACCTTTATTAACCATCAATGAAGTCGTTTTGTATTTTACAAAATTCTTAGTTACATACAAATAACCTTTATAGTCATTGGTCGCTCCCCAAGAGTTTTTTACAATATAGTACTCTTTCCCCATTTGATCTTTGGCAATACCTACAATATGCATCGCGTGATCATCTGTAGTTTGATAATTATCGAATGCTTTTTGACGAATTTCTTCAGTGATTTCCAATTCTTGTTTTGGACCATTGAACATATTTTCTTTTTCTTCAGCAGTCATTTCATCATACTTTTTGGTTGGAACATAAGCTACGCCATTTTTCCAACTAAAGCTTTTCTCACTCACATCCGAAGCCCAAGCTACTGTATAACCGTTTTTCAATGCATTATCGATGATAGTCGTCATATCATTCATTTTTACATTGTAAACCAAATCAAATGACCAGTTATCAGGAACCATCATCATTGTTTTTGTATACAACGGAACGTTAGCATAAGATGCAAATTCAACATATTCATCTGGATTGATTCCCACTACTTCCTTAGCAAATGTTTGTGGTGTATAGCTTTTTCCTTTGTATGTAAAATTCTCTGGAACTTGCCCTAAATAAGAATCAATAACTGCAGCGTATGCTTTTTCCCAATTAGGAGTTAATTCCCCGTTTGGATTCTTTACAACAGCAGCCAACATAGCTTCGGTCAAAGAAGCCATTTCAGCAAACTTATTTTTTGAAGTACCATAGTTCAAACCAGTATACACTTCTTGAGGTACAGCACCGTATTTTTTGTACATATTAGTCACGTCGTGCAATTCTCCACCGTCACCTAACGTAACAGCTCCATGCATACGTACGTAATTTTTTCCTTTTTCAACATAAGCATTTCGAGCAGAGAAAACTTGTGATAATTCTACGGGCTGTTTTCCCATTCTAATCATTTCAGATTCTAAAAAGGAATTGGTAGAATAACTCCAACAAGTCCCTGAAGACCCTTGGTTTTTAATGGAAGTATTAGCCAGATTAATTACATCTGTAAACTTGAAACTTTCTGCGCTTTTTTCGCTAACATTTACTTTCAATGAATTGACTAATCCATCTTGAGCAGTCATCGTATTCATACCAACAACTAAAGTAGTTGCGATAAGAAACGATTTGATTGGTAATTTATACATCTTTAAAATTGGTTAAGGTTTTGTAATATGTAACAAAAAAGCATATTTTGTTACATTTCTGTTACTGAATTATTAATTAATAAGGTTTCTTTAAGCCATTTATAAAACTCTTTTTGCCAAACCAAAGCGTTTTGAGGCTTTAAAACCCAGTGGTTTTCTTCTGGAAAATAAAGGAATCTACTTTTTATTCCGCGTATCTGTGCCGCTTGAAAAGCTTCTTGACCTTGTCCGATTGGTACTCTGTAATCAATTCCACCCTGAATAATCAAAATTGGTGTGTTCCAGTTTTGAACATTGTTTATAGGATTGAATTTTGTGTACGCTTTTTGTGCAGCTGCATTGTCTTTTTCCCAGTAAGGTCCACCAAAATCCCAGTTGTTGAAGAAAACTTCTTCGGTAGTTCCAAACATACTTTGAGTGTTGAAAACCCCATCGTGGGCAATAAATGTTTTGAATCTATTGTTGTGGATTCCTGCCAAATAAAACACAGAATATCCACCATAACTAGCACCAACACAACCCAAACGAGCTTTGTCAACATAACTTTCTTTGGCAACATCATCAATAGCCGAAAGATAATCGTCCATCACTTGTCCACCCCAGTCTTTACTAATTTGCTCATTCCATTCTACCCCGTGACCTTGCATACCACGACGGTTTGGAGCTACTACTACATATCCGTTGGCAGCCATTAATTGGAAATTCCAACGAAACGAATAAGATTGAGTTAAAGGAGATTGTGGTCCACCTTGGCAATATAACAGCGTTGGGTATTTTTTAGTGGCATCAAAATTTGGTGGTAAAATAACCCAAACCAACATTTTTTTCCCATCGGTTGTTGTTACGTAACGTCTTTCGGTTTTGCTTAATGCCAATGTTGAATAAGTCGCAGTATTTACATTAGTCAATTGTTTCCAAGTATTTTTCTTCAAATTATACGAGAAAATTTCAGCTGCGTGATTCATATCGGTTCTAGTAACGATTATATCATCTCCTGAGAAACCAACCAAATCGTGCACATCAAAATCACCTTTTGTAATTTGTTTTACAGTAATTGCAATTTTTGTCAAGCCAGGAAAATTAACTTCAAAAAGCTGTAATGTTCCATCGATTGGGGCAATAAAATATATTTTTTTTCCATCATTACTCCATTTGAAACTACTTACTGTTCCGTCCCAATTGGCAGTAAGGTTCATTTTCATTCCTTTGAAACTAACAATTAAATCGTTTTTATCGGCCTCATAGCCATCGCGTTTCATTTGCAACCAAGTCAAATCGCCCGAAGGAGAAAATTGTGGAGCTGTATCATATCCAAAATTCCCTTCAGTTCTATTGCTCGTTTTTCCAGTTTCAAGATTATACTCATATATATTGGTATCTGTAGAAAGCGCATATTGAGTTCCCGCTTTTTTCTTGCACACATATACTATACTTTTCCCATCTGTAGACCAATTATAATCTTCATCACCACCGAAAGGTTTTTGAGGGCTATCAAAGTTTTCTCCCTTCAAAATATCAATCCCTTCTGCACCTTCTTTATTTTCTTTGTAAAAAACGTGATTGAATTTACCTTCGTTCCAAGTATCCCAATGGCGATAATCAAGGCCATTATAAATTTGAACGTTGGATTTATCTAAATTAGGGTAATAGTCTTTACCTAAGACATTATCAATTTTCACTTCCTGATTGTAAACTACGTATTTCCCATCAGGAGAAATATTTTTATCAACCAAAACATCTTTTGTATCCCTAATTTCTACAGCTGTTCCACCACTAATTGCAACAGTATAATATTTGGAGCTAGATTTGTTTTCTTCGACTGAAGGTGTCGACACTTTGTAAACAACATTTTTACCGTCTTTTGAAATTCCTAAAGGAGTAATTCGTCCTAATTTCCACAGTAATTCTGGAGTCATTACATTTTGAGCACTTGCAGTTAAACTCATCATAGTTAGCATTAAAAGGATTGTTTTTCTCATAATTATTTAAAATACATATTCAGTTTTCAAATATAACATTATAATCATCAATTAGAATAAATGGCGACACATAAAAAAAACTTAAAAAAATGATTCCTTTTAGTGCCGAAAAAAGTTGTAAAAAACTAAGTGGTTTTAAAAATTTCAACCGTTAATAGCGTGATAAAAAAACACAACACTAATACGATGATACTGGCAATCATTATTTTTTTCAGAAATGACTGTTCAATTTTTTTGACTTGGGAATCCATATTGACAATGTTCTTGAATTTTGCAAACGATTCAACAGTTTCCAGATATTTATTCCATCCCCCACTCTCATAAATCTGTTTACCGAAATCTGTTAAATCACAGCGGAATCCTTGATCTTTTTCTAATACGACAAGGCCTTTATGGTCTAAAATTTCTGCAAAGACTTTGGAATTTTTTAAGTTAAAACCGCATTCGTCCTTAAAATTGATCCGCATCATAAATTGAGATTTCGATGTATATAGCAGTTTCAAGTTTACTTCTATAAGTTCATCTATATTTTCAAACATAACCAATTATTTAATTTTATTATTATATTTTGACTTAGCCAATAGTTTATTCTAGCAATCTAGAGAATATGCCCCTTTTTAATATCTAATTTTACAACACAATTATGATGCCAAACCCCTATTGTTTGAAATCTTAACACATTGCTAACCTTAAAAATAATATTTCAAAAAAATAATCCATATTGACTAACATATTCAAAAGAGTAGTATTCAAAAACTAGAAAATTTATTTAATTTTATAAAAAAAAGTCAAATGCAACTAAGCTATTGGGAATTAAAAAATTGGTTTACTAATGTAGACTTCACAATTGTGGGTAGTGGCATTGTAGGTTTACATACAGGCTTACGTTTGCGTGAAAAATACCCTGAAAGCAAAATATTGATACTCGAAAAAGGAATGTTACCGCAAGGAGCCAGTACCAAAAATGCTGGATTTGCCTGCTTTGGAAGTATTTCAGAAATTATAGAAGATTTAAAAACACATACCGAGGAAGAAGTTATCCAACTCATCCAAAAAAGATGGAGCGGCTTACAATTATTGAGAAAACGTCTTGGTGACAATACAATAGATTTCAAACCTTATGGTGGTTATGAGTTGTTTTTAAAGGATGATGAAAGCAGTTTCAGCGAATGTTCTAATAAGTTGTCGTTCATAAATCAAATCTTAAAACCCCTTTTCAAATCTGATGTATTTGCTAAAGAAGTTGACCGATTTGGTTTTGGAGACATCAATGAATATTTGATTTTTAATCCTTTTGAAGCTCAAATTGATACTGGGAATATGATGCAGGCCTTGTTAAAACAAGCTGTTGAGCAAGATATTTTAATTTTGAACCAACAAACCGTTACCTCCTTTTTGGATAAAGAAAATAGTGTTGAAGTTGCACTTGGAGATTTTAGTTTCACTACCAAAAAATTATTGTTTGCCACCAACGGTTTTGCCAATGAACTAACCAAAGGCGGAGTAAAACCAGCAAGAGCACAGGTTTTAATCACAGAACCAATTCCTAATTTAGACATAAAAGGAACTTTCCATTTGGACAGAGGCTACTACTATTTCAGGAATATTGGCAATCGCATACTGCTTGGAGGCGGTAGAAATCTGGATTTTGAAACCGAAACCACTACAGAATTTGGACAAACAGAAATTGTACAAAAAAAATTGGAAGACTTATTAAAAAAAGTAATTTTGCCCAATCAAGATGTCCGAATTGAACACCGCTGGAGTGGAATTATGGGCATTGGAAACAGCAAAAACCCTATTGTTTCCCAACTCTCTGAAAACGTGTATTGTGGCGTTAGACTAGGCGGAATGGGAGTGGCAATAGGCAGTTTAATAGGAACCGAACTAGCAGATTTAACATAAAAAATGGCAACCAAAATAACACCCAAAAAAACAACAAAAAAAACACCTGCCAAAAAACATAACAAAAGTTTTATGACCAAAATAAAATGGTTTCTACTAAAAGCTTTGTTGTGGTTTTTTGGGATTTCAATTTCTTTTGTGGTGCTTTTTAAATTTGTACCTGTTCCTTTCACCCCATTAATGGTGATCCGTTATTTTGAAAATAAAGCAGCTGGAAAAGAAATATATTTCAGCCATAATTGGGAACCAATCGAAAAGATTTCCGTGAATTTACAAAAAGCTGTGATTGCCAGTGAAGATGGAACTTTTCTGACTCATAATGGCTTTGATTTTATTGCTATGCAAAAAGCATACAAAAGCAATGAAAGAGGTAGAAAGATAAAAGGCGGAAGCACCATATCACAACAAACAGCCAAAAATGTTTTTCTTTGGCAAGGCCGTAGCTACCTCCGAAAAGGTTTGGAAGCTTATTTCACAGTTTTAATTGAAGCTATTTGGGGCAAAAAACGAATTATGGAAGTTTACCTCAACAGTATCGAAATGGGTGACGGTGTTTATGGAGCTTATGCTGCAACCGAACATTGGTATCGAAAAGATGCTTCAAGCTTGACAATGGTTCAAGCTGCGGGAATCGCAGCCATTCTGCCCAATCCCAGAAAATATAAGGCAACTAGTTCCTCCTCCTACATCAACAATAGAAAAACAAAAATTGTTCGGATTATGAGGCACATCGGAAAGATTGAATATTAAAAACAACCCCCATTAGCAATTTACTATTGGGGGTTGTTTTTTGACTTAAAAAATTAAGGGCTTAAAATCATCATTACTCCAAATTAAATTCCTGTATTTTATCCCTTACGTAGGGTGTCTTTTTTAATTTAACTAGATCGTCTCCCTCAACCTTTTGTAAGCTAGGCTTTGAATGAAGGAATTCGTATTTAAACACAAAATAGTTAATAGGGCCTTTTGTTGAAAACGAGTATGATGCTATTTCATTTTTAAGTAAACCATTTAAATACGGTATTTCTATAGTCAAAGAATCTGATTCATTTTTTTTTACTATAAACGATTTAGATTTTACCTCTACGGTATCTTTTTTATTAATAATACATTTGGGAGACAGTAAACATCCGTTATAAGATGCTGTTCTTATAATTACAATCTGCCTTTCTTGTTTATTTTGAGCATTACTATTCCAGTAAAATAATAACATAGTCAGTAAAATTAAATTTCTCATTTATTATAATTATTTGCAGCTGAAAAAGCCTGTTTTACAACTCCCAACACTGCATTACACAGATATAACGCAGTTTTTTATTTCATAAGATTTAAACCTTTTAAAACTTAAAAGCAACTCCTAAAACAAAGTTTCTTCCCAGATTGGGTATTCCCGAAGTGGCTAAACGAGATAAATGTGGAATGTAAGTTTTGTTGAACAAATTATTCCCGTTTAGATTTAAGTCAAATGCCATTTCACCCAACTTTACTTTTCCTCCAAAACCCATATTCACCAAAGTATAACCATCCGAAGAAATATCATAACCACTTACTTTATCCTGGCTGAAAGTGGTCGAAACATTGAACGTAGCAAAAGCATCTTCAATCCAATTTCCAAGTTTAAAATCGGTTTTTATGGTGTTGTCCCAATTGTTTGCCGGAATTTGAGGTAAGTAACCTCCATCTTGCAGTTTCCCCGTAACGGTTTCAAAACTGGATTCAATATGCAACCAATCCAAAGGGTGCGGATGAATATGCAAAGCGACTTCTCCTCCATATAAATTGGCATTATTTTGGATATAGTTATATACATTGAACCCGTCAATTTCTGCTCCAGACGGTGACGAATAAATGTAATCGTTTATGTGATTGTAAAAACCACTCACACTAAACTCAAAATGGGTGCTTTTATATTCCAAATCCAAATCGGTTTGAAGGTTTTGCTCGGTTTTTAAACTAGGATTCCCTATTTCATAACGAAAAGTTCCTTCGTGTACTCCATTCGAAGATAGCTCCGCCAAATTTGGAGCCCTGAATCCTGTTGCAGCATTCAATCGGAAAGACAAATCCTTGGCAAAATTGGTTTTGTAACCCAATGAAGCGTTGAAGCTATCATAGTTTTTATCGAGTGCCTCAAAATATCCTTCCTCACCAACAATACCGTGTTCTTCGGAAACTAAGTGTCGGTAATCAAAGCGAAGACCTCCCTGCAATGAATTCACACCCCAATTGTAAATCCCGGTTCCAAAAACTCCAAAATCATTTGTTGTTGCATTTGGAATTAAAAATTCATCAGCCAAATTTTTATTTTCCTGAGACATTCCTTGGATACCAAAAATGCTTTCTACTTTTCCAATTTTTGGCAAATAGTATTTGATATTATAATCAAATGTGTTTAAAATCATATGCAAAATCGCTACGTTACTGTCTTCAAATTCGCTTCGGTCATTCTTGATATAACCTAAATTTACATCCAATTTTGAATCGCTAAAAAACAGCGTGTTATTCAAAGAAAGCAAATTATTGAAAACACCTTGTTTTGGAAAGGTAGTTTTCTTGGTTGTGGTTTGCTCAGCAATTCCATCTTCGGGAATTCCAACATCGAGATTATTGTAATTGTATCTGAAAATACTAGAAAACTTAGCATTGCTATACCCTATTCCGGCCTTGAAATCCATTTCCTGAAAACGTGTATTTGTAACACGGTCACCATCTGGAATTTTATAATCGGATTGGGTGTTGTAAGCGCCACGTATTAAATATTTCCAATTATCGGTAGATGTTTTCAAGCCTAAAGTTGTGCTCGCTCCAAGCGTATTTGAAAACAATCGTTGCCCAAAATCCCCTTGAAAAGTATTTGCCAAAGCAAATTTTTCGGGATTAAAAAACAAAACGCCTCCCAATGCATCCGAACCATAAAGCAAAGATGCGGGACCTTTAATGACCTCAACATTATCCACCCCAGAATCGTTCAATCCTAAGCCGTGTTCGTCTCCAAACTGTTGATTTTCTAATCGAACGCCTTGTGTATAGACCAAAACTCGGTTGCCACTCAATCCCCTAATTACCGGTTTCCCGATTGACGTCCCAGTTGAAACTTGTGAAACTCCTGGAATAGTCGCCAAGCCTTCAATCAAAGTAGCACTCCCCTTTTCTTGCATTGATTTGACACTTTCGCGATCAACTTTCATTACATTTTGGGATTGCAATTTGGAAAAAGGAGTTGAAACAATAACCTCATCCATCTGAAAAGCCAATTCGTCCATAACGACATCAAGCGTTGGGGCATTTTGAACTTTTTCAATCTTTTTATCTTGGGTTGAAAATCCTACGTATGAAAACACAAGTGTTAAATCTCCACTTGGGAGTTCGGTTAAAGTATACTTACCGTTTTGATCAGTTTTGGTTGATTTATGCAATTCGGATGCATCAACGACAACTCCTGCCAAAGGATTATTTTTGGAATCTGTTACCTTTCCACTTATCGAGTTTTGTGCGTGTAAAAATGTGGTAAGCCCTAGTAATAGAGCCACTATATATCTTTTCATTTGAATGTTTGTATTGTTCCAATCAAAGCCCTTTACAAAAAGGCAACTAATGATTGAAAATGTTTTGTGAATAATAGAACTACTGACAAAATCTCTTTTGAAAGCAAGCTCTAAATATGTTTGATTTAAAAACGAACAACCCGAATAAAACCAGACTCATATTGAAATTATTTCCAAAAAATGGCCTATGCTGGCTCTTTAGCCCTGATGGAAGCGGCATCCCAGCTCGTTTTTTCTACGAGATGGAATATAGCGGACAGCAGGAACAATGTTTACTGATAAAGCCTATTCTTTCGCTCCTAGATAAATTTATCTGTGGAATGTTGTGAAGTGAGCGATAAACTGGGTCGCTTAGATACAATTTGGGGGACCACGATGGGAATACAAACTACCCGAAAACGAAAAAACGTTTTGTGCAGTTGCAAAGAAATAAGGTATTTTCCAGTTCCCAGCAAAGAATGCGTAGGAATAATTTATTGGCGTTACAAAACTGCTGAACCCAAATTGACAAACATAACAATGGTCAAAACTGTGGTGCTGGTGGGTAAACTCTGAACTGGAATTATAGGTATGATTACAGGTTTTCTCAGAAAATTTTTCTTTTAAATGGCCGATACTGTCAACCGATTGAAACAGTATGGAGAACAATACCGCAACAACCAAAGAAAAATTTAATATGAGCTGTTTCCTTTTCATCAACGCAAAGGTAAGAAAACAAAAAAACTACAACCGATTAAAATTGTAGTTTTCCTATGAATTAAATATCTATAAAATGGATTAAACCAATTTTGCAGCAATTAAGTATTCTGCAATTTGAATGGTATTGGTTGCTGCTCCTTTTCTCAAGTTATCGGCAACAATCCACATATTCAACGTGTTTGCTTGGCTTTCGTCACGACGAATACGTCCAACGAATACATCATTTTTACCTTCAGCATATTTTGGCATTGGATAAGTAAAAGTATCCAAGTTGTCTTGAACCGTCACACCATCCGTTTGGCTCAAAATAGTTCTTACTTCGTTTACATCAAAATCATTGCTGAATTCAACATTTACCGCTTCACTATGTCCACCAACAACTGGTACACGAACAGCAGTAGCCGTTACTTTGATTGAATCATCACTTAAGATTTTTTTGGTTTCTTTAACCAATTTCATCTCTTCTTTTGTGTATCCATTATCTTCAAAAACATCACATTGAGGAATACAGTTACGATTGATTTCGTATTTGTAAACCATATCGCCTTTTATTCCCGCCACTTCATTTTCAAATTGTTGAACTGCTTTCACACCAGTTCCTGTAATGGATTGGTAAGTAGAAACAATCACACGTTTGATGTTGTATTTTTTATGCAATGGAGCCAAAGCCAGTACCATTTGAATAGTAGAACAGTTTGGGTTTGCAATGATTTTATCTTCTTTTGTCAATTGATTTGCATTGATTTCCGGTACCACCAATTTTTTGGTTGGATCCATTCTCCAAGCTGATGAATTATCAATAACTGTAGTTCCTGCTTCGGCAAATTTAGGAGCCCATTCTAATGATGTTCCTCCACCAGCAGAAAATAACGCAATATCCGCTTTCATATCAACGGCTGTTTGCATACCAACGACCTTGTATTTTTTTCCTTGAAATTCAATTTCTTTTCCAACTGATTTCTCAGAAGCAACTGGAATTAATTCGGTTACAGGAAAATTTCTTTCTGCCAATACTTTCAACATTATCTCGCCAACCATTCCGGTAGCTCCTACAACTGCTATTCTCATCGTAACTATATTATTATATGTGTATATTTATTTTTGAAGTACAAAAGTATGTAATATTCAAAACATAACAAGCGTCTTCACAAAAATTAACAAATTGTTATAAATTAAACAAAATAGAAAAACCACCCTTTTACAGAGTGGTTTAGTTAGAATATATAGTGTAGAGCGGTTTTTTTTTATAGTTTCTAAGTTTCTGAGGCTCTAAGTTTCTGAGATTTGAAATAACTCTATTTTATTAAACTTAGAATCTTTGCAACTCAGTCGCTTAGAATCTATTTTTTTAACAAATCTCTAATTTGGGTAAGCAATTCTTCCTGTGTTGGTCCTGCAGGTGGAGCTTCAACCTGAGCTTCTTGTTTTTTGGTTTTTTCATAAGCTTTCAGTACCATAAAAATGCAAAAACCAATGATTACAAAATCAAAAACAGTCTGAATAAAAGCACCATAATTTATGGCAACTTCTGCAATTGCCGGAGCTTTTTCCGCACCATTTTCCATAACGGCAGGAACACCGTCCTGGAGAACAACTTTCAGGTTTTTAAAATCTACCTTTCCTAATAGTAGTCCAATTGGCGGCATCAAAACGTCATTTGTAAAAGAGGTGACAATTTTTCCAAAAGCCCCACCAACGATTACCGCTGTTGCCAAATTCACTATTTCGCCTTTCATCAAGAAAGCTTTAAAATCACTAATAAATCCCATAATGTATTGATTTTGGTTAGTTTATAATGTAACGAATATAATTATTTTTGGGAAATAAATTACTATTATTCTCTATAAAAAACACGTTTCACTCTTTGTGAAATACTCGTAAGGATTTCATACGGAATCGTTTTCAATTGTTCAGCCATATAAGTTACAGTTGGGCTTTCGCCAAAAATCACTACTGCATCTCCTTCTTTACATTCAATCTCGGTCACATCAACCATTAACATATCCATGCAAACGCTTCCAAGAATGGATGCTTTTTTATTTTTTATAGTTACAAAACCAACCCCATTTCCCCAACTTCTGGCAATACCATCAGCATAACCAATAGGAATTGTCGCGATTTTCGATTCTCTGTTTGCCATAAATCGTCTGCCGTAGCCAACACTTTCTCCTGTTTGAATTGTTCTGATTTGGGAAATAATGGATTTTAAAGTCCCTACATTTTCAAGATATTTTTGTTCTTCTGAATCATTGGAAACGCCATAAAGACCAATCCCCAATCGAACCATATCATATTGTGCTTCTGGAAAATTACTAATCCCAGATGTGTTCAAAATATGGCGAATAGGAGTAATAGCCAATTCGTTCATCAATTTCGACGATAATTTCTCGAATAAATTAATTTGATACTGTACAAAATCTTTGTGTTGCAAATCATCACTTGTAGCCAAATGTGATAAGACACTCTGCACTTTGACTGTTGAGTTTCCTTTCAGAGTAGCTATTAAATCATCAATTGTATTCGCCTCAAAACCCAAACGATGCATTCCGGTGTCCAACTTTATATGAATCGGAAAATCTTTTAATTTCTTTTGCTCTGCAATTTTCAAGAAAGCATTCAATCCTTTCAAGCTATAAATCTCAGGTTCCAATTGATGCTGAATTATAGCTGGGAAGCTAGTATTTTCTGGGTTCAAAACCATAATTGGCAATTTGATGCCTGCAGTTTTTAATGAAATCCCTTCATCGGCGAAAGCCACTCCCAAATAATCTACTTTGTGATGTTCCAGTAATTTTGCAATTTCAAATCCTCCGCTTCCGTAACCAAAAGCTTTTACCATTGCCATCATTTTAGTAGCGGGTTTTAGCTTTGATTTAAAGAAATTAAAATTATAACTTATTGCATTCAAATTAATCTCAAGAACTGTTTCGTGTGTTTTCTCTGCAAATGCTGCCACGATTTCTTCAAACTGAAAAGATCGCGCTCCTTTAATTAGAATGGTTTCATTTTCAAAATTCAATTGCTCCAAATGCAATAAAAACTCATTAGTATCTTTAAAAAAAATGGCATTTGGAAGTTTTGTTTTCAATGTTGAAATCGTTTCGCCAATTCCAATTACACGGCTGATGTTATTGGAAACGATTAACTCGGCCACTTTAGAATATAATATTTCATTAGACAATCCGCTTTGAAAAATATCCGAAAGCACGACAGTTTTCTTCTGATGTTGCTTTTGACTTTCTAGGAAATCCAACGCTATTTTTAAAGATTGAAAATCAGAACTATAACTGTCATCGATAAGACTGCAATTATTGTTTCCTTTTTTTACTTTCAAACGCATTTCAATGGGATACAATAATTCGATTCGGCTTTGAATGGTTTTGGCATCGTATTCCAAATGCAGTAAAACTGATAAACAAGTAATCACATTTTCGACCGAAGCATCATCCACAAAAGGAATTTTCAAGGTTGAAATATTTCCTTTATAAGTATATTCAATGAGTGTATGATCGTGAGTATGTTCTTTCTTGGAAACAAAAACAGTCGCAGTTGTATCTGTAAAAGACCAAGAAAAAAGCCCCCTAGCCCCCGAAGGGGGAATATGCTCACTCAAATAAGATAAACAGTTATCAACCAATTTGCTTTTTTGATAAATCAAAACCTTCGATTGTTGGAAAAGCAGCATTTTTTCTTTGACTTTTTCTTCAAGATTTTTAAAGCCTTCATCGTGGGCAGAACCTATATTGGTTAAGATTCCAATTGTTGGTTGAATGATTTTCTCCAGTTTCTCCATTTCTGAAACAGTTGAAATTCCGGCTTCAAAAATACCTAGATTGTGTTTTTCATTAATAGCAAGTACCGACAACGGAACACCAACTTGAGAATTATAACTTTTAGGACTTCGGATAATATTATAATCGGGACTCAATAAAAAATTGAGCCATTCCTTTACGATTGTTTTGCCATTGCTTCCTGTCACTCCTATAATTGGAAACGAAAAAAGACTGCGATAATGAGCGGCAATGTGTTGTAAAGCTTCCAATGTATTTTTGACAACCAAAAAATTGGCTTTTGCCTTAAGACCATCGGGAATATGGGTCACGACAAAATTCCGAACGCCTTTATCAATTAAATCTTTTAGGTATATATGAGCGTCGTTATTGGTTCCAACTAATGCAAAAAAAAGTGTTTTTTCATTGTTTTGCAAAGAACGACTGTCAATGGAAATGGAGTCAATTTCTAAATTATTGGTGTTTCCAATTTCTTCAGTATTCAGAATTGACGCGATTTTTTTTAGGGATAAATTCATTTTGGAGAAGATTTAAAAATTGTAAAACACATTATTTTGTTCTTTTAATTTTTAAAGGTTCTTGCCGGCAATCAAAGATATCGACAATTTCGATTAAATTTATTTCTAAATTCACATAATAAATTATCTTATAGTTGGCATATAAAAAATAACGAAATTCTTGTTTTCTATCAACCAACAGCTCTTCTTTTTGACCTATAAATGGATACTTCTGAAGTATAAGTACTTCTTTTGAAATTTCTTTTACCTTGTTTTTTGCTGTTTTTAAATTGGATTTGCTTTTATAATATAAAAATATTTTTTGCAATTCATTTTTGGAATATTCTGTCCAATTTAATGTTAACTCCATTTTTCAATCTCTTTCAATAACTCGTTTGCTTCAATAACCCGTCCGTTTTTCGAATCATCCATTGATTGGTCGATTCTGTTTTCAAACTCTTCCATAGTCATCGGGTGAAACTCTTTATCACTGTAGTTTTTCTTTTCTTTTTTTAGAAAATTTTCTAGACGAGCTACAATCTCTTCGTTCTGTATAGAAAGAAATTCTTGAATAAACGCTATTTTCCTAGTGTGTAAGTCCATTGCAATTAATTTTACATCAAAGTTATAAAAAAACGAAATGCATTTTTGTTTATTTCACCTTTTTATTGAAACTAAAAAAACATTAATAATAGCTTTTATTCCATTACTTCCCTTCATCTTTCCTCATCGCGTGATAATAGGCAGCGCGACTCAATGGTTCATATTCCTCAGTTTCACCTAGCATTACAAGTTTATCGTTATCAGTTTTACGGAAACTGTAATTGGCTAGATTTCCTGTTCGGGTACACACGGCATGCACTTTGGTAACGTACTCGGCTGTAGCCATAAGTGCGGGCATTGGCCCAAAAGGATTGCCCTTGAAATCCATATCCAAACCAGCAACAATCACACGAATCCCCTGATTGGCAAGGTCATTGCAAACCGTTACAATTTCGTCATCAAAAAACTGGGCTTCATCAATCCCAACCACATCACAGCCTTGTGCCAAAATCGCAATATTGGCAGCAGCGGGAACGGGAGTGGATCGAATTTCGTTGCTGTCGTGCGAAACAACCATTTCCTCATGGTAACGGGTATCAATTGCGGGTTTGAAAATCTCTACTTTTTGCTTGGCAAATTGTGCTCTTTTCAACCTACGGATGAGTTCTTCGGTTTTTCCCGAAAACATTGAGCCACAAATGACTTCAATCCAACCAAACTGTTCTTTATGATTTACTGTGTTTTCGAGAAACATTTTGTATTTTTCTAGCTTAAAAAATGAATAGTTTTTATTACTTTGTAACGGTAATAAATCGCATGGGTAAACTTATTTTTACCTAGTAAACGTTTTGAAATAAAGTGTTCGAATTTGATGAAGTTATTTTGTTCTTTTTCTAGGCAAAAAAAATTTAAATAGCAGGGCTCTTGAATTTTTTTTAACACCGAAAAAGGGCAAAAGAACAAGACAAAACAGATAATTTATTTTGAAACATTTACTTGGTTTCAAAAGTAGATAATTTTTATCAAATCGAAAATTTGAGAGGTCTTATTTAGATAATAAATAGTAAAAAAGAAATTTATACCTCGCCAGCTATTACAAACAAAGAACAATTTTATATAAAGCCATATTCATTATAATTTCAGAAGCCATGAAAAAAAAATTGGAAGCCGACTTAATCAGCATTGCTCATAGAATTTTGCAACTTAAAAATAAATCTGACATCAATCAGCTTTTTTTGGAAACGCAAAAATTGTACGAAAAATTAGCAGTTTTACGATTCGTGGAAGAGCATTTTTCGGATGCTAAACCAACAATTGGCCAAGCTGAAGTAGTAGAAAAAATGAAAGAGTTTTTCGAAAACATATCGGTTCCCGAATTTCAAAGACCTCCTTCAATTATCAAAGCCGATATAGAGGAAGCTCCTGTGGCTGAAATTATTGAGGACAAATCTATCAGCCCTATTAAAGTTGAAGAAGTAATAAAGGAAGAAGACAACAAAGTTAAACTCGAAGAAATCATTGCTACAAGCGATGAAGTTCCTACATCCGATATTCCTGAACCTTTATTAGAAGAAACAAAAGTATCTGAAGACATTATTGCCGAAAAAATAGAAGAAGAGACGCCAATTGAAAAGCCAATATTCCTTTTAGAAGAAACAGAAATTGAACCAATAGCCACTACAATTGTTGAGCCAATAGAAACTGTAAAACCAGAATCTCCTAAGAAAAAGGAAATAGTCCAAATATCTTTTGATGACTTGCTTGGCGGTAAATACACTGCCCCTGATTTTGTAAAAGTTTCTCCTTCGGATAAAAAACAAGAAACGGATTCTATTCAACCAACTCCTGATTTTGATTTTCCAAATGAACCTATTTCAAATGCTCCACAAACAACATTCGAAAAAGCAGAACCTAAAACAATTACCCTGAATGACAAATTAGCAAAAGAAATTAACATTGGACTGAACGACCGAATTGCTTTTGTTAAACATTTATTTGGCGGCAATAATGAAGATTACAACCGCGTAGTGAATCAACTCATCACATTTGATACTTTTATCGAAACCAAAGCTTTTATTGACGAAATGGTAAAACCAGATTACAATAATTGGGAAGGAAAAGAAGATTACGAACATCGTTTTATGGAAATCATAGAGAAAAAATTCTTGTCGTTTTAAGGGTTTCAACTTTACTCATTTCCCATTTTATATTTTATTAAATCCTCTCTTTAAGCAAGAAAAATGTCAAAATTATATATAGTCCCTACTCCTATTGGCAACCTCGAAGACATGACTTTTCGTGCCATTAGGATTCTTAAAGAAGTAGATTTAATCCTTGCCGAAGACACTAGAACAAGCGGCAAACTGCTCAAGCATTTTGAGATCGGCACACACATGCACAGTCATCATATGCATAACGAACACAAAACAATCGAAAATGTAATTTCCAGATTAAAAGCTGGTGAAAACATAGCCTTAATTTCTGATGCGGGAACACCAGCGATTTCCGATCCCGGATTTTTGCTCACTCGCGCTTGTATCGAAAACGGAATTGCAGTAGAATGTTTGCCTGGAGCAACGGCTTTTGTACCAGCTCTTGTCAACAGTGGTTTACCCAATGATAAATTTGTTTTTGAAGGTTTTCTTCCCGAAAAAAAAGGAAGACAAACCCGATATCTGGAACTTGCCGAGGAAACCCGCACGATGATTCTATATGTTTCTCCACATAAATTGGTTAAAACCTTAGCCGAATTTATTACCTATTTTGGCGAAGACCGTACCATTTGTGTTTGCAGAGAATTATCAAAACTACACGAAGAAAATGTTCGGGGAACTGCTCGAGAAGTACTCACACATTTTGAAAAAACAGCTCCTCGTGGTGAGATTGTCGTAGTGGTTGCAGGAAAAACAATTGTAAAAGAAGCCAAGAAAAGTAAATTTCAAAAAGAAGAAGAATAAATATATGAATATCAATACCTTTTTAGACAAACTAAAACAAACTCCAACTGCCATAACATTTGCAGAAACGATTGCAACAATAGAAGAAAACTACACTTTTACGCCGACTGCTTTTAAAAACGGAGAACAACACAATGCAGCTGGAGAAAACTCGGGATCTTGCAAATTATTTGCTTTTGCGCTATTGCAAAAATTATCCATTGCCGAAACTTTAGCTTGTTTTGGAGCTTATTATTTTGAAGAAGTATTGGGAGATGCAAATGGAACCAATCACCAAAACATTCGCAATTTCATAAAAACTGGTTGGGACGGAATTCAATTTGAAGGAGAAGCATTAGTTTTGAAATAGTTTTATTTAAAAAATTAGACACTAAAACCTCCAAAAAATGCGTTGGACACTTAAGCCAAAACCTGCTGAAGAAAAAATAAAGCATCTAGCCCAAGCTTTGAATGTAGAAGAATTTGTCGCTGCTTTATTGATACAAAGAGGCATTGAAACTTTTGAACAAGCCAAACTTTTTTTCCGTCCAAGTTTAGACGATTTACACGATCCTTATCTAATGAAGGATATGGACAAAGCTGTCGAACGCATTGAGAAAGCCATCGAAAATCAAGAAAATATACTTATATTCGGCGATTACGATGTCGATGGAACCACCGCAGTATCACTTGTTTCTTCTTACTTGAAGAGCTATTACCCTAATATTGCCACTTATATTCCAGACCGCTATAACGAAGGCTACGGAATCTCTTATGCAGGAATTGATTTTGCCGATGACAATGGTTTTTCGCTCATCATCGCTCTGGATTGCGGTATAAAATCCATAGATCATGTCGCTTACGCAAAAGATCGAAACATTGATTTCATCATTTGTGATCACCACAGGCCAGGAACATTTCTACCCGAAGCCGTTGCTGTTTTAGATCCAAAACGTGAAGACTGCAATTATCCTTACGATGAATTGTGTGGTTGTGGGGTAGGTTTCAAACTTATTCAAGCTTTAGGTGCCAATAGAAATCAAACCATTGAAGATTTGGTTTTGTATCTTGATTTGGTCGCCACAGCAATTGCAGCCGATATTGTGCCCATGACTGGTGAAAACCGTGTACTTGCTTATTTCGGATTACAGGTAATTAATGCGGAACCAAGACCTGGAATCAAAGCATTAATACATCAAATAAAAAAGAAAACACTAGACATTACTGATGTTGTATTTATAATTGCACCTCGAATCAATGCCGCAGGCCGAATCAAACACGGCAATCATGCCGTCGAATTATTGACTGAATTTGATTTTGAACAAGCACAACAATTTGCTTCCGAAATTGAACAATACAATACAGATCGAAAAGATTTGGACAAACAAATCACCAAGGAAGCGCTCCAGCAAATTGCCCAAAACCAGGAAGAGAAAAACTTTACTTCGGTGGTTTTTCAAGAAGATTGGCACAAAGGAGTTATTGGAATTGTGGCTTCACGACTAATTGAAACCTATTATCGTCCCACATTGGTTTTTACAAAAAGTGGTGATAAATATGCAGCTTCAGCACGATCGGTAAAAGGATTTGATGTGTACAATGCACTCGAAGCCTGTTCGGAACATTTGGAACAATTTGGAGGACACATGTATGCTGCGGGAATGACTTTAAAGGAAGAAAACTATCAAACCTTCAAAAATGCATTTGAAAAAACAGTGCAAGAAACCATCCATCCCGATCAATTGACTCCAGAGATATCTATTGATGCCGAAATTAATTTTGAAGACATTTCACCAAAATTAATTCGGATCCTGAAACAATTTGAGCCTTTTGGTCCATTAAATATGACTCCTGTTTTTTTGACCAAAAAAATAAAAGATACGGGTTATGCCAAAACACTAGGCTCTGAGGATGAACACTTAAAACTATTTGTAAAACAAAATAACTCCGAAGGCTTTACCGCTATTGGTTTTGGACTAGGAAATAAAAAAGAGTTAACCTCTAATCAAAAAGAATTTGATGCTGTATATTGCATCGATGAAAATGAGTGGAATGACAAAGTGAGCATTCAATTACGATTAAAAGATATTAAATAATTCAAGATTAAAATGAAAAAAAACGATCCATACGCAGCCCTGAGATTCAAAGAATTCAACACCTTTTTGTTGATTCGTTTTGCCATGGTTTTTGCCTGGTCAATGCAGTTTATCATCATCGAATGGGAAGTATATAGAATTACAAAAAGTGCACTTTCACTTGGTATTATTGGTTTAATGGAAATCATTCCTGCCATCTCTGTGTCATTATTCGCAGGACATTTTGTCGATCAAAATGAAAAAAAGGGCCTTTTATCCAAATGTATTCTAGGATTTTCAGTAATTAGTTTGGGATTGTTTTTAATCACTTGGCCAAAGGTAAATGTTGGTTTGCCTACAACTACTATTCTATATACTATTTATGGTCTAGTCTTCTTTGGGGGAATTGTCCGTTCGTTTTTAGGGCCAACTGTTTTCTCGCTTTTGGCATTAATTGTTCCTAAAAAAGCCTATTCAAACGCAGCTACTTGGAGTAGTTCTGTTTGGCAAGTGGGTTCTGTTGTGGGACCAGCCGTGGCAGGTTTCGCTATTCATTTAATCGGAGTTCACTGGTCTATGTGTTTGGTTCTTGCGTGTTCTCTTTTTGCTTTAATAATACTAACTCAAATTGAAAAAAAGCCTATTTTGAATCCAAAAATTGGCGAACCTGTTATGGACAGTTTGAAAGAAGGAATCAAATTTGTTTATAACAACAAATCTATCTTAAGTGCTTTAACCCTTGACATGGCTGCGGTTTTGTTTGGAGGAGCGGTAGCGTTACTACCTATTTTTGCTTTAGACATTTTAAAAGTAGGCCCTGAAGGATTTGGGTTTCTAAGAGCCGCACCAGCTGTTGGTGCCATTTTAACCATGTTTTTTACGGCCTACGTTCCTGTGAATAAAAATGCCGGAATGAAATTATTGACCGCCATCTTCCTATTTGGTGTATGTATCATCATATTTGGTCTTTCTACAAGTTTTTGGATTTCGCTTTTAGCTCTATTTTTCAGTGGAGTTGTTGATGGAATCTCCATGGTTATTCGACAAACCATTTTACAGCTTAAAACTCCTGATCACATGCGCGGTCGTGTAGCCTCTGTAAATTCAATATTTGTAGGTTCTTCAAACGAGTTGGGTGCTTTTGAAAGTGGACTAACCGCAAAACTGATGGGAACCGTTACTGCTGTTGTATTTGGCGGAAGTATGACACTTCTTATTGTCGTTTTCACAGGATTGGTATCTCCTGAATTTAGAAAATTGGATTTGCAAAAAGATATGGATGATCATGAAAAACATGAATAATTATTTTCTTTCTAATTTATTCAAATAAAAAGTATATTTACTGCAATGGCAAAAACAAAAATACTTTTTACGATTGCAGCCTTGGTAACTTTTTTGACTAGTTGCAACAACAAATCAGACGAATATATTGATCCTCGCGGAACCGATTATGCTGGATCCGAAAGCTGTATCCAATGTCATCAAACGCAGTACGAATCAGCTTTTCACAGTTCGCATTCCAAAGCGACAGCACCTGCTATTCCGGAGAATGTTTTGGGTGATTTCAGCAAAGGGAATCCTGTTTTTGTTTATGACAAAAACACCAAATTAGTAGTAGAGGAACGCAACGACAGCCTTTATCAGGTTCTATACAAAAATGGCAAAGAAATGGAAGCCCATCGATTTGAAATTGTTTTTGGAACCAAGCATGCACAAACTTCTGTTTATTGGCACAATAATAATACTTACGAGCTACCTCTTTCTTATTACACATCAGTTCACAGTTGGGCAACAAGCCCTGGTTTTCCATCAGACAAGCCTTATTTTGATCGAAAAGTAGTTAAAGATTGTTATTCCTGCCACAGCTCTAACATCAGTAGTCGAACAGTCGATCAAAGCTCTAGAGAAAACAGCTTTCTTACCATGGACGCCGAAGATATCATCAATAAGAAAACAATTGTTTATGGAATTGACTGCGAGCGTTGTCATGGGCCAGCGAAACAGCACGCCGAATTTCATCTTAAAAATCCAAATGTAAAAGTTGCCAATAGTATCGTTAGCTACCAATCTCTTAGCAGACAGCAAAAATTAGACGCATGTGCTCTTTGTCACTCTGGAAATGACGGTATCAAAGTAAAATCGCGTTTCGAATTTAAACCAGGAGATAATCTTTCGGAATATATGAGAAGTATGAGCGATCCTAGCGGCACCGCTGAATTTGATGTTCACGGAAATCAATATCGATTATTGGCACAAAGCAAATGTTTTATCAAAAGCGAGAAAATGGATTGTATTACCTGTCATAATCCACATGAAAATGCATCTCAAAATCTAGCTTCCTATTCTAAAATTTGCCTGTCTTGCCATCAAGAAATTAAACATAGTGCGGCTACTCTTAAAACGATGCCTGTCTCATTATTGGCTAATAATTGTGTGGAATGTCATATGACAAAAAAGTCATCGAATGCCATTCGTTTTCAGCTTTCGAATAATGCCGAAATGTCTAATTATATTTTAAGAACACATAAAATTGCAATCTATCCAAAAACGGAAAACAAATAATTTCTCTGTTATTTTTGGACAATATTCCAAACACTTATTTTAGTTCTGATTTGAAAACCTAATTTTTCATATAGCTTTATTGCTCCAATATTGGACTCTGCAACATGTAAAAATGGTGTTTTGTTTTTTGCTAAAATAGCATTTACAGTATGAGCAACTAATTGCTTTGCGTATCCTTTCCCAGTGTGTTCCGGATGCGTAATTACAGCACTTACTTCGGTATATTCATCCATTTGCATTCGTTCACCAGTTACAGCAACAAGTTGATTATTTTTGTAAATGCCATAATAATTGCCCAATTCAGCAGTCTTCTTTTTAAAATACTCGGGATAAACAATTTTGACCAATCCCAATAAATCGTCTAAGTGTTCCTCCTCTAATTTTACAATCTGATCTTCAATGTTTCCCTCAATTTTATCATGAATAATCATTTGTAAACAGATTAATTCATTGTTTAACTTTAGGCTGTCAGGCACATTTGGTTTCTGGCCAATAATAAAAAAATTACTGGCTAATTTAGAGTATTCAGAAATAGATTGCTCCATGTTATCAAGAGCAATAAAACCTCCAAAAGGACAATAATCGGGATGATAAAATTTTATATTCCCAAAATCAATTCCAAAACTTTTATGCGTTTCTGACACTGAATACCAAACGGGATTGTCTAATTTATGATTACCAGTTACCATCTTTATTTATTTATGAAATACCGAAAGTGAGTTGTATTAATTGTAGAATTTATTCAAACTTTTTAACCTCGAATGTTTCACCATCAAAAACTCCATAAGTAAAATACGTAATCCAATCACCCAGATTTACATATTCCGAATTTTCGCCAACAGTCTTAATCATTGGCAAATGACGGTGACCAAAAACAAAATAATTATAATGTTTGGTTTCCAATTTTCGTTTGGCATAAATAATAAGCCATTCGTTTTCCTCTCCCAAGAATTTAACGTCTTCGGCACCGGAAATCAATTTATTTTTAACAGAAAGATATTGAGCCAATTTAACTCCAAGATCGGGATGAAGCCATCTAAAAAGCCATTTAGAAAACGGATTGGTAAATACTTTTTTCATGCGTTTATAGCCTAGATCCCCGGGACCTTTTCCGTCACCATGACCAATCAAAAAGGTTTTATCCCCAAAAGTAAATTCTTTGTTATCGTGATAAACGGGAATGTTCAACTCGGTTTCAAAGTAATCGGCCATCCATAAATCATGGTTTCCCACAAAGAAATAAATAGGAACTCCGCTGTCGCGAATCTCGGCCAGCTTTCCTAAAATACGAACAAAGCCTTTTGGAACAACCGTTTTGTATTCGAACCAAAAATCAAATAAATCACCCAAAAGAAATATTGCTTCGGCATCGTCTTTTACCTCGTTTAGCCAAGCGACAAACTTTTGCTCTCTTGGAAAACTCAACTCTGGAGTTGGTGCGCCAAAATGCTGATCGGAGGCGAAATAGATTTTTTTATTGTTGGATAATTGCATGAACTACTTATAAATTATTGATTGTCGCTTGCAAACCATTCGGCGAATGAAGATTCCGTTTCCTGCAATTTAAGAGAAAAAAGTTCAATGTCTTGAGGTAATCTGCGAATGATTCTTTGGGAAAAATCGACGACCATATTCTCGCTAGTTGGCTGATAATCCACTAAAATCACATGATGCCCGCGGTTTTTTAGCTCATTGGCCAACTCAATATGCGGAGTTGTTTCATTGAAAACAGTAGCGTGATCGAATTGATCGACAATCTCTTCTTTGACAATTTTTTTTAGATCCGAAAAATCAATGACCATACCAAACTTCACATTGTTTCGATCCGTAATAGGTTTCCCAATTACGGTAACCGATAACTTATAACTATGACCGTGCACATTTTTACATTTCCCATCATATCCGTATAAAGCATGACCGGTTTCAAAATTAAATTGTTTGGTAATTCTAATATTGCTCATTGAAGATCTATTTTGGTTGCAAATTTAAGGAATTCGCATGAGAAATAGCCCGTAAATGTCGGGCAAACATATTTGCCTAATTATTACGCAAAGATTCCCGAAGAACTCGCAGAGAATCGCAAAGATTTTTATGATTGTGCTTAACTTGAATAAATTATTTATGTTTTACCTAAATAGAATTATAAAAAAGGTGAATGTGTTATTAACCATATAAGAAATATAAATTCATAGAAGAAAACTTAAATGAACTTATATTTCTTATATGGTTAATTGAATTAAAAACATGTTTTTACCGTGAAGCCCTAGCCCTGATGGAAACGGCATCCTTTTTATGGGGTGATTTTTCTTCACCTCATAAAAAGATATAGTGTACAGCAGGAAAAAGCTCCTAATAATTCGTGAAATATTTCGATTACAGTAAATATAATTGTTATTTTGTAGAATCAAATTTTAGTTCATTATGTTCAAAAAACATTTTAAATATATTCCTTTTTTAGTTCTACTTTTTTTTATTAGTTGTGCCAAAAGAGGCGCCATTACTGGTGGTGCGAAAGACACCATTGCTCCAACATTAAAATATAGTTTCCCTGAAAATTATTCGGTTAAATTTCAAGGCAATAAAATCAAACTTGTTTTTGACGAAAATATCAAGCTTAAAAACCTAAACAAGCAATTGATTATTTCTCCTCCAATGAAAAACGAACCGTTAATTACTCCTACAACAGCCACAAAAGTATTGACCATCACTATAAATGATACGCTACAACCAAACACAACATATAGCCTAAATTTTGGACAAAGTATTGCCGATAATAACGAGGGAAATCCATACAATCAGTTTAAATATGTGTTTTCTACAGGAGATTATATCGATTCTTTGGCACTTGGCGGAAGGGTAAAAGATGCTTATGATAAAGAAGTTGCTTCTTTTGTTTCGATTATGCTTTATGAAGCAAATGAAAAATTTACCGATTCTACCATTTATAAAGAGAATCCTAGATATATTACCAATACTTTGGACAGTTTGAAAACATTCCGATTGGAGAATTTGAAAGCGGGGAAATACCATTTGGTTGCTATGAAAGACAATAATAGCAATAACAAATTCAATCCCAAATCAGACCGAATTGGGTTTAGCAAACAACTTGTAACAATTCCGAATGATACTGTTTTTGAATTGGAATTATTCAAAGAAGTATTGCCTTTTAAAGCCATTAAGCCAAGCCAAATTTCTGGAAATAGATTAATTGTAGGTTATGAAGGAAATCCGAAAAGCAATGGTGAAATAGCCAAAATCACTTTGAAAAACAATGGTGAAATTATACCTTCAATAGTTACAAAAATAAATAAAAAAGACTCTTTGCAAGTCTGGTATAAGCCTTTGAAAGTGGATTCGCTTTCGCTAAATATTGTAAAAAACAAGTACCAAAAAGACTTTACTTTTAAGATCAAAAATCAAAAAAGTGACACTTTGAGTATTAAGGCTATTCAATCAGGTGTTTTGAATTTTAGAGATCGATTTACTTTGGAATCCAGCACTCCATTGGTGAATTTTGACAAATCAAAAATGAAACTTGTTGACAAAGATTCGACTGCCGTTGCATTTACTACAGCATACGATGAATACACCCAACAATTATTTATCGATTTTAAAATAGAAGAAGCCCAGAAATACCATTTAAAATTTATGCCTGGTGCCGTTACGGATTTTTTTGAAAAAACAAATGACACTCTATCATTTAAAACGAGTACCCGAAATCTTGCAGACTACGGAAATATCATAATGAAACTAAAAAATGTAAAACGTTTTCCAGTTATTATTGAATTAACAAATGAAAAAGGTGATATTGTCAAGGCAAGCGAATATACGGATGGCAAAACGGAAATTGAATTTAATTTACTAGAACCAAGCGTATACACGGTTAGAGCGATTTATGATGACAATAAAAACAAGGAATGGGATACCGGAAACTATCTTGAAAAACGACAAGCTGAAGAAGTAATCTATTCTTCCAAAGAAATAAATCTTCATGCTAATTTTGATTGGGAAGAGACTTTTGACTTAAGCCTTCCATATGTTCCAGAACCCAAGAAGAAAATCCCAAAGGACAAAGAAAAAGGCAAAAAAAGTAGCTCATTTTAACACAAAAGAATCTTGATCACTTAAAAAATTAAACTTTTTTCTGGCTAAGAGCAGTTCGGCTTTATTTAATTCGATAATAAAAACCCCTTTTGTCTCTATGGGTTCCATAATGTAATCTCCCAAGAAATTGACAACTTGGGAATGTCCATTATATTGAAAATTGTTATCGTCTTCCCCAATTCTATTGACCCCAATGGTATAACTCATGTTTTCTATGGCACGTGCTTTTAGCAAAGCATCCCAAGCGTTTATCCTTATCTTTGGCCAATTAGCAACATAAATCAACACATCATATTCTTCCACATTTCTGGAAAAAACAGGGAAACGTAAATCATAACAAATCAGCGGGCAAATTTTCCACCCTTTATATTCAATAATTAATTTTTTGTTGCCTTCTGTATAAACTTCGTCTTCTCCAGCCAGACTAAACAAATGCCTTTTGTCATAAAATTGAATTTCGCCCGAAGGAAAAACAAAAACCAATCGGTTGTAGAAATTTTCTTTTTCGACAATAACTAAACTTCCTGTAATTGCTACGTTTTTAACTTTAGCCAAATGTTTTAACCAAGTAATTGTTTCGCCATGCATAGTTTCGGCAACATCATTGGGCTTCATGGTAAATCCAGAAGTAAACATTTCAGGGAGAATGATTAAATCAACACTTTCAGAAATGGCATTGATTTTTTCTCCGAGTTTTTTTCTGTTTTTTTCCGGGTTTTCCCAGAATAAGGATGATTGGATAAGTGCAAGTTTCATTTTGAATAATTTGCTGTTTTACAAAGATACACAAAGATAAAAAGAGATTCACAAAGGTTTTATTAAACAAAAAAACGTCCCGATAATCGGGACGTTTTTGATATAAACTATTTTAAAATCTTATTTCAAACTTGCAGAAAGATATTCTCTGTTCATACGAGCAATGTTTTCAAGTGAAATTCCTTTTGGACATTCGATTTCGCAAGCTCCAGTATTGGTACAATTACCAAAACCTTCTTCGTCCATTTGACGCACCATGTTCAACACACGGTTTGTAGCTTCCACTTTTCCTTGCGGTAACAATGCATATTGCGAAACTTTTGCTCCAACAAATAACATTGCAGAACCGTTCTTACAAGTAGCCACACAAGCACCACAACCAATACATGCCGCTGCTTCAAAAGCTTTATCAGCGTCATCTTTAGGAACTGGAATTGTATTAGCATCGATAGTATTTCCAGAAGTATTCACCGAAACAAATCCTCCTGCTTGCTGAATTCTATCAAAAGCTGTTCTGTCCACAATTAAATCTTTAATCACTGGGAAAGCGACACTTCTCCATGGCTCAACTACAATTGTATCCCCGTCATTAAACATTCTCATATGCAATTGACAAGTTGTAATTCCAGTATCTGGTCCGTGTGCACGTCCATTGATATATAAAGAACACATTCCGCAAATTCCTTCACGACAGTCGTGGTCAAATGCAATTGGTTCTTTTCTTTCGTTTACTAATTGTTCGTTCAATTGGTCTAACATTTCCAAAAACGAACTGGCTGTAGAAACATCATTTAGTTTGTATGATTCCATTTTCCCCTTTTCTTTGGAGTTTTTTTGACGCCAAATCTGAAGAGTTATATTGATATTTTTTGCTGCGCTCATAATTCTATTATTTGTAATTTCTAGCTGCGATTTTGATAAACTCGTATTTCAATTCTTCTTTGTGAAGTTCCGATTTTGTAACATCGTATCCTTTGTTTTCCCAAGCTCCTACAAACGAGAAGTTTTCGTCATCACGAAGCGTTTCCCCTTCAGAATCCTGATATTCTTCACGGAAGTGGCCTCCACAAGATTCTTTACGTTGCAAAGCATCCATAGCCATCAATTGTCCTAATTCGATGAAATCGGCAACACGAAGTGCTTTTTCTAATTCAGGATTCAATTCATCTGCACTGCCTGGAACATAAACATCTTTGAAGAACTCTTCTTTTAAAGCTGCGATTTCTGATATAGCCTCTGTTAAACCTTTCTCATTACGCCCCATTCCAACTTTATTCCACATAATCAAACCTAAACGTTTGTGGAAATGATCCACCGTTTTAGTTCCATTATTAGACAAGAATTTGTTGATTTGCTCTTTCACACTATTTTCAGCAGCTACGAATTCTGGCAAATCTGTAGAGATTTTTCCAGTACGAATATCATCTGCCAAATAATTAGAAACAGTGTAAGGCAATACAAAATATCCATCAGCTAAACCTTGCATCAAAGCTGAAGCTCCCAAACGGTTCGCGCCATGGTCAGAGAAGTTAGCCTCTCCTGCAACGAAACAACCTGGAATAGTAGATTGTAAGTTATAATCAACCCAAACTCCACCCATTGTGTAGTGAACAGCAGGATAGATTTTCATTGGAGTTTCATATGGATTCTCATCCGTGATTTTTTGGTACATTGTAAACAAGTTACCATATTTTTCCTCCAACCATTTTTTTCCTAATGTAAGTATTTCTTCTTGAGAAGGATTGTGATTTCCTTTTGCGTAAGCCGTTTGTTTTCCTTTAGATTGAATCTCTGTAGCGAAATCCAAATAAACTCCTTCGTTAGTATCATTAGCCTCAATTCCGCGACCTTCGTCACAAACTTCTTTTCCTGCTCTTGAAGCAACATCACGAGGAACTAAATTTCCAAATGCTGGATATTTTCTTTCTAAGTAGTAATCTCTATCTTCTTCAGCAATTTGGACTGGTTTTAATTTACCTGCACGAATAGCTTCAGCATCTTCTTTTTTCTTTGGAACCCAAATACGTCCAGAGTTTCTTAATGACTCAGACATCAACGTCAATTTAGATTGATTGGTTCCGTGAACTGGAATACAAGTTGGGTGAATTTGTACGTAACAAGGATTTGCGAACAAAGCGCCTTGTTTGTGAATTTTCCAGCCAGCAGTTACATTTGATCCCATTGCATTGGTAGATAGGAAATAAACGTTTCCATATCCTCCTGTTGCAATAATTACGGCGTGAGCAGAATGTCTTTCTAATTCTCCGGTAATCAAGTTACGGGCAATGATTCCACGAGCTTTTCCATCAACCTTTACCAATTCCAACATTTCGTGACGGTTGTACATCTCAACTTTCCCTAAACCGATTTGTCTTGATAAAGAAGAATAAGCTCCTAATAATAATTGTTGTCCTGTTTGTCCAGCAGCGTAAAAAGTACGTTGTACCTGTGTACCACCAAAAGAACGGTTGTCCAACATTCCTCCATAATCACGGGCAAAAGGAACACCCTGAGCCACACATTGGTCAATGATGTTTCCAGAAACTTCAGCTAAACGGTGAACGTTTGCTTCTCGTGCTCTGTAATCTCCACCTTTTATTGTATCATAAAACAAACGGAAAGTACTGTCCCCATCATTTTGATAATTTTTTGCAGCATTGATTCCTCCTTGTGCAGCGATTGAGTGCGCACGACGTGGAG
Source organism: Flavobacterium sp. 103 (assembly GCF_003096795.1). NCBI lineage: Bacteria > Pseudomonadati > Bacteroidota > Flavobacteriia > Flavobacteriales > Flavobacteriaceae > Flavobacterium > Flavobacterium sp. 103. The sequence continues at coordinate 2,267,296 of NZ_QENX01000001.1, read as the reverse complement.
AATCTTGGTAACAAAATGCTTTTACATTATAACCCATTTCGGCAAAAGACGCAGCCGCCGAAGCACCAGCTAATCCAGTTCCTACAACAATAATATCTATTTTTGGTCGGTTGTTTGGTGCAACTAACTTTAAGTGGTCTTTATAATCAGTCCATTTTTGTGAAATGTGACCTTCTGGTATTTTAGAATCTAGTTTCATAAGTTGATCTTTATTTTTTTTAATCGGTCTTATGTAATTCGCATAAATAATCTGATTTTAACAAACCAAATCGTTTGTGCTCATTTCATTATAGATTGATATTAATTATTAAAATGATGAAATAGCGCAATGAAAATAAATCCAAAAGGAACTATAATTGCAAATGCATAACAAATTTTATGCAATGACTTTCCTATTTTATTGTCGAATCCCACTGATTGCAAAGAGGATGTGAAACCATGCCAAAGGTGTAAAGCCAATAATACAAATGCTACACAATACAATCCTGTACGAACTGGACTTTCAAATTTAGCCACCAATTCAGGATAATATCTAGTTTCATCAATTACATTTGATTCCACATATTTGTAAATCATTTCATGAACCCAGAAATCATAAAAATGCAATCCTAAGAATGCCAATACGACCAAACCTGAAATAATCATATTTCTGGATGCCCAAGATGCATTTGCAGCACCATCGTATTTTACATAGGCAACAGGCCTAGCATTTCTATTTTTCAACTCCAATACAAACCCCATAACGAAGTGAAAAACCACACCTACAACCAGAACAGGTTGCATTACAAATTGGATTAACGGATTGTAACCCATAAAATGTGACATCGCATTAAATGAATCGGCACTAAAAACCGATACGAAATTAATAAAGAAATGCAGCGATAGAAACATAATCAAGAAAAGTCCTGAAAGCGCCATAGCCACTTTTTTAGCTATAGACGACTTCAATATTGCAGATTTTGCCATAATAATATAAATGTTTTATTTTTTTAAAAAGTCGAACAAATTTAGGCTTTTTAATAAAGAATTACAACATTTTACACAATTTTGCTGCTCTATTTATAATCATTTTAAAGTGTTTAACCTTCAATTTTTCATGTATAAAAAAATAAAAACTTAACACTTTACAAATCCGAATGTTACTTAAACAAAGCTTAATAAAACACAAACGACTCTTATATCGATTACTCAATAAAAACTTTCTGAAGCCAAGAAAAATTATCAATAAATTCAAAAAACATGTCTTTATGCTTCAAATAAATAAAAACAATAAAAACATTGCTTTTTATCATACCAATGTAATTGTTATTCAAATGTGGAGTTTTAATTTTGCAAAAAAATAATCAACAATGAAAATCGGAATTGATGCAATAGCTTTTGATGTTGCCAAATTACACTTACCTATAAAAACATTAGCAATCGCTAGAAACATAGAACCCGAAAAACTAGAAAAAGGACTGGGTTTGTTAAAAATGACTTTACCAGATACTTATCAAGATACAGTAGTTTTTGGTGCCAATTCTTTGACAAAACTAATCCAAATCAATAACATCAAATTAGACGATATTGCCCGGATATATGTTGGAACCGAGAGTGCTATTGATAACTCAAAACCTATAAGTTCGTTCTTGATTTCTTTAATGGAACAAAAATTTGGAGAGAACTCTTTATCCGAATGTGATGTTGTGGATTTCACTTTTGCCTGTATTGGCGGTGTGGATGCACTACAAAACTGCCTTGATTTTGTTCAACTCAATCCAGACAAAAAAGCAATTGTTGTCACTACCGATTTTGCTAAATACGACTTGAATTCAACTGGAGAATATACTCAAGGAGCTGGTGCAGTTGCCATGCTGATTACTTCAAATCCAAGAATTATAACTTTTGAAAATCATTGGGGAGTAAGTACAAAAGGAGTTTTTGATTTCTTCAAACCTTACAGAACGGTTTCGAAAAAGGAAATCACAGGAAATACAAATAACGAATCTTGGTTTGATAATTTAGAAAGCGAAATTGAAATCCACAAAGACCAACCCGTTTTTGATGGTCAATATTCGAACCAATGTTATATGGATCGAACAAGAGAAGCTTATTTTTCCTTCAAAAAAACAAAAAACACAACTGAAACTGTATATAATAATTGGACAAGCATTGTAATGCATTTGCCTTATGCATTTCAAGGTCGAAGAATGTTGTCTGAAATTTACGCTTTAGACGCTTCTACTCCAATTCTTTCTGGAGAAGAAACTGCATCCGAATATCAGAATAAATTAAAAGAAATCAGCAAATCTGAAGATTACAAAACATTTGTTTCTGAAAAATTACAGCCTGCAGAATTGGCTTCTTCTCTAATCGGAAATTTATATACTGGTTCCATTTTTATGGGATTGCTTTCTACTCTGGCACATTTCTATGACAACAAAAAAGAAATTACGTCTGAAAAATTCGGTTTTCTAGCTTACGGAAGTGGTTCCAAATCTAAGGTTTTTGAAGGCACCATTCAACCCGAATGGAAATCAGCCATAAGCAATGTTGTTCTTTTTGAAACGCTTGAAAACAGTTTTGAAATTGATTTTGAAACTTATGAAAAATTACACAAAAAGGAACAAAAACAAAGCATCCAAGAACCTAAAAACGAATGGATTTTGGATCGAATAGAAACCGAAATACCCAATTTAATCGGGGCCCGTTATTACAAATGGGTTGATTAATGTTGAGTGATTTTAGATTGTAGATTAACGAATTTTGACTTTAGATTTTGTAATAGCAAATAAAGACCTTTATGTTTTCCTGATCTAACATATCCGAAATCAAAAATCGTTAATCAAAAATCAGCAATTTTTTATCATTTAACTAAACTTAGCTATATATTCTTGAACCGTTGCATCGGTCTTTTCATTTCTAACTTTTTGTTCCAAATGAATTGGAGGCGAAGCTCTCTCTAAACAATTTTGTACCGAGCAAGTTTCACAAGTCACCCCAACTAATTGTCTTTGCACCGAATCACCCTCAATGAATTTAAACTTTTTCTTAATGGAAGGCGTTATCAAAATTCCAACCGAAATACTTCGCAAACAGTTTTTCTTAAAAGGATCCGGAGTCGCCGATGAAAAAACAAGATACTCATTATTACTGTTTTCATAGCGTGAAATCTGCGCGTCAAAAAAATGTTCTTTCTTTTGTTTCAAAGACTCCACAATTGTTTTTATAGAAACCCATCTTCTGCAATAATGCTCATTCATTTCGTTGGCATGAGGCTCTTGCTGATTGGTAATATGTAATTCCTTTTTTATTTGATAAGTATCTGAGCCAATTTCATGGGACAAACGAAGAAAAAATAAGTTCTTTATCTGAAAATCCTTTGGCAAAATATTGGTCAAACGCTGATAGAATGATTCAGGAGAAACATTGAATTTACTCATCAATTGAACCATTTCTTGAGGTTTTGGATTGCTGTTGGATAAAAATACATTCAATTCATCTATCAAATGTTGTCTTGGCAACAACAATGCTCCAGCAAAATAAGAGGCGTAAAAATTATTGAGAACCTGGTCAAAGTTGTCAAATTTTATCCAACTGAAGGTGTATAATCTTTCGGTAATTTCAAGATAATTATACGCTATTTCCTTAGCCAAAATAAAAGCTCTCTGAGAAGAATCAATTCCCTTTGAAAGCAACAATGTCTTACTTTTTGGAACAAAAATGGAACGCAAATCCCCCAACTCATCCTGCTCTGAGAAAACAATTTCTTCTATGGTATAGCCATATTCCTCAATCAATATAGCCGACAACTCCTCTATAGAAATATTGGCATCAATATTAATGTGAAATGCTTTGCAGAACGACAGTACTTTTTCCTCAAGATCCTCGAAGTAATTATTGTGTGCTTCTTGATAAGAACGCAATGAGGCCAAGAAAAAACTTTCTCTTGTTAAGTTATAATGCTGCGCTATTTCAATAATGGTACTGATAAAGGCATTGACTTTGGCAGGAGCATTGGCAATAATATCAATTAGATCAGCTTCCTGAATCCCGAAAAGATCCAACGGAATCTCCTTCAAAATTCCCGATTTTAATATTTCCCCAATCGGCGCAAGATTATTATCGAGTTTTAATGACACCATATGGTCGTAGGTTACGTCCAATTTCTCCGCCAAAAGAATAATTTTTTCCGTTTTGGGATATTTTTTTCCTTTTTCAATCTCATTCAAATACGATTTTGACAGCTCCGTTATTTTGGCCAAGCCAAATAATGACAAATCTTTATTTGTTCGAGCCTGCTTGAGTTTAAGCCCAAAAATCAACTTGATATATTCCTTTTCTACGTTCATAAAATCAAAGATAAACTAAAAAAAGAAAAACCTCAAAAAAAATATTTTTCATTTTTAGCGAACGTTCGCTTGTTTTGTAAAAAACTTTTTGTAGTATTGCAGTATCAAAATGAACTAGTTATGAAAAACCAGACAGAAACCATCGAAAAAAAATTCCAAATAACAAATGGAATCACACAGCAGTATCCTGAAATATTGACGGATAGCGCCATTGAATTCTTAACTGAATTACATCAAAAATTTAATAACAAAAGACTTTCGTTATTAGAAGACCGCAAAAAACAACAGGTCTTATTTGATGCAGGAGCTTTGCCTTGTTTCCAACCGGAAACAAGAATGATTAGAGAAAGCAATTGGGTAGCCGCAACTACTCCAAGAGATTTACTAGACAGAAGAGTCGAAATAACAGGTCCTGTGGATCGTAAAATGGTCATCAACGCACTCAATTCTGGAGCCAAAACATTCATGGCCGATTTTGAAGACAGCACTTCCCCTACTTGGAGCAATCTAATGGAAGGGCAACAAAACCTGATTGATGCCGTAAACAAAACCATAACTCTTGAAGATCAGATAAAAAATAAAAAATACGCACTAAAAGAAAAAACAGCAGTTTTAATTGTAAGACCCCGAGGATTGCATTTGAATGAAAAAAACATTCTAATCGACGGCCAAGAAACTTCGGGTTCTCTAGTTGATTTTGGCTTATATGCTTTCCATAATCACGAACAATTATCCAAAAACGGAACTGCACCTTATTTCTATTTACCAAAATTGGAACATTATCTCGAAGCAAGATGGTGGAATGAAGTTTTCGAATTTGCACAAGAATATCTGGGAGAACAAAACGGGACTTTCAAAGCAACCGTTTTGATAGAGACAATAACCGCAAGTTTTCAGCTGGATGAAATCATCTTCGAATTAAGAGATCATATCGTAGGATTGAATTGTGGACGATGGGATTACATTTTTTCATTCATCAAAAAATTAAGAAAAAACAAAACCTTTATTGTTCCAAACCGTGATCAGGTAACCATGACTTCGCCTTTTATGAGCGCTTATTCACAATTGGTTATTCAAAGATGTCACAAGCGAAATATACATGCAATTGGTGGAATGGCTGCGCAAATTCCAATCAAAAATGATGAAGAAGCCAATAACATTGCTTTTGATAAAGTAGTAACAGACAAACGAAGAGAAGTTCAAAACGGACATGACGGAACTTGGGTAGCCCATCCTGATTTGGTTCCCTTGGCTCAATCTGTTTTTGATAAATACATGCCTACACAAAATCAAATTCATATAAAAAGAGACGATGTAAATGTAGTCGAAGAAGATTTACTCGCCGTCCCAAAAGGAACCATTACCGAAGAAGGTGTCCGAAAAAACATCAGCATTTCGGTTCTATATATCGCCTCATGGCTCAACGGACAAGGTGCTGCCGCTTTACACCATTTAATGGAAGACGCCGCTACTGCCGAAATCTCAAGATCACAATTGTGGCAATGGCTTCAAAACGAAGTGATTTTGGACAACAACAAAACACTTACCGAAGACTATTACCACCGCTTGGCAATGGAAGAATTTGAGAAAATCAAAAAGATTGTCGGTGATGAAAACCACGAGAAACAAAACTATCATTTGGCAGAACAACTGCTCGATACTTTAGTAGTCAATGAAAATTTTATAGAATTTCTAACCTTAATCGGATACAAACACCTGTAAAAATTGCAATGTCAATTGCAATGTCAATGTCAAAATAAAAAAATCAACCAACAAATAACCAACAAACGCTATTAAACAACGACCATGAAAACAACCGAGACAAGAATTCAAGAATTAGTTACCGACTGGATTACAAACCCAAGATGGAAAGGAATCGAACGACCGTACACCGCCGAAGAAGTTGTAAATCTTCAAGGGTCTTACCAAATTGAGCACAGCATTGCCAGAATGGGAGCTACCAAATTATGGAACAAGCTCAATTCGCAAGATTTTGTGGCAGGATTGGGCGCACTTACAGGAAACCAAGCCATTCAAGAAGTGGAAGCTGGACTGGAAGCCATTTACCTAAGTGGCTGGCAAGTAGCTGCCGATGCCAATGTGGCGGGCGAAATGTACCCTGACCAATCCTTGTATCCTGCCAACAGTGTTCCTTTGGTTGTGAAAAGAATCAACAATGCACTTTTGCGTGCCGATCAAATACAAGTAGTAAACGGAACAACAGATAAAAAGGACTATTTGGTTCCAATAGTTGCCGATGCCGAAGCCGGTTTTGGAGGTAACCTAAATGCGTTCGAGTTGATGAAATCGATGATCGAATCGGGAGCTTCTGGAGTTCACTTTGAAGACCAATTGAGCTCTGCCAAAAAATGCGGACATCTTGGAGGGAAAGTTTTGGTACCTACTCAAGAAGCCATCAATAAACTAATCGCTGCTAGACTGGCTGCCGATGTAATGGGAACACCAACGCTCATCGTTGCGCGAACTGATGCTGATGCTGCCAATTTATTGACCAGCGATATCGATCCGAGAGATGCCAAATTCATTACGGGAGAAAAAACAGCCGAAGGATTCTTCTATGTAAACTGCGGTGTAGAGCAAGGAATTGACCGCGGATTGAGTTATGCACCTTACGCCGATTTGATTTGGATGGAAACCAGCAATCCGGATTTGGCCTACGCTAAACAATTTGCAGAAGCCATCCACAAAAAATTCCCTGGAAAAATGCTGGCTTACAACTGTTCGCCTTCATTCAACTGGGCGGCCAAATTATCCGTTGCAGAAATGGAAACTTTCAGGGAAGACTTGGCTGCAATGGGCTACAAATTCCAGTTCATCACTTTGGCTGGATTCCACGCCTTAAACACCAGTATGTTTGAATTATCCAAAGCCTACAAAGAAAGAGGAATGGCCGGCTATTCTGAATTGCAGGAAAGAGAATTCGCTTTACAACAACACGGTTTTAAAGCCGTAAAACACCAAAATTTTGTTGGTACATCTTATTTTGATGCCGTACAAAATACCGTTACCACAGGAAAATCTTCTACAACAGCTATGAAAGATTCTACCGAAGTAGCGCAGTTTTAACTTTAACTACTTTTTCTAAAAAGCACGGAGAAACCCTCATTTCTTCGTGCTTTTTCGTTTATAACCTTTATTTGGGCGCGCAGTCAAAACAAGAACTTTAGTGCAAATAATTAGTGTTTTTATTTTCACGCAGATTTACGCAGAAAAAAAGTGAAAATCTGCTGAATCTGCATGCTGTTTTTTTTAAAATTTTCCCCTTAACTTAATGATATTGTCCTTTAGCCCCGATAGCAGTGGAAATCCTTATAAGCCGGGGTTCGGCTTATAAGATTGCAACGAATAGCGGGACCAATGCCTGTTAAAAATACCTAATCTTTCTGCTTCAAAAAACAATAATAAACTCCCGTCTATTCAAAGCCATTATTAAAATCTTAAAAAAAACTATACATATACTAATTACATTCTTAAAGTTACTATTTTTGATGATTCAATACCCAAAATCATTTTAAAATGAAGTTGCCACAATTTAAAATCATAAAATCAATAGAAAAGTGGCAATACCATATTCCAATAAAAAATTAATAAATACAAATACGTATGAAATACCACCAAATTGACCGCGCCCTTTTTATAAAAAACAGAGCAAAATTCATGGCTCAAATGAAGCCTAATAGTGTAGCAGTATTTAATTCTAATGATATTTATCCCGTTTCTGCAGATAGTACATTGCCATTTGCACAACACCGCGATATCTTTTATTTATCTGGTGTAGATCAAGAGGAAAGTATCTTATTACTTTTTCCGGATGCTCCTTACGAAAATCAGAGAGAAATGTTATTCCTAAAAGAAACCAGTGCGCATATTGCTATTTGGGAAGGTGAAAAACTGACCAAAGACCGCGCTTTTGAAGTTTCTGGAATTAAAACCGTTTATTGGTTACAAGATTTCGAGAAAATCTTAAACGAAATGATGACATATTCTGATATTATGTACATCAATACCAACGAACATTATCGTGCTTCTATTGAAACCGAAACTCGTGAAGCTCGTTTCATCAAATGGTGGAAAGACAAATATCCGGCGCATCAAGTGGCCAAAAGCAATCCTATTTTGCAACGCTTACGTTCTGTAAAAGAAACAGAAGAAATTGATTTAATCCAGAACGCCTGTAACATCACCGAAAAAGGTTTCCGAAGATTATTGTCTTTCGTTAAACCAAACGTAACTGAGTACGAAATCGAAGCTGAATTGGTTCACGAATTCATTCGCAACCGTTCCAAAGGTTTTGCATACACGCCAATTATAGCTTCTGGAAATAACGCCAACGTTTTGCATTACATCGAAAACAATCAACAATGTAAAGCGGGTGATCTAGTATTACTGGACGTTGCCGCAGAATACGCTAACTATTCTAGTGATATGACACGTATGATTCCAGTTTCGGGAAGATTCACAGACAGACAAAAAGAGGTTTACAATGCTGTTTTGAGAGTTAAAAACGAAGCAACCAAAATGCTTACTCCAGGAACTCTTTGGAAACAATACCATATAGAAGTGGGTAAAATAATGACTTCTGAATTACTTGGTTTAAAATTAATTGACAAAGCCGATGTTCAAAACGAAAACCCGGAATGGCCAGCTTACAAAAAATATTTCATGCACGGAACATCACACCACATGGGATTGGATACACACGATTACGGATTATTGCACGAGCCAATGAAAGCCAATATGGTTTTTACCGTTGAGCCTGGAATTTACATCCCAGCTGAAGGTTTTGGAATTCGTTTGGAAGACAATGTTGTTGTTCAGGAAAAAGGAGAGCCTTTCAACTTAATGCGAAACATCCCGATTGAAGTGGATGAAATCGAAAATTTAATGAATTCTTAGTTCAGATGGCAAAAAAAATATTCCTATTTGTCTTTCTATCTTTTTTTGGGCACACATTTGCCCAAACCGAGGGTTTTGCAAAAAACGAAGATTCCAGTCAAACCTATTATAAAATATTTGGCAAGGGTACACCAATTTTAATAATAAATGGTGGCCCCGGAATGAATAGCAATGGGTTTGAACCTATGGCAAAAACATTGGCCGAGAAGTATCAAACCATTGTTTATGACCAAAGAGGTACTGGAAAATCAACCTTAAAAGAATTAAACGACAAAACGGTTTCGATGAAATTAATGGCCGATGATATTGAGTCATTAAGAAAACATTTGAAAATCCAAAAGTGGACAATTCTTGGTCATTCTTTTGGCGGAATGTTGGCCTCTTATTATGCCACAATTTACCCAAACAGTATTGATAAATTAATTTTGTCATCTTCTGGCGGAGTAGATTTGAGTTTGTTAAAAGGTGAAAACCTAATTGAGGCTGGCTTGAGCAAAACCGAAAAAGATTCTTTGAACTATTGGAATGATAAAATCGAAAAAGGCGACACGACTTACACTGCAAGAATTGGCAGAGGAAGAGCCATGGCGCCTGCTTATGTTTACGATAGAAAATTTGTCCCTATCATTGCCGAAAGATTGACACAAGGCAATTCGACCATAAATTCATTGTTATGGGGTGATATGCAAAAAACAAATTTCGACTGCAAAAACAAGCTTTCCAATTTCAAAAATCCTGTTTTAATCATTCAAGGAAAGCAAGATATCATTAGCAAGGAAATTGGGGAAATTAGTTTAAAAGCATTTCCCAATTCAAAAATGGTGCTGCTTGAAAATTGCAAACACTATGGCTGGCTTGACGCAAAAGAAAAGTATTTCAGCACAATTGAATCTTTTTTAAAAAGTTAAACAACCGGTTTTAGATTTCAGAAACGGCTTTCAGCAATGAGAGCCGTTTTTTTGTTGCCAATAAAATTTCTTTGCATTTGTAACATTCCAAACCATCATCCGACTCATTTAAAAAAATAAAACACTAGAAATCATGCAAGCACACGAAATAGATTATCAGATTTTTGGAGAAGAAATGCAGTATGTGGAAATAGAATTAGATCCGCAGGAAATTGTAATTGCAGAAGCGGGCAGTTTTATGATGATGGAAAATAACATCCAGATGGAAACCATATTTGGAGATGGCTCTGAGCAACAATCAGGTTCTGGTTTATTTGGCAAACTTTTGAATGCCGGAAAAAGAGTTCTCACAGGCGAAAGCTTATTCATGACAGCATTCCTGAATCAAGGAAATACCAAAAGCAAAGTTTCGTTTGCCTCGCCCTATCCTGGAAAAATTCTTCCAATTGATTTAACGCAATTTCAAGGGAAATTTATCTGCCAAAAAAGTTCTTTCCTATGTGCTGCCAAAGGCGTTTCGGTTGGAATCGAGTTCTCCCAAAAACTAGGTCGCGGTTTATTTGGTGGTGAAGGTTTCATTATGCAAAAAATAGAAGGAGACGGAATGGCGTTTGTTCATTCGGGAGGAACGATGGCTAAAAAAGAATTGGCTCCCGGTGAAGTCCTGAAAGTGGACACCGGCTGTATCATTGGTTTTACAAAAGATGTTGATTATGACATTGAATTTATAGGCGGAATCAAGAACTCTATTTTTGGAGGAGAAGGTTTGTTTTATGCCACTTTGAAAGGTCCTGGAACTGTTTACATACAATCATTGCCTTTCAGCAGATTGGCGGACAGAATCATCGCATCGGCACCAAGATCAGGTGGTAACAGCCGTGATGAAGGAAGTTTACTAGGTGGACTGGGTAATCTTTTGGATGGGGATAATCGTTTTTAATTTTTTTATAAATTGTAATTGCTAACGGCTTTCAGAGATGGGAGCCGTTTTTATTTTATAAAATGCTTTCTCCAAATGTAGCATTTCGGAATTTAAAAAATTAATTTTGCATTTGTAAACTATCAACAAATACTTATCCCATTGGAAACACTTCTCTACAAAAACACACAAATTTCATACTCAGATACCGGAAAAGGAACCGCAGTAGTTTTGTTGCATGGTTTTTTGGAAAACAAAACTATGTGGGATGCATTTGTTCCTGAATTAAGTAAAAAGAATCGAATCATAACTATAGATTTATTGGGTCACGGCGAAACCGAAAGTTTGGGATATATCCAAACTATGGAGGAAAACGCCGATGTGGTTCACGAGGTCTTATCCAAACTGCGAATTCGAAAAGCTATTCTTGTGGGACATTCCATGGGAGGATATGTTGCTTTGGCTTTCGCCGAATTATATCCTGAAAAAATGAAAGGATTGGTATTGCTTAACTCTACATCCAAAGAAGACAGCTCCGAAAGAAAGAAAAACAGAGACCGAGCCATCAAAGCCGTTAAGAAAGATTACGAAACCTTCATCAGACTTTCTATCGCCAATTTGTTCAGTGAAGAGAACCGAGAAATCCTTATCAAAGAGATAGAAGAAGTAAAAATTCAAGCGTTGAAAACTCCGTTGCAAGGGATTGTTGCCTCACTTGAGGGAATGAAAGCTAGAAAAGACAGAGAATTTCTTTTACACACTACAACTTATCCAAAATTATTGATTTTAGGAAAAAAAGACCCTGTTCTCAATTACGAAGAAAACTTGGAACAAATAAAAAACTCCGATGTTGTATTGGTCACCTTTGCAGATGGTCACATGAGTTCTATTGAAAATCAAGTTGAATTAACTACTGTTTTAACTTCTTTTTTCAAGAATATCTAACATACCACTTTTCAAATATCCTTTCTCTACTAGCTCATCTTTACAAAGCAGATGATGTGCCTTACCCTCTTTCAATAAAATCAATTTGTTTGACACTTTAATTACATTTTCATAATTATGATCGGAAATGATAATCCCCTTAGTTTCTGAATTGGCAACTATTAATTCGTTTACTTTTTCCACCATCAAAGGAGACAGACCATTATAAGGTTCGTCTAACAAAGCAAATTTTGAAGAATTATTGAGAATGATTTTTATTTCCAAATACCGTAATTCTCCCCCGGACAAATGCGAAACTTTCTTGCCTAACATTGTAGCAATGATTTCATCTGAACAGAACTCCAGAATCCTCTCCTCTGGAACTGATAATTGTATCGCTTTTTTGACTGAAAACACTTTGGGAATACAATTATCCTGAGGCAAATAACTAATTTCATCAAGTAAATCCTTTGTCTTGGTTTTTACAATCCCGTCAATTCTAACAAACTTAAAATCGGCAGAAGTAATCCCAAAAATAATTTTTAGAAAAGTCGACTTGCCTGAACCATTTCTGCCAAGAAGCCCAATAACATCTTTTGTTTCACAATTTAAATAAACATCCGACAATATATTTTTATTGTCAAAAGATTTCTGAACGGTATCAATCTCTAGTAAATGATTTTTCAAAATACCTTCTTTATCAAATTAAAAACAAAAGAACAAACCGCTAGAAAAACAAAAGTAAAACACCATGAATAAACCCAAAGCTGTATTTTGGAAATTTTATTATTGAAATAAAACACATACTCGTTTTTAGCATTTACTTCTTTGAAAAGCAAACTCAAACCAAAACCAAAAGTAACAACCGAATAATTAAAGGCTATCAATCCACCAAAAAGAAAAACAAAAAAACTAGCTGCAAAGTTAATTGCAAGAGTGCTTTTGAAAAACTCAAATAAATTGTTCAACTTTCTACTCATTCGTTATATAATTTTCTCCTCAAAAGGAATTGTCACATCCAATATTTCATTCAGCAACAAAACAATTTGTTCCAAATAATTAGATTGAATTTCATTGTCAATAATGGCTACACTCTCTTTTTCTTCTTTAAAATTAAAAGGTAGAAAACCTGATTTCAGGTTTTTAAAAGAAATAATTCCAGCCTCGATAGGTTTTCCATTTGCGTTTTTCTCATACATATAGGCATACGCCAAAACCTGAATGATTTTGTCATTTTTGATATCATCCGTCAGCCCTCTCCACGATTTAAGAGTGACATTGGTTTTTTCGACTTTACCCGTTTTGTAATCAATAATTCTAATTGTTCCGTTGCGTTCTTCAATCCTATCCACATTTCCCTTAATTAAAACAGGAAAAGGCAGACTTGAATCTTCAACTATTCTTTCAAAAGTCTTTTCAAGCTCCAGAATCTTTATCGCATCACCGTTTTTAATACTCTCCAATTCTACTTTAAGGAAGTTAAAAACATTACGCTTTGCTACTTCAAAAGCCAATAGATTTCGCCCCTTTTTTATTTCTCCTTCTTTGTAAACTACTTTAAATTGAACCAATACTTCGGACTCAATTTGTTTGATGCAATTTTGAATATCTGTTTCTGAAATAAACTTACCAATAAACGGTTCATACAAAACCTTTAAAGTCTCGTGAATAATGGTTCCCAAAGTATTCAAGGCAATATTTTCCTCAACCTCTTCAACTTCACTGATCCTCAAAATCTTTTGAAAATAAAACTGAATTGGATTCCGTATATAACTCGTCAATGCTGAAGGAGAAAATCCTTTTTCGGCTATTTCTTTCAGGCGCAACATCACCTTCTCCGATTTTGGAATTACCATTGGCCGATATGCCGTGTCAGGTAAAACTGCATTGTAAATTTCGTGTGTTAAAGTGTGGTTACGTTGTTTCTCTACTTCCAATTGGGTAATGAAACGGCTCTTTTCACCTGCGTCCAGACCTTCGCTTTCGGTATTATACAGCAAATAAATATTTTTTGCACGTTGCAGCAAATGATAAAAGTGATAGGTATAGATAGCATCTTTCTCTTTAAAAGTTGGCAATCCCAATTCACGCTTTACATCATAAGGAATAAAAGAGTTTTGTGATTTACCGGCCGGAAATTTACCTTCATTCATAGAAGTGATAATTACAGTTTCAAAATCCAACACTCTACTTTCCAAGACACCCATGATTTGCAAACCATTTAAAGGCTCTCCTTCAAAAGAAACTTCCGCCAAATCAATTACTTGCTTATAAATGGCATACAAGGTATCAATGGTGTCAATTTCTTGGTGCTGTGAATAATAATTAATGAGTTTATTGATCACTTTAAAAATAGCATAAACAAAAGTTTTTGCTATTTTTTCCTCTTCGTTTTCATTGCTTAAATTATTCTTAACCTGTAGTAGTAAACTAGATATTATTTCTAAAACGGTAATAGAACCTTTCTCCCATTTTTGAAATACAAGCAAAAATAAATCACTCGAATTATCATTTAATTCTAATAATTTATGATGACTGATAAACGTATAATTGTTTTTATTGATAATGCTAACCAAAGCACTTGTATTGGCATAAGGTTCAATTAACGGATGGGTTAATATATCCAATACATCTTTATAATAAAAAACATAACTGCTATTGCTTCTGGACAATGCATTGGTGTGCATTTTAAACAATTTGGCAATAAGAATTTGTGCCGGATTATTTTTACTGGAATAGCCCATGGTAATATTCAAAGCTCCTACCGTATTGGGTAAAGAATACAACAGCGGAATTAGCAAATTCTCTTCCGCCAAGACAATAGCCACCTTGTCCAATGAAGTAGTTGGATTTTCAATGTTGATTTTTTCAATAATACTCCCAGCAATTTTTGCTTGACCAATCGTTTTTGGAGTACCTATAACTTGAATATTTTTGCTTGCCGAAAAATCATCTACTATCCATTCGAAAGGATTTGACTTATAATGTTTCCAACTTTCTTTAAAACGACGCACAAATAAGCCTGCATCATGGTAAGGATCATTTAGAAACGTTTGGTCTGCATCCCAATATATTTTGGCCTGCTCTGAAGCAATAAGATGTTGAATTATTTTTTCCTCAGAAGCGTTCAAAGCATTAAAACCTGCAAAAACAAAATGTTTTCCTTGAATTGATTTTGAAAAACCATCTAAGTTCTTAACTGCTTCACGATAAATTAACCCTTGATATCCGATTCCATTTTTAAGCAAATGCTCATAAAGAGATTGGTAATATTTTGGTAACAACTTCCAAAAATCAATATAATTTTCGATTAACTGCGTTTTGTTCTCAACTTCAATTCCCCATTTCTTGATATCCTCAATGTCTTTTAAGTACGATAAGACATAATTTGGATCTAACAAATAACGATCAATTTCATTAAAATCCTGAAGTAATGTTTTTGCCCAATTGGCAAAAAGTTCAAATGATTGCTGATTGTTTCTTTCTGTGATAGATAAATAGATCTCATAAAATTCAAATAGCAATTCTATGGGATCAATAGTTCTTATCCCTGCGATATTTTGGACAAAATCTTCAATACTGATGATTTCTGGCGAAAACATATTTTCCGCTGTTTGCTTTTTTAATGCTTCAACAAGAAATATTTTGGCGCGTTTGTTGGGTAAAACCACTATAGTATCGGCAATTATATTATGATACTCCAATATTATTACGGCAGCAATTTTATCTAAAAAAGAATTATTTGTCATTTTATAAATATAAAAAAAGCCATTCAATTAAGAATGGCTTTTTAAAATTATTTAGAGAATTGATTACAATTTACCTTCGTATATTGTACCTATGTGTCTAATTTCAGTTCTTCTGTTTAATGCTCTACCTTCTTTAGTTTTGTTAGTAGCAACTGGTTTAGATGAACCATAACCAGCAGAAGTTAAGTTAGCAGGATTAACACCTTTTTCAATTAATTTATCCATAACAACTTTAGCTCTAGCTTCAGAAAGTTTTTGGTTTAATTTAGCGCTACCTGTGTTATCTGTGTGACCTTCGATAGCAAATTTAGCGTTAGGGTAGTTTTTAAGGATTTCTTTAATCGCTTCTAATCTACCATCTGTAGCTCCTTTATCAGCAGTCTCAAGTATAGCTTTACCAGTTACGAAGTAAACTGCTCTAGCTTGTACTTTAAGTTCTTGTAACACTTGCTCAGTTACTTCTGGACAACCTTTGTTACTTGCAGGACCAGGTACTGTAGGACAAGCATCATCTTTATCTAACACACCATCTTTATCAGCATCCAAATCAGGACATCCGCCATTTGAAGCAGGACCTGCAACTGTAGGACATTTGTCTGAAGCGTCAGTAATACCGTCACCGTCTGTATCAGGACATCCTTGGAATTGTTTCAATCCAGCTACTGAAGGACAAGCATCATCAGGATCTGCTACACCGTCACCGTCTGTATCAGGACATCCTTGGAATTCAGCTGGACCAGCAACAGTAGGACATTTGTCTTTAGAATCTTCGATACCATCAGCATCTGTATCAGGACAACCATTGAATTGTTTTAAACCTGCCACTTCTGGACAAGCATCATCTTTATCATAGATTCCGTCTCCATCAGTATCTTTAGCACCAAACTTAAAAGTTAAACCTGCAGAATATTGAGTGTAAGAAGGTGCATCTGGAGTACTTGTACCAGCATATACTCTATCTCCAAAAGATTTCTTATAAACACCTAATAAAGAAAGACCTACGTTTTCAGTAAACCAAAAGTTTAATCCAACTCCAGGATTTACTGTTCCGTAACTTTCATCTCCTAAGAAAGTATAACCTCCACCAACACTTAATGTAGGCTCAACTACCTTAGATTTTAATAATTCCATGAAACTGTATGTAACTGTAGCATCAATACCATAGTACATCAAATCCCCTGGATTCACAGCTAGGTAATCATTAGGTCCTCCTGGAGTTCTTCCAGCTACAGGCACAACAAATTTATCAATTTGATTGATAGATCCTGTAAGTCCTACAATAAAACCACTTCCTACGTATCTTGAAACGTTGATATAAGAAACTGAAGGAAGAATATTCCAGTTATCACTTACCATAAAAGGCTGATCAAAATGACTCATAAAGTCTCCACCAGCACTAGATCTGTAGTCAATCGCGTTTACTCCAAAACCGATAGCCCATTTATTGTTACTGTCTTGTGCTTGAGAACTTAATCCCATCACCATCGTTACAGCAACTAAAAGTTTGTTAAGATGTTTCATACTTGTTATTTTTAATTACAATTAGTTAATTTCAAACAAAAGTAGGACGATTTTCTGTAACAACAAAATAAAATGTTAAATAAAACACTTCGTAAACACAAAATTTAACAATTATATTACAGCAAGTCTCTTACCCACAACCACAAAAGCATCAATTGCTTTATCCAAATGTTCTTTTGTATGAGCTGCTGATAATTGCACTCTTATCCTAGCTTTATCTTTAGGCACCACTGGAAAAAAGAAACCTATAACATACACACCTTCTTTTAAAAGTTCATTAGCCATATTTTGTGCTAATTTTGCATCATAAAGCATCACTGGAACTATAGCAGAATCTCCTTCTACTATGTCAAAACCAGCTTTTTTCATTCCTGCTTTAAAGTAATTGGTATTCCATTCCAATTTATCTCTAAGCGTAGTATCTCTTTCTAATAACTCAAAAACCTTGATCGATGCCCCCACAATAGCCGGAGCCAATGAATTTGAAAACAAATAAGGTCTGGAACGTTGACGGAGTAATTCAATTATTTCTTTCTTTGCAGTCGTATAACCCCCCATCGCTCCTCCTAGAGCTTTCCCCAATGTACCTGTAATAATATCTACACGTCCCATTACGCCTTTGGCTTCAAGCGTTCCTTTTCCCGTTGCTCCAATAAATCCTGCAGCATGACATTCATCCACCATAACCAAAGCGTCATACTTATCGGCTAGGTCACAAATCTTATCTAATGGGGCCACAACGCCATCCATAGAAAAAACACCATCGGTAACTATTATTTTAAATCGAGCGCCCCCTTCATTAGCTTTAATCAATTGTTGCTCTAAATCTTCCATATTACTGTTTTCATATCGAAAACGAGCCGCTTTACACAAACGCACTCCATCAATTATAGAGGCATGATTTAAGCTGTCCGATATAATGGCGTCATTTTCCCCAAATAAAGGCTCAAAAACACCTCCATTTGCATCAAAAGCCGCAGCATATAATATCGTGTCTTCCGTTCCATAAAAATCGGCTATCTTTTTTTCCAATGTTTTATGAATATCTTGCGTTCCACAAATAAAACGCACAGATGACATTCCGAAACCATGAGTATCCATTGCATCTTTCGCAGCCTGAACAACTTCTGGATGAGAAGACAATCCTAAATAATTATTCGCACAAAAATTTAAAACTTTTTCACCAGTAGAAATAGTGATTTCCGCTCCTTGTGGAGAAGTTATTATTCTTTCCTTTTTGAAAATTCCGTTTTCTTCAATAGTTTGAAGTTCTGATTGTAAGTGTTGTTGAATTTTACCGTACATTTTATTAGTTTTTAAATCTTAACAATTAAAGGCAAATAGGCTATAAACTTTGCTATTTGACAATTCTTTATTTTTTTACAAATGTACTACATCGATTTCGACTCCTATGTACACAAGTGCTTTTTTTAGTACTTTGAATCCCATCTTTTCGATAGCCATTTGATAGTTTTCCAATTGATATTTATATTTTGGATTAGGAAAACCTGTTTTATAGTCCAACAAAAAAACTTCTTTCGCCCTATTTATTACTATTCGGTCTGGCTTGACTGTACCGCCCTCTTTTTGAATAATCGTTTTTTCGTTCAAGACCTCATTCCCTTCCGCAAAATGATCCAATAAATCTCGATGGTTAACTATTTCAATAATAGCATTATGAACAATGTCTTTTTGAAATATCGTAATTAATCCGTTTTCAATTGCTTTATTAATTGCCAATTCCACATCGCTTTTGGTAGCTACAAAAGAAAGAATTTCGTGTATCACATTACCAAACTCAATAGCTTCTTGTTGATGCGTTCCCCACATCAATGCTTCCCTTTGGGCAATTTTTATATTTTTAGGATTCAACACATCTGAAACAACAGGGATATTTTTGGAAGTATCAATGTGTTTCGTTTTTTCAGATAATTTAGTTTGATCTCCAAATTTATATTCGAGTTGGTTTTCATCATAAAGCCCTTGTTGAATCAAATATTTTATAAAAAATGAAGCCATATTGCTCGGATATTCACCGTCTTTTCTGGGTTTTACATTTTGAGAAATAACATACAGTTGTTCCTCTGCTCTGGTTAAAGCCACATACAGTACGTTAATATTATCCAACAATTCTTCTTGTTTCTTTAAATTATAAACTGCCGAAGCTTCTTCTCCAAATTCTTCAATAGCACTACTGTTATCCACCAACACTTTCGGCATGTCAAAATCTTGCTCTTCCGAATTAAGCCATAACTTATCTTTCGGTTTTCTATTATAATCTTCTTCAGCAAAAGGCATAATAACTATTGGAAATTCTAATCCCTTTGATTTATGAATAGTCATAATCCGAACTGCATTCGTCCCTTCGGGAGAAGGAATGCTGAATTTCTCCGAGTTTTTATTCCAATAATTCAGAAAATCTGAAATTCCGGCTTGATTACGAACATCTCTTTCTAAAACAATGTCTAGAAAATACTGAACATAAGCCGTTGCCGATGATTGAATTTTTGAATTTTCATCTCTCTTTAGAAACTTCGAAATAATTATTTCAACAGCTTCATACAATGATTTTTTTCTAATGTTTTGAAAAGAGAGTTCAATGTTACAGTTTTCAAGCCATTTCTCGAAAGACACTTCTTCTTTAAATTCCATTCCTTTGGCTATGAAATCGTGAACAGGCAATTCATCTTGTTTGTTTTGCGCCAAATATTGCAAAAAATTGGCTTTTGACTCTAAATCGGAGCTATTCTTCAAATATTTTAAAATGTGAATAATCAATCGGACTTCGGTCGCATTTTGAATCATCAATGTTTCGGAAGACAAAAGCGGAACACTTTGTTCCGTCAAATAATTAGCTACAGCAATTCCCTGACTTCTTTTCCGAGTCAGAATTACAATATCTTTATATTCAAAACCTTCTTTAACTACTTTTTGAATAGTATTTAATGTCGCCAAAACATACAAATCCGTTTTGTCCAATGTCTCTTCATCGTCTTCAGAAGATGTAATTTCGGGCAAAAAAGAAATATTCACATAACCTCCTACTTTATTATTTATCTTTTGACGGCTATGATTCTCATATAAATCTTTATAATCTGCATTGCTGAATTCATTTGACAATAATTGAAAAAAGTCATTATTGAATTCAATCACTTGAGAATAACTTCTATAATTTTTATCTAAATGTTCGAGTTTTTTATCGGGATTATTAAATGGGTTTTGGTCTTTACTCAATTCAATAAACTGCTCTGCTTTTCCGCCACGCCAGCGGTAAATGGATTGCTTTGGATCGCCCACAATCATCAAAGTTCCTTTTTGCCCCGAATCATCCTGACCTGAAAGCGCATTATCAATAAGCGGAATCAGATTTTGCCATTGCATTTCGGAAGTATCCTGAAATTCGTCAATAAAAAAATGACGATACCGTTCGCCTAACCTTTCATATATAAAAGGAGCCGGCTGATTTTGGATTTCGCGGTGAATAATCGCGTTGAACTCGGTTATCGAAAGTACGTTTTGCTCATTTTGAATTTTTGTCAGTTCATTACTAACTGTGTTTAATAGCGATAAAGGCGTAATATTTTTTAAGAACGCTTTGTAGAAATTTCGTTTTTCGAAGTTTTTGTAAATTTCGACAAGAGTTTTTAATAAATCCGGTATAATGTTTTCTATTAAAGCTCGATCTTTTGCCGTTTTATTGATAGCAATATCTTCGAACTCGCGAAACATTTTATTTTTTGGATTGAATTTTCCATCAGCTATACTTTGAAGATGATTGGGGAAAGTTCCTCTGGAAAATGATTTTAGATCAATTACATTTTTATCAATTAGCAATAATAATTCACTTGCAAGATTTGCATTTTCTTTTTCTAAAGCTTCACAGACTTGAACTAATTTTTCTTTTACAACTATGAAATCACCGATTGATTTGTCGTGAAAATGAGTGATTTCATTTCGGTTATTTTCATTCAGCACTAATTTACCGGTTTCCAAAATTTCACGCGAGATGTCCCAAGACTTATCATCATCGGTTTTTTCCATCGTGAAATCGATGAGTAATTTAGTCAACGTTTCATCTTCTCCGGCTTGTGCAATGATTGCATCAACCGCTTCGATTAGCAAATTTTCAGTATCCAAAGTCACTTCGAAAGTCATGGGCAATCCCAAATCATGTGCAAAAGCGCGAATTACTTTGTGGGTGAATTTATCAATAGTGGATATATCAAAAGCAGCATAATTATGAATAATATGCTTGATGATTTGTTGCGATTTGGTTTTAATCTGAATTACGGAAAGTCTTGTATCTACGGATAAGTCCTGCATTAAATCCGAAGCTTTTGCATTTGGTTCGTCTTTGGCAAATTCAGACAAACTGCCTACTATTCGGCTTTTCATTTCGTGTACCGCTTTGTTGGTAAACGTAATGGCAAGTATATTACGGTAAGCATCATTCTTGTGTGCTGTGAGAATGATTTTGAGGTATTCTTTTACAAGAGCATATGTTTTTCCTGAACCAGCGGAAGCGTCATATATAGCGAAAGAAGGTCTTTCCATTTCGATTTTTGATTTCTGATTAACGATTATTGATTTCTGATTTTCACTAATGCTTCTTAAAATGCCTAATGCCCTAGCCCTGATAGAAGCGGTATCCTTTTTCTTGCTCCTTTAGCAAGAAAAAGATACAAGCGGATAGCAGGAAAGAGCTCCTGATTACTCGGATTTAAAAAATAAGAATTGTATTATCATTTTATTTGATGAAATTATAACGAAATAGAATTTTCAATTCCAAAGTTAAATGTTTAATTTTGAATAAAATATTTATAAATCATTAAACAACTATATTATGGCTTTTGAATTACCACAATTACCTTATGCGTATGACGCATTAGAACCTCATATTGATGCTCGTACAATGGAAATTCACCATTCAAAGCATCACAATGCTTATACGACAAATTTGAATGCAGCTATCGCTGGAACTGATTTGGAAGGAAAAACTATTGAGAATATCTTAATTAACCTAGATAAAACGAATGCTGCGGTTCGCAATAATGGTGGTGGCTTTTACAATCACAACTTGTTCTGGACTGTTATGTCTCCAAATGGAGGTGGATTACCAACTGGTGAATTGCTAGAAGCTATTGAAAGTTCTTTTGGGACTTTTGAAGAATTTAAAGCAAAATTTGCTAAAGCCGGAGCTACACAATTTGGTTCTGGATGGGCTTGGTTATGTGTACAAAAAGGTGGGAAACTTGACATTTGCGGAACTCCAAATCAAGACAATCCATTGATGCCGGAAGTAGGTTGTGGTGGAACTCCAATTTTAGGAATGGATGTTTGGGAACATGCTTATTACTTACATTACCAAAACAGAAGACCAGATTATATTGAAGCTTTCTTCAATGTGATTAACTGGACAGAAGTATCTAGACGTTTTGCTTTAGAAAAATAAGAATAAAGATAAAATTCATATATGATAGACGAATAGACTGAAAAGTTTATTCGTCTATTTTTTTTGATCTATACGTTTATCATTTTTCTATTTCGCAACTACTATTTTGTTTTTGGGACTTTATTCCAATAAAAAAGGCGAAATTTTACTTTCGCCCTTTTTGCCCCAAATCTACCATAAACTTAACCTACTAAAAATTATGGTACTCAAATATACTTTGAACTTAACTAGTATAAAATTATTTTCGATGAAAACCCTAAATATTCGATAAATTACTAATTAATTGATTTTCAGTATTTTAAATTGATTTTATTCCAATAAAAAAGGTGAAATTTTACTTTCACCCTTTTTGCCCCAAATCTACCATAAACTTAACCTACTAAAATTATGGTACTCAAATGTACGTCGATAATCACTTTATTGAAAATATTTTCGATGAATGCCACAAATAAACGATTATTAGCTAATTTATTGATTTTCAGAATATTTAACTTGTTATTTTACTCTTAATTTATCCAAGTAAAACTTGATTTTATTCCAATAAAAAAGGTGAAATGTTACTTTCACCCTTTTTGCCCCAAATCTACCATAAACTTAACCTACTAAAAATTATGGTAGTCAAATATACTTTGACATTTGTTACTTTTAAAATATATTCGATAAATTCCCTAAATACTCGTTAATTGGATAATTTATTGATTTTCAATATATTTAACTTATTATTTTGGTTTCAATTTATCCGTAAAAAAAGAAACCTTGACTTTATTCCAATAAAAAAGGTGAAATGTTACTTTCACCCTTTTTGCCCCAAATCTACCATAAACTTAACCTACTAAAATTATGGTAGGCGAATATACTTTGAGATTTACAACTTTGAAAATAAAGTCGACAAAACACACACAAACCCGTTTATCGGTAAAGTAAATTAATATGCTCTTGCGTCTTTTCCTTCATAAAAATTCATGAAAGCCCTGTTAACCACACGATTACCTCCTGGAGTAGGATAATCACCAGTAAAATACCAATCCCCTAAATTTTTTGGACAAGCTACATGTAAATCCTCTACCGTTTGGAAAATAATTTTTACTTCTGCATTAATTTCTGGTGAACTTAACATTTCTGCTATTTTATCTGAAATCTCTTGAGGTGCAAATGGTTCATATATAGCGGTAACATAATTTACAACATCATTGTCGTGATAGTTTTCCTGAGCTTTACACTTCGAATAAACTTCATCAACTATATGATATAAGTTTCTTTCTTTCAACAACTCCAATGCAGCTCTAAAAGCAACAAGTCCTTCCAGTTTTGCCATATCAATTCCATAACAATCCGGGAATCTTATTTGTGGTGCAGAGGATACAATAACAATTCTTTTTGGATTCAAACGATCCATCATTTTGATAATACTCATTTTAAGAGTTGTACCTCTTACAATACTGTCATCAATTATTACAAGATTGTCGGTTGGCTTTATTACACCATAAGTAACATCATAAACGTGAGCCACTAAATCATCTCTACTACTGTCTTCGGTAATAAAGGTTCTCAATTTAGCGTCTTTTATAGCCACTTTTTCTGTTCTGATTTTTACAGAAAGTAATTTCTCCAAAGAATCAACTGTTAACGTGTCTTTGTTTTCGAGAATGTAATTTTTCTTTCTTTGATTCAAAAAGTCTTGAGCCGCCTCCACCAATCCGTAGAAGGAAGTTTCGGCAGTATTTGGAATATATGAAAACACAGTATTATCAGTATCATTATCAATAGATTCTAATACTGCTGGAAGAATTAATTTTCCTAAATTCTTTCTTTCTTGATAGATTTCGGCATCACTACCTCTTGAAAAATAAATACGCTCAAAAGAACATGCTTTTTTAACAGTTGGCGTAAGTATCTCCTTCATAGAAATATTTCCGTTTTTCTTAATGATTAACGCACTTCCTGGGTCAATTTCTTGAACACTTTCGAATGGCACATTAAAAACAGTTTGAATAACAGGTCGTTCCGATGCAACAACAACAATCTCATCATCTTGGTAATAATAAGCTGGGCGAATTCCTGCAGGATCTCTAAAGACAAATGCATCTCCATGACCCAATAAACCAGCCATAGCATATCCACCATCAAGATTTTTTGCTGAACGTGAAAGTATTTTTGCAATATCTAAACGATCTGCAATAACTGGTGAAGCTTCTCTTTTAGAATAACCCTCAGCTTTGCAATCTTGGTACAATTGCATCACTTCCTTATCTAAAAAGTGACCAATTTTTTCCATTACCGTAACCGTATCAGCCATTTCTTTTGGATGTTGCCCCAATTCAACCAGGTTCTCAAAAAGTTCTTTAACGTTGGTCATGTTAAAATTACCTGCTAAAATTAAGTTTCTGTGCATCCAATTGCTCTGACGCAAAAATGGGTGAACACTTTCGATACTGTTTTTACCAAAAGTCCCATAACGTACGTGTCCTAAAAATAATTCCCCTATATAAGGAATATTCGCTTTTAATTGGGACATATCATCCGCGTATTCTGGATGGGCAACCATTTCTTCGTTTATTCTTTCATTTATTTGCTTGAAAACATCTTGAATCGGCTGTGCATGATTGGAACGCACACGACTGATGTATCTCTCACCAGGCTCTACATCCATTTTAATACTTGCAAAACCAGCACCGTCTTGACCTCGATTGTGCTGTTTCTCCATCATTAAGTACATTTTTTGGATACCATAGAAAGCAGTTCCGTACTTTTCTTTATAGAATTCAAGGGGTTTTAAAAGTCTAACTAAAGCTATTCCACATTCGTGTTTTAAAGCGTCGCTCATTGTTTTATTGTTTGTAGTTATTGGTATTTAATGGTGTTTCAATTATTATTATTTTAATCAAATACGACGCAAATTCGTACTCTTTCTTATAAATATTGACTGTACTAATTAAAAAAAGCCTCATATAGAGGCTTAAGAACTTTATAATTCTATTTCAAACTGGGTCAGAGACTTGAACTGTTTCAGCCTTGAGACCACTTCTTCTTTATCCAAATCAACCATTCGTTCTGTTCCAAATTTCTCTACACTGAAAGAAGCTAAATTAGAACCATGGATTATTGCATTCTTCATATTATCGAAAGAAACATTTTCACTTTGTGTAATATATCCTGAAAAACCTCCTGCAAAAGTATCTCCTGCTCCTGTTGGGTCAAAAACTTCTTCTAACGGTAATGCCGGAGCAAAGAAAATTTCTTCACCATGAAACAATAACGCACCATGTTCTCCTTTTTTGATTACCACATATTTTGGTCCCATTTCATGAATTTTTGCAGCTGCCTTTACCAAAGAATACTCTCCTGAAAGCTGACGGGCTTCTTCATCATTTATAGTGATAACATCTACTCTTTTGATGATTGCCAATAATTCCGGTAAAGCACAATCCATCCAAAAGTTCATGGTATCCAAAACCACTAATTTTGGTTTTGTTTCCATTTGGTCCAAAACACTGCTTTGAACTAGTGGATGCAAGTTACCCAACATCACAATTTCGGCATTTTTATAGTCTTGAGGAACTTTTGGTTGAAAATCTGCCAAAACATTAAGTTCTGTAACCAAAGTATCTCTTGAATTTAAATCGTTGTGGTACAATCCGCTCCAGAAAAAGGTTTTCCCTCCTTTAACAACTTCGATACCTGAAATATCAATATTTCTATCTGTTAACAAATCTAGATATTCTTGTGCAAAATCGTCACCAACTACAGAAACTATAGCTGATTGAACATTGAAAAAAGAAGCTGATAACCCTATATATGTTGCTGCTCCCCCTAAAATTTTATCTGTTTTTCCAAAAGGAGTTTCAATTGCGTCGAAAGCTACTGTTCCGACAATCAATAATTTATTCATTAGGTATGTTTCGAATTAGGGTGCAAAGATAGTCCATAAGTTGCAATATTGCAAAGGGTCAGACTATCAAAGTTTTCATAAAAGTTTACCCTCTTCTTTTTCATAAAAAGCATCAATAGATAGTTGCTTTTGCATGGAAGCCATAACGGCCAATTCGTCGCATCTTTCGTTTTGGGGGTGATTATTGTGTCCTTTAATCCATTTGAAATCTACCTGATGTTTCCTGTAAACAACTAAGAAGCGCTTCCATAAGTCAGGATTTTTTTTACCTGCGAATCCTTTCTTCTCCCAACCAAAAACCCATTTTTTTTGTACCGAATCCACAACATATTTTGAATCTGAGATGACCAAAACAGCAGTATTCTCTTTTTTCAATTTTTCTAAACCAACAATTACACCCAACAATTCCATCCTATTATTGGTTGTATATCGAAAGCCCTCATAAAATTCTTTTTTATAAGGTTTTCCAACCCATTCCATTACCACACCATAACCACCATTACCGGGATTGCCTTTGGCAGCACCATCCGTATATATATGTACGTCGTATTCCAAAGTATGATATTAAAGGTTAGAAGTTAGTAGTTTTTCAATAATAACCGGAAAATATTCTTGTTCCAATGCGTGGATTTTGACCGCTACCGATTCTGGGGTATCGGTTTCAGAAAGAGCAACACTTTGTTGAAATATAATATTACCTTCATCATAGTTTTCATTTACATAATGAATGGTAATCCCTGTTTCTTTTTCATTATTTTCCACTACCGCTTTATGAATGTAAATACCATACATTCCTTTACCTCCAAATTTTGGCAACAGTGCAGGATGTATATTTACTATGCGATTTGGATAGGCTTCAATCAAATTTTCGGGAAATTTTAATAAAAAGCCAGCCAAGACTATCAAATCAGGTTGAAAATCATTAACTTTTTGTAGTGTTTTTCCTGAATTTAATTCTTCTTTTGAAAAAATAACAGTTGGAACAGCTAATTTTTTTGCTTTATCAAGAACTGTTGCATTCGAATTATTTGAAAAAACCGCTACCACAGTTCCGGTAGATCTATTGCCAAAATATTTTATAATATTTTCAGCGTTAGTCCCCGATCCAGAAGCAAATATCAGTATTCTTTTCATAATTCGTTATTTAAAATTTATGCAAAAAAAGGAATAAAAAACGAAAATAAATAGATTTAAGAAATCTTTGTTGAAATAAATTTTATAAATTAGTACACACATTTATTCACTAAATAGTTGTTTTAAAATAAAGTTGTTTTATTTTTGCCAACAAATTAAATTCTAAAATTAAAAGATTATGTCAGACATTGCATCAAGAGTAAAAGCGATTATCGTAGACAAATTAGGTGTTGACGAAAACGAAGTTGTAACAGAAGCAAGCTTCACTAATGATTTGGGAGCTGACTCATTAGACACTGTTGAGCTTATTATGGAATTCGAAAAAGAATTTGATATCCAAATTCCAGACGATCAAGCAGAAAACATCGCTACTGTAGGTCAAGCTATCTCTTACATCGAGGAAGCTAAAAAATAATAATGACACACCCGATTTCTAAAATTTTAAAGTTTTAAGAATCGGGTGTTATTATTTGATTAAATAAATTTTTCGATTGAACTTCAATCAAATTATATTTACATTATAATACCCATGTCTCTTTTAGTTACTTCTTATAGTATAGAAAGCATGGGCTTTATTTGTTGAAAGATAACAAAAATAAAAACGTTATGGTTTTAAGAAGAGTTGTTGTAACAGGCCTTGGTGCTCTTACTCCCATTGGTAATAATATTGAGGAATTTTGGAATGGTCTAATCAATGGTGTTAGCGGAGCTGCTCCAATAACCTATTTCGATGCTTCAAAGTTTAGAACTAAGTTTGCTTGTGAAGTTAAAAACTTCAATGTTGAAGACTTCATAGACAGAAAAGAGGCAAGAAAAATGGACCGTTACGCACAATACGCTATGGTTGCATCGGAAGAAGCTGTAAAAGATGCCGGTTTCGATTTTGACAAAATAAACAAAGACAGAGTAGGTGTTATTTGGGGTTCAGGAATTGGAGGATTAGAAACTTTTCAAATAGAAGTTCTTAATTTTGCAGCCGGAGATGGTACTCCAAAATTTAATCCTTTCTTCATACCAAAAATGATTGCAGATATTGCTGGCGGTCTAATTTCAATGAAATATGGATTTAGAGGACCAAATTTCACAACAGTTTCGGCTTGTGCATCCTCAACAAACGCAATCATTGACGCTTTCAATTACATTAGATTGGGTCATGCCGATGCAATAGTAACCGGTGGTTCAGAAGCTGCTGTAACAATTGCAGGAATGGGCGGTTTTAATGCTATGCATGCCTTATCTACCAGAAATGACGATCCAAAAACAGCTTCTAGACCTATGGACAAAGACAGAGATGGATTTGTGTTAGGTGAAGGTGCCGGAGCACTAATCTTAGAAGAATACGAACATGCTGTGGCTCGTGGCGCAAAAATATACTGTGAAATTGGTGGAGGCGGAATGTCGGCAGATGCTTATCACATTACTGCACCACATCCTGAAGGATTGGGAGCTAAAAATGTAATGTTAAACTGTTTGAGAGACGCCGGTTTAGAACCGACTGACGTAGATGGTGTAAATATGCATGGAACTTCAACTCCGCTTGGTGATATTGGAGAATCAAAAGCAATTCTACACGTTTTTGGTGAACATGCTTACACAATGAATTTGAATTCAACAAAATCAATGACTGGTCACTTACTTGGTGCTACTGGAGCAATTGAAGCTATATCTTGTATTCTTTCATTAAAACATGGTATTGTTCCTCCAACAATCAATCATTTTACAGATGATGAAAACATTGACCCAAAATTAAACTTTACTTTTAACGTTGCTCAAAAAAGAGAAATGAACGTTGTCATGAGTAATACATTTGGTTTTGGCGGCCACAATGCTTGCGTTTTGGTAAAAAAATTAGATTACAAATCATAAATGCGTATACTTAAAAAAATATTCTCAAAATCCCGTTCTCTAGAAGACGGGATTTTTTTTGATGCTATTCAACCGATTCTCGGTTTCGATCCTGTAAATCTAGAATGTTACAAAAAGGCATTTACCCATCGCTCATCCAATCGTATCGATTTAAAAGGAAATCCTGTTAATTACGAAAGACTTGAATTTTTAGGAGATGCAATGCTAAGTGCCGTAATTGCAGCCTACTTATTTAATGAAGCTCCGCTTGGAGACGAAGGTTATCTAACCAAAATGCGTTCTAAAATAGTCAGCAGAGAACATTTAAATGAGTTAGGTAAAGATTTAAATTTAATCCAATTTGTAGAAAGCAAAGTGCCTGTTCATCATTTTGGCGAAAACATACATGGGAATATATTCGAATCTTTGATTGGGGCCATTTACTTAGATAGAGGATATGAATATTGTGAAAAATTCATCCAAAAGAGAGTAATCATTCCTTATGTTGACATTGCTCGACTTGAAGGAAAAGTAATTAGCTACAAAAGCCTTGTTATCGAATGGTGCCAAAAAGAGAAAAAACAGTTTCACTATGACATATTTGAAGACAATGCTATTGATGGCCAACGCCTATTTGGTGTAAAACTTAGTATTGATGACAAAGTAATTGCAAAAGCCAGAGCTACTTCAAAAAAGAAAGCAGAAGAAAAGGCATCTCAACGTGCCTACTTTGCATTTCAAGAGAAAATTGACAGAAAATAACTATTCTATTATCAATACTACATCGTTTTCGTTAATAAAATATCAAAATCATAGCCGCCTAGCAACCTTTTGCGACAATAGAAATACTATATTTACATCTTATTTTTTAATGAAATGGCAATTCATAAACTGGATTTTGGCGAATTTGACGAAATAGATTATAGTCTTATTGCTATTCACACTTCATTAGAAGATTACCGATTGGCTTATTTTATCAATCAAAAACTTCATGTTAATCTGAATAAATCTATAAAAGAAATTCAAATTACAGTTAAGGAAGGGGAAGCTCATTTTTCTAGATTTCATTATTATGAAAAGAAAAAAGAGATTTCCTGGGATTTGATACAGAATAAAAACGAAGTCATTCAACAACAAAACGAGGAAAATCAGAGTTTGTTTTCGAATGTAAATTTAGAAGTTGTCACAAAAGTGTATATGCTTCCGGAATTTAAAAAAGTAGATTACTTTTTGAAAATAGAAAACAGCGATGAGAATTTAAATCTTTTGAAAATACAGAATGAACTGAATACAATAGACAATATAGCAACGGTCTATATTGTTGACATAAATAAAATAAAATCTAAAAACAATTTAATTTTTTAATACCAATGCATACTAACAAAAAGACCAAAATTGTAGCCACACTTGGGCCTGCATGTAGCACACGAGAAATCATAAAAGACATGATTGAAGCAGGTGTAAATGTATTTAGAGTAAATTTTTCCCATGCTGATTACGAAGACGTAAAAAATAAGATAAGCATTATCCGCAGTATAAACGAAGAATTTGGATATACTACCGGAATTCTAGGAGATTTACAAGGACCTAAACTACGTGTTGGAGTAATGGAAGATGGAGTTGTTGTAAATGATGGTGATTTAATCACTTTTACAACTGCAGAAGATATAATCGGTACTTCAAAGAAAGTATTCATGAAATACCAAAATTTTCCTAATGACGTAAATCCTGGTGAAAGAATATTATTGGACGATGGTAAATTAATCTTTGAAATTGTTTCAACTGATAAAAAATCAGAGGTTGTTGCTCGTGTTATTCAAGGAGGCGAATTGAAATCAAAGAAAGGGGTAAATTTACCTAACACTAAAATTTCATTACCTGCAATGACCGAAAAAGACATCGCTGATGCCATTTTTGCAATAGAAATGAAATTAGACTGGATTGCTCTTTCATTTGTTAAAACACCGAGAGATTTACAAGACCTACAAGA
Source organism: Flavobacterium sp. 103 (assembly GCF_003096795.1). Classification (NCBI taxonomy): domain Bacteria; kingdom Pseudomonadati; phylum Bacteroidota; class Flavobacteriia; order Flavobacteriales; family Flavobacteriaceae; genus Flavobacterium; species Flavobacterium sp. 103. The sequence continues at coordinate 2,235,717 of NZ_QENX01000001.1, read as the reverse complement.
ATTGATCGCTAAACATTCTGAATATAAAATTCCAATTATAGCCAAAATCGAAATGCCAGAGGCATTAGAAAATATGGATAGAATTGTAGCTTATTGTGATGCTTTGATGGTTGCCAGAGGTGATTTAGGTGTTGAGTTACCAGCTCATGAAGTACCATTGGTACAAAAAGAATTGATTCGTAGAGCTAAAACAGCTAGAATTCCAGTTATTGTTGCCACTCAAATGATGGAGACTATGATTACTAGTTTGACTCCAACTCGTGCTGAAGTAAATGACGTAGCCAACTCTGTAATGGATGGTGCAGATGCAGTAATGCTTTCTGGAGAAACTGCCACTGGAAACTATCCGGTCCAGGTAATCCAAAAAATGACTCAAATACTTGAAGCAGTTGAAGATTCACCGCTTATCCAAGTTCCTCAAAACTCCCCTCAAGTAAGAACAAACCGTTTTATCACTAAAACTATTTGTCAACATGCAGCCATTATGGCCAATGCAATCAAAGCAAAAGCAATTTGTACCTTAACCAACAGCGGTTATACAGCGTTTCAAATTTCAGCATGGAGACCTTCTGCACACATTTTGGTTTTCACTTCTAATAAAAGAATTTTAACTCAGCTTAATTTATTATGGGGAGTAAAATCATTCTATTACGAAAAATCAGTTAGTACAGATGATACTGTTACGGATGTAAATAACATCGTAAAAGAAAAAGGATTTGTGAAAAAAGGTGATTTCTTAATCAACTTAGCTGCAATGCCAATTTCCGATAAAGGAATGGTTAATACCTTAAGAGTTTCTGAAATAGAATAACTTTTAGCATATCAAAATATAAAACCGTCTTAAATCTTTTAAAGATTCAAGACGGTTTTTTGGTTTAAATTTTTAATTATTTTTACAGGAAACAAATCCAACTTTAATGAATCGCTTTTCACTGTTTCTTATTATTTCACTTCTATCATTTCCTTTATTTGCTCAAAATAATTCAAATAATCTATTGCTTGAAATAGACAAGACTATTGAAAACAATTCCTATTATACACAAAAGAAAGAACACGGAATTACGCAGCTTAAAGTACAATTAAAACGCACCAATGATCCTGAGCAAAAATATAAGATTACACAAAAACTATATAATGACTACCAATCGTATCAATCTGATTCTGCTTTGGTTTATGCTCGAAAGAATTTTCAAATAGCGGAAAATCTGAATAAGCTTGAAAAATTAAATCAGGCTAAATTTAACCTCGTTTCCATTATGGGAACATTAGGCATGTACAAAGAAGGAATAGATGTACTGAATGCCATTCCCATTGTTTCAACCCCTAACTTAAAAGGTTCTTTTTATGGCGTTAGTAGAGTAATCTATGGACAAATGGCCGACAACGCTTCTTCCCAACAAGAAAAAGAGAAGTACCTTTTGTTTTCAAAAAAATACCGAGATTCCTGTGTGAATTTTTACCCCCATAATTCCACTCCATTCATTATTGCTAAGGCCGATTGGTATTTAGATAATAAAAACCCCGAAGAAACTCTTGACTTATTACTTCCTTTTTTTTCTAAAATTAAACAAAGTGATCCTAATAGAGCTATAATATCCTATATCATTTCACAAGCATACAAACAGAAAAAAGATAGAAATCAAGAAAAAAAATGGCTAAGTATCTCGGCGCTATCTGATTTACAGTTGGCAAAAAAAGAATACATTTCGCTTCGATCATTGGCCTTTCTACTTTATGAAGATGGTGATATTGAGCGAGCTTATACCTACATAAAACGTTCTCTAGACGATGCAGTTATCTGCAATGCACGCTTGAGAACCTATGAAATATCGAAGATGTTACCCATTATCAGCGAATCGTATCAGCAACAAAACGAAACCAACAGGTATCAATTGATGGTGTTTTTAATTAGTGCAGGTTTTCTAGTACTCGTATTACTTGGCCTTCTGTTTTTACTCTTTAGACAAATGAAAAAATTATCAAAAGCAAAAAGCGATTTAAGCTCCGCCAATGATAAACTTTCCGAATTGAATGTTGAATTAAACACTTTTAATGAGAAACTAAATCTCTCCAATAACACTTTGAGCGAAGCCAATTATTTAAAGGAAATATATATTGGGCGTTATATGGATCAATGCTCAGATTATTTGGGGAAGCTGGATGAATACCAACGAAAACTGAATGTATTGGCAACTACTGGGAAACTAAATGATTTGGTCAGCGCAGTAAAATCAAAAGAATATATCGAAAATGAATTAAAAGAGTTTTATGCCAATTTTGACAAAACCTTCTTGCAACTCTTCCCTAATTTTATTCATGATTTTAATACTTTATTAATCCCAACAGACACCATTCAGCCAAAAGAAGGTGAACAGCTCAATACTGAATTAAGGATTTTCGCACTCATCCGTTTGGGGATAAAAGACAGTGCCAAAATTGCTGTATTCCTGAGATATTCTATTTCCACTATTTACAATTATCGTTCGCAACTCAAAAACAAATCGGCTGGACCTAGAGATGAATTTGAAGAAAAAGTGATGCAAATTGGAACGAGCAATAAATAAAATTTCTCGTTTCAGGGATTTTTTCGAATCAAATCTACTTCCTTTTAAAATTTGGATTCACTTTTTTGCCACTTTTTTTTTAATTAAAAAATAATCAACTTATTGATTATAAGTGTCTTAAATTGTATTTTTGAAGTTACAATCTACTTTTTTAAAACAATTGAAATTTTTGAACGCCAAAGCATTTACTTTTACTTTCACGAAAACTATATATTGTTTTTAACAATGAATAAATCATTTTTACCGAAAGCCATTCAAAAAAATCAATCTCTAATTTATATTAAAAACAATGAAACATTTACTTTATACAGCTCTGTTCTGTTTTTTGGTTTTGCAGTCTGTCAATTCCCAACAGTTGAAATCCCCTAATGGAAAATTCATTATGGAATTTACTCTACAAAAAGACGGAACTCCAAGTTATAGCTTAAACTACAAAGACAAAACTGTCATAAAGCCAAGTAAATTAGGCCTTGAACTTAAAGACGACAAAAAATCGTTATTGAATGATTTTACAATAATTGATACCAAAACAAGCTCCTTTGATGAAACTTGGAAACCTGTTTGGGGCGAAGTAGAAAACATCAGAAATCAATATAACGAATTAGCCGTTACGCTAAAACAGAAGGAAACAGACAGACAAATCATTATTCGTTTTCGTCTGTTTAATGACGGTTTAGGATTTCGATATGAATTTCCAACACAAAAAAACTTAGTTTATTTTGTCATAAAAGAGGAAAGAACTCAATTTGCAATGACTGGAGATCATACTGCTTTTTGGATTCCGGGAGATTATGACACACAAGAATACGATTACACCACTTCTAAATTATCAGAAATAAGAGGCCTAACCGAAAAGGCGAAAACTGATAATTTATCCCAAACTTCCTTTTCACCAACTGGTGTACAAACTTCCCTTATGCTGAAAACAGCTGACGGATTGTATATCAATTTACACGAAGCTGCATTGATTAATTATTCTTGTATGCACTTGAATTTGGATGACAAAAATATGGTATTTGAGTCTTGGTTAACTCCCGATGAAAAAGGCGCCAAAGGATATATTCAAGCTCCTGCACATTCGCCTTGGCGCACCATTATTGTAAGTGACGACGCTAGAGAAATTCTGGCTTCAAAAATGACTTTAAATTTGAATGACCCTTGTAAAATCGAAGATACCTCTTGGATTAAACCGATAAAATACGTTGGTGTATGGTGGGAAATGATTTCTGGAAAAAGTTCATGGTCTTATACAGATGAATTTCCATCAGTACAACTTGGTGTTACTGATTTTTCTAAAGCAAAACCAAACGGAACACATGGCGCAAACAATGCAAATGTGAAGAAATATATTGATTTTGCTGCCGCAAATGGTTTTGGGGGAGTATTGGTTGAAGGCTGGAATGAAGGTTGGGAAGATTGGTTTGGTCATTACAAAGACTATGTTTTTGACTTTGTAACTCCTTATCCAGATTTTGATGTAAAAGCCTTGCATGAATATGCAAAATCCAAAGGTGTAAAAATGATTATGCACCACGAGACATCTGGGTCGGTTCGCAACTATGAGCGTCATATGGATAAAGCGTATCAATTCATGAAAGATAATGGATATGATGCCGTAAAAAGTGGCTATGTAGGCAGTATCATATCGAATGGCGATAATCATTACAACCAATTTATGATAAACCATTATCAATATGCCATAGAAAAAGCAGCTGAATATAAAATTATGGTTAATGCCCATGAAGCGGTTAGACCAACAGGTATTTGCAGAACCTATCCAAACTTAATTGGTAACGAAGCTGCGAGAGGAACAGAATATCAAGCTTTTGGCGGATCAAAACCAAACCACGTTACATTATTGCCTTTTACTAGATTAATTGGTGGACCAATGGATTATACTCCTGGTATTTTTGAAATGGATTTGAGCAAATTTAGCCCCAACAATAAGTCGCACGTAAACAGTACTATCGCCAATCAATTGGCATTATACGTAACGCTTTACAGTCCATTGCAAATGGCTGCAGATTTTCCGGAACACTACAATAAATTTCCTGATGCATTCCAGTTCATTAAAGATGTAGCGGTAGATTGGAGTGAAAGCAACTATCTAGAAGCAGAACCTGGACAATATATAACCGCAGCCAGAAAAGCAAAAGGAACAAATAACTGGTTTATTGGGAATGTAAATGGGTACGAACCTCGTACTTCGAACATTAATTTTTCTTTCTTGGAAAAAGGAAAAAAATACACCGCCACAATTTATGCCGATGGAAAAGATGCCAATTACAAAACAAACCCACAAGCATATACGGTTCGAAAAATACAGGTAACCAATACCTCTAAACTTTCTCAACTGAGTGCCTCAGGTGGTGGTTACGCGATAAGTATTATTGAAAACAAAAAATAAGAAATCGCCATAGACAGATTAAGATTGGCTTTCTGAACTCAGATTCCACAGATTTTCACAAAGTATTTTGTGAAAATCTGTGGAATTTGTGTTTAATTACTTATCCCCATAAATCTGAACATCGTCCACTTGAAAAGCACCATCCAAAGCAAGGTTTTTACCCGAACCCGTGTACTTGAAAGCAATGTTTATTTTCCCAGTATAACTTGATAAATCCACTCCGCCAGAACCCACAAACTGATACCAAGGTGTCGCTTGTTTAGGCAATGTAACTTTGAGCGGAATCCACGTGGCTTTGTCAATATTCAAGCCGTCAAAGTTTTTGGAGACATACACTTCTAGCGAATTTAAAGGTGAATCCACATCCAGGTGATGCTGCGCCGATCTAAAAGTAAGCACTTCATTGGTATGTACATCCATATCAATTTTTGGAGAAATCAACCAAGCTATATTGGACGCTACTTTTGTTCCTGTTGTATTAAACTCCGCATATCCATTTCCTGCATACATTGTCCCAAGCCAAAACTTTGTTCCTTTTTGTACCATGTTTGTCCAGCCCGGAAGATTGAGTTTGGTATTGGTTTCGACACTTTGAAAGTTTTCGGAAAAGAACGGGACTACAGCAGTACCTGTAAGTGCCACATCTTTTTCGGATCGAGCCAACAATTGATAGTCTGAACCAAACTTAGTCAAAACCCCTCTTACTTTTCCGCTTCCATCTGGAACAATTTTATCAGCAAAATCGGCAAAACTACTGGTGCGAAACAACACCTGATTCCCTAATTTATCCATTAAGCTCCAATTGGTTCCTCCACCAACATCATTAGATTCTTCATAATAATGGCGACCGATAGCCTCTTTTGTGAATTGCACCTCAGTCAATTCCACCAACGTATTGATATTAGAATCCTGTAACAAATCGGTTATGGAAATAGGCCGAACCAAAAGTTCCTCATCCACTATTGTACAAGAAGCATTCAATACATTCTTATAATCGTTTGGAGAAATTCGGCCAACACCTCCTTCGTTGTGCGTGTTGACATAAATACTCCCGATACGCATTCCTCCAAAGTAAATATCAGTATATTGGTTTTTCATTTTGATATATACTTTATTCCCTAATCGAAAATCAATATAGGTATTCGAAGCATCCACGGGAACACTAAAACCCATCGCTGGAGTTGTGGCGGTTGCCAATGTTTGAAACGATATCGTTTTGAAAAAATTCCCAGCCTCATCACTGGAAACCACATATGCTTCAATAACATCATCGTAGGTGTATTGAGTCACTATGGAACTTGTCGCAGCTCGCACTTCTTCAACAGTGCGGTTTACTTTCAAATCGGGTTGAGTGCAGGTTAGTTTTGGCACATCAAATTCTTCCCTTGCACAGCTAGCAAAAGTTATTGCAATTCCTAAAAAAACAGTGTAGAATTTTAAACTCATCTTCTTCTATTTTAAAATTTATAAATTGATGTACAGGTTTACAAAATACGTCCGCCCGTAACCATAAAAATATTTGTTGCCAAAATTGGGAGTCCCACTGGAAACATCTTGGTTGAGTTGTCTGAAATTGGCATTTCTAGCTTGCTCATATCCTCCTGTTTTGTATTTCAAATCCAAAACATTATTTAACGTTGCAAAAAGTCCGATATTCTTTCCTTTAACTTTCCATGATTTCCCTCCTGAAATGTTCAACAAAGTAATGGGCTCAAACTCTTCTTGACTCAATAACTCCCTCGCTCTTTCCTCTGAAGCTTCAGGAAAATTGAAACCGCTTGCAGGATTTTTATAAAATGTAGCCGTTCTTGAGATAGGCGAAATATCTATAAAACTATTTGCTAAATAATTGATATTGGCACCAATCCACCAATATTTAGGATCCCTATATTCGATTCCTAAAGCAAAAGCCTTTTGCGGCATTCCAGCCTGATTATAGTTTTTCATTGATGAAGTTCCAAAATCAAATACGGGATTGGGATTTACAGCAGTGGCTTGAGCATCATTGGTTATGGTGACATTCGGATTACTATCAAACGTAAATTGACCGTAAGCTGCCGAAAAATTAGTCATTAACGTTGAGCTTAATTGGTATTGAAAACTGAACTCGGCACCAACATTCTTCTTATCCAAATGCGTTAATGTCTGGCTTACAAAAGCATCTGTATTTGCATATCCTGCTCCATCATCAAATATTCCTTCAGCATAAAAGAAAGAAGTTTGTGTAACGTTCTTTATTTTGGCATAAAAAAGAGTGAGACGGGTTTGCCATCTTGGAGTTCTGTAAAAATAACTCGCATCGAAACTATTTATGTTTTCATTTTGGATACCCGCAACTACCGAATTGTTTAATCTCGCATTGGGAAATGTATTCCTGATTGTTGGTGGGTTTGAAATATACGCTCCATTAAAACTCAACTGTTGCCTACCCGAAATTTTGAAAAGAATTCCGCCTTTAAAACCAAAATTTTCAAATTGAACTTTCTCACTTTTCCCAAAAGAATTCGTCGGATAAATTCCGTTTTGATACAAACCTTCACGTTGATAATTAGTACTTATGAAATTTTGCGCCAAATAAAAATCGACTTTGTCGTAGGTAAATTTAAAGTTGGTAAAAAGGTTCAAAGTATTTGCAACATAATCAAAATTGTAACCATACGTATCACCCTCCACAACCTGCCTGTCAGGATGATTCAAGTCTGATTGTGCTTGATTTCCATTGTAAAAAACATCGATATCATCAAAATACAAACCTCCCAATAAATCGGTTAATTGTTGGTAATTATGAGATTTTAGATGACTGTAAAAACCCCCAGCCGTGAAGAAAAGGTTGTCGCTTATTTGTGTATTGAAGTTGGAAGTCCCCGTTAACGTTTGGTCATCCGTGCAGTCTTCATACAAAACATAATTGCTTTTGGCGGGAATATAGCCTGTTATTTTTCCATTGGAATCTAAAACCGGAGCTTGATTGGCATAGTACAAAGCATTCCAATCGATTTGGCTATTTGCTAGAAACTGTTCCCTGCTTTTCCCAGCATTCTCATAATCGGGAGTAAATTCTCCAGAAAACTCTCCGTTATCAGGCGCATACATCGAACTGTAATAGCTCGGCATTTTTCTGTAATACGCTGGATCCGGGCTGTTGCCGTTTTGATAATCAATATTGCTATTGGTGATTTTTCCAAATTGATAGGTCAAACTTGAATTCAGCGTCGAATATTCATTAATGGTATAAAAATGATTCAGCATCAAGACAGGTTCCTCAATAGTTTTAATTCTGGCATTACGCTTTTTGCCGTCCTGCCATCCCCAGTAGGAATTGTATTTTTCACTTGTTAATTCGGTTACTTCGGCTGTATTTGGCGAATTTTTGGCTCTAGAATTGGGTGTGTAAAATCCAGAAAAATTCAAGGAGTTGCGGTCGTTTATTTTCTTTTCGACACTAATAAAACCAGCTATGGCATTATAATTAGTTCCTTCAAAATATCCTTCGGTTGCCCATCTAGTTCCTGCCGAAACCACAAATGCCCAACCTTTATTATTCATTCCAGAAGCATAAGTTCCCATCATTCGCCAATCGTAATTGGTATTGGTTCCCGAAAAAGATAAAATCATTCCAGGTTTATAAATCGATGCTCGAGTATTTATTTCTTGTGTTCCCAAAATCCCGCCAAAAGCATAATCTGAAGGAAAAGAACCTACCGTGAATTCCTGATTCCGAACCACATTATTCAATCCGCCCCAATTGCCCCATTGCGGCCTCCCGTCAAATAATTTGTTCATCGTAACACCATTGATCATCGTTGTTGCATATTGACTGTCTAACCCACGAATCCTAAATCGAGCCTGACCCCAATTGAAAGCCGCCGCTTGTTGAAAAGCATCTCTGGAAGATTGTAGAAGTCCCGAAGTGCTCTCGGAACCACTATTATCATCGCTTAAATCACTTTCGAGAAGCGTGATTGTCCCCGCCTGTTGCTCCGAAGTTTGATTATCCTCTAATGGAACAGCACCCAAATCCAACATTTGGTCTTGTGTAATTACAACAGGAAGTATTACGTCCTTAAATCCTTGACTATGCAAAAGCAACAATTGATTTCCAGGAACCACAGCATAAAAACTAAAAACACCATCACTTGACGTGAGTTGCATCAACTGTGTGTTTGAAATCGTAACCACTATATTTTCTAATGGCTTTTGAGTTTTAGCATCAATTATTTTTCCCTTAATTCCTGTTGGTTTTTGGGCAAATACAAAAGACATTTTCAATAATAAAAGTATTCCTAACAAAAATTTACCCATACTTATTTTGTAAACATATGGAACACATTGCATGCAAAATACAACGCCTCCAAAAATTAGATTTGTTTAAAAAAAGGATAAAATAGTTTTGGAAAAAAGAATTGTAAAGACCTAAATTAGGTGTGGCATCTTAATTTTCAATCGAATGAAAAAAGTATTCAATTAAATTTCAAGTGATAAAATTAAGAAAAAAACTATTAAGCAATATGGTAAATAGAAATATTTTCTTAATATTTAATCAATAACTTTAATTCGGCTGACCATAAAAGCGATAAAAAAACCAAAAATCCCAATAAAGGCGAATGAAAATCGTAAACTAAAAAGTTCGGCAATGTAGCCTATAACAGGTGGACCCATCAAAAACCCAAGAAAACTCACACTTGAAACAGTGGTCAAAGCTTCGCCAGTTGGTATTGTTGGATGTTTACCTGCAATGCTATACAAAGTAGGCACAACTGTAGAAACTCCCAATCCAATAATCATAAAAGCAATCATTGAGGGTATTATATAAGGAAAAGCAACTGCGGTAAAGAAACCGGATGAAATCATAATTCCACTAATTTTGATTACCGTTTTTCGCCCAAATCTATTGATTAATTTATCTCCGAAAAAACGACCACTCGCCATCATAATCATAAATGAAGTGTAACCTAAAATTATTAAAGCGCCAGGCGCTTTGACTATGTCTTTAAAAAAAACACCACTCCAATCAAACATAATTCCTTCACTGGCCATACAACAAAATCCAATAACTCCAAGCAAAACTAACGTAGCATCTGGTTTACTGAATCCTTTTTTCTTCTCTGTTTTAATGGTTTCTTTGGCCTTAATCAAAAATTTAAAATTTGATGCAATCAACAAAAATGCAATAAAAGCAACAATTAGGAAATGGGTATATGTACTGAGTTGCAATGCCAACATTCCCAATCCTACCAATGCACCAGTAAATCCTGCCAAACTCCACATCCCGTGGAATGAAGACATAATTGTTCTTCTAAAAAGTCCTTCTGTATAAACCCCTTGAGTGTTTACAGAAATATTAGTCAGGTTACCAAAGATTCCGAAAGCATATAATCCAAGCGCCAATTGCCACGCATTTTGCGCCAGTCCAATATTCGTTAAACTCACCGCATACATCACAATTGCAAAAGGCAAAATCCGATGACTTCCATAACGAGTAACCAATTTACCTGAAAAATACATCATCGTTAATTGTCCAACAGGCAAAGCAAAAAGAATACTTCCTAATTGACCATCGCTTAAGTTCAAGGCTGCTTTTATGGTTGGAATACGACTTGCCCAAGTAGCAAAACACAATCCCATAGCAAAATAGAACATTGATACTGCCCATCGAATTCTAACCAAATAAGACGCTTTCGCATCTCGATAGTTTTTCTTGTATTTGCCCTTGGCCTTAAACCGACCTAAAAAATTTAAATCTATCAAAATAGTTGTTTTTTTTGGGAATCCTTTGTGTCAAAAGTACGAAAAGAAACAATCCAAAGACACAAACCCTTCCTCAACAATAAATTACAACGTTATTGTTAGAAAAACAAACCAATTTTATCCAAAATAAAAATAGTCTGGGGGTGCCACCATTAGAAAAATGGGCCAACTTAGCATATCGCTTAGTCGGCCCATTTCCCTAATGCTGTCGGGCTATCCGCGCTACTTCGGTAGCTAGCTTTTATCCCTCACCCAAGCTATAAAACGAGATATTGAGTGCTAAAAAACATCATTCATTACAACATAATGACTTTCCCTTGAGCATTACTTTCAATAGCAGCTTCAATAATTTGCATTACCTGCAATCCTTCTTTAGCGGTAACAGGCTCTTTGGAATCATTAACTATCGACTGATAAACACCTTCAAAAAAATCATAATAATTTCCCTGTAATGTTTCGACTTTCTCCTTAATAATTCTTCCGTCTATCTCTGTATGCAACAATCCTTCGTTACCCGGAGCTTCAGTACCCCACGTGGTAAGATTTGGTTTCTTCCCTAGTTTTAAATCATCTTCCTGAACATCACCACGTGGTTTCAGGAAAGAACCTTTTTTTCCGTGAATAACATACGCAGGATTAGCTTCTCGAACAAAAAAGCCAGCTTTTAATCGCACTCTAAAATCTGCATAATATAGCAAAATATCAATCCAATCATCTACCAAAGAATGTTCTCGTGTTACTCGAATATCGGCAAAAACACTTTGGGGAAACCCAAATAAAAACAATGCTTGGTCAATTAAATGTGGCCCTAAATCCTTCAGAATTCCAGCACCAGAATTAACAGTTTCCTTATGTCCTTTTGGACTCAAAAGTGGATTATAACGATCAAAATGAAATTCGGCTTCCACCAATTCGCCCAATACTTTATCGGCAACCACTTTTTGTACGGTTTTAAAATCACTGTCCCATCTTCGATTTTGGAAAACCGAAAGTTTCAATCCTTTTTCTTTGGCCAAATTCACTAATTCCTGAGCTTCGGCAACTGTAGTAGTAAAGGCTTTTTCCACCACCGCATTTTTCCCGGCAAGCAAAACTTGCTTGGCATATTCAAAATGAGTTCCAACCGGCGTATTTACAATAACCAAATCAATATCATCCTGAAGCACTTCTTCTAGAGTTGGATAACTTTTTACATTTGGATAATCCAATTGAATTAATTGTTTACTTCTTTCCCAAGAACCAACCAATTCAAATCCTGGATGAAAATCCAAAAAAGGAGCATGGAAAACTTTTCCAGACATTCCATAAGACAGTAGTGCGGTTTTTATTTTTTGCATATCTTTTTATGGTAGTTTACAATCCTGCAAGGTTTCCAAAAACCTTGTAGGTATGATTTTAAATTTAATACCTACAAGGAAAAAAAAAGATCTTGCAGGAAAACGTTTAAACAAGAACTTATCTCATTTTAGCTCTGTCATATTGTTTCGGCCATTGAACATCAACACCCAATTCCTGAGCAAAAGTAAATCCTAAATTCGGATTTCTAAGCGACTCTCTCGCAAATAAAACGAGATCCGCTTTACCGCTCGCTACAATCGCTTCCGCTTGTTGAGAAGTAGTAATCAAACCAACCGCTCCGGTCAAAATCCCTGTTTCCTTTTTAATTTTTTCGGCAAAATGAACTTGATAATTAGGCCCTAAAGGAATTTGTTGATGAGACACCAAGCCACCTGAAGAAACATCAATTATATCGACTCCTTTCTCCTTCAAAATTTTAGAAAGTCGCACTGATTCTTCAGCGTTCCAACCTCCATCAGCCCAATCTGTAGCTGAGATTCTCACCATTAAAGGAAGTTCTTTGGACCATTCAGACTGAACCGCCTGGAGCACTTCCAGAAGTAATCGAATACGATTTTCGAAAGACCCCCCATACTCATCCGTTCTCGAATTGGACAAAGGCGACAAAAATTGGTGCAACAAATAACCGTGTGCTGCGTGAATTTCAAGGACTTGATATCCTGCTTTCTCGGCTCTTCTGGTGGCCAATTTAAAATCGGCAATTACTTTTTGGATTCCCGCTTTATCCAATACAGTAGGAGTTTGCTCATTATCGTGATAACCAATTGCACTTGGTGCAAAAGTTTCCCATCCACCTTGATTTTGGGTCAATTTTTTATTACCGTACCAAGGTGACGAAACACTGGCTTTCCTGCCGGCGTGAGCCAATTGTATTCCTGGAACTGAATCCTGACTGATGACAAACTTGGTGATAGACTGTAATTTTTTAATGTGATCATCGCTCCAAACACCTAAATCGCTAGGAGAAATTCTCCCTTCAGGTGAAACGGATGTGGCTTCCTGAATGATTAAACCTGAGCCTCCCGTAGCACGACTGCCAAGGTGTACCAAATGCCAATCATTAGCAAACCCATCCTCTGCCGAATATTGGCACATTGGTGAAACTGTAATTCTGTTTTTGAATGTGATACTTTTTATTTGTAATGGAGAAAATAATTGTGAAGACATAAATACAAGTATATTAATGTTTTAAGCCAAACAGCATTAAAACAAGATTTTTATGTAGTAAAGTTATTGCACTAACTTTAAAATAAAAATGAAAAATGCATTAATTAACAAACATTTAAAACGATCCAAAAAAATATAGCGCAAATAATAAAATAGAAAATAGTACTTTTGTCCGTCATTAAAGAACCGAAAATTAAAAAATGGAAATAGTTATCAAGCTTTCTCAATTTTTATTGAGCTTATCATTACTTATTATACTTCACGAATTAGGGCATTTCATTCCTGCAAAATTATTCAAAACCAGAGTCGAGAAATTTTATTTATTTTTTGACGTAAAATATTCCCTTCTAAAAAAGAAAATTGGCGAAACCGAATACGGAATTGGCTGGTTGCCTCTTGGCGGTTATGTAAAAATATCCGGTATGATCGACGAAAGCATGGACAAGGAACAAATGGCTTTGCCTGCACAACCCTGGGAATTTAGATCCAAACCAGCTTGGCAACGTTTGATAATAATGTTGGGTGGTGTAACGGTAAACTTTATACTTGCTTTCATTATCTATATTGGTATGGCTTATGCTTATGGAGATTCCTATATTTCAAATGCCGATATGAAAGACGGTCTTTTGATCGAAAATCAAGCGATGATAAATGCGGGATTCAAATCGGGTGATAAAATCGTTGCTGTTGATGGAGAAAAAATTGTACGTTTTGACAAGGAAATCAGTTCTAAAATTATCTTGGCTAAAGATGTGGTTATTGAAAGAAACGGCATCGAACAAACAATAAAAATGCCAAATGATTTTATAGATCAATTATCTAAATTCGAGAAAGCTCCTTTGGTAGCAATACGAGTTCCATTTGCAATCACAGAAGTTCCAACAGAATCTTTAAACAAAGAGCTTAAAGCAAAAGATATTATTGTGTCTTTAAATGGTCAAAAAACAAAATATCTTGATGAAGTACAATCTGTTTTAGAAAAAAACAAAAACAAAACCATTCCTGCTGTCGTTTTACGTAATCAAAAAGAAGTAGCTATTAACGTAGTTGTTTCTAATGTTGGAAAAATGGGAGTTTCAATAGGCGCTTTAGGACTTGAAACACTTGAAAAACTGGGTTACTACAAAATTACGCATCAAAAATACAGTTTCCTTGAATCAATCCCTTTTGGAATTGAAAAAGGAAAAGATCAATTGGTAGGGTACGGAAAACAATTAAAAATGATTTTCAATCCAGAAACCAAAGCATACAAACAAGTGGGAGGCTTCCATGCTATTTATAATATTTTCCCAAGTTCTTGGAGCTGGGAAGTTTTCTGGGGCATCACGGCGATTTTATCGATTATGCTTGGTGTTATGAACTTATTGCCTATTCCAGCACTTGACGGAGGACATGTGATGTTTTTATTGTTTGAAATCGTAAGCGGTAAAAAACCAAGCGACAAATTCCTTGAAAATGCCCAAATGGTTGGTTTTGTACTACTTATCAGTCTATTGCTTTTTGCGAATGGAAATGATATTTATAAAGCGATTGTAGGTAAATAAAAAAGAATGTTATTTTTGCTTTTTTTGTTTGCTACATTTAAATTTAATCCTATATTTGCACTCGCTAAAAAGAGCAACAACTTCCTCCTTAGCTCAGTTGGTTAGAGCATCTGACTGTTAATCAGAGGGTCCTTGGTTCGAGCCCAAGAGGGGGAGCAACTTTTTTTAGCAAACATATTTACCTTTAAGGTGATTCCTTCTTAGCTCAGTTGGTTAGAGCATCTGACTGTTAATCAGAGGGTCCTTGGTTCGAGCCCAAGAGAGGGAGCTTATTAAAAAGACTATCAGCGATGATGGTCTTTTTTTTTGCTCAAAACTCAACTCTTTTTTATCCAAAAAAAATGATTCAAGATCTAAGTTGATTCAAGCCTAATTCCACAAATTAAGCTTATCTTCCATCAAGATACTTATATCTTCAATTATCAAAATGACCTGATAATTATGATATTATCTCCCATTTCATTTGAAGTTTGTTTAATAAATCACTAAATTGGTACTTCTCTAGTTTGTGCAATTATAGAAAAACGTTTTCCCAATATTTCCATAAACTAAAGCACTTCAAAACGTAAACTTATTTCAATCATTAATTTTCTCCGTTATGAAAAAACTCTCTATTTCATTTGTGCTTATTGCATTGATTTTTTCTTTGATATGCTGTCAAAACAACAAGTTATCAAATAACGACGACAACAGTCAAATCGACGGTCATCCCGCTTGGATCATGCAAGGCAATATTTATGAGGTCAACGTTCGCCAGTACACGCCTGAAGGGACTTTCAATTCATTTGCAAAACATCTTGACCGGCTAAAAGCGATGGGAGTCCAAACGATTTGGTTCATGCCGATTAATCCTATCAGTAAATTGGACAGAAAAGGGTCTTTAGGAAGTTATTATGCCGTTTCCGACTATACCGCGGTTAATCCTGAATTTGGCACAATGGATGACTTTAAGAAACTTGTAGAGGCTATTCACGAGAAAGGAATGAAAGTATTAATTGATTGGGTACCCAATCACACCGGAGCAGACCATCGATGGATTACGGGGCATCCCGATTTCTTCGTAAAAGACAGCTCCGGCAAACCGGCAGTAGCATTTGATTGGGCAGACACAAGACAATTAAATTATAAAAATCCTGTATTGCAGGACAGTATGATTCGCGCAATGAAATACTGGATTGAAGACACCAATATAGACGGATTCCGATGTGACGTTGCCTGGAACGTTCCGGCTTCTTTTTGGCGTAAGTCCATTCCGGAACTGAAAAAAATGAAGAATATCTTTATGCTCGCCGAAGGAGACAGCACTTACCTCCCAAAAAGCGGTTTTGATGCCGTTTACCCTTGGCACATGTTCAAAATGATGGAAAAAGTAGCCAAAGGCGAAAAATCAGCCCTTGCTTTGGACAGCATCAACAAGGAAAATGAAACCTTGTATCCTAAAAATACGATTCAAATGTATTTTACCAGTAATCACGATGAAAATAGCTGGAATCATGCCGATTTTGGAACTTTTCCAGGAATTATTCATGAGCCGTTTGCGGTATTTACTCAAACCATGAAAAACAGCATTCCATTAATTTACAGTGGACAGGAAGAACCCGTTTTAAGGGCATTGAAGTTTTTCGACAAAGATCCTATAACGTTTAAAAATTTTCAAAGAGAAAAATTCTACACGACATTGCTGAATCTAAGAAAGAACAACGAAGCACTTTCCGCTAATGCCTCCTTCAAAAAAGTACACTTGGGAGACGATAAAGCGATTTACGCCTATGTAAGAGAAAAAGGAAACAAAAAAGTTTTAGTAATTCTTAATTTTTCCGCAAACGAACAAGCTGTATCCATAAAAGACAATTCTTTGACAGGAAAAGCACATAATGTCTTCAAAGAAAATGAAGAAACTTTAAGCTCCAAAGAATGGAAAATGAAACCTTGGGGTTATGAAGTTTATGAATATTGATTTGTAAAACAAATAAACAGCAGATTCAGTTAAGAAATACAACTTTCAAAAAAGACCATCATTGTGATGGTCTTTTTTTTGCTTTAATCTTTCTTTCTTTAATTCAAAGTATTAAAATCTTTATCATCACTCCCTATTAAAAAACGAAACGCATTTTAAAATCAAACTACAAAATACCCACTATTTAAATTGCTACAGTCTTAAAAACTCAATTTAGCGAATGCGAAATCAAAAAAAAATTGAATCAAAAAAATTAGAATTGATAAAAAAAGTTTGGCTAAAAAAGAAAGTCATATAAATTATCAAATAATCACATCATTACTTATTTCAGTGATAATAATTTAATAAATTAGTTCAAAATTCAGCCTTAAAAGCTCATATTAAACTGAAATATTAATTATTTAATACTGAGAAATATGATGAAATTGGTACCACAGCTAAACCCAAAAGGGTGGGACGAGATGTTCTCAAATGAAGGCGTTAGAGATTCCTATGCTCAAGTTCTTCAAACGTTACAAAATCTAAATCCGGAAAGTCTAAACGATAAACAAATTCAGGCTTCGGATTTGTTCATGAATCAAGGTATAACATTTACAGTTTATAGCGACAACAATCAAGGAATAGAAAGAATTTTCCCGTTTGACATCATTCCCAGAATCATCACAAAAGCTGAATGGAGCGAAGTGGAAACTGGAATCAAACAACGATTAAAAGCCCTTAATTTATTTTTGGAAGATGTTTATAATGGACAACACATTGTAAAAGATGGTATAATCCCCGCTTCATTAATAGCATCTTGCCCGCATTATATACAAGAAGTTCACGGAATAAAAGTGCCGCATAATATTCATGTGCATATCGCCGGAATTGATTTAATCAGGGGAGCAAAGGGCGAATTTTACGTACTTGAAGACAACCTGCGATGTCCCAGCGGCGTGAGTTACATGTTGGAAAACCGTGAAATTACCAAACGAATTTTCCCAGATATGCTTACCTCCAATAAAGTAAGCATGGTAGGAAACTATCCGATGATATTTCATAACATATTGGTTTCGCTGTCCCCACGAAATGTATCCAATCCTAACGTGGTTTTACTTACACCTGGTGTCTATAATTCGGCTTATTATGAACATACTTTTTTAGCCCGTCAAATGGGAATTCCACTTGTAGAAGGAAGAGACTTGGTGGTTAATAATAATAAAGTATACATGAAAACCACTTCGGGATTACAGCAAGTAGATGTTATTTACCGCCGTTTGGACGATGAGTATCTCGATCCATTGGTTTTTAAACCCGAAAGTACACTGGGCGTACCAGGACTGATTAGTGCTTACCGTCACGGAAATGTAGCCTTGGTGAATGCTGTCGGTAATGGTGTTGCCGATGACAAAGCCGTCTATGCTTACGTCCCAGATATGATAAAATATTACCTTAACGAAGAACCTATACTTAAAAATGTTCCAACATACCAAATGGAAAACAGAGAGGAAAGAGAGTTGGTATTTGCCGATATGGAAAATATGGTAATCAAAGAAACCAATGGAAGCGGCGGATATGGAATGATAATGGGAAACAAAGCTACGCAAGAAGAACTAGAAAATGGTAAAACAGCCATTTTGGCCAATCCCAGAAATTTTATCGCACAACCGATCATTCAACTCAGTACCGTTCCCTGTTTAATAGATGGCCAATTGAAATTACGCCATGTAGATCTAAGACCGTATGCTTTATGTGGACCCAATGGAGTAGAGATTGTGCCTGGAGGATTAACTCGAGTCGCATTGACAGAAGGTTCATTGGTCGTCAACTCTTCGCAAGGAGGAGGAAGCAAAGACACTTGGATCATAAAGTAATTTCATTTTAATTTTTAAAATGAATCAAAATGAAAACAACTGCCTTAAACACAGAAAAAAACGAAAGCAAAAAGTTTGCCTTTTTACCCGAAATGGTTTTAGAACATTTAAACGACGCGAAACCAACTGAAACAACAGTAGAAAATTCAAATGAGCCTGAAGTTAAAAAAATAACAATAACAGCAGATCCAGATATACCAAATTTAGATTCAATTCCAGTTCCTGAAAGTGTTTCAAAAAAAGAAGAAATAAAACCCATTGAAACTGTAGAGGAATCCGATTTGGAAACAGCAAAAAGTGAAGCAGAAGAAAATTTAATCAAACGATTTATAAATAAAATCAAAATCTATTAATCTTAATTTTAAAACCAATTCAAATGAAAACAACTATGCAAAGTGGAGTTACAAACGGGATGTTTTTACTCTACAATTACACAGATTCTCAGGCTCCTATCATAGAGTCAATAATAGAAACCATTGTAGAACCTATAATTTTCAAATGCTAAAATAGGGCATTATTTAGGCCATAGTTGTCAATCATTGTGAACTTGTAAGCATTACGAGAAGGCGATTTATGGGATTGCGTGAGGGATAGAAGCTAGCTACCGAAGTAGCGCGGATAGCCCGACGCTGTTGAGCAAAGGGGCTGTATAAGCGGTACTAAAAGTAAGCCCCTTTGCTCAACAGGGTCACGCCCACACGAGCTTTTGCGAACTGACGCAGTAAATAATTTTGGTTGAAAAAGTTACAGTTTTTTTATAATTTATAAATCGAATCAGATGAAGGCAAATATGCTAAGTCGAGTTGCAGACGGGATGTTTTGGCTCAACAGATATATGGAAAGAACCGATGGCATGTTATTAACTCTTAATACTAGTTACATACTATCATTTGACAAAGAAACCGATGATTGTCAAGGTTACAAACCATTATTGAAATATTATACCGACTTAACACACGACCAAATAAATGATGTGCAATACGACACCAACTTTGTGTTGAAATACATTATTTGCGATAGTTTGAACCATAATTCGGTCAAAAATTTGGTTGTAAAAGCGCGTGAAAATGCCAGAGGTTCGCAAGATAAAATAACAAAAGAACTTTGGGAACACATCAATTCATTGTATCATTTCATGAACTCCCCAGATCTTCCCAAAAAACTGGAAACCTCCGATGCTTTGCAAATTGTAAACAAACTCAATAAAGATCTCTTACTTTATAACGGCATATTGCATGTAACCATGCCAAGAGGACTCGGATGGAGCTTTTCGAATATTGGAAAACTGATAGAACGATGCTTGCAAACCATCTCAATGACTCAAGCCTATTATGCGCCTATCAATTATAATCTAGACGGAAATGAAGACGTAATGTACTGGCGAAGATTATTACTTTCGCTATCGGGTTACGAATTGTACCTTAAGAGTTACAGCAACATCAAGCACAATCGAAAAGTGGTACAACACGTTATTTTTAATCAAGATTTTGCCCATTCTGTGATCTTTACACTCGAATTAATAAATAAATATTTGGATTGTCTGTTCAAAGACAGCGAAATAAGTGAAGCGAGAAAACTGTACAATCAATTTGGAAGATTAAAAAGCTATGTTGACTTTACCGATTATCACCACTTGACGAACAAACAACTGGAAGAAATGCTGGAAACTACAAAAACACAACTGAATCAATTTTCCATCGATTTTTCAAAATTATTTTTCTCCTACACTTAGATAACTATGGCAATATTCAAGATAGTTCACATTACAAAATACCAATACAACTGGCCCATAAAAGAAAGCATAAACGAGGTTCGGCTATTTCCCCATAATTTTAGCAATCAAGACGTACTCGATTACCAACTGTTAATTACCCATAATCCAGACGTAGAATTTTACCAAGACTATTACGGCAATCGAGTTGCCAATTTTAATAATCTGGAGTCACATGAAGAAATGGTAATTGAATCCCGAATGACGGTTCGAGTAAATCATTCGCTAAAAATACCAGCAATTGACAACACCACTGTTAAAGATATAGGGAAAGAAAAAAGCGAAAACATAACCTTATTGAGACTGAGTTATCCTGAAGTTATTCAAAAACAACAGGAGATAGAAGCTATTTTGGCAGCAATAGATGTAGCTGACAAACCCATCATCGAAATTGCGAAATTATGCAATCAATACATATTCGATAATTTTACCTATACCAAAGGAATTACGAATATAGAAACCACCATTGATGAAATTTTAGAAATTAAAAAGGGCGTTTGCCAAGATTTTGCACATGTATTATTGCAGTTGGTCCGCACGGTAGGCATTCCTGGCAGATATGTAAGTGGATACATTTGCCCTTACGAAAGCGGACTACGCGGGGAAGGAGCAACCCATGCCTGGGTCGAAATTTACACGCCTACTCAAGGCTGGCTGGGTCTCGATCCAACAAATAATATCTGGACGATGGATAATCACGTAAAACTGGCTGTAGGTAGAAATTTTTATGATTGCACCCCAATTAAAGGAACCTTCAAGGGACTAGCAAGACAAACACTCTCTGTATGCGTTTCTATAGGCTATGAAGACGGTCGGCATTATGAAGAAATAAATGATGTCCTACTTGAAGAAATCCCTCAGGAAATTAACGAACAAATAAATTATATTGAGCAACAACATCAGCAACAACAATAATATTCGCTGCTAAAACTTAAGCCGCTTCTTCAAATGCTATGAAGTTTACCAATTCCCCTTTTTTATTAAAAATTGGAAAACCTTCAATATTACAATAATAGAGTTCTCCATTTTTTTTATAATTCAAAACTTGTTTAACAAATGGTTTTTGCAATGCAATAGCTTCTCTAATTTCACTGGAAGTATTTAAAACGGTTTCCTTTCCTTGAAACATTTTTGGTGTTTTACCAAGAACTTCATTTTCAACATAACCATTCATTTTATGCATGTTATAAGAAGCAAAAACAATATTCAGTTTAGAATCGGTAATGAGTATTACTTTTTCTTCTAACTTATTTCTAAAATTCCAATTTACATTTTTCCATTTTTTATCTTGGGCAAGATTCGATATTTTATTGGTATCTAAAACAATCTTTTTGATTTCAGTTTGAAAAATCGCACTGAATCCCCAAGAAATTAATGGAATTGAATTTCCTTTTAAAGAGGCGAAATACTTTGCTTTCGGATTATTGACTTGCTTTAGAGTTGTCATAATTTTGTTTTTAAAATTCAAAGATAAAAACAATCCAAAGAATACAGTCTCGATTGTAAGGTTTTAACTATTGTTGAACCTGTTTTTTACAAAATCAAAACTCAAATTTGAGCTGTACTACAACTGTCTTTTTGATTTCCGTATTTAGGTTGCTTAACGAAATTCCTAATAGCCGCACCGAATCTTTCATTTTCTCCTGATATAATAGTTCTTTAACCGTTTCAAAAATCAACGCTTTATCTGAAATAAAATAAGGCATTGTTTTGCTTCGCGTCTGTTGGGTAAAATCGCTGTACTTTATTTTTAGCGTAATCGTTTTGCCCGAAATCTGATGTTTTTTTAGACGGCGTTCCAATTCCAATGCAATTCTTTCAAGCTTTTCCAACATAAATATTTCAGAGGAAAGATTGATGTCAAAAGTGTGCTCAGCCGCTACCGATTTTGTAATCCGGTTAGATTTCACCTCACTATTGTGAATTCCACGAACTACATTGTAATAAAAACCACCCGACTTTCCGAAATGTTTTTCCAAAAATTCGACTGATTTACTTTTTAGATCCAAACCCGTGAAAATTCCGAGTTGAAACATTTTTTCGGCAGTAACCTTACCTACTCCGTAGAATTTTTGAATGGGTAATTGTTCCAAAAAAGAAATGACTTCATCTGGATTGACTGTCTTTTGACCGTTGGGTTTATTGTAATCACTGGCAATTTTGGCAACAAATTTATTGACCGAAATCCCCGCCGATGCCGTTAGTCCAACTTCATTAAATATTCTTTCTCGAATTTCCTGTGCCAATAAACTAGCACTCGGATTTCCTTTTTTGTTTTTGGTAACATCCAAATAGGCTTCATCAAGTGAAAGAGGCTCAACCAAATCCGTATAATCACGAAATATTTTATGGATCTTCTTTGAGATTTCTTTATAACGATCAAAACGAGGTCGGACAAAAATAAGTTCTGGGCAGTTTTTCTTGGCCAAAACACCACTTATGGCAGAACGGACGCCAAATTTTCTGGCTTCGTAACTTGCTGCCGAAACAACTCCCCGATTTTCGGCACCTCCTACTGCAATGGGCTTTCCGCGTAACTCAGGATTGTCCATTTGCTCCACCGAAGCATAGAAAGCATCCATGTCGATGTGTATGATTTTTCTATGTGTAAGCGGTTCGGACATATTACAAATTTAGAAACGTTTTGAAAAAAATAGAACGACAGAACTGTTAAAAAAATAAATGAATATCTTTGATGAACGCAACTAGCCCTAATAGAAGTGGAAATCCTTATGAGCCGGGGTTCACCTCATAAGGTTGAAACAAATAGCGGGATAAAGCTCCTAAAAAACAACATAAAAATGCTAGAAATAGAAAGAAAATTTTTGGTTACTTCGGATGCATTCAAACAAGAATCTTTTACCCAAAACAGAATAAAGCAAGGCTATTTAAGCTCCGTTCCTGAAAGAACCGTAAGAGTCCGTGTGAAAGGCAACAAGGGTTTTTTGACCATAAAAGGAATCTCAAACGAATCGGGTATGTCGCGTTTTGAATGGGAAAAGGAAATTCCAATTGACGAAGCCGAAAAATTATTGCTCTTATGTGAATCCGGCGTAATTGACAAAACCCGATTTGAAGTCAAAACGGGTCGTCATATTATTGAAATAGATGAGTTCTATGGTGAAAATCAAGGACTGATTATGGCTGAAATCGAACTAAAGTCTGAAACAGATTCTTTTGAAAAACCAATCTGGCTAGGCGAAGAAGTCACGAATGACAAAAGATATTACAATGCCTACCTGAGCAACAATCCTTTTAAGAATTGGTAATTTTATTTTTGTAATTCCTCTATTTTTACAATTACCGCACCGCTGCTTCTACTGGAAGTAATATCCATAAATGCTTTTTTGCTCAAATCAATTTCTCTTCCTCTTGCAAAAGGGCCACGATCTATTACTTCTACTATTACCGACTTTCCATTGGCTTCATTGGTAATTCTGAGTTTAGTGCCAAAGGGGAATTTTCTATGGGCTGCAGTTAATTTTTGATTATCAAATCGTTTTCCGCTCGCTGTCCTTTTACCATTAAACTTGTCGTGATAATAAGAAGCGTGGGCATTTTTTTTGAAGAATACAAACTTTCCGGTTTCAACAATTACAGAATCTGGGGCGATTGTTACTGGTGCAAACTCTTTTTCGACAACTTTAGTTGTTTTTTTTACAGTGTCTTTATTGATGGAAAATTTTTTGCTGTTTATAATGGCACTTTGACCACTTACCAAACCAAAATTGGCAAGTATAAATAAAAGCGTGATTATTTTTTTCATTTATAGTTTATTAGGTGAAACTTGTGAATTGCAAAAAAATTATGGGTAAAAAAAAGTCCTTTTCAGGACTTTTAAAAATGGGTTTAAAACCACAAGGACCAAGGGATTCTACTTAAAACAAGTACTAATCCTAAACCGTAAAATATAGAGAAGGTTTTAAATTTTGATTCACTAGTCGTTAATTTTTTATGTTTTGACCAACCAATCGTAATTAAAACGATAGCAATGATATTGATTAATGGATGTTCCAATGAAGTTAAACGTAATTCTGGATTTGACATTTGTCCCAAAGAAGCTAACCCTTTTGCAGAAACAAAATACAAGATTATACCAACCAATAATTGAACGTGTATTCCAATTAATCCAAACAAAGCAATTTTTCTGTCTTTTGGAGTAAATTCTTTTTTAGAAGACATTCCTATTATGGCATTAATAACCGCGATAACAAGAACTAACAATGCAATATAAGCCCAACCTGAGTGAAATTTTTGTAAAATCGTGTACATAAATAATTTTTTAATTTAAACAAATATAAGCAAAAAAGTCATAAAAAAACCCCAACTTAAAATCAAATGAGATCAAAAAATTGCGTTTTAGTGTCTTCAAAAAATATAAGGCATAAAAAAAACCCAGAAATAATATCTGGGTTTTTGCTGAAAAAAAATATTATATTACAATGATTGCAAAACTTTATCAGTTATTTGAATTGAACCATTTGAACCTTGAATGTTAAGAACTTTTACATTAGCATTGACTGCTGGTGCAGACTTGTCAACAATTTTTAAGGTTGCTTTAGTTATTACAAATGTATAAGTAGGAAACAAAGTTGTAACAGTTATATCAGCAGTAGCTGAAAAAGCCGTTGTAGAAGCGGCAACTCTATTACTTT
Organism: Flavobacterium sp. 103; assembly: GCF_003096795.1. Classification (NCBI taxonomy): domain Bacteria; kingdom Pseudomonadati; phylum Bacteroidota; class Flavobacteriia; order Flavobacteriales; family Flavobacteriaceae; genus Flavobacterium; species Flavobacterium sp. 103. Next base: position 2,210,692 of record NZ_QENX01000001.1, on the reverse strand, counting down.
TTTCTAAATGATAGTTTAAAATTTTAGTGATATCAGCATCTGTTTTACCTACTAAATAACCACCAGTTCCTAAAGCTGTTGCAAAAGCATCATTAGTTGGAGCAAAAACGCTAACTGGAGCAGTCCCAGTTGCAGCATTCAAAGTTGCTAAAACAGTAGCTTGGGCAGGGCTTTTTACTAAACCTAACAAAGATGTCAAGCTTGGATTTGCAGCAATTTGATTTACGATTGTTGGCAATGCTAAAACAGCATCTATAACATGTACAACACCATTACTTGCGTCAATATCTGCAGTTGTAATTTTAGCTCCACCATTTGCAGCACCACCATTAATTAAGATATCTGTTGCTGGTTTATTAAAAAATATACTCAAATTAGCACCTGAAGTGGCTGCAGCTGTAGCTTTATAATAACCAAAAGTTTTATAGTAACCAACAGCTAATAAATCAGAAGTTCTAGTTCCAACACCAATAACGTGATTTTGCAATACTAATTTTAAATTAGCAATTACTGTTGCATCAGCAGGAACAAGAGGATTCAATGCATTTATAGAAGCGCTTGTAATTCCAGCAGTAGTAAAAGCAGCATTAGTTGGAGCAAAAACTGTATAAGATCCTGGGTTACCCAATGTTATATCCAAACCTGTTTTCTTCAAAGCATCTACAAGAATACTAAAATTTGCAGGATCAGCTTTAGCAATATCAACAATAGAAGGAAGTTTCACTACATCTTTGGTATCATCATTAGAACAAGAAAATGTCATTAATGCAACCGTTAAAATGGAAACAAAATATAGGATTTGATTTTTAAATTTCATAATTGTTATTTTTATGTTTATAAAGTATTCGTCTAGTTTTAAATAAATTTTTATTTTCCGAAAGTATATCTTAAAGTAAATTGAGCTTGCCAAACATCAGACACAGACGCATTTTTCTGGAAAGTATCTGTAGCTAAAAATCTTTTACCTTGATTATCCGTTTGAAAAGCCATAGTGTAAAAAGGAGTGAAATTATTAGCTACACTTGGTGCTTGTGCAACAGACAAAATATTTGGAGCAGTGGCACGTTGCGAAACACCCCAGTCTCTGTTCACCAAGTTTGTAAAGTTTAAGATATCAGCTCTAAACTGGAAGCTGTTTCTTTTACCTGCAATATTCACGTAGAAATCTTGTGTAATTGACAAATCAACTCTATGTAACATTGGTAATATGTTTGAATTTCTCTCCACATACTGTCCTCTTCTTTTAGACAAATAAGGATCTTGATCAATAAATTTATCAAAAGCTTCTTGTTGTTGTGCTTCAGTATAAAGTACAATTGAAGAGCCTCCTAAGTTTTGAGAAATTGGGTTAAATCTTATATCAGTTGCTTTTACTGGAACAAAAAGCAAATCATTTCCAGTAACTAAATCTCCATTCAAATCACCTCCGTAAGAATAAGAGAATGGATTTGCTTGTTCTCCGATATATCCTAAGTTGATAGATGTTGCTCCTCCGTATTTAGTACCATAATCAATTTTATACCCAATAATACCAACATATCGATTTGGTGTGTTATTATTAGAAATGCTTAAATCCTGAACATTGTTCCCATAAACAGACTTCGTTCCTGTTTGCCAAGTACCCGAAGCTGTTGATCCTGGAGAAATCAAATCATAAGCTCCAGAATGCGTATAAGCAAATGATCCCCAAAGTCCATTGTTAAATGGGTATTCTAATTTAAAGGTAGTAGAATAAAAATATCCTTGATTAGTGTTTGTCAGTACAATAGCGTTCGAAACATTATTATTAATTCGAGTTCCATTATCAGTACCAGCAAATAACGGTCTGTTATCAGGCCCGTTAATAGACCCAACTGGATTAGCTAAATTCGCATTATAATACCCTACTTCATTGATGTTTTTACTAAAGATTCCTTCGATACTTCCAACAAAACCAAATGGTAATTTTTGATCTACAGCAACTGTAGTTTTCCAAACTTGTGGAAACTTATAATCCTTATCTGTAAAAGCTAAGTCAAAAGTAGATGGTAAAGTTGGCGTAGCTGGTGTAAAATACTGAGCTGGATTTGCAGTAAAACCATATCCACCAGCGCCTACTGAAGCATTGCTAGCATCCACAAAACCTGTTAATACTCCATTGTTTCCAATAGCATTAGACAAATACACGTATGGTGGTCTTCCTGTAAATATACCTGTTCCTCCTCTTACTAGCGTTTTAGAATCTCCCGTAACATCTAAATTGAATCCAACTCTTGGTTCAAATAAGTATTGAGTATTTGGCATTTCACCAGTGTTGAATTTTTCACCATCTGCGAAAGTCATTGCTGTTACAGCCGTATTTTCAATAGCAGTGTTTTTAAAGAAAACAGTTGTAGCTCTTAAACCAAATATAATTTTAAACTGATCGTTTACTTTAAAGTCATCTTGTAAATATAAATCAATTTTATTAGACTCTAATAATTGCCATGGATCTGCACCACCAGGTAAAGCAGAATATCTAAATTGAGTTCTAACTGGCAAATTAGTTTTTGATGGAGCTCCACCTAAAGCTATAGATTCATTCGCTGCATTATAAAATTCATCTAAAGAGTTAAAAATAAAAACTCCGTTTGAACCAGAATAGAAAAGATTTTCTGATTTAAAATTTTCATAATTAGCACCAAATAATAAAGTATGTTTTCCTAAATATTTAGTAACGTTATCTGTAAAATGCAGAGTAGAATAATTCAATTTATTTCCTTGTGTAAAAGGATCTAATCCTACAGAGATAAAATTCGTATTTCCTGCACTATATCCTGTTGCAGGTGCTGGTAATGGAACTCCATTTTTAATATCTATCGTTGGAAACAAACCACCTCCTTGAAGTGCTCTATCTTCTATTTGCTTGTCATAACCTGCAATAAAGTTGTTACTCCATGTTTCTGATAACTTTGAGTCCAATTGCACAACAATAGATCTTGTATTATCCTCAATAACATATCCACTGTTTTTATAAGACATAGAATTCACATTTCCAGATCTATTACCAAACCCTAAAGAGCTTGAATTTGAAATAAGTTGATCAGAAGAAGAATCACTGTGTACATAACGAATCGAGAATTTATTATCGTCATTGATATTCCAATCTACTTTTGCAAGAAACTTTTTAGATTCCTTTTTAGAGTCAAAATTCTCCCAAGGTCCAGTTGTGTAATTGAAGTTTTTTTGCATGAAATCAGAAAGAGTTTGCATCTGATCATATGTTGGAGCCGAAACTTGAGCACTCCCATTTGGGGAATTGGTAGATGTCCAATTCGATGCAGGACTTGTATTATCAATAGTCTCAAAGTTTCCAAAAAAGAATAATTTATCTTTTATAATTGGAGCCCCAATTCTAGCTCCCCAAATTGTTTCATTAAATTTTGCTGGTACAATTCTAACATCACCTGCCTTTGTCCCTACAAAATTTTCATTATTACTTCTGAAAGAATTATACACTGATCCCTCCACTTCATTTGTTCCGCTTCGAGTAACACCATTAATACCAGATCCTGTAAATCCTGTTTGGCGAACATCAAAAGGAGCAATATTTACTTGCAATTGCTCTATCGCATCTAGTGAAATGGCTGTAGAACCTGTTCTACCTCCCGCTTGAGCATCGCTACCAAGACCAAAACCATTATTAAAAACAGATCCATCAATAGTAAAGTTGTTTAATCTTGAATCTTGTCCCCCAAAGGTTCCGCCACTTCCAGCATTAGCATTATATTTTGTGATAGCATTCATAGATCGAGCCCCTATAACTGGAACTGCATTGATCTGTCTATTAGAGAATTGCTGAGAAGCTCCCGTTTTCCCTTTAGAAAATGCACCGTTTTTTGATTTAGAGACAACAACCTCTTTTAGTTGGCTAGTTTCATCTTCAAGAACTACATTTACAGTAACTGTGCTTCCTAATGGAGCTGTAATTTCTGTAGTCTCGCTTGCTCTTGAACCAATATAAGAAACCTTAACAGTATAAGGTCCTCCTGGTCGTATTGCCTGTACAGAGTATCCTCCTGTGTAATTTGTAATTGCATTATACTTTGTTCCAGTAGGCAAGTGAATCACTTGTACTGACGCTCCTGCAATGCTCTCGCCAGTAACAGATCTCACTGTTCCTGAAATCCCTGAAGTAGTTACCTGAGAATAACCGATAACCGACAGAAAAAAAATAAAAATAAAGGTGATTTTTTTCATATTATTTTGTTTGTTTAGTTTGGCAAAATTATAACATTTGAATCAATAAATGTTAACAATACTTTAAGAAATTGAACTTTTTACCATACATGCATACTAAATAAGCATATTTATATTAATTAATTAATATTTTACGTTTTTTTCTATATTTAAACATAAATAATAAGAATATAATAATATAAAATTCCTGAATAACAGTTTTGATTTGGATTATCCAAAAATTTACGCATTTTTTATTCATAAAAAAAGCCCTGATTTTCAAATATCAGGGCTTTTTTAATTTTTTGTACTACAAAAAGGATCTACTTGTTTTCTAAAAAATGATTCAATAAAAATTTAGTAGAACTATCGTGATTTTTAACTTGTTTCGTATTTATCTCGTCCAATATCGAATTAGCCAATTGTTTTCCAAGCTCAACTCCCCATTGGTCAAAACTAAAGATATTCCAAATAATACCTTGCACGAAAATTTTATGCTCATACATAGCAATCAAAGAACCTAATGATTTTGGCGTTAATTTTTGAATCAAAATTGTATTGGTTGGTTTATTTCCCGTAAATACTTTAAACGGCAAAAGAACACTTGCTTTATCAGCACTTAGACCTTGTTTGTCAAATTCTGCCTGAACTTGCTCTTCTGATTTTCCATTCATCAAAGCTTCTGTTTGGGCAAAAAAGTTCGACATCAATTTATCGTGATGATCCTCATCTCCGTATAATGGTTTTACGAATCCAATAAAATCAGAAGGAATCAATTTGGTTCCTTGATGAATTAACTGAAAAAAGGCATGTTGCGCATTAGTACCTGGCTCTCCCCAAATAATAGTTCCAGTTTCATAATTTACCGGTTTCCCATCACGCCCTACGCTCTTACCATTACTTTCCATCGTTCCTTGTTGCAAATAAGGAGCTAGTTTTTGCAAATATTGCGTATAAGGAATCAAAGCTTCACTTTCGGCACCAAAGAAATTATTGTACCAAACGCTCAATAATGCCAATGTTACCGGAATATTTTTATCAAAATCAGCTGTTTTGAAATGTTCGTCCATTTCATTGGCACCACTTAACAAATCATTGAAATTATCAAAACCAACCGCCAAACTTATAGAAAGTCCTACAGCACTCCATAAAGAAAAACGTCCTCCTACCCAGTCCCACATTGGGAATACATTGTCAGGATTGATCCCAAACTCGGTTACTTTTTGAATGTTTGTTGAAACCGCCACGAAATGTTTGGCAACATCTTCTTGACTAGCCGATTTTAAAAACCAAGCTTTAATGGTTTCAGAATTAGTTAAAGTCTCTTGAGTTGTAAATGTTTTGGAAACAATCACAAATAAAGTAGTTTCAGGATTTAGCTTTTTAATAATTTCATTTACGTGATCACCATCAACATTGGATGCAAAATGCACATTTAAATGATTTTTGTAATATTGTAAAGCTTCAACAGCCATAACAGGTCCCAAATCAGAACCACCAATACCTATATTTACAATATCTGTAAATGGTTTTCCTGTGTATCCAGTTCTTTGTCCAGAAGTTATTTCGTTTGTAAATGATTTTACTTTGTTTTTTACTGCATACACTTCTGGCATCACATTGATTCCATCCACATTAATTACTGCAGATTCTTTCGCACGCAAAGCAGTATGCAAAACAGCTCTATTCTCAGTTTGATTGATAATTACTCCTCCAAAATAATCGGAAATAGCATTTTTCAAACCTGTTTCGTTTGCTAGCTCAAGTAACAAATCAATTGTTTCCTGAGTAATTCTGTTTTTGGAGTAATCAACCAAAAAATCATTCCATTTCAAATGGAACTTTTCGGTTCTTTCAGCATCGGCTTGAAACATTGCTGTCATCGAAGCCTTTTGCATTTCATTATAGTGTGCCTGAAGTTTTTTCCAAGCAGAAGTTTCAGTTGGGTTTATTGTATTTAAAGCCATTTTAATTCTAGTTTTTTATAATTGTGCAAATTTACTGAAATAAGTTTGATTGGACTAAAATCAGTACATTATATAACAATTAAATTCAAATTAAAAGAATAAATTAACTTGGTTTAAATAAGCTTAAAAATCGTATTTTCTATAAATTGGAAACGCTATCCAATTCAAATTTCAATGGTTCGATTTTCTTTAAGAAACGTTCTTTGTTTTTTAGGTTCATCGGTTCTCCGTTTGGCAATTTCAAACGCAATGCATCGACTTGAACTCCATTTTTCCAAAAACGATAGCACACATGTGGTCCGGTTGCCAATCCAGTACTTCCAACCAATCCGATAGTCTGTCCTTGATTAACATGCTGCCCACGTCTTACCAGTATTCGGGACATGTGCAAATATTGAGTAGAGTAAACCTTGTTGTGTTTTACTTTCACAAAGTTACCATTCCCAGCAGTATAGCCCGTTTGTTCCACTATTCCGGCAGCCGTTGTAGAAATTGGCGTACCATATGGCGCAGCATAATCGGTTCCTTTGTGGGCCTTCCATATTTGCTGTACGGGATGAAAACGATTAGAACTAAAATGAGAGGTAATGCGACTAAATTTAATTGGCGTTTTCAGAAAGAAATTCTTCAACGTTTTTCCATCTTCATCATAATAATCAACTTTACCCGAACCTAGATTTTGTTCAAATGGAAAAGCATAAATAATCTTTCCTTTATATTCAAAAAAAGCGGCTTCAAGACTATCCACTCCATCATAAATAGAATCATTGATATATCTTTCGGTAAAAGTCAGTCCAAATCGGTCTCCCTTTTTAACTTTAAAGAAATCTATAGACCAAGCAAAAATCTTTGAAATCCTCGTTGCCAAAGCTCCTTCAACGTTAGCAGACTCCAATGTCTCCGATAATGACCCTTTTAGTACTCCGCCAATAGTTCGGCGTTTTAAGGTTAAAGGTTTTGTCTTTTTATATGCCTTTGCGATTGAATCCCGCAAATCCACTACATAATAATTCAAAGCATCTGGCTGGTATATAAAAACATCCAGTGTATTGGTTTTATTCTTAGAACGAAGTAATGTGTAATGTTTATTAATTCTAATACTACGTACATCAAAAGTATCTTTAACTTGAGCAACAATGTCAAATACTTTTTTGTCTCCAATGTTTTGATTTTGCAAAATACTCCCAAAAGTATCTCCTATCTTTACAGAATCTTGTACGACATTAAAATCAGAAAATTTAAATCCAAAATCACTTTTTTTGGACTTTGGAACTACTTGATTTTCCACAACATCCTCACTCCTATTACAGGATATCAGGGAAAACAGCACTACTAGAATTACAATTACCTGCTTCAAGTTATCTCTTTTTAATCTTTAGTTTTCTACTCCCCAATTGGCCAATTCCTCTTCACTCCACAATTCCGGGAAGAAAATTCTTCTCTGGTATCTTGGATGCATGTATTTTTTCCAATCACTCCCTCCTGTTGCCTCACCATCTCCTTTGCCATTGTCAATATATTTTCTGGCAGCATTTAAGTGTCCCATTACCCAAGTAATATTTACCGTATGATCATAATGACGCATGGCTTTCACCAATTCCGGATTTTCGCGATCGGAATCTGGTAATTGCTTAAATTTCTGCCAAAGGTTTATTGTATTGTATTCCTCCATTTGAGTCAAAAATGCCCCTTTGTATTTGCGTTCAAACTCTAATAACAAATAAGACTTCTCTCCCGTTTGATGATCTTTACCGGCAGCTTGCCAATACATATGATCCAAAGCATGTTCATAAGGTGTATTTCTATCAATAGTTGCTCTAAAACGATAATCTATAAGATTGATTAAATCAGTCGAAGCTATTTCAATCATTCTATATTGTGCACTTTGAAATCCACTAGCCGGAGTTAGGGTATTTCTAAATTTCATATATTGTTCGACTTCCATTCCGTCTCCCATAATATCAAAAGAAGTGGTAAGCATATCAAAGTAACGACTAATTCTCATTAATCTCTCGGTGAAAAAATCAGTTGTCAGCTTTTCAGCATATGAAATTTGATGCATTTCCCAAAGTATCATTTTGAAAAGCAATTCATTGACTTGATGATACATGATAAAAACCATTTCATCTGGAAGCGTTGTTCTTTGAATTTGCAAATTCAATAATGCATCCGTTTGAATGTAATCCCAATAAGTTATCGGTTTTGACCAAAGCAATCCCTCAAGATGGGTTTCGGTTTTTTGATTTATGGCCTGGAATTTATGATCAATTCCATCTAAAATTGATGCAGTGGTATCATTTATTGTCATTTTGATTTTAATTTAAACGGATTATTCAACCCCTTGTATTCTTCCAAATCGGCTTTGATAGACCCTACCAAAAGGGTCGCTTTTATACGAACCGGTATCTTATTGTAGTCATCTGAAATCCAAAGCGTTAAACTTTCCTCTTCCTTGAATATACGCCCAGACTGCACTAAAGGTCTAAAAATCATGGTAGAAACAATGCCAAATTTAGTTGTAATATCTTCTCTACCTATGAATTTTAACTTAAATTTTGTAGTCTCATTATCAAAAAACATATCGATAATTATTGATTCTCCTGTTTTAATTTTATTGATATTGGGATAATTCCGCAAATAATAAAAGGAAGACAATATATCCTGAGTGTTTTTGGAAAAGTTAAATGATTTTTCAGTATTGTGCTTGTAATCTTTCACCAAGATCTTATTGGTCTTTTTATTAAAGAAGCCTTCTTGATTTTTAGTATACCCGCCCTCGTTGATTTTTCGAACAAACTTATACGGATTTCTAGTATCCTTATCTATATAACTTTCATAAACATCTTCTACATTAAAAAAGAATTTGGTCATCCCTGTAGAAAATCCTTTTCCAATTACATGATAAACAGGCTGGTCGTTTAGCATCTCATCTTTGACTTCGATTGTTGCATAACCAGCATTTATGATACCATAATGTACTCTAAACTTTAGATATTCCCCCCCTGCAAAAGCCTCATCTTTTTGAGTATCGAAACCTAAAGTGATGACCACTATCAAGAAAATTATAATTTTTTTCATGGATTCGATACATTACAACTAAAATAACCTCAAATGTATTAAAACAAAAAAACTCAGTCAAATTAATGACTGAGTTTTTATGCTATTAACTAACCAAAAAACTATAAATTATGAAAATTTATATGAAACTAAGAAGGAAACCACCCCTTCCTGATTTGCGAGTGCAAAAGTACATCATCAATCGACGTTTTCTTAGCAAAAAGTCAAGTTTAACACAACATTTGCAACTTTAAGGGTTATTTAACTATTATTTTTTTTGATAATGCAATAAAAATGAAATTTTACAGAGTTCCTCGCAATTGCTGTTCACGCTCTATTGATTCAAAAAGCGCCTTAAAGTTCCCCGCACCAAATCCTTTTGCTCCCATTCTTTGAATAATTTCAAAAAACAAAGTTGGACGATCTTGAACTGGTTTGGTGAAAATTTGTAATAAATAACCATCTTCGTCGGCATCTACCATAATGGCCAATTTTTCTATTTCGGCCAAATCCTCTTTCATCATATCCATATGCACTCCCAATCGTTCTGGAATGGCCTCATAATAGGTATGTGGTGGTGCCGATAAAAATTCTACTCCTCTTGCTTTTAATTGTGAAACTGTTTTTATGATATCATCGGTGGCGATGGCGATGTGCTGAATTCCAGGCCCTCCATAAAAATCCAAGTATTCTTCGATTTGCGATTTTTTCTTTCCTTCGGCTGGTTCATTGATTGGGAATTTGATTCTTCCATTTCCGTTTGACATTACTTTACTCATCAAAGCCGAATATTCGGTGTTGATTTGTTTGTCATCAAAAGAAAGGAAGTTTACAAATCCCATCACGTCTTCATAGAATTTCACCCAAGTATTCATTTCGTTCCAACCCACATTTCCTACCATGTGGTCAATGTATTTCAGTCCTGTTGGTTCTGGATTGTAATCGGATTTCCATTCTTTGTACCCTGGCAAGAAAATACCGTTGTAGTTTTTTCTTTCGACAAAAATATGAACGGTTTCACCATAAGTGTAGATACCTGAACGCACTACTTCCCCAAACTCATCTTTTTCAACAGTTGGCTCCATAAAAGAACGAGCTCCACGTTTCATAGTCTCCTCATAAGCACTTCTTGCGTCTTCTACCCAAAGTGCAGCTACTTTTACTCCGTCACCATGTTTTTTCAAATGGTCATGAAGGGGAGAATCCTGCGTTAATGGAGTGGTTAAAACAATTCGGATTTTGTCTTGTTTCAACACATAAGACGTTCTGTCTTTTACCCCTGTTTCCAGTCCGGCATACGCCAATGATTGATAACCAAAAGCGGTTTTATAATAATGTGCCGATTGTTTTGCGTTACCTACGTAGAATTCTACATAATCGGTTCCTAATAATGGAAGGAAATCTTGTGCTCCTTCAAATATTTTCTCTAATCCGTATTCTACTGATTTTACTTCTTTTGCCATGATGTTTATTTGTTTAATCGGTTAATCGTTAAACTGATGTACCGAAATGTTGTTTATTGTTCTAAGGCCCTAGCCCTGATAGTAGTGGAAATCCTCCCGGTTTTTTTTCAGGAGATTGCAACGGATAGCAGGAAATAGCTCCTAATTATTTTTTAAATGTGATTGTTTTAAACTGATGTCCTAAACGTGATATACTTAGTGAGATTACTTCGTTCCTCGCAATGACTACTCTACCCAAGATTTATAGTACTGTCCATCGTCTATTCCCATAGCTTCTTCAGTTACCATAAGTGGTCGAAAGGTATCGACCATTACGGCCAATTCATGCGTTTCTGTATGCCCAATACTGCGTTCCATAGCCCCTGGAGCGGGACCGTGCGGAATTCCTTTTGGGTGTAATGTGATGTGTCCTTGCTCGATATTGTTACGGCTCATGAAATCTCCATCTACATAATATAACACCTCGTCACTATCAATATTACTGTGATTGTATGGCGCCGGAATGGATTTCGGGTGGTAATCGTAAAGTCTTGGCACGAAAGAACAAACTACAAAAGTACCTGTCTCGAATGTTTGATGCACAGGCGGCGGTTGATGTACGCGCCCTGTTATAGGTTCAAAATTGTGAATTGAAAATCCATATGGAAAGTTGTAACCGTCCCAACCCACAACGTCAAAAGGATGTGTTGCATAAACTACTTCGTGCATCATCCCTTCTTTTTTCATTTTGATGACAAAATCCCCTTTTTCATCATGCGATTCTAATTCGTTTGGCAAAATAAAATCACGCTCACAAAATGGGGAATGTTCCAAGTGTTGTCCTGATTCGTTTTTATAGCGTTTTGGTGTATAAAACGGCGAATAGGATTCTACATAAAACAAACGATTATCTTCGGTTTCAAACTCGATTTGATAAATGATTCCGCGTGGAATAATCAAATAATCCCCATACTCAAATGGGATATTCCCAAGCATGGTTCGAAGTTTTCCTTTGCCTTTGTGAATGAAAATCATTTCATCAGCATCGGCATTTTTATAGAAATAAGAAGTCAATGATTTTCTGGGTGCTGCCAATCCGATAATGCAATCTCTATTGACCAACATGGCTTTTCGGCTGTCCAAAAAATCATCTTCGGGTTTCAATTCAAAACCTTTCAACAATAATGATTTTATGTTTTTCCCAATTGCAATTTTGGGTTCAACCGAATACGATTTTAGTATTTCTTTGACCTGAGTCGGCCGATGAATATGGTAGGACAAGGAAGAATGCCCATGAAAACCTTCTGTACCAAATAGTTGTTCGTAATACAAACCTCCATTCGGTTTTTCAAACTGGGTGTGTCTTTTAGGAGGAATATTTCCTAGTTTATGATATATTGGCATAACAATTTAAATTAGATAGTAAACAATTCGTAAAAATCGTAGCGTCAAATAGTTTGCTTTTTTAAGCACAACTTTGATATACACAATCAAGTATTCAATTCTTTGACAATACTAATAGGCTAATTGCACCAATAAAATCACTCTGGATTTCTTTTGATTAGGAATTGAAGATACTCTAATAAACCCGTCCAATTTGTTTTCATAATTACAAATATCGTAATTTTTATTTAAAAAAATACAAATTAAAATATAAATCCAATACTAAACCAAAGGTATGAGTTTGAGGTTTCCGGAGACCAGGAATATTTTATTTCGACTGGACCAATCACGGTTTCCAATCCGTAACCCAAGGCATATCCTGAATACTTGGGCCACGAAATCCAATCCAAGGAATCGTATAAATCGTCTTCTAAATTGGCATAATTGGCCGAAAAATTAAGATGATTCTTTTTGAAAATTTCAAAGTCAAGTGTAATTGTGCTTTCCAAATAACTATTGCCCGCAATACTTAAATAATCATAGCCATAAAAATACTTGAAATTATTTGTACTATTAAATCCATAACCTCCCAAAATAAAGTCAAAATAAGGCAAACTTTTATTTCCAATTGAGGCACCTGCTTCGGCCTGAAACTTTATTGTTGTGTTCTTAAAAATTGTTCTTGCGATACCGGCTTCGCCACTTATAATGGAGAATGGCTCAAAATTAGCTGAACTTTCAGATGAAAACATATAAAACTGTGGATTTCCCGAAAAATACCACCCTTTTTTGGGGAAATATTTATTGTCGTAGGAATCGTATTTTATATACCCAAAAAGGCTGAAATAATTGCTTTTGGTAATCGTTGGCTCTAATTCAAGTGTTTCGGAAGTAATGTCAAGATATTCAAATTCTGCGCCAACACCGATAAGGAATTTTTGGGCAAATATGGATTGAAGATACACCTGATTGGACAAATCAAGATAATCTATATTTATAGAATTTGTCCCGTCACTATTATAGGTAATCACACTAACTGGAATGTTTTTGTTAAATTGATGTAATTGAGACTTAAAACCATAACTCAACTGAAATCCATTGTCAATATAGTAGTCAAAAGAATACCTTATATTGTCTCCCAAAACCAAATCGGCTGATAAAAAATCATTTTTGAAAAACGTTTTTTTGTTGGTCACATTGGCCAAAATAGCACTTTTATACAACCCATCGTAATGCAATCCAAATTTTAATTGTGTTTTCACGGGACTTTCGGTTAACGTGAGAATCAAATCATCATAGGCTCCATTTTTCTCAAAATAATAGCTCACAGCACTGAAATTTTGGGTTGCATTAAGATTATTAATTCCCGTTTCCAAGTTTCTAAAACTTATTTTGGATCCTGGCTTAAAGTTTAATTTCCCGATAATATAATCTCTGGAATAATTTTGCAGTTCATTTGTTTTAATATCAACAATCGTCAAACTATCAGTCTCTACTTTTAATTTAGGTTTATGGTAAGGATTCGCTTTATCTACCAAAATGTCAATTTTTTCATATACTGCAAAAGTGGCATCTTCTCCTTTTTTGATAATTTCTGCGGCCTTGTCAAAGGTTACCACTCCGTAATTTTTTACGTCTGGTTTGATATAAACTTCAGTGAGATTTGCATTTACTTTCATTCTTTCAATCATTTGCAGATTGGTAATCTGAAAGAAAATTTTTGAAGCGCTTCTTAATTCGTCCTTACTGAGTAAACCCGATTGCACATCAACTCCTATTATTATATCAGCTCCCATTTTCCGAACTTCTTCAATAGGATAATTATTGATTACTCCTCCATCTACAATGAGGTTATTATCAATTACGACCGGCGAAAATATAGAGGGCAAAGAAGAACTCCCTGTTATTGCCTGGGCTAAAATTCCTTTGTCAAAAACCACTTGTTCCCCAAGTGCAATATTGGTACCAACACACAAAAAAGGAATTGGCAGTTCATTAAAATCACGAACATGTCGAACTGGCAATGTCAATCGACTCAATAAATTGAAATTATACATCCCTTTTGACAATGCCTCGGGAGCACCAATACTGAATTTATTGAAAGGAAGTGTCAAGGCATACAATTCATCATTTCTCTTTTCATAAAAATTCTTAGAAGATCGGGGAATATAATCGTTCAGGACATTGCTGAAGTTGGTTACATTAATAATAGAATCGATTTGTTTGGCATTATATCCCATCGCATAAAGCCCACCAATAACAGCTCCCATGCTAGTTCCGCCAATGTAATCTATCTTTATTCCGGCATCTTCCAATACATTTAGGACACCGATATGTGCAAAACCCTTGGCTCCACCTCCACTCAACACCAAACCTATCTTAGGCCTCTTTGGTGTGTCTTGGGAAAATGAATTCAAACAAGTAAAAAACAAAAGAATAAAAATCAGTATTCTATACATAAAGGGCAAATTACTTTGTTTTGTAAAAGTCGGTAATTTTTTTGGCTTTTGACATACCTATAACGTCAGAAATTTCTTTTTCGGTTGCCAATTTCAATCTTTTAACACTTTTAAAATGTTGAATTAACGTTTGCATTGTTTTTTCTCCAATTCCGGGAATACTTTCTATAGAAGAATTCAGCGCTGCCTTACTTCTTTTATCACGATGGAAAGTAATTCCAAAACGGTGTGCTTCATTTCGCAATTGCTGAATAACCTTCAATGTTTCTGACTTTTTATCCAAATACAGCGGGATAGAATCACCAGGATAAAATAATTCTTCCAGCCTTTTGGCAATTCCTATAATTGCAATTTTACCTCGTAATCCCAAAGCATCAATACTTTTTAATGCCGATGACAATTGTCCTTTTCCTCCATCGATAATAATCAAATTAGGCAAAGGTTCGTTTTCGTCCAGTAACCTTTTATAACGACGATAGACTATTTCTTCCATCGAAGCAAAATCGTCCGGGCCAACTACCGTTTTGACATTAAAATGCCTGTAATCCTTCTTGCTCGCTTTTCCGTCTTTGAATACCACGCAAGCAGCTACAGGATTGGTTCCTTGAATGTTTGAGTTATCAAAGCATTCTATATGTCTAGGTTCTACCGGTAATCGCAAATCACTTTTCATTTGAGCCATGATTCTATTGGTATGGCGGTCTGGGTCTACTATCTGCAATTGTTTCAGCTGTTCGATTCTGTAAAACTTAGCGTTGCGAACCGACAAATCCAATATTTGTTTTTTATCCCCCAGTTGTGGTACCGTAATTTTTATCGTTGGCCCCAAATCCACATCAAAAGGAACAATCACTTCCTTGGACATTAACTGAAAACGCTCCCGCAATTCTATTATGGCCAATTCCAGCAGTTCTTCATCGGTTTCCTCAAGCTTTTTCTTTATTTCCATGGTGTGCGAACGAATAATCGATCCGTGCGAAATTTGCAGAAAATTGATAAAAGCGGCAGTTTCGTCAGAAACAATTGAGAAGACATCGATATTCGTAATCTTCGGATTTACAATCGTAGAACGCGATTGGTAATTTTCTAAAACTTCAATCTTTTCTTTTATTTTTTGTGCCTCTTCAAAATGCATATCCTGCGCCAAACTAATCATGAGTCGCTTGAAATCTTTCATGCTTTCCTTGAAATTTCCCTTCAGGATTTCTCGAATAGCATCAACTTGCTTTTGATAATGTTCTAATGTTTCAAAGCCTTCACATGGCCCTTTACAATTGCCTATATGATACTCCAAACACACTTTGAATTTTCCGCTATCAATATTGCTTTTACTCAAATCATAGTTACAGGTTCGTAACGGATAGAGTTCTTTTATTAAATCCAAAATTGTATGAACCGTCTTAAAATTGGTATAAGGGCCAAAATATTCCGATCCGTCTTTGACCATTCTGCGGGTGGCAAAAATTCGGGAAAATGGTTCTTTCTTAATACACAGCCATGGATAGCTTTTGTCATCCCGCAGCAGCACATTGTATCTGGGTTGCAAGGTTTTTATCAGATTGTTTTCCAATAAAAGGGCATCTGTTTCGGTGGGAACAACGATGTGCTTGATCGTTACAATTTTCTTAACCAGAACATTCGTTTTAGCAGTTTCGTGTATTTTATTGAAATAAGACGAGACTCTTTTTTTAAGATTCTTGGCTTTACCTACATATAAAATCTTCCCTTCCTTGTCGTAATATTGATATACACCAGGACCATCAGGTAAGGTTTGTATTTGCAGAGCTAAATTAGGGTTGGTCATTTTTTTAAAAGCTTCTGAGAATTAATTCGTTGTGGTAAAAAAGTCCCAATTCTTCATTTTTTCAAATTTACAAATAACAATCACGCAAACCAATATGATTTTCTTAATACCAAATAAATAATTTCTATATTTAGATTTTTATTTTATAACATGAAAAACTCAAGACCATTAGTGATTTTTGGCGAAAGTGTTTTGCCTGGAGAAAGTAAAACAATTCAACTAGAAATTGCCAGATTACATACCACTACTAAACTAACGATTCCGATTATTGTAAAACGTTCCAAAATTGAAGGTCCGGTTGTCCTTTTTTCGGGAGGGATTCATGGCGATGAATTTAACGGTATCGAAATCGTGAGGCAACTCATCAGCAAAAAAATAAACAAACCCAAAAAAGGCACTATCATTTGTATTCCCATTATAAATATTTATGGATTTATAAATAGATCCCGAGATTTTCCAGATGGAAGAGACTTAAATCGAGTATTTCCAGGAAGCAAAAAAGGTTCGTTGGCCAGCCGATTTGCTTATCATATCATAACCGACATCATGCCTCTGGTAGATTATGCTGTTGATTTTCACGCTGGAGGTGCCAGCCGATTTAATGCTCCACAAATTAGGCTTACGCCAAATAACCCTGCTGTAAAACTATTGGCCGATGCTTTTAATGCACCATTCACCTTATTTTCAAAAAATATAGCGGGCTCTTTCAGAAGTTCCAGTGAAAAAATAAATGTAAAAATGCTTCTTTTTGAAGGAGGAAAATCTTTAGACATTAATCACGAAGTAGCACAGGAAGGCATCAATGGAGTCAAACGCCTTTTAAAACATTTGGATATGTTGGACCCTAAACATTACGTTCCAGCTCAAAAAAAGCCAACAATTTACATTGAAAAATCGGGCTGGTTACGTGCCAAATGTTCGGGTTTATTAATCGACAATAACTTAGTTGGACAGTTTGTAAAAAAAGGAACAATATTAGGAATGATAACAGATCCTTTTGGGAAATTTGAACGAAAAATAAAAGCTCCAAATGACGGATATGTACTCAACGCCAACCACTCTCCCATTGTATATCAAGGAGATGCGATTTACCACCTTTCAAATACTGCCGAAGAAGATAGCGAGTAAAACCTAACAATTATCATGTTTTCTCCCAACCAATACTCTTATTTTTGAATAAAATTTGAGATTATGTTATATTGGAAAAAGTTATCCCAAAAAGAGAGACAGGCCCGAATTGAGAAAGCATTAGAGGAAAATGTCAATTTTACTTTGGACACTTCTTTAGGATACCCAGCCTCAAAACTAGACAGTAAAGTATATTATGAGGATGCCTCTTTTTTGACAGATGCGCCCACTTTGAAAACTTATGTGGCCAATCCCAACCATATTGGCTGTCATACTCTGGGTACTTCCGAAAAAGCATTTAAAGGTACTCAAGAAATGGAACGTGAAGTTTTGGATGTACTGGCAGTTGATCTTTTCAAAGCACAACCCAAATCGTATGACGGATACATTTCTCCAGGTGGAACCGAAGCCAACATTCAAGCCATTTGGATGTATCGCAATTATTTCAGCTATAAACTTGGTGCCAATCCGTATGAAATTGCGATTTTAGCCTCAGAAGACACTCATTACTCTATCCCAAAAGCGGCCAATATCCTGATGCTTGATTGGCTGAAAGTTCCGGTTGATTTCAATACCCGAGAAATTGACACTTTCCAATTGGAAAACATCATTATTAAGGCCAAAGAAAAAGGCAAAAAATATTTCATCGTAATCTCCAATATGGGAACTACCATGTTTGGAGCTATTGACAATCCCAACGATTATATCGAGGTTTTAGAAAAACATCATTTGACTTATAAAATACATATTGATGGTGCTTATGGTGGTTTTATCTATCCGTTAAGTAACAAAGAATCGGAACTTAATTTTGAAAATCCAAAAATCAGCTCCATAACCATCGATGCTCACAAAATGCTACAAGCCCCTTATGGCACGGGTATTTTTCTTTGCCGAAAAGGTTTAATTGAAAACGTTTTGACCAAAGAGGCTGAATATATAGAAGGAATGGATTTAACCCTTTGTGGTAGCCGATCAGGTTCCAATGCTGTAGCAGTTTGGATGATTTTATTCACCTATGGTCCTTTCGGTTGGTGCGAAAAAGTGCGTATTTTACAAATGAGAACGCAGTGGCTTTGCGACCGATTAGACGAATTGAAAGTAGCCTATTTTAGAGAACCTTTTATGAATATTGTTACCATTCAAGCTCAATACATTGAAAAAGCATTGGTCAAAAAATTTGATTTGGTACCCCAAAAACACAATGGTGATAATTCATGGTATAAAATTGTGATTATGGATCATGTAGAAGTAGATCATTTGAGTACTTTTATACACGATCTAAAAGAATCACTTTATGTTGAAAAAAGCATTACGAACCAAGTATAAAGCATTACGAAAAGAACTCTCCGAGATTGAGATCGAGGAAAAGAGTTTGGCTATTGCCAATGAAATATTGAAACTGCCTATTTGGGATAAAACCTATTTTCATGTTTTTTTACCCATTGAAGAGCAGAAAGAAGTCAATACCGAATTTATACTGCACCTCTTGTCCGGAAAGGACAAAGAAATTGTGATTTCAAAAAGCGATTTTGAGACCAGAAATATGACTCATTTTCTTTTGACAGACAATACCCGAATACAAAAAAACGAATACAACATCCCCGAACCTTTAGACGGTCTTGAAGTTCCTGCCACAAAAATTCAAGTTGTTTTTGTTCCGCTTTTGGCTTTCGACAAAAAAGGAAACCGCGTAGGTTATGGCAAAGGATTTTATGATAAATTTCTGTCACAATGCAAACCAGAAACTATTAAAATTGGCCTGTCCTTCTTTGAACCTGAAGAACTCATTTCAGATGTTTTTGAGAGTGACGTGTTATTGGATTATTGTGTGACTCCAAATGGGGTTTATGAATTCTAGTTTAGAAACAGTAATTTTGCGTTTTTAAAACCTATACTTAAATTATGAAAATCTTTAAAACCCCAAGATTTACAACACAAATTCTGATTATTCTATTTGCTGTTACATTAACAAACTGCAGTGTTGGAATAGGATCAACCCATAGTTCAACCAAAACAAAACAGGTTCCTCCAGGGCAAGCCAAAAAAATGACTGGAGAAAAAAGTGCCAAAAATCACGCTCCTGGTCATAATAAATAAAACGAAAAAGAGGCAATCTCATAAAGATCAGCCTCTTTTATTTTTTCAAAAAAGCAAAATAATTAATGTTTATGAAATGCTTTTTTGTTGAACACGATCAAAATTCCGACACCTGTTGAAATGGCCACATCGGCAACATTGAAAATAGCATTGAAAAAAGTAAAATTGCGTCCACCAAAATAAGGAATCCATTCTGGCATAGGATAATCTTTTATGAAAGGAAAATAAAACATATCGACAACTTGTCCATTTAGCCAAGTCCCATAGGGTTTGTCTGTAAATATTGTAGCCAATTGTTGGTGGCTATCGTCAAAAATAACACCGTAAAAAACAGAATCAATAATGTTTCCAACTGCACCGGCCAATATCAAAGCAATAGCGACAATCAGATAATTGGAACTCTTTTTTCGTTCAACAGCATCCCACAACCAATAACCGATTCCTGTTACGGCAAAAAGCCTAAAAACAGTTAAGATTAATTTTCCATAGGCTCCAGGAATTTTGGTACCCCAGGCCATTCCTTCATTTTCGATAAAATGAATCTGAAACCAATTGAATACATGAACCTCTTCACCTAAAACAAAATTTGTTTTTATATATATTTTAGAAACTTGATCGACCAATAATATAAGAGTGATGAGAAAATAAGCTTTGAGTAATGACATTTTTAAATTTTTAAAGGCGTAAAAGTAATAAATTAACCAAAAAAAACGCTCCCAAAGGAGCGTTAATTATTGAATGATAAGACATTTATCTTTGTAAGTTTTTTGCCTCGATGCTCATTGTGGCATGAGGAACGATTTTTAGTCTTTCTTTTCCGATTAATTTTCCTGTGATTCTACAAACCCCGTAGGTTTTGTTTTCTACACGGAATAATGCATTCTTTAAATCTCGTATAAACTTTTCTTGACGAATCGCCAATTGTGAGTTTGCTTCTTTAGACATGATTTCGCTACCTTCTTCAAATGCTTTAAACGTTGGAGATGTATCATCCGTACCATTGTTAAGGTCATTCATGTAGGCGCTTTTAATCAAATCTAAATCGGCTTGAGCCTTTACGATTTTAATCTGAATGATTTCCTTAAACTCTGCTAAATCAGCGTCAGAGTATCTTGCAACTTCATCTACCATAATACTAATTTTTTGTAATTGTTATTTTTGTTGTTATTCCATCAAAGTCAATTTCCGTGCCAAACTCTATAATTTCCTCAAAAACAAGGGTTTCTGTCAAAGTTTCTGATTTAATATAGTCCTCATTGGCCTTTACTGCTGTTTCCAAAGTATCATTATTTTGCAAATGAACTTTAATTTTATCAGTCACTTCAAATCCTGTATCTTTTCGGATATTTTGAATTCTGTTCACCAATTCTCTTGCAATTCCTTCTTGTTTCAGCTCGGGAGAAATTGTAATATCCAACGCAACTGTTATTCCGTTTGAATTGGCAACCAACCATCCTTCGATATCTTGTGATGATATTTCTACATCTTCTAGTGATAAAATTACACTATTTCCCGCAATTACAATGGTTAACGAACCTTCCTTGTCAAATTGTGAGATTTGTTCTGTAGTCAATTTTTGTATCTCTTTGGAAATCAATCCCATATCTTTTCCGAAGCGAGGTCCTAGAGCTTTAAAATTTGGTTTTATTTGTTTAATCAAAATCCCGGAAGCATCGTCCAAAAGTACGATTTCTTTCACGTTTACTTCCGCTTTTATTAAGTCTGAAACCGCTTCGATTTCGAGTCTTTGATTCTCGTCAAGTACCGGAATCATTACCTTTTGCAACGGCTGACGCACCTTTATCATCTCCTTTTTTCTTAGTGATAAGACAAGTGATGAAATGGTCTGCGCTTTCTGCATTTTGCTCTCTAACATTTTATTAACATACTTTTCAACTGAAACAGGGAATTGAGCCAAATGTACAGACTCAAAATTTTCTGTTTGTGTTGCTTTTGTCAGGTCTCTGTAAAGGGAGTCCATAAAGAACGGAGCGATTGGAGCACTTAATTTGCTGATCGTTAGCAAACAAGTATAAAGCGTTTGATAAGCAGCGATTTTGTCTTGTGCATATTCACCTTTCCAGAATCGACGACGACATAAACGAACGTACCAGTTACTTAAATTTTCCTGAACAAATTCGGATATCGCACGAGCCGCTTTTGTAGGCTCATAATCATCATAATAACCGTCTACCTCAGCAATTAAAGTATTCAATTCCGAAATAATCCATTGGTCTATTTCAGGTCTTTCGTTTACTGGAATTTCAGCCTCTTCATATTTGAACCCATCAATATTGGCATATAAACTGAAGAACGAATACGTATTGTACAACGTTCCAAAGAACTTACGACGTACCTCAGCAATTCCTTCTAAATCAAATTTTAAGTTATCCCAAGGATTGGCATTGGAAATCATATACCAACGCGTAGCATCAGGTCCGTATTCTTTTAAGGTTTCAAAAGGATCGGCTGCATTACCCAAACGTTTGGACATTTTTTGTCCATTTTTGTCTAGAACTAATCCGTTTGAGACTACATTTTTATAGGCAATTTTATCAAAAACCAAAGTTCCAATAGCGTGTAACGTATAGAACCAACCACGAGTTTGATCTACACCTTCAGCAATAAAATTCGCAGGAAAATCTTTGTTTTCGTCTATTTTTTCTTTGTTTTCAAATGGATAATGCCATTGAGCATAAGGCATCGCTCCTGAATCAAACCAAACGTCTATCAAATCGGCCTCACGCTTCATCGCTTTCCCTGAAGCAGAAACTAACGTAATTTGATCAACCACATTTTTATGCAAATCAATCAAATCATAATTTTCCTCAGACATGTTTCCAATCTCGAATCCTTTGAATGGATTTTCAACTTGAACACCAGCCTGAACTGCTTTTTCAATTTCGTTGTATAATTCCTCAACCGATCCAACCAGTATTTCTTCGGTTCCGTCTTCGGATCTCCAAATAGGCAATGGAATTCCCCAAAAACGAGAACGAGATAAATTCCAGTCGTTGGCGTTTTTCAACCAATTCCCAAAACGTCCTTCACCTGTAGCTTTTGGCTTCCAGTTGATGGTTTCGTTCAAGTCAAACATACGGTCTCTAACCTCGGTGATTTTTATAAACCAAGAATCCAAAGGATAGTATAAAATAGGCGTGTCGGTTCTCCAGCAATGTGGGTAACTGTGCACATATTTCTCTACTTTGAATGCTTTATTTTCTTCTTTTAATTGAATGGCAATCTCTACATCAATAGAACGTTCTGGAGCAGCTCCATCTGCAGCTATATAATATTCGTTTTTAACATATTTGCCAGAATATTGCCCTAATCCTTGGATAAATTTCCCTTGTAAATTCACTAATGGAACTGGGTTTTCATTTTCATCCAACACTAACATTGGAGGAACTTCGGGAGTAGCTTCTTTGGCAACCTTGGCATCATCAGCTCCAAAAGTTGGTGCAGTATGTACAATTCCGGTTCCGTCTTCTGTAGTTACAAAATCACCTGAAATTACTCTAAAAGCATTTTCTGGATTTTGGTATGGCAAAACAAAAGGCAATAATTGTTCGTAACGAATACCAACTAAATCGGCACCTTTACATTCTGCAAGTATATGAAACGGTATTTTTTTGTCTCCTTCTTTGAAATTTTCAAAATCAGAAGCATCGGTACTTTCAAAAAATCCTTTTCCAAATTGTTTGCCAACCAAATTTTTAGCCAAAATCACATTCGATGGACGGAAAGTATATTGATTGAATGTTTTCACCAGAACATAGTCAATTCTAGGTCCAACTGTCAAGGCAGTGTTACTTGGCAAAGTCCAAGGTGTAGTCGTCCAAGCTAGGAAATGAATTTCGTCCAAATCCAGTCTTTCGAACTTATAATGCTTTAAATTATTAGAACTGATGTAATCATAAAAAGTATTAAAAACCAACTCTTTTTGGTCTTCCAAAACTTTAAACTGAGCCACAACCGTTGTGTCGGTAACGTCTCTATAACTTCCTGGCTGGTTCACCTCATGTGAGCTCAAACCTGTTCCCGCTTTTGGAGAATACGGCTGAATAGTGTACCCTTTGTACATCAAATCCTTGTTGTAGATTTGCTTTAACAACCACCAAACGGATTCCATGTATTTGGATTTGTAAGTCACATACGGATCTTCCATATCTACCCAATACCCCATTTTTTCGGTCAGGTCATTCCATACATCGGTATAACGCATTACGGTTTTCTTGCATGCTTCGTTATATTCCTCTACGGTTATTTTTTTTCCAATATCTTCTTTGGTGATCCCAAGTTCTTTTTCCGTACCCAATTCCACGGGTAAACCGTGGGTATCCCAACCGGCTTTACGCTTTACTTGAAATCCTTTTTGGGTTTTATATCTGCAAAAAATATCTTTAATCGCACGTGCCATTACGTGGTGAATTCCAGGCAATCCATTAGCCGAAGGTGGTCCTTCAAAAAATACGAAAGGCTCATTTCCTTCTCGAGTGGTCACACTTTTCTCAAAAATGTTTTTTTCCTTCCAAAAATCCAGCACTTCTGACGCCACTGTTGGCAAGTCAAGTCCTTTGTATTCAGTAAATTTTGTACTCATTTTATCCTTTTCTTAATCGTGGTGCGAAAGTAAGAAATTTTAAAATAAAAAGGCAATGAGCATAAGTAAAAGTTACTCTTAGTTATTTTTTGTTTATCAAGCCATTATTTAAGCCCTTAAATTATTAAAAAAATAAGTCCAATAAATTCATGCAAAGCAGTTTAGAGATTAAAAACAGGTAATTATACGCGCATTTGATTTTTAAAATATTTGTACGTTTGATGCTCTTAATCAGTAAGTTAATAAATTTAAACAGAATGAATTTAGCTAAAATACTTGACAAACTTTCCAAGAAAATAACTTCTGAAATTACTGCATCAAATAATGGAGTTATAGTAAGTATCGAGCTAACAAATGTTGCCACTTTGAATGATGGTGATGAATTTTTACAAGAAAAATCTTCGATGATTCTTTCCATAGTAAATATTGAAGAAGATAAAACGCTAAAAAATCAAACTTTATACAAAGAATATCCAGGAAATGGCAACTCCATTGAGAAATATAAAAAGCCTACCCAAAACTTGATTTTGTCACTATTGTTTACTTCTTACAATAAAAACCAAAACAAATATGCCGAAGGGTTAGATAAATTAGAATACATTGTTAAATGCCTGCAAAACAACAACGTGTTTTATTATGATAATACCAATTTTTTTGAACAGACCGAAGTCTCCGAAAATCAAGCTAAATCAATGAATAAAATTATTCTCGACTTAGTCAGTTTAAAGTCGGAGCAACTCAACCAAATGTGGTCTTATTTAGGAAGCAAATACATGCCCTCTGTATTGTACTCCATGCGAATGATACGTGTTCAAAACGAAAATAACCTACCAACAGATCCCGTCATCGATAAGGCAAAAGTTCAACTTTGGACTAATGATAAAAGTGATATAGCGGGAGAAATAGAAGCCAGTTCATTCCTGTTAGAATAAAAAAACTTAGCATTCCAGCAAATTAAGAACCAATAAATATTAAGTCATGAATATTAGCTCTATTAAAACACCTGGGGTATACATCAATGAGATTGATGCATTCCCGCCTTCTGTTGCTCAAGTAGCGACTGCCGTACCTGCATTTGTGGGCTTTACCGAAAATGCTCCAACCCCTAATATTGTCACTAGGGTATCTTCCTTTTTAGAATTTCAACAACTTTATGGAGGGGCACCTCAACCTACGGGAATTACAGTCGACTTAGATGCGAATTCCTTGCCTACCGATAACTGTACTGTCGCTGAAAGTAAATTCAAACTCTACAATAGTTTGCAACTTTTTTATGCTAATGGTGGAGGAGAATGCTACATTCAATCCATTGGTTTGTATACAGATGCACCCGCTTTTGATGCTGGTACAAAAACCAAATTCATTACAGGTGTTGCGGCTATTGAAAAATTCGACGAACCTACCTTGCTCCTGTTTCCAGATGCTGTGAATCTTGCCTTTACAGATCTTGGTGAAGTCCAAAAACAAGCCTTAATGCAGTGTCAAAAACTAATGGATCGATTTGTCATTATGGATGTAAAATATGATAAAGCAAAAACTCCAATTAAAGACAACGAAGATTTTAGAGATGGCATTGGAACCAATAATCTAAAATATGGAGCGGCTTATTATCCATATCTGAATTGCAATTTCCCACAAGCTTTTAGATTGTCGGACATCAATACGGCATTGGCACCATCTGGCGGTTTCAAACAATTTTACCCGAACGACAACGATCTTAAAGCAAACATCACTTCTTTTGAAAGCCTTCATACAGATGTTTCTGGTTTAAAAACAAGTAGCACAAATGCAATTAATGCCAACAAATTATTAGATTGGACACCAACAGTAAACGCAACAAAACTAAATTCCAATTTAACAAAAAGCTGGAATCTCATCAAAGTGTTTGCAAAACCAAACGATTTTTCAAACCCAAAATTAGTAACCTATACCAATGACGATTTAGTATCTATTTCTTTGAAACCGGTGGTTCAAAAATTAATTGATTTTAGAAAAGCATATGAGAAATTAATAAAACCTGATGGCCTAACTTTAGTTACTGCATTAGCATTAACCATAAATGATGGCGATTTTAATGGTAATTGGGGTGCCATTTCTGCAATTACAGAATCCCCAGTAAACGAATACGATGGCAAATTAAGTAATTTAATTCCTGTTGCCGGTCCAGTTCCTGCCCATAATGAACCCGATTTTGTAAAAATTCAAGCCGAACTCAACAAATTACACACTTTAGTGGTAAACACATTAGACACTGCCGTAAATGCTGTTTACAAATACGAATTGGTTCAGGAAAATAACCTCATCGCACAAATGCCAATTTATGGAAGCATCGTTTCAAAATTGTCCCAAAGCATGAATACCGTTCCTCCAAGTGGTGCCATAGCGGGTATTTATGCCCAAACCGACGGCACAAGAGGCGTTTGGAAAGCACCCGCCAATGTGAGCATCAACGGAATCATTGGACTAACCAGAGACATCAATGACCTTGACCAAGAGCCCATGAATATTCATGAAACCGGAAAATCGATCAACGCAATTCGCAAATTTACAGGCAAAGGATTTTTGGTTTGGGGAGCACGCACACTCGATGGAAACAGTAATGATTGGCGCTATGTCAACGTGAGACGCCTTGCCAATATGATTGAAGAGTCAGTAAAAAAAGCCTGTATGCGTTATGTGTTTGAACCTAATGTTTCTCAAACTTGGGTAAACGTAAAAGGAATGATCGAAAATTACCTGACTTCTATCTGGAATGATGGTGCATTGGCTGGAGCCAAACCAGAGCATGCCTTTTTTGTGGCGGTGGGAATCAATCAAACGATGACTGCCCAAGATATTCTGGAAGGAAGATTGATTGTAAAAATAGGATATGCTCCATCCAGACCCGCTGAGTTCATTATTCTTGAATTCAAACAAATGCAACAAAAATCGTAAGCTCCCATAAAGAGCATGATTCGAAAAAATAATATTTAGTAACTAACATTTAAAAATATAAAGTTATGCCTAATACAGATTTTCCTATCCCAAAGTTCCATTTTAGCGTAGAATGGGGCGGTACAAAAATAGCTTTCACCGAGGTTTCCGGTCTAAATAAAGAAATGGATGTTATAGAGCACCGTGTAGGTTCCAGTCCAGAGTTTTTCAAGAAAAAAATGCCCGGTTTGCAAAAATTAAGCAACATTTCACTCAAAAGAGGTGTTTTTGCAGGCGACAATGAATTTTATCAATGGTACAATACCGTAGCGATGAACACTGTCGAGAGACGTAATATCACCATTTCGCTTTTGAACGAAAATCATACTCCCGTGGTAGTTTGGAAAGTAAAAGATTGCTTCATTGTTTCCTTAAAATGCTCAGACATGAAAGCTGATGCAAACGAAGCTGCAATAGATACAGTCGAGATTGCCAACCACGGATTTACGATGGAACATGTAGCTTAATAGCATGGCGAGTTCAAATCCCATAGTAGGTTTCCATTTCTCGGTCATTTTCGAGCTGTTACCTCAGTTTAGTATCGATACCAAGTTTCAAAGTGTGGGCGGTTTAAAAGGAACTCTAGAAATGGAATCGGTAAAAGAAGGCGGACAGAACCGATTCACCCATCAATTACCCATTCGATCGGGATATCAGGATTTAGTGCTCAAAAGAGGACTCACTTCGGATATGTCAGGCGTGTCGATGTGGTGTCTGAATGCTATCGAAAATTTCAATTTCAGTCCAGCCAATCTGTTGGTTTCTTTATTGAACGAAAACGGAAATCCCGTAAAAGCTTGGTATGTATCTCATGCCATTCCATTATCGATAGATTACGGGGATTTTAATGCCGAAGAAAACAAAATTGTCATTGAATCCATTGCTTTAAAATACAATTTCTTTAAAGAAATTCCGATTCCGAGTTTTTAAATAACTAACGCACAAAATTATGCCAATAGAAATTAAAGAACTGCGCATTGTAGTAAAAATTGAAGAGGATAAACCATCTTTTCAATCCCATTCTCCTTTGGACAAAGTGCAACTAGAATCTATAAAATCGGATCTTATTCGAGAATGCACCAATAAAGTTTTAGAAAAAATAAAAGAAAAATCCGAACGATGATACAAGCGGCTTTAGGCATTATAGACAAAATGAGGATTGAGGTTTTTGAGACAAATGAGTACGATAAAGACCCGAAGAAAACCATTTTTGTACAACTCAATCCAGAGAAATACACCATGAAACACAATGTTGTTTTTTCTGAAGGTCAGCCTATGGGTGCTACTGGCAATGATTTGAAATTTAACAAAATAGAAGGTGAAGAAGTAACTTTCGAATTTCTATTTGACAGTTCGGGTGTCGTTCCTCCCGGGAAAATAAAAGATGGAAAAGGTAAAATGTCATTTCTGGACAAAGCAGGCGATGTTTTTGATGCATTGAAACCCGCCATAGTCAATCCTTTTGACGAGGTTAAATCGGTAGAAGAAGATTTGGAAGCCTTTAAAAATCTATTGTTAGGCTACAATGGAAAAACGCATCATACGGCCTATTTACAACTTTTGTGGGGAGGTTATAGCCTGCAATGTCGTTTGAAAAACATGGAAATTGAATATTATTTGTTTCGAAAAGACGGAAGACCCATTAGAGCCAAAGCCAAATGCACTTTCAAAGGAACAGTTTCGTACAAAACCATGCTCGCCGAGCAAAAGAAAAGTTCTCCAGATTTGACTCATGAACGCGAATTTGAAATGAATGATAAGCTTACTCTCATCGCTGAAAACATATATGAAAATCCAAACTATTATATAGATGTAGCCCAATCTAACTCGTTATTGAGTTTTAGAAATATCCGTTTTGGTCAAAAATTGATTTTTCCACCAATAAAATAATCGAGTATGCCTATAAAACCCTATATCGATGAAGATGAAGTCTTGAAACTGGAAATTCTGGTGAAGGATAAAAACGATGGATTGGATACCTTGCTCAAAGAAGCACACGTTCATTTTGAGCTGAATAAAATACCATCGGCAAAATTCACTTTTATTGCTTCAAATAAGGATATAGATAAAAAAGAAACTTTTCCGAGTGATGCCTTAAAGGAAAATGATGAAATCACTTTTAATGCCACTATTAAAAAAGAAAAAAAAACACTTTTCAAAGGAGTCATAAAAGCTACTGAAAAAGTACAGGACGGCAACTTTATCAATATAAAAATTGAATGCAAAGACATTGCTTTTGATATGACATTGCCCAGTACAGAACCGGAAACCAATAATCAAACTTTTGAAGACAAACTAAAATTATTTACCAAAAAACTAAAACTCAATGATGAATTGTCTGGGAAAGATTGGGGGAAAGAAAAAATAACACACAACTCGGCCACGTTGCCTTGGGATTTTGTACTAGGCTATTTGGATTCGGTTGGGGTTTTTGTCTCTATAAAAAATGGTGAATTTAATGGCGTCGATTTACTAAAAACGCCTCCTACAGAAAAATATTTAGCCGAAAATGGTATTAATGTTTTCTCTTTTACGGGAAAATCAGATGAAACCAAAAAATTAAAAAAAGCAATCATTGAGCATTGGGATTCTGCTACTCAAAAAATAGTAAAAACCGAAGAAACACAAGAAGCCATAAACCCTTTTGAAAAATTAATAAAACTCAATGAAAATAGATTTAGTGAAGCGACTGTAAAACGAATGCTCAAAGCGATTCTTAAAAAAAGCGAACTACAAACCATTAATGGAAAAGTGCAAACTTTTGGCAATCTGGAAGCGCATACGGGTGATTTTATAAAATGCAACAAGGTAAACGAAAAAATAGATGATAAAGCCATCATCATTAGTGCCATAGAACACACTATTGAGAATGGAAATTGGAAAACCGAATACACTTTAGGATTTGAGGGAGAACCTTCATTTGCAGAAAACGCAAGTAAACAAACAGCGAGTCCACAAGCACAAATGGGTCAGACGAATGCTATAAGCGGTTTGCAAATAGGCGTTGTGGTACAAATTGAGGAAGACCCCAATAAGGAATTCCGGATTAAAGTTCGCATCCCTACACTGTCCGAAAAAGGAGAAGGCGTTTGGGCCAGACTTGCCACTCTCAATGCCTCAAAAGAAATGGGAAGTTACTTTATACCAAGTGTAGATGATGAAGTTATATTGGGTTGCTTGGGAAATAATCCAGACACTCCTATTATTTTGGGAAGTTTGTACAGCAGTGCAAAACCAATGCCCAACCCCATCAAAAAAGAAAATTATATAAAAGGGTTTGTTACCAAAGAAGGCACCAAAATACTACTAGACGACGAGAAAAAATCAATTGAACTCAGTACCAAAAAAGGAAATAAACTCCTCATAAGCGATGATGAAAAAGGATTTGTCCTAGAAGACGAAAACAAAAATAAAATAACGATGAACAAAGATGGAGTTACGATAGAAAGCAGCAAAGACTTTATCGTAAAAGCATCTGGAGATGTAAAAATTGACGGGACAGGTTGCACTGTCAATGCCTCCGGAAATATGGAATTGAAAGGGAGTATCATAAAAATAAACTAATATGCCAGCAGCAGCAAGAGCAACGGATATGCACGTTTGTCCATCCGCAACTGGGACAGTTCCTCATGTGGGCGGACCTATTTTGCCGGGAGGCAATACTACTGTACTAATAGGTGGAATGCCCGCAGCCGTGGTCGGAGACAATTGTATATGTACGGGTCCGCCTGATTCCATTTCAAAAGGCTCTGCAACCGTTACCATTGGCGGAAAAGCAGCTGCAAGAATGGGTGATTCAACAGCACATGGAGGAACAATAATACTAGGATGTCCAACAGTTTTAATAGGAGGTTAAAAACATGAATGACGAAAAATTTATAGGTACAGGCTGGAGTTTTCCACCGACATTCAATTCCATTTCCGGGTCAGTGGAAACGGTAGATGGAGTGACGGACATCAACCAAAGTTTGCAAATTCTTTTGGAAACGCAGCTCGGGGAACGCATTTTAAGATCTGATTTTGGGTGCAATCTGACACCCTTATTATTTGAAAACATAACCGTAACACTGCTAACCAAGATAAAAGGGATTGTGAAAATGGCGATACTCAAGTATGAACCCCGAATAGACCTCAACAATGTTTCTTTTAGTTCCGAAGAAGCGTCACAGGGACTGATAAAATTAGAAATAGAATACACTGTAAGAACCACCAACTCGAGACAGAATTACGTATATCCTTTTTATCTGGAAGAAGGAACATACATAAAATAAGACTGTCTTCTGTTATTGAACTGTTATACTAAAAATATAAAAATGGACAATTGCTCATCAAACATATCAATTCATCAAGGAATGGGAACTACCCAAGAAGAGCGATTTTTGATGGCTCTCAAACCCGATTATTTTCTTGTTGATGAAAGAAAAGAAGTTGATTTTATTGCTTTTGCCCAAAAATTGGCTGCCCATATAAAATTCTATAATGACTCCAATGTAGAGGATGGCAATTGGTCTAATTTTTTTCAGTGGGAATCGACCGCTATTCTTGTTCAACTGTATTTATGGGATGTGCAAAAATTACAAGAACAGTACAAAATCTGTAAAATTGAAGTCAAAACTTCAACAGTAGTTGCAGATCAAAAAAAAACACTTTTATCCTATTTTGAAACCCTAAACAGTCAATTCTTAGATTTTAATCGAAAAATAAATGTTCTGGATTCAACCCTTTCTGCCAAAGAAACCTTGCAAGGAACAAGTCCTTATTTCATTCAAAAAATAAAAGAATTAAATGACAAAATAACGGCAAGTACCAATCCAGTGGCATTGATTTCTAATTCTCAATTTGACAAAAACGTACAACAGCTTTATGGATTAATGCACAATTGGAAACAAGTTGCTGGAGAAAACATCTCAAATCAATTGGAAAGCTACTCCAATCACAAACCTCATTTTACATTATATCTTTCCTTTTTAAAACTTTTAGGAATTGCACAAAGCCAACTCAATGAGTTTACAAAAAGACATCTTGATTTTTATTACAGAGACATTTTACAAATACAACCTGCAAATGCACGACCTGACTATGTACATCTTGTTCTTGAACCTACTCCTGAAAAAGCAGTACTAGTCCCCAAAGGTCGTGTTTTTCCCGCAGGCAAAAATTCATTGGGCAAAAACAAATTCTACACTGCAACAGCAGACCAAGCCATTAATGACGGAACGTTACATTCTTTTTTAAGCCATTATAAAACTACAACTTCCCTTTGGAATCAATCGGATTTTATAAAATCGAATGCTCAAAATAAATCTTTCACTGTGTTTTCAGATTCGGCAACAATGGTAGAAACTGGTTTGCTTATTGCCAGTCCGTTATTCTTCTTGAGTGGCGGTTATAGAGTGATTTTTCTCAAAATAAACGATGAAAATTTAGATTTATCCCACTATAAATTTTTTATCACTGGCGAAAAAAAAGTAATCGAAATTAATGCTACTTATTACTATGGCAATTATATCTATCTGGAGATCTTAGCCTCAGAAAAAAAAATAATTGCTCATGACCCCAAAATACACGGCAGTATAAATATAAAAACCAATTATCCCGTTCTCAAAATCGTATCTCTAAATGGAGCCAAACAAATCGACATCACTCAGCTAGATATCTACATTTATGTTTCAGGTTTAAAAAATTTTGTTTTAGGCACCGACACAGGATTGGTTGATTCCAGCAAATCGTTCAAGCCTTTTGGCGATTTTCCAAAAAACGGCAATGGTTTTGTCATTGGCTGTAACGAATTTTTTGTCAAAAAAGGCGCCAATCTGTCTCTCAATATCAATCCTTATTTCACCAGTGGCCTTGATTTGCAAACAGAAAAACTAATAGATGGATTGTGGAGCAATACTCAAACTTTTAATTATGAAATTGAAAATACAAACCCAATATTGGAATATCAGGAAAAAAACACATTGCCAAACGCTTCCAGCGTTTCAGGTTATGCGAAAGTTATTCTAAACGACACCGATTTTGCAGGGGAAAAATTTCTTGAAACTTTTATTACTCAAAGTAAAGCAGACAGCGTTACTCTGCCTGTAGCCCCTACTATTAATGAAATTAGTTTGCAATATTCTGTTTCGGATACCTATGTCAATGGCGCATCAAATAACCCAATCGAAGTGTATCACATTTTGCCTTTTGGATACAAAAAGGATCAACTATATGATTCCAAATTTCCTCATGATGGTCCCGTTGGTGGTGAGCTTTATTTAGGATTTGATAAAGTGATTCCAGAAAACGGATTGTCACTTTTAATTCAGCTTGCAGAAGGAACCGCCAACCCAAGACAAGAACCAGCTACAGTCGAATGGTCTTATCTAAATCAAAATTCTTGGACGCCAATTGATCCACACGAAATGGGTGACGAGACTAATGGGCTCACACAATCAGGTTTAGTGCAATTAACAATTCCGGATTTTGACACCAGTCAAACTACCATACTGGAAAAATCGCTTTTTTGGATAAAAATAGCAGTAGATCGAACCGATGCCATTTGCCATTTTATTGGTGTTCACACTCAAGCATTGAAAGCAGTGCTAACTGATTTTGAGCAAAACGGAACTGTTTTCACCGAAAATACACCCAAAGAAACCATCTCAAAATTTCATGAACCTATTGATTTTATAAAAAAAGTCACTCAACCGTATGCATCTTTTTCGGGCAAGAAAAAAGAAGACGACGTATTGCTTTACCAACGCTCTAGCGAAAGGTTAAGACACAAAAAAAGAGCCATCACTTCATGGGATTATGAACGATTGATCCTCGATGAATTTCCAGAAGTGCATCGGCTAAAATGTCTAAATCATTACCGTTATAATGCTACCACGATATCCAATGTTTCGGCGGGCTATATCACTTTGATTCCAATCGCAAAATCCAATAATTATCAAAATCCTGTTTCCTGGAAACCTCTTTTGAGTTTGGGAACTATGAAAAAAATACAGCAGTATATTACCAAAATAGCTTCACCTCACGCTAGGATTTCGGTTAAAACACCCACTCTGGAAAAAATAGAAGTCAAATTTAAAGTCAAATACCATGAAATTCCGGGTGCCGATACTCGCTTATATGCCTCCGAGTTAATAAAAATAATTAACACCTATCTAAGTCCGTGGGCTTTTGAAAACAATGAAGTGGTTTTTGCCAATGCCATAGAAATCTCAGCATTGATCCAATTGATCGACAACCAGATTTTTGTGGATTATATAACTGATTTTGAAGTCAATCAAATCATTCTCAATGACACCAACGACAGCGTAAAAACAATCTTTTATAAAGTAAAAGAAATTATTCCGATGACCGATTTCACTTTGTTTGTACCCAACGAGTCTCATTTTATAGAAGAAATAAATAATTGATCAATATGAAAACCGATTATTTTATAGCAAAAGACCGAAAACTACTTCCTTCTCAAGATTATGATTTCTTGAGAAAAGAAGGAATGAAGTATATAGAAAAACTGGGAAACAAACTTTGGACCGATTACAATGCACACGATCCAGGGATAACCATTCTCGAAGTTTTGTCTTATGCTATTACCGAGTTGGGGTATCGAAGCAGTTTTGACATTAAAAACATTTTATGCGACCGATATGGGAAAATTTCAAACCATACTTTTTTTCCTGCCAGTACTATTTTTTCTAATGCTCCGCTTACCGAAATTGATTATAGAAAACTACTCATTGATATTGACGGTATTTCGAATGCTTGGTTTTTGGCTACCAAAAAAACACTTGATTCCTCCGGTTTTCTTGCTCCTCACGAAAATGAGATTCCCATTTATATAAATCCTGTAGAGGACAAATTAAGTATAAAATCCACTGATAAAAACAATATCGAACTGCAAAAATTACCGCTTAGGGGTTTGAACAAAGTGGTATTGGAACTGGAAGATGATCCAATTTTAGGTGATTTGAATTCCACTCTTTTGGACTTTGAATTTCTAGACAAAGACCAATGGATTCAGGTAAACATCAATCCGATGTTTGATTCTTGGAACCATCCAAAAGCCAATTTACTGGAAGCATTGAGCAAACCGGCTAAAATAAAAAGCAAAAAAATTGAGAAAGTTGACAACTCAGTCGTTCTTACTCTTTTTAAAACTCCAAGTGGTGTTGAATTTTTGACTTTTACCATTAGCTGTTATGACCCAAGCGAAATAGATATTGTATTGGCTCATTTTTCGGTTCCAAAAAATTATCTTGAATTGGTTACTCTTTTTAAAGATAAAAAAAGCAAAGTCGACGCCACTTTTCAAAAAGTGCATACGAAACTACATCAAAACAGAAATTTCACTGAGGACTATTTATGCCTTTCAACTATAGAAAGCATCGAAATTGGAATTTGTGTCGATATCGAAATGGAACCCCAAAGCAATGTAGTTGATGTTATGGCTCAAATTCAGATCGCCCTATTTGATGTTATAAACCCTCCTATTCGGTTTTATACATTGGCACAATTACTCGATCAAGGTTATCATTCGGAAGATTTATTTCTGGGGCCAAAACTCAATCACGGTTTCCTGAAAGAGGAAGAACTGAGTAATTGTGACTTGCCCACCGCAATTCATTCTTCGGATATTATTGCTGTGTTAATGGGGATAAAAGGAGTGATTTCGGTCAATAATCTTTTGCTTACCGCTTATGACAAAAATGGAAAACCTATTCCCGGAAGTTCCAGTCAACCTTGGAATTTGACTCTTTCTGGAGAAGTGAATCCGATTTTTACGCCTAAGAAATCCAAAATACTTTTGTTCCAAAAAAAGATTCCTTTTCTGCTTTCAGAAAACAATCAAATGTTGGTGGATCAAAGAATAGAAATTTATAAGTCCCAACAAAAAAACTACAAATTACTCAACACCAATAATGAATTGCCATTTCCATCGGGAACTTTTTACCAGCTGGATGAGTATTACAGCATTCAGGACGAGTTTCCTCAAAACTATGGTTTGGGAAAAAACAAATTATCGGATAAAGAATCCGATTTGCGAAAAGCGCAGGTCAATCAACTAAAAGGCTATTTGCATTTTTACGATCAAATTTTGGCCGATTTTTTCAATCAATTATACAACTCCAAAAATATTTTGGACACTGCAACCATTGACAGAACGTACTTCCCCAAGTTTCTTTCCAAAAACGATTGGACTGGGGGTGAATTTTATTCCAACGAGCTTTACACTAAATCCTTTGAGAATAATTTGTGGATTCCAAGCGACGATCAGATTACTATTTACGAAAACAAAACGGAGTTCTACGAACGACGCAACCGAGCATTAGACCATTTAATGTCGCGGTTTGGAGAAAGTTTCAACGATTACGTTTTTATGATGTATCAAGTCAATCAAGATGCAAAAGGGTTGGGAGAACTTAGTTTTCAATACGAAGATTTAATACAAGACAAGCAAAATTTTATCAATGACTATCCTGAAATAAGCAGTAAAAGAGGAATCGGAATGGATTACATAAATCCGAACACCCTTACTCCACCTAATTTTTGGGGTTCTAATTCTAGAGGAGGTTATGAGCAAAGGGTTGCCAAATTATTAGGTATTAATGACACTAGTTTAAGAGATATTGCCAATGACGATAGTCCGCAATCGCAATTGTCAATCCCAACAAAATTGGGGGTTATTCATTTTAAAATACAAAGTCCCGCAACCGATTTGGCTATTAAGTGGAACTGGCTTCAAGAACATATTTTTGATCCCAATGTTTATACCATTCATAAATCGGGTGCCAAATATTATCTCTATCTCGAAAAAGACGGTACTAAAATTGCCAAAGTCGATAAAGCGTTTGCCACTTTTGAAGCCGCGCACGATTATTACAATTCTTTACTCCAAACGCTGAATGAAGCTTTTGAAAACTTTTATTCCATAGAACATTTACTACTGAGACCTTTATTGACTTCCAACAAAGACAGTGACTTACTAACGGTTTGTTTACAGGACGATTGTAAGGATGAAGCCAATAATGATCCCTATTCTTTCAAAGCCACCATCGTTTTGCCAGGGTATTTAACTCGTTTTAGAAACTTGACTTTTAGAAAATATGCGGAGAAAATTTTCAGACAAGAAGCGCCTGCACATGTATTATTAAAAATTTGTTGGGTGAATGCAAACGACATGAAACAGTTTCAATTTGCCTATAAAAACTGGCTCGAAAACTACCGCTACTTTAGAATAAAATACTGTTCTAAAACATTACTATCAAAAGACGAAAACAGCTTCTTGCTTCATCATAAAGAAATGATTACTGCTCTAAATGAATTGAATACAATGTACCCCGAGGGCAATTTATTCGATTGTCATTTGAGTGAAATTACCAACCCCATATTATTAGGAAATACAGCATTAGGAACACTTTAAAAATAGTAACATGAAAGCATTTAACAACTCCAAATATCCCGTTTTTGAGGCAGATCAAGTTCTAAGCCAAAAACATCTCAACAGTGTTGTAAGTTATCTTGAAGAACAAGACCGCTTGTCTCGAACAGGGCTCTTAGGGATGGGAATTGTATGTGGATTAGAAATTTCGCATCCACAGCCCAACCAAATTAAAATAGGTTGCGGAACGGCTGTTACTTCATTGGGGTATGAAATTAACTGGGAAGAAAAACTGTTTACATTCTATCATAATTTAGAACTTTCGGCCAATTTTCTGGGAGCCAATTACAGCAAAGAACCTTTTTTGGAACCCATGTTAAAATACGGATCTAAATATTCGCCTTTCAAAAATGCTGTTGAATTGCTGGAACCCACAACTACGGAAGTAGTTAAAACAGCTATTCCCAATGGTTTTTTTAATGATAAAGCGGTCGTATTTATTCTTGAAACAGCCTTGATTGATGAGAAAAACTGCGTGAATACCAATTGTGATGACAAAGGCAAAAGACTGGAATTTACCGTAAGGCCTTTGGTTATCAATAATTCGGATATTGCTCCTTTATTGCTCAGCGGTTTTGATATCAAAAAAGCATCTCAAAAACTGGTTACTCCCAGATATAATGTGCCTTTCAAAAATTTGGTAACGGGACAACAAGTGCTTGACGGTTTCAAAAATTGGTATGATGATGCTTTTCTAACCACGCTTTCCAATCAAATAAATGCGATTTATAACACCAACAAAAATGTACTAAAATCAACTTCTGACTTTTCTTCGTTGAACAATTGCAAAACTCAATTAACGCAAACCATCACCGCCAACAAAGACAAATTGCAAATTCAATATGTGTGCGATTGGATTAGTGATATCGTTTCCGCATATAATGAAATTGTAGATTTCGAAAATCAAAATCCCACTTTTTGTTGTTTTGACGAAAGTCAGTTTCCTTTTCATATCATTTTAGGTAACATTACTATAGAGAATAATTTTAGAACGCCGTATATAAAGACCGGTAATACCGATAAAGAAATTCTACTAAGAAACAAACTCAACATCTTGTTTGAACGATTGGTGCTTTTGATAAAATCGTGGTCTATTACAGATACTGTTATCCGAATAACACCCACCATTTATGGAAAAACTCCTTTGTCCAAAAAATCGATTCCTTATTATTATTCGAACTTTTTGGATCTAAATAAAAAATGGAATCCCGATAAAACTGTAAAAAACAAAACCAACGAAATCCTTTCGTATCAGTCCGAAAAACCAAATTATACCGATTTACAGTGGGTCAAAAAACCCCTTTTGTATGATTTAGAACCGTATAACTTTCTAAGAATTGAAGGCCATATTGGTAAAAATTATTTGGAGGTACTTACTGAATTGTCTTCCTTGAAAGACACTTATAATCTACCATTCAAAACAATTGCACTTAATGCAGTTGATTATGTAGGCAAAGAGGTGGACATCACCAAACATCAAGGGGATTGGTCAGATCTGGAAGTTGATTATGATTTGGCCCGAAAAAAAGTGTACAATATCACCGAGTTTGTCATTAATTGGATTACTTCAAACAAAACGGAGATCATCGCGCAAACCTTCATGACCGATGCCACAATTACTTCTCTCAAAAACATTTTGAACGAAGTAAAAACGTTGCTAACAGAAGATTTAAGTGAATTTTTACCCAATTATAAAAGCTTTTACGAAATTTTCAAAAACTTAAATGTCCTCTTTTTATTCCATCGTTTTTGTCTTTTATGGGGCAAAAAAGATTTAAGCATTTTGGTTGAAGACTTAATTGATCATTTGGATCAAATCAATGAGTTGTTTCTTGAAGATTCCTTCACTGTATTATTTGATGAAGCCGTAAAAAGATGGAATGCCAGTTTCAAAGATTTGTTTCTTTCTACTTTTTTACAAAAAAACAAAGGAATGGAACACCACGCAGGTGTTTCGGTAGGAGGTACATTTATTCTGGTTTACTCGGATACCTCCATTTTTAAACCACAACAAATACCTCCAAAATATCTCGTGTTATTAGATTCTATTAAAAGTTATACGGATAGTTTCACTTTTGGAACGGTTGAGCAAACAAAAACAATCAAAGAAGATCTCACCAAAAGTGTATTATACAAAAAAACTAAATTTTCACATGCCGATTCCTATGATGAAGCTGCGCTAAAAGATTGTAAAAATCAAACAGAGAACATCAAAGCCAATTTGATAAAAGTGGCACAACAAAATATGGCCAATAATTATCCCGTGCATTTACAAGAATTTTTCTTGTCTAATATTACAACCCTATTTCAATTTGAACCGCTGATTTTGGCTGAAAATAGTGCTCCACAAAAAGTGGTGCTGGCCGATTTCTTCTTGCCTTATATTCAAAATCCCGAAGGAAATAACATCAATATCATTATAGGAAATCCGGAAACAAAAGTTGGCGATTTCGAAAAAACAGATTTCAATAATGACGATTTTAACACTTAGCAACTAATCCTTAAAAAATAAAGTTATGGCAACCAAACAAGAAATAATTACAGCAATTGACGGCAAAATTATTGCAAAAGGAAATATAACTGCTGTTGACACCAACAAAATCCTTAAAGACATTCTGGAGTTTTCAGACAAACCTGTAACTCCAACTCCAATCGCTGGCTTTGATTTTGGGAATATCAATAAGCCCTTAAGTACCAAACAACTTGCAACGGTAAAAGTGAATTTTACAGGAATACAGGAACTTTCGTGTTCATTATATATATGTACTGAAGCACGATTGAAAGACCCTGCAAACACTGACCAAAAAAACAATCCCGAATGGTTGTTTATACCTTTAAAGGAAGAAGAATATAAAATTCTACAGTCCTTTTTGCCCAACATCAATGAGAAACAAATGTATCTCACTTTCATGGTTCCCTTCTATAAAGCAGAGGATAAAGAAGGTACTACTCCAAGTACAGCAGGAGGTTTCAATACTGATACAAGAGCAACAGTAAGTCGATCTGATTTTCCGATGACAATTATTGGCATTGGCTTACTTGAAGACAAAAAGAAACAGAAAGGCGTTCACATTATATTGCCGGAAGCAGGTCATATTTCAACCTCTATGGCGCTTTTGTACAAACCAAACAAATTTGAATTTGGCCTATTCACAAAAGAAATGCAAGAGAATTTAGAAAAAGCATTGAATAGTATTCTTGAAGACAATGATTTAATTATT
The DNA here is from genome assembly GCF_003096795.1 of Flavobacterium sp. 103. Taxonomy (NCBI): domain Bacteria; kingdom Pseudomonadati; phylum Bacteroidota; class Flavobacteriia; order Flavobacteriales; family Flavobacteriaceae; genus Flavobacterium; species Flavobacterium sp. 103. The sequence continues at coordinate 2,169,929 of NZ_QENX01000001.1, read as the reverse complement.
GATTAAAAACAATGCATTTAATACAACAACATACAATGGATATCAGCTGTGCTTCGACCGATTTTGGGAAAGAAGTACAAAATGTTGTTGCTGCATTACTAGAGAAAGAATTGTATCCAAAGCTTGAACTATTATTAAATCTCTATTCTTTTCAAAATTATACTTGGAAAATTGACAAACTGGAAATAACACTTCCTCCGCTTTCCAAAAAAAAATGGAAAGAAGAAATTGTGACACATTCATTGGAACAAATTGAATTTTATCTAAAAATGCATTTTGAAAATTTTGAACAAAACCCCAGCATAATTGAAAATTCGGAAATCGTATTTACAAAAAATAGCATTCTTGAAAGTTTATTTTTTGATTTTTTACAAAAAGGAATTCTTTCCGAAAATGGATTGATTAAAAACCTTGAAGAATTAATTGCAAGTGTAGAAGTAAATGAATCTTTTATTCAAAAATTAAAAGATTTATTTATAGAAAATCCGAAAGCTATAATCCGATTTATATATTCTTTCCCAGAAGAATTTAAATCAAAAATTGTGACTCGAATCGACAGCTCCCATTCTGAATTTGTTGCATTATTACAATTTGCATTGACTCCAAAAGCAAATTCTTTTTCTAGTGCAACAATAGAAAGTTGGATTGAATTTATGGCTTGGCAATTTTATTTTTTTAAAGAAAAAATGATTTCGAATTCGACCCTTTATAATACTGTTAAAACCATTACTTCCCAATATTGGGACATAGAATCGGATTATTTGTTGATTTTAAAAGAATTATTAATCACAGAAAAAGGTCTTCATAAAAAATACATTTTGTTACAAAAAAATGATTTTATTGCTTTTTGGAACATCTTTTTGAATACCCTAGATTCTTTAAATTCAAAAGAGGAATCCGTAAGTGAAGAAATAAATACTTCAGAAATTAAGAAAAAAACAAAATTAGAAACTCCCGATTCAAAAACACAGAATATGATTTATGTTAAAAATGCTGGTTTGATACTATTCCATCCTTTCTTCAAATCGTTGTTTGAGCAATTAGAACTAACCAAAAATGACATTTGGACCAGTAAAATGAGCCAACACAAAGCGATTTTGTTAACTCAATTTTTAATTAGCGGAGAAACAAAAATAGGCGAAAATGAACTGGTGCTTAATAAGATTTTATGCGGTTTTCCCATAGAAAATGTGGTCAATACGCAACTGGAAATTACTCCTAAAGAAATAGAAAAATGCGAAAGTTTATTAAATGCCGTGATTGAACATTGGAAAATTCTAGGCGACACCTCCGTTGCAGGTTTACGGGAGACTTTTTTGCAAAGAGAAGGGAAAATCCTATTTACTGAGAATGAAAAATTAGAACTCTGGGTAAAACAGGAAGGTGTGGATATTTTATTGGCTCAATTACCCTGGGGAATCGAAATGATAAAAACCCCATGGATGGAAGATTTTTTGCAGTGTTATTGGAATTAAATCAAATTAACCTCTTAACCATTGAATAAAAATGTCTAAAACAGGACTTCAATTTAAACCGGTTAAAAAACCACAGCGAAAACTGGCACCTTTCTTTCCTTCTGCAGCCAAGAAGAAAAAGAAAGAAACTGCTCTTGTGCCTGTTGCAGCAAAAACTACTAAAAAAGAAGCGCTAGATCCTGTACTTGATCCAAAAAAGGCATCCATACTAGACATTCAGAAGGCTAAAATTGTAAAAACTGCAAAAGCACAAAAGAAACACGGTACTGCTGAAGAGAAAAAATCGGAAATGCAAAAATCGGTTGCAATATCTCCCGCATTAGAAAAATCAAGTGTAGCCAAATCGAATCAGGTGGAAGACATGTCGAATCAAAAAACCAAAAAATTTGATTCCAAAAAATTTTCCGATGCTATTTTAGATAATATCAAAAAAGTAATCCCAAAAAACAAAGAGGAAATGGAGAAAGACCAAACCTCTTCTGAAAAAATGGGTGCTGCACAACAAGGCATTACAGATACTTTAGAAAAGGAAAAACAAAATACAAACGGCGATTTATCCAATGCTGTAAGTGCAGCTCCAGATCAAGCGAGTGTGGTCACAAAAGTAGCTACTCCATTGCCAAAAGAAGACATTGGAGCTTATCCTGTTGTTTCCAATCCAGGATTTGCACCTCCACTTAAAACTGCTCAAGACAACGATCTTTCAGCTGATTCCAAAAAAATTGATAGTGAATTGGCCAATAATAATGTGTCGGAAGAACAGCTTCAAAATGGAAACGAAGCCGCATTTGATCATTCATTGACAGAAAAAAAAGAAAGTCAGAAAAAAGCAGAAGGTACCCATCAGCAATATTTAAAATCGGCCAACCCAATTGCCGGTGCTACAAAAAATAGTACCAATGCCCTTACTACTGGCGGACTTGCCAAAATGAATGCAACCAGAAACAAACAATTAAGTCAAGTAGATAAAAACAAAGAACTTAAAAAACAAAAAGAAGAAGAGGTTCGAACCAAAGTCGCAACCGATTTGAATAAGATTTATGATGACACCAAACTTTTGGTAGAAACCAGACTTAAAAACCTTATCGAAAAAGTAAACAAAGATTTTGATGAAGCTCTCGATATTGCCAATAAAGCATTTGAAAAAAATGTAAAAGAAAGAACGGATACCAACTGGCTGGAAGATTTGGCCAATTGGGCAGCGGGAATTCCAAATGATATCAAGAAAGTTTTCATCGAAGAACAAGATAATTTTATCAATTCGTTGGCTCCCGTCGTTCGTAAAATTGGCGATTTTGTCGAAAAAGAATTGAGCCAAGCGACAAAAGATATTGACGACGGAAAACTCAAAACTCAAAACTACTGGAAAAATCAAGATAAAGACACCCAAAAAATTGCAGGTGATGTATTTGCCCATGCCACCGAGCGTTTTTCTGAATTGGATTCGAAAGTTGATGAAGCCAACGAAGGTTTAAAACAAAGTATTACCACCAAATTTAATGCGGCCGTTGCCAAACTGGAAGAAACTTTTGATAAGATACAAGAAGAAAACAAAAGTTGGTTAGAACGTGCTTATGATGCAGTTGTTGGAGTCATCAAAGCTATTATTGAAATGAAAAATCTGTTGCTTACTATATTGGCAAAAGTAGCAGACGTTGTTGGAAAAATAATTCTGGATCCTATTGGTTTCTTGTCCAATTTGCTGGACGCAATTGTTTTAGGCTTTCAGAATTTTGGCAAAAATGCTTTAGAACACCTCAAAAAAGGCTTTTTTGAATGGCTAATGGGCAATATGCCTCCATCGATTAAATTTCCGAAGCAGTGGGACTTAACCGGAATTTTTGAATTTATAATGTCCGTTTTTGGTTTGACTTGGGAAAATATTAAGGCTCGAGCCACAAAGATGTACGGAGCAACGGTTGTCGCAGCGCTAGAAACTGGCTTTGAAATTTTTCAAATAATTCGAAAAGAAGGACTCGGAGGATTGTGGAACTACATCAAAGAAAAAATTGGCGACCTTAAAGTCATGGTCGTTGATGCCATACAAAACATGCTTATCGAAACGGTAATCAAGGCAGGAATCACTTGGGTAATCAGTTTATTTAATCCTGTTGGTGCTTTTATAAAAGCGTGCAAACTCATTTACGACGTCGTTAGTTGGTTTATCAACAACGCCAGAAGAATATTGGATTTAATAAACAGTATTGTTGACAGTACAGCACTTATCGTAGCAGGAAAAATAACCCAAGCCGCCACATTTGTCGAAAATTCATTAGCCAAATTGGTTCCAATAGCCATTGGCTTTTTGGCGGGGTTATTGGGTCTTGGGGATTTAAGCAAAAAAGTTCAGGCATTACTTGATAAGATTCAAGCACCTATCAATAAAGCCATCGATTGGGTGCTTGAAAAAGCTGGAAATGTGGTAAAAACTTTGTTCAAAGCGGGAAAAGCTGGTGTAAAAAAACTGATAAGCTTTTTTAGCATTAAAAAGAAATTCAAAACGGAGGATGGGCATTCACATAGTCTTTATTTTGAAGGTACCGAAGAAAATGCTGAATTGATGGTAGCCAGTACTCCGACAACTTTTGCAAAATTTATAAGCAAGTTAGGAAAAACAGATGCCAAAAAAGCGGAATCCAAAAAAAATGCACAAGCTGAGTTTAATTTGCTAAAAGTGGCTATTTCTAAGAAAAATAAATCTGCCAAAGGATCGGAAAAATATCAAACGGAACAAACCGAAAAATATGAGGTAGTTACAGATCATGTCAATAAACTGAGTAATCACATGATTCCGCTTTTTAATATGGAAAGCATCGGAAAGTTTGAACTTACATTTGGTTCATTACAGAATGGTTTTGGGACAAGCATGGAGGTGAAAAACCTTCATAAAACAACCAAACCACCCACGGGATCAGTTCCGGGCGTTACCAACGCTGGTTATGAAACGCTTAAGAAAAAACGAAATGGCAGTTCGACTTATTACATCTTGGGTCACTTATTAAATCATAATTTAGGAGGAAGCGGTAATGATTTTAGAAATCTTACTCCTCTCACCCGAAAAGGGAACAAGGATCACAATGCAGACATTGAAGAAACGGTAAAAAAGGATTTAGCCGACGACAAAGTAATAAATTATAAGGTGACACCAATTTATGGTGGAAATTCTGTAAAAAACCAACCGCAAAATTTATTGGCAAAAAGAAAAAAAATTATAGAAATGGAAGAGAAAACCCCCTCAATAATAAATTACGAATTCTCTTCCTGGAAAAAAGACGATCCAAATACCAAAGTTACAAAAAGTGATCATTTTAATAATGGATTGGACTATACTCATGGCGATTATATAGAATAGCACGAGAATATAAATTTAAATTAAACGAAATAACACATGCCATTTCAAATTCTAAAATCATTTCTCATTCAGTCCCTTCGCGTGACAGAGAACGAAGAAAAATCAGCATCTTATAACTTCGAGAATTCTTTCCTTGAAGTTTTAGATCGAAAAACGACTCATGATGAAGCCGTAATTTTACTATTGGCATTGGTTCCTAATATTCTACCTCATTTTTTTGATGAAATTATAAAAGAAGTTTATCCAGATGGCGGTGAACTCCCCGAATTGGGCGGAATCCGTCTGGACAATCACAGGGGAATGCTACCTACGGGTGAAACTGCACAATATGTTTTGGCAAAAGAAGATGTCGATCATCGATTGGAAATACAACAATTATTTGCGCCTTCACATTGGTTTTCCAAAGAAAATATTTTATTCCTGGAAGAGGTAAAAGAAGGCGAACCTTTGATGAGTGGCCGTATTATTTTGCCTCCCGAAATCGTTCATCTTTTGTTTTTTGGCGAAAAATTAAAACCAAAATTCGGCACCAGCTTTCCAGCACAGGAAATTACCACTCAAATGGAATGGCAAGATTTAGTGGTAAATGAAAATACACAGGATCATATCAAACAAATCAAACTTTGGTTGAAACACCATAATCAATTGCGAAACGATTGGGGAATGGCCAAACAAATTGCTCCCGGTTATCGAAGTTTGTTTTATGGTCCATCGGGGACCGGGAAGACGCTTACCGCCACTTTGCTGGGAAAAGAATTTGGTAAAGAAGTCTATCGCATCAGCTTATCTCAAGTAGTTTCTAAATACATAGGTGAAACCGAAAAAAACCTGGAAAAAATATTCGTTCAGGCCGAAAACAAAAATTGGATTCTCCTTTTTGATGAAGCCGATGCATTGTTTGGAAAACGAACACAAACCAAATCTTCAAACGATAAATACGCCAACCAAGAAGTGAGTTATTTATTGCAAAGAGTCGAAAATTTTAATGGATTGGTCATCTTAACTTCCAACTTTAAAAACAATATTGATGATGCTTTTTTAAGGAGATTCAATTCAATTATTCCTTTTAACAAACCAACGGCCGAAGAACGTTTGCAATTATGGAAAAATTGCATGCCGAAAAAAACAAAATTAAAAGACCACAATATACTCGAAATAGTGGCCAAAAATTATGAACTCAATGGTGCTCAAATAGTCTCGGCAATGGCTTTTGCCTGTTTACAGACACTTGATGAAAACACTACTGTTATCGATTCTCGACATATTTTGAAAGGAATCGAATTGGAATACAGCAAAGACGAAAAACTTTTTATTATGGCAACTTTGGTCTCCAAAGCAGGATAAAAACGGAGGGACTTTGTATAATAATTTTAGAAAATCTTAAAAACAAAATACCATGCAAAAAACATTCTACAAAAAGGAGTTACTCATCAAAGCAACACAACAAAGAAGTGGCACTACCAACAACAAAAAAGATATTGAAAAAATTCAATCTTGGCTCAATTTATTTGCTATGCAAAATCCAAGCTCAGGAACTGCCACAGGTATTGACGGTGATTTTGGACCGGCAACCGAAAAAGCAGTATTGAATTTTCAAAAATTCAATAGCTTATCCCAAACAGGAATTGTTGATCAAACTTTATTTAACTTGTTTACAACACCCTTAAAAAAAGCTTTTGAAGACCCCATTGCGGGTAATAACCTGAGAGAATTGGTGCTGAATGTTGCCAAAAATCATCTCAAAAATCATCCTTTTGAACTTGTTATCAATAATCAAAGTAATTCGGGACCTTGGGTACGAAGTTATATGGATGGAAATGAGGGAACCGATTGGTTTTGGTGTATGGGATTTGTACAATCAGTACTCGACCAAGCCGCATCCATTCAAGGAAAAAACTTCAAAATGTTAATGCCGCTAACTTATAGTTGTGATACTGTCGGCACCACTGGACTTCAAAAAAAATTGCTAACCCGTTACCAAGTAGCGAGAACAAATCCAAGTGTTATACAACCAGCGGATGTGTTTTTATTACAAAAAACACCAAACGATTGGTTTCATACCGGAATTGTAACTGCTATTCATGGTGATGTAATTGAAACTATTGAAGGAAATACAAATGCAGATGGTTCCCATAATGGCAACGCCGTCATGAACCGAATCCGAAACTTTAAACAATCCAAAATTGACTTTTTCTCTATTGAGCCTTTGGTCTGAAAAGGAAAATCTATTTATATAAAAAACCCGATTAAAGTTTTCATTTAATCAGGTTTTTAAAAATCTAATTTTACTTAAAGCTTCCAAAATAAACTTCTTTCATAAATATTCTATTGCCAAAAACGGGATTAACCTCCACTTTTTCTCTAAGCTCTTGATAAGAAGTTTCCCCATAATAATCTTCTATTTCGTTTAAGACTTTATGTGGAATTTTACCATTGTTTAATGCTAGTATCTCTCGGTAATCTTGAAAAATTTTTCTTTCGAAGGAAGATTTATTTCCCTTGAAATATTCAGTTTTTTCAAAAGAAACAATAGTGAAATTTTCTTTGTCGACATAGAGATTGTATTCGGTTTTAGGAACCGTTCGGTTACTGGAATTGAGTGTTTTTTCAAAGTAAGTAAGATGGTAACACAATCTTCCATCTGATATATCATCTGACACTAAATCAAACTTATTCCATAGATCAATTCGGAATGAAGTCAACAAATTCAATGGATCTAGATTGGTCACAATATCGGAATAATCAGAATTGTTTATTTTTTTCCATTTTTCGGTGCTGTTATCCATATCGTCATGAACCCATGATTCTGGACCATTTACGATTTCGAAATAATTATTGGGTGTTTTTTTCTTTAAAAGATAATTTTTCTCGGTTGCCCACTTTTCTTCCATTTGAGGCATATTGTTGTCCTCCAATTTAAGTTTCGACAGAATATGTGTTTTTTCTATTTTCTTAATGGCTTCACTACCTCCCAAGCTGTTTAGTATTTTGCCTAATAAATCTGAATTTTTTTGAAAAAATACAGAGTCTAATATATTCTTCCTCTCATTAATGCTTTTTTCAATAGCGTTAGTTCTGTTTATTTTCTCTTGTTCCCAATCGGCATCTTCCTGAATTATTCTTTCAAAAAAAGCAAGTCTCTCTTCTTCCTTTTCTTCCTTTATTTTGAAACCTAATTTTTTTAATTCAACAAACCGATTCGTATGCGTTCTTGTCATTTTATCAACAAAATAAGCTTTGTTGACACGTGCTATAATATCTGTTCCTTTAGAACTTTGCTTGTCATTTTTAATCACTAGATCAGCAAAATACAACGCTTTTTCTTTATTTTCTAAAAGCAAATACGTCAATGCCAAATCATAAGCGGTTATGAAACGAATATTTTCGTTTTCTGGTGCTTGTGGATACTTCGTCAAAAGACTCTCCAAGTACAGTAAATGAGGTATTAACGTCTTTGCATCCAAACCTTTTTCTAATGTCACTTTTCCCATTTGTTCCGTTATGGCATTTTCAAAGGCAAACATTTGCTGATATTCCGGATGTGCCTTGGAAGTCATAAACTCAAATTTGTCTTTTACCAGATCATTATAATATCCCAATTTATAATTGAGTAAACGCTGGATTCGATCCATCGTAGAATAAATAACCGTGTCTATTCCTAACTCTTCAATTGTAAGGTTCTCTTTTATGTCAGAGTTCTTCATTTTTTCCCGGTTGTAAGCCACTGCTTCTCTGGCACTTTCTTTATTGTAACCACCCTGAAAAACATTCTTCTCGGAACTGACAAATACATCTGAGTAAATCAATTTATCGGCACACTTCACCTCTATATTTACTTTTACATCATAACCAGAATACGGATGATAGATCCATACTTTGGTTTTGCTATTGTAAACACTATCCATTTGAGTAGTCGTGTATCTTGGAAAAGGTATAGTGATATAAATTTTTAACTTTCCATTTGAAGGGTCTTTTATATAGCCATCAATATTGAAATAGCTCTTTTTCAAAACTTGTTCCTCGCTTTTTAACTCAGGATCCATTTGATAAAATGTAGTTTGGGTAATCACATTATCCAAACAAGGATATTGAGAGTACAAAATTGTTGGCACGAAAAATTTGCCTTTTTTATAAGTGACTTTGTCTTGTGAATGGATTGTATTAAATCCAAAAATAAAAAGGAGAAGTATTATTTTTTTCATATATGTAAAATATATTTTTCAGCTGTCATATATGTTAACGCCTTTTATGTAATGGTGTTTGCTTGCACAAACTTGCTGCTAATGGCGATTTCATATTCAAAAAAAAAGCCATCAAAATAAATTTTGATGGCTTTTGAGTTTTTATGTTTTACTTTTTATTAAAAATTTCTATCGAATCATCTAACACGTAAAATATGTTTTGTGTAGCTGGATCAATTTCATAAACTGGATGATTGTTTTTAAATGTTACTTTATCAACCTCAACTCCGTCTGCTTTTCTAACTTTTACAAGCATTTTTTCACCAGTTTCTGTTTTTGCAAAAATATACGAAAAATCTCTGTTTTGTTTCATTGCATTAAAACGAGAACCGAATCTTGCCGCAACCATCGCCAATGCATCTGCTCCCGCAGCAGCAGCCATAGACTGATTTAATTGTGCTTTATTTTTTGATTTTACAACAGAAGTTGTCTCGTTTCCGTCTGCATCACGAGTAGTCATAGTCCATTCAGAACCTTGAATTCCTTTTGCTACAGAAGTAGCGCCCAATGCAAAACTACCAACCATTGCAGCACCTTTTAAAAACTGTCTTCCTGTTTCACCTGGTTGATTGTAAGTATTGTGATATTTTACAGTACCATCAAGTGCAACTCCCATTACTTCAACAGGTCCAGAAAGAGCAACTCCCCAAGGGAACATTTCGATGCTGTTTAACTCTTTCTCTCTTTTGATGTTTACTTCTGCAAATGGTTCCGGTTTGTCGTCAATTGAAGGATTAAATTTGTATAATTTTTCATCATTGTATACTAAGTAAGAATTTGTTGCCTCATCGAAAGTTGGCAATACAGGACGATCTTTATTAAACTTTATATTACGTTTCCATAATTTTTTACCCGATTTATAATCTACCATATTACCATAAGTTCCTGTAAGATACATTACCTTTTCTCCAACTTTCCCTAAGTAAAAAATAGGATCTTCTTTGTCATCTGCAATCTCAATAAAATTTTTCCAAAGTTTTTCTCCGTCCTTATTGATCAGCATCATTTCGTTTTCGGCTACATACAAAAAGTCTTTATCGATAGGAATTACTTTTTTCAATCCATCTCCACGAGCATCTTTCTTCCAGATTTTTTCTCCAGTTTTTAGGTCGAAAAAATTAAAGCCACTGTAATGGGCAATCAACAATTTGGTTCCCCAATCTTCAAGATAAACTACATATTTTGTTTTTATTGACTCTTTCCAGATGCTTTTTCCTGTATCAGTGCTTAAAACATTTATGTATTCTTTTGATGAAAAAGTTCCCGCTGAATTAATTACAACAATATTATTATCGTTTTGAGTTGGGAAAAATTTTGTATACTCTTCCTCAGCTTTCCAATTTAATTTTCCAGTTTCTCTATTGAAAGAATATAGTTTTCCATAAAGTAGGTAATAAATTGTAGCACCATTTACCTGAGCTTTATTGATAAGAGATTTTAGAGATAAACTAAAAAAAGATTTTGATTTATCTACAGGGGTTTTCCATTTGATGTTTCCACTTTCCAAATCAATTAAGGCAATATGCATCTCCCCTTTTTCTCTTAAGGTAAGTAAATATTCGTTGGTTTCAGCAAGGAAATCCGATTGTACAACCCAAAAAGATTCTTTGGAAGAATTGTAAACTATTTTCCCTGTATCAGTTTTAATTATTATGAATTTAGAATTGACATAAGCTTCCACATAAGGACTATTAGGGACGCTTTTCAATTCTTTTTTTTCTGCAAACATTTTGTCCAAATCGCCATCTCCTAAGAGTTCCATTGTTGTTGCATTACCATAATCTTCTTTGGTTAAAGTCCATACAATTTTTTTGGTCTCAGCATCTATTCCGCTGATTTTACCATTTCCAATAAAGACAATTATTCCGGTAATCTCGTTTTGCACTAAATCTTTGATAGTGCCGTCTGTTTTAATTACTTCATCGTAATTTCTTTGTGCGAATGCTGATATACTTACTAATAAAAGTAACAGCATTGAAAACTTAATTTTTTTCATTTTGTGGGGGTTAGTGATTCTTGATTTGGTTAAAAAAAACGCACCTCTTTTATGCAAAAAATTAGTACGTTTTTGGTTGCGGCAAATATAAAAATTTATATTTATTTTAAGAAAAAACTTCTTTCAAAACATCCAAAGATTTAGGTCTTTTGAATCCGTCGAGATGAAAACTGTAATAATCAATTAAAATCTTTAAAAGCAATTGTCTTTCAATGACATGAAACGTTTTTTGATCGTTATCAAATTTCAATTGAATTAATTTTTTGAACAACTCAGTTTCGTGTTCTGTGAGCGAACTAATGGCATTAAAAGGAGTAAAAACACCTTCGATCATTTCGAAGAAAGGCATGTCCATATCCGAAGTATCGGGGTAAAACCCAAGGTATTTTGTGGTTTCCAACATTAGAATCAAATGAAAATTGGAAATTTCATCGTGTTGGTCCAACCAATGCAAAGCCGTTTCGAGAAAAGTAAACAACGATTCGTTTTTTTCTTCCTCATGTATCGAATGGTGCAAAATTTCGGAAAGAAACAAAACGATGGTGCTTTTAAAAATATCCGAATGTATCGAATGAAAAGGAGATGAAATTTTTACTTCTTTGAAATTTTCTAAAGTGCCTTTGTTTTTGTGAACGGCTTCAATTTCTATAATTGTCAAAGGTTGAAAATAGGCCATTTTTTGACTCGCTTTTCGAGACGAAAAAGCATCCCGAACAAAATAGGATTTCAGTCCGCTCGATAAGGTAAAGCATTTTACAATCAAGCTTTTCTCTTGAAATTTTAATGTTGAAATTACGATGGCTTTAGTTTTGACCAGCAAAATTGGATTGTTTGATTATTGGATTGTTTGACCTCTTCGAATTTACGCTTTTTTGGACTTTTGAACTTTCGACTATCTAATTATCATTACTTTTTTGACTTTGGTTTCGCCTCCATCTTGAGCGGATACAAAAATCATATAGACACCCGATGCCACTCTGTATTTCCCGAAAGCGGTGGTATCCCATTCTAGAGTTCCTCCCTCAGTTGTGGCTTCGAAAACCAGATTGCCAGCAACATCTGTAATTTTTACATTGGCTTTGTTGAGCAATCCATTTATTTTTACCGTTCCCTGATATTCTGGGCGAACGGGATTGGGATATACGTATACATTACTCAAGTTTTCACTGGCAGAAGTTGCAATTCCTTTGAAAGAAATCAACCCTTTGGATGTCGCAATAAAAACCTCCCCAGTACTACTGTTGATACTAATATCGTTTACCACATTACTCGGCAATGGAGAATTATCTGTTGTAAAATGATACTTGGTTTCTTGTCCGTTTGGAGACACCATAAATAGACCGGCATCGGCAGTAGCTATCCATTTATTGTTGGCTCCGTCTACTTCTATATCGCTTATAAATTGCTCATACAGTAATTCCTGCGCCAGATTATCCTCCAAAATAATGATACTTTCTGTGGTCAACTGACTCTCGGTTTGAAAATTGTTCACATTAGACAAAACCCTCAATCCTTTAGTTGTTCCTATCCAAAGTTGATTCTTAGTATCTACTGCAACTGTTCTAACGTCTTGAATGGGTAAATTTCCTTGATCTGCCCCGAAAGTAATTTTTTTGAAGGTATTACTGCTTTCGTTAAAACCTATTACCCCATTTTTACTGGTTGCCATCCATTTGGTACCATACTTATCGATAACCATTGTCGCAAAATCATTTTCTGTTGGTGCCGAAAGAATTTTATCCATGGCATAACTTTTCCATTGCCCGCTTGGACTTAGCATTTTCAAACCATTTACAACCCTACAATTGGTTACCCATAAATTTCCAGATTTATCAAATGCCGAACCATTGATTCTTATGTCAATATAATTGGGATCTGGCGGGCTAACGGTTAGTGATTCTAAAGCACTATTGGTTTGATTGTACAAAATTGTTGGAATATCCTTTTCTATTTTCAACAAGCCTGAGAAAAAAGAACTGGCATAAACTTCATTTTCATTGGTTGGATTTACAGTGATTCGGGACATCGATTTGGCTCCAAAAACAGTATTAAAAGGAATGTTCAACCATCCCGATGCTGTGAATTTACTTATGCCAAAATCATCCAATGGATATGGATTGTAAAAAGTATCATAGTCCCCATAAACAGTCCAAAGCTGTGTTGGAGTAACTTGCATAGAGAAAATACTGTTTCGGGAAGGTCCAATCGGTGTTATGTTTTCATACGTTGAACCGGGAGAAAGTGAGGTAGTAATTAATCCATTTTCGGCAGTACCAATATAAATTGCATCACTTATAATAGTCGCACAGCTAAATGTTGAATTTATCTCTGGGATTTCATTTCTGTTTATTTGACGTAGCAACACCAGCTGTTTATTGTAAATAAAAATGGTATTGGCTGTCGTTATAATGAAATAATCTGTGGTGGAACGAAAATTTGTGGTTGCTTCCGATAATGGCAAAAACCCATTAAAAGTATTGGAACCCAAATCGTATTTGTGAACGTAGCCTACTGTATTTACTGCATATAATTCGGTGCCAAAAGATGTGATTCCTGACCAATCGCCCGCGTTTATCACTTGCCATTGTTTGAAATCGATTAAATTGGGATTGGTTGTATCTCCTTTTCTAATTCCGCTTGAAGTGGATGCATAAATAAATCCGTTGAAAATGGCAGTTTGAGAAACTTTGATTTCGGCGCCATTGTCGCCTATGAAATAGGTATCACCAAACTTGGAAGTGGCCAGATTGAATTGAACAATCCCAAAATCGGTGGAGACATATACTATTCCGCCAAATTCCATGAAATTATTGATTCGTTTTATGCTACTTGGCAAATTTTTATTGATGATATCGACCACTTTGAGCATCGAACCATCAGCTTCGTTGATAACGATTAAAAGACCGTTTTGATAGCCGACAATAGTTTTATTGAACGTTGGACTGTAATAAAGCGCCGTAATGGTTTCGCCCGAAAGTCCATCTACTGTTGTGGTGGTTTTTACAATGTTTGTATTGTTGTTTCTGGAAAACAACGCATTTTCAGAAGCGGCATAAATAGTCGTTGGCGATTCAGAAACGGCTTTGATTTGTGTGTACGAGAAATATCCTTGCCAAGACAAATTGGTTTGGGCAAAAGTGATTTGTAGCACAAATAAAAAAAATAGATATAAAAGCCTTTTTTGCATTGAATCAATATTGGTTCACAAATATAGCACAAAGGAAAAGAGATTTTAGATTGCAGACTTTAGATTGCAGATTTTTGTAGCACTTTCTCGTATGCTTTTCTTTGTCCACCTCTAAAATACACATGACCACAGAAACTGTAGCCCAATTTTTCAAAAACTTTCATCATTGCACTATTATCAAAATTGGTATCTGCTTTTACGCTGTATATGTTGTTCTGGATTGCAAAATCTTCTATACAGCCAATCATTTTTTGGGCACAACCTTTTCCCAAATATTTTTCGGAAACAGCTACTCGGTGGAAAACGACAAAGTCTTCATTAGTTAACCACTTGCCTTCAATTTTTGCATATTCAGGTTCGTCATTGATCAATATCGCACAATATCCAACGATTGTTTCTCCATCTGTCAAAACAAACCCTGCCCCTTTTTCAATGTCTTTTTGCACCACTTCGGGGTTGGGATAACCATCTTGCCATTGTTCACTTCCTTCTTCTTTTCTCCTTACTATAGCCAATTGTAAAATATCCCATATTTGAGGAATTTCAGAAATTGTAGCTTTTCTAAAGTGATAATCTATCATTGTGATTTAGCTTTTATTTAATTGTATTAATGTTTTCTTGTTATAAAAAGTTTTAGAAGTTTGAAGCAAAGTATTTTCGGTTTCACAAAACGGTAATTCCAATAATCTTGCAAATGATTTGTGGCGTCAGTTAGTAATAATTTTAAAAAATTTGATTACATTAAGCTTGACTAACTTCTAAAAATATAAATAGTTTTAGATAAAATTAAGTACAACTGAAAGACTGTTATTATTATTGTCAAAATTTTAAGATAAGTGAAAGGGGGAAGATAATTATCAACTTTTAAACTTTGGGCAATATTAACTTTTTTGTTAATGACTTTTTTCATTAAGTATAACAATAATATTCCCCAACTAAAATTTAATAAAATAAAAAAGCCAAAACCATCTGGCAAACCACCTATCTTCAAATAATTGTAAAATTTAGTAAGCACTACACTTAGAAAGAAAAAAAGTATTACATATAAAAGCAATTTTTTTGTTTCATTCAGTGCTTTTAAAATAGAAAAAATAAAATAATTTAGAACTAAAACTAATGGAACAAGACAAATATACATTACAAATTATTTAATTATTAAGTATTAAATTTTACATCTTCAATACAAATTGAATTGCTGACATTAATTTTCTCAACTATGCCAAGTCGCAAATATTTTTTACTACGTGGGTTGTAAAATGGCAACTAACTTACATATACACGCTGCAAAGTATACTAACCATCTCAAAACTGGATGAACATAAACTGCTCTATAACCTTCTTGTATTGTTCCCAAATATATTGAATAATGCTTACAATTTACTAAGAGTTTTTTTTAATGTGTGATTTTGTTTTTGATCTTGAAAGAACATAAATTTCTCGTTTTCCTTAAAGTTGTTATGTCTGCGAAAGGGATAGCAGCAAGCTACCGAAGTAGCGCGTATAGCCCGACCGCATTATGGAAAGTGGGCGAATAAACGGCATCTAAAGTAGCCCACTTACTATAATGGGGTTTCGCCCAAGATGATTTTAGATTGCAGAATACAGAATTTAGATTGCAGACCATCAAACTGTGTTTAGATTACAGATTAAATGTACTTTTTTGTTATCCTCCAATTAATTTTAAGCACAAAAAAATGCCTTTAATCTTTACAGAAAAAAGGCATTTTTAATATTATTCTGAGTTCTAAAATCTGAACTCTGTGATCTGCAATCTAAATTCTTATACTACTCCTTGAGCAAGCATAGCATCGGCAACTTTTACAAATCCTGCGATGTTAGCTCCTCTTACGTAGTCAACATAACCTGTTGCATCAGTACCGTATTTCACACATGAAGCGTGAATATCTTTCATGATCATTTTTAATCTTTCATCCACTTCTTCTGAAGTCCAGCTTAAACGCAATGAGTTTTGAGACATTTCAAGTCCTGAAGTCGCTACTCCACCAGCATTTGAAGCTTTTCCTGGAGCGAATAAAATTTTAGCTTTTTGGAAAACGTGAACCGCTTCTGGCGTAGAAGGCATGTTTGCTCCTTCGGCAACACAGATACATCCGTTGGCAACAAGTTGTTTTGCTTCTTCTTCATTCAATTCGTTTTGAGTTGCACAAGGCAAGGCTACATCACATTTTACTTCCCAAGGTCGTTTCCCAGCTACATATTTTGCATTTGGATATTTTGCAACATAATCGCTGATTCTTCCTCTTAACTCATTTTTGATTTCCATTACATGAGCTAATTTATCTGTATCAATTCCATCTGCATCATAAATATATCCAGCAGAATCAGACATAGTCACTACTTTACCTCCTAATTGGATTACTTTTTCTGCAGCATATTGAGCTACGTTTCCAGATCCAGAGATAACTACAGTTTTTCCTGTAAAGCTTTCTCCTCTGGTAGCCAACATACTTTGTGCAAAATATACATCTCCATATCCAGTAGCTTCAGGACGGATTAATGAACCTCCGAAAGAAATTCCTTTACCAGTTAAAACTCCGGTAAATTCATTAACTAATCTTTTGTATTGACCAAACATATATCCAACTTCTCTTCCACCAACACCAATATCTCCAGCTGGTACGTCAGTATCGGCACCAATATGTTTAGATAATTCAGTCATGAAAGCTTGACAAAAACGCATTACCTCGTTGTCTGATTTTCCTTTTGGATCAAAATCAGCTCCACCTTTCCCACCACCCATTGGCAATGTAGTCAAACTGTTTTTGAAAGTTTGCTCGAAAGCCAAGAATTTCAAAATACTTAAATTTACAGAAGGATGGAAACGAATTCCTCCTTTATATGGTCCGATAGCCGAATTCATTTGAATACGGTATCCTCTATTTACCTGTGTATCACCTTTGTCATCTACCCAAACTACTCGGAACATAATGATACGATCTGACTCGACCATTCTTTCCAAAATCATTTTATTTTGGTATTTTTTATTTTGTTCGATGAAAGGAATTACTGTTTCAGCAACTTCAGTAACAGCTTGCATAAATTCCGGCTCGTTCGGATTTTTTTTGGCAACCAATTCGATAAAATCTGTAATACTTTGTGACATGATCATAAAATTATAAACGTTTCAAAAACGTTTCCGTTAGTTTTGCAAATATACATCTTATTCAAATATTTTAACTTTTTTTACGCATGATTACCATAAAATTATCTTTTTATTAATCATTTATAAAAAATTCAAAACATGGCATACTGTTTTTACGAAATCGATGTAGTTTTCGTAAAGAATAGAATAATATCCACTTATTTTTTATTTTAATATTATTATTATCAGTACTCCTAGTTTTTATATCTTTGTTGCGTATTCGAAAATACAATCTATCTATGATCAAACTTAAAATATTTGTATTATTCCTATTAATTGGTCTACCTCATAATTCCTTTTCTCAATTTGGAATTACACATGAAATTGGTGTAATTGCAGGTCGAGTTGAGTTTCGATCTGACTATGGACAACGAGATAACACCAGAAACAATTTAGAAAATCAGGGGTTTGGAGTTGCCGTTGTTGATTACATGAACTTTTCGTATACTGACAACTTGAATGACTATTTTAAAGAGCATTTCAAAGTAAGATCTGAACTTTCGTATAGTCAAGCCAATTTAAAACACTATGGTGAATGGGTTGAACGAGGTACTCCGGGATCCAATCGTCTCAAAGCAATGAGAGGCTCAACTGAATTGTTAAATTTAGGAATGCAACTTGAGTATAATTTAATACACATCCATGATTTTGAAAACACAATAGGCAGTTTTAATCCCTACATCGGTTTGGGACCACAAATCAGTTACTATACCGCAACTGCTACTTCTACTTTGGGGGAAATGGGCGATCCTAGTGTTACTCCTGCAAAATATTTAATCCCATCAGATGGTCATCCTCATGGATATTCCAATGAAAGTAAAGCGGTATTTTCTGCAACTCTTAATCTTGGAACTCGTTACAAGTTGACATCAATGTCTGATCTTATTCTTGACATGAGAGCTCAATATTTTGCTTCTGATTGGGTTGATGGCCTTAATCCAAATAAAGATTTATTCAAGGAAAACAAACAAAATGATTGGCTCACTTTTGTCGGCTTAGGTTATATCCTTTATTTAGACAATTAAAAAATATTTATTCAAAAAAAATCCCAACTCTTTAAAGTTGGGATTTTTTGTTTTATGCCAATGCCTGCTTCAAATCTGCAATCAAGTCATCAGCGTCTTCTATGCCAACGCTTAAACGAACCAAATCATCTGTAATTCCAACTTCTTTTCGTTTATCCTCTGGAATGGATGCATGTGTCATCAATGCCGGGTGATTCGCCAACGATTCTACACCACCTAGAGATTCTGCCAGTGTAAACACTTTTAGTTTTTCCAAAAACTGTACCGCTTCTTCTTTCTTACCTGATAAAAACGTAAAAGAGACCATTCCTCCAAATCCGCTCATTTGCTTTTTGGCAATTTCGTGATACGGATGACTCGGTAATCCAGGATAATAAACAGTTTTTATTTTGGGGTGATTGCTTAAGAATTCAACTACTTTAGTTCCATTTTCACAATGTCTTTGTACTCTCAAATGTAGTGTTTTTATTCCTCTTAGTACCAAAAAACTATCCATTGGCCCCAAGGTTGCTCCTGTAGCAAACTGTTGAAAATGCAATTGATTACCCAACGCTTCGTCTTTTACAATCAAAGCACCCGCAATTACATCTGAGTGCCCTCCCAAATATTTGGTAGCCGAGTGCATAACGATATCCGCTCCTAAGTCCAACGGTTTTTGCAAATAAGGTGTTGCAAAAGTATTATCCACAGCAAAAAGGATATTATTCGCTTTAGTTATTTTGGCAATTTCTTGAATGTCTGCCAATTTCATCAAAGGATTGGTTGGCGTTTCTACCCAAACTAATTTGGTGTTTTCATTAATTAGTGACTGGAATTTATCCAAATTATTCATATCCACAAAATGAAACACAATTCCGCTATCTTTATAAATACGCGTAAACATTCTGTAGGTTCCACCATATAAATCATCCATAGCGATAATTTCATCACCCGCTTTAAACGATCTTAAAAGACAATCCGTAGCTGCCAGTCCTGATGAAAAAGCCAATCCACGAGTTCCATTTTCAATACTGGCCAATGCCATTTCCAAAGCAGTTCGTGTTGGATTTGCAGCTCTACTGTATTCGTAATCTGGATTTAACGGCTTTCCAGGGCTTGTCTGCACAAAGGTTGACGTTTGATAAACGGGAGGCATTACTGCTCCTGTACTAGGGTCATGATGTTGTCCACCATGAATCACTTTGGTATTGAATTTCATTGTTTATTTTTTTGATTTTTCTATCAGTAACTCTCTGACTTTTTATTTCCCCAAAAGTTATATAAACTTTCTTATGTTCATCATAATTCCAATATGCAATCCTTCATGGAAATTATTGAATTGTATAGCTCCTTTTGCGCTTTGCAAAACAAATCCCGTCGAAGTTGGATACTCCTGATAGTTTACAAAAACGCCATTGTTATAATCTTTTTCTGCCTGCTCAATTGCCTTAAACAATAAAGACTTTATTTCATCTACCTCTTCTTGGGTAACATCACTCTCAGGTTTGGTCCCTTTTCGATACTTTTCAATCATTTCATCAGACACCAATATTGGTAAACCCGATAATTTATATACCAATAATTGTTGTGTCACTACGATATGACCAATATTCCATATTAAATTATTACTGAATCCTTCCGGAATTTTATTCAATTGTTCGAGTGTATGATTCTCTAAAAATTGAGCCACCCATTTTCTGCTAGTTCTGCTTATTTCAAATGTATCTTGCATGATTGTAATTTTTGCATAAAATTAAACATTTTAAGTATCAAATGATTTTCTTTGCAATTAGAAAATAGAAAATAATGAACAAAATATACTATCTCGCATCTTGTGACACTTGTCGAAAAATAATAAAATCACTTCCAAAAGACCATGATTTGGTTTTTCATGACATCAAGCAAAACCCAATTACTGTTGAAGAACTAGAGGAAATGTATCGCCTTTCGGGAAGTTACGAAGCGCTGTTCAGCAAAAAGGCACAATTATATAAATCGATGGATTTAAAAAACAAATCCCTCACCGAAGATGATTACAAAAAATACATCTTGGAGCATTATACTTTCCTTAGTCGTCCTGTTTTTATCATAAATGATAAAATATACATTGGCAATACGCAACAAAATATTCTTCAAGTAATGAAAGCGTTGGGTTAATGTCAAAAAGAAATCTCGCCTTAATTGGCGCTACCATCGTTTCCATAATTTACGGTGTCACTTTTACCATTGCCAAAGATGTGATGCCAAAATACATCGATGCTTATGGGTTCATCCTTTTGCGTGCCGGTGGTTCTATGCTCCTGTTTTGGTTGGTTTGGCTTTTTATGCCCAAAGAAAAAATTGCACTCAATGATTTCCTTCGAATTATAGCTGCTGCTTTTTTTGGGGTAGCATTCAATATGCTGACTTTTTTCAAAGGTTTGAGTCTGACTTCTCCTATTTCGGCAGCGGTGATAATGGTTTCGACCCCTATGATTGTATTAGTTCTTTCTGCCATAATCATGAAAGAACGGATGAAAAAAAGAATGGTATTCGGAATTATTCTAGGTTTGATCGGAACGGCTTCCTTAATTCTTTACGGAAAATCAATAGGCGACAGCTCTCAATCCGGACTGGGTAATTTTCTGGTTTTGGTTAACGCCATTTCGTATGGATTTTACCTGATTATCGTCAAGAAATTAATGAATAAATACAATGCTTTTACGTTTGTAAAATGGATTTATTTGTTTGGTTTTATAATGGTTTTGCCTTTTGGTTGGAGCGAATTTACTGCTGTTGATTGGATAATTGTTCCAACAGATATTTACTGGAAAATAGGTTTTGTGGTGGTAATTTCGACCTTTTTGACTTATTTGTTAAACTTGCTTTCGATGAAAGAATTAAAACCAACTACGGTAGCCGTTTTTATTTATCTGCAACCTTTATTTGCTTCTGTTTTTGCGATTAGTTTAGGAAAAGACGCATTGAGTCTGATTAAAATTGGGTCGGCCCTATTAATCTTTTCAGGAGTATATTTGGTTACCATGAAGAAGCCTTAATTCCGGTTTCTTGATATTATTTGAACATTCAAAACGGCCATTTATTTTTATTACATTTACATAAAAACAGGTAATATGGATAAACTCAAAGATTTTCTCTACCTCAACAAATATGAGATTTTGCTATTCGGATTGATTCAACACTTATTTATTGGTGTTTTATTTTCCGATTTATCAGGAGCTCTCAAAATAGTTTGGGTAATGAATATCATTATACTTGGTTTTACCACAGTTGGAATTTTTATCCAAAAAGGAAAAAGGAAGAATCAGATTCGGAATATACTTTTATTCTTGGTCGTTTTGATAACGTTAGGAATCCCATT
This sequence comes from Flavobacterium sp. 103, assembly GCF_003096795.1. Taxonomy (NCBI): domain Bacteria; kingdom Pseudomonadati; phylum Bacteroidota; class Flavobacteriia; order Flavobacteriales; family Flavobacteriaceae; genus Flavobacterium; species Flavobacterium sp. 103. The sequence goes on along the minus strand of NZ_QENX01000001.1, from coordinate 2,148,150 downwards.
TAACAATGAAAATTTGTTTTTTTTGATTGCCGTTAATGTGATCTATATACTGTTTTTTATTTTCATCTTTTGGGAGGTTTTGAAATTTTTAATTAGCCCCAGCTATATCAACAAAGATGTGATTTCTGCCGCCGCTTGTGGTTATTTTCTACTGATTGAAATTAGTGTTTTTATCATGCAAACCCATTTTTATCAAAATCCAAATGCCTTTAAAGGGATAGATACTTCCACGCCCTATGCCTCCTTCACGGACTTGGTTTATTTTTGTTGCATTACTTTTTCGAGTATCGGTTTTGGAGATATCACACCCAATAGTCAACAAACCAAATTATTCACCTCACTATTAGGTATGATAGGACAATTTTATTCTGTAGTCCTCGTTGGAATTTTGATTAGTAAATTTTCCTCCTATAAAAAATAAAAAAAATCGATTTCCTAATAAACCTAAGAATCCTGTAACTCATTACAGAATATAGGCCTCTGAAACTTTTTCCTTATCTTTGAACACTTTTAGACAAAAATATGATACAATCGATGACTGGCTTTGGTAAAGCCACTTTGCAATTACCATCCAAAAAAATTACAGTAGAAGTAAAATCTTTAAACAGTAAAGGTTTAGATTTAAATGTACGAATGCCTTCTCTATATCGCGAAATGGAGCTGGGTTTACGCAACCAAATTGCACTGAAACTAGAAAGAGGTAAAGTAGATTTTTCTATTTTTATCGAAAGTACCGCAGAACAAACATCTACGAAGGTTAACGTACCTATCGTGCGAGCCTACATCAATCAACTAAGAGAAGTATATGCTGATGCAGATGAAACCGAATTGATGAAAATGGCAGTGCGTATGCCCGACACCATGAAAATAGAACGTGAGGAAATAGACGAAAATGACTGGATTCAAATCCAAACCGTAATCGAAGAAGCGTTACAAAATATTTTGAATTTCAGAAAAGACGAAGGACAATCTCTGGAAAATGAATTTCAATTGCGTATCGGAAACATTCGTCAATATATGAATGAAGCTTTGGCACTAGACCCAGAGCGCGTTCAAGCGATAAAAGACCGTTTGCAAACTGCCATTTCAGAATTAAAGGTAAACGTAGATGAAAATCGTTTTGAACAGGAATTAATTTATTACCTAGAGAAACTTGATATTACCGAGGAAAAAGTACGCTTGACCAACCATTTGGATTATTTCTTGGAAACCATAAACGGAACGGAAGCCAACGGAAGAAAACTAGGGTTCATTACTCAAGAAATGGGACGTGAAATCAATACTATGGGATCCAAATCGAATCACGCGCAAATGCAAAAATTAGTGGTTCAGATGAAAGACGAATTGGAAAAAATTAAAGAACAGGTGCTTAATGTACTATAACAACCTGCAAGGTTTTTTTCAATCCTTGTAGGTTTCTTATTTTAAAACCATACCTACAAGGTTCAAAAAAAACCTTGCAGGAAAAGCATAAAACAATGAAAAAGGGAAAATTAATTGTATTCTCGGCACCATCGGGATCTGGGAAAACCACTATAGTTAGACATTTATTAGGAAAGGAAGATTTGAATTTGGAATTTTCTATTTCGGCAGCTACGCGTGAAGCACGTGGTGAAGAAGTAAGTGGAAAGGATTATTACTTTATGTCTTTGGAAGAGTTTAAAAAACACATCAAAGCAGAAGATTTTGTGGAATGGGAAGAAGTCTATCGCGACAATTTCTATGGCACGTTAAAAAGCGAAGTAGAACGCATTTGGGCCAAAGGTAAAAACGTGATTTTTGATATTGACGTAGCCGGAGGATTGCGCATCAAACATAAATTTCCTGAGGAAACTTTGGCTGTTTTTGTAAAACCACCAAGCGTAGATGAACTCAAAAGAAGACTCAAAGAACGCTCAACAGAAAGTGATGACAAAATCAATATGCGTATAGCAAAAGCTTCTGTAGAACTGGCGACTGCACCTCAATTTGATGTAATTATAAAAAACTATGATTTGCCTATTGCCCTTGAAGAAGCCTATCAATTGGTGAAGGATTTTGTAAACACAGATTCCACAAATTAGCACAGATTTTTGAATTTGTGAAAATTTGTGACATCTGTGTTATTTCAAATAATTAGTTTCTATGAAAATCGGACTTTATTTCGGAACGTTTAATCCCATTCATATTGGGCATCTCATCATTGCCAATCACATGGCGGAACATGCCGATTTGGATCAGGTCTGGATGGTCGTTACGCCACACAATCCTCTCAAAAAGAAGGCAACTTTGCTAGACGATTACCATCGTTTGCAAATGGTGTATCTTGCCACCGAAGATTTTCCAAAAATAAAACCTTCGGATATTGAGTTCAAATTATCCCAACCTAATTATACTGTAAATACATTGGCTCACTTACAGGAAAAATATCCTGATCATGAATTCTCGTTGATTATGGGTGAAGACAATTTAAAATCATTGCACAAATGGAAAAATTATGAAGTGATTTTAGAACACCATGATATTTATGTCTATCCGAGAATTTCCGCCGAAAATGAAAATTTAACTTTCAAAAACCATCCAAAAATTCACTTGATTGATGCTCCTGTTGTAGAAATATCTTCGACCGACATTCGTCACAATATCAAAAAAAGCAAAAACGTTCAGCCTTTATTGCCCCATAAAGTTTGGGATTATATTGACCATAATAATTTTTATAAGAAATAGTTAGCCCAAAAGTTCTTTTAATTCCGTTTCAATTTCCTGAAAAATCGGACTCAAATTTTCATTTTTACCCGACAGTAAAAAAACATCAGTACTTGGCATTTCTTTGCTGTTCCAGATTAATAGCAGTTTCTTTTCTTGAATGAAATTTTTAGCATTAACATTCCAAGTAACCGCAACTCCTGCATTTTTACTGAGGATTTCCAGCATCTCATATTCTGATGGAATAATATAATTAGCCACCATCGAAGGTCTTTTTTTAGCAAAAACATGTAGCCAAAATAATTTTATATGCGGAATTCCTGCGTCATGGCTGTACCATTTTTGTTCGTTCAACCAGTTTTCGATGCCTAAAAAATCTTTACTTTTAATTTTTGCCTTTAAAACTGAAATATCAATATCTGTAGATCCCACAACTACTTGTTTGATATCACCCACTTTTTTCTGAATTGTATCAAAAGTGTCAAACTTCTTGGTTACTATGGCAAAATCTAATTTTTTGGAATTTACCAAATCAAATAGTGCATCATTATTATGGAACGTAAAATCTATAAAATCAAATTTGGCTACCAAAGCGCTCCCAATACTGCTCATCAAATGTCTCGAAATTCCAACGGACAATAACCGATTGGCATTGAAAGCCTTGGCTCTAAAACCATTCTCGACATTTTCCAATCGGTCTAAAGCATCAATGATTAAATTATTGAGTAACTTAGCATATTCTGTTGGTTCAACCCCCTTGGACTTTCGATTGAAAAGCTTGTAGCCAACATGTGCCTCCAACATAACTATTTGCTGACTTACAGCTGGTTGACTTATAAATAATTCTTTGGCTGCCAAAGAAAAATTTCCATTTTTATAAACAGATTTAAATGTCCGATACCATTCTAAATTAACCATGATATAAATATATTTATCACAAACATAATTTAAATTATTTTTACTAATACCATATTCCACATAAATTTGCGGTATCAAAAAAATTAGTGATGAAAAAAATAACTGTATTAACTATTCTAGCATTAACCGTGGGTTGCTTTATGGCAACTGCACAAAAACAAAATAACAAGAAGATGAAAAAAGTATTATTCGTAGTTACCAGTCACGATCAATTGGGTAACACAGGAGAAAAAACAGGATTTTGGACAGAAGAATTGGCTGCACCTTATTATGCTTTGCTTGACCAAGGCGTGATTATTGACATTGCCACCCCAAAGGGAGGACAACCTCCTATTGACCCAAAAAGTGCTGATCCTTCATCAGCAACCGAAGACACTAAACGTTTTGACGCCGATACCGTTTTATTGGAAAAACTAAAAAATACCAAAAAATTATCCGATGTGAATCAAGCTGATTATGATGCGGTTTTTTACCCAGGAGGTCACGGTCCCCTTTGGGATCTGGTAGAAGATAAAAATTCTATTGCTTTGATTGAATCTTTTTATACCCATAAAAAACCAGTTGCTTTTGTGTGTCACGCACCAGCTGCTTTGAAAAACGTAAAAGTAAATGGAGAATTTTTGGTAAAAGGGAAAAAAGTAACTGGATTTGCCAATTCCGAAGAAGAAGCAGTTGGATTAACCAAAATCGTTCCTTTTTTATTGGAAGATGCATTGCAAGCCAATGGAGCAACTTATAGCAAAGTAGCCGATTGGCATCCTTATGCTGTGGAAGATGGATTATTGATTACAGGTCAAAACCCAGCTTCATCCAAACTGGTGGCTGAAAAATTATTAGTTCAATTGAATTCAAAAAAATAACTTGAAGTTGCTAAGATTCTGAGAAACTAAGATTCTAAGTGTTCAAAACTTAGCGACTTAGTTTCTTAGTAACTTAGTTTCTCTTTTAAAAAACAAACACTATGTTAAATTTCGAATTATACAATCCTACCAAATTAGTTTTTGGGAAAGGACAAATAGAAAAATTATCAACCTTGATTCCTGCCAATGCGAAAATCCTTCTCGCTTACGGTGGCGGAAGTATTTTTAAAAATGGAATCCATGAGCAAGTTCGCAAAAGTCTGGAAGGATTCGAAATTGTCGAATTTGGAGGAATTGAAGCCAATCCGCATTTTGAAACTTTGATGAAAGCCGTTGCTGTCATCAGAGAGCAAAAAATTGATTTTATTCTGGCTGTTGGTGGCGGAAGCGTTATCGATGGTGTGAAATTTATTTCGGCAGCTGTTCCTTTTGAAGGTGACCCAATTGACATTCTTAAAAAGCGAATTCTTTTCAAAGAAGGATCAAATGTGATTCCGTTTGGTACTGTTTTAACTTTGCCTGCAACGGGAAGTGAAATGAATTCCGGTTCGGTGGTGACTATTGCAGCGACTCAGGAAAAATTAGATTTTGGTGGATCTGCTTTATTTCCTAAGTTTTCAATTTGTGATCCTACCGTAATTGCTTCACTACCAAAAAGACAATTGCAAAATGGAGTTGTAGATGCTTACACTCACGTTTTGGAGCAATACCTAACCTATGTGCACGAAGGTTATTTGCAAGATAGAATTGCCGAAAGCATTTTGCAAACCCTAATTCAAATAGGACCAGATGTGGTAGAAAACCCAACCGATTATGCTCTAGCTTCCAATTTTATGTGGAGCTGTACCATGGCTTTAAACGGGTTAATCCAAAAAGGAGTTCCAAGTGACTGGGCAACTCATATGATTGGGCACGAATTGACAGCGCTTTACGGAATTGACCATGCCCGAACGTTGGCAATTATTGGACCAAACTTATACAAAGTAATGTTTGAAACCAAAAAAGAAAAATTGGCACAATACGGAAAACGCGTGTTTAATTTAACAGGAACAGAGGAAGAAATTGCTTCGGCAGCCATAGAAAAAACAGTAGCCTTCTTTCATACTATGGGAATGAAAACCTTGCTTTCTGAAAATGCTGAAAATTTTGAAAAAACAGCTGATTTTATAGTAGACCGTTTTGAAAAAAGAGGTTGGAAAGCTTTGGGAGAAAAACAAAATATTACTTTAGAAAAAGTGAAAGAGATTGTTTTAATGAGTTATTGATTTTAGTAAAAATACTGCATAAAAAAGGCGTTCACTTAACCAATAAGAACGCCTTTTTAAAATACTAAAACAAAACTAACTAACTCAATCTTCATATTTAAATTCTAAACAATTTATTTATAATGACTTACAACGCAAGTATTGTATTTATATTGTGTAAAATCAAAAAATATTGCAAATAATTTATTTTTTTATTAAAAACTTTATAAGGCCCTATAAATTCAAGCCTTGTTTAAAAAATTAATTTGTGTTATTGGTATATTTTTAAGTACTTTTGATGAAATTTAATAAAAAAATGGCCGATAATTTAAAATTTGCAGTGATTGGCGGCGGAAGCTGGGCTACTGCTATCGCTAAGATGTTGTGCGTAAATCTTCCCGAGATTTCATGGTATATGCGAAATGATGCTGCTATAGAACACATTAAAACCCACAAACACAATCCCAATTACTTAAGCTCTGTTGAGTTTGACAACAAAAAACTAAAACTTACCAACGATATCAACGAAGCCGTTGCTTATGCAGATTATATCATATTTGCAATTCCTTCCGCTTTTTTGAATAGCGAGCTCGAAAAACTAACGGTTTCTCTTAAAGACAAAATAATTTTTTCTGCCATAAAAGGAATTGTTCCTGAAACCAGTTTGATTGTGGGAGAACATTTTCATTACAAATACGACATCCCTTATTATAATATTGGTGTAATTACAGGGCCTTGTCACGCTGAAGAAGTAGCATTGGAAAGACTTTCGTACTTAACCATTGCCTGTGGTGATCCGGACAAAGCCTCAATAGTAGCCAAAAATTTATCCGGAAATTATATCAAAGCAAAAATATCAGACGACATTATTGGAACTGAATATGCCGCAATGCTTAAAAACATTTATTCTATTGCCGCAGGAATTGCACATGGATTGGGTTATGGCGATAATTTCCAATCGGTTATAATGAGTAATGCCATTCGCGAGATGAAGAAATTCATCAAGAAAGTGCACAAAATGAAGCGTAACATCAATGATTCGGCCTATTTGGGCGATTTATTGGTTACGGGTTATTCTGTTTTTTCGAGAAACAGAATGTTCGGCAATATGATTGGAAAAGGTTATACAGTACAAGCTGCACAAATGGAGATGAGCATGGTTGCCGAGGGTTATTATGCCGTAAAAAGTGCCTACAAACTCAACCAAGGTTATGGTGCCAAAACTCCTATTATTGATGCTGTTTATGCCATTTTGTATGAAGGAAAAGAAGCTAAAGCCGTGTTCAAAAAACTGACTGAAGAACTTGATTAAATTTCAGTCTGCAGACCCGAGCGAAAGCGAACTGGCGGAGCAATTCAGATTGAGAAAAAACAACAAAAAAGGCATTTTCTAATTTAAGAAAATGCCTTTTTTGTTGTTATTATAAAATCTTTTATTTTACCATTACTCCATCAACAAACAAGAGTGGCACTTCTTCCACGTTGGTTTCATTGATGCTGTTGGCTTTGAAAATAAATTTTTTATCGTATAATGTGTTTCCGATGAAATAGGTTACCATAAACTCATTGTTAAGTGCCAATACACTTTTTTCCATCATTTCGATTTTCACAACTGAAACAGCTGGAACCTCCATAAAAGCATGACGCAAAAGAGAGGTTTTTTTCATTTCTCCGTCGATGGTTCCAAAAGCTTTAGAAACTACCATAACGCTGTCAAGTTGGAAATCACTATCGTTTATTAAATAGGCATACCACACTTTTTCCATAAAATCGTCGCTCCATTCTTGGACGGCAGCAAGGAATACGTTTTCTACTTCGGGGATGGTGATGTCGGATTTCATTTGATTGTTGATTCTTGATTAACGATTGTTGATTGCAGATTTAACTTCTAAAATTAAAAATCGTTAATTATTTATTGTTGTATTAAACTAAATATCTTGAATACGGAATGCCCTAGCCCAGATGGAAACGGCATCCTTTTTCTTTTTCCTTTAAAAAGAAAAAGATATAGTGGACAGCTGGAAATAGCTCCTTATAATTTATATGCTTGATTTAAATTGTTCCAAGAAACGCACGTCATTTTCATAAAACATACGGATGTCGCCAATTTGGTACAGTAACATCGCGATACGCTCGATTCCCATTCCGAAAGCAAAACCATTGTATTCGTCTGGATTGATGTCGCAGTTTTTAAGTACGTTTGGATCTACCATTCCGCAACCCATAATTTCCAACCAACCGGTTCCTTTGGTGATACGGTAATCGGTTTCGGTTTTTAAACCCCAATAAATATCAACCTCGGCGCTTGGTTCCGTAAAAGGAAAGTATGAAGGTCTCAAACGAATTTTTGATTTCCCGAACATCTCTTTGGTGAAATACAAAAGGGTTTGTTTCAGGTCAGCAAAAGAAACGTCCTTGTCGATATACAATCCTTCCACTTGGTGAAAGATACAGTGCGAGCGCGACGAAACGGCCTCGTTACGGAAAACTCTACCAGGAGAAATAGTTCTAATTGGCGGTTTGTTGTTCTCCATATAACGCACCTGGACAGATGAAGTGTGCGTACGCAACAAAATATCAGGATTCGTCTGAATGAAAAAGGTATCCTGCATATCACGAGCCGGGTGGTATTCCGGTAGATTCAATGCTGTAAAATTGTGCCAATCGTCCTCAATTTCCGGACCTTCGGAAACGTTGAACCCGATGTTTGAAAAGACATCTATAATTTGGTTTTTTACCAACGAAATAGGATGACGGGAACCAATAATTGTTGGTTCGGCCGTACGAGTCAAATCGCCGTAAATTCCTTTGGATTCTTCTTTATCAGCCAAAGCTTCCTGAATGGATTTTACTTTCTCTTCAGCAGAAGTTTTAAGTAAATTGATTACTTGTCCAAATTCCTTTTTTTGGTCATTGGGCACGTTTTTGAATTCAGCAAAAAGATCTTTCAATAAACCTTTGGTTCCTAGAAATTTTATTCTAAATGCTTCTAATTCTGCTGTATTTTGTGTGGAGAACGCCTGAGCTTCACCAATATATTCTTTTATCTTGTCTATCATCTGTCTTTTACTAAGGGTGCAAATTTAAGAAATTTGTTTAAAGTTTAAGGTTTAAAAGTTTAAAGTTTCCCTTATAAATTCGGGTTTATAGAGAAAAATATTTACTTTATTTTAAAAACTAAAAATTTGTAGCCATTTTAATAAACTGAATACTAAAAACTGCTTACTGAATACTAATCTATCACTTCTCTTTCCAGAAAATAATTGACGATTGCTTCTTTCATTAAAACGGATTGTTCTCCTGCTTTTAGAGGCGGTAATTGCTCCTTTACTTTATAATGTGGCCAGCCTTCTTCATCAAAAAATTCGAATTCGTAGAATCCATAGGGTTCCAACAATCGGCAAATGGCGATATGCATCAAATTTAGTTTCTCGTCTTTTTTGTATTCGCGATGTACTTTTCCCAATTCCTGTACTCCTATTAGATAAATAATAGCATCCAAATCCAAATCTTCTCCTTGTGAAAATTGATTGGAAAGTATATCGACAAGCCGTTCCCAGCGTTCTTTTAATTGTGTGTCTCTTGACATTATTATTTTTGATTGTAGATTAACGATTTTTGATTGCAGATTTATTCCGCACATTTTCAAAAATGAAATCGAGTTATTTTGACAAAGATAAGAACTTGAAAATTGACAATGGTTACCGAACAATTCTTTTATCTTTGCGCCTTTAATATTTAAAATAAATAAATGAGTTTTTTTGATATTATCATAGGTGGTTTCTTGTGCTTCTCTTTTTATAAAGGAATCAGAAATGGACTTTTTGTTGAATTGGCTTCCCTAATTTCTCTTATTTTGGGAATTTACATTGCCATAAAATTTTCTGACGTACTGAAAAGTGTTATATCGGGATCGCTGCATTGGAATCCTTATACTATTCAGGTGTTTGCATTTATCCTAACTTTTATTGTCGTGGTTATTGGTGTTTATATGCTTGGAAAGCTCTTGACCAATATAGCCGATTTTGCCTTTTTAGGCTGGATAAACAGTCTTGGTGGCGGTTTTTTCAGGGTATTGAAAACCATTTTGATCATCAGCATATTTTTTACGCTTTTTGAAAAAATGAACTACCATAACTATTTGGCCAAAAAAGAAACACTTGATAAATCTATTTTCTTTAACCCCATTCAAAAAGTTGCTGCGTTTGTTTTTCCTTCTATTGAAAAATGGTACGATAAAGCAAGGAAGTAGTTTTTGAGATAGCAGATTTTAGACTGCGGATTTTAGATTTCTTTAATCCCATAAGATTATTTTTTAACGAATAATACCTAATACCAAAAAATAGAGTAGCCGACAGTTGAAAACTGTGGACTACTCTATTTTTATTTTATAAATCTAGTTATTGTTTATTTATTTTGAAATCAAAATATTAATAGAACTTGAATCTGCTTTCTGAAATCTGAACACTAATCCTTCACTTCTTTAATCGACCTGGCATCAATCCACCCTTCGGTTCCATCGGTCAATTGAATTTTTTTCCAGTATCCTAATGTTTCCTCCACATAAACTTTAGTCCCTGCGTGCAGGACAAAAGTAGTTGCGCTTGCGTTTTGGGGTTCGCTTCTTACATCTGCAACTTCAGCAAAAACGATGGCTGGTCTTTCATTGTCGAAATGGCTTTTTTCGAAAAAAGCTGCCGAGATACTCATTACTAGAAGCAATAATATTACAAACATTCCCACAAAGAAAACTCTTTTTACAACTACTGTTTGATAAAAATAATACCCCATAAAAAACAACAAGAACAAGAAAGCAAAACTAATGGTAATCCAGGCCCAAGTATCGAAAGGATAAATCCCCGTAAAGTCGCGCAGCATTTTCCCGAAACCTACTTTTGGAACTTCTTTGATTTCGTCTATAGTTTGTTTTTGGGCAAATTTTATATTGTTTAAAGCATCTTTGTCGGAAGGGTTCAAAACCAAAGCTTTCTCATAATTATAAATTGCTGGAGCTATTTGGTGCAACTTATAATAACAATTCCCTAAATTAAAATATACTTCGACAGACTCTTTGTTGGCGGCCAAAACAGATTCATAGGCTTTGGCAGCCTCTTCATACTTCCCGTTTTGGTACAAAATATTTCCTTTTTCAAAACCCGTTTGGGCATAGAAAACTTGTGAGATTAATAATAGTATGTAAAAAATCTTTTTCATTTCCCTTTTTTTAGTTTCTAAGAATCTAAGTGACTAAGATTCTAAGTTTTGTTTGTATCTAAAGAATTTTAGAAAACTATATTCTTTTTTAAAATCATCAGCTTTATCTAAGTATCTAAGAGGCTTAGCAGCTTAGTAACTTAGATTTGTTTTTCCAATTCAGAAATGATGGCTACCGCTTTATCAAAATCATGTTGTATCGTTGCACTTGATGACGGTGCATATCTCGCAATCTCGCAATTCTCAGTAAGTGCAATAAAATCATTGACCACTTCCGGTTTGGCTTTTCTGGACAACAACAGTTCCTTAATATTATCTTTACTCATTTCTGAAGTCTCGATATGCAACTTGGCTTTTAAGAAATTATGCATCGCTTTCTCCAAGGCAACGTAGAAAGGTTCTTTGTTGTTGATTTGTTTTTTGGCTTCCGATAAATATTTCTTAGCCAATTTGTTGTTCATTTTGATTCGGTTTCCAAAAACATCACTGTCAATTGCTTCTTTTTTCTTTTTGAACAACACAATTATAGGAAGCAACAAAAATGGCAAAAACAATAATCCATAGAATTTATCAGAACCAAAAAACACAGGTTCATCTCTTGTGACCAATTTTGTTTTTAAGTCAATATATTTAAATTGCTCAACTCCATCTATTTTATTTTTCCCAACACTGGCCGTTGCAGATGCCTCTGCTGTTTGCGTAGGTCCGTCAAGAACATTGATTTTAATTTCAGAAGAACTTATTGTTTTGTAGGTTCCAGTCCCTAAATCAAAATACGAAAAATGCAACGGTTTTATGACATAGTCTCCCTTGTATTGTGGTATAATAGTATAAGAATCCGATATTTTACCGGTCATTCCAGATAGTGGTGTGTTTACTTTTTCGTCATGCACTGCATCATACATTTCTAATGCATTAGGCACTTCAGGCTTAGGCAAAGTAAACAATTTAAGATTTCCAGTTCCAACCACACTCAAAACTAAATCCAAACTTTCTCCATTCTTCAATGTAGTTTTAGATGGAATTGCCTTGAAATCAAATTTTCCTACTGCACCAGTAAAATCTAGTGGTTTACCAGCTTCCGGCAAAGGTTTTACATTAATGGTTTTGGCTCCGGCAGAAACTCTTTTGCTATCTTCAACCAATATAACTCGACCGAATATATCTCTACGATTCGTTGGTAATTGAACTCCAATATTTAACGAAAGTGGTTCTATAACCAGTTTTCCTGATTTTTGAGGGTATAAAACTGTTTTTCGCAAAACAACATAACGGTATTGCTCACCTTTGAACATTCCCTCTTCAGGAACCAATCGTTTGATATCAATGTTCTGATTCCAAAAATCATTATATTTTGGCTTGCTTACTTCTTCAAAACCATTAATCCCTATGTTGTTGAAATACAATTTATATACTACCGTAATAGGTTGATTAATGTATGGATTTGTGTTCGAGATATCAGCAACCAGATATAAATTACTATCAGCAGAAACTTGTGAATCATTAGGGTCTCTTGGTTGTTCCGTAGCTGCTGTTACATTGATCTTGATGGGTTGCGTTTTGTAAATCTGTCCATTATACTCAATCATTGCCTGTTTGATGACCAAAGCTCCTTTTTGATTTGGCAGCAAAAAATAAGAATAGCTTTTCTCGAAAGATGTTTTTCCATTTATCCAAGATTGGCTTACCTGCTGACTGGGCCCTGCAATAATTCTAAAGCCGTCAAAAGAAGGTTGCACAAAATTATCTCCATCAATATTCATCACAAAATCGATACGCAGTCTCTCGTTGAGTCCAAGCGTCGTTTTGCTTACTCTTGCCTCAAATTGTACTTGAGCCAAAAGTCCCTGAAAACTTAATAGGAATAGAATTAAATATCTTTTCATTACTTGTTTAATCTTTTTGTATTTAACGTTTAATCGAAAATTTAAAAACTTTAATTTCTTATTGACCGTTTAAAATTCTACCAATCTTTCTCAGTTCTTCTAGGCGAGCCTTTTTCTTTATTGGCATTTACCTTATCCTGAATTTTCTTTTCCTCATTGTTTACGGCATCCAAAAGATTTTCGGTTCGTTGTTTCGAAATACCTCCCGGTTTTGGTTTTGGTTGCCCTTTGTCGTCTTTGGGTTTACCATCATCTTTTTTATCTTTGTCACCGTCTTTCTTGTCGTCCTTTTTGTCTTTATCGCCGTCTTTCTTGTCGTCCTTTTTATTTTTATCCTTGTCCTTGTCTTTATCTTTGTCCTTATTTTTGTCTTTGTCTTTATTCTTATCTTTATTTTTATCGTCTTTTGGAGGTGGATTGTCTTTTAGCATTTTTTTAGCCAAAGCATAGTTGTATCGTGTTTCTTCATCTTTAGGATCGTTTCTTAAGGCATTTTTATAGGCTTCCACAGCTTGGGTATAATCCTTCTCTTTCATAAAAACATTTCCCAAATTATGAAAAGCTTTGTGCTTTTGGGATCTTGTTTTCAAACTTTTCAACGCATTCGCATACACAAATTTGGATTCCGAAAATTGATTTTGTCTGTAAATAGAATTTCCTAAATTATACGTAGCAACTGTTCTGCTAGGGAATTTAGAATGTGAAATTCTATAGTTGGCTTCGGCATCCACAAAATTCTTTGCCACATATTCCTCATTTGCTTTAGGCAAAACTTTGTCTTTCTCTTGGGCGTTGGCCACAAAAGTTAAAAGCAATAGTAGTAAGTATATAATTCTATTTTTCATTTTCATTTAAATGTTCCTTTCAAAGTATTTGCGAATAATTGCGTCCTTAGTTTACCTTGATTTTAATACTTTATTTATTCTCGTTAAATAAATTCAACTTATTTACCCAGCTAGTTTTTCTTTCCAAAAAGAAAACATCCAAAAACAACAACACAAACCCAATTCCTAAAAACCATTGAAATTGTGATTGAAAATCGGCCATTTGGGTGGCTTCAAATTCTGTTTTTTGAATTTTATCCAATGTTGCTTTTATGTATTCCAAAACTTCTTTGGTATTGTTTCCGTTTACATAACCGCCACCGGTAATTTTTGCTATAGTCGCCAGACTGTTTGGGTTTAATTTGGTTATCACTATTTCACCATTATTATCCCTTTGGTAGCTTTCGACGATTCCATTTTTTTTCAGAGGGATAGTTCCACCTTTCTCCGTACCCAGTCCAATGGTGACAATTTTCATTCCTAGCTTCTTCGCTTCCTCCGCTGCGGATTCTGCTCCTTCAGAATGGTCTTCCCCATCCGAAATCATGATCATCAGTTTGCTGGTCTTACTTTTATCGTCAAAATAAGTTCCAGATAATTTTATCGCCTCATCCAGCGATGTTCCTTGGGACGAAACCATTCCTGGTCCCATACTTTGCAAGAACATTTTTGCTACGCTATAATCCGTAGTTATCGGCAGCACTGGAAACGCGCTTCCGGCATAAGCCACAATTCCTATTCTGTCACTTCCTAATTGATTGATAATTTGAGATACAATTTGCTTGCTTTTTTCCAAACGACTAGGAGCAACATCTTCGCAAAGCATACTTTTGGAAACGTCCATCGCAAAAACAATGTCTATTCCTTCTCTTTTTACAGTTTCAACTTTGGTTCCAATTTTAGGGTTTACCAATCCAAAAATCAAGGCAATTAGTGCCAAAAGCAAAACGCCCAATTTCAAAAATGGTTTGAAAATAGAACGTTCTGGACTTAGTCTTTTGATAACTTCCAAATCCCCAAATTCGCGTTGCTTCTTTCTTTTCCAATATAAATTAAATAGAAAAAGTACCGCCACAACTGGCAGTAAAAAAAGTAAGTATAAATATTTTTGTTCGTCTAATTCCATAATAATTTTTGATTTTGGATTAACGATTTTTGAATGCAGATAGCAATAAATCAGAAATCACAAATCGTTAATCTTCATTCATCAATCTTTTTATATAAAACTTCTATACACTGTATTTCGCAAACCTATTTCCAGTAACAATAAAAACCCAGCCAACAATACAAAAGGTCTGAACTTTTCGTCATAATCATAGAATTTCAATTCTTCGATTTCAGTAGTTTCCAATTTATTGATTTCACTATAAATTTGAGCTAATTTGTCATTACTAGTCGCTCTAAAATACTTTCCTCCCGTTTTTCTGGCGATATTTCTCATCAATTGTTCATCAATCTCAACCTTCATCATTCGGAAAATCAATTGTCCGTTTGGTCCAAGCGCATAAGGCGATTCAGCCATTCCATTGGTACCAATACCAATCGTGTAAACTTTTATACCGTATTGTTGTGCAATATCCGAAGCAGTTTCCGGTTCGATAAATCCTGCATTATTGACACCATCTGTCATTAAAATAATCACTTTACTTTTGGCCTTACTGTCTTTAAGTCGGTTTACGGCTGTCGCCAATCCCATTCCAATTCCAGTTCCGTCCTGTAAAACATTATCGTATTTAATACTGGCAATGGCTTCTTGAATAACTGCTTTGTCACTCGTTACCGGTGATTTGGTATACGCTTCAGAAGCATAAACCACAAGTCCAATTCTGTCGTTGGGTCTTTCGTCAACAAAAACTGAAGCCACTCTTTTTAGCGCTTCCATTCTATTTGGCTTAAAATCCTTGGCAAGCATACTCCCGGATACATCGACCGCCACCACAATATCAATTCCTTTTGTGGTTTTTGTTTTATTGCTAATGTCAACTGTTCTTGGT
The DNA here is from genome assembly GCF_003096795.1 of Flavobacterium sp. 103. NCBI lineage: Bacteria > Pseudomonadati > Bacteroidota > Flavobacteriia > Flavobacteriales > Flavobacteriaceae > Flavobacterium > Flavobacterium sp. 103. The sequence continues at coordinate 2,132,525 of NZ_QENX01000001.1, read as the reverse complement.
CTAGCCATTGCCACAATTAATAATGACAATGACAATAATCGCAAAACGTCTAAACCCGGTTTTAATTTTGCCAATAAAGATTCTGTTCCTTTGAACCCTTGAAGAGAACTCATTTTCAAAGTAGCCGATTGCTGATTTCTTTTCCAAACTAGCCAGACAATTGCTAATGGAATTAAAAGGAACAACCAAAAAAATTCTGGATTTAAAAAGGTTATTTTTTCCATTAGTTACTAGCTGATTTAAGTTCTACCGAATTCATAATGCGGTCTGTCAATTCCGTGGCATATCTATCTCCTTCTTCGTGAAGAATCATAATTTGCTGTAATCCGCCTTCTTGTCCAAAAAGCAAGATTTCATAATATATTTTGGAACTAGTTTGACTGTTACCATCTATTCTTGAAAAAGTACCGTATCCTTTTTTGCCGGTTACCCCATTATTGGTTTGAAAATCCTCTTCTTTAACTATCATGTTTTGTGCTCCTTGCGATTCCAAGACTTTCAAAGAACCTTCAATTGCCTTAGATAAATCCAGTGCTCCTTCCTTTTTATATTTCATGGTCGAAACCATAATGTAAAAATTGTCCAAAAGACTTCCATACCCAAAGGACTGCATCTCTTTTATAAGAGCCATTCCGTCTTTTGGCAATGATTTTGTCAAATCTATTCGCTTCAAGACTTTTGGGGTTTCTATAATAACTCCTGGATTTCCATACTCGCTCTTAACCCATTCTCCTTCCAGCAATTCTTTTGTTGGATGTCCAAGAATATTGTCTTTAACGTAGTCAAATCCTTTGGTTGCTATGAAGAAAGTAGTTGTCGCAAAAAGTAAAAAAACAACAGATCCAACTGCAATTGCAATACGCTGATTTCTCTTTTTTCTAAGCAAAATTTGAATTTGTCTTTGCTTTTGGGCTTCGTTCAATATAGTATCTTCTTCTATTGGCACTTCAACTGGAATCGCTTCATCCAATGTTAAAATTGCTTTTTGAATTCTATTTCTATCTTCGGTGATTTCAAATTCCAAAGGTTTTGATTTGGCAAATTTCACTAAATCGGCTTGTTTCAAAACGGTAAACAAATTCTCAATCGTTTCTTGTGAAAGCTTCATTTTTTTCTTCAATGACGCCGCTTTAAGACCCTCAATCAATTCTGAAGTCGTACTTTCCATGGCCGGAATCTCTATCGCTTCTTCGATATAATTTCTGGTAATATCCGTCAATTCACTATAATATGCTTTAACCTCACCATGTTGCCAAAGCTCTTTTTTCTCCAAAGTATTAAGTAAACTTGTCGCTTTTTCTATTGGTGTTTTATAAACTTCTTCTTCAATTTTTTTCTTTTGACGAATTTTTGTGTACCAATAAACGAAAGCTCCAATTCCTAAAATCAATAAAATTCCCAAAAGATATTTCCACCAATCTGAAGAATCTTCTGCCTTTACAATATCTTTGATATCATACATTTTTTGTCTTAACGTATCAACCTGAACATTGGCAACCTCAACTTTTATGGAGTCAGTCAAAAACTCTTTATTATTTATCAGAATCTTTATGCTTGGAATGGTATATTTCCCCGAATCAAATTGAGTCAAGCCATACTTTTTAATTAATTCGTATCGGTCGTCTTTTTTGATGGTGTCAATTGGATACGATTGAATTACTTCCAGTGCTCCAATGTTTTTTAGTTTTGGAAAAACAACTTTGGAGAAAGTATCTACCGAAGTTTTTAAAGTCAATTTAAACTCAGCTCCAATTTTATTTTTTGTGGTATCGATACTGGTAACTACTTTTTGCTGTGCAAAAATAGAAGTCGAAAACAGCAGTAAGAATATTAATATTTTTTTAAACATCGATTTTGGGAAATTTGATTGAAGATTGAAGATTAACGATTTTTGATTTCAGATTTTCCACCGAACATAAAATTGTTTTCAATCTAGAAAATATATTATTTCAAATTTGTTTTTGCAGTTTTTATACTTGATACGAAAATAGAAATCAACTCATTTACTTCTGTCTTTGCCATACTTAAATTATTTAAATCTGAACTTAAATTTGCTTTTTCTACTATTTTTAAACACACGAAAGTTTCTCTTAATTCTTTTAAACAAATACCCATCTTATGAATAAAATCCTTTGTGCTTTCTGCACTTTGAGCCTCTCCATAATTTAATGCGGGAGAAGTTCCAGATCTAATAATTTGCCCTCCTAAATGATTCCCAGCGTAGTTTACTTTAAAAGTACTAGCTGAAATTATTATAGTAGCCGCAAAATCTATTAATCTATTTTCAAGTTCTTGTTTATTCATTCTATATATTTAGTTTATCAACAAATCTTTTTCACGATTCAAGAATCAAAAATCTTTACCTCATTCAAACAAATCTGAAATCAAAAATCGTTAATCCTCAATCTGAAATTTTTATCGTGATTTAAAATAGCCTAATAATTTGGTCACATAACTTTCATCCACTCTCGTGTTTACAACACCTGAACCCGACTTACTGAAAGTTTCTTTGAAATAGTTCACATTATCATGATAGTGCTTCTCATAATTTGTTCGCACTGATTTTGAACCTGTATTAATCAATCGCGTTTCACCAGTCTCTGCGTCAATCATCGATACCATTCCTAAGTCTGGCATTTTCTCTTCTCGAATGTCATACACGCGAATACCTGTGATATCGTGTTTCTTTGAGGCAATCTTCAAAGTTTGCTCGTAGTCTTCCGACATGAAATCGGAAATGACAAATACAATGGCTTTCTTTTTTTGAGTTCCCGATAGAAACTTCAAAGCTTGTGCAATATCAGTTTTGTAACTCTTTGGTTCAAATTCTATCAATTCACGAATGATACGCAACACGTGCGAACGCCCTTTTTTGGGTGGAATATACAATTCAATTTGGTCCGAAAACAAAATCAATCCTATTTTATCATTATTCTGAGTAGCCGAAAATGCCATTGTTGCAGCAATTTCGGTAACAATTTCTTTTTTAAACTGGTTCTTGGAACCAAAGCTTTCTGAACCCGAAATATCGACCATTAACATCATGGTCAATTCTCTTTCTTCCTCAAAAACCTTGACATGAGCTTCGTTGTACCTAGCGGTCACATTCCAATCGATGGAACGTATATCGTCGCCAAATTGATATTGACGCACCTCACTGAAAGTCATTCCGCGTCCTTTGAACGATGTATGATATTCCCCCGAGAAGATATGATCGCTCAACCTTCGGGTCTTGATTTCTATTTTACGTACTTTTTTTAAAAGCTCTTTTGTATCCATTGTTAATTTGTTTAAAGTTTAAAAGTTTAAGGTTTCAAGTCCGTTTCCAAACAACTTGAAACTTTAAACATTAAACAAATTTTTAAGGTACTTCGATTTCGTTTATGATTTTATTGATAATGTCAACCGATGTAATATTTTCGGCTTCGGCTTCATAGGTAACTCCGATTCTATGACGTAAAATATCATGAACTACGGCACGAACATCTTCAGGAATTACATATCCACGACGTTTGATAAAAGCATAACATTTGGCGGCTGTAGCAAGATTAATACTTCCACGTGGTGATGCTCCAAAACTGATTAAAGGTTTCAAATCAGCCAATTTATATTTCTCTGGATAACGAGTTGCAAAAATAATATCCAGTATGTATTTCTCGATTTTTTCATCCATGTAAACCTCACGAACCGCTTCTTGAGCACGTAGAATTTGTTCTACAGATACTACTTGATTTACTTTTTCATAACTTCCTTTAAGGTTTTGACGAATAACCAAACGCTCGTCTTCCATTTTTGGATAATCGATAACTGTTTTCAACATAAAACGATCGACTTGCGCTTCTGGCAATTGGTATGTTCCTTCTTGCTCAATAGGGTTTTGAGTTGCCAAAACTAAAAATGGTCTGTCTAATTTGAATGTGGTATCGCCAATGGTCACTTGTTTTTCCTGCATCGCCTCCAATAAAGCCGATTGCACTTTGGCAGGAGCACGGTTAATCTCATCGGCAAGAACGAAATTAGCAAAAATTGGTCCTTTTTTAATAGAAAATTCATTTTGCTTAATATTATAAATCATGGTTCCAATAACATCCGCAGGCAATAAATCGGGAGTAAACTGGATTCTGCTAAAAGAACCGTGAATGGCTTGTGAAAGAGTGTTGATGGCTAATGTTTTTGCCAATCCTGGAACTCCTTCCAACAAAATGTGTCCTTGGCCCAACAGTCCAATTAACAATCTTTCGACCATGTGTTTTTGTCCCACAATAACTTTGTTCATTTCCATAGTGAGAAGGTCTATAAAAGCACTCTCTCTTTCGATTTTTTCATTGATTGCTCTAATGTCTAAAGTCGTTGTATTTTCTTCCATTTTTATATATTTATTCCCTTAAATTTTTATCTCTTCTATTTGATGGTGCAAATTGAATTTTTTTTTAGAAGTAAGATGTTAAAAAATGGTTAAAACTTCGACCAATCCCCTAATTTTAAGGACGAATTATGATAGTATTTACCTATTTTTAAGAACTAAAAAAAATAAACATCAAATTCATAGATTTACCCCAAAAATCACTGGGGGGAATAACAAAATAAAACCATGAGTAAAATTCCATTTTCAAAAATAATTGCAGGCACGATGACTTGGGGTGTTTGGGGCAAAAACTGCTCTACTCCACAAATGATAGAACTAATGAATTCATGTCTCGAAAGTGGTATTTCCACCTTTGATCATGCCGATATTTATGGAGGTTATACTACAGAAGAAGCCTTTGGAAAAGCCTTTGGCGAAAGCCAGATTGACCGTAAAGATATTCAGTTGATTTCTAAATGCGGTATTCAAATGATGTCTGAAAAAAGAAACAATACCATCAAACATTATGCTTATTCTAAAGACTACATTATAGCCTCCGCCGAGCAGTCTTTAAAAAATTTACAAACTGATTATTTGGATCTTTTGCTATTGCATCGGCCAAGTCCGTTGATACAGGCAGATGAAATTGCAGAAGCAGTCGAAAAGTTAAAAATTGAAGGTAAAATTTTAGATTTTGGTGTCTCTAATTTTACTCCAAGCCAAAGCGATTTGATTGAGACAAAAACCAAAATAAACTACAACCAAATTGAGTTTTCTGTTACGCATTTGGAACCAATGATTAATGGAAGTTTGGATCATATGCAAACCAACCGAATCACTCCCATGTGCTGGTCACCTCTTGGAACTGTTTTTAGAAAAGAGGATGAGCAATCACAACGTATTCAAAAAGTTGCAAATGAATTGGCTTCCAAATATGATGTCTCCAATGATCTCATTTTATTGGCCTGGATACTGAAACATCCTGCTGGAATTTTACCGGTTTGTGGCACTTCAGACAAAAACAGACTTGCCCGTTTAATGCATGCCTCCACTATTGAAATGGAACTACAGGATTGGTTTTCACTTTGGACAGCGAGTACTGGAAATCCTGTTCCATAACTGACAGTATTAAGGTTAAATGATTTTTGATTGCAGATTAACGATTTTTGATTTAAGATTTAGTAAGACGTAAATTAAAATCGGCAATTTTATTGATAATTTACATATTTTTTTTCTCTAAAATTTCGATACTCAAATCAAAAACCTTAATATCATTGCCATAAGGAGAGTATTTAACTATTATTTTTTTAAAAAATATAATTCAAAAATTCATAGGGTTTCTTGTAATACATCTGAGATCAAAAATCGTTAATCTTCATTCTAAAATCAAATGATAAACAAGCGTATTCTTATCAAAAACCTTTTGGCTCATAATGATGAGTCCAGCTTTTATGATAAAAAGCGACAACTAAATTTGCATTCCAGAGAAGGAAAAGCTAAATTTTTGAAGCATATTTGCGCGCTATCTAATTCAAATCCAACCAATAATTCCTATATAGTTGTAGGGGTTGAAGACGAGAACAATCAAATTGTGGGAGACGATTTTTTTGATGACAGCAGAATTCAGAATTTAGTAAACGCTTTTCTTGAAAATCCGCCCAAAATTCAATACGAAAATGTTCCTTTCCCTAATTTGCCAAAAGACAAAGTAATTGGACTCGTAACCATTAAGCCCAACAGCAAAATATCTTCTTTCAAAAAAGGTATACATACGATTCCTGCCAATAGTGTTTTCATTCGTCGGGGCAGTAATACGATGCCAATTGAAGGTGAAGTAGAGAAAAATTTTCAGAATACTGAAACAGTAATTGGTATCGAAAATAATTCAAGAAACAGCATCGAATACACTCTTGATGGTGTAATTGATTTTATGAATTATCGCCATAAGGACATGGCTCCAAAATATAAAGTTTTCAAAGAGTTGTTTGTCATTTGTTGGGCTGGAATTGCCAAAAAATCCAGAAACAAAACCTTTCTTTCAAGAGTCGATATTGAACTGATTAACGAACAAATCAAGTTATTCTATTCGGCTCAAGATGTAGTTGAAATTACCTATGACGACGATAGTTTTACGATTATTGAATATGTTCCTTTGGGCTTGAATGACAGAACCAGTTATTATCCTTTGGAGGAACAAAAAATCCATTTTCATGATAACGGGTATTATAAAATTGACAGAAAAATGCTTTTTGAACCACCCGAATATAATAAGAAAATGTTGTACCATATTTATAATTCGAATGTGGCTCTTTTAAATAAACTTGAAAAAAACATCAAATTATCGGAACGGGAAAGAAAAGATTTGGATCATTTGCCTTCCACTTTTATGATTTGTTATCTCAATGGTTTTGAAGATGCCAAACAAAAATTGATTGATGCCAAAACGTTATTAAAACCGTTTACACAAGTCTATCTTTCGTTTAAAGAAGCATTACGAATTTTAAGGAAAATGAAATATGACGTACAATAAGGAAGTTTCTTATTGCAATTTGCTCAGCCTTAATTAGCTAAACAAACCTGTTACCCAAACAACCACATCAATTATAATTTGACAAATAAAATTGGTCATTAAAAGCAATAAAGTGAGAAGTGCATTCATTTTAAAAATTTTAAGTAAAATTACAATGTTTCAATACAGCATACAATCACCAAAAACAATGATTTTTTTGAAACTCAAAAGTAGTTAAAAATACGATACCACAACCCGACATCAACTTGGAATTCAACGGATATAAATAGCTATTCGACGGTTTTATTCTTAATAAAAACTTAAAACCATTTTAATTGAGGCACTTCTATCATCTCTTTCAAAAAAATAACAAACCAACACTTCTTTTCTCTTATTTTTGTAAAAGAATAAATTGAGAATAAATGAGAACATTAGTTATCGGTGACATACATGGTGGTTTGAGAGCTCTACATCAAATTTTTGAAAGAGCTAAGGTAAGTCCAAAAGACAAACTCATTTTTCTGGGAGATTATGTAGATGGATGGAGTCAATCCCCGCAAGTTATTGATTTTTTGATAGAACTAAAAACTACCCATGATGTTATCTGCATTCGTGGCAACCATGATGAATTACTAAGAGAGTGGCTAAAAGACAGCAAAGACAATGAACAATGGTATCAACATGGTGGAGAAGCTACTGTTTTGGCCTACCAAAGTGTAAATGGAGAAACTAAGAACAAACATATAAAATTCTTGGAGTCATTAGAGGATTATTACTTGGATGAACAAAATCGGATGTTTATTCACGCGGGTTTTACCAATATGAACGGCGTTAATTTTGAGTATTTTCCTAAATTGTTTTATTGGGATCGAACACTTTGGGAGGCTGCATTGGCATTAGATCCAAACATGAAAACGGATCATCAATACTATCCAAAACGATTTACGCTGTACAAAGAAATTTATATTGGTCATACCCCTGTCTCGCGTATCGGAAAAACCACTCCTGTCCGAAAAGCGAATATCTGGAACATTGACACCAGCGCCGCCTTCAAAGGCCCGCTGACTATTATGGATGTTGACACTAAAGAATTTTGGCAAAGCGAACCCCTGCCTAGTTTATATCCTACTGAAAAAGGGAGGAATAAAATCTAAATACTATATTTGCCAAAAATTTATTACCTATTTTATATTATGAAAAAGATTATAACACTTTTGTTTTTGGCTTCTTTTGGTTTAACAAATGCACAACAGGCTTTTAAGGGAAAAGGCGATGCTAAATTTAATGTGGGTGCAAACTTTCAAGACGGAGGTTCCGGGATTCAGGCATCTGCTGATTTTGGTCTTGGTGAAAATTTCTCTTATGGATTTGTAGCAACTTATTTATTAGGAGTAGATGAATTTTCAGGGATCTATGGCGAAAACACTTATGTTAACGTAAAACCAGAATTTCAAGATCGTTTTGATGCAAAATTTAGAATTAATGCTAATTTAAGCAGTGTAATTGGTGTTGAACAATTGGATATCTATCCAGGTTTGAGTTTAGGATTGCACAATTTTGGGGGTCATCTTGGTGGTCGTTACTTTTTTACTGAAGGTTTTGGTGTTTTTACTGAACTTGGCTTTCCAATTGCAAAATACAGCAATGATAAAGAAGTATTTGATCATTTAAACAATCAGGTTACCTTTAGTTTAGGAGCTTCGTTTAATTTAGATTAAATTCCAAATAAAAAGTGGCTTGTTAACAAAAACAAGCCACTTTTTTTATGAATTATAATTACCTACAAATCAAATTTTATTCCTTGTGCCAAAGGCAAACTGGTCGTATAATTGATTGTATTTGTTTGACGACGCATATACACTTTCCAGGCATCAGAACCAGATTCTCTACCTCCACCTGTTTCTTTTTCTCCTCCAAAAGCACCACCGATTTCGGCTCCAGAAGTTCCAATATTAACATTGGCAATTCCACAATCAGATCCTACAACAGATAAGAAATGTTCCGCTTCACGCAAATTGTTGGTCATAATCGCAGATGACAGTCCCTGAGCTACTCCATTTTGAACGTTGATTGCATTCTCAACGGTTCCAGAATATTTGATCAAATATAAAACCGGAGCAAAAGTTTCGTGTTGTACGATTTCGAATGAATTTTGCGCTTCGGCAATAGCTGGTTTTACATAACAACCGCTTTCGTAACCTTCTCCAGAAAGTACTCCTCCTTCAACCAGAATTTTTCCGCCTTCGGCAACAACTTTGGTTAATGCATTATTATACATTTCAACTGCGTGTGTATCAATTAATGGCCCAACGTGATTTTTCTCGTCCAATGGATTTCCAATTCGCAATTGTCCGTAAGCTGATACAACAGCATCTTTCACTTTATCGTAAATACTTTCGTGAATAATCAAACGACGAGTAGAAGTACATCTTTGTCCTGCAGTTCCCACTGCTCCAAAAACAGCTCCAATAACCGTCATTTTGATATCGGCATCTGGCGTTACAATGATTGCATTGTTTCCACCCAATTCTAATAATGATCTTCCTAAACGACCTGCAACAGTTTGAGCCACAATTTTACCCATACGAGTAGAACCCGTAGCCGATATTAAAGGCACACGTTTGTCGGCAGTCATTAATTGACCTATTGTATAATCTCCATTAATCAAACAAGAAATTCCTTCTGGAAGGTTATTTTCTCTGATTACCTCAGCGATAATATTTTGACAGGCGATTCCACACAACGGTGTTTTCTCTGATGGTTTCCAAACGCAAACATCACCACAAATCCAAGCCAGTGCTGTATTCCAAGCCCAAACAGCTACCGGAAAGTTAAAAGCTGAAATGATTCCCACAACTCCCAAAGAATGGTATTGCTCATACATTCTGTGTCCTGGACGCTCAGAATGCATCGTTAATCCGTGCAATTGACGTGATAATCCTACTGCAAAATCACAGATATCAATCATCTCTTGAACTTCACCGTATCCTTCTTGCAATGATTTCCCCATTTCATAAGAAACCAATTTACCTAAAGCTTCTTTATTTTGACGCAATTTCTCTCCAAACTGACGCACAATTTCTCCACGTTGTGGTGCTGGCATCAATCGAAATGTTTTGAAAGCTTCGGTAGCAGTTTGCATTACTTTTTCGTAATCTGCAGGTGTGCTCATTTTTACAGAAGCAATTAATTTACCATCTACTGGCGAAAAACTTTCTAGGATTGCTCCGTTTGAAAAATGATTAATACCTGTCGAAGTTCCTTCGTTTATGGCTTTAACTCCCAATTGCGCTAATGCCTCTTTCATCCCAAATTGATCTGCTATTGTTGTCATTGTAACTTTTTTAGTTAAAATTGTTATATTTTTGCGTAAAGATATTATTTTAAGGTCAATTTTGATACTCTCAGGATGTTAAAATCAAAATTGGAATAAAATCGACTTTTTTATAAACATCCAAACCTTAAATTATGCAATAGTAAAATTATAGCATTTTAATGGGTTCCTATCGATTTTTTCAAAAAAACACATCCATTAAAAAAGAAGGAAGTAATTTTATAATCTGAAATAAAAATTTTAAAAACCACTTAAACATGACTTCTTTCAATCGATACTTCATCGTTGTATTTTTGATATCAGCACAACTATTTGCACAAAAAGCTGCTTTTGATGTAGTTCCTTTGGGCGTAAAAGGCGGTATTGACGAAAAAAATCTTTCGGCCTATTTGGTTACTCCCATAAATACTCACGATTATATCTGTCTCGATGCGGGAACTATAAACGCAGGGATTGAAAAAGCAATTTCGAATAAAGTATTCAATGTTTCAACAAGTGAAGTTTTAAGGAAATACATCAAAGGATATTGCATTTCCCATGCGCATTTGGATCACGTTTCGGGTTTGATTATTAATTCTCCTGCTGATTCTTCCAAAACTGTTTATGCTACAAAAAAATGTATGGAGTCAATGGAAAAGCATTATTTTAATGAAGAGACTTGGGTGAATTTTGGTGATGAAGGACCTGGTTTTCAATTGAAAAAATATCACTTCCAAACTCTTACTATTGGAGAAGAAACCAAAATTACGAATACCACAATGACTGTAAAAGCATTTCCGCTAAGTCATGTGAATCCTTTTGAAAGTACTGCTTTTTTAATCAAAAACGGAAAAGATGCTGTTTTGTATTTGGGCGATACAGGACCTGATTCCGTTGAGAAGAGCAATGATTTAGGCGAATTATGGAAAACAATCGCTCCTTTGGTTAAAAGCAAGCAATTGAGAGGAATTTTTATTGAAGTCTCTTTTCCAAATGAACAGCCAGATTCTTCATTATTCGGACATTTAACTCCCAAACATTTAATGAAAGAACTCCACAAATTGGAAGATTTGACTGGGAAAGGAGCTATGAAAAACTTCAAAATTATCATCACCCATTTGAAACCGCCAAGTCAAAACATTGTAAAAATTAAAGAGCAATTACAAAAAGGAAATGATTTAGGAGTACAAATTTTATTCCCTGAACAAGGAAAACGTTTTGAATTGTAGATCCTAGAGAAAAAAATTAACCGCGAAGTACGCAAAGCTTTGCGTACTTAACTTTACATTCAAACTATTAACCTTTGCGTCCTTTGCGGTTAAAATCTTTACCTTTTCTCCTTTATCAAATAAATATAAACAGGAAAGTGATCGCTGAAACCAATTTCGGTAAGTGAATGGCGTAACGGATAGCCTTTATATTTTCCGCTTTTTTGGATTAAAAAAGGTTTGTTATAAATTCCCGCTTTCCAATATTGAAAAGAACTGTAATCCTTTTGCAACAGCGAACCCGAAACCATCACTTGGTCAAATATATCCCAAGAATCTCGAAAAGCAATCGTTCCCAATCCTTTGTTGGCCATTTCTTCGAATGGGTTGTAAATCCCAAGTTCCCCAACTTCCTGCATTTTTCCTCGGGCTCCAAGCGCTTTTTTTACACTATTATTAAAAGGACTATCGTTTAAATCTCCCATCGTAATCACTTTGGCATTAGGATTAATGTGTTGCAAAGAATCAATAATTTTTCTGTTCAAAGCTCCCGCCGCTTCTCGAAATGGACTTGTTTTCTTTTCCCCACCAGATCGTGATGGCCAGTGATTGACAATAATATGAATTTCTTCCCCATTTAAAAAACCGGTTACCAGCAATTGGTCTCTGGTATAAACCCGATAGTTTTTGGTGTTCACTTGGATGACATCCTCAGTTTCTATATTCTCCACAGCATCTGTTTTTGGAGTCTCTTTAACTGGCTGTTCTCCTTTATACACATACAATGGAATATTAATGTAACTCGTGGGCTGGAATTGTTTCTTTTGGTACAACAAAGCAACGTCTATTCCTCTTTTGTCGGGTGAATCAAAATGGATAATTCCATATTCTTTGTCAATCAATTTGGGCTGCTTGATTAAATCTTCGAGCACGTCTTGATTTTCAATTTCTGCGCCACCTATGAATGTTGGGGAATTTGGATTTTCACCTGTACCAATTTCAGATAAAACCCGAGCTAAATTTTCTAATTTTTGGTGATATTTTTTTGTGTCCCAATGTTGACTTCCTGTTGGCGTCCATTCCTCGTCATTGGTAACCGGATCATTGATGGTGTCAAAGCAATTTTCAAAATTGTAGAAAGCCACTGTATGTATCGCAAAAGCTTTGGTTTGCGCATTGCTTTTTGAAATTAAAAAAAATAAAATCAGGTAGAAACAGGTTTTTTTGATAGTCATTATTTTCTTAAATAGATTCTAGTTTAGTAAATATAGTAATTTGATTACAATTATTTATTGTCTTTAAGAAATGTATATCTTTGCTTTAAGACAGAATCCATATAACAATTCATTTCGAAAAAAAGTTCCGCATGTATACCAATCCATTTTCTTTTATCCAAAAACAAGGTGCTTTGTATCCAATGCTATTGCTTATTTTTGTTTTACAATCTATAAACAGTCAAGCTCAAACTACTATGATCACACCACCTTATTTACAAAAAGGAGATACCGTTGCCATTGTGGCAACCGCCAGAAAAAACGTTGATGACAACCTAAAACCTACTATAGATTTATTGCATTCATGGGGTTTGGAAGTCGTTGTTGGAAGCACCATCGGATTGGATTTGAATCAATTGGCAGGAACCGATGAACAACGCGCCGCCGATTTTCAGCATCAAATGGATAATTCAAATATCAAAGCAATTTGGTGTGCCCGTGGCGGATATGGTACGGTTCGAATGATTGATTTATTGGATTTTACCAAATTCAAACAGCACCCAAAATGGATTGTGGGCTTTAGTGATGTTACGGTTTTACACAATCATCTCAATACAATGGGCTACAAATCCATTCACGGCACAATGCCTGTTAGCGTTGAAAGAACAGCTCCCGAGTCGATTTCATCTTTGAGAACAGCATTGTTTGGTGATCCTTTGGCATATCAAATCGATCCGTTCCCGATGAATCGTTTTGGAAAAGCTACCGGTGAATTGGTGGGTGGAAATTTATCCATTTTATATAGTTTATTGGGATCCAAATCTTCTATTGATTGTACCGATAAAATTTTGTTCATAGAAGATCTTGACGAATATCTTTACCACATTGACCGAATGATGATGAACCTGAAACGCAATGGTTGTCTTGAAAGCATCAAAGGAATTATTGTGGGCGGGATGACCAAGATGAAAGACAATGATATTCCTTGGGGGAAAAACGCAAATGAAATTGTTCAAGATGTAACGCAAAAATATAACATTCCTATTCTTTATAATTTCCCAGCAGGACACGTTCACGACAACAGAGCCTTAATTATGGGTAATATCGTGAGTATGGATGTTAATGAGAGTTGTAATACGGTAGTTTTTGAAGCCCCCTAACCCCCGAAGGGGGAATTCCTAGAAACCTGAAAATATTTTACACAACAACAACCCCCTTCGGGGGTTGGGGGGCTAATCTAAAATCACTATGGCTTCACACAATGAACTTGGAAAACTCGGAGAAGAGTTAGCAGTAGAGTATCTCAAAAAAAATGGTTATTCAATACTTGAAACCAATTGGACCTATCAAAAAGCCGAAATTGATATTATTGCTCAAATAGAAAATACACTTGCCATTGTAGAAGTAAAAACACGTTCATCTCTCGAATTTGGTTTACCACAAGATTTTGTAAAACCAAAAAAAATTCAACTTTTGGTAAAAGCCGTAGACGCATACGTAAACGAAAAAGATTTGGATACTGATGTCCGCTTCGATATCATCGCAATCTACAAAGAAGGTAAATCCTTTGCCATTGAACACCTTATAGACGCTTTTTTTCATTTTTAAAGAAATTTAACAATGTTATATTTGTAACAAATTGTTTTTTATGTATATTTGCATCAGTTTTAAAACCGAAAACTAAGTACTAACTACGTAAAAACCACTATACATTATGAAAACAGTTTCCTCAATCGTTGAAAATTACATCAAAACAAAGCCCTTTTTGCTGAATGCATTGTCACTTGGTATTATCAATTTGACTTCTTTGTCACGAAATATTATGACCGAATTGGAAAGTGAATTTGGAAAAGAAGTAAAACAAGGAGCTGTGGTGATGGCTTTGAAACGTTTGACCGAAGAGTTAGATTTTAGACTAAATCATAAAATAAATAAAGTAATAAAAAACATAGGTGAAATCACCGTACGATCTGCTTTGACGGATTATACATATGCAGTTTCAGATACTGTTTTGAACAAACAAGCCGATTTGATTACTGACATCAACTCGTTACCAGATATTTTCTATACCTCATCCAAAGGAGTAAATGAAACTAATATTGTAGTGAGCAATAGTGTCAATCACTTGGTTGAAAAACATTTTGCTTCTGAAAAATTAATTCAGAAATTGGATAATTTAGCTTCAATAACAGTAAAATTACCTAAAGAGAATATTGTAGTTCCTGGAATTTATTATTTCATTTTCCAACGTTTGGCTTGGGAGGGAATTATCATCAACGAGGTAATTTCAACTTCTAATGAATTTACGATTATGGTTAGTGAAAATGAAGTAGACGTAGCTTTCAAAGTGATTAAAGATTTGAAAAACTAAATCTTAATTAATTTAGGTAAATAGTTCAAAGGCGAGACTCATAGTTTTGCCTTTTTTTTATTTATACTTTTTAAGTAAAATATTATAAATGAATTGATTATATGATTCTTTTTTCATTAATTTTATAAGACTAATTTTTTCGTTAAAATTTACGCCTATGGATTATTTAGCTATTTTCCTTGCCTTAACTCCTGTTTTTCTTTTAATAATTTTACTAGGTTTTCTTAAAATTTCTGGTGACAAAAGTGCTTTATATACTTTGATAGTCACAATTCTTTTGGCAGCATTTGGGTTTAAGTTTTCAACATCTTCTATTGGCCTCTCAATAGTTTACGGCACACTAAAAGCTATTTTTCCGATAATTTTAATCATCATAATGGCAATTTACAGCTATAATGTATTGGTTTATACCAAGAAAATGGAAGTTTTAAAATTTCAATTTTCCAACATTTCCACAGATAAGAGCATTCAGGTTCTATTGCTGACTTGGGGTTTTGGTGGATTGCTCGAAGGAATGGCCGGCTTTGGGACGGCGGTTGCCATACCGGCAGCGATACTGATTGGTTTAGGATACAAACCTTTGTTTTCTGCATTAGTTAGTCTATTGTCCAATAGTGTTCCCACCGCTTTTGGCGCTGTTGGAATACCCGTAAAAGCCGTTGCCATAGAAATAGGCCATACCGATTTACAAAGTTTGGGGAGCGAAGTCGTGTTCCAATTGTCTCCCTTAATGATAATTATTCCTTTTATTATTGTATTTCTAACTGATCCCAGCATAAAATCATTACCGAAAAATATTGCCTTAAGTTTGGTCGTAGGAGCAGTTTCGATTGCTGTTCAATACTATTCGGTTATCTATATCGGGATAGAAACTCCAGCCGTTTTGGGAAGTATAGCCTCGATTATTGTAATCGTTATTTGGGCAAAATTAACCGCCAAAAAAGATGATAATACTATCTTGGAAAGCAAAAGTTCCAAAGAGATTATGAACGCTTGGGCTGTCTATGGCTTGATTTTGCTGTTCATTATTGGCACTAGTCCTTTGTTCAACAACTTTAGGACTTTTCTGCAATCTATAGCAGCAACTCCAATAGAGCTAACCATAAATGGATCCGTAAAAACTATCAAGATATTTTGGTTGACAGATGGTGGAGTCCTGCTGTTTTTAGGTTCGGTAATTGGCGGATTATTGCAGGGAGCAAAGTTAAAAGAGCTATTAGGGGTTCTTGGAAAAACGTTTCTTCAATTAAAGAAAACATATATAACAGTAACCAGTCTAATTGTACTTTCCACCATAATGGATTTATCCGGTATGATTGTAGTGTTGGGAACCGCAATCGCCACTGCAACGGGTACTTTTTATCCGCTGTTTGCGCCGGCAATTGGCTGTCTAGGTGCCTTTTTGACTGGTAGCGACACTTCTTCCAATATACTATTTGGTAAACTTCAGGCCCATGTTGCCCAACAAATTGGAGGAGAACCTAGCTGGTTTGCTGCCGCAAATACAGTTGGAGCGACAGGCGGAAAAATCATCTCTCCACAAAGTATTGCTATCGCCACTTCAGCCTGTAATCAACAAGGAAAAGAAGGGGAAATTATGAAAAAAGCACTACCTTATGCCATATTTTACATAATTGTCGCCAGTTTAATGGTGTACTTCTTTGGAAAATAAATATTTAAAATACAAATGCTATGTTAGCTCCTTCTTATCAAAAGTTAAAAGACATTTTATCAGTCTCTATTGATCCCAAACGTATTTTGACCAATCCATTACAAACACTTGCTTATGGAACCGATGCCAGTTTTTACAGACTGATTCCAAAAATTGTGATTCTGGCGCATAACGAAACCGAAGTAATCGAAATTATAAAACAGGCTAAATTACTCGATATTGCTTTGACATTTCGTGCTGCCGGAACCAGTTTGTCCGGCCAGGCCATTACCGATTCAGTTTTGGTAGTTGCAACTCACGGCTGGAAAAATCAGGAGCTTTTTGACAACAATCAAAAAATAAAACTAGAACCTGGAATCATTGGTGCCAGAGCCAATATTTTTCTGGCACCGCATGGTTTAAAAATCGGACCAGATCCAGCTTCGATCGGCGCCTGTATGATTGGTGGTATAGTAGCCAATAATGCCAGCGGAATGTGTTGCGGAACAGCGCAAAACTCCTATCAAACCATAGCGGATATTCGAATTGTATTGCATGACGGAACTATTTTGGACACCGCCGATGCGCAAAGCATTACAGCTTTCAAGAAAAATCAAACTGCTTTAATTCAAGAAATCGAAAGTCTTAGAGATGAAATTAAAGGCAATGAAACGCTTTACAATCAAATCAAAAATAAATTTAAAATAAAAAATACGACTGGTTATAGTATCAATGCCTTGGTCGATTATCAGGAGCCAATAGATATCATAAAACATCTAATGGTGGGGTCTGAAGGAACTTTGGCTTTTATTTCGAATGTAACTTTCAAAACAGTCATTGACGAAAAATACAAATCCTGTTCATTGATTTTTTTCAACACGATTCAGGATGCCTGTAATGCCACTATTTTGTTGAAATCAAGTCCTGTTGCAGCAGTAGAATTATTGGACAGAGAATCCATTCGCTCAGTCGAGAATGACGATGATGCGCCTGATTATTTCAAAACTTTACCTGAATCTGCTTGTGCTTTATTGGTGGAATGTCGAGACAATGATTTGGTTGTTTTAAAACAAAAACAAGAACAAATTCGATTGCAAATTCAATCCATTCCAACTTATACAGAGTATAAATTTACGAGCGATCCCAAACAATATTATTTTAACTGGAAAGCCCGAAAAGGTTTATTACCAACAGTTGGAGGGCTGCGAAAAAATGGAACAACGGTAATTATTGAAGACGTCGCTTTCCCTTTGCCACAACTGGCCGATGCCTGTTTGGAACTGAAAGATTTGTTCAAAAAATTCGAATACCACGATGCTGTTTTGTTTGGCCACGCCTTGGAAGGAAACCTGCATTTTGTGTTCTCACAAGACTTTTCGAACCAAGCCGAAGTGGATCGTTACGAAAAACTAATGTCCGAGTTGGCAGTTTTGGTTGTTGATCGTTTTAACGGTTCCCTAAAAGCCGAACACGGAACGGGTCGCAACATGGCTCCATTTGTGGAAAAAGAATGGGGATCTACGGCCTACGAAATCATGAAACGCATCAAAAATATTTTTGACCCCAATAATAAAATTAACCCAGACGTACTGATCAATCCTGATCCAAAAGCACATCTCAAAAATTTAAAACCGCTTCCGGAATGCAACGATATTGTTGACAAATGTATGGAGTGTGGTTTTTGTGAACCGCATTGCGTATCCGAAGGCTTGACTTTGTCTCCACGTCAACGTATTGTGATTGCCAGAGAAATCAGTCGATTGGAAGAAACAAATGACGACCTGCAGCGATTGGCCGACATCCGAAAAGATGTTACCTATCAACTGGATGAGACCTGCGCCACCGACGGTCTTTGCGCCTTGGCATGCCCCGTACATATCGACACCGGAAAATTTGTGAAAACCTGGCGTGCCAATGAATTGAATTCCGGCAATAAAAAAGTCGCAGCATACATTGGCTCACACATGGCAGGAACTACATCAATTGTGAGAACGGGATTAAAAATCGTTTCCTTTTTTCACGCTATTCTTGGAACCACTATTATGACGGCATTGTCCAATGTGTCCCATTTTATCACTTTTGGGAAAATCCCGAAATGGATTCCCGAAATGCCAAAAGGAGCCGATAAAATTAACACGAAAAATTAACCACAGATTCGCAGATTATTTTTTAATTTTTAGTCAAAGATTTGAAAAATTATAATTGAAAATCTGCGACCCGAGCAATAGCGAATAGGCGCAGCAATCTGCGGTCAAAACCTTTAATGAAAAAGCAATGAATACAACCGCTGATTTAAAAGTCGTTTACTTCCCTTCCTGCATCAACAGAAGCATGGGAAAAAATCGTTTCCAAGACTCTGATGATCTTCAATTGACCGAACTGACACATCAGTTATTGGTTCGTGCCGGATTCACTATAATTTATCCTGAATCCATAGATACTCATTGCTGTGGTATGCCTTTTTCAAGCAAGGGTTTTGCCGAAGCCAACCATGAACAATCCGAGGCATTGGAAAACAACCTTTTGAACGCTTCAGAAAACGGAAAATATCCAATTTTGTATGACATGAGCCCTTGTTTTTACCATTCGAAAGAAGAATTTTCGAAAGCCTTAAAAATTGTTGATCCTATCGAATTTATGTTGGATTATGTGATGCCACAATTAGTAGTAAAAAACAAAAAAGATACGATAGCGGTTTTCCCGGTTTGTTCCGTCAAAAAAATTGGAAAAACAGAACAATTGGTGACCTTGTCTAAACTTTGTGCCGAGAAAGTCACCTTAATTGACAGCAATTGTTGCGGTTTTGCCGGAGACAGAGGTTTCCTTATCCCAGAATTGAATGAACACGGATTGCGTGAATTAAAAGCTCAGATTCCTACCAACTGCAAAGAAGGCTATTCCACCAGTAGAACCTGTGAAATAGGTTTTGAGAAAATGAGTGGCATCGATTTTAAATCGATTTTTTATTTGATTGAGGAAGTAACGCGGTAAAAGATTCAATACCTATTTGCCTCGTTTGTTCCCTTTCCCTCGGGTCACTAATTTTCATAAATTAAAAAAGGATAAAGAGTTTTTGATTTCTTTATCCTTTTTCCTTTTCTACAAATTCATTCCTCCCGAAACTTCGATGCGTTGTCCATTCACCCATTTGGCTTCATCAGTGCACAAAAAGGCAACTACACTTCCAATATCATCGGGTAAACCTACTCGTCCCAATGCCGTTACTGAAGCAATCTGCTGATTTAATTGCTCGTTGTCACGAACTACTCCACCGCCAAAATCAGTTTCAATGGCACCTGGCGCAACAATATTCACTCTGATTTTTCTAGCTCCCAATTCTTTTGCCTGATATTTGGTCAATGTTTCCATAGCTCCTTTCATACTTGCATAAGTAGCATATCCTGGAAATGAAAAACGGGTCAATCCTGACGAAATGTTTACAATTCCTCCACCATCGTTCATAACTCCTAATGCTTTTTGAGTTAGAAAAAATGGTCCTTTGAACTGAATATTAACCAAGTCATCAAATTGACTTGTGGTGGTTGTCGAAAAACTTTCGTGAAGACCAACACCTGCATTGTTGACTAAAAAATCGATTTTATCGGTTGCGAATGTGTCTTTCAAAGCCGTCTCAACCTTTTGAAAAAATAACTCAAAACTGTTTACTTCAGCAACATTCAATTGAATGGCTACTGCTTTTTGTCCCAGTTTTTCGATTTCGTTTACAACAATGTCCGCTTCTTCCTTTTTGCTGTTGTAAGTTAGTACAAGGTCAAGCCCTTTTTTGGCAAGATTCAAAGCCATATCTTTTCCTAAACCGCGGCTTCCTCCTGTAACTAATGCTATTTTATTGTTTGAATTTACCATCTTATATTTTGTTTTAAATTGATAGGACAAAATTACTTCAGAAGTGAAGCTCTCCAATTGCAAATATCAATCGAGAGTTTGCAAAATTCAAATAGTATAATTCCTTAGCCAAAAAAGAAGACAGCTAAAAACATCCTTTTAAATCTGCAAAATCTGCGTGCCATTATATTATTTTCAAGCAGATTCGACAGATTTTATTTTTCGAATTCCTTATTAAATAATCATCCAACTTAAACGAACTTATATTCCTTATCTGGTAAAAAAAAGGGTTGGCCTTACATCTCTTATTTGTTTAAACTCTAAAAGCTATAGGAGTAAATGCTGTTTGCTTTTTGAAAAAATTAGAAAAATGTGCCAGCTCTTCAAAACCTAGTGAATAGGCTATTTCCGAAATGTTCCAATCCGTTTCTTTCAATAAAATTTTGGCCTCATGAATCAACCGGTCGCTTATTAATTCGGTGGTTGTTTTTCCTGTATTTTCCTTTAGAACTTTATTGAGATGATTGACGTGAATGCCCAAACGAGCTGCAAAATCTTTAGCCGATTTTAATTCCAAGCGTTGACGAGGCGATTCAATAGGGAATTGTCTTTCGAGTAATTCTGCAAATAAGGAAGAAACCCTAGCCGCCGAATTATGTTTGGAATATAATGCCGTCACAGGTTGCAGCTTTTGTCCAAAATGAATCAGCTCCGCCACATAGTTCCGAATCAAATCATATTTATACACATAATCCGAATTGATTTCTTGATGTATTTTTTTGAAAATCAAATCAACAGCAACAGTATCTTCTTCCGTTAACTGAAAAATGGGATAACCATCCGTTTTAAAAATAGGTAGTTTATCCAAATCTATCCCGCTTTTGTCCTTGGTTAAAAACTCTGTGGTAAAAACACAGAAATGTCCGGATTGTTGGGTCTCCTGCGGAACATAATTATAAGGAATTTTGGGTGTAGCAAATAAAAGTGCATTTTCTTCTATTTCGACTATGCGGTCGGCATACTCCACTCTGTTTTTGCCTCGAATCAAGCTTATTTTATAATAGGCTCTTCGGTCATAAGGCATAAAAGACTTTTCCTTTAGCCTTTCATAAAGTTCTTTGATATTGAAAACATTGAAATGTCCAATTTCTTTTTGAATATCCTTGGGTAATAATGAGCTTGTTTCTATACTGGAGTCACCGGAAATTTCCTGGTAGAAATCCTCTATTGATTTTGATTTCATGGAAAATGAATTTGTAAAAATCAAATATACGATTATTTACAACTAACTGCTTTCCCCATTTTAAAATTAATAAAGTCAAACATTTTTCATATTTTAGCTTAAATTATTAACCTACAACCAAATAAATTATGGAAGAAAAATACGTTGTTAATCAAACATTAAAAAGGATTGAACCTATTGAAAAGAAGTGCAGCTTCTGCCGAAAAAAAGAAATGTCATTGATGGACAGCTGTTTTTTCCAAACCCTTTATCTTGAACAAAAAAGAGCTAATTATCTTGTGGTACGAAAAGTAAATTTTAACAAAGTATCTATTGGTGTTCCCAGATGTGAAAGTTGCAAATCCATACATGATGAATCGGGAACAAAGGCCAAAAAATATATTTTTATCGCAGCTGGTATAATACTTGTTTTGCCAATGTTGTTCTCTTTCAGTTTGGATACTTTAACAAGCGCAATTATACCTGCTTTAATTGTTTTAGTTGCCGGTTTTTTGCTTAAAAATTATATTACTGAAAAAATAGTTTTTAATACCGATATTCTTTCTGAAAAAGTCGGCGCTGAATACAGCGTAATCGTTCAAGAATTCCTTGAGGAAGGTTGGCAATACGAACAACCAGAAGCTTAAAAACCCTTTACATTATAAAAATAACCGTTGAAATATCAGCGGTTATTTTATTTAATCTAAAAAGTAAATCGTCATACCAATCTTTTTTATTGGCTTTTAAAAACAAATGCTGGAGTTTAACTAATCGTTTCGTTTTCAAACATTAAACAAAATTTTTATTCTACTCCCAGCCCAACAACTCCATCAATTCCAAAGCTCTTCTGGTAGATTTCACATTATCAAAAGTCAATAACAGTCGTAAACCGTTTGGGGTTTGCTTTTCTTTCATAACACAAATATTGCTGTGGGTTTGCACAAACTGAATCACTTTATGGAAACGTTTGGAATGATAAAAATCGGATTGTTGATCGGAGACAAAATAGCCAATCATCTTGCCTTTTTTCATTACCAGTTTTTCGATTCCTACTCGAGTGGCAATCCATTTGATGCGGATACTGTTCATTAAGGCTAAGGCTCTTGGAGGCATTGGACCAAAACGGTCGATTAGTTTGTTTTGGAAAACAACCAGTTCTTCCTCGTTTTTCACGTCTGCCAATTCGTTGTACAAGCTCAAACGCTCCGTGACATTATTGATATATTCATCTGAAAACAACAATTCAAAGTCGGTGTCGATTTGCAGGTCTTTTACATACTCCTTGGTTTCGATATTATTCTCTTCAGGGTATAAATCTTTGAATTCGTTTTCCTTTAATTCCTCGATGGCCTCGTTCATGATTTTTTGGTAGGTATCAAAACCAATATCATTGATGAAACCACTTTGTTCTCCTCCCAATAAATCTCCTGCACCACGAATCTCAAGATCTTTCATCGCAATATTCAAACCGCTTCCCAATTCGCTGAATTGCTCCAAAGCCTGAATTCGTTTCCTTGCATCTTCGGTCATGTGTGAATACGGCGGACAGATGAAATAGCAAAATGCTTTCTTGTTGCTACGCCCTACCCGACCACGCATTTGATGCAAATCAGACAAACCAAAATTATTCGCATTATTGATAAAAATGGTATTCGCATTCGGGACGTCCAATCCGCTTTCGATAATTGTTGTCGCCACCAAAACATCGAATTCACCGTTCATAAAGGCGAGCATTAACTCCTCTAGTTTAGCGCCTTCCATTTGTCCGTGTCCAATTCCCACTCTGGCATTTGGCACCAGACGCTGAATCATTCCGGCAAATTCCTTGATATTTTCAATTCGGTTATTGATGAAGAAAACCTGTCCGTTGCGCTGAATTTCATACGAAATCGCATCGCGAATCAGCTCTTCATTAAACCCAACCACATTCGTTTCTATAGGATATCTGTTTGGCGGAGGTGTTGTAATTACCGATAAATCCCGCGCTGCCATCAACGAAAACTGCAAAGTTCTCGGGATTGGGGTTGCCGTCAATGTCAAAGTATCGACATTGGCAGCGATGGTTTTAAGTTTGTCTTTTACGTTAACACCAAATTTCTGTTCCTCATCGACAATCAACAATCCAAGGTCTTTGAAAACCACATTTTTGTTAACCAATTGGTGTGTTCCTATGACGATATCTAGTTTGCCTTCTGCTAGTTGTTTTAAGGTTTCAGCCTTTTGTTTGGCGGTTCTAAAGCGGTTCAAATAACCAATAGAAACCGGCATATCTTTCAGCCTTTCGCTAAAAGTACGGTAATGCTGATACGCCAAGATAGTCGTTGGAACTAGAATTGCCACTTGTTTTGAATTGTCCACAGCCTTGAAAGCCGCACGAATCGCCACCTCGGTTTTTCCAAATCCCACATCCCCGCAAACCAAACGATCCATCGGGCGCTCGCTTTGCATATCGGCTTTGACTTCTTGGGTCGATTTGATTTGGTCCGGCGTGTCTTCGTAGATAAACGAACTTTCCAACTCGTTTTGCAGGTAACTGTCGGGAGCAAACTGGAATCCTTTTTCCAATCGGCGTTTGGCATACAACTGAATCAAATTGAATGCAATATGTTTGACTCTTGCTTTGGTTTTTTGTTTTAAAGTCTTCCAAGCACTAGACCCTAATTTATAAATTTTGGGTGGTGTTCCGTCTTTTCCGTTGTATTTTGAAATTTTGTGTAGCGAGTGAATGCTCACATACACGATGTCATTATCGGCATAAACGAGCTTGATTGCTTCCTGTGTTTTGCCTTCGACCTGTATTTTTTGTAACCCGCCAAACTTCCCGATTCCGTGGTCAATATGCGTTACATAATCACCAACGGACAAAGTCGTGAGTTCTTTTAAGGTTAAATTCTGCTTTTTGGAATAACCGTTTTTGATGCTGAATTTATGGTAGCGCTCAAAAATCTGATGATCAGTATAACAAGTAATTTGATTTTCCTGATCGATGAAACCTTGGTACAATGGCAAAACAATCGTCTTGTATTGCTTGCGAATATTTTCGGAATTAGCTTCATCCAAAGATTCGAATATATCGTGAAAACGCTTTGTCTGCGCCTCATTCGAACAAAGCAAATAATTTTGATACCCATTAAAATGGTTATCGCTCAAATTATTCAACAACAAATCAAACTGCTTATTGAACGACGGTTGCGGCTGAATGTGAAATTCAAACTTTTTGGTCGTTTTAAAAACAGGCTTAGAATTGAATTCGACAACCGAAAAATCCAACGCTCTTTTTACAAATTCCTTTTGGTTCAGAAATAATTGTTCTGGCGTGGCGTGCTTGATATCTTTGGATAATTTCTCAAAAGCTTCTTCGGCTCTGCCAAATTGCTTATCCAATTCGTATAAAAGATTCTCGGTGTTTTGAAAAAACAAAACCGTTCTTTCAGCTATATAATCTAGAAAACTCTCTCTGTTTTCCTGAAAAACTTTATTCTCGACATTCGGAATAATGGTAATTTTTTTCTGTTTCTCTAATGACAATTGTGTGCCAACATCAAAACTGCGGATACTTTCGACTTCATTCCCAAAAAATTCTATTCGGTACGGATTGTCATTGGAAAACGAAAACACATCGACAATTCCACCACGAACAGAGAATTCGCCGGGTTCCGTGATAAAATCTACCCTTTTAAATTCGTATTCAAACAGCACTTCGTTCAAGAAATCAATCGAAATCTTATCGCCTAAACTTACTTTTAAAGTGTTTTGATCCAAGTTTTTTCGGGTCACCACTTTTTCAAAAAGCGCCTCGGGATAGGTAATGATGATTGCTGGTTTTTTGCGGGAATTGATTCGGTTGAGTACCTCAGCGCGAAGCAAAACATTGGCATTGTCCGTTTCTTCAATTTGGTATGGACGACGGAAAGAACCCGGATAAAACAATACATCCTGCTCGCCTATCATTTGTTCCAAATCGTTCAAATAATACGCCGCTTCTTCCTTGTTGTTCAAAACCACCAAAAAAGGAAGTTCCGATTTCTTGAAAACAGACTGAATCACAAAGGAAGCCGCAGATCCCAACAAACCGTCCAATTGCATTTTTACCTGATTGTTTTCCAACAAACGCGCCACAATCTGAGCCGTTTTTGGAGAAGAATCATAAACCGAATATATAGTTGCTTTACTCAACGCGTGGTTCATTTGAATTTTTTGGACTGGTCGCACCTCCCGGATTCCCAGGTATTGTCTGATTCCCTGGCATTTTCGGATTTCCGCGTAATGTTGGGTTTCCGGGCGTTGCCGTACTTCCTGGCATTGCTGGATTTCCTGCTTGTATCGCTCTTGTAGTGTCAAGCATCATCAATAATTCGGATTCTCCAACTTCCAATGGAATTTTGCTTTTCTCAACAATTTTATCCATTTGTCTTTGCAATGAAACCAGCTCCAAATTAATTTCTGCAAGACGTTCGGTTACTTTTTTATCCGAAACTTTATCAAGATTAATATATAAATCCAACATTCGAACTTGGGTAATCAAAGTTGCAATTCGGCTTCTTATCTGTGGGTTGTCAAATTGAGTGGGAATATTGGTGTTCAAAGCCATCACTTTGGTCGATAGCGCCTTGGCTTTCTTTTGAAAAGCCGTAATTGTTTTCTTTGGCTTAACGGACAACTCTTCCATAAAAGCTCTCCACTCTGGCCAAGTCTTCATAGTAGCTTCTGAAGTTGTGTTGATAGGGGTATCAATAAAATTCCACCCTTTATCTATTGTTTTAAAAATTAATTCTTTCTTTTTTGCATCCCTTAAATTATCGGCAAGTCTTACATCATTGTCGTCTTTACACGAAAACTGCATCAAAAGCACCAAAAAAAGTAGCGTTAATTTATTGTTCATTTCTAAATTATTTGAGTCACAAAGTTACAAAGTAAATTTACAATGGCAATTTCAATTTCAATGACAATATCAATGGCAAAATTCAATGGCAATATCAATTTCAATGCCAATATCAATCATAATTTTAATGACAGAATATTAACACCAACAATTACGACCTTTTGTTGATTTTAGCTATTTTTTTACAATATCCACAAAAACGATTATCTTTATTCCTGATAATTTACGAAATCGTTATATTTGCATTTCAAAACAACACACAATGAATCCAAAGATCTTAATTATTGGTGCTTGCGGGCAAATCGGTACCGAATTGACCCACGAACTCAGAGCCATTTATGGAACCGAGAATGTTATTGCTTCTGACATTCGAAAGCTGAATAACGATGTCGTGAATTCTGGCCCATTTGAGGTAATAAATGCCTTGGATTTTAACCAAATCGAACATTTGGTAGAACTTCACCAAATTACCGACGTGTATTTGATGGCTGCCTTACTCTCTGCAACTGCCGAAAAAAACCCTGCCTTTGCTTGGGATTTAAATATGAATTCATTGTTTCACGTTTTGAATTTGGCGAAAGCCGGAAAAATAAAAAAAATATTCTGGCCTTCGAGTATCGCCGTTTTTGGCCCTACAACCCCAAAGGAAAACACGCCACAATACACCATTATGGAACCTTCAACCGTCTATGGAATCAGCAAACAGGCCGGTGAAAGATGGTGTGAATACTACCACAACATTTTTGGGGTCGATGTAAGAAGCGTCCGTTACCCAGGATTAATCAGCTGGACAACATTACCCGGCGGAGGAACCACCGATTATGCCGTAGACATTTACCACAAAGCATTAAGCGATGGAAAATACGAGTGCTTTTTGAACTCCGAAACCAAAATGCCAATGATGTATATGGACGACGCTATTGCCGCCACCATCAATATCATGAAAGCACCTGTTGAACAAATTAAGATACGCTCTTCCTATAATTTGGCCGCCATGAGTTTCACTCCAACCGAAATTGCTGCCGAAATCAAAAAGCACATTCCGGAACTGGAAATAACATACGCACCAGACTTTCGTCAAAAGATTGCCGACAGCTGGCCTGCCAGTATTGATGACTCCCGCGCCAGAGAAGACTGGGGTTGGAACCACGAATTTGACCTGGAAATGATGACCGTCGATATGCTGAAAAATCTAGCACCTCAATACAACACCGATTTACAATAACACACCAATTAATATTTCTTGGGCGTGCCACCATAAAGAAAAGGGACCAAATCACTATACGGTGATTCGGTCCCTTTTCTTTATGCTGCCGGGCTATCCGCGCTACTTCGGTAGCTAACTTCTGTCCCTCACGCGGCTTCGGTGTTCAAAAGATATTTTTGTTGCAAATTATACTGTGTAGGATTCTAATTATTATTTTCTACATTTGAAAAAAAGAGAAACGTGACGCATATCACTCAAAACCGACCAAATTTGGATGGCTTTGTGTGATTTTGTTACACATATGAATAAGTTGGCGGTAATTTTGCCTCCGAAAATGAACAATTTCAAACATATGAAAAAAATTATTCTTGTTGTTTTTTTAATTTTTCTCTCTTGCGAAGATTTAAAATATAAATCTTTAGATTCAGAAAAAACAGGTATTGAAAATTTATTAAAAAAAATTATTCCAAACAAGAATTATGAGTATTGGGAAATCAATTATGTTTATGGGTTTACTCCTAAAGTAATATTTTCTAAAGGAAAAAAAGAATTAAAGAAAAAATATAATTTTGAAGAAAACAATGGAGGCTTCTTTACAGGCTGTCAACCTGGATATTGCAATTATAACATCAATTTTTTAGAAAACGGAAAATGGCATTACATAAAAGAAGAAAAAGAATTAGCAAGGTTCATTAACAAAATAGATAATGTAGAAGAAGCTTTCTTAATTGCAAGAATAAATGAATATGATATAGATTCCAATGACAAAAAAGGTAGGTCTTATACTCAAACAGAGAATGGGTACAAATTAAAAGTTATGAAATATAATAGTTGTCCAGAATCTAAAGAATCATTTTTAGTTTCTATAGATTCTCTTGGAAAATTAAAGCAATTAGAAAATTTAGGATTTTATCTGAAAAGTAAAGATTGTATTGTATATTAAAAAACTACCGCCAACAGCCACTCCTATGTAAAGCATCGTAAAGTTATTCACAACTTTTGAGAGGGTTATATGTCGGTTATTTTTCGAGTATAGAATTCCATACCAGCGGCTTGTTGAAAAAGTTGGAAACAACTTTTTGTCCGCCGAAGGCTTGGACTGAAAAAGTTATTCTAACTTTTTCAATAATGCCAGGAATTCATGTCTCTTTTATTTCATAGTCTTTCTTTTTAAAATTCTTAAGGCTCACACTCCTATATGTGGTTCTCGTTTTCAGAACGAGACCACCAGCATCTGTATGATTGTAAGAATAAAAAATAGCTGCCTGCTACAAAATGTGGCTTCGTTTTATAGAACCACCTTAGCTGTTTTGCAGTCTATCTTCTGTTATAATTGAGCTTTTTAAGAAGGTTGTTTTTATTTTTCTAACACTAAATTTCTATTGATTTGATAGGGTGTTTCCGTTTTAATGACCGAGAGTATTCTTCGTGCCATTTTATGGGCTATTTTAATGATGATACTCTTTACGTTCTTGCCTTGATGTTTGCGGTAATAGTTTTGCATTTCGGTATCTTTTCTAATGGCAACCCAGGCGGCTTCCACTAAATAACTCCGTAATTGTGAACGGCTTCTGGGAGTTATTCCCAAACACTTTTCCGAACCGCCGCTATTATAAATCCCAGGAACCAATCCGATGTAAGAGCTGAATTGTCCCTCGTTATTGAATCGGCGCAAATCACCACACTCGGCCAGAATCACGCTTGCCAGATAACCCCCAATTCCTGGAATGCTCTTCAAGAGATTATAATCTTTCTTATGGGTCTTTCGGCAATGAGCACGCATTTGATTCGCAATTTCCAAATACTCTGACTTGATAAATTTATACATCCGTATTTTGCCCTGCAAAGCCAATTCTCCACAAGTATTGCTGAATTTTATATTTTCTAGCCAGACAATAAAATCTTTGCTCCAATTTGAATTATCAAACTCTTGAGGTATTGTTATGCCATGAAAGAGCAACATACTTTTAATATGCAATTTGCTTTGTCGGAGTTTCTTGGTGACTTGGGTTCTATGACGGGCCAAAGTCGTAAACTGTTCGTGTTCTTCAGTAGGAATATAAACTCCCCGCAGAACACCCGCCTTTAATTGATTGGACAGATTTCTCGAATCTAAGGCGTCTGTTTTTTGATATCGTTCCTTGTCTCCTGTCTTGACATCGGATGGATTGACAACCAAAACACTCCAACCTAAGTTTAAAAAATAGCGGGCGGCGCAAAACCCGCAACAGCCTGCTTCATAAACTAAATCCACTTCGTAATCAGGAAATGTTTGCTCCACATATTGAAATAAATCCTCGGCAACGGAAGGCATCGAGTACGTTCTGTGAAAGAACAAATCAGTTTGAATGGAAACTGTCCAGCTTTTTTTGTGAATATCTAAACCAATGAATATCTTTGGTTTTATTAAGGCATCTTGTAATTGCATAATCTTTGTTTTTAGTAATTCTAAGTTATGCTTTTACATAGATGCTACAACGGATTTGGGCATTTGGCTTAATGGAAAAATGGTTTTGTATTTGGGATGATTTGGCAAATCCGAAAATAGGGCTTAATTTAGTCCCAAACCCGCTGTAGTGCCAAGACGTTACCTGCAAGCATCAAAAATGAGAGATAAAAACGAGAAAAATCAAGTTGATATTTTTAAATCTGTTAAATCAGAAGCAATAACTGAATTAACACCTGAAATTCTTGAAACCAGTCTAGATTTAATCACAGAATCAGAAGTTTTAAAAGATATTCCTATATTCGGAATAGGCTTTAAAGGTTATAGCTTATACCAAAAGATAACAGAATCTTTTTTTACCAAAAAACTACTCAAATTCCTGTTTGAATTAAAGGATATTGAGCTAACTCACCGAGAAAAGTTTATTAATGAGTTGGAGTCCAGAAAGGAAACAAATAAAGCTGGAGAAAAACTACTTATAACACTAAATAGATTAAACGATGATGAAAAAGCGACCTTCATAGGAAGACTATTTAAAAAAACAATTATTGGAAAATTGGAATATAATGATTTTATAAGACTGACCCACATTATTGATAATGCGTATATAGAAGACTTAAAGTTATTGGAAAACAATTACCATCTTGGAAGAATAGATGATGATGTTAAGTCAAACTTACACCAAATAGGACTTATAAAACAATCAATTTCTGACATAAAAAGAGAAAAACAGATGCAAATCAGAATTGGAGGAAAAGGAGAAGATATTCAACCTAAACTGATTTATAGTATAAATGAAATAGGATCCAAATTTATCGAATTTGGATTTAATTAATAAAGCCAGCAGGTAACAGTCACTACAAGCAATTTGGGCATTGAGCTTAATGGAAAGATGGTTTTATACTTGGAAGATTTGCTTCGCCTGTTCGCTATCGCTCGGGTGGCAAATCCGAAAATAGGGCTTAATTTAGTCCCAACCCCCCTGTAGTGCCAAGACGTTGGCGATAATTATAGAATACCAAAGAAAATTCATTAATAATTTAACAAATGATAGAAAACGATAAAAAGTTTTTGGAAAATTCAGAAGAAATTTTCAATTGGACTTATCCAGGTGCAACTTTGTACTATAAAGATTGTGACTTAAAAAGTAATGTACTTAACCAATTTAAAGAAGGCCAAATTTTAAGAAATGGATACTTCCTTGATGTAAGTTGGAAAGGCGCAGGAATTGTTAAAAACACACGATTTATTATTGCATCATCTAAAGCTGCAAAATTACACGAAATCAATCCAGATGTTGAAAAATATGGGCATTGTTGCATTAATGCAAATAGCTATTTTAAAGTTTTGAATATATACCAATTAAAGGATAAAACACAAATTTTTCTTTTGCATATACCTGCCAACGGTCTAGATTATTTTTCTAAAGTTTCTTCCAATTTTGATCAACAATTTATTGATAAGGCTAAAAAAAGTTTTGATGATAAAATTGAAATGAATCCTATTCCAGAGTTATTGGAAAAAAGATGGACCGAAAGAACAGATTTTCCAGTAGGAATGGATGGTTATAATAACTTCTATCCTCTTGAAACTATTACACCTATTCCAAAACAAGGAGAACCATTGTATAGTGGAATCAGAAACTTAACAAATGATAATTCTGAGATAAATAATTCCAAAATTAAAATTGAAGATAAGCCTAGAGGTCTTTGGAATTCACTATTTGGAAAATAAAAACGATCCCCAACACACGCTACAAGCAATTTGGGTATTAGGCTTAATCGAAAAATTGGTTTGTATTTGGAAGATTTGCTTCGCCTGTTCGCTATCGCTCGGGTGGCAAATCCGAATAATGGGCTTAATTTAGTCCCAAACCCGCTGTAGTTCCAGAACGTTAGCTGACAATTTATAGAGTAATTATGCAAACATTGAAACAGAATAGATTTTTTCACAAAAGAGAATTTGAAATTTTAGAGTCAAAATTATCGTATAAAGAAATTATACCAGGAAAAAGTAATCTTGAAGCACTAATCCCTTTTGAAGATTTGTCAAATAATAAAGCTTCTCATGAAAATTCAAACATCCTTTTTATAATATTTTCGGTTTTTATATATTTTTTAGCTTTTATATCTTTCATAAGTAGAAATGATAAAGATTACGATCCCGATATTTGGAAATTCTTTTCTTTAATAGCTACAGTTTTATTGGTTATCTTTTTAATTAATAAAGAAAAATCGTGGAAAATTAAAATTCCAAAAAATAATACCGCCGTTTTTATATATAAAAAAATTCCAAACGAGCAAGTTGTAAATGAATTCATAGAGAATATTTTCACATCTAGAGACAAATATTTAAGGGAAAATTATATGTATTTAGATAAAAATCTTAGTTATGAAAACCAATATGAAAATTTGAAGTGGTTATGGAGAGTTGAGGCTATTTCAAAGCAAGAATTTGATGAAAAATATCAAGAACTAAAAACCATGTTCAATTTTGATAAAAAAGAAATTGGTTTTAATAAAAACGTCGGCTAACAGCTAGTACAACGGATTCGGGTAATAGGCTTAATGAAAAGTTGGTTTTGTATTTGGAAGATTTGCTTCGCCTGTTCGCTATCGCTCGGGTGGCAAATCCGAAAATAGAGCTAAATTTAGTTCCAAACTGCTTGTAGCGCGGGGACGTTGTGCGTCACTTTCGAGCGATAGAAATAACTAATCAACATTTAAAATTACAAAACTAAAATATGCAAGACGAAATAATAAAACACACAAAAAAAATATATTCGGAGATGAACAATAAAAAACATTCTTTCAAAGAAAAAGCAAAAGAAATACTTGCTGAAATTTTAATTATTGTATTTGCAGTTACACTTTCAATTTGGCTTCATTCTTGGAGCGAAGAAAGACATCAGCATAAAGAGGCACAAACATTTTTAATTGGGTTGAAAGAAGATTTACAAAGTGACATTTCAAACCTGGAAGACTCAAAAAAAACATTTCATAAAACTCAACAACAAGTTTTATTTATTTTACATCTTACACCAAAAAAAATAGACAGTATTAAAGCTAATCATCAACAGATTAATTCAGGTACAAATATCATTAATACAGTAGTAAATAATGGTAGATATGAAGGCTTTAAATCTAGTGGAAAAATAAATACCATAGAAAATCAAAACTTAAGGAATATGGTTTTGAGTTATTATCAGCAAACTATTCCACAGATAGCACATGTCGAAGAGTCATACGAAAAACTTACTTCAAGATATATAGATTTATTGATGAATGGAAAAGAAGATGAAGATATCAATAAGGCTTTATTGAAACAGAAGACAAAGATTATTTTGTCGGGTATTGATAATTTTACCAAATACAGCCAAAAATCTTATGGAAATGCTATTAAACAAGCAAGAGAAATTATAAAAGAAATTGACAAGAAAGAGAATAAATAAAAAAGCGAACGCACAACACCTACTACAACGAATTTGGGCATTGGGCTTAATTTGAAAATGGTTTTGTATTTGGAATGATTTGTTTCGCCTGTTCGCTATCGGGTGGCAAATCCGCAGTAGTACCAGAACCTTGGGCGACATTATCATAACAAATCTTAAACATTGATTCATGAAGAAAATTCTATTTCTTGCCTTTTGCATGGTAGTACTTAGTTCTTGCAACTTACCTTCTTATGTTTTCTACAATCCCGGACAAACAACAGGTGTCGATTTCACCAACGGAAAATGGCTTCTTAATGAGGTAGATGCGCCGGCAGATTGCACAAAATATCTTAAAGAAACTTCAATACGTGACTTTAAGATTCTTCTCGGCGAAAGATTAAATTATGTGACCGATGTTTCTGGTTTACTTTTGACACAGAAAAAAATTCCTTTGAATCCAAGTAAGCAAATCATTGCAGATATTAAAAAAGGAACTAACTATGACTTTTTCATAAACATTAAAGCTACCCAAACAAGAAATGATTTTGGTTCAATTGATTTGACTCCACATAGAATGAGCAGAGAAGGCATGAACAGTAATGAAGTAACAATCGAAATCTACGATTTAAAAAATTCTCAAATTATTTACACTCAAAAAGTAGTAGCTTCTGTAGGAAAACCAAAAGATAACTCTGATGTTCATTTTTCTAAGCCTTCAAGAAGTTTAATAATTGGCGCATATAATAAACTAATAAGAGATATTAAAAAAAAGTCAATAAAGTAGTAAAGCCGCCCAACACCTACTACAACAAATTTGGGCAATAAGCTTAATGAAAAGTTGTTCCTCCAAAAATCAATAATCAAACCCCTTTAACAGAATTTATTCACCTCTTCACAAAAAACAAAAGCTAAACAAATTCCCGTTTTAGGCCGATTCTGTAAATAAAATAATAAAACAATTCATAAATAACTTTTCATTAATTATCTCCGATGATTTTTGCCAATTATATACCGATTTTTATACGTGTTTTGTCTAAATTGCGACTAGAAATAAATTAGACAGGGTATGCCAGAAAGAGATCCAGAAAAAAACGCCGAAAAAGCACGTTTACAACTAAGAACCGATAATAAAGGCTGGAAAAAATGGGGTCCCTATTTAACCGAAAGACAATGGGGTACCGTGAGAGAAGATTATTCCCAAAGTGGTTATGCCTGGGGCAGCACTACTCATGACATGGCTCGTTCCAAAGCGTATCGCTGGGGTGAAGAAGGGATTGGGGGTATTTCCGACAACAAACAACACATCTGCTTTGCTTTTGCATTTTGGAACCATAAAGACCGTATCTTAAAAGAGCGCTTTTTTGGGTTAACTCCAGCCGAATCAAATCATGGCGAGGATGTCAAAGAAATTTACTTTTATCAAGATTCTACTCCTACACATTCTTACCAAAAGATGCTTTATAAGTATCCTCATGCCGTTTTTCCCTATGAAAAATTAATTGAGGAAAGTAAAAAGCGTAGCCGT
Source organism: Flavobacterium sp. 103 (assembly GCF_003096795.1). Taxonomy (NCBI): domain Bacteria; kingdom Pseudomonadati; phylum Bacteroidota; class Flavobacteriia; order Flavobacteriales; family Flavobacteriaceae; genus Flavobacterium; species Flavobacterium sp. 103. Next base: position 2,097,353 of record NZ_QENX01000001.1, on the reverse strand, counting down.
CTGGAACCCGAATATGAATTGCTGGACACGGGGGTTTTTGACAAAGATGAATATTTTGATATCACTATTGAATATGCCAAAGCCGATGAACAAGACATATTAATCAAGGTAACGGTAGAAAATCGTTCCAAAATAATGGCTCCCATTACGGTATTACCTACTATCTGGTTCAGGAATACATGGAGTTGGGGATATGAAAATTACAAACACAAACCTACTTTAATTGGAGTCGACAAATCACACATAGAAGTCAATCACCGATTGGTGGGTCACTTCAATTTGTACGCCGAAAATGCCAAAGATCTTTTGTTTTGTGACAACAAGACTAATTTTGAAAAATTATATAAATCGCCCGCTCAATCTACTTATGCCAAAGATGGAATAAACGATTATATTATCAATCAAAAACGAACTAGCATAAATCCAGAAGCCATTGGTACCAAAGCATCGGTACATTATGATGATTACATTCCGCCACTTGGCAAAAAAGAATACCGCCTTCGATTTACAAATACCAATCCGGATAAACCCTTTGAAGATTTTGATGCTGTTTTTAAACAAAGACTTGAGGAAGCCGACGAATTTTATGCACCACTTCAAAAAGGGGTAAAAGACGAAAAATTAAAATCCATTCAGCGACAAGCATACGCAGGTATGCTTTGGACCAAACAATGGTATTACTATAATGTTTTTGAATGGTTAAAAGGCGATCCATCAACTCCCCGACCCGATGCCAATCGAAAAGAGGGGCGCAACAGTGCATGGAAACACATGTATACGTCCAATATTCTCTCGATGCCGGACAAATGGGAATACCCTTGGTTTGCCGCGTGGGATCTGGCTTTTCATACCTTGCCCTTGGCCAGATTGGATCCTGATTTTGCCAAAAGGCAATTATCGGTTATTCTTAGGGAATATTACATGCATCCCAATGGACAAATCCCGGCTTATGAATGGTCGTTCTCGGATGTCAATCCGCCCGTTCATGCCTGGGCAACCTGGAAAGTATATGAAATTGACAAAGAAGCCAATAATGGTGTTGGTGACACTGTTTTCTTGGAACGTATTTTTCACAAACTGCTGCTCAATTTTACGTGGTGGGTAAACTTGAAGGATAAAAACGGAAATAACATCTTTGGGGGTGGATTCCTCGGAATGGATAATATTGGAGTATTTGACCGCTCCGCCGATTTACCCACAGGAGGTCATCTCGAACAAGCCGATGGTACGGGTTGGATGGCAATGTACTGCCTGAACATGCTGCGAATAGCCTGTGAAATATCGCTAAAAAATCCTGTTTATCAAGATATGGCATCCAAATTCTTTGAGCATTTTCTCCAAATTTCGGGAGCCATGCAATCTTTGGGGGATAATAAATTGAACCTTTGGGATGAAGAAGATCAGTTTTATTATGACATGCTCCATAAAGAAAACGGTGATGCCCAACTACTAAAAATTCGTTCAATGGTTGGATTAATTCCTCTATTTGCCGTCGAAGTTTTAACGCCCGAATTACTGGAAAAATTGCCCATCTTCAAGCGCCGCGTCGAATGGGTTTTGAAAAACCGTCCTGACCTAGCTGGTTTAGTTTCCAGTTGGTACAATCCAGGGAAAGGTGAAACCCGTTTACTTTCTACGCTTAGAGGACATAGAATGAAAATGATACTCAAACGTATGTTTGACGAAAAGGAATTTTTGTCCGATTATGGAGTTCGCTCTTTATCCAAATACCATAAAGACCAACCTTATAAATTCAAACATGATGGCGGAACCATTCAAGTAGATTATACGCCAGCCGAAGCCACCGGAGACATGTTTGGCGGAAATTCCAATTGGAGAGGTCCTATTTGGTTTCCTATGAATTATTTGATTTTGGATTCACTGGAAAAATTCCACAGCTATTATGGCAAAGACTTCAAGGTCGAATTTCCGACCGAATCGGGTAAATTGGTGAATTTACAAGAAGCCGCCGAAGGTGTAGCCGAAAGATTATTAGCGCTATTTGTTCCCGATGCCAATAAAAAAATCCCAATGTATGGCGAATACAAAAAATTTCAGGAAGACCCTCTTTTCAATAAAAACCATTTGTTTTTTGAATATTTTGATGGAGATAGCGGTAAAGGTTTAGGAGCTAACCACCAGACGGGATGGACTGGACTTATCTCTGAAATTATCCGGCATTTGCATGAGGTAGCAGAATAACGTTTAACATACAACATAAAAATCACCAACAAGATATTTAAAAATCTTACTTGGTGATTTTTTATTTTTCCTACATTTGGGTGCTTTTAAAAACCAAAACTAAACCACTTCTTAATTTTAAAACATGAACAACACCTACAAACCGATTGAAGATAATAAAAGAACCACAATTGTTGATATTCTGAGAGGCTGGGCTTTACTTGGTGTTGTCATTGGTAATTATGTCGATTATAAGTTCATTGGCTTACCTTCAGATTCTAATGCTAAAAATATAGTAACAACAATTCTTGGAAATATTCATCAATATGTTTTTGCAGCCAAATCTTGGACATTATTAAGTGTTTTATTTGGTTATGGTTTTGCTGTTTTAATTCAAAATGTAGAAAGCAAAGGCAAGAATCCTGTTGGCTTTTTTGCTTGGCGAATGTTGATTCTTTTTGTGCTGGCTTTTCTTAATTCGGCTATTTGGCTGGGTGACATTTTGAAAGATTATGCTTTTCTGGGTCTTATTTTATTATTGTTTTATAAATGTTCTGCAAAAACAATTCTTAGGGTGAGTCTGTTCCTTTTACTAACTATTCCTTTCGTTTCCGGTTATGTTAATACGTTAGAATATAGTGTTCCAGATGTGTATTCGGATCCTAAATATTTACAATTGTATCATTCTGCCAACTGGTTCGATGTGTTTGAGTACAATCTATTGGGTACATATTATGGTCAAATACTAAATTTAACTTATGCAATAACAGTCCACATAATGATGTTTGCTTGTATGTTATTGGGGTTTTATGCTCAAAAAACAGCTTTTTTTAATCGTCTGCCCGAAATGAAAAAAACTTTAAAAAAGACATTCTTCATCAGTCTGGTAATTACGCTTCTACTCATTTCTATTTTTGAAATTGTTTTTTCAATAGATTTGGTTTTCCCAACTTATTTCAGACCTGGCTATTGGTTAATATTAAGTACAATGATTTGTATTGCTTCAGGAATTTGCTTGCTGTATTATCATAATAAACTACAAACCGTTTTTGCCTATTTTAGATTTTCGGGCAAAATGACCTTGACCAATTACATCGTTCAAAACCTATTGGCTTTTCTTATTTTCTCGGGCGTTGGATTGAAATTATACAATACTATGCCTTTTTGGTTCTACTTTATACTGGCTATTTCGGTATTCATTATTCAATTGTTTGTCAGCAAATGGTGGCTTTCCAAATTCAATTATGGCCCTGTGGAATGGCTATGGAGAGTATTGAGTTACAGAAAAATATTTACGTTCAAGAAAACCAAATCCGAATTGATCTCAAAAGAAGTGGAAGCTCTTGTTATTGAGGTTTAAGGCAATTCAAAGACTCCCATAATCTCATTGAAAAACTAAATTTCTAAGTTTATACTAATGCTGTTATGACGGGTGAGGGATAGCAGCAAGCTACCGAAGTAGCGCGTATAGCCCGACCCCGTTGAGTAAAAGGGCTTTATAATCGATGCAACAAGTTAGCCCTTTACTCAACGGGGGCACCTCCTAAAAATACTAACTAAAAAAGGCTCTTTTAAAACCTTACATTTTAAAAGAGCCTTTTATGTTTATTTTCAAAAAATTATTTCAGTTCGTAAACATTATTGTTTTGTTTAACATCAGCCATTAAACCGCTTGGGTCAATCGTGATTTTCTTGATAGTTGCCTTAGATTTTGAAATGTTAAACTCAAAAGTAGGATATGCCCAAGCCCAATCATTGAGAACGGTTCTTGTAATTGCTGGAGTTGGATTTTCTTTTTCGAAACTCATCATGCGCAACGGAATGTAGAAACTCTCTTTAGTACCATCTGCATACTCTACCAATAAATCAATAGGCATTGGCATTCTACCGATGCGCTCTAAGGTTACTGTTGTTTTGTCTGCGTTTTCTTTAACGTCTTTTATTCCGTAATCGATAGTGTTTAATGTTTCGGTCCAATCTACCAAGTACCAGTCTAAGTTAGCTCCCGAAACACGCTCGGCAGTTCTCTTAATATCGTTTGGTGTTGGGTGCTTGAATTTGAAATCTTGATAGTATTTTTTCAAGGTTTTGTTCAAGTTGTCCTGACCAATCACATAAACCAATTGGGAAAGGAATATACTTCCTTTTACATAAGACGCAATACTATAGGAACGGTTTTCATCATAACGATCTCCATGAGTTGACAGTGGTTGTTCCTTCCCGGATTCCACTAATTTATAGTAAGCGGCATAATTCCCCTTGAATGGGTTATCTTCTTTTTTGTCTTTCAATTCATTCAGAGCAGAATCTTCAATATAAGTGGTAAAGCCTTCGTCCATCCAAGGGTGTTTGGATTCGTTGGAAGCCAAAATATGTTGAAACCAAGAGTGTCCCATTTCGTGTGTTGCTGTTCCTAAAAGTCCTTCTAGTTTTCCGTTGCCTAGCATTAAAGTACACATGGCATACTCCATTCCGCCATCACCTCCTTGTATAAACGAGTATTGCTTGTATGGATAATTTCCAACTGTATTATTGTAATAATCCATAACTTTTACCATCAATGGTTCTAATTTTTTCCAATTATCGGCAACCTCTGGCGTGTTTTTATAAAAGAAATGCAAATCGACATTATTTGGTCCTTTTACTATATCGTGTTGGTAATTTTTATCTGCAGCCCAAGTGAAATCATGTACCATCGGCGCTATAAAATGCCAAGTCAAGGTCTTTGCTTTTTTCGGATAAACTACAGTGACTCCTTCGTCTTGGTAACCATGACCTATTTCGTTAGGGTTTTGCAAATATCCTGAACCTCCCAAAGTATAATCTTTGTCGATTGTGATGTTCACATCAAAATTCCCCCAAACACCATGAAATTCTCTGGCAATATAGGGATCGGCGTGCCAACCTTCAAAGTCAAACTCAGCCATTTTTGGGTACCATTGTGCCATTGACAATTCGATACCTTCCACACTATTTCGCCCTGTACGACGAATTTGCACAGGCACTTGACCGTCAAAATCCAGTGTGAAAGTTGTTTTTGAATTTGGTAAAATAGGTTTTGCCAAAGTCACTTCCAAAATAGTACCTACTTCTTTGGCAACAGCCGTAACACCATCCTGCTTGAAATTAGAAATTTTCAAATACCCAATCTCATTCGGCTTAAGGTTTTTGATTCGGCTTTCTTTTACGTCAATACCGTCCACTTTTATTTTGTTTACCATACGACCATCAGGATCTTTGATTGATTGCAGTCTGGCATCCATTTCGCTTCCAGGTTGAAAAGCGTTTGTATATAAATGATAATACACTTTCTTCAATGTATCTGAAGAATTATTGGTGTAAACCAGTTCTTGTTTTCCTTTATACTGATAATTTTTGACATCCATATTGACGTCCATTTTGTAATCAACCTGTTGTTGCCAGTAACCCGCTTTTTGGGCAAATAAATTACCTAGACTTACTGAAAAAAATACAAATAGAAAGAGTTTGCGCATGTTATTTGAAATAAAAAAATGGAAGAGCCAAAAACTCTTCCATTGGATTAATAGTAGTTAAATTATTTTTTAGACATTTTTTCGGCCATCAATAATGCGTTGTAAGCATTTACCATTTTTGCTGATTTTGATGATTGAGCCGATGAAACGGGTACAGGTTTTTCATTAGGATTTGGACTTTCACCCAAAGCAACCATTGCAGGAAGTGGTGTTCCAGAATCCATCAAGATTTGCTTCACTTGCTTGGCCGATAATTTTGGGTAATACGAACGTATCAAAGCAGCCACTCCGGCAGCATTTGGTGAAGCCATAGAAGTTCCTTGTTCGTATTTGTATTTGTTATTTGGAACCGTTGCATAAATTTCAGTTCCAGGAGCATAAACATCAACGTTGATTGTGCCATAATTTGAAAAATCTGCAATTACATTTTCACCATATTTATTATTCAAAGCGCCAACAGTCAACACATTAGAAGCGAATTCTTTTTTATTGTCTTCAGAGTCATTTGGGAAGTTTATATTTTCGTCCAAGTCAATATTATTTCCGTCATTTCCTGCTGCATGTACAAATAAAACATCTTTCTTTTCGGCATATTTTATAGCATCAAAAACCCATTGTTTGTGTGGCGAATAACTCTTTCCAAAACTTCCATTAATTACTTTAGCACCATTATCTACAGCATAACGAATCGCCAATGCAATATCTTTGTCATATTCATCTCCATCTGGAACAGCTCTAACGGCCATAATTTCCACATTATTGGCAATTCCGTCACCACCGATATTATTACCTCTTACTTGCGCAATGATTCCGGAAACGTGAGTCCCATGAAGGGCTTCTTCTTTGTCTGGACCATAAACAGTGTTGTTTCCGTATTTGGTATCTTTAATATCTTCTGGATTGTCACCTACCGCTTTTCTACCATCTAACTCTTTGTTCAAATTATAGTTAAGCTGTCCGTAAACGTATTTTGAGTAATCTTCAATTTCAGCTCTGAAAGTAGGTCCCGCATTGGTTAAAATACGAGTCATGATCATTTTGCTTTTGGTCAAATCAGCATCGGTAGTAACGATTCCGTTCAGATCTTCAATGGTATAATTTTCTTTATTCAAATGCTTTTGAATGGCTTTATCAGTAGCAATCAAGAAATCTACCTGCTTCTTGTCTTTCATCGCCTTATCGTATTTTTCATCATAAGCTGCCAATGCGCTTTTGTAGGTTGCCGAACCGTCATCACCCTTTTTTATAATACGGGTCATCTCTAAAGTTTCATGTAAATCATTCCCTAGAAAATTCCAACCATGAATATCATCGATATAACCGTTTTTATCGTCATCGATTCCGTTTCCGGCAATCTCTTTTTTATTGGTCCAAATCACTGCTTTCAAATCTTCGTGGTCAATATCAACTCCGGAATCCACAACACCTACAATCACTTTGACTCCTTTTTTACCTTTAAGCAATTCGGCATAAGCCTTATCCACGCTCATCCCCGGAATACTGTCTTTGGCCAAATCCAAGTGTGACCATCTTTGCAATTCAGGTTCACTTAGTTCTCCTTTTTTACCAATATAGTTGGTGGCAGTTTGCGCATTGGCCGAAAGACAAAAAGACAAAGCCGCAAGTAATGTCAATGACGTTAAATTTATTTTTTTCATAGGTAGAAGTTTTCCAGTTTTACTAATTTATTTCAAAAATAGTGGAAGTAATTTAGATATTAAGCAATCATTAACGGTTTTTTAGGATAATATGCCTCTGTATAGGAATTTTGTTAGAAAAAATAAAAGGCGTAGGATATTCTTAAAAAATATTGTAAGAAAATAAATTAAATTTTGTACTCTTGCATTGCCTTATAACTAAAGCCAAAATCTATGAAAACAAAATTACTTATTTTGCTATTTTTAGCATCATTATCTACTTATGCTCAAACCAATTTGGTTCCCAATGGTGGATTTGAAACTTGGACGAATAGCACCACATTATCCAACTGGACGATAGAAAACAATGTCACCCAAAACACTTCTTCTTACATTGAAGGAAGTAAGAGTGCACAACTGTCTATCGCAAACAGCACCACTAAACCAAAAATCACTGCTCTAGTACCAATGACCGCAGGAACTACTTATACTGTAAAATTTAAGTATAAGTATGTTAGTGGTAACTATAGCGGTCAACATCCGATAAGTTTAAACATTAGTCAAAACGGCAGTGCAACAACACTATCCAGTAGCACTTTTGCAACAGACAACAATTGGACCGTAAAAGAAACCACTTTTACACCAGACCAAAACCTGTCTTATGATTTGAGTATTTCGTTATATACTTTTGATGCAGCAGCATTCAATGTTTTGATTGACGATGTGCAAGTGTACGTTCAAGGAACAGAACAATATACAACTATTCCAGATGTGAATTTTGAGAACAAGTTGATTGCAATGGGGATTGATTATGGAGCTGCAGACGGTAAAGTACTAACCAACAGCATCAATAAACTAACTTCCCTGAATATTTCTTCAAGCACAATAAGTGATTTGACAGGAATTCAGGATTTTGTGGCTTTGAAAATTTTACATTGTGATAATAACAAATTAACCAGTTTAGATGTGTCTAAAAATGTGACTTTAACCGAACTTTATTGTTACTCCAATAAATTAACCAGTTTAGATGTGTCTAAAAATGTAGCTTTAACTGTTCTTATTTGTAGAGCAAATTCAATACCAACTCTAGATATTACTAAAAACATTCAATTGCAATCTTTAGATATTGCATTGTATGCTTATGGCACAATGGGCGGTGGTCCAACAGGAAAGTTTACTTCTATAGATTTATCGCAAAACACAGGATTAACAAGTTTTATTTGCGACAACAATCCTATTACAACATTAGATTTATCCAAGAATTTAGCGTTAACATATTTATCCTGTGCAACTACAAAATTAACTGCTATAGATCTTTCTAAAAATGTAAATCTAAAATCATTAAATTGTCAATCAAATTCAATTAGCAATTTAGACATTACCAATAATATTGCTCTTACCGAATTAATTTGTAGAGGAACCTTATTATCAACTATTGATGTTACTAAAAATATAGCATTAAAATATTTAGAGATCGCTCATTATCTTAGTTTCACTAGTGGCAGTGAAATGGGAAAGATAACATCTATAGATTTGTCCCAAAATATAGCTTTAACAAGATTTATTTGCGACAACAACCCAATTACTGTATTGGATCTTACCAAAAATGTGAATCTAACATCACTATCATGTAGATCAAATTTTTTAAACAGTTTAAATCTAAAAAACGGAAAAAACACTTTATTAACATCTATAGATCTTTCATTAAATCCTAACCTAAGATGCATTACTGTTGATGATGTTTCCTATTCAAACAACAATTGGGCAAATAAAAAAGATTCTTTTGCTTTTTATTCTCCTTTTGTCTGCTCGACCATTACAAAAATTCCAGATGCAAAATTTGAAGACAAACTTATAGCACTTGGAATAGATACCGATGGTAAAAATGGTATTGTATTAAATTCGAGCATTGCAGCTATAACTTCACTAGATGTATCCAATAGTTCCATTGGCGATTTAACAGGGATACAAGCATTCACGGCTTTGACAACTTTAAATTGTTCCGGAAATTTATTAAAAAAAGTAGATGTTTCAAAAAACACTGTAATCGCTACTTTAAATTGTATTAATAACCCAAACCTAATCTGTATCCAAGTGGCTGATATCGCAGCAGCTGCAAACTGGGCTACAACCAAAGATACAACAGCAAGTTTTAGTCTAGATTGTACCATTTTTACACTTATCCCTAACGCCAAATTTGAAGACAAACTAATCGCTTTAGGTATAGATAGAGATGGTAAAAATGGAAAAGTAGCTACTGAAAGCATAGCTTCTTTAACATCACTAGATGTTTCATATAGTTCTATTGCTGACCTAACGGGGATTCAGGATTTTGTGGCATTGAAAACTTTAAATTGTGATTATAATGAATTAACCAGTTTAGATGTTACAAAAAATAAGGCTTTGACTAATTTGTATCCTTCTAGAAATCAGTTGACGACTCTAGATGTTTCCCAAAATCTTGCTTTAGTTAATTTACAATGTTGGAATAATCAAATAACTTCTTTGGATGTTTCTAAAAACATCGATTTAACTTCTTTAGGTTGTAGCACAAATAAACTAACGACATTAGATATTTCTAAAAATGTAGCTTTGACTTATTTTAATTGTTACTCAAACAGATTGACTAACTTGAATCTAAAAAATGGTAAAAACACTTTATTGAATGATATAACTCTTTCATCCAATCCAGATTTAAGGTGTATTGCTGTTGATGATGTTTCCTATTCAAATACCAATTGGGCTAATAAAAAAGATACTACTGCATTTTATTCCGCTTATGACTGTTCAACAATTACAGCAATTCCAGATGCTAAATTTGAAGACAAATTAATTGCATCAGGTATTGATACAGATGGCAAAAACGGTTTTGTATTAAATTCAAGTATAGCATCTATTAGCACATTGGATGTATCTAATGGTTCTATTGCCAATTTGAAAGGAATTGAAGGATTTACTGCATTGACAACTCTTAATTGTTCCGGAAATTTGTTTGTCAAAATAGATCTTTCTAAAAACGCTTCAATTACAACCCTAAATTGCTCTAATAATCCAACATTGGTTTGCATACAAGTAGCTGATGTTACAGCTGCTTCCAATTGGGCTACTACCAAAGATGCAACAGCTAATTTCAGTCTCGATTGTACTATTTATACACTAATTCCTGACTCTAAGTTTGAAGACAAACTAATTGCATTAGAAATAGACAAAGATGGTAAAAATGGTAAAGTGACTACTGAAAGTATTTCGAAATTAACAAGTTTGGATGTATCAAATAGCTCTATTGCTGACTTAACAGGTATTCAAGATTTTGTCGCATTGAAAACTTTAAATTGTTACAATAATAAATTAACAAGTCTAGATATTTCCAAAAATGTAGCTTTGACTTATTTGTATTGTTATTACAATCAATTAACAACACTAGACGTTACCAAAAATTCATCTTTGACTGTATTAGAATGTTATTCAAATAAATTACCTGAAATTAATGTTTCTAATAATACTTTATTACAAAAATTAGATTGTAGTGCAAACTTAATGTCAAGTTTAGATGTAACAAAAAACACAGCATTAGAATATTTATCAATTTCTTATTTCCCTAAAAATACAGGGGCGTCAGGAAAAGGGAAATTCGAATCGATTGATGTTTCAAAAAACATAGCTTTAAAAACACTTTATTGTCAGCAAAATAAAATAAAAGTATTGGATGTTTCCAAAAACATAAATTTAGAATATTTAAAATGTTCGGAAAATTATATAACAGACTTAAATGTTTCCAATAACATTTCTCTGGGAAATCTAGAATGTGATGTTAATCTATTAACCAATATCGATGTTTCAAATAACAATTTATTAAATTATTTAAGTTGTGATAGCAACAAATTAACAAGATTAGATGTTTCTAAAAATCTACAGTTAAATATTTTGGGATGTCGTGCCAATCAATTGAGAGATTTAGATTTATCAAAACACACTAAACTAAGTCAATTATTTTGTGACTATAATCAATTAAAAAGTTTGAATCTTAAAAACGGAAATAATCTTAAATTAGGCTATTCAAATTTTCAAAATAATCCTTATTTAAGTTGTATTGAAGTAGATGATATTACTTTTTCAAATTCTAATTGGAAAAATTACAAAGATTCTAGTGCAAATTACAGTAATAATTGTGCTAACTCAACTTTAATACCTGACCCTAAGTTTGAAGATAAATTGATTGCCTTAGGCATTGATACTGATGGAAAAAACGGTAAAGTTCTCACAGCAAATATTACTACTTTAACCTCTTTGGATGTATCAAATGTTGGGATTTCAGATTTAACAGGAATTGAAGATTTTACATCATTACAGAGTTTAAGTTGTAACAATAATGAGTTAACAAAGCTAAATCTGTCTTATAATCATAATCTAGAGAGTTTAAATGTTGCTTTTAATAAATTAACAATGTTAAATTTAGTGTACAATACTAAACTACAACTGATTCATTGTAATGACAATTTATTTAGAACACTTGATTTTTCTAAGAATACAAACTTGACCGAAATCTATTGCCCAAACAACAAACTAGTTTCACTAAATTTAAAGAATGGAAACAATACAGTTAATAATGGACCAAGTATCAAAAATTTTACCAATAATCCAGATTTAAACTGCATACAAGTTGATGATGTCAATTATTCCAATACAAACTGGTCTTTTTATAAAGACGCTACAGCGAGTTATAGTTTCGACTGTGCCTACTCTACGGCAATTCCAGATGCTATGTTTGAAGACAAATTGATTGCATTGGGCATTGACACTGATGGTAAAAACGGAAAAGTTTTAACTGGAAGCATAGCATCTGTAAGCTCACTTGACGTTTCTTCAAGTTCGATCACTGATTTGACAGGAATACAGGATTTTGTGTCCTTGACTACTTTAAAATGTAACAACAACCAATTAACAGCACTTGATGTGTCTAAAAACCTGGCTTTGATTACTTTAAATTGTTACGCCAACCAATTAACTTCAGTAGATGTTTCAAAAAATTTGGCTTTAGTTAATTTATATATTAGTAATAACAAATTAACTATTCTAGACGTTTCAAAAAATACAGTTTTGACTACTCTCTCTTGTCAAACCAATAAATTAACCTTTTTGGATGTTTCTAAAAATGTGGCTTTAATAATAATGCAATGTCATTCAAACAACCTTTTGGCTTTAAATCTTAAAAATGGTAAAAATACTTTAATCGATAAATCAACTTTATCTCTTTATAATAATCCAAACTTATACTGTATTTTGGTAGATGATGTGGCATATTCTAATACCAATTGGGCAACTAATAAAGATGCAACTGCCTCTTTTAATAGTGTAGAATGCAAAGCATTGTCATTGCCTGTAAACAATTTCAACGTTGAGTCAAAAGGCGAAACCTGCCTTAACTCTAATAATGGAGAAATAAATATTACAGCTACTGCGACTTTTGGATATAAAGCAAAAATAAATGCAGGCTCTTATTCTTTTACCAATAACAGTTTAAAAGTTCCAAATTTAACTCCCGGAACCTATACTATTTCCATTACTATTCCTGGTGAAACATTCGAACAAAGCTTTACGGTAATTATTCCTAAAGGAGCAACAATTACTGGAAAATCGAGTGTTGCCGCTAATAAAGTTTCTGTAGAAATTACTGAAGGAACTGCTCCATATACTGTTTTTGTAGATGGTGTAGAACAATTTGAAACCACTGATTCTAACTTTACTGTAGATACCAAAAAGGGAGGTTTATTGCAAGTAAAAACCGCAAAAGCCTGTGAGGGAATTTATGCCAAAGATATTGCCCGTTTAGATGGAGCGATTTCTGCTTATCCAAATCCAACTTCAGGAAGTTTTGAAATTGAATTACCAACTGCTAAGAAAGAAGTGGTTATAACCTTATACACTTTGGATGGTCAAATGATTTCAACTAAAACCTATACTGTAGAAAACGGTAAAGCGCAACTTTCTCTTGAAAATCAAGCTACAGGAATTTATGTTGCCAAAATTGAGTTAGACACTCCAGACTATCTAAAAATTATAAAAAATTAAAAAAATGAAGAATTTTATATACCTATCAATCGTTGGTCTTTTATTTATTTCTTGTAGCGGAGGTGGGGATGATCCAGCACCTACTCCCACTCCAGAAGTTAAAAATGTTGCTCCAACAATACCTGCATTGGTTACTCCAACGGATAACAAATTATGTGTAGATAATACAGTTGCTTTTCAATGGAATACTGCTACCGATGCAAACAAAGATGCTATAGTCTATCAAATTCAAATCGCTAAAGACAATACATTTTCACAAATTGTAAAAACGGCTGAGTCATCTACTGCAGCTCAAACTATTGCATTAGAAAAGAACACAGCCTATTATTGGAGAATTAAAGCAACCGACAGTAAAGGATTATCGAGTGATTATTCGGCTACATACAAATTTTATACTTCGGGTGATGCTGTAGTGAACCACTTGCCTTTCTCTCCAGAAATAGTAGAACCGGCTATAAACACAGTTTTGAGCACAACTACAGCCGCTTTAAAATGGAATGCAACAGATGTAGATGCAACAGATGTTTTGACTTATGATGTATATTTTGGAACTAGTAATCCTCCGACCGATAAAATAAAAGAAAATGCTACCTCAAAAACGCTTGATGTTCAATTAGAACTTGCCAAAGAATATTTTTGGAAAGTAGTTGTCAAAGACAATAAAGGAGGAGAAACTGTTGGACAAGTTTGGAAGTTTAAAACCAATTAACTTCTTAAAAGCACAAAAAAATTACTCTTAAAACGCCCCCATTTTTCATTCATTTGAAAATGGGGGTTTTGTTTTTATTGGAACATAGTATTTCTATTCTCCATTCTCTTTACTATTTTTATAATCCTAGCGATTTATAGTCGTTGATGTTTTCCAGTTTTAAACTTGTAAAGAAATATTTTCAAAAAAATAAAAAACGTAGGATATTCCGAAAAATTAATGTAGGAAAGTTAATTAAGTTTCGTACTCTTGTATTTGCCTTACAACTAAAGCCAAATAACCTATGAAAACAAAATTACTTTTATTTTTAACGCTATTCTCACTGATCATTAACGCACAAACCAATTTGGTTCCCAATGGGGATTTCGAAAATTGGACTTCTTCCTCACAGCCTGATAATTGGTTCCGGTATTTCAGTGGTTTTGTCTCACAAAGTACTTCGGCTCAAAATGGTTTATCAAGCACCAACATGATGATTGCTGATGGAACATTTAATTACATCAACAGTGAATATTTTCCTGTTGTGGCCAACAAAACCTACCGTATTACTTTGTATCACAAATTAGTTTCGGGCAGTTTTTCTGCTATTGACCTTAGTTTATACCACAAACCTGGTGCTTTTAAAGAGGAAATCATCAAAAAAACAGACGCTACATTTTCTAATAGTGAATGGAGACAAGTTGAATTTGACTACACTCCTGCGGTAAGCGAAAATATAGAGGTAGATATTTGGACTACCGGAACGTTAAATTCAGAGATTCTGGTTGACAATGTTTCCGTGATTGATGTAGCGACAATTGGAGCGCAATACACACTGATTCCAGATGTAAATTTTGAGAACAAGTTGATTGCACTTGGTATTGATTCTGGTGTTGCAGACGGGAAAGTACTAACTTCAAATGTGTCTTCAATTACGTCTTTGGATGTCACCAATAGTAATATCACAAATTTAGCGGGAATAGAAAGTTTTACTTCTTTGAAGAAATTGGATTGTGGATATAATAAACTTTCAACACTTAATGTTTCAAATAGCAAAAATTTAAACGAACTTATTTGCAGGTATAATAACCTAACAGCTTTAGATGTATCAGCAAATACAAATTTAACTTCATTAGACTGTATTTTTAATCATATCACAGCACTTGACGTCTCTAACTTACTCGCTCTTAAGGCATTATTATGTGTTGATAATAAATTAACCAATCTTGATGTGACTAAGAATTTGTATTTGGATTGGTTTGGCTGTAATAGTAATCAAATAAAAACTTTAGATGTATCACAAAACAAAATACTGCGATATTTAGACTGTGGATTCAATCAACTGACATCTTTGGATATTTCCAATAATCTATCTATCTTTTATTTAAATTGTCATAACAATAAGCTGACATCATTAGATGTTTCTATGCTTACTAATCTAACATCTTTAGCTTGTTCCGGAAATCAATTCAGTAATCTGGATATTTCTAAGAATCTCAAACTGGAATCTCTATTGTGCGAAAATATTAATGTCTCCACTCTTGATGTTTCTAAAAATACAGCACTTAAGGAATTGTATTGCGGAAATGGACAACTTACAACTTTAGATGTTTCCAAGAATAAGGCACTGACTATTTTGTACTGCCAAGATAATCTTTTAAACGATTTAAACATTAAAAATGGGACAAACACACTACTTGCCGATATAAGTTTTATAAACAACCCTAATCTAAAATGCATCCAAGTTGATGATCCAATTTATTCTAATGCGAATTGGTCAACCAAAAAAGATGCAACTGCTACCTATAATATAGACTGTACAGCCTATACATTGATTCCGGATGTGAATTTTGAAAACAAATTAATTGCTCTTGGTATCGACTCAGGAATTACTGATGGAAAGGTACCTACCGCCAATGTGGACAAACTAACTTCTTTAGATGTTTCGTTAAGTTCAATTGCAGATTTAACCGGAATTCAAGATTTTACGTCTTTAAAAGAACTAATTTGTACCGCTAACTATTTAACAACACTGGATATTTCTAAAAACTCGGCACTACTTAGTTTACAATGTAATGTCAATAAGTTATCTGCTTTAGATCTATCAAAGAACTTGTCATTAGAAAGTTTAAAATGCTCTCATAATCATATAACTTCATTAGATGTTTCGAATAATCTTTCCTTAACGACTTTAATGTGTGACACGAATCAACTTACAGATCTAGATGTTTCCAAAAACCTTGCATTATCAGTCTTAATATTTGATTATAATAAGTTAACCACGATAGATGTTTCTAAAAACAAATCATTAAATACGCTTGGTTTCTCTTTTAATAATTTAACTGGTATAGATGTTTCAAATAATAATAGTCTTGGTTTCTTAAACTGTCAATCAAATCAATTTACTGACCTAGATATCTCACATAATTTGCAATTAGGCACCTTATATTGTAATGACAATCAAATAACCTCATTAGATGTTTCCAAAAATGGCTCTTTAGGTTATTTGTTTTGTCAGAATAACAAGTTATTAGATTTAAATTTAAAAAATGGAAACCAAACTCATTTCGCAAATAACTATCTGAATTTTACCGGAAATCCAAAGTTAACTTGCATCCAAGTTGATGATGCGATTTATTCTAATGCAAATTGGAGCTCAATTAAAGACGATACTGCAAATTTTAATACAGACTGCTCCACCTCAAATCTATATACTTATATATCCGATGTTAAGTTTGAGAACAAGTTGATTTCTCTCGGTATCGATTCTGGTGTTGCAGATGGGAAAGTTCTGACCGCAAACGTGGACAAACTCACTTCATTGGATGTTTCGTCAAATTCAATTTCAGATTTGACAGGTATTCAGGATTTTGTCGCTTTGACTAATTTGAATTGTTCTCAAAATGAATTGACTACTCTCAATACTTCTAAAAATCTGGCACTAATTAGCTTAGAATGCAGTAACAATAAATTATCTACTCTAGATGTGTCTAAGAACTTATCTTTGGAAAGTTTAAGATGTTCTGCCAACAACATAACTTCTTTAGATATTTCAAATAATCTATCTTTGGAAACTTTAGCTTGCAACACAAATCAACTTTCTGATTTAGATGTCTCCAAAAACCTTTTACTTATCGAACTATTTTTTGATTATAATAAAATATCCTCTATTGATGTTTCTAAAAACTCCAAATTAGGCGCTCTAACTTTCTCTTCCAATAATATAACCACTATCGATGTTTCAAAAAACAGTTCGCTTGGATTTTTAAACTGTCAATCAAATCAACTTACAAATTTAGATCTTTCTCATAATTTAATATTGAACTCTTTATTTTGTAATGACAACCAAATAACCTCATTGGATATTTCCAAAAATAATTCCGTCGTCTTTTTACTTTGTCAGAATAACAAATTATTAAATCTGAACCTAAAAAATAATGGAAACAAAGCTCTTTTCGATACTAGGTTTTTGAATTTCACAGGAAATCCGAACTTAACTTGTATCCAAGTCGATGATATCGCTTATTCAAATACCAATTGGGCAAATTTAAAAGATATTACAGCTAATTATTCAACAGATTGTAATCTTGTTTACACACTCATTCCAAATTCAAGTTTTGAACAAAAACTAATTGATTTAGGAATTGACACAGATGGTTTAAATGGAAAAATTTCTACTACTAGCATCGAATCAATTACCTCTTTAGATCTTTCAAATACTAATATTAAAGATTTAACCGGAATTGAAAACTTCACAGCTCTAAAGTATTTTACGGCTAACGGTACTAACTTAACGTCCGTAGATTTTAGCAAAAACCTGATGCTTCAATATGTCTCCATTAGTGGAAATAATCTAACAAGCTTAGATGTCTCTAAAAACACAAATCTTTCAGAATTGGATTTTAGCAACAATAAAGTAATGCAAATAGATCTTTCTCAAAATAAAGAATTAACAGTTTTAAATGCGCTAGGAAATCAATTGACCGCGCTTGATATTTCACAAAATCCAAAAATAAAATCGCTAAATGTTGAGTTTAATCAACTGACATCATTAAATCTACAAAATGGAAATAATGCTAATTTTGTGTTAGCAAAACCTACTAATAAAATATCCCAAACGGTTGTGTACACCAGCTTTTCAAACAACCCAAATCTTTCGTGTATCAAGGTTGACAATGTAGCCTATTCCAATCAAAATTGGAGTCAAATAAAAGATGCAACAGCTACCTATTCCTCAACTTGTTCCAAATTAGGAATCGAAGATTCAGTTTTTGATAAAGTTGCAATTTTCCCAAATCCAACCAAAGGAGAATTACACATTGATAATATTGTGCTTGAAAAAGTAACCGTTTATGATGCTTTAGGGAAATTAATAAAAACAACAACATTTACTTCAGGGGCCAAAGACCATACAATACATTTAGAGGGTCTCCCTAGGGGCATTTACTATATCTATTTAGAAAGCGAAGGAGCCAATACTGCCAAAAAAGTCATAGTGAAATAGTTTATCATTTATAGTAATCAATAACCCCCATTTTTCATTCATTTGAAAATGGGGGTTTTATTTTTTATTGTAAATTTGAGTTCTTCGGGAAAACAATTATACGTTTCAGCAGCAATAAATCCAAGACCACATGGGCAAAATACAAGATTACTTTAAAATAAAAGAACGTGAAACTTCAGTAAAGCAAGAAGCTCTTGGTGGTTTGGTTACTTTCTTGTCTATGGCTTACATTATTTTTGTAAACCCAAACATACTGTCCATGACCGGTATGCCAAAAGAAGCACTCATTTCGGTGACTTGCATTGCAGCCATTTTTGGAACTTTGTTAGTTGGAATTTGGGCCAAAGTCCCTTTTGCAATGGCTCCCGGTATGGGACTAAATGCCATGTTTGCCTTTACACTGGTTTTGGGACAAGGGGTTTCCTGGCAAGATGCTTTGGGAGTTGTTTTCTTATCTGGAGTATTTTTTACAATAATATCCTTTTTTGGAGTTCGTCATAAAATCGTAGAAGCCATTCCTCCCTCCTTGCAGGTGGCTATGGGCTGTGGTGTTGGTTTTTTTATTGCCTTTATTGGGTTCAAACAATTAGGACTTATTGTGGCTCATCCAGACACTTTAGTAACATTAGGCAAATTTACTCCAGCTGTTGTAATTGGTTTACTTACCCTTTTTATCACTGTGATCTTAGAAATTTACAAAGTAAAAGGAGCCATCTTGATTGGAATCCTAATAGGAACTTGCTTAGGAATTGGATTTGACCCCAATGTACATTTACCAACCCACGTTTTTTCGTTACCACCATCCATTGCTCCTATTTTTTGGCAATTAAATATTTTGGGAGTCTTAAAATTAAGTTTTGCCTCAGCCATCTTCTCTTTCCTTTTTGTAAGCTTGTTTGATTCTATTGGAACTGCAATAGCCTGTTCGTATGAGGCAAATCTGGTTGGCAAAAATGGTAAAATGCCTCATCTCAAAAAAGTATTGGAAGCCGATGGTATTGCAACTATGTGCAGTGGAATTTTGGGCACAAGCAACACAGTGGTGTTTATTGAATCGGCTACAGGAATTGCCAATGGAGCCAAAACCGGATTAAGTTCGGTATTTGTGGCGTTATTTTTCTTTTTAGCCTTGTTTTTCTCTCCTATTATCACAATCGTTCCTGCTTATGCAACCGCACCTGCTCTAGTTCTGGTTGGAATCTATATGTCCAAACATTTATCCAGAATCAATTTTACTGATTTACATATAGGTGTTCCAGCCTTTTTAACCATGATTATGATGCCTCTCACTTATAGTATCAGTAATGGAATAGCTTATGGATTTGCCTGCTATATTATCTTGGCTTTATTTACTAAAAACACCAAAGAAGTAACTCCAATGATGTGGGGTGTTGGTATATTTTCAATCCTAAGCATTATAATTGCACAAATGAAATAACAAAAGAAATCCCCATTTTTATCGATTTGAAAATGGGGATTTCTTTTGGCTCACTTATTTTGGATTTTAAAAAATATCCGAACAACTAAATACCTCTTTCAATCTCACTCCTTTTTCGGTATGTTGAACTGTTATGATTTCGTTATGTGCATCGTGTTCCAGAAACAAGTAGTAATTGTTATCAGCGGCTGCGTTCAAGAATTTTGATTTCTCGGGCATAGTCAATAATGGTCTCGTATCATATCCCATGACATAGGGCAAAGGCAAGTGTCCAACTGTCGCCAATAAATCAGCACAAAAAACAATAGTTTTATCTTGATACTGAATGTGCGGAATCATTTGCTTTTCGGTATGACCATCGGCATAAAAAATGCCAAATCCCAATTCATTTGAAAACCCAAAATCTCCGTCAGGTTTAGCAACAAAATTCAACTGTCCGCTTTCCTGCATTGGCAAAATATTCTCTGACAAAAAAGAGGCTTTCTCTCTGGCGTTCGGTTTTGTCGCCCACTCCCAATGATTTTCGTTGCTCCAGAATTTAGCATTTTTAAACGCCGGTTCATAACCTGTTTTGTCCTTGTTCCATTGTACACTACCGCCGCAATGATCAAAATGCAAATGCGTCATAAAAACATCGGTAATATCATCGCGATGAAAACCGTATTGAGCCAATGATTTGTCCATAGAATGAGTGCCCCAAAGTGAGTAATATCCAAAAAACTTGTCGGATTGTTTGTTTCCCATTCCGGTGTCAATCAAAATTAATCGGTTTCCGTCTTCAATCAACAAACAGCGGGCGGCAATATCTATCAGATTGTTTTCGTCGGCAGGATTGGTTTTGTTCCAAATGGTTTTGGGTACTACACCAAACATTGCCCCACCATCGAGTTTAAAATTGCCTGTTTCTATTGGATAAAGTTTCATTATTATATTTTATATGTTTAAAGAGAACCTGCAATTTAGCAAAATCCAATGGCTTAATTCTACCATATATAACAAATTTCTATTTTGGCATTAGTTATATAAATGTTATCACTTATGGGAAAAAGCATTTTATATAGTATCTTTGCAGTTAATTTAGACGAAATAAAGATAGCGCATAAATGAGCTTTACAGAATTATGTTCTCTTTTTAGAGATTCATTTTAAGCCATTTATGTCAAAAACACAAAACAAATACTACTAACAAATGATACAAGTTTCTGATACTGCCAAAAAGAAAATCATCGATTTGATGAAAGACGATGGTTTCGATGCCGCTGTGGACTACGTGAGAGTCGGCGTAAAAAGCGGTGGATGCTCTGGTTTGTCTTATGATTTGAAATTTGACAAAACTAAAGGCGAAGACGACAAAATTTTTGTTGACAACGATATCACAATCGCTGTCGAAAAAAAATCATTCCTTTATTTAGCAGGAACTATATTGGAATTTTCAGGAGGATTAAACGGGAAAGGATTCGTTTTTAACAATCCAAATGCCAACAGAACTTGCGGTTGTGGGGAAAGTTTCTCACTATAAAAAGAAAAAAACATTTAAACCATTAAGAAATTAAGCTGTTTAAGTCTTAACAAATCTTAATTTCTTAATGGTTTTAAAAAATAAAAAAATGTCAAAATACACCGAAGACGATTTAAAAATCGAATTAGAAACTAAAGAATACGAATACGGATTTTATACTGAATTAGAGTCGGAGACGTTTCCTATTGGTTTGAATGAAGATATTGTTCGAGCTATTTCTAAAAAGAAAGACGAACCACAATGGATGACCGATTGGCGCATTGAGGCTTTTCGTGCTTGGGAAGAAATGATCGAGCCAGAATGGGCAAACGTTAAGTATCAAAAACCAGACTTTCAAGCCATATCTTATTACTCAGCTCCCAAAAAAGCAGACCCAAACAAAACGCTTGACGACGTAGATCCTGAACTTTTAGAAATGTACAAAAAGTTAGGTATCTCTGTTGATGAGCAAAAAATGATGAATAATGTTGCCATGGATATCGTAGTTGACTCGGTTTCGGTAGCAACAACATTCAAAAAGACATTAGCCGAAAAAGGAATTATCTTCATGAGTATTTCCGAAGCTATTCGTGAATATCCAGACTTAGTTCGTAAATATTTGGGTACTGTTGTTCCTCAAAAAGATAATTTTTATGCAGCCTTAAATTCGGCTGTTTTCTCAGACGGATCGTTCTGTTATATTCCAAAAGGGGTTCGTTGCCCAATGGAACTGTCCACTTATTTTAGAATCAATCAAGCAGGAACCGGGCAATTCGAAAGAACCCTGTTAGTTGCTGACGAAGGTAGTTACGTTTCTTATTTAGAAGGATGTACTGCTCCTACTCGCGACGAAAATCAATTGCATGCTGCAGTAGTAGAATTGATTGCTTTGGACGATGCCGAAATTAAATATTCTACTGTTCAAAACTGGTATCCTGGAAATAAAGAAGGTAAAGGTGGTGTTTTCAATTTTGTAACCAAAAGAGGGTTTTGTGAAAAAAATGCCAAAATATCCTGGACTCAAGTAGAAACAGGATCTGCAATTACCTGGAAATATCCTTCTGTTATTTTAAAAGGTGACAACTCAATCGGAGAATTTTACTCCATTGCCGTTACCAATAATTACCAACAGGCCGATACCGGAACCAAAATGATTCATTTAGGTAAAAACACCAAATCGACTATTATTTCTAAAGGAATTTCTGCTGGAAAATCACAAAACAGTTATAGAGGTTTGGTTCAAATTGGGGCCAGAGCAGAGAACGCCAGAAACTTTTCACAATGTGATTCACTGTTAATGGGGAATCATTGCGGAGCACATACTTTCCCATATATTGAAAGCAAAAATCCGACAGCAAAAATAGAACATGAAGCTACAACCAGTAAAATTGGTGAAGACCAAGTTTTCTATTGCAACCAACGTGGAATCCCAACCGAAAAAGCAATTGCACTTATCGTAAATGGTTTCAGTAAAGATGTGTTGAATAAATTACCGATGGAGTTTGCCGTAGAAGCACAAAAATTATTGGAAATTTCGTTGGAAGGTTCTGTAGGGTAATTATATTTGTTTAAAGTTTAAGGTTTAAAGTTGAGCCACTTAACTTTTAAAACCTTAAGCAAAATAATTTTAAACAAATATATGGCTACAATAAAAAGATTTGAAGATTTAGAAATTTGGCAAGATGCTAGAAGATTATCGAAAGAAGTAATTGTAATTTCCAAGGAAACAGATTTAAAAACAGACTTTAGGCTAAAAGATCAAATTAAAGCTTCATCGGGTTCTGTTATGGATAATATAGCCGAAGGATTTGAAAGAAATGGAAATTTAGAATTTCGACAATTTTTATCGATAGCAAAAGGATCTGCTGGAGAATCAAGATCTCAACTTTATAGAGTTTTTGATAATGATTATATCAATCAAGAAAAATTAGACAGCTTAATTTTTGAATATGAAAAGTTGAGTGGAAAAATAAATAATTTTATATCATATTTAAACAAAAAAGATTTTAAAGGTACAAAGTTTCAGTAACCATGAGAACTTTAAACTTTAAACTTTAAACAAAAAAAACATGCTTAGTATAAAAAACCTTCACGCCTCAATAGGTGACAAAGAAATATTAAAAGGGATAAACCTTGAAGTAAAAGCTGGAGAAGTTCATGCTATAATGGGACCAAATGGTGCTGGAAAAAGTACACTTTCGGCTGTAATTGCTGGAAACGAAAACTACGAAGTAACTGATGGTGAAGTAATTTTGGACGGGGAAGATCTTGCAGATCTAGCTCCAGAAGAAAGAGCGCACAAAGGTGTTTTCCTTTCGTTCCAATACCCAGTGGAAATTCCAGGGGTTTCGGTTACCAACTTCATGAGATCAGCAATCAACGAAACTCGTAAAGCTAAAGGTCAAGATGAAATGCCAGCAAATGAAATGTTGAAATTAATTCGTGAAAAATCAGAATTATTGGAAATCGACAGAAAGTTTCTTTCTCGTTCTCTTAACGAAGGTTTCTCAGGTGGTGAGAAAAAAAGAAATGAAATTTTTCAAATGGCAATGCTGGAACCAAAACTGGCTATCCTTGACGAAACCGACTCTGGTCTTGATATCGATGCTTTAAGAATTGTTGCCAATGGTGTAAATAAATTGAAAAGCGATAAAAATGCTGTCATTGTAATTACCCACTACCAAAGATTATTGGATTATATCGTTCCGGATTTTGTTCACGTTCTTCACAACGGAAAAATTGTAAAATCAGGCGGAGCAGAATTAGCACACGAGCTAGAAGAAAAAGGATACGATTGGATTAAACAAGAACTAGAAGCTTAAAAATTTGTTTAAAGTCTAAAGTTTAAAGTTGACTCGAGCTAACTTTAAACTTTTAAACCTTAAACTTTAAACAATTAAAGAATATGGAATTAAAAGAAAAATTACTATCGTCTTTTATGGCTTTTGAAGAACGTGTTGATGTTCATTCCGAACTTCACGATGTGCGAACTGCAGCCATAAAAAACTTCGAAAATAAAGGATTCCCAACCAAAAAGGAAGAAAGTTGGAAATACACTTCGCTAAATGCTATCTTAAAAAATGACTTTAGCGTTTTTCCAAAAACAGAAAATGCCATTCAATATAGCGATGTAAAAAAATACTTTTTACACGAAATAGACACCTACAAAGTAGTTTTTGTAGACGGTGTTTTTAGTTCACATTTATCTTCAACAACTCATGACGGTATCGATGTTTGCTTAATGTCATCAGCATTAAACAAGCCAAAATACAAAATGATTATTGACACTTACTTCAATCAGATTGCCAGCAAAGAGGAGAGTTTGACTTCATTGAATACTGCTTTCGCAAATGAAGGAGCTTATATTAATATTCCAAAAAGCAAAGTTGCAGACAAACCTATCGAGATCATGTATTTCTCTACAGGGGGCGAAAATGCACTTTTAGTTCAACCTAGAAACTTGGTTATTGTTGGTGAAAACTCACACGTACAAATCATAGAACGTCATCAAAGTTTGAACGAAAATCCAGTTTTAACCAATTCGGTTACCGAGATTTTTGCTCAAAAAAGGGCCATTGTGGATTATTATAAAATTCAAAATGACAACCTAGAAGCCAATTTGATTGACAACACTTATGTTTCCCAAAAACAAGAAAGTCACGTTTCGGTTCACACTTTCTCTTTTGGAGGAAACTTAACGAGAAACAATTTAAATTTCTACCACTTTGGAGAAAGATTGACTAGTACCTTGAACGGAATCACTATTATTGGTGATAATCAACACGTTGATCACTATACATTAGTGAACCACGCAACACCAAATTGTGAAAGTTACCAAGATTATAAAGGAATTTTCAATGACCGCTCGACAGGAGTTTTCAACGGAAAAGTATATGTGGAAAGAGAAGCTCAAAAAACAAATGCTTTCCAAAAAAGCAACAACATTCTTTTGAGCGATAAAGCAACAATTAACGCCAAACCGCAATTGGAAATTTTTGCCGATGATGTAAAATGTTCACACGGTTGTACTATTGGTCAACTAGACGAAACTGCTATGTTCTATATGCAACAACGTGGAATCCCTAAAAAAGAGGCCAAAGCATTATTGATGTACGCTTTCTCGAATGCCGTAATCGAAAACATAAAAATACCAGAATTGAAACAACGAATCACCAAAATCATCGCCATGAAATTGGGTGTCAAAATTGGATTTGATTTATAATTTTTAACCGCAAGGTTAGCTAATATTTATACATAAAGGCACAAAGTTTTATAAACTTTGTGCCTTTATTATTTTTACTTTGTGGAAGAATTCATTTTTTTGCTAAACTATAGATTAATAGTATAAAACCAAAAAAAGATAGTCCTAAACCCAAAGTAAGACTTATCGAATTATATGGATGTTTAATAATTGTTGACCAAGCCAAAGCATTAAAAACAAAGCCAAAAAACATTAATAGAAATGATATTAAAAATTTTTTCTTCCCATATTTTTACTTCTTCACACTCCACACAATTCCACTCAACAACCCATTAAAATCAAATTGAGGCTCTTCTGTCAAACCCATTCTTACAATGACTAAATCCATCGACGGAATGATGGCTACCATTTGCCCTTGGAAACCACTGCAATAATACAAATCTTTGGGAACATTTGGAAAATGGTTTCCTGCATTAAGCCAAAATTGTGCTCCATATCTTCCGTGTGAAGTATCTGTGGGAGTCGAAACATACTTTGCCCAACTGGGATCAAATAATTGTTCTCCATTCCAATTACCTTTATGCAAATACAACAAACCCAACTTTGACCAATCACGAGTTGTTGCCCAACCATAAGACGAGCCAACATAATTCCCCGCCATATCTGTTTCTACAAGCATCGAATGCATTCCAATTTTATCAATCAATGCCGAATACCAAAAATCCAAGTATTCTTGGTGTGTCTTGAACTGCTTCCGCAAAATTCCTGAAAGCAGATTGGTTGTTCCAGAAGAATAATTCCAATGTGTGTTTGGTTTAAAAACGGATGGTTTTAGCAATTGTGACCGAGTCATATCTTCGGCTTGGAAAAGCATCTTTGTTGCATCACAGATTCTGTCATAATATTCATCCCATGCCAAACCTGAATTCATATGCAATAAATCATTAGTCGTAATGTATTTTCGATTGTCATTTTGCCATTCGGCTATGGGAGCCGGTTTATGAATGTTAAATCGTCCTTGTTTTTCAAGTATTCCAAAAAGCGTCCCCGTAATACTCTTGGTCATGGACCAACCCAGAATAACACTTTTTTTTGTAAAACCGGGAGCGTATTTCTCGGCAATGATTTTATCTTTATAAATAACCAAAACTGAGCGTGTTCTTTTATAATTATTTCCTTTGGCATCAAATGCATTGGCAACAACCTGATTCAATTTGGTATAATTCACATTTTCAAAAACCGTGTCTTTGGGTGCTAAATCTCCATAAGGAAAAGGAAGCTTATTATTTAATTTAGTTCTTTTCGGAATTTCATACGGTTTCGTAACATCAAAAGCATCATCGATTAATGTCGCACCCAAACCTTCCCTGTAAATTGCTTTTCGCTTTTTTAAACCTAACACATTCGCTGTTGCAAATTTTCCTGATTCATTGATTTCATTGGTAGCCCAACCTATCACATCAAAATCATTGTCGCTTTTTTCAATAACATCCAATGAACGATTGTCAATGAAATGTCCAGAAGCGACGCTTTTAGCCGAAAATCCAGATATCAATTCTAGCTTGGGATAATTGGCAAAACCAAAATAAACCAAAAACAGAGAAAAGATAAGAATACCTATTTTAAAATACTTTTTCATAATGAAAGATAATTCTACCAATTTAGTAAAAAAAGTAATACTAACTTCAAACAACTAAATTCCTTCTCACTTTAGTAACAACACCCTTCACTTTCGTACTATTTTTATAATTATTAACTATTGTTGCTTAGAAAACTAAATCAATTGTATTACTTTTGTATTTAGAAAAATTCTAAATAAAGAAATGCTAGATATTCAGAAAATAAGAGCCGACTTTCCAATTCTATCACAAAAAGTTAACGGAAAGCCTTTAGTATATTTCGATAACGGAGCCACTTCGCAAAAACCGCAAGTGGTTATTGATGCAATTTCAACCTATTATCAAGAAATCAATGCCAATATTCATAGAGGAGTTCATACATTGAGCCAATTGGCGACTGATGCTTATGAAGTTTCCCGTGCAAAAGTGCAAAACCATATTAACGCCAAATTCGCTCACGAAGTACTTTTTACCTCGGGTACAACTTTTGGTATTAACTTAGTGGCCAATGGATTTGCTTCGATTCTAAAACCAGGTGATGAAGTGTTGGTTTCAGCATTGGAACACCACAGCAATATTGTGCCTTGGCAAATGTTGTGTGAAAAAACAGGAGCCACACTCAAAGTCATTCCGATGAATGAAAATGGAGAATTGATAATGAGTGAATACGATAAGCTGCTTTCTCCAAAAACCAAAATCGTAACGGTTAACCATATTTCGAATGCATTGGGAACTATCAATCCAATCAAGTATATGATTGACAAAGCACACGAAGTTGGAGCTGCAATTTTAATTGATGGTGCACAAGCTGTACCACATTTAAAACCAGATGTTCAGGCTTTAGATTGTGATTTCTATGTTTTTTCGGGACATAAAATGTGTGGGCCAACAGGAACAGGAGTTTTATACGGAAAAGAAGCTTGGTTGAATAAACTTCCTCCTTATCAAGGTGGTGGCGAAATGATCAAAGAGGTTACTTTTGAAAAAACTACTTATGCCGATTTACCACATAAATTTGAAGCAGGAACACCCAATATTGCTGGCGGAATTGTTTTGGGAACAGCGATTGACTATATGAATGAAATTGGTTTTGAAAACATTCAAAAGCAAGAACTGGAATTATTGGATCATGCCACAAAACGATTATTAGAAATCGACGGGTTGCGAATTTTTGGTACTTCTGAAGCAAAAACTTCGGTAGTCTCATTTAACATCGATGGTATTCATCCGTATGACATTGGAACCATCATTGACAAATTGGGAATCGCCGTAAGAACAGGTCACCATTGCGCGCAACCGATTATGAATTTCTTTGGTATTCCTGGAACGATAAGAGCTTCATTTTCTTTTTACAATACTAAAGAAGAAATTGATTTAATGGTCGAAGCAGTGAAAAAAGCCCAAATGATGCTATCTTAAAATAAAAAAGTATGAAAATTATAACACTCTTGTTTTTGACGCTAATACTTGGAAAAAACTGCCAAAGCCAAAATAATATGGATTTTAGTTCCGCAAAAATTGAGTACACGGCCAATTCAAGAGGATTGTATAATAGCACCATTATAGAAAATAAAAAAGTGTCCGTAACGAAAACAAGAGATGAAAAACCTGTTTCAAACTCTCTCACCGATGCCGAATTGAATGCTTTGATAAATGAATTTCAAAAAGTAAATCTGGAGGAAATTCCGAGTTTGAAAGCACCTACCGAAAAGCGTTTTCATGATGGAGCGGCAATGGCTAATTTGAAAATAACCTATAAAGGAAAAACCTATGAAAGCCAGACTTTCGATAATGGATATCCTCCTGAAAAAATAAAGAACTTAGTAAACACAATACTATCCTTTTCAAAAAAAGTAGAATGACAATAAAAGAAATACAAAACGAAATTATAGATGAATTCTCCATGTTTGACGACTGGATGCAACGTTATGAATACATTATTGATTTAGGCAAAAATCTTCCTTTAATCAAGGAGGAATTCAAAACTGACAATAACTTAATCAAAGGATGTCAATCCAAAGTATGGTTGCAAGGTGAACAAAACGATGATAAAATTGTTTTTACGGCCGATAGTGACGCTATTTTGACCAAAGGAATAATCGCCATTTTAATCCGCGCTTTTTCAAACCAAAAAGCAATTGATATATTAAACGCAGATACGGATTTTATTGATGAAATCGGTTTGAAAGAACATCTTTCACCAACAAGAGCGAACGGTTTGGTTTCGATGATAAAAAATATTAAAATGTACGCATTGGCATTTGATGCACAGAGAAAAAACTAAAATTATGGAACAAGAAATAAACACCGCAGAATTAGGAGAATCAATCGTAAAAAAATTAAAAACCATTTACGATCCAGAAATTCCAGTTGATATTTACGAATTAGGATTGATTTATGACGTAATGGTAAATACCGATTATGAAGTAAAAATATTAATGACCCTTACTTCACCAAACTGTCCAGTAGCAGAGAGTTTACCTAGAGAAGTAGAGGAAAAAGTAAAATCAATCGAACATATAAAAGATGCTGAAGTCGAAATCACTTTTGACCCGCCATGGAGCAAAGACTTGATGAGCGAAGAAGCAAAATTAGAATTAGGGATGTTGTAAAATTTGTTTCAGGTTTCAAGTTTCAGGTTACTCAGCCACAAACTTGAAACCTTAAACTTGAAACTTTTCAGATGGAAGAAATAATCAATAAAGTAGCGAATAGTGTTCTGGAAGTTTTCGATCTTGAAGACTATTATCCAGCAGGAACTCGTGTGCAAATCGATATTTCACAATGGCTTTTTGAAGGTTTTTTGTTAAAAGAAAAAGACTTTAGGGAACAGCTCAACAATCAGGATTGGTCACAATATCAAGATCAATATGTTGCTGTTTCGTGTGGTACCGATGCCATTATCCCAAAGTGGGCGATAATCTTAGTGACTATGCATTTGGCTCCTTATGCCAAGAAAATTGTAAATGGTTATATGGAAGATTTAGACTCCGCTTTGTATGATGAGTTGCTTCCAAAAATCGATTACAGCGCTTATCAGGATAAGCCTGTTATCATAAAAGGCTGCTCGAGAAAACCAGTTCCTATGCGAGCTTATGTCTTGGCGGCACAATACCTGCAACCTTACGCCAGAAGCATAATGTATGGAGAAGCTTGTTCGGCTGTCCCTTTATACAAATCGGCAAAAAAATAACATATTTTTTTAACTTGTTGAATTATAGCGACTTATTCTTTTTATTATATTTGTATTAGAACTAATACTCTTACAATGAAAAAAATCATATTGTTAGTCTGTCTACTTCCCCTTTCAACACTGCTTCGTGCACAATCTTCTGAAAAAGATCTAATCAAAAAAACAGAAGATGCAGCCAAAAAAATAGAAGACACTATCCCGAACGGTTGGAAGTCAACCGGGAAAGTTACATTTCTTTTTAACCAAGCCAACTTTAACAACTGGGTTGCCGGAGGCGAAAATAGCTTTTCGGGAAATCTAGGACTTGATTATAAAATCGATTATAAAAAAGACGATTATTCATGGGAAAATAGAATTCTAGCTTCCTATGGTTTATTGCAAACACAAAACTCCAATTTTGAAAAGAAAACGGATGATCAGGTCGAAATCAATTCCATAGTAGCCAAAAAAACAAAAAGCTACTGGTATTATTCGTTTCTGGTAAATTTTAGGACCCAATTTACGAAAGGGTACTTATATTCCAATGATGTCAATGGTGCCGAAATAAGAGAAGAACACACCAATTTTATGTCACCAGGCTACTTACTATTTGGTCCAGGAATGTATTGGAAAAAAACCGAAAATTTCAAAATAAATTTAGCGCCATTAACCTCCAAATTTACATTTGTAGACAGTGGCTATACTTCCATTCCTGGATATGTGGATGGTGATTATTTTGGAGTTGATGCGAACAAAAGTATGCTTTATCAGCTAGGTTTTAATGCAACAGCTTATTATAAATTCACGATAATGGAAAACGTTACTGCCGAAAATCTTTTGAATTTATATTCTAATTATCTAAAAGATCCACAAAATATTGACATCAATTACAACTTAATTATAGTGATGAAAATCAACAAAGTACTGTCGGCCAATCTAAATTTTCAAGCCATTTATGATGATGACGCCTATGCTGGTTTCCAAACCAAAGAAGTATTTGGTGTAGGACTGAATTATAATTTTTAGCACAAACAAAAAGACCTTTTAACAATTGTTAAAAGGTCTTTTTGTTTATTCATTATCTTCATCTTTCTCTTCCTTCTCCACCGCATCTTTATAATCTGGATATAAAAATTTATTGTATGGAAAACGGGTAATGTGAATTTGACGAACAGCTTCGTAGACACGCTCCCTAAATTCTTCGAAATTTTCTTTTTGTGTTGCCGAAATAAACAAGGCATTCTGTTCACCTAATCGGTGCATCCAAGTCTGTTTCCACTCTTCAAGCGTAAAATGTCTTGGTGTCTTTTCAGTCATTAAATCATCTTCGTCAATCGTCAAATGTTTGTAGGCATCAATTTTATTGAAAACCATAATTACTGGCTTATCATGAGCCTTAATATCCAGTAAAGTTTGGTTTACCGACTCGATATGATCTTCAAATTCAGGATGTGAAATATCGACAACATGCAATAACAAATCGGCTTCACGAACTTCGTCCAATGTACTCTTGAACGAATCTACCAATTGAGTTGGCAATTTTCTAATAAACCCTACCGTATCCGATAACAAGAAAGGTAAGTTTTTGATAACCACTTTTCGAACGGTAGTGTCTAATGTCGCAAAAAGTTTGTTTTCTACAAATACATCGCTTTTCCCAACAGCATTCATCAAAGTCGATTTTCCAACATTGGTATATCCTACCAAAGCTACACGAACCATCGCACCTCGATTGCTGCGTTGCACTCCCATTTGTTTATCAATGGTTTTAATCTTCTCTTTTAATAACGCTATTCTATCACGTACTATACGTCTGTCCGTTTCTATCTCAGTTTCTCCAGGTCCACGCATTCCAATACCACCTTTTTGACGTTCCAAGTGAGTCCACATTCCAGAAAGCCTCGGTAATAAATATTGGCATTGTGCCAATTCTACCTGAGTTCTGGCGTAAGAGGTCTCAGCTCTTTGAGCAAAAATATCAAGGATAAGGTGAGTTCTATCTAATATTTTACAGTCAATTATTTTGGAAATATTCTTTTGTTGAGAAGGTGATAATTCATCGTCAAATACGAGAGTCGATATATCATTCTCTTTTACAAAAAGACAAATTTCTTCCAGTTTTCCTGTCCCCACAAAAGTTTTAGGATTGGGACGTTCCATTTTTTGCGAAAAACGTTTCACCACTTCACCTCCTGCGGTAAATGTCAAAAACTCCAATTCATCAAGATATTCATTGAGTTTCTCTTCACTTTGGTTTTGAGTAACAATACCAACAATAGCCGTTTTTTCGAAATTTATTGTTTCTTTTTCTAACATGTCTTTAAATAAGAATACAAATTTAATGATTTGATGGCTACAATCCCTTTAATACCATTATAAATCTATAAAAAACTCAATTTGATTATTCCTGTTTTCCTTTTTTGAATGATGACAAAAAAACAGAATAACTCCCTTTAGCTCCGATAGAAGTGGAAATCCTTGTAAGCCGGGGTTCGGCTTACGAGATTATAACGAATAACGGGACTAATGCTGGCAAAAAATGCCAAATCTTTCTGCTCCAAAAATTAATAATCGAAATCTGGATGTCAATAAAATCTGTGAGATCAGTCCAAAAAAAATACCCTTCATCTCTGAAGGGTATCGTTATATAAAATAATTATTGAATCTTATTTTTTGGACAGTTTGGATAGCAATCTTAAAAATTCAATATACAACCACACAAGCGTTATCATTAAACCCATTGCTCCGTACCATTCCATGAATTTTGGCATTTTTTGCTCAACTCCTTTTTCTATTCTGTCAAAATCCAAGAACAAGTTTAATGCTGCAATTACAATCACAAATACACTAATTCCAATACTCATCATAGAGTTTCCATAATGTACAGGCGTAAAACTGGTAAACATGGAGAACAACCAAGAAATTAAATAGTAAGTGGCAATTGCACATGTCGCTGCAACAACAACCGATTTGAATTGTTCGGTTACTTTTACAATTTTGTATTTATACAAACCTAGACAAACAGCAAAAGTGACAAAAGTAGCTCCAACTGCCTGTGTTACAATTCCTGGGTACTGAACTTCAAAAATAGCTGAAACTCCACCGATGAACAATCCTTCAAAAAGGGCATAACCCGGCGCTAAATAAGGAGAATATTGAGGTTTGAATGCTGAGATTACAACTAAAATCAATCCAACTATAGCGCCTCCAAATGCAGGAACTATTGGATTCAGACCATTAAAAGTGGCCCACCAAATTACCGTTGCGGAAGCAATAAGCAATAAAAAAAGAATTAAACTTCTATTGATGGTTCCCGCCAAAGTCATGTCTTGATTCTCATCAATAACAGTGGCCTGATGCACGTCGTCTTTTCTTGAAACAGCAGTTGAAAATGTTTTGTTGTTTAAAAAAGGGTTATTCGAATTCATAGTTTTCAAATTTAAGTTTTATCAAATATAATTTATATTTTTTAGAAGAATGTTTAAATTTTATTAATTTATTTCTGCTATTTGCCCGCTAGCCATGACCTCGGATTGGTGTAAGTCGTGTTTTGGGTAATAGCAAATTTTAAAATTGTTTTCCCGTCACCATTAGTTTTTATTTTCCCCAAACTTTGTCTTATACTCACATTATCTCCTTTAGTTACATTAACCGAACTCAAGTTTTGATATATGGTAAAAAAATCACCATGTTGTAACATCACCAATTTATTTACGGGTGAAATAATAATAACGCTCGTAACTACCCCAGAAAAAACGGCTCTGGCACTGGAACCGGAATCGGTGGTGAATTCCAATCCGCTGTTGTGGATTTGAAGTTCTTTATACACCGGATGGAATTGATCACCATAACCCAAAGAGATAAATCCTCTTTCGACCGGCCAAGGCAATTTTCCTTTATTCGCTTTAAAATTATCCGAATCCACTTTATCTTTAGGAGATAAATCCATTTTTGTGGTTGAAACAGTTACAGCTTGTTGAGTGACTGATGTTTCCTTCGAAACGACTGGCACTTCCTGAGCAATGGCTTTTTCAACTTCCTTCGGAATCGGAATTGGCTTTGGTTTTGGTTTCGAATTGGCTTTTGCTTGCGCTGCAGCTAATGCATTGGCTTTCTCGATTTCCTTTTTCTTTTCTATTGCTTTGGCTTTTTCTAAGGCAATAGCTTTAGCGGCTGCTTGGGCTTTAGCTTTTGCTATTGCATCGGCTTTAGCTTTTTCTTTCGCTAGTTTTTCCGCTTTTTCCCTAGCTGCTTTTCTATTGGCTTCAGCGATGGCCTCGCGAATTAATTTATCGATTTTTCTGTCTATCGTTTTAGCCTCTTGTTGCTTTTTCTTTATTTCGGCAATAATTTTCTTTTTGTCTTTCTTTAAAGACTCCACCAGTTTTAATTGTTCCTGCTTTTCTTTTTCCAAAGACAACCGTTCTTTATCATTTTCGGCTATGAGTTGTTCTTTGGCACTTTTTTGAACATCCAATTTGGCATTAAAAGTATAAAGCACATTCGTTTTGGATTTTATTTCTTGTCCTTGCATGTGTCTATAGTTTGTATATTGTTTCATATACTGAGCCCTTTTATAAGCTTGTAAAAAACTTTCTGATGACAACAAAAACATAGCACGACTTTCTTCGGAACGACTTTTATAGGATTGAACAATCATTTTGGCATAATCCTCTTTGAGCAATTGTAGTTCCTTTTCCAATTTTGCAATTTGCGCTTGATTGGCAACTATCGAATTTCCTAGAAGTGATGTTTGTTTTTCGGTAGTAGCAATCAATTCTTCCTTAAGTTTGATTTTGTTGCTTTGTAAGACAATCGCTTTGGTCGCCGTTGTTTCTTTCTTCTTTACCGTTTGAAGTTTGGTTTCGTTTTCTAGAATCTCCTTTTGAATTTTGGCTTTACGCTCTTCTAACTTTTTTTGATTGTCTTGACTCCAAGTTAGAGCTGTTGTTATTAGAAAAATAAAACTTAGAAAATATTTTAACATCGCAAATTATATAAGGTGCAAACTTAATGAATGATTTTATTAAAAAGCAGCACTAATTTATTTTTGCAAATAAACTGGTGCTGCTTTTGCTCTTACGAAAACTACATATTGTACAACCAAGATGCAGGGTTGTTGTAGGTTGTGTTTTGTGAAATAGTGAACTTCAAGATTGTTTTTCCTTCGCTATTGGTTCTTATTTTTCCCAAACTTTGTTTGATATTTACTTTCTCTCCTTTGCTCACAAAAACAGAACTTAAATTTTGATATACCGTGAAGCAATCTCCATGCTGAATCATTACCGCTTTATTCACTGGAGACAAAACGATAACACTAGTTACTTCTCCGCCAAAAACGGCTCTTGCATTTGCACCTTGTTCCGTGGTAATTTCCACTCCGCTATTATGAATCACAAGACTTGGATAAACTGGGTGTGGTTGATCTCCAAATGGAAGTGACACGAAACCTTTTTCAACAGGCCAAGGTAATTTTCCCCTATTGGCCCTAAAATTATCTGCCAGTATTTTGGATTCGGCCGTTAACACAATTTTTGAAGAAGTGTAGGCTGCTACAGGAGCATTTGGGTTTTCGCTCGCTGCTTTTCTATTGGCCGCGGCAATGGCTTCCCGAATTAAACGATCGATTTGACGGTCGATAGCTCGCGATTCCTGTTGCTTTCTTTTAATTTCCGCGGTGATTTTTTTCTTGTCTTTTTTGATTGAATTCACCAACTTCAGCTGTTCTCTCTTTTCTTTTTCAAGAGACAATTTTTCTTTGGTGTTTTCAACTAACAATTTCTTTTTGGCTGCTTTTTGAATATTCAATCTTTCATTGTAACCCAAAAGTTCATTGGTTTTCGATTTGATTTCCTCCCCTTGCATTTTTCTGTAACTCGTATATTGTTTCATATACTGAGCCCTTTTGTAAGCCTGTAAAAAATTCTCAGATGACAGTAAAAACATGGCTCTACTTTGCTCTGATCTGCTTTTATATGATTTCACAATCATTTTAGCATAGTCTTCTTTAAGAATAGCCAGCTCCCTATTCAACTTGTTAATTTTCATTTGATTGATGTACATATCATTACTAAGAATCTTCGTTTGTTTCTCAGTAGTACGAATCAATTTTTCTTTCAATTTTATTTTATTGCTCTGCAAAATAATCACATTGACAGCCGACTTTTCTTTTTTCTTTACCGTCTGCAGTAACTTTTCATTATCCAAAATTTCTTGTTGAATTTCGGCTTTACGCTTTTCTAGTTTTTCTTGTTGCGATTCCTGTCCCCACATTACTGAGGTAGTGCATAACAAAAACAGGCCTAAGAGAAATTTTCGCATCTTACAATTATATTTGTTCAAATTTACTTAATTAAAATCCTTTTATAACCATTTGGAACACTATATGGAAAAGTAAGTTCTTCATTTATGGTTATAGTACTGTACCCCAAATTAATCTCTGTTTTGCCTTTTTCCTGTTCGGCATTAATGGCAATATCTGATGGAATTGGTGATTCATTATACATTTTATAATCCGAATAAGACACTTCTATCTTTCTGTTTTCGGACGACTGAGTAATCTCTTGCTTGTTTAATAGAAATTTATCTTTGTCTAAAAAGAAATATTTCTTGGTGTTCTCATTCAAAATATTTTCCAATCGATATGTCTGGTCAACTAAGGAATCTTTGTAGTTCCCTTTGGTTAAATCATCCATTGCTTGTCCAACCAAGATATTTTGCACTTTATTAAAATCCAAATCCGTTCCTAGCCATTTGCTCAATGTACTAAAATCACCTTCGAAATAACTGGCATTAAGCTTTTCATAATAACTTACTGAAGTTGGAGTTATTAAGGCTTTGGCCATAGTAATCCCTAGAAAACGAATGCTTACCAAAATTTGTTCGTTCTTTTTAATCTTAATTTCGGCAGTTAAATTTTGAGTTTGCTTATCGTCGCTATATTTTACATTGGATTTTATGTATAATGTGTTAAAATCGTTTTTGTTGGCATAGTAATTTTTTATAATTCGCTCTGCTGTCATGCGATTCGTATCTGTACTTTTACTCTCATTCACCACTTTTGCCTTTGCCTTACAGGACACCAACGTAAGCGAACTACCTACGCAAACCATAAAAACAAAAAGTACTCTTACTAGAAATCGATTCATTATTTTTTTTCTTTTAATAATTGATTGGCTTTATTGAAATATAATTCCTTTTTGGTTGCATCGCCTAAACCATTATAGGCTTCTCCGAGTTGAATATTGAAATTGATTTCTAAATTTTTATTTTCGACAACATAATCTAAACCCATTTCAAGAATATCTTTGGCCTTCTTGAACAATTGCAACTGATTATTTGCCATACCCGCATAATAATAAAACTGGGGTTCTGCAGGAT
This sequence comes from Flavobacterium sp. 103, assembly GCF_003096795.1. Lineage (NCBI taxonomy): Bacteria > Pseudomonadati > Bacteroidota > Flavobacteriia > Flavobacteriales > Flavobacteriaceae > Flavobacterium > Flavobacterium sp. 103. The sequence continues at coordinate 2,059,473 of NZ_QENX01000001.1, read as the reverse complement.
AGTTATCAATCATTGCCATGGCTTTTTTGACTACGGGTTCAAACTGTTTGAGTTCGGTATTGGCTTGGAGCCAAAGCAAATTGGTCTCCAAATCAACTTCTGAACTGTTTTTCTGTGATAGGTCATAATATTTAATTGCCTTTTCCCATTGTTTTTTATTGTGATAAAACTTGCCTATTTCTTTGGCTACATTTACGGATGGATCATTTTTAAAATATCCGATTGCATTATCCAAATCAGGCACAAATTGTGGATTTACATTGGCGAAAAGCAAAAACTCGTTCAGAATTCGGTGCTTTATTTTGGAATCAATTTTAGAACTTGCCAAAACCATATTCATTGATTTTACTGCATTGGCACCATCGTTATTATCGAGATAATTTTTGAATAAACTCACTTGAGCCCAAACCGATTCTGGAATTTCTTTTTCTAACTTCTTGGCAACTTCCTGTACTTTATCTTCATCATTATTGTTTGAATATAAAAATATCAAAGCAATATAATTGGATTCTTCTTTCGGATTTTTCTCAATTTGCTCTTTTAAATTATCGATCTCCGAATTTTGATATTTCCCTTCAGACAAGATTTCCATTTTATACATTTCCCTTCTCTCTGTCTTCCCTACCTTTTCGTTCAACTCATTAATTAACGCCAAAGCCTTGTCGTGCTGTTTGGTTACCATATAAAGCGACACCAAATCTTCTTTGTATTCTGCATCGAAAGGGACTATTTTATTGACAAAGATTATGGCTTGATTGAAATCTTTGGTTTCATAACACACATCGTATAAACCTACCCAAAACCATTTATTGTTGGGGTCTATTTGAGCGGCGTGCTCATAAGAGGAATAAGCATTCTTGTAATCTTTGGAATATTGGTAATTCTTCCCCATTTCGAAATAAATGGTCGCATCATTGGGTTTCAATTTTAAACATTGCTCCAATGCGACCAATGATTTATCATAATTTTCGATACTTTTTTGAAAAATGGATTCATAGAAAAAATCTTGAAATTTGTCTCCTTCCACCTTAATTTCCTCAGGTTCTGTTTGTGCCAATACCGTAACAGTATTGCTTAGCAAAACAGAAAAAGCGAATATGAAAGTCCATTTTTTTTTCATTGAAAAAGAATTCTTTGAGAACAAAATCAACAGTATTGTTCTCCTTTGCAAAATAAATTAAAAAAACAACAAAGCAGCATAATAAAAACTTAAATAATGCTGCTTGATATTTTTAAATATATGCTTTAAATTATTCTAAAACCGAATAATCGCCAATGCTTACATTCGTAAATTTTCCATCAAAACTAGCATGATTTCCAATCATTGCATTGTCTAAATTGGCATTTTTTATATGTGAATGTGTTTGTACCAAACTGTTTTGTATTGTACTATTTTGTACATGACAGGCATCACCCAATGATACATTTGGACCAACTGTAGCGTTGATTAGAATCACATTCTCCCCAATATAACAAGGTGGAATAATGGTCGAATTTTCTAACTTAACTGATGGATCCACCAAATTAATTCCATCGCTGTGAAGAAATCCTAACATTCTGGAATTTGTTTCTACGGTAACATCTTTGTTTCCGCAATCCATCCACTCATCTACTTTTCCTGGAACAAATTTCATGCCTTTGGCCATCATTTGTTTTATTCCGTCATTAATTTGATATTCTCCTCCGTGAATAATGTTATTATCCAAGACTAGTTGAAGTTCATTTTTTAAAACGGCAATGTCTTTAAAATAGTAAATTCCGATAACGGCAAGATCCGAAACAAATTCTTTTGGCTTTTCAACCAATTCAATTATTTCATTTACCTCATTCAAGTTTACCACACCAAAAGCTTCTGGTTGATCTACCTGTTTTACCCAAATAACGCTGTCGGCATCTTTATCCAAGTCAAAATTAGCCCGAATTAGAGTATCGGCATAAGCGATAACAGCTGGTCCGCTCAAAGAATCTTTGGCACACATAATGGCGTGTCCCGTTCCAAGTGCCTCATTTTGATAATAAATAGTCCCTTTGGCTCCCAACTTTTGGGCAATTCCAATTAAGTCTTCTTCTACTTTTTTTCCAAAATTTTCATGAATGATGAAAGCAATTTCTTCAATATCCTGATTTAAAACACCAGCAATATCTTCGACCAAACGGTGTACGATAGGTTTTCCGGCAACTGGGATTAAAGGTTTAGGTATTGTTAATGTATGTGGGCGAAGGCGTGATCCACGTCCTGCCATTGGTACTATTATTTTCATATGGTTGGTTATTTTAAATCAAAAATTATTGAAACGAATATTCTTATTCTATCTGAATATTATATTTTTTTGCCACTTTATTAAATAAATCAATTTGGTTTTTCTCCTTTAAAAAATTATAATAATTTCCGATCAATGTTTCTGAATCATGAATATATGGTGAATTTGTATTCTTGTAAAGTATATAAGCTTGAAACATATAATCCAATCCATTTTCATAATCTTGATTTGAAAAAAAGGCACTTCCTGCTCCATAATAGCCTTCAGCGTCCTCAGGACTGTTTTTTATAATCTTCAAATACGTTTCAGAAGCTGATTTATAATCTTTTAAATAATCATAAGCCACAGCCATATTCTGTAATGGCATAGTTCCTTTTGGATCTGCTTCCAAAGATTTTTTATAACATTTTATAGCTTCCTCATATCGGTTTAACTTTCTATAACATAATCCCATATTATCCCAAGCAAAAGCAAAATCCGGATCGCTTTTGACTGCTTTATTATATTGAACTATTGCCAAATCATATTGCTCATTTAAATCATATTTCTGTCCTTCATGGTAATATTCTTTTGCTTTTTTCTTATTTGAAATAGAATTTTCAGATTCCTTGTCATTTGACATCATTAATTCTTTCACATTCGGACAGTCTAGGAACAATTTTTTTTGAATTTTATCAAAATCCTTGTCAGCAATAATTTCTAAATTTTTTCCACTAACATAAGTGGTATCCTTTTTATTCCATTTTAAAGTATCCATCATTTTGGATAGATCTTTAATAAGTTTTTCACTTTGAGAATTAATTATACTCTGAGTGATACAGCTATTAATAGAATCTATTTTACTAGCTTTTTCAATGTTGTATTTTATTTTTTTTATACAACTACAAGATTCGTCAAGTATTTTTTTATCAATTGAATCTTGCGCATAGTTAAAATTAAAGCTGGATAGTACAACTAAAAATAAAATTCCATTGAAGATTTTTTTCATAAGCTGATAGCTGTTTGTTTATAATTTATACTAATTGATTTCTGAATACTACCTACTGACTCCTGCAAACTACTTCACGCCCGTGCTTCCAAATCCACCTGCTCCTCTTGAAGTTTCCGTTAATTCCTGAACTTCAATCCACTCAGCTCGTTCGTGTTTGGCAATAATAAGTTGGGCAATTCGTTCCCCATTTTCGATAACAAATGGATCATTGGATAAATTTACTAAAATTACTCCTATTTCGCCTCTATAATCGGCATCGACTGTTCCGGGAGCATTAAGAACGGTTACTCCGTTTTTGGCTGCCAATCCGCTTCTTGGACGAACCTGAGCTTCATAACCAATTGGCAATTCAATGAAAAGACCTGTTTTCACAATGGTTCTTTCTAAGGGTTGCAAGGTTATTGATTGAGTTAAATTTGCCCTTAAATCCATTCCTGCTGAAGCAATGGTTTCGTAATTTGGCAATGCATGCTGTGATTTGTTGATGATGTTTATTGTCATTATTTTTTAATATAAAATATGTTGATTATAGAATATCCTAGCCCCGATAGCAGTGGAAATCCTTTTCTTTTTTTCTTTAAAAAAGAAAAGATTACTTCACTTTGTTTTTATTTTAATAGGAGTTCAGTGAACTTCGTTTGCAACGAATAGCAGGAATAGCTCCTAATTTTTAGTCGGTCGTTTTAAAATTCGTAAAAGTGTTTCTTTTTCGTTATAATATATGAAGCCCATAAATACCGCTAAAAGTGATATCCCAATAAAATAATTACCGCTAAAACCATAAAAAGAAATACATGAAAAACCTGTTGATAAACCAAGGTAACCAACAATTTTTTTCTTGTCGTAAGGGATTGGGTAATATTTATTTCCGAGATAATAGGAAATGAACATCATGCTTCCATAAGCCGAAATGGTGGCAATAGCCGAACCATAATAACTGTATTTTGGAATCAATAAATAATTTAATATCAAGGTTACCACTGCTCCAACTATGGAAATATAGGCACCAACATAAGTCTTATCGATGAGCTTGTACCAAACGGAAAGATTGGTATAAATCCCCAAGAAAAAATTAGCCAAAATAATAAGCGGAACCACCTTCATTGCCTCCCAATAGGAAGAATTTGGAATCATAATCTGTTTTAAAAGATCGGCAAATACGATTACGGTCAATAAAATAAAAGATCCGAAAATGACAAAATATTTTGTAACTGTTGCGTAGGTTTGTTGTGCATTTTCGTTGGAGGCATGGCTAAAAAAGAAAGGCTCAATTCCTAACGTATAAGCGGTTCTATACAAAACCATAAAAAGTCCTAATTTATAACAGGCAGAATAAACCCCTACTTGCTCAGCTGCAATATTGGCCGGTAATAATTTACCCAAAAGAATTTTGTCAAACTGCTCGTTAATCGCAAAAGCAATTCCGGCAACCATAATGGGCAATCCATAACGCATCATTCGTTTCCAAAGTTCGTAATCGAATTTCCATTTTATTGTAAAATAGTCTGGAAAGAGCACCACAAAAGTTAGAAAACTGGCTATGATGTTGGCAAGGAAAATATACCCTATCTGGAAATTATCAATATAAACGGAGCTCAAAAAACTGTCGGGTTGTGATACCGAAATACTTGGCAAATAGAGTAGAAAAAACAAATTGAACGATAGATTGACTACTACATTTCCAATTTTGATTAAAGCATAAAACTTTGGTCTTTGATTGGCTCTCAACTTTGAAAAAGGAACAATTACTAACGCATCCAACGCTAAAATCCAAATGGAATAGGTGATGTATTGCGTATCCACTCCTGACCAAAGCGCTAATGAGTTTCGAAACAATAAGGCTATAAAAACAAAAAGAATTGTGGACCAGAAAATGGAAACTGTTGTCGTCTCTACAACACTTTCTTTATTTTTTTCGGAATTATAAAATCTAAAAAAAGCCGTTTCCATACCATAAGCAAGAATGACATTGAAAAAAATCATCCAAGCAAAAATGATGGATACTTTACCATATTCTTCTTTTGGAAGCAAGTGAGTGTAAAGCGGCACCAAAAGGAAACTAAACATCCTTGGTATTACTGTGGCAAGTCCATATATGGCCGTTTGTTTAAAAAGCTTTTTATATAATCCCAAAATGAATTTTCTGTTAATTATTATAAAACAAAAATAACCAATTCTTTGGTTACTTTTTGTGTTTTGCTGTTGAATAAAGTTTCAAAAATGAAAATGAAATTATGTTAATCCTTCTTCATTTAGCATTTTCAAAAAATGAAAGCCTCGAGGTTCATAACCTTGATTATAATAAAAACGATGCGCTGTGAAATTTCCGGTGAAAGCATCCAAAACAATTGCAGTACAACCTTCCGCTCGAGCCTTAGTGTCAATGTAATCTGTCATCATTTTTCCTATTCCTTTAGAGCGATGTTCAGAATGAACAATAAAATTATCAATTTCTATATACTTTCCAGTCCAAAGTTTTATTGCTGTCCAAAAACCAGATAGTCCAACGCAGGTGTCATTTTCAAAAACCGCGACTTGTTTATAATTATGCGGAACCATTTCCTGCAAGTAAGATTGATACTTTTCTAATGTAAGTTTGGGATACAAATGTTGCATCACTTCGATTTGGGCGAGCATTTCTGGAACGGTGGTAAGTTCGACGATTTTCAATTGATCGGTATTTAAAAATATATGACAAAAATAATCAAAAAGAAACGATTCAAAAAAGTAAAGAAAATTTATTGAAATATCACTAAAAGTGGGTATTGCATAAACCTTTCCAATGACTGATATTTGTAGAACAAAATACAAGTAAGGGTTTATAAAGCTAATTTGTCCCCCACAAAACAGAGCATAAGGGTTTATAAAGCTATTGTTCCCTTTAAAAACAGCCATAGGTGAAAGCTAAGATTCACCTTTAAAAAAACAGAGCATAGGGGTTTATAAAGCTAATTGTTCCCTCAAAAAAAAGCCCAGGGAAAAGCTAGATTAACCCTTAAACATAGAGCCAAGGACTATAAAGCTATTTGTTCCTTTAAAAACAAAGCATAAAAAAAGAGCCGAACGGCTCTTTTTTCATTTTATGCATTTTATGAATTATCCTTTCAAAGCTTCCGCACCACCAACAATCTCTAGGATTTCGTTAGTAATAGCTGCCTGACGTGCTTTATTATAAGTTAATTTCAATTGATCTCTCAAATCAGTTGCGTTGTCTGTTGCTTTATGCATTGCAGTCATACGCGCTCCGTGCTCTGAAGCGAATGAATCACGAATACCTTTGTATAATTGTGTTTTCAAAGCTTTTGGAATCAAGGTCAAAACAATTTCATCCTTTGCAGGTTCGAAAATATAATCTCCTGTTGAAACTGGTTTGTCTGATTGAATAGGTGCCAACGGCAAAAATTGTTCAGTTTGTACAATTTGAGTAGCAGCATTTTTAAATTGATTGTAAACCAATTCTATTCTGTCATATTCACCAGAAACAAATTTTTGAGTTAATGTTTCAGCAATAGCCGCAACATTGTCAAAAGTCAGCTGATCAAAAACAGAACTTTGATTATCAATCACAGTCAATGTTTTTGATAAAATATCGTTTCCTTTTTTACCGATAGCAAAAATATCTACTTGCTTACCAGCATAATATTCAGAACGGTTTTTAGCTTCCTTAATTACATTGGTATTAAAAGCACCACACAAACCTCTATTAGAAGTGATAGCAACAATTAAAACTTTTTTTACCTCACGTTGTGTAGTAAATTCTCCACCAACATCACCATCAAGTGAAGCTGAAAGATTTTGTAATAATTCCGTTAATTTTTCGGCATAAGGGCGCATTGCAGTGATCGCATCTTGTGCTTTCTTTAGCTTTGCTGCAGAAACCATTTTCATTGCTGATGTAATTTGCATCGTAGATGAAATGGAAGTAATTCTATTACGGATTTCCTTTAAATTTGCCATTTTATGTTTAAGTAAATAGTAAGAGTAACTAGTGATAAGCTCTTGCCAATCACTAATTACTATTCACTAGATTAGTTATATTTCGCTGAAATTTCTTTTGCAACAGTTTCAAGTACATCTGTAATTTCATCTGTTAATTTTCCTGCTTTCAAGGCATCAAGAGTCGCTCTGTGTTTGTTGTTCAAAAATTCCAAGAAATCCTTCTCAAATTCTTTCACTTTATTCACAGGAACATTTCTCAATAAGTTTTTAGATCCAGCATAAATAATTGCAACTTGGTCTTCAACAGTATAAGGGTCGTTCAAACCTTGTTTCAAGATTTCAACGTTTCTTTTTCCTTTTTCAATTACGTTCAATGTAACAGCATCAAGATCAGAACCAAATTTAGCAAACGCTTCCAATTCACGGAATTGTGCTTGATCTAATTTCAAAGTACCTGCTACTTTTTTCATTGATTTAATTTGAGCATTACCTCCAACACGAGATACAGAAATACCTACGTTAATCGCTGGACGAACCCCAGAGTTAAACAAATCTCCATCCAAGAAAATTTGACCATCTGTAATCGAAATTACGTTTGTTGGGATATATGCAGAAACGTCACCTGCTTGAGTTTCGATAATTGGTAAAGCTGTTAATGAACCTCCCCCTTTTACAATTCCTTTTAAAGAATCTGGTAAATCATTCATGTCTTTTGCAATTCCGTCATCAGCAATCACTTTACAAGCACGCTCTAATAAACGAGAGTGTAAGTAGAAAACGTCTCCAGGATATGCTTCACGTCCCGGTGGTCTTCTTAATAAAAGAGAAACCTCACGGTAAGCAACAGCTTGTTTAGATAAATCATCATAAACAATTAAAGCCGGACGACCAGAATCTCTAAAATATTCTCCAATAGCAGCACCTGCGAAAGGAGCATAAACTTGCATTGGAGCAGGATCAGAAGCATTTGCAGCTACAATCACAGTATATGCCATTGCTCCTTTTTCTTCTAACATTTTTGCAATTCCTGCTACAGTCGAAGCTTTTTGCCCAATTGCAACATATATACAGAATACAGGTTTACCTGCATCGTAAAATTCTTTTTGATTTAAGATGGTATCAATACAAACAGTAGATTTTCCTGTTTGACGGTCACCAATAACCAACTCACGTTGTCCACGACCAACTGGGATCATAGCATCGACCGCTTTTACACCTGTTTGCAAAGGCTCAGTTACTGGTTGACGGAAGATAACTCCAGGAGCTTTTCTTTCCAAAGGCATTTCGAATAATTCACCACCAATTGGTCCTTTTCCATCAATTGGAAAACCAAGAGTGTTCACTACACGTCCTACCATTCCTTCTCCTGTTTTAAGGGAAGCAATACGTTGTGTTCTTTTTGCAGTAGATCCTTCTTTGATTCCTGTTGAAGGTCCTAATAATACAACTCCAACATTGTCTTGTTCAAGGTTCAAAACGATAGCCTCTAATCCGTTTTCGAATTCAACTAATTCACCGTATTGAACATTTGAAAGCCCATAAATAAGAGCAATACCATCTCCAACTTGAAGCACTGTACCTACTTCCTCTAGCGTAGCACCAGATTCAAAACCTTCTACTTGCTTTCTTAATATTGCTGATATTTCAGCAGGTTTAATTTCCGCCATCTTAATTTATAATTTAGACACTTAAATGTGTAATAAAACTAATTACTTAACTCTCTCTTTAATATTTGTAATCTGTTGGCAACAGAAGCATTATACTGCTGATCACCTATTCTTAATATAAATCCTCCAATGATAGCAGGATCTACAATGTTTTCAATCGTGATTTTTTTATCAGAAAGTGTTGCTATTTTAGCCAAAACTTTAGCTTCAAGCGCAGCATCCATAGCAACGGCTGTAGTTACTTTTGCTACTTCAACATTATTCATGATATCAAATAATTTGCTATACTCAGCAGCGATAACATCTAAAATTTCAAATCTTTTGTTTTCAAATAACAAATGAAGCAAACCTTTAGTTACATTATCTGTGCTAGCAAAAACTTCTAAAAGTGCTTTCTCTTTCACTTCTACTTTAATGGTTGGATTTTGAATAAAAGTACTCAACTCCAAATTACCCTTAATCGTTGAAGCAATAGATTTCATGTCATTATTCACAGCTTCAGCTACCCCTTTTGAATTGGATAAATCTAAAATTGCGGTTGCATAACGAATTGCTGCTCTAGTACTTGCCATGATTAGTTCAATTTTACGTCACCTAACAATTTCTCAACCAATTTAGTTTGAGCTTCTTTGTTAGATAGTTCATCTTTCAATATTTTTTCAGCAATGCTAAGAGATAATGTAGAAACATGTAATTTCAATTCAGCCATAGCTGCATTTTTTTCGCTTTCAATTGCAGCCTTCGCTTGATCGATCATTTTTTGACCTTGAGCTTGAGCTTCAGTTTTTGCATCATCAACCATTTTGTCTTTCATTTCGCGAGCATCTTTAAGCATGTTGTCACGCTCTAATCTTGCTTCTTGTAAAATACGTTGGTTGTCTGCTTGTAAATTTTGCATTTCTTTTCTAGCATTTTCAGCAGAAAGTAAAGCATTTTTAATTCCTTCTTCTCTATCATTAACTGCATCAAGAATAGGTTTCCAAGCAAATTTTTTCAATAAGATTATTAATCCGATAAATATTAATACTTGCCAGAAAAACAAACCTAACTCAAACTGATTTATTAACTTTTCCATTTTTTATAAATTGTAAATTGTATTTTAAAAATAAAATTTAATCTGTTTAATATAATTTTCAACATTTAATTAAACAATAGTTACAACCAACCGTTGTAACTATTGTTTTTTTAGTTTTAATTAAGATGCGAATAACGCAGCAAAACCAATACCTTCAATAAGTGCAGCAGCGATAAGCATAGCAGTTTGGATTTTTCCAGAAGCTTCTGGTTGACGAGCAATAGCGTCCATTGCTGAACCACCAATTCTACCAATACCTAAACCTGCTCCGATAACGATTAAACCTGCACCAATAATGTTTGGAATAGTTGTCATAATAAATATGTATTAAAAATTAAAAATTCAATTTGATTTCAGAATGAAGATTAACGATTTTAGATTTCAGAATGCAAATCTACATTCAAAAATCATAAATCTAAAATCTGCAATCTTAATGAGCTTCCTCATGGTGATGTTCTTCAACTGCTGCACCAAAGTACAAAGCAGACAACATCGTGAATATATACGCTTGTAAAAACGCAACTAATATTTCAAGAATAGAAAGTGCAAATGACAATCCAAATGACAAACTACTTCCTAACCAGCTTTTGAAAATAAACATCAAACCAATAATGCTCATCAATACAATGTGCCCAGCAAAAATATTTGCGTACAAACGTATCATTAATGAGAATGGCTTAATGAAAACACCCAATAATTCAATTGGAGCCAAAACAATACGCATAACCTTTGGCACACCTGGCATCCAGAAAATGTGTCCCCAATAATTTTTATTCGCAGTAAGGTTTGTAATTAAGAAAGTAAGAATAGCCAATGAGAAAGTAATTGTAAGATTACCTGTAACGTTAATCCCGAAAGGCATCAATCCGAAAAGATTCAAAAACAATATAAAGAAAAAGATAGTCAATAAATAACTCATGTATTTTTTATAATGTTTCTCTCCAATATTTGGTATTGCAATTTCGTCACGTACATATAATACAACTGGCTCAAAAATACGACCTACACCAGAAGCTATACCGCCATTTTTAGAATACGATTTAGCCAAACTTGTAAATAGTACGAACATCAAAATCGCAGCTAATAGTATAGAGAAAACTGTTTTTGTAATTGACAAATCTAGAGGACGTACATTAGTTACAAATCCTGTTTTTTCATCTTCGGTAATTGTACCGGCAGCATCAGTTTTGTAAATTTTTCCGTCGTGGTGATTTATTTTGTAAAAATTTCCGTTTGATTCGGCAACAGCTTCACCATGTTCGAATTTTGAAGAAGAGAAAATTTGAAAACCATTATCATAAATAATAATAGGTAATGCAAAACCGTAATGAACTCCAGTTTCATCATCTTGAAAAAAAGAAAATTCGTGAGAATCTAAAACGTGATGTTTTATAAATGCCTTTACTTTAGATTTCACATCTGTTGGTTCAGCATGTGCTTCGTGGCTTGCTTCTGCACCTTCATGTGCTACTACAGTTTGAACAGTTGTAGTGTCCTTTTCAGGATTTGCCATACTAATAAAAGGAAGACATATAACGAAAGTCGCTATAATAAATCTAAGTGCTTTGTTGGAAATCACCATATCTCTTAAATATCTTATTTTTTAACGATTCTAAAATTTGGTGCAAAGGTACATTTTTTATTAATACTCAAAAGCATATAAAAGTATTTTTTTGAGAATTTGATTCACAGAGGTATCGATTATTGCTTTTCGTTTACTAAGCGTATTGTAAAAAGGGTCTCAATTGTTAAAAAGACAATAAACAATATAAGAAAATTTATTCTTTCTGTAGGATCACTCGGTTTTGGAACTTGCAATAATGGCCTCAAAATCAAATAACAAAAAACCATCTTTATGCTGGTGGCCAAAAGGAAAGACATCCCGACATTGTCAAAACTTCTTTTTTTAATTGTTAACAAAACTTTGAAAATAATCATCGACAAAACCGTGAAAAACAAATAAAGCGTTTCCAGAGAATAGTGAAAAGCCGTTTGGTTGATGTTTAAACCATAGAAAATCATTTTATGAATTACGTATAATAGGAATGCAATACCCCCTAAAGTTAAAAATGGGAGTGCTTTTTTAAGATTCATTATGCTTTTAATTTACTGTTTTTTGTTGATTTCGTTTACTTGCCGGATGACATTATACATTGCCAAAACAACACCTACCATTGCCATCACTTTTACATAATAGACTTTTGTGCTGGGATGATTCTCGTCCAACCAATTTCCAAAATAGGCAAACAAGAAAATAATAACCCCCATTTGGATTGGAATATTAATTAGAGCCAACCATTTATTGTAGTTGTTCTTTTTAGGGTCATTATTCGTTGGCATTTTTTGTTCCTTTAGTACTATTAGATAACATAACACAGGTTGCATTGAAAGTGGCCCCTGGCTCTACAGATAATTTACCTATAATAACTTCTCCAATAATACTGGCCGATTCTTTAATGTTTAAAGTATCCTCAATCTGAATTTTCCCCTCGAATTTTCCTTCTATGTCTGCCGTATTACAAATGATATCCCCTTTGACACTTCCTGCGGGCCCAATCACCAATTTTCCACTAGATGTAAAATTCCCTATCAGTTCACCGTCTAATCTAAAATCGGCAGGCGAAATTATGTCCCCGTGTATTGTAGTACCTTCCACTATTCTATTAGTTTTTCCTAGAACATCTGTTAACGATTTTGGTTTTGTATCAAACATAATTACGATTTTTTTAGTAAAAGATATTCTTCAAAATTTTTCTTAATTTGAATTATTTTATAATTTTCATTTGAAATGACAATTCCTGGCTGGCTAATTTTGTATTTTTCGTTTTCTGCAAAAAGAGCAGCTACAAATTGGGCATACGATTGGGAATGGATTCCTTGAATAGAAATGAAGCTTTCTTTTTCAGTATAAGAATCACAAGTGTATTTTAACTTCTCCACATTTTCATTGGCAAAAAACAAAATCAACTTACTTTCAATTGCTGAAGCCGTTTTCTCATCATTTTTATCAATTCTAAAAATAACCTTCCAGTTTTTAGAATCAACTGTACTGAAACTCATTTTTTCCAAAAGCGGAATTTGTGTTTTAAGAATTTCAATAGCATCCTTTCCTTCATTACTATTGGCATAATTATCGGCTACATATTCTATTGCTTTTTTATAAGCTTCCAATCCGTATAATTTCCCAATGGTATACGCTTTTAGCAATTCAAATTTTGGGACAATGGCTTCCCCTGTGAAATTATTGATTAAACCATCTACTTGTTGTAAAACCGAAGCGAAATATTCCTGCTTGTACAATCGGTATAGATTGTCATATTCTCCCTCAGGTGTATTATTCCCAACCCCCTCTTGTGGACTGGAATTGGTAATGATTTGAGCGTAACGAGAATTAGGATATTGACTTACTATTTCATTTTTGATCGATTCAGCTTTTGCTGGATCGGTAATTTCATATATCTTATATAAATTGTATTTCGTAGGAAGAATTAATTTTTCCTCTGGTTGATACAATAACAATTGCTCCAATCTAGCCGACGCCAAATTGTATTCTTTGAATTTTTCTTTATAAATAACTCCTAATTGATAATAAATCGCATTCCTTTCTTTAGTAATGCTGTCAATCGCAGTTTGTGATTTTGGCAACTGCTTTATATAATAGTCTGTGGTATATTTTTCATTTACTTCTGTCGAGACTATTGGGTTATCTGTAGTCTCATCAACAGCATTACTTCCAGGTGTATTTTGATTTTGATTCGTTCCGGACGAAACTCTCCAATAACCATTTTGGGCTCTGTTACCCCATATTTTTTTGAACTCTATCTTTCCGTAAGCAACTGTATTGGGGTTATAAAAATAAAATGTATTTGAAGTTGCAGCTGGATTACTATTCGTTGGTGGTGCAAAAGATGGTGGACTCGCCACTTGACCATTTTGATTTGATATTGCATCATTGGGCATATTTGCCCCAGTATTTAATGCAATATTGTCATCAATTTTCTTTTGTTTCTCGGCAAGCAATTTTTTAAGCTCATCGCTACTTTTTAGTTTTTGAATATAATTCTCATAATACACTACTTGTTCCGGTCCGTTTAAAGAAGCAACGTAGATAATACTGTCATTCCGTTTGGCGATAGCCTCGTTAACAATAGCCTCATCCAAGTTTTTTCTAATTTTAGAAATCTGAAGATATTCTCTGGTTTTTGGATCCAATAATTCCAAAGATTTGTCATAGCTCTTGGCCGCAAAAAGATAATCGGTGTGTTTGAAATATAAATTCCCAATATTTCTATAGTTGGAAGCATTCAAATATGGATCGGTAGATTTGGCATCCAAAGAAGCATTATAATACTCTAATGCCTTTTCTTTCTCATTATTATTATCGTAAAAAATTCCAATGCTATGGTAAATCACATCCAAATAGGGCCTGTTTTCTCTGTCCTCCATAATCTTTTTGGATTTTTTGACAAATAAATCATAATCCTCGCCCTGATAATTATTAAGTTTTGCTTTTTTGGCGTAAGCCTGAATAACAAATTTCCTTTCGGCCTTTCTATTCATATCAATAACTGTTTGATAAAAATAAATGGCACTGTCTTTTTGGCCTGATTCTTCATACAATTGTCCCAACAAAAAAGAATAGCGTTCTTTTTCCTCATGGATTTTGGTATAGGCATTTGCCAATTTTAGCTTAACGATTGCGCTGTCCTTTTCTTCAATATTCAAAAAGGCACTTGTTAAAATAGCATTCGCATTAGCAAATTCTTGCTTTTTTAAATCGTTATCTTTAATGAGTTTTGAAATGTTTTTTATGGCCAAAGCATCGTTTCCTAAACGAACATTTGTTTTCTCGCGCCACATTTTGGCATCATAGATATTGCTGCTGTTGGGATACTTGTAAAGAATGTAATTGAATGCATCCAAAGCCGGAATAAATCTTTGATCATAATACCTTGCTTTTCCAAGCAATAAATAGGCTTCATCAATTTGATAGTTCTTTTCTCGACCGCCAATATTCATGGAATGCTTCTGTATCGCTTTGGTCGCTTTGGCTTCGGCAAGTTCAAAATCGGCATTTTTTGGTTTACCGTCAACGGGAACATCATCACTGACTTGCATTTTCTCAACAGGTAATTGTTTCCAAAAATTTTCGACAGTGTTGTCGTTTATTCCTTTCACTCCTTTATCTAATGCAATTTGCCCATTGTACAATATGTTCAATTTTGTACTCAAGGCATGGGAATTTCTAGCCAAAAAAGTATCCTTCTTGGTAGAACAGGCTATCAAAAAAGATATTAATAATGTAGCTAAAATGTATTTTGATGTATTGCTATTCAAAGGAAAACGTTTAGGTCATTAAACTTTTAAAAAAGGAATTTAGTATAATGACTTGTAAAAATACGTTTCTTTTTGAAATATATAAATTTAAACCGCAAAAAACAATTCCAATTCGTGGAGTGTCTCTTTTGTAGTTGGCATGTCCTTAACCAATTCCCCTTTATTCAATGCGACAATTCTATCACAAACTTCAACTGTATGTTGCAAATCATGACTAGAAACCAGCACCGTTATGTTTGGATTGTCGGCCAATTCTTTAATGATTTTTTTTAATCTATTTACCGTTGTTGGATCTAAATTGGCAAAAGGTTCGTCCAAAATAATCACTTCAGGATTCCCGATCAAAGTTGCAATGATTCCCACTTTCTTTTGATTACCTTTTGATAAATCGCGTAAATATTTTTTGTTTTTAAGAATTTCACCGTTGAAGAATTCTTCATATTGAATCAATAGTGCATCAACATCCGCTTTGTTTTGGCCTCTTAAATCACCTATGAAATAGAAGTATTCTTCGGGAGTTAAGTAGCCTATCAGAAAACTTTCATCCAGAAAAGAAGCCGTAAAAGGTTTCCAGTCCTCACTGGTATTCACCTGAATTTCATTGTTTAAAATATGCCCCGTTGTAGGCTGAATTAAATCCAATAACAAACTGAAAAAAGTGGTTTTTCCTGCACCGTTATTACCAACTAATCCAAAACTTTGACCTTTTGGAATTTCTAATGATTCTATATTTAATACCGAGGTTCCATTGTATTTTTTGGAAAGGTTATTTACTTGTATCATGATAATTGTAAATTTTTAGATTTTAAATGGAGCGTTAAAAACTCTCTTATTTCGAAGTTGACTATTTTTGCTTATAAGCCGCTATAGTCTCATATTTTTCTTTTTTATAAATCTTTTCGATGAATTTAAAAGCCTGGTTTTTTAGGGCTAACCCCAAAAGACCAACAAATGCAACAAGTACTAAACCTAAATTGGTACTCATCAAATGAATTCCTAGCCAATACAATCCTATAGGCAATACCAATTTAGGAATAGAAAGCAACATCGTGTTTGTACTAAAGGCTTTTTTGTCGCCAAAAGCACCTTTTGACATCGATAAATCGATTGGTGTTTTTGTAAAAGCACCTCCCAATAGAACCAATAATGAATTGACTCCAATATTATAAATGGCACCAACTACAATAATCAAATAAACATGCCAACCAAAATACAAATAAAAAGAGGCCAAAATAGTTGAAATAACTGTACCAATAACAATTAACCACCACTTTGAATTCAAATACCCTCGATACGGAATATTCTGAGTCATCATTAATTGGTAATACGAACTATCCCAACTTGGAACAAACTGCCCGAAAGTGAATAAAAACCCTCCAGAAACAAATATTCCTGCAAAAATTTGCATCACCGGCGGTTGATGTGAATTACTGTTGAAAAAAATCAAACCATAAAACAAGAACATAATACTTAACCCAACGGTAGTTTTAGATCGTTTATTTCTTTTGATCAATTTAATATCGTTTTTCAAAAACGTTCCTAAGGTTCCAAATTGGTTCAACCAAGTGAGCTGTTCAGTTTTGGCTACATCATTTTTGACAGTTAATCCGGCATCCAGATACAAATCCCCTTTTAGATAAGTATATGTCCAATAATACAATCCCAACATAACCAAAACAGGAATCGAAAAAGCCCATTTGGTATGGAATAATGCTTCAAAAATTGGATACGTGTAATTGGTTATATCAAAGAGTTTGTAGTATTGACAACCCGCTAAAATCACAACAATAGTGATAAATATTCCCAATAAGTTGTCTTTATTGTTCAATAAAATATTCAAAAAATTATTGACAAATACAATTGAATAAAGAGCAGTCAACCAAAGTAATACGCTTATAACATCATAGCCCTCATAAATTAAAACTGCCGAAAAAGGCAGAAAGAAAAAAGCATGAACTATATTAAAAAACGATAATCCTGTTTTTCCTAAAGAGAAATGTACAATAGTTGATCGTTTGAATGGCATAGTCAACAATGGGCGAATGTTCATGACCGGAATCGCCTGCAGCAAAAGTCGAACAATCAAATCCATCAAGAAGTAGTACACTAAAAATTTGTTTACGGTAACCAACGGATCCAGTTTCATTTCCTTAAGGATATAAAAAGCGCCTACTCCCAAGGCTAAAAAAACTAATGTAAAATATAGGACCAGAAATCCCATTAAAATTTTCAAGGCCAAATTCGTAGCGAACGAAGCAGATCTCGTAAAGGATTTCCATTCGAGATAAATAAATTTTGTAAACATGGTTATTGGTTTGGTTTTGCAAATAAGTAGTTTAGAGTAGGAAAATGTTACGCTTTATGCAAAGAATATTCTGGATATGTTTTTTCTAAGTCACTTGCAACTCGCTTAGGAATAATTATTAATTGAATAAAAACAAGCAACCCCACTAAAACAAAAGCAATTTCCGCAAGGATTACACTCCATCCTGAGGGTACAAAGTTGTCTCGAAAAGGATTGAAAAAATTTATTATCATTGAAGGTAATAAAAACAACATAAGACTAACTCGGTTGAGCATAATGTCTTCAAAAAGCCATTTCAACCTAGTTTCCTTAGCTTTTTTCTTGAAATAGTATCGTTTTTTAAAAGTAAAAAATCCAGAAACCAATAAAAAAAAGACAACAACAGTTGGAAAAAAATCCGTACTAGCAATCAATTGATTTATAGTATGAACTCCAAAAACTAAAGCCACAGTCAATATGATTTTGGGTAAGCCGAAAAATTCTTTGTAATAACTCCAAATAAGACGGGTGTATTTCTTATTCAAAAATTTTTGTCTTTCCTCTACCACATGCATAAAACCAAAAACACCAAATTTCTGGAATTCTTTGTTTAGGATTTCTTCAAAGTTTCGATTTGGGTTTTGTTCCGATTCATGTTCAATAGCATTTGCCAAATGATCCACTAATTCCGATTGTAAATCATACCATTCTACATAATGCCGACGAGTGAAAGCATATAATTGATCTATTTGTTGGGCTGTGAGTTTCATATTGCTACGTGAATTTTATTTTTTTTACGAATTGTAAATGTTGGTAGGCTAACCCTAAACAAAAAAGAGAATACACAAATAAAAAAGACAACAATAAAACAAAGAACAGGCTAGTTCCAAAATCCCAAATACTCAATTTTATTGGGATAAACCCTAATCCATAAAAAATTAAATAAATAAAGAAAACAGTAGCGTTTTTATTGAAATAAAGACTGAAGGAAGTTTTTATATTTGATTTGAAAATCAAAAATTTAAAAATGATTATTGAAAGTGAAATAGCCAAACACATTATTTTGAAAATCTGTATTGTAATAGTATAATCAAATTTATTTTGTTTTCCATTAAAAAAATAAGCAAAAAAAAGTGTTGGTAGAAGTGCAATTAAAAGTGCTTTTAATTGTAATCGTTTAGTTGTTCTAACCCATTTATCTAAAACAATTTTTGGAGAAGAATTAATTAGTCCAACCCAATGGGAGGAACTAGGCCTTAATTGTTCCTTCCAGTTTTCAAATACATTATGCAAAGCTACTTCAAAAGGAACTCCTTGAATGCTTATTCTTTCCTCAATTTCAGAAGCAATATGATCAGTTAACTCCAATTTAATATCATCATATTGGATACCGTTTAAAACTAAAGTTTCTTCTATTTTTACGATTTGTTTTACTGTTAATTTCATTTTTTAAAAAAATTAAAATTCAAGTTTTGGATTGACTAAACTCTGCATGTTTCGAATAAAATCCTCCAGTTCTGATAATCTGTTTACGGTTTCGGTAGTGCCTTTTTCTGTGAGTTTATAATATTTTCGCAATCTATTATCCACTTTTTCAATCTCAACATCCAGTATGCCTTCCGCCTCCAATTTGTGCAAAGCAGGATACAACGCCCCTTCGGTAATCTGCAATTCACCTTGCGTAATTGCTTTTACCTTTTGGGTAATTTCATAGCCGTACATCTTACCGTTTTCTTCCAGCAATTTCATAATAATGGTATTGAGACTGCCTTTATACAACTGTGAATTTTTCATTTATCGATCATTACGAAGTTCTTATTGTTCTCTAATTATCTTACAAAGATACATAAGATTCTTATACATAATTAAATTAGGTATAAAAAATTTCAAACTGCATCACTTTTAGGAAACTAATTGGTTTAGTATCTTTGCAAAAAAACATTCCTATGCCATCCTTCCTAAAATTGATTGTAAAAGAAGTAAAACGCGAAACCAAAGACGCTGTTTCTATACTTTTTAATGTACCAGAAGAACTAAAACCCAACTATACATTTATTGCTGGTCAATATATAAACTTACGCCTGACATTAGATAATACTGAGATTCGTCGTGCCTATTCTATTTGTTCTGCTCCTACAAGTGGAGAATTACGAATTGCTGTAAAAGCCGTAAAAGATGGTGCTTTTTCTCAATTTGCCAATAGTAAATTAAAAGCCGGAGATGTTCTAGAAGTAGGAAAACCTGAAGGAAAATTCACTTTTGAACCCGAAATTGATCGTCAAAAAAATTATATTGCTTTTGTGGCAGGTAGTGGAATTACTCCCGTTTTATCAATTATAAAATCGGTTTTGAAAGGCGAACCTAAAAGTTCATTTGTCTTGGTTTATGGAAATAAATCTCCCGAACAAACCATTTTTCATCAAGAATTACACGACTTACAACTGCAATATGTAGGTCGTCTTTTTGTACATTATGTGTATAGTCAAGTAAATGTCGAAAATACTTTGTTCGGTAGAATTGACAAATCCGTTGTAAACTTTGCCTTGAACAATAAACATGCAGCATTGGATTTTGAAAAATTCTACTTGTGTGGTCCAGAAGAAATGATAAATACCGTTTCAGGTATTTTGAAAGAAAAAAACGTGAGAGATTCGGCGATAAAATTCGAACTTTTCAAAACCTCTTCACATGAAAACACCATTGAAGAGGCATTAGTTGGACATTCAAAAATTACCGTTATGGTCGATGATGATGAGACAACTTTCGAAATGTCACAAAAACAAACCATACTTGAGGCATCCCTAAAACAAGGAATTGATGCACCTTATTCATGTCAAGGAGGTATCTGTAGTAGCTGTTTGGCTCGTGTAACATCTGGAGCAGCCTTAATGAAGAAAAATTCTATCCTTACCGACAGCGAAATTGAAGAAGGTTTAATCCTGACTTGTCAAGCGCATCCAACCACTCCAACTATTCGAGTTGATTATGATGATGTTTAAAATAGTATAAATGATAGTAAAAACTTCTCTTTTCAGAGAAGTTTTTTATTTTATAAGTGGTTGTTTTTTTGTTATATTAGTAAAATAAATTAGACTAATCTTGATATCCCTAATTTTGGATAGGTTTGTCTGATAAATCTCTAATTTACATTGTTGCAGTAAGTTTAATAAAAAACTAAATACCATGACAATCCACCACCACATCCACCTGCATTTTATTTCGCTATTTGCGATAACAGCTTTTTTGTGCGCCATCGTAATAATTAAAAAATCGAGAAATAAAAAAGTACCAAAATTGCTTACAAAAGAAAAATACAATTCTACAATGACTGGGAAAATGGAAGAAATAACACCCGCAGAAGTGATTATTTTTAATATTTGGCCTTATGTAGATAAATTAAAATCGATCAAAATTCTATCGAAAAAAATTAAAGAACAGGAACTGATATATAAAATTTATCATAATTCTACAGGGGAATTTGAACACATTCTACTATCTACCGAAAAAGATAATAATTTTGTTGTAATTGTTGTAGATAGAAGCAAAAAGAAAATAATGGGTTATTTTCTTCTTGATTTGAATGGAGAATATAACTTAGTTGCTTAATTTTTACTTAATCAAAGACAAGCCAAAAAATGAAATAAAAAAGACAACGAAAATTGTCTTTTTTTTGTGCATTGTTGGACAGAACAAAATTCTATTATAAAAGCTTTGTTTGAATACTGGAAACTACTTTCTCAACAGGAATAGTTCGCATGGCATCTCCATAACCCTCCACTTTTTTATTGCCGTAAACAGATGTTGGTAATTTTGGGTACAAATTTCTATCCGAAACCAAGGCATTTTCCAAGGGTTGATTGAATGGGGAAAATCCGGCATAAGGATGAGTAGCGCCCCAAAGCGTAATAACTTTTACCCCAAGCATAGCGGCAATATGGGCATTCCCAGAATCCATAGAAAGCATCACGTCAAGATTAGATATCAATTGCAATTCTTGTGGAAACTTGATTTTTCCAGCCATATTAATGACATTTTCTTTGCCAGAACTTAACGTATTCAAAACTTCGACTTCTTTTTTTCCTCCACCAAAAAGCAAAATGGTATTGTTTTTATCTAATGCTAAAACATCAATTACTTCCTGCATTAAATCCTGAGGATATACTTTGGAATCGTATTGCGCAAAAGGAGCAATCCCGATAAGTTTTTGTTGCGAATTTCCAATTAAATTCAGAATCTGCGAATCCAAAATGGCTTTTTTAGGAAATATTGGATTGGTTAAATCCAAGGAAAATCCAAGTTGTTCAAACACTTTAGCGTGTCTTTCAAACATTGTGGTCAATGGTTTGAAAATTTTATTTTCGGCACTTGTCAGGGCTTTTTTCTCGTCTCTTCCTTTATCAACCGAAGCTATTTTTTTTCCGCTTACAGCAAAAAGTGTTCGTACTACTTTTGAACGAAGCACATTGTGCAAATCAGCAAAAGCATCAATATTCAACGCTGTTAAATCCTGATACAATTTACAAAGCCCCAAGAATCCTTTATGTCTTTCTTTTTCATCAAAATCAAAAAAAGAGAGATTGGGAATTCCTTCAAAAAAAGGTTTGAAAAAAGGTCTGGAAACTACCGTGATTTTTACTTCTGGAAATTGATTCACAAAAGCACGTAAAACAGGAACTGTCATGGCGACATCCCCCATTGCGGAAAGTCTCATGACGGCTATATGTTTAATTTTTGGAGACAAATTAGTTGCCAAAAAACTACTTTTTATTTTGATACAAAACAGGATTCAATTCATCATCATTGTACATTTTCATTTGTTTGTACACTTTCATGAATTTATCGCCATTTTCGATGTCTTTCAATAAATCATCAATTGCCATTGACAAATCAGATCTTTGTTCCAAAAGGATGTTTAATTTGGCTTGACATTTGTCTCTATGGTCTTGTGAAGCTTCTGCACGAGTTGCTTCTTCATTCATATGATAAATTTTTAGTGCCAAAATAGACAACCTGTCAAAAGCCCAAGCTGGACTTTCTGAGTTGATTTTTGCATCATTCTTAACAGCAACATGGCTGTATTTTTGAAGAAAATAACTATCGATATATTCAACCATATCGGTGCGCTCCTGATTCGAAGCATCGATTCTTCTTTTTAGAGTCAAAGCTGCAACTGGATCAATGTTCGGGTCACGAATAATATCTTCAAAGTGCCATTGCACAGTGTCTATCCAGTTTTTTAGATACAACAAATGTTCGAATTTATCTTTTGGAAAAGGATTATTTATAGGCTGGTCAACATTATCAAATTGGTGATAATCTTTTATACTTTGCTCAAATACTGAATAAGCTAATTTTGAAAACATATCTTATGATTTTAGAAATACAAAGATACTTTTTATACTTTTGATAGTATAAAAAAAACTCCACAAATTAAATTTCTAATAACAACTTCATGGAAATTCATTATTTATCAGAAAAAAACAGTGTGCTTAACCACTTTTTGAGCCAAATTCGGAATATCGAAGTTCAAAAAGACAGTATGCGATTTCGCAGAAATATTGAACGCATTGGAGAGATTATGGCTTATGAAATGAGTCAGTCTTTTCATTACAGAGATATTGAGATAACAACTCCTCTTGGCGTTAAAAAAACAACTGAAATTGCAGATCAACTAGTTGTATGTTCCATTTTAAGGGCAGGATTAACTTTGCACCAAGGCTTTTTGAACTATTTTGACAGTGCCGAAAATGGTTTTATTTCGGCCTATAGGCACCATCCAAACCATGATGATTTCTTCGATATTCTGGTAGAATACCAAGCTATTGCTGATATTAACGGGAAAAATGTTTTGTTGGTAGACCCTATGCTGGCAACTGGTCAATCTATTGTGGCTGTTTATAATAAACTGATGGAAAGAGGTACTCCAAAAGAGCTTCATATTGCCGTGATTATTGCTGCTCCAGAAGGAATTTTGCATCTAAAACAAAATTTACCTGACACCTGCCATCTTTGGATCGCTTCTCTGGACGAAAAACTCAATGACAAAAGTTATATTGTTCCTGGTATTGGAGATGCCGGAGATTTGGCTTATGGAGATAAACTATAATTGAGAGAAAAAAGTAAAAAAACTACAAGCCAAAAGGACAAACAAAACAATTTCTTCTTTTAATTTTGGTTGTGATATCTCGATATGGGACGTCGCCATTATTGCCAATGGCGCAAAAGTAAAGACCAATAATTCATTGCTTTTATTGGCTGATAAAACAAAAACTAAAATTCCAATAAAAAACGAAGCAATTACTTTTTTATAAGAAGACAATAATACTAAAGGTCTGCTAGATAACGTAGTAAACATTGATATTACAAAAAACAAAGCTATTGTGGCGTAAATAGAAAAAGCTGCATTTTGATAATTATTGGTAAAGTAGTCAAGACTTAAACTGATTTTGCTTTTTTCCAGTAAAAATGCAATACTGTGTATCTCAAAAATTAAGGAGCATAAAACAAATAAAATTGATACTGCAAAAAGGGCAATAAAAGGAATAACCCAGTTTCTATAATCTCTGGAAACGTGGAATATTACGGATATAAAAACCAAAAGAATATACAAAATACTCCAAAATTGAAATAAAGCCGCTATAAAAATCCACAATGACGCATCAAAAAGTTTCTCTTTTGTTTCTTTTAAAGTTTGTAAAGAAACAAGTCGCCTAATAGCCAATAAAATAAAAAAATTGGCAAGAATCAGATTTGTGTTATCTAATAAATCTGGGAAAAAAAGCAAAAATAAAAAATAAAAAAAAGCAGTATAAGTACTGTCTCTGCTCAGCCCATTGCGTTTTGAAATAAAACTGCTCAGGAAAATAGTTCCCAATAAAATCAACACTAATCCTGTTTTTTGAAGAATAGAAATAACAGAATTTGTCCAAGTCACATCTTGAATTTGATATAGAAAAAAGAAAACCAGCATTAAAATAATCACCAAAGAAAAATTTAATGGTGTAGATTTTTTAAAAACACTTGTTATCATAAGGATATTTTATACTTTTGTGACTGTAAATATAATACTTGTTTAAAAAGGAATGGGACAAGATTAAAAAAGATTCAATAGAAAATTTGTTTTTTGCCGTTCTAAATTCCAAAACATAAAATAATAAAATAAAAGAGATACATTATGACATCATTTTTTGAAGGAATACAATACTTATTTGTAAACATTTTATTCGCTCCTTTAGACTTTTTACGTTCATTAGAGCTAAAAACATGGTTTGGTGCCAATACTATCAACTGGATCTTTATGATTATTTGTTCAGTTGCTATAGTTTATTGGATTAAACAATTGAAATTACATAAAGAAAATGGAGAAGAGTTTCAAGACACAACAGCTCATTCTTTCTTGGATAAATAAATTCATTATCAAATAAAACAAAAACACGAATTGAACATAATTATAAGTTCAATTCGTGTTTTTTTGTTTTTAGATTAAATCAAATCCAATGTCTTTTCTGAAATTCATTTTGTCAAAATGCAATTGATTTACATTTTTATACGATTTATCTAAAGCTTCTTGAAAATTATCTCCATAAGAAGTAATAGCCATTACCCTTCCACCATTACTTACCACATTTCCGTTATCCAATTTGGTTCCTGCATGAAAAACAATAGAATCAGTAACTGTTTCTAATCCAGTAATTATTTTTCCTTTTTCAAAATCTTCAGGATATCCACCAGAAACAATCATAACTGTAGTCGCACTTCTTTCGTCAACTTCCAGGTTGAATTCATCCAGTTTTTCATTAGCTACAGCCAAAAACAATTCAACTAAATCCGATTTTAATCTAGGAACGACAACCTCGGTTTCAGGATCTCCCATTCTTACATTGTATTCGATAACAATTGGTTCATTGTTGACATTGATCAATCCAATAAATACAAACCCTTTATATGGAATTCCGTCTTTTTGAAAACCTTCGATGGTAGGTTTTACTATGCGTGTTTCTATTTTTTCCATCAAAACAGCATCAACATAAGGAACTGGAGAAACAGCTCCCATCCCGCCTGTGTTCAAACCTGTATCACCTTCGCCTATGCGTTTGTAATCTTTGGCTGTTGGCAAAATTTTATAGCTTTTTCCGTCTGTCAACACAAAACAGCTCAATTCTATTCCATCAAGAAATTCTTCGATCACTACTTTCGAACTTGCTGCACCAAACTTTTGGTTTACCAACATATTTCTTAATTCAGATTTTGCTTCCGCCAAATCCTGAATGATTAAAACTCCTTTTCCTGCAGCCAAACCATCTGCTTTCAATACATACGGAGGTTGCAATGTTTCTAGAAACTTACATCCTTTTTCAACAGTTGCGGCAGTAAAACTATCATAAGCTGCTGTTGGAATTTTGTGTTTCATCAAAAATTCTTTGGCAAACTCTTTGCTTCCTTCTAATGTTGCCCCAATTTTTGAAGGCCCAATTACCGGAATATTCTTTAACTCTGGATCATTTAGGAAAAAATCATAAATCCCTTTTACTAAAGGATCTTCGGGCCCAACAACTACCATTTCTATATTTTCCTTGATTACCAATGCTTTTATGGCGTCAAAATCAGTAGCACTGATATCAATGTTTTTTGCAATTTGAGCAGTTCCAGCGTTTCCTGGGGCTACAAAAAGGGTGTCACAAAGTGGACTTTGAATCATTTTCCAAGCAAAAGCATGTTCTCTTCCTCCTGATCCTAATAGTAAAATATTCATGATGTAGTTATTTAGTTGCATTGCTGTCTTTTGACAGATGGTGCAAAAATAATTGCTTTTGAACGTAAAAAATAATTATATGTCAAAAAGTTGTAACTAAATCATCAATAGTTGTGGCTAAACATTATTTTTGACAAAATTTCTCTTCCGATGTTCAAAATATTCGACTTAACACTTCAAATAAACGGTTTTCCAATGAAGGAAGCCAAGTCTGAATTGCAAAAAATAATTGCCATTCCAGAGGAAGAATACGGTCAATTCATTGAACAAAAAAAATTGGAAATTGTCAATTTTCATTTAAAAAATAATTCCTCCTATCAAAAACTTGTTGATAAATCCTCTTTCAATAATTGGAATGATTTGCCTATAATGACCAAGAAAAACTTTCAAAAACCCTTAATCGAAAGACTTTCAAATGGATTTTCTTTAAATAATGTCTATATCAATAAAACATCTGGTTCAAGCGGTAATCCGTTTATTTTTGCCAAAGACAAATTTTCGCACGCCTTAACCTGGGCAAACATCATCAATCGTTTTGGTTGGCACGGGATTGATTTTAATACATCTTATCAAGCTCGTTTTTACGGAATTCCATTAGATTTTATTGGGAACCGAAAAGAAAGATTCAAAGATTTTTTAAGTCACCGGTATCGATTTCCAATATTCAATTTATCCGATAAAATTTTAGAGCGATTTTTAAATGATTTTAAAACCAAAAAAATCGACTACATCAATGGTTATACGAGTTCAATTGTTTTATTTGCCAAATTTTTACAACAAAAAAACATTGTTTTAAAAGCTATTTGTCCGACTTTGACAGTTTGTGTAGTAACTTCTGAAATGCTTTTTGACGAAGACAAAATCCTGTTAGAAAAACAATTTGGCATTCCAATTGTCAATGAATATGGAGCTTCGGAACTGGATTTGATTGCTTTTCAAAATCCTAAAGGAGAATGGCAAGTCAATTCGGAAACACTATTTGTGGAAATTTTGGACGAAAACAACACTGTTTTGCCTTACGGAAAAGAAGGTCGTGTCGTCATAACTTCTTTGTACAACAAAGCACATCCATTTATCCGATACGATATTGGCGACATTGGGATATTGGACGAAAAAAGCACTTTGAAAAAACCCATTCTCAAAAAATTAATTGGCAGAACCAATGATGTTGCTATTCTGCCAAGCGGTAAAAAATCGCCTGGATTGACTTTTTATTACGTAACCAAAAGTATAATAGAAGACGACGGCAATGTAAAAGAATTTGTTATCAAACAAACTAAAATCGATACTTTTGACATTGAATATGTTAGCAGAACCGAATTGAATTTGGAACAAATTCAAAAAATTGAAGCCGCAATTGCTTTATATTTGGAAAAAGGGCTCGTTTTTACATTCATTAGAAAAGAAAAACTGGCGCGAAGCAAAAGTGGAAAATTAAAACAGTTTGTTTCGTTAATTAAAGAAATAGCATAATGAAAATCACCATAGTCGCAGGCGCGAGACCCAATTTTATCAAAATTGCACCCATTATCAAAGCAATTGAAAAAAAGCAGAATGTAGGGGCAAACGTTTCTTATCGATTGGTACATACCGGTCAACATTATGATAAAAACCTAAGCGATACTTTTTTTGAAGAATTAAATATTCCTAAACCCAACAGTAATTTAGAGGTAAAAAGTGGTTCGCAAGCAGAACAAACCGGTGCCATAATGGTAGCTTTTGAAAAAGAATTATTGCAAAATCCTTGTGATTTGGTTTTGGTGGTTGGCGATGTAAATTCGACAATGGCTTGCGCTATTGTAGCCAAAAAACAAAACATAAAAGTCGCTCACGTCGAAGCCGGAATTCGTTCTGGCGATATGACAATGCCTGAAGAAATCAATCGAATCGTAACCGACAGCATCACCGACTATTTCTTTACCACCTCAACCTCAGCATCCGAAAACCTGTTAAAATATGGTGTTGATGAAGCCAATATTCATTTTGTGGGCAATGTGATGATTGATACTTTATATCAAAATTTAAACAAAATTTCCGCACCACTTTTTTGGGATAAATTCCAATTGGAAAATGGAAACTATGTCATTCTTACCCTACATCGTCCATCAAACGTGGATGAAGAACAATCTTTAATTCAATTACTCCAAGGCATTGATAAAATGGCTGATGACAAAAAAGTAATTTTTCCCATTCACCCAAGAACAAAAGCTATTTTGGGAGAAACAAATTTGAAATTGAAAAACATTCTTTTTGTCGAGCCGCAAGGTTATCTAAATTTTATGTATCTCATCAAAAATAGTTTTGCCGTTATTACTGATTCTGGTGGAATTTCGGAAGAAACTACCGTTATGGGAATTCCGTGTTTTACGATGCGAAACAACACCGAAAGACCCGAAACACAAAGCATTGGAACCAATACTTTAGTAGGGACTTCAATCGAAAATTTGAAAGACCTATTTGGAGAATTTCTTGAAAATGGAAGAAAAAAAGCTGGAATTCCAGAACTTTGGGACGGAAAAGCCTCTGAAAGAATAATTGACATCCTGCTTCAAAAATAATGGAAGAAATCCTCATCATATCGAATTATTATCCACCCGAAAAAGGGGCTGCCGCCAATAGAATTGAGCAATTGGCGCTTAAGTTAAATCAAAACAATTACAAAGTTTCCGTTCTTTGTCCGCTGGGAAATTACCCAAAAGGGGAATTATTTCCTGAATACAAAGGAAAATTTTCGGTAACGGAAAATCTTCAGAATATTACCGTAAAACGGCTTTGGATCTATCCGAGTGTTAGTAAAAACATCTTCAAAAGAACGCTTTCCGTTTTGTCGTTTTCTACTATGCTTTTTTTCTATTTATTGTTCAAAAAAACACCACATAAAGTTGTCGTTCAATCGCCCCCTTTATTATTGTCGTTTGTCTCAGTTTTGATACTTTCGCTAATGCGAAAAAAAATCATATTGAATGTTTCAGATTTGTGGCCTTTGGCTGCCATTGAATTGAAAGCACTGAAAAAAGGAAGTTTTTCACATAAAGTCTCTTTATTTTTTGAACGATTTATATATTCAAAAGCAACTCTAATATTCGGTCAATCTAACGAAATTATCACTCACATTCATTCTTTTTTTCCAGAAAAAAAATGTCATTTGTACCGCAATTTTCCCGAACATCAAACTACGGAAATGCATTTTACAACCAATAAAAATGAGCCCATAAAAATATTTTATGCTGGACTGTTGGGCTTAGCACAAGGTGTTTTCGAATTATGCCAAAAAATTGAATTGCAAGATGTCAACATCGAATTGCACATTTTTGGCGATGGTGCAGAAAAAACGCAAATCGAGGATCTAATCAAACAAAATCCTGAGAAAAAAATCTTCTTCCATGGAATGTTGGAGCGCAATATTCTACATGAGAAACTACAAACTTTTGATATTGCTATTGTTCCGTTGAAAACAAGAATTTATGGCTCTGTTCCTTCAAAGATATTCGAATATGGGGCATTGGGCTTTCCTGTGCTTTATTTTGGTGGTGGTGAAGGAGAAGCGATCGTGAAAGAAAATAATTTAGGTTGGGTTGCCCAAGTTGGAAATTTTGAAAGTTTAAATACTGCTTTAATC
Organism: Flavobacterium sp. 103; assembly: GCF_003096795.1. Lineage (NCBI taxonomy): Bacteria > Pseudomonadati > Bacteroidota > Flavobacteriia > Flavobacteriales > Flavobacteriaceae > Flavobacterium > Flavobacterium sp. 103. Next base: position 2,029,548 of record NZ_QENX01000001.1, on the reverse strand, counting down.
GAAATCTCAAAAACAGGGAAAGAACCCATTCAAATGTTAAAAAAACAAGTTTTTGATTATGCCGAAAATCATTTTAATCTCGATTTTCAAATTAAAAATTTAATCAATAAGGAGGTGTTTTAATATGCTTTTTTATCACCTTTTAAAGTATTATAAATGGTGTTGAAAATGATTTTAAAATCCAACAAAAGGGACCATTTTTCTATATAAAAAATATCATACCTCACCCTGTTTATAATATCGTTGTCTGTTTCAACTTCTCCACGAAACCCTTTGGTTTGTGCCAAGCCCGTTATGCCTGGTTTTATAAAATGACGCACCATAAATTTATCAATACGCTCTGCATACATATTGGTATGGCTTACCATGTGCGGCCTTGGCCCAACTACAGACATATCTCCCAATAAAACATTGAAAAATTGTGGCAATTCATCCATACTTGTTTTTCGGATAAACTTACCAACTTTTGTGATTCTTGCATCATTTTTAGAGACTTGTTCAATATCTGCCAACTCATTTATTTCCATAGATCGAAACTTAAAACAATTAAATTCCCTGCTATTCAAACCATTTCTTTTTTGAACAAAAAATAATGGCCCTTTGGAATCTATTTTAATAATAATGGCCAAAATGGGTGTCAACCATGATAATATACCCAATATGATTATCGTTGAAAAAACAACATCAAAAATGCGTTTGATGATTTTATGTAAGGATTCGTCAAGCGAAATTGTTCTTTGCGAAATTACTGGAATGTAATCATAATATTCGAAAACTGAATTTAAAGAAAGTAATTGCTTTTGATTTGGAATAAACTTAAGTGTTTTCAAATTATTATCTGCAAAAAATATAAAATCTTCTATTTGTTTACTTAACAAATCAGTCATAGAACAGTAAATTTCGTCGATTTTATTGTCTAAAATAAATTGGAAACATTCCTCAAGATATTCTGATTTATGGCTTTCTAAATCAAAAACTTTTATCAATTTATATCCATAATCTGGATTTTCCTCAAAAAATTGCTGCAAAGGATTAGTGCTTTTTTCCTTGCCTACAAGAACCACTGTTCTAAAATTACCACCAAATATAATTCGGTACTTTCTTAAAAAAAAATAAATAAATAATTTAAAACCAAGAACCAGCGCTACCGATCCTATAGTGAATAATAGTATTGTAGACAAACTATATCTTTCTGGGTAAAAATAAGCAAGGGCTAGGCAACACGTTGTGAAAGCGACAGCTTGCTTCAAAGTGCAGTTCAAAATAGCAATTACTTTGGTGTATCTATAGACCTCGTAAAAACCTAAATTGGCAGCAATAATAAACCACGCACAACTAATAAAAAGAGCGTAAAAATCTTGAAAAACTGGAATACCGGAAAAATGTGCAGCAAGGAAATTGATAATTATCAAGTCCAAAATGCGCGAAAAGGGTCTGATGTAACCTGAATATCTTCCTGTTTTAGCTTTCACTAATTGATATACTTAGAAAAATCTTTATGTTCCTCTTTCGATAATTCTTCTTTGGATAATGATTTGAAATAATCATACGTAATTTTCATTCCTTCGGCACGATTTACTTTGGCTTCCCACCCAAGTAATTCTTTCGCTTTGGTGATATCGGGTTGACGTTGCAAAGGATCGTTTATTGGCAATGGATGATAAACTACTTTTTGATTCGTCCCAGTTAATTTTATAATCTCCTCTGCAAAATCTTTGATGGTGATTTCATCTGGATTACCAATGTTTACCGGATATACATAATCTGAATGCAATAGTCTAAAAATTCCCTCTACTTGGTCGTCCACAAAACAAAATGAACGGGTTTGCATTCCGTCTCCAAAAATAGTTAAATCTTCTCCACGAATGGCTTGTCCAATAAACGCAGGAATAACTCGCCCATCATTGAGTCGCATTCTTGGTCCGTACGTATTGAAAATTCGAACAATTCTGGTTTCTACTCCATGAAAGGTATGATACGCCATCGTGATCGATTCCTGAAAACGTTTGGCTTCGTCATACACCCCTCTTGGCCCAATTGTATTTACGTTTCCGTAATATTCTTCAGTCTGAGGGTGAACTAGAGGATCTCCATAAACCTCGGATGTAGAAGCTATAAGAATCCTTGCTTTTTTTACTCTTGCCAGGCCTAATAAATTATGTGTTCCCAACGAACCCACTTTCAAAGTTTGAATTGGAATTTTAAGATAGTCTATAGGACTTGCAGGCGAAGCAAAATGCAAGATATAATCTATCTTTCCCGGAACATGTACAAACTTGGTGATGTCATGGTGGTAAAATTCAAAATGCTCTAATTTGAACAAATGCTCTATATTTTTTAAATCACCCGTGATGAGATTATCCATTCCTATTACATGATAACCTTCTTTGATAAAACGATCACATAAATGAGATCCCAAAAATCCTGCCGCTCCGGTGATAAGTATTCTTTTCATAGTTGATATATACTACTGTAATTAACTTTTGTAATACGCACAAATGTACTAAAATATTTTACCTTTTGATTTACTGATACATGATTAAGCACTAAACATTTTGTCATCAAATCATGTTTAATTAATGCCAAAAACCACACTCTCGATCAAAAAAATTATAGTTAGTCAACTTTAAACTATTTTTGTTCCAATAAAATTAGCAATTTTGAAAGTTGTCCATATAATTGAAGCATTAGGAGGAGGCGTTTATACTTATTTCAAAGACTTGTCCTTTTATTTTGGAGATGATGAAGTAGTAAAAGACCTATCTACTACCATTATCTATAGTGGAAATCGTAAAGAAATCGATCCTGAAAAAATTGAATATGAATTTTCAAAAGGGGTGTCGTTGATAAAAATAAATATGGTTCGCGATTTTTCACCAATTCAAGATTTTAAATCCATTCTTCATTTACGAAAAGAACTTCAGAAATTAAATCCGGATGTCATTCATCTTCACTCTTCAAAAGCTGGTGTTCTAGGAAGGATTGCTTGTTTTTTACTGTTCAAAAGAATGCAACTATTTTACACCCCACATGGTTACTCTTTCCTTAGAACAGACATTTCAAATTTGACAAAAAAAACATATTGGTTCATTGAAAAAAGTTTTCAGCAATTATTTGGCGGTATAACAATTGCCTGTGGAGACACGGAATATGAAATCGCCAAAAAAATTGGAAAATCAATGTTGATTCGCAATGGTATCAATATTGATGAAGTTAGTCGCCAATCCGTAAAACCCAAAAATCAAACCTTAACAATTGGGATTGTCGCCAGAATTACTACTGCCAGAAACCCAGAACTATTCAACACGATTGCGTTGCGTTTTCCTGATTTTAATTTTGTTTGGATAGGAGACGGTGAATTAAATTCAACATTAACAGCACCCAATATAAAAATTACAGGTTGGTTCATGGATAGAAATGAAGCGTTGAAAGAACTCAGTGTCATAGATATTTATATTCAAACCTCTCTTTGGGAAGGAATGCCTATCGCCGTTTTGGAAGCAATGGCTATGAAAAAACCGATTTTGGCAACCAATATTATAGGCAACAAAGACATCGTTGTTCACAATGAAACAGGCTTTCTTTTTAATGAAATTGAGGAACTTGATGACTATTTGGAACTGTTAAAAGACGACAAAATTAGGAATCAATTTGGCGATAATGCCTTAAAAAGATGTAATGATTTATTTGATAAAAACAAAAATTTTAAAGCTCTTGCTGCTCTTTATCAGCAATAACTTTTTGCTGTAACCAATGGCTGCCAAAAACAGCCATCCACAATCCGCTAAAAGCGATACCGTCAAAACGCAACAAAAAATCATCGGTGAGATTGGAGGTGAAGAAAAGGAAGAAGAAAGAAAGTACTACTGCGTTTTTTAAACTAAACCCCAAATAGCCAATTGTAAAAATATAGAGCAACACAATCAAAGGACCCAATATTCCAAATTTTATTAAAAAATCAAGAAATTGATTGTGCGTTGGAAATTCATATTTTGCCAAAAAATGCTGATTGGTTTGTTTGAAATATTTAATTAATTCTGGTTTTCCATCCGAAGCACCAACACCAAAAAGAAGATTTTTTTTTGCAAGTTCCCAGGCTGATTTCCATATGGAAACGCGAGTTACAAGAGAATTAAACACTCTATATTCTGGATGATCAATTTCGTCCAGTTTCCCTACTTTATCCATATAAGCAAAGGTTACCGACGAATATTTCTCCTTCATATAGGGGTTATTTTGAACAAAAATGTAAAGTATACCGCCCAATACAAAGATTAAAACTACTAAAATTCCAATTACTTTTTTAAAATTAAATTTACGAATCACCTCTCCGAAAAAAACCAACGCAAACCCAACTAATACATTTAGCAAAGCCATTCTTGTATTAACAAATAGCACAAAGAAAAAAGAAAGTACAAAAACTAAAATACTCCCCATTTTAAGTAATCCCTTTTCGCGTAACCGAAAGGAATTAAAAACAAAAAAAAGACAGCTAATCGACACAAAAGCCAAATGCATATTTAGTGCTGGTGCATGAATCCCAATGCTGTTCGAAAACTCATATCCCATCTCCCATAAATCGTTACCTCTTACATATTTATAAATCAATTCCGGATAATAAATAATGAATCGGATGAAGAAAAAAAATATAATTCCCGTGGTTACCATACTATAAAATCGAAGAATTTTTAGAAATTGAATCCTTTGATAGTTACCCAAAATAAATAAGGAAAAAACAAGAAGTGAACTGTATTTTTCTAATGATTTTAAACCTTTAGAAAAAGAATCATTGTTCCAAAACATTCCTATTTCCAATAGTAATGGACATGTAATAAGCAATACTAAAATCAAGGATTGTTTAGAATAATTCAGCTTTTTTATAAAAAATAAATTAAAAACTGCAAACAATATAATCAACAAGGTACAGGGTTTCCTAAAAATCATTGTAATGGCCAATACTGCCAGAAAACCATTTAATATTTTAGTGAAGTTTTTTTCTGAAATGGTCATAATATAATGCATAATAAATTAGAGGAAAAACACCTATTTTGTGTCGAACTGCCGACCCTAAATCAGGTTCGAAAACACCTTGAACGATAAAAAATGCAAACAAAATAAGTAAAATCCAAAGTTCCTTTTTGTGTGTATCTCTCGTTGCAATGCATCTGGAAAATCGCACAAGCAGAATGTAAAACAAAAAAAGCTGCCAGATCACAAAAACCAATATCTGAGGAGAAAAAATATACTTGAATCCGTTGACCGGGATATTTACGGAGAAAAAACCATACAAAATGCCAATAGTTTCCCCATACCAAGTGTCTGGTTTAACCGGAGATATAATGCTGGAATTGGCATCTACCCCGCTCAATCTAGTACTATTGACAACTTCTCTACTGATTTCAGAAAAATAATGCCCTGTTACCAGTCCATAAATTAAGGATAAAAATATGGCTATTACTATTCCGTAAAAAACCGTCGTCAGTGTCTTACTCTTAAAATTTACACCGCTTGTTCCATACATTACAACGGCAATAATTGGAATCAGAAAAAAATAAGGGCGATACAAAATACCAAAAAGTGCCAACAAAAATAAAGATGAAAAAAGTGCTGTTCGAAACGCAATCTTCTCATTTAAGAATAAAAAAACAATCAGGGAAACAAACAAATAGGTGATAAATTCTTTCGAAGGCATTGACATAAAAATGGCTATCATCAAGATTCCCAGATAAACAAGTATGTTTTTTATGTTTAATTTTTGGAAGTCAGTAGGAATCCCAATTTTACATAGAACATACATCAAAATGGGAAATTGAATCAATCCAACTATTGAAAAAGGCAAATACCGCAACCCTGTAATTTTATAAAATAAAATAGTAAGCGGGTAACTTCCAAAAAATCCGATTTCATTACCTTTATCAAGCGCAATAACAACTGCATCATAAAAAAATCGTTTTGGCAAAACATAGAATGCAAGGACCGTAACCAATAAATTGAGTACAAATAATACAATAAAAGTCGCCGTACTTCTTTTGATTAAAACTTGCATAATTATACTATTGTTTGGTACAAATGTAGGTGTTTATCAACCATAATTTGAATGTCATATTGCTCTGCTCTTTTTAAACATGAAATTACAATTTCTTGATAATACGTTTCATTAATCATTAGCTTTTCGATTGTATTGGCTAAATCCTTCGCGTTTCCTTGTTTGAATAAAACACCTGCATCGCTAACTATTCTCTGCAAACCAGGCACGTCTGAAGCCACAAATGGTTTTCCTGAAGCCATTCCTTCAATACTCGACAAAGACAAACCTTCATGTCTTGAAGATAAAACAACCACATCGGCTGATTTTAATAATCTTGGCACATCCATTCTTAATCCTAAAAAAACAACACGCTCCTGCAATTGCAACTCTTGAACTAACGCTTGGCATTTTATTTTAAAAATTCCATCGCCCACCAAAATAAGCTTTATATTTTCGGGCAAATACTTTAAGGAATGAATTATTGTTTCTTGGTCTTTTTGTTTGTCGAATCGTGCAACCTGTATCATCACAAAATCTTGAGCACTAAAAAGATTGGAAATTTCATTTTTAAAATACGGTTGTGCTGTATAAATTTTTTGTAAATCAATCCCATTTTCAATAACAGTAAATTTAGATGCTTTTAAACCTGTATAATTTATAAATGTATTTGAAATTTCATTTGAGACACAGATTACTTTATCATAAAATCGATAAAAAAGGCGATCGAACACGGCAATGAAACGATTCTCTAATCTTGGATTTGTCGAGTTGTGTTCTGTTACTATTAATTTAATTTTAGAAAAAGACAAAATCTTTGCCAAGACAACCCAATATTGTGAAGGAAATAAATGTACCTGTGCAATGTCATATTTTTTCAAAAAGGGAATTAATTTAAAAATCTGCATCGGATTATATACTGATTGTAAACCCAGCGAATAAATCGAACAACAACCTGTTTCTTTTAATGCCTGCAAAAAAGGACTTGGACTTCCGTTTAACAGCAATAGGTCAACTTCTATTCCTTTAGATTTATAAATAGGGATAGTATCCAGAAGCAATTTCTCGGCGCCTCCAGATGCTAGACTATTTATAATATGTACTACTCTCATTCTTGAATTTTAATTCAAAAAAACACTCACTTTGTCCTTTTTATAAATCACAACAGCCGCAATACTATTCCACAAAATAGAACTAACCACAAAAGCTGTTGCAGCCCCCGTCATTCCATATTGTGGTATTAATATCCTATTCAGAATAAAATTTATAAGCACGGCAACAATTAAAATGATCTGAAAAACATGCTGTCTCCCAGTCATGTTCAAATAAACGGGTGCTGTTCCAAAGGCTGAACAAATTCCTTGACCAATGATTAAAATTAACAAAGCATCCTTGGCAGCTACGTATCCCTTTCCAAAAAAACCTAAAATATATTCTGGGAAAAAACAAATGATAAGCACTGCGGGAAAAGTCAATAGAAATATTAACCGTGAAGCATGTTGAATTGTTTTGATCAAATCTGTTTTGCTTTTACTAAAGAAATATTCCGAAATTTTAGTCGAAACCGTGATATTAACCGTGATAATTACCATCGAAAGAATGGTCATTAATTTTATCGCCACCGAATAAAATGCAACGGTTGAATCATCTCTATATTTTTTTAAAAAAAAAATATCAAAACTCGTTAATAAAAACAAAGCCATCCCACTAATTGCTATGGGATAAGATTTTGTAAGTATATCTTTATACGTAAAAACAACATTTTCACTTTGATTTTTAGCTTTGCTGAAATAAATGAAAATTATAATTGTTGTTATTAACGAAAGAAGAACAAAACCAACCAAGAAAACGGTAACCAAATAGGCTTTTTTATCAAAATAAGACAGCAAAATTGCCCCAACAATCAGCGGGATATATTTAATGGTATTTCTAAAAAGTTCTGCAACATAAAAATGGTCCAATGCCCTAAAAACTTCGGTATTCAACGTTGTCAAACCATAAAAAAACAATATCATAATTGATTTTAAAAGAATGCCGTAAACTCCAGGATCGGAGAAATAATTGTTTACAAATTGTTCGTCAATAAACCAAAAAATGCACAAAAGCAGAATTGACATCAATAACAACAATCCGACCATTTTCGCATATACTTTTTTAATTCCCTCTAAAGTATTTGAGCCTCCGAGCCTTCCTTTAAAATACAAAACAGACTGATCGCAGCCCAACAAACAAATACTGCCAACTACCAACAGAAAAGAACGAACAAAATCATATTGCCCAACAATTTTAGGAGGATAGGTTTTGGTTAGAAAAACGGTAAAACCAAATAACGTAATTACCCCAAAAAACCTCAAAATCAAAGTGATTAAACTTTGTTGAACAAATGGATTTTTGTTGATTTTCAGTAGTTGATTACGTGTTTTTTTTAACATATTTGCTTCTTCACAATCATTATTTATTTCAATTTTAGATTTGCTTTCAAAGATTGCTTTTTATAAAAAGAAGTGAAAAAATGATATAAAACAAAAAGACCAACAAACACTAAAGGCAGGATAAAAATTAGTTTTCCTTTTATACTTTTATTGTTTTTTATGTTCAAAACTACACCTCTTTCCTTTATGGTTTTATCAGTGTTGTATTGTTCTATTTTTAATTTATCAATTTGATTGACCAAAGAATCTTTGGTTTTAATAACGGTCCCTAAATTTAAATTTTCATTATAATAAACCAATTTTTCGTTATTGGGATGATTACCATAAGTACCTGAAAACTGGTCCAAAATTGCATCTATTTGAAGAATTGTAGCTTCTTTTGTCTTTATATTATTTGAAATATTTTGAGAATTAATCTTTTTATAGGTATCAAAATAGGAACTTGTATTCAAATAGTTTAAAAGGGGTTCTATAGTTTGATTTACAGTAACAGAACCCAAAGTTTTTATGGTAATGGTTTGGAGATCGTAATTTTTATTGGTTGTTGTTTCCTTAATAATTGATTTAAGATCCCCATTTTGTGCCATCAATTGAAGCAAATCCACATTTTCACCATTCTTATTCATCAAGTTGTAAACATCCACAATTGGTTCTATGGCAATTGAAACTATCGAAGAAGGTTTTTGAATGCCAATAGATTTAAAAAATAAAGTATCTCTTAATGCCGCTTTTGAAGCTAAAAATTCGATTTTAGAGTATAAATATTCTGTCGATTTAAAATTTGGAGCGACTATAATTTTTTGCTCATAGTTTCTGTTGACTTTTTCTAGCAAAAAACCAATCCCAAAACCCAAAACAATCAAAACAGCCACAGCGATTGCATTTTTTACAAAAAACCGAATGATTCTAAACAACAAAGTATTAATCCACTCAAAGAAATCCCCTATTCTGCCAAAAACAGTCAGTAAGTCAATTTCAGGGTTCTCTGGATTATTTTCTTTTTGTACACTCATACTGTATTGTTATTTTATATTAAAAATTTGTTCCAATATTTTAATCGTAATCAGATAGGTCGGTTTTACACCGGTGGTTCCCAGACCTCCTGAAGCCAACGTACTACCGGTTTCCAATGGGTTATCAGAAGCATAATAAGCATAACGTACTTTAACGTCGTGAGGAACACTTTTTCTGATTTTGGAAGCCGATTGAATAGCTTTTTGGTAATAGGAACCTTCCATTTCTAAACCAATAACGCCCCAAGTCGATTCATGAAAGAACTTTAATAAGTCCCTATTTTGCAATGATGTTCCTAGAACCGTAACCATTGGTCCTGCAAAAACAGCGATGTCATTGCCCTCAAACATGTCAGCGGTTAACTCATTTTTAAAGAAATAATTGTCTGCCGTTCCTTCATTGATATGGGCATTCGGAATCATAATATCGCCTTTTCCTCCTTCCAGAATTCCTGCTTTTCCCATAATCGAAACCGATTTTACGTTAAGCAAAGTATCTTTTTTATAGGGTTTCAATAATTCGTCTATCGTTTCATAGGCTTGTTCTCCAAAAGCATAATCCATTACAATAAGAACTGGTTTTTTCTCACCTAATTCTGCCTTTGGAAATGATGTTTTTGCCCAATCTATTTGCGCCGTATCAAAAATTTGTACATCAATATTGGTTCCGGACGTATCCGGCAAGAAAATCATTCCTTGTTTCAATGCTACAGCTTCAACTTGATTACGAACTTCATTTGCTCCCGACTTGCTCAATTCTTCATAAATAAAGAAGTCTGACTTATCCTTGAACTTTGTTTTCAAAATTGGTGTGGCAAAAATGGAATTCATCACCGAGTGCATATTGGCACTAATCACATGAATTGGTCTATCCAACAACTGATTGGCTTTCAAAACTTCTTTTATGTTGGTTGCCCAAACTTCTCCGTGAATATGATGTCCCAAGCGCTCACGAAGGATAGGACTAAATGTAATGGTTCTTTTATTACTGTCAACAACTTCTTCTATCGCCAGTTTTCCGAGCCAATAAATTACATGCAAAAAACGATCCGGCGCAGCTTCACTTCCAAAAGAATCATAAATATCCAAAACTTCTTCGAAAGTTCTGCCCAGAATATTGGCTGCATGAGAAATAGCTTTCTCTTTTTCGACCAAAGTCAATTTCTTGCTTTGAGATACTGCAATTTCCAGTTTTGTCCAATCACGGGAGACCTCGCCTGCATCATCCAATAAAACTCTATTTCTAATTTTATGGGATTCAATGAAAATAAACGTCAAATGGGTCAATATATCATAAATGTCCGATCGCCCTCTGGTGATTTCAACATTCATTTGTTCTTCGTCTATACGATAGCAATTGCGACGTCTTTTTGGAGGAACTATCGCTTTGAAATGCGATTTGGAATACCCTTCATCCGAAGTTAAATTAATAAAACGGCACTCCTCGATTCCAATCGGTAGACGTTCTATAACATATAAAAGTCCATTTAACTCGACTTTTTCTTCGGCAATATTTCCATAGATTTCAGGTCTTAGAGCCAATAATGCTTCTCTTAATGTGTCACCAGAAATTCCCATCGGTTTGTAAAACCCTCTATTGAAAAGATGGCGCATCGTGATGTACATTTTTTCAATGGCAGCCGATGATTCTTGTGCTCTTGATCTAGATATATTTTTGGTTTCTTTCATTCTGTTTTACTTTTATAATCTCAAATGTAAGGTATTTTGTGTTTTATTTATTGTTTATAAAGCCAATAAATCAACAATACTCCTGTCATTAGAAAGTCTTGGGATTTTATTCTGTCCCCCTAATTTTCCAATGGATTTCATGTAGTCTTGAAAACCGTTTTTAGCTACTTTGGTAATGACCAGTTTTTTCAAAACATGACCCACAATCAAATCGTCATAATAAATGTTTTGCTTTCGCATGGCATTGTCTAGCGCTTCCGCAAAAGTGTCGCTTTCATCTGGTTCATTTTCAAATTCGATAAACCATTCATGATATGGCAAGCCTTCTGATGGGTTGATTTGTGGTGCAACCGTAAATTCATTCACTCTTACGTTTGTTCCTTCCATCGCTTCTTGCAAAGCACTTTCAACTTCTTTACCTATAACATGCTCCCCAAAAGCCGAGATATAATGCTTGATTCTTCCCGAAACAATAACTCGATATGGTTTCAAAGATGTAAACTGAACGGTGTCGCCAATATTATAAGCCCAAAGCCCTGCGTTGGTCGAAATAATCAAAACATAATTAACTCCCAACTCCACTTCACCTATGGTATATCGTTTTGGGTTTTCGGTATAAAAGTCTTCGCTTTTTATAAATTCATAAAAAATTCCGGCATTCAACAACAGTAACATTCCCTTTTCTTTTTGGGAATCCTGATAGGCAAAAAATCCTTCCGAAGCCGGAAACAATTCGATACTATCAACTTTTCTTCCAATGAGATTTTCGAATTTGGCTCTATAAGGTTCATAATTGACACCACCATAAATAAACAAATTGAAATTCTTGAAAATATCCCCAACTGGCTTTTCAGCTCTTTGCTGCAGTTTTTCAAAATACATCTGAACCCAAGACGGAATTCCCGAAATCACGGTCATATCTTCCTTGATCGTTTCATCAACAATAGCATTTACTTTAGTTTCCCAATCTTCAATACAATTGGTTTCCCAAGAAGGCAGTCGGTTTTTTTGCAAATATTTTGGAACAAAATGCGCCACAATCCCAGATAGTCTGCCCAGTTTAATTCCGTATTTTTCTTCCAGAATAGGACTTCCTTGCAAGAAAATCATTTTTCCGTTCACAAAATCGGCTTTTTTAGTTTCATGGATGTAAAGCAAAATTGCATTTCGGGCTGCCTCGATATGATACGGCATTGATTCCTTGGTCAACGGAATGTATTTCGCTCCCGATGTCGTTCCCGAAGTTTTTGCAAAATAAAGTGGTTTCCCTTTCCAAAGTATATTTTCTTCCCCCTTTACTACTCTATCCACATAGGGTTTCAAAGCTTCGTAATCGCGAACAGGAACTTGTTTTGCAAAATCCTCATAGCTTTTTATCTGCTCAAAATCATGATCTTTTCCAAATTGAGTTTGCTTAGCGGTCTGTATCAAACTTTGGAAAACAGCTTTCTGGGTTTCAACTGGAGAATTGGCCCAAGCTTGTGTCTTTTTATATATTTTTTGTGCAAAAATTTTTGCTGCAATCGATTTTAGTGACATTCTTTTGGGCTTTGTTTAAAAATTGTAATATTCTGTTATAATTCCGAAGCTATTCGGATTATTTTTTAGTGTTTAGGTTCTTTCCTTTTGGGGAGGATTGCTGAGTGTTCTCTTCTTTATTCACTCTTTCCCTCAACTCCTTTTCTTTTTCAGAAGCTGATAAATCTACTGGTTCTAAAGCTTCATCAGCACTTGAAAGGATAGAATCTTTGTTGAATTTGGCGTATTCCAAATCACCGTTCAGCACTTTTTGAATCGATTTTATATAGGCTTCATTTTTCTTTAAAGCTATGGAAAGGGAATCCGATTTTAATGCCAAAACCGTTGCGTCTCTCTTTAATTGAGAAGAAGAATAGCCGGGTATGAATTCTCGTAAAGGAGTAAAAGCAATCAAAACGGTTGTAATCGAAATCAGGAAAATAGCACCCAATGAAAGCGAAACAAAGACGCTCATAATGTTCAATTTAAAAGAAAAAATTTCCTCAAAAGTATCCTCGTTTAAAATTATTAATCGATTTTTGATTAATAATCTGTCAAAAAACTTCTTCTTTTTTAATCGATTTCTGGACATGATATTTGTTTAAGTCACAAATATAATAATTTAAAGCGTTGCCAACACTAGCCTCCTCTAAGTAGTTGAATTCTTAAGTTCACAATTTTATAAAATATTTAACGCTGTCAAAAGCAAATAAATCAGTCAAAATGAATGCGTATTAAGTTATTCTATATACATTTGCACATTAGATTTATTACAAATTTGCTACGGCATTAAATATTCAATCATGGGAAGATTAGGTTTACCAGAAATCCTTGTTATATTGGCAGTTGTTTTATTACTTTTTGGAGGTAAAAAAATTCCAGAATTAATGAAAGGTTTAGGAAGCGGTGTTAAAGAATTTAAAAACGCAGCCAAAGACGATCAGCCAGCTGACAAAAAAGAAGAAGAAACGAAATAAGAATTTTGATAAAAAATTCCTAAATCTTAAATTCCAAATTCCAATATTTATATAGGGCGTTTGGAATTTTTTATTTTATACAAAAAAGCCTTTTCAGGAGTTGAAAAGGCTTTTTTTGGCAACAAACTTAACTAATTTTTATAGGTAACCCCCATATCCTCAATCGAAAAATGATCAGTCAAGAGATGCAATAAATGATCTCTTAATTCGATATATTCTGGGGTTTTTACGATTTCGATTTTATTTCTTGGTCTTGGCAAATTTACCGTAACAATTTCGCGTATTGTTGATGCCGGACCATTGTGTAAAACCACAATTCGGTCGGACAAGAACAATGCTTCTTCGATATCATGCGTAATCATCACGATGGTTTTTTCTCTGTTGTTCAGATTCCACAGTTTCAAAACTTCAAGCTGCATTGAACCTTTAGTTAAAGCGTCTAGCGCCCCAAAAGGTTCGTCCATCAACAATACTCCTGGATTAATGGCAAAAGCTCTCGCAATAGCCACTCTTTGCTTCATTCCACCCGAAAGTTGTCCAGGAAGTTTATCTTTGTGTTGGAACAAATTAACCATTTTGAGGTTTTTGATCACGATTTCGTGTTTCTCGGCTTTGGAACAATCCATAACCGAATCAACTGCCTGAAAAATATTGTTCTCCACCGTTAACCAAGGCAGCAGCGAATAGTTTTGAAAAACAATTCCACGATCTGGTCCCGGGCCTTTGATGTTTTTATTGTCTAATACTACCGATCCTCCTGTTGGGGTTAGCATTCCTCCTATCGCATTCATAATCGTTGATTTTCCACAACCAGAATGTCCAATGATAGATATTATTTCTCCTTTTTTGATAGAAAGGTTAATGTCTTTTACTGCAATGTATTTTCCTTTTGGAGTTGGAAAAGATATTTCCAAATCTTTTATTTCTAAATAGCTCATAACGTTTGTTTGTTTTTAAAGTTACTAAGATGCTGAGATACTAAGTTTCTAAGTTTTTTTAAAAAATTTTAATACTAAGACAACTTTTAAAATCTTAGTAACTCAGAATCTTAGAGTCTTAGAATCTTATAAATAAGATACTTTTTTCTCAATCATTGTAAAAAATCCATCAAAAATAATTCCCACAAATCCGATAATGATGATGGCCGAAATCACTTTTTCTAAGCTCAATGCGTTCCAGCTGTCCCATACAAAAAATCCAATTCCTGCACCGCCTGACAACATTTCACCGGCAACAATAACCAGCCAGGCAACACTGATGCTTAATCGCAATCCTGTGATAATGTGTGGCAAGGTGTATGGAAAAACAACTTTGGTTAAATATCTCCATTTTGAAAATCCAAAAGCCTTGGCTACATTTTTATGGTCTTGCGGAATAGTCCCAACCCCAAAAGCGGTGTTGATTAATGTGGACCACAATGAGGTGATAAACACTATAAATATGGTCGCCATTCCGGTGTCTTTGAAAACAACTAAACCAATAGGAAACCAAGCCAAAGGCGAAACCGGTTTCAAGAACTGAACAATAGGATAGAATATTTTTTTGAAAATTGAACTGGCTCCAATCAAGATTCCGAACGGAATTGCGAATAAAGAACCCAATGAAAATCCCAATAAAACGGTTTTTATAGAGACAAACAATTGTAGGCCAATTCCTTTGTCGTTTGGGCCATAATCATAAAATGGATCGCTCAACATTTCGAATAAAACGGTTAATGTTGCCTTTGGTCCAGGAAGTGCATCTTTTGTATAATAACTCAATAAGCTCCAAAATCCGCAAAAAATAGTCAATCCAATACAAGCAAATACAATTGATTTTGTTTTTTCTATAATATAACGTGACGCTTTTTTAAGGCTTTTTTTCTTAATTACTTTACCAAAAGTGTTGAGAAGAGAATAGCTTCCTGCTACCTCATCTTGTTCGATTGTTGCTGTAGTTGAATTTGACATAATGCTGTAATTTAATGTTGTTTTTTAGTTGCTGAGATTCTGAGAATCTAAGTAGCTAAGATTTAATAAACAATTTAAAAGAAGTTATAACACTTTTAAAAAAGACTTAGAATCTTAGCTACTTAGTTTCTTAGTAACTCCTCTTATTTTTTCACCACTTTTAAATAAGCAGATGGATTATTCGGGTTGAAGACCGTTTTATCCATCGTAAGGGAAAAAGGTTTCATGTCATCTGTGGGGATTTTGATCTTCATGCTTTTGGCTACTTCTTCGTATAAATCCTGAAGAATTAGTTTATCGGCAATTGCTTTATAGTTTGGCTCTTCTTTCAAATATCCAAATCGTACAAATTGTGCCATAGCCCAGATAGCATAGGATTTACGAGGGTAGTTTACGGTTCCACCTTTGTAAAACAACATATAATCTTTGTCATATACTTCAGTTCCTTGGTTACAACCTAAGTTATAATCTCCCATTAGTCTGGCTTCAATAACATCGGCAGGAGCATTTACATAAGGCGCTTTCCCGATAATAGCGGCCGCTTTCTTGCGATTAGCAGGATTATCTAGCCAGATGCAGGCTTCTAGAATCGCTTTCATAACTTTCTTTAAATCTTCACGGCGTGTTTCGCTGAACTCTTTGTTGACAACCAATGCTTTTTCTGGGTGGTCTTTCCAAATATCTTGAGAGGCAATCTGTGTAAATCCAATTCCTTGCTTTACGGCAACACCGCCCCAAGGCTCTCCTACACAGTATCCATCCATGTTACCCACTTTCATGTTGGCAACCATTTGCGGAGGCGGAATCGTGATGATTTTAACCGCTTTTTGATTTAATCCTGCCAATGACATCCAGTTTCTCAACCATAAATCGTGGGTTCCTCCTGGGAAAGTCATGGCAAAAGTCACTTCTTTTTCGGCTTTCAATTTGGCAGCAACAACCGGGGTTACTTTATTCATTTGTTTGAATCCCACTTTACCGCAAAAATCATTCGATAGGGTAATTGCTTGTCCGTTTACATTCAGCATCATGGCGATTTTCATTTCGGAACCAGCCTTACCTCCTACTCCAGTGTATACTGAAAAAGGCATAGTGTATAAACAGTGTGCTCCGTCCAATTCACCTGTTAAGATTTTGTCACGAACATTTGCCCAAGACGTTTCTTTGGTTACGATAACCTCAACACCGTATTTTTTGAATAATCCCAGTTCTTTGGCCATTACGATTGGCGAACAATCGGTCAAGGGAATAAAACCTAATTTGATCGGTTCGCCGGCAATTGGAGGTTTTGGACTTGTTTTGAAAGAAGAGAACAAAACCGTGCACATTACCAACATCAAGGTGGTAAAAAGGGTGCTTGTGTTTTTATTAGTCTGTATCATTTTTTTAATTTTTAAATCGTTAATTCAATTACTTTTTGTTCAAAAAGTTTGGTTTAATATTCACCATCACATACGCCCATTGCGGAGTAAGGTTCGCATTCGCAACATTTTTAACTTGTGCCGATGCCATCGATTTGGTTGCTTGCATATAAGAATAGCCCGCTTCAATATTGATCATTTTGGTCATATTGTAAGACATTTTCAAATCAAGCTCTGTTCCTAAATAGCTGGTTTGTTTTCCTCCTGCTCCGTTGGATAAAGAGTTTGCCGATTCGAAACCGTGTAAGTCAGCAAAAAGAGTTAGGTTGTCTTTCAAGTTGTATTTGGCTTTCAAAAAGTAGTTTAGCAAACCTTGAGCTCCAAAACCGCTTGATGCGTAGAAGTAATCCATAGTTCCCCAAAATTTGTGAGGCGTTCCATAAAGTGGGTCAAATAGATTGTTCTCTGAAGTCGCAGTAACGGCTTTTGTCCCATCATTTCCTGATAAATAATCAATTCCAGGGCCTACAAATAATTTTCTGCCCACTTGCAAAGTCGTTGTAATCGAAGCCAAATTACTGCTCAAACTGCGACCGTTTTTGTCGTGTCCAAACTGGTGGTACAAACTTCCTTCAAATTTCAATTTTCTGGTAGCATTCACATTATAGTAGAAACCAGTAGTGTTACGCGTCCAAATTCCTTGTTCGTTAACTTTGGTCACCACTGGAGGAGTTCCCGCAGTTACATTGGTATATTTATTGAAATTATCGCTTAGGAATAAAAAGGAAATGTCTCCAAAGAAAAACTTCTTAGCGATATAAGCATATTCCAGTGATTTGTAATTAGTCCCCAAACCGTTAGTTCCAGCGGTATATCCTGAAGTTGCTGCCGGAACACCGTTATAAATTGTCCCAGCCAATAATTCTTTGTTTTGATTAAAGGCAGCTCCAAAATCGGCTGTCCATCCTTTGTTAAAGTACTTCAAGACAATCGCGTCATGGTAACGCGCTTGTTGTAACCAATCCAATGCTCCTATTACCTTTTGGTCATCATACGAAATCTCTTGACGTCCTATTTTTAAGGATAAATTTTGAATACTGCTTACCGTGTCGTTCAGCATTATTTCGCCCCAGGCTTCGTGCAATTGAATTCCATTATTCTCTGCAGTCGTTACTCTGTTAATGGTTGAAGCATCTTGCCCCCAAACGCGAACATCTTGAACGGCAACAAAAAATTTGAATCTGTATCCTGTAAAACCTACATTCAATCTTGTTCTTTGCGAAGTAAAAACAGCAGTCTCGGCGTCTTTTGATTGCAAAGTGCTGTAACCGTCTCTAAATTCTGTTCTTGGTCTGAATTGTCCTGAAGCTGTTAACTGTGCATTTGCAGCGTTATAACTAAAAAATGTTATGGCCAAACCTAATAGTATCGATTTTGAATTTTTTCTTTTTTTAAGTGCTTTTATTTTTTGTATTTTGGTTGTAATCTTTTGCATGATAAATTGGTTTTGATTAGTATGAAGCAAATATACATACGTATTACTACTTACGTATTTGCTTTTTACAGTCTA
Source organism: Flavobacterium sp. 103 (assembly GCF_003096795.1). Taxonomy (NCBI): domain Bacteria; kingdom Pseudomonadati; phylum Bacteroidota; class Flavobacteriia; order Flavobacteriales; family Flavobacteriaceae; genus Flavobacterium; species Flavobacterium sp. 103. The sequence continues at coordinate 2,011,014 of NZ_QENX01000001.1, read as the reverse complement.
AAACCTCTTTTTTACACAACAAAAATTATTCTGATAACAACTTATTTACTGCGTTAACGCAAATAATTATTGTTAAGCCTTATAATTATTGACGCCAACAATCACTTAGTTTTTATCTAAAATACGTACTTAGCTCAACGTCAATAAATTATTTTTCCTCCAATAATCCAAAAAGTATATTTATTTCCGCAAAAAAAGCCCCAAAAGGGCTTATTATATTCAAAGTTCAAAACTAAAACTACTTATACATACTTATGCTCCATAATTTCCGATTTCATTTTATTGATTTGTTGCAGTCCAATTTTCTTCCCAACGGTTTTAATTAATGTCTCTCTCTTCAAACTCGAAATCACACGTGTTACCTGCTCTTCGGTCGTTCCTGCAAAATCGGCGATTTCTTTTCGGGACAAATCGAGATTGATCAAATCATTTGTTTGGCCAAACTTTCTATGGATATACAATAAGGTATCGATCACGCGCTCTCTTACGTTCATGTGGGCAATTTTCCGAATGTTGTTCTCACTCTTGTTCAATTCCTCAGCATAAAAAAGCATCATGTCATACGTGAATTCAGGAACGTTTTTAAGAATGTCCAGCATTACTTCGTTGTTAAAATTGCACAAAACCGTATCCTCCAGCGCATAAGCCCCTATCAAATACCGATTGCTAGTACCAAAACCCCTAAAACCAACCGTGTCCCCATTTGTGGTAAACCGAACAATTTGTTCCCGGCCGTTGATTCCTGTTTTTACCGTTTTCACCTTTCCTTTTTGCACAAAATAAAGTCCCTGAATGGGCGCGCCCTCTATAATGAACTGTTGTGTCTTCTTGCAGGTAAAACTATGTTTCTTCTCTATATAACTTTGCATGTTAGGCAAATGAATATGCTTTTTGATAAAACAATTTTCATTACTACAACTGTTGCAAATGGCTTGATTCTCTTTCATCTGTAGCTAATTATTATTTGTTTTTAAGTGTTTGATACATCCAAAACCAATTCTTTAATTCATCATTTACTTCGTCAGTTCGCTAAAACTCGTTTGGGCGTGACCCCAATCAGCAAAGCGGGCCAACTTTAGAGACCGCTTATTCGCCCGCTTTACTCATCGGGGTCGGGCTATCCCGGCTACTTTGGTAGCTAGTTTCTATCCCTCACGCAGCAGTAAACGAGATATTTAATCCAATGAACAAATCTTGGTTAAATGACAAAATCATTAAAAATTATACTGTAACTGTCTTTATTTGAAGTAAATGTATAGGTTTTTCGCAATAAATAATACTTGACACAAGCCGAGAAGACTCCCAATCAGCATAAAAAAAGACCCTTTTTTTATGCATTTTTTATAAATGAACCCGAAAAAATGACGTCAATTATCATTTCATCTACTTAGGGATGATACTTTTTGGATATTCATAATTTTTAACATATAAGTAAAAATACGTAGTTTTTTATAATTTGTAGTTTTTTACTTAAACAAAAATCCCAATCCAAGAGAGTTTGGATTGGGATTTTTACAATTATGATCCTATTTGGATTCTTAAATATTTGAATTTAAATAACCATCGTCAATTGAATTCTCTTTCTGTCCTCATCAACCTCCACAACTTTTACGGTAACGTGTTGATGCAATTTAACTACTTCGTTCACATCGCTTACAAAACCCGCTTTGAGTTGGGAAATATGAACCAATCCGCTTTCTTTCACCCCAATATCAACAAAACAACCAAAATTGGTAATGTTATTCACAATTCCAGGAAGAATCATACCGGTTCTAACATCTTTTATCGATTTAACATTCGGGTCAAATTCAAAAACAGTAGCTGCTTTCCTTGGATCTAATCCCGGTTTTTCCAGCTCTTTAATGATATCTTTCAAGGTCAAAACACCAATATCGGGAGTAATGTAATTTTCAGGTTTAATTAGAGCCGTTTTTTCTTTATTGGCAATCAAATCATTTACCGTTATTTTCAAATCTTTGGCCATTTTTTCAACAATAGCATACGCTTCGGGATGCACCGCCGAATTGTCCAAAGGATTCTTCGCATTCGAAATTCGGATAAAAGCAACTCCCTGTTGATACGCTTTATCACCCAAACGAGGGACCTTTTTGAGTTGTTTTCTGTCGGTAAAAGGACCATTTTCGGAACGATACGCTACTATATTTTCTGCCAGCTTCTCTCCTATTCCACTCACGTAACCCAACAAATGCTTACTCGCCGTATTAATGTTTATCCCTACAGAGTTCACGCAACGAATCACCGTATTGTCCAGTTCTTCCTTAAGTTTGTTTTGATCCACATCGTGTTGGTATTGCCCAACTCCAATTGCTTTGGGATCAATTTTTACCAATTCAGCCAACGGATCAGACAATCTACGCCCAATAGAAACGGATCCACGAACCGTAACATCATAATTAGGAAACTCCTCTCTCGCAATCTTCGAAGCCGAATAGACTGAAGCCCCAGCCTCCGATACGATGAATACCTGAACTGGTTTGTCAAATGCAATTTTCTTGATAAAGAATTCAGTTTCTCTCGAAGCCGTTCCATTTCCTATCGATATAGCATCAATATTATAGGCGTTGACCATCGAACGGATTTTTTTCATGGCCATGGCTTCCTCCTTTTGCGGAGCATGCGGATAAATGGTTTCGTTATACAACAAATCTCCTTTCTCATCCAAACATACCACTTTACATCCCGAACGAAATCCTGGGTCAATTGCCAAAATTCGTTTTTCACCCAATGGGGGAGCCAATAACAACTGCCCTAAATTATTCGCAAACACCTGAATCGAGTTCGCATCTGCTTTTGCTTTGGCTTCCTGCAATGTTTCGTTCGAAATCGCAGGATTCAACAAACGTTTATAACTGTCCTCAATCGCCAATTGAATGTGCGGTGTCGTGCTGTTGTCTCCTTTTATGATTAATTCGTCAATAATGTCGTAGGCGTCATCCAACTCCACATCAACTTTGAACTTGATAAAACCTTCATTTTCGGCTCTCATAATAGCCAATAAACGATGTGAAGGTGCTTTGGTCAACGGCTCGGACCAATCAAAATACTGATTGAATTTCTGTGCTCCTTCCTCCTCTTTTTTAGACTTAACCACTTTAGTCGTAATTGTAGCTTTGCGTTCAAACAATCGTCTGAGTTGCTTTCTAACATAGATATTCTCATTAATCCATTCGGCAATAATATCTCTTGCTCCCTGCAGGGCTGCTTCCTCATTAATAACATTTTCATTCAGATATTGGGTCGCCAAGAAATCAACATCATCCTTGCTTTGCGCCATTATAATCTTCGCCAAAGGTTCCAATCCATTCTCTCTTGCAACATCGGCTTTAGTTCTTTTTTTCTTTTTGTACGGCAGATAAAAATCTTCCAACTCCTGCAAATCGAAACTTTGTTGGATTTTTTTCTCCAATTCAGGTGTCAAAGCATTTTGTTCCTGAATAGATTTTAAAATTGCTTCTTTGCGTTTTACAATCGTTTCATATTCTTTTTGAAATTTGGCAATTTGTTCAATAAAAACTTCATCCAAATTTCCGGTTTTATCTTTTCGATATCTCGAAATAAACGGAATCGTGCAGTCTTCCTGTAATAATTGAACTGTGTTTTGAATATTGATTGTTGCCGTTGCAACGTGTTTTGAAATGAATTGTAAATTGGTCATTTTTATGCAGTGATTTTATTATCCTGTAAAAATAGAAAAAGGAATGTATTTCTATTCGTTTACTTTGTTTTTTGCTGGAGGTAAAAAATTCTCACCGGTCACTACACTTTTTCCGGTTTTGTCTTCTAGTGCAATCCTCGCATTTTTGGCAATGGTGCCTCCTTTTTTGCTTGCTTTCGCATTTTCGACGAGTCCTTTGGCTTGGTCACTTTCGGCTATTTGCCTTGTGGAAAGTTCAGCCAATGCAGTAAAAATCAATTCGGCTTCACTCATATGATCTCTTAAATTTTGGGTTTCCAAGCCCTTAACTTCTTTATGCTTTTTTACCGACAATCCCGTCCATTCCTGATGAATAATATTGGTTAATAACGCAAACTCGTCTTGTTTTTCGACACCGCTTTCTTTCCAATAGTCTGTGAGCTTATTTCTAGTTTCTTGCCCCGTCATTCGTTGCTGAATCCATTTTTCGCTTCTTCCTAGTTTTTGCCAATTTTCACGGGCACGATCTAAACTTTGAGCTGGATCTGCCAATTCTTTCATTCGTTCGTAACCGACTTTGGCCAACCATTGTTTGAACGGTTCCGCTTTTGGTGAGGGTATAGATTGGATTAATCTCAAAAGTTGTTCGGTATCAGCCACATCTGTAGTTCTTTGTTTCCCATCTGTTGCTTCCATTTTCAACTGTCCGATTTTATCGGACACTTCACTTCCCTCTTTTAAAAGTTTAGCTTTTAAATCTCCCCAATATTTTCTAGGCCTATCAGTTCCAGTTAAAATCTGAATCACATCAATAACTGAGAAATACCAAATTTCCTTTTCAGCATCGTAATAGCTACGTACTTTTTTCTCTTCAAATAATTTAATTGGGCTCATAGTTTATACATTTTAAAGGCTTAAATAAGAACTCTAAATATAAGAAAAACAACAAACTTCTGCTATCTTTGAACCTTTATTTTACTCAAATGAATTTATTTTTATATTTCTTTTTTCTTGTTAATATTGTAGCATTCATTACAATTGCTTATGACAAACAACTAGCTATTAAAAACAAAAATAGAATTTCGGAAAAAACACTTTTGGCTTGGGTGGTCATTGGAGGAACAATTGGATCATCGCTTGCGATGTCGATTTTTCGGCACAAGACAGCAAAAACAAGTTATTTGCTGAAATTTTTCGGAATAGTTACTCTTCAAATTATAACCATTATCGCATTGTTTTATTTTGATCTAATACCATTATAAAACAAAAAAAGCCCAGTTTAAAACTGAGCCTTTAAATATTTTGGTGCGAAGCACCTCGCGATTTTTTTTTAGTGACAAGCGATTTTATTCACTCTATTTTGATGTCTTCCTCCTTCAAATTCAGTAGCCAAGAAAGTTTCAACAATTTCTACTGCTTGTGGAATAGAAGTAAATCGTGCCGGAATACTAACAATATTGGCATCATTATGTAATCTTGTCAAAACTGCAATTTCCTTAGTCCAACATAAACCTGCACGGATTTTAGCATGTTTATTAACAGTCATAGCAATTCCATTTCCGCTTCCGCAAATAACAATTCCAAAATCAGCTCTACCTTCACTTACATCTTCAGCAACCGGATGCGCAAAATCAGGATAATCAACACTTGCTTCAGTATCTGTACCGTAATTGGTTACTTCATATCCTTTTGCTTCAAGCATTGCAACAATTGCTTTTTTATAATCTGGTCCGGCGTGGTCATTCCCTATCGAAATTTTCATTTTTTTTGTATTAGATTTTGAACTGCAAATTTAACCAAAGTATTTTAGATATAAGCCAAAAAACAGTTATTCAATTCTAATAATAGATTAAGAATTTAAAGAGAAATCAATTTAATATAAATGTAACACAACTCCTTGATTATAAGAAAATTTGAAGGTTATTAACATTTTCATAAATACACAATAGTCTGTAAATCAATGTACAGAATGTAATTAAAATGTTAATATTTTGTATTGTTAATAGTAAAAGCTAACTACTTGATATTCAGTTAACCTTAAATTAACATAAAATGTTTATAACTTTAGATAGAATTTTAGAAGTTTTTTGGGTTTGTAAACAAAAAATAAGTAATCCAAAACCTATATTTAAAATCCAAATAAAGTTTGATGAATTTTTAGAAAAGTTATCAATACTTAAAATTGGTTTTTCAACAAGAAAACAAAATTCACTTATTTACAATTTGTATATTTTTTGAATTGTTAACAGTTGTTAACTAATCTAAAAATTATCTTAAAAGACAGCAATTTAAGTTAAAATAACTATGTTAATAACTCAAGATAAAAAGCTAAAACTTCATTTCAATACATTTTTTTAGAAATTTATAGCAACTATTAACAAGCTATAATAACCATAAATAATTAATTTAAATTTAAATTTTCTTTTTGTTGTATTTAATATATGTTGACAACTTTAAAATTTGAAAACAAAAAAATTGAATTGAATTTTTGAAATTTCTTAAACGATAGAAAGTTTGGAATTCAAATTGTCTAGTATTTCTTGAACTTGTTCAAAATCGTTTGGGTGTACTTTCAATTGAATTCCACCGTAGGCAAAGCTTGCCAGTGGGTCAATGGAGACAATGTGTTCGTTTTCGAAAAAATAATGAATTTCTTCCTGATCCAGAATATGTCTAAGTACCACGATTTCATGTGGATAGTTAAAAATAGCAATCGTTTTAAAGTCTTTCATTTTGAATTTTTTATAAATGTAGTAAAGTTATTATTAGTTTAAAACTCTAGGTAGAATAAGGAATAGTGAATACAATTTTGTAATTTTAGACTTTTAAGAAAAGATACATGAGTAAAAGATTAAGAAAGCCGATAAAGAAAGAGAAGGATTTCTCAGATAAAATTATAAAAATATTATCGCAAAGTGCCAATAAAGCCTTTAATTATAAGCAAATAGGAGCCAAGTTAGAATTGGACGATACCCAAAGCCGTAATCAAATTATAAAAGATTTAAAGATTTTGGCTGCTTCAAAGAAAATTATAGAATCCGAACCTGGAAAATATTTGATAAAAGCAGCAAGTAAAGAGTATTACGAAGGAACAATTGATATGACCGGTCGTAAAACGGCGTATTTTATTTGTCCAGAATTTGAAGAAGACGTTTTTATTCCAAGTAATAATTTGAATCATGCTTTAGATAAAGACAAAGTAAAAGTTTACGTTTATAATAAAAGAAGCGGACGAAGAGCTGAAGGAGAAGTGATTGAAGTGATTGAAAGATATAAAACCGACTTTGTTGGGGTTATTGACATTCAAAAGAATTTCTCTTTTGTCTCAACTGCTAACCCAAAAATGTACACGGATATTTTTATTCCAAAAGATAAAATAGGGGAGGCGGAGCAAGGTGATGTAGTTTTGGTTCATATCGAAGATTGGCCTTCAAGAGCCGATAGTCCTTTTGGAAAAGTGGTAAAAGTTCTTGGAAAACCAGGAGAACACGATACTGAAATTCACGCTATTTTAGCTGAATATGGTTTACCTGCTGAATTTCCTATCGAAGTGGAAACCTTTGCCCAAAAAATAGACACTTCGATTGAAGCCAGTGAAATTGCGAAACGTCGTGATATGCGTGATACGCTGACTTTTACAATTGATCCAAAAGATGCTAAAGATTTTGATGATGCTTTGTCTTTCAAACAATTAGAAAATGGTAATTATGAAATTGGAATTCATATAGCCGATGTTTCTTATTATTTGGAAGAAGGGACCATACTCGATGATGAAGCTTTTCAAAGAGCTACATCGGTTTATTTAGTCGATAGGGTAGTACCAATGTTACCTGAAGTGCTTTCTAATTTTGCCTGTTCATTGAGGCCACAAGAAGAAAAATACACGTTCTCGGCTATTTTTGAAATTACAGAAACTAGTAAAGTAGTAAATCAATGGTTTGGTAGAACTGTAATTTTCTCCGATCAACGTTTTGCTTATGAAGAGGCACAGTACATCATAGAAACTAAAGACAATACCATTCCTGTTGATATTTCAATTACTGGAAGTTCTTATGTGGTTTCAGATGAAATTGTTGCAGCTACGCTTAAAATGGATCAATTAGCCAAGATATTCAGAAGAAATAGAATGAATGAGGGCGCTATTTCGTTTGATAAAGTAGAAGTAAAATTCAATTTGGATGCAGAGGGAGAACCAGAAGGAGTTTATTTTAAAATTTCAAAAGACGCTAATCATTTGATTGAAGAATTTATGCTTTTAGCAAATAGAAAAGTGGCGGAATACATTGGTAAACAAAAGAAAACGTTTATTTATAGAATACACGATGAACCCAATGAAGATAAATTAATAGCCATGCAAAATCTTATTGCTAAGTTTGGTTATAAAATTGATTTTAGAAACAAAGGAGACATTTCGAAATCATTGAACGCTTTGATGGAAGAAGTGAACGGTAAAAAAGAACAAAATTTAATTGATACTCTAGCCATTCGATCCATGAGTAAGGCAAAATATTCTACTGATAATATTGGTCATTACGGGTTGGCATTTGATTATTATTCCCATTTTACATCGCCTATTCGTCGTTATCCGGATGTTATGGTGCACCGATTGTTGCAGTACTATTTGGATGGAGGAAAATCGGTTGATGAAGAATTGTATGAAACTAAATGTTTACATTCCTCAACCATGGAAGGTTTAGCAACTAATGCCGAAAGAGATTCCATCAAATACATGCAGGTTAAATACATGCAAAACCATAACGATCAGGAATTCCTGGGTGTTATTTCTGGAGTTACCGAATGGGGAATTTATGTTGAAATTATAGAGAATAAGTGTGAAGGTATGGTGAGAACCCGAGATATAAAAGAGGATTATTATACTTTCGACGAAAAGCAATATGCTTTAGTGGGCGCCAATTCTGATCGATTATTGCAATTGGGTGATGAAATTTATGTAAAAGTAAAAAATGCTGATTTAGTTAAAAAACAATTGGATTTCAACTTTATAAGAAGAAATGAATAATCTTATTTTAAGATAGTGATATTAACAATTAAATTTTATAAAAATGAAAAGAATAATTTTAGTAGTTTTTGTATTTCTGGCTCAATTTACTTTTGCACAAACAACAATAGTTCTTAAGGATTTTGATGATGTAAAAGTGTTTGATAAATTAAGCGTAACTTTAATAGCTTCCAATGAAACTAAGGCTGTAATTACAGGGCCTGAACAAAGCAAAGTGGAAATTGTTAATAAAAATGGACTTTTGAAAATAAGAATGCCATTAACAAAATTGATGACAGGAGATGAAGCAAAAGTGACATTATATTTCAAAAAAATTCAAAGTATTGATGCTAATGAAGGTAGTTCTGTAACTTGTGCAGATACTTTTAAACAAACAACCTTTGATTTAGGCACTCAGGAAGGAGCTAAGATTACAGTTGTATTAGATGTGGATAAAACAACTATTAAAGCCTTTTCAGGAGGAATTGTTACAGTAACGGGTAAAGCAGTCACTCAATCGGTTTCTGTTAATTCTGGAGGTGTTTTTAATGGCAAAGATTTAGAAACTTCCCAAACAACTATAAGTATATTTGCTGGTGGAAGTGCCGATGTAAATGCAACTACTCTTGTTGACGCTAAAGTAAAAACTGGAGGTACTATTTTTATTTATGGTAAACCAAAAGAAATAAAGCAAGAAACAGTTATGGGTGGAACTATTGTTCAGAAATAATAAATAATTTTTAAAGTCATTTTTTAATGATAAACGATATTTTAACGGGGATTCCATGGGGAGTTCTCTTGAGTTTTATGATTGGCCCTGTGTTTTTTATTTTACTTGAAACAAGTATAATTAAAGGATTTAGAGCTGCTTTGGTTTTTGATTTAGGTGTTGTTTTAGGGGATGTTTTTTTTATAACAATTGCTTATTTAGGTAGTTATAGATTAATTCAAAGTTTAAATGATAATTCTTCCTTGTTCATTTTTGGAGGTTTTATTATGATGGCTTATGGCTTTATTTCTTTCTTAGGAACTAAAAAAGAAAAGAAAGTGAATACAAAATCAATTGATAATGAGATTATAAAAAAGAACTATCTGGGTCTTTTTTTTAAAGGTTTTTTTCTGAACATCATTAACATTGGTGTACTAGGTTTTTGGTTAGCGGTTATTATTTCGGTTGGACCAAAATTAGAAATGGAAACCTCTAGAGTACTTACATTTTTTATCTCAGTAATTATTACTTATTTAAGTATTGATTGCATCAAAATAGCCTTGGCTAAGCAATTGAAACACAAAATGACTCCAACCAATATTTACAAAATAAAAAGAGGAATTAGTGTTGTCTTGATGATTTTTGGAATAGTTTTAATCTTTCAAGGATGGTTTCCAAAAGAAAAGCAAATGGTAAAAAATGCTTTTGAAAAAATAGACAAGTAAATTTTTATTAAAATATTTAAGCAAAAGGGACTATTATTAGTCTCTTTTTTTTATTTCATTTTTTTTTAAATGATAAAAAAAAAAAACAGCTAAAATTTCTTTAGAAGTCTAGACGCATCGTCTGGATTCGAAGTATATCTTTATCTAATTTTTTCTAAAAATTAAACATAAAAAAAACAGCTAAAATTTCTTTAGAAGTCTAGACGCATCGTCTGGATTCGAAGTATATCTTTAAATAATTTTTTCTAAAAATTAAACATAAAAAAACAGCTAAAATTGCTTTAGAAGTCTAGACGCATCGTCTGGATTCGAAGTACATCTTTATCTAATTTTTTCTAAAAATTAAACATAAAAAAACAGCTAAAATTGCTTTAGAAGTCTAGACACATCGTCTGGATTCGAAGTACATCTTTATCTAATTTTTTCTAAAAATTAAACATAAAAAAACAGCTAAAATTGCTTTAGAAGTCTAGACACATCGTCTGGATTCGAAGTACATCTTTATCTAATTTTTTCTAAAAATTAAACATAAAAAAACAGCTAAAATTGCTTTAGAAGTCTAGACACATCGTCTGGATTCGAAGTACATCTTTATCTAATTTTTTCTAAAAATTAAACATAAAAAAACAGCTAAAATTACTTTAGAAGTCTAGATACATCGTCTGGATTCGAAGTATATCTTTATCTAATTTTTTCTTTTTTCTAAAAATTAAACATAAAAAAAACCTCTAAATTGCTTTAGAGGTTTTAGAGGCATCGTCCGGATTCGAAGTACATCTTTATCTAATTTTTTCTAAAAATTAAACATAAAAAAAACCTCTAAATTGCTTTAGAAGTCTAGACGCATCGTCTGGATTCGAAGTACATCTTTATCTAATTTTTTCTAAAAATTAAGCATAAAAAAAACCTCTAAATTGCTTTAGAGGTTTTAGAGGCATCGTCCGGATTCGAACCGGAGTAGGAGCTTTTGCAGAGCCCAGCCTAGCCGCTCGGCCACGACGCCATTCTTGAACGGATGGCAAAAGTAACTTAAAATTTTAAAGTTTAAAAGTTTAAAGTTAACTTTTTTCTATTTTTATACTAATTGCTATAATTTGAAATAACGCTCTTCTTCCATTTCTATGGTAACCGCTTCTACATCACCACCAATAGGAGGATTTATTTTTGAAACTCCCACTTTTATTTTTGAAACGGTTTCCAGTTCTGCCAAAGCTCTGTCGATAATTCTTTTGGCAACATGCTCCAATAAATTGGAACGAATAGCCATTTCCTCAACCACAATCTTGTTTAAATGTACATAATCTACCGTATCTTTCAAGTTATCGGACTCCGAAGAATGCTTCAAATTTGTTTTTATTTCCAAATCGACACTGTAGTCTGAACCTATCTTTCCTTCTTCTATTAAACAACCGTGGTACGAAAAAGTGCGGATGTTTTTTAATCTTATTGTTCCCATTTTAATTCAGTTTAAAGTTTCAGGTTTCAGGTTTAACGGTTGTTAAGTAACTTTAAACCTTAAACCTTAAACCTTTTTTTTATCTTTGCTAAAATAATTATAAAAAATGGCATCAGAAGAGAAATCACTTCATTTTATTGAACAAATTATAGAAGACAGTTTAACAAACGGTTTTCCTCAAGATAAATTACGCTTTCGTTTTCCACCAGAACCTAATGGATATTTGCATATTGGCCACGCCAAATCTATCTGTCTTAATTTTGGTTTAGGTCTAAAATACAATGCACCAGTAAACTTACGTTTTGATGATACCAATCCAGCCAAAGAAGAGCAGGAGTATGTGGATGCTATCAAAGAAGATTTAAAATGGTTGGGTTTTGATTGGTCTGAGGAATTGTATTCTTCTGATTATTTCCAACAATTATACGAATGGGCTGTTGCTATGATCAAAAATGGTAAAGCCTATGTTGACAGCCAGTCTTCAGAAGATATGGCAATTCAAAAAGGAACTCCAACTCAGCCTGGAGTTGATGGACCTTACAGAAACCGTTCTATTGAAGAAAATTTAACTCTTTTTGAAGGTATGAAAAATGGTGATTTCCCTGAAGGAAGTCATGTTTTGAGAGCCAAAATTGATATGGCATCATCCAATATGCTGATGCGTGATCCATTGATGTACAGAATTTTACATCGTCATCATCACCGTACTGGAAATGATTGGAATATTTACCCAATGTATGATTATGCGCATGGTGAAAGTGATTACATCGAGCAAATTTCGCACTCAATTTGCACCTTGGAATTTGTGATGCACCGAGAATTATACGATTGGTTTTTGGATCAAATTTATGATAAAAATCAAGTTCGTCCACATCAATATGAGTTTGCTCGTTTGAACTTGAACTATACCGTTATGAGTAAGCGAAAGCTCTTGCAATTGGTACAGGAAAATATTGTAAATGGTTGGGATGATCCTAGAATGCCTACTATTTCTGGTCTAAGAAGACGCGGTTATACTGCTGCTGCAATTCGTAAATTTTGTGATGTGATTGGAGTTGCAAAACGTGAAAATATTATTGATGTTTCACTTTTGGATTTCTGTTTACGTGAAGATTTAAACAAAACGGCTCCAAGAGTTATGGCTGTTTTAGATCCTGTTAAAGTAGTTATTACCAATTATCCAGAAGGCGTAGAGGAGTGGCTTGAAGCAGAAAATAATCAAGAAGATGAATCGGCAGGCTATAGAAAAGTTCCTTTTTCTCGTGAATTGTATATAGAAAGAGATGATTTCCTTGAAGTGGCTCCAGCTAAGTTTTTCCGTTTGAGTTTAGGAAATGAAGTTCGACTTAAAAATGGTTATATAATTAAAGGAGAAAGTGTTACAAAAGATGCAAACGGTACTATTACTGAGATTCAAGTAACTTATGATGAAGATTCCAGAAGTGGAAGTGGGAGCGAAGCTAGTCAAAGAAAAGTGGCAGGAACCTTGCATTGGGTTGCTGTAAAAACTGCTGTAGAAGCTGAAGTTCGTATGTACGATCGTTTGTTTATAGACGAAGCTCCAGACAGTCATAAAGAGAAAAGTTTCTTGGAATTTATGAACACTTCTTCATTGCAAATCGTAAAAGGTTTTGTTGAACCAAGTTTATCAGATGCTAAAATTGGTGACCATTTTCAGTTCCAACGTTTGGGTTATTTCGTTGTTGATAAAGATGCAACTGACTCAAAATTAGTGTTTAACAAAACAGTTGGGCTTAAAGATGCTTGGGAAGAAAAGGACAAAAAAGAAGCAAATTTGTTGATGAACACACAAAAAGAGATCAATAAATATGTAAAAGAAAAGGATGATAATAATGCTTCTGTTCTTTTAAATGCAATTGTTGATAACATCAAATCTATTGACAATTTTAGTTTACTTTGTCAAACGGTGGTCAAAAATGTGAAGAATGACAATAATTCTTTATTGTTTGCCAATTTGCTTTTACATTTTTCCGATAAAGTAAAAGCTAATGATATTGATTTAGAAATCGTGCACAAATTATATACGATGTCTTTGAAAAGTCAATTAGCAACTGTACGTATTTTTGTATTATTAAATCTAAAAAGGGATTTAGTTAATAATTCAGTTTTTGAAACTCAAATTGCTGAATTAAGAAATATTGAAAAAAATGAAAAAGTATTAGAAGTACTTAATTCAATTTAAATTTAACATATAGTTTTTATCAATCAAAAGTGCTTTTTATAAAGCACTTTTTTATTATATAATATATTGATTGTTTTTAAAGATTTTATAAATAATATTGATAAAAATCAACATCCATAAATTAAATTTAAGAGTGTTTTAGATTTTAGGGATATCAATTTATATTTTTATATTTTTTATTCTTTAGAAGTTGTTATTTTAGTTTTTTATAAAAACAGCTCTTTTTTCCTTCATCAATCATATTTTCCTTCGTTGTTTTATAAAAAATTAGCTTTTTTAAAGTATAAGTTTTTACTATTAAAATTTAACAGTAATAATATTAAACTATTATTTATTTTAAGTATTAATAAATAAATATTTATAGTTTATATTTATTGAAATTGACTTTTATATCTTCTTTTTAAAACAATTTTATTTTATTTACATGTAAATATATAATTTTTAATTTTTAGTTTAAACAGGGGCTTTATTTTGGATTTTTGAGCAGTAATTTGCACTTTAACGGCTTGTTAACATAAGTTTGTTGATAAAGTTGTATTTTTATGAGTAGTAATCTTTAAATTTAATTAAAATGTCAAATAATACTGGAAATACAATTGTAGCTATTTTGGTTGGTGCAGCTATAGGCGCAGGTGTTGGAATTTTGTTTGCACCAGATAAAGGATCCAAAACTAGAGAAAAACTTAAAGATGGTTTTGATGATGCCAAACACAATCTTCAGGATAAATATCATGAGGTATCTGAAAAATTAGTTGGAAAGGCAAAGGAATTAATAGGCAAAGATGATATTGATGGTAATTATCAAAATATAGTTTCTTCATTAAGTCATAAGACTGAGGATGTTATTTCATTTTTAGAGAATAAATTAGCAGAACTTAAATTAAAAAATGCTAAATTTCAGAAATAAAATCAAGCATATATGGCTTTTGATAAAATAAAAGAAAACTCCGAGAATATTCAGGAACAAGCGCAGGCTTATTTTGAGAGTACAGCTTCCTATTATAAATTGTGGGGTTTTAAGGTTGCAATGAAATCTACCACAATGATTTTGAAGTTTACTTTGATTTTATTGTGTTTTAGTATGGTTTTGTTATTTGGCTCTTTAGCTGCCGCTCTTGCGATTGGCACTTATTTTGACAGTTATGCTATTGGATTTCTTATTGTTGGAGCATTTTATTTAATTATCACTTTCCTTTTATTTTTAATTAAGGAAAAAGTAATTGAAGGACCAATTTTAGAAAAATTTTCAGAAATCTTTTTTAACGATTAATTATGGAGACAAAAAAATACTCATCATATGCAGCAATTGATCGTGATCTTGAAATCTTAAAATTAGAAAAAGAAATTAGTTATCAAAAATTAGTTTTAAGCATTCAAAGAACTAAAGATGAAATAACACCAGAAAATATAGTTAGTGGTTTTTTGGCACCATACAAAGAAGCGATTCCAAATCAATTGCTTTCAATAATTAAAGCAGTGGTTCCATACATTATCAGTTATTTTATAAATAGAAAAAGAGGCGATTAAGCCTCTTTTTTATTGTAAAACATTTTCTTTTATGCTGGTTCTGTTGGCTCTGAAGTATCAGATGGGTTATAGTCAATAGCAGTATTATCTGTTTTTTTGACTCTTTTTGGTTGTTTTTTCATTTCTTCTCCAATAATATTTGAAGCGGTAAAACTTGTCACCATACTGTTTAGCATATCACTGGCAGCTTGTGGAGAGTTTGGTAATAATATCAAGTTTGAATTTGTATCAGCACCAATGGCTTGCAAAGTATCATAATGTTGAGTTATTACAATTAAGGCAGATGCTTCTTGTGAATTAATCCCAACATTATTTAAAACTTCTACACTTTCCACTAATCCACGGGCTATTTCTCGTCGTTGATCTGCAATACCTTGACCTTGCAGTTTTTTACTTTCTGCTTCTGCTTTAGCTTTAGCCACAATTCTGATTCTCTGAGCTTCAGATTCAAACATGGCTGCTGTTTTTTCTCTATCTGCAGCATTAATTCTGTTCATCGCATTTTTCACTTGAATATCCGGATCTATATCAGTAACCAATGTATTGATAATATCATATCCGTATGTCAACATAGCCTCATTTAGTTCGCGTTTTACACCTATTGCAATATCATCTTTTCTTTCGAATACATCATCTAAAATTAGTTTTGGAACTTCGGCACGGACAACGTCAAATACATAAGCTGTAATCTGATCGTGTGGATATTCTAATTTGTAAAATGCATTATAGACGTGCTCTTGAATTACTTTAAACTGTACAGAAACTTTCATTTTGATGAAAACGTTGTCTTTGGTTTTTGTTTCAATCAAAACATCCAATTGTTGTATTCTCAAATTTACGCGACCGGCAATTCTGTCTATCAGCGGAATTTTAAATTGCAATCCCGAATTTCTTACGCTCAGGAATTTACCAAAACGTTCTATTATAATACTCGTTTGCTGTTTCACTGTAAAAAACGAGGAAAGAAAAATAATCAAGCCGAAGATGATTATAAAAATAAAGGTAATGTTCATGGTTAAAGTTTTTAAGTATGTGTATGTTATACGTAGGAATATCTTTTAAGTTACAAAAGTTAAGTTGTGCAATTTTATTTAATAATCTATGATTCATATTTTGTTAACAACTATGAATTACTATAACTGTATTTTTGGTAACTTATAGATAACCTACTTTAAATGAAACATTTTTACTTTTTATTATTATTATTTAGTGTGAATTCCTTTTCTATGGAATCTTTTCAAAGTTTTATTCTTACTAATAGTGGATCTAAGATTGCGATCAAAACAAATTTTTTTCGAATTGACTATATTGAAAAAACAGTTTTTTATAAACTTGAAAACTCTGAAATTGAAAAAAAAATAAGCTTTAAAGATTTTGATTATGTTCTTATTGGGAAGAATAAATTTAAAACGTTTAAATTAAATAATTCAAAAGAGATAAATGGTTATTTTGTGTTATCAGAGAGTGCTTCTAAACTACTCATTCTTTCATCTACATCATCGGATGATGAGGAAAGTAGTCTTGTGAATTATATTTTTTATATAATAGATTTAAACGGCAATATATTGGAAAGTCTTCGATTTGATAATCTTAAGAAGCCTAAATCTGTTTCTGTGCGAGGTGATATTTTTTCAAAAATTCAATTTTATTTTAAAGATTGTAACTTGTTGATGGATAGAATTTCTTCATATGATAATACATCTTTTGAGAATTCTAATCTGGATATTTTAGAGTTTTTTAATTCACCTGTCTATATTGAATGTCTTAAATAAAAAAGCTCCCATTTGGGAGCTTTTTGTTTTATAATGTTGTTATTGCAGTTTGTAACCTTGAAATCGTTTCTTGTTTTCCAATGACTTCAACAATATCAAATAGGTGAGGGCCTTTAAGTGCTCCGACCAAACTCAATCGGAACGGTTGCCTTTCCTTGCCTATTCCAATTTCTTTTTTTGTCATTCAATGTTTTATTATTTTAATATTTTCAGAAGTAAAATCTTTTATTTTCCAATACCAAACTATTTAATAAAGATTTTATTTGTTAAATTATTTATTTATTTTAGCCTCTTATAACCTTTATTTAACTTACATCTATTATGAAAAGAATTTTATTTAGTTACTGTTTAATTTCTAGTTTTTTTGTCACTGCTCAAAATACTATTATTCAGGAAAAGTATGAGAAAAATAATCATCCAATAGATCATTTTGTACTTTCAAAAAGTAATCTATTTGTGATTTCAAAAGGTGATAATATAGGTGGTTTGGTTAAAGCAGATGCAATTAATAGTATGAGTACTTATGATAGTGAAGGCTCTAAAAAAGTTCTTTTTAATGATAAAAAAATTATAGGAACTATGTTTTCTGTTTCTGATAAATGTTTATTAGTTACTGATATTTCTTCAGGAATGTTTAATTCAAAAACCAAATATTTAATTGATGATAAGTACACTGAAATTGGAAAATCTGATATAAAAGATATGAGGAGTTTTTATGGAGGAAGTGGTTCTTTTACTGCAAAGAATGAATTTTATTTAAAAAACAAAAAAGATGATTTTGATATTGATTTTGTAAAAGATGATCTTTATTTGTCAGTTAAAGATATAGTTACCAGAAAAAAGAATACTTATAAAATAGAAAAACCTAATTTAAACAATTTTATTGGACCTAATTTTATTAAAAGTAAAGAGAAATTCAGGTTTAATTTTGTTGTTAATGACGATGAAACAGTCGATTTGGATGGGAAATCCATTTCAAAAGATTACACCAATACTATTTTATATAAAGTAAAATTTTCAACTGATGGAAAAAAAGTAAATGAGCTTGCATATGATTTAAAAATACCTAATCATGTATTTCTTTATTCAAGGAATGGTGGAGGTAAATTTACTGATGGAGGATATGATAACAAATTTCTTCATTTTGGAGATGATCTTTCTATCAATAATTATATTAAAGATGTTAAAACAGGTGATATTTATATTTATGGGTTGTATGGAGATGAGTTAGGAAAATTAAATGATATTGCTAGTCCTAAAGGTTTTTATATTTTCAAATTTGATAAATCCGGAAATAAAGTTTGGGAATCCATAAATAAAATTGATGATTCGGGTTTCAATAGCAAGCTTGTAATGGTTCAAGTTTTTGTGGATTTGGTTCAGTTAAATGATAACGTTTGTTTCAGTATCAGAACAGGTGGTTTAAAGGATTTTTTCCATTATAGTATTGTTGATAAGACTTCTGGAAAAATGATTAAAGCACAAAATGTTGAATTCAATGAATCATTTGCTCATGCAAATAACATTGGTAATATGGAGTATGGTATTAATACTAATTTTAAAGGTTTTAAGAATATAAAATTTGACTTTAATAGTATTATTGCTATTAACTCTAATCCAAAAGTTGCGGATTATATAAAAAATGTCAAATCAAGTAATGATTTGCTTTTTTCTTCTAAATTTTCAGATTTAGGAATTTGGCTTTATGAATCTGATGAAAAAGAATATTTTAAAGTAACCCTTTTTAAAGGGTAGTATAAAAAAAGCTCCCAAATCGGGAGCTTTTTTTTATAATTTATCTATTGCTTTTTGAATTCTTGAAATCGTTTCTTGTTTTCCAATGACTTCAACAATATCGAATAGGTGAGGGCCTTTGAGTGCTCCAACCAAACTCAATCGAAACGGTTGCATTACTTTACCCATTCCAATTTCATTTTTTGTCATCCAATCTTTAACGATTGTTTCAATATTTAGAGAAGTAAAATCACTTATTTCTTCGATTACCGATATCAATTCTTGCATTAAAGCCGGAGTTTCAGCTTTCCAATTTTTGCTTGCTTTCTCGTCATAACTTGTTGGTGCGATAAAAAAGAAATCACTCATTTCCCAAAATTCTGAAACAAAGTGTGCTCTATCTTTAACCAACGAAACAATTTTTGTCATTTCGATTAAGGAAAAGTATCTGTTTAGATTCTTTAATTCAACAATTTTGGAGAATTCCTCAGCTAAAACAGTATCTTCTTTTTTCATCAAATATTGATGATTGAACCATTTGTTTTTTTCTGGGTCAAATTTTGCTCCTGATTTATGGACTCTTTTTAAATCGAAAGCTTCCGTTAATTCTTCCAAAGTAAAAAGTTCTTTGTCGGTTCCGTCATTCCATCCCAATAAAGCTAAAAAGTTTATTACTGTTTCTGGGAAAAAACCTTTCTCTCTGTACCCTGATGAAAGACCTTCTTCGGTTTTCCATTCTAATGGGAATACTGGAAATCCCATTTTATCTCCGTCACGTTTAGATAATTTACCGTTTCCAATTGGTTTTAGAATCAATGGTAAATGTGCAAATTCTGGGGCATCCCAACCAAATGCACGATATAACATTACGTGTAACGGCATAGAAGGCAACCATTCTTCCCCACGAATAACGTGTGAAGTCTCCATTAAATGATCATCTACAATATTAGCCAAATGATAGGTTGGCATTCCATCACTTTTGAATAGCACTTTATCATCCAAAAGATTCGTATCAAATTTTACATCTCCACGAATGATATCCTGCAAATGCAATGTTTCATTTATCGGAGTTTTAAAACGGATAACATAATCTTCATTATTAGCAATTCTTTTAGCTGTTTCTTCTTTAGTAATTACCAATGAAGTGTCTAATTTTTCACGATTATGATGGTTGTAAATGAATGTTTTGCCTTCTGCTTCGTGTTGTTTTCTATGAGCGTCCAACGCTTCGGCAGTGTCAAATGCATAATAGGCATTACCTGATTCAATTAACAAATCAGCATATTGTTTGTACAAATGTTTTCTTTCGCTTTGTCTGTAGGGACCAAACTTTTCATTTTTACCAACAGTTTCTTCTGGTGCAATTCCTAACCATTCCAAGGCTTCCAATATATATTCTTCTGCTCCTGGAACAAACCTGTTTTGGTCAGTATCTTCTATTCTTAAATAGAAAGTTCCGCCATTTTTTTTAGCAAATAAATAATTAAATAAAGCGGTACGTACTCCGCCAATATGTAAAGGTCCTGTTGGACTTGGTGCAAAACGCACACGAACTGGTTTAGACATTATTGTAAATTTTTTGCAAATATACAATTTCAATTTGTCGTTTGTTATCTGTAATTAGTGTTTCTTCAACACGTTAATATTATGTTTTATTTACCTTTTAGTAAGCATTAAAATTATTACTTTTATTGGTTATTAAATTAATACGGCAATTTTGGAAAAGTCATATTCGATACATCAAAAGTTAGAAGCTTTTATAAAGAAGTATTATACAAATGAATTAATTCGTGGCATTATATTTTTTATTGGTCTTGGATTAATCTATTTCCTTTTTACACTCTTTATTGAGTATTTCCTTTGGTTAAAACCACAAGGCAGAACCTTTTTGTTTTGGTTTTTTATCACTGTTGAAGCCATTTTATTGTTTCGTTTTATTTTATTTCCAATATTTAAAATATTAAAATTTCAAAAGGGAATCGATTATACACAAGCTTCGGTCATCATTGGAAGTCATTTTTCGGAAGTAAATGATACGCTAACGAATTATTTACAGCTTTCCAAGTCGGATATTTCTGCTTACAATTCAGAATTGTTATTGGCTTCTATCGAACAAAAAGCAAACTCTTTGCGTCCAATTCCTTTTGGAAAGGCAATTGATTTTAGCACCAACAGGAAATATTTGCCTTTGGCTATTTTACCGATTCTGTTTTTATTGTTCTTTTTTCTTTCTGGTAATAGTCGAATAATTTCTCAAAGTTTGAATAGGGTAGTGCACTTTAATTCGACATTTGCTCCGCCAGCTCCTTTTAAATTCACAGTTTTAAATTCAAATTTGGTTACTGAACAAGGCAAAGATTTTGTTTTACAAATCAAATCGGTCGGTGCTGTAGTTCCCGAAAATGTTATGATTTTTATAGGTGATGAAAGTTATTATCTTGAAACCATTCATCCAGGAGAATTTCAATTTAAAATTGCCAAACCAATTACCAATGTTTCTTTCCATTTGGGAGCGAATGCTGTTGTTTCACCAGATTATGAATTGAAAGTGATTGCCGTTCCTACTATTTCAAATTTTGAAATGAAGTTTGTTTATCCAAGTTATCTCAATTTAAAAAGCACTATTGTAAAAGGAACAGGGAATGGTATTATACCTGAAGGAACTCAAGTTACTTGGGTTATGAATACAAATGCTACACAAAGTGTGGTCTGGAAAAACGATTTACTGGCTTTTCCATTTGCTAAGTCTGATAATACATTTAATTTGACTAAAAATATAGTTCAAAACACAGAATATCAAATAATTACCTCAAATAATCAAGTAAAAAATTTCGAAAAGTTGAATTATCAGCTTAATGTGGTCAAAGATCAGTTTCCATCTATTAATATTACTAAAGCACCCGATAGTTTAAATGTCGAAAGCTCATATTTCGTTGGACAAATTGCAGATGATTATGGATTGTCGAGATTACAGATTGTTTATTATGAGTCTGGAAAACCTCTTAGTGCCAAACGTGGAACAATAGCTGTTAAGCACGACACTTTTGATCAAATTGTTTTCAACTTTCCAAGTAATCTTGATGTAGAAAAAGGTGTAAACTATGATTTTTATTTTGAGGTTTTTGATAACGATGCGATTCATCATTTTAAAAGTTCTCGTTCAACTGTGTTTTCTAACAGAATTTTATCTGATGAAGAAAAGCAAAACAATGCGCTTAAAGAACAAAATAATGCTATAAACAGTTTGCAAAAAACATTATCTAAACAAGATAAACAGTTTTCTGAAATGGAAAAACTGCAACAAACTAATAAGGAAAAGGAAGGTTTAGATTTTAATGATCGTCAAAAGATTAATGATTTTATCAAGCAACAGCAACAACAAAATGAATTGATGAAGCAGTTTTCCAATAAGATGAAAGATAATTTAGACAAGTCAAATCCTCAACAGAAGGACGATACCAAAGAATTATTGCAAAAGCGTTTGGATAATACCGAGAAGGAATTGGATAAAAACAAAAAATTATTGGATGAACTCAAGGAATTAAATAATAAAATTAAGGATGAGGATTTTGTTCAGAAATTAGAAAAATTCAAAGAAAACAGTAAAAACCAAAATAAGAATTTAGCACAATTAGTGGAGCTAACAAAACGTTATTATGTCGAAAAAAAGGCTGAACAGTTAGCTGACAAACTTGATAAATTGTCTCAAAAAGAAGATAAATTATCAGAGAACGAAAAGGAGAATTCTGCTCAAGAACAAAAGAAATTAACTGATGAGTTTGAAAAAATTCAAGAAGAATTGAAACAGTTGGATAAGGATAATGAAGATTTAAAATCTCCTATGGATATTCCTTCTGATTCTGATAAGGAAAAAAGTATTAAAGAAGATCTTAATAAAGCTAATTCTGATTTGCAAAACAACAACAAATCTAAGGCTAAACCGAGTCAAAAAAGTGCCTCCAAAAAAATGAAAGAAATGTCCAAAGCTATGGAACAGGCAATGGAGGAATCTAGCAAAGATCAGATAGAAGAAGATGTTAAGATGTTGCGTCAGATATTGGATAATCTATTGGCTTATTCATTTTCACAAGAAGATGTGATGAACCAATTCAAGGCTACTAAGTTGGGCTCTCCTTCTTTCGGCAAGTACATTAGAAACCAACAGAATTTAAAAACGCAATTCAAACATATTGACGACAGTCTGTTTGCTCTGTCTTTACGTCAACCAAAAATTGCCGAATCTGTTACCAAAGAGGTTGCAGGTGTTCAATACAATATCGATAAATCACTTGAAAGTTTAACCGAATCACAATTGCAAAGAGGTTTGTCGCAACAGCAATATGCTATTTCATCTGCGAATAAACTTGCTGATTTATTGAGCGATTCGTTAAACAGTATGCAAATGCAGATGTCCGGAAGTAGTGGAGGTAAACCAAAACCCGGTCAAGGTTCAGGAATGCAATTACCTGATATAATCAAAAAGCAAGGGGAGTTAAGCGAGAAAATGAAGCAAGGAATGAAACCGGGCAATAAACCCGGAGAAGGAAACAAACCTGGCGACAGTCAAAACAAAGGTTCCCAATCGGGTAAAGGACAAGGTCAAAGTGGGGAGTCTGAGGGCGATGGAGAGGGTGATGCAAAAGCAACAATGGATATTTACAAGGAACAAAAACAGTTGCGTGAAGCATTACAAGAAGAGTTAAATAAAAAAGGTGTAGGTAACAGTGGACAAAATGCTTTGGAGCAGATGAAACAGTTGGAAAAACAATTATTAAACAAAGGTTTTAATAATGAAACGCTTCAAAGAACTAATAATATTAAGCAGGAACTTTTAAAATTAGACACAGCTATTCGCTTACAAGGAGAGGATCCAAAGCGTCAATCTGAAACGAATACTAAGAACTTTACTAATCAAGCAAGTCCTCTGCCAAAGCCACTTTCAGATTATTTAAACAGCATCGAAATATTAAATAGACAATCGTTACCTTTGCGCTCGAATTTTAATCAAAAAGTTCAAGTTTATTTTAACAACAAATGATCAATTTTAATTACGAATCCGATTTTACACTAGATAACGAAGAAGCTATTGCTGCTTGGTTAAGTGCTGTAATAGTTTCGGAAAACAAAACAGAAGGGGAAATTAATTACATTTTTTGTGACGATGAGTACCTTCACAAGATTAATGTAGAATATCTTAATCACGATACCTTAACAGATATCATAAGTTTTGATTATACAATGGGCAACGAAATAGGAGGTGATATTTTCGTATCGGTGGAAAGAGTTTTAGATAATTCAAACGACTACAACACAAGTTTTGATGATGAATTGAAACGCGTATTAGTTCATGGAGTTTTGCACTATTGTGGATATAAAGACAAATCTGAAGCTGATGAAGTTTTAATGCGCAGCAAAGAAGATGAAAAATTAGCCATGTTTCACGTGGAACAGTAGTTATAAATTTATTAAAATTACATAAAAAGGGAATACGTTCCACGTGAAACATCGATAAAAAATTTATTTTTTTCGAATCAGATATTTCACATAGTTTGTGTTTTTTTTACAAATTAAACAATGTGTTTCACGTGGAACATTGTTTTTAAAGTTCTGAGTTTTTTTAAAAAGACAGAATGTTTCACGTGGAACGAAATTTTTAAAATTTCATAATTCCTTTGAAAAGGATT
Source organism: Flavobacterium sp. 103 (assembly GCF_003096795.1). NCBI lineage: Bacteria > Pseudomonadati > Bacteroidota > Flavobacteriia > Flavobacteriales > Flavobacteriaceae > Flavobacterium > Flavobacterium sp. 103. The sequence continues at coordinate 1,986,550 of NZ_QENX01000001.1, read as the reverse complement.
AATATATAAAAAAATGTTTTTAGAAGAGTACGATGTAATTGTGGTGGGAGCAGGTCACGCAGGTTCAGAGGCCGCAGCAGCGGCAGCAAATTTGGGATCCAAAACTTTATTGGTGACGATGAGTTTGCAGAACATTGCGCAAATGTCTTGTAATCCTGCGATGGGCGGAATAGCCAAAGGACAAATTGTTCGCGAGATTGATGCGCTTGGTGGATACTCCGGAATTGTTTCCGATAGAACGGCAATACAATTCAAGATGCTGAACAAATCGAAAGGTCCTGCAATGTGGTCGCCAAGAGTTCAAAGTGATCGTATGCGTTTTGCTGAAGAATGGAGAATGATGTTGGAGGGAACGCCAAATCTTGATTTTTATCAAGAGATGGTAAAAGGATTGATAATTGAAAACGGAAAGATAAAAGGAATCAGAACTTCGTTGGGAGTCGAGATTCGTTCTAAGTCTGTTGTTCTGACAAATGGGACTTTTTTGAATGGTTTAATCCATATTGGTGAAAAGCAATTCGGAGGAGGGCGTGCAGGAGAAAGTGCGGCGTTTGGAATAACGGAAGATTTAATTAAAGCTGGCTTTGAAGCTGGCCGAATGAAAACAGGGACGCCTCCGAGAGTAGACGGAAGGTCTTTGGATTATTCTAAAATGAATGAGGAGAAAGGTGATGCGAAACCGGATAAGTTCTCCTATTCAGATTTGACAAAACCTTTGTCTGTTCAAAAGTCGTGTCACATGACGTACACCTCGATTGAGGTGCATAATATTTTGAGAGAAGGTTTTGATCGTTCTCCTATGTTTAATGGAAGAATAAAAAGTATCGGTCCAAGATATTGTCCTTCTATCGAAGATAAGATTAATCGTTTTGCAGATAAAGAGCGTCATCAATTATTTGTTGAGCCGGAAGGGTGGAATACCTGTGAGGTTTATGTAAATGGTTTTTCAACTTCTTTGCCGGAAGATATTCAGTTTAAAGCGTTGCGTACCGTCGTGGGTTTTGAGAAGGTGAAATTCTTTCGTCCTGGTTATGCAATCGAATATGATTATTTCCCGCCGACACAATTGAAACATACGTTGGAAACTAAATTAGTTGAAGGTTTGTATTTTGCGGGACAAATAAACGGAACCACAGGATATGAAGAAGCTGCTTCTCAAGGTTTGATGGCGGGGATTAATGCGCACTTGAAAGTGTATGAACAAGCTCCGTTAATTTTAAAACGTGATGAAGCATATATTGGTGTTTTGATCGATGACTTAATTACGAAAGGAACGGAAGAGCCGTATCGTATGTTTACCTCTCGTGCCGAGTATAGAACTTTGTTGCGTCAGGATAATGCTGATTTTAGATTGACGCCACTGTCTTATGAAATTGGTTTGGCTTCGGAAGCTCGTTTACGAAGAATGGAATTGAAATTAAAGGAATCTGAAAAAATGGTTGCTTTTTTCAAAGAGACAAGCGTTTCTGTTGCAGAAACGAATCCTATTTTGGAAGCGAAGGAAACGGCGTTGATTACTCAAGGAGATAAAATGTTTAAAGTGTTTTCTAGACCGCAAATTGATTTGGAAGATATTATGAAATTTGAAAAGGTTAAGGAATATATTGCTGAAAATAATTTGGATCAAGAAATTTTGGAGCAAGCCGAGATTCAAGTTAAATATTCTGGATATATTGAAAAGGAGAGAAATAATGCTGATAAGCTTACACGTTTGGAAGATGTAAAGATTCCGGAAAATTTTGACTATAATAAAATCAAATCGATGTCGATTGAGGCTAAACAAAAATTGAGCAAGATTCGTCCTGTGACCATTTCTCAAGCTTCAAGGATAAGTGGCGTTTCTCCAAGTGATGTTTCGGTGCTTTTGATTTACATGGGAAGATAGAGGATTTTTAGATTGAGGATTAACGATTGAAGATCTTAATTTTTTTGAGTTTTTATTAATTTTAAGCGTTTCAAATTATATAAAGCTTTACTTTAAGTGATTTTAATTTAAAATGATAAATAAATAATTTTTATTTCGTTGACTTTTTTAAAGAGGCAGGAATTGAGTCTTTCCTTTTTGTATTTAGAATCAAAAATCGTTAATCCTAAATCAAAAATCTTTTTGTTCCACGTGAAACTACGGCTGTAAACCCTATATTTGTTGAATAAATTGATTTTAAATTTTTTTTTGATGAAAATTATTCAAACATTGGTTTTGACCCTGGAGGATAAATATGCGTTGCTTAAACTTTGGAACGCAGAATATCCTGAAAGAATCGGTTATAAAAATGTATTCGAATTGGAGAATTATTTAAATGAACTTTCAGATGTAAAACATTTTCTGCTTATAAATGATTTGAATCAAATTTCTGGGTGGGCTTTTGCTTTTGTACGAGAAGATGAAGATTGGTTCGGAATCATAATTGATTTAAAAATGCAAGGAAAAAGATTTGGAACGCTTTTGCTCGATGAATTAAAAAAGAATTACTCTGTTTTAAATGGATGGGCAACCGATCATCAAAATGATGTAAAAAGGAATAAGGAACCCTATTTGTCTCCCTTGGGTTTTTATATCAAATGTGGATTTGTAGTCAACCAAAACATACGAATGGAAAATGATAAAATTTCGGCAGTAAAAATAAGATGGGAAAGAAGATAACTAGCTAGTGAATTTCAATCTCATTAGAATTAATTAAAAAAGAATTTCTTTTCAGCTTTCGTAAAGAAGGTTGAAATTATTTATTTAAAAACACAAATGGACATTACAAACAAAAAACATTTTCTTACTGTACAGGATTATTCCGTCTCTCAGGAGATTTTCGAGCTTTTTTATGATGAAACATTAGATATGTTGATTACGTATCCACAACCAAGCTTGGATGTTTTGGGTAAATATTATGAAAGTGCTGATTATATTTCGCATACTGACTCGAAAAGATCCATATTTGAAAAGGCTTATCATTTTGTAAAAAATATAGCATTAAAAAATAAATTGAATTTAATCAACTTCTATCAGCCTTCTAAAGGGTTGATTTTGGATATTGGTGCCGGTACTGGAGATTTTTTATCTGTTGCCCAAAAGGACGGTTGGAAAACGGTAGGAGTGGAGCCGAGTGATAAGGCTAAAGCAATTGCAAAAAATAAAGGCGTTTCTTTTGTGGAGAATACTTCCGAATTGGAAAGTTATAGTTTTGACGTGATTTCGATGTGGCACGTTTTGGAACACGTTCCTAATTTAGATGAACAAATCAAAGAATTAAAGCGATTATTGAAACCTAGTGGCACTTTGATTGTAGCTGTTCCTAATTTCAAATCTTTCGATGCAAAACATTATGGGAACTTTTGGGCGGCTTATGATGTGCCAATCCATTTTTGGCATTTCTCGAAAGCTGCTATTCAAAAATTGTTCGCTAAAGAAAATATGAACCTGGAAAAAGTACTTCCTATGAAATTTGATTCGTTTTATGTGAGTCTTCTTTCTGAAAAATACAAAACAGGTAAAATGAATTATTTTAAAGCCTTTTTCATCGGATTGCAGTCGAATTGGAAAGCCAAACAAAAAATGGAATATTCATCGCACATTTACATCCTAAAAAACAACTAAAATTTATTTTAAATGATTTTAAGACAACTTTTAAAGCTTTAACAAGGAAACAGGTCTAATGTTTTAATTTGTCCCTCAAAAAGCTTCTATAGGACTCGTTTTTTATAATAATTTATTATCGTTTTATTTTTTTTAATAATTTAAATTTATATCAATAAAATAGTAGCATTTTTGAAAGTTTTTATCAATACTATCTATTTTTTTATATTTTTGTCATCCATACATAAAAAAACTTGAAATACACCAAAATGAAGAAAGCATTATTACTTATCGCAATTTCAATATCACTTGTAGCTTGTGATAAAAAAGAAGAAGTTAAAGGAAAGGAATTCAAAACGGCTTATGTTGATACCGCTGAGTTGATGAAAGAATATACAGAGACTAAAGATTTAGAGGCAAAATATAAAGGAGTTGCTGCTGAAAAAGGAAGACAGTTGGAAGCTGAGATCAATAGATTCAAACAAGATGCGGCTAATTTTCAACGTAATGCTCAAGCAAACGGTCAAGAATGGGCTCAAAAGAATGGTCAAGAATTGCAACGTAGAGAACAACAATTGGCTCAAGCGCAGCAAGGTTTGCAAATGCAATTACAACAAGAGAGCGGAAAAGAAATGGATTCTCTTGTAAAAGGAGTAAAAAAATTCATCAAAGATTACGGAAAAGAGAAAGGTTATGCTTATATCTACGGTACAGGTGATGCAGCATCTATTTTGTATGCTGAAGAAAAATACGATATTACTAAAGAAATAGTAAAACTTTTGAACGAAAAATACAAATCGACTGCTAAAGCAGAAGAAGTTAAGAAGTAATTTTTACTTTACATAAATTTATAAAACCTTCATCTTGAACAAGATTGAAGGTTTTTTTATTTTCGATATTTTCATATTTTAGCTCTTTAAATTACACGCCAAATGCAATCTATATCTGAAGCCGCAGCATATGCTCTCCGTTTTATCAATCAAACGCATCAATCCGTTTTTCTGACCGGAAAAGCAGGAACGGGAAAAACCACATTACTTAAGGAAATTATTGCATCCACTCATAAGAATACGGTGGTGGTGGCACCTACGGGAATTGCGGCCTTGAATGCAGGCGGAGTTACGATTCACTCGATGTTTCAGTTGCCTTTTGGAGGATTTATTCCAGACAATTCTGCCCCCCAGTTTTCGGACACAACCAAGTTTGAAACGAAAGCCACTTTGCGTAGGCATTTCAAAATGAGTGGACAAAAAAGAGCTGTTATCAGGAATATGGAATTGCTTATTATTGACGAAGTGAGTATGTTACGGGCCGATTTGCTGGACGCTATGGATTATATGATGCAAACGGTTCGTAAGAAATCTGCACCTTTTGGCGGTGTTCAAGTATTATTTATAGGAGATTTATTACAGTTACCGCCTATTATTCGTGACGAAGAATGGCGAACATTGCGGAATTATTACAGAGGGAAATTCTTTTTCCATGCGCATGTTATCCAGCAGTATCCGCCGTTGTATATAGAATTGTCCAAAATTTATCGTCAAACTGACGACCGATTCATTTCGGTTTTGAATAATTTGCGTAACAACGAGATTACGGCCACCGATATCCAAATGCTTAATGAATTCGTGAAACCCGATTTTGACCTGAAAGCCAATAAAGGTTACATTACTCTGACCACGCATAATGTCAAAGCCGATGTGATGAATGCGCAATCGCTCGAAGATCTCGAAGGAAGACAAACCACTTTTCTACCCGAAATCACTGGTGATTTTCCAGAAAAAATATATCCCGTAGATCCCAATTTGCAGTTGAAAGTGGGAGCGCAGATTATGTTTGTCAAAAATGATTTGTCGATGGAAAAGAATTATTTCAACGGAAAAATGGGAATCGTGAAAACGATGACCACCAAAGAAATCTGGGTGCATTTTCCAGATGAAGACAAAACCATCGAAGTCGACAAGTACGAATGGCAAAACATTCGATACACCGTAAACGAAATGACCAAGGAAATAGAGGAGGAGGTTTTGGGCTCGTTTGTACATTATCCGATCAAATTAGCTTGGGCAATTACCGTACACAAAAGCCAAGGATTGACTTTTGACAAAGCTGCGCTTGACGTATCGCAAGTTTTTCTACCAGGACAGGCATATGTGGCATTATCGCGTTTACGTTCCTTAAATGGGCTTGTTTTGCTTTCTCCGTTGCGAATGAATGGCATTTCAAACGATCAGGATGTAATGGATTACGCTGAGAACAAAGCCTCGGAAGAAGCTTTGGCGAATGCCTTAAAACGCGAAACCAAAAATTTTATTCATAACTATCTGAAAAACAGTTTCGATTGGAATGAGTTGGCACAAGAATGGCGTAACCACCAGTTCAGTTACAACGAAGATACCGAAAACTCAGTTAAATTCAAACACAAAGCTTGGGCACATAACCAGGCCGGGGTGATTTGGCAATTGCTTGACCCATCATCTAAGTTTTTGTTGCAATTGGACAAACTGTTCCACAACGAACATTTAGAATTCAATCATATTTCAGATCGCATCAACGCCGCTTTCAATTATTTCATGGAACCCATGGACAAGCTAGTCTATGAAATCCTCTGGAAACTGGAGGAAGTAAAACGTCTCAAAAAAGCCAAAGCCTTTTATGACGAATTAATAGTTCTTGACGATTTACAAACTAAGGCTGTGCTTCAATTGATGAAAGCTAAATTAATGGTAGCCACTTTGGTAAAAGGAGAAACAATTTCGAAAGAAAAGCTGACTTCCCCAGAAATCAAGCAATACAAAAGCATCAAGGTCGAGCGCGTCAGTGAAGATTTCAAGAAAGCCAACATCACCCTGATCGAGGACGAAAAAGATGCAGAACGATACGGATCCAAGAAAACGGCAACTAAAGAACCCAAAAAATCGACAATAGAGGAAACCTATGAGCTATGGTTACAAAAGAAAACGGTAAAGGAAATTGGCACCATTCGCAAGTTCACGCAGGAAACCATTTTAGGACATCTGACCAAGCTAATACAAAGCAAAAGAATTACTGTCAGCGAAGTATTTTCGGAAGATAAATTGGCAGCGCTCACAGAGGCTTTTGAAGGCTACAAAGAAGAATCGGTTTCGCCATTAAAAGAAAAATATGGTGATAAATTCTCTTGGGAAGAACTCCGAATGTTTAAGGCCAGTTTGAATCTTCATTAGAACTAAGATTTGCAGTATCATTTGGGCGTGCTCCCGTTGAGAAAAATGGGCCGGCTATTCAAACCGCTTATTCGGCCCATTTTCTCAACGTGGTCGGGCTATCACAAGCGCTATGGCGCGTTGTTCAAATGAAATTCACTGAACTCCAATGAAGATAAATAATTAGTGAAGTAAGCCCTTACGCACGATCACAAGGTATTTGGGGAAGTCGTGAGGTTTATTATTGGTAAAAAAAATGTTTTTTGTAAGAATTATTAAATATATTTGAAAATACAATTCAGTCATTTTTTAATATTGTATACATTTTGCGGAATTTTCGGCCATGCGAATATTTCTCAGGATATTGCAAACAGAAAATCCTAAGTGCGAAATGCAATTTATATTTTAATACTCTTCTAACCTACAAAATGAAAAAAATCACCCTACTACTGCTCTTAGTCCTTACACAAATTGTATTTGCTCAAACAAAACTTACTGAAAACCAAAAACTTGCCGCCACCTGTAAAGTTTGGGGCTATTTAAAATATTATCATCCTCAAGTAGCCAGTGGTAAAACTGACTGGGACAATCAACTTTTTGATGTGTTGCCTAAAGTTGAAAAGGCGAATACCAAAGATGAGTTTTCATTAGTTCTCGAAAATTGGATAAATTCTCTGGGAGAAGTAAAAGCAATCGCAGCAATCACTGTGCCAAAAGATGTTGAATATTTTGATAAAAACTTCGATTTATCATGGCTTAACAACGATAAATTGTTTGCTACAACTCTTTCAAAGAAGTTAAAATTTATTGAAGACAATCGATTTCAAGGCGAGCAACATTATGTTGGATTTGATTCTCGTGATAATAGTTTTGTTAAAAACACAAATTTTGATAAACTAGATTATAGTGATAGAAATTCAAGAATTCTAGCTTTATTTACATATTGGAATGTGATAGAATATTTTTTCCCATATAAATATCGAATGGATCAAAAATGGGATAAAACTTTAGAAGAAATGTTACCTGTTTTCATTGAAGCCAAAAATGATGACGCTTTTTATACAGCGTTCCAAAAATTAACGGTTAAGCTCAATGATTCCCATGCTGTATTTCATAAATATAGCACTGGTAATGCAAATTTCTTGCCTTTCAACTGCAAAATTATTGATGAAAAAATGGTTGTTACAGAAATAACAGCAGACGAACTTGCAAAAGCAGATGATATAAAAGTTGGGGATGTTATTACTAAATTCAATGACAAAACAATTAAAGATTTTGTTGCGGAAAACAGGAATTTAATTAATGGGTCAAATGAAGCTGCATATCTTAGTAATTTGATGAAATTTGGTGTTTACGGATATTCGGACAATGTAAAACTGGATTTTCTGAAAGACGGAAAAACTATTACAAAGACTATAAATTGGTATGATTATAATAATGCCCATAAAAATGAATTTAAAAAAGGAATCCAAAAGGAAAAATTTAAAATGCTGGAAAACAATATTGGTTATGTAGATATGGGAGCTCTAAAAATTAATGATGTTCCTGAGATGATCGAAAAATTGAAATCAGCCAAAGCGATTGTTTTTGACATTAGAAATTATCCAAACGGAACTTATATTGATATTGCGAATTTTTTGAATTCTAAAGAAAGAAATTTTATAATGTTTACAAGGCCAGATTCACTTTATCCTGGAAAATTCATTTGGCATGGACCACGACCTTGTGGCTCAGAAAATAAAAATAATTACAAGGGTAAGGTTGTTGTACTGGTTAATGAGGAATCTGTAAGTCATTCAGAAGAAACAGCAATGTGTTTTCAAGCGGCTGATAATTGTACAATCATTGGTAGCCAAACTGCTGGAGCAGACGGGAATGTAAGTAATTTCGAGGCTATAAAAGCAGTTTTCACTAGATTTTCAGGAATTGGAGTTTATTATCCTGACGGACGTGAGACACAAAGAATTGGTATTGTTCCAGATATTGAAGTAAAACCCACTATTCTTGGTATCCAGCAAGGTAAAGACGAGGTTTTAGATCGCGCTTTACAATTCATTGAAAGCGGAAAGGAAACTAAATTAAAAACAACTCTAAACATAAAAAATGAAACTTTTTTAAAATAAAAAAAATTGCATTTTTATTACTCATAGTTCTTTCACAAAGCATCTTTGCAAAAACTAAAATAAGTGATACCCAAAAATTTGCTGGCACCTATAAAGTTTTGGGAAAATAAAGTTATTACGGAATAATAGGTAATTGACCAAAAAAATAGGCTGAATCAATATTCAGCCTATTTTTGTTATTTAATTGTTTTTCAATATTTTAAATCTATTGAAGTGTTTTTTATCCTCTTTGAGCGATATATTTTTTATAATAATATAGTGTCGCGAATGTTACTATGTTTAAAACAATAGCTAGTGACACGATTGGATTAAATTCTATTGTTTTTTCAACATTTTTAATGTTCTTAGTAATCTCGCTTACTGCCATCACTAAAAATGAGGATATGCTAACATAAGCATATAGTAGGAATACAGATTGTTTGGTAGTTAAATTATTGGTTTTCATTTTTTTGTTTTTTTTGTTCAATAATTACTTCAAAAATATTTTAAAGCTTTAAAATTAAGACTTCTACAAACATAAATTAATGGTATTGCTATTAAAAATAAATCTGCTAAATAGCATAAAAATCGGATTAAATTACGAAAACATTCTTTTTTCAGTAATGAAAAAAATCTCTATTTTAGATTAAATTCAAAACGTAAATAATATTATCGTTACTATTTATCATTCTATTTTAAAGTTGTAAAACCTACAATTGTTAAGCAAGAAGAGCATCCACTCTTAGTTCTATACAAAACCAGGTTTAACTTATATTGGAAGATTCAAAGGATTGAACCACAATCTTGTGGTTATGAAAATAAAAACAATTTTAAGTGGTAAATTCGTTTTTCTGCTTAATGAGGAAACTGGAAGCCAATCAGAAGAAATGACAATGAGTTTTCAAACTGCTGATGATACAACCATTAGTGGCTGTCAAAACGAAAGCTCAGATGGGAATGTTAGTAATTTCGGATTAATAAAGGAAGTTTTCACAAGATTTACAGGAGTCGGAGTTTTTTATCCTAATAAAAAAGAAGCACAAAGAATTGGTATTGTTCCAGATATTGAAGTTAAGCCGACCATTCTGGACATTCAGCAGGGGAAAGACGAAGTTTTTGACCGAGCTTTGCAATTTGTTTAAATTATTGAAAGTGGTAGATAAGACATAAAAAAAAGAGGCTAAATTATTGATTTAACCTCTTTTTATATTTTCCAAGCACTTTTGTTTATATCAATCATAAGAAATGGGGAATTTAGAAATCTAAAAGTTGTGATGATTTATATGGGAGTTATGTCTTTTTTTGTAATAATACAAGGATATAAATACGATCATATTTGAAACGATTAGCAGTGACACAATTGGATTGAAATCTAATGCTTTTTCAAGACTGTCTGTTATTTTGCTTATTAACATCAATACAAATGTAGAGATGCTTACATAGGCATAGATTAGGTAGAGGGACTCTTTGATAGTGATTTGATCTGTTTTCATCTTTGTTTGTTTTAAGTTAGTTATATACTCATTATAGTAACCAATAAATTATTAGTAATAAGACTGTTATAAATTTAAGCCAATGTAATTAGCATTAAAAATAAATCTGACCAATGGCTTTATAATCCGATAAAAGAACAAAAAAAAAAAGGACGTCAATTTAATCTTATTTTTGAGATTAAATCTATGATTAACAGATGATAATTTATTCGGAATTACTTTAGATTTATTTAGTGTCATTTTGTAATTATATGACAAATTCGACATTTCAAACAGGCATTGACAATGAAAATCCACTAGGCTTTTAAAAACGGTTTTTGTTTTAAAACACTTAAAATGAATTATTTATAAGTGTAATTTTTAACATTTAAGATATTTTTTCCTAATTTAGCTACATTATGAGGAAGCCAATTCTCTGATTTAGCTATTTTTTTATGTAGCAAAAGGAAACGTTTTTAGAATTGCACCCAACTTATACTATTTCGGATATCAAAATGCTCTATAAATAAACTTAAAATATATGAGTCTTTTAACCCCTTTTTTCGATAAGCTAAAATCACATAATTATTCAATCATAACAGCCATAATTATTGGCATCATAACAGGGATATATCTCCTGATTATTGTGCCAAATAATGAGATAAAAGAAGATGCAAATAACTTGGCTGTTTTTAAAGGAATTGAAAGACAGTTAAAAGGTTTTTTTGATGATAAGGTTAAAGAAATAAGTCCCGAAATAAGGGATAGTATTATAGCCAAAAATCGAAAACTCGGCAATGATTCAGTCTTCATAGATAAAATAGAAATAGTTCGTTTGGATAGGGTTGATTCTATTCGAAAAAAACTTCAATTGATTAGAAAGATTAATTTTAAAAAAAATGGAGATTTAAAAATAATAGCGACAGTAACTGATACTGTTCAATTTGATTTGGATGAATTTATCAAAAGAGTTAGTACTTCCTCTAATTTTAACTCTTTTTTTATCTGCCCTGTAACTCTTTCAGGTGTCAGTGAAAAAAACGGTAAATGTTTAGCCAAGGATGTTTTAATTTCTCAAAATATCAATCTTAAGGATGAAGACAGTTTGTGCTTTTATAACAGGAACAATGGTAATATTACTTTTAAAAAGTCAGACAAAAGATATTATACCAGCCAAATAAAAATCCCAGACACCAATTTTACTTTGTTTGTAGCGGCAGGGATTAGTTCTTCCTATTTTCAATCCAATGTACAATTCATAAAACCCAATCTTTTAATTTTTAGTCTGTTATTGATAGCTATTTTGTTTTTGAGTATCTGTTTCATTAAGCCTGTTGTAAGCAGTTACAAAGAGCGGCTTTCACAAATGGATCTCATTACTGTTGCCTTTTCTACAGGTGCATTAATTGCGTTGTTTGTCATTTTTGGAATGGTTGGATTTTGGAAAACGACTATTTCCAACAGAAATAAATCTGATTTAAAACAATTAGTGGAACATATTGACCTATCGTTTAAAAATCAAATTGATACCTTACAACATTGGAAAGGAAATCAAATTCCGAATGACATAAATGGCTCTAAATTTCCTTACAGGAAATTATATTTGGTGTCAGATTCCAAAGTCAGTATGATTAACGGAGATTCAATAGTGGACAGTATTTCGTTTTCACCAAAGAATAAAATACTGAAATTAAATGCCAAATCTTTTAACAAAGCGGATAGCCTCGAACAAATAAAATGTTTAGATTCCTATTTTTGGATGGATAAAGGAGGTCTATTAACGGCAAGTTTGAATAAGGATAATATTAGTTTTCCGAGAAAATATAACGACAGGAAATATTTTAAATTACTGCAAAATAAGGAAATAGACACGATATTGACGGGTGTTTTTTCAAGGGAATCTGATGAATACCAATGGATTTATGCTGAAAAAGATGTTAAGAAAAACAATGGTTTTGGTTCTGAAAAGTCCGCAATAAAAGGAATTGCTTTTCGCGAACATTTTTCAAAAGAAATCAAACTGCCACCAGATACTGATTATCTGCTTGTCGATAGGGAGGGTTTTGTTTTAATGCAAAACAATCCCAATAAAAACTTGTACCAAAACGTACTTTCGGGTTCGCATAATAACCTAGTATTGGCAAGTATTTTGGCAGGTTGTAATATCGAAAATTTCAGAATGGATTATGAGGGAAATGAATATCAGGTATATGCAAAAAAATTAAGTGTCCCAACGGATCTTCCTGTTTATATTCTGGGAATGCGAAATTTATCGTATCTAGATTATTTGAGTTTGTTTACATTTAATAATGCCTTCTTAATTACTGTTCTATATGGATTTTTAATAGTTTTATTTACTTTGATTTACTCGTCTCTATTTTACAGTGGGCGATTGGGATTATTTTCACGACATCATTTTTACTATCTGTTTCCCGATAACAGTAGGAAAGAAGAATATCAAAATTTATTTGTTATCAACATTATTTGTTTTTGTACAGCCTTAGCTGTTTTTTTCTTTTCCTCGCCAATCACAGCGCTATATTTTTGTTTTTTGATAGGTATTAATATCACGTTCATCAATATAATTGTTTTAAACATTAGGTGCAGTAAATTCGAAAATTCGCTTTTAAAGTTCTATTTGTTAGTGATCTTTTTAGGTTTTGTTTTTCCGTTGCTGTTATTATATAAAGATCAACTGTATTTGTCTTTTATTTTTGTTGTTGGATCTCATTTAGGGTTAATTCTGTATTATAGAAATTGGAGGAACTGGAAAGACATAGACAGTAATGCCGAGATAGCAAACGCTGTTGCTAAAAACAAAGGGGTTCAACGAAAGGTTTATTTAAAATTCCTGACGTCTGGTCTGATTAATTATTTTGTGGTTTTCCCTTTCATACTTGTTTGTGCTTTTTACTCGAATGAAATAAATGATTACGCAAGATATTATTGTTCACCATCCCAGCCACAAAGTAAATTTGCTAAACACAAAATTATTAGTGCATACGGATGCGATTGCAAGCCGCAAACTGTTTTCGAATTGGGTAAAAATAACGAAGGTGTCATTCATAAATTAAACTTTGGTTTCGAACAACCAACTATGAGTGAGGTTAATAAATACACATTTAAGAAGTTGCACCGAAATTTTTATATCAAAACAAACACTATTCTTTTAAACGGAGGTTCGAATTTATTCTACTTTATTTTGTGTTTTACCCTGATCTTATTATTGACTAATGCGTTATTGAATTATTACAGTAATCGATTTTTCTTCTATGAACTGATGCAAGCTTCTTATGAAGGTTATTATCCCTGCAAAAAGAATCTATTTGCCAATGAATATATTTTTATCCCGATGGTCAATGATGAGGATTTAACCAATATGATTCAGAAAGACATGACCAATCCTAGTTCCCCAGATGCAGAAAGTGTGTTAGATCCCAATTGTGCAGACAGGATAATACCACTTGAAAAAGTTTTTGAAAAGGATAATAACAATGAAGTTCTTCCTTTTTTAAAAATGGAATTTATTTTAAACTCAAACCTTAAAAATTTTGACAAGGCTTACTTAAAAATTTGGGATTCTATTCCAAATACTGAGATGCAAAATGTACTCTATGATTTTGCCCAAGATCACTTTTTAAATTATAAAAATAAAGATATTCTTATGCAGTTAATGGATTTGGGCCTAATTAATCACGATAAACTAACGGGTAGATTAAAGGTCATGAGCTATAGCTTTCGGGTGTATATCATGTCAAAAAGCAAGCTGGATACAGAATTCGTTAAACAATTTGAGGATGAAAGTAAAAACGGCACTTACGACAAACTAAAATTGCCAATATTGATTATAGCAATAAGCTTTTTGGTATTATTAATGTATCTCAATAAAGACAGTTACGAGAGAGTGATGATTATGGGAAGCAGCATCGGTTCAGTAATCCTTTTGGTCAATAAGTTTCTGGATTTTGGAAAAAGTTAGTTTAAATTTATTTTTTTAATTTTTGATTAAAGCTTTTAAAATAGAAGCTTTAATCATAGACGATGAGTTTACTATTTTTTATATCTTAGATAAAATTTCACTTAAATCAGCAACAATATGTGTGCAAAAAAATCAGAAAATTTTAAGAGATTAAGTCAGGAGGAATGGGAAGAAGCTTGGCAAAAACATTGGAAAAAAGCACAATTGGACTATGAACTTCCAATAATAGAGTCGGAAGAGTATAAGTTTTTAAGCGAACAAAGAACTGCCGAGAAGGAAAAGGAGCGACTTGAAAGAATTACAGCAGAATTTGAAATGGGGTTTACCAAACTAAGTCAGCTAGGTCCTGCAGTAACCATTTTTGGATCAGCGAGATTCAAGCCGGGAGATCCTTACTACGAATTGTCAAGAGAAACTGGAAATGCGTTTGCAAAAGCTGGCTTTACTGTTTTGACAGGAGGTGGCCCCGGTGCGATGGAAGCCGCAAACAGAGGCGCCAAGGAAGCGGGAGGACCTACTTATGGACTCAATATCATTTTACCCAAAGAACAACAGCCAAATCCGTATGTTAATGACAGTTTTGAGTTTAAATATTTTTTCGTTCGAAAGGTGATGTTAGTAAAATATTCTTGTGCATTTATTGTTATGCCAGGAGGTTTGGGTACCTTGGATGAACTATTTGAGGCGGCAACATTGATTCAGTGTCACAAAATTGGTCCGTTTCCACTTATTTTGGTTGGAGGAAAATTTTGGAAAGGATTACGTGATTTTGTGGGATTCATGATGGAACAAGGTGTATTTTCTCCTGAGGAAATTGGATTTTCACGTATCGTTGAAACTCCGCAAGAAGCGATTGATATGGTTTTATCCAGCTTGCCGTCCGATTTCAAGAACTCTTTAAAACCATTGTAAATGCTTGTTAATAAATCTGCTTTAAGAGTATAAATCCCTTCTTTTGATTAATAAATATTTATGCAAAACAATAAAAGAATACTTGCCATCATTGGAAGCACCAGAACCAATTCGTCTAATCTTAAGCTTATTCAACATTTTGGTGCATTGACAAGGGATTTATATGATATTACCATTTTTGAAGGGTTAAGTGGATTGCCTCATTTTAATCCAGATCTCGACAATGAAAACCCACCGAGTTCGGTAGATGAATTTAGGAAGCTTATCTCGAATGCTGACGGTTTACTTATTTGTACTCCGGAGTACGTTTTTAGTCTGCCTGGAAGTTTGAAGAATGCAATAGAATGGTGTGTTTCTACTACTGTTTTTTCCCAAAAACCAATCGGGCTGATTACGGCGTCTGCTTCTGGAGAAAAAGGACATGAGCAATTGCAATTAATTATGAAAACGGTTGAAACCAAATTTAATGATGATACTACGTTACTCATCAGTGGGATTAAAGGAAAGTTCAACGAACATGGAGTATTGATTGATATTGAAACTATTCGTCGACTCAATTTATTTATTAGCGGTTTTAATAAACTTTTAAGCGATTGAGTTTAAATGTATTATTTTTGTTTTCGTTAAAGTTGAATAAGACGAATTTTTATTTATTTTTGTGACTGATTAGTCAATCTATATGTAATGGACAAAAAAGAAATAATTTTAGCTACAGCACTTAGGTTATTTGTTGAAAATGGTTTTCATGGCACAGCAACTGCTAAAATTGCCCAACAGGCAAATGTGGCCACAGGAACGTTATTCAATTATTTTCGAACAAAAGAAGAACTTATTGTTGTGATATATCATTCAATTTTAAAAGAAATGGATGATTTTATTGTCGAAAGAATGGAATCTCATTCGATTTCCAAAGAATCATTTCAATCGTTGTTTACTGCAACTCTTTCTTGGAGTCTTGAGAATCCCATTCATTATCAATATTTGCAGCAATTCAATCATTCTCCTTATTTTAATGTTATAGAGAAAACTATTGCCAGTCAGGACGAGCACCCACTTTTCGTTCTAATTAAAAACGGAATTGACATTGTTCTTATCAAGCAAATGCCGGTTTCTTTTATCTACTCTTTGTTTGCTGCTCAAATCAACGGTTTGCATTATTATATTATTTCGAATGTTTTGAGTAATGATAAGCAATTGGAACTTATCTCGGAAGCTTTTGAGATGTTGTGGAAAATGATTGAAGATTAAGTAAATATGATTGTGACTGATTAGTCAGTTTGTATTTTTAGTTAGCTATTTGTTTTTATAGAAAGCAGTGTTGAAGCTATATCTAAACGAAAACTGTAGTTTGACATCGTTTCCGCTATTGCCTTTTGCTGCTGGAAGATTAAATTGTGGATCGCCTTCAAAGTCATTGTTGTGGCGCATTCCCCATTGTAGTTCAGGTCCTAAAATGCAATTTTTGACTGGGGAATATAGAAGATTGAAACTGGCATATTGTCCCGTTTTATAAGCGGTTGATAACTGAGATTCGGTGGTATTGTTATTTAGTATTGAGTACCCAATTGCCGTACTGAATTTTGGGTTCCAATAAATGTCAAAATAGGTTACCACTCCCACCATTGGAATCGCGACTCCCTTTATCGGCGCAATTGCGTTGTCATATTGTCTTTTGATTCCAATATCTGCATCCGCGTCATTCATGTAGTTTTGGATGCCGGCTCCTGTTGTCAATGCACCATGAAAAATTACATTATTGGCGAGTTTTAAGCGGCTGGTCAAACTCAAGCCCCAACCGACAGCGCTACCAGACAAGTCGTATTGATCTGTATTGTGGTCTTCCCATTTGATACTTCGAACGATACCCGCCAATTCTAAATATCCCCAACTGCTGCTGTATCGGTATTCTGCAGTTAAATCGGGTACAGAAAATCTAGCTTTGACACCATCAAGCAGTGATGCATATACAAAGTCTTCCCCATATTGTCCCTGGTCTGCCGTGGCTCCTGGTCGTTCAAGTGCAATTGCCAACGAATGATTTTGGTTTGAAATTGGGGTATAGCGTATTTGTACATTTCGAAGGAAAGGTAAGGCATTAGGACCCATAAACTCAACGATATTTGGATAGACATCGGTATCGGTGAATAGACTGTTGGTTTGACCTGCTCCAAATTTGCCCAATTCGCCATAAGCATGTTTAAGGCGGAAAGCGGTGTTGCCAACTTCTTTCCCCATTCCGAATAAATCAAATTCAAAATGTGTTTTGATTTGTCCCAAGGGCGTATCGAAATAGTTTTTTATGCCAAATGTACTCTGCCGTACGCTCATAAAAAAGACGCCTTGGCTTTGGTATTCATTTCCCTCTTTGTCCAAAATCTGGGTGGGACGCATAGTGTCATACCAATCGGGATTCATTCTTCCAAAATCATAGCCGGAATCCATCTGTATAAAACCAAAAATTTCCATGGTTTTGTCTGTTCCGGCGTTTTGGGCGTTCAGACCGCTGTAAAACAATAAAATAATCAGAGTAGCGTATCTTATTTTTATCATATTTTTTGGTTTTAAATAGTGATTGAAATACTGCCGTTTGATTTGTAAAAAACGTCAAATGAGAGGGGAAACAAAAAACGATGGTTTTTACTTATCAAATTTAATAAAAACTTTATAACTATTTTAATTACAATAGTTTATATTCTGTTTTTTCAATTGGACGATTTATTTAAAACGCAGCTAATAGAAGAAACCAATAATTTACGCCAGTTTTTTTTGAAAGCAAAAGCGTTTTGAACTGTTGGAAGTGACAGCGAACGGTATTAAGTTGAGTTCAGTTTAAGTTTTAAGACTGCTTTTGTTTGATTTAAGGCAATTTTAAACCACAGACAGCTTCTTTGCTTGTTTATGGTAAAAACTAACGGATAAGCGCTAATTTTAGTTTTTCCGTTAAATCGAAAAGTAATATCGACAGAAAATAAAAAATCACGAACAATACCGTTTTGATTCGGGTTTGTTCGTGATTTTGAGTATTAGAATTTAGATTTTTCTACAAAGATTGAATCAAAATCCAAGCTTCAGGATTATCTGTTTCTGTTATGGAGTCTTTTTCTTTTTCCGCTTCCGCAAAAGTAGCGTAGCTTCCGTATAAAACTGGGTATAGCCCGTTTTTGTTAATTCCCAAAACTCTTGCTTTAAAACCTTTAGCAATTAATTGGTTGTATCTTTTTTGTGCATTGGCTTCGCTTCTAAAAGCGCCGGCCATAATGTGATAAGGCATTTTTGTTTCTACTTCTTTCTCGGATTTCAAAGAAAGTGTAACGGCAGGAATTGGCGTTTGTATGAAGAAAGTTGCTTCCTGAATTTTATGTTGCACTTGTTTTTGAACGGCTGTTTCCACCAAAACAGTTTCAGAAGCTATTTGATTTTGATACATCGGATAACCGATAGATCCAGCAATTGCCAATCCGATAACGAAAACAGCGGCATATTTTAGGTAAGGGCTTCTTTCTCTGGTTTCTGGTATGAAATTGAAAACAGGTTTTTCTTCCTCGATTACCACTGATGCGGCTGCAGATACAAATGTTGATTTTTCAAATGTTAATTCCGGTTTAGGAAGAGCTGCTTCTCTTTTCACCGCAGGCGAAACAAAAGAAGTCAATCCGAAAGATTGAGCCAAATAATTGGTCTGTTCGTTGGGTGTGAAAAGAATATTGTTCTCGGCAGTCAAAGTCAGAACACCGATATTTTTTATCGAAAAACTACGATTCTCCTGTAGTGTTTTTTTCCAGTTCAAAACCTCATATTCTATAGCGCTTACGGCATAATCGTATGAAGTTTTTTCCGCTTGTGCGATATGATTGGCCAATAACCCATCATTGTTTTTGATGTGCGTATTAAAGGAAATCACCTTTTTTGGAGGGAAAAAAGAATGGGAATTGTCAAGCAGTTGAGCCGATTGAATTTCGGTCAAGAACGCTCCAAAACCAGGAACAGTTACACATTGATAACGGTATAAAAGTTGCGCGATATAAAGTTCTATTTTCATAGTAGCAAAGTTATACAACGGGAATAGTTATCAAAATTTTATTCACAATTTTTATTAACAATTTGCATGTGTAAGGTTATCAGTGTTTTATGTTTATGTTTTTGTTCGTTGAAAATTTATTATGTCCCTATTTTTCAAAAAAAGTGTCGAATTTTAATTTTTAACCTTTTTGATTTTCAAAAAATTGTCTTATAATTGTAAGATATGTCAGAAGAAAATAGATTTTACGAATTGGCTTTATTGCGGGTAGAAGGAGTTGGGGATATTATGGCCAAAAAGCTGCTCACCCATTTTGGGACTGCCGAAAATGTTTTGAATGCCAAAGTCTCACAGCTTGCCGCTATTGATGGGGTAGGAAGTGTTTTATTGAAAAATTTTAAGGACAAGACTGTTTTTGAAAAAGCCAAACAAGAGTTGGATTTCATTCAAAAGAATAATATTGAAGTACTTTTTTTTCAAGATGAAAAATATCCAGAACGTTTAAAACACTGTATTGATGGCCCTGTCTTACTTTTTTCCTCCGGGAATATTGATTTGAAAAACCGAAAAATCATCAGCATTGTCGGTACGCGCCAAATAACGTCTTATGGAACTGAATTTTGCAGAAAACTGATAGAAGATTTGGCACCCTTGGATCCGATAATTGTCAGCGGCTTTGCTTATGGTGTGGATATCGTGGCGCACCAACTGGCGATGGAGCATAATTTGCAGACGATTGGGGTTGTTGCCCATGGCCTAAACCAAATTTATCCCAAACCACATAAAAAATATGTTGCCAAAATGGAACAGAACGGCGGTTTTATGACCGAATTCTGGAGTACCTCCAATCCTGATAAGGAGAATTTTGTACGTAGAAATCGTATTGTTGCCGGAATGACCGAAGCCACAATCGTCATCGAATCTGCAGATAGAGGCGGTTCACTTATTACTGCGAATATGGCCAACGATTACAACCGCGATGTTTTTGCCGTTCCGGGTCGCATTACCGATAAATTCAGTCAGGGATGCAATAATCTGATCAAAACCCAAAAGGCCAATGTATTAACCAGTGCAGCCGATTTGATTTATAATCTAAATTGGGATATCCAGGAAAAAACCAAAGCCGTTCAAAAGCAATTGTTTGTCACGCTTGATGATGACGAGCAAAAAGTGCACGATTATCTTTTGAAAACTGGTAAAGAATTGATGGACATCATCGCCTTGAATTGTGATTTTCCCATTTACCGTATTTCGGGTTTACTGCTCAATATGGAATTGAAGGGTGTGATACGGCCTTTGCCTGGGAAGATGTTTGAGGCGATCTAACGCTATTACGTATTTATAATTTTGTTGCTATTTGTTTTTTTACATTTCGTTTTTCATTCCAGTTTTCATTTCTTCTACTATTTTTTTTATTTGTTCATTGGAAGACATCACATTTTCTGTTTGGGCTAACCACTTATCAAAGTTCTTTTTATCAATTTTATAAAAATAGCCTTGTAAAATATAAAAGGCATTTTCAGCAACATATGTTTTATCGGGGCAAACTTCCAACGAATTTCTGTAGCGATCGATAGCTGCATCTAACTGATGAGTATTTACCAATGCATAAATATATTCTTTATTAATGAAGGCATCTGTAGGATTTACAACTAGCGCTTTTTTTAGTACTTCAATAGCTTTTTTATATTGTTGCAAGCGATTATAAGAGTAGGCTAATTGGACAGACAATCCTTCATATTCGCTATTGATTTTAGATGCTTTTTCTAATAACTCCATTGCTTTTTGATATTCTCCCCAAGCATTATAGATAGAACCCCAGCTGTACAATTGTTCAATTGAGCCTTCTTTAAATTTATTTAAGCTTTGCGAATCAGGATCTTTACTTATTTTTAATTGCTCGAAATTTGCTTCAGGTATTATAGCAATAAGGGTTTTACTTGGATATAAAGGGACTTTTATCGAAGAGTTCTCCTCATTTGGATATGCTTTAATCTTTCCTGTAGGATCAATTTTTAAATTACCTCTATACTCAAATGTAAGACCTGCTCGTGAATCCACGAAAATGAAACCATATTTATATAATCCACCATATTCCTCTGGAAATGCAACCCATTTATTTTCACAATCAAGTATTCTTTGGTCAAATGTTAACTGCGCAGATGATGTAATGCTAATCAGTAAAAAGAAGGTGAAAAGAAGGATCTTCATGATGTAGTTTTTTTATCTGATTATAGTAAAATGGTATTATATACTTTGTTCTCACAGGACTTTAGTTGTTTGGTAAATATAAACGATTTATAGATAAAATTTATTTTGAAAGAAACCTAATAAAAAGTTGTTTGTGATTGCATGTTTTGATAGTATCAAAATATATTTAATATGATTTTAAAAAGATAATTAGGTTTAATCGGAAGCCAAAAAAAAGCAGATGTCCAAAAACATCTGCAATCTTAATTCGTTAATAATAAATCTAAAATCTTTATTTTAAAGCCTTAAAAAGTATCTCAACAGGATGAAATGCTTTTCGGCTTGTTCCATCGCTTATTTGGTGTCTGCAGCTCGTTCCCGAGGCAGAAATCAACGTGGCCTGTTCTTCTGAACGGATCGTTGGGAATAAAACCAATTCTCCTATTTTCATCGAAATGTCATAATGTTCTTTTTCATATCCAAAAGATCCCGCCATACCGCAACATCCGCTTGGGATATTGAGTACCGTATAGTTTTTTGGTAGCATCAAGATTTTCTTTAGAGGTACCAATGAAGACAAGGCTTTTTGGAAACAGTGACCGTGCATACGAACTCTTTCGGTGTTTTCCGTGAAAGAATCTGATGTGATGCGTCCTTCGTCTAATTCTTTGGCCAAAAATTCTTCGATAAGCATCGCTCTGCTCGAGAATGCTTTTGCTTTTTGTTTCAAATCGCCACGGCACAAATCCGGATATTCATCACGGAATGACAATATAGCCGAAGGCTCAATTCCAATCAAAATGGCGTTTTCAGGCATTTCTTTGGCGAATGCCTGAGTGTTTTTTTCTGCTAATTCTCGGGCTTCTTTCAGCATTCCTTTCGAAAGATAGGTTCTTCCGCTGATACCGATTTCAGGAACTACTACTTCATAGCCCAAACGATTGAAAAGCTTCACGGCTGTTTGACCGATTTCGACATCATAGAAATTCAGGAATTCATCATTATACAAATAGACTTTTCCCTGAATGAAATTCCCTGTTTGTCTGTAGCTTTTAATCCACTTGGCAAAGGTGATTTTGTGCATTAATGGCAACGATCTTTCGGTTGCAAAACCGGTTGAACGTTTCATAAGATTTCCTATGATTCCTTTGGAACCAAAATTATACAACCATGGCAATGAAGCAAACAATTGATTGATTTTTGGTGTGTTACCAATTAATTTCGAACGGAATTTTACTCCGTTTTTATCATGGTATTGTTGTAAAGTTTCCGCTTTCAATTTAGCCATATCCACATTCGAAGGACATTCGGATTTACATCCCTTACAGCTCAAGCACAAATCCATTACTTCGAGTAAACCTTCATCGTCAAATCTATTTTCTTTACTAGAGTTGTTAATGGTTTCTCTCAATATGTTGGCTCTGGCGCGAGTCGTGTGTTTTTCATCGCGCGTTGCCATATAACTTGGGCACATTGTACCGCCGCTTTTTTCCGTTTTTCTACAATCTCCTGATCCGTTGCACATTTCGGCTGCACGCACGATACCGTTGTGCTCGGAGAAATCAAAATAGGTTTCCGGCATTGGAGTGTCCTGACCCGGAGTATATCTCAAACTCGTGTCCATCGGTGGCGTATTTACCACTTTTCCAGGATTGAAAATTCCCCAAGGATCCCAAGTGTTTTTTACTTGGATAAACATTTGGTAGATTTCTTCTCCCAGCATCAGCGGAATAAATTCTCCGCGAAGTCTTCCGTCGCCGTGTTCTCCGCTTAAGGAACCTTTGTATTTTTTAACCAAATGGGCAATATCGGTAGCGATAGTTCTGAAAAGTGCCGCTCCTTCTTTGGTTTTTAGGTCAATGATAGGGCGAAGGTGCAATTCACCTGTCGCTGCGTGGGCATAATGCACACAACTTAGATTTCGCTCTTTTAAAATAGCATTAAAATCTTCGATAAAATCAGGTAAATCATTTACGTCAACGGCTGTATCTTCAATAACGGCAACCGCTTTGGCATCGCCAGGAATATTAGACAATAATCCCAATCCGGCTTTTCTCAAATTCCAAACCTTATTGGTGTCTTCGCCCCAAACAATTGGGAAGTGGTAACCAAGGTTTTTGGAACGCATCACCTCTTCCATTTCTTGGGCGATTTGAATAATTTCTTCTTTCGAGTCCCTTAAAAATTCAACGACCAAAATTGCCTGTGGATCGCCTTCCACAAAGAATCTATTTTTGCTTTGCTCGATATTTTCTTTGGTACATTCAAGGATATAATGGTCGATTAACTCAACACTGTCCGGCTTGAATTTCAAGGCTTCCAAGTTGGCTTTCAACGATTCGTTGATGCTATTGTGGTGTACGCAGACCAAACCAGCAAAAGGTTTTAGTGCATCAACCAAATTCAATTTAATTGCAGTTGAAAAGAACAAAGTCCCTTCTGATCCTGCGATTAATTTGCAAAAATTAAATTTTTCGGTAGGATCGCCAAAAGGCTGGCTATCGGCCAATAAATCCAAGGCATATCCCGTGTTTCTTCTAGGAATTGATTTTTTTGGATAATTTTCGTCAAATAAAGCTCTGTTAGCCGGAGATGACAATAATTCTTTGGTTTGAACATAAATAGCTTGTTCCAATGGGCTAACGACATTTACTCCGTTGCATTTGTCTTCAAACTCGGCATTGGTCAAAGCACCAAAAGTAACTTCATTTCCATCAGCCAAAAATCCTTTAATTTCAAGTAAATGCTCACGCGTTGAACCATAAATCACAGATCTTGCGCCACAGGCATTGTTACCCACCATTCCGCCAATCATACAACGGTTACTGGTCGAGGTTTCCGGGCCAAAGAATAATTTATAGGATTTTAAATGTAAATTCAGTTCGTCACGAATCACTCCAGGTTCTACCCAAGCCGATTTTTCAACTGGATCGACCGAAAGTATTTTGGTAAATTCTTGTGAAATATCAACCACAATACCATTCCCGACAACCTGTCCAGCAAGAGAAGTTCCAGCGGCACGAGGAATTACGCTGCTTTTGTTTTCTCTGGCAAAAGCAATGATTTTTTGAATATCTTCTTTAGTTTTTGGAATGGCCACTGCCAATGGCATTTCTTTGTAAGCACTTGCATCAGTGGCATAAAGTGTACGCATGGTGTGGTCGTACAATAATTTTCCATCTAATTGCTTTTCAAGACTTTCAAGGTTCATTTTATTTATGATTGAGGATTAACGATTTTTGATTAACGGTTTTTGATTTTGTTGAGACGAATCACTAAATTCTAAAAAAAACAGCATTTATTTTTTACCATATAAGTCATATAAGCTTTTTGATATCTAGTTAAATTAGTAGTTAAAAAAGTTCATATAATTTAAAAATGGTTTTCAACATTTTTTCTTAAATGAACTTTGATTTTTCTTAATTCTGTTTTAAATAAAAACTTATATGACTTATATGGTTAATAATTTATTTGATAAAAATGCCACTATTTGTAGAATTAACAGTTACGAATAAAACGTTAATCAGTAATCTAAAATCTTAATATAGAATTCTATATCGAATGGTATTTGGAATCTTTTTCAGTTTTTTCTCCAAATCTTTATTGTGGAAATTATCAATATCAGTAATTACATATCCCAAAGTTTCATTGGTTTTCAAGTATTGACCCAAAATATTGTTATCATACTCCAAAAGAATATTATTGATTTGTGCCAAAATACCTTTCACATTTTCATGGATATGCATGATTCTGTGGGCACTTTGAAGTTCAGGAAGCTGAATTTCAGGAAGGTTAACGCTTCCGTAAGTCGTACCTGTATTGATGTAATTGATTATTTTGTTGGCAACATAATGTCCGATGTCTTCTTGCGCTTCTTCGGTACTTCCTCCAATATGCGGAGTCAATATCACATTTGGTAATCCTTGCAATTCGGACACAAATGGTTCGTCATTGTTTTTTGGTTCGTATGGGAAAACATCGACAGCAGCTCCGTGAATTTTACCGCTTTTTAAGTTGGCTACCAATGCTTCAATATCAACTACGTGGCCTCTTGAAAGATTCAAAAAGATAACACCAGGTTTCATGTAATCAAAAGCATCGGCATCGATTAAATTTTTATTGCTTGCACGTCCGTCAACGTGTAAAGAAACAACATCCGATAGAGCCAATAATTCTTTCAAAGAAGAACATTTTTTTGCGTTTCCAAGGGCCAATCTATCTACAGCATCATAGAAATATACTTTCATACCCAATGCTTCGGCTACGATAGAAAGTTGTGATCCAATACTTCCGTATCCAACCAAACCTAATTTTTTACCACGAATTTCAACACTGTTGGTGGCCGATTTGTCCCAAACACCTGCGTGCATCAATTTGCTTTTTTCGAAAGTGTTACGAACCAACATTATGATTTGTCCCAGAGCCAATTCCACAACAGATCTGGTGTTGCTGTATGGCGCGTTGAAAACCGAAATCCCTTTCATGCTACAAGCGTTCAAATCGACTTGATTGGTTCCAATACAAAATGTTCCAACGGCGTGAAGTTTATTGGCATGTTCCAAAACCTTAGCCGTAACGTGGGTTTTTGAACGGATTCCAAGAATTGAAACTCCTTTTATTTTTTCGATCAATTCGTCTTCAGACAAAGAACCTTTGATAGTTTCTACATTATAGCCTTCGTGTTCAAAGATTTTAACCGCATCTTGGTGAACATTTTCCAATAACAAAACGTTAATTCTGTTTTTTGGATAAGAAACCGAAGCTTTATAAGACAGTTCATAAAGAATTTCGTCCAATGATGGTGCTATTTGGCTGGCTTTTTCTACCACAATTTTACGACTTACGTTTTCTGTAAAAGCAAAAAATTTAGATACTGCTCCACCTTCAAGAGTTTCATAATCGGTATAACCATCACCAATCATTATCGCTTCTCCTTTAAGGTTTAATGATTTGATTTTTTTTACTTTTCCTTGGTTTTCACACAATTCGTCTTTTTCGTCAAAACCAATTATTTTACCGTCATGGTCAAATTTGAATGTATTGGCCAAAACATGCTCTGGCTTGATACCGTATTCCTGAACAATTGGGATAATGATTTCCTTAAAACCGTTTGAAATAATATAAATGTTTTCGGAATGTTGTTTAAAAAAAGTTCTATTCCTTATCACAGACGCAGTCACTTTCTTTTTCAATTCCTCAATTACAACTCCAATATGATCTCTATTGGCCTGTAATAATTGGATTCTTTTGGTCAAAGATTCTTTTAGTGACAACTTACCTTCCATTCCTAGGTCGGTTAATCGTTGAATTTCGCTTAATATTTGCTCACCAGCTGCACTATCTTGGTAAATTACTTCACATAACACATCTAGTGCTTCGACTTTAATAAAAGTACTGTCAAAATCGAATATAAATGTTTCCTGATTTTCTGTCATCTTTTTTGTGTTTGTCACAAATACAAATTATTTGTAAATTTTTTGCACAAAGATAAACCCTCGATTGTTATTCTGAAAATATATTGGTATAATACTAGCCCGTTTAACGATAATTGAGGTTATTGTTATAAATAGTCTTTTTGATTGTGTTTTGTTGCATTTAAACCTAGAAAATCAATTTTAAATTTTATTTTATTTATTTTGAAAAGTGTTTTTCATCAAGGGTTTTCGCAATAAGAGAGTGATATTTCTTAAAAAAGACAATAACTTGTCGTAATCCAATCCAAAAAACGGTGAATTTGACAAGTTATTGAATTGTTTTTAGCTTCTAATTTTGCAATTTCACATCTGTGCTTTCAAAAATTTTATCGGCTGATGAAGCCACAAATCCTTGGTATAAGTTTCCATCAGGCATAGCGTATCGCAAGGCAAATTCATAGTAGCAAGATGGAATTTCGATCGAACCTTCTTCAAAGGTTATGGTGTACAAATCTGCCAATGTACTAGATTGCTCTAAAAATTGCTCAGGAGTTCCTTTTATTTTTCCTCCAGAAGCATTTAATTTCCAACCGTTTTCCTCCAAGAAATCGTTTAATTCTTCTAGTTTTTTAAAATGCTTAAGCGCATTTACACTAATCGTAAAATGATTGGCTCTAAAACCGTAGATATACATCCAAGCAGCGTATTCTGATTCTTCCAAGAGTGATTTGTATATCGCTTGTGAATCTGATTTCCAAAAAGTACTGTTCAAAGCCAATTGCGGGTGATTGAACTCATTTGGATCGCAATCGTCCAATAATTTTTTAATTGTGTTTTGTAAAGATTCGGAACATTTTTCTAACTCTAATTCGGAGATAAAAATTCTCGGGGCATCTTTGTCTGTAGTATGTTCGTAATGTTTGGCGAATAACTTTTTAGATTCAAAAACATACTCTCCACGGGCTTCATACCCAACGTTTACGAAAATTTTTTCTAAAACAGAGATGTTGACTCTTTTGTCATTAAATGTTCTAATCGCAATGTGATCATTTAGAATGGTTTCACCTTTCTCTTCTAATAAAGCGTGTATTTTTTTTGCAGATGGGGTTATTTCAGCATATTGTTCCCATAGTTTCGAAAGCAGTTGATTTTTGTCCATTTCTGTCTGTGTTTTTAAATTGTAAGAATGACACAAAACTAGATAGAAATCTGTTGAACTAACATAATGTAGATTCGATTATTTATAAATAGACATATTTGTATAATAATTGTGTAATTTTGACAGTTGTAAGCATTGTTTTTGCTTTAGAATTGTCAATGTTATAGTTTTTAACCAAATAGTTAAGTGATGTCAAACTCCAAAAACAACGAAAATACTGATTATTTAGACCAAGAAATCATCAGAAAACTGAGTGAGAACGGGAGAATTCCATATTCTGAATTAGCCAAAGAATTAAAAGTATCGAATTCTTTGGTGCATTTACGTGTAAAGAAATTGCAGGAATCGGGTGTAATAGCCGGTTTTTCAGTAAAATTGAATGCGAAAGCCAATGGTTTTGAAACGATTACCTATACCGGAATTGCGACCAAAGAAGCTCGTTTTGCTTATTCAATAGCTGAACAATTAAAACTGATTCCCGAGATTGTGGAATGCCATTGGGTTTCGGGCAAATATGCTTTGTTTATCAAGATTGTTGCGGCCAATAACGAAGAGTTGCGTAAAATCATCTACGAACAAATTCACATTATAGAAGGAGTGGGAGGAACGGATTCCTTTATTTCTTTTGGTTCTGCTTTCGAGAAAAACTTGCCGATACAGTAAAGTTTATAAACACGAATTTCACTAATTAGCACGAATCTGTTCGTGTAAATTAGTGAAGTTCGAGTTTCCCTTAATCTTTTGATGCTAAAGAATCCTATTTTCTTCTTCATTAAGTTCTCTTTTTTCAATTATAAAAAAGAAAAAAGTACCTATCGTCAATATAAAAATACTCACAACCCATAGAAAATAACCCAATTCTAATGATAAAATTTTTGCTAGTGAACCACTTTCAGATCCAAGTATTTCTGTCCAAAATGAAAAACTAATTGCCAATAGTAAAGCTATACAACTTAAAACAATTGCTTTTCGATCATTTCTTTGCAACATAATTATTGCACATAAGCATAAAGGATTTGCAAGCCAAATAATCTCCTCCAATAATCCGCCACCAAAAAAAGCGATGCTTCCTGTTAGTAAGTAACTTATGGATGATGAATCATGAGATTCTCCATGGTAATATATTTTTACTGCATTTTGAGTTAATGAAATAAAGAACAATAGTAAGCTGATATTTATGGTTATACTCTTAATTCTTTCTGACTCCATTTTTTGACTTTAAGTTTTGGTAGTTAATAGTTTGGTTGTTATTTGAATTCAAGTCTTTTTAAACCTCAAACCCTAATTTCTCTCTTACTCTTGCCAAAACACCATTGGCAACAATACTGGCTTTTGCGGCTCCTTTTTTCAATAAAGCATCCACTTCAGGAAGATTGTTGATGTAGTAGTTGTATTTTTCTCTTTCGGTTTTGAATTTTTCAACGATCAATTCAAACAAAGCTTGTTTGGCATGGCCGTATCCGTAATTACCTCCTAAATAATTGGCTCTCATCGCTTCGATTTGACTTTCGTCTGCCAATAATTTATACAAAGTAAAACAGTTGCAGGTATCAGGATTTTTTGGAGCTTCAAGTGGGGTACTATCGGTTTCAATACTCATGATTTGTTTGCGCAAGGCTTTGTCATCTAAGAAAATATTGATAAAGTTATTAGCTGATTTACTCATTTTTCCACCGTTTGTTCCAGGAATCAGCATACTGTCTTCTTGGATCTTGGCTTCTGGAATCACAAACGTTTCTCCCATTTGGTGGTTGAAACGAGATGCTACGTCACGGGTAATTTCCAAGTGTTGCAATTGGTCTTTTCCAACGGGAACAAATTGAGCATCGTATAATAAAATATCGGCAGCCATAAGCATTGGATACGAAAACAAACCGGCATTAACATCGTCCAATCGATCGGATTTGTCTTTGAAAGAGTGCGCCAATGTCAAACGCTGAAAAGGGAAAAAGCAGCTCAAATACCAAGATAATTCCGCTGTTTGTGCGACATCCGACTGGCGGTAAAAAATCACTTTTTCAATATTCAAACCACAAGCCAACCATGCGGCTGCGGTACTATAAGTGTTGGCTCTTAATGTGTCGCCATCTTTTATTTGTGTAATTGAATGCAAATCGGCTATAAAAAGGAATGATTCGTTTTCCGGTTTATTTGACAGTTCGATTGCGGGTATAATCGCGCCCAATAGGTTTCCTAAATGTGGAGTTCCTGTGCTTTGAACACCTGTAAGTATTTTTGCCATTTTTATTTATTTAAATCTCGTATGATTGTATGCTGATGTAATATTTGACCGCAAAGTTAATTCTTTTGCTAAATTTTCCGCAAGTTTCCTTACTTTTGACTTTATGAAAAGTGTAAAAAAGATATTTTGGGCCATTTGGCGGGTATGGTTTTATGTGGTTATGCTCATACCCATCCTGATTATGCTTCCTTTTTTGGTGGCTTCCATATTGACTGAAAGAGGTTATCCTTATTTCTTTAAAATGTCCCGTATTTGGGCCAAATGTGTACTTTTTGGTATGGGTTTCTACTATAAAATAGAGAAAGTCCAAAAATTAGATCGCAAGAAAAGTTATATGTTTGTGGCCAACCATACTTCCATGTCGGACATTATGTTAATGCTTGCTTCAGTGGACAATCCTTTTGTTTTTGTTGGGAAAATGTCGCTGGCCAAAATTCCACTGTTCGGTTTTTTCTATAAAAGAACTAGTATACTAGTTGATAGAAGCTGTTCCAAAAGCAGAATGGAAGTGTTTAATGAAGCTCAAAAAAGAATTGATAGAGGATTAAGTATCTGCATTTTTCCAGAAGGTGGTGTACCACATGATGAGACTATCTTTTTGGATAATTTCAAAGATGGTGCTTTCCGTTTGGCGGTAGAGCACCATTTGCCTATTGTTCCTCTCGTTTTCCCGGACAATAAGAAGAGATTGTCGTACACGTTCTATAGCGGTAGTCCAGGTCTAATGCGCGTTAAGATTTTACCTTTAGTTGAAACGGTTTCAGATAATGGAGAACCATTGGACAGAAAGGAAGTTCGTGAACATGTTCGAAACTTAATTTACAATGAATTATTGGCCTTCAAAAAGCTGGATGAGTCAAAAAATAAGTAAATAAAAAAGACCGCAATTTGCGGTCTTTTTTGTTTTTATGCTTCGGCTAATTCCTTGATGTGACTTTTAATTTTCACTTCTAGTTCATCGGCCAATTCCGGATTGTCTTTAATCAATGTTTTAACTGCATCGCGACCTTGTCCTAGTTTGGTATCACCATAACTGAACCAAGAACCCGCTTTTTTTATAATTTCAAACTCTACAGCAAGGTCAAGTATTTCCCCTGTTTTAGAGATTCCCTCACCGTACATAATGTCAAATTCGGCTGTTTTAAATGGTGGTGCCACTTTGTTTTTAACGACTTTTACTTTAGTTCTGTTACCCAAAACGTTTTCACCGTCTTTAATTTGTGTAGAACGACGAATATCCAAACGTACCGAAGCGTAAAACTTCAAGGCGTTACCACCGGTAGTTGTTTCTGGGTTTCCAAACATTACACCAATTTTCTCTCTTAACTGGTTGATGAAAAACACTGTACAATTCGTTTTACTGATTGTTCCGGTTAATTTTCTCAATGCTTGAGACATCAAACGAGCGTGAAGACCCATTTTGGAATCTCCCATTTCACCTTCAATTTCACTTTTAGGCGTCAATGCAGCAACCGAGTCAATTACCACAATGTCAATCGCTCCAGAACGAATCAGGTTTTCGGCAATTTCAAGTGCTTGCTCCCCGTTATCCGGTTGCGAAATGATTAGGTTTTCGATATCAACTCCTAATTTCTCAGCATAATTTCTATCAAAAGCATGCTCAGCATCAATAAAAGCAGCAATTCCTCCCGCTTTTTGAGCTTCTGCAATTGCATGAAGTGTCAAAGTCGTTTTACCAGACGATTCCGGCCCGTATATTTCTATAATTCTTCCTTTTGGATAACCGCCAACTCCCAAAGCCAAATCGATTCCCAAAGACCCAGATGAAATCGTTTCCACTTCCTCAATGGCTTTGTCCCCCATTTTCATTACAGTTCCTTTTCCGTAGGTTTTGTCTAATTTGTCAAGTGTAAGCTGTAACGCTTTCAACTTAGCTTCTTTCTCTGAACTGCTTTTTTCTTTCATCTCTATTTCTTTTGTTTATTCAGTTTTCCTTTATTTTCTTCAAAATAAGGGATCGTTTTTATATAATTTTCGTAAAAATACTTCTTTTTTTCGAAGTAGCAAAAGTTGTTTTTTTTAATAAATAAGCACATTTTTATCATTTGGGTGTGCCACCATAAAGAAAAGGAGGCTTACTCATCATTGTGGTAATTCGCCTCCTTTTCTTTATGCTGTCGGGCTATACACGCTACTACGGTAGCTAGTTTCTATCCCTCACACAACTTGTATTGTGATTAGATCAAGCTGTTAAAAGCACAAATGCCTTTTAGATTTATGCGTAATTTCTAAGCAGAGGCAAAAAATTTAATAATTAGGATACGAAACAATCACTGTTATACTTATACTTTACAAAGTTACTTTTAAGAGTTGCTTCGTGCTTCCTTTTTTTCCTAAGAAAAATACGGAGTTACCAATTGATATACCATTTGCAACCATAAATGGCACTTCATTTTCTTCATCGCCCAAGATTTTTTCATATTCAAAATCCCCGTCATCATTTATTCTGATAAGATTAAGATTGGATTTGTTTGAACCTTTAAATTCTATTCTATTATTTTTTAATTCTTTTACTTTTTCGCCTGCATTAGTAAAGTAATAAGGCCTATTGCCGACAATAGTAGCTGTGTAAGAAACATAACTTTTGTCTAATTCATGCTGAAAACCTTCCTTTTTATTAATATTTCTTGCCCAAACCAAATCGCCTTCGTTACTTAATTTTGCGGATACAATATCATCATAATGATAAAAATAAGCCTGATTGCCGCCGCCAACACCGTTCATGCCAAATGCCCCAATGTTTGAAGATGTTGAATATTCTTCCTGGGCATTAAATATCAAATCATTATTTTTAGTGAAAAAATAGTTTTTATAGGTTAGATATTTCAACTCTTTATTTTTTTCTTTACCATATTTATCAATCATAAATTGTTCTGAAAACGGATTGTATTTTGCCCCAAAAATTTCTAGAGAATTGGTGTCTAACTTAAAATAGCTAATTCCTTTATATTTATAATCATTAATTTCAGAATAAAATCCAATGCAAATAAGCTGATTATTATGAAAAATAGATTTTAAAGAGCCAATAAAATTTTCTTTGGTATCAATTAATTGAGATTTTTGAGCATCAGGACCAATTTTTGTTACTTCAAATAAATATTTTCCACCCTCCTTTTTTTTCTGTTGGATGTCATTGTAAGATTTTCCTAATAAATAAATATAACTTCCATTTGGGTCGACTTGAATGTTTTGAAAAGCATATTTTATATCTTTGATTTCTCTTGAGAATTCAGTTTCTATTTTTTTATTTAATTTATAGTCAAACAAATACAATTTTAAATATTCTCCTTTTCTACCATTATAATCTATTGCAATTGCAAAAGCATTATTTGATTCATTCACTGTCATTACAATTTCTGACTTGGCTTTTTCTGAAAGATTTACCTTATTACTGATTGTGAAAAAATTTTCTGATTCTTCGTCAAATTTGCCTGAATTATCATTTGTCCATATTTTATGCATCCGATTATAAAATGTTGACTCCAAAGTAAAATATCCAATTTTTTTTATTTCTTCATTTGTTATTCGAAATAATTCTTTTTTGGTTATTTTAAAATCTTCGTCAATACAATTTGACTGACATACATATACCTTTTGATTTAAATCATAGTACATTTCAATTATTTGAACTTCATTTTCGAATGAACAGATTCCCACAACAAGATTGAATTTCTGATAGTTAGGATGTTTCATTTCAAATTCAAATTTTTTGTTCTGTATTAAATTTGAATCATAATTTTCAATATAAAAACCTTCATTATTTGAAAAGCCTGAACTACTATAAGAACGAACAATTAGTACTCCTCCATTTTTGTTTTCTTTTGTAAAAACAATTGCAGAATTTTTGAATTCATCTTTAAAAAGTTCACTTTTTTGTATTTTAAAAGGTATATTTTGAGCAAAAGTTGAAAAGGAGATCAATACAGCTCCCAACACTAAAATTAATTTATTCATGTAGGTTATTAAAATGGTTTGATACTATTTCCCCGTAAAAACAGCTTTTCTTTTCTCCAAAAACGCTTTGGTTCCTTCGTTGAAATCTTCGGTTCCAAAACACTTTCCAAAGTTTTTGATTTCGGTTTCATAGCCATTTTTCCCTTCGGTAAAATTAGCATTGATGGCTTTTATGGCTCTTCCAATCGCAAAAGGAGAGTTTTTTATGATTTTTTGGGCAATTCCAGTACAAAATTCGATTAATTCGGTTTGTGGAACTACATGATTTACCAATCCGTATTGTTTGGCTTCGTCGGCAGTAATCATTCCGGCGGTCATAATCATTTCCATTGCACGACCTTTACCAATTAATTGCGGTAAACGTTGTGTCCCTCCGTAACCCGGAATCACGCCAAGGGAAACTTCAGGAAGTCCCATTTTGGCATTGTCTGAAGCGACTCTAAAATGACAGGCCATCGCCAATTCCAGTCCGCCTCCTAATGCAAATCCATTAACGGCTGCTATAACCGGAGTTTTTAGGTTTTCAATATAATTAAAAAGCAATTCTTGCCCCTGAAAAGCCAGTTGTGTGCCTTCTTCGATGGTGAAATGAGCAAATTCCGAAATGTCTGCACCGGCTACAAATGCTTTTTCACCACTACCCGTAAGTATGATAACCTGAATTTCTTTGTTTTTGCCCAATATTTTTATCGCTTTGTGCAAATCATTAATCGTTGCAATATTCAAAGCGTTTAGTTTGTTTGGTCTGTTGATAACAACGGTTGCAATGTTGTTTTCCAATGTAATTAAAAGATTGTCGTAGTTCATTGTGTTATAGTTATGAGTTAATGATGGGTAGGGTAACGGTAAAGATGGTACCTCTTCCAAATTTAGATTCAAAGGTAATTGTTCCGTTGTAGTTTTCGATAATGTTTTTTATAATTCCAAGACCTAAACCCATTCCGCTGTTTTTGGTAGTGAATTTGGGTTCAAAGATGTTGTCGATATGTTCAGGACTTATTCCGGTTCCATTGTCTTTTATAGTGATAATGACTTCTTTTTTTATTCTTTGGATGGTAACCAATATCATTTTGGTTTCTTGATCTTCCGGAATGGCCTGTATGGCATTTTTAACCAAATTCGTAATCACTCTAATGAGCTGCGTACGGTCAATTTTGGAAATAATATCTTTTTCGGAACATTCAAAAACAATAAAATCTTCATGAAAAATATCCAAGGTCAGTTCTACGACTTCAACTACATTCAGCATTTCATTTTGTTGGGCAGGCATCGAAGCAAAATCAGAAAAGGCAGATGCAACGGCACTCATCGTGTCTATTTGCTGAATTAAGGATTCAGAGAAATCGTTTAGTTTTTGTTTAATATTTGGATCTTCCGGATGAAATTTTCGTTGAAAACTCTGAATAGTGAGTCGCATTGGCGTTAGCGGATTCTTGATTTCGTGAGCCACCTGCTTGGCCATTTCCCTCCAGGCCAAATCTCTTTCGTTTTGAGCTAGTTTTATGGCGTTTCTTTCGAGTTCTTCAATCATCCTGTTGTAGGCGTGCAATAGCATATTGATCTCTTTGATTTTGGCCGAAAAAGGTATTTTTTCATTCTTTTGGTTCAAACTGGTATCCCTTAATTTTTCGGCAAAATCATAGATAGGTTTGGTGATAAAGGAAGAAAGTAAATAAGCCAATCCAAAAGCCAAGGCAATCATAAGGGCATACACCTGTACCAAACTAACAAAGAAATTGTTTAATTTTTTTTCATAATAGCCATCGTCGGGAACATTGGGTAGTTTTAGGATTCCAATGGGTTTGAATTTTTTGTTTTTTATAAGGCTGTAAGAAGAACGATATTTTATACCATTAATGGTTTTGACTTCGACAAATCTTTTATCAATGGAAGCATTGACCAAGCGCAGTATGAATTTTGATATTATTGGGGTTTGTGTCACCACCGAAAATGATTCTTTGGAGGATTTCAGTAGTTTTCCATCCAAGGAATATATCTGTATTTCAGCATTTTGAATATCGGATATTTCATGGATTTTATCCTTAAAGATTAATTTGATATTGTCATCTGTTAGTGGGTATGTAGTATTGGAAAGCATATAATTGATATGCTTTTTTACATAATATTCCATGCTTTCAATGCGCTTTTGATTGTATTCTTTGGCGACGCTTTTATATTGAAAGATGGAAATGGTTATGAGCAAAAGGGAGGTCGCAATGATTAATACAACCATTGAAAGAAAGATTCTGACACGTAATGAAATTATAGGAATCTTAAAATTTCTAAGCATAATTACGATTTATTTCGCTCCCTGATCCTTTTGTAAAATTTAAAACCAAACATAATAGTAATCGAAAATAAGAAAATACCAATTACGCCGTAAATCCAGTTCACCGCATTTTTTAATATGACCAAAAACACGACTGCGAATAAAATTATGGTGGCTACTTCGTTCCACAAACGCATGAAATTGGTAGTGTATTTTACTTCGTCTCTCTGCAATTGACTGAAAATTTGTTGGCATTTTAAATGATATAAATATAGTACAAAAACAAAGCCAAGTTTTACATGCATCCATGGCATTTGCAACCAGGCATTTCCCAAATCGGTAAAAAACAGCATCCAAAAAGCAAAAAAGCTAGCCAATACGGCAGATGGCCAAGTAATGATATACCACAATCGGTAAGACATTATTTTATACTGTTTTTGGAGAATTTCTTTTTCGGGTGAAGGTTTATCGGATGCTTCTATTTGGTAAACAAATAATCGAACGATATAGAATAAACCTGCGAACCAGGTGATGACAAAGATGAGGTGTAGGGATTTGAGGTAATTATAGTAATCCATCGGTTGCTGTTATGGGATTGATATTCATTTCTTTTTTGAGGAAATAGGCTGTTATTATGGTTGAAAGCACGTCGGCAATAGGAAATGCAATCCATACTCCAAAAATACCTAAAAAATGTGGTAATATAAGTACCAAAGGAATTAAGAAAAAACCTTGTTTGGTCAATGTCAAAAATAAAGCTTTCTTGGCTTTTCCTGCTGCTTGAAAGTAGGCTGCTCCAATAAGCTGAATGGCAATAATGGGTGAAGCAGCAAATACCCAGCGTAATGCGTTTGGGGTTTCGGCAATTACTTTTGGGTCATTTGTAAAAACGGTCACTATTGATTGAGCAAAGAATAAAATCATAACAAAAATAATAGTAGCCAGCAAAGCCGCATATTTGATCGAAATAACCACGCTTTCATGAACTCTTTTAGTGTTTTTAGCACCATAATTAAAACCTGCTATGGGTAAAAACCCTTGTGTAATTCCCAGAATAGGGAACAGGGCAAACATCAACATTCGACTTATAATTCCATAAACAGTTATAGAATGTTCGCCTCCGTAAATGTATAAAGTGTGATTCAATATAATGGCCAGTATGCTTACTACTCCCTGTCTCGAGAAAGTAACAAAACTCAATTTGGTGATTTCTTTTAAAATTGGAATCTGAAATTTTAGATGTTTTGTTTTCAGTTGTAGTTCACTTTTGGACACAAAAAACCAAAAGACAAACGCAAAACACATAAAGTAAGAAATGGAAGTTGCAAATGCGGCACCGAATACACCCAAGTTCATCAATTTGATAAAAATGATATCAAGGACAATATTTACAAATGCCGGAATTATCATGGCTACCATGGCAAACTTAGCTTTGCCTTCGGCACGAATAATGTTATTTCCCATCATACAGAGCGCCAAAAAAGGTACACTAATGATGATGGGGATGAAGAATTCTCTTGCGGGTTCCATAATCGCGCCTTTGGCTCCAAAAAGCAACAACATCTGTTCGCTAAAAATCAATCCCAAAATAGAAAATAGCATCGACAATAAAAATGTCAACATAATCTGATTACCAAAAGTATGCTTGGCTTTCTCCTTGTCGTTGGAACCTAAAGCTCTTGACAGGAC
Source organism: Flavobacterium sp. 103 (assembly GCF_003096795.1). NCBI lineage: Bacteria > Pseudomonadati > Bacteroidota > Flavobacteriia > Flavobacteriales > Flavobacteriaceae > Flavobacterium > Flavobacterium sp. 103. Next base: position 1,948,376 of record NZ_QENX01000001.1, on the reverse strand, counting down.
AGAACCTCCGCCCACGCCAATTGCCATTCCTAATGACGAAATCAGAAACGTTATGGGTAAAACAACGGTGAGCGCAGCAATGGCTAGTGAACCAATCCACTGTCCCACAAATATGGTATCGATAAGGATGTTAACCGACATGAATAAGATACCAATAGAAGAAGGAACCGCTTGTTTAATCAAGAGTTTCTTTATGTCTTGCGTTCCTAATTCTTCGGAGGTTACGGCCATTTTGATTTATGATGTTAGACTGCTGATTTATGATTTTAGATTGCTCCGATTTTGATGTTTTTTTGATTATGTTGATTTTGAATTGGTAAAAGTTTTTAGGCTGTTACGGAAATCAGCAATCACAAATCGTTAATCATAAATCAGCAATCAACTCTACTTTTGCCCACTCGTTAATCCAATTGCTTACCGTAGCGCACCATTCGTCGCTATCATTCAAGCAGGGAATAGCCAAGAAATTTTCGCCTCCGTGTTCTTTGAATTGGTGATTGGCTTCCATGGCGATTTCTTCGAGAGTCTCTAAACAATCCGAAACAAAAGCGGGTGTTACCACAGCTAGATTCTTAATTCCTTTCTCAGGCATTTTGTTGATTTCAACATCGGTATATGGTGTTAACCACTTGTCACCAGCCAGTCGAGACTGAAAAGTCTGGCTGTATTTGTCTTTAGGAATTCCTAGTGCGGCTACAACCAGCTTTGTCACTTCATAACATTGATGGCGGTAACAAAATTCATGTGCAGGCGAAGGCGTGTTGCAGCAAGTACCATCAATTTTGCAATGTGATTTGGTTATATCTGTTTTGCGAATGTGGCGTTCCGGGATACCATGGTAAGAGAATAATAAATGGTCGTATTCAAAGTTCTCTAGGCTTTTTTTGATAGAATCAGCTAAGTTTTTGATGTAGTCGGGCTTGTTGTAAAAAGCAGGAACGATGGTAAATTTCATTTCTGGAAAATGTTTTTTACGCAATTCTTCAGCTAAAACTAATATTGTGGTTGTAGAGGCCATCGCGTGCTGCGGATACAATGGGAAAAGCATTACTTCGGTAACACCTTTGTCGTGCAATTCTTGAAGACCTGCCAACATTGAAGGATTTCCGTAACGCATCGCCAAAGCAACAGGAACATCAACTTGTGGCTTTACTTTTTCGTGCATTCTTTTAGAAATGACTACTAATGGTGAGCCTTCGTCAGTCCATATTTTTGCGTAAGCGGCAGCCGATTTTTCGGGTCTGTTTCTAAGGATAATGCCACGTACCAATAAAGCTCTCAACAAATACGGAACGTCAATCACGTATTTGTCCATTAAAAATTCATCTAAATAAGGTTTTACATCTTTGGGAGTTGGACTTTCTGGTGAACCTAAATTGACTAATAATACGCCTTTCATTTGTTAAATTTTTTTGATGTTCCAAAAGTAGCTAATCATACTTTTGGATAAATTGGAGTTAACTATTTTTTAATTATTGTTGAATATGTAAATTTGATATTCTATTCAATTAATTTGAAATATCCTTAAAGATTCGAATTAATAGACATCAAATATTTCTTTGGGGTAGTGGCAAATTTCTTTTTGAAAGCCGCTATAAAATGACTTCCGGTGCTGTAACCAATTTTTAACCCCACTTCATTGACATTATAGGAACCGCTGTCCAGCAATTGACGTGCATAATCCATTTTGTAATCAAAAAGGTAGCCATAAACGGTGTCGCCATAAATTTGCTTGAAACCCATTTTGAGTTTCTTTAAAGTCAAGCCTATTTCGTCTGCCAATTCTTGCAATCCTGGAGGTTCGGCCATATTGGCAATGATGATTTCTTTGGCTTTTTTAATTTTATAGACATTTTCTTCATCAATCAAAAACGGACATTGTTCGGCATTCGGATCTTCAGAACGGTTGAAATATAAACTTAACAGCTCATATCCTTTGCCTTTGTAATATAAATTCTTGATCGAAGGATTTAAATTATAATGAAACAATTGACTCAAAACAATCGCCATTGATGGACTGATGTCTCCTTCTTTATAATATTTTTTGTCTTTATTCTCGTCGCTCAGAAATGGAATGTGTCCTGCATCATTAGAAAATAATCGGTGAAATTTTTGAATCGAAATTAAAATCGAAATTACCCAAGTATTAGGTGCCAATTCCAAATTGAGGGGTAATTCTTTTTGTGGATTGTAGAACAAATAGGATTTCTCCTCGTTCAAATCCAATATATAACTCCCTTGATTAAAGTTGAATTTTGCCTTCCCCTTCAATCCGAAATGAAATTGAATCAAGCCATTACTCACTTCGTGTTTGGCTTGAAAAGTTTCTAAACTATCATTTTGAAACCGAATTAATGTAAAATCTTCTTCGATTGTTATAATTTCTTGTGAACCCATAGCGATATTTTTTGAATAAAAAAATGACTTTTTCCGAAAGCTTTTATTTAGAATCGCTCTAAATAAATCGAAATTCGAGCCTTGATAGTGCCACAAAAATAACAGTTTTTATTATAAAACAACGAATTAAATCCAAAAAAGCATGCAGCGACACAAAAAGAACTTTTAGCGTTACTTTTATCGAAACCTTAGTAATATTTTTGTAGCACTTTAAGTTAAAGTGTATATATGGAAAATCATAACGTTTCGAAGCATCACTATTTTTACTCTGTTGGTCTTAGCTACAAAAAAGCCGATGCCGAGATAAGAGGTAAATTTAGTTTAGACACTTTATCTAAAACACGTTTGCTCGAACAAGCCAAAACGGAAGGCATCCAAAGTTTATTTGTGACTTCGACCTGCAATAGAACTGAAATCTACGGCTATGCCGAACACCCTTTTCAATTAATAAAATTACTTTGTGAGAACAGCAACGGTACCGTTGAAGATTTTCAAAAAGTCGCTTATGTTTATAAAAATCAAGAAGCTATTTCGCACTTATTCCGCGTTGGAACAGGTTTGGATAGCCAAATTCTGGGCGATTTTGAAATCATCAGTCAAATTCGCAATGGTTTTGCCGAAGCCAAAGCAATGGGTTTAGCCAATGCTTTTATGGAACGATTGGTTAATGCTGTAATACAATCCAGCAAAAAAATCAAAAATGAGACCGAAATCAGTTCAGGAGCCACTTCAGTGTCTTTTGCATCGGTTCAATACATTATCAAGAACGTTCCAGACATTGGAAACAAGAATATTTTACTTTTCGGGACAGGAAAAATCGGAAGAAATACCTGTGAGAATTTAGTAAAACACACCAAAAACGAACACATCACTTTAATCAACAGAACCAAAGACAAAGCCGAGAAATTGGCAGGAAAGTTGAACCTGATTGTTAAGGATTACTCGGAACTGCATATTGAACTGCAAAAAGCGGATGTGGTGGTGGTTGCTACGGGCGCCCAAAACCCTACTATCGACAAAGCTATTTTGAATTTGAAAAAGCCGATGTTGATTTTGGATTTATCAATTCCTAAAAATGTCAATGAAAACGTCAAAGACCTTGAAGGAGTTACTTTGATTCATATGGATCATTTGTCACAAATGACCGACGAAACTTTGGAAAACAGAAAAGCCCATATCCCAGCAGCAGAGGCTATTATTGAAGAAATAAAGGAGGAATTTATCGCCTGGACCAAAGTAAGAAAGTTTGCGCCAACCATAAATGCCTTGAAAGAGAAGTTGAATACGATTAAAAATTCGGAGTTAGACTTTCAAAGCAAAAAGATGTCCAACTTCAACGAAGAACAAGCCGAAATCATCAGTTCCAGAATCATTCAAAAAATTACGACCCATTTTGCCAACCATCTTAAAAATGAAGACACAATGGTAGATGAGAGCATCGATTGGATCGAAAAAGTTTTTCAAATAGCAGCTACAAATAAAATTTAACCATTAAGATATTAAGTTAATTAAGCTTTGACGAAAAAATAAACCATTAAGGGGTTAAGAAAAATTAAGTTTTGTATTTATAAAAGCAAACTTAATAAGCTTAATATCTTAATGGTAAAAAGAAAAAAGTTCTATGACAAAAAAAGAGGTTACACAATTAGCTTATGAAATTACAGGTTTTGCTATAAAAGTGCATAAAGCATTAGGGCCTGGACTTTTAGAAAGCATTTATGAGCAATGCCTTAAATATGAATTAGAACAAAATGGATATGATGTTAAACAACAATTAGTTGTTAAAATAGATTATTATGACCTTGAATTAGAATCTGATCTAAGAATTGATTTACTGGTAAATGATTGTGTAGTAGTTGAATTAAAAGCGATAGAAAACCTTTTGCCAATTCACGAAGCACAATTACTTACGTATATGAAATTGTTACAAAGACCTCAAGGTTTATTAATTAATTTTAACACTTTAAACATAACAAAATCAATGAAACTACTTGTAAATGATTATTTTGCAAGATTAATAGATTAAACATAAACATTGCCGTAAAGAAATTGAACCATTAAGAGATTAAGAAAATTAAGTTAAACGTTTTAAAACTTAATTAACTTACATTCAACACAAAGCTTAATGTTCCTTAATATCTTAATGGTAAAAAAACTAAAAATGGCAGAAAAAACAATACGTATTGGAACCCGTGATAGCGAACTCGCGTTATGGCAAGCCCACACGGTAGAAAAAAAGCTAAACGATTTAGGTTATAAAACCGAAATCATTGCCGTAAAATCACAAGGAGATATCATTCTTGACAAACCGCTGTACGAACTTGGAATCACAGGAATTTTTACCAAAACATTGGATATTGCTATGATAAATGGCCAAGTGGATATTGCTGTGCATTCGATGAAAGACGTCCCAACCGCTTTACCGATTGGCATCGTTCAAGGTGCGGTTCTCGAAAGAGCCAATACTTTGGACATTTTGGTTCACAAAGGAAATCTTGATTTTTTAGACGGAAAAGGAACTATCGCCACAGGAAGCTTACGCCGTCAAGCCCAATGGTGGAATAAATATCCGAATCACAACGTAGTCGATTTGCGCGGAAACGTAAACACTAGAATGCAAAAACTAAAGGAAAACGATTGGAACGGAGCCGTTTTTGCCGCTGCAGGATTGGAGCGCATTAACCTGAAACCAGAAAACTATATCAATCTCGATTGGATGATTCCTGCGCCTGCACAAGGAGCAATGGTTGTTGTGGCAATGGCGAACGATGATTTTTCTCGAGATGCCGTTGCGCAGCTCAACGATATCGAAACCGAAGTGTGTACTCATATCGAAAGACAATTCTTGAAAACCCTCGAAGGCGGTTGTACGGCACCTATTGGAGCTTTGGCAAAATATAACGAGATCGAAGATACCATCCATTTCAACGGAGTGTTATTTTCGATTGACGGTAAACAAAAAATTGAAGTCAACAAAGTCGTTCCCATCGAAGAATGGAAAAAGCTTGGTTATAACTCGGCTCAAGAAATCTTCGGAAACGGCGGAACTGAATTGATGGCAACGATAAAAGTAGCTTTGAAAAAATAAGGAGCGAAAGATTGGGACATTTTTGGGAAGATGGGTTCCCGCTCTCATTCCAATCCTTACTCGTCGAAAAGACGAGACGGGATTTTCCCTTCGATCGGGGCTAAAAGAGAAACAATTGTCTTTTCCAGAATGATTCAAAAAACAAAAAATGAGTAAAACAGTTATATTATCTACCAAAACGCTGTCGGATATGCAACGACGAGAACTTCTAAACGCTGATTTTGAAGTATTCGAAGAGGATTTCATTTCGACTAAGAAGCAAGAATTCGAACTCAATGCCATCAACGACAATTTGATTTTTACCAGTCAAAATGCGGCACAAAGTGTTTTAGAAAATTCAGATGTTGACAATTTGAAAACTAAAAATGTTTTTTGCGTTGGATTAAAAACGAAAATTCTATTATCTGAAGCTGGGTTCAATGTGGTTGCTTACACGGGTTATGCTGCCGATTTAGCCGAGATAATCGCTTTGATTTATAGCCAAGAAAGCTACACTTTCTTTAGTGGAAATCTGCGTAAAGAAACATTACCAAAAGCTTTGGCAGCAGCAGGGATAAAATTCAATGAGATTCAGGTTTATGAAACGTTATTGACTCCGATAAAGATTAAGGAGAAAATCGATGCAATTTTGTTTTTTAGTCCTTCAGCCGTTGAAAGTTATTTGAAAGACAATGTTATAAAGAAAGAAAACTGCTTTTGCATAGGCGAAACAACCGCAGAGGCATTGGATAAAATAACAAAAAATATTATCGTTGCAGATCAACCAAGTGTTGAAGACGTGATTGAGGATGTGATAGCTGAGTATAAATAAGCATATATTCCTACAAGGTTTTTTTCAAACCTTGTAGGTATGATTTGAAAAGTAAAATTAAATAATGTATACCTACAAGGTTTAAAAAAAACCTTGCAGGATAAAAAAAACAAAATGATAAAGAACGACCTATTTTTAAAAGCGTTAAAAGGAGAAACAGTACAACGCCCACCAGTTTGGATGATGCGTCAAGCCGGAAGATATTTACCGGAATTTAGAGCTTTGCGTGACAAATACGATTTTTTCACTCGTTGCGAAACTCCAGAATTAGCTGCCGAAATCACGGTACAACCAATCCGCAGAATTGCTCCAGATGCCGCAATTTTGTTTTCGGATATTTTGGTAGTGCCAAGAGCTATGGGAATTCACGTAGAATTGAAAGACAATTTGGGCCCGATTATCCCAAATCCAATTCGTACGATGGAACAGGTAAATCAGGTGTATGTTCCGGATGTAAATGAAACTTTAGGTTATGTTTTTGATGCCATAAAATTGACCAAAGAAATGCTGAATGATGAGGTGCCCTTAATTGGTTTCGCAGGTTCGCCTTGGACGATTTTCTGTTATGCCGTTGAAGGAAAAGGTTCTAAAAGTTTTGATACTGCCAAAGGATTTTGTTTCTCAAACCCAGTGGCTGCGCACACTTTATTGCAAAAAATCACCGATACCACTATTTTATACCTAAAAGAAAAAGTAAAAGCGGGTGTAAATGCTGTTCAAATTTTTGACTCTTGGGGAGGAATGCTTTCACCAGTAGATTACCAAGAATTCTCTTGGAATTACATTAACCAAATTGTTGATGCTTTGGCTGAGGTTACTCCAGTTATTGTTTTCGGAAAAGGATGTTGGTTTGCTTTAGGTGAAATGGGGAAAAGTAAAGCTTCTGCACTTGGAGTAGATTGGACTTGTACTCCAAGAAATGCTAGATACCTTTCAGGTGGAAATATTACATTACAAGGAAATTTTGACCCTTCAAGATTGCTTTCGCCAATTCCGACTATCAAGAAAATGGTTCACGAAATGATTGACGAATTCGGAAAAGACAAATACATCGTGAACTTAGGACACGGAATTTTACCAAACATTCCCGTAGATCACGCCAAAGCATTTATTGATGCGGTGAAGGAATATAATCAGTAAATGGAAAAGACAATTTTACAACGATTTTTGTCATTGTTCTCAAGAACAACTTATACAATAACGCCAGAAAGTTTTAAAGAACAATTTGATGGAGTCAATCTAGAATCTTTTAGAGAAGTGAAAGTAAGGAATCCGATGAATGAATATTCACCATTGGTTTATAAAGCTAATCAGCTTAAAAAGATAGTAGTTGTTGATGAAAATACACATCGTATTATTCTTGATAATTCACCGAAATTAGAAACTAGGTTTACCTTAAAGGATGGAAAAAGAACAACCTTCTATTTCGATACTATTGCATTAGAAAATGGTTTTTTAATTGGTCAAAAATCAAGAATGATTCCAATTGCTGGAAAAGTTGAATTTGATAGGATCCAAAAAATTGAGATTCAAAATGGCGGAAAACAGTATAAATATTATTAAAAAATGCTAAACAAAGGCTTAAGAGACCAGGAAAGTATTCGGATTGACAACGTGCTCAAAAAGCTGATGTCATTGGTTTATGTGCCTAAGTTTTGGAATTTAGAAGACCTTCTTTTCTTGGAAAATGAATTAAAAGACTTAGCTATGAATGTCGAGAGTCTTAATGAATTTGGCGAAGAAGAATTGATAGTTCACTTGCAACGACTTCATTTAGATTGGAATCAATTAGAGTTATTTGCCGATTTTTTGGTTGCTTTTTCCAAGGAAAACCAGTTTGTTTTTTCGCAAAAAGCAATTGCCATTTATAATTATATTCAACAGGAAAGCAAGACTTTTTCGTTTGGGATTATTAATAAAATAGCTTTAGCAAAAGCAAATTTATAAAGTAAATGATAATCACAGAAAATGTCATTATTGATAAACTGAAACCCATTGATGCAAGTCAGTTACATGTGTTTATGATTCAGAATACGGAACGGTTTACTAAATTTTTTCCGCGTACTCTTTCAGATAATGTAACACTTGAAAAGTCCTTAGTATATATTGAAACTAAAGATAGGGAAATTCAACAGAAAATAAATTTCACCTTCGCAATTAGAGAAATTGATACTCAAAAAATCATTGGGTTGATTATCATTAAAAAGATTGATTGGACAAATAGAATTGGTGAACTTGCGTATTGCATCGAAAATAATTTTGAAGGAAAAGGTTTGATTAGTAAAGTGGTAAAAGTCATTTCAAGTTTTGCATATAACGAATTAGAATTAAAAACGCTCCAAATTATTGCTCACAAAACTAATTTTGGAAGCATTAAAGTGGCTGAAAATAATGGTTTTATTTGGCAAAGAACATTAATCGATGAGTTTACACCAACGAATGAACTTCCATTGAATATGGAATTATATGAATTAACAAATGAAAGATAAATTTTTCTCATATATAAAAAACCTTCAAGACACAATCGTTGCAGGATTAGAAGCCGTTGACGGGCAAGCTAAATTCCGTGAAGATCTTTGGGAACGCCCGGAAGGCGGTGGAGGAAGAACCCGCGTAATCGAAAACGGAAAAGTTTTCGAAAAAGGTGGTGTCAATATTTCGGCAGTGCACGGAAAATTGCCAGATTCAATGCAAAAACTATTCAATGTAGGTGAAGCCGATTTTTTTGCCTGTGGTTTGAGTTTGGTTTTGCATCCAAAAAATCCAATGGTACCAACGGTTCACGCTAATTGGCGTTATTTCGAAATGTATGATGACAACGGAAACGTGATTCAGCAATGGTTTGGCGGAGGACAGGATTTAACGCCTTATTATTTGTTTGAGGAAGATGCTATTCATTTTCATCAAACCTGTAAAACGGCTTGTGATAAACACAACCCTGAGTTTTACCCTAAATATAAAAAACAATGTGATGCCTATTTTTGGAACGCACATCGCAACGAAGCCCGCGGAATAGGTGGATTATTCTTTGATTATTGCAAAGCAACAAACGAAATGTCAATGGAAAATTGGTTTAACTTTGTTACAGAAGTTGGAAATAGTTTTCTTGAAGCCTATGTTCCAATAGTTGAAAGAAGAAAAAACCTGCCATATGCTACTGAGAACAGAACATGGCAAGAAATAAGAAGAGGACGTTATGTCGAATTCAACTTGGTGCACGATAAAGGCACTTTATTTGGATTAAAAACGAACGGAAGGATAGAAAGTATCCTGATGAGCTTACCGCCGAATGTGCAATGGGTTTACGATCATCATCCGGAGGCGGGAAGCGAAGAAGAAAAGTTATTGAAAGTATTAGAAAATCCTAAAGAATGGATTGCAGATTGATGATTAACGATTTGTGATTGCAGATTTTTTCTGTTGTCGCCAAGTTGTTTAAAATCATAATTCAGCAATCGTTAATCTAAAATCTAAAATCATTATGTTCCCATTACACAGAAACCGCCGTTTAAGAGTTAGCGAATCCATTCGTTCTTTGGTTAGAGAAACCACTTTAAGCCCAACCGATTTTATGTTTCCTATGTTCATCGCCGAAGGAGAAAACGTAAAGGTTGAAATACCGTCCATGCCGGGAATCTTTCGTCGTTCGATAGATTTAACGGTAGCTGAGGTTAAGGAAATTTATGCATTAGGAATACGTGCAGTCAATATTTACGTAAAAGTAAGCGAGAATTTAAAAGACAATACTGGAAAAGAAGCTTGGAATAAAGACGGCTTAATGCAGCAAGCCATTCGTGCCATCAAATCGGCTTGTCCGGAGATGATTGTGATGCCGGATGTGGCTTTGGATCCGTATTCTATTTATGGCCACGACGGAATTATTACCAATGGTGATGTTGAAAATGACTCTACCGTTGCCGCTTTGGTAAAAATGGCTGTTTCTCATGCTGAGGCCGGAGCCGATTTTGTAGCGCCATCGGATATGATGGACGGACGCGTGTTGCGTTTACGCGAAGGATTGGACGCCGCAGGATTTCACAACGTTGGAATTATGAGTTATTCGGCAAAGTATGCTTCTGCGTTTTACGGGCCTTTTCGTGATGCATTGGACAGTGCGCCTAGAGAAGCGGATATTGCCGTTCCAAAGGACAAAAAAACATACCAAATGGACTATGCCAACCGCATAGAAGCCATCAAAGAAGCTTTATCCGATGTTGAAGAAGGTGCCGATATGGTAATGGTAAAACCCGGAATTGCTTATTTGGATATCGTTCGTGAAGTCAAAAATGCCGTGAATGTTCCAGTTACCGTTTTCCACGTTTCTGGTGAATATGCAATGATCAAAGCCGCTGCCGAAAGAGGTTGGTTGGACAATGACAAAATTATGATGGAGCAATTGATGTGCATCAAAAGAGCGGGAGCAAGTTTGATTTCGACTTATTTTGCGAAAGAAGCTGCCATGCTTTTAAGAAAGTAATTTTTCGCAAATAATATGTATGTTTGTAAAAATTTTACACATTAAATTTATATGAAAAAAGTACTATTTGCATTTACAATGTTTGTTTCATTAACAGCAGCTGCACAAGATATTGATATTGAAAAGCACAAAATCAGTGTTGATAAAACTGAGGTCGCAATTTTAGATAAAGAGAAAAGAGTTTATAAAATTCTTTCGTTAGATAATAGGCCAGTCTTTTCAATTGAAAGAAAGTTAACGTCATTACTTGACGGTTCATCGGTTAAGTGGATGGTTCTAACTGACTTAACGAATAATAAAACAAATGAAATTATTGACTATGGAAAATTACATGGCATGAGTTTTGAAAATTCGATTGTGGCTAGTGTTTGTAATGATAAATATAAGTTTATCAGTAAAGCAGGACTTGATGAAAAAGGTGTAACCGAATTTATAAATGGAACACCAACAGATATTGAGAAAATTTTTGCAGATGCCAATTTAAAAACAAAAAATCAACTAAACGTTGAAAATGAGGCCATGATAAAAGCAAAAGTATCAGTTAAAAAAGGAGATATTTTCCAAGTTCAAGTTGTTAACGGTATAGAAACGAGTGTTATTATCGGATCAATTACCAAAAAAAGTCAAACCGTTATGGCAGGTTTTGCTCCGGACACATTTTATGAAGTAAACTCTTTGTATAGCGAAAAAGATAACAACAATAGAGATCAAAACAGAGCAAGACTAGTTGCTGCTTGGTATAATACAAAAACAGGCTATACAAATCCTAATACGGACCAAAACATTCAAAATACAATAATTACTTCAGATAATAAATATTTTAATTTAAGAGGTGGTATTTCAGGTATGGAAAAAGTAAGTTCTGCAGGTTTAGAAAAAGGGGAACTTGAACTTTACAGTAGTGATAATTCACTTCCAGATAGAATTGTAGCAAAATTATTATTTAATGGATACACTTTTGAAGCTATGAAATAACATTAATGTAAAAATAATGAAAAAAGTATTAATCATATTCGCCGTTTTAGCATTCTTATCTTGCAAAAAAGAAAGTCAGGAACCATTCGGAAAACCTGAAACGACAACCGAAAAATCGCCAGAAGTATTAGGAAAAGAAATTTTCGAAGGAAAAGGAAATTGCATAGCCTGTCATCAGGTAGATCAAAAAGTAATTGGTCCAAGTTTGCAGGAAATCGCTAAAATCTACAAAGAGAAAAACGGAAATATGGTTAATTTCCTTAAAGGAGAAGGCGAAGCCATTGTTGATCCAAGCCAATTTGCAGTAATGCAAGCCAATTTAGAAATCACAAAAGCATTTACTGAAGAAGAACAAAAAGCTGTTGAAGCGTATATAAATTCCAATCTGAAATAATAATTTTTAGGAGCTAATCCCGCTATCCGCTGCAATCTTTTACTTTTTAAAGAAAAAAGTAAAAGGATTTTCACTGCTATCGGGGCTAAAAAAAATAAGAACCATTTGTGTAAACGAGTGGTTTTTTTATTTCATCATTTTTAAATTCTTTACGAACTTTGCGATAACTTTGTGTTCAAATCTATTCAAAATTATGGAAACAGTCTACATCAAAACACCTTTGGGAGTCGCAACAATTATAGGCGATGAAAATGGCGTATCGATAATTTCAGTTTCCAATGAAGGAACAGTTTCGATAGAAATTCCAGCAGTTTTGCAGCAAGCCGTTTTGCAACTCAATGATTATTTTGAGGGGAAGAGAGCCCATTTTGATTTCAAACTCAATCCACAAGGAACTGAATTTCAGCAAAAAGTGTGGAAAGCATTATTAGAGATTCCGTACGGAAAAACCAGAACATATCTCGAACAGTCAAAAGTTTTAGGTGATGTAAAAGCTATTCGTGCCGTGGCTTCCGCCAATGGGAAAAATCCACTTTGGATTGTTGTTCCTTGCCACAGAGTCATCGGGACAGATGGTTCACTCACGGGTTACGCAGGAGGACTGTGGCGAAAAAAATGGTTACTCGAACACGAAAATCCAACAACGCAACAAAGTTTGTTTTAAAAGATATTACTCAGATTACACAAATTTTCACAAATTGTTTTTTGTAATAAATTTTAACTACTTTTAAATTCCCAACTTCATTTTTGTATATTTAAAATCTGTGCAAATCTGTGCAAATCTGTGTAATCTGTGTTTAAAAATGATTGAAAAAATAAACCTCAACAACATACTCTTCCTTGATATAGAAACCGTCCCTGAAACAGCCGATTACAACTCTCTGGATGATGAAATGAAAGGACTTTGGGAACTCAAAACTCAATACCAACGTAAAGACGAGTTTTCGGGGGAGGAGTTCTATGATCGCGCCGGAATTTGGGCCGAGTTCGGAAAAATTGTCTGTATTTCGGTGGGGTATTTTGTCATCAAAGGAGATATTCGGAATTTTAGGGTGACTTCCTTTTTTGGTGAAGAACCAAAACTTTTGAAAGATTTCAATAATCTGCTGAATAATCATTTCAATGGACCGCAACACGTTTTATGTGGGCATAATGCCAAAGAATTTGACATTCCTTTCCTTGCACGTCGAATGATTATCAATCAAATTCCGATTCCCGATAAACTCAATTTATTTGGCAAAAAACCTTGGGAGATTGCCCATTTGGATACTTTGGAGTTGTGGAAATTTGGCGATTACAAACATTTCACTTCCTTGAAATTAATGTGTAAAGTACTCGGAATCCCATCGCCAAAAGGCGATATTGACGGTAGCCAGGTAGGACATGTCTTTTATGTGGACAAAGATATTGACCGCATTGTGACTTATTGCGAAAAAGACACTATCGCTGTAGCCCAGATTTTTCTTCGATTGAGACGTGAAGATTTATTGATTGAGGAAGAGATTATTCATGTGTAAAAACAATGGCAATGGCAATGGCAAAATTCAATAGCAATATTTAAACATCCAAGTTTTCGATTTTGATTAACTTTTGAAAATCAATAATTTGATTTCTCATATTTAAAAATTCTTTTATTGACATTGCAATGATATTGAATTTTGCCATTGCCATTGATATTGCCATTGATTTATTACATTTACAAAAATTATAAATTATGGTATTAAGTAGATTCTGGTTAGTCATTTTTATTTCATCGATTATCTTTATTGTTGTCAGTTTGTTTTCTGCCAATACGTACACCATTGATTATGTTTTGAATGGAAAAAAAGACGATCCAGTTTTAATTTCTGAAAAATATATCGAACAAGTTCCTGCTTTTATCAAAGACAGCATCAAGAAAGCAACGGATCAAACCATGATTATCAATCGTGATACGCTAAATGCCGATACGACTTATGTTTATAAAAATAAAACTGTAAAAATCTACAGTGGTGTTCAAAAATCGGATGGTTTATTGCCAACGTGTAAAAGCACTTTGCTTGATTTGATTTTGCCGCTTATGGCCTATTTAGCATTTTTCTGCGGATTGATGGAGCTTTTAATCATTTCTGGAGCATCCGGAAAATTGGCTAAATTGCTGAGTCCAGTATTTGTAAAAGTGTTCCCGAGCATACCAAAGGATCATCCGTCTATCTCCTACATGACTTTAAACTTTGCCGCCAATTTCTTGGGATTGGATTCTGCAGCAACACCATTTGGATTAAAAGCTATGGAAAGTTTACAAGAAATAAACCCCGAAAAAGACAAAGCGAGTGATGCTCAGATTATGTTTATGTGTCTCCATGCCTCAGGACTAACATTAATTGCAACTTCAATTATTGGTTATCGCGCTGCCGCTAATGCAACAAATCCTGCCGATGTTATGCTGCCTTGTATTATAACTTCTTTTATTGGTACAATTGCTGCTTTTTTAATTGTTGGAATTAGGCAAAAAATTAATTTCAAGAGCGCATCTCTAGTTATTGCTTTAATGTCATTAATTGCTGCCATTGTTGGGTTATTGATGTATGTCAACCATTTGGATTTAATCGGAAAAAACTATTTTACTTCTAATCTTTCGGCTTTGATATTAGTGGGGATTATTGCTTTTACTTTGATATTTTCATTTATTAAAGAGAAGAAATTTACCGAGGCTAAAACAACTGTTTTCGAAGCTTTTGTATCTGGAGCAAATAATGGAGTTAAAACGGGAGTTACAATTTTTCCTTATGTTTTGGGGATGTTAGTGGCGATTTCTTTATTTAGAAACAGCGGACTGTTTGAAATTATCAGTAACTGGATTGCTTTTGCTTTTTCGAATATGGGAGTAAACAAAGAAATTACCGATGCCTTGCCGGTAGCACTCCTTAGACCGTTTAGTTCTGCAGGATCAAGAGGATTTTTGATTGATTCCATGAATACTTTTGGTGCCGATTCCATGACCGGAAGATTGAGCAGTATTTTTCAATGCAGTGCCGAGAGTACTTTTTATGTGATTGCGGTTTATTTTGGTTCGGTAAATATCAAAAATACCCGTTACGCTTTAGGGACAATGCTTTTGGTTGATGTGATTTGTGTAATTACAGCAATTTTTGTGGCGAGTTGGTTTTTTTAAAAGCAAATAAAAATATAGAACGACTATTCAGTAAGCTAGTCTTTTTGTGAGTTGGGAATATCTTCATGACTTTTTTATGATTGTGGAATCTGAGTTAAAGTCAAAACGCTCAAGAAGAAATGCAAAACATTATAATTATATTTTTGGAGTTTTAATTTATTTTTCATTCTTTTGGATCCAACTCAATAAATAAATTAAAAAATGTCAAAATACACAAAATACATCGCAATAGGTTTGCTTCTTTTATTCTTAATTACAAGTTTCTTAAGATAAATCATTGATCAAAGTGCTCAAAAGCCCCGCTTAATGCGAGGCTTTTTGTTTTTATAAATAAATTTGACTGTAAGTGCAAATAGTGGCAAGAAGTACTGCAATTGCCTTGACCCCTGTTTTTATAAATTGCGAGAGTAACCAAAGATGCCCGATGTTTCTGCTTCTAAATAATAAAGAATCAAACTTAAATTTTTTAATAATTTCTTTAAGGAACGTGATATAAATCAGTTAGGAATCTTTGAACAATTCTTATATTTGGCATTCTTAAAAAAATAAAAAAATTATGGACTTTATATACCAGGATCCTTATCCAATTTTAAAAGACGATACCCAATACCGCAAAATCACTTCTGATTTTGTAAAAACAGAAAAACTAGGCGAAAGAGAAATCTTAACTGTTGATCCGAAAGGCTTGGAACTATTGGCGCAGGAAGCATTGAAAGATGTTTCTTTTATGTTACGAACTTCACATTTGGAAAAATTGAGATTCATTCTCGATGATCCAGAAGCAACGGATAACGACCGTTTCGTTGCTTATAATTTATTGCAGAATGCAGTTGTCGCTATTGACGGAGAATTACCTTCATGTCAGGACACCGGAACGGCGATTGTAATGGCTAAAAAAGGCGAAAACGTATATACAGGCGTTGATGATGCAGAATGGCTCTCAAAAGGGATTTTTAACACCTATCAGGAACGTAATCTTCGTTATTCTCAAATTGTGCCTATCAGCATGTTTGAGGAAAAAAATTCCGGATCGAATCTTCCGGCGCAAATTGATATTTATGCTAAAAAAGGAGCTTCATACGAGTTTTTATTTTTAGCAAAAGGTGGAGGTTCTGCCAACAAAACCTATTTGTACCAACAAACAAAATCGTTATTGAATGAAAAATCATTGGATGCTTTCATTCGAGCCAAAATAATGGACTTGGGAACTTCTGCTTGCCCTCCGTATCACTTGGCTTTAGTTATTGGAGGAACTTCTGCGGAAGCGAATTTAGCCGCAGTTAAAAAAGCATCTGCAGGTTATTTTGACAATTTACCAACTACAGGAAATATGGCGGGTCAGGCTTTCCGTGATTTGGAATGGGAAAAAAGAGTGCAGTTAATTTGCCAGGAAAGCCATATTGGAGCGCAATTTGGAGGGAAGTATTTCACACACGATGTTCGAGTAATCCGTTTGCCACGTCATGCGGCTTCTTGTCCGGTTGGATTAGGAGTTTCCTGTTCGGCTGACAGAAATATCAAAGGTAAAATTACCAAAGAAGGTATTTTTGTAGAGCAATTGGAAGTAAATCCAAAACGTTTATTGCCTGAAACGCCACCACATTTGGAAGCAGCAGTTGATATTGATTTGAATCAACCGATGGCTGATATTCTTAAGAAATTGTCGCAATACCCAATCAAAACGCGTTTGAAATTGAACGGAACCTTGATTGTGGCTCGTGATATTGCTCATGCTAAAATCAAAGAATTATTGGATGCCGGTAAGCCAATGCCAGAATATTTTAAAAATCACCCAATCTATTATGCGGGACCTGCAAAAACACCAGAAGGAATGGCCTCGGGAAGTTTTGGACCAACGACAGCCGGTAGAATGGATGTTTATGTAGAAGAGTTTCAAAAGAATGGTGGAAGTATGGTAATGCTTGCCAAAGGAAACAGAACCAAAGATGTGATGAATGCTTGTAAAACCTATGGTGGATTCTATTTGGGTTCAATCGGAGGTCCAGCGGCAATTTTGGCCAAAGAAAACATTCTTTCTGTTGAGGTAGTCGATTTTGAGGAATTAGGAATGGAAGCCGTTCGTAAAATCACCATTAAAGATTTCCCTGCTTTTATTATCACCGATGATAAAGGAAATGATTTCTTTGAGAATTTGTAGATTTTAACCGAAAAGGTTATTAATTAACCGCAGATTCACAGATTTTAAATTTCAAAAAAATGAAATAATCTGCGAATCTGCGGTTTTTATTTACTTAAAAATATTCCTAAAAATATCTTTACTGATCA
Source organism: Flavobacterium sp. 103 (assembly GCF_003096795.1). NCBI lineage: Bacteria > Pseudomonadati > Bacteroidota > Flavobacteriia > Flavobacteriales > Flavobacteriaceae > Flavobacterium > Flavobacterium sp. 103. Next base: position 1,930,794 of record NZ_QENX01000001.1, on the reverse strand, counting down.
TCTATTAAACCGATAGCAAACTCAATATAGACCAATCCTATTTTCGTGTCATCGAGTGCAATCGAATTGTATAAATGGTTCTTGTGTGCGCTGGAACTTACAAAATCAACTTTTTATTAATAGCATAGGGATTATTTATTTGGAACTACTGGTGACAAAAATAGATTGTACAATTTTCTCTTTAATGAGTTCCTTTTCTTTTTTGACTATAAAGACTAAACGGTAAGATAAAATAAAACCAATAAAGCCTAAAAAAAACAAGAAAATCCAATTAGCTCTATAGCCATATTTTGCAATAATTTCCATACCAGTTTTAGTACTTACTATCTGTGCCATACTGTAGCTCATAGTAAAAACGGACATAAATTTACCTTCGTGTTTTTTTAAAGATCGCTGTTTAACAAATGAATTAGCAAAAGGGAATGTCAGCATTACTCCAACGGTCATCAGAATCATCATCAATATTAGGGTGAAAATGTTATTTTCAATCAATAAAAACAAATATCCAATAGACATGGCTAGAACGCCATATGAAAGCACTAAGAGTTTGTCTGTTTTTTTGGATTCAATATGCTTTACAATTGGTAATTCAAAAAGTAATATTAAAACACCATTTAATGCCAAAAACAAACCCCCTTCTAGACTTGAAAAATGAAAAACTTCTTTATAATAAATGGATAAAGTGGTAAATATTTGAAAAAATAAAACACCCGTTATCATAGTAACTAGAAGATGAATTAAAAAAGGCTTATCGTCAAAAACGGAACTAGTCTCTTTTAAATGCTTAAAGACTTTTAATTTATAAGGTAATTTCTTTTCCTTGACATAAATAGCAAATAATACAATACTTAAAATACAGGTTAATCCATCAATATAAAACAGGAAATTGTAATCTAAAACAGTGATTATAATGCCTCCTATAACAGGGCCAAACATAAATCCTAAATTTACCGCCGATCTTACTAAAGACAATGCCCTAGTTCTATCTGCTTTGAGAGCATAGGTATCTAACGAAACTAACATCGCTGGCCTATACATATCTGAAACGGTAGTTAAAAGTAAAACGCCAAAGCAAAAGCTATAAAAAGTGGTTAAAAACTGCAGTAAAATAAAGAGAATTCCTGTTGTGGACAAACTAAAAAGCATCACTTTGTAAAAGCCTATTTTATCTGATAACTTACCACTTATCCATGTTCCGATGAAGGAACCAATTCCGAAAAAAACCATCACCCAACCAATTTGGCTATACGTAAAATGGAGTTCCTCTAACATGTATTTAGATAGAAAAGGCACTACCATGGCGCCACATCGATTAATAAAAGTAGTTATTGCCAAAATTTTGACCTCTGGAGAAAATTCACTAAAATGTTGAAAATAATTTTTAAATATTTTTTTTATCATTGCATTTTTAATTTTGAAAAAATAACACTCATTTTAATTTTATTATAAATGGTTGAGATTCCTTTTTTATGGATTTAATTTCATTTCGTAATAATAATAATTGGAGATAAAGTTCATACGAGTAAAACCAAAACCTTCATAAAGCTGCTGTGCTGGATAATTTTTGGTGTCCGTATTTAATGAAATATGATCTACTTTAGTTTTTCTTGCATACTCAATACATTTTATCATAATTAATTTCCCAATATGTTTTCGTCTATACTCAGGTTTTACATATAGATAGGATATATGCCAGTTATAGTGTATTAGGGAAAGTACATTGACTTTGTGATATAGAACCATGAAAGCTATAGGAATGCCGTTTTCTTTTTTGACAAAAATCTTAGCTTTATTTCTATCTAATTTATTTTTTAAAAATGATATTGCGTTTTCTAAATCAAGCAATTGTTCGTCAATTAATTTCGACTCATTAATTATATCAGCTACCAAATGAAAATCCCTGGATTTAATTTCTTCGATTTCATCTATATCCATTAAGAGAATGTTGGTTGTTGAGTTTCATATCATTGAATATTAGTTGCTTACTTCTAAATAGTTTTAGGTTTGCTTGTGTTTATCTGCATAAAAGAAGTCTCAGTGTTATATAAAAACAAAAAATACCTCTTTCAAATAATCGAAAAAAGGTATAAATCACTGTCTTAAATTACATTAAAACACAAATCGAATAAAAAATTAACGGCTAAGAAGAAAGGCTAGAATGAATAATTCGATATATCTGCAATACTTTATTTATTGTTGATGATTGTCTAAATTATTTAACATCACTAATTAAGTTTGAAATTTCAAATACGATTTGAGGAAAGAAAATTTATAATTTTCCAGAAATTTCTTTTTTGTATTTATTCAAAAGAGCTTTAGTCATTCCTAAATTTGCTTTAGATGAATCTACTGCTAAATAAATAAAATATTCATTGTTCTCTGAAATATCAATAATGTGTATTTGATTGGTTAGGTTGATCATAATATCATCAATAGACTCGTTTAGCCCTAAAGCACTAATAGCATTTAATTTGGCTTTTACTACTTCAAGATTGAAAGCTGAAGCTAATTCAGGATCAAAACTTGGGATAGCTGTATCACTATAATAGGATATTCCGCTTTTAATTTCAGATACGGCAACCGCTATGTATCCTGGTATGTTCTTTTTAACTTCTTCTCCAAATTGTTTTAAAAAATCTGACATGGTATTTGTTTTATGTTATTTGACAAAATTACATTATACAAATTAGAATATTTGTATATACAAGTAAAACAAATTGTTGAACAAACGTTAAATGAAATATTACCAATTAATTTGTTAATTTGTGCGTTTATATAGCGCAAAGACCTGGAAAAGCTTTATTTTTTTTATTTAATGAACAATTTCAAAAGAATAATTTCAAGTAAAACACAGTAATTTAATTAGATGATTTAACCTTTTCAGAAATTTAAAGGGATATTGTTTAAGCAGAGTAATTGTTCTTTAAAATTGGTTTGGATAAATTAAGTACAATAAAGTGACTTTTTTGATAAATGGTACATAATGAAGTATTCATTCAAAAAACATCAAATTACTTATGGTATTTCTGTTTTAAGATAATCTTTAGAGAGTAACTAATTTATATCACTGACTGTCCGTAACTCATACCAAGAATCTAAATATTGAAATTATACTTTGCGTCTCAGTGACTTTGCATGAAATTGTTTTCGAGCAGATAGACAAAGAACACAAAGGATAAACTTTGTGAAAAACATTCAACAACTAATTTATTCTGTGAAGTGCTACTAGTCACGGATAGTCATATTAATTTATATAGGTAGACCGCCAAATGTGGCGGTCTTTTTTGTTTTTAAAACTGTCGTGAAAAGGGTTTTATTGGGAATTTACTTTTTAATGAACGTTTTGGTAAATTTTTGATTTCCATCATTGAGTTCCAATATATAAACTCCTGGGCTTAAATAGTTGGTATTAATACTATTCTCAACTGTTTTTCCTGTAGCTATTTGGATACCAGATGATGTTATAATTCGATACGTGAATCCTTTATTTTCGGGATTGGTAATGTTTAAAATAGAACTGGTCGGGTTCGGAAAAATATAGTACGGATCTGTATTGGTAATGCTTTCAGAAGTGTTTGCAATTGGATTTGCAAAAGCAAAAATAGTGCTTGCGCCAATATTTACTGTATAATCTTCCACTTCGCCATAATAGAAAGATTCACAAGCTGTTGATGCTGATGCTCTTTTTAGGGAAACCCGCATTCTTGTAGCACCAGTTAAAGCAGATGCTGGAACTGAAAAAGAGTACGAATTATTGGTAGCACTATTTGTTGATGTTGAAACTACTTTTTCGGAATTTTCAAAAGTTCCATTTTGATTGAAATCAATCCACACCCCCCAATAATCTTTGTATTTGTATGATTTGTATCCAATGCTCAATACTATTGTATTCGACCCATAAGGCAAATTTCCTGTTAGATTTGTGAAATTGCCATAACCTCCGTTGCCTGTTGTAGTGTTGGCTATTCCTCCTATGCCTACATAATCGATATATTCATATGCAACACTTGTTCCTTTAGACGCACAATAGGTTATGTTATTTGCAGCAGTTGTTACCGATACTGCATTGCTTGCAGGCGATAAGTTGTCTTTCGCATCCTTGGCTTTGATAGTAAAAGTATAGGCCGTATTTGGGCTTAATCCGGTTACAGTATAGCTAGTTCCGGTGACGGTGTTTACCAAAGTAGCACCATTATAGACATTATAACCTGTTACGGCTACATTGTCGGTTGCTGCTGTCCAAGACAAATTGGTGGTTGTGGATGTGGTGCCGCTGGCGGTGAGTGCTGTTGGTGCAGTTGGAGGCGTTGTGTCGGTTGCCAAAGTGGTAATATTGACTTCATTACTAGGATCCGATAAATTAGTTGCGGCGTCTTTGGCTCTAACCGTAAAGGTATAGGCTGTGCTCGGACTTAATCCAGTTACTGAATAACTTGTTCCTGTAACTGTTGTGATAGGTGTAGCTCCATTATAAACATTGTAACCCGTAACGGCCACGTTGTCTGTAGAAGCTGTCCATGATAAATTGGTTGCTATGTCTGTAGTTCCTGAAGCTGTTAAATTGGTTGGTGCAGTTGGAACTGTTGTGTCTGCGGGAGCAGGTAAGGTAGTTATTGACGCATCATTGCTAACAGCAGATAAATTGCCAGCTGCATCTTTTGCTTTTACGGTAAAAGTGTAAGCGGTAGATGCTGTCAATCCTGTCACATTGTAAGTTGTTCCTGTAATGGTTGTTATTAAGTCAGCACCATTATAGACATTATATCCTGTTACGGCTACATTATCGGTAGCTGCTGTCCATGACAAATTTGTGGTTGTATCTGTAGTTCCCGAAGCGGTTAAGTCGGTTGGTGCTGATGGTGCGGTTGTATCAGTTGGACCCGCGTAGGCATCGCCAACACCTACTGCATAAAAAGCATTTGTTGTAGCGATTACTTCTGCTGATCCAGCTCCGTATAAATCGGTTGCTGATTGAATTCCGTAGGTTCTGGCATTGGCATAAGTTGAATTGGCCGTTAGGTAAACACTTTCAAGTCTAAAGGTTATTTTGGCTGCTTTTTCTATAGTAATACCAGTTACCGAATAGCTCTTTCCTTTGTCATTTGTTCCCGATTTTCCCACGGACAAAATATAAAACCAATGATTTAAAACCCCGCTATTGGTGTGAACTCCGCAATAATCATTATAGCTAAATGGGAAACCACAATTAGGGTTTTTCCAGTTGGTTCCGCCATAAGTGTCGGGCTGGCCTTCTGCTTTTGGATTGCTCATGGATCGTAAAGATAAATGTCCTGATCTTCTTTCGATATCTTCGCCTATAAGCCAAGTCGATTTGGTAGGAGCCGCAAAATATTCGATACAGGCACCCCAAATATCTGATAGTGCTTCGTTCATGGCACCTGATTCTTTTTGATAGGCTAAATTGGCTGTTTTCTCGCAGACGGCATGCCCAATTTCATGTCCGGCGACATCCAATGCCGTTAATATATCAAAATTAGTTCCGCTACCGTCGCCATAAGTCATTACGGAGCCGTCCCAAAAGGCATTATCATAGGCATTGTCATAGTGTACGTAGCTTTTGATTACGGCACCTGCATTATCATAACTATTTCGGCCATGTACGGTTGACCAATAATCGTAGGTTTTCTCGGCTCCCCAATGCGCATCCAACGCTCCGTTGTCTTTGTTGGTGTTGTTATATTCGGCTGTGGTCCAATTGTTGTCTGCATCGGTGAAGTTTACGGCGTTGCTATAATTGGTGCCTTTTTTCATGTTGAAAGTGTTAATCCCGTTTCCTCTTGTGGCGTCGGCCAATATGTAGTTGGCTCCGCTTAAGGTTGTTTGTATGGTTTGGGAACCTGAATAACGAGTATCTGCATTGGCAGGAACAACCATTTTGTTCTGGTTTCCAGAATTTGTTTCTGCTTTTCCGTGGCTGTATTCCCCAAGATGTTTGATGGTCGCATTATAGAATAAGGTTTCTCCCGTTATGGCATCAATATAAATGTCGCCTCGACTTACTGGTTTTGTGGCATAAATGTCAAATTTATAGGCTAATCGCAAAGGGGTATCTTTCGTGTTAGAATTGTCCCCATCCAAAATTGGAAGCCAAACTAATTCGCCAATCGGTTTTTTGTAGTTGAACATTTTGGCGTCTTCTGGGATTTCCCAAAGGTAGGTTTGGGCTCCTATTTGTTGTAGCGCTTTCGCAAATGCTTGGTCTTGCGATAAAGTAGGAATGGCGTTCAATAAATCGGTTTTATAGAATTCACCGTTCATCGAGCTCAATTTTCCGGCTGCCGAATGCAAAGTGTATGTGGAAAATTCTACTTTGATACCGTTATGAAACAATTGAAATTTCTCATGGGAAACGCCCAATTTGTCAATTTCAGATTTGATTTTTGTAAAATTTGAATTGCCTTTTAATCCCAATTGATCTTTGAAAAGTTGTTGGTAATCACTTATCTTATAAGTTGATTTACTTGTAAAAGTTATCAAGGTCGGAATGCCTTTTTCGTTGGTGATTTTTTTTAAAACATTTTTATCTCCTTCTTGAGAAAATAGTGTCAGTGTGGAAAAGGAAAAAATGATTAGGCAGATACCCTTTTTAAGTAATGTGTTTTTCATGGAATTTATTATTAAATAATGAATAATCCGTTGTGAAAAATGGGGTAATCAAATTTAGGAATATTTTCGAAATTGGAAGGAATGTTTTTGGTTATTTTGCTCTTTATAAGGTTTTTACGTAAATAAACGTAGTCTTTTACATCTAATTTTTATTTTTCAGGTATAAAAAAAGCAACTCGATTGAGTTGCTTTTTAATTGTTATTTTGTTTTTCTTTATTTGAAGTTAAATCCTACTATAGCTCCCAATCCAAATTGGAAAGAATTCGTATAAGTAGAAACCGCAACTGGCCCCCAATAACCCCAATAAGTGTCAGTACCGGTATTGATAACCATAGATTGAAGAGAGGCTTGTAGACTTATGGAAACAACAGAAGGTGTTTTGATTTTTACCCCGCCTTTAATTTCCCATGCAAAATTAGTCTCACTTCCTGAATGTGGTGTTTCTAAAATTCCTATACCAATTCCACCACCTAGATAAGGGACTGCATTACCGCCATGATCAAAATAATGATTTCCACCTAGAAGAACATAGTTTATTGCTCCACTGTCTCCTCCATTGTTGTTAATTTGACCTCCACCAGGAAGATCACTATAAGCTGGCATTGAAGTGTCCAATCTTAAGTATTTTAATTCGATAGATGAAGATTTTTGAGGGAAAAACTCAAAACCTACTCCGTATTCAAAACCATCATCTATAGTAGCATGGCCATAATCAAACTCAATTCGATCCGAAAAAACGTAGCTTCCATAAACATCTAGGACAACTGATCCTCTATCTTGAGCCATCATGCCTGCTGAAAATAAAAAAGCGATTAGTAATAAACTGTAATTTTTCATAATTTGTTTGTTTTGTTTGTTTCTAACAAATATAAATAAAAAATTAAAAGGATTACAAATTATATGTTAAATGACGGCTGTTTAATAAAAAAGCAATTTAGATGCTAGACAGTTATCTTAATTTTGTGTTTTTAGATTTAAGTAAAAAAAAACAACTCGTAAGAATTGCTTTTTTTAATCAGATGGAGTTTTAATAAATTATCATTTCCGGAATTTCACCTTCTATGATTAAATTGGCTTCTGTGGAAGCTATAATATGCTCTACCGTAACTCCAGGTGCTCTCTCCAATAGTTTAAAACCTTTTGGGGTGATTTCCAAAACGGCCAATTCGGTCACTACTTTTTTAACGCAGCCTACACCGGTTAAGGGCAAGGTACATTTTTTTAATATTTTGGATTCTCCAGCCTTGTTGACATGCATCATTGCTACGATAATATTCTCGGCAGATGCTACAAGATCCATGGCTCCACCCATTCCTTTGACCATTTTTCCAGGGATTTTCCAGTTGGCAATATCTCCATTTTCGGAAACTTCCATAGCTCCTAGAATTGTCAAATCGACGTGTTGTCCGCGGATCATTCCGAAACTGGTTGCTGAGTCAAAAAAAGAGGCTCCCGGCAAAGTGGTGATGGTCTGTTTTCCCGCATTGATGATATCGGCATCTTCATCGCCCTCGAAAGGGAAAGGTCCCATACCCAGAACACCATTTTCGCTTTGAAATTCGACGTCAATTCCTTTCGGGATATAGTTTGCCACCAAAGTGGGTATTCCGATGCCTAGATTGACGAAATAACGGTCTTTTAGTTCTTGTGCAATTCGTTTTGCAATTCCTACTTTATCTAATGCCATGTGTTTTGTGTTTTAAAATCTAAAAAGCGAAATAATCTAAAAATTAATATTCAAGTATTATCTGCTCTCTAAAGATTCTATATTCTTTACTCTATTTTCTAATTTCTGCAATCTGCGTTCTGCAATCTAAAATCTAATCTCTTTTTCTAGTCGTACGTTGTTCAATCCTTTTCTCATACTTCTCTCCTTGAAAAATACGTTGCACTAAAATCCCAGAGATGTGAATTTGGTTGGGATCTAATGTTCCTGCCTCGACCAATTCCTCTACTTCGGCTACGGTAATTTTTGCAGCACCACACATGCATGGATTAAAGTTTCTGGCAGTTCCTTTGAAGATGAGGTTTCCGGCGGTATCGCCTTTCCAGGCTTTTACTATGGCAAAGTCAGCTTTGAAGGCGTGTTCCATAATATGCATTTTGCCATTGAATTCACGAACTTCTTTTCCCTCGGCCACTTCGGTTCCATAACCTGCTGGAGTAAAAAACGCAGGAATTCCTGCTTGAGCAGCACGACATCTTTCAGCCAATGTTCCTTGTGGGATGAGGTCTACTTCAAGTTCTCCCGAAAGCATTTGGCGTTCGAATTCGGCATTTTCTCCTACATAGGAAGAGATCATTTTTTTGATTTGTTTTTTTTGCAAAAGCAAACCAAGTCCAAAATCATCCACTCCTGCATTATTTGAAATACAGGTTAGGTTTGTGGTTTCTTTTTGAACCAATTCGGAGATGGAGTTTTCGGGTATGCCACACAATCCGAAGCCACCGAGCATAAGGGTCATTCCGTTTTCAATTCCTTGAAGTGCTTCTTTGACGTTATTTACTTTTTTGTTAATCATAATAATTCTTTTATAACTATATCGATTTCGTTTTTTGCTTTTAAAAATTAGAACATTTCGGTTTTCTGTGAAGTATTATTATTTAATGGATTGAAAAATGGACCTCAATTGAAGAAAACGAATTTATAAAGCAAATCTAATAAAATAATCGCATTAATTTGGTTTCAAAAAACATATTAAATGTGATAATATTTTATGGCCAAGATAAATATAAAACGGGATGGTTTGCAGGATTTGCGTGAGGGACAGAAGCAAGCTACCGAAGTAGCGCGGATGGCCCGACACCATAAAGAAAAGGGACCGAATCACCGGCATAGTGAATTGGTCTCTTTTCTTTATGGTGGCACGCCCAATTTGAATTTAAATTATCCATTGTTGGGATGAAAGCCTATTTTTTATAATGAAAATTCTTCCGTGTCTTGTTCAGGAGTGGCAGTAGAGTCTTTTACTACTGCTGCTCGTGGAGTGTAACAATCTACTTTGATAGAAAGATTCTTAGGTCTTTCAAAATCTTCTTTGGATATGTTTAAGCCTTTGTCAGCATAACATTTTTCCATGAAATAGCCCCAAATAGGTAAGGATGTCGCAGCTCCTTGTCCATAGGTTAGTGTTTTGAAATGTGCGGAACGGTCCTCGCAACCTACCCAAACACCTGTTACTAGGTTGGGCACCATTCCCATAAACCAACCATCGGATTGATTTTGTGAAGTTCCTGTTTTTCCCGCGATTGGATTGGTAAACATATAGGGATATCCTGTCCAACGTTTGTCACCGTTTCCTCCGTTTTGAGTTCTTAATCTGGCACCAGACCCAGTTTCGGTAACACCTTCCAATAATTTAATTACTGCAAATGCGATGTCTTTGTTTAAAACATCATGTGATTCCGGGATTGGTTCGTAGATAACTTCACCACTTTTGTTCTCGATTTTTGTCAAGAATTGTGGTTTGGTATAAACTCCTTGGTTCGCAAATGTACTGAAGGCAGCCACCATATCTTCTACGGTAATTTCCACAGCTCCCAAAGCGATTGACGGCTGATTGATGATTTCGGATTTAACCCCTAATTTATGGGTTAATTCAATTACGGCTTCTGGACCTACTTTGTCGATTAACTTAGCCGATACCGTATTGATGGAATGAGCCAACGCCTGTTTTAAAGTTACCATTCCGCGGTAATTATTGTCGGAGTTTCTAGGTTCCCAATCTTCGGTTACGTGGTGACGTCCTTTTCGAATTATAAAAGGCCCATCAAGAATGGAATCACAAGGAGACATATTCAATTGTTCGATTGCTGTAGCGTAAACGAACGGTTTGAAAGTTGAACCTACTTGTCTGGCTCCTTGACCTACGTGGTCATATTGGAAATATTTGTAATTGATACCACCAACCCAAACTTTGATATTACCCGTTTGTGGTTCCATAGACATCACACCCGCTTGTAAAAAATGTTTGTAATAACGAATGGAATCTAGTGGAGTCATGATAGTATCTCTTTCTCCTTTCCAAGTGAAAACCGTCATTTTTGTTTTTTCGCTGAAGGTTTTGATAATTTCTTCGTCGCTTTTGTCTTGTTCTTTCAAAGCAGCCCATCGACCAGACGATTTCATGGCTTGATTAATGATACGTTGGGTTTCAGCTTCAGAAATATTTACAAAAGGAGCATTTTTATTGCCTTTGGCTTGTTCGAAAAACTCTTCTTGCATATTAGCCATATGGGCAGCAACTGCTTCTTCGGCATAAGCTTGCATTCTGGAATCTATAGTCGTATAGATTTTAAGTCCATCTTTGTAAATATCATAATCGGAACCATCTGGTTTTTTGTTTTCGTCCACCCATTTCTTCATGTAATCACGAAGATATTCTCTAAAATAAGTGGCAGTTCCTTCTCTATGGCTTTCCAATTTGAAATGTAAAGTAATAGGTAAACTTTGCAATTGATGTTTTTGGTCTTCGGTAATGAGGTTCGCTTTTTCCATTTGTGAAAGCACTACATTTCTTCGGTTTTTTACCCCAACTGGATTTTTTACAGGATTATAAAGTCCTGAGTTTTTGAACATACCCACTAAAATAGCCGATTCGTCAATGGTTAAATCTTTGGGTTCTTTTGAAAAATAAGTTTTTGCAGCTGAACTAACGCCTACGGAATAGTTTCCAAAATCATATACATTGCAATACATTGCTATGATTTCATTTTTGGTGTATTGTCTTTCCAAACGAATGGCGATAATCCATTCTTTAGCTTTTTGTACAATTCGGAAAGGCAAAAACTTAGATCCTTCACCGTGAAATAATTGTTTGGCTAATTGTTGGGTCAAGGTACTGGCTCCTCCGCTGGTTCCCAAACTGGCAATGGCTCTTAATGTTCCTCTTCCGTCGATACCGGAATGCTCGTAAAAACGGGCATCTTCAGTAGCTATCAAGGCTTGAACTAAGTTTTTTGGTAAATCAGAATATTTTAATGCAGAACGGTTTTGCTTGAAATATTTACCCAAAACAACACCATCAGAGGAGATAATTTCGGTGGCAAGATTTGAATCCGGATTTTCCAAATCTTCAAATGAAGGCATGGATCCAAATAAACCCCATGAGGCAAACAGGAAAAATAAAGCAATGATTCCCAATCCATAAAAATAAATTTTCCAAAACTGTCTGGAATAATATTTAACATCTTTATCGATGCCTTTTGTCTGATTGTTACTTTTTTTTATAGCCATAATCGTGTCTTAATCTTTGTTTTCTATTCTAAAACCTACTTCGGTAATTCCATCTAAAAAAGTAACTCCAGGCACTTTCCCGTTTTCTCTTACCGCTTGTTTGATATGTACTTTGTATTTTCCTCTAAAACGCACATTCTCTTTATAATAAAGCTTACTCTCCTTGATATCAGTAAAACCATCTCCCAATAATGTTCCGTCAGGTTCCGCCATCTGGTATTCCAAAGTATCAACTTTGGTGTAACCATTTGGGCTTTCCAGGGACACAATTAGAAAGAGATTGTTGTATTTGTAATTGTCGTTGTCTCTTAAATTTACAAACAAATTGTATCTTTTTGTCGAATCCAAAATGGGTAAGTCAAAAGTGACTATACTGTCTTTATTCCAAGCACTTCCCACAGATTTATACTCGTCAAAAACCCTTTTTTTATCACATGAAAAAAGGAGTACCGCCACAAAAAGCAGCAAAAGACTATTCTTTATTCTCATTTTTTTTAATAATTATTGGTTTTCTAGGTTGCTCTGGTTTGTTTTCGGCAGAAGCGGGACGATTGTTATTAGGTTTCTTACGATTGTTTTTATTGCGATTTTTATTGGCGCTATTACCGTTTGGATTTTCCTTAACAGTATTCTCTTTGTTGCCAACATTTGCGTTAGCATTGCTTGGTGGATTATTTTTTTGAATAGTTGGTTTGTTTGCATTGTTAGGAACAATCACATTTTCACCGGCTACTCTAGGTTTTTTGTTTGGTTTTTTCTTTCTCTTAGGTTGGTCAAAACGTGTTAAACTTTCTTGACCCATTGCATTATTGAAATTTTGTTCAGGTTCTGCTACTACTTCAATCGCATAATCTTCTAGAGAAGAAACTTTGTTTTTTAGTTTGTTTTCGGCAATAATTTCTTTGACTTGGTCAATTTTCAGGATGTGCCAGTTGGCAAAATTATTGGTGTAGGCAAACCACATCAATCCTTTGAAAATGTCTTGTTTTTGACAAATAGCATCTCCTTTTTCGGTCACTAATTTGGTTTCAAATTCTGGAAAGTCTTTTAAGGCGTCCATGTAAGTGTCTAGTTCGTAGTTCAAACAACACTTTAATTTACCGCATTGACCTGCTAATTTTTGTGGATTTAAAGACAGTTGTTGGTAACGCGCTGCCGAAGTGTTCACACTTCTAAAATCCGTTAGCCAAGTTGAACAACACAATTCCCTTCCGCAAGAACCAATCCCTCCTAAACGAGCCGCTTCTTGACGGAAACCTACTTGTTTCATCTCCACTCTTGTAGCAAATTCTTTTGCGAAATCTTTGATCAAAAGCCTAAAATCGACTCTGTCATTGGCCGTATAATAAAACGTCGCTTTGGAACCGTCACCTTGAAATTCGATATCTGAAATTTTCATTTCCAGTTTTTGTGCAATCGCCAATTCGCGAGCACGCACTTTCATTGGTTCTTCCTTATTTCGGGCTGTGGTCCAAATATCGATATCTTTTTGAGTTGCTTTTCGATATACTTTTGGAATTTCATTACTTAAGTGGTTGACTCCCTTTTTCTTCATTTGAATTTTTACTAATTCTCCTGTAAGTGTCACAATTCCAATATCATGTCCTGGTGAAGCGACAGTAGCCACTATATCACCCATACTCAAAGTCAAATTCTCGGTATTGCGGTAAAATTCCTTTCTACCGTTTTTAAAACGAACTTCCACACAGTCAAAAGGAGCTTCGCCGTTTGGCAAACTCATGTTTGAAAGCCAGTCAAAAACCGTTAATTTATTGCAGCTATCGGTGCCGCAAGTCCCATTATTTTTACAACCCTTTGGTGTACCACCATCTGAAGTTGAACAACTTGTACATGCCATAATGCTATATGTAGTATTGCTATAAAAGCAATTTAAGTTCGTATTACGTTTAATGGGTAAAGATAGTATTTTTTTGGTTTATGTTACAAGGGCTGAAAACTGCAAATAATCATAAAGTTATACTAAAGAGATATAATTAATTATAGTACGAAAAAGAATATGGTTTTTATGTAGATGTTTTTATAAGGTTGATGGGGCAAAATTATAAGAATTTGTAATAATTAGTTATAAAAGTTTATTTTAGAATTTTGAAGGATAAGTTGTTCATTTACATTCTAAATAACGGATAATAAGCTATTTATAACGATAAAAAGCATAGTGTATTTTATGCTTTAACATTAAAAAAATTATCTTTATAGTATTCTTTTCGAGGCTCTTATCCTCTTTTATAAATTAATAAATTTTGTTATGATTAAAAAAATCGTTTTATCATCTCTGGTGACAGTTTTACTTTCATACTATGGCTATGGACAGCAACCCACTTTTAAAGGCGATATCAAATTAGATGTTCGTGATTCTAAAGCAGATTGGGCTCCATATATCCGTAAAAAAGCGCCAGAAGGTTCACCCAATATCCTGTTCATTCTTTATGATGATACGGGTTTGGCTGCTTGGTCTCCCTATGGAGGAAGAATAAATATGCCTACTATGGACAAACTGGCCGCAGACGGATTGACCTATACCCAATGGCAAACTGTCGCCCTTTGTTCTCCAACCCGTTCTTGTATCAATACTGGTCGTAACCATAATCTTAACGGTATGGGTGCAATTACAGAAGGAGCCAATGGGTTTCCGGGCTACAGTTGTCAGTTACCTGCACAAGCGGCTACTATGGCACAGATACTGAACGAAAATGGTTGGAGTACATTTTGGTTAGGAAAAGACCATAATGTTCCAGAAACAGATCTTTCAGCTGGAGCCAATAAAAGTCAATGGCCATTGCAACAGGGCTATGACCGTTTTTATGGATTTATTGGTGGAGAAACCAATCAGTTTTATCCCGATTTAACAGAAGATAATCATGGTATTGAGGCACCTTATGGCCCTGAAAAAGGCTATCATTTGTCTAAAGATTTAGCAGACCAAGCCATCAAAATGATTGGAGACCAAAAATCAGGCAATCCTTCTAAACCTTGGTTTATGTGGTATTGCCCGGGAGCCAACCATGCACCTCATCAAGCGCCTAAAGAATATATAGCAAAATACAAAGGTAAATTTGATGATGGTTATGATGCGTATCGCAAATGGGTTTTGCCTCGAATGATTGAAAAAGGCATTTTGCCAAAAGGCACAACACTTACGGAATGGAATCCGATGCCTGCAGCTATGGCAAATCCTGCTGATGCTGTACGCCCATGGGAGTCACTTACAGCAGATGAAAAGAAATTGTTTTCTCGATTATGTGAAGTATATGCAGCTTTCTCGGAATATACCGATGTAGAGATTGGTCGTATTGTAGATTATTTGAAAAAGACAGGTCAATATGAAAATACGGTAATTATGTATGCATCCGATAACGGAGCTTCGGGAGAAGGTACACCAAACGGTTCTGTAAACGAAAATAAATTCTTCAATGGTTTCCCTGATAATTTAGCCGAAAACATGAAATTGATTGATGAGTTAGGAGGTCCAGACACTTATGAACATTATCCAACAGGATGGGCAGCGGCTTTGTCGACTCCTTTCAAAATGTTCAAGCGTTATTCCAATTATGCGGGAGGTACAGATTGTCCATTGACCATTACTTGGCCAAAAGGAATTAAAGCACGTGGCGAAGTACGTAATCAATATCATCATGCAGTTGATATTGTGCCTACTATTTTAGAAATTTGTGGATTGGAAATGCCAAAGGTATATAGAGGAGTTGAACAATATCCTTTATCTGGTGTTTCAATGAAATATACATTTGATGCCAAACCTAACGATCCAACCCAAAAACATGTACAGTATTTTACCATGATAGGTACTCGTGCTATTTGGCAAGATGGCTGGAAAGCCGTTGCAGTGCATGCACCATTAACCGATAAAGGTCATTTTGATCAAGATAAATGGGAACTGTATAATGTTGAAGAAGATCGTTCTGAATCAAAGGATTTAGCAAGCAAATATCCTGAAAAATTGGAAGCTTTAAAGAAATTATGGTTGGAAGAAGCTAATAAAAATCAAGCTTTACCACTAGATGACCGTACTGCAATGCAAATTTTAAATATTGAAAGACCGACAGAAGAAAAACCAACAGATAGCTATACCTATTATCCTCATACCAGTCAAGTTCCTGAAGCTGTGGCTGTAAGTGTGAGAGGCAAGTCGTTCAAGATTGTTGCCAATGTTGAGATTAAAGCTGATGCTTCTGGAGTAATTTTTGCTCACGGTTCTCGTTTTGGAGGTCATAGTTTATTCATAAAAGATCACAAATTATACTATGTGTACAATTTCCTTGGAATAAAAGAGCAACAATTGGTTTCAACAGAAACGCTTAAACCTGGGAAATATACTTTTGGCATGGAGTTTACAAAAGAAAAAGCGGGTGAACACGGTGAATCTATTGGAACAGCCAAATTGTATATTAATGATAAAGAAGTTGCAACTGGCGAGATGACTGCTCAAGTTGGTAAATTTACTCTTGTTGGTGATGGTCTTTGTGTAGGTTATGACAGTGGAGACCCAGTAAGCAAACAATATGCATCCCCAGGTGAATTTGAAGGTGGTGAAATTAGCTTTGTAACTGTGAATACAGGTAAAGAGCAATATCTTGATCTGGAAAGAGAAGCTGCGAGAGCTTTTAGTAAAGAATAAAAGGTTATTTTTGAATTTGCTATAAATTAAAAAAACCTATTCCGTCTCACCACTGAATAGGTTTTTGTTTTTATAGCTAAATGATTTCTATGTCTCCTTCACCGTAATGATTTTCACCGGACAGGCTTTGGCTGCAAATTCGCAACTTTCTGCTATGGTGTGGTCTGGCGATTTCAAAGTATAAAAACCTTTGGCGTTTATGCTTTTAATCAACACCGATTTTCCGTCTTTTTTGGACATTTGAAAATGAACGGGTGCCATTTCTACACAATAGTTGCACCCAATGCATTTGTCCCTTTGTAGTGTTACGATAACCATTAGGCTTCGACTATTTTGTATAATTTGTCAGACATACGGATTCTGAAAGGCAATTTGAAAGTACAATCGTCTCCTTTGGTTGCTTTTTCTACCGTCACATCATTCACGTACATTTCTTCGATAACCATTTCCTGAGCGCCGGTGCTTGGACCGGTGACCAATATTTTGTCTCCGATTTTAATGTCGTAAGCTTCGATTTTGAATTGACCAATTTCGGCTTTTGGGAAAAAATGGGTTCCTTTCCCAACATATACTTTCTTCTGCGTTGCCATCGATCCCGAAACATCGCTCCATTCTCCCAATTCCTGACCAAGATAATACCCTGACCAAAAACCGCGGTTGTAAACGGTGTTCAATGTTTGCATCCAAACAGCAATTTTTTCTTTGGTAAAAGTACCTTCGTTATAACTGTCAATGGCTTCACGATAGGTTTTTATTACGGTGGCAACATATTCAGGAGCACGGCCTCGGCCTTCGATTTTTAGAACTTGAATACCCGAATCAATCACTTGGTCCAGAAAATCAAGTGTGCATAAATCTTTTGGTGACATCATGTATTCGTTGTCCAATTCGATTTCAAAACCAGTTTCCTGATCGATAACAGTATATTTTTTGCGACAATTTTGTTTGCACGCACCACGATTTGCAGATGAGTTATTCGAATGTAAACTCAAATAGCATTTTCCCGAAACTGCCATGCACAAAGCACCGTGACCAAAGATTTCGATTTCCACCAATTTGCCGTTTGGCCCCTTGATTTGTTCTTTTTCGATTTGTTCCGTGATTTTTTTTACTTGGCGTAAACTCAATTCACGGCTCAAAACCATGGTATCTGCAAATAAGCTGTAGAATTTGATGGTTTCGATATTGGTAACGTTCAATTGGGTCGAAATATGAACTTCCATCCCAATTCCCCTTGCCATCGAGATTACGGCTTGATCGGAGGCAATCACGGCGGTGATGTTGGCTTCTTTGGCTTTGTTCAACAATGTTTTTACAACCGATAAATCGTGGTCGTAAATGATGGTGTTCAACGTCAAATAACTTCTAACGTTTTTGGCTTCGCAACGACGGGCGATTTCTGGCAGATCATCCATTGTGAAATTTACCGTGGCACGGGCGCGCATGTTCAATTGTTCTACGCCAAAGTAAACAGAATCCGCACCATTATCTAGTCCAGCCTGAAGCGACTCAAAGTTCCCTGCGGGAGCCATAAGTTCTATTTTGTTGTTTGTTGCCATGATAAATTAATCTAAAAGTTTATATAATTTATCAGACAATCGAATTCTGAAAGGCACTGTGAAGGTTACTTTATCGCCTATTTTGGCTTGAGTACTTTCGGTTCCGTTAACCAACATTTTGTCCAAAACCATTTCTTGGTTCCCGGTTGTTGGCCCCACGATTAAGATTTTGTCACCCGAATTCAATTCTTGGTTTTCGATAGTGAAAAGTCCCACTTGCGCTTTTACGTAATAATGTTCCGCTTTGCCAAGTAAAGTCTTTTTAACTTTTATTTTTTTGCGAATATCAGTTGTTTTTGGGGCAGTTGCCAAAGCTGTGTCTGTCAATTCTCCAGAATGTTTAAATTTTAAACTTTCCGATTTTCCTTTTCTAAAAACTTTATTTCCAACTTGTTTTCCTGTTCTCAATCGTACCTGATCGACTAGAGGCATGTGGATAATTTCCAGACATTCGGTAGAACAGCAGTTTTCCATGGCCGTTTTGCATTCGTCGCATTGAATAAATAACAAATGGCATCCGTCATTCTCACAATTGGTGTGATTGTCGCACGGTTTTCCGCATTGGTGGCATTGAGAAACGATATCGTCCGTGATTCTTTCTCCCAAACGATTATCAAAAACAAAATTCTTTCCAATGAACTTACTTTCCAAACCTTCTGCTTCAATTTGTTTGGCGTAATTGATGATTCCGCCTTCCAATTGGAAAACATTTTTGAAACCCTGGTGTTTGAAATAAGCACTTGCTTTCTCACAACGAATTCCACCTGTGCAATACATTACCAGGTTTTTGTCTTCTTTGTGGTCTTGAAGTTGCTCGTTGATTATTGGTAAACTCTCTCTAAAAGTTTCAACATCGGGAGTTATGGCACCTTTAAAATGGCCCACTTCACTTTCATAGTGATTTCTAAAATCCACAACAATTGTGTTTGGATCATCCAGAATGTCGTTGAATTCTTTGGCTTTTAAGTGAACTCCTTTGTTGGTTACATCAAATGTATCATCATTCAAACCGTCAGCAACAATCTTGTGACGCACTTTGATCGTTAGTTTCAAAAAGGCGTGATCGTCATGTTCTACAGCCACATTCAAACGAATGCCTTTCATAAAATCATACACTTCCAGAGTCTCCCTAAAAGCTTCGAAGTTTTCGGCAGGAACGTTCATTTGGGCGTTGATGCCTTCATGGGCAACGTAAATTCTACCCAATGCATCGAGTGCATTCCAGACAATAAATAAATCGTTACGAAATTGTGTTGGATCTTGAATTTTGGCATACGCATAGAAAGACAACGTAAGGCGTTGTTTTCCGGCTTGATCAATAAGCTCGGCTCTTTCTTCTGCGCTTAAGGTGTTATACAGTTGCATGCTATAAACGTTTAAGTGAGAAAATATGTGGTGAGTTCTAAATGGAAGAACTCAAATCGGGCGCAAAATTAGTGAACTTTTGCGGTTTTATAATGCGAATTAGGTGAAATTTAGGGTTTACGGTCTATTGGATGTAAATTATTGTATTGAATCTTGCCATTGTCATTGAAATTGTCATTTATTTTTAACTGCACTAACGACCAAATCATCCACCGAAGTAGCGCGGCTGATATGTCCCAAAAGCATTTCGAGACCCTCGGCACGCAGACTGTCCCGAACTTCGGATCGCGCTTCTGCAATTTTTAAGGAAATGTTCTTGGCTTTCAAATCGACAAAAAGATGTTTTAAAAATCGGGCTCCTGCAATATCGATTCTGGGAGAGGAATTAAGATCCAATATTACTGTTTTTAAGGGATCGGATTCGTTGTTGATTTTTTTCCAAAGCTGTTCTTTGATGTATTCAACATTGAAATACAAAATAGCCGATTCGATACGAACAATTAATAGTCCTTCAATCCTTTCGTTGTCAGGATGCCTTTCAATATCCGTATAGCGTTTGGTTCCCGGAATTCTTCCCAAGAAAGCCACATTCGGCTTGGAAGTAGCTTTGATTAATAGCAATAAAGTTACTATGGCTGCCAGTAAAACTCCAGTTAGGATTCCCCAAATAAGTACTCCGATAAGGGCTATGATGGCAACATAAAATTCTTGTTTGTTGATTTTGTACAAATGTTTCATTTCTTTTAGGTCAAAAAGACCTCTGATGGCTACCAAGACTATCGATGCCAAGACTACAGTAGGTAAATTTTGAAGGTATCCTGTTAAAAACAGCAAACATATTGCAATTGTTGCTGAAGCAAACACTAAGGATAACGGTGTTTTGGCGCCAGCAGTATCATTCACGGCGGATTGAGATAATCCTCCGGCTACGGGGTATCCTTGCCCGAATGCGACAGCAGCATTGGCAATGCCAAGGGCCAGTAATTCCTGGCGAGGGTCAATGACGTATCCGTTTTTTTGTGCCAATGTCCTTCCTGCCGAAACACTTTCTATATAAGAGAGTAAAAAACAAGCCAAAGCTAATGGGATTACTCCGTCTACGTCGCGGATGCGAAGTGAAGGCAGATGAAATTCAGGTAGCCCGGTTGGGATAGCTCCGACGGTTTTGAATTCTTGAATCCCTAATGAGGTGGTCGAAATGAGTAGTATGGATAGGATTACAATTATAAGAGCCACTGGTCGTCCCGGTGCTATTTTTTCGCCAACAATTAGGATAATAATGGCAGCCATACCAAAAACAAAAACTGTAGTATTAGTGTCTGGGAGTTGATTAAAAAGGGTTACAATGCGATCAATAAAATTTTCGCCACCACCTTTTATGCCAAATAATTTAGGTAATTGGGTTAAACCAATAGTTATGGCCGCACCGGCTTTGAATCCTACCAAAACGGTTTCGCTAATAAAATTGATAATTCCACTCAAACGCAAGAGATAAGCGAGTATTGCCATACCCGCAAATACAAGGGCCGTGAGTGAGGCAATGTCAGCCCAACGTTGAACATCACCATTGGCCATATCAGCAATGGTGGTGCCAATCAGTAACGAAATTGCCGATGTTGGACCTATGGCCAGTTGCTTGCTCGTTCCCAATAAGGCATAAAATAAGCCGCCAATAAGGTAGCCGTAAATTCCGTATTGCGGAGGCAGTCCCGCCAGCGTAGCATAGGCCAAGGATACGGGAATTCCATAAGCAGCCAGTGTTATTCCGGCTATAAAGTCGCTTTTTAAGGTTTTGGTATTGTACTCTTTAATCCATTCCGAAGGTGGAAAAAGTTTATAAGTCATAGTTTATTTAGTGATTAGTGAGTAGTCCTTAGTGATTAGCTTTTTGGTAGTGATTTAGAAAATAAGTCTTTTGGAATAGTGCTCCAGACTAATCACTTTTTACCAATTACTAGGGACTAATTAATCTTCTTCGTCCAGTAATGCTTTTTTAACAGCATTTAATTCGGCTATTTTTTCGGCACTTACTTTTGGATATTCTAATTCCATTTCATCCAATGCGTGAATAATTGCCGATGCAATGGCGATACG
Source organism: Flavobacterium sp. 103 (assembly GCF_003096795.1). Classification (NCBI taxonomy): domain Bacteria; kingdom Pseudomonadati; phylum Bacteroidota; class Flavobacteriia; order Flavobacteriales; family Flavobacteriaceae; genus Flavobacterium; species Flavobacterium sp. 103. The sequence goes on along the minus strand of NZ_QENX01000001.1, from coordinate 1,909,258 downwards.
CGCATAGGATTTATTATCGGCGGGAATCACATACCAAGGAGATTTTTTGGTCGAGGTGTTTTTTATCAATTCCTGGTAAGCATTCATATAATCATCCCAGTAGCCTCTTTCTTTGGCGTCGGCCGCACTAAATTTCCAGTTTTTGTCCGGATCGTCCACGCGCTCAATGAATCGCTTTTTTTGTTCTTTTTTGGAAACGTTGAGGAAAAATTTGATGACAATTGTTCCGTTTCGGGTAAGGTATTTTTCGAAGTTTCGAATGTCCTGAAAACGTTCCTCCCAGATGTCTTTGGTAATCAGTTTTTCCGGAAGTTTTTGACCTTTTAAAATTTGCTCGTGTACGCGCACTACTAGAACTTCTTCATAATAGGAACGGTTGAAAATTCCAATACGTCCTCTTTCAGGCAAATGTTTTTGGCAACGCCAAAGAAAATCATGATCCAAATCTTCTGAACTTGGTGCTTTGAAAGAAGAAACCTGGCATCCCTGTGGATTTACGCCCGACATCACATGTTTGATGGCTCCATCCTTGCCCGCCGCATCCATCGCCTGAAAAACGAGTAGCAACGACCATTTGTCTTGGGCATATAAAATGTCTTGCATAGCGGCCAGGGCTTCAACTCCCATTTGCAAGGTTTGATTCACCAATGGTTTTCCTTCTTCCCCCAAATTGAAACTGGCTTTTGTCTCGTAATTTTTAAGCTTGAAGTCATCTCCATCTCCAACACAATATTGTTTTGAGAATTTTTTGGCTCTTTGAACAAGTTCTTTTTTGCTTAAAGAGGAAAGATCAACAAGGTTTTCTTCAAATTCATTGTGGTCTTTTTTATTGGACTTAGACATATTCTTGGAATTTAATGTTAGTAAAAGATGATGTAGATTAAAAAACAATTAATGTTTTTTATATGTTGAGAATTACAGAATACAATCTACTAATTTAGTAAAAAAACAGTAACTGGAGTTTTTTTAACAAAGAATGATTGTGGAATTCGGAGATATGACTTGAAAGAATAGTCAACTATTAATTTTTTTATTAGTTACTGTGAATTATTCGTTTGTTTTTTGTAATTTCCTCGTGCTGATAAATTTAAATCAGTATTTTTGTTTATACTAATTTTAATAATAATTTTATGAATACGTTGAAAAAGATTAAAATATTATTTTTTGTTATAGTTCTCTCTTCATTTTATTCTTCTTGTAAAAAAGAAGCGGCACCAGAGGCCAAACCGCTCGAAATTTCGGTTGTAAAAGTGCTACAGCAAGATGTAAGACTCGAATCGGAATTTACTGGGCAAACCTTTGGACAATCGGATATACAGATTAACCCTAGAGTTGATGGCGTAATCGAAAGTCTAAATTTTAAAGAAGGAGGTTTGGTACACAAAGGTCAATTGTTATACACTATTGATCCGTTGCCGTTTCAAGAGAAAGTTCATCAGGCAGAAGCAAATTTGGCAGAAATGCAGGCAAGGTTGGCCAAAACCAAATCTGATTATGACATGATGGTTCCACTTGCCAAAATGAACGCTGTGAGTCAAAGAGAATTAATAGCTGCAAAATCAGCGTATAGTGCAGCAACTGCCTCCATAAAAGCGGCAACTGCCAATTTAGAAAATTCAAAAATAGAATTGGGATATTGCTCAATTCTTGCTCCAATTTCAGGATTGATTGGGATTTCAAAAGTTAGGGTTGGAGATTATGTTCGTCCAGGTGCCGCATCGGTTTTGAATACCGTTTCGGATTTAGGGGATGTAAGAGTTCGATTTACAATGAGCGAGCAGGAATATCTTCGAATCTTTAGAGAAATAACTAAAAAAGATTCAAGTCTAAAAGGAGCCGGAAAATCAATTTCATTAGAATTGTCAGATGGGTCAGCTTATCCTGAAAAAGGAAAAATCAGTTTTGCCGATAGACAAATTGATCCAACTACCGGGGCAGTAACTTTTGAGGCTGCATTTGCCAATCCTGATCAATTAATTCGACCAGGTCAATATGTTAAAATTCATGTAGTTACTGATGTTCGTAAAAATGCATTGGTTATTCCGCAACGTTCTGTTATTGAAATGCAAGGAATTTATCAGGTTTATGTTGTAGACAATAGTAATAAAGTAGATATGAAAATGGTACAAATTGGTCCGTCATACAAAGATTCTTATTTGGTTCTTGATGGATTAACGGCTAATGATAAAGTTGCTATGGGAGGAACCTCTCTATTGAAAAGCGGTAGTCTTATAACTCCGAAAATTGTAGACTGGGCTCCAGGAAAAGCAGAAAAATAATTAGTGCTAATAAATAATTTAGAAACATCATTATGGGAGAATTTTTTGTTAGAAGACCAATTGTAGCCATGGTAATCAGTATCATTATTGTGATACTCGGATTACTTGCATTACAAAAAACGCCAATATCGCAGTATCCGGATATCAATCCACCTGTTGTAAAAATCACTACTTCTTTTACAGGAGCAAATGCTTTGAATGTTGAGCAAGCTGTTGCTACACCAATCGAACAAAAGGTAAATGGAGTAGAACAGATGCTTTATATAAAATCCACAAACACCTCTGATGGAGCTTGTACAATTGAAGTAACATTCGATGTGGGTACGAATTTGGATAATGCCAATATGCTTACCCAAAACCGCCAAGCACAGTCAGCACCATTTATGCCATCAAGTGTAAAACAACAAGGAGTTGTGGTGAAAAAATCATTATCGTTCCCGATGATGCTGTTTACACTTACATCTACAAATCCTAAATACGATTCTAAATTTTTGAATAACTATGCCAATATCAACATAGTGGATCAATTGGCACGTATAAAAGGGGTTGGTGAAGTTTCCCTTTTTGGGGGGAGTGACTATTCGATGAGGGTTTGGCTCAAGGCCGATGTAATGAGTAAGCTTGGGATAACTGTCGATGATGTAAAGAATGCTTTGAATGCTCAAAATATGATTAGTCCCGGTGGGAAATTTGGAGCAGAACCTGCTCCAATGGGGACTGATTTTACCTATGGAGTTACACTTCAAGACCGTTTGGTTACTGAAAAGGAGTTTGGCCAAATTGTAGTAAAAAGCAAATCAGATGGTTCCGAAGTACTATTAAGCGATATCTCCAGAATTGAATTAGGAACAGAGAATTATAGTTCAAACGCTCGCAGAAATGGTAGTGCCACTTCGGCAATAACTGTATTTCAGATGCCGGGAAGTAACGCTTTGGAAGTGGCTACACTTGCCAAAGAGGCTATGAAAAAAATGTCTGAAAAGTTTCCAAAAGATATAGCTTACCAAGAGTCATTGGATACTACACTTGCTATTACTGCGGGTGTTGATGATATCGTTCATACTCTTTTTGAGGCTGTTTTACTGGTTATTCTAGTTGTATTTATATTTCTTCAAAACTGGCGTGCTACCTTGATTCCTTTAATAACGGTTCCTGTATCGTTAATTGGTACCATCGCAGTTTTTCCATTGCTAGGTTTTTCAATAAATACCTTGTCTTTATTGGGATTGGTACTGGCAATTGGTATCGTTGTGGATGATGCCATCGTGGTTGTGGAAGCCGTAATGCATCATATTGAACACGGAAAATCACCGAAAGATGCAACAATACAAGCGATGCGTGAAGTTTCTGGGCCAGTAATTGCAATTGCACTTATTTTGATTGCGGTATTTGTACCAGTTGCGATGACACCAGGTATTACAGGTCGTTTTTACCAACAATTTGCGATAACCATTGCGGTCTCGGTGGCCTTCTCGGCGTTTAGTGCCTTGTCACTGAGTCCCGCGCTTTGTGCCATGTTACTGAAACCCACAAAACCAGTTAGTGAACAAAAAGGATGGCTGGCTAAATTTTTTGCTGGTTTCAATAGAATTTTTGAAAAAGTCACAGGAACTTATATAAATGGAGCTACTTTTTTTGCTAAAAAAGCAACGCGCATTATCATTTTATTAGGAGTAATTATTGGAGCTGTAGTATTACTGGGTTTAAAAATTCCAGCAGGTTTTATTCCAGAGGAAGATCAAGGATATGTATTAATTAATATTGCATTGCCCCCAGCATCTTCTCTTCAGCGAACAGATGAAATTTCAAAGAAAGTCGATGGGTTTTTAAAAGAAGAGGAATCGATATTGTCTTATACCACAATCAATGGGTTTAGTATGCTTACCAACTCCTATCAACCGAATAACGCTTTTATTTTCATATCCTTAAAACCATGGGAAGAAAGAGCTGAAACGGCGAAGCAATTGGTGGATCGTTTAAATAAAAAACTATCGACACAAATTACAACAGCAACGGCTTTTGCCTTTGGACCTCCTGCAATTCAAGGTTTAGGTGCCTCTGCAGGTTTTAGTTTAATGTTGCAGGATAGAGGTGGTAACACTCCACAATATCTTGCCCAACAAACACAAGCTTTTATTGCAGCAGCTCAAAAACGTCCTGAAATAAAAAGGATTTATACAACTTTTAATGCTGGTACACCTCAGATAAAGTTGGACATCGACAACGAAAAAGCCATGAAATTGGGAGTGCCAGTTTCTAAGGTTACCGAAGTATTGGGTGCCTTTTTGGGAGGAAGTTACGTGAATGACTTCAACCGTTTTGGACGTCAGTACAAAGTGTATTTACAAGGTGATGCCGTTGACAGATTAAAACCTGAAAATTTAAATAAGATTTACGTAAGAAATGACAATGGCGATATGTTGCCTATATCCACTTTGGTTACAGCAACAAAAGTGGCAGGACCCGATTTTACCAACCGTCTTAATTTATTTAGGTCAGCTGAGATTGGAGGAAGTCCTAATGACGGCTACAGTAGTGCTCAAGCTTTGGATGCATTGGAAGAAGTTGCCAAAGAAACTCTACCATCTGATATGAGTTACGATTATATCAACTTGTCGTATCAAGAAAAACATTCTCCAAGTGGAGGTACTGTATTTCTAATGGCCTTAGTTTTTGTATTCTTAATTCTTGCCGCACAGTACGAAAGTTGGAAATTGCCTTTTAGTGTATTGCTTGGAGCGCCTTTTGCAGTTTTTGGAGCATTTTTAGGATTGTTTTTGGCTAGAATTGGTAGTGATGCTTATGTGAACAATGTGTTTGCGCAAATTGGATTGGTACTGTTAATCGGACTAGTCGCCAAGAATGCAATTCTTATCGTTGAGTTTGCCAAGGAAGAATATGAAAAAGGGAAACCACTATACGAATCGGCAATGGTTGCGGCTAAGCTTCGTTTTCGCCCAATCTTAATGACGGCCTTTGCCTTTATTCTTGGTGTTGTTCCTTTGCTTACCGCTACAGGTGCTGGGTCGCAAGCCCGTATCGTAATGGGTATGGCAGTGTTCAGCGGAATGTTGATAGCCACAGTTCTTGGAGTGTTAATTGTTCCGGGTTTATTTGTAATGATTGAAAACATCGGAAAAAACAAGGATGAGGTTGTAGCAACTGAAAATAGTACGGATTCAAAAACTACAGATCATGAGGAATAAATTAAAAATTATTGTTGTTATTGTTGTCCTTGCAGTTCTTCCTGTAGGTTGTTTGGTTGGGCCTAAATACGAAAAGCCAGAAGAAAAGAATGCTGAAAGTTTCCACTATGGTCCTGCAAATGCTGATACACTCGCTTCTGTGGTGAACGTAAAATGGTTTGATCTTTTTAATGATGATGTTTTAAAAGGCCTAATAACTAAAGGACTTGAAAATAACTATGATTTGAAGATTGCTATGGCGCGTATTGATCGTACCAGAGCAGAATTAGGATATACCAAAGCCGACTTATTGCCTGCAATTGGTTATAGCGCTACTGTAAACAGTAATGAGAAGACCTTTTTGCCTTCCAATGCGTCAGCTAATCTTTCTTGGGAATTGGATTTTTGGGGTAAAGTTCGCCACGAAAATAGAGCTGTTCAAGATGAATTAATAGCTAGTGAAGAAGGACGAAAAGTGATTCTTTCTAATTTGGTTAGTGATATTGCGGTTGCTTATTTTCAACTACGTGATTATGACAACCGACTACTTGTTGCGCAAAAGACTTTGGAATCTAGACAAAAAGGATTTGATATTATTAATCAAAGGTTTTCGGCTGGTTACGTTTCTGAAGTAGATAAGGTTCAAATCGAACAACAAGTAGCAATTGCCGAAGCAGCTATTCCTGCTTTTAAGAGACAGATTACCATTCAAGAAAATATTATTTCAATATTGATTGGTCAAGCTCCAGGACCGATAGAGCGTGGTAAAACCAACACAGAGCTTCAAGTAGCGAATAATTTACCCGTTTCTATTCCTTCTATTTTATTGAAAAACAGACCTGATGTAAATCAAGCAGAAAGGAATTATATGGCGGCTAATGAAAGAATAGGTGTTGCGCAAGCGATGCGTTTTCCTTCTTTCAATATTGCTGCATTGGCGGGATTCGCAAACAGTGATGTAAGTCATTTATTTGATGGTTCATCGTATTTGCAAAACGCAAGCGCTACTGTTGCAGGTCCAATTTTTAATTTTGGTAAAAACAGAAGGAGAGTAGAAATATACCGTCAAATTGCTGAAGAATCAAGACTTAATTACCAAAAAACTTGTCTTGTTGCCGTTGCCGAAGTAGAACAATCTTTGCAAAACGTGAAAACGTATAAGGAAGAATGGGCAGCTAGAAACAAGCAGGTTATTGCGGCTAGAAAAAACTTGGAATTATCGAATGCAAGGTATTATAATGGCTATGTTTCTTACTTGGAAGTTATACAAGTAGAAATAGATTTGTTTGATGCAGAATTAAGTCTTTCGGAGTTGACGCAAAACCAATTGAGTTCAACCATCCAATTGTACAGAGCTTTGGGTGGAGGCTGGAATTAGACATTATCTTTATAAACAAAAAACCACGCAATTTGCGTGGTTTTTTTGTTTTGCTTTTTAGCTTAACAGTACTCGTTGAAAGCATCTTTTAAGTTTTCTGCAATAGTTTCTGCTGGACGACCTTCAATGTGGTGACGTTCTAGCATATGAACCAATTCACCGTCTTTGAACAGGGCAATACTTGGAGAAGATGGAGGGAATGGAAACATAAAACCTCTTGCAGCTTCTACAGCTTCGCGATCTACACCTGCAAAAACAGTTACTAGATTAGATGGTTTTTTTGCATTATCCAAACTCATTTTGGCTCCTGGGCGTGCATTTCTTGCAGCGCAACCACAAACAGAGTTTACTACTACAAGTGTTGTTCCTGCTGATTTTATTGCGCTTTCTACAGCATCGGCAGTATGTAATTCTTGAAAACCAGCAGACGTTAATTCAGCTTGCATTGGTTTTACCATTTCTTCTGGATACATATTTTTTATTTTAAGTTTAACTTTTAGAACTGCAAAGTTACAAAGTTTCAAACCAAGATATAAGTTTGAATTATAAAGTTTTGTTATAGTTTGATATTAGATTTTGAATCGAAATGAATATCCTAAAGCAAAATAATATTCCGGAGAAATTTTGGAGAGTCCAAAACCTGCAGAAACATCCAGTTGATGGTTTGGATTGAATAAATAAGTTAAGCCTCCATCAAATCGATGATCTGGTTTTTCTATTTGCGGTATAAAACCAAAGAATTCTATGTATCCACCAATTTTTTCAGAAAAAGAGTATCCCGTTGTCAAAGTGTAAATGAAAGTTGGTTCCAGAGTTACTCCGCTCCATTCGGCACCCAAATTATAACTTAAAGTTTGTCTATCAGAAATAGTGTGTTGCATTGTAAATCGAAATTCAGGAGTATAGTATGTTGCTTTTAAATCTGATGAAGCCAATTTTGGAAGACCGAGATGAGTGATGAAAGAGGTTGTTGGGATAATCCCTTTTTCTTCAAAAAGGCGTGTTTTAAAACCAATCAGAACTGGATTAATTCCTGATATTTTGCTTGAATTATTTTTTTCGATTGAATATTCCGTGATTAATCGTAGCTCAAAATGATCGTTGATCCCAAATTTGGTTAAAATTGTAGGAGCAACAATACTTTTGGAATCACCATCGATTTTTTCATAAGAAAATCCATTTTCAAACTGTAAATAACCTTTTGGAGTAATAAAAGGGCATTCCGTTTGATCTGGTCTGTCTGTTTGAATGCTTGGCAAGTCTTGCGAAATCGCATAATTTGAGATTGACAGAAAGGATATTATTAATATGAATTTTTTCATTTAGTTTGTTTTAAATTAAATTTTAGACAAAACTAAAAAATTATTTATGTATCGTAAAATTATTTTATATATTTGTTTTTTAAATGTTTAAATATGAGTAAATCACTTGAAGAGGTTCACCAATCGGTGGCGACGCAAAATAAAACTTCTGTATTCAGGAAAATATTGGCCTTTTTCGGTCCGGCCTATTTGGTTAGTGTTGGGTATATGGATCCAGGAAACTGGGCGACGGACATAGCTGGAGGGAGTCAGTTTGGATATGCATTATTATGGGTATTGTTGATGAGTAATTTGATGGCGTTGCTGTTGCAAAGCCTAAGTGCCCGACTTGGAATCGTTACACAACGTGATTTGGCCCAAGCCTCACGAGAAACCTATTCGAAATTCATTAATTATATTCTTTACTTTCTAGCCGAAATTGCCATAGCTGCCTGTGATCTTGCCGAGGTTTTAGGAATGGCCATTGGTATCAATTTATTGTTTGGCATTCCGCTGATAGAAGCGGTCATGATTACTGTTTTGGATACATTTTTATTGCTTTTTCTAATCAATAAAGGCATTCGTAAAATGGAAGCGTTTATCATTGTACTTGTTATGATCATTGGATTATCTTTTATATTCGAAATGATATTTGCACAGCCAGAAATGGGGAAAGTGCTTTACGGTTTGATTCCTTCTTTGCCTAATGAATCAGCACTTTATATTGCCATTGGAATCATTGGAGCCACGGTAATGCCACACAATTTGTATTTGCATTCTTCTTTGGTGCAAACCAGAAAATTTGACCGAAGTCCTGCAGGAATCAAACAGGCGATTAAGTATAATTTTATCGATTCGACGATTGCTCTAAACTTGGCTTTCTTTGTAAATGCGGCTATTTTAATTCTGGCGGCAGCGACATTTTATAAAAATGGAATGTTTGAAGTGGCCGAAATTCAAGATGCTTACCGTTTTCTGCAACCGATATTAGGAACCAAGTGGGCTCCTGTTTTATTTGCGGTAGCCTTAATAGCCGCAGGACAAAGCTCGACGGTTACCGGAACATTGGCTGGGCAAATTGTGATGGAGGGTTATTTAAATTTGCGAATTCAGCCTTGGGTTCGTCGAATTATTACTCGTTTAATCGCCATTGTACCTGCCATGATTGTTATTTTTATTTTTGGCGAAAGCGTTACTGGAAAAATGTTGATCCTTAGTCAGGTAATTTTAAGTTTACAATTAGGGTTTGCTATCATTCCGCTGATTCATTTTGTGAGTGATAAAAGAAAAATGAAGGGATTTCATATTAGCAGAACAACGCAATTTGCATCTTGGATAGTGGCTTTGATCATTGTTTCACTCAACGCCAAATTGGTTTTTTCGGAAATACAAGGATGGTTGGAAACTTCAGAAAATCCATTAATTCTGTGGTTGACGGTAGTGCCCTTGGCAATTAGTTTCTTGATTTTATTGCTTTATATCGTAATTAAACCTTTTGTGACAAAATCAAAACCAGATATTCAAAACCATTCTCCGCATCTTTTGAGTTTGAAATTTTCTTCAACAGGAACCTACTCTAATAAAGACATTGCTGTTTCAGTCGATTTTTCTTCTGCAGATGAAGCGGCTTTAAACCATGCTTTTGAATTGGGAGGAATGGAGGCTAAATATACTTTAATACATGTGGTAGAAACCGTTGGAGCTATGATGTATGGAAATGAAGTTGACGATCACGAAACCACTATAGATGAAAAGCTATTGTTGGAATATAAAGAAATGCTTTCGCAAAAAGGCTTTAAAATTGAAACTGAATTAGGGTTTGGAAATCCTACCAAGATTATTCCAACGATAATAAATAAGGGTAGTTTTGATATTTTGGTCATGGGAACACATGGTCATACGGGTTTGAAAGATCTAATTTTTGGTACTACGGTTGATAAACTGCGCCATAAAATTTCAATACCTTTGTTTATTGTTAAAAATTAAAAAATAGTTGCTGAGATTCTGAGTTACTGAGTATCTAAGATTTTGGGATGATGATTTTTTTAAAATCTCTAATCTAAAATCTGCAATCTAAAATCTGCAATCAAATGACTTTCTCCGAAGAAAATTACCTGAAATCCATATATCACCTTACCACTAGTCTTGATAGTGAAGTAAGCACCAATGCTATTGCCGAAATGATGGAAACCAAAGCTTCCTCTGTAACGGATATGCTTAAAAAATTGGCCGAAAAGGATTTGGTGAATTATAAAAAATACCAAGGGGTTTCATTGACTGAAAACGGAAAGCTTGCAGCCAAAATGATTGTGCGAAAACATCGTTTATGGGAAGTATTTTTGGTTGAAAAACTTGATTTTTCTTGGGATGAAGTTCATGATATTGCCGAACAACTCGAGCATATCAAATCTGAAAAACTAATCAATAAACTCGATGATTTTCTTGGGAATCCTACTGAAGATCCACATGGCGATCCAATACCGGATGCGCAAGGACGAATGATTGCGATAGAAAAACAATTGTTATCTGAACTGTTGGCAAATCAATCCGGAATATGTGTAGGGGTAAAGGACAATTCTTCCGATTTTTTGAAATATCTTGACAAACAACAAATTGGATTGGGAACCAAAATCGCAGTGGTTACTAAGGAAACATTTGATTTGTCTCTTAAAATAAAAGTGAACGATTCCGAATTTGTTATTTCCAATAAGATTGCTAGTAATTTGTTTGTGAAAGTAGTGTAGAATCTCGTTTTGAAATCTAAATTTTAAATATGCGATAGACAAATTAGTCTAGGAGGGCTGTCTTAATTTTATTGGCGTTAACAAAACATTGCAAAAGAGTATGTTTATTTGGCACAAAATTTGATTTATCTGTAATTTATTCCAATAGAGAAATAAAATTATTAAGTTTAGTTTGCTATATTTACATTACAAATTTAAATCAGAATGTTATGAAAATAAGATTTTTATCATTTCTAGTAATAGCTATGAGCTTGTTTAGTTTGAATGCTTTTTCTCAAACAAGTGATACCGGAGAATTAGGTTTGCCAGGTGACAATCTAGATCTTTATGCTGTTTTGGATCTTTTTCAAAAATCTAAGACTATTGAGGACTTCGAAAAGTCATTAAATGACGAGAAGACTAAAATCAATAATTTGGATTTAAACGATGATAAAAAAGTTGATTTTATCAAAGTGGAAACCAAGAAAGATGGTGACGACTTTACATTTATCCTTAGAGACCCCATAAGTAAAACGGAAACCCAAGATGTGGCCGTAATTATGGTGTCAAAAGATAAAAACAAAAAGATAAGCTTACAAATTATCGGAGACAAAGATTTGTATGGGAAGGACTATATTGTAGAGCCAGCTCCAAAAGGGAGTGGCGGTGTAACGGCAAATCCAGCTTATACAGGAACTAATCCGGTTACAGTAAATGTGCCTGCCTCGACCACCACGGTTGTTGTTGAACAAGCTCCAATTGTTCAATATGTTTATTCTCCTGCTTATGTGCCATATTATCCTCCATATTACTATGGGTATTATCCCCCTTGGTTTGGATTTGCTACTGTTATGGCTGTAGGAATTTATCGTTCAAATCACTATGGCTATCATGGTGGAGGATATGGTTATCATAATACGAATGTTTATGTTAATCATAATAATTACAATAATTATAATAACAACAGTCGCAACACTTCGAATCGTGTTTCGCACAATAATATAAATAGTAATAACAGGAACAATGTAAATAACGGTAATAGAAACAGTAATAATAGTAATAGAAATACCGCTTCGACAAGAGATGCAAATAGAAATTCTGCTTCTACACGAGATGCTAGTAATAGAAATTCAGCTTCAACGCGTGATGCAAATAGATCATCTTCATCGTCGAGACCATCGGCTTCCAACTCAATGAGTTCTTCCCGTTCTGGATCAGGCTCTAGTAGTTTTAATAGAGGAAGCAGTGGCGGCGGCAGTTATAGATCCGGCGGCGGTGGCGGTGGTTACCGAGGCGGCGGCGGCGGCGGAAGAAGACGCTAAGTCATATTGTTTTTAATTATAAAATTGCCCTGATAACAATTGTTGTCAGGGTTTTTTATTTGCAAAAAAGGTATATCGAACTCTAATTGGAGTTTTGTCACCGATTCAAAATCTTGAAATTACAGTTTATTTGAGTTTTTCAAAAATTGACTTTGCTGACTCTTTTGCCTTGATGGGATATAGCGGACAGCAGGAACGATGTTTCCCGGTAAAGCCAATTTTTTCGCTACTTGACATTTTTTTTAAGTGACTGTTTCTTTGGAATACGCTTTAAAAGAAAACGGCTCTCCGGATTAATTTTCAGAGAGCCTTTTTCGGCAACAAAAGTGTTGGTGTGTTTTTATTCGTTTGGCAAATCTGATGTGCTCATGTCTCTTAAGCAAACATATTTACCGTTTCTTTTTACAAATAAGCTCATGTAATTTCCTGAATTTACAACGGCCTCTGTAGAATCAACTACTTTATAAGTACCAACCTCTACTACTTGGTTTCCATCATTTGATACAAATACTTCGTCGGTTTTAAATGAGATTTTTTTGCCTACAGATATGGTATCCCTGTGCGTTTTTAAAAACTCAACGATTGCGGCTTTTCCCACTACTGGCGCACTATTTTGTGGATAGGTTATGGCATCATCGGCATGGTAACCTATGTTTTTGACTATTCCGGCATTGTAGGTGTCAGCAAATTCATTTTCCTTGGCTTGAATTTCTTCTTTGATTTGGTTGGTGTCAATTACAGCGGCAACTGGTTCCTCTTTTTTACAGGAAATTAATAATAACAATACACTTGATACAACTAATCCTTTAATAAACGTTTTTTTCATAATATTCTGGTTTTTTAAATTTAGGCATTAAGGAATTGAAAATTAATGACATAAATTTAAGATAAAAAAATGAAATGAAATGTTTTTTATATAAGAAATTAGCGTATTTCATGATGTCTAAATCTAGATTATCAGCAACTTATAATTTTTTTTTAGCAAAAAGCCCAAAGGAAGAATTTTATTTTTTAGTAAAAAGAAGTTCGAAGATAAGATTTAAAAGCAATAGATACTTTTACTCAAAAGCAAAAATAGTTCGTTTTTTAAGGTAATTAAAAACCAAATTAACTACACCCACAATCACCACTTCCGCAGTTTTTATCCGATTTTTTTTTGAAAAAAAATTTTCGAATCAAAAAAGCAAGTGCGAGTACAAGGATTACAAAGGCTATTATTTCTTGAATCATAATACACTATTTTAAGATTTGAAAAGCAATTAATGCCACTACATAAGCCAAAGAACTCATAAAAACAAGCTGACCGGCAGGCCATTTCCAGGAGTTGGTTTCTTTTTTTGTAATGGCAAGAGTACTGGCACATTGCATGGCAAAAGCATAAAACATAAGTAATGATATCCCTGAGGCAAAATTGAATATTTTTTCACCGGTTACAGGATTTACTTCTTCGGCCATTTTGTTTTTTATGGTATTTTCATTGTCTGTTCCGCCCACACTATAGATGGTTGCCAAGGTTCCTACAAACACCTCTCTTGCCGCAAACGAACTGATAATGGCAATGCCAATTTTCCAGTCATAACCTAATGGAGAAATAACGGGTTCTATACCTCTTCCCATTAGACCAATATAAGAATTCTCTAATTTTTGCGAAGCGACAGCATTATTGAACTCGGTTGTTGATAATGGATGTGCTTTGGTATTCTCCAATATTATCTGTTCGGCGTTTTTAAACTGTTTTCCTGGGCCATAAGAGGCCAAAAACCATAAGATAATAGATATTGCCAAAATAATTTTTCCGGCGCCAAAAACAAAGGCTTTTGTTTTTTCAATTACGTTAATGGCGACGTTCTTGAACATTGGCAACTTATAGTTGGGCATTTCCACCACAAAGAATGTTTTGCCTTTTACCTTTAGAATGATATTTAGGATATAAGCGGATAATATCGCCATTCCAAAACCAATAACATACAAAAGCATTAAAGTCAATCCCTGTACATTTAATATCCCTAAAACATAAGTATCCGGGATAACCAATCCAATAATAATGGCATAAACAGGTAGTCTGGCCGAACATGTGGTAAAAGGAGTTACTAGAATTGTGATTAACCTTTCTTTCCAGTTTTCGATGTTTCTGGTTGCCATAATTGCCGGAATGGCACAGGCTGTTCCTGAAATCAATGGAACTACACTTTTTCCCGACAATCCAAATCGACGCATGATTTTGTCCATTAAGAATACCACGCGACTCATGTAGCCACTTTCTTCGAGTATGGAAATAAATAAAAACAAAAAGGCAATTTGTGGAATGAAAATTAAAATGCCTCCAATTCCTGGGATTATTCCTTGTGAAATCAAATCCGTCAGCATTCCTGAAGGCAAATGTGCACTCGCTAATGCACTTAAAGAGGCAAAAGTACTGTCGATAAAATCCATCGGAATCTTGGACCACTGAAAAATAGACTGAAAAATCACAAACAATATGATGAAGAAAATTACATATCCCCATACTTTGTGAGTAAGGATGCGGTCTAGCTTACTTCGGAAATCCTTGGCAACAGTTGAGTCAACTTTTAAACCTTCTTTTAAAACATCATTGATGAACTGATAGCGTTTGATAGTTTCTTTTTGTTGCAAACGTTTCAAATCGGAATGTGATTTGGTAAAAGTGCTTCGAATTTCGTTACGCTCCAAATTCAAAAAGTTGACATCTTGGGTAATTACCAACCATAATTTATAAAGTAATTGGTTGGGAAATGCGTGACGAAGACTATTGAAATACTCGACGTCAATCACCGACGCATTCAAGCACGGTTCTGAAGAAATGGTTTTATAACTAACGATTAAGTTCTTCAATTCCTCAATTCCATGTCCTTTTCTGGAGCTAATTAGAGCAATCTTGGTTTTTAAATGTTCTTCTAGATAAGGTATATCAAGAGTAATGCCTTTGTGTTCCATTCTATCAGCCATGTTAATGACCAAAATAGTTGGAATTTCAAGGTCTTTTATTTGGGTATAAAGAAGTAAATTTCGTTTCAGGTTCTCCACATCAGTAACCACAAGCGCCACGTCTGGATAGAGACGGTCGTTTTTGTTAAGTAAAAGTTCAATAACGACGCTTTCATCAATGGAGCTGGCATTTAAACTATAGGTTCCGGGTAAATCAAGAATATTCGCTTTGATGTTGTTGGGCAGTTTGCAAAAACCCATTTTTTTCTCCACGGTAATTCCTGGATAGTTTCCCACTTGTTGGTTCAAGCCCGTAAGCTGATTAAAAACCGAAGTTTTCCCTACGTTTGGATTTCCAATTAAAGCAACATTGATGTTTTTTAAACTCATTTTTGTTTATTTTTAATGAGTTTCACTCCGATTTGTTTTGCAGTTTCAATACGAATGGCAAGATGAGAACCGTTAATATTCAAATACAGGGGATCTCCAAAGGGAGCAATTTGAAGTAATTCGACTTCATTGCCCGGCAAACAACCCATTTCTAACAGTTTTAATGGGATAACATCGATATCAAAATCCAGTATGATGGCTTTTTGGCCTTTTTTGAGTGAATGTATCGTTGTTTGCAAAGCTTATTTAGATTGAATTAAGATTGCAAAAATACATTTTTTATTATAATTACAGCTGATAATTATCAGTTTTACTCATTTTTTTCATTGGAACAAAGCCAATTAATATCTTCAATTAATCGCTGTATGTCCTCTTTCTTGGTTCCGTCATAAAAACCGCGAACACGTCTTTTTTGGTCTACCAAAACAAAATTTTCGGTGTGTACCATGTCATACAATTGTTCCGGTTTTCCAAGTTTTACAGCCAAGTAAGACTTTCTGGCCATGGTATAAATTTCCTTTTTGTCGCCCGTTACCAAGTTCCATTTTCCATCAATAACACCATACTTTTTGGCATAAGCCTTTAAAGCAGGGACACTGTCGGTCTCAGGGAAAACGGTATGGGAAAGCAACATTACTTTTGGATTGTTCTTGATTGCTTTTTGTACATCGACTAAATTGGTGGTCATTTTTGGGCAAATTGAACCACAAGTCGTAAAGAAAAAGTCGGCGACATATACTTTGCCTTCATAATCTTTTTGGGTAACGGTTTTTCCGTTTTGGTTCACAAAAGAAAAATCGGCAATCGTGTGGTACTTGCGGATGTATTGTACGGTACTGTCCACCAATTCTGGGTTTACATCCGAAGGATTATAGATTGGCAATGTTTTACTGGGTTTCAAAGCCGAATAAAACAAGTAAAGCGTTATGATGGAAAAAATTAATACGACACCAATATAGGTTCTGTATTTTTTTAAAATAGAAAACATAATTTTAATTTGGTGCAAAAATAAAGAAAAATACAACCATATAAAAAGATATGAGATTTAGTTATTTCAAATACATTCAAAACTTACAATTGTTTGGTTTTTAATATTTTATTAAATTAGTCTACATTATAGCTTCGCTGCTATTTTTCTTTTTTCGCATCGCATAATTAATCAGATATAATCCAATTAAAGTTATGCTTCCGCCAAAAATAATTGCCGTGGTTAATGGTTCCCCAAAAATAAAAGCGCCCAAAATCACCGCAACAATTGGGTTCACATAAGCATAAACACTGCTCAATTCAGTTGGGAGTTTTTGCAGAGCATAAATAAAAGCAATAAAGGTTAAAACCGAACCAATAAGAACCAAATAGAGAATTGACCACCAGGAATTGGCCGGAATTTCTGAAAGCGGAATGCTAGCACCCGTAGCTCCAACAAAGGAAAAAAGAAAAATGCTGGAAATAAACATCTGCAATCCCAAACTAAAATAAGGGTTAAAACTCGCTGCTTTTTTCTTGGTATATAATGTGCCAAAAGCCCAAGTAATTGTTGCCGCTATCGAAAGAATTATTCCAAATTGAAAGTCAGGTTGTAAAAAGTCGAGAAGATGCTCATAAAAAATAACACAAACCCCTCCAAAACAAACCAAAATTCCCAAAACAGCCAGTCTGGTAACTCTCTCACCCTTAAAAATACTAATGAACACAATCCATAAAGGAACCATTGCACCAATAATTGCGCCCAATCCACTGCTGATGTATTTTACACCCCACGTGCTGAGTCCGTTGCTTAAAACAAAATTGAGTAAACTTAAAATGATGATGGTTTTCCATTGTTTTCCTTTTGGCCAAGGTGTTCCTTTAAACAAGAAAAAGGCGAGATACAAAGAACCTCCAATAAATTGCCTAATCCCCGCAAGCTGTAACGCTGGCATGTGTTTCACCCCTTCTTTGGAAGCCAGCCAAGTGGTGCCCCAAAAAAAGCTTACCCAACATAAAGCCAAAATAGGTAGCCCAATGGCATTTACTCTTGATTTAAAAGCGGTTTGTATTTTTGTTCTCAATTTACAAATTGGTTTTAATGAAGGAATAACCTAAATCAGTTTCTACTTTATCACTCAAAATCAGTTTCCCAATAGAAGGATTTGAATGGTCAAATTGCGGCAAAGGTAAGGCTAATTCGGTTGCTTTTTGTGTATAATAAGTCTCTCTTGTGGGATGGAAAGGACTCACACCATTGTAAATTTCGTTCCAGAAATCAGTAGCTATGATTTTAAGAATAATACCAATGCAATCTTCCTGATGAATAAAGTTGATAGGAGTTTTTGGATTTTCAAGATTTACTTTACCTGCTAAAGACTTTATCGGATTTCGGTCCTCGCCAATGAGTCCGCCAAAACGGAGGATCGTACTTTTGAAGTTGTTGTTATTCTGAAAAAGTGATTCCGCTTCCAGTAATTGTTTGCCACTTTCAGTATTGGGTTTTGGAACAGTTTCTTCGGATATCATTCCATTGATTTCGCCGTAAACGGAAGTTGAGCTTATAAAAAGTACATTTTTTATCGTCGATTTTTCAATATATGGAATCAGTGTTTTTATTTTTTCGACAAATACCTTTTCATTCGAAGCTGAAGTTTCTAAGTTTTTTCCTCTCAATTGTGGTGGAATGTCAATAATCAAAGTTTCACTTCCATTGAGAAAGTCTTCGATTGCACCTGTTATATTTTTGCTGTCAAGCGCAATCAAAAAAGGATTAATGCCTAATGATTTTAATGTAGAAAGTTTTCCTTCAGATGTAGTCGAGCCTTTCACGGAAAACCCATTTGTTAGTAAGGCTTTTGCCAAAGGCAAACCCAACCAGCCACAGCCCAATATGCTTATTTGTCTCATTTTATTAACTAATTATAAATTCAGAAAAGCGAATTTTGAAAATTATTTTCACAAAGGAACAAAATTTATACTTGGATTTGTATCAAATGAATTCATAGAATAATAAATGATTTTTTAAATGCAATTGTCTTAATTTTGAATTAGTATTCAATCTAAAAAACAATATAAATGGAAGCACAAATAAAACATTATGAAAACAAATTGGCATTCGAAATGGATCCGTCCGATTTGTTTGACGCCTTGAATAACGGTGAAAAAGTAATTGCTCTCGACGCCCGAAAAGCATTTGGATTTGAGGCAGAACATATTCCAAATGCCATAAATATTCCGCATCGCGAAATGAGTCCGGAAACAACCGCTCACTTGGACAAAGAATTTTTGTATGTAACTTATTGCGATGGAATTGGCTGTAATGCTTCGACAAAAGGGGCTCTGAATATGACCAAATTGGGATTTAAAGTAAAAGAATTAATAGGTGGAATTGAGTGGTGGAAATTTGACGGTTACGCTACCGAGGGAACTCAAGGAAATAAAGATGGAGCGAAATTTGAATGTGCTTGTTGAAAGAAGAAAGTTATTTCGCAAAGTGCCTCAAAGGTGACACAGAGATTCGCAAAGGTTTATAAATTATTCTTTGTGTATCTCTGTGTTTTTTCTTCGTGCATCTTTACGAAACAGCCTAGATTTTACTTTATTCGTAGACTATCCTTAACCACCTTCGAACTATCCGTCAATACCGGTCGTGAGGCAACAGGTTTCATAACAGGCGCAACGAATTTTTGATGTCGTCTTATTTTTTGGGTAATGATCACCGCATCATTCAATACAAAAGGTGTTGGCATCATCCAGCTTTCTCTTGGAGTCATCTCAAATAGTGGATTAACCATCAAATCAAAGGAACTTTCCATTACATCCATATCGAGAACAGTCGCTCGGTTTATGGTAAATTGCAATACTAGTGGCTCATTGTTGACAACATAATAACTCAATATTTTTTTACCGTTTCTTTCCAATTCAGTTCCTTCCTGACCCAAAGTACTCACACCATTGGCTTTGAAATTGTAAAACCTCATTATTTCATTTGCAAAAATATCATAGCGATTGACCTTTCGGTTTGGAGTGATTTGTATTTTCAAGTATCTTTTTAAACCGACCACACTATCTTTAAGAAAAGTAATAGTTGGTTTTGCAATTCCTTTGTCTGGAGCTTCATTAGCATAAGTGAACTCTGAGTTGTATTTACTGAATAGCTTTAGATAATTGAAGATTTTTGCCCCTTTCGGTTTTTCGCCCAAATAACCTTTCGTCCAGGAATCCAGATTGGTATCATAAGTTAACCAATAAGCTTTATTGTTATTTGCATTATAGAGATATACCAAACTATTGGATTTGGCTTCACCCGGTTCATAGCCTGAGTGGTATTGTGCTATCGCCAAAAATAAAACAGACGTAAAAAAGAATAATAATGACCAGCTTCCTTTTTTGGCGAAAGCCCCAAAAACAGGTAGCAGTAATCCAAATGCCAAAACAGTCAAAATAGCACTTCCAAATAATACTTTTAAGCCCAAACCTACCGGAAACATTTGAATAAACGGAGCAACAATCAACAAGGCGGGAATTCCACAAATGATGTTTACAATCCAATTGGATCTTTGGCTAAACACAAAAACTGCAAAGGCAATCAGTCCAAAATATACTGGAATAATCAAGAATCCGGCACCACGCAAACTATTGGCAAGGAATCCATTCAACACAATCCAAAATAATAGTGGAACCACATAATGGTTCATCGTCACTTTTGGTTTGGAAGCTATTTGATAAAAGAAGAAACAAATCGAAAGACTTATCAATACAAAGGCTGCAATATAATCGTGACCATTGTAGGTAAATCCATTGAGTAAATCATTGTATTGCGGATTTAAAAGCAACAATCCTTTCCATCCATAATAGGTGATTAATCCCGTAAAAATCAAAGAACCCAAAAATGGGAAAAAACCTTTCATAATGTCGTTCAGTTTCAGCATTCTTTTGGCTTTGCCCAAAAACACCAAAATGATTAATAAACCTGCGGCAATCAGTGTCATTGGAACAACCCAATCAAAAGGATAACTGATAAACGTAAACGGAATTGTGAAATAAACATCATCTGTCGTCGATGCCGTCGCATTCAAATCGGCATTCGAGAAATAATTCAGCAACGGCATCAAATACGAGCCTTGGTGTTTCAAAGTGCTTTTGTCCAAATGTGCCATATCATCCTGTTGGGTATGATAATTAAAATGGTCGTCGATAAAAGCAAAATTGAATCCTTGAATGTCGCCTTGTTCTCTAAAAACCGTTAAGTCGGTATCATTTGGCAACATTTTGTAAATACTGTACATCAACGAATTCGACACCGGATAAGTAGCGTCCGCTTTTGCGAATTCCTTAACCAAACCAGCATTTCCTTTGTTGGTTTCCATCAACATATAACTCGGTCCTGATGAACCGCGTGCCTCAAAATTCAACACCAATCCCACTTCCTTAGCCCATTGGTGTTGGGTAACAAAAAGTGCGGCACCATTTAATCCCAGTTCTTCCGCATCGGTAAACAAAATTATGATGTCGTTTTGATGCTTGGTTCTGGCATTCAAAAAAGCACGAACACCTTCCAGAATCGTCGCCACACCCGATGCATCATCACTCGCTCCATGCGAAAAAGAATGTGGTGCGCTGTCATAATGCGAAAGTAGTAGCAATGCTTTGGTATTTTTAGTTCCTTCAATGCGACACATTATGTTTTTGGATTTAACCAAATTCCCCCAGTCACTCAACGTAAAGCCTTCCTGAACCGTTGTCTCCAATCCCAGTTTTTGAAGCTCCTTAATGATATAATTGGCAACAACCTCATGATTTTTGGTGCCAACGTAATGCGGTTGTTTGGCAATCGCATTAATATGTTCCAAAGCTCTGCTCGTCGAAAACTCCGTTATTTTTTTGTCCTCATTAGGTGACCAGGAAGGCATTAAGAAAGCGAATAAAAATCCCAAAATCCCTATGATGATGACGACGGTTATAATGGATGAATAGTTCTTTTTCATAATTGGGGGTATTAAATATCTTTTTTAACTAGCATATAATAATCATTGTCCAAAACCATGTAGCCTTGGTCGTACAAGAAATAGTAGGTATTCCCCGTTTTGGTATTCAAAACATTAGTAAAAAACTCAAAATCAAAACCCTTGCTCATCAGCTTGGCTCGAGTTGTTTTGGATTTTCCATCAACATTTAGTTCCGACAAAATTCGGTAATTTTTGCGCAATTTGTTGTTGATATTGCGCATATAATTCGTACTATCCTTATTTATTTTGTTGTTGTAGGCATTTCGGCAACCATCGCTGCAGAATTTCTTGTCTTCTCGACCTACAATTGGGTCTCCACATTCGAGGCAGGTTTTCATATTTTTACTTTTAAAGTCTATTATTTTAAATCAATTTAAGGGTAAGATTGGCCACAGATGAAACGGATTCAACAGATTCGCAGCGATTTTTTTAATCTAAAAACACCTAAATATTTAGAGTCCTAAGTTTTTAATCTGTGCAAATTTGTGAAATCTGTGTCGAATTTTTTTAATTCTCAATCTTTTTTATTTGATACAAATCGGTTCTTCGGTCTTTTAGGATTCTCACACTTCCATGTTCGTGTAATTCTTTCAGCAATCGTAAATCGACATCGACAATCAAGGTCATTTCGGTATTGGGAGTAGCTTCGGCTTTGATACCATTACTCGGGAAAGCAAAATCTGAAGGCGTAAAAACCGCCGCCTGTGCATATTGAATATCCATATTATTTACTTTGGGCAAATTCCCTACACAACCCGCAATGGCAACATAACATTCGTTTTCTATCGCCCGGGCTTGTGCGCAGTGTTTTACTCGTATGTAGGCATTTTGAGTATCGGTCAAGAAAGGAACAAATAGTATATTCATACCTTCATCGGCCATAATTCTCGAAACTTCTGGGAATTCGACGTCATAACAAATCATAATTCCAATTTTACCACAATCGGTGTCGAAAGTCTTGATTTCCGACCCGCCTTTCATTCCCCAGTGTTGCGCTTCATTTGGAGTTATGTGAATTTTGGTATACATCTCCGAAGTTCCGTCTCTTTTGCACAGAAATCCAACATTGTACAAGTTTCCGTTTTCCAAATACGGCATACTGCCCGATATGATATTGATGTTATACGAAATAGCCAATTCCTGAAACCGTTTCCGAATAGGATCTGAATGTTTCGCTAATTCCCGAATCGCCTCGGCCTCGGTCATATGATTGTAATCGGCCATTAAAGGCGCAATGAACAATTCAGGGAAAACTGCAAAATCACAACTGTAGCCCGAAACCACGTCAATAAAAAACTCCGATTGTTCAAACAAAGCTTCGAGATTGCCCAAAGACCGCATTTGCCATTGAATTAACCCTAAGCGAATAACATTTTTTTCCGTGTTTATGAGTCTTGGACTTTCGTCAAAATAGATGTTGTTCCATTCAAGCAAAACCGCAAATTCCTTGGAGTCCTCGTCGCCTGCCAAATAGTTCTTCATGATTCGTAACACGTGAAAGTCATTACTCAGCTGAAACGAAAGCACCGGATCGTGCAATTGTTTGCTTTTTACTTTCTCAATGTATTTTTTGGGCGTCATTTTATCGGAATACTGACCGTAACTCGGAATACGCCCAGCAAAAACAATTCCTTTAAGGTTCAATTTTTCACACAATTCTTTTCGGGCATCATACAGACGCCTGCCTAAACGCAAACCGCGATAATTGGGATGAATAAAAACATCGATTCCGTATAATATTTCTCCATTCGGATTGTGTGTCGAAAACGAATAGTCAGCTATTATTTGTGAGTAATTGTGTTTTTTATCGACCAACTTTTCATCAACAATCAAGGATAGGGCAGAACCCACTACTTTTCCATCGACAAGAATAACCAATTGCCCCTCAGGAAATACACCTAATAATGTCTCAATATCATTGGCACGCCAATAGGAATCGGCCATTTCAGGATACGATTCCACCATCGAGTTTTTGAGTTGTTTGTAATCCTCAAAAGCTAAATTCCGTAATTCTACTTTCTTTATTTTAGCCTGCATAATAATGGGAGAATTTTATGTAAATAATTTAGTTTAAAGCAACATTATTTTATTTTTTTGGAGCGAATGATTAGGTTTTATTTGTAAGCATTGATTCCTGCTTTACTTATAGTTTATATTTAAATTTTTGTATTCGTGAATATAAATATTTCGCCTTTATCTCTTCACTGCGTTACGAGGATATCGGCTCTATCAGGGCTAGTTAGGATTTATGGTTTTTGAATTTAAAATTCACGTTATAAATTAAAGATTCGACTTTCTTAGTGTCACAATCGGTTATTACTATGTCTTTAAAATCATTTTAAACGGAATTCTTAATTATTTTAGGATTTTGTAAAACAATCAAGTAGCAATAAATAACTATTATTATTTAATAAATATCTCTATAAAAATCTATGCCTAAATTTATTTGGTCGGCATCTTCTCTCACTTGATTAAGGGCATTTATAATTTTTAGCTTCAGCTCGTCACTATAATCTATTTCGTTAATGATTGATGTGACAATTTCTTGGAGTAAATCTTTTTCAATAAGATTATCTGCTACAGTTACAGCAATATTCTCCATTTCAATGATGAATTTATTTACAAATACATCTAAGCCATTTACTTCTAAAAAAAAAGCTCCCATTGCAATTGATGTACGTTTATTACCATCATTAAAAGCATGAAACTTATTAAAAGAAAAGATTAAATGTGTTAGTTTTTCTTCAAATGTTGGATAATAATCATCATTTTGAATATGATGAAGAGGACTATCTATATTGCCAAAATCTTTGATTCCTTCTCGACCTCCAGAAATATCAATTATTTTGTCATGTATTTTTATAGCATAGTTTGAATTAAAGTATAATAATCTCATATTAACGGTCTTTTAATCGTTTAAATACTTCTTTATTCTCTTCTAATCTTTTTTCTAATTCCATGCTTTTTTTACCTAAAAATTTATCAAAATCTTCAGAACTTACTTCGTTTATATAATTTTTTAGTTTTTCATGTAATGCATCTCTAAAAACTAAATCACGACTAGCCATTAAGCTTACAGCTTTTTCTTGTAAAGGGTTTACAAATGCTTCCATTACTTGTTCGAATTCAGAAAATAATAAATGTGCTTCTGAAAGCGAAAGTTTTTTGTTTAGGATTTCAGATTTGTTTTTTAAATAGTTGGCAAATCCATTTTCGTATGCAGAAACTAAATCCAATACTTCTGAATACATTGTACTCCGTACACTTTCTTTTGAATTTAGATTTAAAATTTTTCTGTATTCTTTGGCGTTCTCTTGGAATATACTTTTGTAAATTTTATCGGTTAGCTGACTATATTTAAATTTATTTTCAACAATATAGAAATCTAATGAGTTTGTAAATTCTTTACGATAGTTATATTCTCTAATAGCACTTGGTAAAAATTCTTCTTCTCGTTGGTTTATATATTTTGTTTTTCCACCAAGTTTTTTATTTAATACATCAATTACTATGTCTAATATTGATGTTCTTAGTTTTTGAGCTTTTTCAGAACCAGTAAGTAGCATTCCAACATTTAAAAACGCTTTATATGTGAAAATTGATAGTTGTGGTGTTTTTGATAAACTATCTAGTTCATTATCATTTAATTGTAGCATGTTCACGACATTGATGTCGTGAACATCGTTTTTTTCTTTTGCAGTTCTTACAAATGCAACAACTTGCTCTTTGTAAGTTTTAAGTTTTGAACCTGTATATAGCTCATAACCGCTGAGTTCTAATTCAGTCTTATTGTTTTCTAATATACGGTCAATAGTTCTAATATCTACATCAAAATATTGAGCAACTTGTTGTTTAGTAAAACGATATTTTCCATCAACCTTAATTCCATAGAAACCGAGTTCTTCATATACTTCCTGTATAGCTATATTGTTGTTCAGTATGTTTTTTCTGTCAAGACTAGAATTGGTTAAATCTTTGCTCATTTTGATTTCGTTTATTAACAAATGTAATATATTTTGATAATTCCTTAGTTAGGATGAGATTTATTGCAACTCCCAAATATACTCAAAAAAATCCATTTACAAACGGTTACAAATAATTACAACCGAAAGTAAGTAGTTAGTAACCGAATAACTTTTGGTAGCCATCGCATCTTTGCCTTGTCGAAATGAAACAAATGCAATAACAATAGCAATGTCAATTTCAATCTAAAATCAATTTATACACACAAACATTTAAATTTACACGCCATGAAAAACAGAGTACAATTAATCGGAAACGCAGGAAATGACCCAATCATCAAATCTTTTGAGGGAGGAAAAAAATTAGCCAATTTAACTATCGCGACTAACGACAGTTATAAAAACGACAAAGGAGAACGAGTGGACCAAACCGAATGGCACACCGTTGTTGCCTGGGGAAAAACAGCTGAGATCATTGAGAAATTCGTAACCAAAGGAAAACAAATTGCCATAGATGGTAAACTAACGCACAGAAGTTACGACGACAAGAATGGTGAGAAACGCTACATCACCGAAGTGGTCGTAAACGAAATTATGTTGCTTGGGAAGTAGTTTTGAGAAGGCAGATTTCAGAATTGAGAAGGCTGAAATAGTCGACATTTTAAGAAGGACACAACTAATGCTTTCAGTCTCGCTTTGTCACAATATTGTCATGCTGACGGAGGAAGCATCACCACAAGCAACTGAGCAATCAAAGTAAAAGTAAAATTCACACCACAAAAAAAGAGTTCCGCTATCACGGAACTCTTTTTCAATACATATAAATTAACTATTACGACGGTTCATTTTAAACCAACAGGGAATTTAAAAATGTTTATTTATGCAATTCTATCTGCTAACTAGAACTAGGCTGTTTTTTTTAGCAGATCAAACATAGGGCAACGGCTGCAACGTTTTTTTTCACTTTTCATGTATTTTTCGCAACAACTAGACTTGCAGTTCTCAGCTACTTTTATCTTTTTAAGGATTTCTTTTTTTTTGTCCTTTTTTCTTTTTTTCTCTTTTTCTTTCTTGCTCACTGTGTAAGGAATTAAAAACAAGGCAAATGTATATTATTTTTATCTGTTCTAAATAAACTTTAACATTTTTTGGAGCAAAAAAATCCCCAAAATGCAACTCAAGCATTTTGGGGTTATTATTTATGAAGGCTTCTCTTAATTATTTGACTGTCGCTGCCGCACTGGCTATCGCCATCTGTTGGATATCACGGTCAAAAAGATACAATCCGCCTTTGTCATCACCAATAAGATTGATTTTATCCAAAATGTTTTTGGCTGTTGCTTCTTCTTCTATTTGCTCGGCTACGTACCATTGCAGGAAATTATGGGTAGCATAATCTTTTTCTTCAAATGTGATGTGAACCAGTTTATTAATCGATTCCGAAACAAAAACTTCGTGTTTGTAAAGTTCTTCAAACATCCCTTTGAAAGTTTCGTAAGTCGTTTTCGGTGCTTTCAAGTCAGTAACTTGAGCGTGCCCGCCTCGTTCGTTAACATACTTGATTAACTTGAGCATGTGTAAACGCTCCTCATCAGATTGAGCGTACATAAATCGTGCAATTCCCTCCAGACCATTTACTTCGGCCCAACAAGCCATTGATAGATAGGTTTGAGAAGATTCTGCCTCAATACGAATTTGTTTGTTCAGCGCGGTTTCGATATTTTTTAACAACATGATTTCTAGTTTTTAGTAAAATTAGAAAAAAATAGTATAATGTTGTTCTTTTAAGCCAAAAAAGACAGAATTCATTTCAATTTGGAATCTTTAAAAGCGCTTTAAAACAGCAATAAAATGGTTAAAGGAGTCATTGTTTTGTCAAAATAATGCGATGTAAACTAAAATAAAGACACAAAACAAACTTTGTCTCGTTGTTATCAAACATTTCCCTAAATTTGCTGTCATTATTTAGTTATAAAAATACAACTATGTTACAAATCGCATTTATTAGAGAGAATCAAGAGAAAGTAATCAACGCTTTGGCCAAAAGAAATATGGATGCCAAAGGGATCGTTGAAGAAGTGGTACAACTGGATGAAAAACGTCGTGCGACTCAAGTTGAGTTAGACAACACTTTATCCGAATCTAATAAATTGTCCAAAGACATTGGAGATTTGATGAAAGCAGGCGAGAAGTCAAAAGCGGCTATTCTTAAAGAAAAAACAGTTTTGTTAAAAGAGAAAAGCAAAGCATTAGCCGAAAGTGCTGTTGCCATTGCCAATGAATTGACAGAGAAATTATATACTTTGCCAAATCTTCCTGCCGATATTGTTCCAGTTGGAAAAACGCCGGAGGATAACTTAAACGTGTTTGAGGAAGGTGAAATTCCTGTATTGCACGAAGGTGCGCAACCACACTGGGAATTGGTTAAGAAATATGACATCATCGATTTTGAATTAGGTGTAAAGATAACTGGTGCGGGATTCCCTGTTTATAAAGGAAAAGGAGCTCGTTTGCAACGTGCTTTGATCAATTATTTCTTGGATAAAAACACAGAAGCTGGGTATAAAGAAATGCAAGTGCCGCATTTGGTAAACGAAGCATCTGCTTATGGAACTGGACAATTGCCGGACAAAGAAGGTCAAATGTACCATGACGCTACCGATGACTTGTATCTGATTCCAACAGCTGAGGTTCCGGTAACCAATATTTTTAGAGATGTCATTTTAAATGAAAATGAATTGCCTGTTAAATATACAGGTTATACACCTTGTTTCCGTCGTGAAGCAGGTTCTTATGGAGCACATGTACGCGGTTTGAACCGTTTGCACCAATTTGACAAAGTGGAAATCGTTCGTGTGGAGCATCCTGATAATTCATATGCAGCACTTGATGGTATGGTAGAACACGTAAAAAGCATTTTGCAGGATTTGAAATTGCCTTATAGAATTTTACGTCTTTGCGGAGGGGATATGGGTTTCACATCGGCTTTGACTTATGATTTTGAAGTATATTCTACAGCGCAGGAGCGTTGGTTGGAAATTTCATCAGTATCTAATTTTGAAACTTTCCAGGCGAATCGTTTGAAATTGCGTTTCAAAGACAAAGACGGAAAAAACCAATTGGCACATACTCTTAACGGAAGTTCATTGGCTTTGCCAAGAGTCCTTGCCGGAATTTTGGAAAACTACCAAACTCCAGAAGGAATTGTAATCCCAGAAGTATTGCGTCCTTATTGCGGATTTGACATTATAGATTAATTTAGTTTTACTTAAAAAGTAGAAACTTTTAAACCATTAAGAAATTTAGAAGCATTAAGCTTCATCAACTTAATTTCTTAATGGTTTTAGATTTTTTATTTGAAATGTTTCATTATCGACTGATTCAATAATAATCACTTTTACAAATGATTACATTATGAATAAACTTTTTCTTTATATCTCACTTTTGTTTTCGCTGATTGCCTTTTCTCAGAACGAGCAATTGGCACAGTATTATTATGATAAAGGAGATTTTGAGAAGGCGTTGGTTAGTTATCAAGAATTATCAGACGGTTTGCCAACCAATCCTTTTTATTTTCAGCGTAAAATAGACTGTATGCAGCAATTACTGCAATTTGAACCAGCTGAAAAAGCAATTCAGGAGCGATTGAATAGATACAAACAAGCTACACTTTTGGTTGAATTGGGATACAATTTTCAATTACAAAAAAATGATTCGAAAGCCAAAAAGTATTATGATGATGCAATAGAGAAAATCAGGAAAAACCCAAATGAGGTTTATGGAGTTGCCAATGTTTTTGAAAAGAAGGTACTGTTGGAATATGCTTTGAAATCCTATTTATTGGCCAGCGAGTTGGTGCCAACTTTTGATTTTAAATACCAAACGGCTTTGTTGTACGGACAACTTGGAAATACAGACCAGATGATTGCCAATTTTTTGGATGAAGCGGTTGAGAATCCACAATCGGCATTAATGATTCAAAATCAATTGACGCGTTATATGTCAACCGATGGGGATTCTAAGTTCAATGATAGTCTTCGAAAAGCATTGATTATCAGGGTTCAAAAAAGCCAGGATGTTTTTTGGAATCAATTCTTGAGTTGGTTTTATATGCAACAAAAAGAATTTGGAAAAGCTTTTATTCAAGAAAAAGCCATCTATAAACGAAATCCGGAATCACTTTCCAGTATAATTAGTTTAGGACAAATGGCCATTGAAGAAGGTGACAATGAGGTTGCCACAGAAGTTATGGATTATGTGCTGCTAAACACTACTGACGTAGAGTTGATTGTGCAAGCCCAAACTTATTTGTTGAAAATGAAAATGGAAAAAGCGCAGGAAAAGGATTTTGCAGCTATCGATGCGCAATTTGTGCTTTTGTTAAAGCAGTACGGAATAACTCCAGTTACCTTATCTTTGCAGCTGAAACAGGCACATTTTGTGAGTTTCATAATGAAGAATCCTGTCGAGGGAAAAGCCATTATAAAGCGAGCCATGGAAATGCAACTGAATCCGTTCGATCAAGCACTATGTAAAATGGAGTTGGCCGATATTTTGCTTTCCGAAGAAAAGTTCAATCAGGCGTTGCTTTATTATTCTCAGATTGAGGAGAATTTACAAAATAATGTTTTGTCGCATGAAGCAAGTCTGAAATCGGCCAAAACAAGTTATTTCAAAACCGATTTTGAATGGGCTTTGAAACAGTTCAAAGAGTTAAAGTCAGCCAGTACGCAGTTGATTGCCAATGATGCTTTGGAGTATTTTTTGTTAATTAATGACAATACCGTTGCCGATTCAACTCAAACCGCTCTGAAACAGTTTGCCAAAGGTGATTATCTTTTGTACCAAAATAGAAATCAGGAAGCGATTGTCCAATTTCAGTCGATTCTAAAAAGTTTCAAAGGACAGGAAATAGAAGGTGTAACTTTGTTGCGATTGGGAAGATTATATGAAAAGTTAGGAGATTATACTTTAGCTTTGGCACAATATCAAGACATAATTGACCATCATAGTGATGGGATTTATATTGACGAAGCTTTGTATTTTTCGGCAGATATTTACAACAAGCAATTACAACAACCTGATAAAGCGAAGGCATTGTATGAGAAAATCATTTTCAGCCATCAGGACAGTATTTATTTTGTTGATGCAAGGAGAAAATTTAGGGAATTGCGAGGAGATACTAACTTGTGATTTTAGATTGCAGATTTTAGAAAGCAGAATATAGAGAATAGAACATAAAAAAACAGATTGCAGAAGCATAGAGAATAATGGGAATTGATTAAACAATTTTTTTATAGTCTTAATACTTAATTCTCCAATCTTAATACTTTTTAAAAAATGATTATATACAACGTTACCACAAACATACACGAAAGTGTTCACGACCAATGGATGATTTGGATACAACACAAACACATTCCTGAAATGTTGGCTAGTGGGAAATTTATTTCAGCACGTTTGGTACGTGTTTTGGTAGAAGAAGAAATGGGAGGAGTTACCTACTCGGTTCAATATACAACAGACAGTAAGGAAACATTAGAAAGATATTATCAAGAGGACGCTCCTAAACTAAGAGAAGAAGGCGAGAAATTGTTTGGCGATAAAATGCTGACTTTTAGAACAGAATTACAAGTAATTAGTGAGCACTAATAGATTAAAGTATTGCTTTGCGCCTCTGCGTCTTTGCGAGAAAATAACCCTAAAATAGCGAGATTGCTTCGTGCCTCGCAATGACAAAATGGAAAAAGTAACAGCCAAAAAACACCTAGGACAGCATTTTTTAAAAGACGAAAGCGTAGCGAAAGACATCGCCGATACTTTGAATTTAGAAGGTTATGAAGATGTACTGGAAATAGGTCCTGGAATGGGAGTGCTGACCAAGTATTTATTAGACAAACCAATTAATACCTACGTTATCGAAATTGATACTGAATCGGTTGAATATTTGGGTGTTCATTATGATAAATTGAAAGACAGAATCATCTCAAAGGATTTCCTGAAATACGATATCAACGAAGTTTTCTCTGGAAAACAATTTGCCATAATTGGTAATTTTCCGTATAATATTTCGACGCAAATTGTTTTCAAAACATTGGAATTACGCAATCAAATTCCAGAATTTGCAGGAATGTTTCAAAAGGAAGTAGCAGAACGCATTTGCGAGAAAAAAGGGAGTAAAGCGTATGGAATACTTTCGGTATTAGTAAAGGCTTTTTATGATACCGAATATTTATTTACCGTAGATGAAAATGTGTTTAATCCGCCACCCAAAGTAAAATCGGGAGTGATGCGTATGCGTAGGAAGGAAGATTTCAGTTTGCCTTGTAGCGAAAAATTATTTTTCACGGTAGTAAAAACGGCTTTTCAACAGCGAAGAAAGACCTTGCGTAACAGTTTAAAAACCTTAAATTTGTCCGACAATTTGAGAGAAGACACGATTTTTAATCTTCGTCCCGAACAATTGGATTACACAGAATTTATTGCATTGACCCAAAAAATAGAAGCGGATGGAGTTTAAAATCAGCAAAGAATTAATACAACAATTAGAGAATCTCATTCAAAGTAAAAACATTGATGAAATAGAGATTTTGCTTAATGATTTGCATCATGCCGATATTGCGGAGATGCTTTACAAATTGGACTTAAACGATGCTGCTTATATTTTTAAAGTTTTAGATAGTGAAAAAACTGCCGAAATTTTATTAGAAATAAATGAAGATTTAAGAGAAGAAATCCTCAGCAGATTATCAGCAAAAGAAATTGCAGAAGAATTAGACGAACTCGAAACTAATGATGCTGCCGATATTATAGCAGAACTTTCTCAGAGTAAAAAAGAAGAAGTAATATTAGAACTTCAAGATGTTGAGCATGCCAAAGATATTGTCGAATTGTTGCGTTATGCAGAAGATTCCGCAGGTGGTATTATGCATAAAGAGTTAGTTAAAGTTAATGAAAACTGGAATGTACTTACTTGTATAAAAGAAATGCGCATTCAGGCAAAGGATATTTCAAGAGTACATTCGATTTATGTGGTTGATGATGATGACAGATTACTAGGGCGTTTATCGTTAAAAGATTTATTAACTACTTCGGCAAGAACTCAAATAAGCGATGTTTATATCAAAAAATTAAACTTTGTAAAGGTTGATGACGAAGATGTTGAGGTAGCTCGAATCATGCAAAAATACGATTTGGAAGCAATTCCAGTTGTTGATGAATTAGGCCGTTTAGTGGGCAGGATTACCATTGATGACATTTTAGACGTAATTGAACAACGTGATACAGAGGATATCCAGAAATTTGGGGGTACCGAAGGATTGGATTTATCTTATACAAAAACAACATTAATGGAACTCGTTCGTAAAAGAGCGGGTTGGTTGGTTATTTTGTTTTTAGGTGAAATGTTCACTGCTTCGGCTATGGGATATTATGAAATAATATTATCTAAGGCAGTTGTTTTAGGCTTATTTATTCCATTAATCATTTCCAGTGGCGGTAATTCAGGATCACAAGCGGCATCCTTAATCATCAGAGCCATGGCATTGAAAGAATTGCAATTAAGCGATTGGTGGTATGTTATGAAAAAAGAAATTTTATCAGGGTTGTTACTCGGTACAATACTTGGAATCATTGGATTTATTAGGATATTGATATGGCAAGAATCTGGAATTTATGATTACGGGCCATACTGGTTTTGGGTTGCTTTGAGCGTTTCTATTTCATTAGTAGCAATAGTTCTCTGGGGAACCTTATCGGGTTCTTTAATTCCTTTTGTGTTGCGAAGAGTAGGTCTTGAT
This sequence comes from Flavobacterium sp. 103, assembly GCF_003096795.1. Taxonomy (NCBI): domain Bacteria; kingdom Pseudomonadati; phylum Bacteroidota; class Flavobacteriia; order Flavobacteriales; family Flavobacteriaceae; genus Flavobacterium; species Flavobacterium sp. 103. The sequence continues at coordinate 1,875,995 of NZ_QENX01000001.1, read as the reverse complement.
CCAGCAACTGCATCGGCACCTTTTGTGGCAACGATAGTGGATGTAACGGGATTGATTATTTATTTTTCGATTGCCCTGTTTTTCTTGAGTGGAAAATTATTGTAATAATCATGATGTTTTTTGTGGCATGATTTATTTTTGCATAGCTAGATTAATATTAGGATATTAACTATCGATAGTTTTAGAATTTAACAATTATCCCGAATTTATTTATATTAAAAAATAATAAATTCGGGATTTTTCTTGTACTTTGTAACCTGATGTTTCTACTCTATTTGAGAGAGAAACTTAAGTCATTATAGAATGCTTTTTTGGTGTTCCAAATACTATAAACTAAACAAAGAGTAAAACAAACCGAAATGAAAGTACACATTATAGGCGGCGGAAACCTTGGCGCTTCTATCGCAATAGGAATAGCAAAATTCACTACAAATAATCAAGTTACCGTAACCAGACGAAATATAATTCCTATTTCACATTTGCAAGATCTTGGAATTACTATTACTACAGACAATACAAGCAACATTCAAGAAGCGGATATAATTATCTTGACCATAAAACCATATCAAGTAGATACTGTTTTGGCCGAGATATTGCCTACTATTTCAAATAAAGTAATCGCTTCTGCCGTAAGCGGATTATCTATAGAGAATTTGCAAAACAAAATAGGGGATAACCATAGTGCAGTTCGTATCATGCCTAATATTGCAGCACAATTTGGTGCATCGGCAACTTGTATCGCCTTTCACGAAAAAAATAAAGAAAAGGCTCAAGCGACAGTAGCGCTTTTTCAAGCATTGGGAACTGCTCCTATCATTGATGAAAAGCTTATGGACGCTGCAACTGTTCTTGCTGCGAGTGGAACGGCTTTTGCCTTGCGTTACATTCGTGCATCGATGCAGGCGGGAATCGAGATAGGGTTTGACTGGCAAACGGCTTTGGCCATTTCTGCACAAACAGTAAAAGGAGCAGCAGAAATGTTACTTGAAGAAAAAGGGCACCCAGAGCAATTGATAGACCGTGTAACAACACCTCAAGGTTGTACTATTGCTGGATTGAATGAAATGGAATTACATGGTTTCAGTTCTTCTTTAATCAAAGGAATCAAAACCTCATTAAAACAAATCAAGGGATAAAAATCACTTGGGCGTGCCACCATAAAGAAAAGGGATCAACTCACTATTACGGTGATTCGATCCCTTTCCTTTATGCTGTCAGGCTATTCGCGCTACTTTGGTAGCTAGCTTCTATCCTTCACGCAGCACTCCACAAATCAACGGGTTATAAGGTGTTTTTGTCTTTTATGTGAATAAAGCTTTTAATTCTGTGGCTTCATGAGGATTCATTTTACCGGCCAATACCAAGCTTAATTGCTTTCTTCGCAAAGCCGCATCATAACGTTGTATTTCCAATTCTGTTTGAGGTTCAATCAGTGGAACTTCTACAGGTCTTCCGGTATCATCTACCGCGACAAATGTGTAAATCGCTTCGTTAGCCTTGGTTCTGTTTCCGGACTGACGGTCTTCTACCCAAACATCCAGATAAATTTCCATCGAACTTTTAAAAGCTCTGGATACTTTCGCTTCAATAATGACAACACTGCCAAGTGGAATGGATTTGTTAAAAGCCACATGATTTACTGATGCTGTCACACCAATACGACGTGAATGTCTTCCGGCCGCAATACTTGCTGCTCGATCCATTCTTGCCAATAATTCCCCTCCAAATAAGTTATTCAAAGGATTGGTTTCGCTCGGTAAAACCAAATCGGTTAATATAGTTAAGGATTCTGAAGGATGTTTTGGTGTCATACTTTTATATGAGTATTAATTTTAATTTAATTTATTATTGAAAATGACTCTTTAGTTAAGCCAATATACTGCCATTACCGATGGAATAAAATACAATACGATGGTTCTGGCACCATCATAATCTTTGGCCAGGCGTTGTCCAAAAAGCAACATTATAAGTGTGATACAAGAAAAAATGGCACCATATAAGCCATATACTCTGCCGCTATTTACTGCTATTTCTATAGCACCTACCACACACAAAATACCGGAAATTAATTCTAAAATCAATACATTCACTAAAGCCAATGGCACTTGATTACGTAAAGGAGTTTCGGCAAAATGTTCTTTAAGCCAGTCAATATTGTCTTTCCAATGAAATAATTTATCCTGTGAAGACTGTAAAAAAGTGATAGCTAAAAAAACTAAGATTAAAATAGATGCAATATTGTTCATGGGGTTTTATTTTTTATGAATTAAACGAGTCAATTTTATGGATAAATCGGTCAATATTATTTTGGCATTACCGTTGCGTTCTATATGATACATAGCATCTGATAATTCTTTGAAAATTTCAGCAATGTTATTTCCATTTACAAAAGGCGCAAAGTTTTCAAGTTTGAATTTTTCTACTTTTGGCTCAATGTAAACAAGTGTTTTGGTTTCGTAATTAAGCAATAAAGCCTGTCTGAACATTTCGATACAGAAGTGGAGAAATTTCTTTTGTGTCTCTCTACCCAAAGCAGCAATCTGTTCACTCCATTCTATTAAATCTTGTATTGCTGCCGCGTTTCCTTTGGCCTTGAATGCCGCACGTACCCAGGTAACAAACCATTGTTCAAAAGGCAACGCCTCATGGTCATCATATAATAGGTGTAGCGCTTTGTTATAATTCCCTTGGGATTGATGAGCAATTTTCAGAGCTTCTTTAAGTTCTATCTGTTCTCTTTCGATAAGTCCGTCCGCAATAACTTGTTCACTCAGTCCACTAAAATGGGTAATTTGACAACGTGACCGAATGGTTTGGATGATATCTTCTTCATTTTCGGAGATGAGAATGAAAACTGTTTTTTCGGGTGGCTCTTCAAGTAGTTTAAGAAGTTTATTGGAAGCAGCAATGTTCATTTTATCTGCCATCCAAATAATCATTATTTTGTATCCGCCTTCGTAAGATTTTAAGGAAAGAGATTTTAAAATTTCCTGAGCATCATCCACACGAATTTCTCCCTGTTTATTCTGAACTCCTAATTTGGCATACCAATCAAATAATCCGCCGTAAGGATTTTCTAAAACAAATTGTCTCCAATCTGCAATAAAATCAATGCTTTTTGGTTTGACCTTAACTTCTTCGGTAGTAACTGTTGGATAGATAAAATGTAAATCAGGATGTGATAATTTTTGAAATTTAAGGCTGCAGGATTCGTTTAGACCTTCATTACTATGGCATAAGATATGATGAGTGTATGCGATTGCCATAGCTAAGGTTCCGCTACCTTCAGGGCCGATGAATAATTGAGCATGCGGTATTCTGCCTAAATTAGCACTTTTAATTAAGTGATTTTTAATGTAGTCTTGCCCTAAAATTTTTGAAAATTCCATGAAGCAAAGATAGGAGAAAATGATAGTTTCAAAAATTTTCTGTTAGAAAGTTTAGTTTCCGCAGAATTTTGGAAGTAAAATTCAAAAGAATAAGACAGCTATTTTTCTCTTTATTTTTTAACCAACAAATGTTAATAACTTCTGTATTATTTTTCTTCATTTTGTTTTATGAAGTTTTTTATTACAAATATAAACAAGTAAAAACTGATGTAAATTAATAAATTTGAAATAACTATTAATTTTTTTAAATGCAATTTATCCCGATAAAATGTCGAGTTTACTCGGTGTAAAACAGTTTTTTCGCTCTATTTGTAATTAAAAATATCTTTAATTTTTTCTACGGGACTTGCAAATTCAATTTAATTGTATATTTTTGTTTTATTAATTAATAAATCCAAGATATGAAAGGGAAAATTATATTTTTCAGTATTGTTATGTTAGCATTAACGTCTAAAGGCTTCGCACAAGCAAAACCAAATATGCCAAAAAGTATAGTTAGCACGAGCGCTGCAATACGTACTTACTATGACGACAAGACTCTTAGAGCAATGTCTAAAGGTGAATTAGTGGAATTGTATATTGAGCGTATGAAAGTAATTGTCAAAATATTACCTCATATTGCATTGGCTACTAAGCCAGGAGTAACTATGACAGACTTAGGTATTCCAGATGATGCAGATAATAGAAAAGCATTGGATTTAGAAACTGAAGCAACACAAACTTACATAGAAATTACTGTTAATTTCTTAAGAAAAATGCTTCCTTACGCAGACAAAAATCAACTTGTGACTATGGTTTTGTTCTATGAGCAAACTTTGAAATCACTTCATGAAGTTGAGCAACAATAAGAAATAATGTTTTTAGAATAAGATGTTATAATCTTAAGCTAAGTTCGATCTTTTACTCTTAATGAGATGATAAACTCTTGACCTACAGAGATTACGAATAATAATTTAATACCCCAAACCTATGAAAAATATATTTATTATATGGGTTTTCCTTGCGACTGTTTGCAGCGTAAATGCACAACAAGAGAAAGGGATAATTGGATCAAGCAATTGGTTGAATAACTGGACTGAATTTAAACCTGGCAAAGCTGATTACGGCGAAGCTACTCAGATTTTGGCTGGTAATATTAGTGAAAATACTAAACTGGTAAAAAAAGATGTTTACATTATACAAGGTAATGTTTATGTAACTAATAATGCAGTTCTTAGTATTGAACCTGGTACAGTTATTATTGGAGACGGTGAATCAAAGGGTACTTTGATTATTACTAAAGGTGCTCAAATAATTGCAGAAGGTCTAGAAACAGATCCTATTGTTTTTACATCTAATAAATCTATAAAGAAAGCTGGTGATTGGGGAGGCATTGTTATTCTTGGAGATGCTCCGATTAATAAGTTTGGAAATTATTCTTCTGTAAATTTTGATTTAGACCCAAGTTTAACTACTTATGGAGGTTTAAATCCTGCGAGTTCTTCAGGTGTTTTGAAGTATGTGCGAATTGAATACGCCGGTAAAAAGGTAAGAGGTTCTTCAGAGAGTTTTAATGCTCTTTTGCTTGGAGGAATTGGAAATAAAACAATCTTAGAAAATATTATGGTAAGTTATGCCGCTGGAGACTCATTTGAAGTTCTAGGTGGTGAGCCCGTAATGACTAAAATGGTTTCATATAAATCTAATGGAATAGATTTCAAATTTACTTTAGGTACTCAGGCTAAAATTGATAATTCGTTGGCTGTTAGGTCTTCTTATCTGACAAGTAGTGCTGGATCTCGTTGTTTGGATGTTTCTTCCTATACTAAGAAAGAAGAAGTAGACTTTACCAAAAAACAAACTCTAGTTACTGCGACTAACTTAACTCTTGCTAATGATAGTGATAATATTGATCAAGATATCAAAGCAGGTTTAGTTAAAGAAGGTGTCTATGTAGCTGAGAATAGTTCTTTAGTTTTAAGAAAAAGTGTGATTTCTGGATTTAGTCCTGCAGTTTTATTTGATAGTAAAATTGAAATCAACGACAAAAATCTTAAGAAAATTAGAATCGAAGACATGTACTTGAATTACTGTAATGGTAATATCTTTAGTGAAGGCTCTACTGAAAATGAAGATTTAGAAAGTTATTATGGAAACAGCGCTTTCTTTATTTTGTATTCTAAGACAACAAACTTAGAAACCTTTAATGATTTTGCAAATCCTAGAAGACCAGACTTTAGGTTGGCACTTTCAAAATTTACAGCAGCTACTAAATAAAATTTATAATTGTTTTAAAATTTATAAAATGAAAGTTGGACCTAATATGAATAAGGTTTAGCTTTCATTTTATTAATTTAAAATGGTTTTATATTCAGTTTAATAAGAATGAACTTAACCTAAAGATTGGTTAAGAATAAATTGATGATTTGCGAATTGCATATGCCCCCTATGAATAGCAATAAATATCAACATATGAAAAGCAAACCTACTTCCTTTTTTTCTTCCGGCGCATTTATGTTTTTTTGGATGTTGTTGGTAGCCCCTTCAACTCTGTCTTTGTTTGCCCAGCAAATAAACCCTAAAATATTGGAATTTACGCAGATTTGTGCTGGTGGACCTCACCCCAACAAACCTGGTCAAGTATTTAATGAGTATCAAGCTTCTTTTTCTATTGTTGGATTTGCTTCGGACGTAATATTTAGAGTGGAACTTTCTGACCCAACGGGTTCTTTCGCTACTCCGACTGCTACCACTGCTTTGGGACCTCTTCCTACAACACCTCCAGATACTGCAACGGATAAGACATTAGTGTTTGCAGTTCCTACAAATTTGGTAGGTTCTAATACTTATAAATTAAGAGTTGTAAGTTCTACAAACATTGCTAGTCAACCTTTTACTATTGGAGGCACTGCAGGTGTCAAAACATTTTCAGCTTATTATGAAGCCTACACAGGGCCTTTTGCAATCAATAATAATCAGCCGACAGTTAGTTTCTGTATTGGTGGAAAAGTAATTCTTACTGTATATAACCCGACTCCTTCGATTCCTAATTCCTCGCCAGCAAATTACCCTCAATTAAAATATTCCTGGTATAAAGATAATGTTTTGATTTCTGGTCAAAGTTCCAGTTCTTTAGAAGTTAACGCTGCAGGTGTTTATTTCGCTAAATTAGATTATGGTCTTTGTTCAGATGATAATTATCGTTCACAAGGTGTAACTGTAACAAGTGCCAGTGGAGCTTCCGCGGTAATTACTTCTAGTTCTGGTAATCCGTTTTGTGCTAGTTTAGGGAATACTACTTTAGCTGTTACGGGTGGTAATTCTTATGTTTGGAAAAAAGATAATGTCATTATTGACGGAGCTATATCTCAAACGTATCTAACGAATTTAGCAGGTGTCTATACTTGTGATGTTGATTTTGGAGGATGTAAGTCAACAGGTACAATAGACTTAAAGGTTTTAAAAACCAATAGTACTATTTCTGGAGTTGATGTTGTTAAAGTTAATAATATTACCGAAGGAGAAACGCTCAATGCCATCATAACCTCTGATGCTGCAGTTCCGTCCTATCAATGGTTTTTAAATGGTGTAGCTTTATCAGGTGCTGATAAATCTTCTCTGGACATTACAGATGAAGGGAAATATAAGGGAGTTGTTACCCAGACGACAGGTTGTATTATTTCCGATGAATTTCCTTTCGAAGTTTCTTTTAAAGTGAATTTGAATGTTCCAAAAATTTCAAATATTGTTACTCCAAACGGTGATGGTGTTAATGACACTTGGATTATTCCTGACAAATATTTAGCTGGAACAAATACTCATATTGTGATTTTGAGTTCTTTTGGCGAAATTGTTTATCAAACCGATAATTATGACAATTATAATGGTTGGCCACAGACAGCTATAGAATTTAATAACTTCAATCCTGTTTATTATTATATAATTACTCCAACTGGCGAGTCTGCCAAAAAGGGTTCGATAACTCTTCTGAAATAATATGAAAAAAATATTACTAAGCGTTTTCTTTTTTTGCTGTTCGATACATGTTTTCTATGCGCAACAAGAAGATGGTGTTGTATCTTATGTTATCCCTCCTGGAAACTCTTTGAAATTTAATTCTTTTGTAATTAATCCTACATTTAGTTTTGTAAGACAACAAAGTGCCTATATTACTTTGTTTAACAAAACACAATGGGCTGGTTTTGAAAATGCGCCGAAAACTTATTTATTAAGTTATTCAGGACGCTTTAGAGAAAATGAGGGTGTTGCTTTAGGTGTTTTCCAACAAACTCAGGGCGTACTTTCTACTACAGGTTTGGTTGCCAATTTTGCTCATAATATTTTATTGCAGGAAGACAGTAATTTGACTTTTGGGATGAATTTGAGTGCTTATAAAAGTGGTGTGAATAGTGGAAAAGTTATCTCAAATTATCCTGATCCATCATTAGAAAATATACCTTCAAATACAATTTTGACTATTAATCCAGGTATCAATTATGGAACCGCTTTTTTCGATTTTGGTTTGGCTTTCAATAATCTGGTTACCTATAATTTTAATTCTGGAATTTTAAAAGACGACCCTAACAAAGGAATAGAAGGTCATGTGATGTATACTGGTTTTATTGATTCTTATGGTTTTTTTGATAAAAGCAAATTCTCAGGTTTAATTAAAACTGAAGTTAATAAAGAAAAAACTATTTTTTCTGGTTCTGCTATGTTTACAATTCCAAAAGGAATATGGGTACAAGGGGGATACCATTCTGTTTTGGGTATGACCGCTGGTTTTGGTCTTAATATTACTCCGAAAATCGCTCTTGAATATTCTTATGGGATGGGCTTGGGTGATATCTCAGATTTGGGAGCTTCGCATATAATTGTATTAGCCTATAAGTTCAAAAATAATAATTTTGATTACGGGGATGATGAGGAAGAAGGGGCCTTGATTGAACCAGCTCCGATACAAAAAACATCGACTACAAAACCAAAAGCAGATGCAAAAACAGTTGCTGATGCCAAAGCTGGTCAGCAACAAAAAATTGCTGAAAACAGAGCTAAATTAGCTGCTGATGCGAAAGCAAAAGCTGACGCTATAGAAGAGGCTAAAAAAACGAAATTAGCCGCAGATGCTAAAGCCAAAGCTGATGCAGCCGCATTAGCGTTAACAAAAAAACAAGAACCAATTTCTAAAACTAAACTGGCTGCTGATGCTAAGGCAAAAGCCGATGCCGATGCGTCTGCAAAATTAATCGCAGATGCCAAAGCAAAAGAAGCCGCTAAAGCTAAATTAGCTGCTGATGCAAAAGCGAAAGCTGATGCCGATGCAGCCGCAGCAAAATTGGCTGCTGATAATAAAGCCAAAGCCGATGCTGACGCAGCAGCTGCTAAACTTGCTGCTGAAGCCAAAGTGAAAGCAGATGCTGATGCGGCCGCTGCTAAACTTGCCGCTGCTAATAAAGTTAATGCTGATGCCGATGGCACTGCCGCAAAACTTGCTGCCGACGCCAAAGCGAAAGCTGATGCCGATGCAACCGCAGCAAAATTGGCTGCAGATAATAAAGCCAAAGCCGATGCCGAAGCTGCCTCTAGATTAGCAGCAGAGAATAAAGCCAAAGCAGATGCTGCTGCCGCGAAACTTGCCGCTGACGGCAAAGCGAAAGCCGATGCTGATACTGCCGCAGCAAAATTGGCTGCAGATAATAAAGCCAAGGCCGATGCTGATGCAGTCGCTGCTAAATTGGCTGCAGATAATAAAGCTAAAGCCGATGCCGATGCTGCCGCTGCTAAATTGGCTGCAGATAATAAAGCCAAAGCCGATGCCGAAGCTGCCTCTAGATTAGCAGCAGAGAATAAAGCGAAAGCTGATGCTGCTGCCGCGAAACTTGCCGCTGATGCCAAAGCTAAAGCCGATGCCGATGCTGTCGCTGCTAAATTGGCTGCAGATAATAAAGCCAAAGCCGATGCCGAAGCTGCCGCTAGAGTAGCAGCAGAGAATAAAGCGAAAGCAGATGCTGATGCTGCTGCCGCGAAACTTGCCGCAGATGCCAAAGCTAAAGCCGATGCCGATGCTGTCGCTGCTAAATTGGCTGCAGATAATAAAGCCAAAGCCGATGCCGAAGTTGCCGCTAGATTAGCAGCAGAGAATAAAGCGAAAGCTGATGCTGCTGCCGCGAAACTTGCCGCAGATGCCAAAGCTAAAGCCGATGCCGATGCTGTCGCTGCTAAATTGGCTGCAGATAATAAAGCCAAAGCCGATGCCGAAGCTGCCGCTAGATTAGCAGCAGAGAATAAAGCGAAAGCAGATGCTGCCGCCGCGAAACTTGCGGCTGACGCCAAAGCGAAAGCCGATGCTGAAGCTGCTGCTGCGAAACTTGCCGCTGACGCCAAAGCGAAAGCTGATGCCGATGCTGCTGCAAAACTTGCTGCTGCTGCTCAGGCTGAGCAAGATAAAATTGAAGCTGCGGCCGCCGCTAAATTGGCTGTTGAGGCACTTGCTAAAGCTAAAGCCGACGCTATGCCAAAAGATGAGTATGGTAAATCAATGGATAATTTGACTAAGACACTCGAGGACTCTAAACGCAAACAACAACAATTGTTAACTCGTTTGGATGCATCTGTGGCCAATAAGCAAAAAGCATTGAAGGAAATGAGAGAAGAGAATGATTTAAGTGATAAAGGTATTGTAAAAACGACTGTAGAATTTAAGAGCACATCTGCTGAAAATGCCGAACTTGAATCTATTAAGGCACAAATTGCCGAGGTCAATAGAGCTCAGGCAGAATCTTTGGATGAGTTTAATAGACTTTATGCTGAAAGACTTAAAAAGACTCCAAAAAATGATTTAATCAATCAAAATTATTTAAAGACTATTGAGAATTTAAAAGCGGAACAGTTAAAAGCGGAACAGTCTAACGCCGTTTTAGTTACTAGATTGGAACAAATTAAAGTAGAAACAGAGATAGAGAAAAAACGTAGAATTAAACGTGCCGCTTCGTTGAATGACCAAGATCGTTATGCACAAGATTTGGCTACTCTGAAACGAATAAAAGAAACGACAAAAGTAAGCAGTACGCCATTAAAACCCGAAGATTTTGATTTTGGAGAAAATCAGTCCAACATGCAGATCATAAAAAATAATAAAAATGTTGAAAGTGGTTATTATTTGATATTGGCAGTTCATACGGATGCTCAAAAACGTGATGCATTTGTTACTAAAACTGTGGCTGCTGGACAAAAAGATGTAAATTTCTTCTATGATGCCAGTTCAAGCAAATATTTTATCTACGAAGCAATGTTCGATAATTTAGATGAAGCCACACAGGCATTAGGTGAAAAAGGGAAGAAGCCTTATAATGGAAAAATGGTTATTGTTAAAATTCAGAAATAACAATACCCTGTTTGATTTATTTTAACATAAAATAGTTTGCCATACATTTTGATATTGTTTTAAAATGTTTAATTTTAACTTTTTAAGTTATATTTTGTAATATAAATCACAAAAAAAACAGCTTTAAAAAAAGGTGTTATTATAAAGAAAATTTGGAATATTCAATTTTGGAGTTTAGTTTTTAATATAAAAAAGAACTTTATTGCAAGATTTAAGTTAAAAAAATAGCATTTAGATAAAATTAAAATGTCCTCTAATTTATTCAAACGCCCCAAAGAATAAATTAGAGTTTGAATCATAAAAATATAATAAACATGAAAAAACCTACTTTTTCTAAAATTGTTCATTGGATATTGTTTCTGTTTGAAAATTTCTTCCAAAAGAATTCGTTTGTTTATACATCTAAAATAAAAGAATTTGATAATTCGAGTGAAAGCAGTTATCTAGGAATTAACTGTTTTAAGAGACAGTATAATTTTTCTTTATTTCTGCTCATAGCATTTTTGTTTACTAGTGGACTTTCATTTTCACAGTTAGGGAAAGCGTTCGTGCCTAGATTACCAGGTGGAAATATGCGTATCAAGGGTGATGTTATTTTTGTAGGGAATAGCATGATGAGCCGTACAACAACTCAGCCCGTTTTTAGTGCTGCAGATCCAAATGGAACACCAACCAATCTAGCGACTCTAACAGCCGAAGCCAATCAAAACTATAATACTGCATCAAACAATAATGGTTTCAATCAAGAATATACTGATATTGATACTGATCCCACCACATTTGCGTCCAGTAGTGCGGAGTTGAATATTAATAATAGCTGTAAGCGTGTTGTGTATGCAGGTTTGTATTGGACGGCCATATATCCTTATGAAAGAAGTACAGCTTCAAATTCCGATACGAAAGGAACTCCCCGTTTAAATGATTGGAATCAGATTAAATTTAAAGTTCCAGGGGCTGCAAATTATACAACTTTAGTTGCTGATAATGCTGCCGATCCTGTTGGAGATGAAGATGAGATTATTTTTGATGGGTACAAAGCACCTCCCGCAACTTCGTTTACTAATTCACCTTACGTTTGTTATAAAAATGTAACAAGTATGTTGCAGTTATTGGCAGACCCGAACGGGAATTATTTTGCGGCAAATATTAGAGCTGCAAAAGGGAAAAAAAGTTCTGGTTCAATGGCCGGCTGGACTCTGGTTGTTGTTTATGAAAGCCCTACATTACCAAGTAGATACATTTCTACTTTTGATGGTTTTGCTGGGATAACTAGTGCATTAAAAAATCTAGATTTTTCTGTTAATGGTTTTAAAACGTTACCCTCTCCACTTCCTGTTAGAGCTACAATCGGAGTAGCAGCTCAAGAAGGGGAATCAAAGCTTTATGGGGATGATTTGCTTATAAAAGCCAATACCGTTGCGGCCTATACTTATGTAAACAACTCTTTGAATCCTTTAAACAATGTCTTTAATTCAACCATAACTGTTCCAAGTGCCACCACACCATTTTCGGTCAATGTAAATACTAGAGTGCCTAATAGTTTGAATACATTAGGATTTGATATGGATTTGTTAAATGTCAACAACCCTAATAATAAAGTCATACCGAATAATGAAACTGGTGCAACATACCGTTTAACTTCCACTTCAGATACTTATGGGGTTTATGTGACTACTTTTGCCGTTGATGTTATTGAACCTGAAATTGTTTTAACTAAAATTGTAAAAAATTCAGCAGGGGTCAATATCGGAAATTCAAATGTAACTTTGGGGGATTATTTAAATTATGAAATTGGATTCAAAAACGTGGGGAATGATGATGCGGATTCTTTTACCATAAAGGATATTTTGCCAGTCAATATTATTTTTGACCCTAATAATATAGTGGTGCCAAGTGGTTCAGGAATTACTTATACCTATACTGCAGCAACACGCACCCTTATTTTTACAATACCTAATAATCTTGTAAAAATAAATGGTAACCAATGGATCATTAAATTTGGGGTTCAAGTAGTTCCTAATTGTAATGACTTGAGTGATGCCTGTTCGGATCAAATTAAAAATCAAGCTTTTGCTACTTATAAAGGAGTAACAAATCCTGCAGTTATTACAGATGATCCAAGTATCTCTGTTTTTGGAAATTGTAACTTAGCAACACCTTCCGCAACAAATTTTTTAGTGGGAGTGAGTGGATGTAAATACACCAGAAAATACCAATTGTGTGGTGCTAATGTTACTATTTCGGCGGCCAATGGTTATGATAAGTATTCTTGGTCTACTAGTCCTACGGGAAGTCCAGTTATTGGAACAACGCAATCCATAACAGTTTCAAGTATTGGAACATATTATGTTCATAATACTGCAATAGCCCCTTGTGTGTCTATTGATGAAACAGTTACTGTGGAACCTTTTGGAACAACATCTGTTAATCCAGTGATTCCTTTTGCGGATGAAGTGGTTACTTGTCCAAACAATGGTAAAGTTCTTCCAAATATTTATTTATGTGGTGATAATGCCAAGCGTTATATTAGATCGGGTGTAACTGATACTAATTCCATCATTTGGGAAAAAAGTAGTTGTGCACTTGTAAGTGGTACAGTATGTGCAGATGAAACTAATGCTTGCACTTGGACACAAGTCGCTACTGGTCCAGATTTTAATGTTAGCGGACAAGGACAATATCGCGTTACTCTCAATTATGTGAATGGTTGTTTTAGCCGTTATTTCTTCAATGTATATGAAAATAAATTAAATCCAACTGCTACATCACGAGATATCATTTGTAATACAAATGGTGAAATTGTTGTGGGAACACCTGCTGCTGGAAGTGGTTATGAATATAGTTTGGACGGTGTGACTTATCAGGCGAGTAATATTTTGCCAATTAATACTCCTAATATATATACGGTTTACATTCGTTCTGTTGTAAATGTTCCAAATCGTTGCGTATTTACAATTCCTGGAATCCAAATTAGAAAGCGTGATTTTACTGTTGCCACTACAGTTAATGATCCTTTGTGTAATGGAGGAAAAGGGTCTTTGAAATTGGCAGCCAATGATGTTCGTGCCCAATACTATTTTAGTATTTCTAAAGGTGGAATACCAGTAAATAGCGTTGGACCAATTAGCCCAAATGATTATACCTTTAATAATCTCGATCCAGGGCTGTATGATGTTAAAGTCACAACTGATGACGGTTGTATTTATAACGGAACTGCAACATTGGTTGAGCCAGCAGTTTTGACTGCAACTGCAGCAATTACCAAACCATTAACCTGCGAAAGTGGCGAAATTACTGTAACTCCAGTTGGTGGAACAGGTCCTTATACTTATTTTGTAAATAGCACTACTGATTTTCAAGGGTCTCCTATTATTCCGGTTACTGCAGCTGGCACCTTTAATATTAGAGTAGTTGACTTTAACAATTGTGAAGTTACTTTAGCTCCAATCACAATCAATGATAATCCAAAACCAATATACACAGTTCCGTCAACTAACATTAAATGTTATGGTTCTAGTACTGGAGAAATTAAATTCAATGTAACCAATGCCAATGGATATACTTTGTCTTACAGCATCGATAATGGTGTTACCTATTCTTCTAATGGTACTTTTTCAAATTTACCTGTCGGTACTTATACAGCCATGCTTAAATATTCTTTAGGAGGAGTAGATTGTTTTGATCTGCCACAAACGATTGTATTGACTGAGCCCGGACAGGCCTTGACTGCGTCTGCAGGTGTGTCAGAATTAGCCGGTTGTGGTGATGGTGTAACAGTTCCTAAAAATAACGGAAAAATCCGTATTACTAATCCTCAAGGAGGAATTGCACCATACTTGTACAGTTTTGACAATCAAGTGACTTGGTCGCCAATAAACGATGCGTACAAGGCACCAGGTACTTACACTGTTTATATAAAAGATGCCAATGATTGTATTTATGCTATGCCAGGCATTATTATTGATCCGGAACCTGTTGCACCTAGTATAAATGTTAATACACCTGTAGATTTCAATTGTGATGGTACGGCCACCAGTAAAGTTATAATTAATAATCCAGGGCCAGCTTCGTATTCATATGATTATTATTTGGATAATGTAAAAAACACTAACGTACCATCCAACGAATTTATAAATGTTCCAGTTGGTACTCATGCTGTTAGAGTTGAATACAAAGTTACTTCTGTACCTACTTACAGTAATTTATTGAAAGAGGATTTTGGTAGTGGAGCTCCAACAACCACTTCGGGAATTGCAGCTGCTTATTGTTTTAATGATCAACATGTTTTAGCACCGTATTCTTGTCCAAATCCAACACGTTCTGTTGAAGATAATCAATATTCAGTGGCAAGTGATTTTTGGAGAAGTGACGACCCAAGCGGAACTAATTCCGGAGCATGGTATCACTTTAAAGATCATACAACGGCGGGAGCTGATCCAAAAGGGAGATTTTTATTGGTAAACATTGGTTCAGCAGCAGGACCTAATGGTGTATTATATAGTAAGCCAATAGTTGATGTTATACCTAACCAACCGGTGAAAGTTGATTTTTATGTGGCCAATTTGCTTAGAAGCGGAATCAATGGAGCTGCTCCTGACATTTTGGTGCAATTAGTTGACGGAAGTAATACCGTTGTAGCGCAACAATATACTGGTCTTATTGCGAATGCTTCAAATGATCCGAATCGTAACAAATGGGTACCTATTTCATTGACATTGGATCCTGGTAGCAATATCAACTTGAAGTTTGTAGTGCGCTCGGGTAGTATTGTTTATAGTGGTAATGATGTGGTTATTGATGATATCAGTGTTTACCAAGTTCCAAAATCGTGTATTACTACTAAAGATTTCACCGTAGTAGTGCCGACAGGAAAAGCTTTTACAGGGTCAATAACTGGTTTTAAAGACGCTAAATGTAATGGTGCCAATGATGGTGAAATTACTATTGCAGCACAAAATTTTGGTGCAAGCTTCCAATATTCTATAGATAATGGTGTAAATTGGACAACATCTACAACATCTCCTGTAACAATTCCGAATTTAGCAGCTACAACTTACAACATAAAAATAAGACCCGATGCTACTTCTGCAGTTGCATGTACCAAACCATTTACTCAAATTATTGCTGCTCCAGTTGCTATTGGAGCGAGCACAACAGTTACAACTTTGGCTACTTGTAGCACAGGAGCAACAATAACTACTACTGCTACAGGTGGTACGCCCGCTTACGAATATGAGTTAAGAAATGCAGCAGGAATTACAGTTGTTAAGGCTTACCAATCAAGTAATAAATTTACAAACGTACCTGCGGGAAGTTATACGATTTTTGTTAGAGATGCGAATCTTTGTTCAAATCCTGTGGGTGTCCCAGTTACAGTTGTTGCACCAACTGCAGTAACTGCTGTTTTAGCGGCAACATCTGATTTATGTTATGACACTATAGATCAAGCCAAATTAGTAGTAACTGCAACCGGTACAGGTACGCTTACTTATCAATTAGACTCGAATGCAGCTCAAAGCAGTAATACATTTACTAATGTAGGTCCTGGTACCCATAATATATTGGTAACTGATAGTAATAATTGTCCAAAAACGATTTCTAATATTATTATTGCGCCTCAATTACTTCCAGTAGCGAGCGTAACAAAAACTTTAGATTGTTCAGGAACTCCGGATGCTACAATAACGGTAAACATTGCTGGAGGAACTGCACCTTATACTTATACGGTTCAAAAAGGAGCTGGAGCACCAAGTGCAGCTAGTGTCTCTAGTGCAGCATTGAGTTTTACTCAAAGTGTGACTAATGCCAATGCGGATATTTACACTTTTGTTGTAACAGATGCTACAGGTTGTAGCGCTACAACAAAAGCTACAGTAAACCCAATAACCAATCCTACTGTAACCCCAACCCCAACACAGGTAAGCTGTAATGGCTTAACAGACGGTACAGTACAATTGGTAGGCGCTGGAGGTTCTGGAGGTTATACTTATAGTTTTGACGGAAGTCCCTTTACAGCAACTTCTTTATATACTGGATTAAAAGCAGGTATTGCCTATTCCTATCAAGTAAAAGATAGTAAGGGATGCGTTTCTACAGCGGCTACCATTACCTTGACCCAACCAACTGCTTTGTTGGCAACAGCATCTGCTACGGCATTTAGTTGTAGTGCAACCAACACGAAACAATCGGCTGTTGTGACTATTGCCGTTCCTACAACAGGTACGTCACCATATCAATATAGTTTCAATGGAGGAGGTTATACCAATACCAATACATTAACATTAAACGATAACGGAACGGATCAAGTGGTAAGTTACAGTGTAAAAGACGGAAACGGTTGTGCAACTGCTGCTCAAACTATTACGGTATCTAAACTAAATCCACCAACGGATTTGACTTTTATACCAAGTGGATCTGTTACTTGCACTACTACAAATATCGATGTTCAATTAAATACAACAAATGGAGTTTTACCATTAGCTTACGTAATAACATCTGGACCTGTTATTAATGCTTCCGGAGCTTCCTCAGGAAAATTCACTACTTTGACCCCTGGAACTTATGTATTTAAAGTAACGGACGCCAATGGTTGCTATTATTCAGAATCGTACGTAGTTGCGTCAGTTACTCCAATTGCTATTTCTGGAGTGAAATTGACTGATGTTATGTGCAAGGGCGGTAGTACGGGAGCTATACAATTTACTGTTTCGGGTTATGCTGGAAATTATACGCCATCTTTGACTGCGGGAACAGGAACTTTAACTCCCTCAGCTTCTACTGCGTTAAATATACTTAATCTAACAGGATTAATTGGTTCACCAGCAGGGATATCCTATACCGTAAAAGTTACTGATGATATTACTGGTTGCACTAACAGTTCTACTGTGAATATTACAGAGCCGGCGCTTGCATTGTCAATAACAAGTGCTATTGCTACCAATGTAAATTGTAATAACGATAATTCTCAGATTACAGTTGTAGCGTCCGATGGTACGCCAAATTATACTTATGCTTTTGCAAAAAGCCCATCTACAGTTCCAACTTCAACTTATGGAGGAAGTAATGTTTTAACTGTTGACACCAACTCAGCAGCCGATTTAGTTTGGGATGTATATGTAAAAGACGCCAATGGATGTGTTAGTAAAAGTACGGTAACTGTTGTTAGTGACGGTTTGCCTTCGCTTTCGAGTGTAGTGGTGAGTAATCAATGTACAGCATCTGGAAGTTCATTTACAATAACCGCTACAGGATCTGGTTTGGCTCCTTTGAGTTATAGCATTAACGGAGTTACTTTTCAAGCTAGCAATGTATTTACCGTTGCAGCAGGAACTTATACTGTTTCTATCAAAGATAAAAACGGTTGTATTGTTGCAAATAGCACGCCAACGACTGTTTATGCGCAGCTAACAACCTTTGCATCAGTTACTAAGACATTGGATTGTTCTAGTATTCCAGATGCAGAAATCACGACAATAATTACTGGTGGTAAATCACCTTATACTTATACGGTTCAAAAAGGAGCGGGACCAATAAGCGCTCCAAGCGCTCCAAGTGCAGCATTGAGTTTTACTTATAATGTAAGTAATGCCAATTCTGACACCTATAGTTTTGTAATAACGGATGCCAATGGTTGTAGTGCTACTACTAAAGTTACAGTAAACCCAATAACCAATCCTACTGTAACCCCAACCCCAACACAGGTAAGCTGTAATGGCTTAACAGACGGTACAGTACAATTGGTAGGCGCCGGAGGTTCTGGAGGTTATACTTATAGTTTTGACGGAAGTCCCTTTACAGCAACTTCTTTATATACTGGATTAAAAGCAGGTATTGCCTACTCCTATCAAGTAAAAGATAGTAAAGGTTGTGTATCTGCTGCAGCGACAATTACTTTGACAGAGCCAACCGTTTTGGTAGCATCTGCTTCGGCATCTGCTTTTAGTTGTAGTGCCACAAATACGAAACAGTCTGCAGTGGTAACTATTGCAGTGCCTACCACTGGAACGCCATTGTATCAATATAGTTTTAATGGTGGAGGTTATACCAACACCAATACATTGACTTTAAACGATAACGGAACGGATCAAATTGTAAGTTATAGTATAAAAGACGGAAAAGGATGTATTAAAGCAGGTACAAATATTACTGTTTTAAAACTAAATCCGCCAACGGATTTGACTTTTACACCAAGTGGATCTGTTACTTGCACTACTACAAATATCGATGTTCAATTGAACACAACAAATGGAGTTTTACCATTAGCTTACGTAATAACATCTGGACCTGTTATTAATGCTTCCGGAGCTTCCTCAGGAAAATTCACTGCTTTGACTCCTGGAACTTATGTATTTAAAGTAACGGACGCCAATGGTTGTTATTATTCAGAATCGTACGTAGTTGCGCCAGTTACTCCAATTGCGGTCGCTGCTACAAAATTGACCGATGTAGATTGTTTTGGTAACACTACTGGTAGTGCGCGTTTTACAGTTACAGGTTTTAGTAGTTCTTTAAATTACACTGTTGCAGTAACTTCTGTTCCTGCAAGTTTACCGTATTCAATATCAAATGTTGGCGATGTACATACTTTAGCAGGACTCGTGGCAGGAACTTATACTTTTAGCGTTACTGACCTTACAACGGGTTGTACAGATAGTAAAGTAATTACCATTATACAACCAGTAACAGCCTTAGCAGCTACATATGTTACTGTTAATGCAAATTGTATTGTAACAACTTCAAAAGTGACTGTTACAGCTACCGATGGAACACCAGGGTATACTTACTCGTTTAGTAATAGTAATATGGCTGCAGGAACTTATGTTGCATCAAACGTGGGTAATTTAGATCCATCTCAAACCTGGTATGCATGGGTAAAAGATTTGAAAGGCTGTACGGTTACAATTCCTTTAACATTGTCGACAGACCCTACGCCAACAATTACTGCCTCAGTCACAAATCAATGTACTGCCACTGGAAGCAATTTTCAAATTAAAGCTGTTGGTTCAAGTGGTGTTCCTCCATATACCTATTCTATCAATACTGGTTTAGCGCCAAGTCCAGCTGATACATTTACAGTTGCTCCAGGTACTTATACTGTTACAGTAAAAGACGCAAATAGCTGTACAAATACAGTTTCAGTTGCCGTTAACCAAGCATTAACAGCTACTGCAATTGTTACAAAAGATATCACTTGTTCGATTCCACAAGAGGCCACAATTAAGGTTGATGTTCTAGGAGGAAAAGCTCCGTTTAAATATAGAGTAAACATTGATGGTGCTGGTTATACTGGAGTTCCTAACTCTTTTGTTGGCTCTTCATTCAATTATACTGAAGTTGCTGCTACAACTGGGAAAACTTATGAGTTTGAAATAACCGATGCTAATGGCACTCCTTGTAACGTATTGACAAACGTAGTTGTTACAAATACTCCAATAGTAGTTACTGCAACAGAAACTCATGTAGATCCAACTTGTAATGGGTTTTCAGACGGAACTATTAAATTGACGGCAGTTACTGGTGTAGCGCCATTTACTTATAGTATTACGGGTGCTTTAGGAACTTTTGTTAATGGGAATGTATTTGGGGGTTTAACTTCGAGTAGTTATGATTATGCTGTAAAAGATTCAAAAGGATGTATTTTTAATGCTCCTTTAAGTCCAATTGTATTGATAGATCCTGCACCAATTGTAGTAAACATTGTTCGAAATGCAATACAATGTAATACAAATACTCCAGGAAGTTTTGACATAAATGTTGTTTCAGGAGGAACTGCTCCTTATAAGTATATATTATATGATAATGCCTTTACCGTAATTAGTAGTCTTCCGGGACAGACTGGATCTGCTCCAATTTCTCCAGCTCATACTTTTTCAGGATTGAATTTTGGAGATTATTACATTACTGTTGTTGATGCCAAGGGATGTGAATTTAAAAGTGGAAAACTTAGAATTGAAACTCCTCCATTTTTAACAATGTCAGCTACTGTAGATTCTAATAATTGTGCTACAGGAGTAGATGTTACCGTTACAACTTCTGGAGGTATTGGGCCATATAAATATTCTATTTTTGGTCAGCCACTTACAGAAACAGGACCATTGGCAAGTAGTAGTTATACTTTTGTTGGGTTGTCACATGGAATAACATATTTCTTGCAGGTTAAAGATGCTAATAATTGTATTTCTATTTATGAGCTACCTCCTATTGCTTCTCCATCAACAATTAAAATAACAGGCATTACTAGTTCTGATGTTACTTGTAATGGCGCATCCAATGGTAAATTAGCATTTACAGTTCAGGATTATGATGGGACTGTCACAGACATTAATTATGAAGTTGTCAATGCACTTACATTGATGCCTCTTCCTACACCAATCAATGGAACGTTGACAGGTGCACTAGGAGGGCCTGTATCAGAAAGCATAACAACATTGCCAGCAGGTAATTATGTCTTAAGAGTTACGGAGGCTTCAGGGACACTTTGTTCTGCTGCTTATACTTTTAGTATTACTCAACCTGCTCAACCGCTTACTGCGACAGTAGTATCTAATGTAAATGCAACCTGTAATTCGGGTGCTTTAGTTACGCTAACGACCACAGGTGGTACTGGGCCTTATAAATATGCTTATGAATTAGCGCCTACTGTACCTAGTAGTTTTGCTTCTGGAAATGTATTGACTCTTGACTATAACATTGGAACAAATTGGAATATTACAGTTATAGACGCCAATGGCTGTACATTTGTATTACCAGTAACTACAATCGCAAAAGACGCTTTACCAACGATAAGTGCGCCTGCTTTGCAATGTTATACGGGTTCTCCATTGAATATTGTAATTGGTGGAGGTGTAACTATTGGGACCGCTTCTTATAGCATTGGTGGTGCTTTCCAGGCGAGCAATACTTTCTCAGTTAATGCACCTGGAATTTATACTTTAACGATAAAAGATGGAAATGGCTGTACGGCTACAACTACTTACGAAATAAAACCACAATTGACATTAGCAGCTGCCATGACGCAAGATTTAACGTGTATTGTAGATGCAAACATTGTATTGACTCCAACAGGAGGTACTGGGACTTATGTTACTTATGAAGTTGATATTAACGGAGGAGGATACAATCCAATAGCGGGTTCTTCATATACAGCAACAGCTGCAGGAACCTATACCTTTAGAGTTACAGACAATCAAGTTCCGGCTTGTCCAGCGATATCCAACACGGTTACAGTAACGCCAAAAACACTCCCTACATTTACAACCACACAAACTAATGTGACTTGTATAGGTGGTGCAGATGGAAGTATAGTGGTTACGGCCGCAAGCGGAATAGCGCCTTACCAATACAGTAAAGACAATGGAGTTACTTATCAAGCTTCAAACGTGTTTACTGGTTTGAATGATGCAGGTGTTTACAATATTGTTGTAAAAGACAGCAAAGATTGTCCATCAGCAGCAACTTTGGTTGATATTACAGAGCCAACAGCAATTATAGCAAGTGCCGCAGTAACCACTGCATTATCTTGTGGAGCAAGTAACGCCACACAAGCTGCTACTGTAACAGTGACTGCTAGTGGAGGAACTGGAACTTTAGAATACAGTTTTGATGGAGGTGCCAATTATACCACTACTAATACCTATTCTACCAGTACTCCAGGTATAGTATCTGCATTGGTTAGAGATGCCAATAGTTGTATGATATCATCAGCAGTAACCGCAACTGTATTGCCATTAAACCCACCAACTGATTTAGATTTTAATTCGACTGCAGTAACGTGTTTGGCTACAAAAAGTAATGTTACTTTAACACCAACAAATGGTGTTGCTGCTTTATCATATACTATTTTACCTGCTATACCAGTGGGAGTTACTCAACCGTTGACGAATGAATTTGATGGCTTATTACCCGGTACTTATTTATTCCAAGTAACAGATGGCAATGGATGTACTTATGAAGAATCCTATACTGTTGATCCGGTAACACCTATTACGGTTTCTGGTGAATTGGTAAGTGATGTAACTTGTAATCCGGGAACAAATGGTGAAGTGAAATTTACCGTGGCTAATTTTGGGACGACTTACAGTTACACAATTAATGGTGGAGCTGCTATTTTAGCACAAAATAGTTCTACAATAACCATTTCAGGTATATCGGCAACAAGCACACAAACAATTGTAGTAACCGATGAAGTTACGGGTTGTATAGCTACTACGTTTATTGATGTAACACAACCAACACCATTGTCACTTTCTGCCAATCCATTTATCAATGCCAATTGTAATAATGGTGCTCAAGTGAGTGTTACGGCAACTGGTGGTGTTGCTCCATATAGTTATTCTTATGTTGTGGCTGGCAATCCCGCAGGAGCTTATTCTACTTCGAATGCAACTGTTTTAGATCCTGGGACATCATTGAATTGGGATGTTTGGGTAAAAGATGCTAATAACTGTGTCATAACAACTCCGTTGACAATTGCTGTTGTCAAAGATGTTTCGCCAACTATCGTTATGCCAACATCTCAATGTTTTACAGGTTCGCCACTAACTATTGATCTTTCGGTAGGAGCAACTATTCCTGTTGGGCCTGCTACTTATACTATAAACGGTTCTAATCAAGCGAGTTCTGTGTATACAATCACTGCTCCAGGTACATATCAGTTGAGTATTATAGATGCCAATGGTTGTTCGTCAAATATTGTGGATTATGTAGTTCAACCACAATTGACATTAGCAGCTGCCATGACGCAAGATTTAACGTGTATTGTAGATGCAAACATTGTATTGACTCCAACAGGAGGTACAGGGACCTATGTTACTTATGAAGTTGATATTAACGGAGGAGGATACAATCCAATAGCGGGTTCTTCATATACAGCAACAGCTGCAGGAACCTATACCTTTAGAGTTACAGACAATCAAGTTCCGGCTTGTCCAGCGATATCCAACACGGTTACAGTAACGCCAAAAACACTCCCTACATTTACAACCACACAAACTAATGTGACTTGTATAGGTGGTACAGATGGAAGTATAGTGGTTACGGCCGCAAGCGGAATAGCGCCTTACCAATACAGTAAAGACAATGGAGTTACTTATCAAGCTTCAAACGTGTTTACTGGTTTGAATGATGCAGGTGTTTACAATATTGTTGTAAAAGACAGCAAAGATTGTCCATCAGCAGCAACTTTGGTTGATATTACAGAGCCAACAGCAATTATTGCAAGTGCCGCAGTAACCACTGCATTATCTTGTGGAGCAAGTAACGCCACACAAGCTGCTACTGTAACAGTGACTGCTAGTGGAGGAACTGGAACTTTAGAATACAGTTTTGATGGAGGTGCCAATTATACCACTACTAATACCTATTCTACCAGTACTCCAGGTATAGTATCTGCATTGGTTAGAGATGCCAATAGTTGTATGATATCATCAGCAGTAACCGCAACTGTATTGCCATTAAACCCACCAACTGATTTAGATTTTAATTCGACTGCAGTAACGTGTTTGGCTACAAAAAGTAATGTTACTTTAACACCAACAAATGGTGTTGCTGCTTTATCATATACTATTTTACCTGCTATACCAGTGGGAGTTACTCAACCGTTGACGAATGAATTTGATGGCTTATTACCCGGTACTTATTTATTCCAAGTAACAGATGGCAATGGATGTACCTATCAAGAATCCTATACTGTTGATCCGGTAACGCCGATTACCGTTTCAGGCGAATTGGTAAGCGATGTAACGTGTAATCCGGGAGCAAATGGTGAAGTGAAATTTACTGTCGCAAATTTTGGAGCAACTTATTCGTATACAATCAATGGTGGAGCTGCTATATTGGCACAAAACAGTCCAACGATTACCATTGCAGGCATTACTGCAACAAGCACACAAACTATTGTAGTAACTGATGAAGTTACAGGTTGTACTGCTACCACATTTATCGATGTAACCCAACCAACACCTTTGGCACTTGCAGCTAATCCATTTATCAATGCCAATTGTAATAATGGAGCTCAAGTAAGCGTTACGGCAACTGGTGGTGTTCCTCCATATAGTTATTCTTATGTAATTGCCGGAGCACCTGCAGGGGCTTATTCTACTTCGAATGCCACTGTTTTAGATCCTGCAACTTCAGCTAATTGGGATGTTTGGGTAAAAGATGCCAACAATTGCGTAATTGGTATTCCTTTACCAATTGCGATAACAAAAGATCCTTTACCAACGGTAACTGTAAATCCATACAGTCAATGTCCAAGCTTGACAGGTGATTATACCTTTACGCTTGTGGCAACTGGGGTTGGTCCTTTTGAATATAGCATTGGTGCTGGATTCCAAACGAATGCAACTTTTACAGTTAACACACCAGGAATATTCAATGTTACGGTAAAAGATGCTAATACCTGTCAAACGACAGTAAATGGATTAGTTAACATACTAACCCCATTAGCTTTAACTCCAACCATTACAACTACACCAAGTTGTGCTGGTAATGACGGTGTAATTACAGTAGTTGCCTCAGGTGGTTCTGCAAATTATACCTACAATATTGATGGTGGTGCTTTTGGCGGTGCAACTGTATTTAATGGTATTACACCTGTCCTTCATACAATGGGCGTACACGATGTAACCACAGGTTGTGAAGTTTTTGTGCCAATTACTTTAACACCTGCAACTCTTATTACTGGTTTTGCTTTGACTATGACCCCTGTAAGTTGTAACGGGGGAGGCGATGGTACTATTACGGCTACTATGGCTACACCTGCTTCTGGAGTAAATGATAATCCTGTGTATATGTATAGTTTGAACGGTGGAACTCCTCAAGCTTCTAATTTATTTAGTGGTCTTGTAGCCGGTGTTTATACTGTTGATGTTGTTTCGGCTAGAGGATGTACAGCTTCTTTACCTATAACTGTAATACAACCAAATCCAATTGTATTGCCTGCGGCAACGGTCACTCAATATGGTTGTGCTACAGGAAATGCTTCGAATTATGCCACCATAAGCATTGATCCATTAGCGATAACGGGAGGTTCAGGTAGTTATCTGAATTATGAATTTGTAAAAAATGGAACTCCTGTTTATTTGGGGGCCAGTAACAGTTATACTGAAGCTGATCTCCTTGGAGGATCTTATATAGTAAATGTTTATGACAGTAATGGTTGTGTAGGAACCACAATTGTGCCAATCGTTATTGCTCCTTATATTGCTTTGGACAAAGTAAATGTTGCAGTAAACAAAGCAATTACCTGTAACAATCTGGAAGATATAACAGTTACTGTTAGTACTATTGGTGGTACTCCAGCAAATATTGAATATACTTTGGTTGATACAAATGCAACAACTGGTGTAAAAGGTGGAGTTTATCCTCAACAAACTAATAGTAATGGAATTTTCACTGGATTACCGGTAGCGGATTATTTAATTACCGTTAAAAATTTAGACACCAATTGTGAAATCCAAGATGTTCACTATGTAAATGAGCCAAATACTTTTGATTTAAAAATTGATAACATTGTTGATGTTACTTGTTTGAACGGAACCAATGGTGGTGCCAAAGTGACTTTTATCGACAGAATTATTACGGCTACTGATCCTGATCAGGCAGGAGCTTTTGATTACACGATAGTTGATGCTTTAGGAATTGCATACCCAGGAGGTACATCAGCTAATGCTGGTCCAATTACTTTAACTAATTTGGGAGCTGGAACTTATACAGTAACTGCTACATTGAAGAATTCTCCTTTCTGTACAGTTTCGAGAAGCTTTACAATTACTGGTCCAACGGCTGCTTTAAAAGTTAGTGAAACTCATAACGAGATTACTTGTGTGGCACCTAATTCAGGATCTATTTCAGCTACTGCTACGGGTGGATGGCCTGGTGGTTACGAATACAAATTATCAGGTCAGGTAAATGTTGCCTATTCTGCGAATTCTGTCTTCACGAACTTAACCGCTGGAAATTATGTTATAAGTGTTAGAGACAGTAGTGGATGTGAAGATTCAATTCCATTGACACTAAACAATCCAACGCCAATTGCATTTACAGCTAATCCAAGCACGTTGTTGTTAACTTGTAATGGGGATACTAGTGCTAGTATTACGGTAGGAGTGCCAACTGGAGGTCAAGGTTCCAATTATTTGTACACTTTGAATAGGACTTCGGTTGCTCCAGTGATTTCTTCTGGACCGCAAATTTCAAATGTATTCACTGATTTAGGTGCGGGTACTTATACAATCACAGTTACTGATGGTTGGGGTTGTGGAACGACCTCTTCAACTATTACTATTGCTGAACCAAATGTGATTGTGGCTAGTTTGGTAAAAGCGAGTACACAAACTTGTGGTACTCAAGCTACTTTGACCCTTTCTGTGTCAGGAGGAACGCCGCCATACAGCTTTAGTAGTAGTTCAAATTTCGCTGGAAGTATAGCTATGGCTGGGTCAACGGTGACATTCCCGGTAGCTGTAGGGACTTACCATTATTATGTTCGTGATGCGAATGGTTGTGCAAGTATAGTGTCTAATGATATTACTATTGATCCTTTGCCAGTATTGAATGTTGCAGTAGATATTGTTAACTCTAAAGTAAATTGTAAAGGGGATGCAACAGGTGTTATCATTGCTACTGCTACAGGTGGTTTAGGAAATTATACTTATACACTGTTGAATGGTGCTGGTTTACCACTTGCATTTACAGCGACACAACTGACACCAGGGAATTTTACACAATTACCAGCGGGTTCTTATATTGTTCACGTTGATAGTGGTGACTGTCCTGCTAATTCAATATTAGTTGATATTAAAGAACCACCGACGTCCTTAAATTTCACATATTCTAAAACAGATGTGAAGTGTTCAGGTAATGGTGATGGTACTATTACAGTAAATGGTTTTGATGGTACAGGTATCATTAAATATGCAATAACGCCACGTTCTGATAAGTTTTTAGATACTGGCGTATTCACTAATTTGAAACCAGGGTCATATACAGTAATAATTCAGGATGAAAACGGTTGTTATTTAACTCAAGATGTAACCATTTTAGAACCACAGCCAATCGATGTTAAAGTGGATAAAACTACTGTTCAACAAGAATTATGTGCTGGTGAAAAAACAGGTGCATTTAAGATTAATATTGTAGGCGGAACTGGGCCATACAGTACTAGTATTGATAATGATCCATATACTCTAGGTAGAGATACTTTCTCTGGACTTTCGGGAGGTAATCATTTAGTTATTGTTAAAGATTCGAATTTGTGTGAATTTGAACTTGATGTTTTATTAGACCCAGCGGTTATCCTTAATCCTGTTGCAAGAATATCTAATGATTGTGTAAATGATTTACCTGCCAACAAAGTTACAGTAACCATTGACCCAAGTAATAAGGTAGCCGATGTTAAGTACTCTTTAGACAGTACAGGTATTGAGCAAGACAGCAATTTCTTTACTAATCTAACACCTGGTGATCACTTTATAATGGTACACCATAAAAATGGTTGTGTAGATGCAACGGATACTTTTACAGTTGATAAAATAGACCCATTAGCCATTTCAATAGATCTTGGTGGATTAAATGAAATTGTGGCAACTGTTACAGGCGGGTCAGGTGTTTATCAATACAGTGTAAATGGTGAGTCAATAGGTTCAAATAATAAATATATTTATTTCAGATCTAGAGAATATGTTGTAACAGTGACTGATAGCAATGGTTGTTCGGTAAAGGCCACTAAGAACTTTGAGTTTATAGATATTAAAATACCACCTATATTTACGCCGACCGGTGATGGTACGAATGATACATGGAAACCAACCAATACGGAAAATTATCCAGATATTAAATTCGTTGTGTATGATCGTTATGGACGCGAAGTAGGTACTTTTGGTGCAGGACAATCTTGGGATGGTAAGTACAACGGAACGGAGTTGCCAATGGGTGATTACTGGTATGTATTGAAATTGAGACATTCTCAAGATGATCGTGAATTTATAGGCCACTTTACTTTATATAGATAACATTTGTAGAAAGAAGATTAGAGAGTGATTAGTTATCCAAAATGAAAAATAAAATGAAAAAGATCTTAATTAGCATTTTCCTCTTGACTGTAACAGCCAGTTACAGTCAAGAGCTTAATGTTCCTGTAGCGACACAATATTTGGCCGATAATCCTTATGTGATTTCACCCAGTTATGCTGGTATTGGAGATAACTTTAGAATCAACCTTAATGGATATCAGCAATGGGTTGGGGTACAGGATGCGCCTCGAAGTCAGGCTCTTTATGCCGATTTTAGGGTATTGGACCAATCCGGTGTGGGTTTGAGTTTGTATAATGATTCCAATGGAAACACAAAACAGGCAGGGGGGAAACTTACCTTTGCACACCACATTATTTTGGATTATTATTCCAAACAATACCTTTCGTTTGGGCTTTCGTATATTTATAATTCGTTTCGTATAGATCTTCCAGATTTAGGTAATATTCCTCCCGATGCCGGAATTACGGATAATCGTTCTACTACCAATAATAACTTTGAGGTAGGATTGTTATATCGTAATAAAAATTTCTACGTAAGTGGTACTGCAACTAATATTTTGCAAAAAAACATTGATTTTACCACCACTAAACTTGAGCCAAATTTGCTAGCCAACTATCAATTGTATTCCGGTTATGTGTTTGACATAGGAAATAATGCAGAATTGGAACCGTCCGCCTATTATCAATTATTTCAAAGTGATGGTCGTTCTAATACGGATTTAAATATTAAGTATAGAAAGTTTAATAGATACGAAGATTACTATTGGGTTGGAGCCACTTATCGTTTTTTGAATGACCAAATTGGTCAACCACTTGGGGTAGGTCCTATGGTTGGTTTTACAAAAGGATATATATCAATGGGCTATTCTTATCAAATTACACTAGATAATAATTTGGCGGCTCATAATTCCGGAACCCATTCCTTAACAATAGGGTTTAGATTCTTGCAAGGCGTTAGTAACTGTCCTTGTACCCAAAGTCCGGTACACGATTAGATATCGATTTTCTTAAATATAAAAAGCACAAATTGGTTCTGGTTTCTCAGAAATAATTTGTGCTTTTTTTTGTTGTATTTCCAATGGATCTGAAGCGTATATTTTTATCATTAGGCCACCATTGATTAATGCATATTAATTTTACAAAGTTCATAATGGTTTGTGGTTATTTTGTATTTACATCGATTTCGTTAGTAAATTCATAATTTTTTTAGAATTTTCAAATTTAATACTTATTTAAAAGTTATATCTTTGTTATTCTTTCAAAAACAACTAAAAAAAAGAACCATGAAGACTTTGAATAACTTTGATTTCAATAATAAAAAGGCAATAATAAGAGTAGATTTTAACGTTCCCTTGGACGAAAATTTTAATGTAACTGATGCCAATCGTATTGAAGCTGCAAAACCTACTATAGATGCTATTTTAGCGCAAGGCGGAAGTGTAATTTTAATGTCACACCTTGGAAGACCAAAAGGTGTTCAAGACAAATATTCGTTAAGACATATCCTAAAAACTACTTCAGAAATATTAGGAGTATCCGTTCAATTTGCTGCCAATTGTGTTGGTCCAGTAGCGCAAGAAGCTGCCAATAATTTGAAACCGGGACAAGTATTGTTATTAGAAAATTTACGTTTTCATGACGAAGAGGAGGCTGGTGATGTTGCTTTCGCTAAAGAATTGGCTTCACTTGGAGACATTTATGTAAATGACGCTTTTGGTACAGCACACAGAGCACACGCTTCAACAACTATTATCGCTCAGTTTTTTCCAACAAGTAAATGTTTTGGACTATTATTAGCCAAAGAAATTGAAAGTTTAAACAAGGTTTTGAAAAACAGTGAAAAACCGGTTACTGCTGTTCTTGGAGGTTCGAAAGTATCTTCAAAAATTACAGTTATCGAAAATATTCTTGACAAAGTTGATCACATGATTATTGGTGGTGGAATGACATTTACATTCGTAAAAGCACTGGGTGGTAAAATTGGAGATTCTATTTGTGAAGATGATAAACAAGAATTGGCACTTGAAATTTTAAGATTGGCCAAAGAGAAAGGAGTTCAAATTCACATTCCGGTTGATGTTGTTGCTGCCAATGACTTTTCGAATACAGCCGATACGCAAATTGTGGATGTAAGAGAAATTCCTGACGGATGGCAAGGTCTTGACGCAGGGCCAAAGTCACTAGAGAACTTTGAAAAAGTGATTATGGAATCTAAAACTATTCTTTGGAATGGTCCATTAGGTGTTTTTGAAATGGAAACATTTGCTAAAGGAACAATTGCACTAGGAAATTATATTGCTGCTGCTACTGCAAATGGTGCTTTCTCCCTTGTTGGTGGTGGTGATTCTGTGGCAGCCGTAAAACAATTCGGTTTTGAAGATAAAATGAGTTATGTTTCTACAGGTGGTGGCGCAATGTTAGAAATGTTAGAAGGCAGAACATTACCTGGAATTGCTGCAATATTGGACTAAAGTCTTGATATTGGCATTAATGCTTATCCCTTGAATTTTTAAATTGTTAGTTATACTTTTTTGAAAATCAATTTAACCTTTAGTCGCTTTATTTGTGACTAAAGGTTTTTGTTTTTTTTATAATACACTAAAATACAATAGTTTGCGTTATGTTAACAAGTGATAGTGTCTATTGTAACTGCATTAAAGGCTCCATTTTTTTAATTAACATATTTTGCAATTGTATTTAATTAAAAAATATGTTTAAAGTTTTTGATTTGGGTTATTTTTTAAGGAGAAGTCTTTGTCGCTTTTTAAGTTACTATTTCTAATTTTTTTGAAATTATTTGCTTACAAAATTTAAAAAAATAAGTTAAATGTCGAATATTTTTGTATTTTTAACATTATTTATGGTTTGAATTAGAAAATACATTCTAAGTTTGCAGGAATTGATTTGTAATCGTTTGAATAATAGCGAATTGAAATTACAGTTATGACAATAAAAAATACCACCCTTTCCTTTTTTCTTTTGCTTTCTTTTGCAGCATTCTCACAGAATTCTGCGGGGAAAACAGAAATAGTTAGCTATGAAAAACCTGTTTCATATTTAGATTCCATCAAAAATTCTTTTGTTAAATACGATCGTACTGTCAAAACTGATAGTTTGTGGATGAATCAAATAGGTAGTACCTTAGATATTTATAATGATTTGGAAACGGAAATCAATACCGTAAACATTGATAAAGATATTGATAAAGAGTTGCCTACTGAATTATTGAAAGAGCGTTTGGCAGCAATGGATGCTAAGTCTCCCTTTAACATCGAATACAATCAGGGGTTGGAAAATTTAATAAAGTCCTTCCTTAAAAACAGACGAAAAGCTTTTGCCAATCAAATGGCGGTTGCCCAATATTATTTCCCTCTTTTTGAAGAGGCATTAGCCAAACAAAATGTTCCTTTAGAAATTAAATATTTAGCTGTTGTGGAATCGGCTTTAAATCCAAAAGCAGTTTCAAGAGTGGGAGCAACTGGTTTGTGGCAGTTCATGTATCAAACCGGAAAACAATACAACTTGAGTATAGATTCTTATGTAGATGAACGTTCCGATCCTTTGAAATCTTCAGAAGCTGCAGCTCAGTATATGACTAATATGTACGCCATTTTTAACGATTGGGATTTGGTTTTGGCTTCTTATAACTCAGGACCCGGAAATGTAACCAAAGCCATTCGCCGTTCAGGTGGACAGCAAAATTTCTGGAATATTAAAGACAAGTTGCCAAAAGAAACCCAAGGCTATGTTCCTGCTTTTCTTGCCACAATGTACATCTACGAATACCACAAAGAACACGGCATTGTTCCCAAAAAAGCTTTAGTTAGACATTTTGCTACCGATACCGTAATGGTTAAAAAAGAAATGTCATTCGCTCAAATCTCCAATTTATTAGATATTCCAGTTGAGCAACTTCAAGCACTAAATCCTTCATACAAACGAAATGTGATTCCAAATTATGAGGGGAAAAGCCATTATTTGACTTTACCTTCAAGCAAAGTGGCTGTTTTTACTTCCAATGAAGATAAAATTTATGCATATGTTCAATATGAAATGGACAAAAGAGAGAAGATTAATGAGGGCAGAAAGTCTAATTTTATCAAAGATTCTACAGCTACTCTGTTAGCATCCAGTACCAAAATTAGATATTATAAAGTGAAGCGCGGCGATAATCTTGGTGATATTGCAAAAAGGAATGATGTTGCAGTGTCCGATTTGAAGAAATGGAATCACCTCAAAGGTAATTCTGTTGCCACAGGTAAATCATTGAAAATAATTATCGAAAAAGATTCGGATTCAAGCAGTGTTCAATTGGCCTTAAATAATGTTAAAAATAAAGCTTTAATAGTAAAAGATAATACCAGTATTGCAAGCAAGGAAAACAAAGCAACTGTTGATAAAACAGATACGCTTGTTGCCAATGCAACGAATTTCTATATCGTTCAAAAAGGAGATAACTTAAACACTATTGCCAAAAAATACAACACTACAGTGGCAGAGATAAAAGAATGGAATCACCTTACTTCTCAAAATATTAAGCTAGGTGCTTCATTACAAGTTGGTAATCTAGCCGCACCTGTAGCGAATGAAACTGCTGTTGCCGTAGTTGCAGCACCAGAACTTAAAGATATTCAATACGAAGTGCAAAAAGGTGATAACCTTGGAAGTATCGCTAAGAAGTTTGGAGCTTCTTTAGCCGATTTGAAGCAATGGAATAACCTGCATTCAAATAACATAGTTGTAGGTAATTCATTGGTAGTGGCTAAAAATGAAATTGCGATTAACACTAACAATGCTACAGTGGATTCTTTTAAGAAAAAAGACATTGCGACTGCTTCATCTAAAAATGACGATAGTAATTATCTGGTTCAAAAGGGAGATTCTTTGTTTAGCATTTCTAAAAAATATCCTGGAGTTACAGTATCCGATTTGAAAAAATGGAACAATATTACAGGGGATGATTTAAAACCAGGAATGGGATTGAAAATAAAAGGATAATTAAATAAACTGCAGTATATTTGAAGTCTATTCAGACTTTTCAAAATGAATAAAACTGCCATCTTGTTTTTATTTGCTATCGGGATCCTTTTTTCTTGCTCTAAGAAAAAAGAAAATAGTTCCAGACACTCTACCGGCAAAATTAATGCTATTTCAATTGTTATTGATAATCAATTGTGGAATGGTGTCGTTGGAGACACTATCAGGAATAAATTTGCAAGTCCTGTAGAAGGTTTACCAAAAGAGGAGCCTATTTTTGACATCAATCAATATCCAGCTAATGTAATGGAGGGTTTTGTAACCAAAAGCAGAACGATTATTGTTATAAAAATGGGATCTGAGAATCATTTTGAAGTACTAAAAAACCAATATGCCACTCCTCAAAGTGTATTTCATATTACCGGAAAATCAGTTGCTGAACTTCTGGAATTAATTGAAAGGAACACTCCAGATATAATCCAGAGTATCAAAAAAGGTGAAATAGCTGCTCATTGGGAATTGTTAAAAGATTCTGTGGTGATTCCCAAAACACTCCAAAATCAATTTCAGCTTGATCTTAAGGTTCCAAAAAGCTATTCTTTCAGTATTAAAAATAAAAATTTCGTTTGGCTAAAAAGAGAATTTTCCAGTGGATGTTCCAGTATTCTGGTTACCCAGTTTCCTAGTGGCAACTTTAATCTGGAGGGCAATATTTTGAACCAGATTGTGAAAATTCATGATTCTATTGGAGCTGCCTATATTAAGGGTGAAGAACCTTCCTCAAACATGTATATTGACACATCCTATCCACTTTATCTTTTAGAAATTGCTTTGGATGGGAAAATGGCCTATGAAACCCGTGGGACATGGCGATTGAAAGATAGTTTTATGTTCGGCCCTTTTGTAAGTTATCTAATCGTAGATCCCAAAAAGAACAGAATTACATATCTCGTAGGATTTTGTTATGTTCCCTCGAAAGACAGACGTGATTTTATGCATGAATTAGAAACGATTTTAAAAGAGGTAAGGATAAATTGATTTTGTTTTGAATACTAATCGTTTTCAGTTTTATATTTGTAAACTTAAAAAAGAGAAAATAATAAAGATTCCAAGAATGACTATAGAATGGAAAATAAAGCCTTTTGAGGCATTATCAGTAAACGAATTGTATGACATACTACAATTGCGAAGCAGGATCTTTGTGGTGGAGCAAAACTGCGTCTATCTTGATCTTGATGGTAAGGATAAAGTCGCTTTGCATCTTTTTGGAATTTTTGACGGTAAAATTGTGGCACACGCCCGACTTTTTAAATCAGGAATTTCTTTTGTTAATGCATCTATTGGAAGGGTAACGGTTGATCCCGATTATAGAGACAGAAAATGGGGGCAGGAATTGATGAAAGAAGCAATTGCGGGTATTTTGGAATACTTTGGCGAAAGCCAAATTACAATTGGAGCCCAATTATATCTTAAAAAATTCTATGAAAGCCTTGGTTTTGTTCAATCCAGCGAAATGTATCTGGAGGATGATATTCCGCATATTGAAATGGTGAGAGAGTAATTTGGGTTGCTCTTAGTAGTTTTATAAATAGTAAAGTGGGTTGTTTTTGGACTTTTATGACCAAAAACAACCCGTTTTTATTTCATCTTCAGATGGTTTTCATATCAAATTTTCAAAATCGAATTATACTCAGTTGTAGTGTTTAAAATGTTGACCGCTTTCTTGATTTCAGGATTGTTTTTGATGTAATAATCATAAAGACCTTCTTGATATTGATAACGTTTGATGATTTCGTCCAGCAATAAACCTTTAATTTCTTTTTGGTTTTTATCCAATAATGCATTTTCCGATTTCTGAAGCGCTGTAAGCAATTGCTGATACTCTACACCAATTGATTCATCCAGTTTTTCTTTTTTGGCAGTTTCCAAAGTGTTTTTTAAAGCCACTTCAGTTTCGGTGTCAAAAGTTATCTTTTTGCTTTTTAGGAATTGTTTAAAATCGGCGTAATCGGCATCTGTGATTACTGGGATTTTTGTTCCTAAATTGGGATTTTTATAATAATAGTAAGTGGCATAATTAAAAATACCATCGTTTTTTAAGAGGGCACTTGCAATTGGGCTGGTCTTGGTTTCTTCCATTTCGATGTCTGGTAAAATTCCACCACCATCATAAACGGTTCGTCCTTTTCTGGTTTTAAAGGCATTGTAGTTTTTGGCATCGGTTCTGATTGCTACGCCGTTTTTGTCTTTATGTGCATAATCCAATGCTTGTATGCATCTTCCCGAAGGTGTATAGTAACGAGAGATTGTTACTTTAAGCTGTGTCCCATAAGTTAATTCTACAGGTCTTTGAACCAGACCTTTTCCGAAACTGCGACTTCCCAAAACTACCGCACGATCTAAATCCTGCAAAGCTCCCGAAACAATTTCGGAGGCGGAAGCACTTCGTCCGTTAACTAAAATCACCAAAGGTATCGTTGTGTCTATAGGGTCTTTCGATGTTTTGTAGGTGTTGTTGTGCTTCTCTATTTTAGATTTAGTCGTTACAATAATTTCATTTTTTGCAACAAAAAGATTACAGATATTTACTGCTTCGTTCAATAATCCACCAGGATTTCCTCTTAAATCCAATACAATTCTTTCGGCACCTTCTTTTTTTAGTTGTTCCAATGCTTCTTTGGTTTCAGTAGAGGCTTTTCTGTTGAAGTGATCCAATACAATATAACCGGTTTTATCATCAATTTTAGCAAAATAAGGAACTGATTTGATTTCGACTTCGTCCAATACAATTACAGTCGAATTGGTTTTGCCTTGGCGAATGTATTTGATGTCGATTTTGGTGTTTTTGGATCCTTTTAGTAATTGGGAAGCATCGTCTTTGAAGTCGGCCAAAGGGGTGTCGCCAATTTGTATGATTTCATCACCAGCTTTGAGTCCCGCTTTATCGGCAGGGAAATTTTTATATGGCTCCTTTATGATTAGTTTGTCATCTTTTCGGGTTATTAACGCCCCAATTCCGGTGTATTCACCCGTATTGTTAATTTTAAATTTGAGCACTTCCTGTTCGTTAAAATAAACGGTGTACGGATCAAGTGAGCTCAGCATTCCTTTGATGGCGTTGTTCATCAATTCTGCCGGAGTGGTCTCATCGACATAGTTTTTGTTCAATTCTTTGAATAGCGTCGTGAAAATTTCCAATTGTTTGGCAATCTCAAAATAGTCGTCTTTGAAACTTACACCAACAAATAAAAAGGCGGAAGCAACAACAGGAATAATGATTTTTTTTTGAAAAAAGGTACGCATGATTATATGTTTTTTTTCTTGAAACGTTTTCTTATAAAATAAAATAGGACTGTTACTATAATAATAAATGGCCAAACTTCTAATAATCCCAAAAAGAAGCTTGAAATACCATAAAATCCAGATTTAAAGGCATTCCATACTTTGGCTCCGTAGGAAATTGTAACGCCACTTTCTTCTGCAATTGTTTTATAAAACTCTATTGTAATGGTACTCAAAGAGACTTGGTTTTGCATGTATCTTAATTGACCTTCTTTGGCTTCAATTTCTTCTCGAATAGCTGAAAGTTGAGCTTCAATAGCTAACATTTCAGACATTTTTGTTGCTTTTGCCAAAAGTTCAAGATACCTGTTTTCCAATTTTTTTTTGGCTTTCAATCTGGCATCAATGTCGATGTATTGTTCTGTTACATCTTGCGAACTAATCTCTTTATTGTCAAAATAAGCAACCCCGGTCGAAATTTCTTTTATGAAAGAATCAAAATTTTCACTTGGGATGCGAACAGTTATTCTTCTGTAAATTGAAGCATATTCTTTTCCTTCACTATCATTTTGTATGAAGGCTTTCCCTTTTTTTACAGCAATTTTTATTTGTTCATAAGTGGCTTCTAAATTGTCGGTTTCAAACTTAAGATTACCATTCCTGATTATTTTTTGCTCAATGATTTTGCCTTCAGTTTTAGGAGATTCAGAATTTGTTTCTGCTTCCTCCATCATTTTTGTTGCAGGTAATCTCACCGCTTGGATAGACATTTCTTCGGATGCAACTGCTTCCGCTTTTTTACAACTTAATACTGCGAAAAATAGAAGGGCAATTATTAATTTTGATCTCATGGGGCTGTAATTTATTTTAAAAATACAAAATTAATTTAGATTACAACTAAGCATTGATGTGGCTATTTAAATGAAAATGGATGAGACGGCTATTCTTCTTTCTTTATTTGCAACAAGAATTTCTCAAACAGTTGTATGGTTTTGGTATTGATTTCCTCATAGGACAAGCGGTCTTTGCTTTGGTAAAAAAACATAAAAGAGTAAGGTTGTTCCAGATTATCTATTAGTAAATGTTTATTTAGTCTATAAGTCTCGCGCAGTACTCTTTTGAAATAATTACGGTCAACTGCTTTTTTGAAATACTTTTTGGAAACGGAAACCCCTATTTTTATTTTTTCGCCTTCGCCAAAAGTTCCCGTGTTGTAAACCAATCGCAAAGGATATTTTGATACCGATTTGCCTTCGGTGAACAATAATCCAATGGCTATTTTGCTTTTGAGTTTTTCGTTTTTGGGATAGGTGAAGTTCATTTTAATTAGATATGCTGAATTATAATAGAGGCAAAGGTACAATTAATGCGCAGTCATACAACAGACCGTTTTTGATGCCGTAGGATTTACAATTGGGACAAAAGTTTCTTTTTTATTTTGATAAATTATGATTAAAATTTTGTAAATTCATGTTTTACAAACAATTAGATGGGGTTTGATTAATTGCCGGAGTTATAAATAGACCTAAAAATATATTTCTTACTTTTGTGGCAAATTTAATAGTATGCAAAAGTTAATTTCGTATCCCTTATCTTTTATTGTTTTAGTACTAGTTCTGTTGACTTTGGTTGTATTTCACCCCATTCAATGGATTTGTTTACACGTATTTGGATATCAAGCGCATAAAAAAAGTGTTGATTATCTAAATTTTATTTTGCTGAAAATCGTTATTATTTTAGGAACGACTTTTAGTTTTGAAAATAGAGAAAGTATACCAAAAGGAGTGCCGGTCATTTTTGTTGCGAACCATCAGAGTCTGTATGATATTATTGCAATGATATGGTTTTTGAGAAGATCTCATCCAAAATTTGTCAGTAAAAAAGAATTAGCCAAAGGAATTCCAAGTGTTTCTTATAATTTAAGACATGGTGGATCGGTAGTTATAGATAGAAAAGATCCAAAACAAGCCATACCTGCTATCAAAAAAATGGCAGATTATATAGAAAAGCATAAGCGTTCAGCGGTGATTTTTCCGGAAGGAACGCGCAGTCGGAACGGAATACCAAAAGAATTTGCACAGACTGGTTTGAAGATTTTATGCAAGAATGCACCATCGGCTTATATAGTTCCCATCAGTATCAATAATTCGTGGAAACTCTTAAAATACGGAACTTTTCCATATGGTTTAGGAAATCATATTACCTTTGTAGTGC
This sequence comes from Flavobacterium sp. 103, assembly GCF_003096795.1. Taxonomy (NCBI): domain Bacteria; kingdom Pseudomonadati; phylum Bacteroidota; class Flavobacteriia; order Flavobacteriales; family Flavobacteriaceae; genus Flavobacterium; species Flavobacterium sp. 103. Next base: position 1,836,738 of record NZ_QENX01000001.1, on the reverse strand, counting down.
ATGAAGCATTTGCCGTGAAGGATTTTGAGTTTAAGGATATCATGCAAAAGACTGAATCAGCAGTCGTAAACGGAATAAAAATTTAATAATTTATAAATAATGTCTATAAAAAACATTCGTCTAGAAGTAATGCAATTTCTAGAAAACAAGGTAGAAGGATTTATGGAACAGTATCTGATTCCTGTAGAAAATATTTGGCAGCCTTCTGATTTTTTACCTAATTCTGAAAGTGATAATTTTTTGGAAGAAGTAAAAGAACTTAGAGAAATCTCCAAAGATTTACCTTATGATTTTTGGGTAGCTATGGTAGGAGATATGATTACCGAAGAAGCTTTGCCAACTTACGAAAATTGGTTGATGGAAGTGGAGGGTGTTGATAATCTGGAGAGAAACGGTTGGGCTCAATGGGTTCGTCAATGGACAGGAGAAGAGAATCGTCACGGAGATTTGCTGAATAAATACTTGTATTTGTCAGGTCGTGTGAATATGCGCGAAATCGAAATGACAACACAACATTTGATCAATGATGGTTTTGATATCGGAACGGGTAGAGATCCATATAAGAACTTTGTGTACACGAGTTTCCAAGAGTTAGCTACTTATGTTTCCCATAACAGAGTTTCGCAATTGGCTAAAAGTTATGGAGATAAGAAATTATCAAAAATGTGTAAAATGATTGCTGGTGACGAAATGCGCCATCATCATGCCTATAGCCATTTTGTTACTGAAATTTTCAAAGTGGATCCAAGCGAAATGATGCTTGCTTTCCAATACATGATGAAACAAAAAATAGTGATGCCAGCTCATTTCCTGAGAGAATCAGGAAACAAAATTAGTTCTGCTTTCGAACATTTTTCAGATTCAGCGCAACGTATTGGGGTTTATACTGCAAACGATTATGTGGAAATCATGCAAAAACTAATTGACAAATGGGAAATTGATAAAATAGGTGGTTTAACGGATGAAGCCGAGAAAGCCCGTGATTACTTGATGAAGTTGCCGGCTAGAATGGCAAGAATCTCTGAAAGATTAATTATTCCTAGTGAGTCATTCCAATTCAAATGGGTAGAACCGGCGAGACTGTAATTTAAGATTTAAGATTACGGAATTAAGATTTTTTAAAATTGACATTGACATTGATATTGCAATTGATATTGATTTTTGACATTGAAATTAACATTGCTGATTTTTGAGGTTTAGACTTTGAAAATCAGCTTTTTTATAAAAACAAACAGCAAATGAGCAATCTGGATTTGATAAATAGAACCATTCTTTTTGTAAAAGAACAATTAGCCAATGCCGAAGGTGGTCACGATTGGTTCCATATTCAAAGGGTGTATAAGAATGCATTATTAATTGCGAGAGGAGAAAACTGTGACGAAACTGTTGTTAAACTCGGTGCTTTGCTACACGATATAGCCGACAGTAAATTTCACGCTGGTGACGAAACAGTGGGGCCAAAAGTGGCTCGTGAGTTTTTGGAAAGCGAAGGTGTTTCCGAAAGCATTATTTCTCATGTTATCCAAATTATTGACAATATCTCTTTTAAAGGCGGAAAAACTGAAAAAAGATTCTCTTCTATTGAATTGGATATCGTTCAGGATGCCGACCGATTGGACGCAATAGGTGCCATTGGGATTGCCAGAGCGTTTAATTATGGAGGATTCAAGAATAGAACAATGTATGATCCTCAAATCGCGCCAAATTTGCACATGAGCAAAGAAGAATACAAAAACAGTCAAGCTCCTACAATCAACCACTTTTATGAAAAATTGTTATTGTTGAAAGATAAAATGAATACCGAAACAGGTAAACAAATAGCTGAACAAAGACATCACTATATGCAGGGATTTTTGGGGCAGTTTTATGCCGAATGGGACGGGGAGTTATAGATTTAAGGTTTTAGATTAGCGATTGCTGATTTTTGATTTTGAATTAATATTCCAACCAAATCTGAAATCATAAATCAGTACTCAAAAATCTGAAATCAAAGTCCTCTCTCTTTCATTTCCAGAATCACATCTGATGCATTCTTAAAAGTAGGTGCTTGTTCAATAATACTTCCCACACGTTTTTTATTCAGTTTGAAGGTAATATCATTTTCGGTGGTGAACAAAAGTGCCGTCAAGAACGGATTGTTCATGTATGGAGCCAAAACAATATAAGCTTCGTCAAGCGTGTGAAAACTTTCTATTTCCTCCGTTTTGTATCGCGCAGTAACCGAAAGACTAAAAACTCCATCATTCAAAACTGGACGCACATAAATATTTTTCAAATCAGTGTCGCCTATGGTTTTGGCCAAAGTCAATTTGGCATAAGTTTTATTGGCGATACTTTCTTTTACTTTTTCCCAAAACTCGGCAAATACAGGTTGAAAAGACATAGATTTTATTTTTAAGTATTATGGAAAGGCAAAATTAAGTTTTTGAAACCAAACAAAATACTTTTGTCTTAAGATAATCTAGGGTATTTTTTAGTGTTCTTTTCGATTAAGTGTCGTTCATTAAAATTATCCTGGCCTTTGGGTTTCTCAATTCGAAATGATGTTTTAAAAATGGTAAATGCGTATATTTGGTTTTAATAATGGATACGATTTTTTATACTGCTCGCGACTGTTAAGAAAATTAAAAAAATGAAAAGAATAACTGTATTTTGTGGTTCCAGTTCAGGAACCGAAGCAATCTATACTGCACAAGCGACTTTGCTTGGGCAAACATTAGCTAAACGAAATATAGAATTAGTTTATGGCGGAGCCAATGTTGGACTTATGGGAGCCATTGCTGACGGCGTTTTGAACAATGGCGGAAAAGCAATCGGAGTATTGCCCAATTTTTTGAGGTCAAAAGAAATTGCCCACAAGCAGCTCACGGAACTGATTTTGGTGGATACCATGCACGAACGGAAAACCAAAATGAATGACCTTTGCGATGGCGTAATTGCACTGCCGGGTGGTTTTGGAACATTAGACGAACTTTTCGAAATGCTGACTTGGGGACAACTCGGACTGCATAAAAAACCAATTGGCATTTTAAACGTTGGAGGCTATTTTGATGCTTTAATTATTTTTACTCAAACAATGGTGGACAAAGGGCTTTTGAAAGAAGTAAATCAACAAATGCTTTTGGTAAGTGACACCATTGATGATCTTTTGGATAAAATGGAAAATTACGTTCCGCCAACAGTGGGGAAATGGATTGACAAGAAAGATATTTAAAGGCCGTTAATGAAAACTAAAGCAAACGAAAAAAATAATGCAGTGCATTTTATTGAGTTAGGTGAAATATTTATCGGAGATTTGCAGTGAAATTAAATTTCCTATCGTGGGTTTTTTGATTACATTTAAATTTTTAGAAATAGATTTTCAGAGTAAGGATGTACTAGTGGTTTTAAGAAACTGCAGACTCACAACAATTGATTCAAATCAATCAAAATGAAGAAAGATACCCATTCGACATATGCAATGTCAACAATTGAGGATTTCATTGCGCATAAACAAATAAAGGAAGCTGATTTATTACCCGATTCAGAATCGCGTTTGGATTCCATGGAAATGAAAGAAAGACCTATTTTGGATTCCAGTATTCCGTTTAGAGATTTGACTGATGCTGCAAGCAAGCGAGAAAGTATTGGTCGACTCATTGATAAACTGGATGTTGCCACAAATGTCAGGTATCAAAGAACAATAGAAGACACTTACTGTAATGTATATTCTTATGATTATTGCCATTTCTGCAAAGTGTATCTGCCTACCGTTTGGTGGACGGATGAATCCCTGGAAAAAGTATTAGAAGGAGAAGTCGTTGATGCTGTTTTTGAACAAACTGTTGATCGCATTTACTCTAGTGCCATCCACGATTGGTTTTTGGAATGGGGAGCCAATTTTGGATGGGAAAGGATGTTTACCGCTGAAGAAATTCAAAATAAAGTGAATGTCAATGGCGGTGTTGGAATAATTTGTGCCAAAAGAAAAGAAAAAGGACTCTCTGGGCATATCGTTCCTGTTGTTCCCGAAACTGATTTGCATCGAGCATACCGAGAGAATGGTAAAGTAGTGTATCCATTGCAATCACAAGCGGGTAAGGAGAATTATAACTACTTTTCGGAAGTCAGAAAAGACTGGTGGAATGATGAATTATATTCCTCTTATGTGTTTTATTACCACGAATAATTTAAAAAATTACTCTAACTACTCAAACATTTTGCATTATTATTGATTTTCAACGAATTAACCACTTGGAAATAAGATAATAATGAAGTACTTTTGCAACTTGGAAAAAACAAGGATAGCAAAAGTCACAATAAGGCTATTCATCTGCTTAAATTATTGATATAAAAGTGATTAATGACAATAGTAATTTTATAGCCCCCATATAAAATTTCACTTTTTATCAATCGTTCAGTCGATACAAGTGCAAATTTCTGAGACTGAAACCGCAATGAAGAAATTTTCTTCCAATAAAATAAAAAGCGGTTCCTGACAACCAAATTTTGAATATTATTTCAGAAGAAATAAATTCCTATAATTTAAAAAATAATAGAATGGATTTAACAATTTGTTTAATCCCTTAGAAGGATTGTCTCTGTTCTTTAATTTAACAGATAAAAGATTCCTATTTCCGAATAAAAAAAAGACTTTAAAAGATCAATTAACCATAAAAAGAAAATTAGTATAAATGAAAGAAAATCAGACAAAAAAATATTATTGGGGAATAGGATTAGAAAACGAAACCTACATGCAATTTGAAGAATCCCTAATAGTTTCTGGTGAGTTTATACAAGAAAAAATTGGTTTTGAGAAATACAGTATTGATTATAGAAAATGCTACAAACCAGAGAGCATCGCTCCTATGCTGAAAAAAGCTTTTGGCTTGAATGAAAACTACAAAGTGAGCCGAATGATCAATAGTCATTCGCTAGAAAAATTGGACATAAATTACCAGCACAAAACATTATCGGCAGTAAAATCATTAGCTGATAGTACCGAAACCGCTGAGGTAAATCCACAACCCCTTGAAAATCCTGAATATCTTGGAAAATCCATCATGGAACTTTTCCTTGAGGATCAACCATACAATATTCAGAGTATGATCACCCAAAGAAATAAAACGATGGGCTCGGTACATTTTGATGGAGATTCTATCGAATTTGTAACCAAGTATTTTGAAAATCGAACGATAGCCGATTCCTGTAAAGAGCTAAAAGCAACCAAAAAATTATTTCTTGACAAAATCAATGAGTCATCTGTATTAAACGGAAAATTAAGCTTTCCCGATTACAATAATGGTCTTAATATGTTTATGACCAATCAGGAAAACCTTGTTTTGTTTAATAACGGCACGTATCATTTTCATATTACGTTGCCTTCATTAACGGAAGACAGCAGAATTGTAGATTACAATGATTTTGATAAAACGCACTCCAACGCTATTTATTTGTTGCAATGGTTTGAACCTTTTTTTATAGCAACTCTTGGAAGCCCAGATATTATGGGAGTGATAAGTGATAAATACAGTTTGGACAAGAATTTCACTTTGGGTTCTATGCGTAATGCGATGTCTCGTTACATAGGCGTAGGAACTTATAACAAAGCAATGCCAAAAGGAAAAATTCTGACCTACAAAGTAGATGATTTTAGAAAACTGCTAAAGTTTGAAAAAGAAGAAAACATTTGGTGGCGCGACCAGATTGAAGTCGACATGGAATATGAATTGCTGTCGGAAGTGGGTCTTGATTTTAATCAGGAAAAAATGTACCAGAGCGGTTTTGAGTTCAGAAGCTTTGATGAATTTCCGGCTGAATACTTAAACGATGTTCTTTTTTCTATTATTTTGATATGTGAACATTCTCTGAATTTACCCGATGTTCAGTGGGGACATGACAGTGTGGTTTGGAATAACTTGGTTTTTAAAACTTTAAAAAACGGTTATTTAACCGAAATAAACGAAGTCGAAAAGAATGAAGTCCTAGATTTATTGCAAATAGTACAACCGTCAGACAGTGATTATAACACACTAAAAGCGGAATTTGAAGCCATTGTGATGCTGGATGAATTTTTCTTTAAAATATTGGCTGTTTTGCATGATAAATATAAAGACAACAATATTTGTTTGGATTCAATGTACGGTCAAAAAACAAGTTCTCCTCCAAAATGGGATAACTTCAACAAATACCAAACCGAAAGACATTTGCAACAAATAGGAGCTTTCTGCGAGAATTAGATCTTTTTATATAGGACTAAGTTTATTAAAATGAAGATTCAAATCCATCAATGAATTTACGCATCGTATATTGTTTGGCATACGTGTCATAATATCCCATAATATAATAGTTTTTGTAGCGGATAATGCTGGGTGTCGTGACTTCGGGATGTTCCTCTCTGAAACGGGAAATAAAATCGACGGCAAGAGGTTCCTGTTCTTGTTTGGTATGGTCCAGTTTTTTATCGAATGTACTTTCAAAATATATAGTTGTTGGGACATTACGGAAAGCTAAATTAGTGTTGTCTTGACCAACATCAGTAAATTGGATATCACCTGTTCCACCCAATGTAATCAAGATGGATTTTGGCGTTTTATAAACGGTTATACCTACTTCCAAATACACTAATTGATCCAAGAATTTGGCCGTGCTTTTTAACTCTTTTGGTCTGTCTCCTGCCAATTGTAACCACAAAGGCGAGCTTTTAAAAGGAATAGTTTCCGTTTTTGAAACGGGAATACTTTTGATGATTTCGCCTGATTTGTAATCTTTTATTTCAAACAGTAATTCTTCTTCATTGACTTTGAGTTGGTATATTTTGCTCTCGTGATAATAGGAATTGGAGAGGCTGACATAATTTTTCGTCGTGGTTTTAGAAATGTTTTTTTCCAAAATTTCAAAAGTTGCCAAGTCAATTTCGAAAGCTTGGGTTTCATTATCGTTATGGTCGAAAGTGAGAAGCAATTTGTTTTTTAGGACATACAATTTCGTTTTTTGAGTGCCTTTGAACAATGGATTGAACTGGTTCGTTTCTATTTTTTCAATGGGGCAAACTTCCAGAATTTGGCTAAAAGTTATAGCTTTATTTTTACTGTTTTTAAAATTAAAAGAACCGAAATCCAATGTTTTCTCTTCTTTTTTTCCGTTTTTAAAAACATACAATATCAATTTTTGTTCGAAGTGTTTTTGCGAAAGAATATAAAAAGTATTGTTTTCCTGAAATTGTGTGATAATGGTTTGATTGAAAAAAGGTAAGTCATAATTGAAAACAGCAACTGTAGCTTTAGTATTCAAATCATATTGGACGGCCAGTATTTTAGTAAAGTCGGGGGTGGACCAATAAAGTGTGGGGTTGCCTTCGTCATTAAAACTATATCCTGCCAAAACCTTGTAGGTGATTTCAGGTCTAGCCAAAGAATATTGATTGGTTAGGAACAACGCGCTATTGTATTTTAGGATTGTGAGTGTTTCTTTGTCGGAGGCAAATACAAAAACATCATGTGTAGCGGTATTTTCCGCATTTACAATTTGCTTATATTCTTTAGATTTTTTTAGTTCCAATGGAAATGTAGCCAATACCGTCTGACTAAAAAGAAAGTTACATTGGGTTAGAATCAAAAAAAGAATAAATTTTTTCATAAGTTCGTTACTTTCGGGATAAGATGTTTTTTAAAATGAATCCAAAATCTTATATCTAGTGAATTTATTGATTTATTGTTTCTTGAAAATAATCTACCATTTGGCCTACATGCATGGCGTCCATCAATCCGTGATGGGCGTGGATTGACATTGACATTTTTCTCTTTCCTTTTTTGGAGAGTGTCATTTTTCCAAAAGAAATTTTCGGACAGCTGTCTGGAAAAGTCATATTGCGGGCATGGGAAAGCGAAGTGAAATTCAGCCAAGGAATTGCCGAAAAGTGAATGACATTATCTTCTTTAAATTCTCGAGTGAATAATCCAGTTGTACCTTGAATGCGATTGATTTCTTTTGTCGCTGTTTGTTCAAAAATGGCATAATCAGGATGATATTCTATTAGGGAAAAACCAAAAGTACCATCTGCTCGACTTATGGTTGCCGATCCGTCTATGCGGTCATGAATGTAAATATGGGTGTTCTCAATTCGGTATTTGAAATTTTCAAAAGCATTTATAGCCATCAAAGTTTTGTGCAAATAATAAATGAAAAAGGACGTGCCCTGTGCTTTGGATGTTTCATACGCTTTGGTACAATCAATAGTCACGTTAACTCCAAAAAAAGGTTCTTGCATTTGTTTAAAGAAAAGGAAATGTTCTTTTCGATTCCAATTGTCTAGGTCTAAAAGTTTTTTCATTTTTTAGTATTTAGGGTGATCCAATTCTTTAGCGGTCTGAAGGTTTTAAAGGAATACGTTTGAATTTAAAAACCTAGCTAAAATACTAAATAAAAAGCATTTTAAGTAAAATAAAAAAGCCTCAAAAGAAATTTCCCTTGAGGCTTTTAGTACTAATTCAATTTATTTATTTTACTTTGAAAGTAACTCTTCTTACTAGTTTTCTAGCTCCATCTGAGTCTTTATCAACAGAGGAATCTTCACCTGCACCAACAATATTTAATCTTGAAGAATCGATTTTAGCTTTTACAAGAACATCTTTAACGCTGTTAGCTCGTGCGTTTGACAGTTTGTCGTTATAATCAGATCTACCAATTTCATCGGCGTGCCCAATAATGTCTACTGAAGCTGTTGGGTTGTTTCTTAAATAAGTTAGAATAAAGTCAATTCCTTCCGTAGAAACATTTGTAGGTTTTGATTTTGCAAAATCAAAATAAGTTGTAACATATCCTTCATTGATTAAGTTACGAATCAATTCGTTATTGCTCAATATAACAGTTTGATCTGCTTTTTTGCCATACGTTTTGTCAAAGTAACGTTCTATTTCATCGGGGATATTATTATTGTTCAAATCAACCGCTCTACCTTTGCTGTCTACCATTACACCCGAAATAGTGTTTGGTTCAACATCAAGATAATCGACCACTCCGTCACGGTCCGTATCTTGCATTTTAGTATCAATATCGTTCAATCGTTTATTGATCATGTCAAATTCGTTTTCGTTATCGACAACCCAGTCAGCATGTTTTGCATTAGAACCTAAATACACGGTCAAACCTACTGTACCATTGAAAAGAATTCCTGAAAAGCCTCTGTTTGCCGTTTGACTTGCCGCATCAAAAGTTCCGTCTTGACCAGCACTAAGAATGGTCGTGAAATCACCAGTTAGTGCTAGGCGATCAGATAATTTGATCTGACCAGTCACTCCAGCTAAAAAGTTACCTGTTCTGTCTTTAAATGAAGAATTCTGATCTTCTAATTGTGCTACACCAAAACCGGCATGACCTAATAAGCCAATAGTTTTTGTCCAAGTTTCAAAACTCATAATTCGCCCTAAATTAGCAACACCCTGTAATGCTACTCTGTAATATTTAGTGTCAAAATCAGCGGAATTGTCTCTTTCTTTAAAACTGTTATAGCCAAAATCAGCTTTCATACCGAATTTGTTATTGAACATGTATCGAATCCCTAAATCAGCAACAAAGGGGCTGGGAGTTGATGTAGAATAACCTAAAGTCATTGGTCTTTGTGGTTTGTTAACACCACCGGCTAGTTCAATCGACCATTTGTTGAAGTCGGTCTTTTCACTTTTTTCTGTTGCAGTTTGGGCACTCAATGTGGTCATACCAGAAGCAAAAACCAATGTCAATATAATTTTTTTCATAATTTCATAATTTAAATTCCCGACAAACCTACATTACAAAGTTTGTTGGGAAATTTTAACCCGTGAATTATGAAAGTATTCGTTTTAGTTCTGTAAAAAACAGCTTTTAAAACTATTTTTCAATAGTTATTCGTAAGATTTTAACCATAAAATACAAATGCAGTTTATTGTAAAATCAAAATTATTTCTAGGTAAAAAGGATATAATATGAGTTTTTTGCGACCAAATAGTTTCTAGGTTATCCCAATTATCTTTATTTCAATTTTCGATTTTGTTGGAGAATCTGTTAATCTAGTCTTTTTAAAACCTCTGTTATTTTTTCAAAGGCTTGAAAATTTTTGTGCTCTACTTTATGATCAATTTTCTCATGTGCCCAAGTGGTATGAAAAGGAATGTGAACGGCGTATCCGCCAATGGCCAAGACTGGTAACACATCCGATTTTAGGGAGTTTCCAATCATAAAAAACTCCTCGGGTTGTATCTCCAAACGTTTGATCAAATCCGAATAATCCACCTCTTGCTTGTCTGACATTACCTCGATATGGTGAAAATAATGTCCCAAACCGGAATTGTGCAGTTTTCGGCGTTGGTCCAATAAGTCGCCTTTGGTGGCAACCACCAATTTGTATTTTCCATGCAAAGCCTGCAAAGTTTCCTCGACACCATCAAGTAAAACGACTGGCTTTTCAAGCAATTCTTTCCCGTATTGAATGATTTTTTCAATAATTTCAATCGGAATGGTGTTGTTCGAAATTCGCATCGCCGCTTCAATCATCGAAAGAATATAGCCTTTGATTCCATAACCATACAATTTGAGATTGTCGATTTCAATTTTGAATAACTCCTTCGAAATTCCCTGATGCGACAAATAATCTTCCATCAAACCACAGAATTTTTTCTCGGTTTCATCAAAGTAGGTTTCGTTGATCCATAAGGTATCGTCGGCATCGAAGGCTATTACTTTTAGGTTCATGGTATTTGTTTTTTTAAACACAGATTTCACAAATTTTCACAAATTAATCTGTGAGAATTTGTGAAATCTGTGTTGCTCTTTTTCTAATTTATCGTCTCTCCATTCCCAACGCCATCAGCATCTGGATTTATGAAAACCAATTTTCCTTCAGCATTGGTAGTCATCAAAATCATTCCTTGACTTTCTACACCACGAAGGTTTCTTGGAGCCAAATTCACTAAGACAGTAACTCGTTTACCAATAATATCTTCCGGTTTAAAACTCTCGGCAATTCCAGAAACTATCGTGCGAACATCAATTCCGGTATCAACTTTCAAAATCAAAAGCTTGTTCGCTTTCGGCATTTTTTCAGCTTCAAGGATTGTTCCCACACGAATATCCATTTTGGCAAAATCCTCAAATTGGATTAAGTCTTTCTGTGGTTCTGCTTTTTTGTTCTCAGCAATATTTGCAGTTTTGGTTGCTTCCAACTTGTCTATTTGTTTTTGGATTTCCTCGTCTTCAATTTTGGAGAAAAGCAATTCAGCTTCCCCAATTTGGTGACCTGCAGGCAATAAATCAGATGTATCCGTTATTGTTTTCCATTTCAAAGGCGATTCAATCTTTAAGATTCTAGATAATTTTGTGGAGGTAAACGGCAAGAAAGGCTCACAAAGCGAACTCAAAGCAGCTGCAATTTGCAAGGCAACGTACATTTGGGTTTGTACTCTCGCTTCATCGGTTTTGATCATTTTCCAAGGCTCTTCGTCTGCCAAGTATTTATTTCCAAGTCTGGCTACATTCATCATTTCGCCAAGAGCTTCTCTAAATCTATATCTTTCCAATGAACTCGAAATCACGGCAGGATATGCTTTCAATTCAGTTAAAGTTTGTTCGTCAACTTCTGATAATTCATTCGGTTGAGGTACAATTCCGTTGTAATATTTATTGGTTAAAACAACCACACGATTGATGAAATTTCCATAAATCGCTACCAATTCATTGTTATTTCTCGCCTGAAAATCTTTCCACGTAAAATCGTTATCCTTAGTTTCTGGTGCGTTTGATGTTAATGCATAACGCAAAACATCTTGTTGGTTTGGAAATTCTTCCAAATATTCGTGCAACCAAACCGCCCAGTTTTTAGAAGTCGACAATTTGTTCCCTTCCAAATTTAAGAACTCATTAGCAGGCACATTGTCCGGCAAAATGTAGCTTCCTTCGGCTTTTAGCATCGCTGGGAAAATCACGCAGTGAAAAACAATATTGTCTTTCCCAATAAAGTGAACCAACTTTGTGTCTTGATCTTTCCAATACGGTTCCCACTCTTTTCCTTCGCGCAAAGCCCATTCTTTGGTAGAAGAAATGTAACCAATTGGTGCATCAAACCAGACGTATAATTTTTTTCCTTCGGCACCTTCTACCGGAACATCAATTCCCCAATCCAAGTCACGGGTTACAGCACGAGGCTCCAATCCGCCATCGATCCACGATTTTACTTGTCCGTAAACATTCGGTTTCCAGTCGTTTTTATGTCCAACGAGTATCCATTCATTCAAAAAGTCTGAATAACGATCCAAAGGCAAGAACCAGTGTTTTGTTGATTTCAAAATAGGAGTTTCTCCCGTAATGGTCGATTTTGGGTTGATTAAGTCGGTTGCATTTAGTGTAGATCCACATTTTTCGCATTGATCACCATAAGCTTCTTCATTACCGCATTTTGGGCAAGTTCCCACCACAAAACGGTCCGCCAAAAACTGATCGGCTTTGGCATCATACAATTGCTCGGTTACTTCTTCAATAAAATCTCCTTTATCATAAAGTGTTCTAAAAAATTCCGAAGCGGTATCGTGATGAATTTTTGCCGAAGTTCTAGAGTAATTGTCGAATGAAATTCCGAAATCAGAGAACGATTTTCTAATAATTCCATCGTATTTATCAATTACTTCCTGTGGCGTAATGCCTTCTTTTTTGGCTTTCATCGAAATGGCAACCCCGTGTTCATCGCTTCCGCAAACGAACAAAACGTCTCTTCCCTGTAAACGTAAATAACGGGAATAAATGTCCGAAGGCACGTAAACCCCCGCCAAATGCCCAATGTGTATAGGTCCGTTCGTATAAGGCAATGCCGCCGTAATGGTATATCTTTTTGGATTCTGTATCATATGTTGATATTGATTTTTTTATGGAGCATATGTAATTCGCTAATTAAGATTGGTGATTACAACCAATTTTTGGTACGCTCATTTCATAACTCAATTTTATTGAGTGCAAAAATAAGCAATAGAATTTTATTTGGAGCTATTTAGCTGCGCTGAATCTGTGATGTCCCACTATCCATTATAAATATGTTCACTGGACTCGGCTATGAATAGAAACCAGTTGGAGTATTTTTTTGCTTAAAAAAAAAAGAAAAGGATTTTTATTTTCTAGATGAGATTAGTAATTACTTAAGAATAATGAAAATACTATCAATAATTATATAACAGTTTTCAGGCACTCTAAAGTTAATTTAGCCATTATTAATTTTAAATAAATAAAGTATGAAAACTAAAAACATATTATTTGTATTAGCATTAAGTATCGGATTATTTGCAACGTCTTGTAATTCTAGTGATTCAAACGAAGGGGACACATTAGCTCCCTTAGAAGGGAAATGGAGTATTGTAAAAGTTGGTACCAATGTTAATGGGGTAGAAACATTAGCTGATCCGCCACAAAACACAGCAGGCTGCAACCATGATTTTATTGATCTAAAGATTAATAATACATTAATTTCAGGAGATTATGATTCTACTGTTAGTGCATGTGCATTAACAACTGTGTCAGGAACTTATTCCAAAGGAGATAGTAAAGTGACAATGGTTGTAAATGGTACAACCACAACTTATGACATCGTTAATCTTACACTTACTGAATTAAAGTTAAAGAATGGCAACGCTATCTCAGTTTACATCAGATAACTTATTTATTTAATTTATTGAGATTTAGTATAAAACGGAAATGATTTTTTAAAAGTCGTTTCCGTTTTTTTATGAATGATAATCAAAGCTAAAAAGGATCAGTACGATTTGTGCTTGCCTAAAATAGTTTTTCAAATTCAGTAGGCATTTTATTTATTGGTTTTATTTTGATGTCTTTGTAGTAAACTTCACCAGCTTCACTTTGCAATTGTATTTTTCCTTCGGTTAAAGGCTGAAATTTTTCACCATCAAAATAACGGGAATTCTGCAAAACCATGACCACTTTACCGTTGATGATGTGAAGACTTTTGCCTTCAAAACAAACCAACTCTATTTCTGTCCAACCATTATTTGGTGTTTCGGCTCTCATTTTTCGCATACAAAACCCAGTATTTTCAGTATGTGTTCCAAACGGAATAAATTGCTGACTTTCATCTGCCACGGCATTCATTCCACCTTCTGGAAGATAGGCTTTAATGTCAATTGCCGCATTTGCAATGTTCCAGTAATCACCAAAATGGCCTTCCATTATTTGAAATTCTTGCGATAACATCCAAGCGCGCCAGTAATCCACACCCGCTTTTCCTTGCGAATGATAGAGCACACCTGCATCCATAAGTTTATCGGTTCTGGGCTCCCATTTTTTAGTTCCAAATTTGACTTTTAGCTTCAAACGGTAGTTTTTGAAACTTTCTTTAGTAAAAACACAACCATAATATTCCCCAGTAACTTTAAGTACGGGTTCGTTGTTTTCCTGAATCACTGTAAACATATTGTTCACATTTTTATTGTAGCCAATAGGTAGGATTTCGTTCCCATTAGCATCTGTTGGAATTTTGCCGGAATAACCGTTCTGGTGTTTGTAACTTAGATACATATCCCATTTGCTAAGGTTGTTGTCCAGTAAATTTATCCAGCCATCTTCGGATGAGTACGTGATTTTAGTTGCAGAGGTCAGGCTAATAAGAAGTGCAAGTGCTATCAGTGTGGCGTATTTTTTCATATAATTGGTTGATAATTTGGATAGAGATGATTTCTCAAATCTACTAAATAAAGTCTCAGGCAGGTTATGCTTTTTATTCAAAATCAGATACCATTTCTACATTTTATCTCTCTGTCAAATGATTTGTCAAGCTGAGATTCCTTTTATTGATTGCTTTAGATTTAAATAGAATTAATGTAAACAATAGTTTTGAGTAATAAATCAGAATATATTTTGCAACCTTTGCTCCTCAAAAAACAAATCAATTTTATGAGCAAGACAAAACTAATCATTAATAAAAACGGATCTATAAAAATAGAAGGTGATTTCGAAATTATGGATCAAGAAGGAACTGTTTACGGGCTACAAGGAAGGTCTGCTTTAGGTCTTTGCCGTTGCGGATTATCGGCGAATAAGCCTTTTTGCGATGGAGGACACCGCAATAATTTCGAACACGATTCAAAAGCATTTGATTTGCCCCCAATGAAAACGAACTAAGAGATTCTGTTTATTCGTTAGGATATAAAGAAAGCTGCATTACATAATGCGGCTTTTTTTATATATAAAGTTCACCTCGCATTGTAATAATGGATGAACCTCCAACCAAAATATCATTTTCCCTATTCATGACTTCAATCAGCGAAGGCTGATTTAACTTTACTCCCTGCAGAATTTTGTATTCTTTATTGGGTTGCGTAAACTTCTTTTTTGTCAAAAAACCAATCAACGGTCCTGCAGCTGTTCCTGTTGCAGGGTCTTCATTTATACCGATTAGCGGATTGAAAAATCGGGCTTCGGCTATGTTTTCTTGATCTTGTTTGGAGATTGTAAAACAATAAAATCCTTCAAATCCATATTCTTTTGAAATTTCGATTAAAAGTTTGTTGTCTGGTACACAGTCATTAAGTATTTGACTATTCTTGATTGGTACCATGGTGTGGGCAACCTCAGTTTTAACGATGGTTGGAACAAAGTCACTAACATCCAGATCTTCAATTTTTAAACCAAGTGCCACTGCTATTTTATAAGTTGGTATTTCCTGTTTAATTATAGCGGGTTTTTGATGCATTTGTACAATTGGATATTGCGTAACAGGATCAAAACTTGCTGTTAATTTTATGGGAGAATGCTTCATGATTACAAAACGATCGGTTTCATTTTGTTCATGAAAAATAGGTATTTGTTTTAATAAAGCACCACAAACAGCGCCCAACAAATTGTGTCCCGCTCCCTCTATTTCAATACCTGTAGGTGTAAAGGAACGTACGGTCAATGCTTTGTGCGCTGAGGAATAGTAAACAAAAGAAGTCTCAGAGTAACCAAATTCTTTCGCAATATTCTGATATACCTCTAATTTTAAATTACCGTTTGTAAAAACAACTGACAATGGGTTTCCTTTGTAACTTTTATTCGAAAACACATCCAAAACGTAGTATTCTAATGTAATTCTTTCTTCCATTTTGTGTTTTTTTACTTTTTTTGAACGAATAAAGTTACTACTTGTCAATGAATCAAAGCTATAATATTCCAAATTTTAAGTTTTTCACAACATTTTTCGTTCAAATCTTAAATATATTGCTTTTTTATGCCTTAAAATTCTAGTTTTTTCTTGTGTAGAAGTCATAATTCAATGAACCATTACTTTTTTTTATATTTGTAAACTGATTTAAAATAATAGGTTATGGCAAAAGGACCCGAAAAAAACACCAAAAACAAAGCTTTACATACCAAATTGCTAAATCGAAAGAAGACTAAACTTCAGGAAGAGAAAAAAGCACAGGCATTGCGTTTGAGAGCTTTAGTTGCAAAAATGAATGAGAAGAAGAACAATAACGAGACGGATACCATATAAATCAATTTGTATTTCTTTTCTGTTTTTATTTAACTGAAATTTGCACCAAAGTATTTAAATAGTAAAAACATGGAATTCGGTAGAATAATAGTTTCAGAAACGGCAATGAACAGTGATAATCTTCAAGATGTGATTCACTCCAATATTTCGGTAATCAATTTAATGCGTGAGGAAGGCGTGAATGACGAATTGATTCACGAAGATGCCCTAATGAGTTATTATCTGGACTATTATTATTCCCAGTATGTTGCGGGTAACTTTGCACATTTTGTGCATCATTCCGGTTGGAATGCTGAGTTAAATGAGCTTATTGAAGAAGGTTTGGCATTGATAGGTGCCTACAAACATTTGGAATTATTCCAACAGCAATCCAAAAAAGTAAAACTGATGAGCAGTGTAAAGCTCAATAAATTTCTAAAAGGAAAATTGGAAGGTGTAAATCCAATAAGAGATTTACTTATCAACGACACCTTTTTTGAAATTGAAGAAAATCTGGTTACTTTGAACGCCAATTTTTTGAAATCACACCCTGATTTCGAAGTGCTTTCCGTTGACGATATGTTTGCTTCTTTGGAAGAATTTGTAGGTCACGAGATTAAAAGAGAATAGGATTTTTTCCAAAATAAATAGCTTTTACTTTACCATATAAGAAATATAAGTCCATTTAAGCCTGAATCTTATATGGACTTATATTTCTTATATGGTAAATTTTTTTGTCACAGTGTTTTTCTAATTCTTCACAAATTTCAATTTTTTAGATCCTGCGTCCGTTTGTACACTCATAAAATAAACGCCAGAAGACCAGGAGCTAATATCCCAATTCGTTGCCGAGCGAGTTGTTTTTATTCTTTGGCCAGCCACATTGTAAAAGACAATTTTCTCAACTGTTATTCCGCTTAGTAGGTTAAGAGTAAGGGTGTCGTTTGATTGATTTAGCGATATTTGTGCTGTAGTCAATTCAAATTTTTCTTTACTTAAAGTTGCGGTGTTGCCTTTTGAAATGATGTTTTTTTTCGGGTCAAAAGTGATGCTCGAAATGGTAAAAGGAACATTTTCCGTAAAAGTTTCTCCATTAATGGTGTTGTTCAAAACTAGATCCAATTGTTGGCCGCCAGTTCCAAAAACACGGATAGGCACGGGCATTTCAAAATAGGAAACCGATGCATCTGATTGCGTTTGATTGATAGTAAATTTGGCTTGGCCGCCTCCTAAATTTTGGGCCGTAATATTATAAATAGGATAACCTTGATTATAAATCCAGTCGTTAAAGAATTCCGATAGGCTACTACCATAAACTGCTTCCAAATGCGATTGCAAGTCGGGAGTTTTGGCGTATTTATAGGCTAAATTGACATCTTTCAAATAATTTTTGATTCCCTGAAAAAATAGCGCATCTCCCATTTTGAAACGAAGCATATTCAGAACCATGGCTCCTTTATTATACGTTAATCGGGAGTCAAATATTCGGTTGACATTGTTAAGTTCGGCATCCGTCAAATATACAGCTCCATTAGTTTTGGAAGTAATATTGTTAATCATTTTGGTTTTTTCGGTTACAAAAGATGCTTGACCATCAAAATTTTCGATAACCAAAGCGGCGACATACGTAGCAAATCCTTCATTGAGCCAAATGTCCTTCCAACTGCGACAGGTAATTTTGTCACCAAACCATTGATGTGCCATTTCATGGGCAATTAGATCTCTTTCAAAACTTACCATAAATGAGACCGTAGTGTGTTCCATTCCGCCACCCCAGCCAAATTGGGCATGACCATACTTTTCGTTATGAAAAGGATAAATTTCGAAAAGGCTTTCATACAAATTCAGAATCAATGGAGTTTGATCCAGTTGTGTTTGTACCGAAGCTAATGTTTCGGGATAAATGTAGTTGATTATCGGATATTGGTTGGGTGCGGTACCACCTGTTTGGTTGTAAACGCTGTAATTGGTTACTGCAATAGCAACCAAATAAGCCGGAATAGGATAACCATGATGAAAATGGGTCGTTTTGTAGGGACCACTAATGATTGGTGTTGTGGTTTCTATACCATTTGCAACGCTAATATACTGAGATGGTGCTGTAATATAAACATCGATACTGTCTGCTTTGTCATTCAAATCTTGTTTGCAGGGCCACCAATCGCGAGCACCATAAGGCTCGGACAAAGTGTATAAAACTGGTGAAGCATTATGTGTTGAGGTGGTAAAGGCTTGTTCACCATTTGCGGGAGCGCCAGAATAGGAGATTACAACGGTAGCCGAAGTGCCTAAATTGAGCATGCTTGGTAAAGTAATTACCAATTCGTTGTTGGTGTTTTGTGTAAATGCTAATGCCAATCCATTTTGTGTAACGTTGCTTACCGTCAATTGATTGGTTAAGTCAAAAGTGACTGTCGAAAGATCCGATAATGCAGTAAAAGTCGTAGTTACAATCCCGGAAATGTAATAACTGGCAGGATTTACAGTAAAGCGAAGTTCATGATAGGTAATATCATAGTTTTGAGTGTTGGGATTGACTCTCAAGTTTATTTTCTTAGTAGCCATCTTCTGCTCGAGCATAGCAATATCTTGTGTTTGGCTTTCTTTTTTTTGGGCATAACCCGAAATCATTACAGCCAACAATACTATCAAACACCTTTTTTTCATTTTAAAATTCAATTTGTATATCAAATATAGTTAATGATTTGACTTTAATCTGTCATAGTTTCTGATTTGTTGAGTTTTAAAAAAGCTTTAACCAAAATGTTTTATTACATATGTATATTAAATTTAAAATTTATTTTGCTGTAAATCAATACGATAGTGTTAAATTTAAATAATGTAAATAAAAAAGGAATATCTTTATAGTTAGGAAATTAAAGTTTTTCTTGTTGTTTTTCTTTGCCCTAAATGCAGTTTTATTGTTCAACATAAAAATGGGTGTATGCAAAAAATTACTATTTTAATTAGCGGGTTTTTATTACTTTTTTTGGGAACCGTTATGTTTCCTATTTCGATTCGGGCAAAAGAGAAAAATCTTTCTTCATCGACTGTTTTTAGACACTTGCAAAAGGATTTTCATTCAAAAATTCAGGATAAAAACTTAATCAAAGGGAATTGGCAAAGAGATGATGCAGCGGTTGAATTGCATATCTCAAGACTTTTGGAGAATGGTTCGTTGCAGGTAAACTATTTGAATTCGAAATTTATTTACATTGAAAAAGCGGGCTGGACTAATTCTTCAGACGTTTTGCGGCTATTTGTTATATACAGGCAAGATGATAGTCCCGGTTATAGTTTGTCATTACAGTATCTTGCTGAAAAAGATATACTAATTGGTGCTTATGTTGACGGTTCGGATAGTAAATCTTACAATGTCACTTTCAAAAGAAGCAAGTAAATTCATTTGAAATGCAACAAAAAAAGCCACCTGATTTCTCAGATGGCTTTTCATAATTTGTATTTTGTGACTTTAGATTTTAAAAGTAACTCCAAATTTGGCACCGCTAGTACCTGTGTTTCCACCTAGCTCTAGATTAATACCAAATTTATCGGTAAAGAAATAACGACCACCCACTTGAAGTCCAAGGCCTAAAGAGGTATTGTCTGGGTGTGGATTGTTGTTGTAGTCATCATAGTTCCAAATGTAGTAGGTAAGGCTTGCACCAGCATAGAAATCAAATTTGCTTGGCATATCCAATATTCTATTGAAATGGTAATTTCCATTTGCTCCAATTCCTATTGCTGTAGAATTATACTCATAATTGTTACCACCATAATAGTATGGGTCATTATCCGTTTGAAAGGAGAGTTGACCGCCAAGGGTAAAATCTTTGGCGATTCCATAATCAAGACCAAAATAGACAGGGACTCCCCAGCCCGAAAGGCCTACACCTGCGTTTAATTGTACTCCACCTTCTTCAAGAGGAGCTTGTGCAAATACACCAGAGGATATAAAACCAAAGGCAATTATTAGAATAAATTTTTTCATAAGTTTTGTTTTGTTTTTAAATACAACGTAAAAATAGGATTTTATTATAGTTTTCCTTTTAATTTTGGTCAAAAAAGGAGTTTTTCTGTGAATTTTACAAATGCACTTCTAAATAGGTTTTGTTATATATCTAAAAATTAGTGGTTATGAGTGCTTCAAAATACAATTAGATTATTGTCGAAATTTTAAACTTAAGAATTAATTTTTTTAATAAAACTGATTCGTAAATATAGATGGAGTTACAACACAATCATTTTAGCATTGAATTTGGTCCCATTATAAACCACTTGCACAATATAAGTTCCCGAAGATAACATCTGATTGGTATTGAAACTCAGAATATCGCCATCAACAGCATAAGCATTCCCGAAAATTTTAGATCCCAATAATGTATAAATAGTAACCTCTACTGTTGTATTTATAAAATTATAAAATTGAAGATTGATTTGGCTAGTTGTCACTGGATTTGGAAAAATCCTTACGAAATCGGTATTCGGATAATAAATTGATTTGTCTGTTTTGAAAATGGGTAATTTTTCAAAGGAACCTCCCAAAACTGCATCCGATTGGGCTTCGGTCATACACAACCAATCTTGCATGATGGTAGCGTAAATTTGTCTAAAGTCATGCTGAAGAGGTACCTGGTCATTGACTGTAGCGGTTTGGGGCAAATCTGGAGAAGTTCCAATCATTCCCGAAACAGGGTTTGGTGTTCCTTGGACTGTGCCTCTTCCTGTATTTAAGGCTGCGCCAAAAAAGAGAACAGGTGCAGCAGAGCCATGATCGGTACCTGAGCTGTCATTGCTTTTGATTCTGCGTCCAAATTCGCTAAAGGTCATTCCCGTAACAATATCCGCTTTTCCCATCAATTTCAGATCTTCTTGGAAAGCACCAATAGCTTGTGAAAGTATGCTTAAATTTTCGGCCTGTTTACCCAATGTTCTGTCCGTGTCCAAAACCTGATTCTCATGACTATCGAATGTTTTGGGATGATTTACCACATAAATGGGAGTTTGCAAACCTCCGTTAATGAGTTTGGCAACAATTCTCAGTTGATCGGCCAATCCATTTTTATTGGGATATGTTGGCGATTGTGGTTTGGGAACGTTATATGCTTTTTGAATCGATTCTCTATAGGCATTGCTCTGGTCTTTCATCAACCTCAAAAAAGTC
Source organism: Flavobacterium sp. 103 (assembly GCF_003096795.1). Taxonomy (NCBI): domain Bacteria; kingdom Pseudomonadati; phylum Bacteroidota; class Flavobacteriia; order Flavobacteriales; family Flavobacteriaceae; genus Flavobacterium; species Flavobacterium sp. 103. The sequence goes on along the minus strand of NZ_QENX01000001.1, from coordinate 1,815,112 downwards.
AGCTCGTGACCATAATCGGAGTTGGGTGCAGGATCCGAGGTCTCATTGATTACATTCAATAAATCTTCGGGTTTAGGCACACTATAAGCCATGTTTATTTTTGGTCCCTGCAGTGAAAAAGGCAAGGTAGAACCTATTTGTATTGCCAATGGATCGGGCATATTGGGGTTGGGATAAGCCGTTGGGAAATTGGGATAGATTGTGTCTAGTGCTCTCCCAAGCCAGCCCGATTGGAGTGATTTGTCACTATCCGAAGCGGTAAACCAAATGTCAGTGGCTCTAAAGTGGCTATAACTAGGGTTGGGATAGGAAACACCTTGAACAATCAACATTTTACCGTTATTGTACAACTGCTGCATTTCCTTCATGGCGGGATGTAACCCTGTAGTCTCATTGTAATGCAAAGGCAAAATTTCGGTTTCTTTCATTAAAATATTGGGACGGGCGTTGGTCAATTCACTCCATTTGTCTCGGGCCAAAACGGTATTTAATCCGTCGTTTCCACCATTCATTTGAATTATGACCAATATTTTTCCGCAACCGGCCGCGGCACTAGCCAATAACTGTAAACTTTCGCTCTCGATTTGGGACGAAGCCATAACAGGAATATGATTAAAAACCAATGGTATTGTCGATGCAATAGCGGTTGTCTTTATAAATTTTCTTCTTTCCATTTTTTTATTTAGTTTCTAAGTTCCTAAGCTTCTGAGTTTCTAAGAATCTTAGTATCTATGTGGCAATGTCATTAAGTTAAGAGATTTGAGATTGAAGATTGACTGTTACATCAGAAATCAAAAATCGTTAATCAAAAATCAGCAATCATTTTGTTTTTTTAGTTCCTAAGCTTTTGAGTTTCTAAGTTTTTCTTAGAATCTTAGAAACTCAGCAACTTAGTATCTTTTAAAGAGAGCTACATTAACTGATATTCGGCAAGTTCAACAATCGTCAGTAGTAAACTTCGTATTCTTGTTTTTACGATTGATTCTGTCATCTCGTTGGGATTGCTTTGGTAGGTTTTCCATGCGCCTGTCCAATAACCATCAGAAGCTTGACCGGTTAAAAGCGTTTGTGTTTTAATTGCATTTTTGGCTGTTAAACTCAAATCTATGGGCAATAAATAGTTAATGCATTCGCTAACCAATAGATTTGGGTCTTCGCAAGTTGCTTTTGGAAATTGTTTAACAAAGGCTATAGCATCGACTTCCATTCGGGTTGTTAAACCATTTTTTTCCAAGTCGAAACCATAAAAAAGATATTCGATCAGTCCATAACGTCTTTGAATCGAATTGGAATTGATCCAATATTCATGAAAAGAAGGTTTTTGATAAAAAGCTTGCCAGCCCGCTACATTTGGAATTGATCCCATAGCTTGTTGCATGTCGTACATGGCATAATTGAAAGTATTCCAAAGATTGTATTGTGCTTCATAATTGGAAGCATCAGACACATTATAGTTGAGGTTGAAAGTCCGCATGGTTCCCACAATAACGTCTAATGGCGATTTGATATAAACCCCACGATTGGCCATGTCAAAGAAGTGCTCACTTTTAAACAATTTGTCCAAAACCGGCAGAATATTCCAATTGTTGGCTACAAAATGCTGGGCCAAAGGAACAATTACGTTAGCTTCTATATTGGCATCGATATCATAATAAACAAAGAAACGATACAAACGACGACAAATGTATTCGGACACTACTTTCGATTTGGAGAAAATCATGTCAATAAACAAATCCAATTCTCCGGCGCCAGAGTTGGCAATGGCGTTATTATTAAAAAACGATGAAAATTTTTTGGTGCTTGTGTCGTGTAGTTTGTCAACAAAATTGGTTGCTTCAGCAGTGGTATTCAAATCTTGAACTCTCCACCCTGTAAGCACTTTGGCGGCTTGGATAACATCGGCTTCAGTATATTGGCTGGCTTCTTCTTTTCCCAGAGTGAAAAGTTCCATCACTTCACGGGCAAAATTTTCATCTGGTGCCGACTTGGTATTGGCTTGATTGTTCAAATAAAACATCATTGCCGGTTGGGTAGCCATGTTGCGAATCAAGGATTTGTAATTTCCTGTGGCATTATCGCGAAACATTTTCATGTATTTATAACAAATTCGTGCCGAATTGGTATTGCAAAATTCGTTAGAGGATTGCTTTACAAACTCAAAGTCTATCGGGATAAAATGATACCAAAACAAGGTCATTTTTTCTCGAATAGTGATGTCCTGATTAAAGGCAAGTCCCAAAGACCATGAACTTAAACCCGAAGTTCGGTTGCCATTAGTGTCACCACCTACATCATTGGTTGCAAAAGCATTATTGGTCCAATCTGCTCCATAGGCAAGTCCATTTTCATCCGGTTTTTCATTGTTGTAATGATTTACGGGAGGAGCAGGGGGGGTGTTGTCAACGGTCAATATAAGATTAACCGCTTGGGGCATTGAAAGTCCCAATAAAGTATCTACATCTGATTTTTTGAAACCATAGCCCGTTCTTCTCAATAAGTGCAAAGCTTCAGAAGTCGACCAAGTTCCTGTGTAAGGCGCAAGACCACTTGTGACATTCGTGACTCTTTCGGTTTCTGGACCCGATTTGCCAGTAAGGTCTTTTTTGGGGTTTGTTAGAGAGGAATAACGTCGCCCATTGTATATTTTACGAGAGTATTTTTCGAATAAGGGATCTTTTTCTTGGGCACTTACCAATAATTTTTTAAGTAATTTGGTAAATAAAGCTCTTCTAGTCAGCGTAATGTTTCCCATAAAAGATGATTTCAAATTTTAGTTGTCTTGTTGTAGATGATAAAATACAACGACAAATATATAGAAATCGATATGAGAGGAATAAAAAATACGACAAAACACGTAGTTTTGCGTAAGACGTAAGAAAAAAATGTAATATGTGATTAAAGGCTTTTTAAAATGTTTTGAAAAAAGGGTACTTATTTATAACCATAATCAAGCTTTTTCCATCTCTTGTTTTCAAACTTGCTCTAAAAAGATCAAACTTGTTTTCTTGCGAAAGTTCCACTTCAAAGCTTTCAAATGATTTTAAAAATTCAAAATTTTTATTTTTGGCAATAATGTAAGGCCAATCTTTTGGCTGAAGTTTGTTGAAACGAACCTTTAAATATCCAATTTTAGGAATGGAAGGTTGGAAGTCCGAATTTTTTAATGAATTTGCTTCCAATGTTAAGGCATTATTTCGGATGGAAGTTTTTGTTGTCGCCAAAGGAAAATTCACGAATACATCACGATTGTCAATGGCATTTTGAGTTTTGAGATAATTATATGCTTTTTTAGAATTCTTAGTGAGTATTGAAAAGTAAAAAGAAGGTTCACGAGTAGTATGCACAACCACTTTTTTTATTGGATTAAAATCATCATCATAATCATAACTGATTGCCGAATCTTTCTTTTCTACTATTTCATTTAGCAATAATTCAGTTTTGGTTGGATTGTTAGCAAAAATCGAATCCAGATTAAACCCGATTATTTTGTTGATTTTGTCGGAATTTAGCTTGGTAATGCTTTGATTTCGAATCATCTCAAAATCGAAGCCCAATGATAATAAAGCGTTTGGGTTTTGAAGGAATTGCGTTTCTTTTTTATATTTCGATCTGAATTGTAATTGTCCGTCAATCGTTATTTCTTGGTCTTCCAATTTTAGATTTAGAATTCCATCATTTTCCAGAAAACTGTTTTTTTTGATCCAAAACGTTACTGCATTTTGTGTACTAATCGTTTTTTCTATTTTTTTGGCATCCAAAAAAAGCTTTTTCAAAAATAAATCGTCAGCTACTTTTACCGCAATATTTTTTTGCTTCTCAGAAATATTCGAAACTAGAATTTGATTTGAATACTTAATAAACAGAAGATTAAATGAATTTGAATAATAAGAAGTCATTCCATTTTGAAGTGCGATTTTGCGGAAATGCGATTTGACCATTACTTTTTCAAATGCCGTTTCATTTTCAATTTCGGCGGAAACAAACCACTGGAAAATTGGTTGGTTTTCAATGTGGAAAAAAGCCAAATAATCAGGTGTTTTTATTCCATAATTAGAAAGTTCAAAGCGTTTTCTAAATTCAGTGTCTGTAGAATTCCATTGACAGTCCGAAGGATTTTTTATGCAGGAAAAAATAAAAAAATTTCGGATGTTTTTTATGTCGATCATTGCTATTCCATCAGCATTTTTGGGAATGCAACCTTGATTAAAATTTTTATGATAGCCAAACCAATACAAAAAAGCCATACTCCCAATGGCAATAAGAAGTATGGCGATTTTAGAAAAATAGCGGTTTAGGCTCTTCATGAATTATTCCGTAACGATTGTTTCCTTTTTGCTTTCAGCATATAATTCATTGATGACATCAAAGAAATACTGTAAACTATTAGTGTGTTCCCCTTTGATGGTATAGGATGCATCTGAAACAATAGCACCATTTTTGAATTTGGATTCCATTGTAACTTCGCCTGCATTTTTCAATGCAATGTCATAGTAATTGCTTTTGACATCATTCCCAAATTCCGTTTTGGATGCTGTAATTATTTTTTGAATATCAAACCAAGCAGCAGAATTGTTTTTAGAGATGGATTTTTTGAAATCGGCCTGTAATGGCATTGGAGTTTGTTGAATCAAGTTTTCTATATTTACTTTTGAAGTAGTCAACATAACCGCGCCGTTTTTCATTCCAATGTATAAGTTCTCAAGCAGATTGTCCTTTTCAAAGTGAATGGTGTAATATCCATTGGTCAATTGATAATCGGTAGCTGTAAATTTGCTTTTATTCAAAGGCAGTTGCAGCAATTTGTTGACGAATGATTCATTTCTGGTGTTCATAAGAAATGTAAAGTCAGGCTGTATTTCATCTTTGATGCCTTTGGTTTCTATTTGCTGATAATTTTCATCATAATCGATGTTCACGAAATCTCTCTGTACTTTTTTGAGATCATGAAGCACAAAAATCGCGTTACCAGGAATGAGGTCTGCAATGGCTTTTTCGTCCAAAAATAACGCAACGGCATCAATCAAAACGTCGGCTTCGTTTCCGCTGGCATCTTTAGAGTAGGATTGGTAAACAGAATTCAAAGTGTTTTTTAAAACTTTGTATTCATAGTTCATAATGGCTTGTGTATCCATCGAAATGGAGTAATATCCCAAAACATTGTTGCCTATATAATTCAATAGGTTTTTATCAATTTTCGAATCACATATTTCCTGATATGATTTTTTGGTCTCTTCGCTTTTAGGAGCCATTACTTGATTCAAGCGGATTTTGTCTTTTTCAAAATAGCCATTGAGGTAGTAATTACTGTCTAAGATTCCGTTTTTGTAAATTCCCATCAAAGCAGAATTTCCTCCAGCAAAGCTTGAGTAAAGTTGATTGGTTAATGCATCCAAATCGGCGAAAATATAAAAGTCAGATTTAGGGTTATTGTTTTTAAAAATAACAGAATTTGTTGCTCCCGTTTCTGTTTTGGAATCGAAAGCTTCTTTGAAAATCAAATCGACAACAGGAATGATTTTTAATCTTTCGATAGAATCGGTTTTTCTTAATTCGAGTTCCAATAATTTTCTGTTGGTTTCTTCCAACTCGGCATTGGCTTTTTCTTGTGCAGCATAGATTTCTTCTTCGGTAGGCTCAACAATTTTGGGCTCTTCGGTTACTTTTTTGGATTTCTTTCCTTTCTTGCTTTTTCCTGTTTTTGCTTTTTCCTTCTTTTCAGGATCAGGAGTTGGTTTTATTTCTTCAGTGATGGAGGCTGGTGCAACCGTATCATAGTTAACGGCTAGAGTATCTACCAGAACTCCTGTTGTATCCATACTTGCTAAATCAGAGTATGGTTCTGTTTCAGTGTAACTATTTTTATTGGGTTTGGAAAATGTAGCATTCACCAAAACGGCAAACTTTTCATTCCAAGCCAAATGATGCGTTTTTGAAGTAGCAACGCTATTGTATGTTCCTTGTTTTTTTACTTTGAGACTATCTCCGTATTTGGCTTGAACCAATTTTTCGAACAACGCAGCATTATTTAGCGGAAGCAACACCACATAACTCATCACAGAGTCTTTGTTAATGTAATATTGATACTGTTTATTTGTTAAGTCAATACCTGTTTGACTTAGATCTTTCGGTAAAAATTTTAATTCTTTTTCCAATAACTCCTGCATCCAAGGATATTCCTGAATGGTTTTTATTGCTACTTTTTCGTTAAGGTTTTTTCCGTTAAAGCACAAAGCAAAAGGAGCGTTGTCAGGAACTTTGTTGGCCAAATCCTGAGAATATATTGTTGTGGAAAAACAAATAGCAAGGAATAGGAAATATTTTTTCATGTCTGTATTTAATTGAGTGTGATTGTATTTTCGATTTTTTCGTTTCCGTTAATCACATTTATTACGGAACCGTTAAGTTTGATAGCTTTGTTGCTTTTGGATGTGACCGCATTTTTATTAGAAAAGGACTTGATGGTCGAATCAAATTTGTAAACCGAAGTGTATTTGGCGGTTTGGAATACTTCCTTGTCGGCCTTTTCCAATTTATCGTAAAGGGCTTTTATGGGTATTTTTTGGCTTCGAGTAAACTTTTTGTCATTGAAAGTGAAATAGTCCGTGGCAATCGTCGGACTTATTTTTTTGCTGTTTTTTAGTTTTAAAAAGACTGCATTGAGATTGGTTATTTTTTGAAAATCCAAATCAATCGCAAAAATGTAATTAGTTAAGTCGATATTGGTTTTTACATTGGAAATTCCGGAGGTATTCTGTGCAAGTGCTTCCAGTTTGGCGGCTTCATTTTTGATTTCCTCTTTGGAAGGAATGGTATAGCCGTTGATTTTTTGCATTTTTAAAACCGAATTGATTTTAGTTTTGCTTTGGCTAAAATTAATTACAAAATTAAAATGCCCCGATCCGTCGTCTTTTATTTTCACTTCTTCAATCACTTCAAAGCAACTTTGGAACAAAAAGACAAAACACAATAAGGGTATAAAATAAACTTTTTTCATTGTATGTTTTGTTACAAGGTTTTTTTAAATCATTACCTGTAATCAATGGAGCTACAAAGGAAAGGATAAAATTTCTCTTTGAGATTTATTTAACACGTTTTTTATCCTATTTATTGGGCTTTAATCGATTTTCGGGAGCTTTAAAAGTGAGTTTTAGCCACAAAAAACCAAATGTTCCGGACAGGAAAGAGGCAATTAGAATGGCTATTTTTGAATAAGTTATGACTTCTTCACCATCGTTTTTAAAAGCTAATAAGGTTATGAAAATAGACATCGTAAATCCTATTCCTCCTAGCATTCCAGCGCCTAAAATGTTTTTCCATTTTAGATCTCTGGGCAATTTACTAATGCCTAAACTTACGGCAAGGAAAGAAAATAGCAAAATCCCGAGTGGTTTTCCTATCACAAGACCCAGAATAATTCCGATTGAATTTTCATGACTCAATCCTTCATACCAGCCTGTGTTGATGGAAATACAGGTATTGGCGATAGCAAATAAAGGAAGAATAATAAAAGCGACAGGTTCGTGCAGAAAATGCTGCAGTTTATAGGAAGCAGTATTTTTTCCGCCATCTCCAAACGGAATGACAAAGGCCAATAGCACCCCAGTGATAGTGGCATGTACACCCGAGTTGAGCATAAAATACCACATAAGAACACCTCCAATTAAGTATGGAGCCAAATGATGCACTTTTCGTCGATTCAATATGAATAAAAAGGCTAATATAATAAAAGCGTAGAGTAAGTTGTCAAATGCAATGGTTTGAGTGTAAAATATGGCAATGACCAGAATTGCTCCTAAATCATCAATGACTGCAAGAGCGGTGAGGAATATTTTTAACGAGGATGGAATTCGGTTGCCCAATAAGGATAAGACTCCAATTGCAAAAGCAATGTCGGTTGCCATCGGAATTCCGGCTCCGTTTTGTGTTTGCGTTCCGTAATTCAATACCAGAAAAATTCCGGCAGGGACAATCATCCCACCAAGAGCACCAAAAATGGGAAGAATAGCATTTTTGATATTAGCCAATTCGCCATGATAGATTTCTCGTTCCAGTTCTAAACCAATCAATAGAAAGAAAATCGTCATTAACCCATCATTAATCCAGTGTGTAATGGAATGATGTCCAATTTCAGTGTTCCAAAAAGCGATATATTCCGTTTGAATTAATGAATTAGCCAACAATAAAGAGACTACGGTTACAAAAAGAAGCAATAGACCACTCGCTTTTTCGCTTTGAAAAAATGCAGTAAATGTTTTGGTTAATTTCATCTTTATATATCGCTTTAAAAGTAAATGGCTAATTTAAGCATTGTAGGTTAATTATTCTAGGTTCAAACCATAAACCGTGATTTTTTAGTTAATTTTGAGACTCTAATTTAGCAATCCTTTTATATGGACATCAAAATCCTTCATATTGACAGTAATAATCCCATTCTATGGGAACAATTGGAACAGGCAGGTTTTATTAATCACGCCGATTTCACTTCTTCCAAACAAGAAATCGAAGCCAAAATTCAAGACTACCAAGGAATTGTTATTCGAAGCCGTTTTAAAATTGACAAGCAGTTTCTGGACAAAGCCACCAATTTGCAATTCATTGCTCGAGTAGGAGCTGGATTGGAAAGCATTGATTGTGATTATGCAACCTCCAAGAATATTGCATTGATTGCCGCGCCGGAAGGTAACTGTAATGCGGTTGCCGAACATACTTTGGGAATGATATTGTCCTTGTTCAACAAGTTAAATATTGCTGACAGCGAGATTCGTTCCGGTGAATGGAACAGGGAGAAAAATCGTGGTTACGAACTCGACGGCAAAACAGTTGGAATCATAGGATATGGAAACATGGGAAAAGCGTTTGCCAAAAAACTCCGTGGTTTTGATGTGGAAGTATTGTGCTATGACATCAAGGAAAATGTGGGTGATGCCAATGCCAGACAGGTTTCACTTGAAGAATTACAGAAGAAAACTGATGTGTTGAGTTTGCACATTCCGTGGACTCCTGAAACTGATAAGATGGTAGATTTGAATTTTATTAATGCTTTCGCAAAAGATATTTGGATTATCAATACTTCTAGAGGTAAGAACATCATAACAGCCGATTTGGTTACCGCCATGCAATCCGGAAAAGTTCTTGGGGCAGGATTAGATGTTTTGGAATATGAGAAATTATCTTTTGAAACACTCTTTCAAAACAAAAACACACCAGATGCTTTTCAGTATTTATTGGATGGACGAAAAGTGATATTAACCCCACACATTGCTGGCTGGACCTACGAAAGCCACGAGCGATTGGCACAAGTGATAGTGGACAAAATTAAAGCGTTTTATGGAAAAAGTTAAAGTTGTAAGGTTTTTAATGTCTTAAAAAATAGTATTTTATGATATTTTTTATAAATTAGACAACTATTAATTAACAAATTTAATTTTCAACTATGGAGAATTCAAAACAAGAAAATTGGAATAACCCACAACCAATTCCTCAAGAAAATAAAAAAGTTTTAGCTGGAGTTCTAGCCATCGTATTAGGAGGATTAGGGGTACACAAATTTATTTTAGGATATACACAAGAAGGAATAATTCAGCTCATTTTAGGTGTTGTTACTTGCGGAATTGGAGGTATAATTGGCCTTGTGGAAGGAATTATTTATTTGACTAAAACTGATGAAGAATTTTATCAAACCTATCAGGTCGGTAAGAAAGGCTGGTTTTAAAAAATAAAGAAAGTAAAAATCCTGAAATTTCAGGATTTTTTTATGTCTTATTTAATCTATCAGCAAAAATTAATTTTTTATAACAAGACATTTCTGTTAATATTTATATATTAGCAAAATTATGGAGTATCCGAAAATCCAAAATAGAGTAGGGAAGTAACCAAAAACCAAATTATTATAATGGATTCACAAAAAGTTGACATGTTCATGATGATGAACGCTAAGTATTTTGAAGGGCATCATCTAAATATCATCCGCGAAAAACTAATAACCTTAGACGAAAGTCAATGGCAAAGATTACAGTTAACCCAATTTAAAGACCCCACTACAGCATTGTTAATTTCGATTTTTGCAGGAGCTTATGGAATTGATCGTTTTTACATTGGCGATACAGGAATGGGTGTTGGAAAGTTACTTACTTGTGGAGGTTTTATGATTTGGGCTATTGTGGATTGGTTTTTGATTCAAGGTGCTACAAAAGAAAAAAACACAATTGCGTTTAATAATGCATTCCTTTAAAATATGTCAAAGAACAAGCTTTATATACTGATTTTATTTGCTTGTTTTTTGGGTTATAGTTGGTTACTCTTTTTGAAATTAGCACCCATAAAAAATTCAGGTTTGGATTTGACTGTTTGCGTGTTTAAAAGAGTAACCAGTTTTCCATGTCCATCATGCGGTACGACCAGAGCGGTCTCCTATTTGTTTAACGGAGAAATTGTGAAGTCGTTGTTTCTAAATCCTTTTGGAATCATAGTTGCCGGTATTATGGTTGTTTCTCCAGGCTGGATTGTTTGGGATACTGTCGCAAAAAAACAGTCTTTTTACAATTTTTACATTAAAACTGAGAAGTTAATTAGAAAGAAAGAAATTGCCATTCCCTTGATTGTATTGGTTATTCTCAATTGGGTTTGGAATATATACAAACACTTATGATCGCAACACAAAAATTTAATTATAAACCTTACGACAGCGAGTTGGAAAGAGCATCCAACAGTTATTTGATGTCGCTCGTTGTAGTGCTTTGCGGATTGCCATTGCCCATAATGAATTTGCTGGCATCCGTTTTCTTTTATTTAGGAAACAGAAAAAGCACAGCTTTTGTAAAATGGCATTGTACACAGGCATTATTGTCTCAATTGGGTATGTTTTTCTTTAATACCGTTGGATTTTGGTGGACTATTTCCATCGTATTTGATGGTGCTGAAGTGACGAACCGTTATATTGCCTACATAATTACCATTGTAGGTTTTAATCTGCTTGAATTTATTTTCACGCTTTATTTGGCCACACAAACCAGAAAAGGGAATCATATCGAAATGTATTTCTTTTCGGATATTACTAATTTAATCTGCAAGACCAATTATGAAAGCACTATTTAGAGGATTATCAATAGTGGTTGTCTTCTTTGGGATTTGGTTTTTGCTGTCTCAAATTGATTATATCACTTTTTTTAAAATAGATAAAGCCAAAAGCGCTACCGAAAAAGGAGTTGGCGATATGATTTGGGATCAAATAAAAACGACCGAAGACATAATAGTAAATGACTCGATTACCAAATCGTTGGACAAATTATTAAAACCATTGTGTAAAGAAAACGGAATAGAACGTGACAGCCTAAAAGTACATATTATACAAAAAGATGAGGTTAATGCTTTTGCGTTGCCGGATGGACATTTAGTGGTGTATTCCGGACTAATTGAAGCGTCAAAAAACGAACAGGCTTTAATTGGTGTTTTGGGACACGAAATTGATCACATAGAGAACAATCACGTGATGAAAAAATTATCAAAAGAGGTTGGTTTTTCTGTACTGATGTCAATAACTACTGGGAATAATAATGGTAAGCTTGTTCGCGAGATTATGCATACTTTATCATCGTCGGCCTATGATCGTTCCCTTGAGAAAGAAGCCGATATCGCCAGCGTTGAATATATGCTAAAGGCTAAAATTGATCCAGCACCATTTGCGGATTTTCTATATGAAATGTCTTTTGACAATAAATTAGAAAGTGCATTGTCATGGGTAAATTCTCATCCAGAATCGGAAGAAAGAGCCAAATACATCCTTGAATATATAAAAGGGAAAAAAGCTAGCCAGAAACATTTGTTGACACAAACAGAATGGACCGGTTTTAAAAAGGCCGTTAAAGAATACGAAAATTAAATAGATGTCTGTCTATGAAAAAATCCCGTTTCGTCTTTTTAAGCGAAACGGGATTTTATTTTATATTCTGTTTATTAAATACTGCTTAGTGACTACTGCTTTCTTCCTCTTTGTCATTTAGTTTGCGTTCCAATTCAGCCTGGAACTCTTCCATCACAGGTTTCATAGTGCTTTCCGGGATATCTGCAATTCGAATGTACATTAATCCATCGATAGCATTGTTGAATAAAGGGTCGACATTAAAAGCTACTAGTTTTGCGTTTTGTTTGATGTATTTTTTAATTAGTACAGGAAGTCTTAAAATCCCTGGTTCCAACTCATCAATAAGCTTGTCAAATTTATTTAAATCAGCTTCCGCTTCATCAAAAATAAAATCCTTATCGGCATCTTTTAATTTGACTTTGAATTCCTTTTTAGGATGGATGTATTGTGCAATATAAGGATCATAATAGTGCGATTTCATGAATTCAATCATCAATGATTTCGAAAAATCTGAAAATTGATTACTGATACTTACACCGCCTAACAAATATTTATGTTCCGGATAATGTAAAGTGGTGTGTATGATTCCTCTCCACAACAAGAACAGCGGCATTGGTTTTTGCTGATATTCTTTGATGATAAAAGCTCTACCCATATCAATGGATTTGCTCATCATGTCGTGCAATTCAGGTTCAAAACGGAAAAGACCGTTCAGATAAAATCCTTCAATACCATATTTAGGGTAAATATGAGATCCCAATCCCATGCGGTAAGCTCCCGCGATTTGTTTGGTGTCATCATCCCACAAAAAGAGATGGCGATAGTATTTGTCGTATTTGTCAATATCAATGGATTCATTCGTCCCTTCACCAACTTCTCTAAAAGTAATCTCACGCAAACGTCCAATTTCATGAAGAATATTTGGAATCTGTTTGGCCTCGGCAAAAAATACTTCGTAATTTTTACTTTGTAAAAGGCGAAGGTCGGCTACTCTTAAAGCTTCCACTTCGGCAATCATTTTGTCGGTACTGGCCGGAGTCACAATTTTTTTAGGGGCTTTCGAAGGCATTAAATTGGCCGTATTCAAAAAATTGTTCTCTTTTTCAAAAGGATTGGCTAGCATATAGGTTTTCTTTCTCAAGAACTCCGTGTAATCCTCAATCGATTCGTATTCGTTTTGTTCGGCAACCGAAATAGGTTTTCCAACACGTACCTTTATAATTCGATCTTTCTGAGTCAACAATTCCGATGGCAATTTTGCCGTTCTTAGTGTGTCGTTTATTCTGGACAGAAAATAAAATAAGCGACTGTTTTTAGCGTGAAAATAAATAGGTACCACAGGAACCTGTGCTTTTCGAATTACTTTTATAGCGCCTTCTTCCCAAGCTTTATCAACTACCAATTTTCCATCTTTATAAGTAGAAACCTCACCGGCAGGGAACATTCCCAATGGTTTACCATCTCTAAGATGGCGCAATGTTTCCTTAATTCCCACCACACTTGACTTAGCGTCTTTGTGATTTTCAAAAGGATTCACCGGCATGATATAGGGTTTCATGGGGTCAATTCGATGCAGTAAAAAATTGGCTATGATTTTAAAATTAGGTTCTCTTTCGAGCATTAATTTTAACAACAAAATACCGTCAATTCCTCCAAGCGGATGATTTGAAATGGTGATATAGGCGCCATCTTTGGGTAATCGTTTAAAATCTTCTTCCGGAATCTCAAATTTAATCTGAAACTCGTCCAATATAGCATTCAAGAACGGTAGCTCTTTCAAATGTTTGTTGCGGTCGTATATTTTGTTTAATGTCGAAATCTTTAAAACTTTCATCAACAACCAGCCCGAAAAAGTACCGAAAACGCCGTACTTGTCCGTATTTATTGTCTTTGCAACTTCTTTCGCGGTAACTAAACCCATTTATTTTTTCTTTTTTGAGCAAGAGACAAAGATAGCAAAATACTCCATTTTTTATGGTTTTTTTTGAATCAATCTTTCTACTTTTTACTACTTTTGGATTCCACAGAAAAAATAATCTTCCGGATTTGAGATAAAAAAATGGTTTTAAGAACCAGTTTTCGTCAAAATTTACTTCGGATTTAAAAAAAAATATAGTAATGAAAATCATCTCGTACAACGTAAACGGAATTCGAGCCGCTATCACCAAAGGATTTATAGAATGGTTGCAACATGCCAATCCCGATGTTATTTGCCTACAGGAAATCAAAGCGACCGAAGAGCAAATTCCCGTTTCCGACATTACCGCTGCGGGCTATCCGTATCAATATTATTACCCAGCGACCAAAAAAGGCTATAGTGGCGTTGCCATTCTTTCAAAAATTAAACCGAATAATGTAGTTTATGGAACTGGTATCCAGCATATGGATTTTGAAGGTAGAAATCTACGCGCCGATTTTGACGACTGCTCTGTGATGAGTTTGTACTTGCCTTCGGGAACTAACATGGATCGTTTAAGTCATAAGTTTATGTACATGGATGACTTTCAAAACTACGTTGACGGACTCAAAAAGGACATTCCGAATCTAATCATTTGTGGTGATTATAACATCTGTCACGAGGCAATCGATATACACGATCCAATCAGAAACAAAAATGTATCAGGTTTTTTACCCGAGGAAAGAGCTTGGTTGGATAAATTCATGAAATCTGGATTCGTAGACAGTTTTCGTCATTTTAACAGCGAACCACATCAATATTCATGGTGGAGTTACCGTGCCGGAGCCCGTGGGAATAACAAAGGTTGGCGCATCGATTACAATTTAGTGAGCGACTCCCTAAAACATAAACTCAAAAGAGCCGTTATATTACCAGACGCCATGCATTCCGATCATTGCCCGGTTTTGGTGGAAATTGAATAGGGTAAATTCAATATCAATGGCAATGTCAATTGCAAATAAAAAAGAATGAAAGTTATAAGGAGCTAATCCAGCTATCCGTTGCAATCTTGTTTGCAAAAATCATTTTTTGTAAGCTATTGCAGGAGCTTCCGTTGGTCGCTCTGCACTAGCAACAAAAAAAATAGATTTTTCACAAACAAGTATTTCCACTGTTATCTGGGCTAAGGCATTCCGTATTACAAGAACTTTTGACCTCAAATACCACATATAAATAGTAAAACTTAACAAAATGATTAAAAAAATTTCCATCGGACTTTTAATTATGGCATTGTCCACTTCTTGTGTTTCCAAGAAAATCTACAATGATCTCGAAAACCAATTTGCCAATTTAAAAAAGGAAAACAGATCCATTTCAGACGAGAATGCTGCTCTTTTGGCATCAAAAAAACAATTAGAATCAGAAAAAGCCGCTTTGCAATCCAAATTGGATGACACCAATGCCAACTTGGCCAAAGTACAAGCCGATTATGAGGCTGTCAAAAACAAAATGAAAGTGATGCAGGATTCGTATGCTGCTTTAGAAAAAAACAGCAACGAAGCTTTGGAAGCCAACATGAAAAAGAATCGTGAATTATTGGCGCAGCTGGATGCTAAAGCAAAAGCTCTGGCATTGGAACAAGAAAAATTGAATGCAAGCAGCCAACGCTTGAAAGAACTGGAAGATTTAATTGCAGCCAAAGAAGCCAGCATGAAAAAACTAAAAGAAACACTTTCTAAGGCTTTAAACGGTTTTGAAGGCAAAGGTTTGACAGTAGAACAAAAAAACGGAAAAGTATATGTTTCTATGGAAAACAAATTGCTTTTCAATTCGGGAAGTTGGGCTGTAGGAACCGAAGGTAAAAAAGCGGTTGTTGAAGTAGGGAAAGTATTGGGTGACAACCCGGATATTTCTGTATTGATAGAAGGACATACCGATAATGATCCGTATGAAGGTTCCGGACCAATTGCTGATAACTGGGACCTTTCTACCAAAAGAGCCACAGCTATTGTTACTATTTTGGGTGAAAACAAAAAAGTAAACAAACAAAATCTTACGGCAGCCGGAAGAAGTGAATATTCTCCTTTAGCGCCCAATAACACTGCTGAAGGAAAAGCTAAAAACCGTAGAATCGAAATTATTTTGACTCCGAGATTGGACGAAATTTCAAAAATGTTGAATGAGTTTTAGGAGGAAGATGCTAAGACTCTAAGATACTGAGATTCTAAGTTGAAAAGGTTCACGTGAAAACGTTGAGCCTTTTTTTGTTAATATTAGACAAAGTCAAACCAAAAACGAGGAACTAATTTTTATCTTTGCTTTCAGTAAAAATTTAGGAACTTAGCGTCTTAGAATCTTAGCCACTTAAAAAATGAAATACACTACTTTACCGAATACCGATATAAAAGTCAGTAAAATATGCCTAGGAACAATGACTTTTGGGCAACAAAACACCGAATCTGAAGGGCATGCCCAGATGGATTATGCACTCGAAAAGGGAGTCAATTTCTTTGATACTGCCGAGATGTATTCTATCCCAGGTAAGAAAGAAACTTACGGAAGTACCGAAAAAATAATTGGAACGTGGTTCAAGAAAACCGGAAAAAGAGAAGAAGTAGTTTTGGCATCTAAGATTGCTGGACCAAGTCCTATTTTTGGTTATATGCGTGAAAAATTAGATTTTTCTCCTGCTAGTATTCAATATGCCTTGGACAATAGTTTGCAGCGTCTTCAAACTGATTATTTAGATCTTTATCAATTGCATTGGCCAGAACGCAAAACCAATTTTTTTGGACAACGTGGTTACAAAGATCAAGATGATGCTTGGGAAGACAATATCCATGCTGTTCTGGAATCTTTGGATGGTTTTGTCAAAGCTGGAAAAATAAAACATATTGGAGTTTCCAATGAAAATCCTTGGGGAATGATGCGTTTTCTGGAAGAAAGCAAATACAATAATTTGCCAAGAATTAAAACCATTCAAAATCCGTATTCGTTGTTAAACCGTCTTTTCGAAAATGCATCTGCCGAAGTTTGCCTTCGTGAGAATGTGGGATTATTGGCGTATTCACCTTTGGCTTTTGGTGTTTTATCTGGAAAGTTCCTAACTGGTGAATCCCATCCTAATGCAAGATTGAGTTTGTTTCCACAGTATTCGAGATACAGTAGTGCAAAATCTACTGAGGCAACAAAACTGTATCAAGAGATCGCTCACAAACATGGATTGACATTGACTCAACTGGCTCTGGCTTTTGTACAACAACAGCCTTTTTTGACGAGTTCAATTATTGGAGCCACTACAATGGAACAACTCAAAGAAAATATTGACACAATTCAGGTAACACTTTCTGATGATATTTTAAAAGAAATAGATGCTGTTCAGGCCATTATTCCTGATCCGGCTCCTTAATCACTAAATGAAATAAATTAAAAAACCTGTCAATTTTTGAATCTGACAGGTTTTTTGCTGTTTACAAATTCTCTATAACTTCATCTTTTGGATATCTCACTTTGTAACTAATTCTAATTTTCTTGGTTTCATTTGGTTTCATCTGCAATTGCCAGGTCAGGATTCCTGTTTCGGGATTTACTTTGGCATTGTCGCTTTGTAACAATTCAACTTCAATATCTTTATTAGAACTCAACGGATATTGATCTTTTAGCAACATCTCAATCGCTTCTTTTTTGTTGTTTCTAAGGGTGATGTCAAAGGTAAAAGTTTGCTCTTTTTTGGAAGACAAAAATTTGGTACCCGACTGATCGACTACTTTTTCTCGTTTGATGGTCACTTTTTTATCACGACCCATACTCAAACTCAAAGTGTCGCTGGTTTGGCTCGGCTCTATAAAAGTTTTGCCCACATACATACCTTCAAAAATGATATTGGCTTCACCTCTCAACAAATTGTATTTGCTGTAGTCGGCAATTTGTGCCAGTAAAAAAGCGTCTTTGTCCGCTTTTGGAACGGTATAATATTTATAAGATGCTGGTAGTTTGATTTCTTTTAACGAGACACTGTGTACTTTTCCATTTGATAAAATATCATAAGGGATATCGATGTCAAAAGAGACGTTCAGTTGGTTTTCGGATACCGTTGTGTAGTCAGAAACAGAAGATTCTGCCATCATTATAGGTTGTGCATTCATTTCTTGGTTAGCAATTTGAACACCCGCAACTTTTCCCTGCAATTGATTTGTTACTCCTTTTTTCTTCGAGCCATAGCCCATCACAACTACTTCTTGCAACCTTTCATTCGTTCTGTAGTTCAAGAACCAGGAACTTAACAAAGGCGCTTGATTGTTTTGATTTGGTACGCCGCTGGACAAAGTTAGTTTTACTTTTTTCCAATCGATTCCTGTGTTTTGAATCACCTGCGCTTTATACATCATATTTATTGGTGCTGTCACACTTTCGGTACGCAAATCGTAGAAAGGAGTCCAAGAAGCATTATTCGACAAATAAGTAATATCTAGCGGAACTGCTCCGGCCAAATTATTCATCACTTGAACAATCAATTTACCGGACGAGGTTTTCTCTTCTTTGCTCGTATCTACTTCGAGTTTATTGTTCAATTTTTGAAGGATCTCATTCAGTTTTTGTTCCTTTTCTGTTAATGAATTTATGGTGTTGGCGATTTCAGTTTGTTTGGCTTTATAATAATCGACCATTTTCATTAATTCCATCACGTTCAAACCCGAATTTACGCCTGAAACTTGTTGGTTTTTGTCTAAAAGTGCCAATGTTTTCGTTTCAGAATTTTTGGCATTACCTAATTTTAAAATCTCTTTTTGTACCAAAACAATACTGTCTTTTACTTTTTTTAGCGCAGGCGATTTCAAATCTACTTCATACTCCGAAACATAATCATTGGTGAATTGAACAGAAAGTACTGTTACAGATGCTGGCGCACCTATTTGCACCGAATTTTCATTTAGGTCAACTGCTACATTTTTGATGACAATTTCACTTGTGCCCAAGGGTAAATTTACAGTGGTGTTTTGCGATATCTCGGCAGCATTAAAATACACCGTTGCGGCTTTTACTTTGGCGGTGGTAAAAATTGGTTTTTGTGCCAAAGCAAAAGCAGTAACCAATAAAAGGACTGATAGTATTGTTTTTTTAAACATAAGTAGGTTTTTAATTTTTATATGATAAGCATTACAAATAAAGTGTTTTTTACCATGTAAGCCATATTAGTATAAGAAAGTATTCAGCTTAGTGAATATGACTTACATGGTAAAAAATATTTTTTATCGTTCGACCGTATAGCCTTTTGCTTTCGCTAAAGCTACAATAGAAGTGTTTATGGCATTTCCCAAATCGTCTTGTGATTTTGTTTTTTTGGTTTCGGCATCGATATATTGTTGGCGTTTTTTGGCCAATTCACCAATTTCTTTTTGGATTATCTCTCTTTCTTTTGCTTTTTGGGTAACAATTACTTCCACTTCGGCTTCTGATTTGTTTTGAAGCTCCGCGGGTAATTCCTCTTTTTTGATTTTTGCAATCGCTTTGGGATCTTCTTTTACACGGTCAACTAAGTCCCAGCTTTCATTTTTATAGACTGCTTTGGATTTGCTTACGGCGCGTTCGGCATAATTGGCAGATGAAACTCCCTGTGCATTTTTGTCTTGTGCTTCTTGGTTCATTTTTTTAGAAGAACCCTTTGCTCCGTAGCCAATATAGGTGTTATTGATTTTTACATTGCATTTGGATATTTGATCGTCATAAGGCGTTGATACGTATTGAACCGATAAGTTAGAATCAATGTTGAAGTATTTCCCTTTTCCATAATCGGCGCCGTCTTTCCAAAAGGTATTAATTCCTTCCATACTGCTTCCGCAGAAAATAGTGTTCACATAAATATCATTTTTCAAGGCATCGCTGATGGCTTCTTTGTAGTTTATTCCTCCTTGGTTGAAGGCTTCATTTCCTGCAATATAAATGAGTTTCATATTGCTATTTTCTTTTTTCCATTGCAATTTTTTGGTTGCATCTTGAATTACCGCACCGCAATACTCATTTCCGCCGTTGGTTTTCAAAGCAAATAATTTTTCGGAGATCAAGTCCAAGTCGGTGGTAAGCGGTGTTACTTGTCTAATATAATTGGATTGTTGTGCCAATCCGTCGTTGCCGTATTCATACAACGCAATTTCGATATCGGGAGTTTTACCGGAATATTTAAGAGTTGTGAGCGTGTTTACGATGTTCCAAAGTCTGGATTTGGCTTGGTCGATTAATCCGTCCATACTGTTGGAAGTATCTAATAAAAGTGCGACTTGAATTTTGGTGTTTTCAGTTGGTTTTTCTGTTCCAATGTTTTTTATTGGCTTTGCATTCGAAGAATTACAGCTTGCAAAAGAAATTGTGGTTGCCAAAAGCGCGGAGATAAATAAAGTCGTTTTCATGATTTTTCGTTTTTAAAGGTTGATTACAGACCAAACTTAAAAACTAAAAACAGCGCTTTTTTGGACAAATGGTGAAACGGCCTTTTGACTTGGTGAAACGAGTTGTAAAAGGAGTTTAAAATACTTTACTTTACAAAGTGGAATTTTTTTGGAAGAGGCTAAGATTTTAAGTGTCTTATAAAAACAAATTATTGTCTCTTAGCCCCGATTGCAGTGGAAATCCTTATAAGCCGGGGTTCGGCTTATAAGATTACTTCACTATACTTTTATTTTCATAGGAGCTCAGTGAACTTCGTTTGTAACGGAAAGCGGGACTAATGCTGATAAAAAAGCCAAATTTTTCTGCTCCAAATTATTATTAATTTGCTTAGTGACTCAGAATCTTAGTGACTCAAAAACTTAAAAAAAATGCGTTTACTAAATCTATATTTCATTTTCCTTCTAACGCTGTTGTTTCCTATCGGAACAATGGCTCAGGATTCTTTGTATAAAAGCAAATCGATGCCGGTTTCTAAGATGAGTAGGGTAAGTAATGATTTGAAAAAATCTTTGGAGGTAAATGACGAAGCTCAAATTGCCCAAAATTATGAACGATTGGCCAATGAATTTCTTAATAAAGGAGATAATGCCAAAGCCGAAGAGTATTTCAAAAAAGCCATCACGAGCTACGCCAAACTGAAGTTGGTTGATGACAAAACCCGCGTAACCAGAAGCCTTGCCAAAGTGCAGGAATCCCAGAAAGACTATGAATCGGCGATTAAAAATTATGATAAGGCAGGGAATATTGCTGCAGATAAAAGCCTTGAAGAAATCAATACGAATGATGCTAATCGTTTGCGTGCTGTTGCGAGTCCGGTGGCTCAAGTCGGCTACCTCAATTCGAATATAGAGTTGCTAAAAAAGGAAAATAAAGAAGAAGAAGTTTCAGCGGCCTATGTTCAAAAAGCCGAGAATTCTTTGCAACAAAAAAATAAGGAAGTTGCCATAGAAAGTTACCATCAGGCGCTCGCTTACGCAAAAGGAAAACCGGCAACGATCATCAAAATTAACAATGAAATTGCCAAAGTATATGCGTCAGACAATCAGTTTGACAAGGCAATAGGCATTAATGAAAAACTATTGGCAGATGCCAAAACCAAGAAAGATTTCAATACTCAAATTAAACAATTGCAATCGCTATCGGATCTGTATTTCCAAAAAGAAGAGCCTAATAAAGCGGTCACGGCATTGAAGGAAGCCTTTGCTTTGGCACTTCAAAAAGGAAATTCTGCCGAGGCAAAAAAGAGTTTGATTTCGTTAACGCAGTATTACAATGAAAAAGGAAAGAACAGGGAAAGTTTGGCTTTGTACGGTCAATTTCTTCAAAATTTTGAGCAATTAGTGCAATCCGACACAACTTTGATGGATACCAAAGCGTTTCAGGTTAGCGAAGATAAAATCCGCCAATTGGAAAAAGAAAAATCGTTGAAAGACGAGCTAATTACCAAGACAAATACTTTTAATTACTTCCTTTTAGGTTCGATAGGATTGCTTTTGTTGTTGTTTCTGTGGATTGTAAAATCGCTTTTTTCTATCAAAACAAAGAACAAAGAAATTGCATTGCAGTCGTTACGACGCGAAATGAATCCGCATTTTATTTTCAACAGTCTTAATAGTGTGAATCAATTTATATCCGAGAACAAAGAATTGGAAGCCAATAAATACCTGACTTCGTATTCGAATTTGATGCGAAATACGATGGAGAATTCCAACAAGGATTTCATTACCTTGGATAACGAGTTGGAACAATTGAAAAAGTATTTGGAATTGGAACATTTGCGCTTTCAGGATAAATTTGATTTCAAGATAAGCGTTGACCCAGAATTGGATCCCGAAAGAACTATGGTTCCCAATATGATTATTCAGCCTCATTTGGAGAATGCTATTTGGCACGGTTTGCGGTATTTGGATGCCAAAGGGTTGTTGCAATTGAATATTCAGTTATTCAACGGCCAAGTTGTGATTCGTATTGAAGATGATGGTATTGGCTTGACTAAAAGCCAAGAGCTGAAAACGAGTAATCAAAAAGCACATGAATCGCGAGGGATGAGCAATACGAAAGAGCGCATTGGTTTGCTTAATGAGTTGTACAAAAAGAATATTGCGTTCCAGATTTTTGAGAAAGCCTTGCCGGAAACAGGAACCGTAATCGAAATTGTTTTTCCATTAATTGATAAAATAGGATGAGTTTTCAAAAGATAAAAAGCGTAATTGTCGAAGATGAATTGGCGGCACGAGAAGTGCTCAAGAATTATTTGAGCAAATATTGTCCGCAAGTGGAGGTCATTGGCGAAGCCCAAAACATAAAAGAGGCTGTTCCGTTGTTGCACGAATTACAGCCACAGTTGGTTTTTTTGGATGTGGAAATGCCTTTTGGCAATGCTTTTGATGTTCTCGAAGCTTGCAAGGATTTGCATTTTGAGACTATTTTTGTAACCGCTTTTTCGGAGTATTCTTTGAAAGCGTTGAATCAAAGCGCGGCCTATTATTTGCTGAAACCCATTAGCATTGAAGAATTAATCGTGGCGGTAAACAAAGTACATCATCAAATTCTCAATCACGAAATTTTTAACAGAAACAGGATAATCGTTGAAAATTTTAAGGAAACTAAACCCGAAAAACAACAGGTAATTTTACCAACATTGGAAGGTTTTGAAGTAGTAAAAATGGAAGATATCGTCCGCCTTCGCGGTAACGGTAATTTCACCGATTTGTATCTCCATAGCGGAAGCAAGAAAATGGCTTGTCGTTTTTTGAAGCATTTCTCGGAAATCCTGCCTTTGCCTTTTATCCGCGTTCACAAATCCCATATCATCAATTTGAACTATGTGAAATCGTATAACAAGGGTGGCATTATTACTTTAAACGATGCAACAGAAATTGAAGTTTCCCCAACGTACAAAGAGGATTTTTTGAGGAATTTTAAGTAATTGGATTAAATTTTACCACATAGAGACATAGAATTTGTAGTATTTGGAAAGAGTTGATAAGCGTTTCACTTTTCACATAGCCGATCTATGTGAAAAAATAGGCCTATTTCTATTCGTCCTTTAATGATTTGCTATTAAATCTATGTCTCTATGTGGCTAGTTTTTTTAGCGATAGTTTAAAAATCAAATTCTTCTTTTACCGATGTTGAATCAATGACAGTAGTATCTTGAACTTTGATGTTCAATAAAGAATGAGCACGACCCGTAAGTGTTATCGGAGCTGATAAACCAATAGTATCTTCGGGAACCAATAATCCACGGCGAAACATTAAGTTTCTCAAGAAAGCTTGCTGTTTAGTGGCGTATGCTTTTTGCAAACCTTCTTGGTCAAATTGCCACATGAATTTCTTTGGTTTTGGGATAATGGTAGCCAGGAATAGACATTCTTGCACATTCAAATCGGCTGGTCTTTTCTGGAAATAAAACTCGGCTGCTTCGCCAATTCCATATATGTTCGGACCCCATTCGATAATGTTGAAATATACCTCGAGCATACGTTGTTTGCTCGTGATTCGGTTGTTTTCAATGATATACACCAATAGAATTTCTTCCAGTTTTCTCGACAAGGTTTTTTCTCGGGTAAGGAATACATTTTTAACCAATTGCATGCTTATGGTACTTGCGCCACGAGAGAATTTTTTGGTGCGAATGTTTTTTAGAATAGACTGTTTGAAGGCTTCGTTTATAAAGCCATGATGTGACATAAAAGAAGGATCTTCGGAGGTTAGAACACATTTTTGCAAGTAAGGTGATATTTGGTCCAAAGGCGTGTAATACGGATTGCTGGCGCCTACAAAAACTGGTCGTTGAGGAACGCCTTTGTCAATGGCTCGATAGGTAAACTCACCATTTAATTTGGCTAAATCTATATTCCCGTATTTGGTTATTTTTAAATTTTGTTTGGTTATGTTGCTTTTGAAAACAATGGTATTTGGCCTATTTTTGTTGAACATAAAATCCAATTTATAATCAAAATCTCCGGTGGCTTCCATACCTTGAAAATGGGTAAACAAACCATCAGGAAGAGAGGTGATAAAATCTTGAGCTTTCATTTTCGGAATAGCCACTTTTAGTTTATAAACCGTATCTTCTTCGGTGTTATAAGAAAGGTAAGGATGAAGTTTAATTTTGTTGAATTGAAAAGTCGAACTGCTGTCGATAGAAATAAAATCCGAACCCAATAAGAAACGGTAATCAAATCTCGCATTTTTGATAATGACATCTTTGTTGGCAATCCGTTTATGATTCATTTTCAAATTTGTAATCGAAGTATAACCGTCCAAGTGCAATTCGCCACCACTCATGTCAATATTTTGAACATTGAATCGAATGGAATCAAAACTAGCTTTTAGGTTGTAACGCTCATCAAAATAAGGAACTTTGATAGCGCCGGTGTCAATATTGAAAAAGTGTAAATCTCCTTTTTTGTTTCTAGGGTCTGCAATACCGTTGATTCTCCAACGTTGCGCAAAAGTGTTGGTTTGAACCTCGATAGACGATTCTAATTTAGTTTGATATAAAGTTAGTTTTTTGAAGTTTACGGTTGCTTTTTTGCCATTGTCATCGAGTTTGAATACCAAGTTTTCAAGAGTCATATCCGTTGGAACCAAATTGAGGACTTTGGAGATAATTCGATAGGCAAATTCGGCGTAATCTCTTTTTTTATTGGTTTTGGGTTCGTTTTTGTCTTTTTTCAAGAAAGCACCAAAGTTTTTGATCTTTCCTTTTTTGGTTAACTGAACATAACCATTTTTTATTTCAAGAGTTCCGAGCTGAACATCGCCAATTAGCAGACGCCATAAATTGACACTTGTTTTTATTTTTTGAATTTTAAAAATAGTGTCCCGGTTTTTTGGTGCCAGTGTGATTTCGTTCAATTCTATTCCTGAAATACCGTCAAAAGAAGCTTTTTTGATTGCAAACTCACTATTGTATTCCAGTTTCATTGTGGTAGAAACTTTGTCGATGGCCTGATCCAAAAGTTCGTTCCTAAATACAAGAAAACCAATTAAGAGTACAGCAATAACTATCCCAAGTATTTTGGAAGCAAGTAGTAACTTTTGTTTGTTAGTTCTCATATATGTAAAAGGAAAAGAAGTCTTTTTTAAAATAATGTTTTATCCGAACAACTGGCTGGCAACATCTTCGATTTTGGCCACCAATTGGATTTTTATTCCCGTATTTTTTAAAGCGATTTTATTGTATTTGGATACAAAAATAGTCGAAAATCCCAATTTTTCAGCTTCTTGAATACGCTGATCCACTCGGTTGACAGGACGAATTTCACCCGAAAGCCCAACTTCGCCAGCAAAACAAAAATCTTTGTTGACTGGAATGTCTTCATTTGATGATAAAATGGCGGCCACAACGGCTAAATCTATGGCTGGATCATCCACAGATATCCCTCCTGTTACATTCAAGAAAACGTCTTTGGCTCCAAGCCTAAAACCAGCTCTTTTTTCCAAAACGGCTAAAATCATGTTTAGTCTTTTGGCGTTATAACCTGTAGTGCTTCTTTGCGGTGTTCCGTAAACTGCGGTACTTACCAACGATTGTATTTCAATCATCAAAGGTCTCATGCCCTCGAGTGTAGTTGCAATGGCCGTTCCTGACAATTCTTCGTCTTTGTGAGAAATCAATATTTCGGATGGATTGGATACTTCTCGCAATCCGCTGCCTAGCATCTCATAAATCCCAATTTCGGCAGTTGATCCAAAACGGTTTTTCAGCGAACGCAAAATACGATAGACATGGTTGCGGTCTCCTTCAAATTGAAGCACCGTATCGACCATATGTTCCAATATTTTTGGACCTGCTATAGTTCCGTCTTTAGTAATATGTCCAATTAAGATTACTGGAATATTGGTTTCTTTGGCAAATTTGATAAGTTCTGCAGTTGTTTCTCGTATTTGTGAAATACTTCCTGCAGTAGATTCAATATAATCGGTATGCAAAGTTTGAATCGAATCGATTATGACAATTTCCGGCTGAATGGCTTCAATCTGTTTGAAGATATTCTGTGTTTTTGTTTCGGTAAGAATGTAGCAATTATCTCCGTTTGGCGTGATACGCTCGGCACGCATTTTTATTTGTTTTTGGCTTTCTTCGCCAGAAACGTATAAAGTTTTGTAAGGTAATTTTAAGGAAATTTGCAATAAAAGTGTACTCTTTCCAATTCCAGGCTCACCTCCCAGAAGGATAAGAGATCCAGGAACGATTCCTCCACCCAGAACTCTATTCAATTCGTTATCGGTAGTATCGAGACGAATTTCTTCTGCACTGTCAATTTCGTTGATTCGTAACGGTTTTGGTGCCTTACTTGTGGTAGACGATTCACTTTTCCAAGCTACTTTTTCCTGCTTTTGTATAATTTCCTCGGCAATAGTATTCCATTCTTTACAGGAATTGCACTGTCCTTGCCATCTGGCATATTGCGCACCACAATTCTGGCAAAAAAAAGTTGTTTTTACTTTGGTCATTATTATTGCTTTTTTTCGTCGGAAACAGGAGTTTCAGATGCAGGGGTTTCTTCAATTACTTCCTGTTTTGCTTCAACATCTTGGCCTACTTTTCCTTTTATTTTTGGTTTTTTGGCAAAGGTTTTTTTCAATTCTTCTGCTTTGGCGAACATCATGTCTTTGGTAAGGTCGGCAATTTCTTCTTTATTGAAGCCCGACATATAATAGCGTACGGCTCTTGGATTATCTCCTTTTTTTTCAAACATGGTAGCTAATTCATAATCGCCTAGCATGCTTTTTGGGTAACTTTTGTCGGCAAGAATCGCTAAAGCATCTAGCTCGTTGTAATCTTTATTTTCAATAATCGCAGCTTCAATGGCTTTGAAATCGGTAATTCGAATTGGATTTTTTATGCCAAATGAATTTTCAATGATATCATACTTGTTTTTTAAATAATCAACATAACCTTCTTTGAGCGTTACTATTTTTGTGTCATATTCTAGTACGGAAATAGGTTGAGCCGCAGCAAAAATTTGATACAAAGCTGTTGGGATAGAATGCAAAACTAGAGAGAAATGGGATACATCGTTAAAATTTTCAAACTTGTAATTTAGATTTGGATTTTTTTTGGTTTGAATTTTGGTATCAAAATTTTTAATTCTTTCTTGCATTTTTTTATCATCACCGTCTGCTGAAGAGAG
Organism: Flavobacterium sp. 103; assembly: GCF_003096795.1. Classification (NCBI taxonomy): domain Bacteria; kingdom Pseudomonadati; phylum Bacteroidota; class Flavobacteriia; order Flavobacteriales; family Flavobacteriaceae; genus Flavobacterium; species Flavobacterium sp. 103. Next base: position 1,787,763 of record NZ_QENX01000001.1, on the reverse strand, counting down.
ATAATAAAAAATAGGCTGTTTGATAGAATCTAAAATATCCGGCATATCATTTTCCATATTCACCGGTAACTCAGGACTTAGACAAATATAAGCATTGAATAATGGGTTTTCTTTATATAAGAAGAAATTTGAGAAGGCTGCAGTTATATCGTGCCCCGCGATGATTTTGAAATTGGTAGTTCTATAGTCATGTTGTATAAATGGAAGGAGTTCCAGAGATATAAAGTCAAAGAAATCGACACTTTTCCCATCGGGCATTCCTGTTACTTCGTCCAAACCACAATCAATTGACCTTTGGTTGTTTTGACCTTGGCTTATTCCTACAACAATTACCTCAGGTAAATCATCCCAATGAGCCCCATAATTTAAAGTCCCTAAAAACGGGTTTAGTAGATAGTCACCATCCATTAAAATTAATAGAGGGTATCTTTTGGTTGGATTTTTTTCATAGGAGGCAGGTAGAGAAACGTAAAGCTCTCTTTTTTCTTGAAGTTTTCCGGAATCGAAATGAATGATTTTTATTTGTGAGTAACCAGAAACAGAAAAAAAGACTAGTAATACTATAAATAAATGTTTCATATAATAATGGGGTTGGTTATTTTATGATAAATAGAGTAGCAATATAAACAATTATTTTATGTATTTACAAAGGAGGAATGGACAAACCTATTATGTCAATGAATTGTCTTTTTCATTTGGAAAAACAATCCAGGGTTTAAATGTCTTGGCTTCCTCAAATTCTAGAGTTGCATAGGAAATGATGATGATGATATCGTCCTTTTGAACTTTACGTGCCGCTGGTCCATTTAAGGTGATTATTCCGGAATTTTTTTCGCCAACAATGGCATAAGTATCAAAACGTTCTCCATTATTTATGTTAACAATGGAAACTTTTTCACCCTCTATTATGTTTGCTGCTTCTAATAATGCTTCGTCTATAGTGATACTTCCGATGTAATTTAAGTCGGCTCCTGTGACTCTTACTCGGTGGATTTTTGATTTAACAACTTGAATGTGCATGGTATTTTTTAATTTAATGAAATGGTGTCTATTAGTCGGATGTTGTTGACAAATACCGCTACGAATGCTCGATATTTTTTGTTTTTACTTTTTCGTTTGCAAGTCGTAAGTGTTGTTTCATCTGCAATTTCAAAGTATTCTAAAGTAAATATTTTATTTTTATTGAATTCATTTTTAACCCATTGGGTAGTTTTTTCTGCGCTATTATTTGAGAATTTTGCTTTGGCTCCGTTTAGTATTTTATAGATAATTCCAGCTTCTTCTCTTTCGTGCAAAGTTAAGCGTTCATTTCGAGAACTCATAGCTAAGTTGTTGATTTCTCTATAAATAGGGCAAACAACAATTGTTACATCTAAGTGATTTTTTTCAACCATCTTTTTGACAATTTGCACCTGCTGAAAATCTTTTTCGCCAAAATAGGCTCTGGTTGGTTTTACGATTTCAAAAAGACGTTTTACAATGGTTCCCACACCGTCAAAATGCCCCGGTCTAAACTTTCCTTCCATTTTATTTTCCAATCCGTCAAAATCGAAAGATTGTGATAGGGTTTTTCCTTCATACATGTCGTCGACTGTTGGAGCAAAAACGATAATTTCCCGATTGATGTTCGAGATTTTTATCATGTCAGCATCCAAAGTGCGAGGATATTTTTGCAAGTCTTCTGGATTGTTAAATTGAGTCGGATTTACAAAAATACTAACAACAGTTATATCATTTTCCTTAGTAGATTGAAGCATTAGCGACTGATGTCCCTCATGCAAAGCACCCATTGTCGGAACAAATCCAATTGAAGAATTTGTAGTCTTTAAGGAGATTAAATAGTCCATTAAAGCCGCTTTTCCATAGAAAATTTGCATGGCAGTTTTGTTTAAATTAGGTGCAAACTTAATATTTTAGTCCATAACTGCATAAAATTTTGTAATTTTGCGTGGTTTTTATTGCCAATAATTAATCAATTTATACTATGAAAGATAAGAGGATATTATACGTATCATCTGAAGTTGTACCTTATCTCGCTGAAAATGAGGTTTCATTAATGTCTTATGACGTACCAAAAATGATTAATGATCAAGGAGGGCAAATTAGAATTTTTATGCCAAGGTATGGAAATATTAACGAGAGAAGACACCAATTGCATGAAGTGATTCGGTTGTCTGGAATGAATTTGGTGGTGAATGATTTGGATATGCCCCTTATTATTAAAGTAGCTTCTATTCCGAAAGAAAGAATACAGGTTTATTTTATAGATAACGAAGAATATTTTAAAAGAAAAGCAACTTTTGCCGATGAGGAAGGGGTGATGTATCCCGATAATGATGAGCGTGCGATCTTTTTTGCAAAAGGCGTTGTAGAGACTGTTAAAAAATTAAATTGGGTACCGGATATTATTCATGTACACGGTTGGATGGCCGCCATGTTGCCTGTTTACATGAAGCATTTTTATAAAAACGAAGCGTTGTTTTCAGATACTAAGATTGTTACGTCTGTTTATAGTCAGTCTTTTGATGGAACATTGGATGTTGAAATGATCAATAAGGTTAGATTTGATGGTATTCCTGATGAAGCAATTGCCGAACTAGAAGTTCCAAATTATGAAAATATTATAAAAGCAACTATTCGTAATTCTGATGCTGTAATTATTGCCTCAGATGGACTCTCTCCAAGTTTAACAAAATTTATAGAATCTTCTAATAAACCTTTTCTACCTTTGAAACATAAAGATGAATTTTCGGTGGCTTATACTGAATTCTATAAAAATATGTTGTTATAAATCAATCTTTTACGAATAAATATGCTTAAAAATTCTTTTTTTAAAACAATTCCTTTCCTTTTATTTATTGTTCTTTTTAATTCCTGTGATAAAGAATTTAATGTTGTTGGTGAAGATATTATAGGCGATAATTCTTTTGATATACAAAAGAGGGAATATCCTGTGGTAGCATATAATCAAAAATTAGGGCCTATTCAATCAAATAATTTAGAGGTTAATCCTCTAGGGATATATAACAATCCTTCCTTTGGTACTACTAATGCAAATTTTGTTACTCAAGTAACTTTAGCGACTTTAGATCCTGCCTTTGACGCTTCAGCTACTATAAAAAAAGTGGTATTGACTATACCTTATTTTTATGATAAAAATAAAACTGTAGTAAATCCAGATGGAAGTAGTACTTATGTTTTGGATTCTATTTATGGTCCAGATAAGGCCAAAATGAAACTCAGTGTTTATGAATCTGGTTATTTTATGAGGGACTTAGATCCTGAGGAACAATTTTCACAGCCTCAAAAATATTATAACAATCAATATTCGGATTTTAATCAGTTAAAAATTGGAGTCCCTTTAAATGACGGGTCGAATACATCCGAAAATACAGAATTCTTTTTTGATCCGACAGAGCATGTTACAAAGACTACCAACTCAAATGGTACCGAAGTAACAACAAGAACGCCTCCTGGAATGGAGTTAAGTTTGAATAAGGATTTCTTCCTCAATAAAATAATTAAATCGCCAGCGGGACCTTTGATAGATAATAATGCGTTCAAAAATTACTTTAGAGGATTGTTTTTCAATATCGAAACTATAGGGGGTAATCCAGGAAACATGGCAATGCTTAATTTTAAGTATGGAAAGATAACGATTACTTATTCGGAGACTATAAATTCTGTAACTACAGATAAAACATTGGTATTAAATTTATCTGGTAACACTGTTAGTTTGTTGGATCAAAGTAATATAAATATTAATTATGCAAATGCGACGGATCCCGCTAGTATTAACTCTGATAAAGGTGATGCTAATTTGTATCTTAAAGGAGGGGAAGGTTCAATGTCTATTTTGAAATTATTTGACCCAACTGACAATCATGGTCTTGAATTAAGCGATGGTCCGAACAAAGTTCCGGATGAGTTGGATGACATGAGAAGAAATAAATACCTTATTAATGAGGCAAGCTTAGTTTTTCATTTGAATTCGGGTGCTATGGGTACAAGTTATGTGCCGCAAAGAATTTATTTGTACGATTTTACAAACAACCAAGTGTTGATTGATTATAGAGAGACTACGACTGTCGTTAGTAATATTAAAAACAATAAATATATTTTTGGGGGTATTCTAACCAAGAAATCAGATGTAGAAGGTGGTTCTTATTATAAATTTAGGATTACTAATCATATTAGAAATCTTGTAAAGTACGCTGATTCAACTAATGTTGACTTGGGATTAGTTGTTACAGAAGATATTAATAAGTCCAGTTTTTATGCTTTAAGGGATAAAACCGGTTTTCCTTTGAAAGCGCCGATGGCTTCTGTCATGAATCCATTAGGTACTATTGTCTTTGGTAATAATATTCCAACAGATGATAAGGATTATAACAAAAGATTGAAATTCGAAATTTATTATACAAAACCTAATTAAGAGAAACTATGTGCGGAATTGTTGGATATATAGGCTATAGAGAGGCCTATCCTATAGTTATAAAGGGGTTAAAAAGATTGGAGTATCGCGGGTATGACAGTGCCGGTGTGATGTTGTATGATGGTGAGACTATAAAATTATCTAAAACAAAAGGAAAAGTATCGGATCTTGAGGCGAAAGCTGAAAAAGAAATGACTACAAACGGGACTATTGGAATTGGACATACGCGTTGGGCAACTCATGGTGTGCCAAATGATGTCAATTCGCATCCTCATGTTTCTAACTCTGGAGATTTAGTGATTATACACAATGGGATCATTGAGAATTATGCTCCTTTAAAGGTAGAACTAATAAAAAGAGGTTATACTTTTACTTCGGATACAGATTCTGAGGTTTTGATAAACCTTATAGAAGAGGTGCAGAAGAAAGAAAAATTAAAATTAGGAAAAGCAGTTCAAGTGGCTTTAAATCAAGTGGTAGGTGCTTATGCTATAGCTGTTTTTGATAAAAAAAATCCTAATGAAATTGTTGCGGCAAGATTAGGAAGTCCATTGGCAATTGGGATTGGTGAAGGCGAATATTTCATTGCTTCGGATGCTTCGCCATTTATAGAATATACTTCAAATGCAGTGTATCTTGAGGACGGGGAAATGGCTAATATCAGGTTACATAGACCCATGAAAGTCCGTAAAATTAAAGATGATTCTATCGTTGATCCTTATATTCAAGAACTTCAGATGAATTTGGAGCAAATTGAAAAAGGTGGTTACGATCATTTTATGTTGAAAGAAATTTACGAGCAACCAAATGTAATTAAAGATACGTACCGTGGAAGATTACATGCAAATGAAGGGATTGTTCAAATGGCTGGTGTTGAAGATAACCTTGAGAAATTTCTAAATGCGGACCGTATTATAATTGTTGCTTGCGGTACCTCTTGGCATGCTGGTTTAGTAGCTGAATATGTTATTGAAGAGTTTGCCAGAATCCCTGTTGAAGTTGAGTATGCTTCTGAATTTAGATATAGAAATCCAATCATAAACAGTAAAGATGTTGTAATTGCTATTTCTCAATCGGGGGAAACTGCCGATACTATGGCGGCAATAAAATTAGCAAAAGAACACGGAGCATTTGTTTTTGGAGTTTGTAATGTAGTAGGTTCGTCTATTTCGAGAGAATCGCATGCCGGTGCTTATACACATGCCGGTCCTGAGATTGGAGTTGCTTCCACAAAAGCTTTTACAACTCAAATTACAGTTTTGACAATGTTGGCATTGCGTTTGGCTAAAGCTAAAGGAACTTTGACGCAGTCCGACTTTCATACTTATTTACAAGAATTGGAATTCATCCCTGAAAAAGTTAAAGAAGCATTAGAAACTAATGATAAAACTAAGGAAATTGCAGCTGTATTTAAAGATGCTCCAAATTGTTTGTATCTAGGTCGTGGATATAACTTCCCGGTAGCGCTAGAAGGGGCTTTGAAGTTAAAAGAAATCTCGTACATACATGCTGAGGGTTATCCTGCGGCTGAGATGAAACACGGACCAATAGCATTAATTGATGAATTGATGCCTGTTATCGTAATTGCTCCAAAACAAGGGCATTATGATAAAATTGTAAGTAATATTCAAGAAATCAAATCCAGAAGTGGAAAAATTATTGCGGTAGTCACCAAAGGAGATACGCAAGTTCGCGAATTAGCAGATTATGTTATTGAGATACCAGAAACATCAGATGCATTGTCGCCATTGATTACTACTATACCGTTGCAACTTTTATCGTATCACATTGCTGTTATGAGGGGTTGTAATGTTGATCAACCTCGAAATTTAGCAAAATCGGTTACTGTTGAATAACGAATTGTTATAGAATTTTAAAAAAGCGAGATTTATTTCTCGCTTTTTTTTGCTTTAGACTTTTTACGAAATCGTTGTAAATTTTGTGATAAATTTAATGGAATTACCAAATTATTATGTATGCATAGTATGTTATGCGATTAACTCATTATTTTATTATTAATTATGCAAAATGTAAAAATATTGAATTGTTATATAATGAACTGTTTTGTTAATAATAATAATAAATATTTTTATATTTCTTACTTATAATTAAAAAATATGTGTAATTTGGCGCCACTAACCAACAAAATTTTACCATATGAGATTGTATTTGCTTTTTTTAACATTATTCTTTTGTAGCATATCTTTTGCGCAAAATTCTATCAAAGGTGTTGTTACTGATGAAAATAATCAACCTATTCCAGGAGCTAGTATTAAAGTGTCTGGATCAAATGAAGGGACGACTTCGGATTATGATGGTTCCTTCGTGTTGGTTACCAAGCAGGCGCCTCCTTTTTCTATTGATATTACAGCGGTAGGACATGCTTCTTCCAGTGTAAATGTAGAGTCAGTATCTCAAAAAATTCAAGTAAAACTAAGTTCAGAAGAGACAAAATTAAATGAAATTGTAGTTTCTGCTTCTAGAGCACCGGAAAGAGTGCTTCAATCGCCTGTTACGATTGAAAGAATGGGAATTGCGCAAGTTAAAAGTACTACGGCTCCAACTTTCTATGATGGTTTAGAAAATTTAAAAGAAGTGCAATTCAATACCAGTAGTATCTCATTCAAAACAGTTAACACTAGAGGGTTTGCTGCTGTTGGGAATACTCGTTTTATGCAGTTGGTAGATGGAATGGATAATTCATCACCTGCGTTGAACTTTGTGCTGGGTAACTTAATTGGTCTTTCGGATATTGATGTGGCTAGTGTGGAGCTTTTACCTGGAGCTTCTTCTGCCTTGTATGGTGCTAATGCATTCAATGGAATTTTATTTATGAATAGTAAAAATCCTTTTACATATCAAGGGATTAGTTCTTATGTGAAATATGGTCAAACTTCTCAAGATGTTGCCGGTACTAATGATTATTTTGATATGGGAATTAGAGCGGCTACAGCTTTTAATAAATATTTTGCTGTAAAAGCTAACTTCAATTATATGAAAGCTACCGAATGGATTGCAGATGACAGAAGAAGTGTTACTGGTGGTTCAATTGGTCATGATGGGAACCAAAACTATGATGGTTTGAATATTTATGGAGATGAGGTAACTACTTTTATCAACAATGTTGGACAAGTAAGTAGAACTGGTTACCGTGAAAAAGATTTGAACGACAATAAAGTGAATAGTGTAAAAGCTGATTTTTCATTGCATATTAGACCTTGGGCAGATGATACCGAAATCATGCTTCAGTATAAATTAGGTTTAGGAAATACAATTTACCAAGGAGCGAATAGATATGCTTTGAACGATTTCTTTATGAGTCAAACGAAAATTGAAATAAAAGGGAAAAACTTTTTTGCAAGAGCTTATCAATCTTCGGAAGATGCTGGTAACTCTTATGATATGCGTTTTGCAGGTTGGAATGTGCAAAGAGCTGCAAAATCAGACACTAACTGGTTTACAGATTATGCTACATCTTTTCAATTGTCTTCTGCTGTTTTAGGGCTTAATGCCGATCAAGCGGCCAATTATGCAAGATCTTTTGCTGATACCAACGTTTCGCCAGGTTTGAACTTAGTGCCTAATACAGATCCAACTAATCCTTCTGCACCAAGAAATGCAAGATTTGAGCCAGGAACTCCTGAGTTTACAAGTGCACTTAATGCTGTTAAAAGTAATCCTGATTTTACGCAAGGAGCTAAATTTACAGATCGATCTAAAATATACCACTCCGATGTTAATTATAACTTTAAAGACTTAATTAAGTTTGCTGAAATTCAAGTGGGAGGTTCTGCTCGTCAATACGAAATGAATTCTAATGGATCTATTTTTACCGATTATGATGGGCCAATTCGTTACAACGAATATGGAGTTTATACTCAAGGGTCTAAACTGTTTATGGAAGATCGTTTGAAAGTGGTTGCTTCTGTGCGTTATGACAAAAGTCAAAATTTTGACGGAAATGTTTCTCCAAGAGTTTCATTTGTTTATTCTGCTGGAGCACAAAAAAATCACAACTTTAGAGCTTCTTACCAAACAGGTTTTAGGAATCCTACTACACAAGATCAATATATCGGACTTGATCTAGGGCCATTTGCTTTAATTGGTTCAGCACCGGAAAATTTAGTTCGTTATTCTGAAATTAGAAATGTGAGTGCCGCAGGACAAGCTGCAGGAGCAGCGGCTACAGTACCAATGAACGGTACCAATGCTTATAACAATTCTTATACATTAACTTCTGTTCAGGCTTTTGGTGCTGCTTTGTCTGCTAATCCTTCTGATGTTGCTGGAGCTGCTGCTTTATTGAAATCTGCAAATGTTCAGTTAGTTCGTCCAGAAGAAGTAAAAGCATATGAGTTAGGATATCGTGCCGTAATTAATAATGATTTATCGGTTGATTTGAATGGGTATTATAACCAATACAATCATTTCTTGAATACATCAAGAGTGGCTGGGGTTTATTATGGAGATGTTAATACAGCCATAAACTTATCAGACCCGTTAAGTCCTGTGTATGCTTTGGCAAGAAGTGACCGAAGAATTTATCAAGTATATTCTAATACTAGTGCTGATGTTGCTTCTTTAGGTTTTGGTGTTGGGTTGTCTAAAAAAGTGTATAAAAACTTTGAATTAGGAGCAAACTATAATTATTCTCAATTGGATTTCGATCAATCTCAAGATCCAGGATTTGTTACTGGATTTAATACTCCAAAACATAGGGTAAAAGCTTCGTTGGGAAATACAAGATTGTTTAAGAATTTTGGATTTAACACAAACGTAAGATGGAATTCTGAATATTTATGGCAATCTTCTTTTGCTGATGGAATGATTCCTTCTACCACTGTAGTTGATGCTCAAATCAATTATGCTGTTCCAACCTGTAAATTATTGTTCAAAGTTGGAGCTACTAATATTGGAGGTAAAGATTATATTCAAGTAATTGGAGCAGGATCTATCGGTCAACAATGGTTCGCTTCATTGACGATTAATCCTTAATTAAAAAGACAAGACAAAAACTTAAAAATATAGAGTATGATAAAAAATTTCAAATGGCTACTATTGGTTTCTCTAAGCTTTGTAGCATGTAATAATAATGATGATGAAGATGCAGTAGTTGAAATTCCAATTACACCTGGTTCAGCCACTTTTACTAGCTATGTGGCTTTGGGGGATTCTTTTGCAGCAGGATATAGTGATGGGGCTCTTTTTAAAGCGGGGCAATCTAATTCGTATGTGAATATATTGTCTCAACAGTTGGTGCCGGCAGGAGGTGGTGCTTTTACAACTCCGTTAATGGCTGATAATATTGGAGGGTTATTGTTGGGGGGTAATGTAATTGCTGGGCCACGTTTGTATTTTAACGGAAAAGGGCCAGTTCCAGTATCTGGAAAGCCAACTACGGAAGTTACGAATCACCTAGCGGGGACTTTTAATAATTTGGGTATTCCTGGAGCCAAAAGTTATCATTTGCTTGCTGCGGGATATGGAAATACTGCGGGTGTGGCCTCGGGTAAAGCAAATCCATATTATGCACGTTTTGCCACTTCGGGTACAACTACCGTATTAGCAGATGCTTTGGCTCAAAATCCAACTTTCTTTTCTTTATTTATTGGTGGAAATGATGTTTTAGCTTATGCTACATCCGGAGGTATTGGTGTAAATCAAACTGGGAATATAGATCCTTCTACTTATGGCTCAAATGATATTACTGATCCTAATGTTTTTGCGAATGTGTATAACGCTTTAGCGACTAATTTGACAGCAAAAGGAGCAAAAGGGGTAGTGGCTAATTTGCCATACGTGACAACTTTGCCTTATTTTACTACGGTTCCTTATAATCCAGTTCCATTAACTGCGGCTTCGGCGACACAATTGAATGCTGGTTATGCGCAATATAATGGTGGATTGCAAGCTATGGTTACTAATAAGTTGTTGACTGCAGAGGAAGCGACAAGAAGAACAATTAAATTTGTAGCAGGCAATAATGCGGTAGTTATAGTAGATAGTTATTTGACTAATTTGTCGGCTTATGGTCTTCCGTCTTATAGACAGGTGACTAAAGAAGATTTGGTTGTATTAACTGCTCGAACTTTCATTGGAACTGCTGTTGGAGGTGATCCAACAAAAGTGAATGGAGTTTCTGTTCCTTTAGCGGATCAATGGGTACTTTCAAAAGATGAAATTAAAGAAGTGCAAATTGCTACTGATGCTTACAATAAAACCATAAGTGCAATTGCGGAATCAAAAGGATTAGCATTTGTGGATGCTAAATCAGCTATGATGCAATTATCCACTACAGGGGTTCGCTTTGGGAATTATCACATGACTGCAGCATATGTTACAGGAGGTGCGTTTTCATTGGATGGTGTGCATCCTAGTCCAAGAGGATATGCTTATATTGCTAATCTTTTTGTGAATGCTATAAATGCTAAATACGGAGCGACTTTAAGAAACGTGGATTTGGCTCAATATCAAATTCAGTATCCTGCAACTATACAATAATTTTAATTTACAATAGTTATCGAAACCACCCGTTTATAACGTGGTGGTTTTTTTATTTTTTGGCTAAGAACGAGATGTTTTGATAGTTTGAAACTGCTTAATAATCAATTCGATAAAAATTTAGCTTTTTTTATAAAAAAAAATATTGATTTTATATTTTAAAAAATTATCTTTGCACTCTGAAAAAAGTATCCATTCGATGAGATTCGATGGGCTGTATTTCATAAACCTAAATAGCTATTTAATAAATACATAAGTAATGTCAAAAGTAATAGGAAAAGTTGCCCAAATCATTGGACCAGTAGTCGATGTAGTTTTCAACGGAAAAGATGTTGAACTTCCAAAAATTTATGATTCATTAGAAATCACAAAAAAAGACGGAACGTTATTAGTTCTAGAAGTACAATCTCACATCGGTGAAAACACTGTTCGTACCATTTCGATGGATTCAACAGATGGTTTGAGCAGAGGTTATGAAGTAGTTGGAACAGGAAATCCTATCCAAATGCCAATCGGTGCGGATGTTTACGGTCGTTTGTTTAACGTAATTGGTGACGCTATTGACGGTTTGCCAGCTTTACCTAAAACAGGTGAAAACGGAACTTCAATTCACAAACAAGCTCCGAAATTCGAAGATTTATCTACATCTTCTGAAGTTTTATTTACAGGTATTAAAGTAATCGATTTGATTGAGCCTTACTCAAAAGGAGGTAAAATTGGATTGTTTGGTGGTGCTGGAGTAGGTAAAACAGTATTGATTCAGGAGTTGATCAACAATATTGCAAAAGGTCACGGTGGACTTTCTGTATTCGCAGGAGTAGGAGAAAGAACACGTGAAGGGAATGACTTACTTCGTGAGATGTTGGAGTCAGGAATTATAAAATACGGTGAGGAATTCATGCACTCTATGGAAAATGGAGGATGGGATTTATCTAAAGTAGATTTACCTGGAATGAGAGAGTCTAAAGCTACTTTCGTTTTTGGACAAATGAATGAACCTCCAGGAGCTCGTGCTCGTGTGGCACTTTCTGGATTATCTATCGCTGAATATTTCCGTGATGGAGCAGGTTCTGATCAAGGAAAAGATGTATTGTTCTTCGTTGATAATATCTTCCGTTTTACACAAGCAGGTTCTGAGGTTTCGGCTCTTTTAGGTCGTATGCCTTCTGCGGTAGGTTACCAACCAACATTGGCAACTGAAATGGGTGCGATGCAAGAGCGTATTACATCTACAAACAAAGGTTCTATTACATCTGTACAAGCGGTTTACGTTCCTGCGGATGACTTAACTGACCCGGCGCCAGCAACAACGTTTGCTCACCTTGATGCTACTACTGTATTGTCTCGTAAAATTGCTGAGTTAGGTATTTATCCTGCGGTGGATCCATTGGATTCTACTTCAAGAATCTTGGCACCTCACATTATCGGTAACGAGCATTATGACTGTGCACAAAGAGTAAAAGAAATTCTTCAAAAATACAAACAATTGCAAGATATTATCGCGATTCTAGGTATGGAAGAGTTATCTGAAGATGATAAATTAGCGGTTTCAAGAGCTAGACGTGTACAACGTTTCTTGTCTCAACCTTTCCACGTTGCTGAGCAATTTACAGGATTAAAAGGTGTATTAGTTGATATCAAAGATACTATCAAAGGATTTAACATGATTATTGATGGTGAATTAGATCACTTGCCAGAATCAGCTTTCAACCTTAAAGGTACTATTGAAGAAGCTATCGAGGCTGGAGAAAAAATGTTGGCGGAAGCTTAAAATCAGTTTGTAGTTTACAGTTAAGCAGTATTCAGTTTTACTCATAACTCATAACTCATAACTTATAACTAAAAAAATATGTTATTAGAAATAGTATCACCAGAAGCGAAATTATTTTCAGGAGAAATCACTTCTATTTCTGTTCCAGGAGTAGATGGTCGTTTTCAAATGTTGAATAACCACGCGCCAATAGTTTCATTGTTGCAGAAAGGAACAATTAATATTACTGCTCCTGCCTTTGATTTAAACGAAGAAACTGCCAGTTTATTTACCAAAGTAAATGATCAAAATTATACTTTAGAAATTGCCTCAGGTACTCTTGAGTTAAAGGATAATAAAGTAATTGTTTTAGCAGATTAAGACAATTCAGCTCTTAAAATGAAAATGCCTGACGAAAGTCGGGCATTTTTTTGTTTAAAATATTTTTGAAAACAGTTGATTTAATTTATCATTTTGAATAAATCATTCAAGGGTTATATCCATATGGTATAATTTCAGAAATAAAGTATTAGATTTATTTTTTAGCTGCTCCGGGAGGGAAACCTGCCATAATGCTTTTTACGGAACTATTAATAAATTCTTCAGGATTGTCTGGTTTGTTGTCAATTTCGGCATTACCAATACCCTGCCAAACTAGTTTGTCGGTTTTTGTGGATATAATATCAATAACCAAAGAGCCGTCAACATAATTATAAGTGTTAAATGTTGTCGAGCCTCCTCCCATCACTGCACCTCCACCCCAATATCCGTAAGGGCGATACATACCACCATAACCATAGTAATTTGAATTGGCAGTAACCTGTGTTTTGTTTTTTAAAATCGCTACTGCATTTACTTTTAAATCAGGATTATCACTTGTTTCTTTAAAACCTTTGGCAGTCATTTCTGCGCGAATTGCTTTTGTAACTCGATCTACGTTTAATTGGTTTACCTGGCCTTTCTGTGCACTCAAATCAAAAGTTGCAAAAGTTTTGAATTCGCTAAAATTAACTGCGCGGTCATAATCCTGAGTAACGGTTACGGTTGGGCCACAGCTAAAAAATAATCCCAAAAACAGCATTGGAATTATACCTAATGTTCTTTTTTTAATGTTCATTTTATTAAATTTTATAATTGATTTAATTGTTAATAGTCTATAGATTGTTATTTTGGATGTCTGTTGCAATAGGTAGACGACTTTCTTTAATTGCGTCCTACATTTTAACATAATCCGGATCATTTTAATCTGCATCCAAAACTGAAAAATGCGATAATGTATCGGCGAATTCATCATTTTTCCATATAACCAAACAATCCAATTTTACTCCTTTTTGAGTAAGGCTCAATCAAATTGATTATCTTTTTTATCTAAGAATTTATCATACATAGATTCAGTTTAATTGAAATTTATTCTCTTTTTAAAATCCAAATAAACGTACTAATGTATTGATTATCAGTGTTAAATTTACTAAAATTTAAAACACCATAAAAGGGATTTTGATTTAAAAATACTTAGTTTTATGAATTAACTCTCAATTCGTATCAGTCGAATTGTTTTAATTTCTGACGAAGCTTAAATTATTTGCCTAAGATTACCTTTTTCCAGTCTTCTTTCATGTTAATTATACGCCGTCTGGTTTTTGAAGCTGGACGTAAAAAAGTGTGTCCTTTTCCTGATGGCTGTATTCTCTAACAGAATCATTCTGGTTTATTAAATTAGTTTGAATTGTGAAGTGCTGAAAAGGAAAATTATTTTTAAAACAGATGTTTGTCTCCTCTCTTTTTATAAAACATTTCAAAGGTGTAGGATTAGTTTGCTGTATATTTATCTGGCTTTTTTGCAACTTACAGTTTAGGAGTCAATTAAATGTATTGTCTGTAGAGGTTTGACCAATTATTTTTTTAACTTTACGTTATGAGTTTTTAAAGTGTCAGGTAATTTAAATTTTTAGAAAATGAAAAATAATAAATTTTTAGTATTTCTTTTTTTATTAATAAGTGCTATAGGTTTTTCTCAGGTATACACCAATAAAGTGGTGGGTAAAAAAAACGCAGCACTGCTTGACAGTCTTAAAGTAGTGGAGTATCCGTATGCTTTGCCTATATGGGGTGAAAAGGCAACACAAAAAGGTTATCAATTACCATATTCTGCTGGTCTTTCGGTTAATTACTTTTGGCAAGAATCAGATTTAACGATAAAGAATTTGGAAGTTGGGTTCAATAATGGGCCTATGTACAATCTGGATCAAATCATACGTTTTAATAGTGCTGTAGCATCTGGATATGCAGTCAATGTTAGGCCTGATGTTTGGTTGTTTCCTTTTTTGAATGTATACGGTATTTTTGGAAAAACTAGAATGTCTACTACGATAGATGCAGGTGTTTGGGTTCCAGATGCCGACAATAATTGGTCACAAGTAACTTCTTTTAAGTCCAAAGCTGATTTCGAAGGTACTACATTTGGATTAGGTATAACGCCAACAATTGGTGTCGGAGGGGGCTGGTTTGCCTTGGATATGAATGTGGCATGGACTGATATTAATTCACTTGATAAACCTGCTATGAGTTTTGTTTTTGGTCCGAGGTTGGGAAAAACATTTAAACTTAATAAACAAGATAGTAACATTGCTGTTTGGGCTGGTGGATTTAGGGTGCATCTAAAAAGCGGAACAAATGGTTCATTGGCTTTGTCAGATGTTTTGCCACTCGATGGAGCGCAAGCAAAAGTCGATCAAGGTTTGGCTACTGTAAATGATAAACAAGCCCAAGTGGACAATTGGTGGAGTGGGTTATCCAATGCTGAACAGGCGAAACCGTCCAACAAAGCAAAATACGAAACGGCGAATAGAGCATTAGAGACAGCCGGAAACCTTTTGAACGGTATTGACGGGGCGTTAAGCACGGCCGAAACTTCTACGGTACAATATTCTCTTGAAAAAGCGCCAAAAGATATGTGGAACTTTGTTTTAGGGTCCCAATATCAATTTAACAGGCATTTTATGCTACGTGCTGAATGTGGATTTTTAGCAAGTCGTACCCAGTTCATGACAAGCCTTCAATATCGATTTGGGTTGTAATTTAACGATTCACAAAAAAGTGAATTGGGAATCAGCAAAATTAATCAATAACAACACATGAAAAAAAGTATCTTCTTCATTGCATTATTTTTTAGTTTTCATACTGCTGAATCCCAAGTGATAATGTCCTTAATCTTTGGAGATAAATTGAATTCTCCTAATATTGAATTTGGTTTGGAAGGAGGTGCCAATTTTTCGGCTATTTCAAATCTGGATTCGGATTATAGGAGGGATTTCAATTTGGGTTTTTATTTCGATTTTAATCTAAAGAACCCTTCCTGGATGTTCAACACGGGAGTAATCGTAAAATCGACAATGGGTGCCAAAGACATAGCGGTTTATTCGTTGAATGACGAGAAATTAGATGCTGTATTTGCTGAAGGTTCTGTCAAACGAAATATAAACTATTTTAATGTTCCTTTGATGATTAAATATAAGTTTGATAATAACATTTATGTAAAGGCAGGTACGCAATTGGGGCTTTTGTCCACGGCTAATGATTTGTTCCGTCAAAATTATAATGGGGAGGATGTCGAGTATAAAAACAATATACGCGACAAGATTCATGTTGTCGATGCCGGTTTGGTAATTGGCGCTGGGTATCGAATAAAAACCAAGTACGGTATGAATGTTGGTTTGCAGTATTATTATGGATTGGTTCCGCTTCTAAAAGGGGATGACAGTCCAACCCAATACAATCGCTCCCTTTATATAACTGCGGGATTGCCTATAGGAAAAGGCAAAGCAGGAAAAAGGGCTGCTGAAAAGACAGCCGCCGAAAAGAAAGCATCGGAAGAAGGAACCTCTTTTCCTAAAAATTAAGTAGGTTTTTTTATAACTTTGCAGTTATGAATTTTCCAAAAAAACTGTCCGATAAACTAGAGTCACGAAGACAAAACAAATCATTACGTATTCTTCCGCAACCTAATGAATTAATTGATTTTGCTTCTAACGATTATATTGGTTTTTCAAAATCGGGAGCGATTTTCAATGCAACCCATCAATTTTTATTGGATCATAACATAAAAAGCAATGGCGCCACTGGATCGCGATTAATTTCCGGCAATCACACTTTATATACCGCAACCGAAAATTATATTGCTCAATTCCATCAATCGGAATCGGCTTTGTTGTTTAATTCTGGGTATGATGCTAATGTTGGTTTTTTTAGTTCCGTTCCCCAAAAAGGCGATTTGATTTTGTATGATGAACTCTGTCACGCTTCCATCAGGGACGGAATCCAATTGTCGAATGCGAAGTCCTATAAATTCAAGCACAATGATTTTGAAGATTTGGAGCTGTTGATTCAACGTAATCCTAACACCTTAATTTACATCGTAACAGAAACTGTTTTTTCGATGGACGGTGACTGCCCAAATATGGAAGAATTGATCGCTGTTTCTGGGAAATACAACTGCTATTTAGTGGTTGATGAAGCACATGCTTTGGGTGTTTTTGGAGAAAAAGGGGAAGGATTAATTCAGCATTTGCATTTGCGGGACAAAATATTTGCCCGAATTATGACTTTTGGCAAAGGCTTGGGCTGTCATGGAGCAGTGGTTTTGGGCTCGGAGAAATTAAAATCATATCTCGTTAATTTTGCCCGAAGTTTTATTTACACTACAGGGCTTTCTCCCCATTCGGTAGCCACTATTTTAATGGGATATCACCATTTGGAAAAAGATAAAAATGCTCTTGAATCACTTCGTGATAATATTGTTTTTTTTAATCAAGTAAAAAAAATGCTGTATTTGAGTCCGCTTTTTATTCGGAGTAAATCGGCGATTCAAAGTGTTATTATTCCAGGAAACGAAAAGGTAAAAAGTATTGCTGTTGCTTTGCAACAAAATGGTTTTGATGTTAAAGCGATACTGTCGCCAACTGTTCCCGAAGGACAGGAGAGACTGCGTTTTTGTTTGCACAGCTTTAATAGCAAAGAAGAAATAACCAAAGTATTGACGTTGTTGAGTAGCTTTGTATATTAAAGATGAATGTCTGAAATTATTACACAAAGGTTCACAAAGAGAAAGCGCAAAGAGAAAGCGCAAAGACACACAAAGAAATTATTAAACAAAAATCTTTGTGAATGTTAGCTAAACTAAAAAAAATGAAACTATTTATTACAGGAATTTCTACCGATGTAGGCAAAACGATTGCCTCTGCCATTATTGTCGAAGCTTTAGAAGCGGATTATTGGAAACCCATTCAAGCGGGTGATGTTGACCATTCCGACAGTCATAAAGTCAAATCTTTCATATCTAATAAAAAAACAATAATCCATTCGAATAGCTATTTGCTAAATACTCCAGCAAGTCCGCACCTTGCAGCTGCAATTGACGGAATCACTATTGATTTGAAGCAAATAAAAGAGCCAATAATTCAAAACCATTTGGTTGTAGAAGGAGCAGGAGGAGTTTTCGTGCCTTTGAATGAAACAGATTGCGTTATCGATTTAATCCAACGCGATTATAAAGTGATTGTGGTTTCAAGGCATTATCTGGGAAGTATCAATCATACCTTGCTTACGGTCGAATCCTTGCTTAATCGTAAAATAGCGATTGGAGGAATTATTTTTTCAGGTGATGAAAATCCGTCAACCGAATCTATAATTCTGAAAAAGACTGGAATTAAATGTATTGGTAGAATAGAGCAAGAGCCTTATTTTGATCAAAATGTAATCAAAGAATACGCTGATCGATTTAGAGAGAATTTGTTAAAACTTCAATAGCAATGTCAATAGCAAAAATCAATTTCAATCTGGAATCTAATATCAAGAATCTAATGACTTTAATCGAACGAGACAGCCAACATCTTTGGCATCCTTATACACAACATAAAACGGCTGCACTTCCAATTGCTATCACCAAAGGCGAAGGCGCTTTACTTTGGGATGAAAACAATAAACAATATATAGACGCCATCGCTTCGTGGTGGGTGAATCCATATGGGCATTCCAATAAGTTCATTGCCGATGCGATTTATAAACAGTTGACAACATTGGAACATGTTTTGTTTGGTGGATTTACGCATGAGCCTGCAATTATTTTGGCCGAAAAACTATTGGCTATTTTGCCAAATAATCAAAAGAAAGTGTTTTTCTCGGATAATGGATCTACATCTGTTGAAGTGGCAATCAAAGTGGCTTTGCAGTATTTTTATAATAAAGGCGAAAAGAGAAAAACGATTATAGCTTTCGAAAATGCCTTTCATGGTGATACTTTTGCCGCTATGGCCGCTAGTGGAATTTCGTTTTATACGCAGGCATTTCAAGGAATGTTTATTGATGTGGTTCGGATTCCCGTGCCTGTGAAAGGGCAGGAGCAATTCAGTTTTGATGCCTTGCATGAAGTAATCAAGAATAATGATTGTGCAGGATTTATATTTGAACCCTTGGTGCAGGGAGCTGCGGGTATGGTGATGTATGAACCCGAAGCATTGGACAAATTGCTTCAAATTTGCCAAGAAAATAATGTCCTTACGATTGCCGATGAGGTAATGACGGGTTTCGGGAAAACAGGAAAAACTTTTGCCTGTGATTATTTGACCCAAAAACCCGATATGATGTGTTTGTCTAAAGCCTTGACGGGTGGAACGATCCCGATGGCAATCACGACTTTTACTTCAGCTCTTTTTGATGCGTTTTATGACGAAGATATCAACAAGGCATTATTTCACGGACATACTTTTACCGCAAATCCGACGGGTTGCGCTGCAGCTCTGGCAAGTCTTTCTTTGTTGGAAACCGTAGAAATGCAACAAAATTTGATCCGAATCAATAAAAGCCATTTGGATTTCAAAAAGCGGGTTGAAAACCATCCCATGGTTACGGCAAGTAGAGTGCTGGGCGTTATTTTTGCATTGGAAATAAAAACAGAAACTTCGGCAAGCTATTACGGAACGCTACGCAATAGGCTCTATGATTTTTTTATTGAAAATGGGGTGATTCTTCGTCCTGTTGGGAACATCGTTTATATTTTGCCACCTTATGTGATTACAGATTCACAATTGCAAAAAGTGTATGAAGTGGTCGAAAGTGCTTTGGAAATAGTTTAGAAATTAATCACTAAGACTACTAAGAAGGCACAAGGCTCATAAAGTTTTTATTTGAAATAAATTTAATGCAATACCCTAATAGATTTACAATAGTGTCCTTAGTGACTTCTTAGTGGATTTCGTGTTTAAATAGTTCTCATTTTTAAGAAAAACTTTGCGACCTTTGCGGTTAAATCAGAATAGAATATTTTGTCACAAATTATCTCCATAACAGCAATAGCTTCCATTTCGTCATTAGGAAATTCATCGGAAACGATTTGGAAAAATTATCTATCGCACAATCCTTGTTTCTCGACACAATTTTTGGATCATCAAAACACGGCCGTTGCTGCACTAGATGAAGATTCCAAGACAGAAGTCGAAGTGTTACGGCAATCGGATATAAAATACAAATCCTTAGATAAATCGGTATTGTTTGCGATGGTGGCTTCCCGCAAAGCCATGGAAAAAGCAGGCTGGACAAAAGGAGCTGAATTTGGAATTAACATTGGATCTTCTCGCGGTGCAACCGACTTATTTGAAAAGCATTTTCAAGAATATTTAGAAACAGGAAAAGCTCAAACTTTGGCTTCGCCAACGACCACTTTGGGAAATATTTCCTCCTGGGTGGCACACGATTTACAAAGTGAAGGCCCTGAGATTTCGCATTCCATTACATGTTCTACAGCTTTGCATGCCGTACTCAACGGTGTGGCTTGGTTAAGGGCGGGTATGTCCGATAAATTTTTGGTTGGTGGAAGCGAAGCTCCTTTGACGGATTTTACAATTGGTCAAATGCGAGCCTTGAAAATTTACTCCAAGAGCGAAGAACAATATCCCAATAGAGCTTTCGATTTGGACAAAAAGCAAAATACCATGATTTTGGGTGAAGGTGCTGGAGTGTGCTGTCTTGAAATCGGAAAAAAAGAAAATGCCATCGCATTTATTGAAGGTATTGGTTATGCGACCGAGATTTTGGAACATAATATTTCGATTTCGGCGGAAGCAACTTGTTTTCAGAAATCGATGAAAATGGCACTGGAAAATATTGATATTTCTGAAGTGGACGCTATTGTCATGCATGCTCCCGGAACGATAAAAGGAGATTTGACTGAGTACAAAGCAATTGAGAAAGTCTTTGGCGAAAGCCTGCCTTTGTTAACTACTAATAAATGGAAAATCGGGCATACTTTTGGTGCTTCTGGTATTTTGAGTATGGAAATGGCCATTTTGATGATGCAACACAATCAGTTCATCGGAGTGCCTTTTGCGGAAGCGCAAAAACAAACAAAATCCATAAAGAAAGTTTTGGTTAATGCTGTTGGTTTTGGAGGGAATGCTGTTAGTGTGCTTTTGAGTTTATAAAAGTTTGGCTATATCGCCAAGATTCGCGAAGGTTTCGCAAAGAGGCACAAAGGTTTTAACGTTTGAAACATAACAAAAAAACGTACAAGGAGTATTGTTCTATTCAAATTAATTTAGCGATTCTTCGTTTTCTTTGGGAATCTTTGTGGAATAAATAATTCGTTTAATCTGTGTTTCCGTTCTCCAGTTCTTTCACCTTGTCATAAATCAAATTGCTTTCAAATCCTCGACGAAGCATATAATCGCAAAATTTCTTTCTTTTTTTGAGAGCATTGGTTTCTGTAATGGATTTCCAATTTCTTTCGGCGAGTTCCTCAAACGTGGCAATATATTCTTCGGGTTCAATTTCTTTTAGGGCAAGATTGATCAAGGTTTGATTAATTTTTCTAATTTTCAGTTCGTTCGTAATTCGAATTTTTCCCCAATGCTTGATGCGATGTTTTCCTCGGGCAAAACTACAAGCAAACCGAGCCTCGTTGAGAAAATTGTGCTCAATAAGATGCACGATGACTTCATCTATTTCGTTTGGATCTAGTTTCATACTCCATAATTTCGATACCACTTCTTCGTGACAGCGCTCTTGATAGGCACAAAAATGTTCAATTTTTAATTTGGCTTCTTTGAGGGAATAGACTTCTTTCATCGTAAAATATCAATTTTGCATTGGTTTTGCTAAAGCAAAAGTAGAACATTCCTTTTGGATGGAGAACTTGTTTTTTAATGTGTTTCAGATTCAATATCCAAAATTAAATACGATTAATGTAGTTGACAAAGAACTGTATTCTGTCACACAGATTGAGAGTCATAACTTCTAAATCAATAAATTTTTATTATCGATGAAAATTTATTGTAGTTGCATTAACCCTATTTCGGATTCTACTCCTTTGTTTCGAATATTGTTGGAACTCATTCATGTCATTGATGTGTCTTATTATAATATTTAGAAAGTTAAATACTATAATATTAAAAAAATAATGTATTTAATCGATAAAATATGCTTTTATTCGATTTATTCGGTTTCGTTCACTAGATTTGGTACGGTTAAGAATCTTATATTTTAAATACTTAAAATCAGTCAATTAACTTTTGTTGGTGAAGTTGTATAATCTTGTTTTTTTAGCCATTTTTTAGATTGTTACAATTTGTTATTATACAGTTGGTTGTTTCAAATTTTTTATTAGTTCTGTCTATTAGAGGGACTAAATTAAATATATGATAGCATTCTATGTATAACCGTTTTAGCTAAATTGGAATGAATGGGATTATATAGAAACAGTGATAAATTTCAATCCTCTTTCTCTTTTTTACCTCAAAATTCTCTTGTTTAATAAATCAATTCGATATTGAATGTAGATTTTAACACCCATAACTGAAATGAAAAAACTATTACTTTTAATTATTACACTCTTTTTGATTTCGCAAATATCCTTTGGGCAGGCGGCAAGCAGTTATTATTTTACTGCTGTATCAGGGAGTTATATTCCGCTTTCTGGAGTTTCTGGGGTTGTTGATACATCACTTGGAGCAACGGCTGATGCGGGAGTGTCTACGAGTATTACCTTGCCATTTGCATTTACTTTTGCAGGTACAGCTTATTCCGCTATAAAAGTATCGCCCAATGGCTGGCTTAGCTTTGGTGCTGCTACGGTAACCGATGCTCAAAACAATACAAATTCACTTGTGAATGCGGGTGTTGCTAAGCCTGTTTTATTTCCCTTGTGGGATGATTTGATGTGTACCGCAAAGCCTAGATACATAACAACGGGGATTTTTCCTCATAGAAGATTTAAAGTAGAATGGAGTCAGCAAAAATGGAATGCTCAATCTCCAGGAGATGTAATTTCTTTTCAAATTTGGTTTTTTGAGACTACAAATGTCATAGAGTTTTTATATAATCAAGGAGCTACAGCAGTAACGAATAATTCAAGTGGTGCTTCAATAGGAATTTGTGATGCAAACGGTAAATATTTAACACTTACTAATTCCGGAACAACCCCAACAGCAGAATATAATACATTTACAACAAGCATTAGCACCAAGCCGGCAACAGGACAAATTTATAGATTTACACCACCACCTGTCACCGGTCTTGAAGCCAGTAAATATTGCTTTAGTACAAAAACAGTAACCTATGGGATTTTAACTGGAACCACAGATGTTGTAGGGATAACGGCATCAGAAGATGATGCGGTTTCCAATGCCGTTACCTTGCAATTTCCATTTACTTTTGGAGGGGCCGTTTATACAGACGTGAGGGTTTCCAGTAATGGATGGCTTAGTTTTGGAGCGGCTGCAGTTTCAGCTAGTCAAAATTATACAAATACTGCGGCTAATGCAGCTTTATCCAAACCTATTTTGATGCCTCTTTGGGATGATTTGAGGGGTACAACAATTCCTAGATATGTAACAACGGGAGTGGCTCCCAATCGAATTTTTAAATTAGAGTGGTATAAACAAAAGTGGGATTATCAAAATACAGGAGATGTAATATCGTTTCAAGTATGGCTTTATGAAGGATCTAATAGGATTGAATATATTTATAATCAAGGAGCAGCTGCGGTAACTAATGCTTCGGCTACTATTGGTATTTATGATGCAAATAGTAATTATTTGACATTAAGTAATTCGGGAACAAGTCCAACTGCCCAAACTGGAATATTTACGGCGGCTATTACAACAAAACCAGCTTCAGGACAAGTGTATCAATTTACGCCACCTCCTATAATAGCTTATCCGGGTAACGCTTATATTGCCATTGGGAAAGTTGGGGTAACGCAAACTGGAGCTACAGGAGGTATTTATACATCCTCGCCTACCGGATTGAGTTTGAATTCTTCAACAGGAGAAGTGAATTTAGCGGCAAGTGCTGGAGGAACTTATACAATAGTTTATACAGTGAGTGGTTGTTCTAATGCAACTGCGGTTATGACTATTTTTCCTTTGTTGCCAATTCCTACTGCTACGGTGATAGAGGCTTCTTGCTCAACAGGTACTGATGGCACCATCACCATAACAAATATGAAGAACGCCGTAAAATTTATTGCAGCCGATAATGATTATATAGATTTGGGAAGTCCTTTACTTTCTAATAAAAGTGCTTTCACTATTGAAGGTTGGATAAAATTTAACATAGCTGATGTTACAGGAAGGATGAGTTTGTTTGGGCAAAATGATGCCATCGAGTTTGGTTTTGCAAATTCAACAACCATAGAATTATGGACTGCAGCAACTGGTTCAGTAACCGCTGCACTTCCGCCTTCTTTGGGAGATGGAGCGTGGCATCACATAGCGGCGGTAGGAAACGGATCCACAGTCAAAATTTATTTGAATGGAGCTAGTGTTGCTGTAACTGGGGGAGTAGTTACGACTGCAAACTATGGTAGCTCAAGTTCGAATGCAAAAATAGGAAGTGGCGTTTTTAATGCTTCGGGTGATTCTTTTACGGGGCAGGTAATGAAATTAGGACTTTATAATACTGCACTTTCTGCTATTGGTATAACCTATATGGCTATTGGGCCTACTACTTATTCGGGTTTTGAAACGGGCATTATTTCTGGTTATAATTTTTTCGTAGGATCTGGAACTACTTTGTTTTCCTATCCTTCTGGAAACAATGGAACTTTTCAAAATACTCCTGATTGGGTAGATCCATATACCTATAACTGGCAAAAAACTGGTGATGTAAGTTTTTCGGCTAATACAAAAAATTTAACGAATTTATCTCCCGGTGAATATAAAGTTACTGTTTCGCTAATAGGAGTGAGTAGTCCGAATGCTGCCAGTTTTACGGTTGGGTCTGCACCTATAGTAGTTGCATTGGCTGGTACAGGGGCAAATTGCAGCAATAGCATTACTGCAAATTGGACGGCATCTGCTGGTACAATAAGTTATTCCTTAGATGTTGCCACAGATAGTGGTTTTACAACTTTTGTTTCTGGGTTTAATGATTTTAATGTTGGCAATGTAACCAGTTATGTGGTAACAGGATTGCCTCCGGGGAATATTTATTACAGGGTTCACAAACACAGTAGTTGCGGAGAAAGTTCTTATTCTAATGTAATTACTTATGCAACTTTACAAATAAATGCGCCAACTGCTATAGATGCAAGTGACGTTTTGTGCAACGGATTTACTGCCAATTGGAATCCCGTTTCAGGAGCTACAGCTTATTATTTGGATATATCCACAAATTCGTCGTTTAGTACTTTTGTGGCGGGGTATAATAATCTGAGTGTAGGAAATGTTAGCTCTCTTGTTGTTACACCATTAGCGTCGGGATTTACTTATTACTATAGAGTACGATCTTCAAACGCAACTTGTGGCACGGTTGCCACATCTTCAAATGTAGTTCAAGTTATAATTAATACAGGTCCAACGGCACCAATCGTGGGATTAATACAACAAATCTCGTGTGCTGTGCCCGGAGGTAGTGTAGCTTTAAGCGGATTGCCATCAGGGAGTTGGATTTTGAACTTCAATACTGGAGAATCATATTCAGGTAGTGGGACAACTATAACCATTCCGGGGTTAGCAGCTGGGACTTATACTTGTGCAGTTTCTGAAGGGGTATGTTTTTCTCCTAATTCTTCTAATATTGTTATCAATGCATCTCCAATTTCCTTAACATCCTGGAATGGAACTTTATGGTCTAATGGGACTCCAACAGCTTTAAAACGTGTTGTTTTTAATGGAGGAGTAAGTGATGTTTTTACAGTTGGAACCGATTTGAGTATGTGCTCTTGTCAAGTTAATTCGGGTTCAATCATTGTTAGTTCGGGAGTTGTACTGTCTGTACAGGAAAGTCTTGATGTTTTGGCTTCGGCCAGTTTTATTTTTGAAAATAAAGCGAGTTTAATTCAAGTGGATGATGCTGCAGTAAATACCGGAAAAATTATCTATAAGCGAGAAACTACGCCGATGAAGAATTTTGATTATACGTATTGGTCGTCGCCTGTGCAGGATCAAGTGCTAAATGTTTTATCTCCTAATACTTTATCGGATAAATACATGAGTTATTCGATGAATAAATGGGTGATTGAGCCGGCAGCAAACACCATGAATCCTCCAGGAAAAGGATTTATTATTCGTGTTCCGAAGCCGCAATTTTGGCCAAATCCAGTGGCAGCTACTTATATTCAGCCGGTACAGTTTGAAGGGATTCCTAACAATGGAGCTTACACCTTGCCGATTGATCCAACGGGTTATAGTAACCTGATCGGAAATCCATATCCATCAGCGATGAGTGCAGATGCTTTTTTATTGGAAAACAGTATCAATAATACCAAACTAGAGGGAACGATTCGTTTTTGGACACACAATACAGCTGTTACTAATTTGAAGTATTCGGGAACGGATTATGCTTCTTATAATTATCTAGGAGGAGTTGGAACCAGTGGTAATTTTGTGGATGCAAACGGGAACGGTGTTATGGATGCCGGAGAAGAACAAATTGTTAATAAGCCTTTAGGATATATAGCTGCAGGACAATCTTTCTTTGTGAAAAGTGCTACTGCAGTGGGGCCTGTTGTTTTTAACAATGGCATGCGTGTAGGGACTTCAGGTAAAAACGCTCAATTTTTTAAAGGGACTAGTTCCAAAACTGCTGCCATTGAGAAACATCGAGTTTGGTTGAATCTAACCAATACAGAAGGGGCTTTCAAGCAAATGTTAGTGGGTTATGCCACAGGGGCAACGAATGGTTTTGATAGTGTCTTTGATGGAAAATCACAAGACAGCAACAAATTCATTGATTTTTACAGTATCAATGAAAACACCAATTTTGTGATTCAGGGGCGTGCGGTTCCATTTGACAAAACGGATAAAGTGCCATTGGGTTATAAAACGACTATCGAAGGAACTTTTACGATAAGCATTGACGAAGTAGACGGGGTCTTGGCTACGCAGCCTGTTTTTGTTGAAGATAAAGTGACTAATGTCATTCATAATTTAAAGGACGGGCCATATTCATTCACTACGGCGGTAGGGGTTTTTAATGATCGTTTTGTGTTGCGTTACAAAGACAATACGCCAGTTGTAATTCCTCCTGTGGTAGTTGAGCCTCCGGTTGTTGTCGAACCCCCAGTGGCTGTAGATCCTCCTGTTGTGGTTGTGACTCCTGTGGTAGTTGAGCCACCAGTAGTTGTAGGGCCAGCCGTTGTTGTAACACTACCAGTGGCTGTAGATCCTCCGGTTGTGGTTGTGCCTCCTGTTGTAGTTGAGCCACCAGTAGTTGTAGGGCTAGCCGTTGTTGTAACACCACCAGTGGTTGTAGCTCCTCCGGTTGTGGTTGTGTCTCCTGTTGTAGTTGAGCCACCAGTAGTTGTAGAGTCACCCGTTGTTGTAACACCACCAGTGGTTTTAGATCCTCTGGTTGTGGTTGCACCACCGATTATTGTAATACCTCCCGTAGTTGTAGAACCACCGATTGTTGTAACACCGCCTGTGATAGTAATTCCTCCGGTAAGTGGTTTGGATCCAACATTGGAAAATCCATCTTTCGGCAAAAAAGATAAATCAGTTATTGTATCAGTAAAAGATCATCAAATAAAAGTCAACTCTTTTGATGAGGCAATTGCCGAGTTGATCGTTTATGACCTGAGAGGAAGATTGCTTTATGAGAACGGTAATGTGAATAAAAACGAGTTTATTATTCAGAATTTAACCTCAAGTGATCAATTTTTAATTGTTGTAACTCAATTGGTAAATGGTAAAATGGTTAGTCAAGGAATTATTTTTTAGGAAGAATTAATGTAAGATCATTTTATTTTTAGGCTGCTCGAATAGCATTTTCGAGCAGTCTTTTATGTTCTCGATATTTAGTTTTGTATCTTCTGGCTATCACGGACTACCACCATTTATTGTAGTTGTCAATATTTATTTTTCTTTAAATTTTTTCATTCTGCCCGTATCGATTCAGCATTTTTGATAGCCTATTTTTTTGGCATGTTCAAATATGGACCAAATGATTTTTTAATATTAAAAGCACGAATGAATTGTGACAGTCGATAAATATTTCAGTTGAATTAGTAATTGGAATTCTGCTCCTCCTTTTTCCATTGTTAGGGCATTTTATCTCAGAATTGTTATGCAAGATTTTCAGCTCGCTCTTGAATTGTCCTGGCATCGTCTCTGACTTTATTGTTTCTATGTATCTATCTTATTTTATTTAAATTGTTTTCATGTTTTAAGTAAGTTAAATACTATATATATTAATATTTGATGTATTTAATCGATAAAATATGCATTTATTCGATTTATTTGATTTCTTTTTTTAATTTTGATATAGTTACTAAGAATTAGTTTAGTCTTCAAAACCAGTCGATTAATTTTATTTAAAAAAGGCTTGGTAAATTAATTTAAGAGGATTTTTTTGAAAGGCTAATTCTCTTTTAATTGTCATTTATTTCTAATCAGACTAATTTATTTATTAATAATGGGGATAGCTAATTTGACTGCAAGAGATTAATAATCGACAAGGTCAGCAGATCATAAAGGTTTGAACGTTTATTAAAGCGCAACAAAAAGCTCCCTATTTTCTATTAGATACATCACTATTGAATAACATATAAAACATAATAAAATGAAAAAAACTCTACTTTTATTTATCGGATTCTTTTTGATTTCGTTAATGTCATTTGGAAAATCAGCTAGTAGTGATGATTCTAAAGTGCTACATGGGGGTTATATTTCACTTCCAAGGAATTTCGGTGCCGAGGGCTCTTTTTTTAAAGAAACAAAATCAAATGCTGTTGCCATAGAGAGACATCGCGTTTGGTTGAATTTAACAAATGATGAAGGAGCTTTCAAGCAGGTATTAGTTGGATACATTACAGGAGCAACTAATGGTGTTGATACTGCATATGATGGTTTGAGTATAGACAGTAATAAATATATTGATTTTTATAGTAGAATTGATAATCAGAATTATGTGATTCAAGGACGTGCCTTGCCATTTAATGAAACAGATAAAGTGCCATTAGGTTATAAAACGGCTATCGAGGGAACTTTTGAGATAAGCATTGCTAAAGTGGATGGTCTTTTTGCGACTCAAAATGTTTTTGTAGAAGATAAAGTGACTCATATTATACATAATTTAAAGAACGGATCTTTTTCATTTACCACTGGTATAGGTGTTTTCAATAATCGTTTTGTGTTGCGATATACAGATGATGCTCCGGTAATGCCGCCGGTTGTGCTTGAGCCACCTGTTGTTGTAGTACCTCCTGTTATAGTGGATCTGCCAGTAGTCACAGTCGACCCTCCTGTTATCATGCCTCCTGCAGTAGTTGAGTCACCCGTTGTTGTAACACCACCGATTGTTACTGAGCCTCCAGTTGTGGTTGATTCGCCTATAGTTGTTGAACCAGTTGAGGTAGTAATACCTCCTATTGTTGCTGAGCTTCCAATTGTTGTTGAGTCTCCAGTTGTAGTTGAACTTCCTGTAGTTGTAGAACCAGTAGTTTCTGTAGCTGAGCCAATTGCAGTTGAGTCTACAGTAGTAGTTGGTTCACCAGTTAATGTAGCACCAGAGGTTGTTGTTGAGTCTCCGGTTGTTGCTGTAACAGAGCCAATAGTTGCCGAGCCTTCAGTAGTGGTTGATTCATCAGTTAATGTAGCACTAGAGGTTGTTGTTGAGTCTCCGGTTGTTGCTGTAACAGAGCCAATAGTTGCCGAGCCTTCAGTAGTGGTTGATTCATCAGTTATTGTAGCACCAGAGGTTGTTGTTGAATCTCCAGTTGTAGTTGAACTTCCTTTAGTTGTAGAGCCAGTTGTTGCTGTAGCAGAGCCAATTGCAGTTGAGTCTACAGTAGTAGTTGATGCACCAGTTATTGTAGCACCAGAGGTTGTTGTTGAATCTCCAGTTGTAGTTGAACTTCCTGTAGTTGTAGAACCAGTAGTTTCTGTAGCTGAGCCAATTGCAGTTGAGTCTACAGTAGTAGTTGATTCACCAGTTAATGTAGCATCAGAGGTTGTTGTTGAGTCTCCAGTTGTTGTTGAACTTCCTGTAGTTGTAGAACCAGTAGTTGTAGAACCAGTAGTTGTTTTAACAGAGCCAATTGTTGCTGAACCTTCAGTAGTGGTTGATTCACCAGTTATTGTAGCACCAGAGGTTGTTGTACAACGTCCAGTAATTGCAGCACCTCCGGTGATTGTTTTGGATTCGACTTCAAAGAATCCATTATTAGATAGAAAAGAAAAATCAGTTGTAGTATCAGTACGCGATCATCAAATTAAAATAAACTCCTTGAATGAGACTATGTCTACGGTTGTGGTTTATGACTTGAAAGGAAGAATGCTTTATGAAAATGGCCATATCAACGATAATGAGTTTATCATACAAGAATTGAATTCCAGTGATCAATTTTTAATTGTTGTAACTGAATTGGCTAATAAAAATAGAATTACTAAAAAGATTGTTTTATAAAGAATAAGTGAATTAAAATTATTTTATTTTTAAGCTGCTCGAATAGTACTATTCGAGCAGCTTTTTTATGTTGTACTATTCTTACTTTATTTGTTTTTTAAAACTATTTCAATTTAATATAGTTTTACTTAAAAAAACTGTAAGATTAAAACCTACAAAAGCGTTAAATAACAGCGTTTTAACTAAATATTTTCAGTTTTATCGGCAACTTTTTTTACCGCTAATTTTTAATGCTTAATTTTACCGCGTACAAATACGTGTTTTGGCTTTGATATGCAAAAATATCGTCTAAAAAAGTGCTACATTCGTTATTAAAAATATATAAAGGATGGCCTCTTTTTGAAGAAATGTATTATGCCCCAAATACCCCCAAATACTATGAATAGAATTTTACTTTTATTTACTGCTGTTTTTTGCCCACTTTTTAATAAACTTAAGCAAATAGTTCTGTCTTTTTTGCAGGGTAATAACCAAAATGCTTTATCGGATAATGCAGTATATAAAAATACTGTTTCATTGAAGGCTTTGGTGTTTTCGATGGTTTTGTTGTTTACGGTTTCGTTTGCGAATGCAGCGACTTATTATTCAAGAGCTACTGGTAATTGGAATTCTAATACCACTTGGTCACTTTCAAGTGGTGGTGCAGCCGTTGGAGCAGGAATTTTTCCTGTGGCTGGAGATGTTGTTAACGTTGAAGGTGGGTTTAATGTTACCGTAAATGTTGTTTCGGCTTGCGCTTCGGTTAATATTGCTTCTGGATCAACACTTACTCTTAATAACCTTGGTGGTATTGAACTTACTGTAACGGGAAATGTTAGTGGAGGAGGAACGATTAGCTCTGGAGGTACAGCAAGAGAATTCATTGTTGGAGGTGACTGGACTTTCAATGGTACAAGTGTTAATTCAATTTCATTAACAATGAATGGAACTGGGGGGCAAACTTTATCAGGTGTTATTAATACGGCAGGTACTAATGGAGCTCTTATCGTAAATAAATCAAGTGGTACAGTAACCCTTGGTAGTAATATAACTATTGTAGGTTCAACTTCAAGTGTGTTTACTCTTACTACGGGAACCTTTGACCCAAGTACTTTCTTACTAACGGCTACAACACGTACATTTACAGCTGGGACTTTGAGAGTTGGTGGTTCAACTTGGGCAAGTAATTATTCGGGTGCAATTACCCAGCCAGCATCAGGGATAATTGAGTATTATGCAGCAGGTAATCAAACAGTAAATGATATTAATTATCCTGGTCATTTAATGATTTCTGGTTCTGGAACAAAGACATTTACTTTAGCAGCAAACAGAGCGATAACTGGAACTCTTACAGTAACTAGTGCTACACTTACAACAGCTGGGAATTTTACACTTGGAATAGGAACAACTTCTATTAGTGGAACGCTTAATCTCGGAGGTACAGGTACTAAAACTTTTAATGGGGATGTAACTATTAATTCTGGTGGTGTTTGGAATGAAACTGGAGTTGCTTCAATAAATCATGCAGGAAACTTGCAAAATGATGGTACTTATACTGCTAATACGGGTGTTCATACTTTTAGTGGTTCTGGAAAAATAATTAGTGGCTCTAATTCTATAACTATACCAAGTTTAACAATAAGTGGTGCGACTACTAATAATGGGACACTTAATGTTTCAACTACGCTAGCAGGAGCAAGTACTTTTACTAATAGTTCCTCTGGGGTGATTACTTTAAGTGGAGCAACTACAGCATCTTCAATTACTACTCTTACAAATGCAGGAACAATAACTGTAAGTGGAAATGGAGCAATTAGTACAGTCTTAGCAAATTTCACCAATACAGGTACGCTTAATCTAGGTGGTTCAGGAGCAATTGCGGGAATTACGAATAATGCTGGAGGAACTGTAAATCTTACTAATTCAGGAACTATTACCGCTTTTAATAACGCAGCAGCTACAAGTGTATTTAATATAAGTGATTTGACTGTACCAACAATTACAACGCTTACAGCTACTGCCTCTGGAAATACTGTAAATTATAATGGTGCGGGTACTCAAACTATAATTGGAACAACTTATGATAATCTTATACTGTCAAATTCAGGAACTAAAACACTAGGAGCTGCTACAGTAACTAATGGAGCGTTGACTCTTAATAATAATACGAATTTAGGAATGTCAACTTTTTTATTGACATTAAATGGAGACCTTATAAATAGTGGTTCTGGAACAATAACTGGAACAACAGGAGGTGTTACAATATCTGGTGTAAATGCACAAAGCATTGCAGGTTTTACGACGACAGGAGCTGTTTCTATGACTAAAACTACAGGGGGTTTAGCTACATTTACAGGAAACGTAAATGGAGGTAGCTTATCAATAAACGGTGGAGGAGGTCGATTAAGCCTAGGTGTTGGCTTAACGCATACAT
The DNA here is from genome assembly GCF_003096795.1 of Flavobacterium sp. 103. Classification (NCBI taxonomy): domain Bacteria; kingdom Pseudomonadati; phylum Bacteroidota; class Flavobacteriia; order Flavobacteriales; family Flavobacteriaceae; genus Flavobacterium; species Flavobacterium sp. 103. Next base: position 1,754,766 of record NZ_QENX01000001.1, on the reverse strand, counting down.
TCACTGGAGCATGGGCGTTAACTCAAGGGGCATTATATGGTGGCTCTAGTACATTAAAGATAGCGGGTGCTGTTAGTACTGGCGGAACTTTTTCAGCTGATACAGGTACTGTTGAGTTTAATGGGGCAGCTCAAAACTTAGGTTCGGCAGCAATAACATATAATAATCTTATCCTTTCGGGCAGTGGAACCAAAACCTTTGGAGCGGTTACGACTGTAAGCGACACTTGGTCCATAGTTTCACCTGTTAAGGCTAATTTGGGAACATTTACTACGCATGCAGCAAAAGTACTTATGCTCTATGGAACAGGACCGCTTTCAGGTTCTTGGGGCTCAACATCATCGGCAGCTGCAAATAAAAATGACACTTATTTTATAGCTACTGCGGGTATAATCAATGTTGCTTCTTTAATTGATAATAATTATGCCTCATTTGCCAGTTCTACGGCTAGTTTGTTTGCTTCGGTTGGAGAAAACGATGGTCCTTTGACACTTACTGCTCCTGATGGCTATGTTTTTATAAACACTAAATTTGCAAGCTACGGAACTCCAGGCGGAACAGCGCCTAATTTTACTATTGGAGGTTGTCACGCAATAAATAGCCGTTCGGTAACTACGGGGTTATTAGGAAATACTACCGCTACAATACCAGGGGGTGGTGCTTCTTTTAATACTGCTTTTGGAGATCCTTGTTCGGGAACAATAAAATCGTATAGTATTGTTGCTACTTATGCCTTACCTATTTGTTCGGGAACTAACCCTGGTCTTATAGATGGTTCTACACCAACGGGGGGTAATGGTACATACACTTATTTATGGGAACAATCTACCACCTCAGCAGTGTCGGGTTATACAACTGTTACAGGTACAAGTACTGCTGAAGATTATACCCCATCTGTTACACTTTCTACTACTACTTATTATAGAAGAACAGTAACCTCCGGAATTTATACGGATGCGACTATAGTTGTAGTTCCAGTTGTAGCTGCTCCATCTACAGCTCCAACAATTACAAGTTTGTGTTCTGGTACTACATTGTCTGTTCCTGCATCAGCAACTCCGGGTACTTATGTAGAATGGTTTTCGGGTTCATGTGCAAGCGCAGTAGTAGGTACAGGGGTTACTTATAATCCTCCGGCAACAGGAACGTATTATGCACATTATAAAAATGTTTGCGGATCTGGTCCTTGCAGTAGTGGTAAGGCTATTACTTTTTCTTCAAATACTGTAATTGTTACCCCTACTAATCCTTCTCCAATTTGTATAGGGACCTTAACAGCAAGTTTGCCTTACACTGCCAGTGGAACTCCTACTACCTATAGCATAACTTGGAATCCAACGGGTTATTTAATTAATATTTTGAACAACAATTTGCCTAGCAGCACAAACGGAACAATAACGTTGGATATTCCTTGGAATACTCCTGCAGGAACTTATACAGGTACAATTACTGTAAAAACAAGTACAGGTTGTATGAGTGCCAGCAAAACGTTTGCATTAACCATTGGTAAAGTGGCAAGTATCGCATCATCTACACCAACTGTATGTATCAGTACTTTAATGCCGAGTATTACACATACTACTATTAATGCCACAGGAATAGGAACGCCAACAGGATTGCCTACTGGAGTAACAGCTGCTTGGGCAGCGAATACAATTACTATTAGTGGTACACCTACAGTATCGGGTACTTTTAATTATACAATTCCATTAACAGGAGGTTGTGCGGGATCAGTTGATGCTACTGGAACTATAACTGTAACAGCCACCGGTAGTGCAGGAACCGTTACGGCAGGAACAAGTCCACAGTGTATTGGCGGAACAACAACATATACAGTAGCAGGTCAAGTCTTAGGAGGCGGAACAGGCGGATGGACTAGTAGTAATACGTCAGTAGCAACAGTTGTAGGCTCAACAGGAGTTGTTACTGCAGTTGGGTCTGGAACTTGTAATATCATCTATACCGTTACAGGAGGTTGTGGCGGAACACCAACAGCTTCGCAACCTTATACAGTTACCCCTACTGCTAGTGCAGGAACGGTTACAGCGGGAACAAGCCCACAATGTATTGGCGGAACAACAACATATACAGTAGCTGGTCAAGTCTTAGGAGGCGGAACAGGCGGATGGACTAGTAGTAATACGTCAGTAGCAACAGTTGTAGCCTCAACAGGAGTTGTTACTGCAGTTGGGGCTGGAACTTGTAATATCATCTATACCGTTACAGGAGGTTGTGGCGGAACACCAACAGCTTCGCAACCTTATACAGTTACCCCTACTGCTAGTGCAGGAACGGTTACAGCGGGAACAAGCCCACAATGTATTGGCGGAACAACAACATATACAGTAGCTGGTCAAGTCTTAGGAGGCGGAACAGGCGGATGGACAAGCAGTGACACATCCGTTGCAACCGTTATAGCGTCAACAGGAGTTGTTACGGCTGTAGGAGCTGGAACATGCAATATCATTTATACGGTGACTGGTGGTTGCGGAGGCACACCGACAGCATCAAAACCTTATACCGTTACGGCTACTGCAAGTGCAGGAACCGTTACGGCAGGAACAAGCCCACAATGTATTGGCGGAACAACTACATATACAGTAGCTGGTCAAGTCTTAGGAGGCGGAACCGGCGGATGGACTAGTAGTAATACGTCAGTAGCAACAGTTGTAGCCTCAACAGGAGTTGTTACTGCAGTTGGAGCAGGAACTTGTAATATCATTTATACCGTTACAGGAGGTTGTGGCGGAACACCAACAGCTTCGCAGCCTTATACAGTTACCCCTACTGCAAGTGCAGGAACGGTTACAGCGGGAACAAGCCCACAATGTATTGGCGGAACAACTACATATACAGTAGCTGGTCAAGTCTTAGGAGGCGGAACAGGCGGATGGACTAGTAGTAATACGTCAGTAGCAACAGTTGTAGCCTCAACAGGAGTTGTTACTGCAGTTGGAGCAGGAACTTGTAATATCATCTATACCGTTACAGGAGGTTGTGGCGGAACACCAACAGCTTCGCAACCTTATACAGTTACCCCTACTGCAAGTGCAGGAACGGTTACAGCGGGAACAAGCCCACAATGTATTGGCGGAACAACAACATATACAGTAGCTGGCCAAGTCTTGGGAGGCGGAACAGGCGGATGGACTAGTAGTAATACGTCAGTAGCAACAGTTGTAGCCTCAACAGGAGTTGTTACTGCAGTTGGGTCTGGAACTTGTAATATCATCTATACCGTTACAGGAGGTTGTGGCGGAACACCAACAGCTTCGCAACCTTATACAGTTACCCCTACTGCTAGTGCAGGAACGGTTACAGCGGGAACAAGCCCACAATGTATTGGCGGAACAACAACATATACAGTAGCAGGTGAAGTCTTAGGAGGCGGAACAGGCGGATGGACTAGTAGTAATACGTCAGTAGCAACAGTTGTAGCCTCAACAGGAGTTGTTACTGCAGTTGGGTCTGGAACTTGTAATATCATCTATACCGTTACAGGAGGTTGTGGCGGAACACCAACAGCTTCGCAACCTTATACAGTTACCCCTACTGCAAGTGCAGGAACGGTTACAGCGGGAACAAGCCCACAATGTATTGGCGGAACAACTACATATACAGTAGCTGGTCAAGTCTTAGGAGGCGGAACAGGCGGATGGACTAGTAGTAATACGTCAGTAGCAACAGTTGTAGCCTCAACAGGAGTTGTTACTGCAGTTGGAGCAGGAACTTGTAATATCATCTATACCGTTACAGGAGGTTGTGGCGGAACACCAACAGCTTCGCAGCCTTATACAGTTACCTCTACTGCAAGTGCAGGAACGGTTACAGCGGGAACAAGCCCACAATGTATTGGCGGAACAACTACATATACAGTAGCTGGTCAAGTCTTAGGAGGCGGAACAGGCGGATGGACTAGTAGTAATACGTCAGTAGCAACAGTTGTAGCCTCAACAGGAGTTGTTACTGCAGTTGGAGCAGGAACTTGTAATATCATTTATACCGTTACAGGAGGTTGTGGTGGTACAGTTTTTTCACAACAATCAATCATAGTCAACCCAAACTTAATCGCCAGCGTATCCATTGCAGCTTCAACATCAACAACAATTTGCTCAGGTACTTCGGTAACTTTTACGGCTACACCGACCAATGGTGGAACCCCAACATACCAGTGGTACAATGGTGCTTCTCCAATTTCAGGTGAAACGGCTGTTACTTATACTACTACAACATTGGCAAATGGCGATGCCATTTCAGTAGTTATGACATCGACTGCGACTCCTTGTTTAACGGGTAGTCCGGCAAGTTCAAATGTTGTAGCAATGACAGTCAATGCAACACCGATAGCTCCAGTTCTAAACAATGTCGTTTTGGGCTGTACGGATACTTCTGCTAATGAAGCTTGGGCTGCGGTTCCAAACGCTACCGGTTACCGATTTGATCTTTCTTTAGATCCTTTGTTTGGGACTTTTGTCGCAGGGTATCAAAATTTATCTGTTGCACCATCAGCTACGCCATCAGTTACTGTAAACGGATTGACACCTGGGGTAACCTATTATGCCAGAGTACGTACTGTAAGTAGTTGTGGCACTAGTGCGAATTCAAATACAGCCACTATTTCGGTGCCTATTACTATAACCACAGATGGCGGACTTACTTGGTCTAATGGTATGCCGGATAGTACCAAAAAAGTTATTTTTATAGGTAACGCCAAGATAACAACCCAATTAAATGCTTGTTCATGCCAAATTGACCCAGCAGCCAATGTGGTTGTTGGAGTTCCATTTTTAGATCCATCTTATTTACCGGGTAAGAATGCAAATGCTATTTTAAAAATTGAAAACGGATTGAAAGTAGATCCTGCGGGAAGCTTAACCTTTGAGAACAATGCAAGTTTGATTCAAGTAAACGAGACAACAGGTTTAAATACTGGAAAAATCATTTACAAACGCGAAACCACACCGATGAAGAATTTCGATTATACCTATTGGTCATCACCGGTAGAAGATCAAGTTTTATATACCTTGTCTCCAAATACATTATTGGATAAGTACATGAGTTATTCGATGAACAAATGGGTAGTTGAAATGTCTGGGGCGAGCATGATGAATCCTCCAGGGAAAGGATTTATTATACGTGTTCCAAAGCCCGATATTTTGTTTCCAAACGGAGAATATTGGACAGGAACTACTTATGTACAAAAAGTGAAATTTGAAGGAGTTCCAAATAATGGTACTTACACTTTGCCAATTGATCCAAATGGGTATAGTAATCTAATCGGGAATCCATATCCGTCGGTTATGAGTGCCGATGACTTTTTAATGGAAAATAGTGTAAATAATACTAGGCTAGAGGGAACCATTCGTTTATGGACGCATAGTTCGAGTATAGCGAACCAAAAATATGCTGGTGCGGATTATGCCTCTTATAATTTGACAGGGGGCACGGCGGCGGTTACCGGTGGTGAACAACCTTCCGGTAATATAGCGGCAGGCCAATCTTTTTTTGTAAAAAGTGCTGGACCCGGCCCCGTAGTTTTTAACAATAGTATGCGAGTAGCTATTCATTCAGGAGATAATTCTCAATTTTTTAAAGGAACAAAATCAAAGAAGACTTCAATTGAGAAGCATCGCGTTTGGTTGAGTTTAAGCAATACGGAAGGAGCTTTCAAAGAATTGCTGGTAGGATATGCTACAGGTGCTACCAATGGGGTTGATAATGCTTATGATGGAGCGGCTAGTAGCAGTTATAAATACGTTGATTTTTACAGTATTAATAACAATGCCAATTATATTATACAAGGACGTGCTGTTCCATTTGACAAAACGGACAAAGTGCCATTGGGTTATAAATCGACATTAGAAGGAACTTTTGTGATAAGCATTGATAAAGTAGACGGAGTTCTGGCCACGCAGCCTGTTTTTATTGAAGATAAATTGAACAATGTCATTCATAATTTAAAGGATGGACCCTATTCATTCACTACTGTTGCGGGAGTTTTTGATAATCGTTTTGTGTTGCGTTATACTGATAATACTCCAGTTGTAACACCGCCGGTTGTAGTCGTTCCTCCAGTAGTGGTTGAACCTCCAGTAGTTGTAGCTCCTCCTGTGGTAGTAGAGCCACCGGTTATTGTAGTACCCCCAGTGGTAGTTGATCCTCCTGTAGTAGTTGTGCCGCCAGTAGTGGTAGAGCCACCAGTTGTTGTAACGCCACCTGTAGTGATTGATCCACCAGTTGTTGTAACGCCTCCGGTAGTTGTAGATCCTCCTATTGTTGTAACTCCTCCTGTAGTTGTAACACCGCCAGTTGTTGTAGATCCGCCTGTTGTTGTAACACCTCCCGTGATAGAAATACCTCCTGTAACTGGTTTGGATCCGACATTGGAAAACCCATCTTTTGATAAAAAAGGGAAATCGGTTATAGTTTCTGTGAAAAATCATCAAATAAAAATTAATTCTTTTGATGAAACGATGGTTATGGTTATTGTTTATGACCTTAGAGGAAGGTTACTTTATGAAAATGATCATGTAAACAGTAATGAATTTATAGTGCAAGATCTCAATTCTAGCGATCAGTTTTTAATTGTTGTCACGCAATTGACAAACGGAAAATGGGTGACGAAAGAAATTATTTTCCAAAATTAATTTCATAGTATTACTTTATTAATAACCCCATTCTGAATATTCAGAATGGGGTTATTAATTTTTAAAAACAAAATCTTACAAATTTCATATTTAACATTTGTTTAGCTGATAAAGATGCTATATGTCACTAAATGAGTGGTTTTTAGTTTTATATTTGCAAAAATTTCTGCATGCCTTTATACAAATGTATGCAATCCACTAATGGCAATACCAACTGATTGAAATCAGGTTCATTAGCAAAAATAAATTAGATTCTAAATACCACCCCCTATATGACTAGAATATTACTTAGGAAAATCCTTTTTTCATTTTTATTATTTTTTACATTATATACTAATGGCCAAACTTTTGTAGGTCCCGGTACAGATTGGAATACGGCTTCAAACTGGTCCCCTTCTGGAGTTCCTTCGACTTCTATTTCGGGAATTATTATAATTAATTCGAATGTTAATGTTGCGAGTATCTCTGTCAAAAATAATGGTGAACTTATTGTTAATTCTCCTGCAGTTTTAACTGTTGGATCAATTGGTAATTCTGCATCTACACAGGTGGTAGATTTTCAAAACGGTTCTAAAGTTACTGTAAATTCAGGAGCGTCAATGATAGTGTATGGTTTGTTGAATAACAGCAATAATAGTAATAATGTTAAGTTTGACGGAGCGGTAAGCGTAGATGGGAATGTTACAGTTGGTAATGGTTCTACAATTACTGGTTCAGGAAGTTTGTCTACAACAGGAACAGTTACGGGTGGCGGTACAGTTTTTGGAACTGGAGATGATTGTACCAGTGGGAATGGATGTAATTATGGTTGTTCTGTCAATACTATTTCAGCTTCTCAGACGATTTGTTCCGGCAGTACAGCAACTCTTACAGGGAATGCGGGTACGGGCTATTCTTATCAATGGCAATCTAGTACAACTTCTTCTTCAACAGGATTTAGTAATATTTCAGGGGCAACAGGAAATAATTATACATCATCAGCATTAACAACAACGACTTATTACAGACGTATTGTGACTGTGTCAGGTTGTTCATCTTCAAATTCAAATGTTGTTAAAGTTACGCCAACCCCATTACCTGCTGCGCCAACTAGCTTAGGTGGATGGAGTCCAAGTTGTAATGGTTATGTTGTAAGTTGGAGTGGGTCTGCTACAAAGTTTTATTTAGATGTGTCGACGACCAGTACATTCGATGTGGGGACTATTGTTTCGGCTTACGATAATAAAGATGTGGGTAATGTAAATAATGTAACATTAACTGGATTAACTTCAAATACTACATATTACTTTAGAGTTAGGGCATTTGTTTCTTCTTGTTTAAGTAATAATTCTTCCACAGGAACTTTTACGACATTGACAATAGCTACTCCAACAAATATTAGAGGAGATAATGCTAGCTGGTGTAGTTATATAGCAAGATGGGATGGTTCTGCTACAAAGTTTTATTTGGACGTGGCAACCAGTAATACATTTTCTGTTGGAACTATGGTCTCAGCTTATAGTAATAAAGATGTCGGAAACGTAAACAATTTAACTTTATCTGGATTGACACCAAATACGGTTTATTATTTTAGAGTTAGACGCCTAGAATCTTGCGGTTTGAGTGATAATTCGGCTGTAGGTAGTTTTACAACCTTATCCATACCCACACCTACAGCCAATACAGGATATGCTAATTGTAATGATTGGATGGCTCAATGGAACAACGCTAGTGTAGATGGGTATTATTTAGATGTTGCAATAGATAATGCATTTACAAATTATGTAAGCGGTTATCAAAATTTAGATGTGGGGAACGTTAGTGCATATAATATAACTGGTTTAGCTCGTGGAGGAACTTATTATTATAGAGTAAAATCAAAAACCAGTTGTGGGTTTGGGGGGTATTCTAATGTAGTTACCTTTGTAGAAAAGGGTAATAATTCTTCTAATCCAGGAACAATTTCTGGAGCAGCATCGATTTGTGTTGGAGCGAGCACTACATTTACAAACAGCGGAAGTAATCCTTCAAATGGTACTTGGTCTATTTTTAATCAATCTGGAGCAGCAACTATTACGAGTGCTGGGGTTGTTACAGGAACATTGGCTGGTGTTGTTAGCGTAGTTTATACGGTAGGTACTGGCTGTTTATCTTCTACATCAAAATTATTAACAATTGATGGCGGAAGCGTTTCAGCTGCGTCATCAACTCCAACGGTTTGTTTCAATACAGCAATAACTCCAATAACCCATGTAACGAGTGGGTTTACAGGAATTGGGAGTTCAACAAATTTGCCAGCTGGTGTGAGTGCATCTTTTGCATCAAATATTATTACTATTAGTGGAACTCCAACAGCATTAGGAACATTTAATTACAGCATTTCATTAATGGGCGGTTGTGGAGGTGTTAACGCTACAGGAACTATTACAGTAAATGCATCGCCAACAATTGTTGCAATTTCAGCACCAGCTGCACTGTGCTCAAGTGGTTCGTTGAATCCAACAGCACCAGTGGTTATAGTTAATGGTTCAGCAGTTACGGCATCAGGCTGGCAACTGGAAACAGCAGTTTCTAATGGATCATTTGTAAATCAAACAATGCCTTATACGGTTGCCTTTGCTGACAATGGTAAAAAGATTAGATATTATGCCACTAACGGTTGCGGTACAACAAATGGCAATGCGGTAACTGTAACAGTAAATCCGAATTTGCCTGCAAGTGTGACTATTGCAGCTTCAACAGCAACAACAATTTGTGCGGGGACCTCAGTAACTTTTACCGCCAGTCCAATCAATGGAGGAGCCCCTACGTACCAATGGTACAAAGGAGGCACCCCAATTTCAGGGGAAACAGCAGCTACATATACAACATCCACTTTGGCAAATGGTGATGCAGTTTCCGTAGTTATGACATCGACTGCGACTCCTTGTTTGACAGGCAGTCCGGCAACTTCGAATACTATAATAATGACAGTGAACGCAACTCCGATAGCTCCAGTTCTAAACAATGTGGTTTTGGGCTGTACGGATACTTCTGCTAATGAAGCTTGGGCTGCGGTTCTAAATAGTACCGATTACCGATTTGATCTTTCTCTAGATTCTTCATTTGGGACTTTTGTAACAGGATATCAAAATGTTTCTGTTGCACCATCAGCTACGCCTTCAGCTACTGTAAACGGATTAATGCCAGGAGTAACCTATTATGTCAGAGCACGTACTGTAGGCAGTTGCGGAACTAGTGCTAATTCAAATACAGCCACTATTTCGGTGCCTATTACTATAACCACAGATGGCGGACTTACCTGGTCTAATGGTATGCCGGATAGCACCAAAAAAGTTGTTTTTATAGGTAACGCCAAGATAACAACCCAATTAAATGCCTGTTCATGCCAAATTGACCCAGCAGCAAATGTGGTTGTTGGAGTTCCAGTTTTAGATCCATCATATTTACCGGGTAAGAATGCAGCTGCTATTTTAAAAATTCAAAACGGATTGCACGTTGATCCAACAGGTAGTTTAACCTTTGAGAACAATGCAAGTTTGATCCAAGTAAATGAGACAAGGGGTTTAAATACCGGAAAAATCATCTACAAGCGAGAAACTGCTCCGATGAAGAATTTCGATTATACCTATTGGTCATCACCGGTGGAAGATCAAGTTTTGTTTACCTTGTCTCCAAATACATTATTGGATAAATACATGAGTTATTCAATGAACAAATGGGTAGTTGAAATGTCTGGGGCGAGCATGATGAATCCTCCAGGGAAAGGATTTATTATTCGGGTTCCAAAGCCACAATTCTGGCCAAATCCGCTGGCAACAACTTATATTCAACCGGTACAGTTTGAAGGAGTTCCAAATAATGGTGCATATACCTTACCAATTGATCCAACTGGGTATAGCAACCTGATCGGGAATCCCTATCCGTCGGCTATGAGTGCTGATGATTTTTTAATTGAAAACGCGGTTACAAATACCAGAGTTGAGGGAACGATTCGATTGTGGACGCACACTACCGACATAACGAACCAAAAATATGCTGGTGCGGATTATGCATCTTATAATATTTTAGGAGGGGTGACTACCGGGAATGGTATCGTAATTCCATCAGGTAATATAGCGGCCGGTCAATCTTTCTTTGTAAAAAGCGTTGATGGTGGATCTGTTGTCTTGAAAAATAGTATGCGAGTTGGCGTTTCAGGAGAAAATGCTCAATTTTTTAAAGGAACAAAATCAAAAAATACTTCAATTGAGAAACATCGTGTTTGGTTGAGTTTAAGCAATACGGAAGGAGCTTTCAAAGAATTGCTGGTAGGATATGCTACAGGTGCTACTAATGGGGCCGATAATGCTTATGATGGGGCGTCTAGCACCAGTTATAAATACGTTGATTTTTACAGTATTAATAACAATGCCAATTATATTATACAAGGACGTGCTGTTCCATTTGACAAAACGGACAAAGTGCCGTTGGGTTATAAATCGACATTAGAAGGAACTTTTGTGATAAGCATTGATAAAGTAGACGGAGTTCTGGCCACGCAGCCTGTTTTTATTGAAGATAAATTGAACAATGTTATTCATAATTTGAAGGATGGACCCTATTCATTCACTACTGTTGCGGGAGTTTTTGATAATCGTTTTGTGTTGCGTTATACTGATAATACTCCAGTTGTAACACCGCCGGTTGTAGTCGTTCCTCCAGTAGTGGTTGAACCTCCAGTAGTTGTAGCTCCTCCTGTGGTAGTAGCTCCTCCTGTGGTAGTAGAGCCACCGGTTATTGTAGTACCCCCAGTGGTAGTTGATCCTCCTGTAGTAGTTGTGCCGCCAGTAGTGGTAGAACCACCAGTTGTTGTAACGCCTCCTGTAGTGATTGATCCCCCTATTGCTGTAACGCCACCTGTTGTTATAGATCCACCAGTTGTTGTTACGCCTCCTATTGTTGTAACTCCTCCTGTAGTTGTAGATCCTCCTATTGTTGTAACGCCTCCAGTAGTTGTAGATCCACCGATTGTTGTAACGCCTCCGGTGATAGTCGAACCTCCTGTAGTAGTTATGCCTCCAGTTGTTGTAGATCCACCGATTGTTTCAACGCCACCGGTAGTTGTAGTTCCGCCTGTTGTTGTAACACCTCCCGTGATAGAAATACCTCCTGTAACTGGTTTGGATCCGACATTGGAAAACCCATCTTTTGATAAAAAAGGGAAATCGGTTATAGTTTCTGTGAAAAATCATCAAATAAAAATTAATTCTTTTGATGAAACGATGGTTATGGTTATTGTTTATGACCTAAGAGGAAGGTTACTTTATGAAAATGATCATGTAAACAGTAATGAATTTATAGTGCAAGATCTCAATTCTAGCGATCAGTTTTTAATTGTTGTCACGCAATTGACAAACGGAAAATGGGTGACGAAAGAAATTATTTTTCAAAATTAATTCATAATGTAAGTTTTTTAAAATCCCATTCTGGTTATTCAGAGTGGGATTTTTTTATCAAGTTAAATAACTATATATGAATTGAATAAGTATTTCGTTTGAGTTTTAATATTTCTATAAAAGAAATAAAAACTTACTATTTTTTGAATTAACAATTGTTTAGCGAATAAAGATTGTTTTTGTCGATAAATCATTACTAATTAGTTTTATATTTGTCCAATATTGCTAATATTAATACCAACTGATTGGAAGTAGGTTTATTAGTAAAAAACATATTAGACCACTCTATGAAATTAAAATTACTTTCTTTATTTTTCTTCGTATTATTATCTAAAAACATCAGTTTTGCCCAATGTACTTTTGCAAATCAGCCTTTTAATGGTGTCGTTCAGTCCATTTGTTATAATACTGAAGTTATTGCTCCAAATGTTGGTGAAGTAGCTACTACAGGAGTGACTGTGGGTTCTTATGTTGCTGTAAATGTTACGAAAGGCTATACATATTCTATAAAAACGACAAATACCGATTTGGGATTTATAAAAAGGATAACTTTATTTGACAGTAGTGCAACAGGAGTAAGTCTTGCAACTGTTATCTCAACAGCGAATAATACAGCCATTTCTCTAGGATGGACCGCTAGTTTTACGGGCGTTTTGTATGTTCAATTCAATAATAATGGTAATAGCTGTGCATCAAGTTCGAGTGCTGATACGATTACTATAACTTATACCGGCGGAAATGACATATCCGATTCTCCAGCTACTTATGGAATCGATAGTTGGGTAGGTCATCTTTATAATTTTTCGAATGCAGTAGCTTCACCTCCTAGTGATGCTAATGCTTTTGGCAATTATCTAGGATATTTTAATGTAGGAACACAAAATTTTATTCAAAATTATGGAGGTAACGATGTGTGTTTTCCATATACGGCCAATGATGTTCCGGCCACCCTTAGAACAGATACTTTTGCGGTTAAATATAGAATGCAATCTACATTAACAGGATGTTATTTGGTGACTGTAAGAGGAGATGATGGAGTTCGTTTGACAGTGGATGGTGTTAAGGTTTTTGATAGATGGGTACAACAATCGGCCACTACTTATGATAATATTTTGGTGTATTTGAATGGTCATAGTGATCTGTTGCTTGAATATTATGAAAAAAACGGAAGTAATGATGTAAATTTTACAATGGTGCCATTTGTAGCGAGTACCAATTCAATAACTGGGCCAACACCTTCTTCAGTTTGTAGCGGTTTTGCACCTGGTGTAATTGATGGAAGCTCTTTTATTTATAATGGAGCAACGGTTAACCCAACAATAAATTTTCAATGGCAATCTTCGTCAGATAATGTTACGTGGAGCAATATTGCAGGAGCTACATCAGAAGATTATTCACCGCCAGCCACTACCACAACAACTTTGAATGTACCCGTTTATTATAGGCGAGTTGTTTCGGCAGTAGCGGCAACAGCCTCAAGTTGTGTTTATAATAGTAATTCAATTCTTGTTACTACAAGTCCAGTGGGAACTTTGACAGTTCCTGTAGCCAATACAGTTTCTGGCGTAACCTGTTCTCAAGTCGTTGCCAATTGGTCAGCATCTACTAACGCATCGAGTTATTTATTAGATGTGGCTACAGATTCTGGTTTTACCATTATTTTGCCTTCTTATTCTAATTTAAATGTTGGTAATGTAACTACTTACACTATTACTAATTTACCTCCGGCTGCTACTTATTATTATAGAGTTCGTGCTATGAATGGATGTAATACGACGGCGAGCTCAGGAACTATATCTTTTACAACATCCGCTTTTGTGCCTACAACATCGGCAGGAACTTATCAAATATGCGTAGACAGCCTAACTTTAAATACTATTGCAACGGCCTCTGTTAATTCAGGACAATATGTTACTCTTGATGTGGTTCAGGGTTTTACGTATACTTTTTCTGTAGGGGATGTTTTTTCTGGGCTTAATGAAAGTTTAAATATTTTGGATGCTTCAACCAATAACAATGTAAGCCCGACGGCATTTTCATCGGCGCCAACAGGAACGTCGATTACTTGGAAGGCTACATTTTCTGGATCGATTAATGTTGTGTTGTTTAGTAACGATTGTTCAAATAGTGGAGCAACAGGAGGATCTTTACAATTAAAATTAATTAGCGTAGGGAATACTTTAGATTTGCAAACAGCAGTTGGAACTAATACATGGGTGGGCCATGTTTATAATTGGACGGGAGGGGTGCCCCCAGGAGGAGCATCGCCATCGGCACTAGCAGCAAGTTCCCCTTTTGTAAATGCGAATTATGTAGGTTATTATAATGAAGGTGCAGAAACTATAGCTCAAGGTTTTGGAGGTGATCCCTCATGTTTTAAGACATATAGTAATGGGGTTAATAGAACCAATATTTATGCGGATAAATTTGCAGTGCGTTATAGAATGAAATCGACTAAACCTGCTGGTTGTTATATTGCTACAATGAATGGTGATGACGGAATTCGTTTGTATGTGGATGGTGCATTGGTTTTTGATGCTTGGAAAGATCAAGGAAATACAGTTTACGGCAGCGTTTTGATCTATTTGAATGGGAATAGTGATTTGGTTTTTGATTATTACGAAAATGGAGGAGGGAATGTTGTAGGTTTTAGTTTGACTCCTTTTGTTGTAAGTCAGAATACAATAACGGCTCCAAATCCTGCATTGCTTTGTAGTGGAACAACTCCGAATGCTATCACAGGAACACTTACTTATAATGGAGCGACTGCCAATCCAACTATCAATTTTCAATGGCAATCGTCACCAGATAATAGTACATGGACAGATATAGCAGGAGCAACATCACAAAATTATACTCCGGTTGCTGTTACAACAACAACTTTAAATGTCACTGTTTATTATAGAAGAGTTGTGGTTGGTTCAAGTACGGCTACTTCGGGTTGTACTTATACGAGTAATGTCATTTCGATAACAACCAGTCCGGGAATAGCGGCAGCACCTTTATCTCCAGTTGGTTCTGCAGCTACTTGTAATCAATTAACAGCCAATTGGACTGCATCAAGTAATGTGACTAGCTACCGTTTAGATGTTTCTACCTCAAATACTTTTGCGAGTTTTGTAGCAGGTTATAATAATTTGAACGTTGGAAATGTGATAGCTTACAATGTAACGGGTCTAACAGCAGGCATTACTTATTATTTTAGGATTCGCGCTGTAAATGGTTGCGGTACCAGTGTAGATTCAGCTACAGGAACATATGCTACTTTGCCTGCAACACCTGCACAACCGGGTATTATAGCAGGTACAACTCCTCAATGTCCTTCATTGACGGGACAAGTTTACAGCATAGCTGCTGTTACCAATGCTTCAACATATAACTGGACAGTCCCAACAGGTTGGGTTATAACAGGAGGTGCCGGTACCACAAGTATTACTGTGACTACAGGTACATCTGGACAAAGCGGGAATATTGGTGTTGCGGCTGTAAATAGTTGTGGGACTAGCGCTGTGAGAAATCTTGCTGTAACAGTAGTTGCTACCGCAAGTGTAGGAGGAACTTTAGGGGGTAGCGCAACGGTTTGTTCAGGCACAAATAGTACTTTGTTTACACTATCTGGCTATACAGGTACTATTCAAAGTTGGGAATCATCTACCGATAATTTTGTGTCCATAGTTACACCTATAGGCATTACCACAACAACATATACCGCTGCAAATTTGACTAGTACTACTCAATATAGAGTAGTTGTAAAAAATGGTGGAAGTTGTGCCGTGAACTCAACAATTGGTACGGTTACCGTTACACCTACCTTAACGGCTGCCAGTGTTCTGCCAAACAGTGGGCAATCTATTTGTGCCAATGGATCTGGAACTCTTTTGACAATTACAGATACAGGCGGCGGTGCAATTACTCATCAATGGGGAAAACGTGCTGTTTCAGGCGGAACTATTACGAATATATCAGGAGCTACGGGATCAACTTATACTCCAACAGGAGTTGATTTAACTCCGGGTACCTGGTTTGTAGTTTGTACATCAACACCAGCATGTGGCAGTTCTATAATCTCAAATGAAGTTCAGGTTGTCGTAAATGCAATTCCTGCAGCACCTACAGTCGGTCCGATTGTGCAACCCAGCTGTACTGTAAATATTGGCTCTGTTTTGTTAACGGGATTACCCGTTTCTGGGACACTTAATCCTGGAAATATTACCTATTCTGGAACGAGTTATACTGTGAATGGCTTATCGTCAGGGACATATTATTATACCGTTTCAAATGGCACTTGTTCATCATTGTCATCTGCAGCTGTTTCAATAAATGCAACTACTACCAATACTTGGAATGGTTCTTCTTGGTCTGCAGGAACACCTACAACATCTCAAAGTCTTGTTTTTAATGGTAATTATAGCTTAACTGGGGATATTCAGGGTTGTTCGTGTCAGGTGAATTCTGGCTTTACCGTAACTATCCCTAGCGGAAATACAATGACAATCACCAATGCGGTAACTAATGGAGGTATTTTAATTTTCGAGAACAATGCAAGTTTGATTCAGTTGAATGATGGTGCTGTTAATACCGGAAAAATTATTTACAAGAGGGAAACGACACCAATGAAGAATTTTGATTATACGTATTGGTCATCACCGGTAAAAGACCAAGTTCTGAATGTATTATCTCCGAATACTTTATTTGATAAGTACATGAGTTACTCGATGAATAAATGGGTAGTTGAGCCAGCTACAAGCACTATGAATGGTCCAGGGAAGGGATTTATTATACGTGTTCCTAAGCCTCAATTTTGGCCAGACCCTATGGCAACTACTTATATTCAGCCGGTACAGTTTGAAGGAGTTCCAAATAATGGCGTATATACTTTGCAAATTGATCCAATAGGATATAGTAACCTGATCGGGAATCCATATCCATCGGTTATGAGTGCCGATGACTTTTTAATGGAAAATAGTGTCAATAATACTAGGCTAGAGGGAACCATTCGTTTATGGACGCATAGTTCGAGTATAGCGAACCAAAAATATGCTGGTGCGGATTATGCCTCTTATAATTTGACAGGGGGCACGGCGGCGGTTACCGGTGGTGAACAACCTTCCGGTAATATAGCGGCAGGCCAATCTTTTTTTGTAAAAAGTGCTGGAGCCGGCCCCGTAGTTTTTAACAATAGTATGCGAGTAGTTATTCATTCAGGAGATAATTCGCAATTTTTTAAAGGAACAAAATCAAAGAAGACTTCAATTGAGAAGCATCGCGTTTGGTTGAGTTTAAGCAATACAGAAGGAGCTTTCAAAGAATTGCTGGTAGGATATGCTACAGGTGCTACCAATGGAGCCGATAATGCTTATGACGGAGCGTCTAGTACCAGTTATAAATACGTTGATTTTTACAGTATTAATAATAATGCCAATTATATTATACAAGGACGTGCTGTTCCATTTGACAAAACGGACAAAGTGCCGTTGGGTTATAAATCGACATTAGAAGGAACTTTTGTGATAAGCATTGATAAAGTAGACGGAGTTCTGGCCACGCAGCCTGTTTTTATTGAAGATAAATTGAACAATGTCATTCATAATTTAAAGGATGGACCCTATTCATTCACTACTGTTGCGGGAGTTTTTGATAATCGTTTTGTGTTGCGTTATACTGATAATACTCCAGTTGTAACACCGCCGGCTGTAGTCGTTCCTCCAGTAGTGGTTGAACCTCCAGTAGTTGTAGAACCTCCGGTTGTGGTTGTGCCTCCTGTTGTCATAACGCCTCCTGTTGTTGTAGAACCTCCTGTCGTTGTAACACCGCCCGTAGTTTTAGAACCTCCAGTAGTGGTTGTGCCTCCTGTTGTTGTAGATCCCCCGATTGCAGTAACACCTCCAGTGTCGGTTGAGTCACCAGTTGTTGTAATACCACCAGTTGTTGTAATACCACCGGTAGTAGATTCTCCAGTTGTGGTTGTTCCTCCTGTTGTAGTTACGCCTCCAGTAGTAGTTGATCCACCAGTTGTTGTAACACCTCCAGTGATAGTAATTCCTCCGGTAAGTGGTTTGGATCCGACTTTGGGAAATCCATCTTTCGAGAAAAAAGATAAATCGGTTATTGTATCGGTGAAAGATCGTCAAATAAAAGTTAACTCTTTCGATGAAACAATTGCCACGTTGATGGTTTATGACTTGAGAGGAAGGTTGCTTTACAAGAATGACAATGTGAATAAAAATGAGTTTATTATTCAGAATTTAACCTCAAGTGATCAATTTTTAATTGTTGTGACCCAATTGGTAAACGGTAAGTGGGTGACGAAAGAAATTATCTTTAAAAATTAATCTATATATACTACAATTTGCAATCCCATTCTGGTTATTCAGAATGGGATTTTTTTGTTTTTAGTATTTAATGATTTCAAAATAGTTAATATAAATTAAGATACCCGAGGCGATATTTATCATTGGCACGCGAGGAGTAATTTGTTTTCATGTAAGAAATTAAATTAAAAATTATAAATACATTATAATATAATTCTTATTTTAGTATTGTGTTATTGTTTTTATGGGATTAATTCAATATTATGTTTATGAAAAAAAAAATTTTCGTTTTGCTGATTTTTATTTCTTCACCTATTTTAATTTTTGGACAATCTATATTTGATAATCCTATCAATGGAGTCAATCCTGATGAATCAAATCCTTACATTATTGGACAAATTGTAGATCCAAATATTACGGTTAGCGGTATTGGTAGAGGTACTGGAATATATGGTATAAATACAAATAATAGGTATAATGGCAGAGGCTGGAAATCGGATGTGTTAGATCCTAATGCTTATTTTGAGTTTACACTAATTCCAAATACAGATAAAAAAATTGATTTTATTAGTTTTGTATATACAGGACAAGTGTCTATAAATGGCCCCACTCTTTTTGCTTTTCGTTCCAGTCTAGATAATTTTACATCAGATATAGGTGTTGTTACGGCAACGGGTTCAACAGTTTCTTTGTCTGCTACTGAATTTCAAAATGTAGCTTCTTCCATTACCTTTAGATTATATGGTTGGGCAGCCAATATGGGAACAGGGACTTTTAGTGTTAATGATTTTCAATTTAATGGTAATATATCTTGTGCAGCTCCACAAATACCTATATTGCCGGAAACAAGTCTTAGCTGTTCATCGACTTCTTTTGCGTTGAATTGGTCAGCTTCTTTACAAGCTTCAAATTATTTTATCGATGTGGCTACTGATTCTGGTTTTATGAATAATCTTGCAGGCTATCAAAATAAAGACTTAGCAAATGCTTTATCCGAAACTGTTGGAGGATTGACAGCAGGGAAAACTTATTATGTTCGATTGCGTTCAGCCAATAGTTGTGCCACAAGTAGTTTTTCCAATACTATAAAAGTAGCTCCACCAGAAACTATTTATGATGGGACATGGTCTAATGGTATTCCTGATGCGACCAAGAACGTACGGTTTTTAAGTGATTTTAATGTAAATACGACTCTAGAAGCTTGTTCTTGTCAAGTAGATTCGGGTATTGCAGTCCATGTAGATTCTGGCGTAGTTTTAAAGCTTGAAAATGGATTGGATGTAATGGGTAGTGGCATACTAACTTTCGAGAATAATTCGAGTTTTATTCAGATAAATAATGCCGCAGTGAATACCGGAAAAATTGTCTACAAGCGAGAAACTACGCCGATGAAGAATTTTGATTATACGTATTGGTCGTCGCCGGTACAGGATCAAGTGCTAAATGTTTTATCTCCTAATACTTTATCGGATAAATACATGAGTTATTCGATGAATAAATGGGTGATTGAGCCGGCAGCAAACACCATGAATCCTCCAGGAAAAGGATTTATTATTCGTGTTCCGAAGCCGCAATTTTGGCCAAATCCAGTGGCAGCTACTTATATTCAGCCGGTACAGTTTGAAGGGATTCCTAACAATGGAGCTTACACCTTGTCAATTGATCCAACGGGTTATAGTAACCTGATCGGAAATCCATATCCATCGGCGATGAGTGCAGATGCTTTTTTATTGGAAAACAGTATCAATAATCCCAAACTAGAGGGAACGATTCGTTTTTGGACACACAATACAGCTGTTACTAATTTGAAGTATTCGGGAACGGATTATGCTTCTTATAATTATCTAGGAGGAGTTGGAACCAGTGGTAATTTTGTGGATGCAAACGGGAACGGTGTTATGGATGCCGGAGAAGAACAAATTCTTAATAAGCCTTTAGGATATATAGCGGCGGGACAATCTTTCTTTGTGAAAAGTGCTACTGCAGTAGGGCCTGTTGTTTTTAACAATGGCATGCGTGTAGGGACTTCAGGTAAAAACGCTCAATTTTTTAAAGGGACTAGTTCCAAAACTGCTGCCATTGAGAAACATCGAGTTTGGTTGAATCTAACCAATACAGAAGGGGCTTTCAAGCAAATGTTAGTGGGTTATGCCACAGGGGCAACCAATGGTTTTGATAGTGTCTTTGATGGAAAATCACAAGACAGCAACAAATTCATTGATTTTTACAGTATCAATGAAAATACCAATTTTGTGATTCAGGGGCGTGCGGTTCCATTTGACAAAACGGATAAAGTGCCATTGGGTTATAAAACGACTATCGAAGGAGCTTTTACGATAAGCATTGACGAAGTAGACGGGCTTTTGGCTACACAGCCTGTTTTTGTTGAAGATAAAGTGACTAATGTCATTCATAATTTAAAGGACGGACCTTATTCATTCACTACAGCGGTAGGGGTTTTTAATGATCGTTTTGTGTTGCGTTACAAAGACAATACGCCAGTTGTAATTCCACCTGTGGTAGTTGAGCCTCCGGTTGTTGTCGAACCTCCAGTTGTAGTTGAGCCATTAGTTGTTGTAGATCCACCTGTTATTGTAACACCTCCAGTGGCTGTAGATTCTCCTATTGTGGTTACGCCTCCTGTGGTAGTCGAGCCCCCCATTGTTGTAACACCTCCAGTGGTAGTTGAACCACCAGTAGCTACAGAGCCACCCGTTGTTGTAACACCACCAGTGGTTGTAGATCCTCCGGTTGTGGTTACGGCTCCTGTGGTAGTCGAGCCCCCTATTGTTGTAACACCACCAGTAGCTGTAGAGCTTCCAGTAGTGATTGTGCCTCAGGTAGTTGCAGAACCTCCAGTGATGGTTGATTCACTGATTGTTGTAACACCTCCGGTGATAGAAATTCCTCCGGTAAGTGGTTTGGATCCAACATTAGAAAATCCATCTTTTGATAAAAAAGATAAATCAGTTATTGTGTCTGTTAATAACCATCAAATAAAAATCAGTTCGTTTAACGGAAATATTGGTAAAATATTGGTTTTTGATTTGAGAGGAAGATTGCTTTATGAAAAGAGTAATATCGAGAAAGAGCAATTTGTTATCTCAGATTTAATTCCAAAGCATCAAATTTTAATTGTAAAAACGGTTTTTGGCAGTAGTATCAGTCGCATTGATAAAATCCTTTTTTAATTTATGTCAAATAACTAAAAAACCCCATTTTCATGTCGAAAATGAGGTTTTACTATTCTGATAAAAAGATTTATTTTCCTTTTATGGATGCTTCCAAGTTTTTTTCAATCGTATGACCTGGTCTAGTCCATTTTGGTTTTTCACCAAGTGATTCAAATTGTGAATCTACTGCTTCAACAGTTGGTCGCTGTGCTGCTTTTTTAAATGGTT
The DNA here is from genome assembly GCF_003096795.1 of Flavobacterium sp. 103. Lineage (NCBI taxonomy): Bacteria > Pseudomonadati > Bacteroidota > Flavobacteriia > Flavobacteriales > Flavobacteriaceae > Flavobacterium > Flavobacterium sp. 103. The sequence goes on along the minus strand of NZ_QENX01000001.1, from coordinate 1,732,990 downwards.
TTTGAGGTTTTAAGCCTAATAAATCAAACATTTTCATGTCTTCATTAACATCAGGATTTGGTGTTGTAAGTAATTTGTCTCCGGCAAAAATAGAGTTGGCTCCAGCAAAGAAACACATGGCTTGCCCTTCGCGGCTCATATTCATTCTTCCAGCTGATAAACGGACTTGAGTTTCTGGCATTACAATTCTCGTGGTAGCAACCATTCGAATCATTTCCCAAATTTCCACCGGTTTTTCATCTTCCATCGGAGTGCCTTCTACAGCTACTAAAGCATTGATCGGAACCGATTCCGGTTGAGGGTTTAAAGTGGAAAGTGCCACAAGCATTCCTGCTCTGTCTTCTATGCTTTCTCCCATTCCAATAATTCCTCCGCTACAAACCGTAACACTGGTTTTACGAACGTTTTCTATAGTTTGCAAACGATCTTCAAATCCACGAGTCGAGATAACTTCTTTATAGTAGTCCTCTGAAGTGTCTAAGTTGTGATTGTAAGCGTAAAGACCAGCTTCTGCCAATCGTTGAGCTTGGTTTTCGGTAATCATACCCAAGGTACAACATACTTCCATATCCATTTTGTTAATAGTACGAACCATTTCCAAAACTTGGTCAAACTCAGGACCATCCTTTACGTTTCTCCAAGCGGCTCCCATACATACACGGGAAGAACCGCCAGATTTGGCTCTAAGAGCCTGTGCTTTGACTTGGTTTACTGACATTAAATCATTTCCTTCAACCCCTGTGTTGTATCTCGCTGCTTGTGGGCAATAGCCACAATCTTCAGAACAGCCACCAGTTTTAATGGAAACCAAAGTAGAAACCTGAACCACGTTTGGGTCGTGGTGTTCCCGATGGATCGTAGCTGCTTCAAAAAGCAAATCCATCATGGGTTTATTATAAATAGCAATAATTTCTTCTTTCGTCCAGTTGTGTTTTGTGATACTCATCGATCCTTTATTTTGATGCCCCAAAAGTAATCAAATTGTTCTAAAGAAGCAATGTGCAAGGCTTAAAAAGACTTACTGTGAATAGTTTGAAAAAAGGAGTTTAATCGGCTATAAATTTGTCGTTATAGTAAAGTATTAATAGCAAAGTTACAATTACTGACGAGGCAATTCCTTCGAAAAACAATGAAAAGCAATACATATTGATGGAAGGATGGCCACCGAATAAAAAACTCTCCGATAAATTATGGATATAAGCATCGCCACCTCTCATATAGCTGTAAACCAGTAGTCCAACAACAGATAAAACAACACCGATTAAGCAAGTGGTTAAGGCAGCCAATATATTGGGTACAAATTTTGTCTTGCCGTGGGAAACCCTTGAGCGCAACGTGTCATTTACGGCATATATAACGAAGAACACATTCATCAACCTCAAATAGAAAATATTGGATAAACCCAAAAATTCCATTAAAAGAAAATAGGTTCCTATTGATATAAAGATGAAGAACCCGTTTTTAATTTCTTTTTTTACTTTCATGGCGTAGTTTTTTAAAAGTTAGAAATTCAATATGTATTTGGAAATCAGATATGTTGACATAAATTTACAAAAAATAAACGAAATCGATGTAATTAATTGCAGAAGAGTTTTATGTCCGCATTTTTGAAAAGTAATGTGAATTAATAGCTTGTAAAATCGTTTACTGCGTCAGTTCGCTAAAGCTCGTGTGGGAGTGCCACCATAAAGCAAAGGGACTAAATCATGCCGATGATTTGGTCCCTTTGCTTTATGGTGTCGGGCTATCCGCGCTACTTCGGTAGCTTGCTCTTATCCCTCACTCGAGACCAAGACGTTTGGTTTATTTTTTCAACGATAATTATAGATTGGTCTTGCCCAAATCGAGCATACTTATTCTTAAAGTAAATAGTAATTTATTGTTTTTTAAAATATGCCAAAGCTGTATTTCTGTCTTTTTCCAATTGCTCTTTTAAAAGCGCAACCGAATCAAACTTTTCTTCAGAACGGATTCTTTCCAATATGGAAACGGTGATTTTTTGATCGTATAAATCTTCATTAAAATCAAAATAATTGATTTCGATAGTTTGATTTTTGCCATCAACAGTTGGGTTAAAACCTATGTTCATCATTCCCAACACCATTTTTGAGTTTATAATGCTTTTGACAATGTAAACACCGTTTTTTGGAATGAGTTTGAAGTTTTCTTCCAGTTTTAAATTGGCAGTAGGAAAACCAATAGTTCTGCCCAGTTGTTTTCCTTTGGCTATAATTCCTGTTAATGAATAATTGTAACCCAAGAACTCATTGGCCAAAGCCACATTACCCTCGATTAAAGCCTGTCTTATTTTTGTGGAACTTACAGATACCTCCTTGATTTCCTGAGCTGAAATTTCTTCCACCTCAAAATCATATTGTTTCCCAAAAGCTTTTAAATCATCTATATTGGCAGTTCTATTGCGCCCAAATCGATGATCATGACCAATTATTATTTTATGGATATGAAATTGGTCAACAAGGATATTTTTTACAAATTCCTCCGCAGTCAATCTGGAGAAACTTTCGTCAAAGGGATGAATAACTAAATTTTGGATGCCTATTTTATCCAAAAGTTCTATTTTCTCGTCTATTGTATTGAGCATTTTAATATCCGAATCCTCTTGTAAAACCATGCGAGGATGAGGGAAAAAAGTAAGTACCAAACTTTCGTATTTTTCGTTTTCAGTGTTTTGAGTGACTTTTTCCAGTATTTTTTTATGTCCAAAATGAACACCATCAAAGGTTCCTAACGTAAGAATTGTTTTTTTTGCATTATCCCCAGATGCAACTTGGAAATCGTTTATAGAATGAAAAATTTTCAAAGTACCTATTTTTAAATATTTTGCAAATTTATACTATCTATTTTAAAAAGAAGAATAAGAAGTTTCTATTTTTATTAATTGTAACCCGTTGGGTGCAATTATTTTTAAACACATAGAGACATAGAATTTATAGTTTTTAAAAGAACTTGATAGACGTTTTACTATTTACATAGTCAATCTATGTGAAAAATAGTGCTATTTCTATTCGTTCTTAAATGATTTGATATTAAATCTATGTATCTGTGTGGTTCATTTTTTAATTGAATTTCACCCAACGGGTTTATTAATTGTAATGTTCATTATGTTAATAAATCTTCAAATTAAGTATTATAACCTACTGTAATTGTTATGTTTTTCAAATCGTTTTTCAAATCGTTGTATATTCTATTGTAAATGAATTAATTTTGTGTATCAATTTTGGATTTATATAATCGAAAATGGACCTCAATTGAAAATGTTTTATTTGTTCATCTATTGGTTCGGGTTATCAAATGCGAAAAACGAAATAGAGGCAGGTGAGATAAATATAAATGAAGTTTCATACTTCAAAACACACATTATCAGTATATGAAATGAGCATGAATGTAAATTGGTCGCAAACACCAATGAAGATATGCGAATTACATATGACCGATAAAAAACAATAAATATCAGCATATGAATAGATTTCTATTTTGTTTAGGATTATTAACTGTAAGTTTTGTTGGGTTTTCTCAAGCCAGATCATCTTGGTCAGTAGTGGGTTCTTCCCAAAGGGGGATTTCTCAAAAACAGGAGGGAGATATCGGATTGGAGCATCAGCCTTTGTACACCTTAAACGTGGCCGAATTCAAACAATCACTGGAAACGCTTCATTCGGATGCATCATTGGCCAAAAGTATAGCTGTTGCAATTCCGAATAGTGCCGGTAAAATAGAACAATTTACTGTAGTGGAATCTTCTAATTTTGCTCCTGAATTGCAGGCAAAATATCCAGAAATTCGTGCCTATTCAGGAACGGGAATTACTGACCCAAAGGCGTTCATTAGTTTTAGTGTTTCACCAAGCGGTATTCAAACGATGATTTTAAGAGGTGACAGTGGTTCTGAATTTATTGATGCATTGCCAGAAAATAAATCGATGTATGCGGTTTCTACTTCAAAAAATAGGAGTAAAGGAGTTTTGCCTTTAACCTGTAAAACAAGGGATGTCGAACTGAGTAAGGATCTGACGAAGAAAACAAGTCAAGTAAAATCAAGTAATGGTGTTTTTAAAACCATGCGATTGGCGCTTTCCTGCACCGGGGAATATGCCCAATATTTTGGTGGTACAGTTGCTAATGCGTTGGCTGGGATGAATGCTACAATGACAAGGGTAAATGGGGTTTTTAATAGAGACTTGGCTGTGAAATTGATAATTATTGCCAATGATACTGATATAATTTTCACTGATCCTCTTACTGATCCTTACTCGAATGCGGCTCAAGGTGTAGAGGTAGTTGCAGGTTGTACCGGAAACAACTGTCCTGGAACTTGGAATGAAGAAGTACAAAAAACAATTACCACCAAAATAGGTGAAACCAATTATGATATTGGCCATTTATTTGGAGGCTCTGGAGGAGGCGGAGATGCAGGTTGTATCGGGTGTGTTTGTGATGCATTAACAAATACAGACTCAACACCAGTTTATACTGCAGGAAAAGGTAGTGCCTATACTTCACCATCAGACAGTAAACCAGAAGGTGATTCTTTTGATATTGATTTTGTGGCTCACGAAATGGGGCATCAAATAGGTGCAACACATACTTTTTCGTATAGTGTGGAAGGAACTGGAACAAGCGTGGAACCCGGGAGTGGCTCAACTATTATGGGATATGCAGGAATTACCAATTATGATGTTCAAAGTCAATCGGATGATTATTTTGCCTATGCCAGTATTTCTCAAATTCAGAGTAATTTGGCATCTAAATCATGTCCAGTTAGTACGACATTGAGTAATCAAACACCAACTGCCAATGCTGGAGCTGATTACACTATTCCAAAAAGTACTCCTTTTGTCTTGAATGGTTCGGCTTCAGATCCTAATGGGGACATAATGACTTATTGTTGGGAACAAAATGACTCGGCTACCAATAGTGAAAGTGATGCGAATAGTATCGCTTCTGCAACAAAAGCCAATGGCCCTAATTTTAGGTCATTTTTGCCTAGTAGCGCTACCAATCGTTATTTTCCAACTCTTAGTAAAGTGTTGGCTGGTCAATTGGTTACTACTTGGGAAGCACTTCCATCTGTGGCAAGAAATTTGAGTTTTGTATTCACTGCGCGAGATAATGCAGTTTCAGCATCTGCTCAAACCAATTCGGACGGGATGACACTTACTGTTGATGAAAATAAAGGGCCATTTGCAGTAACTTCGCAAAATATCTCTGATTCCAGTTGGGTGTTGGGCTCGTCACAAACGATAACTTGGAGCGTAAATAGTAGTAACTTATTGTTGGGAGCGACGAATGTGAATATTAAATTATCTACCGATGGAGGTTTGACTTTTCCAACCTTTTTGGCAACCAATACGCCAAATGATGGTTCTGAAGTGATTACTGCACCAACAACGGCTGCCAAGAATTGTAGAATTTTGATACAACCAACAGGGAATGTTTTTTATGCCGTAAATGGTAAGCCTTTTGCTTTGGGGTATAGTGTGGCGACTTCTTGTAATCCCTATGCTTTTGCAGGATCATACCCTATACCCGACAATGTAGCTGCTTACACTGAGAAAACTATTGTGGTCCCAGCATCGACTTCGGAAATTACAGATGTTAATTTTAGTGTTAATTTTACCCATACTTATATATCCGATGTTCAAATTGAATTGAAGAGTCCAAAAGGAACTATTGTGAAATTGTTTGATAAGTCTTGTGGCGCTACCGATAGTAGTTTGGTTTTGACTTATGATGATTTGGGTGGGGCTTTGAATTGTGGTTCAACTGCGAGTCAAACGGTCGTTCCGGCAGGAGTTTTGTCTGCTTTTAATGGGGAAAATCCAGGAGGAACATGGACGCTACGTTTTAGAGATGCTAACGCCAATGATACAGGTACAATTAATTCGGCATCTATACAGATTTGTTCAAGTTCTTATACTACTTTGGCAATACCAAGTTTTGAAATCAATGATTTTGTGTTGTATCCTAATCCAAATAAAGGAGATTTTAATATTCGTTTTTCAAGTTCCAATACGACAGCTATCAAGGTTTTTGTAACCGATATGTTAGGTCGAAAAATATACCAGAAAGAGTTTGAAAATACTGGAGATTTCAATCAGAATATTCAATTGAAGAACGCATCAACAGGAACTTATATCGTTACGGTTGTGGATGGAGATAGAAAAGGTGTTTCTAAGATTATTGTTGAATAGATTTTTAAACTTATAATAAAAAAGGGAGACATTCAAATGTCTCCCTTTTTTATTATATTTATTTTCCGTTGAATGTGGTCATGGTGTTTTCCAATCCTGCCGTTCCGAAAGATTTTATGATTTCGGAAGCGAGTTCCAGTCTTTCGGGAAGTTTTGCTTTTTCGGTATCGTCCCAATCTCCTAAAACGTAGTCAACTTGTTGCCCTTTTTTGAATTCATCACTGATGCCAAATCTAAAGCGGGTGTATTCTTGTGTGTTTAGAACGAGATTGATGTTCTTGAGTCCGTTGTGACCTCCGTCGCTGCCTTTTTTGCGGATGCGAATGGTTCCGAAAGAAAGGTTTAAATCATCGGTAATAACAAAAAGATTTTCTAGCGGAATATTTTCCTTGTCCATCCAATATTTTACGGCCTTTCCGCTTAAATTCATGTAGGTATTTGGTTTTAAAAGCAGAAAGGTTCTTCCTTTGAATTTGTATTCGGCGAGTGCGCCCAGTTTTACGGTTTCGAATGGGATTCCTTCTTTCTTTGCAAGGAAATCCACAATTTTGAAGCCAATGTTGTGTCGGGTGTTTACGTATTCGGAGCCAATGTTGCCAAGGCCAACGATTAAAAATTTCTTACTCACGGGTTTTATTGTTTTTTGGTGTTCGTGAACCTCCGGTTTCCTATTATCTGTGTTCTCTTCTGTTTTTGGTGATGAAAACAGGTTTTGTATCCATTTTATCATGCTGCAAAAATAGGTTTTATTCGATTATTGGACTAAAAGATTGTTGGATTTTTAGATTATTCACAAAAACAAAACCATAAAACCTAACTAGCCCCGATGGGAGGGAATATTCTTTTGGGAACTTTGTCAAAGTTTAAAACTTTGACAAAGTTCCCAAAAGGATTGGAAGGACAGCGGGAATCCATGCTTCCTGAAGTGCTCAATCTTTCGCTTCAACTCAAAAAAAAAGCACCAGTTGTGAAACTGATGCTTTTGATATAGATTGAAAAAGTATTATTTTTTCTTTTTTGCAGGAGCTTTTGCTGCTTTTGCTGCTTCTTGAGCTGCTTTCATAGCCGCACGAGAGATCTTCACTTGACAAATTACTGTATTGTCTGGGTGCATGATTTTGAAGTTTGGTGTTGGCACTTTAGTAACGTATAATTTGTTACCCATATCAAGAGGTGTAATATCAGCTTCAACGAAATCTGGAAGATTTTTTGGTAAAGCTTTAACTTTTAATTTACGGTTGTTCAAACGTAAATCTCCACCTGCCATAACTCCTTTAGAGTTACCAACAATTTTTACAGGAACTTCGATAGTGATTTCTTTGTCATCAAAGATTTGAAAGAAGTCAATATGTAAAATTTTGTCAGATACCGGGTGAACCTGAATATCTTGTAAAACAGCGTTGAAAGTTTTTCCTCCTTCTAATTCAATCACAACTGTGTGTGCGTTTGGAGTGTAAACCAAGTTCTTGAAAGCTATAACTTCCGCTGAAAAATGAACTGCTTGACTTCCTCCGTATAATACGCAAGGAACCAATCCAGCATTACGTAAGGCTTTAGTAGCTACTTTGCCCACGCTTTCTCTTTCTGATCCTTTAATTGTAATCGATTTCATTGTAAATATTTATATAGTTATTAATTAAACTCTTGTTTATGGATTATTCTATTGTTTGATTATTTGACAGTTCGAACAATCTAATAATCAATTCTTACATTAAGAATTTTCCGCTAATGGAATTGTTGTGGTGCACCATGTGCATTACTTCGGCAAAAAGAGGCGCACAACTCACTACTCTTATTTTGTTAGATTGTTTTTTTAACGGAATAGAATCGGTTACGATTAGTTCCAACAATTTTGAATTTTCTATTTTTTCGTAAGCACCACCTGATAAAATGGCGTGCGTACAAATAGCTCTAACGCTCAAGGCTCCTTTTTCGATCATTAAGTCGGCAGCTTTCGCCAAAGTTCCTCCTGTGTCAATCATGTCATCGACTAAGATTACATTTTTGCCTTTTACTTCTCCGATAAGCTCCATTGTTTCGATAACGTTGGCCGCTTTTCTTTGTTTGTAACAGATAACTACTTCAGAATTTAAGAATTTAGAATAAGCGTAAGCTCTTTTCGATCCTCCCATATCTGGAGATGCAATCATTAAATTATCTAGGCCTAAGCTTTCTACGTATGGTAAAAAGATAGTGGATGCAAAAAGGTGATCTACTGGTTTCTCGAAGAATCCTTGTATTTGATCAGCATGCAAATCCATAGTCATTATTCTGGTTGCACCGGCAGTTTCTAACAGTTTTGCAACTAGTTTTGCTCCAATCGGTACTCTTGGTTTGTCTTTTCTGTCTTGTCTTGCCCAACCGAAGTAAGGTATAACAGCAGTAATGTGTCTTGCTGATGCGCGTTTTGCGGCGTCAATCATCAACAATAATTCCATTAAATTATCTGCAGTTGGAAAGGTTGAGCAAACGATAAAAACACGTAACCCTCTGATTGATTCTTCGTAAGAAGGTTGAAATTCACCATCACTATAAGTAGACATGGTAACTTTCCCCATAGGGATTCCGTATTCCTTTGCAATTTTCTCTGCAAGATATTCACTTTTTGAACAAGCAAAAATTTTAGCTTCTGGTTCTAGGTGTGACATTTAATTTGTTGTTTTTATTTCGCTGCGCTTCATACAGTTCGGCTTCATCATTTGTTTAAAGCCAGAAGAATATAAATGCCTCGAGTGTAGTTAGTTGTGTGTATCGTTTTTAACGAGGTGCAAATTTAGAAAATAAAATCAACTCTGAAAGGAAAAATTTAAGTATTTTTATTAGAATGTTTAAAAATATTTTTTACATTTGCACCGTGTTAAAGGAAAAGATAATTGTTAATATTAATTGTCTCTTTATTGCGTTTGGAATGATTGTTTATTATTCCATGTCTAGCTAAGCCCGGATGGCGGAATTGGTAGACGCGCTGGTCTCAAACACCTGTGGGAAACCGTGCCGGTTCGACTCCGGCTCCGGGTACAAAAACCGCTTCGAAAGAAGCGGTTTTTTTGGTTTTATGGGGTTTTAATTCCCCTAAAATAATATCTTTTTAAGGTCTTCATACGTTTCTGGTGTTTTTTCAATCAAGTGCATTTTTATTTTTTGTCCGGAACTTTTGTTAATAATGGTGCTGAAATCATCATCTTTTATATAGGCAATCTTACCTTTATTAGTAATTCCCCAAAGTACGTTTTTATTGCTCGGATTGTATTTTACGGTTGAGGTATATCGGAATAATGCATTATTATTACTTTCTACTAAAACAATTCCGGTCAGGTGTAATGAATTCCCTTTTTCATCAACAAATATTGGATTAAATTCTCCTCCTTGAGGATAATTTATTGGGCGATCACAGTTTACAAATCCAAAATTATTTATTTCTAATGTCCGGATTATTTTTGACTCTACTTCTCGATTTTTTATTAATGAAGCATATTTCTTTTGATATATTTTTAATGCTTTATTATAATCTTTTCCTTTTTCAAATGCCAAATAACATTCGCATTTATGTTCTTCTTTATAGTTTCCTATTTTTAAAATAGATATAACTTCATAAATCCCGTTTTTCAATGGGTTTATTTTATAATCTTGTGCATCTCCTACTGAACATTTTAAAGGATCAACAGGTTCAAATAATACATTTTCATAGATTGCTATTTCTGGGTGTAATTCTTTATCAACTTCTATTTTGAAAGAATTTGAAGTAGAGACTCTTGGCATAGGTGGAATTGTTGGTGTTGATTTTAATTCTTCTTCCTTTTCTGAAAGACTTATAGAATCTTTTTCTTTCTCTATCCACTTTCCGCTAATTTTATCTAAATCGTAGGCATTGAATTCCTCAGATTTTGTCCAACTCAGCATATCTACTTTTATCTTGTTTTTCGGATTTACAAAAACTTCATTTTTATTGGATGTAGCATTTATTTCGACCATTCCGCCAGATTCAAATACTTTTTCAATTCCGTTTTCGTCATAGGTCATTGGTATTCCTGCTAAATAAAAATCTAGCGGGGAGTAGAATTCTCGAAAAGTGATGTCAACTTTGTCTTTGACAATATTGCCATCTTTGTCCAAAAATGCGTTTGAAGGTATTCTGATTTTAGTGCCTCGTGGAGTTGTTAAAACGGTTGCAGAATCAGGTTCAACTGTAAAGTTTTGATAGGCGATGTCCAACTTTGGAATTGGAGGTTTTATTATTGCAGTTCTTGAAGCTTCGCTAATTTGAGGTTCTGGTTTTTTCTTTCCTTCGCAAGAGCTGAACAATATTGTGGAGATCAATGCAAAAGCGATAATTGTGGTTTTGTTAGGCATACTTTTGTTTTTTGGGTTTAATGAATAATCTTTTGTGGTTAAGATTCAAAACTCTGGAATCTCAATTATTATTGTATTGATGGTTTTTTTTTTCGAAAATTAAATTTAGTCCTCCAAACCACATAAAGTCCTTCCTGAATTTTGAGATTCCTTTTTTGAAACACTATATATTTCAGTCGAACAATTGCTCAATCCTCTGCAGTTTTTATCATAATGATATTTTTTGGAATAAGGCCCTTTGCAGATATATACTGTATCATTTGTCAAAGTTTCAAAGCCAAATGTTATTGGTAAAATGATCATGAAAATAAGGACGATCGATGTTTTCATTGTTTTATTATAAGTTAGAATTATTAAATATTATTCTAATTGAAATGGTTCAGTTTGGGTTATTTGCATAAATCTTTAATCAAAATATATGCTTCATTATATCCTAATTCTCCTGCTTTACTAAGATCTAAACAACCATCATTTTTTTGATTTAATTCTATTTTTGCCAAACCTCTCCCTGCATAGACGCGTGAATCTTTTGGATTAATACTTATTGCTTTATTGTAATCCTCAATTGCACCAAGGAAATCACTCAAATCTGATTTTGAATCTCCCCTGTCTGAATATAAATCACTATTATTTGGGTTAATTTCAATTGCCCTTGTATAATCTAATATTGCTCCATGATAATCACCCAATCTGTCTTTTGCTCCTGCTCTAAAGTAATAGAGATCGGCATTATTTGGGTCAATTTCAATTGCCATGGAATAATCTAAAATTACTCCTCTATAATCTTCTAAATATATTTTTGTCAGTCCTCTAGCTTGATAAGCAATACCAAAATTCGGGTCTTGTTCAATGGCTTTTGTGTAATCCGCAATTGCTCCTATGTAGTCTTGTGATTTTGTTTTTTCGACTCCAGAGTTATAGTGCCTTATCTTATTCTGTTTTTTATTTTCATCAGGCGAATCAGACTCTTTCTCATATTTACTTTTTAATAATAATGTAGCAAGTTTAAATCCTGCTTTTGCATCTTTATTTTTTGGATCTAATTCGACGGCCTTTGAATAGTCTGTAAATGAACCTTCATAATCTTTTAGGGAAAGTTTCATCGCTCCTCTGTTGCTATACGCTCTAGCATTTTGTGGACTAAGCTTAATTGTTTGGTCATAATCTAAAATCGCACCTTTTATATCTCCATAATTACACTTAGCATTGCCTCGATCTAAATAAGCCATTGTGAATTTAGGAAAGAGCTCTATTGCTTTGTTATAATCTTCTATAGCCTCTCTGTTATTTTTTAATGAAAACTTTGCTTTCCCTCTGATATAATAAGATTCACTAAAGCCAATGTAAATTTCTATTGATTTGTTACAATCTGCTATTGCACCTTGAAAATCCTCTAATTTTATTTTTAAACGTCCTCTTAAACCATAAGCAGCATAATCATTAGGGTCAAGTTCAATTATTTTGTTAAAATCGTTTATTCCACCATTGTAGTCTTCTAATTCTTCTTTTGCAATAGCCCTGTTGAAATATGCAATTGTATAATTAGGATTTAGTTTAATTGCCTTTGTGTAATCAATTATTGCTCCATCGTAATCTTCTGAAGAATGTTTTGAATATCCGTTTTTGTAATATTCCTCTGCTGTTTGACCGTTAGTAATGAAGCTAAACAAAAAAGCAACTATAATTATTGATTTTTTCATGATTCCATTTTTAATAATGTGTATTCGTATTACCTTAACTCATTTCAAAATGCGTTAAAAGTTGTTATTTTGCAAAATAGAATTCATGAGTTTTAATTACATCATCTCTCCCCATCTGCACTAAATTTCCAGTCTTTTTTAAAAAAAAGCATAGCGATTTTTCATTATAAATTAATTTCATTTCATCTGAATAATCGGTAACTAGATACATATCACCTTCTATCTTAAAAAATGGAATTTCAGTTTTACCTTTTACTTTTATTCCTTTATTAACTAATGTTCCATTAGTTAATTTTTCTCTGATAACCGTTTCGTTTTTTTCACTGGAAGAAACTTTTGAATAGGCTACCATCATATTTATCCATTCATCGCTATCTATCAAAAACCATTGCACTCTACTAAAATCAATTCCTTGATCATTAATCCAACCATTGCTTGTAAAACAGAATAATACTTGTTTTTTACCGTCAAGAACTGGATTGTCTGATGGATTAAATTCTTGGATTTTGAAAGTAATAACAGAGACTGAAGACATGTCTTTTGCTTTTTTGCCATCAAAATCTAGAGTTTTTAAAGAAAAGCTCTTTAGTTCAGGATGATTGGCTATAATCCATTGAGTTGCGGTTAATTCTGCTCTTTCTTCCATATTGTCATGAGCCATAATTGCAGCGCCAATAACTAATGCAGCTGCGCCGGCAGCAGCAACAGCAGCACCTGTATTTTGTGCATCAGATTGTTTAGGCATTAATAACATAATAGTTATAATTACCAATGTAAATTTTTTCATAATTTGATTTTTCAAGCGAGAAACAAAAATGATGCCATTTGAAGATAAAAGACAATTTATGACGTTAAAAAGCGCTTAATTTTAATTATAACAGTCTTTATATTACAATTTAAAATACACTCAAATTCGAGAAGTGGTGAAAAAGAATGAATGAAATGGGTTTTGAAATTTTAATTTCTGATAATATTTAAACTTAGATAAATAAGTATTCAGCTTTTAAAACGGATTTAAATTTTCAACAAATAAATTTGACAATTCAACCTTAAACCAATAAAACCTCTTCGAAAGAAGAGGTTTTATTGGTTTTATGGGTTTTTTGCTTCACTTCACTTGCAATGTCAATCCCAACGCATTGATTATTTGCACAAAATTGGAAATTTGTAAATCGGTTTTGCCTTGTTCAATTTTGGCAATGTAGGCGCGTTCTTTGCCTATTTGGTCAGCTAATTGCTGTTGAGTTAGATGTTTTTCTTTGCGTTTTTCTTTTATCAATTCACCATAATAAAAAGACAATGCTTTTTTTGAAAATTCATCTCTCTCGGGCGTGCCTTGTTTGCCGTATTTGTCGTCTAAATAGTCATTGGCAGTAGGTAACTCACTTTTTAACTTTTCTAAATCAAGTTTTGGTCTTGCCATTTTTCTAAAATTTTGATTGCTGTTTTTATTTGTTTGTCGTAATCTTTGGTCGATTTTTTCATGAATCCATTTAGAAATATTATATTTCTGCTTTGGTTTATATTGTCGTGGTCTATCGTAAAGACAATAATTCGATACTCATTATTGATCTGTATTCGCACTTCATAAAAATCGGTGTTGATTAATTTCTTGGCTATTTTAATATTAATTACGGGCTGTTTTATTATTATCTCCAATAGGTAATCTATTTTGTCCTTCACATTGGTTTCTGAATTGTTTAAAAATTCTAAAAATTCACGCGTTTTAAATATTGTCCTCATTGATGCTACTATTTTGCAAATGTAATTAATTCGTTACCAAATAAAATTAAGTTTATGATTTTTTTATGGAATGTTTCTAATAATCTTATAGTTTATTGTATGAAATCAAAAAAGGTTTGTAGATGAAAAAAATGTAAGATATAAATTATATTTTAAAAATTTACACTTGAAAATAATAATTTAATTTGAATATGATTTTAATCAATTTTTTGTCGTAAACTTGTAAGTGTAAAATAAACACTTATAAATATGAGAAAAATATACTGCATAATTCTGTTAGCCGTTTCGCTAACATCATTTGCCAAAACAACTACCGATTATTCGTTTGTCAATAACGATAAAACGATAAAAGTTGAATTTAACCTGACTCCAAAGAAAACACCTTATTACAAAGTTTTCTTCAAAAATAAGTTGATAATTAATACTTCAGAGCTTGGAATTGTTCGGGAAGATGCTAATTTTTATAGTGATATGAAGATTGTAAAAGTTTCTGACGCCAAAGCCGTAACTTCAAATTATTCGATGCTGCAAGGGAAAAGGAAAAACATCAGGTATACTGCCAATCAATATACGGTCAGTTTGCAAAGCAGTACCGGAGAAGCGATGGAAATTATTTTTCAGCTTTCTCATGACGGAATCGGGTTGCGCTACCATTTTCCTAAAACTTCGAATGATATCAAGAAAATTACGGAAGAGAAAACCACCTATAATTTTGATGCTTCCGCAAAAGCATGGTTACAGCCAATGTCTAAAGCCAAAACGGGATGGAAAGAAACCAATCCGTCCTACGAAGAGCATTATTCTATGGGTGTTCCTGTAAATACAAAACCTGTAATTGGTGAAGGATGGGTGTATCCTGCTTTGTTCAATGCCAATGATGCTTGGGTTTTGATTACCGAAACAGGTTTACAAGACAATTATTGTGGTAGCCGATTGGTTTATAATGATGTCTCAAAAGCATTACAGGTAACTTTTCCGCAAAAAGAGGAGGTTTTTCCAAACGGAGCTCTTAATCCAGAATCACAGTTGCCTTGGTACACGCCTTGGAGAATCATAACGATTGGTTCATTGAAAGCCATTACTGAAAGTACGCTAGGAACCGACTTGGCCGATCCTGCTGTTCCAATGGATACTTCTTTTATCAAAAGTGGATTGTCTTCTTGGAGTTGGGTTTTACTGAAAGATGAATCCGTTAATTTTGAAACTACCTTGCAGTTTATCGATTATGCATCCAGCATGAATTGGCCGTATTGCTTGATTGATGCTGATTGGGACACCCGAATTGGCGATGCCAAAATGAAAGAATTGGTGGCTCATGCCGCAACAAAAAACGTAAAGTTATTAGTTTGGTATAATTCGTCAGGGTCATGGAATAGTACAGATTACCATCCGAAAAGTAAATTGCTAACCCACTCCGATAGAGATAAAGAATTCTCAAGATTACAAGAAATGGGAATTGCGGGAGTCAAAGTTGATTTTTTTGGTGGTGACGGTCAGTCGATGATTGCGTATTATCATGCGATGTTGAAAGATGCTGCAGAACATCAATTGTTGGTCAATTTTCACGGGGCTACTTTGCCAAGAGGTTTACAACGCACTTTTCCCAATTTACTGACCACCGAGGCTGTGAAAGGACAAGAATATATTACTTTTTTTCAAGATATAGCCGATTTGCAACCTATCCATTGTTCGATGCTTCCTTTTGCCAGAAATGTTTTTGATCCAATGGATTTCACGCCGATGGTATTGGATTCTATTCCGAATATCAAGCGTAAAACGACACCAGCTTTTGAATTGGCTTTACCTGTTTTATTTTTGTCCGGGATTCAACACATTGCAGAAACTCCTGTTGGAATGGCCAAAATGCCAAAATATGTGGTTGATTATCTAAAAGACATTCCAACGAACTGGGATGATTCGAAATTTATAGACGGCTACCCAGGAAAGTATATTGTTATGGCCAGAAAAAAAGACAACGTTTGGCACATTGTTGGAATTAATGGAGAAAATAAAGTCAAAGAAATAGAAATTGACTTGTCGTTTGTAACCAATGACTCCGGTTATGTTATTTTGGAAAACGAGAAAGGATTCCAACAGCTTCCAATATCAAAAAGCAAAAAACTGAAGGTTATAATGAAACCCAATGGAGGTTTTGTTGTGAAGATATAGTTTTTTATAACCATATAAGCCCTATAAGTTCATGTTAGTAAACTTATAGGGCTTATTTATTTTACTTCACAAGTTGCATTATGAAAAACAGGAAAATTGCAAGAATTAGCAATAAAACATAATTGATTTGCTTTTTGATGTAAATCCAAAGCTATTTGAATTTTATCTGGATTGGCAATTGTTACTTTCGGATTTAACTTTACCTCAATAAAACGCCCGCTTCCGTCAGGAGAAACCTCAAGCGTTGCTTCGGCATTGTCTGAATACTCCAAAACTTCTATTCCATTTTGGGAGCAGACATATAAATAGGACATCATGTGACAGGAAACTAAACTACTTAAAAGCAAGTCTTCCGGATTGTATAATTCCGGATCGCCTTTGAAAGCTTTCGCAGCCGAAACATTTAAGACCGGTTTTCCTTCAATTAAAATCTTGTGACTTTTACTGTAAAATCGCTTTGTTGAATCTTCTTGATTTGAAGTCCATTTTGCTTCTGCTTTGAAGAGATGTTTCATTTTTTGTTTTGTTTGCTATGGCGAAGTTATGATTTTATATGTTGCTAATTATTAATCCCGAAAAGGCGTAAAGTCAAAAATAAAACTCAGCTGAGCAAAGTCTCCAGACTTTGTAGCTTTTTTTAAATGTTCTTTAAGGGAATAAATCTAATAAAAGTCTCCCGACTTTTTCTGTGAATATCTTAGAAATTTTTCGAGCCTGTTTTACTTTATAAACAAAAAAATCTCGGAAGTATGACCTCCCGAGGAACTTAAAACCAACAAGTGTCAGTCTTTAAACTAGATATCCAACAAATAACCAAATTATATGATTTCTAGTATTTTAAATTACTTAACCGAAAATTTAAAAGTAGTTTTTGTTTTATAGTTTTCTCCCGGACTTAAGACAGTCGTAGGAAAGTCTTTTTGATTTGGTGAATCTGGATAATGTTGTGTTTCTAGGCAAAAACCAGTTCTGTGTGCGTATGTTCCGCCGTTTTTCATAGGTAAAGTTCCGTCTAGGAAGTTACCAGAGTAGAATTGGATTCCAGGTTGGTCGCTATATACTTCCAACAGTCTTCCGCTTCCTGCATGATAAGCTGAAGCCACCAAACGCTCTCCTTTGTCTTGGTTGTTTAACACCCAGCAGTGGTCGTAACCCAATCCTCTTTTTAACTGTTCATCCTTAGCTTCGATTGCTGCCCCAACCAATTTTGGTTTTCTGAAATCAAATGGAGTATTGGTAACATCCGTTAATTGGCCTGTCGGAATAAGCGTTGCATCTACAGGAACCAATTTGTCTGCATCAATCATAATTTCGTGGTCCAAAATAGGTTTGGAGAAATCACCTGACAGATTGAAATAGGCGTGTTGCGTTAAGTTTACCACTGTTTTCTTGTCGGTAGTCGCTTCATACAAAACGTCCAATGCGTTGTCTTTGTTCAAAGTGTAGGTTACGTAAACCGTTAAGTTTCCAGGGTATCCTTCTTCCATGTCTTTGCTTACGTACTTCAATTTTAATGAAGCAGAGTCTCCGCCTTTGGCTTCTTCAGCAGTCCAAACCACATTGTGGAAACCTTGTGGTCCTCCGTGCAACGCATTTGGAGCATTGTTGATGGCCAAAGAATATTCTTTTCCGTCCAAAGTGAATTTACCTTTGGCAATTCGGTTTCCGTATCTTCCGATAAGGGCTCCAAAAAACGGATTGTCTTTCATGTATTGTTCCAATGAATTAAAACCAATTACCACTTCTTCTGATTTACCCGCTTTATTAGGCACTTTTAGAGTAGATATTCTACCCCCGAAAGTGATAATGTCAACTTCCATTCCGTTATGGTTTTTCAGTGTATATTGGTCTATTTGGACTCCTTTGTCTGTTTTGCCATATACTGATTTTGCTATAGATACAGAATCTGTAGCATTGGCTTCTAGAGCAGTTTCTTCTCCTGCCTCTGTTTTTTTCTCTCCTTTACACTGTACATTCATACTTGCTAAACTTAAAATGGAAATTCCATAAATACAACGTTTTACTAGATTCATATTTTATTTTTTTGGTTTTTTAGTTATTTAAAAGGCTAAAGCCTTAAAGCCAAAAGTATAAAAATTTAATTCTATTTCTCCCGACTTTAAGACTCTATTATTTAGACTTAAATTATTATAGACCGTGTTGAAACAAATGAAAATACGCTTCATTAGCATTGATAGTATCTTTGAAATTACGGATAGTGGTATTTGCATCGATTACAAGTAATTCGATTCCTGCAATATCGGCAAAATCTTCCATAAATTCAGTAGTTACCGCTTGGCTGTAAACTGTATGGTGAGCACCTCCCGCAAGAATCCAAGCCGTTGCTGCAATATCAAGGTTTGGTTTGCAGTCCCACAATACGCGAGCTACTGGAAGTTTTGGTAAATCAGCCATTGGTTTCACAGCAGTCACTTCGTTTACGATTAATCTGAAACGAGTTCCCATATCTACTAACGATACGTTGATTGCATCACCAGCAGGAGAATTAAATACCAAACGAGCTGGATCTTCTTTTCCTCCAATTCCTAATGGGTGCACTTCGCAATTTGGTTTTCCATCAGCGATAGACGGACAAATTTCCAACATATGAGATCCTAAAACATATGATTTTTGAGGCGTAAAGTGGTAAGTGTAATCTTCCATGAACGAAGTTCCTCCTTCAAGTCCCACGTTCATTACTTTCAATGCTCTAACCATTGCGGCAGTTTTCCAGTCTCCTTCACCACCAAAACCGTAACCGTCAGCCATTAAACGTTGGGTTGCAATTCCAGGTAGTTGTTTCCAAACTCCCAAGTTCTCAAAAGTATCCGTAAAAGCTCCAAAACCTCCTTCTTCCAAGAAAGCTCTCAATCCCAATTCGATTTTTGCGGCATCCGCCAAAGATTGTCTTTGCGCTCCTCCTTCTAAAAGTGATGGAGTCAAGTTATAAGAAGCCTCATAAACAGCTAATAAATCAGCTAATTGTTTGTCAGTTACTTTTTCAATATGTTTGGTCACATCCGATGAGTCATATCCATTGACAGACATTCCAAAACGAATTTGAGCTTCTACTTTATCTCCTTCGGTAACGGCAACTTCACGCATGTTATCACCAATACGAGCTACTTTTAGGTTTTGAAGTTCGTTCCAACCTAGTGCAACTCTTGTCCAGTTTCCTATTTTGGTTTGAACGCGTTCGTCTTCCCAGTGACCAACAATCACTTTGCGTTTTTTGCGCATTCTGGACATGATAAAACCAAATTCTCTGTCCCCGTGAGCCGATTGGTTTAGGTTCATGAAGTCCATGTCAATACTAGCCCAAGGAATTTCTGCGTTGAATTGTGTATGTAAGTGACATAATGGTTTATTCAAAATGCTTAGTCCCCCAATCCACATTTTGGCTGGTGAGAATGTGTGCATCCAGGCTATGATACCAATACAGTTTTTGTTTGAATTCGCTTCCAAACATACATTCAAGATTTGCGAAGGTGATTTTACTACATCTTTGTATACCAATTTCACTGGTAATTTTGAGGATGCATCCAATCCTTTTGCGATAATTTGAGAATGTTCGGCTACTTTTCTTAATGTTTCTTCACCGTATAATTCTTGGCTTCCTACTACAAACCAAATTTCTTTTTGAGAGATATCTATCATTTTTTATATCGTTTAATCGTTTATTTGTTTAATTGTTTAATCGTAGAACGGTCTAATCGATTAAACGATTTACCGATTCACCGAATAAACGGTTATTGTCCGTAATAGGAATCTTTTCCGTGTTTGCGTTCGTAATGCTTTTTGATTAAAGAATCCTTCAATCGTGGCGCATTTGGATTTATTTGCAAAGTTAGATATGCCATTTCGGCTACGACTTCCAGAACTTTTGAGTTATATACGGCTTTGGCTGCATTTTTCCCCCATGCAAAAGGTCCGTGATTACCGATCAGTACCATTTCTGTTTCTTCGTACGAAAGGTTTTTTTCTTTGAAACAATCCAAGATTTGAATTCCGGTATTGTGTTCATAGTTTCCTTCGATAAGTGAATCGGCCATTGGCGCTGCACAAGGAATATCAGAAGTTAAGTGATCGGCATGAGTGGTTCCAAAAATTGGAATGTCTTGTTGTGATTGTGCCCAAGCTACGGAATAAGTAGCATGAGTATGTGCTACGCCGCCAATGTTCGGCCAGTTTTTATATAAATAAGCATGTGTTTTGGTATCCGAAGATGGACGCATACTGCCTTCGATAATGTTGTTGTCAAAATCGACAATAACAATGTCTTCTGGTTTTAAATCTTCGTAAGGAACACCGCTTGGTTTAATGGCAAAAACACCATTTTTGCGATCGACAGCACTAACGTTTCCAAAAGTGTAAACCACCAAATTCAATGCGTTCAATTGCATATTCGCTTCGTAGCATTCTTGCTTTAAGTCTTTATAAATAGAGCTCATGTTGTTGTTTTTTAATGGATGGATCTGCATAAGCACTTAATTGGTCGTACGCCAAAAGCAACTTGTTATAAGCGGCTACTTTGTCGAGTTGTGGAGCATATTCGCTTTCAAAAGGGCTTCCCATTTTTTGAGCAGCTTCAATTACGTTTGGATAAATTCCAGCAGCAACGGCAGCATAAATTGCGGCTCCCAATGCAGGTGCCTGATCTGATAAAGCTACTTTGATAGGTTTGTTCAATACATTGGCCAAAGTTTGCATGATGAATGGTGACTTACGAGCCACACCACCAATGCCAATTACAGTGTCAATTCGAACACCTTCTTCTTCAAAACGATCTACAATTTTTTTAGAACCAAAACAAATCGCATTTACTAATGATTTGAATACATGCGGTGCTTTTGTTCCCAAAGATAAATTTGCAATGGCGCTTTTAAGTTCTTGATTCGCATCAGGAGTTCTTCTTCCGTTAATCCAGTCCAATGCTACAGGAACACTTTCGGATAAAGGAATTTTTTCTGCCTCGGCAGTTAATTGTATGATTAGATTGTCGCTGATCTCCCCTTTCAATTGTTCTTTTTGTTCGTTGGTCAAAAGGGTAGAGGTAGCCAATAAATTTTCGGTTGGCCATAGCAATAATTCTTTGTACCAAGCTAATAAATCACCAAAAGCAGATTGTCCCGCTTCAAGACCAATGAAACCTGGAATTACAGAACCATCGACTTGTCCGCAAATTCCACGAACGGTTTTTGTTCCAATAGATTCTTTAGTATCAACAATAATATCACAAGTTGAGGTTCCCATTACACGTACTAAAGTGTGTTCGTCTATTTTGGCTCCCACAGCTCCTGAATGAGCATCGAATGTACCCACTGCAATAATGGTATCGGTTGAAAGTCCCAATTTGGTGGCCCATTCTTGGTTTAAATGACCTGCAACCAAATCAGAAGTATAAGTTTCATCATATAATCTTCCGCGAAGCGATGCCAAATAAGGATCCAATTTTTCTAAAAATTCTGTAGGAGGCAAGCCGTTCCAGTCTTCGTGCCACATCGCTTTGTGACCCGCGGCGCAACGGCTTCTTTTAAATGATTTTAAGTCTTTATTGTCAATCAACAAATACGTCATTAAGTCGCAGTGTTCCATCCAAGTGTGAGCGGCTTTTTTTACGGCTTCGTCTTGTCGGGCAACATGTAATATTTTCGCCCAAAACCATTCGGATGAATAAATACCACCTACGTATTTGGTGAAATTTTCTCCTCCCCAGTTGGCAGCCAATTCATTGATTTCGTTCGCTTCATTTATAGCTGTGTGGTCTTTCCATAAAACCATCATGGCATTTGGATTATGTTCAAAACCTTTGGTCAGTGCCAATGGAGTTCCATCTTCGGCAACCGGCACTGGTGAAGATCCTGTAGTGTCAATGCAAATGCTTCGAATTAAGGAGGAATCCACTTTGCTATTTGCAACTACATATTTTATGGTAGTTTCCAACCCTTCGATATGATCCAAAGGATGTTGGCGAAACTGATTTATTGAGGCATTACAATATTCTTTATTTTTCCATCGCTTGTAATCACAAACGCTTGACGCTAATTCCTGTCCATTTTCAGTGTCTATCAATACTGCACGAACAGAATCTGAGCCGTAATCTAATCCTATTACATAATTTTTCATCACAAATCTTTTTTAATATGTACAAATATATATATAATTATTTAATAAGTGTATAAAAAACACTTAATTTATTTTGTATTGACATTTTTCTTGAAACGTCAGTATTACTGGTGTTTACGAAGGAAATGAAAAACAAGTGTTCAAAATACATTTGTATGTTCTGATTATTTCATTTTCAACTTCAAAACAGTAACAGAATAGGCAGGAACGCTCAATGATGCTTTCTCACTTTTCAAGATATATTCGCTTTCTTTCGGGCTGATTTTTTTAGGCGAAGCAAATGAATTTTCGTCATTAGTATTTGGACTCGTAAGTGTTATAACTGTTCCTTTTGATTGGAATTTGCTTCCTTTTAAATCAACTGTAATGTCCTGCGCTTTTGCAGAAGTATTGACCAGTTTCACGATTACTTCTTTGGTAGTAACATCCTTCACTGCCGATGCAAACAAATCGTTTTGACCAGTAACTGCTTTTCCGTCTTTGGTTATCGATAATAAATCAGTTCCTTTATTGTTAGCGAATAATTTTTGAACATAATAATTTGGTGTTCCAAAGGACTCTAAATTATTAAACCAAATCATATCTGGTGTCCATTGCCAACCTTCTTCGTGAGCGAATAAAGGAGCATACGAAGTAAGATGAACTACTTCAGCGTTACGTTCCATTCCGGTCATAAAAGCGGCTTCAGAAAAAGCACATTCCCAACTGTTTTTGTTGTCAGGACTTGCAATTGCTACCGTTTGCGCTGCATATTCTCCAGCGAAAATTTTTGGTCCTTTACGATCGTAATTGTCGTAACGAGTTGCGTTTTCTCTAAACCATTTTGGCTCTTTATAATAATGCTCATCAATGATTTCTGCATTCAGTTTTTTAAGTTCTGATTGAGCATACTCAAAATAATCTCCTTCTGGAAATGGCCCGCTTCCCGAAACAATTGTAATTTCTGGATGTTTTGCTTTGATTGCTTTTTCAAACACTTTATAACGCTCAATATAATCGGTTCCCCATTGTTCGTTTCCGACACCAATAAATTTCAAATTAAACGGTTTTGGGTGTCCCATATCCGAACGAACTTTTCCCCACGGAGTGTCTACGCTTCCGTTGGCAAATTCAATTAAGTCAATCGCATCCTGCACATAAGGATCCAATTGATCCATAGGAACCAACTCGCCTGTATTGAACTGACAAGCCATTCCACAACTTAAAATTGGTAATGGACTTGCTCCGATATCTTCTGATAATTGGAAATATTCAAAAAAGCCTAAACCAAAAGACTGAAAATAATCAGGTGTTGGTTTGTGTGCAAACTCTGTATTCCAGCGGTTAACCAAGCTTTCTCTATTATTAACTTCTCCAACTGTTTTTTTCCATTGGTAACGTTGTGCCAGAGTTCTTCCCTCAACAATACAGCCGCCAGGAAAACGTAAAAAGCCAGGTTTCATATCATATAACAATTGTACTAAATCTTTTCGAAGACCATTTTTTCGATTGTTCCAAGTATCTTCTGGGAATAATGAAATCATATCCAAATCGATAGTTCCTGTTCCTTCAAAAGTAAAACGCAGTTTTGCTTTTGCTTCTGTGGCTGTTGGAGTAAGCTGAGCGGTGTATTCTTTCCAATCTGAAGCAGTAGGAACAATGCTTGTTTCGCCTAAAACTTTATTGTCTTTTCCAATGAATTGAATAATTATCTTCGATATATTTCCAGCTTCTTTAGATGCTTTTAGAGTCAAATTGTATTTTGCTCCACTTTTAATTCCCATTCCTCTGAAACCTTCATTGATGATTTCATAGCCTTTAGCATCTTTTACAGTAACTCGGCAATAATTATGATTGTTTCCTTTTTTTGAAAATTGAACAGGAACAGCAATTCCAGATTCGGTATTAAAATTATGTTTGTCACTTTTTGGTTGTATCCAACCCATTAAAGGATCATCAAACTCGAATGAGCGGTTTTTTACCATTTCGGCATACAAACCTCCATCGGCAGCAAAGTTGATATCTTCAAAAAAGATTCCATACATTGTTGGCTGAATTTTGGTTATTGTTTTGCTGGTGTTTACTTCAAGAGTTGTTTGCTGCGCATTAGCATAAATGCCATTTAGCAAAAGACCGCAAAGGGTTATTTTGGTAATTAAATTCGGTTTCATATGTTTTTGTTTAAAGTTTCATGTTTAAAGTTTTAAGCTTTTGGATTGGCTTTTAAACTTTAATAATTATTCTGTTTTAGTCTTTATTATTCGACAGTCCGCAAAGTGTACCAAGTATTTTTTGTGCCACTGATTTCACTGATTTTCACTGATTTTATTCGCATTAATAAAGAAATCTGTGTGAATCTTTTTAATCTGTGGCTATTTTTATCGGTTTGGTATTGGTCACGGATAATCATATTATATCATCTCTTTTTACTTTTTCAAATCAATCCAAACTTTCATTTTTCCAACGCCTCTGTTTGACCAGGAATAATAAGGAATTGCTTTTAGTTTCCCAGTTTGAATAGTATTTACACCATCCAAAAGGTTTGCTTCTTTTGTTACTTTGACAGTATCATTAGCATCGATAGTGATTTTGTCAAAGTTGGTTGCATTGTCCATTTCTTCAATAGCATACACAATCGGGCCGTATTCCAAAGCTACTTTACCGATGTTGCCTTCTACTTTTGCATTGGTCACAACTTCTTTTACTTCCATTGGTAAGTCCAGTTTTAGGGTGTCTCCTTTTTTCCATTTTCGGGTAATGCTGATGTATCCTTTATCTTCTTTATATCCTAAAGGTTTTCCGTTTATCGTCAGCGTAACTTTTGCGGAAGCGAGATTTTTATAACTATACAAATCGCCTGGTAAAACTTGGTTTCTGGCCCAACCCGGAATTCTTAATTTGATAGTGAACTCACTTTCTTTTTTTGGCGAAACAGTAAGTGCAACTTTACCATCCCAAGGATAATTGGTTTGTTGTGAAACTTCCAATTCTGTTTTGTCCAAAGAAATTTTTGCTGTATTCGAAGCGTATAAATTCACATAAAGCACGTTTTTGCTTGTAGAATATATCAATCCTGGAATCGAAGGAATAAAACGAATTAAATTCGTTGGGCAACAAGAACAATCAAACCACGATTGACGGGTACAAGAACCTCTATTGTTTTTGTAAACTCCATCAGATTCCAGTGCATTTGGATAGAAAAATTGTTTTCCGTCCAATGAAATTCCAGAGATTAATCCGTTGTATAAAGAGCGTTCGATTACATCAAAATAATTAGAGTTTCCAGTCAAGTTATGAAGCCTGCGGTTCCAATACACATCACCAATGGCTGCACAAGTTTCGTTGTACGCTGTCAGGTTAGGCAATTCGTAGTTTGCTCCAAAAGCTTCACCATCATGTACTGCACCAATTCCGCCAGTGATATACATTTTTTTGTTGACCATATTTGTCCACAAATTATTCACTGCATTCAGGTAATCTTTGTCGTTGTATATTGCGGCAATATCGGTCATTCCGGAGTACATATAAACGGCTCTCACGGCATGTCCCACAGCTTCTTTTTGTTGAATGACCGGAATGTCGTCCTGTGCATAAGCGCCGTATAGTTTATGGTTTTTTGGATTTCCTCTATTGTCCAGAAAGTATTTGGCCAAATTTAGATAAGCCTTATCGTTAGTGATTTGATACAATTTAACCAAACCAGTTTCTACAATTTGATGACCTGGAACGCCATGGACTTGGTCTTTCCCGTCGCCAAATGTTGTCACCAACAAATTGGCATTTTTGATGGCAATGTCGAGAAAGTTTCTTTTTCCAGTCGCTTCAAAATGTACAACAGCGGCTTCTATCAAATGCCCAGAGTTGTACAATTCATGGCTGATTTGCAAAGATTCCCAACGTTTTCCTTCAATAACCGGCACCCATGGTGCTGGTGGCTTTGCCGGATTAATGGTTCTCCAAGTAGTTAAGTAACCATCTTTTTCCTGTCCCACTTTGATAATGCCAATAAGGGAATCCAATAGTTTTTCCAGTTTTGGATTGGGTTCGCTTATTAGGGTATTCGAAGCTCCTTCTATAATTTTGTATACATCGGTATCGTCAAAAGGCATTTGCCCTTTTACTTCGCCTTTCATTTTACCGCCTGCGATCAGAAAATTGTCCAGACGTCCTTCTTCTTCGCATTTCTTAATTGCGTATTCGATGGTTTTTTCTTGAACTCTTTTTATAATTGGTAACCAAAAGTTATCAGTTAGTTTTACGTTTTGAATGTTAACTGGCGTTATGGTATATCCAGAGTTTTTGGACACAATGTTCTGTGCATTCATAGCGCTTGAGAGCGATAATGAAACTAACAGAAGCAGTGTGTGGTTTTTTAAATTAAAAATTTTCATATATGTAAAATTTAATTGTCATTGGTCATATATGGTATCGCCTTTTTATTTGTTGGTGTTTGCTTTCGCAAACTGTTTGTTAATGGCGATTTCATAAACGGTTTTTATTAGCAAGCTGCAAGATAAATAAAATAAGTGTATAAAATACATTTTTAAATGTTTTTATAGTTTCTAAGAATCTAAGGCAGTAAGTTGCTAAGATTATGCAGATAACTTTAACAGGGGTAATATTTTTTTAACTTAGTATCTCAGCAACTTAGGGACTTAGAAACTTTTTCTAAAGCCTTGGCCATAAATCAGCGTCCCATTTCAATTCCTTTATTTGCAGTAAAGGTCTTCCGTTTTGCTTGGCATCATAAGCGTGGTAAATGATATAATCTTTTCCGTCAAAAGTGTAGGTGCTGTTGTGCCCGGCTCCGAACCAATTTTTATCTCCTTGAATGATTAAAGTTCCTCCGCCTTCGGTCAATAATTTTCCCTCTTTGTCAACGTAAGGCCCTGTGATGTTTTTGGATCTTCCGACAACCACTTTATAGGTGCTTTTTTCGCCTCGGCAACACAAATCCCATGATAGGAATTCATAATAGTAACCGTTCTTTTTAAAAATAAAAGGAGCTTCAAGCGCGCCATCTCCTGGATCAGAATCCGCAAGTTCGAATGTTCTTTTGCGTTTAGCGATTGTATGCCATTCCTGAGGTTGAGCAATCGACTTTAAATCTGGATTCAATTTGACCATTTTCAATCCTTCCCAGAAAGAACCGAAAGCCAGCCAAGGCGTATTGTTTTCGTCAAAAGTCAAATTAGGATCGATGGCATTCCAAAGATCTCTGTTTGGAATCGACTGAATGACAATTCCCTGATCGACCCATTTGTAAGCAGGGTCTTTTGGATCCAAAGTAGTATTGGTCGTTACTCCAATCGCCGAAGTGTTTTTTGCGAAAGCGGAAACTGAATAATACAAATAATAGGTGTTGTTGTGAAAAGAAATGTCCGGTGCCCAAATGTGATTGTCAAAACCAGGAACCACGGCGTCCACCCAAAGGGGTTTTTCTTTAAATATTTGGGGTTCCGGGTTCCAGTTTTTTAAGTCTTTGGAACTGAATACGCTGATTCCTTTTCCAGTGCAATACAAATAGTAGGTGTCTTTTTGTTTAATCATTACTGGGTCATGAACGGTAATGTCCTGTGCGAAGGATGAGGTGCCAATGAATAGGATCAAGAAGAAGAGTAGTAGAGAGGTGTGTTTATGTAATTTCATATGTGTTGCTTTTTTAAAACATTTAAGTCATTTTGTAAATTCAAGTTTTATGTCATTAGCTAATCTTTCTTTTCTCTACCAATGACGTTTTTTTTGCATCCCAACTACTCGCAAACTTGTCATGCAGACGAAGGAAGCATCTCTGTAAGTAGCACCGCAAAGTAAGGGACTCAGATTGTCGAGTTTGCTTCGCCAGTCGCTATCGCTCGTGTCTTGCGGAGATCCCTCCTCCGTCGGGAAGACAATATTGGGTGGAGGTATTGTGCAACTAGGACTAGTTGAATGTCTTTGATATTGTATTCTTACAACCGCAATCTGAATACTTCTTACTCCGTTATCCCCTCCGTTGTCATAATTATCCTTTTCATAGACCCGTCTTTATTGTAAAACAAACGATCGACACAAACGGATCTTCTAAAGCTACCGCCATTCGGCTGGATGCTTCCATTATGGTATATGAAATAGGACTTTCCTTTGAAATCAATTATTGCCTGATGATTGGTATTTGAATTTCCGGCGAGTTCGTTCAAAATTCCTTTGTATTCCCAAGGGCCGTTGATGGATTTGCTCATAGCGTAAGCAATTTTCTCAGGAAACTCATAGGCATACGATAAGTAATACCAGTTGTTGTGCTTGTGAATCCAAGGCGCTTCGGTGTAATTTGGTAAAGTGATGGTTTGGATTGGGCCATCGAGTTCGGTCATGTTGGCTTTTAATTTGGCATAATGGCAAACGCTATTTCCCCAAAACAGGTAAGCTTGTCCATCGTCATCTATCATCACTGTTGGATCGATATCATCCCAGCTAATATTGGTTTGGGTTGTCATATCATTGGTGATAAGCGCTTTTCCAAGTGCATCTTTGAAAGGCCCTGTCGGGCTGTCTGAAACAGCAACTCCAATCGCTTTCCCATTTATGGTTCCGTGTTCAACAGTAACATACCAATAAAATTTTCCGTTGCGTTCAATGACTTGAGCTGCCCAAGCATCGGATTTTGCCCAAGCAAAATCGGTCACTTTTAGCGGAACTGGATGTTCCTGCCAATGCACCATATCCGATGAAGAATACACCAGCCATTCATTCATTTTATAAAAGTTAAAATCATTTGGCGCTTCATCATGACCCGCATAGAGATACACTTTGTCTTTGTAAACCAAAGCTGCTGGATCTCCGGTGTATTTGTCTTTGATAATTGGGTTATTGATTAGAGTCTTAGGGTCCATCTTTTTTTCATTGGCGGAAGCCGAAACTGAATTTTGAGCAACAGTTTTGGACATTGAAATAAATGCCAAGAGGGATAAGGTTATGATTGTTTTTTTTGTTTTCATTTTTCTCTAAAAAGAAGTTAAAGAATATGGTTTAAAACAAATGCCTTTTCTAAATCATTAAAAAAGGCATTTGTTAAGTAATAGATTAATTTATTTTCTTGCCCCAAACAGGTATTCCTGCGGTGGTAAGTCCAGAGTAGGTTAGCGTTACTTTGCGGGTGGCACTTTCCCAATCCCAGGCATCATTTACTTTACATTTTATACCATTTACGGTCAATGTTTTGGAAGTGCTGTCATACGCCCAAGTTCCTGAAACGCCACCGCTCACTTTTTTATCAGCAGTTAAGTAAATTGTAGCTGATTTTTGAATGGTGGCATATTGGTAATTCATAGTAATTTGTTCCCATGTTCCAACAAATGAAGCTTCAGAAATGGTAGTAGCAGGCACACCAGCATAACGCTCAGGAGCAACTACTGGCCATCCATCCTCGGTCCATTGGATTTCGCGAACATGTCCCATCATTATGGCATTGGAAACATTGATTCCTGGAACATCTTTTGGTAAACGAGCTTGTGATGAGTAAAACCACTGTTTTGTTTCCGGATTTTGGAAAACGGCGCAATGCGAAATTCCAACCCAGCCAGTATGACCATTGAAACCGTACGGATGTGTTAGCATTGGCCAACAATCGGCTCCGTTTGTTACATTGGCACCATCAATTCCTAGATAAGGTCCCATAATGTTTTTCGAACGACAGACTCTAGTGTTGTATGGCACATCCAAACCATCATAAGCCATAAAAAGATAATAATATTGTGTGTCTGGATTGTATATAATTTCCGGACCCTCTGATGCTTGCCAACGGCTGGTCGCACTACGTGTTGCGATGCGAGTTCCATAATCGCTCAAGGTTTTCAGTTGATCAGGTTTTCCGGTTGTTGGATTCAGTTTTAAAGCTGCAATACCAGAATGCCAAGAACCGTAAATTAGGTATTGCTCTCCCTCTGGTGTTTCAATAAAACTCGGGTCAATTGCATTAAATTTAAAATAGGCATCTTCCCAATTTCTAGCACCAGTAAATGAATATGGTTTTAGACCATCGGGTTCTGAACAAACTACCATTCCTTTGTCTGTCCAAACGTTTGAAGCTAAATCATCTGTTTCGGCCAAACCAATAAAGGCTCTTTCTGACCAAGAGTTATCGAAAGTAGTTCCAATTATGGGGTTATCGACCACAATGCTATAATACATACGGTATTTGTTGCCCACTTTTCGAACACAAGGAGCCCAAAAGCCATAGTTAGGACTTGTAATTGCTGGCAAAATTGGATTCATTCTGGATCTCTTGTTGTTTACGGAGTCTAATACCCAAGCAGGTGCCGTGGCCATCGTAGATCCCATGAATTCCCAATTAATGAGGTCCTTGGAACGTCTGTAGAAAAAATGTCCATGTCCATCTGTTGCACCTCCGTAGGAAGCGTCTGTTTGATACATATAATAATAATCACCACATTTTGCTACCGATGGATCATGTACGTTGGCTAAATTCCATTTCGAATTATTACCCCAAGAGGAAATCGAGGAATAATTGTCGGCATAAGTAGGCCCATCGAACGTTGGAGTAGGAGTAGGTGTTGGTGTCGGCGTTGGAGTAGGAGTTGGCTCTGGTGTAGGATCATCCCCTTTGGAACAACTACCCAATGAGACTGTCACTGTTAGTACAAGGACTAAATAACATGCTACTCTTACAATGGAATTTGATTTTTTCATAACAAATTGTTTTTATTTGCCTTCTAACATTATAACTGAAAAAGGAGGAACATTAACTGTAAGTTTTCCTTTTTTAACATCAAAACCTTTGAAAACAACAGGTTGTATTTTTGTTGGATTATCAAATGAATTGAAATCTTGTAGTTTTGATGAACCAATGATCATACCAGATACAGATTTGATTCCAAGTTCATTGAGGTCAATCTCAACTGTGTTTTCTTTTTTTGCATCTATATTTACCAATGAAATATGAATCAATCCTTTTTTGTCTTTCGAAGCCGAAGCTGACAAGGCAGGAAGTGTTTCGTCTTTATAAGTATATAGTGGTGATTTTATGGTAATAGGCAATTGTTGTGCGTCTTGGTGCACGCTGTACAATTGCATTACATAGTAAGTTGGCGTTAGAATCATTTTGGCTTTATCGGTAAGGATAACTGCCTGCAAAACATTAACACATTGTGCTAAGTTAGCCATACGAACCCTGTCTGCATGATTGTTGAAAATATTAAGGGTCGATCCAGCCAAAACTGCATCTCTCATGGTGTTTTGTTGGTACAGGAATCCAGGATTTGTCCCTTTTTCCACTTCATACCAAGCTCCCCATTCGTCTACAATCATTGCCACTTTTTTTTCTGGATCATACTTGTCCATAATGGCCGAATGTTTGGTAACCAATTCTTCCATTTTCAAAGCGGATTTCATCGTTTGGAAATATTCAAATTCTGTGTAATCTCTATCATCTCCTTTTTTTGTCCAATCGATCACTGCATAATGGTGTACTCCAACTCCACCTAACATGTTTAGAGGGATTTCTTTCATTAAGGTTTCGGTCCAATTATAATCGGCACTATTAGATCCCGAAGCAATACGAGTTAAACCTCCAGTGTTTTCCCAATCAGACATGAAAGTGGCAAATTTTCGATATTCTCCAACATAATAATCTGCCGTCATATTTCCTCCACAACCCCAGGCTTCATTTCCAACTCCCCAGAATTTAACTTTCCAAGGTTCTGTTCTTCCGTTTTTTTTACGCAAATCACTCATCGGGCTTTTACCACCAAAGTTGGTATATTGTACCCAATCTGCCAGTTCTTGTACGGTTCCGCTACCTACGTTCCCTGAAAGATAAGGTTCTGCTCCTAAAACTTCACACATATTTAAAAAATCGTGAGTTCCAAAACTATTGTCTTCGGTAACGCCACCCCACCATTTGTTTACTATTGTAGGTCTGTTTTCTTTTGGTCCAATACCGTCTTTCCAATGGTATGTATCTGCGAAACATCCTCCAGGCCAACGAAGATTAGGAATTTTTAATTTTTTTAAGGCATCGATAATGTCGTTACGAACACCTGCTGTATTTGGTATTTTAGAAGTATCACCCACAAAAAATCCACCATAGATACACCTTCCTAAATGCTCTGCAAAATGGCCATAGATGTTTTTGTTAATAGTTGGAGCATTTGCAGTATTTTTTATGGTAACTACTGTGGTCTCTTTTTGTGCAAAACTGATTTGGCTACAAAAAGCAAGAATGGATAAGAAGAACAAGATTTTTTTCATAATGGCTTTATTTTATAATATCACGTGGCAAACTACTGAAAGTTCACCACATGATATTAAAAATTCTAACTAAACTAACTCAAATAAATATTAATAACTTGGATTTTGAACCATTCCAGGGTTGTTGTCCATGTCTAATTGTGGAATAGGGAAATATTCTCTTCCTGGTGCATACGAAGCATACTCTACATCTCTTGTTTTTAACCAAGCTAATTTTGCCGGATCCTGTAACCATCCCCAACGACGAATATCATCAAAACGGTGACCTTCAAGAGGGAATTCCAAGAATCTTTCGTGTCCTATTTGGTCTCTCATAGCAGCTTGACTAAGTCCTGGTTTTGCAGTGCTTAAGTTAGGTAAACCAACACGGTCTCTCACCATTTGAATATAAGTATACGCTCCCGGAGTATCTCCAGTTTCGTTCAAACATTCAGCATACATTAACAATACATCAGCATAACGTAACAAACGCTCGTTGATTCCTGAACGCCAGTCGAATTCGTTTGCATAGGCACCATCTGAGTTTTCATATTTTCTGCAAAATAAATCATTTAAATCTCCCGGATTAGCAGCATAAAATGTAGCAAAATCTTGTCCGTAAAGTTTTGTTCCAGGCTTGTTATAAAACATAGTAGCATCCAAACGAGGGTCTACAGTACCTGAAGTTGTTAATTCATCATGGTATTCATTAAATAAAGTCCAAGTTGGTTGTACGTCTGTCCATCCAAAAGCTCTCGGTCCGTATGTAATTGCTCTTGCTGAAGTTTTACCCCAGTTTGACGCGGGTATTCCACCCCATCCCAATGCGACGCCACCTGCTTCTCTACTAAATTGAACCTCGAATAAGGATTCTGAATTATTTTCGTTTGTATCTGTGAAGTTGTCGCGATAATTGGATACTAAAGAGTAAACACCTGAATCAATTACCTGTTTGAAAGTTGCTTTTGCATTTGTAAAATCTTTGGTAAATAAATAGGCTTTTCCTAAATATCCTAATGCGGCTCCTTTGGTTGCACGTCCTTTTTGTCCTGCATCTATACCTGGAATATTTGCATAAGTAGTAGGTAGTAAATCAGCAGCAGCTTTGAAATCAGTAATAACTTGAGCCCATCCTTCTTCTTGTGTTTTTTGGGGATAATAAACTGCTATTTCTGTTGGAACTGGTACGTTTTTAAACATGTTTACCATATGAAATAAATACAATCCTCTTAAGAAATAAGCCTGACCAAGTATTCTGTTTTTAAGTTCTGCATCAGTAAAATTGATTTTTGGTACATTAGTCAAAACTTGATTGGCTCTGAAGATACCTTGATAACAAGTTTCATAGCACCAACCGTAAATGGCAGCATCAGTTACATTTGAGTTGAAACGACCTACATTGTACATCGCTCCCCAAGGGCTGTTACTGCGCGTATCATCTCCTTTTAAGTCTAATAGTAATGGAGTGCTTCTCATGTATGTTCCATCAGTCAATAAGCTTGAATATGTGGCATTGATTCCTTCGAGAGCATCTTGATCTGTTTTCCAGAATTTATCTACTGAATCATTATTTGGATCCAATTGGGTTAAAGCGTCATCACTAACGCAACTTGTGGTTATTAATGCAAGGGTAAAGAAACCAGCTGCATAATTAAATATTTTATGTTTCATTTTGATTCGTTTTTAATTGGTTAGCTAATTTAAAATTTCACGTCAAGTCCCAACGAAATAGTTCTAGGATTTGGGAAAGAACCTGCATCATATCCTCTTGAGAATAATCCGTCATTGCTATTAAAATCTGGATCGTATCCTTTGTAACTTGTTATTGTCCAAAGGTTTTGGCCATTTATATATACTTTAGCTTTTTCGATAAAAAAGGATGTAGGGACAGGGATTTGATATCCAATTTCCATTGTTTGTAATCTTACATAATCTCCTTTTTCGACGAAACGATTAGAGTCTCTGCTGTTACCATTTGGATCTCCAATAATTGGACGAGGAACATCAGTATTTGTATTCGTTGGAGTCCAATAATTAAGTTCATCTGTACTGTGATTGCCATATTGTCCAACCATTAAATCACGGTACATAGCGTTAAATACTTTATTACCGCCAGCACCTTGCCATACCATTGTGAAATCAAAATTTTTGTAAGAAGCACCAAAATTAGCACCAAAACTGTATGTAGGAATTGCTGATCCTTGGAAAGTTCTGTCTTGGTCGGTAATTTTACCGTCACCGTTTATGTCTTTGAAACGGATGTCTCCAATACCAGCATTTGTTTGTGTCGGAGCAGCTGCGATTTCAGCAGCATTTTGGAAAATCCCATCGGTTTGGTATGCATAAATTTCTCCTGCAGCTCTGCCTACCTCTGTTTTGGAAGCGGCGCCATAGATTGGATTTCCATTCACTCCAATTTTGGTTACTTCGTTTTTTAAGGTTCCTACGTTGGCACTAATGTTATATTTAAACTCATGATGTGAGTTGTTATATGCTAGTGAAAATTCATAACCACTGTTGTTCATGGCAGCACCATTTGTTAAAATTTGGGCTGGAAATGCACCAGTAGAGAAAGGTAGAGGAACATTAACTAAAAGGTCATCCGATTTTTTATTAAAATATTCTGCTGTAAATTGTAAATCATTGTTAAAGAAACCAAGTTCAAGTGCAATGTCGCTGGTTTCTGACGTTTCCCAACGTAAATTTGGGTCCAATGCACTTACTACTGTTGTACCATTGGCCAAAGTGTTATTAAAGTCATAACCGGCAAAACGATTTACTGTTGTAGCAAATGAATAAGGAGCGATTGGATTGTTTCCTAAACGTCCCCAGCTTCCTCTTAACTTAATATTACTTACATATTCTGGCAAGTCAAGGAATTTTTCGTTGCTAATTTTCCAAGCTCCAGAAAACGAGTAGGAATTAACTTTGTTGTAGTTTTCCCCGAAAAGAGATGATTTATCTTGTCTGAAGTTTGCTTGAAATAAGTAACGATCGTCAAAAGAATAATTAATTCTACTGATATAAGATATACCTGTAATGGTGTTTTCAAATTCTCCACCGCTGATATCGTCAGCATATTGAAGTTTGCTGATTTCTCCTGGAGTATAGCCTACACCTTTTGACCAATGATTGTAAAAGTCTTTTCTTTCTTGAATCCATCCACCCAAAACATCAAATTTATGTTTACCTAAAGTTTTTTCATATGTCAATATGTTATTTAGGAATGTGTTTGTTTGGTTAGCATTTGCTATATCTAGTGAAGCTTCATCATTAGTTGTAATGTAATACCATCCTAAATCACTTGGAGGTATAAACAATCTGTTTTGAGTATCTGTCCTGTCATAGCTAGCATCAATTTTATATTTTAACCCTTTAACGATTTCAAGCTGTCCCCAGATGTCTCCAATAAAACGGTTTCTTCTGTCTTTATTTTCGAGTAAATTATTGAAACCGATAACGTTCATTGATATAGCTCTTTGCGTTAAGTTGTCCGTTCCGCCATATCCGCCTAATCTGTTTTCATCGTATACAGGCATTGTTGGAATAGCAGTCAATAAACTGGAAATAGCCGATTCGCCAACATAACTGTTGAATTTTTCTTTGCCTGACTGTGTATATGCTATTTTAGAACCATAACTGAATTTTCCTTTTTTTCCTGATAAATTCAGATTCATAGTGTATCTTTCATAATCTTGTGGAGATTTCACATAACTACTATTTTTAAAGTAATCTAAATTCATATTATAGGCTAAACCGTCAGATCCTCCACTAAGTGTCAATGCTTGATTTTGTATAATACCAGTGTCAAAAGCTTCATTTTGCCAATTGGTATTTACATTATTAATATAAAGAGCATTAGTTGGATCATTTCCAGGAGCAATTGTTAATCCAGCATTTTTCTCAGCTGCACTAGTGATGGTTTGGTATCCTACTCTGTCTGTTACGGACCATTTTTTTGGTACGGTTTGGAACCCTGTGATGGTTTTAAATCCAACACTCATTTTTCCTTGTTTTCCCTTTTTGGTTGTAATGATAACTACTCCATTGGCTCCACGTACTCCATAAATGGCAGCAGAAGCTCCATCTTTTAACACCTGCATGGATTCAACATCACCAGGAGCAAAATCATAAGGATTGTCTACAATCATTCCATCGATAATAAAAAGGGGGTTAGTATTGGCAAAAGAAGATATCCCTCTAATTTTAATATTAACAAAGCCACCAGGTTCACCAGATGATTGTACACTTACACCTGCAACTTGTCCTTGTAGCATTTTTGCAGGATCATAAGTAACGATCGTTTTTGCTTCTTTTAAACTTACTACGCTTACAGCTCCAGATAAATCCGCTTTCTTTTGTGTCCCATAACCAATAACTACTATCTCATTCAACTTGTTAGTATCGTCTTTTAAGGCATAATTGATTTGTGAACGGTTGTCAATAGTTAGTTCTTTAGTTTCATACCCTATGTACGAAAAAATTAATACATCGGTTGGTTTTGCATTGATAGAATAATCACCGTCAAAACCTGTAGAAGTAGCTATAGAAGTTCCTTTTACTAAAATGTTTACTCCAGAAAGAGGCATTTTGTCTTTCTCGGAGGTAATCTTTCCTGAAACGACATTGGCTTGTTGTGCCGATACATTATAAGTGGCGAAAAGCATAACTAATAGTGCTAATAGCCATTCTTTTTTAGGCAATAAAAAATTGCAATAAAAAAATAATCTGTGGTTTGTTGTCATATTGATTGCATTTTGGTTAATCATAAGTGTAGTTTTTACATTTGTAAATTTAAATAAAAAAAAAGCATAAAAACAAATTAATCTGATAAAAAAAGTCGTTAAAAAAAACGGATATCCTAAAATATACTGATAAACGAGCGTATTTGTGTATTTTGTATCTTTGAAAAACGTTTTCGTAAAATATAAATAACTGAATATCAATAATTTATAAATATTTTCTATTTCTAAATTAATTTTTAATTTTTTTATGAATCTTTTGCTTTTTGTCAAAAAAAGAATGATTTAGAGTACAAAATAATCATTTGTAAATTCATTATTTTTGCTTTAGCTACTCATTTTCAATTAATTTTTGGTATCTAATATGTCAAAAAAACGCTTGTAAATGTAATTTTAACACTTAATTGAGATGCTTGTATTAAAAAATAAGTCAAAATATGGACTATAAATCTTTGTTTTTAGATTTTAACAAGGATTAAGCGGAACTGTTGTGATTGCTGATAAAAATGCATGATTTAGTGAATCAGTGACTTAAAGTAGTTTTTTGAGTTTTATTTTTATTAGTGTAAAAACCACATTAAATAAATTTGGTAGTTTTAAGGAAGTTCTTATATTTACCACAAAATATATAGAAAATGCTAAATAGTTATAGTACAGCGGACAAAGTTCTTCTAGCGGTAGATTGTATCATTTTCGGCTTTGATGAAGATGGGTTAAAAATTCTTTTGATTAAAAGGGATTTTGAGCCAGAAAAAGGGAAATGGTCTTTAATGGGAGGGTTTCTTAAAAAAGAGGAAGTATTGGATACGGCAGCCATAAGAGTCTTGAATACTTACACCGGCTTGCAGGATATCTATATGGAACAACTTTATACTTATAGCGAAATTGATCGTGACCCGGTGGAAAGAACCATATCGGTGGCTTATTATGCGCTGATTAATATCGAGAATCATAATGCCGAATTGATTCAGAACTACCATGCAAAATGGTTTAGTGTTTCTGAAGTACCAAAGTTGATTTTTGACCACGACAATATGTTGGAGCATGCTATCAGAAGATTGCGTTATAGAACCTCAATGCGTCCTGTTGGATTTGAACTTTTACCAGAAAAATTCAAAATGAGTCAGTTACTTAAACTGTATGAATCCATTTTGGACAAACAAATCGACAAAAGAAATTTTATCAGCAAAATCAATTCGTTGGATATTTTGATAAAACTAGATGAGAAAGACATGACTTCGTCCAGAAAAGGTTCTTATCTCTATACTTTTGACAAAGAAAAATATGATGCAAAAGTTTTGAATAATTTTGCACTGAATTTTTAAAAAGTAAAGCAGCTTTGATTTTAAAGCAAATAAAAAAAGGAAACTTCTATTGCAGGAGCTTCCTTTTTTTGTTATCAATCGCTTCTCCTGCAAGGTTTCCAAAACCTTGTAGGTATGTTTTTATTAATTGAAATACCTACAAGGTTAAAAAAAACCTTGCAGGATACAAAAGATACGATTCCTAACTATTCCCTTTTTGGTAATCCGCCAAAAATGTTGCCAATCCACTATCTGTAAGTGGGTGTTTTAGCAAACCTTCAATAGCGCTTATTGGACCTGTAATAACATCGGCGCCAATTTTGGCACAATTTATAATATGCATGACGTGACGAACAGAAGCTGCCAAGATTTGAGTTTCATAACCGTAATTATCGTACACCAATTTGATGTCTTCAATTAAAGATAATCCATCAGTTGAGATATCGTCCAGCCTTCCGATAAATGGGGACACGTAAGTCGCACCTGCTTTAGCGGCAAGTAATGCCTGACCAGCTGAAAACACTAATGTACAGTTGGTTCTGATTCCTTTGTTTGAAAAATATTTAATGGCTTTTATTCCGTCTTTAATCATTGGAATTTTTACCACGATTTGAGGATGTAATGCTGCCAATTTTTCTCCTTCGGCAATCATTCCAGCAAGATCGGTCGAAATAACTTCGGCACTTACATCACCATCAACCAATTCACATATTTTCACATAATGCGCAATGATATTGTCGGCTCCGGTGATTCCTTCTTTCGCCATTAGCGAAGGGTTTGTGGTTACTCCATCCAAGATTCCTAAATCATTGGCTTCTTTGATGTCTTTTAAATTTGCTGTATCGATAAAAAATTTCATGTGTATTTTTTTTAAAGTTTCTAAGTTACTGAGTAACTAAGATTCTAAGTTTTTTTAATGTTTTTTCTTTTTTAGTTGCTAAGTTTCAGAGACACTAAGATTCTAAGTTTTTATCTTAGGTGCTTAGTGTCTTAGCATCTTAGTAACTTAATTGCTCAATATCTGAGCACTTTCTTCAATATAATTCAATATTTCTGCACAAACGTGTTGGCTTGTAAATCCAAATTTTTCATCCAAAACACTCGCTGGTGCCGAATAACCAAAATGATCTAAACCAATTATTTTTCCACTGTCGCCAATCAAGCCTTCAAGGTTTACGGGAAGCCCAGCTGTAAGTCCGAAAACAAGTTTTTCTTTCGGGATAATACTTTCTTGGTACGATTTAGATTGTGACTTAAATAAACCTTCGGAAATAATGGAAGTGATGTTTATTTTTAATTGATGCTCCTTTTCTAAAATCACTGCAGCATCGATAAGCGTTGAAACTTCCGATCCATTTGCAATCAAAGTGATGTCTGGATTTTGTACTTTTTTGACCAGATAGCCACCTTTCTTAGCTTCTGTTGCTTCTTCATACCTTGTAGTATAGCTGGCTGGAATATCTTTTATATTTTGTCTCGAAAGGATTAGAGCCGTTGGTGTTTTAGTGTTTTTCAAAGCCATATCCCAAGCCACTGAAGTTTCGATGGCATCGGCTGGGCGCAGTGCCAAAAGACTTTGGTGTCCAGAATGGTTTTTAACTTTTTCCAACAAACGCATTTGTGCTTCCTGCTCGATAGGCTGGTGTGTTGGTCCGTCTTCTCCAACGCGGAAAGAGTCGTGCGTCAAGACATATTTTATCGGAAGTTCTTGAATGGCTGCTAATCGAATCGCTGGTTTCATGTAATCGGAAAAAACGAAAAAGGTTGCCACAACTGGAATTACACCACCATGCAAAGCAATACCGTTGGCGATAGAAGTCATCGTCAGTTCGGCAACTCCAGCTTGTAAAAAGGCACCGTTGAAATTGTTTTTTTGCAATACAGATGATTTTTTCAAAAAGCCATCAGTTTTATCACTATTGGATAAATCGGCTGAAGAAACGATTATGTTTTCTACGTTTTCTGCCAAATAGGCCAGCACTGCAGACGAAGCATCTCTAGTGGCGGCATTTGGTTTTTGTACCACGCTGCTTAAATCCAATTCCGGCAGTTCACCTGATAAAAATAATTGCATTTTTTTAGCTAAAGCAGGATTTTCATCTTCCCATTTGGCTATTTGTTGTTTTCTCAGAGAAGCTTTTTCTGTTTTTTTGGATAAAATATCAGAATAATGTGTTGCTACTTCTTCAAAAATAGCAAAAGGATCTTCTGGATTGGCTTTGAGGTTCAACAGTGTTTTAACGTAATCTGCTTTGGTGTCGCCAATTGGTTTACCGTGCAATTCGCATTCCCCTTCATACATAGAACCATCAGCAGTAACGCAACCTTTCCCCATAATCGTTTTTCCAATAATCAAAGTTGGTCTTTCGGTTTCTTGGTTCGCTGAATCCAATGCTTTGCGGATTTCCGAGTGGTCGTGTCCGTTTATGGTAATCACATTCCATCCCCAAGCTTGGTATTTCATGGCCGTATCTTCAGAGGTCACTTCATCGGTCATTGAAGAAAGTTGCACGTCATTAGAATCATAAAACATAATAAAATTATTCAATCCCAAATGCCCTGCGATTCTTCCTGCTCCTTGAGAGATTTCTTCTTGAACACCTCCATCGGTGATAAAACCATATATTTTGTGATCGAAAAGACCTTTGAATCTAGCTCCAAGAAACTTGGCCGCGATTGCTGCTCCAACACCCATTGCGTGACCTTGTCCCAAAGGTCCGGAAGTGTTTTCAATTCCTCTCAACACGTCAACTTCAGGATGTCCTGGTGTTACCGAGCCCCATTGTCTAAATTGTTTTAGATCTTCTTTTTTGTAGTTACCTAATAAATAGTATTGTGCATACATCAAAGCCGATAAGTGTCCCGCATCCATAAAAAAGCGGTCTCTAAAAGGCCAATCCATTTGGGTTGGATCAAAATCTAAATATTCGGTGTA
Organism: Flavobacterium sp. 103; assembly: GCF_003096795.1. Taxonomy (NCBI): domain Bacteria; kingdom Pseudomonadati; phylum Bacteroidota; class Flavobacteriia; order Flavobacteriales; family Flavobacteriaceae; genus Flavobacterium; species Flavobacterium sp. 103. The sequence goes on along the minus strand of NZ_QENX01000001.1, from coordinate 1,691,504 downwards.
TAAAATATGCATAAAATCAGCGCCTCCCATGGCACCTCCTGGGTGTCCTGAATTTGCCTTTTCTACCATAGAAATAGCCAGTGCTCTTATATTGTCAGCGGCTAATTGGTCCATTTTGTGGTTCATAATTTATTTGTATTTGTTTGTAATAGCAGTATTGTGGTTTCTATTTTTGTTGTAAAAAAATCTAAAAAAAGATGTTTTTTTAAACATAGTATAGAAACAAATTTTAGCATGTAAAACAACTTAAGTTTTAATTTCTTCGCTGTTTTAATCCAATAATAAAGTTTATTATTTTGTTCTGATATCAATTGATCGGCTTTGAATAACAGACTATTTTTGAGAGGATAAGGAAGAATAAAATAATAAGTGTAAAAAATACATTTGCAAATATAGCTAAATTTGTTTTACAAAAACAAAAAAAGAAAATATCATTTTGAAACTCTTCGCTATATCAATTTGTATATTGATTAATAGGTGCTAATTTGTGAATTGCTATGGGTTGCAATTATATTTTATGATAAAAAAAATGTTGTATTCTGTGATGAAAAATGAGTAAGATTACGAATTTACCCTTCTTTTTTTCCAATTTGCTCCTCGTCAGACGCCTTCATTGTGCGTTACTTCGCACTTGTAGATTCAATAATACAGTGGTTTGTTGTCGTTGATTCTAGGAATGTTGGTTTTACTTCGGTTTTAAACTGCATAAATCCGAAAATTTTATTTAGTATAGAATTAAAGTAAACTTGTTTGAATTATTTATGCCCGTAGGATGCACTTCGGGTATAAATAAAAACAAATTGAAAAGAGAAATTATTTAAAAAATTAGTTTAAGTTTTTGGTTCGAAATAAGGAGGTTAGTATTAGCCTTCTTATTTTAAAAGCACAAAGGATATTTATTTATAATGAATTCCGAATTATCAAAGCGCTTTTGTTTTCTATTTGTTCTTTTTTGCCGGTAAGTACCATTTGAGCCAGTAGTTTTCCCATTGTGGTAAAATCGGTAGAAATAGTGGTAATGCCATTAGAAACGACTTTTTTTAGTGAGGTTTCATTATAAGAAATGATTCCAAAATCAGTGCCTAATTTCAAGTTTTGTTGGCGGGCTTTTTCTATTACACTAACCAAATCACGGTCATTTGGAATGATGTAAACGCCTCCTATTGTTATTTCGTTGTCCGTGAATTCACTGATGATTTCATAGTCTATAGTATATTCAGTGCAATAGTTTTCAAATCCTGTTTTCATGCCCAATGGTTCCCTGAAACCGGGAAATATCATAATGAATTTTTTGTACTTGTTCAATCGTGTTTTCCCTTTGTATAATCCCTCGAAGATGTCTTTTTTGTGATTTTGATATATAGCGGGGAATGATTTTAGTTCATCATTAGTTTGATCGAGGATGATTACGTCATTTACTGGTAGGGTTTTTATGATCGCGGCTACATTGATTAAGTTGGTTGGCATAATGATATATTTGGTGTAATTTCCATTACTGTCATTTATCAGTTTTTGAAAAACCTGAACATTAAAATGATGAAAGAAAATATCGACCTGTACATTTTTACCTATATTTTTTAAAAACGAATTATAAATATCTTCCTTGAAAATATTAAGCTCGTCAAATAGCAAAAATATCTTCTGTTTTATAGAGATCTCAACACTTTTTACGTAATATCCTTTGCCTGGGATGGCATAAATAATTCCTCTTTTTTTGAGATCATCATAAGCTTGCAGTGCGGTATCTCTGGATAAATTATAGGGAAGACAAATTTTGTTGATGGAAGGTAATTTGTCGTCTTTTTTTAAATCCTGGCTTTCAATTGCTTTTTCGATTGCATTGATGATTTGTTTGTATTTGGGTAAGCCAATGTTGTTTTGGATAGGGATTGCTTTCATTTTGTTTTCATTTTTTTTGCAAGATACAAAAACTGGTAGGTACTGGTATGTATTATTTGAATTTTATTTTACATTTGAATTTCAAATTTCATAATAATATGATGGAAATAAAATGCAATTCACAAATTGAAACCGCTCCTGTAATGAATTTGTTTGGTTTAATGCCGGATGGTACAGCCATATACTCTTACGAATTATCCAATAAAAATGGAATGAAATTAAAAGTAATTACATATGGAGCAACGATAACCGAATTAAAGATGCCGTTGAAAAATGACCAAGTGGTCGATGTTGTTTTGGGTTTTGATACTTTAGAAGCCTATTTGCAGTCATTTAATCTACCAAGTCCACCTTATATGGGAGCTACAGTCGGAAGATATGCCGGTAGAATTTGCAACAGTACTTTTAGTTTGAATGAGCAAAAAATTCTTTTGAATAAAAACAACAATGAGAACTCTTTACATGGCGGTAAAATTGGATTTAGCCAAAAGGTTTGGACAGTCAAAGATTTGCATGTAGGCAAAAAATCATCAATAACGTTGACCTATTCCAGTCCCGCAGGCGAAGAGAATTATCCAGGGGAATTAGTTGTTGAACTTACTTATACGTTATCCAAAGAAAATGAGTTGATTATTCAATACAGCGCCAGGTCTACCGAAGATACCGTTGTGAATTTGACCCACCATAGTTATTTTAATCTGGACGGCCATTTGTCTTCTGTAAAAGATCAGGAATTAATAGTAAATGCGCACCGAATGTTGGAAACAAATAATGAATATATACCCAATGGGAGGTTTTTAGAATTATATGATACCTATTTTGACTTTTATATTCCTAAAAAATGTCCTTCTAAAATAGACAATACTTTTGTAATAGATCAAACTGAAGGATTCGCGGCCTCCCTTTTTAATAAAAAAAATAATTTAAAAATGACCGTATATACGGATCAACCTGGAGTTCATATCTATGTGGGTGGGAATTGTTTTAATACGATAAAAGGCAAAGAAAACGCCGACTACCATTCATTAAGCGGGATATGTTTTGAAACCCAAAACTATCCGGATGCCCCAAATAATTCGAATTTTCCAAGTGCCGTTCTTAAAAAGGGAGACGAGTACACTCATAATACAATATATAAGTTTCAATCATTTTAAAATACCTCACCCTCATCATGAAGAAAGTCCTAACATTTTTGTCGCTTTTTGTCTTATTAACTGTGCAGTTTGCTTGTTCCAGTAGCGATACTCCTGATACACCGGTTACTCCACCTGTTGTAACTGATGACTTTATCAGAGCCGCGGATATTTCATTTCTTCCTCAGATTGAAAGTGCCGGAACTATTTTATACAACAACAGTAAAGCTGAAGACATGCTTACTACCTTGAAAAATTCAGGTTGTAATACGATCCGTATTCGTTTATGGAAGAATCCAGCCGATGGACATTCTGGATTGACCGAAGTAAAAGCGCTTGCCGCTCGAGTGAAACAAGCGGGTATGAAAGTATGGCTTACGGTTCATTACTCAGATACCTGGGCTGATCCTGGAAATCAAGCGACTCCGGCGGAATGGGCAAGTTTGTCTTTTATCGATTTGAAAACAGCAGTGGCTAATTACACTTCTACAATCATTACAGAGATTAATCCTGATATTATTCAGATTGGGAATGAAATCAACAGTGGTTTGCTTTGGCCTCAAGGACATTTGATTAACCAAGAAGCGCAATGTATTGATTTATTAAAAACGGCTAGTGCTACCATTAGAAGCAAAGCGCCAAAAACAAAAATCATGATTCATTATGCAGGTGTTAATGCATCGGATACGGATTGGTTTTTTACCAAAGTAAAAAGTGTAGATTATGATTATATAGGTCTTTCTTATTATCCAGTTTGGCACGGAAAAGATTTGACAGTTGTAAAAAGTACTATCGACGCTCTTGGAAGTAAGTTCAGTAAAAAAGTAATTATTGCCGAAACAGCTTATCCGTTTACGTTGGGTTACAATGATTGGACGGATAATATTGTAGGCTTGGATTCTCAATTGGTTTCGGGTTATCCTGCAACTCCCGAAGGACAAAAAAGTTATATGTTGGCAATAAAAAATCTTTTGAAAACCTCTCAAAGCGGTATTGGATTTTCGTATTGGGGAGGGGAATGGATTTCGTTCAAAGGAAATCAAGCAAAGGATGGCTCTACTTTTGAAAATCAAGCGCTTTATGATTTTAGCAATAAAGCATTGCCTGTCTTCGGGGTCTTTAATTTAAATTAAAAGAAGATGAAAAAGGTATTTTGTTCATTAATAATTCTTTCAGCATTGGTTTTTACATATTGTACTACCAATAGAACAATGCAGCAGCCCAAAGAAAATTCTTTTGCCAAAGGCGCTGATGTGGGTTGGTTGCCACAAATGGAAGCTACGGGTTATAAATTCTATGATGCCGATGGGACTCAAAAAGACTGTTTGCAATTGTTGAAAGACAGAGGGATGAATACCGTCAGATTGAGAGTTTGGGTAAATCCTTCAAATGATAAGGCAAGTGGACATTGCAGCAAGGAAGAAACGGTAACGATGGCAATTCGTGCACAAAAAATGGGAATGCACATTATGATTGATTTCCATTATAGTGATTCTTGGGCTGATCCAGGTAAGCAAACCAAACCTTTGGAATGGAAGAACCATACTTTTTCAGAACTATTAAATGATGTTTATTTCCATACCACAGATGTGTTAAAAGCATTAAAATCAGTAGGAGTGACTCCAGAATGGGTTCAAGTGGGGAATGAAATTCCGGGCGGAATGTTATGGCCGGAAGGAAGTACTGATAACTTCGGTCAATTGGCTCAATTACTCAATAAAGGGTATGATGCGACTAAGGCCATAGATCCTAAGATCAAAGTAATTGTTCACTTAGACGAAGGAAATAACAGTAAAAAGTTCAGATGGTTTTTTGATAATGCAAAAGCAAATAATGTAAAATATGATGTAATCGGAATGTCTTATTACCCATTTTGGATCAAAACGGATTATAAAGAAAATATTGCCGATTTGGCCAATAATCTAAATGACATGGCGGCTAGATATGACAAAGAAGTGATGGTTGTTGAAGTCGGCGGCATCGATACGCAAGAACAAAACACATACGATATGCTGGCTGCGGTGATTAAAGCGGTAAAAGCAGTGCCAAATAATAAAGGGCTAGGTGTTATATATTGGGAACCTGAAGGCGCAAAATCATGGAGCCACTATGAATTAAGCGCTTGGAGATCCGATGGAAAACCGTCAATGGCTTTGGATGCGTTTAAAGAATAGTTATAAAGTTTTGGTTTTAACCATATAAGTAATATAAGTTCATTTAAGAAAGGGATGTAAAAAGCAAAAACTTATATTCTCTTATATTTCTTATATGGTAAGAATTTTTCTCAGCGGATTGGAAGCCTTCAATAGCATTGGATGGTTTAAAGAATAGGTTTGATAAGATAACCATTCTCCCTTTTGCGGAAGCGTGAGAATAGAGATGAATAAATTTTAATTGCATAGATATTAAATAATTATATAGGTTTAAAAATGAAGAAATTAATAAGTATTCTTTTTATAGTTTTAGCATTTACACAAATAGCTCTGTCACAAACAAGAGAGGTAAAAGTGTTAGATACTAATTGGAAATTTCAAAAAGGAGATTTTGAAGAGGCGAGTAAAGTAAATTTTAATGATTCGAAATGGGAATCGGTAACCGTTCCGCATGATTGGGCAATTTACGGACCTTTTGATAAAAATGTAGATATACAGAAAGTTGCGATTGTTCAAAACGGAGAAAAAGTTGCTACCGAAAAAACAGGACGAACAGGAGCTTTACCGCATATCGGGACAGCGTGGTACCGCAATAAATTTAAATTACCGAAAGATTCAAAAGAGAAAAAAATAATTCTGCTTTTTGAAGGTGCAATGAGCGAACCTCAAGTGTATTTAAACGGGAAAAAAGTTGGCGAATGGGCATATGGCTATAGTTATTTTTATTTTGATGTTTCCCAATTTATACAAGAAGGAGAGAACACATTGTCGGTAAAGCTAACCAATAAAGAATTTGCTTCACGTTGGTATCCTGGCGCCGGTTTATATCGAAAAGTAAGTGTTATTATAAAAAATAACGAAAGCATTGACCAATGGGGGCAGTTTGTAACGACACCTTTTATCAGTGAGGAAGTTGCTAAAGTCAACATTAAGACCAAAGCTTCTGGGGAAAACAGTCGTTTAGTTACCACTATTTTTGATGCCGAAGGGAATAAACTAAATTCAGAGGAGTCGGCTACACAATTCGGAAATGAGTTCGATCAAAATATAAAAGTAGAAAAACCAAAATTGTGGAGCCCCGAAACCCCTTATTTGTATAAAGCGGTTTCTCAATTGTATGTTGGAAAAGAATTGAAAGATGAGGTTTCAACACGTTTTGGAATTCGAGAAATAAAATACGAAGCTAATAAAGGTTTCAGTCTTAATGGAAAGGTAACCAAATTTAAAGGAGTTTGTCTTCACCATGATCTTGGTCCACTTGGAGCAGCAGTAAATAAAGCCGCGTTGCGCAGACAAATGATGATATTAAAAGATCTTGGCTGTAATGCGATACGCAGTTCACATAATATGCCTTCTTTCGAGCAATTGGAATTGGCGGATGAAATGGGGTTTCTATTTTTGGCAGAGAGTTTTGATGAATGGGCAAAGCCAAAAGTAGAAAATGGCTATCATCGTTTTTTTGATGAATATGCGGAAAAAGACATTGTGAATTTAGTGCAAGCAACAAGAAATCATCCTTCTATTGTAATGTGGAGTGCTGGAAATGAAGTACCTGATCAATGGGGAGAAGCTGGTGTTAAACGAGCTAAATGGTTGCAAGAAATATTTCATAGAGAAGACCCAACACGCCCAGTAACTGTTGGTATGGATCAAGTAAAAGCGACTATGGAATCTGGTTTTGGAGCGTTGCTCGATATTCCGGGATTGAATTATCGTGTGCATTTATATGATGAGGCCTTTTCAAAATTTCCGCAAGGGTTTATTTTAGGTTCCGAAACAGCTTCAACTGTTAGCTCTAGAGGGATTTATAAATTCCCGATAGTTCAAGAAAAAGATAAGCAATATCCTGATTTTCAATCATCCTCTTATGATTTGGAAGCCTGCAGCTGGTCCAATGTACCTGATGAAGATTTTGTGCTTCAAGATGATAAACCTTGGGTAATTGGCGAGTTTGTCTGGACTGGTTTTGATTATTTAGGCGAACCTACGCCTTATGATGAAATGTGGCCTTCTCGAAGTTCTTATTTTGGAATTAACGATTTAGCCGGTTTGCCAAAAGACCGTTACTATTTATATAGAAGCCGTTGGAATACGGAGAAACCAACCCTACACATCTTACCACATTGGAACTGGGAAGGACGTGAAGGAGAAGTAACTCCAGTTTTTGTATATACGAATTACAATAGTGCTGAGCTTTTTATAAATGGCAAGAGCATGGGAGTGCAGAAAAAAAACAAAAACACACCTCAGAACCGCTACCGCCTGATGTGGATGGATGTGAAATATGAGCCAGGAACGGTAAAAGTTGTGGCTCTTGACGACAATGGTAAAGCTGTTGCTGAGGAAGAAGTTAAGACTGCCGGAAAGCCTTATCAAATAGTTTTGGACGCGGACAGGAAAACAATCACCGCCAATGGCGAAGATATATCTTTTGTAACAGTATCTGTAGTTGATAAAAATGGAATTCCTTGTCCTACGGCGACCAACCAGTTAAAATTTAAGGTTACTGGAGTGGGTACTTACAGAGCTGCCTGCAATGGAGATGCCACTTCACTTGAAATGTTTCATAAAGATACCATGAAACTTTTTAGTGGAAAGTTGGTAGTGCTTGTAAAATCGACAACAACTGCCGGCGATGTAAAATTGGAGGTAAATGGAGCTGGGCTTAAGAGCGGTAAATTGACCTTGGTATCGAAATAAATAAAACATGACAGTGCGTGACTAATACCAAAGCGACAAAAATTAGCCACAGATTAAAAAGATTTTCACAGATTTTTTTAATGATGCTTGTAAAATCTGTATGAATCTGAGTCAATCTGTGTAATCTGGGGCAAAAAAAAAGACTTGTTGCGCATTTAAGGAAAGTCATAAAATCTAATATTTTAATAATTTCAAAGTAATGAACGATTTATTAATTAACAAAACGACCGCTTTTTTTCAGGAGAAATTTGGCAACGCTCCAGAGAAAATTGTGCTTTCTCCAGGGAGAATTAACATCATTGGCGAACATATCGATTATAATGACGGGTACGTTTTGCCTGCTGCAATCGACAAGATTATTTGTTTCGCTTTTGCAAAAAGCAATTCAAAGCAATCCAAAATTTTTGCCATAGACTTGAACGAAGAATTTGAAGTCGATTTGACAGAAACGATTTCATTGAGTAAAGTGGTTTGGACGAATTACATTTTGGGCGTAATCAAGCAATTACAAGATAATGGATTTTCGTTCGATGGTTTCAACTGTGTTTTTAGTAGTAACATTCCTGTTGGTTCGGGATTGTCTTCGTCGGCAGCTTTAGAATGCGGAACAATTTTCGGAATCAAGGAACTTTTCAATCTGTCAATTCCAAAAGTAGATATTGCACTAATGGGACAAAAAGCAGAACACTGGGTTGGAATCAATTGTGGGATTATGGATCAGTTTTCGAGTGTGATGGGCTTAGAAAATAAAGTGATTAAAATTGATTGCAAAACATTGGAATACGAATACCACAACGCCGATTTCAATGATTATTCGCTTATTTTATTTGACAGTAACGTGAAGCATTCTCTGTTTTCTTCGGCTTACAATACCAGAAGAGAAGAGTGTGAAGAAGGGCTTTCGATTATAAAAAGTAACTTTCCGGAAATTGCCAGTTTCAGGGATTGTAATGAAAACCATGTGCTACAATTAAAAGATAAAATGACATCAAATGTGTTTGTCAGATGCCATTATGTGGTTAAAGAAATTCATCGTGTGGCACTTGCCTGCGAAGCTTTGGATAACGGAAACATCCAAGCATTAGGGAAATTACTTTTTGAAACCCACGAAGGCTTGTCTAAAGAGTATTTGGTAAGTTGTGATGAACTGGACTTTATCGTAGATACTTTAAAAAAGGAGGAAGCAGTAATTGGATCTCGCTTAATGGGAGGCGGTTTTGGTGGTTGTACCATCAATTTGATAAAAAAAGGAGAAGAGGAAGCTATCAAGGAAAAACTTAGTAAGTTGTACAAAGAGGCTTTTGATATAGAATTAAAAATTTATGATGTAAAAATCGGAAACGGTACATCATTATATGAGCCAGTGCTATAGTTATAAAGTCCTGTTTTGAAAAAAACAATAAGGAGGTAATTGGTAAACTGATAAAATAGCCACAGATTAAAAAGATTAGCACAGATTCTCTTCAAGATGATAAAAAATCAGTGAAAATTTTTTTAATCTGTGGCAAGAAAAATATTTTCCGCCTAATTTTTGGTAAAAAAATAAAACAAATAAAATGAAAAATTTTGATATAAATGAAGATCCGCACAGACGTTACAATCCATTAATTAACGAATGGGTTTTGGTGTCTCCGCACAGGGCAAAAAGACCTTGGCAAGGGCAAAATGAAACAATTCATACCGATGCACTTCCTGAATACGATGCAACTTGTTATTTGTGTCCAGGGAATGTTCGTGCCAATGGGGAAAGTAACCCAAACTATGAATCGAGTTTTGTTTTCGAGAATGACTTTGCAGCCGTAAAGCAAGAGCCAATCTTGTTTGAAGAAGAGTTAAAACCAACTTTCTTCAAAGCAATGCCAGAACGCGGTATTGCCAGAGTGGTTTGTTTTTCGCCAAGACATGATTTGACTTTGCCAGAAATGGAGCTTCCGGCAATTGAGACTATAATTAGAACTTGGCAAAAAGAATACACGGATTTAGGAAGTGTAGATTACATTAACCACGTTCAAATTTTTGAAAACAAAGGAAGTGTAATGGGATGTAGCAATCCGCATCCGCACGGACAAATATGGGCGCAATCTTCTTTGCCAACTCAGGTTGAAAAAACGCAAAACAGCCTAAAAGAGTATTTCGATAAAAATCAAAGCAATCTTTTGCTGGATTATTTAAAAGAAGAATTAGAACTTAAAGAACGCATCGTAATTGAGAATGAACATTTCGTGGCTTTGGTTCCTTTTTGGGCAATTTGGCCATTTGAAACGATGATTATCAGCAAACGCCATATCACAAAAATAACGGAGTTCACTTCAGAAGAAGTTTTAGCTTATGCTTCTATATTAAAGGCATTAACGATAAAATACGATAATCTTTTTGAAACCTCTTTTCCGTATTCTTCAGGAATTCATCAGGCGCCTACTGATGGAGAACCACACCCGGAATGGCAATTTCATATGCATTTTTACCCACCGTTGTTGCGTTCGGCTTCCGTAAAGAAATTTATGGTAGGTTACGAAATGATGGGCGAAGCACAAAGAGATATTACTCCAGAAAAAAGTGCTGCAGTATTGAAAGCACTTTCGGAGGTACATTATAAAAACAAATAAGATGAGTAAGATAGTAGTAACAGGTGGTTTGGGTTTCATAGGATCGCATACCGTTGTCGAATTGCAAAATCAAGGTTTTGAAGTAGTCGTGATCGATAATCTTTCTAATTCTTCAATTGAAGTTTTGGATGGTATCGAACGCATTACGGGTAAAAAACCAACGTTATCAACAATTGATTTAAGAGAGAAATTGGCTGTCCAAAGTTTCTTTATGGAACATAATGATGTGGCAGGGGTTATTCATTTTGCAGCTTCTAAAGCAGTTGGCGAAAGCGTGAAAAATCCTTTGTTGTATTATGAAAACAACTTGGGTGCTTTAGTCTATATTTTGCAGGAATTAGAGAAAAAGAAAGGCGCCCATTTTATCTTCAGTTCGTCATGTACGGTTTACGGGCAAGCCGAAGCGATGCCTATTGCCGAAACAACTCCGATTCAACCGGCATTGTCTCCTTACGGAAATACAAAACAGATAGGTGAGGAAATTATATCCGATGTAGTGAAAGTAAGTGGCATTAATGCTATTTTGCTTCGTTATTTCAATCCTATCGGTGCACATCCGTCTGGTGAAATTGGGGAATTGCCTATTGGTGTACCGCAAAATTTAGTTCCATTCATTACTCAAGCTGGAATGGGTTTGCGTGCCGAGTTATCAGTTTACGGAAATGATTACCCAACGGTTGACGGAACTTGTGTTCGCGATTATATTCATGTAGTCGATTTGGCGAAAGCCCACGTAATCGCATTACAAAGATTATTGAATAAAAAGAATGTGGAGCCATTAGAGATTTTCAATCTTGGAACCGGAACCGGAAGTTCTGTATTGGAAGTGATTGCCGCTTTTGAAAAAGTAAGTGGACAAAAATTGTCATACAAAATTGTGGAAAGAAGAGAAGGTGATGTGACTTCGGCTTACGCCAATACAGATAAAGCGAATAACGTTTTGGGTTGGAAAACCGTTTCGACTTTGGAAGAAGCCATGGCCAGTGCTTGGAAATGGGAGCAGAAGATTCGAACCAGTCCCGAATTTGCATCATAATAATTATAATTAAACAGGATAATCGTACTGTTTTGGGTTGTTAATGGCTAAATTTAAAATAAATGTAAAAAATACATTTATAAGCATTAAAAATAAATATTTTTATTTTACATTTGGCTTCAATAATTCATAAAAAAAGAATGGAATTAAAATACATATGATATTTTGCAGTTGATTACATTGCCAAATCGCAATGTTTTTTCTAAAAAAGGAAGTGTTTTAATACCAAAAAGCAGTAGATTTCAGATTACAAAATATAAGAACAAAAGAATAACCACATTTTATTAATATTAATTTCTATAAAACTATTTACTCATGAGCCAGAACCTCGCTTTTGCGGATTACGCAGTATTTATTATTTATTTTGTCGTGGTATCCACTTATGGATACATGATTTATCGCAAGCGTGAAAAAAACGAACACGATGCCAAAGCTTACTTCCTTGCAGAAGGAACATTAACTTGGTGGGCTATCGGAGCTTCATTGATCGCTTCAAACATTTCGGCTGAACAATTTATTGGGATGAGTGGTGAAGGATTCTTTTTGGGAGTCGCTGTTGCTGCATATGAGTGGATTGCTGCTATTGCTTTGATAATCATCGCGATTTGGTTTATTCCTGTTTATTTGAAAAACAAGATTTATACCATGCCTCAATTTTTGAAAACAAGATATAACGAATCAACGGCTCTGATTATGGCTGTTTTTTGGTTGTTTTTATATGTTTTTGTTAACTTGACTTCTATTTTATACTTGGGAGCTGTTGCTATCAACGGACTTGCAGGTGGTGAATATTTGCATGCAATTATGATTGGTTTGGCTGTTTTTGCTTTGCTTATCTCTTTGGGAGGTATGAAAGTGGTAGCGTATACTGACGTAATTCAGGTAGCGGTTTTAATCATTGGTGGATTGGTAACCTCTTACATTGCTTTGACTACTGTTGGACACTATTTTGGTTTTGGCCAAGATGCAATAGCGGGTTTCAAAGTATTGATGGAAAAAGCACCGGAGCATTTCAAAATGATTATTCCAAGACCTACGGCTACATCTTCTCAATTGGAAATCAATAAGTATCTTACTTTCCCAGGAATGATGTCTTATTTGGCGGGTATTTGGATTATCAATCTTAACTATTGGGGTTGTAATCAATACATCACTCAAAGAGCTTTGGGAGCTGATTTGCAAACGGCTCGTACCGGTATTTTATTTGCAGGTATGTTGAAATTATTAATGCCCCTTATCGTAATGTTGCCTGGTATTGCTGCTTTTGTTTTGTATGAAAACGGACATTTACCACATTTAGTTGGTGGAAAAGATGGAGCTTATTCTGCAATGTTGACGTTCCTTCCTACAGGTTTGAAAGGATTATCTGTGGCAGCTTTGACAGCAGCTATTGTAGCCTCTTTGGCCGGTAAAGTAAACAGTATCTCTACTATTTATACTTTGGACGTACACAAAAAATACATTCAAAAAAATGCTACCGATAGAGCTCAGGTAAATATTGGGAAATACGCTGTTTTTGCAGCGATGGTTCTTGCTGTTATGTTTACTTGGAATGACTTGCTAGGAATTGGTGGTGTGGGTGGTTTCACTTACATCCAAAAATATACAGGATTTATTAGTCCAGGGGTATTTGCAATGTTTATTCTTGGGATGTTCTGGAAAAGAACAACGGGTACAGCTGCAATCGTAGGTGTAATTTCAGGTTTCTTATTATCGGTATTTTTCAATGAATTTGCTCCTGCAATACTTGGAAACGAAACTTTGTTGTATACGGCTTGGCCTAATGGAAAAGGTGGTTTTGAGATTCCATTCCATATCTGTATGGGATTGTCATTCTTGTTTACTATGCTTCTAATGGTTGGAATCAGTTTTGCTGGACCAAAAGTGAATCCAAAAGCATTCGAATTGGATACTGAAATGTTTAAAGTTAAACCGCAAACAACAGTATTGATTGTAATTACATTATTGATTATTTGTGCTTTGTACGTGAAGTTCTGGTAATAAAGTTTGTTAGTTAGTTAAAAAAGTGTGAAGCTAAATTCGTTTGGTTTCACACTTTTTTATGTGGCTACTTTGTCTAAATTTCTAATGTTGTTTTGAAATTTTCTATTTGTCTTCGATGTCTTAAAATATGCACGATTGCATGTTCAAATAATTGTTCAATATCATAGACTTGTCCCCAAGATGTTTTTATTTTTTCTAAGTCATTGAAGCTTTCTAGATCACTGTCATAAATAGTGTCAAACGTCTCATAAGTATATAAAAGGACATTATTTAAATCAGTTTTATATTCTTCTGTAGATTTTCGAATTTCTTTCTTTGGACGTTCAATAGTCCCTTCTCTCAAATTTCGAATATAAACACAATATCCATATCCGGAATTCACTACATGGGCAAGTATGGTTTGAATTGATTTACAATCTTCGTCATTAGTTGCTGAAGTAATCGGCATAATTAACTTTTCGTCAGGGATATTCTGAATGACATTTTGCAATTCTACGATTACTTTTCTGTATTCGGAAAGCAGCGCATTTACAGCATTTTTACTTTTATTTATAGTCATTTTAATTTCTGGTTTTACTGCTAAATAAATTGTTAGAATCGGTTAAATCATCGATGAGCTAAAATTACGGAATACCGATGTATGCTTTTTGATAAAGAAAGTTAATATTTGGATCTAAATATTGTCAATTTAAAAATAATGATTACCTTGTAGTCAAATTAACCATAAGACGATATTTTTCAAAACATATATTTGTTATAAAAGGAGTCTTAATTAGTTATTGGATCTCCAGACCTGAAAGTGTGATTAGCTTTCGGGTCTTTTTTTTTTGATATGAGAAAAAAAAGATTATGTTGTGGATCTGGATAGTGAAGATTCAACGAAAGTTAAATAGCTCCTAAGTAATTGAATTTTACACGAGACTAAAATTCGAAATTAAATCCTTTTTCGGTAAGTTTCTCGTAAATTTCTGGATCAAATTTGTACAATTTTGCGGCTCTATGCGAAACATCTTGTTGTTTTTCATCCAATGGAACCAATAATTTCATGTGTAAAATTTTTCTGCGAAAATTAGATTTGTCCAATTCAATCCCTAATATTTCTTCGTAAAGATGCATTAATTGTAATAATGTAAATTTCTCGGGTAATAGATTAAAGCCAATAGGAGCTTGGCGTACCCGATTGCGCAATTGCATCAGACTAAAATCTAAAATTTCGTTGTGGTCAAAAATTAAATTTGGTATGTCATTAATTTTAAACCATTTCGCTTCTCTTAAGGTAACACTGGCTTTTATATTATAGTCTTCTCGATTTACCAATGTATAGTAGGCAATGGTTAGAACCCTTCTTCCGCTTACACGATTTGGATTGGTAAAAGCCTTTAATTGCTCTAAATAGATGTTGTCAAGACTGGTTAGTTCATACAAAATTCGTTGTGCGGCATCATCGGCACTTTCTTCTTTTCGTAGCCACCCTCCAAGAAGTCCCCATTTCCCTACGCTCTCTCCCTCTGCATGTTGCACCAAAAGTATTTCAAGACTTTCTTTGTTAAATCCAAAAATGACACAGTCAATAGTTACGCCCTCAATAGCTGGTTCCTTAATGTCTTTATTCATATTGCTATTAATTTCGGGATTATTTTTAGGGGGGATAATATCATTTCTTGATTTAGTCTGTGATGGTTAAAATTCAAAATTAAATCCTTTTTCGGTAAGTTTCTCGTAAATTTCTGGGTCAAATTTATATAATTGAGCGGCACGATGAGATACATCTTGTTGTTTTTCATCCAAAGGAACCAGTAATTTCATGTGAAGAATTTTTCTGCGGAAATTGGATTTATCCATTTCGATTCCTAAAATTTCTTCATACAAATGCATGAGTTGCAATAAAGTGAATTTTTCGGGTAGCAAATTGAAGCCCAATGGAGCTTGGCGCACTCTATTGCGGAGGTTTTTTATACTGTAAGCTAGGATTTCGTTATGGTCATAAATTAAATCTGGAATTTCATTGATTTTATACCATTTGGCATCCGAAGCTGTAAAACCTGCTTTAATATTGTAATCTTCTCTTTTTACTAAAGCATAATAACCAATGGTAATAACCCTTCTAAGAGGGAAACGGTCCGGTTCCCCAAAAGCTTTTAGCTGTTCAAGGTAAATATTGTCCATTCCGGTAAGTTCGGCCAGTAAACGGTGGGCGGCGTCATCTGTACTCTCTTTCTTTTTTATCCAACCACCAGGTAATCCCCATTTTCCTTTGCTGATACCCTCGGCGTGTTGTACTAAAAGTACTTCTAGTATACCGTTGTCAAATCCAAATATAACACAGTCAATAGTAATGGCATTCATGGCAGATTGCTCCACAATTTGTATTAGATCCCTATCTATAATTTTTCTGCTCATAGCCTTACAAAGTTTAGGACTAAATTAATATTTTTTTAAAGAGTCCAGTCGTACACAAAGAAATATATTTTGTAAAATAATTGTGATTAAACCTCTTTTTGGATTCAAAATTCCAAATATTTTTTATTTTTAAATTGAATCAAATGCAACTTATTTGTAATCAGCGCTTTAAATGCTTAAAAATTTATTATAACCCTATAAAAACTACTTTTTTACATAAGATATCGGTAAAAATAAAAACCTTTTTTTATCAATTACAAATATTTCAGTACAATTTTTTGTTAATATGAAAAATTCGTTATATACTTGTAGTCAAATTAACCATAACGTTATGGTTTGTTTGACCAAAAGTACAAAAAGCAATAAGAATTCAATCATATACTACTAAGAATATGTATTTTTTAGGAATCGATTTAGGAAGTTCGTCCATAAAATTATCGGTATTTGATGCTGAAAAAGGGATTACTGTTGCGGCAGTAACGGTTCCTGAATTTGAGATGGAAATTGTAGCCCGTGAATTTGGCTGGGCAGAACAAGATCCTAATAAATGGTGGGAATACGTGAAAAATGGTATCCAATTTCTTGGTTCAAAACAACATATCGATTTAAAGAAGATTGCTGGAATTGGGATCGCCTATCAAATGCACGGTTTAGTATTGACGGACGAAAATATGAATCCAGTTCGTTCTTCTATCATTTGGTGTGATAGTAGAGCAGCTAGCATTGGTAATGAAGTTTATGACAGAATCGGACATGAATCTTGTCAGCAACAAATACTTGGAAGTCCGGGGAATTTTACGGCATCCAAATTAAAATGGGTTCAAACCAACGAACCAGCCATTTTTCAAAAAGCGGTTTACATGATGCTTCCGGGCGATTTCATAGCTGCAAGACTATCCGGAAAAGCACAAATAAGTACTTCGGGCTTATCGGAAGCCGCTTTATGGAACTTCTCAAAAGGAACTTTGGCAAATGAAGTGTTACAGGTTATGGGACTTTCCGTAGATATGATTCCTGAAATTGTACCCAACTTTGGGTATCAAGCAACAGTAGACCCAGATGTTGCGTCAGAATTGGGATTGAGTTCAGATGTTAAAATCACCTACAGAGGTGGTGACCAACCAAATAATGCGATGTCGTTGAATGTTTTAAAACCAGGAGAAATTGCCACAACAGCAGGTACTTCGGCAGTGATTTATGCCGTAAGTAATCAAGATGTTTATGACAAGGAAAACCGTATCAATACTTTTTTACATGTCAATAATACCAAAGTTCAAAAAAATAACGGGGTAATGTTGTGTATCAACGGTTCTGGAATTTTATACCAATGGCTGCGTAAAATCATGTCGACTGACAGGACTGGTTTAATCGCTTATGAAGCTCTTAATGCCGAAGCAGCAAAAGTTGCAGCAGGAAGTAATGGTTTGCGTTTTTATCCTTTTGGAAATGGGGTAGAACGCATTTTCAATAATAAAAAGGTCAATTCTGGAATTCAAAATTTGAATTTTAATATCCATCAGTCCGGGCACCTTATTCGTTCGGCTTGTGAAGGAATTGTGTTTGCCATGAATTATGGTTTTGATGTTATGAAATCAGTGGGTGCATCTGGAGAAATAGTTCGTGCCGGAAATGCCAATCTTTTTTTGAGCCCTGTTTTTAGAGAAATCTTTACCAATACAACACAGACTACATTAGAATTATACAATACCTCCGGATCTGAAGGTGCAGCGCGAGGAGCAGCTTATGGTTTTGGTTATTATGCTTCTTTGGATCAGGCTTTTGATGGTTTAAAATGCATAGAGAGAATAGAACCAAATACAATATTGACTTCACAGTATCAGGAAATATACCAAGAATGGAAAAATCATATTAAACTAGAATCATAATAATGGCTACAACAAAACAATCTTATTTTAAAAACATCGATACCATAAAATTTGAAGGTAGAGAAAGCACTAATCCGCTAGCTTTCAAATGGTATGATGAAAATCGCGTGGTGGCAGGCAAAACGTTAAAAGAACATTTGCGTTTTTCTATGGCTTACTGGCATACTTTATGTAACACCGGAGGTGATCCTTTTGGTGCTGGAACCGAAACCTTTGCTTGGGATAAAAGCCAAGATGTTATTCAACGTGCCAAAGATAAAATGGACGCAGCTTTTGAATTCATGAACAAACTCGGCATACCGTACTACTGTTTTCATGACATTGATATGGTCGACGATGCGCCTACTTTGGAAGAATTTGAAAAACGTGTACAGGCTTTGGTCGCTTACGCTAAAATCAAACAAGAAGAAACAGGAATCAAATTGTTATGGGGAACTTCAAACTTATTTAGCAATCCGCGGTATATGAATGGAGCCTCAACCAATCCAAATTTTGATGTAGTGGCTTATGCTGCAGCCCAAGCCAAAATTGCGATCGATGCAACGATTGCTTTAGGTGGAGAAAATTATGTGTTCTGGGGTGGTAGAGAAGGATATATGAGTCTTTTGAACACCGATATGAAAAGAGAATTGGAACACATGGCGAGATTCTTGACTATTTGTAGAGATTATGCGCGAAAACAAGGTTTCAAAGGAACTTTCCTTATTGAGCCAAAACCAATGGAACCGATGAAACATCAATATGATTTTGATGCGGCTACAACTTTAGGATTTCTTCACAAACACGGTCTTCAAAACGATTTCAAACTGAATTTAGAAGTAAATCATGCAACTCTTGCAGGTCATTCTTTCGAACATGAGCTACAAGTGGCTGTAGATGCTGGTATGTTGGGAAGTATTGATGCCAATCGTGGAGATTATCAAAACGGATGGGATACTGATCAATTCCCTATCGATGTTTTTGAAATTACCCAATCTATGCTGGTGATCTTAGAAGGTGGAGGAATTCAAGGAGGAGGGATCAACTTTGACGCAAAAGTGAGAAGAAATTCAATCGATATCGAAGATAAATTCATTGCCCATATTGCAGGAATGGATGTTTTTGCCAGAGGGCTTATCTGTGCAGACCATATTTTAAAAAATACCAACTATAAAGAATTACGCCAAAAGCGTTACGGATCATTTGACGGTGATAACGGAGCTAAGTTTGAAAGAGGGGAACTCTCTCTGGAAGATCTTAGTGCCATTGCCCGTGCAAAAGGAGAACCTCAATCAATAAGTGGAAAACAAGAACTATTTGAACAAATTATTGCCAATGCTTTTTAGAACCAATATTAACATTACTAACTTAAATTAACCAATTCTTAAATTATTATGAAAAGAAAATATTGTACATCGACAATGCTTCCCTTTTATATGTCACTCCTGTTCAGTGTGTTTATGCTGCAGTCAGGTTTTGCACAACAGAAAACTCTTTCTGTAACAGGGAAGGTAACCTCTACAAGTGACGGCGTGGGCATTCCCGGCGCAAATATTACTGTAGAAGGAGGAGGCGCAAGTACATCGACGGATTTCGATGGTACTTATAAAATTACCGCAAAATCAGATGACGTATTAAAAATTACTGTTTTGGGGTATAGATCCCAAAAAATTTCGGTAAATAATCAATCGACGATAAATGTTGCTTTGCAAACTGAAACTTCAGACCTTAAAGAGGTAGTTGTTATTGGGTACGGAACTCAGAAAAAGAAAGTTTCTACAGCTGCGACTTCAGTAGTTTCAGCCAAGGATATTCAAGCTGTTGCCGTTGGGGACGTAGTGAATGCTTTGCAAGGACAAAGTTCGGGTGTTAATGTTACCTCTTCTTCTGGACAACCGGGAGCGGGTATGGTAATCAACATTCGTGGGGTAGGAACAGCAGGAAACAATTCTCCTCTATATGTTGTGGATGGAGTGGTTGTAGATAATGGTATTGGATATTTGGATCCATCTTCTATTGAAAGAGTCGATATCCTAAAAGATGCAGCAGCTGCTTCTATTTATGGAGCTAGAGCGGCCAATGGTGTAGTATTGGTAACAACCAGAAAAGGAAAAGACGGTAAAATGAATGTAGCATTAAGTTCATACACAGGATTTCAACATGTGGCCAAAAAACTGGACTTGTTGAATACTCAAGAATATACCACTATCATGAATGAAGCAAGAGTAAACTCAGGACTCTCTCCTTTGTACACTCCGGCACAAATCGCTTCTTTTCCAAATCACGATTGGCAGGATGATATGTTTAATGAAGGGGCGATGAAACAAAATCACTCTTTATTGATTACAGGAGGTGATAAAAAATCAACTATTGCAACTGGATTGTCTTATTATGGTCAGGATGGACTTATTGGTAGTCAAAATAATCAATCTAAATACGGTCGTACTACTTTTACTGTAAATTCTACTTCAGATGTTATTGAAAATCATTTGAAAATAGGAGAGAATTTCTCTTATGCAAATATCAAAAGTAGTGGTGTTTCTGATCAAGGAATTTATAGCAACAGTATCAGAGGATTCTTGAATGCAGCACCAATTGATGCAGCTTATGATTCGAATGGAGATTTTGCACATTCTATTATTGCATCTGATATCAGTAATCCACTTGGGTCATTATATTACAATAACTTCAATGAAAATAAAATTGACCGTTTCGTAGGTAACATTTTTGCGGAAGCGAAATTTTTGAAAAACTTTACATATAGAACTAGTTTTGGTGTAGATATTACAGATAGTGCTTACCGTTCATTTACTCCAGTGTATTCACTTTCTTCTAACAATAATGCCACTGTATCTAGTGTTACTCAGAGTTCAAATAAAGGTTTGGGGTGGTTATTCGAAAATACATTGCAATACAAAGCGTCTTTAAATGATGTTCATCATTTTGATGTATTAGTTGGAACATCAGCCAAAGAAAACACTTCAGAATATATGAGTGCTACGGGTAAAGATTTGAATTTTGATGATTTTAAACATGCTTATTTGAGCAATGCAACAGACCAAACTTCAAATACAGTTTCTGGAGGACGTTATGATTACAATATGCAATCTTATTTTGGACGTATATTGTATGATTATGACAACAAATATTTGTTCTCGGCTACTGTACGTAGAGACGGTTCGTCAAATTTTGGACCAAATAACAAATATGCAGTATTCCCAGCATTTTCTGCAGGTTGGAATGTGGATAAAGAAAGTTTCTTCCCAGAAAACAATGTGGTAACAAATCTTAAAATTAGAGGTAGCTGGGGACAAAACGGGAATGATCAATTCGCTAAGCAATTTGCTTATATGTCAACAATAAGTTCTTATGACAAAAACTATCACTTTGGTACAACTGATGAAACATTGCAAGTGGGATCTAGCCCAGATGCGATTTCTAATCCTGATTTGAAATGGGAAACATCTGAGCAATTGGATTTAGGATTTGATCTTACTTTATTCTCTTCATTGACTTTTACTTTTGACTATTATGACAAAACAACCAAAGATTGGTTAGTACAGGCTTCGGTTCCAGATATTGCGGGAGCTACAGCGCCTTTTATCAATGGTGGTGATATCAACAATAAAGGATTGGAATTTGGTTTGGGTTATAGAACAAACTTCGGAAAGGATTGGTCATTCTCAGCAAATGCAAATGCTTCTTTCAACCAAAATGAAGTACTTAGAATTGCTAATGCTGAAGGAATCATTCACGGGGATTCAAATTTGTTGTTCCAAGGAATGGATGAAATCAACAGAGTTGAAGTTGGAAAACCAATTGGGTATTTCTACGGATTAAAAACAGACGGAATTTTTCAAAATGCATCTGAACTTACTTCTGTTCAGCCGAATGCACAGCCTGGAGATGTTCGTTTTGTTGACTTGAACGGTGACGGAAAAATTGATGCCAACGACAAAACTAAAATTGGAGATCCAAATCCTGATTTTACTTATGGTTTCAATATGGATGTGTCTTATAAAGCATTCGATCTTTCTATTTATACTTATGGTGTTGCAGGAAGCCAAAATGTTTTTGGAGTTCATGATTATACTCGTGCTTATAATAATTACACTACTAGCATCTTAGACAGATGGACTACAGAAGGTACTTCAAACAGTATTCCAAGAGCTACTTATGGTACAGATCCTAATGGGAATTATACAAAATTCTCTGATTTGTATGTGCAAAATGCTGATTTCTTCAGAATTAAATCGGCTACTTTGGGTTGTGATTTGACAAAATTAACAGACAATCTTAATTTCTTCAGCAAGTTTAGACTTTATGTAGCGGCGAATAACTTATTCACGTTTACGAAATACCAAGGAATGGATCCAGAAATTGGATTTGGAAACACTAACCAATCATGGGCCAAAGGTATTGATGTAGGATTCTATCCGCAGCCAAGAACATACATGTTGGGTCTTAATGTTAACTTTTAAAAAATGAAACCGATGAAAAAATATATAAAACTATTTGCAGTTTCGAGCTTATTCGTATTAGCGGCATGTTCCAATGATTTTTTGGAAAACGAACCCTATACCGAAAAAGTAACCGAGAATTTTTATAAAACGCCTTCAGATGCCTACGAGGGACTTGTTGCTATTTATGACATATTACAGCGTGAAGCTTACGGTGGACCTTTATTGATAAGTGAACAAGCTTCAGACGATTGTTTCGGAGGATATGGAATCGCTGATGCGCAAGGAGATTTGGAATGGGATCGTTTTTTATATGTGTCTGACAAAGACATGAATAAAGATGCATGGAAAGTACCTTATCAAGGAATTTACAGAGCCAATATTCTATTAGAAAATTTAGATAAAATAGATTGGGGAACAGATACTGCACTGAAAACAAAATACGAAGCAGAAGCCCGTTTCTTAAGAGCTCACTTTCATTTTCAATTGGCCAAAATGTTTGGAGACATTGTGCCATTAGACAAAACAATAACTTCTGCCGAATTTTATTCTCCAAGAGCAACTCCAGAAGTAACGTATGCATTAATTGCTAACGATTTGAAATTTGCTGCTGATAATTTAGGTAGCGATAATTATTCTCAACCTGGAAACGCTAATTATGGTCGTATTACTAAATGGGCTGCTGAAGCATACTTAGGTAGAGCATTTTTGTTCTATACCGATTATTATAAAAAACCGGATTTGGCAGGAGTAGTTTCCAAAGCACAAGCAGTAACTTATATAAATGATGCTGTTAATAATAGTGGACACGCTCTATTGGGTGATTTCTCTCACTTATGGCTTGCAGCTTCTCTTGAAAATTATGCAGGTGAAGGAAATACCGAAATAGTTTGGGCTGTTCGTTTCAACGGATCAGGTAAAGGAGATTGGAATCTTCATGAAGGTAACCGTTTTCAAGTAGATATTGCTCCTCGTGGAGGTAGCATAGGACGTTATGCTACAGGATGGGGTGGTGCCACGGTTAACCCAAAATTGTATGCTGCTTATGGTGTAGGTGATACTCGTAGAGATGCGACTATCATTAATTTCGCTGGGGAAGGTTTAAATTTTGATGCTCAAGCAAGAGAACAACGTCAGTATACAGGTTATGCCTGGAAAAAATATTGCCCAATCACTGATGCTGCAGGAAAAGCTATTGTAGAAGCCAATGGAGGAAATTTCCAAATTGACAACTACCAAGATTTAGCGGTAATTCGTTTTGCTGATGTACTCTTGATGGCTTCAGAACTTAATTTGGGTACTAATGATGGATTTGCTCAAACCTGTCTTGATCGAGTGCGTGACCGTGCTTATCAAAACGCGACTCACCGTGTGACTGTTTCCAAAACAGCAATTATGGAGGAACGTCGTTTAGAGTTGGCTCTTGAAGGACAACGTTATTTTGATTTGATCAGACAAGGCACATCAGTGGCCAAAGCGGCTATTGACAATGTTGATGCTGACCCTCAGTTTAATATTACTTTTAGAACTGAAACATTGGGTTGGTTCCCACTGCCTCAATCTCAAGTCGTACTTTCAAACGGAGCGATGACACAAAACCCTGGTTGGTAATTTTAACTAATAAAAAAAGAAACTATGAAACGTAAACTATATATACTTGTAGCTGCAATAGCTCTAGGGTCACTTTTTTCCTGTGAGCCTATAGAAGATCGTAATAGCCTTCCTGAGATATCATTAACTCCAGAAACGCTAAAATTTTCGGTAGTACAAAATCCGCAGAAAAACAACGAAGTAAAATTGACGAATTTAGACCCTACGGTTATTCCGTATTGGTCTTATTCTGACTCAAAAGGAGAAATTGGACATTTTAATACAAATGTACAAACTGTGTTTTTCCCATTTGCTGGAACTTATACAATTAATTTTACAGCATACACTCCAGGGGGGGCAGTTTATGCGAATCCTGTAACTGTAAAAGTTGACAAGAATGATCCAACATATTTTAGCGATCCTAAATGGGCAAAATTAACCAATGGAGCAGCAGGGAAAACTTGGGTTTTAGATATGAATGATCCAATTGCTTGGGGAGCCTTGAATTTTGCTGGTCCAGCTCCTTACTCAGGAGATTGGTGGTGGATTCCTGGATCATACCAAAGTTGGTCTATGGAGAACAAAAATTGGGGAGAAATGACTTTTGACCTTAATGGTGGCTATAATGTTAAAGTGGTTCAAACTGCTCTTAAGAGTATGGATCAAACTACTAAAACTGGAGTTTTTACTTATGATATTGCCAAAGATGCAATGGTTTTCAGCGGTGGACCTGAATTACTTTATGGAGGTGATTATTATCCAGATGTTAGTAACTGGAAAACTATCAAGGTCATTGAGATTAATGATACTCAGATGAGATTGTCAGTAGTTAGAGACCAAAGTAGAAGCGGTGAAGGGAATTGCCAAATTATTTTTAATTATAAAGTAAAACCTGCTGCAAACTAGATTATTGGTTAGGTTAAAGGACTTTGGTTAGTACAGTTTTTTGGGTTTTAAACGGGTATGCAATATCAAGAGTTAGATTCATACAACTACTCTTGATCGCAATCCCAAAATAATAGGGATTTGTTTTAAAATTTAAAAAAACGTACAAAACTGAAAGTAATAATATTATGTATCGATAAGTGGTGTGATTTAAACACTTATCGATACATTTATACTACTTTAAAACCATTATAATTTTAAGAAAAAATGAAAAAAATAATCAATTTTATACAAACGTTGGCACTGTTGGGAATTACAATTCTAGTGATGTCCTATACTGGAAAAGAAAAGGAAACAATTTCCAATTCCAGGAAAGTGGCATTCAATTCAGGTTGGAATTTTCATTTGAACGACAGTATAAAAGATAAAGATACAATCAACAGCTCTACTACTTGGAGAACATTAAACTTGCCACATGATTGGAGTATCGAAGGAAAATTTGATGAAAAAAGCCCTGCTGGTTATGGCGGAGGTGCTCTTAACGGAGGCTTAGGATGGTACAAAAAAACATTTAAGATTGCTCTTGAAAATAAAGAAAAAATTACATCAATAGTTTTTGATGGTGTTTACAGAAACAGCCAAGTCTGGATCAACGGACATTATCTTGGCAAACGCCCAAATGGGTATATTGGTTTTCAATATGACCTTTCTCCTTATTTAAACTACGGAGATAAAAACAATGAAATTATTGTCAAAGTTGACAATTCAAAACAACCTAACTCTCGTTGGTATTCCGGTTCAGGGATATTTAGAAACGTATGGTTGGAAACAACAGATAAATTATATGTTGAACAATGGGGAACTTATATTACTACCCCAAAAGTGACTTCGAAAGGTGCTTCGGTACATTTTGAAACTACAATCAAAAATCAATATGCAGCTTCTAAAAGCGCAACCATTCTAACTACAATTTTCAAAAACGACACTAAAGTAACTTCAGTTACCCAAAATATTACAATTGCTGCAAACGCAAATCAAGTTCTAAGTCAAGATATCCTTGTTAACAATCCCGTTTTATGGTCTGATGAAAAACCGGAACTATACACTTCGGTTACAACAATTAGTGTTGGCAACAAGATTATTGATGAATACAAAACCAATTTCGGAATCAGAAGTTTCAAATTTGATCTTAATAAAGGATTTATTTTAAATGGAAAACAGGTCAAAATCAAAGGGGTTTGTATGCACCACGATTTAGGCCCGTTGGGATCAGCTATCAACACCAGAGCCATCGAACGCCAATTGGAAATTCTAAAGGGAATGGGCGTAAATGGTATTAGAACTTCTCACAATCCACCTGCTCCAGAGCTTTTGGATCTTTGCGACAAAATGGGTTTCATCGTTATGGACGAAGCATTTGATATGTGGAAAAAAGCCAAAACCAAATACGATTACAGTCAATATTGGGAGCAATGGCATGCCAAAGATTTACAGGATCAGATCCTTAGAGACCGCAATCATCCCAGCATTTTTATGTGGAGTATCGGAAACGAAATTCCAGAACAATGGAGTGATGAAGGCGTTGTAATTGCCAAAGAATTGTCAGCAATTGTAAAAAAACTGGACACCACACGTTTGGTTACAGCTGCAATGAATCCTGCCGTTAATATGAATATTGATGATGTAACGTTACAATTTGAAAAGTCTAAAACGGATTTCAATAAATTAGCTACTTCGGGAGCTTTGGACATTATAGGCTACAATTATGCCCATCAAACTTTTGAACATCATCAAAAAAACTTTCCAAACACCCCGTTTATTGCGACCGAAACCACTTCGGCTTTAGAAACACGAGGATATTATGATAATGTTTCGGATGTCGTTAAAGAATGGCCGGTAAGATGGGATCTTAAATTCACGGATGGGAACCCAGGCAATACAGTATCTGCTTACGATCAAGTTCAGGCACCTTGGGGTTCTACGCACGAAGCGACTTGGAAAGTGATGAAAAAACACGATTTCCTTGCAGGAATGTACATCTGGACTGGTTTCGATTATATTGGTGAACCAACTCCTTATGAATGGCCATCTATCAGTTCGTATTTTGGAATTGTGGATTTGGCTGGTTTCCCAAAAGACGTTTATTATATGTACCAAAGCGAATGGACTGGTAAAACGGTTCTTCACATTTTTCCACATTGGAACTGGAAGGAAGGTCAAACTGTAGACGTTTGGGCATACTATAATAATGCTGATGAGGTGGAGCTTTTCCTTAACGGAAAATCATTGGGTACCAAAAAGAAAGAAGGAGACGATTTGCACATTATGTGGCGCGTACCTTTTCAGGCAGGAACCTTGAAAGCAATTTCCCGTAAGAACGGAAAAACAGTTCTAGAAACCGAAATCAAAACAGCAGGGGTAGCATCAAATTTAAAGTTATCTGCAGACAGAGCAACCATAAAAGCCGATGGAAATGATTTGTCTTTTGTAACGGTTGGTATTACAGATGCAAATGGTGTGCTTTCGCCAAATGCCAATAATGAGATTCACTTTTCTTTGAAAGGAAACGGAAAAATTGTAGGTGTTTGTAGCGGAGATCCAGTAAGTCACGAATCGTACAAAGGAACTTCACATACAGCCCTTAACGGAAAATGCCTAGTTATAATTCAGGCAGGAGATAAAGCAGAAAAACTGGAATTGACAGCCAGTGCAAATGGTTTGAAAAGCAGTAAAATAATAATTACAACTAAATAAATATTTAACCAAACTAACCCTGACAGGGTTCTAAACCCTGTCAGGGTTAACGTTTTGAAAACTAACAAAAAATGAAAAAACGACAACTAATACCACTATCCTTATTTATGGTATTTGGACTTTTTGTAACTCCAAAAGGATTTGCTCAAATTCAAAATGCCGATGTTTTGAATGCACCGATAGACATCAGTAAGGATTTTCAGAATTATCTAAACACCTTTTATTTTGCTGATGAACTTGCAAGTTTCGATCCAGCAACTGGAAAAGGAACCATAAAATATTTGCGTTACAATTATCAAACGCGTCAGGCTTTCAACAATATGATGATGAAACCGGGTGTAGTTCCTTCCAATGAATTTCCAACGACGGAGTATGCAGCCTCACCTGAATTGCCTTTCCAAATTCAGTTTGTATCGGATCGTTCCATTCGTATAAAAACGACTTCTGGACCACAATTTCATCCAGAAGCTACGTCTTTAATGTTAGTTGATGGAGTCGCTCCAAACCACCCGGAATTATGGAAATCTTCTAAAATCGAAGGCGGTTATAAATACACGAGCAAACACGGTTCTGTTGAGATTTTGTCAAAACCGTGGCACATAAAAATTTATGACGAAAAAGGAAAGCTGCTAACGAGTACGCTTCATGATTCTGATTTTAAAAACACCTACACACCAACACTTCCATTCTCGTTTGTTCGTAGAAACAGCGATTATTCCAGAAGTATGGGAGCGGCTTTCAGCTTAGAACCAGACGAAAAAATATTTGGGTGTGGAGAATCATTTACCCAATTCAACAAACGCGGACAAAAAGTGGTTTTATGGACGGATGATGCCAATGGTATTCAAAACGAAACTATGTACAAACCAGTTCCATTTTATATGAGTAGCCGTGGTTACGGGGTTTTTATGCACCATTCAACGCCAATTACTTGTGATTTTGGTAAGTATTTTGGAAGTGCCAATGAAATGTACATTGGTGATGATGAAGCCGATTTGTTTTTCTTCATTGGAGAACCAAAAGAGATATTGGATGAATATACAAACCTTACCGGAAAAGCTGCAATGCCACCACTTTGGTCATTTGGTTTCTGGATGAGCCGTATCACTTATTTCTCTGAAAAAGAAGGACGTCAAGTTGCTAAAGATTTGCGTGCCTACAAAATCCCAACCGATGTAATTCACTTTGATACTGGTTGGTTTGATGTAGACTGGAGAAACAATTACGAATTTTCTAAAGATCGTTTCCCGGATGCAGTAAAAATGATGTCGGATATGAAAGATGACGGTTTCCATGTATGTTTATGGCAATTACCTTATTTCTCTCCAAAAAACACACTGTTCAATGAGATCATGGACAAAAATTTAGCGGTAAGAGATCGCAAAGGAAATCTTCCTTACGAAGATGCAGTATTGGATTTTTCGAATCCTGAAACTGTGACTTGGTATCAGGCCAAATTGAAACATTTGTTTGACCAAGGAGTTTCTGTTTTCAAAGTAGATTTTGGAGAAGCTGCGCCACCAGATGGAATCTACCATTCTGGACGCACTGGTTTCTATGAGCACAATTTATACCCATTGCGTTATAACAAAGCGGTTGCCGAAATTACTCAAAAAGAAAAAGGATATACTTTAATCTGGGCAAGAAGCACTTGGGCAGGAAGTCAACGTTACCCTTTACATTGGGGCGGTGATGCCGAAACAAGTAATGGAGCAATGTCAGCCGAATTAAGAGGTGGACTTTCATTAGGATTAAGTGGATTCAGTTTCTGGAGTCATGACGTAGGAGGATTTGCAACAAAATCTCCTGAGAATTTATACAGAAGATGGGCACCATTCGGAATGTTTACTTCACACGTAAGAAGCCATGGAGAGCCTCCGCGCGAGCCTTGGTTATACAGCAAAGACTTCTTGGAAGGATTTAGAAACGCTGATAATATGCGTTACGAATTAATGCCTTACATCTATGCGCAAGCCAAAGAAAGTTCTCAAAAAGGATTACCAATGATGCGTGCTTTATTCCTAGAATATCCAAACGATCCAGGAGCTTGGTTGGTAGACAATGAATACTTATTTGGATCAAGTATGTTAGTGGCTCCTTTATTCGAAGAGGTAACAGAAAGAGACGTTTATCTTCCAGAAGGAACTTGGATTGACTATCAAACCAAAAAAGTATACCAAGGTGGATGGCATAAAATCAAAGCCGGCGATATTCCAATCATAGTTTTGGTTAGAGACGGTTCAGCGATTCCTCATATTGGATTAGCACAATCTACAAAAGATATGGACTGGAGTAAATTAACTTTAAAAGTATATGCTACAGATGCAACCACAACTGCAACTGCCAAAGTATTCTTGCCAGGAACTGACACAGTACAAACGATTACGGTTTCTAAAAAAGGAACCAATTTTGAACCGACTTCAAATCCATTGACTGGAAAAACCACTTTCAAAACGGAGTGGATAAAATAAATATGTTGAGTTAGGTTAGTTTTTTAATCGGGGTTTTAGAAATGTCTAAACCCCGATTAATTAAAATGAAGCAAGCCATAAAATAAATTACAATGATAAAGAAATTAATACTTCCCGCTCTATTACTATCCATAAGTATAGGTAATGCTCAAGGCAAAAAATCAAAGTCCTATGAATTGGCTTCTCCCGAAGGGAAAAACAAAATTCAATTTCAGTTGGTAGACAGCACACCAAAATATGCAGTTTCCCACGGAAAAACCGAAGTGATTACACCATCGGATATGGGATTTTTGCTAAAAAACAATGAAAATTTTAGTTCTAATTTCGAAATTACGGACGTAAAAAATTCAACTTTCGACGAAACTTGGGAACAGGTTTGGGGTGAAAAGAAAAACATTAGAAACCATTACAATCAGTTAGTGGTTCAATTGCAGCAAAAAGACAAGAACAAACGCAAACTTGAAATTCAATTCCGTGCCTATGATGACGGAATTGCTTTTAGATATGTATATCCAAAACAAGAAACAAAGGATAGTATTTTCATTATGGATGAAAAAACGACTTTCAATCTGAAAGAGGATGGAAAAGCATGGTGGATTCCTGCTAACAGAGAAAATCGTGATGAATATTTGTTTAAAGATGCACCAGTAAGTACTCTTGACACAGTTTTGACACCGCTTACTATCGAGAGCAAAAGCGGATTGGCATTGAGTTTTCACGAAGCCAATTTGGTGGATTTTGCCAGTATGACTCTGGTAAATACAACGGGTACACAACTTAAATCTGATTTGGTGCCTTGGGCTGATGGTGTAAAAGTTCGTGTAAAAGATACGTTTACTTCTTCTTGGAGAACGCTACAAATTGCTGAAAAACCTACAGATTTGATTACGTCTTATTTGATTCTGAATCTGAACGAACCCAATAAATTAGGTAAAATAAGTTATTTTAAGCCTTATAAATATTTCGGAATCTGGTGGGGAATGCATATTGGGAAATACACATTTTGGGAAAGCGACAAACAAGGAGCTACAACAGAGCATGCCAAACAATATATTGATTTTACCGCCAAAGAAGGATTTCATCATTTGCTAATCGAAGGTTGGAACAAAGGCTGGACACCGGCTTGGTACGAAAATAAAATGCACATGTTTAGTTTTACAAAAAGTGCCGATAATTTCGACTTGGAACAAGTAGTGGAGTACGGTAAGAAAAACGACGTGGCACTTATTGGGTACCATGAAACCGGTTCGAATTTGATTAATTATCTGAAAGAAATTGACGATGCTTTTGCTTTATACAAAAAACTCGGAATGCATTCGGTTAAGATCGGTCACGTAGGTTCTAAATTAAACATGAAAGAAAATCACTTCGGACAATTTGGAGTGAATTATTTCAGATATATTCTAGAAAAAGCGGCACAATATGATTTAGCCGTTTTGTATCATGAGTCCATAAAAGACACAGGAGAACGCCGTACGTATCCAAATATGGTTTCAAGAGAAGCAGCAAGAGGACAAGAATACAACGCTTGGAGCGAGGGAAATCCGCCAAACCACTTAACAATTATTCCGTTTACCAGATTGCTTTCAGGACCAATGGATTTCACACCGGGAATTTTTGATGTGGAGGTAAAACAAGGTTATCCAGGGAAAAGGGTTCACGGGACAACAGCGCAACAATTGGCATTATACGTAACCATTTATGCTCCAATTCAAATGATGGCCGATCTTCCTGAAAATTATGAAGGAAAACCAGCGCTACAATTTTTAAAAGACGTTCCAACTGATTGGGAAACTACCAAAGTCTTAAATGGAGAAATCGGACAATACATTACCACAGCTCGTAAAGACAGGAATAGTGAAAATTGGTATTTGGGAAGTATCACCAATGAAAACGCAAGAGATTTAGCTATTCCATTGACGTTTTTAGATTCCAAAGCGACTTACGAAGCTCAGATTTATGCGGATGCCGAAGGTACAGATGAAACACACAATCCATCAGCGGTTGCGATTTCTAAAAAAACCGTTAAAGCTTCTGATGTATTGAAATTGCATTTAGGTGGAGCTGGTGGAACTGCCATCCGATTCAAAAAATTATAAATTAAAAACACCCTCTTATTTTCTCAGTAGAATGAGAGGGTTTATAAAATAATTTGGGCGTGCCCCGAGGGTCGGGCTATTCGTTGCAATCTTTTTTTATCCCGCAAAAAGGCGGGACAAAAAAAGGATTTCCACTGCTATCCCTCACGCAACCAATCGTTTGTTATCAAATTTTTTTTGACCAAAGAATTAATGAAAAATTATTTACCAGTTATTCTTCTTCTCTTGTTTGCTGTGCCAGTTTTGGCGCAAAAAAAGCAGCAATACCCTTTTCAGAATCCGAGTTTGGATGTTGAAAAGCGCATTGATAATCTATTGTCATTAATGACTTTGGAGGAAAAAGTAGCGGTGTTAAGCACGAATCCTTCTGTTCCCAGATTAGGAGTTGTGGGAACAGGCCACGTCGAGGGATTACACGGTTTGGCTTTGGGAGGACCGGCAAAATGGGGAGGAAAAGGCAAAGAACCAATTACCACCACCACTTTTCCACAGGCCTATGGTTTGGGCGAAACTTGGGATGTCGATTTGATTCAGAAAGTGGCTCAGGTGGAAGGTTATGAAGCACGTTTTGCTTTTCAGAAATACCATCGAGGAGGTTTGGTAATTCGGGCTCCAAATGCCGATATCGCCAGAGACCCACGTTGGGGACGCACCGAAGAAAGTTACGGAGAAGACGCTTTTTTTAACGGAACGATGACTGTCGCTTTTGTAAAAGGACTTCAGGGAAACAATCCAAAATATTGGCAATCGGCTTCGTTGATGAAACACTTTTTGGCGAACAGCAATGAAGATGGCAGAACCTACACTTCATCTGATTTTGATGAACGTCTTTGGAGAGAATATTATTCCGTTCCTTTTAGAATGGGTGTTGTTGAAGGTGGTTCACGTGCCTATATGGCGGCTTACAATAAAGTAAATGGAATCCCGGCAATGGTGCACCCGATGTTGAAAGATATCACTCAAAAAGAGTGGGGACAAAACGGAATTATTTGTACCGATGGTGGTGCTTTCAAGTTGTTGCTTTCGGATCATAAATATTATACCGATTCATATCTCGGAGCTGCAGCAGCTGTAAAAGCAGGGATCAACCAGTTTTTGGATGATTATAAAGAAGGTGTTGACGGCGCAATTGCTAAAGGATATTTAACCGAGAAAGATATAGACCAAGTCATCAGAGGTGATTTTCGGGTAATGATAAAACTGGGAATGTTGGATGTGACAGATGCTAATCCGTATGCGAAAATTGGAACTGGAAAAGACACAATCGACCCTTGGAAATCTGATGCTCACAAGAGGTTAGCATTGGAAGCAACCTTGAAATCAATTGTTTTATTAAAGAATGATCCAGCCAAACAGTTGTTGCCTTTGCAAAAAGAAAAACTAAAAACCATTGCCGTAATTGGTCTTCGCGCCGATGAGGTGCTTTTGGATTGGTACAGTGGAACTCCTCCTTATGTGGTAACACCTTTACAGGGAATCAAAAATAAATTGGGCGCGAATGTTGAAGTTGTATATGCCAAAAACAATGCGGACGGAAAAGCAGCCACTATCGCCAAAAAAGCAGATGTAGTTATTGTAATCGTCGGGAATCATCCGGTTTGCAATGCCGGTTGGAACGATTGTCCAGTTCCAAGCGAAGGCAAAGAATCCGTTGACCGCCAGTCTTTGACATTGGAACAAGAAGATTTAATCAAAATTGCGTATCAGGCCAATCCTAAAACGGTGGTTGCCTTAATCAGCAGTTTTCCGTATGCGATTAATTGGACGCAGGAACATATTCCGGCGATTGTGCATATGACACAAAACAGTCAGGAATTGGGAACAGCTTTGGCCGATGTGTTATTTGGTGATTACAATCCTGCGGGAAGATTGACACAGACTTGGGTAAAAGACATCACGGATTTACCTGATTTATTGGATTACAACATCCGCAACGGAAGAACCTATATGTATTTTCAAGGGAAGCCGTTATATGCTTTTGGCCACGGATTGAGTTATACGATTTTTAAATACAATTCGATAGCCACAAACAAGGAAACTTTAGAAAAAAATAAAGAGATAACGGTTTCTGTTTCGGTTACCAATTCTGGAAAAAGAGAGGGAGAGGAAGTTGTGCAATTGTATGTTAAATCAATTGATTCAGCAATTCAACAACCGATAAAAGCATTGAAAGCTTTTCAAAGAGTAGCCTTAAAAGCAGGAGAAACCAAAACAATTGCCCTGACTTTAAAAGCTAAAAATTTAGAATATTGGAATGCCAACAAACAACAATTTGAACTCGAAAAAGGACAAATTGAAATACAGGTTGGAAGCGCTTCGGATGCAATTCTGCTGACCAAAAAAATAACTGTGAAATAATTTACAATGAAGAAATATTTATTAATACCAATTATTCTGTTATCACTAAGCAATGTGGCATTGTTTGGACAAGACACAAATGGGAAAAAATCAGTTGCTGCAGATCGAACTATAAAAGTTGATTATAACAAATCAGCCGGAGACATGAATGCCATGTTCAAAGAATGTATTGGAGCGGGAAGAGCCAACGAAGGATTGCGCGCCGATTGGCAACAGCAATTGGCAATGGTCAAAAAAGAATGCGATTTCAAGTACATTAGGATGCACGGTTTATTGACCGATGATATGGCTGTTTACAAAGAAGATAATAAAGGAAATCCTGAATACAATTACCAATATATTGATGCCTTGTATGATTTTCTTTTGAGTATAAAAATAAAACCTTTTGTAGAATTAGGATTTATGCCTTCGGCCTTAGCCAGCGGTACTCAAACCATTTTTTGGTGGAAAGGAAATGTAACTCCTCCAAAAGATTATAAAAAATGGGAAGACTTAATCCGTAATCTAACGCAGCATTTTACAGAACGCTATGGTGCCGATGAAGTGAAGACTTGGTATTTTGAGGTTTGGAACGAACCCAATCTGTCGCCAGGTTTTTGGACAGGAACTCAAGAGGAATATTTCAAATTATATGAGTATACGGCTAGAGCTATCAAAAGCGTAAATCCAGCTTATAAAGTGGGAGGTCCTGCAACTGCCGGAGCGGCTTGGGTACCGGAAACAATTGAATTTGCTACTAAAAACAATGTGCCTTTAGATTTTATCTCTACACACGCTTACGGAGTTGGTCAAGGTTTTTTAGATGAATTTGGAGGTTCTGGAACGGTTTTGAGTAAAGATGCATCGAGTGTGAGTGGAGAAGTAATTAATTCTCGCAAGCAAATTTCTAGTTCGGCTAAACCTAATCTGGAATTGCATTATACGGAATGGAGTTCATCATATACTCCTGCAGATCCAATTCACGATAGTTATCATTCTGCGGCCTATATTCTTCAAAAACTGAAACAAGTGGGCAATGCTGCAAACTCGATGTCGTATTGGGTTTTTACCGATATTTTTGAAGAGCCAGGTCCAAGATTTACTCCTTTTCACGGCGGTTTCGGATTGTTGAATACACAAGGAATTAAAAAGCCAGCCTA
This sequence comes from Flavobacterium sp. 103, assembly GCF_003096795.1. Taxonomy (NCBI): domain Bacteria; kingdom Pseudomonadati; phylum Bacteroidota; class Flavobacteriia; order Flavobacteriales; family Flavobacteriaceae; genus Flavobacterium; species Flavobacterium sp. 103. Next base: position 1,655,952 of record NZ_QENX01000001.1, on the reverse strand, counting down.
TTTTTCGTATTCTTTTTTAAACAAATTGGGAGAAACAGAACTTCAAAATACGGACACATCTTCTTGGGTGACTAAAAATGCAAAAGGTAATGTACAAGTTTTGTTTTGGGATTTTACCTATACTTTGCCGGATGCTACAAATAATCAGCAATATTATATAAAAGATTTACCATCAAAACCAAAAGGGTCTGTGAAAATTGAAGTTGCGGGGCTCCAAAAAGGTAACTATAAGTTAGAAATTTACAAAGTGGGTTACAAAGTGAATGACGTTTTTACCGATTATTTGGGAATGAATAAACCAAATCAGTTGACCAAACAACAAGTAAATACACTTAAAGAAAAAAATAATGGAGATCCAATTTCAACCGAAACTGTAACAATTGATGCGAATGGAATATATAAAAAGGATTTCAAGATTAATGAAAACGATGTGCTGTTGCTGAATTTTGTAAAGCAATAGTTTAGAAAAATAAGACCAAAAAATACCTAGTTATGAAAAATCAAATAATAAAATTATCCTTTTTTTCAATGTTATTGGTTACAGGATACAATGCGAATTCACAAACGGTTAAAAACATAAAAACCAAAGAATCTACTGTGGCAAAATCCATAACTTCAAAATACGATGCCGAAATCGACAAACTGATTTCAAAAATGACATTGGAAGAAAAAATTGGGATGCTGCACGGTAACAGTATGTTTGCTAATGGAGGTGTAAAACGTTTAGGTATTCCAGAATTAAAAATGGCCGATGGACCATTAGGGGTTCGTGAAGAAATTTCTCGTGATAGTTGGGCTCCGGCGGGACTAACCAATGATTTTGCGACTTATTATCCGGCAGCTGGAGCATTGGCTGCTACTTGGAATCCTTTGTTAGGGTACACTTTTGGTAATAGTGTAGGACAGGAATTGCGTGCTAGAGATAAAGACATGTTGCTTTCGCCGGCAATCAATATCGTACGTACGCCACTTGGAGGAAGAACGTATGAGTATATGACGGAAGACCCATTTTTGAACAAAAAAATGGCGGTACAAATGGTTATTGGTTTACAGGATAACGATGTTATGGCTTGTGTAAAACACTTTGCGGCGAATAACCAAGAAACCAATCGTGATTTTATTGATGTTCAAATGGACGAGCGTACCCTACGTGAAATTTACTTGCCAGCATTTGAAGCTGCTGTAAAAGAAGGTAAGGCGTATAGTATAATGGGAGCCTATAACAAGTTTAGAGGTGAATATTTATGTGAAAATGATTATATGCTGAATAAAGTTTTGCGTGATGAATGGGGTTTCAAAGGAGTCGTTGTTTCTGATTGGGCTGCGGTACATTCGACAGTAAAATCCCTAAACAGCGGATTGGATATTGAAATGGGAACGCCTACAACAAAGTTCAATGAATTTTTCTTAGCCGATAGACTAATAACTGCCGTTAAGGCTGGAGAAATTTCAGAAGCCGAAATTAACAAACACGTAAAAAGAATATTAGGAGTCTTATTCCAAGTAAAAGCAATGGGCGGTAAAGACCGTGTTAAAGGCAGCATTGCTACCGAAGCACATTACCAAGATGCCTATAAAATTGCAACAGAATCAGTGGTTTTGTTGAAAAACGATAACAACGCATTGCCTTTGAAACTAGATGGTGTGAAATCTATTGCAATAATTGGAAATAATGCAACGAAGAAAAATGCCTTGGGCGGTTTTGGTGCAGGTGTAAAAACCAAAAGGGAGGTTACACCTTTGGGCGCATTGAAAAGTAAATTACCAAGCTCAATCAAAATCAACTATGCTGAAGGCTATTTAGAGCGTTATGAAGAAAAAAAGGTTGGTAAATTAGGAGATATTACCATGAATGGCCCTGTAACCATCGATCAATTGGACCCTGCTAAATTTGAGGAAGCTATCGAAGCTGCCAAAAATTCTGATGTTGCCATTGTTTTTGCAGGTTCCAACCGTGATTATGAAACAGAAGCTTCGGACCGTAGAAGTCTAAAGTTGCCATTTGGACAAGAAGAATTGATTCAAAAAGTATTGGCAGTAAACCCAAGAACTATTGTGGTTATGGTTGCTGGAGCGCCTTTTGATATTGAAGCAATAAAAAATAAAACAAATGCTTTGGTTTGGAGCTGGTTCAATGGGTCTGAAGGAGGAAATGCATTGGTTGATGTGTTGTTAGGAAAAATTAATCCGTCTGGTAAATTACCTTGGACAATGCCAAAAAATATTATGGATTCACCAGCACACGCTACAAACAGCTTCCCTGGTGGAAAAACTGTTGACTATGCCGAAGGGATTTTGGTTGGATACCGTTGGTTTGATACCAAAAAAATCGAACCTCTTTATCCATTTGGGTACGGATTGTCATACACCACTTTTGCTTTTGATAATGCTAAAACAGATAAAAAAGAATACGCAGCTGATGAAACAATTTCAGTTTCAGTAACAGTTAAAAACACTGGAAAAGTAGATGGTAAAGAAGTTGTTCAATTGTACGCTTCTAAATCGGATTCTAAAATTGAACGTGCTGCACAAGAATTAAAAGGATTCCAAAAAGTATTGGTTAAAACCGGAAATTCTGAAACAATAACAATTAAAGTTCCTGTAAAAGAATTGGCATATTACAATGTAGAAACTAAGAAGTGGACTGTAGAACCAGGTAATTACACTTTGAAATTAGGAAGTTCTTCTCGTGATATCAAAAAAGAAGTAACCGTAACCATTAAGTAGTATTCGCATTCCTTATAATTTGAATTCAGGACCTGGGGTGGATTTCAGTGTTGATTCTGGATTAAATAACTAATCATAAAACCAAAAACAGCGAAAATGAAAAAAACAATAAACAATCGATTATTTAGCATCCTTTTATGTATTGCTTTTCTAGGCATTTGGGCTTGTAGCTCCGATTCAGGTACAAAAGAAAAACCGGCAGCAATAACGCTTACCTCAGATACCAGTAAAATTGATTTTCAAACTAAAGGGAATGCAGCTGCGGTAAAAGTAACCACTAATGCGACCGCTTGGACAGTGACTACTTCAGATGCTTCTTGGATACAGTTGAGTCAGCTTACAGGGGGAACAGGTACAACAACATTTAATATAACAGCATCGGAGAATACGACTACTGCAACAAGAACCGCGATAATTACTATCAGTTCCAATCAAGCTGCATCTGTCCAAATTGCTGTTTCTCAGGTTGGGGTTGCTCCAGTTACGACTTTGTATCCAAGTTATAATACTAATCCGATCGCTGCTGATGCTACTGGTATGTCTAGTAATGCTGTGGAGCTTGCCGCCAAAATCACACTGGGTTGGAATATTGGGAATACACTAGAAGCTACCGGTGGTGAAACCGCTTGGGGTAATCCAAAAGTTACCAAAGCATTGATTGATTTGGTTAAAGCAAATGGTTTTAATGCGATTCGAATTCCATGTTCTTGGAATCAGAATGCTAATGCTACAACAGCACAGATCAATGCAACTTGGTTAGCTAGAGTAAAAGAAGTAGTTCAGTATTGTATAGACAATGATATGTACGTCATCGTTAATATTCACTGGGATGGCGGATGGCTTGAAAATAATTGTACCGATGCCAAAAAAATAGAAAATAACGCCAAACAAAAAGCTTTTTGGGAACAAATAGCGACTCAGTTGCGCGGTTTTGACGAACATTTGCTTTTTGCAAGTGCCAATGAACCTAACGTTGACAATGCAACTCAAATGGCAGTTTTAACATCCTATCACCAAACATTTATTGATGCGGTTCGTTCTACAGGAGGAAAAAATGCAAATCGTACACTAATCGTTCAGGGACCATCTACGGATATTGAAAAAACAAATAAATTAATGTTGACTTTGCCTACCGATAATGTTGCCAATCGTATGATGGTTGAAGTACATTATTATACACCATATCAATTTTGTCTTATGGATAAAGATGCTGATTGGGGCAAAATGTTCTACTATTGGGGAGCAAATTATCATTCAACAACTGATACAGCTCGAAATGCCACTTGGGGTGAAGAAGCAGATTTGGATAAATTTTTCGTATCTATGAAAACCCAATTTGTAAGTAAAGGTGTTCCTGTAATTTTAGGAGAGTTTGGAGCGATTAGACGTGATTTAACTGGTGATGACTTGACTTTACATCTCAATTCAAGAGCGTATTACTTAAAATATGTTGTAAAACAAGCTAAGGCTAATGGTCTAATTCCGTTTTATTGGGATGCGGGCAATATGGGAGTAAATACTATGTCTTTATTTAATAGAACTAATAATACGGTTTATGATCAGCAAGCATTAACTGCTTTACAGGATGGATTGAAGTAACTTCGGAGTTGCTAAGTTGCTGGGATTCTAAGATGCTAAGTTTTATTAAAACTCAGTATCTTAGAGTCTTAGTAGTTTATAGCCTTTTTTAAAAATAAAAAAATAAAAAAATGAAAAAAAGTATTGTATTTCTTTTTTTAATGGCAGGTATGTTGGCAAACGCCAATGTTCGAATGCCTTTGTTGTTTTCTGACGGAATGGTGTTGCAACGCAATAAAATAATTCCTGTTTGGGGTTGGGCAGACGCCAATGAAAAAGTTGAAGTTCGCTTTAATAAGCAAATCAAAACTGTTCAAGCTGATAAAGATGGGAAGTGGACGATTGGCTTAAATGCAGAAAAAGCAGGCGGACCTTTTGAATTAACCATCACTGGAAAAAACAAAATTGTAATAAAAGATGTTTTGGTTGGCGAAGTCTGGATTTGCAGCGGGCAATCGAATATGGAATTTCAAATGTATAAAACGATGAATTCCGAAAAGGAAATCAACGATTCCAATTACCCGATCATTCGTCACTTTGGTGTTGCCCAGGATTTGAATGGCGCTCCAAAAGAAGATTTAAAAGCTGGGAAATGGGCGGTTTGCAATAAAGATAATGTAAAAGATTTTACAGCTGTAGGTTACTTTTTCGCCAAAAAATTATATGCCGAATTAAAAATCCCAATCGGGATTATCAATACTTCTTGGGGGGGAACTTGTGTAGAAACATGGACTAGCCGAGAAGCATTTGAAAAAAGTGATGACTTCAAGGATATGATTGCCAGTGTGCCATCGGTAAATATGGATGCAATTCTTGAAACTTACAAAAAATCGCTTTTGGATAATATCAAAAAAATTCAAGGGTTTGAAGTGACTTTGGACAATGAGAATCAGTTTACAGCATTGAGTTTTAATGATGCCAACTGGCCAGAAATAAAACTGCCTTCTCTTTGGGAAAACCAGCAAATCGGCAATATTGATGGTATAGTTTGGATGCGAAAAACAATTGTTTTATCGGCGGAGCAAGCCAAAAAAGAAGCTGTTTTGTATTTGTCCAAAGTGGACGATGAAGATGTAACTTATGTAAACGGTATTCAAGTTGGAACCAACAACATTTGGGAAACCAAAAGAGTGTACAAAATTCCTAGTGGCGTTTTGAAAGAAGGAGCGAATGTAATTGCAGTTCGCATTTCCGATTATACAGGCGGTGGCGGAATTTATGGTGATCCAGCCGATTTGAAAATTGATTTTAAAGATTCTAATATAATGCTTCAAGGACTTTGGAAGTTTAATGTAGTGCAGGTAAAAGTAGCTTTGGCACCCAATAGTTACCCTTCATTATTGTACAATGCAATGGTGAATCCATTAATTCCGTATGCCTTTCAAGGGGTTTTATGGTATCAGGGCGAGGCCAATGTTTGGCGAGCTAATCAATACAAAAAAGCATTTCCGTTGATGATAACTGATTGGAGAACCAAATGGAATCAGGGAAATTTCCCTTTCTATTTTGTGCAATTATCAACCTTTGATGAATTTGGAGGAAACAGTACAAAAGGAAGCCGTTGGGCTGAACTTCGCGAAGCACAAACTGAAACCTTGAAAGTGCCAAACACAGGAATGGTAGTAACTACTGATATTGGAAATGCAAAAGACATTCACCCAACAAACAAACAAGATGTTGCAAAACGTTTAGCAGCTATTGCGCTGAACGATGTTTATGGTAAAAAACAAGTTTGCAGCGGTCCAATGTACAAAGCAATGGAAATTAAAGGAAATCAGGTTACATTAAGTTTTGCATCCATCGGAAGTGGATTGTCAACTCCTGATAATTCAGTAAACGTGAAAGGTTTTGAAGTTGCAGGTGCCGATAAAGTTTTTTACCCTGCCAAAGCTACTATTAAAGACAACAAAGTAATTGTTTCTAGCGAAGCGGTTCCAAATCCAATTTCCGTTCATTACGGCTGGGCCGATGATGATACTGAAATCAATCTTTTCAATAAAGAAAAATTCCCTGCATCACCTTTCAGAACCGATGATTGGGAAATGATTACGGCAAACGAAAAATATAGTATTAGTAAGTAATTATAAGGGCGTGACCACATTTACAAAAGGCGCTATTCAGCAAACCGCTTATTGTGCGCCTTTCGTAAATGCGGTCGGGCTATCCGCACTACTTCGGTAGTTTGCTGTTATCCCTCACGCATGTGAAGTGCAAATAAGATCTTTCATATAAATAAGTAATACATGAAATCAAATCTTTTAAAAAAACTGTTTCTAGTTTTCATCTGTTTGTCTTTCGGCGGAAAAGTTGTTGCACAATCCAATCATATTCTATGGTACAACCAACCGGCCGATTATTTTGAAGAAAGCTTGGTTTTGGGAAATGGAAAAATGGGAGCGACGGTTTTTGGAGGTGTCAATACGGAAAAAATTTATTTGAACGACATCACGCTTTGGTCGGGAGAGCCCGTAAATGCCAATATGAATCCTGAAGCTTACAAAAATATTCCCGCCATTCGCGAAGCATTAAAAAAGGAGGATTATAAATTGGCCGACGAATTAAACAAAAAGATTCAAGGCAAGAATTCCGAATCGTATGCGCCATTGGGAACTATGGAAATTAATAATTTTCACGAAGGAAAAGTTTCTAACTATTACAGAGAACTGGATATTTCCAATGCAACTTCCAAAGTCAGTTACGAAATAGATGGCGTAAAATATACCCGCGAATACTTTGTTTCGGCTCCGGACCAAATTATGATTATCAAATTGACCAGCAGTAAAAAAGGAGCTTTGAATTTTGATATTCATTCGAACAGTTTATTGAATTCGAATTCAGAAGTAAAGGACAAAGTTCTAGCAATGAATGGCACTGCGCCAATTCATGAAAACCCAAAATATACAGTTCCGCTCCCTTTTTTGACAGGAAAAGAAAGAGGGACACGATTTACAAATTTGATAAAAATAAAAAATACCGATGGGTCAATTGTAAGTTCAGCCAATAGTTTGGGTTTAAAAGATGGAACAGAAGCCATAATTTATGTTTCGATTGCAACCAGTTTTAATGGTTTTGACAAAAATCCTGCTACCGAAGGTCTAAACGACAAAGCAATTGCATTAGAAAATCTAAACAAAGCATTTGCAAAGCCATTCGAAAATATAAAACAATCACATATTGCTGATTATCAAAAATTCTATAATCGGGTTAGTTTAAATTTAGGAAAAACAACTGCGCCAGATTTGCCAACAGACGAACGTTTATTGCGATACGCCGATGGGAAGGAAGATAAAAATTTGGAAACATTATATTTTCAGTACGGACGTTATTTGCTGATAAGCAGTTCCAGAACCAAAGGTGTTCCTGCTAATTTGCAAGGGCTTTGGAACCCACATCTAAACCCTCCATGGAGTTGTAATTACACAATGAATATCAATTTGGAAGAGAATTATTGGCTTGCCGAAAGCACCAATCTTTCCGAAATGCATATGCCTCTTTTGAGTTTTATAAAAAATCTTTCAGTGACGGGTAAAGTGACCGCCAAGACTTTTTATGGAATAAATGAAGGTTGGGCCGCTGCACATAATTCAGATATTTGGGCTATGACAAATCCAGTTGGAGTTTTTGGAAACGAAGATCCTGTGTGGGCTTGTTGGAATACAGCAGGAGCTTGGCTTAGTACGCACATTTGGGAGCATTATGTTTTTAGTCAAGATAAAAACTATCTAAAAAATGAAGGGTATCCGATTATGAAAGGAGCTTCTGAGTTTTTTTTGCAATGGATGGTTACGGACAAAAACGGAAGCTTAATCACTGCGCCATCAACTTCTCCGGAAAACAAATACAAGACCCCAGATGGTTTTATAGGCGCAACATTGTACGGAGGAACGGCAGATTTGGCTATGATACGCGAGTGTTTTGATAAAACCATTAAAGCCTCTAAAGTTTTAAATGTTGATGCCGAATTCAGGGCAAAACTTGAAACGGCGCTTTCCAAATTCTATCCTTATAAAATAGGAAAGAATGGAAACCTTCAGGAATGGTACTATGATTGGAGTGATGAAGACCCTAAACACCGTCATCAGTCGCATTTATTCGGTCTTTTTCCGGGCGATCACATCACACCAGAAAAAACACCTGATTTAGCCAAAGCTTCGAGACAAACTTTAGAAATAAAAGGAGACGAGACTACAGGTTGGTCAAAAGGATGGCGTATTAATCTTTGGGCAAGACTTTGGGACGGTAATCGGGCTTACAAAATGTTCCGGGAACTGCTTCGTTATGTAGATCCCGACGGAAAGAAAACGGAAAAACCAAGAAGAGGTGGAGGTACGTACCCTAATTTGTTCGATGCCCATCCACCATTTCAAATTGATGGTAATTTTGGAGGAGCCGCAGCCGTTGCCGAAATGCTGGTCCAGTCCAATGAAAACGAAATTCGATTACTACCAGCCTTACCCGATGCTTGGGAAAGCGGATCTGTAAAAGGAATTTGTGCCCGAGGAGGTTTTGAAATCTCAATGAAATGGGAAGCCAAAAAGCTAAAGACAGTTTCAGTTTTTTCTAAAGTTGGCGGAAAAACAACGCTCATCAGTGGAGACAAAAAGAAAGATGTTGCTTTGAAAGAAGGACAGAAATTCGAAATAGTTTGGTAAAAAAGAGTCACACGGATCTATTTGTGATGCAGCTCAAAAAAATAAAAACGTAGATTTGCTTCGCCAGTTCGCTATCACTCTGGTCACAAATTAACACAGATTGAAATTTAGCCTAATTTCATTATACAATTTGTGAAAATTTGTGAAATTTGTGTTTAACTATTTAATATCAGTTTCCAATGATTTGATCCATCACCCAGCTGGTATGTGCAGCTGTAAATCCGTTGGATGGATGTTTTTGATTTCCTAGCAGCTGTTCCCGCATTTGTTCTACATGATATAACTGAATGTTTTCCGGATGTTCAATGATGTGTGTTGATTCTCCTTCTTCCGTTTTAAGAATTAATGGTTCATTTTCGAAAACAGAGAAAGTGATTTTACCTTTACTACCGTAAATTTCAACTACATCTTCCCGTTCAAATGTGCCAAAATTCCAACTTCCGCTACCGGTAATTCCAGATTCGTGAAGCCAGTTGGCGGAGGCCGCATCTTTGGAAGTGTACAACCCTTGTTGATTGAGACTAATTCCATGAACTTCTTTTATGGTTCCAAAATAATGAATAAACAAATCGAGTCCGTGGCTAGCCAAATCGTCAAAATAGCCGCCAGTTGCGATTTTTATATCGGTTCGCCAATTGTATTCGCCGGAACGATCTAAGTCGCTTGTGGGTTTGCTCAAATGCCAGCGAATGTGTCTTACTTCGCCAATAGTTTTCGAATCAATCCATTTTTTGATTTGCTCGAATCTTGGTAGTGTTCGTCTATAATAAGCAACAAACAACGGAACGTTTTTAGTTTCAAAAGCATCGGCAATGTCCAAACAATCTTGGTAATTGGGCGCTAAAGGTTTTTCGATACAGCAAGGTTTTCCGGCCTCAGCTACTTTTAATCCATAAAATTTATGGGTATCGGGAGGCGTGGCAATATATACAGCATCAACTTCAGGATCATTAATCAGTTCGTCGGCGTTTGTGTAATATTTGTTTATTCCATGTCTTTTGGCGTAATCTGCGGCTTTTTCAGCATCTCTGCGCATCACTGCTGATATAGTAAAATCGGCTGTTTTTTGATAGGCAGGCCCACTTTTTACTTCCGTGACATTTCCGCAGCCAATGATACCCCAACGGATTGTTTTCGTAATTTCACTCATATTTATTGTATTATTCACAACCGTCAATTCCGCAACTGTTTTCGTCAGTGGTATTTTGGAGTTTTAATTTGGTATCAAAATTTCCTTCTTCCCAAGATTTTTCCAATGTTTTCAAAAACACCTCAGTTGCTTGGGCTCCAGATATAGCATATTTATTATCAAATACAAAGAAGGGAACACCCGTTACACCAATCGATTGAGCCTCCTCTTGGTCTTGTCTCACTTCATTGGCATAAAGGTCAGTGTTTAATACGTTTTCAATTGCTTCCTTTTCTAATCCTACTTCGAGACCCAAAGATTCTAAAGTTTTCAAATCATTTACATCTTTACCATCTGTTAAGTAGGCTTTGAATAAAAGTTCTTCCAATTCATTGGATAAATTATGTTTTTTGGCCAAATGCAACAAACGATGTGCATTTAATGAATTAGCTAAAATGGCTTTTTCAAAACGAAAATCCAATCCTGATTTTTTAGCATTTTCAGTCATGTTATCTATCATTGTTTGTGCCCAATCGCTATTTTTTCTGTATTTTTCTGCCAAATGATCTACAATGCTTTCATTTGGTGTTGCTACAAAACTCGGATCCAATTGAAAACTTTTCCATTCAATTGCAACGGAATTTTTATTTTCAAATTGGTTTAGAGCTTCCTCTATTTTTCTTTTCCCTATATAGCAAAACGGACACATTACATCCGACCAGATTTGTATTTTTAATTGATTTTCCATATTTATTTTTTTCTGCGTAGGCAAAGGTTTTAAAATGCAAAATTATGAAATTGGATATTGAAGCTTTTGCATTTAGGATTTTATTGTGAATTGATTAAGTGTCATGCTAATCAGTTTTGTTTTTTTTATTTGGAAATTGATAATTGTATTGTTTCAAATTCAATTTTTTTTCATTTTTCATTTTAGGGATAACAGTACTATATAATGGTTCTGTTTTATTTGAGATTGCTCTGTTGGATAGGTAATTGGTCAAATATTTTTTAAGTATTTGTATTTTGTCTACTTCAATAGAATAAATGGTTTTCTTTCCTTCGTTTTTTACATTTAATAGGTTGGCTTTTTTTAATTCTAATAAATGCTTGGATATCGTTGATTGTGCCAATGGAATTAACGCTACAATTTCACCACAAGTTCTATTGTTTTTTTTCCATAGTAAAGTCATAATCTGCATGCGTGTTGGATGACCTAATGCTTTGCAGATTTCAGCTATCGCATTTGTTTCTGTATCGAAATCTAAGTGTTTAGTTGTTCCCATAAGCATCCATTAATTTATATCGTAATTTAGCGATTATATTTGATATGCAGTGTGTTGTATATGTTTTATTTGATTTAATTTTTCTGTTTATTTAATAATTTTATTCAAAATGTTTGGCCTTACTTTATAAAAACCAAATTATATTTTGGTATGAAAATTCAGGTATAAATACGTGTAAAGGAAAATTTTTTAATTGATAGCTTTGAAAATATCAAAAAAGTATTAAGATTTTAAAATAGCTCAATTAGGTTTTTTTAGGTGGTTTTAATCTTTTTTTTGATTTAGATAATGTCCCAACATTTACCTTTTTTATTAATTTAAACTACCATTTATGAAAAGTACTTTTAAAACCCTTTTTAGTTTGTTGTTGTTTATTCCATTGACTTATGCTCAAAAAAATCAAATTAAAGCTGCTCAAAAGGAATCAAAAGCTGGTAATTCGGAACAAGTAATTGCAATTTTATCTCCGGTGGAATATTTGATTAGCAACGCTTCAGATGAAGACAGAATTCATTTTTACTATATAAAAGGAACTGCTTTAATGGATTTGGCCAACAAAAACATTAATACTTCCAAAAATCTTTCGCAAGCTGTTATAGCATTTAATGATTTGATTGAAGTCGAGAAAGAATCAAACCAAAATAGGTATACTTCTGAGGCAATCGAATCACTTCATAAGATAAAAGAAGGGCTTGTAAATAGTGCTAATGAGGATTTAACAGTCGAAAATTTTACGGAATCTTCCAGTAAATTTTATCAAGCTTATTTAATAGATAAAAAAGATACGCTGCAATTGTATAATGCAGCAGTTAGTTTCAAAAATGCCCACGAAAATGATTTGGCGCTAAAATGTTACGAAGAATTAAAAGCGATTAAGTATTCAGGAAATATTGAGGTTTATATCGCTTACAGCAAAAGTAAATTGAAGGATGAGTATTTTGGGACTATAAAAGAGAGAAATACTCAAATTCAAAATGGAACCCATTTCAGACCTAGACAAGAATTTCAATCCAAAAGGGCCGAGATATATAAAAGTATTGCTATGATTTATGTCCAAAGTGGCTATAAAGAAAAAGCGATGAAAGCAATCTCACAGGCCCGAAATCTGGACAGTCAAGATTTGTCACTAGCCTTGGTTGAAGCCAATTTGTACTTGGAAACCAAAGATTATGATTATTTTGACAATCTAGTTTCAGTTATTATAGAATCAAATCCCAACAATGCACAATTGATGACTAATTTAGGTGTGAATTGCCAAAATGAACAATATTATGATGGTGCTGAATACTATTATAAAAAGGCTATAGAAATGAATCCTCAATACGCTGAGGCATATGTAAACCTTTCAGCGTTATTGGTGGAGAAAAGTATTAAAGTAGGAAACCAAATGAATGAATATTTGGGATCTTCAGACTCTGATAAAAAGACTTTTGGTGAATTGAAAACTGAGAAGGAACAAATTGTAAAAAGTGTGTTTAGAAATCTTCAAAAAGTAGTTAGTATTGATCCTTTCAATAGTAGTGTAAAACAATTAACGAATAGTATGAATGCGACAAACATTAATAATTCATCAAGAGGTGCTTTGGCATCTGGTGAATAAAGGATTTATAATATTGAAAAAAGGGTATAATAGTCAACTGGATTATATCAAAATAATAGCTAAAAATAGCTAGCAATAGTATAATGTTAAGTTTTGAGTTGAATTAGATTAGGGTAAAAAACCATCAATTATTACAATTGGTGGTTTTTTTTATGTCAAATAAAAAAGTCACTAACAGTAGTATTAGTGACTTAAAATATATTTTTTTTAAAGAGCTTAAGCTAATAGATCTAAAACTAGTGAAGGAAACAATCCTATAATGATATTTAGAAGAATAGCAACAACGGCAACTGCATAAATCAAGAATGGTTGTCCTGTACGAGCTTCGTTTGGTTCTTTGGTGTACATTGCTAAAATCAATTTAAAGTAGTAACCAACGCTTATAATTGAGTTGATAACTGCAAATATAACCACGACTAAATATCCAGCTTGAATCGTTTGGCTAAACAAAACCAATTTGGCAAAGAAACCTGCAAAAATTGGAATACCTGCCATAGAAAGCAATGATCCGGTTAAAATAGCGGCCAACAATGGATTTGTTTTTCCTAAACCATGAAAGTTTACAATATCTTCGTTTTCTCTGTTTTTACATACATATAATATAACGCTGAAAGCAGCAATACCAGATAATGCATAAGCAGAAGTGTAATACAATAAGCTTCCTGCCGAAGTAGATAAACTCAGTAAGGTCATCAACATAAATCCGGCGTGTGAAACACCAGAGAAGGCCAGCATACGCTTCACATTGACTTGTCTTAACGCCATGATGTTACCAACTGTCATAGAAAGGATTGAAACAACAACTACCACAATTTGGAACGAGTAATTGATATCGGCATGCATACTTGACAATAATTTATAAAGTGTCGCAATTGCCACAACTTTTGCCAAAGTGCTCATTAATGCTGTAGTCAAAGTTGGAGAACCTTCATAAACATCAGGAGCCCAAAAATGAAATGGAACTGCAGCGATTTTAAATAGCATTCCTATTGTAACCAAAACAATTCCGATTGGAAACCAAATAGGAAGCTCAGCTGATTGGGACATATCGCTAATTTCAACGATGTCGAATGAGCCCATTGCTCCATAAATCATACAGATTCCAAATAAAATAATTCCTGAGGCAAAAGATCCCATCAAGAAGTATTTCATACCCGCTTCATTACTTTTTACATTAATTCTATTGCTTGCTGCAAGAACATACAGCGAGATTGATAATATTTCTATTCCTAAAAAGAACATGGCCAAATTTCCAAAAGAAACCATGGCAACAGCCCCAGACAATAAGAATATTTTAATGGCGATATAATCAGAAAGTTTGCTTTGGTGATTGTCATAGAAATTATGGCTCAATGCTACCAAAAAAATAGTCAGCACAATAAATAAACTTGAAAAAGAAACTGAAAATTTACTTACCGTAATCATATTATTATAGTAACTCGCAGGTGAGTTAAACTCAGAAACAGTAAGTCCTAGAATTGCTAATAATCCAATAATTGTTATTGGAATAATCGCTTTTCTAAAATCGAAGATTTCAAATATAAGGCATAAAACACCTAATCCTACTATAGCTATTAATGTTGTCATTTATATTATGCTTTTTTACTTAATTGTATTTATTAATAGTGTTTAAAATAGTCTCTAGACTTGGTGTTATCAAATCGTTGATTGGTTTTGGATACATTCCAAAGAAAAATAAAACCGCAATAATTAATACCATTGTCAAACCTTCAGAGAAAGTGATATCGGTAAAAAGTTTAGTGTTAGTTTCTCCAAGCATTACGTGTTGGAACATTTTCAACATATAATAAGCTCCCAAAATAATGGTTGTTCCACCCAAAATTGCAAACCAAATATTTATTTGAGAAAGGCTGTACAATACTGTAAATTCTCCAATAAAGTTAAAAGTTGTTGGTAAAGCCACAGAAGCCAATACCAAAATTAAAAACATAGAAGTGAATTTTGGTGATTGGTAACGAATACCTCCCATTTCTGAAATTGTTCTTGTTTCGTATCTTCTAAAAATGATTTCAGCGGCAAAAAACAATCCTACTACCACAAAGCCGTGTGCAATCATTTGTAAAACGGCTCCTCTAAAACCATCAAGGGTTAATGTATAAGTTCCGGCTGCAATTAATCCAACGTGAGCAAGGGAAGAATAAGCCAATAATTTTTTCAAGTCTTTTTGTCTTAGAGCAACAATAGAACCATAAATAACTCCTGCAATACCAACACCAATGAATATAAACATATATTCTTTAGCTGCTAACGGAGCCAAAGGCAATTGCCAACGGATAAGGCTGTACAATCCCATTTTTAGCATAATACCAGATAAAAGCATAGTTCCAAGAGTTGGAGCTTTTTGGTATACATTCGCTTGCCAAGTATGAAAAGGAATCAATGGAATCTTAATAGCATAAGCCAAGAAGAAAGCCGTAAAAATCCATTTTTGTTCATTTACCGTTAAGTCTAATTTATACAAATCCTCAATCAGGAAGCTTCCCGCTTTTTGATACATATAAACAAATGCAACAAGCATGAATAAAGAACCCGCAAGAGTATAGATAAAGAATTTAACCACTGCTTTTCTGCGTTCTTCGGCATCACCATTACCCCAAATCAAAGCGATAAAGTAGATTGGAATCAAAGATAATTCCCAAAAGATATAGTACAGTAGGCCATCACTTGCCAAGAAAGTTCCTGTCATGGCAAATGACATAAACAAAATTAGAGCATAAATCGCTTTTGCATTTTTGAAATTATTGCCAAATGAAGACAAGATTATAATGGGGGTCAAGGCAGTTGTCAATAAAATCATTGCCAATGACAAACCATCCGCTTTTAATGCAAATGAAACTTTAGGTAATGTAATCCATTGGCTGATGTAGCTAATGTTTTCACCTAAATTAAAATGATTTAACAAAACTATTGAGCAACCTGCAGCCGCTAATCCGAAAAACAATGCCACTTTTGAAGCGAGCTTGTCACCAGCTAAATAAGTTGCAAATGCGCCAACTAAAAGGATGATTAATATCAGAGATACATTCATTTGTAATTTTTTATTTTATTTTTTAAATGTCAAATGGAATAGACTTTTTTTAATTGTTTTTAAGTTTAAAAGCCTATTTCATAGTATATAATTATTGAGCTAGAAATAAAAATGAAACAATGGCACACATGCCTAAAACAAAAGCAAATAGGTATAGTCCAACACTTCCATTCTGCAATTTTTTACCTTGGTAACTAAGTTCACTAGTTACTTTGCCTAGTCCAAAAACTAGGGAAGAAATTCCTGTTTCCACATAGTCTCTAAAGAATTTTGACAAACTGTTTACTGGAGCTACAAATAATGAATCATATATTTCATCAACATAGTATTTGTTGTAAAGTACTTTTGATAATCCAGTAATTTCAGCATCCTCACTCGGAACTGTATTTTGTTTAATGTATTTAGCATAAGCAATTCCAATTCCAACTAATCCACCAACAACGGCAATTGCCATTAGAATGTATTCAGTTGTTCCCAATCCATGCTCTTCTGATGTTGCTTTCGCAAAAAGTGGAGCTAAATATTCATTCAACCAACTATTCCCAGGTAAACTAATCACACCTCCAATAGTAGCCAAAATTGCCAATACAATCAAAGGAAATGTTATTAAAGCAGGACTTTCATGTAAATGGTGTTTTTGTTCTTCAGTTCCTCTAAAATCATTGAAGAAAGTTAGGAACATCAAACGGAACATATAGAAAGCAGTCATTATAGAAGCAACAGAAGCAATAACCCAAAGTGGGATGTTATGATGGAATGCCGTCATCAAGATTTCATCCTTAGAAAAGAAACCTGAAAACAAAGGAACTCCCGAAATCGCTAAAGATGATATAAGCATTGTCCAAAATGTAATTGGCATGGCGCTTTTCAAACCACCCATCTTACGCATATCCTGTTCTCCATGCAATCCGTGAATCACAGATCCAGATCCAAGGAATAAGCAAGCTTTGAAGAAAGCGTGAGTGATTACGTGAAATATGGCTACTTCATAAGCACCGAAACCTAATGCCAAAAACATTAATCCCAATTGGGAAACGGTAGAGTAGGCGAGTACTTTTTTAATGTCATTTTGAACCAGACCAATAGTTGCGGCAACCAATGAAGTTACTCCTCCTATTACGGCAATTATAGTTTGTACTTCTGGTGTTAAGTCAAATAAGAAATGCATTCTTGATACCATAAAAATACCTGCAGTAACCATTGTTGCAGCATGTATCAATGCCGAAACAGGTGTAGGGCCTGCCATCGCATCAGGTAACCAAGTATATAAAGGAATTTGTGCTGATTTTCCACAAGCTCCAATAAACAATGCCAAAGCAGCAATGCTTAACCAAAGTGTATCAACATTTGAAGCTCCAGCGATAGCTGTTTTCAAAGTGGCAAAATCTAATGTAGAGAATAAACTACCTAAGATAAATATACCGATTAGCAATCCTAAATCCCCAATACGGTTCATGATAAAGGCTTTTTTCGCAGCATCGTTGTAATCTTGGTTTTTATACCAAAATCCAATTAATAAGTAAGAACAAAGTCCAACTCCTTCCCAACCAATGAACATCACCAATAAGTTGCTTCCAACTACAAGGGTAATCATAAAAAAGATAAAGAGATTCAAATATGCAAAGAACGAATGCATTTTTTCATCATCATGCATATAGCTGATGGAGTATAAATGAATCAACGAACCAATTCCAGTTACAAACAATAACCATAAAACAGATAATTGATCCAATAAAAATCCAAAACTAACATTGAAGTTACTAATTTGAATCCAATCAAATAATTGAATTGTGATAGCTTGTTTGGTTTGATTGATTTGCAGAAAAAAGGAAATGGTAACAATAAACGAAACAACTACTGAAAGTGTTCCGATGATTCCTGAAACAGATTTTCCTAAATTTTTCCCGAAGAAAACATTAATTAAAAATCCTAAAAAAGGAGTTAATAGTAAGACTAAAGCTAAATTGGTATCCATTGCCATTTATCCTTTTAAGTTTTTTAAATTATCGATGCTAATTGATCCAATATTTCTAAATATCGAAACTAATATGGCCAGTCCTACTGCAACTTCAGCCGCCGCTACCGCCATGGAGAAAAATACGAATACTTGTCCTTGTGCGTCTTGGTGGTAAGTTGAGAAAGCCACAAACAATAAGTTAACGGCATTCAACATGATTTCAATAGACATAAACACAATGATTGCATTTCGTCTGTATAAAACCCCAAAAATTCCAATACAAAATAGTGTTACACACAGGAAGATATAGTTCTCTATACCAATTTGAGTTAAAATATTGTTCATTATTTTTCTAATTTTTCTTTTTTAGACAATAATACAGATCCAATCATAGCTACCAATAACAAGATAGAAGCAAATTCAAAAGGCACCATGTATTCATTCAATAATGCTTTTCCAAGAACTTTTATCGATTGGTAATCCTCGCCCGTATAGTCATATTCTACAATAGGTTTGGAGTTAATGAAGATTTTTATCAAAACCAAACAAACCAAACAAAAGGAAACAATAGCACCTAACCTCGTAAATCTCGGTTTGTGTACTTCATCTGCTTCATTAAGATTCATCAACATTATGGTAAACAGTAATAAAATCATAATCGCTCCAGAATAGACAATAATGTGTACAATGGCCAAAAACTGAGCGTTCAATAATAAATAATGTCCTGCTATAGAGAAAAAACAAATCACTAAGTAAATAGCACTGTGTATTGGATTTCTACTAAAAATAGTTAAAAATGCTGTTAGCAATGTGATTGCAGACAATACGCAAAATAGAATAAGTACTGTTGACATTAGTTAGCGTTTTTAAGTTGAGTATTTTTCATAGCCATTTCTAGTGGCATAACCAGTTTGTCTTTTCCAAAAATGAAAGATTCCCTGTCATAACTAGCAGGAACCAATTCTTTGGAGATAGTCAAGTAAATAGCATCTTTTGGACAAGCTTCTTCACAAAGTCCACAAAAAATACATCTCAACATATTGATTTCATATATCTCGGCATATTTTTCTTC
The DNA here is from genome assembly GCF_003096795.1 of Flavobacterium sp. 103. Classification (NCBI taxonomy): domain Bacteria; kingdom Pseudomonadati; phylum Bacteroidota; class Flavobacteriia; order Flavobacteriales; family Flavobacteriaceae; genus Flavobacterium; species Flavobacterium sp. 103. The sequence goes on along the minus strand of NZ_QENX01000001.1, from coordinate 1,636,905 downwards.
TCTGTACAAATGCATTTCATTCGCCTTGCGCTCTCCTGCTTTCATTGTAATGGCTTCAGCAGGGCAAGACAAAGCGCATAATCCGCACGCAGTACAGTTTTCTCTGCCTTGCTCATCGCGTTTCAACATATGCTGTCCACGATATACAGGACTCATCTCACGAACTTGTTCAGGATATTGAATCGTTGCTTTTTTTCTGAATAAATGCTTCAGCGTAATGATTAAACCTTTTACAATCGCAACCAGATACATGCGTTCCAAAAAAGTCATCTCCTTGTTGGAGACCATTTTTTTTCTTCCTGATAAGGATATAGTTTCTATTGACATTTTATATTTTTTATTTGTAGCTAATCCTGCTATCCGTTGCAATCTTTTATGTTTTAAAGAAAAACATAAAAGGATTTCCACTTCTATCAGGGCTAGTCCCCGTTAACATCGTGTTTTGGTTCTATTAAAATCCGAAATAAACAGCTATTTCACTTCTCAAAAGCACAACTCCAGTAATCATAATATTTACAATTGCAAGCGGAATCAAAATTCTCCATCCCAAATGCATCAATTGGTCATATCTAAATCTTGGTATCGTCCAACGAACCCACATGATAAAGAAAATAAAACCACATAATTTAATGAAAAGCGCAGCCATTCCTAATACATTGGCAATATTTACGCCCCAGTTTTCCAACACCCATCCCATTCCAGGATAATTGTAACCACCAAAAAACAAAACGGCCAAAATTGTAGAGGAAACAAACATATTTGCATATTCGGCAAATAAATAGAATCCCATTTTCATAGAGGAATATTCCGTGTGGTACCCACCAATTAATTCCGATTCACATTCCGCCAAATCAAAAGGAGTTCTGTTTAATTCCGCAAAAGAACAAATCAAGAAAATTAAAAAAGTAAGTGGCTGATACAATACATTCCAATGCCATTCCGATTGCTGTAATGAAATTTCTTTTAGGCTCAAAGTTCCTGTCATCATAATCAAAGCGATTATGGACAATCCCATCGCTACTTCATAAGAAACCATTTGCGAAGCAGCTCTAATAGCACTCATCAAAGAGAATTTGTTGTTAGAAGCCCATCCACCAATCATAATTCCATAAACTCCCAGAGAAACAACTCCAAAAACATACAATATGGCAACGTTTACATCAGTTGCCTGCAATAAAATATCTCTTCCGAATAAGTGTAATTTGTCTCCCCATGGAATAACGGCACTTGTCATCAAGGCTGTAGCCATCGCGATACCTGGTCCTACAAAAAATAAAAATTTATTAGGTGTGTTTGGTTCAAATTCTTCCTTCGAGAACAATTTCAAACCATCGGCAAGTGGTTGGAATAATCCCAATGGTCCAGCTCTGTTTGGCCCAATTCTGTCTTGCAACCAAGCAGCTACTTTACGTTCTGCCCATGTAGAATACATGGCCATTAGCATGGTAAGAGCAAAAACCACTACAATAACAACACTCTTTTCTATAATAAATGTACTTTCCATTTCTTAAGATTTTTGAGTGTTAGTGTCCAAAGGATTGGCGGCCATACTTATTTTTTTTCTGTCTTGATCTCTACCCAAAAGAATATTTTTCTCAGTAGCAATTTCTACTTTTTCTAATTTTTGAGTGTAGTTATTTTGATTGATAACCGAATCTTTTTCAAATTCACGTGGTCCTTCAATTACCCAGTCAGAAACTTCTTTTTTGTCAAAACGACAAGTGTTACAAATGAATTCTTCTACTTCATGAAACTCATCTTTGCGACCTGTAACACGTTGGATTTCGTTTCCAAACATCCAAACAGTTGTTTTTCCACAACATCCTGGTGTCGTACATTCTCTGTGCGCGTTATAAGGCTTGTTAAACCAAACTCTTGATTTGAATCTAAAAGTTTTATCAGTCAAAGCACCAACAGGACAAACATCAATCATATTTCCAGAAAACTCATTAGTTATGGCTTTTGAAATACAAGTGGAGATGTTAGCATGATCACCACGATCCATTACTCCATGAACACGATCGTCTGTCAATTGATCGGCTACTTGAACACATCTTTGACATAAAATACAACGATTCATGTGCAATTGAATGTTCGGACCGATGTCTTCTGGTTCAAAAGTTCTTTTTTCTTCAATAAAACGGGATGCTGATTTTCCGTGTTCGAAGCTTAAATTTTGCAAATCACATTCTCCTGCTTGATCACAAATTGGGCAATCTAATGGGTGATTGATTAACAAAAATTCTGTTACTGATTTTCTGGCTTCCTGAACTCTTGGAGATGCTTTACTGGCGATTTCCATTCCGTCTTGACAGCCTGTTACACAAGATGCCATCAATTTTGGCATAGGTCTTGGGTCAGCGTCACTACCTTTGGTTACATCCACTAAGCAACAACGGCATTTTCCACCGCTCCCTTTTAGTTTAGAATAATAGCACATCGCTGGCGGAACAACATCTCCACCAATCATACGCGCAGCCTGCAAGATCGTTGTTCCTGCTTCTACTTCAATTTCTTGACCGTCTATGGTTACTTTCATTATTATTTTTGTTTGAAAGTTTCAGGTTTAAAGTTTCAAGTTGCTAGAACTTTAAACTTTAAACTTTAAACATTTTTAAACTGTTTCTTTGCTTACTAAATGCTTCACTTTTTCAAAAGGTTCTGCAACAAAATGGTCTCTGTTTTTTATTTTTTCTGGGAAACGAATATGGTATTCAAACTCATCTCTAAAGTGACGAATCGCTGCTGCTACTGGCCAAGCTGCTGCATCACCAAGAGGACAAATTGTGTTTCCTTCTATTTTGCTTTGAATACTCAATAACAAGTCAATATCTTCTTCGCGTCCGTGTCCGTTTTCAATTCTATGCAATACTTTTTCCATCCAACCTGTACCTTCTCTACATGGAGTACATTGTCCACAACTTTCATGGTGGTAAAAACGAGAGAAATTCCAAGTATTACGAACAATACAAGAGGTGTCGTTGTAAACGATAAATCCTCCTGAACCCAACATTGATCCAGTGGCAAAACCACCATCACTTAAGGATTCGTAAGACATCAAACGATCTTCGCCTGCTGCAGTTTTATAAATTAAATGTGCCGGTAAAACAGGAACAGAACTTCCTCCAGGCACAAAAGCTTTCAATGGACGGTCAGAACTCATTCCACCAAGATATTCATCAGAGTTCATGAATTCATAAACACTTAATCCCAATTCAATTTCATAAACACCAGGGTTTTTGATATGCCCTGAAGCAGAGATTAATTTGGTTCCAGTAGATCTACCAATACCAATTTTGGCATAATCCGCACCTGAATTATTTACAATCCACGGCACAGCTGCGATAGTTTCTACGTTATTTACCACGGTTGGATTTGCCCAAAGTCCAGATACGGCTGGAAATGGTGGCTTAATACGAGGATTACCTCTTTTTCCTTCCAATGATTCGATCAAAGCAGTTTCTTCACCACAGATATAAGCTCCGGCACCACAATGAACATGTAATTCTAAATCAAATCCAGAACCTAATATATTTTTTCCTAAAAAACCAGCTGCTTTTGCCTCAGCAATGGCTCTTTCTAATATTTTGAAAACCCACATGTATTCTCCACGAATGTAGATATACGAAAGGTTTGCACCCAATGCATAACTTGAAGTAATCATTCCTTCAATCAATAAGTGAGGAATAAATTCCATCAAATAACGATCTTTGAATGTCCCTGGCTCAGACTCATCGGCGTTGCAAACCAAATGTCTTGGTTTTCCTGATTTTTTATCAATAAAACTCCATTTCATTCCGGCAGGGAAACCAGCACCACCACGACCGCGTAATCCTGAAGTTTTTACTTCTTCTACTACTTCGTCAGGAGTTAAGGTTTTTAAAGCTTTTTCTACCGAAGCATAACCACCATTTTGACGGTAAACTTCATAGGTTTTAATCCCAGGAATATTGATTTTATCTAATAATATTTTTTGTGACATCTTATTTATCGTGTAATATTATTTTATCCTCTTTACAATCGGCAATTAGTTGGTCGATTTTTGCTGCCGTCAAATGTTCTTTGTAAAAATCTCCCAATTGCATCATCGGAGCATAGCCACAAGCACCTAAACATTCAACTCCTCTTACTTCAAAAAGACCGTCAGCTGTAGGTTCTCCCACTTGAACGCCTAATTTTTCACAAGTATAATCCATTAAATCCTCAACACCGTTTAAGCAACAAGGCGAAGTTTGGCAAAACTCAAACATGTATTTGCCAATTGGTCTTTGATTATACATGGTGTAAAAAGTAACTACTTCATACACTTCTATAGGTTTGATTTGTAGAATTTCGGCAACTTTATCTTGTAATTCAATGCTCAACCAATTGTCGTGAGCATCTTGAACTTCGTGTAAAACGGGAAGTAAAGCTGATTTTCTTTTGTCTTCAGGATAATGACTGATTAATTCATTGATGCGGGACATCAATGCTTCTGTCATGTTTATTTCTTGTTTGTAATGTGTGTGTACCATAATTTATGCGTCTAATTCTCCAGCAATAACATTTAAACTTGATAAAATAACAATGGCATCAGATAACATTGAACCTTTAATCATGTCTGGATAGGCTTGATAATAAATAAAACAAGGTCTTCTGAAGTGTAATCTATAAGGAGTTCTGCTTCCGTCTGTAACCAAATAAAATCCTATTTCTCCATTTCCACCTTCAACAGGATGGTAAATTTCGGCAACTGGAACAGGAACTTCGCCCATCACAATTTTGAAATGGTATATCAAAGATTCCATACTGGTGTAAACATCTTCTTTTGGAGGAAGGTAATATTCAGGAACATCAGCGTGGTATTCATTTCCTTCCGGCATTTTATCCAATGCTTGACGGATAATGCTTAAACTTTCCCAAACTTCAGCATTTCGAACGCAAAAACGATCATATGTATCTCCCGATTTTCCTACTGGAACGATGAAATCAAAATCTTCGTATGAACTGTATGGTTGTGCAACACGTACATCGTAATCAATTCCGGCTGCACGTAAATTTGGACCTGTAAATCCATAAGCCATTGCTTTTTCTGCAGTTATGGCACCTACATTTACGGTACGGTCAATAAATATTCTATTTCTTTCGAACAAGTTTTCGAATTCTTTCCATGCAACTGGAAAATCTCTTAGGAAATCGTCTAGTTTTCTAAAGGCTTCTGGTGACCAATCTCTTTCGAATCCACCGATTCTTCCCATGTTGGTAGTAAGACGCGCTCCACAAATTTCTTCGTAGATTTCGTATACTTTTTCTCTAAATTGGAATACATAAAGGAAACCTGTATAAGCTCCAGTGTCCACACCCAGAATTGAATTACAGATCAAGTGGTCTGTAATACGAGCCAACTCCATTACAATAACTCTTAAATAATCAACTCTTTTAGGAACTTTGATGTCCAGAAGTTTTTCAAGGGTCATCCACCATCCCATATTGTTGATAGGTGATGAACAATAGTTCATTCTGTCAGTAAGTGGAGTGATTTGGTAAAAAGGACGATTTTCGGCAATTTTTTCAAAAGCTCTGTGGATGTAACCAATGGTTGGTTCTGCATCAAGAATTTTTTCACCATCCATCAACAAGATATTTTGAAAAATACCGTGCGTAGCAGGATGTGTAGGACCTAAATTCAGAATAGAAAGCTCGCTTCCGTCTTCATTGTGTCTCTCTTTGATTATTTTAGCATAGCGATGCTCTGGTGGTAATAATAGTTCTGACATTTATCTAATGTGAAAAATTATATTTATTTTTTTAGCTCTTGGTTGATTGTTGTTCTTCCAAAATACCTATCGTCTTTGTCGGTTCTTCCGCTGTCTTCCATCGGGAATTCTTTACGCATTGGGAAAGAAATCATCTCGTCCATGTTTAAAATGCGTTTTAATTGTGGATGTCCAATAAAATTGATTCCGAAGAAATCATAAGTTTCTCTTTCCATCCAATTGGCGCACAAAAAGATATTTGAAATACTTTTAATTTCCGGATTTGATCCATTTATGAATGCTTTAATTCGGATGCGTTTGTTTTCATACCAATTATGCAAATGATAAACTACAGCGAACTGTTTGTTTTCTTCATTGTCAGGATAATGTACCGCACATAAATCAGTCAAAAAGTGAAAACGCAAAGTAGGATCATTTTTTAAATAAAGAATTACAGCAGTTATAATGTCTGAATCCGCTTCAAATGCAAAAATGTCTCTATCTTGATTGAATCCTAAAACCTTTGAACCAAAAGTTTCTACTAATTTATCTTGAATTTCTGTTGTTTCTAAAGCCATTTTACTTATTGAATGTTATAAGATGCCAATAATTCTTGGTACTCTGGTGAACTTCTTCTTCTTACAGATTCGCTTTTTACTAAGTCTTGTAACCTCATAACCCCATCTACAATTTGTTCTGGACGAGGAGGGCAACCAGGAACGTACACGTCTACTGGAATTACCTTGTCAATTCCTTGTAATACAGAATAAGTATCAAAAATTCCTCCTGAACAAGCACAAGCTCCAACAGCAATAACCCATCTAGGTTCTGCCATTTGTTCGTACACTTGACGTAAAATCGGAGCCATTTTTTTTGAAATTGTTCCCATTACCAATAGCATGTCGGCTTGACGAGGTGAGAAACTCACTCTTTCAGAACCAAAACGGGCCAAATCATAATGCGAGGCCATTGTTGCCATAAATTCGATTCCGCAACATGAGGTTGCAAAAGGTAAAGGCCAAAGCGAATTGGCACGAGCTAATCCTACGACATCATTCAGTTTTGTAGCAAAGAATCCTTCACCAACAACACCTTCCGGAGGGGCTACCATATTTATTTTTGAATCGCTCATTTTAATTTTAGATTTTAGATTTTAGATTTCAGATTCTTTTGAATCGTAAATTAAAATCAACATTTTAAAAAATCAATTTTATTCTTTTAAAACACTAAATCTTAAATTTCAAGTCTTAAATTTCCTTAATTATTGAAAATCTAAAATCTAAAATCTAAAATCTGCATTCTTAATTTATTCCCACTCTAAAGCTTTCTTCTTGATGATATAGAAAAAACCAACCAAAAGAAGCATCATAAAGATAATCATTTTTAGCATTCCTTCAATTCCTAACTCTTTGAAGTTCACTGCCCAAGGATATAAAAATATCACCTCGACATCAAAAAGAACAAATAAAATAGCAACTAAGAAATATTTTACCGAAAAGGGAATTCTAGCATTTCCTACAGATTCGATACCACATTCGAAGTTTTTGTCTTTATTTTCCGATGATCTTTTTGGCCCAAGCTTGCCTGAAATTATGATGATAGCTATGACAAATCCTACAGCCAAAACAAGCTGCATGAAGACAGGGATATAGTTTAATTGTTCAGATTGCATAATTGTCAAATTTTGCTTTAAATTAAGCCACAAAGATAGCTTTAGTGTATTTAAAACACAAGTTTTGCAACGAATTTAGTGAGGACATTAACTTAATATAATCCTAATTTTTAATGATTATAAATAAAGACAATACCTGCTGTTTTTTGGGATAGGCGAAAAAAAAAAACGTTCCGAAACTAATCGGAACGTTTTTTAGACGCTTTTTGCAAAAAATATGTAACTATTTTTATGCTTAAAGAACTGCAACTTTAGCAGCAACTTTACCTTTTCTTCCTTCTTCCTCTTCATAGCTTACTCTGTCACCTTCGCGTAATTCTTCCGCGTTGATTCCTGATGCATGAACAAAAATGTCTTTTCCTGTTTCTTCGTCTGTAATGAATCCGTAACCTTTAGATTCATTGAAAAATTTAACTGTACCTGTACGCATTGTAATAGTAATAATAATTTATAATGAGGCAAATGTAATCTTTAATCTAATACGAAAATCATTCTCGCAATAATTTTTTTCTAAAATTATTGATATTCAACCTTTTCGCCTAATTTGTTAAATTTAATTTAATATGTAATTCCTTTAATTGTGATTCATCAATAACTGACGGAGCGTCAATCATTACGTCTCTTCCCGAGTTGTTTTTTGGGAATGCAATAAAATCACGAATAGTCTCTTGTCCACCTAAAATAGCGACTAGACGGTCCAATCCAAAAGCTAAACCACCGTGAGGAGGTGCTCCAAATTGGAAAGCATCCATTAGGAAGCCAAATTGTGCTTTTGCTTCTTCTTCTGTAAAGCCTAAATATTTAAACATTAATTGTTGTGTCGCTTTGTCATGAATACGAATTGAACCTCCTCCAATTTCATTTCCGTTCAAAACCATGTCGTAAGCATTGGCACGAACTTTTCCAGGATCTGTTTCCAATAAGTGCATATCTTCCGGTTTCGGAGAAGTAAATGGATGGTGCATTGCGTGGTAGCGACCGCTTTCTTCATCAAATTCCAATAATGGGAAATCTACAACCCAAAGAGGTGCAAATTCGGCTGGATTTCTTAATCCCAAACGAGTTGCTAATTCCATACGTAAGGCACTTAATTGTGCTCTTGTCTTGTCTGCTGGTCCAGAAAGCACAAAAATCATATCACCAGGTTTTGCTCCTGTTGTTTTTGCCCAATTAGTCAAGTCTTCCTGATCGTAGAATTTATCTACAGATGATTTGAAAGTTCCATCATCGTTACATTTTGCATAAACCATTCCGCTGGCGCCTACTTGTGGACGTTTTACCCAGTCAATCAAGGCGTCAATTTCTTTACGGGTATAATTTCCAGCTCCAGGAACTGCTATTCCCACAACCAATTCGGCTGCATTGAAAACTGGGAAATCTTTATGTTGTGCAAATTCGTTCAATTCACCAAATTCCATTCCGAAACGAATGTCCGGTTTGTCATTTCCGTATGTTTTCATGGCATAATCGTAAGTGATTCTTGGGAATTTGTCTACTTCGATACCTTTTATTTCTTTTAGCAAATGACGGGTCAAACCTTCAAATACATTTAAAATGTCTTCTTGCTCCACAAAAGCCATTTCGCAGTCAATTTGTGTAAACTCTGGTTGTCTGTCTGCACGCAAATCTTCGTCACGGAAACATTTCACGATTTGGAAATATTTATCCATTCCACCTACCATCAATAATTGTTTGAAAGTTTGTGGAGATTGTGGCAACGCATAGAATTGTCCTTCATTCATACGGGATGGAACAACAAAATCTCTAGCTCCTTCTGGAGTTGATTTGATTAAGTAAGGAGTTTCCACTTCGCAGAAGTCTAAATCCGAAAGATATTTACGCACTTCCATTGCCACTTTGTGACGGAAAAGCAAACTGTTTTTTACTGGATTTCTACGAATGTCCAAGTAACGGTATTTCATTCGGATGTCTTCACCACCATCAGTTTCATCTTCGATAGTAAACGGAGGAGTTAAAGCGGCATTTAAAATATTCAGTTCAGTTACCAAAATCTCAATTTCACCAGTAGGAATGTTTTTGTTTTTGGCTTCACGCTCAATAACGGTTCCTTTTACTTGAATCACATATTCACGACCCAGTGTTTTGGCAGCTTCAAAAACTTCTTTTATAGAACGACTTTCGTCAAAAATCAATTGTGTAATTCCATAACGGTCGCGTAAATCTACCCAATTCATAAATCCTTTATCTCTAGATTTTTGAACCCAACCGGCAAGTGTAACTTCTGTATTGATATGTGAGGCGTTTAATTCGCCACAATTATGACTTCTGTACATGATATAAATTTTAGACTGCAAAAGTAAACACAAAATTCAAATTAAAATAGTAAAGTGATAATCTGAGGGGTTTTAATTTTAAACTTTTTGTTAATTATTAAATTTCACTGCTCTTATTTCTTTAGATTTGATAACTAAAACCAAACTTTAAAGGATATGAAGAAAATTTTTGTTAGTAGCCTATTGCTTTTTGGCGCTTTGAATGTTGTCGGTCAAGCCAAAGATCAAATTAAATTTACGGCTAAAATTGCAAATAGAAATAGTGACACTTTAGTCATTAAGGGAAAAGATTTTAAACAAGTTATTCCGATTAACAAAAAGGAAATCTTTGTGGCTTCTTTTGATGCTCCAAAAGGATTTTATGTGTTTTCTGATGGGACTGAATCTTCAAGATTATATTTAAAACCAAATTCTGATATTACGCTAACAATGAATGCCAAGGAATTTGATGAAACTATTGTTTATGAAGGTAAAGGTGTAAACGAAAGTAATTTTCTAGCACAACAAGCTTTAAGAAATGAAAAACTTGAAGAGGCTTTTACTAAAGAACCAGCTGAATTTGCTGCATTATTTGAGTCTAAGAAAAAGGCGGATGTTGAAAGTTTGGAGAAAGGTTCTTTTGATCCGGAATTTATAACTGCTATGAAAAATAATTTTGTACGTTTTAATGAATTTGCTTCGCAAGAATATGAAAGAGTGGCAAAAGCAAATAAAATGGTTGGAAATCCTTCTCCTGAATTTGAATATGAGAATTATAAAGGAGGAAAAACCAAACTCTCTGATTTAAAAGGTAAATATGTTTATATAGATCTTTGGGCAACATGGTGCGGACCTTGTAGAGCTGAAATTCCTTTTCTTCAAAAAACTGAAGAGAAATACCAAGGAAAGAATATCGAGTTTGTGAGTATTTCGATTGACAAGGCAAAAGATAATGACAAATGGAAAAAATTTGTAACCGATAAAAAATTAGGGGGAGTTCAATTATTTGCAGATAATGATTGGGAATCTGAATTTGTAAAAAGTTATGGTGTAAACGGAATCCCGAGATTTATATTAATTGATCCAAACGGCAATATTTTAAATCCAGATGCTGATAGACCTTCATCTGCAGAATTACAGACACAATTAGATACTTTATTGAAATAATTCCCCCCATAAGTATAATGTTGGGTTTAATTTTAAATATCTTCTAAAATACCAGAAAAACCAATGCTTGAGCGTTGGTTTTTTTGTTTTATGAAATTTTCCAATGTTAAGCTTTTGTCTGTGTTACGAAATTGTTACCAAAATGTTTTTTTAATGTAAATTTTGTTTCTAATTTTGGTATATAAGATGTAAACAATTAAAAACTAACGATATGAAAAAGCTTGTAATTTTAGTAGCGGTATTATTCTCAGGGGTTATTTTTGCTCAAGATGCGAAACCCGTTTTGGAGCCATTCGGCAAAAAAATCAAAGCCACCTATTTTTATGAAAATGGTCAAGTGCAACAGGAAGGCTACTTTGAAAATGGTAAATTAGAAGGAATCTGGGTTTCCTATAATGAATCCGGAGATAAAACTTCCTCAGGAGAATATGTTGCTGGTGTAAAAACAGGCAAATGGTTTTTCTGGTCTCAAATAGATGGAAAAAATAGTCTTAGCGAAGTGGATTTCTCCAACAACAAAGTTGAAAAAGTTAAAAATTGGAGACAAGATGCTTTTGCAACTTCAAACGAGTAGCAATACGTAGTTAATTTTAAGAAAAGGAGAAAGCCACTATTGATTTTCTCCTTTTTTTATTGCCTTTTTCAGTGTTATAACTTTGTTAAGTTCGAACTCGTTTTATTGTATTTATTGTACCTTTATTGTAGAAATTCAACATATGGTTTAGAGTAAAATAGAGAATCAGTTAGTTTTAAATATCTATTTGTCAGTACTCTAGGTTATAAAGTTTGCGTTTGCCAAGAAATCGGCTTTTATGGGTTACTGTATTAGCCGATTTTGACTGTTCTAGTGCTTTTTAAAGTTTATTGAGCCTAAAAAGCAATTGTATGTATCGCCCCTTTCTGCATAAAACTCTTTATTCCTTTTGCTTATTTCAAAGGGAACTTGAAAGAGATTTTATATAATTATTTTATTCTAATTTTTTAATCTGATTAGTATGCCAAAGTATGTTATTGAAAGGGAAATTCCAAACGCAGGGGATTTGACACCAGCACAATTAAAAGAGATATCAAATACGTCTTGTGATGTCTTAAGAAAAATGGGGCCAGAAATACAGTGGAAACACAGTTATGTGACTGATGACAAAATTTATTGTGTTTATATTGCGCCAAATGCAGAAATGATTAAGGAACACGCGAGTCAAGGTGGCTTTCCTGCCAATAAAATAAGTCTTGTTTCGGAAATTATCGACCCGGTTACTGCGGAGTAGCAAGTTATGGCTTATTTTGGAAAAGGAGAAATTCGTTCGATTTTCTCCTTTTTTTGTGTTTTTAACTAAGGTATCCATAAGTAAAAAATCAACCGCAGATTCGCAGATTTTATAATTAGAAGTTCTGCTTTTAAAGAAAATAATCTGCGAATCTGCGGTAAAACCAACTCATCCGTTTGCCCTTAGTTTGTAACCAATTGATTATACTCAAAAACCCCATCCCATATTTCGTCTATTCTGATGAGTGCCTTGTCTAAAGGAATAACTGACCATTTTCCATTGGTTTCAGAACCAAGTCCGGTGTTTTTTAATTTAAATAAAGCATCTTTAACATCAAAGTCAAGGTCTGTATTGTGTTTTGTTTTAAACCAAGATTCAATTTGGTGATCGAGTTCTTCTTCTGTTATCGGAGTTTCGCTTCTGTTCAAAAAGGAGTAGGCCAAGATAGTTTCCTTAAGCACTTCTTCTTCCGAAGAGTTTAATAAAGAATAAAACGCACCGCTATTATTTCCTATATTTTTGAAATAAAGACTATCCGAAAGCATTTTCGAATACTTTATCTTCTTGTTCACAAAGTTGTTGTATTGACGAAACAAGTACGCACCCAATATCCCAAGTGCGATCAAACCTTGATTTAGCGACGTTTTACTGTTTAGCAAATCGATTGTTTCGCCAGATTCAACGGCCGATTGCATTTTAATCAGTGCCGGAATTACTTTGGCACTCAATAACGAAATTCCACCCACAAGACCCGGAACCCACAATAATAGCTTGTCTGTAGTAGACATCATCGGGACTGCATTCGGGAATATTGTTTCAATATCGTTTTTGGGAACACGCTTGAATATTTTCAAGACGATGGTGCCAGGATCAATCGGCATTTTGTTCGAACGGTTTTTCTTTTCCTTATAATAATCGGCATCGTGGTAATTAAGGTAAATCATCACGCGATCATAGTATTCGATCTCTATTTCCTTCTTCCAAAAAAAGTATTTGGAAACCTTTTCTTTTGCTTTATGCTGACCTCTAACATACAATCCGTATTCTTTATAATCGGCAATGTTAATGTCCAATTTCAAACCAATCAAATCCGAATCTTGAAAAGCCTTATCCAGAGTTTCCTGATCCACTCGGCTATAATTGCCTCGATCCAAAACTTTAAGCAGCGTCTCTTTGAAAAGCGAAATGTCACTTTTGCCAACAAATGACTCTCGTTCTTTTGGATTTATGTCCGGATCAAACAAGGCATAATTTTGTTTCAAATTACGGATTAGGTTAAAAGCTTCATAGTGGAAATAATGCTCAATGATATCAAACAGCTTTTTGAAATCCTCAGCCTGCTTTTCATCACCTGCGTATTCCGCCAGTTGTTCTTCGAGTAAGAATTCCTTATCAAATGGGATATAGTGCTCTAGTTGCATATTGAATTCAAGGCTTTAATGGGACTTTTTTAAGTCCGGCAAAGGTAAAACACAAAAGCCGAAATCTTTAATTTTTTAATATCAATTCTTCCACTGTTTCAATAATCATCTGAATGAGGAGCGAAACAATAGGCTTTATCGGGAGGCATCGTTCCTGCTGTCCGCTATATCTCGTCCCGTCAAAAAAAGACGGGACGGGATGCCGCTTCCATCAGGGCTAAAGGGCTGGCAAAGGTGATTTTTTGGAAAAACTGGGAGGATAGAAATTTGCGCCATCGAGGTTTTGGTAGCTTGCCTACCAAAACCATAGGTGAGCCTATCTAAAGCTATGGCTTGCCTAAACAATCCAATAGGCACACCTATCAAAATCAAAGGTGACACTTATAAAATCGATAGGCGCACCTATTTAAAAGACAGGTGTGCCTATCAAAAATGATGGTGACGCCTACAAAATCGAGAGGTATGCCCTAATATTATTATGGCGCTCGATTCTCAAAACACAGTGAAGGGACATAGGGAGACTTTTATCACGTTTATGATTTTTTAAGAGCTTAAAAAAACGCAAAGTCAAGAGACTTTGCGGCGTGGGCTATTTATATATGAATCTTTAAAGTTGAATACTCAATTGGGTATCAATATCCATTCTTTCATGTAAAATCCTGATGACCTCGATTTCATTAGATTCTATTTTCTTAAAAAAGACTAAATGAGATTTTACTTTTGAACATCTATAATTTTTTCTGACATTCCCAAAATCACGTGCCATTACAAAATTGTCAACTATATATTCGATTTCGTCAAAAAGCAAATTATAGTAGCGGTCTGCTTGCTCAATAGACCAGTTTTCAGCGGTGTAAATCCAAATTTTGTTAATGTCGTCAAGTGCTTTCTCACTTATTATATATCTTGGCATCTATTTTCTGAAATTTGCTTTAAGTTGCTCAAGATTTTTTTTGCGGTCAAAATTTTTAATCTTAGCACTTTTTTCACCAATTTTAAGTTCGTTGATTAAAGATTTTGTTTTGTTTTCTTCTTGCTCAAAAACTCTCAAAGCAGTTCTTACAACCTCACTTACAGAACTATATTTTCCAGAGGAAATTTGCTCATTTATAAAATTTTCAAAATGATCGCCTAATAATATAGAAGTATTTCGTGCCATAATCTTTTTTGTCAAAGATACCAAGTCTTGGTATTTTAGCAATGTGTTTTTACATTTTTTTTTACATCATATCTTTTAATCGTACTCATTCCATTCCTACAAAAAAACAAAAAACCACCCAAAATCAAATTTCAGGTGGTTTTTTATAAAGATTTCAAAGTCTATATTTCGATAGGTTCAGCTTTTCTTCGATCTCTCAACCAATATTTCATTCTTTTAACCAAATAGAACATTACGGGTACCATTACCAAAGTTAATACCGTGGCGTAGGTCAGTCCAAAGATGATCGTCCAGGCCAAAGGTCCCCAGAAAATCACGTTGTCTCCTCCCATAAAAATGTGCGGATTCAAGTCGGTTATCAATGAGAAAAAGTCAAAATTCAGTCCAATGGCGAGTGGAATTAATCCCAATACTGCCGTCAAGGCGGTTAACAATACAGGACGCAACCTTGATTTACCAGATTCGATGATCACTTCCTTGATTTCTTCTATGGTCAGATCGTCGTGGCTTTGTAAATGATTGTCGGCTACTTTTTTGTCCAATAATAAAACAAAGAAGTCCATTAATACGATTCCGTTCTTCACCACAATACCCGCGAGAGAAATGATTCCCATCATCGTCATCAGGATCACGAAATCCATATTAGCAATCACGTAACCGTAAAATACTCCACTGAAACTCAGCAATACCGTAAAGAGGATAACCATAGTTTTGGAAACCGAATTAAACTGTAACACGATGATGATGGTGATTCCGGACAAAGCCAAAAACAGTGCATAGAACAGGAAGCTTTGGTTTTTGCCTTGCTCTTCCTGTACTCCCGAAAAGGAATAGGTAATTGTTTTTGGTAATTGATAGCCTTTTAAATCAGCTGCAATTTGCTTGGTAATTTCATCGGCATTGTAACCAGTCAAAACATTGGAATAAACCGTCATAATACGTTTTTGGTTTTTTCTTTTGATTTGGTTATAAGTGGTTGTTTTCTCTGTTTCCGAAACAGCGGAAATAGGCACTTGCATCATTTGTCCGTTGGTTTGGTTTCGGAACGTCAAGGACTGATTGAACAATATGTTTTCGTTCTTGCGTTGATCATCCTGCATACGCATAGTGATGTTGTAGTCGTCATCACCTTCTTTATAAGTCGAGATTTCCTGGCCATATACAGAACGACGCAAATTGAATCCCAATTGTCCTGTCGAAACGCCCAAACTTCCAGCACTTACACGATCCACTTTTACTTCAAGTTCCGGACTCTCTTTATTAACATCAATACTCAAACGCTCAATTCCGGGAATGTTTTTAGTATTGATAAAAGTGATCATCTTGTCAGCTTCTTTCAACATTTCATCATAATCAATTCCTGTCAACTGAATACTGATTGGATAACCGGCCGGTGGTCCATTGGCATCTTTTTCGACCGTTACGGTAGCTCCTGCAATTCCTTTTACTTTACCTCTGATTTCTTCCAGAATATCGGCGGTGTTAATTCCTCTTCTGAATTTAAATTCGGAGAAATTCACTGTCACTTTTCCTTTAAAAGGAGTTTCAGAAGCCGATCCAGCATCCACGTTTGGATTTCCAGCACCAACACCCACTTGGGACACGATTGATTCGGCCAAGTAGTTTTTGTTTGTTTTTGGATCTACATATTTGCTCAAAATAGAAATCACCTGTTTCTCAACAAATAGCGTAGCCTTATTGGTTTTAGTAATATCGGTTCCTTGCGGGTATTCGATATAGGCGATTACCTGATTCGGTATGTTGTCTGGGAAGAACAATACTTTTCTAGGGAATATCCCCAAAAGCACGAAAGAGAAAAATAACATTCCGATAATTCCCAGTAGGGCAATCCAAGCTCTTTTTTTGGTTAAAATTTTGGCCAAAAATGTTTTGTACTTATCTTCCATTCTCGGGAAAAAGCTGTGTTGGAAATCTTGCGTCCATTGGTACAATTTTAATTTGTACAACCACATAAATACAAAAGACAGTATCGCTAAATGCCCAATAGCTCTAGCCAATTTAGAATCATAAATATTCCCAAGAAGAACAAAAATAACCGCTATAATCGTAAAAATGATTGAGTATATTTTTGCTGATTTTTTGGTCACATTTTTGTCTTCAATTTCCATCGATCCACCCGTCATAGCTGCATTGACAACCATCGCAACAAACAGCGAAGCTGATAATGTTACGGTTAATGTCATTGGGAAATACTTCATAAATTTGCCCATTGTTCCTGGCCACAAGGCGAAAGGCAAGAATGCCATTAAGGTAGTTGCGGTTGAAGCGATAACTGGCCAGGCGATTTCACCAATACCTATTTTGGAAGCCTGAACACGAGGCATTCCCTTTTTCATATTGGCAAATACGTTGTCAACCACCACGATACCGTCATCCACCAACATTCCCAGTCCCATAACCAAGCCGAAAAGTACCATAGTATTCAAGGTCAGTCCAAATGCCGAAAGAATACTAAACGCCATTAACATCGATAATGGAATGGCAGCTCCGACAAACAAAGAGTTTCTAAGCCCCATTGTAAACATCAATACGATCATTACCAACACAATCCCGAAGATGATGTGATTGGATAATTCGTCAACCTGGTGCTCAACACGTGAAGATTGATCGTTTGTCAATTCAATTTTTAAGTTGGATGGCAAATAGGATGCTTGGGCTTCTTTAATTTTTTCTTTAACCTGTTCAATAGCCGAAATCATATTTTGATTCGAACGTTTCTTCACGTTCAACATCACCACTTCGGATCCTTTCTCACGGGCATAAGTCGTTTTTTCTTTTTCTTTGAACTTAACAACTGCAATATCTTTCAGGTAAACCGTTCCTCCATTGTGTTTTACGATGATGTTTTCCAGCTCTTTCGGGTCTTTGATTTCACCTACAATTCTGATGTTGTTTCTAGATCCCTGAGAAATTAAATTCCCTCCCGAAAGTGTCATATTCTCGTATTTCACTGCATTTTGAATGTCGTCAAAAGAAACTTGTGCAGCTGTCATTTTAAAAATGTCAACGGCAATTTCCACTTCTTTATCATCAACACCCAGAATGTCTACTTTTTTTACTTCAGGAATTTCTTCAATATCATCTTGAAGCAATTCTCCGTATTTTTTAAGTTGTTGAGTGGTGTAGTTCCCTTGTAAATTGATATTCAGAATTGGCACTTCCTCCGAAATGTTCAATTCAAATACACTTGGTTCTACTTTACTTCCATTGTCAAGATTTGGCCAGTCCGTATCTGCTTTTACGATATCTACTTTGTCCTTAATTTTGGTTTTGGCATCCAAGATGGTAACCTTATCTTCAAATTCAACGATAATCATTCCATAATCTTGAAAAGAGCTAGACGTAATTTTATCTACTCCACTAATGTTCTTGATTTCCTTTTCAAGAGGTTTGATGATTAATTTCTCTACATCCTCGGCTGAGTTTCCTGGGAAAACAGATGAGATGTAAACTTTATTTTCTATAATTTCCGGAAAATCCTCTCGAGGCATCGTAACATAGGCAATAACTCCAGTGATTACAATCAATAAAGTCAAGATATATACTGTAACGCGATTTTCGACAGCCCAACTTGATATTCCGAATTCTTTACTTTGATGTGACATATATTTTAAAGTTTATTGTTGATAGTTGATAGTTGATAGTTCCTGGATTACCATAAACTATCAACCATCAACTTTTTTTAGAAGTTAAGTTTCATCCCATCCGAAATGGTGTTCATCCCCTCAGTAACTATTATGGCATCTGCATCCAAACCGCTTAGGATTTCGGTTACATTGTCTGAGGACTGTCCTATTGTAACAATCACTTTTTTGGCAATACCTGTTTTTCCGGTTGAGTTGGCTACGGTATATACAAAGTTGTTTTTCTTTGAATCCTGTTGAATCACATTTGTTGGAACAACCACAGCATTTTTGCTAACATAATCAATCACTTTCAGTTTAGCCACTTGGTTAGGGCGCAATAAATTTTCTGGATTGGGAACGCTAACTTCGATTCCGAAACTTCTGTTGTTTGGATTGATGAAATTACCTATTTGACGCACTTTTCCTTTGTAGGTTTTGCCCAATGAAGATAAGTATACATCCACTTCGGTACCGATTTTTAGTTTTCCGATATACGTTTCCGGAATAGAAGTGGAAACATACATATTGCCTAGATTTACGATTCGCATTAATCCTTTTGGACTGGCTGAAACAACTTCTCCTTTTTCAACAAAAAGTTCATCAATAGTTCCTGAAAACGGCGCTCTGATTACTGTTTTGGCTATTTGAGCTTTGATTTGGGCTACTGATTTTTGAGCAGAAATCATTTGGGTTTGAGCCTGAAGGTATTGGATTTCAGAACCAATCTTTTGACTCCATAGATTTTTTTGACGCTCAAAAGTAGTTTTGGCAAGAGCATATTGATTTTCGGCACTGGCCAATTGTTGACTCATACCTCCATCATCCGTGCGTCCTAAAACTTGTCCTTTGCTTACTTTTTGTCCTGCTTTTACATTCAATTCTACTAAGTTTCCTGGAAATTCAGGTTGAATCAATACATTTTCATTGGTATTAATATTTCCTTGTACTTCAAGATAATGGTTGAATAAAGTGTCTTTCAATTTTACGGCAGTAACCAACGCTTCTACTTCTTTGTTTACATCCAAAGTAGCCAATGCTTCGTCAATTTGGGTAAGTTGCGTTTGCAGTTCGGCTTTTTTTGCGGTTAATGCTTTTGCGTCTTTGGATGCAATGATACTCTCGACTGATTGGTTTTTCTCGGATGAATTACAGGCAATCAATACAATTGAAAGGGTGGTTAAGATTAGTATCTTTTTCATATGTTTATATTTAATGGTAGTGTCGTTATTTAGTGGTAATTTTTTCTAAACTGGCTTTTTTGTTGATGATGTTAACCATCGTTTGCAGGTACTTTTGTTGAGCACTATACAATTGACGTTGAGCATCATTGAAATCAAAACTGGTTGAAAGTCCTTCGGTAAATTTAATTTGCTGTTTTTTCTCAATTCTTTCTGCCAGATTCAAATTGCTTTTTGCGGTTTCATAATCGGCGATGCTGTATTCGTATTCGCTTTTTGCGGTAGCATATTGCAATTTTAATTTTTGTTCAGTTTCACTTAAAACCGTTTTTGCTTGATCCAAAGCAATTTTGGCCTGTTGTGTTCTGGAGCTTCTGGCCAAACTGCTGAAAATAGGAACATTCAGACCAAGTCCGATATTCGAATAGTTAAACCAGTTTTGGTTTTGGCTAAAAAAATCAAACTCATCTTTAAAAGCGGTGTAACCAAAATTAACTTTTGCTTCCAGTGAAGGTAAAGCTTTGCTTCTTTGAAGTTTGTATTCTAATGTTCTTTGTTCTTCAAAATTGGTGGCTATTCTATAATTGATATTACTGTTCACGTCAAATTCGGTATTGGAAAAAGAAAGGTCCATGTTTTGTATGGTCAGAATATCTAATTTGTCGGTTAATGTGATTTGGTCATTAATGTCAATACCCAAATTAATTTTTAGCATTTTATAGGTGATATCCAGTAAGCGCTTGTTATAATTTAAGGTGCTTTCCAATGAGGCTAATGTTATTTCCAGTTGCTCAACACTTTCTTCTTCGATTAATCCATTTTTGTAAATGGCTTTGGTGTCATTCAACGTTTTTTGTAGGGAAGCAATGTTTTTTTCTAGGATTGCTATGTTTTCTTGGGCCAATAACACATTTCCATAAGAGTTGATAACCATTTCTTTGATGTCAATATCCGATCTTCTTTTGGCGTTTTCATAATAAGCCAAATAGGTTTTTGAAGCCTGAAGTGCCACTATGTAAGAACCGTCAAAAATAAGTTGGCTTAAAGTGGAATGAGCTACCATATTGTATTTGGTTCCAAAGGCAACTTCGATATAGTCTCCAGGTTTTCCTCCAGCGAATTCAGCAGGAATTACCGATTTTTGTAACACAAAATTATTGGTAAAATCCACACCGGCATTAATTTGCGGCAAACCCATTGCGGTAGTTTCCCATTTTTTTTCTCTGGCCGCTTCGATATCGCGACCAGAATTGATAGCCGAGTAATTATTTTCGAGAGCATGGTCTATGGCTTGCTGTAATGTAAAGCTGTAACTCTTAGGCGAGTCTTGTGCCTTGACGCTCAAAGCCAAAAGGGTAAGGGTTAGAATGAATATATTCTTCATTATATATTGGTTTTAAGTAATTGTTTTTCAAGTTCGGCTATTCCTTTTGGTGTTGCCATCGCTCTGGTGTGGTATTCCAGTGCCTGTAGTTCGAGTTTTGTAGCTTCTCTTTCGGAAATAGTGTTCTCCTTGATACTAAAAATTAACGAGTAATAAAATTTCACATAAACATCAATGTCCAAATCATTTCGATATAAATCTTGTTGAATCCCTTTTTCTATGTTTTGTTTGAAACACATATTACATTCGTCCAATTCTCTGTTCATTACCTTTTGATAGATTTCGGGATAATGTTTTTTCAATTGGTATAATGGAGAAGTATCTGTGGCCTGAAACATTTCCTTAAACATTTTCCGAATCTCAAAATTCTCTTCAATCGCATTGTAATCTTTGGCAACAATGGTATTTATGACTTCATGAACGGTTTTGTGAACCATTTCCGTGCTTTCTTCGATCAATATTTCTTTGTTGCAAAAATATTTATAAATCGTTTTTTTGGAAATGCACATTTCACCGGCGATATCATCCATAGTGACACTTTTAAAACCAAGTTTTAAAAATAAATCACTTGCTTTGGATATGATTTTTTCTTTCATTTTGTTCTATATGTGGTTGTAAGTTAGTTGGTTAATGTAAAAGTATAAAAGAAATATATTCAGTCAAATTGGATTTCTATCGATTTTATTGATGAACGAATTCTAAATTGGCTATAAGTTTAATGTCAGAACCAACGGCGTATCCTCCATTATTAAAATAGGTATTATGATTCAGTCCAAAATCCTTTCGGTTGATGTTTCCCGTAATTTCAAATGATGCTTTTTGAACTCCATTGTAGTTGTTGTAACCAATGAATTCGGTGTCCAATTCCACTTCTTTTGTAATGTTTTTGATGGTCAAATGTCCTTTTAGGAAATTGATGTTTTTATTTATCTTTTGAAAAGAAGTCGATTTGAACTCAATAACCGGAGTTTCATCATAGTCAAAAAAGTCGATTAATTTCAAATCAGAGTTTCTGCTTTTGTCGTTCGCTTTCAATGAAAATTCAATGGAGGCATCTTCGACTTCGTTGTTTTGTATGGCAACGTGTCCTTTAAAATTATTTTTGGATCCAGACATGTAGTCAATCAAAGAATGTCTCGTCTTTATCAATACGTCTGATTCGTTAGAATCAATTTCCCATTCGTTTTTCATGTTTTCTGATTTTTGTAATAATTTTGTAATGCAAATATAGATAAGGAAACTTTATAAACAAAATAAGTTTCCACTGTTTTATTTTGATTGTATTGAAAATTAGATGATTATGTTTTTAGCAGGGTCAGAGTGCTATAATGTAGGCGAGCTCTGTTCTATTTTATCTTTTGCGTCTGTAACTAATTAGATGAAAAAAATCCTGAAGAAACAAAGAATAAAAAATTAGCTAATTAAACCTTGTTAGCATTGTTGGTCTCTATACGTTAAGTAAATTTCCCATGACTCTTTGGAAGAGTAAAGAATTTTCTCTATCGCTAAATGAATGAGTTGAAATAATCAGGAATAAATGATTTCTTCATACAACTCTGATAATCGCTTTCGCAAATGTAAAACAGCATACCGTTTTCGCGAAAGCAATGTGTTGACAGAGACACCAGTTTCTAGGGATACTTCCTTGAATGACAAACCGTCTAATTCCGTTTTTTCAAAGACTTCCCTTTGTTCCTGAGGCAATTCTGACAATGCGTCTTCTAGTTCCACCCACAATAAAGAGCGTAAGTACTCTGTTTCTGGAGATGGTGATGTTTGTTTACTGAATAGCATTTCGGAAATATCTTTCAGGACATCATCATAGTCATCGTTTTGGTACGAAGGTAATTCTTCTTCATGCTTCTTAATTTGTTTATTGATTATCATGTTGCGAGCTACCCGGTACAGCCAAGCTGCCACTTGCTCAATGGGATTCATCGCAGTATCCACTTTTGCCAGTTGGTAAAAAACGTCCTGTAAAATGTCTTCCGCGTCTTCCTTGTTTGAAACGCGTTTACGGATAAACGCGTTCAATCTAGGTTTATAGGTTGTTACCAGAGTTCCGACATCCTGCCGTTGGTTATTACTCATTATCTTTTTTGTCGAAATCAGTTCTTTCAAAATCAAAATCCCTATCATCAAAGAAATGTCTGCGACCAAATCTTCCTCCGCACATGCGCTCTTTACGCTTGCTTATGAATTCTTTTCGTTCTTCGGGAGTCATGCTCGTCCATTTTTCACGTAAACCTTTTCTATGATGCATTCCGCCAAATCGGTGTCCTCCTGAGTGCCCGAAACCTCCGAACAAAAGACGTGAAAGCACAAGTAATCCCAATGCTTGCCAAAAACTGATAATTCCCAATCCGAATATGCTAGGAATAAGCGAATTCCACAGCAACATTACTGCAAAAGTAAATCCTACAGCTGCTCCGATGCCAAGCAATACCATTCCTGCTATTTTAAAACCTTTTCTTTTCATTTTATAATTTTTATTTGTTTTTAAATTCATTTCTAGAAGCCTTCTATTTATGTAGACAAATGAACAGGATAAATATTTTACAGAAATGCTATTTTTTTTAATTTTTTTTGAAAGTACAAATAACATTGGATAAAATTACTGCAATGTGTCTGTTGTAAAGGCTGTTCAAGAGTGAAATTTTTTTTGGTATGGAAACAATTTTAATTTCGTTGCGCATATACAGGGGGACGGATAAAGTTTTGATTACTAGCGTACAAAATTTATTTGTAAATATTATTTATTAAATTTGAAAGGCAATACAACTATCCTTTTTCTCAAACCAAACTTCCCAAATTAAGGTCGATTAGAGTTATTTTGCAAGACCTATATGAGTTAATGGTCATTGTAAGATGTTCGCAAAACCAACAACGAATGATAAAATGATAATTAGAGACAAGATATGAGAAAGATAATTGCAGCAATCAATATGACACTTGACGGGGTTTTCGATCATACGGCAGGAATTCCCGATGAAGAAATACATCAGCATTATACGGAACTATTAAAAGAAGGAGATGCGATTCTATACGGCAGAATAACCTATCAACTTATGCAATATTGGCAAACTTTGGTTAAAAATCCTTCAGGGGAAAAATCAATGGACGACTTTGCTATGGCTATTGACAAAATTCCAAAAATCGTCTTTTCACATTCGCTGAAGAATACCGATTGGGACAGTGCTAAATTGTCAAATCAAACAATTGAAGAAGAAGTTTTAGAACTCAAACAACAATCGGGTGGAGCGATTTTAGTTGGTAGCCGGAGTTTAATCATACAGTTAATGAAACTTAATTTGATTGATGAATATCAGTTTTGTATTTATCCTGTGATAGCAGGAACCGGTTTGCCGTTATTTGAAAATATGAACGAAAGGACTATTCTTAAACTCATAAAAACTAAAGCCTTTAGTGGTGGTGCAGTAATCCTTTACTACGAACTGAAAAAAGAATAAAAAAACGAATCGCTAACAGAGTTTTGGCGTAAAGTCGGGTGAAGCGTTTCTATTAAACAGTGGTGATAAAAATTCGCATATATTGACATTGTATTTACTTTTTAAAAACTCAAATTATAATAATCATGAGAAAAATAATTGTTTTGTCCTTTATTTCATTAGATGGAGTAATGCAAGCACCCGGCGGACCCGAGGAAGATCCATCAGAAGGTTTCAAATTTGGCGGATGGAGCGCGCCGTTCGATGATGAAGTTGGTGGCAAAATAGTGCAAAAAGAGCTGGAACAACCTGCAGATTATCTTTTGGGCAGGAAGACATTTGAGATTTGGGAATCCTTCTGGCCTGAACATGCCGATATTTGGCCTGGTATCAATGATGGTAAAAAATACGTTATGTCTAATACGGTTGCTACATCAGGCTGGAAAAACACTGCATTTATCGAAAGTTTGGAAGATATAAAAAAGCTCAAAAACTCAGATGGTTTGGATATTCAAGTTTGGGGCAGTAGTAAACTCGTTCAACTGTTACTTAAGAATGATTTGGTGGACGAACTCAGTCTCAAAATTCACCCATTGATTCTTGGTGCAGGGAAAAAATTGTTTGATGAGGAATCGATTCCTGCGGCTTATACTTTAACGGAGAGTTTGGTCACACCATCCGGAGTGATTATTGCCAAATATAAGCGTGCCGGCGAAGTCGAGACAGGTACAATGGGAGCTTAAGGAGAAATGAAATTTAAAAGAGCTATTTATAACAACCCTAAAAATAAAAATTAAAAAGATGGCAACAGCAGAATTATTTATAAAAATGACATTCGACAGATGGAATGGATCCATTACAAATTTGAATGCAATTCTCAATAGCATAACAGACGAAGCTTTGCTAAAGGAAATTGCACCGGGTAAAAACAGAGGAATTTATTTGCTTGGACATTTAATAGCGGTACACGACGAAATGCTGAAACTATTGGATTTGGGCGAAAAATTTTATCCAGAATTGTATGAGCCATTTATTAAATCGCCTGACAAATCAGTAACGCAAATTCCAACTGCGGCAGAATTGAGAAGTTTTTGGATCAAACAATGTGAAGTGTTAAAACAAAAATTTGACAGTTTGAAACCCGAAGAATGGTTTGAAAAACATACCGCAGTATCTGCCGAAGATTTTGTTAATGAACCCCATCGCAATAAGTTAAATATCATCATCACCAGAACCTCCCATTTGCAATACCATTCAGGTCAGTTAGTATTACTTAAATAATTTTTAAAAAATAGAAATCATGGCACTTATCAATCCTCACGTTAACTTCAATGGGAATGCCGAAGAAGCATTCAATTTTTACAAATCAGTATTTGGCGGAGAGTTCGAAAGAATTGTTCGTTTCAAAGAGATATCAAGCGATGAATATCCAGTACCCGAAAAGGAAGCCGATAAAATAATGCATATTGCTTTATCTATTGGCCCAAATTTTTTAATGGGCAATGATGTTCCAGAAAGTATGGGGCCAGTAAGTGAAAATGAAAACAGATCTAAAATATGTGTTATGCCAGCAAGTCGTGATGAAGCCGACAAGCTGTTTAACGGACTTTCGGCAGGCGGAAATGTTGAATACCCTATTGGTGACAGCCCTTGGGGTTCTTATTTTGGTATGTTTAGAGACAAATACGGCATTGAATGGATGATCGATTTTGTAGCAAAAGTATAACCAGGGACGGCTTTAGACCTATCCCCCCGCTCCGCAAAGTCTCATGACTTTGCGTTTTTTACAAGTTCTTGAAAACTCAAAATAGGATAAAAGTCTCCCGACTTTTTCCGAAAAGAGCATTGTTAAATCCATAAAAAAGGGCTTTCAAATATCTTGAAAGCCCTTTTTTGAATTAGTAAGCAACCTATTTTAAACTGTATGCTTCGGATTAAAACCATCCTCGCTTAGTTCTTTGTGGTCATAATCGGCAACCATTTCGGCTTCATAATCGATTTTTTCACCTTTAGATAATCTGGCTTTGATTTTCTCCATGATTTCATAAATCACGGGAACAATAATCAAGGTTAGGAATAAAGATGAAATTAATCCACCAATAATTACCCAAGCCAAACCGTTTTTCCATTCGGCACCAGCTCCAGAAGCCAATGCAATAGGGAACATACCAAAAACCATCGCAATTGTCGTCATCAAAATAGGACGAAGACGAGCGTGATTCGCTTGAATCAATGCCCTTCTGATGCTTTCTCCGGCAGCTCTTCGTTGGTTGGTGTAATCCACAAGCATAATCGCATTTTTACACACCAGACCAATTAACATAATGATACCCAAAATGGTAAATATATTCAATGTGTTATTCGTCAATGCCAAAGCCAGCATCGCTCCAATAAACGAAAGCGGAATAGCAAACAATACCACGAACGGGTGCATAAAACTATCATACAAACCAACCATTACAAGGTAAACCAAGACAATAGCGGCCAATAAAGCGATTCCTAAGGTACCAAAACCTTCACTTTGATTTTCCTGGTCTCCACCCCAAATATAATTTACCCCAACCGGTTTTTTAAGTTTGTCCAGTTTGGTTTGCCATTGTGTTACAATTGTCCCTGTTGGAACCCCAACGTTTTGACCTTGGACCGTTACCGAAGCCGATTTATCACGACGCTCCAATTGGCTAGGTCCTGAACCTTCAGTAATAGCAGCAAACTGTGACAATTTGATTTGTTGACCCGCATTGTTGATGAAAATCAGATTACTTACGTCAGTAATATTTTTTCTGTCAAAAGCATTGTATTTAATGTTGATGTCATATTCGTATTCACCAGCTCTAAACTTACCATCAGTATTACCACTATAAGCAGTTTGCATCGTCATACCAACAGTTTGAAGTGTTAGTCCTAATGCAGCCATTTTATCACGGTCTACTTGTACATTGATTTCAGGATTTCCATCTTCAACGGTTAATTTAATCTCGGTTGTTCCAGGAATGGTACGTAATTCAGCTTCGGCTAATTTGGCGAAAGCCATAGCAGCTTCAGTAGAAGGCCCTGTTACAATCAATCCCAATTTTGCGTTTTCGGCAGTACCCAAGATACCAACCGGAACTGTTTTTACTTTGGCTCCAACCAATACTTTCTCCAATTTACGTTTGATTTTTGCAGCATATACTGATGCGTCATCTGTACGTTCTGCTTGGTCAATCATTTTCACGTCAATCTCCGCTTTGTAAGCAGTAGCTTGTGCAGCACCCATACCTTCACTGGTTTGCCCTACAGTCGTAATCTGGCTGTGAACATACTCTTCGTTTTTCAAAAAGGCTTCCGCTTTTTGAGTCATAAAGTTAGATTGTTCCAATGAAGCGTCTTTCGGCATTTCGATTTGAACCAAGAACTCCCCACTATCTGAAGAGGCAAAGAATTCTCCTCCAATAAAACCACCACCCATTAATCCGATTGTTGATCCGAAGAA
The DNA here is from genome assembly GCF_003096795.1 of Flavobacterium sp. 103. Lineage (NCBI taxonomy): Bacteria > Pseudomonadati > Bacteroidota > Flavobacteriia > Flavobacteriales > Flavobacteriaceae > Flavobacterium > Flavobacterium sp. 103. The sequence goes on along the minus strand of NZ_QENX01000001.1, from coordinate 1,609,077 downwards.
CAAGACAAGTACAACAGCAATTGTTTTGAAATAATGATCCAAACACCAGTTTAATAATCCAGTAACCCAGTTTGTAAAACGAGTTAAATAACTTTCGAATCCAAGTATCGTTTTCCCGAACAAGTTTTTGCCTTCAATATGTTCCAATTTCCCAAAACGAGAGGACAACCACGGAATGATAGTAAACGAAGCCAACAATGAAAACAATGTTGAAATAATTACGGTAACACAAAATTGTGTAATGATATTGGATACCAATCCAGAACTCATTGCAATTGGTAAAAACACCACCACAATTACCAATGTAATCGAAGTTACAGTTCCACCAATTTCGGCAGTACCGTCAAAGGCTGCACGAACACGGCTTTTACCCATTTCCATATGCCTGTAGATATTTTCCAATACCACAATCGCATCATCGACCAGAATACCCACAACAAGTGAAAGTCCCAATAAACTCATCAAGTTTAATGTATATCCCATTAGGTAAATTCCGATGAAGGTTGCAATTAACGAAACAGGAATCGAAACCATTACAATCAATGAGTTTCTAATACTGTGCAAGAAGAACAACATTACAAATGCAACCAATACTACCGCGATCATTAAATCGTGAATTACAGAATCTGCAGCTTCCAGGGTATAAACCGTACTGTCTTTGGCTATTTCCAGTTTTAATTGATTGGTTTTATAATCGCTTTCTAATTTACTAATGCTTTTGTGCAATAGTTCGCTTACTGCTACGGCATTAGCATCTGACTGTTTGATTACTTGTAAAATAATCGCACTTTTTTGATCGACACGAGAGATTTTTTCGGCAATTTTTTGAGCATCCTGTACGTCTGCAATGTCTTGTAAACGTATTTCAATTCCGTTTTTAGAAGAAATAACTAAGTTTCTTAATTCGTCAACATTCTTATATTTTCCGGCAAGACGAATTAATATTTTTTGATTACGGGTTTGGATGTTTCCTGTTGGGAAATCCAAGTTCGAAGTCAGAATAACTTGTTGTACTTGTGGAACCGAAAGTCCGTAACCCTGCATTTTTACTGCATCAAGATTCACTTGAATTTCTCTTTCCTGACCACCAATAATGTTTACCTGTGCCACACCGGTAACACGGGATAACACGGGAGCTATTTTTTTATCAATCAAATCGTAAAAAGCAGCTTCGTCCATTTTTCCGTTGGCACCAATAGTCATAATCGGTAAATCGCTCAACGAGAATTTCGATAACGATGGTGTTTTTGCATCATCGGGTAAATCACTTATCAAAGCATTGATTTTTCGTTGTGCGTCATTCATCGAAATGTCAACTTTTGCTTGTGTTGTCAATGTAACCGTAACTACAGACAAACTTTCGTATGATTTGGAATCAATCTTTTTGATGTTTTCCAAAGAGGCGATTCCGTCCTCAATTTTTTTGGTAACCGTATTTTCGACCTCACTTGGAGAAGCTCCAGGATAAACGGTGGCAATGGTGATTACGTTTTGTTCGAATTTAGGAATCAATTCATAGCCCAATTGGCTATAGCTGAACAGTCCACCAAGGGTAAGAATCGTAAACAATACAATTATTATCGACGGACGTTTTATGGATATTTCTGCTAATTTCATGTTTTTCTTTTAAATTTTATTAAGTCCTTAGTTTTTAGTCCTTAGTCCCTGGAGGTTATTTAGTTTGACTAATTCTAAGGACTAAGTGCTCTGTACTAATAACTTACTTAATAATTTCTACTGTATTACCGTCTTGCAAGTTAATTTGCCCTGTAACAATTACAGTTTCACCATCAGATAATCCGTCAACTATTTCTACTTGTTCTCCTATAATTCTTCCAGAGACTACTTTTTTTAATTTAGCGATACCATTTTCTACAACAAAAACTTCATTACTGCTCACACTTCCTACGAAAGCATTTCTAGGAACTACTTTTAATTGTAGTTTTTGTTTAGAACCAAAATTGGCAGTTCCGTACATTCCCGCTTTTAAGCTGTTATCAGAGTTGTTTGTGATTTCAAGTTCCACTGGGAAATTCAGGCTTTCATCAGCTTTGGCAGCAATAAAAGTAATTTTACCTGCAAATGTTTTATCAGGAAATACACTTGAAGTAACATTAATAGTGTTTCCTAATTTTAAGCTGGCAACTTGACTTTCGTTTACGGTAACTTTTAATTTCAATTTAGAAACATTCACAATGTCAAACATTGCTGTAGCTGGCATTCCTGTCAAAATAGAACCTGGCTCAATGTATTTTTTATTGATAAAACCTTTAATTGGAGCTTTTACTTTAGTGTCTCCTACGTTGATGTTGGCTTGTTTCAAGTTGTTTCCGGCATTGGTCAAAGCCAATTTTGCCTGATCCAATTGTTGTTTGGTCACACCACCTGTTTTAAAAGCGTTTTCATAACGGTCATAATCCGATTTTGCATTGTCATAAGTTGCTTTTGCCGTTTGGGCATTTACGTTTATAACATCGCTTCTCACGATTACCAATGTTTGACCAACATTTACATAATCACCTTCTTTTACTAAAACACTAATCACTTTACCTGATTTTTCAGCAGAAAAAGTCAATTCTTGAATCGGTTCAAAATTTCCATTGGCTAAAAAATCCAATGAAACCTCTTCTGTTTTTACCTGAGCTGTTTTTACGGATACCGCTGCATTTTTTTCGGCAACAATATCAGTTTTAGCTTTGTTCTCCGCTTTATTCTTATTTAAAGTAAAAGCGATAAGCGCTAATGCTCCTAAAATTACGGCTATGGTTATTATATTCTTTTTCATCTTGTTTTAGTTTAATAGGGTTTTAAGTTCTCCTTTTGATTTGATTAATGATATTTCTGCTATTTTGTAGGCTAATACAGCTCTTGTGTAATTGTTCTGTGCTTCAAGTGATGCGTTTTCGGCATCCAATAAATCAGTCAATGATGCTAAACCTTGTAGATAATTGTTTTTGGTATTTTTCAAAATATCTCCGGCCAAACGCATATTTTCTTTTTGATTTCTGATGGTTATAATGTTGTTCTCAATTTGAGTTTTAGCATTTCTGTAATCTAAATCAAGAGAAAGTTGCGTGTCTTTAATGTCTTCTTGTAACGTTCTGATGTCAACATCAGCTTGTCTTACTCTGGCGCGAGTTCCAAAACCAGTAAAAATAGGCACTCTCAAATTCAATCCGATTGCAGAGTAATCCGACCAATAAACACCATCGGCAGGTTTAGCAAAAAGAGGTACTTCTGGACCTTGCCCTATATAGTTGTATCCAGCCACCAAAGAAAGTGTTGGGTAATATTCGGCTTTAATGGCAGTTTTTTGAAATTGCAATAATTCTTCTTGTTTTTTCAAAAGCAAGTATTCCGTTCTGTTTTCAGTATTTGGCGCTTCAGATAGTGCAGCTGGTGTTGCTTCAAATTCAGTTTTAGGAATCACGATTTCAGTTTCAATAGGCATTCCCATAAAAAACTTCAATGCATTTTCCTGTAATTGAATTTGGTTTTTGATTTGTTGACGATCCGTATCAATGTTAGACATTTTTACGATGATTCGGTCCAAGTCAATTTTTTTGGCCAAGCCATTATCAAATTGTCCTTTTACAATGTCGCGAACCTTTGAGGTATTCACATAATTGCTGTCCAATAAAGCCAATCTTTCGCGTTGTACGTAAACAGAGTAGTAGTTGTTGGCTACTTTTTCAATTACTTGTTCTTCTGTTAATTGATTGTTTATTTGATAGAATTCACGAGTGGTTTGCGCCGCTCTCAATCCTGTAAAAACAGATTGGTCAAAAATCGTTTGGCTTAATGAAACTCCGGCGCCCGATGTCCATTTTTGTCCAAAAGAAGCTTGAATTGTGGTTCCTGGTGCGCCAAAAGCAGATCCGTCAATTACATTGGTTTGTAAAATAGGATTATAGGTTAAGCTTCCGTTTGCTGTGATATGTGGCAAAGCTCTTGAGCGAACTTCTTCGATTTGGTATTCACTGTTTTCAACACTTAATCTTGCTTTTTTAGCATCGGCTTTGTTCTCGAGTGCGTAGGTAATTGCCGCTTTTAGCGTAAGCGGATTTGTTGCTGTTGTGCTTACCCCTTGGGATTGTGCGGTGAGAGCAAAGGTTAAGAATGTTAATAAAAGTATTCTCTTCATGATAAAGTTGGATTTTGTAATTGTTTTTCTAGTTCTATTATTCCACTAGGTGTTGCCATTGCTCTAGTGTGATATTCTAATGCTTCTAATTCTAATTTCTGTGATTCTTTTTCAGAACTCGTCATCCCGTGAATGCTGAAAATAAGGTTGTAATAAAATTTAACATAGATGTCGATATCCAAATTTTCCCGGTACAAACCCTGTTGAATCCCTTTTTCAATATTTTGTTTAAAGACCGTGTTGCATTCGTTTATTTCTCTGGACATTACTTTGTCATAGATTTCAGGGTAATGTTTTTTCAATTGATGAGCTGGTGAAGCTTCTCCAGATTTAAACATTTCTTTGAACATCTTTTTGATTTCGAAATTTTCTTTGATTGCATTGTGATTTTTTGCTGCGATTGTATCAATGCTTTCATGAATCGTTTTATGGACCATCTCGGTGCTCTCTGCGATTAGAATTTCTTTGTTACAAAAAAATTTGTAAATCGTTTTTTTTGAAATGCACATTTCACAGGCAATGTCATCCATAGTTACACTCTTAAAACCAAGTTTTAAGAAGAGTTCTGTTGCTTTTGATATAATTTTCTCTTTCATTTTATGGGTAACTTATTGTAATAAAAATTTGGAATAATACAGTAAAAGTTAGTTGTCAAATGAGTTTTGGGTTGTTATTATGCTTTATAAGAACTGGTTATTCTTAATGTGAAAATTCTAAGTTGGCAATAAGTTTAATGTCTCTGCCTATCGGGTGACCTCCATTTGGTGAAAGAATATTGTAATTCAATCCAAATTCTTTACGGTTGATGTTTCCCGTAATTTCAAAAGAGGCTTTTTGAACACCGTTGTAATTATTGAATCCGATAAATTCGGTATCCAATTCAACCACTTTGGTGATGTTCTTTATTGTTAAGAAGCCTTTTAGGAAATTGATGTTTTTATTAATCTTCTGAAAAGAAGTTGATTTGAATTGTATCAAAGGCGTTTCATCATCCTCAAAAAGATCGGTGAATTTTGGATCTTTATTTTTTTGAATCGAATTGGATTCTTTGTCATTTACATTTAATGAAAATTCAATCGATGCATCCTCCACTTCGTCATTTTGAATGGCTACGTGTCCTTTGAAATTGTTTTTGTTTCCAGGCATGTAGCCTATTAGAGAATGTCTAGATTTTATTAATACGTCTGATCCGTTTGAATCAATTGCCCATTCATTTTCCATGATTCTTATTTTAAGTAATGTTATTTCCTGATGTTTTGTTTTATAAAATTTTGATAGTGCAAATACAATGGAAACTTTAAACACTAATATAGTTTCTTTTGTTTTTGATGACGCAAATGTAAGCAGGAAACTTTGAATACCAATAAAGTTTCCGATGTTTTTTTAAAATAAATGTATAGGCAAAAACTATGCCTCTATTTTACTCCGATTTGCAAGGCAATAATTCATATTTGAATTGTATCTTTGGGCCTCGCAAATCAGATTTTCATTTATGCACGATATCAGTCAGTACCAAGATTTTTTTGTTAGTTATTTAAAAAACCAAAGTGTAAATAAAGAGCCCAAAAATCTTTATGAGCCCATAGATTATATTTTGAGTTTAGGTGGAAAAAGAATGCGTCCCGTTTTGACTTTAATGTCGGCTGAGGTGTTTAATGCAGATTATAAAAAAGCACTTCCGGCGGCGATGGCGGTTGAGGTTTTTCATAATTTTTCGTTGGTTCATGATGATATTATGGATGATGCGCCACTGCGAAGAGGTTCGCAAACCGTTCATGAAAAATGGAATATCAACACCGGAATCCTTTCGGGTGATGCCATGTTGATTTTGGCGTATCAATATTTTGAGCAATACGAGCCAATTATTTTTAGGGATTTGGCTAAGTTATTCAGCAAAACAGCTCTCGAAGTTTGTGAAGGCCAGCAATGGGATGTCGATTTTGAAACCCGAAAAGATGTTACCATTCCGGAATACCTCAAAATGATAGAATACAAAACGGCTGTTTTGGTAGCGGCTGCCATGAAAATGGGCGCTATTATTGCCAATGTATCCGAAGAAAATGCTAATTTAATTTACGATTTTGGACTCAATTTAGGATTGGCTTTTCAATTGCAGGATGATTATTTAGACGCTTTTGGTGATCCCGAAACTTTTGGAAAACAAGTAGGAGGGGACATTATCGAAAACAAAAAAACCTATTTGTATTTAAAAACATTGGAATTTTCAACTCCTGAAAGAGCTTCGGAATTAGAGAAATTATTCAGTTCGCAATTAGAAGATAATGCCGAGAAAATAGAAATTGCAAAAGCTATTTTTAATGAATCAGGTGCATCAAGGGCTACTCAAGAAGCTATAGAAATGTATACCTTCAAGGCATTTGAAACCTTAGAGAAAATGGATATTGAACTACCTAAAAAAGAAATGCTGAGGACTTTTGGTGAAAACCTGATGGGAAGGAAGGTTTAGATTTAAGATTTCAGAATGCAGATTTTAGAAGTTTTGCATTCGATTAAACCGACCTCTTTTTAAATCTGAAATCAAAAATCGTTACCCAAGCCTTAAAGATGAACAGGCGAAGCAATCATCACTCTGAAATCTAAAATCTGCAATCTAAAATCTCCATGTTTATAGCACCAATAAATACCGATTTACTGCTCCAGGAAGCTGAGAAAGAAACGCTTTATGTTAATTTGATTGTTCAATTGAATAAGGATTTTAATTTGGCAAACGAAGCGGTAGATTTTCCAATAAGTCTGAGTCCAGACGAATTGAAAGTGCAATTGCACGAAAAAATCTACAGACTTATTCAGTACAAATTTGCCGAGTACCTCAATTTGCTTTATATCATTGATGTTTCCGAAGAGGAAGTCAAAAAACTAGACGGTTCTGATTTGGTTATTCTTGCGGAACAAGTTGCTTTTTTAATTTTGAAAAGAGAATGGCAGAAAGTTTGGTTCAGAAATAAGTATAAATGAAGTTTCTGAGATTCTGAAAATCTAAGGCTTTTTAATATCAGTACGAACAATACTTTCTAATTTATCCAATTCTTTCCAAAGTCCAAATCCGCTAACATCTAACTTGCTTCCTGTGATTTGAAAGCGACCGCATTTAAAACAAATTTTTGCTATTCCAACTGTTTTTTCTTTCTTTTTAAAAATAAAAATATCACGATATTCTGCCACGCAGGCATAACCTTCGTTCATTAACGAATCTTTTTCACTAAACACATTTTTAATCTCTTTTTCCTGTTTTAAAGATAAGTTCGATTTTTTGTATTTGTATTTTAATAGAAGGTTTTCAAAATTTTTTTTAGGAATGCTGTCTGGATAATAGCCCATAAATAAGTTTGAGAATTCTTTTTTCTTTTCTTTTTGAGTAGTATTATCACTAGCAAAATATTCGAATTCTCTTTCAGAAATATCCAGATAATAATGATCAATTTTGTCTGAATCAAAAAAAGGTCTTAATTCTTTCTTTTCCTTTTTTTGGATTTCTGTATCTGCTTTTTTGGAATTATTACAACTTGAAATTATAATAACAATAAGAAGAAAAATATATTTTTTCACTTGTCGCGTTTTAATAACTTAGAAACTTAGTCACTCAGAATCTCAGTAACTTCAAAAAATCAAAAATAAGCTCTCACAAAAGGCATAAGAGCATCTCCATATACATTGTCATTTTCGTCAAACAATACATTATAGGCAAGTCCTACAGTTACATTTCCAGTTCGATAACCCGCTCCAAGAAACAAAGCGGTATTCCAGAAATTGTCTGTATAACCACTTTGTCCATAATAGGCTTCATAATGGTTATTGACATAAGATTGATTTAAATTTATGGAAAGCTGAATTTGAGGAATCGGATTGATATAGGTCAAGAAGCTTGCGCCGTAAATTCCGGAATCGTAATATCCTTTGGATGAAGCATAGCTGGCTTGTAAGCCTAGACCAACTGCTAAATAAGGATTTACATTATAAATAGCACTCGGAGCAATAGAGATATCAGTGTATCCACTGCCAAAACTCAATCCTAATCCACCTCCAAATTGTACATTACTCCAAAACGGACTTCTCGATTGAGGAGTTTGCTGGTATTGAGCTATTACGTTTTCGTAAAAGAGCAAGGTAAAAAAGATGAAAAGGTACTTTGTTAGGGAGGAAAAGGTAGATTTTTTCATACTTCAGGCTTTTTTTAACAAATTTTTACGTAAAAGTACGTAAAAAAATAGATTTAAATAATTTGCTTTATTGTATTTTTGCCGGACTATTTAACAAAAGTATATTCAATAACAATATTATGGATAGGTTTTCATTTTTAAACGCAGCACATACAGAATTTTTCGCGCAACTATACGATCAATATCTAGAAAATCCAGATAGCGTAGAGCCAAGTTGGAGAAGTTTTTTTCAAGGTTTTGACTTTGGGATGACCACATATAATGATGAAAATCCTGTTCAGCAAATTGTTGAAGTGTCCACTGGTAATGTGGATTGCAGTTTAGTTTCCGACAAATTGCAAAAGGAATTCAATGTATTGAAATTAATCGATGGTTACCGTTCCCGAGGTCATTTGTTTACTAAAACAAATCCAGTTCGTGATCGTAGAGTATTTACGCCAACTTTGGATATCGAAAATTTCGGATTAACAACTGCTGATTTATCAATAGTTTTTGATGCAGCTCAAGTTATTGGTATTCCGCCTAGTTCCTTACAAGATATTATAACACGTCTTAAAGCAATTTACTGCCAGCATATTGGTGTTGAATATATGTATATCAGAAATCCTGGTGTTGTAAAGTGGGTTCAAGATAAATTGGGTGTAAACAATAATCAGCCAAATTTTTCTGCGGATGAGAAAAAAAATATACTGAACAAACTGAATCAAGCAGTTTCTTTTGAGAACTTTTTGCATACTAAATATGTAGGTCAAAAACGTTTTTCATTAGAAGGAGGGGAAACAATTATTCCAGCTTTGGATGCTTTAATCGAAAAAGCAGCCGAACAAGGAGTAGAGCAATTTGTAATGGGAATGGCTCACCGTGGTCGTTTGAACGTTTTGGCAAATATTTTCGGCAAATCGACTCAAGACATTTTTGGTGAATTTGACGGTAAAGATTACGATCAGGAATATTTTGATGGTGACGTAAAATACCACTTAGGTCTTACTGCCGACAAAAAAACAAGAACTGGTAAAAGTATCAATATCAATTTAGCGCCAAACCCTTCTCACTTAGAAACGGTTGGAGCTGTTATTGAAGGAATCACAAGAGCAAAACAAGAGAAATATTATCCGGATGATTTTTCAAAAGTATTGCCGATTGCCGTTCACGGTGATGCTGCAATTGCTGGGCAAGGTATTTTGTATGAAATCATTCAAATGGCATTGCTTGACGGTTACAAAACAGGTGGTACCATTCATATCGTAATCAATAATCAAGTTGGTTTTACAACTAATTATTTAGATGCTCGTTCTTCTACATACTGTACTGATGTTGCCAAAGTAACACTTTCACCAGTATTACACGTAAATGCAGATGATGCCGAGGCAGTTGTTCATGCCATGTCTTTTGCATTGGATTACAGAATGCAGTTTGGACGTGACGTATTTATCGATTTGTTAGGATATAGAAAATACGGTCATAACGAAGGCGATGAACCTCGTTTTACACAACCCGTTTTATATAAAATTATTGCAAAGCATCAAAACCCAAGAGACATTTATGCCGAAAAATTATTGGCAGAGCGTGTTATTGACGCTACTTATGTTAATGGTTTAGAGAAAGAATATAAAGCTACTTTGGAGGTTAATTTAGAAGCATCTCGTAAAAAAGATTTGACTATCATTACTCCATTTATGCAAAACGAATGGCAAGGTTACAAACAAGTAACAGCTGTTCAAATGTTGGAAAAAGTGGATACTTCTTATCCAAAAGAAAAATTAACTGAAATTGCCAATGCGATTTCAAACTTACCAACGGATAAAAAGTTTATTAGTAAAATTCAAAAACTAATCAACGACAGAAAAACAATGTTCTTTGAAACGGACAAGCTGGATTGGGGAATGGCGGAGCATTTAGCTTACGGGTCTTTATTACAAGAAGGTTTTGACGTTCGTATTTCAGGACAGGACGTAGAAAGAGGGACTTTCTCTCACCGTCATGCCGTTGTGAAAGTAGAAGATTCAGAAGAAGAAGTGATTTTAATAAACAGTTTGAAAGATAAAAAAGGAAACTTTAATATCTTCAACTCACACTTGTCAGAATACGGTGTTTTAGGTTTTGACTACGGATACGCTTTGGCAAGTCCAAAGGCGTTGACCATTTGGGAAGCACAATTTGGAGATTTCTCAAACGGAGCCCAAATTATGATTGACCAATATATTTCTTGTGGTGAGGATAAATGGAACAATCAAAACGGTATTGTTTTATTGTTGCCACACGGGTACGAAGGACAAGGAGCAGAACACTCTTCGGCTAGAATGGAGCGTTACTTACAACTTTGTGCAAGACAAAATATGTTTGTTGCCGATTGTACTACGCCAGCCAACTTCTTCCACTTGTTACGTCGTCAATTGAAAACGGAATTCCGTAAGCCATTAATCGTGTTTACTCCAAAAAGTTTACTGCGTGACCCAAGATGCGTTTCTTCTGTTGAGGAATTGGTAAACGGAAGTTTCCAAGAAACGATCGATGATACTACAGTAAACAAGAAAGATGTGAAAACATTGGTTTTCTGTACGGGTAAATTCTATTATGATATTACTGCTGAAAGAGAAAATATCGGTAGAAAAGATGTGGCGGTAGTAAGAATTGAGCAGTTGTTCCCATTGCCGGTAGAACAGTTAAAAGCGATTATTGCACAATATCCAAATGCCGATGATTATGTTTGGGCACAAGAAGAGCCTAAAAATATGGGAGCTTACAGTTATATGTTAATGAATTTTGATCTAGTAAAATGGAGATTGGCTTCATTACGTCAGTACGCTGCACCTGCTGCAGGTAGTTACACACGTGCAAAACGTCGTCACGCCGATGCAATCAGAATGGTATTTGACAAAACGTTATTTAGATAAAAAGAATTGTTTCAGGTTTAAAGTTTCAGGTTTAACACAGCTTGAAACTTTAAACAATTTAAACTTTAAACAAAAATTGTATGATTTTAGAAATGAAAGTCCCATCACCAGGGGAATCAATCAAAGAAGTTGAAATTGCAACTTGGTTAGTAAAGGATGGAGATTATGTAGAAAAAGACCAAGCTATTGCAGAGGTTGATTCAGACAAAGCAACTCTTGAATTGCCAGCAGAAGTAAGTGGAATTATCACGCTAAAAGCGGAAGAAGGAGATACTGTTGCTGTTGGCGCAGTAGTTTGCCTTATCGATACTGATGGCGCAAAACCAGCTGGTGCTGCACCAGTTGCAGAAGTTGCCAAAGCGGTGGAAGCACCAAAGGCTGAAGTAAAAGCAGAGGCACCAAAAGCGGCTCCTGTTGTAGCTTCTTATGCTGCAGGGACGCCATCTCCAGCGGCTAAAAAAATATTGGAAGAGAAAAACATAGCTCCAGCTACTGTTACAGGAACTGGTAAAGCTGGAAGAATCACAAAGGATGATGCAGTAAATGCTGTGCCTTCTATGGGAACTCCAACTGGTGGATCTCGTGGTACTGAAAGAACGAAATTATCTATGTTGCGTCGTAAAGTAGCCGAAAGATTAGTGGCAGCCAAAAACGAAACAGCAATGTTGACTACTTTCAACGAAGTAAACATGACGCCAATCAACTTGATTCGTAACGAATACAAAGATGCGTTCAAAGCAAAACATGGTGGCCTTGGTTTAGGATATATGTCATTCTTTACTAAAGCAGTTACAAGAGCCTTAGAATTGTATCCAGACGTAAACTCTATGATGGATGGTGACCATAAAATTGCTTTTGATTTTGCAGATATCTCTATCGCAGTTTCTGGACCAAAAGGATTGATGGTTCCTGTAGTTCGTAATGCTGAAAACTTGACTTTCCGTGGAGTTGAAGCAGAAATTAAAAGATTGGCTTTAAGAGCTCGTGACGGACAAATCACAGTTGATGATATGACTGGAGGAACATTCACAATTACTAATGGTGGTGTTTTTGGATCTATGTTATCTACGCCAATTATCAACCCTCCTCAATCTGGAATCCTTGGAATGCACAACATTATCGAGCGTCCAATTGCCGTAAACGGTAAAGTGGAAATTCACCCAATGATGTATGTGGCTCTTTCTTATGACCACAGAATTATCGACGGTCGTGAGTCTGTTGGTTTTTTAGTTGCTGTAAAAGAAGCTTTAGAAAATCCATTGGAATTATTGATGGGTGGTAATGCTAAAAAAGCATTGGAATTGTAGTTTGACAAATTCATGAAATAAAAAAACCGTCTCGTTCCAAAACGAGACGGTTTTTTTGTTTATTTGCCTGACAAATCAAATACTATTTATGGCTTCAAACAAAAAACAAGCTGCTATCGGCTTTATCTTCATCACAATGTTAATCGACATTACAGGCTGGGGAATTATTATTCCAGTTATTCCAAAACTGATCAAAGAATTGATTCATGGAGATGTTAGCGAAGCAGCAAAATACGGTGGTTGGTTAACTTTTGCGTATGCGATAACCCAATTTATGTTTGCGCCACTAATTGGTAATTTGAGTGATAAATTTGGGCGAAGACCCATAATCCTAATTTCGCTTTTTGCTTTTTCCCTGGATTATATTTTATTGGCATTTGCTCCAACGATTACATGGTTATTTATAGGTAGGATAATTGCTGGACTGACAGGAGCAAGTATTTCAACAGCTTCGGCGTATATAGCCGATGTGAGTACGCCTGAAAATAGAGCCAAAAACTTTGGTATGATTGGTGTGGCTTTTGGGCTCGGATTTATAATTGGGCCTGTTATCGGAGGTGTTTTGGGGCATTATGGCTCCAGAATCCCGTTTTATGCTGCAGCAGTTTTGTGTTTACTAAATTTCTTGTACGGTTATTTTATTTTGCCCGAATCATTATCAAAGGAAAATAGGAGACCATTGAATTTGAAAAGAGCCAATCCAATTGGTGCATTTTTGAATTTAAAAAAACACCCTTCGCTATATGGATTATTATTTGCTTTGTTTTTGATTTACGTTGCGTCGCATGCGGTAGAAAGTAACTGGAGTTATTTTACCATGTACAAATTTAGCTGGGACGAAAAAATGGTCGGTATTTCACTAGGTGTTGTTGGTGTTTTAGTAAGTCTTGTTCAAGGAGGATTGATACGATGGACTAGTCGGAAATTTGGAAACGAAAAAAGTATTTATGTTGGCATGACATTATATACGATTGGAATGTTTTTGTTTGCTTTTGCTTCGGAAAGTTGGATGATGTTTCTCTTTTTGATTCCATATTGTCTTGCCGGGATTGCTGGTCCAGCATTGCGAGCCATAATTTCGAATCATGTTTTGCCATCAGAACAAGGCGAAATTCAAGGGACAATTGCGAGTTTAATGAGTGCCGCAACCATTATTGGACCACCCATAATGTCGAGCCTTTTTTATTATTTTACACATAAAGGCTCACCATTTGAATTTGCAGGAATGCCATTTATTCTTGGTGGTTTATTGATGATGGTTAGTGGTATTGTTTCATATTTTTCGTTGAAAAAATATGCTACTTCAAATACAAACAATGGTTAAAGTAATCAATAATTCCTTTGCCTTTCATTAAAACATCGGCACCAATAATTCCATGAACGGGCTTTACTTTATAGTGACTCAAAGCTTCATTGACGTGAGATAAATCAAAAATAACAAGGTCTAGTTTATTGTTTTTCCATTTGCCTAATCGAAGTTTGTTGTTTGTGGCGGTTTGTGTGAGCATACCTGTTGCTCCTGCACCCGAAGCTTTGGTTTTGGAATTTTTGGCTTCCAATGCAAAATGTTCAATACTTTCAAATCCCACACAACTGTTGGAAGCGCCCGTATCCAATATAAAATTTCCTTTGACTCCATTGATTTTTGCTTTAATCAAAAGGTGCTGTGTCTTGGTGACTTTAAACTTGACTTTTTTATAATCTACCTTCTTTAGTTTTTCGTGTAAGTTTTTCATGTGGGAAGCGACTTTTTGCAAGGTAAAAATAGTATTCCTAACGATGCTTTTTCTTTTTGGACTTGATTTTTTCTTTTTTTATTCTTTTAGCGATTAATTTGAATAATAAAAAACAACCAATAAGTGTAGCAATAGTTACAAATCCTATTAGTACATAGTTGTTTTTTTCTTTATTTTCCAAACTGCCATAATATACGAAAGCTGCCCAATAATAGGGTGATTTTTTGGCATTTGAGATGTTTTTGGTTTTTAAAAAATCGAGTTTGGCTTTTGCATTGGCCTCAAAATAGGAGTCATTTTGTTTGACATATTTGTAGAAATCCCCCATGAATACGGATGTTGTATAATCATTTACTTTCCATAATGAGAATAACAAGTTTTGAGCTCCTGCAAACTGAAATCCTCTGGCGACACTCATCGCTCCTTCGGATTTGTAGAGTTTACCAATTCCCGTTTCGCAAGCACTTAAGACAACCAAATTCGGATTTATGTCAAGGTGATATAGCTCGGAGTATAGGACTTCGCGATCGTAAAATTTAATACTGGCAGGTGTTTCTATGTCTCCGGCAGTGGCATGGGTTGACAAATGCAGTATGGAATAACCTGAGGCATTATTTTTGAAGTTTTGAAAAGTGGCAGAATCATTTGCAAAAAAGCACCCTTTGAAATTATTTTTAATGGATTGTAATTCAGTTTTTGAATAAGTCAATGCATAATTGGTTTTTTCAAAAACGGGAAAAATA
The DNA here is from genome assembly GCF_003096795.1 of Flavobacterium sp. 103. Taxonomy (NCBI): domain Bacteria; kingdom Pseudomonadati; phylum Bacteroidota; class Flavobacteriia; order Flavobacteriales; family Flavobacteriaceae; genus Flavobacterium; species Flavobacterium sp. 103. The sequence goes on along the minus strand of NZ_QENX01000001.1, from coordinate 1,594,075 downwards.
CCCAAAACCGTTTTTTCTTTAGGAGAAAAGGGTTTAGCATTCAAATAAAAACTAGCCGAATTGTTATAAGCAATGTCAAAATCATGCAGCAAATAATGCATTTTTTCAAAATTGGTGGTTTTGGATTCTTTGGTAATTAAGGCTTCAAATGGCAGAAAATCAAGAACGCCATCTGGTATGATAATCAGATTTTTACAGTAGGTGTTTTGAGGGAATTGTAACCTATCATAAGCTATTTTTCCAAAATGGTTGTACCCTTTTATGTCATTGGTAATAGCATTGGCATCATTAAAATAACCAATAAATCGCCAAAAAATATTGGAATATTTAGCGTCGTTGCTAAAAGAATTCAATGCTATTTTTGATTTTTGAGAGCCACCCAAAACAAAATAGTACATTTTCTCATAACCCGAAAAATAGTAAATCATATGAGCATCATCTGATTCGAGTTTGGAATATAAGTCATTTAAATCGATTGGTTTTTCTTCAAAAGTGGTGATTTTTGATTGAAATTCTTTGAGCAAAAGCATGCTCTCATTTTGCTTTTTGATGGCTTTGTTTATTTTGTAAATATTGGCAGACTCTCCTTTTTGCTGTTCTTTCAGAATTTCATTGTTCCAAAATTGCAATTCTTGAATTTTTTGTTTTTCCTTTTGTGAAGCGCTTCTGTTTCTGGAGAGCTCACTTTTTAAAACACCAGATTTGGTGTGTTCCGCTAGTTGAAAAGCTTGTTCGATATAGCTGATTTTGTTTTCTTTTTTATACAAATTGTTATAGATAGCAATACATTTTTCGGAGCGATTGCTCATCCGGATTTGATTCATGATTTTTGAGTTTTCATACAGTAATAAACCACTCATCAATTCTTCGATAGGAAAACAAAGCGAATAAACTTGTAATGCTTTTTTAGGTTGGTTTTGTTGGTTATAAATGTCGGCTTGCAAATCTAATGCGTCCAGCAATATCGTTTCGGCATACAATGAACTTTGTAGCGGAATGTTTCTTTTTTGACTGCTGTATAAAGGGATTAAGGTTTGATAAACCAACTGGATGGACTGCAATGCTTGAGGCGTTTTATTTTGTTTGGAAAACAACAATGCTTCTTCGTAATACAATTTTGCAATGGCTCGAACTCCATGATTTTTGATTGTGAAGAAAAGGGTTTTTGCTTTTTCGAAATAACCATTCGCCTTTTTAAAATCACTTTTTTGTCCATTTAGGGAAGCAAGGTTTCTATAACAATTGGATAAAGCTTCAGACTGATTTTTTTCGGTTTTTAAAAACTGAAGGGCTCTTTCGTAGCTCTCCTCGGCTTGATAATATGCTTTTGGATAATTGTTTAATTCTTTTGCATGTAGCAAATAATTATTTCCCAGATTATTCAATAAAATCCCTTTTTGATTTGAGGAAAGTTTTGCTGTTTTTAAGGTGTTTTCTAATAAATCAATAGCCATGCTGTTTTTGCCAGAACTTTGATATACATTGGATAAGTTGATAATGGCCGCTATTTTAGCGCTTTCATTTTTCTCCTCGTTGGCAATAAAATAATAGTGTTTGATGGTGTTTTCGGCATTGTCATAATCACCCATTATTGTGTATAAATTACCTAATGGTTTTAGGCAATAATCAATAATATCGTAATCAGTGAGTTGGTAGGTTTGGTATGTTTTCCAAGCCTTTTCATAACTGGTTATGGCTTGGTTTGTTTTGCCAAATTCATTTTCGAAATAGGCTTTGTTGCAGTTTAAAATCACGATGGATAGCAATCCTTCTTTTGATTTTTTGTCTTGGTTTTTCCAAAAATTGGCTTCAATGGTGTTGAGGTTATTTATTCCTTCCAATGATGGATTGGCGACAAAATAATCGATAGCATCATAGGTTATATCTTCTTGCGTGTGTTTTTTTTGTCCGAATACATTCAGAGAAATTAAGAGGTACAAGAAGATTATTTTTTTTGGCATAACTTTTATCTTATTGGTGTTTTCTAGGGATTAAATCCTAGAACTTCCATATACCATACAACTGAATATAATTAAAGTTATTGTCAAAGTTGAGTACATAACGCGCTCCCAAGCTAGGACCAATTCTTGCAAAACCAGCTGTAAAATCGAATAATAGTCCCGATTTTAATTCGGCAAACGAATTTGAGGATGTAGTGGTTGAGTATTCCGTTCGTATGAGGAACTTGTCTGAAGTTCCTTCGTAGACATCGGTTTTGATGTTTTGTGTTTGCTGTTCGGATACATTCATATTGATTTGGAATCCTGCCCCGACGCCAAAATAAGTGGAGATGTTATATCGGAACAATACTGGAATTTCCCAGTTAATATTTTTGTTTTCAATGGATGTGGTGATTTTTTTTAAATTCACTGTGCCTGCACTTTGATCAACTTTTTCTGAGAAAGTGGTTGCTCCATCATAAGACGTAAAACTATTTAAAAATTCGGCTTGCCCATAATAGCGATACGATTTGAAAGGAGAAACAGTGGCGCCAACAAAATAACTTTTGGAATTGTCTAAATTGGAGTAAAAGTTATAACCCGCTTTGGCTCCAATAGATATACCGGGAGTGAATCGGGTAGTGGCATAATTGGTGATTATGGGTTCGTTTTTGTCAAAAATAATAGCCGTTCTGCTTTTGGTTTTTATTTTATGGAAATCCTCATTGAATTTCATCGAGTATTTTACAAATCCTTTGGTACTGTCTATTTCTTTTACATTTTTCTGGTTGCTTCCGGGCAAATAGATGTTTCTGAAAACGAAAAATATCTGGGTTTCTCTTTCAATAACGTCCAAACAACTGGTAGTTGCCACTTCGCCTTTGGGACAAATGGGACATTCGGGATACATGCTTTCAATTTTTAATGAAGTTTTGTCAAACATATCCGGAATATCAGTTTCGAGCTGAATTTTTCTGGCTGGACCTTCACCATTGTTTTGGAAGCTGGTTTTGAATTTTACTCTTTTGTAACGTACAAATCTGTAATTCATGAAACTTCCGTTGGAGCCCATTTTGTTGGGGTCGTGGGAAGTGACAATTTCCATTTCCAGATTTTTTATTTTATGGTTTTTAAAACTTCGGTTGGGGACATAAATACTTCGCATCGTTATGGTGGCACTGGTGTCTTTGATCATTTGAGGAGTGGTTTTGAAAGTATAAAAAACATTGCGGGTTTCTCCTGGATTGTGGTCGTCTATTTCTAAAATGGAAACAGCTGCATAACTGTTTTTTGCTGCTAATAAAGTCGAATCCAAGTCGGTTTCATTGGTTGTTTCTCTGTGTTTTTTGGCGTAAGCCAAAGTGTCATTCGAAGCCAAATAACGGTTTGAATTATCGATATCATCTGCCGAAACAACATTGTTTTCTTTTACGTTCCTTTCATTGGCATACGATCTTACTTCCTGTAAATCGAAATTGTTGTTTTTGAATTGCTTTTCATTGAAAAAAAGATAGAGTTTTCCATTAGTTACATAGTTTTCCAAATTTTCATAACTCACCACAACTTGTATTTCCTGTTCCGGGATGGGATCGCAGTTTTTGAAAATTGACAATCCATTTTGATCGGCAATCGATGCGATGTCTTTGTAGTTGGCGTCCTCAATATCATTGATTACTATTTTTTTCGGACGGGTAGCTGGTGGTTTTCCGTTGTCATAATTGTTGGTTACAGCCAGTCGTGCAGTATAAACTCCTTTGTTTTTATAGACATGTTTGGGTTCGGCTTCTTTACTGTAATGGCCATCGCCCAATTCCCACAAATAGGAGTAACTTGGTTTTGGAGCTCCCGCAATAGGAATTAATGGAGGTGTTTCGGGTTTGAAATTGACTAAATTTCCTTTTTGATCGTATCCTATATTTGCTCTTCGGGTAATGGTATCTTTTACTTTTACTTGTGCGTAAAAAGGGAATGCAATGATTAGAAAAAGTACTACTAGCGATTTGTTCATATTTGGTTATTTTGGTCAGTCATTATAGGTTTTGGAGCGTTCTAAAACGCGATTTAAATTCAAATTATTTTTTAAATGTAAAAAAAAGCGGTGAGCAAATCACCACTTTTTCTTCTTTATTTGAATTTGTAACTTATTGAATAGCATTGATTGCAGCTATTAATTGATCTTCGGTCCCTACAGTTGTTTCGGCTAATGTGAAAGTGTAAACATCATTTGCAGCTACCGTAACTGCTTTGATGGCGTATCTCCATTGTCCATTTTCTTCGGTGGCAAAAATTACGTGACAAGCCAACCCGATTGGAATTTGACCATAATGCTCGCTGAACAAACCTGCCGCAGTATAAGTATCTAATTTGGCAAGAGCGTTTTGACCTTCTCCATCATATGACAAATAGATGGCGCTATTGGTATTGTCATATCCTGTTGGTGCAGCAGCAAGAATTGTGGTTTTAGGTCTTGGGTCGCTGTAGAATTTATCAACATTGGTCCATCCAAAGTTTCCAAAAGACACATAATAGTTACCACCTTCTCCTTGTACTCCGCCTTTTCCACCGTTGGTGCCAGCAGCATCAGCAACGTTTCTCCAAACTAAGTTTTCGGGATCTTCTAAATTACCTGTCCAAAGTAGCATTCCTGTTTCAAGACCACCGGTTAAGCTTGCTGGGACAAGAAGGGTCATTGTGGCTAATGATTCAAGTGCTACTCCGTCTTGGGTTGCTTTGATGTAAAATTCTCCGCCAGAAATCAGTAAGTTTTTCTTTCCATCTGTCGTTAATCCCATGGTAGGTTTGTTGGCTACTAGCATGTGTCCTTTGTCAAATAATTCAACATATTCGATGTTGATAGCACCGGTCACTGCGACTCCATTTTTTCTAAGATAGTCTCTGTTGATTATTAATTTTACTCCTTTCGCTGAAGTTAGGGTTACTGATCCAGAAGCTTCGGTGATGGTGAATGTTTGTTTTAATTTGGTTAGTGCTTCGGTTCTTACGTCTTTCAATTCAGAGGCAGTCGGTGGAACATTTTGAATTTCATTGTTATCGGTAATGTTGTCGTTTGTACAGCTTACCATTGCGATTGTTCCTAAAAATAAAAATGCGATTGATTTTAAATTTCTGTTCATGATTTCTAAGTTTTTTAAATCTGTCTTGAAAATGTTCAAGAGGTTGTTTCAGATTCTGGTTGTTAATTATAGTTTCTTTTGTTTATATCAATTAAGGTTTGATATTGTTACCCTTGTTTCTGAAATTTCTTTTTAATTCTAATTTCATTCTTATATCAACTTTAGTTTTGATTTGTTACCCTTGTTTTTATTTTTTTTATCATCGAGTAATTAATGTCCATAGTTTATTGAAGAATGAGACTCCTATTTTTTTTAAATTTTCCATACTCTAAAAGGTTTAAAAAGTTCCAATTATTGATTTATACCGTTATATCAATTTGGTTTTATAATTGTTACCCCTGTTTTTGATTTTAGTATAAATATCTTGTTTTACGTGATGCGCGTAAGGGATAGACGGAAGCTACCGAAGTAGCCCAAATAGCCCGACCGCATTAGGAGAAGAGGCCGAATATGCGCAAAGTCGAGTAGGCCTCTTGTTATAATGGGGTTACGCCCAATGGTTTATTGGTATTTATAAAAGAGGTCGGGTAATGGTTTTCTCTCTTTTTTTAGTATTTTCGATGAAAAGTTTTTTTATGGCTCCAACGACTGTTCATCCCGATCAAATGTATATTGAAGGATTGGCGAATAATGATTCGACGATTATTCATGCTATTTACAAGAAGTTTGTGCCAAAAGTGGTTCATTATATAAAGAACAATTCTGGTGATGAAGATAGGGCGCAGGATGTGATTCAGGAAGTGATGATTTTACTCTTCAGTCAGGCCAAATCGGAACAGTTACGATTGACATGCCCATTTGATGCGTACTTTTTTTTGTTGTGCAAAAGAAAATGGCTCAATGAGTTGAAAAAACATTCGAATAAAGGGGTAACAATTAAAGACGATTTGACATCTATACATGAATCTGCTGATGAAATGGTTTTGCAGGCCGAGCATTTTGACGAGAAACAACAATTGTATGATATGATGTTTCAAAAACTCGGGGAGAAATGCCAAGAGTTGTTGAAGTTGAGTTTTACGCTTCCATCGATGGAGGAAGTGGCCGAAAAGCTAGCGGTAACATATGGTTATGTTCGAAAAAAAAAATCACTATGCATTGGTCAATTGACGCAATGGATTCAGGAAACCAATCGCTTTAAATCTATAAAAAACACCTAGCCATGAACGAAGAACACTTTTTGGAATTTGATGAATATCTTCAAGGCGAAATGACCGTTGAAGAGAAATTGGCTTTTGAACAACAATTAAAAGATCAGCCTGATTTGGCTATGGCTTTTGAAATCTATAAAGAATTGCATTTTCATTTGGAAAATAAGTTTGGTCAAGTTGATGAATTAAACGATTTCAAGAAGAATTTGAAAGGGATTTCTAAGGAACATTTTAGAAAGTCCAAACCTAAGGTGATAGCATTGAAACCATGGTATTATGCGGTGGTAGCATCGGTTGCGGTTTTGTTTGGATTGTTCTTTTTGAATCAGAATTCGAATCCAACGTTTGAAGATTACAATCAGCCTGAAATGGCTTTTTTTACAGAGAGAGGGGAGGCGAATGATAATTTGAAACTAGCTCAGGATGCTTTTAATGCGAAAAGATATAAAGCTGCAATTCCGCTTTTTGAAACTATTTTGAAAGCAGATAAAAGTGCCGAGATTCAGTATTTTTATGGAGTGGCACTACTGGAGGAGAATAGATTGCCAGAAGCCGAAGCGGTTTTTACAAGTTTGGAGAAAGGGAATTCCATTTATAAAAATAAGGCGATTTGGAGTTTGGCTTTGACTAAATTGAAGCAAAAAGATTATAAATCGTGCAAAGAGCTTTTGTTGACGATTCCTGAGGATTATGAAGGAAATGATCAGGTGGATGCGTTGCTGAATGATTTGGATTAATATTCTATAACGGTTTTTTCGCGAAGATTCGCAGAGGAAATTTAAACACAGATTTCACAGATTAGCACAGATTCGTTTGTGTAAACCTGTGAAATCTGTGTTTATTTTTTTTTGTATTGTACGGGTTGAATTTTTTGTGGAATTCCTTTTTTGGTAAAGCCCGTTTTTTCGAGTAATTTTGCGGCATTAAAATTTACACTTGGAAACAAAAACAATACTTACCGATACCCACACCCATTTATATTCAGAAGAATTTGATTTGGACAGAAGCGAAATGATGCAACGCGCCATTGATAATGGGGTTACACGCTTTTTTGTTCCTGCGATAGATTCTACCTGTACGCAAAGCATGTATGATTTGGAACGAGATTATCCCAATAATATATTCTTGATGATGGGTTTACATCCTACTTATGTAAAGGATAATTATCTGGAGGAATTGCAGCATGTTGAAACTGAATTGACTAAAAGAAAGTTCGCCGCTATTGGTGAAATAGGGATTGATTTGTATTGGGATAAAACACATTTGGCCGAACAGCAAATTGCGTTTAGAAAGCAAATTCAGTTAGCCAAACAATACAAGCTTCCTATAGTTATTCATTGTCGTGAGGCTTTTGATGAAATATTCGAAATTTTGGAAGAGGAGAAATCACCTGAATTGTTTGGAATTTTTCATTGCTTTTCGGGAACTTATGAGCAGGCCTTGCAGGCGATATCGTATAATATGAAATTAGGAATAGGCGGGGTTGTTACATTTAAAAATGGAAAAATAGATCAATTTTTGAATAAAATCGATTTAAAACATATTGTTTTGGAAACTGATTCCCCATATTTGGCTCCAATTCCTTATCGCGGCAAACGCAACGAAAGCAGCTATTTAATAAATGTTGTCGATAAATTGGCCCAAATATATGGCCTTTCGGCAAATGAGATAGCGGCCGTAACAACCGATAATTCTGCAAAAATATTCGGTATTTAATATCGATTTTCTGTAACTTTAATATTTTTTTTGTTCTTTTGTCCAACTAAATTGAAAACTAACAATGAATAAATTTGATGCGATTCGGTCTTTTTATGATTCCGAAATAAACGAAGGAATAATAAAAGTTATTGATCATCCGATGATGAAAGCTTTAATGAACTTTTGTTTTCCAGGAGTAGAAGATGAAATTTGGAAAGAACAGCTTCGCAAAACTCATTCAATTCGTGATTTTCAATGCAACTTTATTTATTATGGAGTGCAACAGGTGTTGGAGAAAAGCTCGGAGGGCTTAACCACATCTGGTTTTGAAAAGTTAGAAAAGAACACTGCTTATCTTTTTATCTCGAATCATAGAGATATCGTTTTAGACACAACTCTGTTAAACTCTTCTTTGTTTGAACATGGTTTGGATATGACTTCGTCGGCTATTGGTGATAATTTGGTGAAAAAATCTTTTTTAAAAACATTAGCAAAACTAAACAGGAACTTTTTGGTTCTGCGTGGATTATCACCAAGAGAATTACTGGTGAGTTCCAAATTGCTGTCTGAATATATGGCTCAGTTGTTGTTACACGAAAATCGTTCGGTTTGGATTGCGCAACGCGAAGGAAGAACCAAAGATGGAAATGACGAAACCAATCCTGGGGTTTTGAAAATGATTGCCATGGGATCTGACGAACCTAATATAATGGATTATTTTAAGAAAATTAAAATTGTTCCTGTTTCTATTTCATACGAATATGACCCAACAGATGCTTTAAAAATGCCACAGTTATTGGCAGAAGCAAACAATGAAATTTACAAGAAAGAGAAAAACGAAGATTTCAAGACTTTGTTGAGTGGAATCATCGGGCAAAAGAAAAGAATTCACATACATATAGGTGATGTTCTGGATACTGAAATCGATGAAATTATCAAAAATGTAGATACTACCAACAAGCAAGTTCAAGCATTGGCTCAAGTAATTGACGATTCCATTTTGAGCAATTACAAATTGTGGACAACCAATTTTATCGCTTACGATATTTTGAACTGCTCGAATCGATTTTCCCATTTATATACCGAAAACGAAAAATTGCTTTTTGAGCGACGTTTGGAGATGAGAATTGATCACGAACATCCAGTTGCCAAACAAGGGTTTTTGGACATGTATGCAAATCCAGTTGTCAATAAATTGAAATATGTTGATGAAATCTAAACCTAAAATTCTTTTAATCTATACCGGCGGGACGATTGGTATGAGAAAGGATTTTGAGACAGGGGCTCTTAAGGCTTTCAATTTTAGTAAACTCCTTCATAATATTCCCGAATTAAAATTACTGGATTGCGAGATAGATACTTTTTCGTTTGAAAATCCTATCGATTCGTCCAATATGAATCCTGAGCATTGGGCCGAAATTGCTCGTACTATAGAGAATAATTACGACAATTTTGATGGTTTTGTGGTGCTTCATGGTTCGGATACTATGTCGTATTCGGCTTCGGCATTGAGTTTTATGCTCGAAAATCTTTCAAAACCTATCATCTTTACGGGCTCTCAGCTGCCTATTGGGGATTTAAGGACGGATGCTAAAGAAAATTTAATTACTGCGATTCAAATTGCATCTATACAAGAAAATGGTAAACCGCTAATCAAGGAAGTTTGTCTTTATTTTGAATACAAATTATACCGTGGCAACAGAACTACCAAGATAAATGCAGAACATTTTCGTGCGTTTGTTTCTCCCAATTACCCTTTTTTGGTAGAGTCTGGAGTACATTTAAAAATAAATTCAGAATTATTTTTACCTTCAAATGATGGAACTTCTTTGAAAGTTCATACACATTTGGACAATAATGTGGCAATTATCAAAATGTTTCCGGGAATAAGTGAAACCGTACTGTCTGCGATTTTAAATATTGACAGTTTGAAAGGGATTGTGCTCGAAACTTACGGCGCAGGAAATGCACCTACGGAAGATTGGTTTCTGTCGCTTTTGCAAAATGCAATAAATAGGGGTTTGCATATTGTAAATGTTACCCAATGTTCGATAGGCAGTGTGAGTATGGGGCATTATGAAACAAGTACCACTATGAAAAAACTGGGAATTATCTCTGGAAAAGATATTACTACTGAAGCTGCAATTACCAAATTAATGTATTTATTGGGGCAAAATATAGCTTCGTCAGACTTCAAAAATGTATTCGAAACGTCGTTAAGGGGAGAAATGCAATAATATTGATTTTTTACTTTCAAAATTCATTTTTTTTAATGTTCTTTGCACACCAAAATAATAGAGAGGTGTCCGAGTGGTTGAAGGAGCTAGCCTGGAAAGCTAGTATATGGGTAACTGTATCGAGGGTTCGAATCCCTTCCTCTCTGCTGAAAAAAAGCGTTGTGTCAAATCTGACTCAACGCTTTTTTAGTTTATGATGTTTTATGCTAAATATCTTTTAGCAAAGGATAAACCTTTTTGAATTTCTCAAATGCTTTTTCATAAATCAATCTGTGATTTGGGTTGGGGTAAAAAATCGTTTCAATTTTATTTTCTAATGATTTTGTATTTCCAGTAGCTTTAAATCCAATTAAAACAGCTCCCCAGGCTGCTCCTTCAATGGTTTCGGAAACAACAACGTTCATTTGAAAAATATCGGCCACCATTTGCAGCCATAACTCACTTTTGCCAAAACCGCCGCTGACCATTACGGTAGTTTCTTTTCTTATTTTGGAATCTGGAAGTAAAATTTCGACAACACTAAACAATCCAAAAAGAATGCCTTCGAGAGTAGCTCTTATAAAATGGGCTTTATGATGGGTGATTTTAATACCTAATAAAGTTCCTTGTGCCTCGGCATCCCAAATTGGTGCTCTTTCTCCAAGTAAATAGGGAACAAAAAGCAAACCATCAGAACCTGCGGGAATTTGTTTTGCTTGTTCTAAAAGGGTTTCGTACGATTCATTTGTTTTTAAAAGGGATTCTTTAAGCCATTGTAAAATGATTGCGCCATTATTTACGGCACCCAATTTTAAGTATTGATTGTCCATTAAATGATAACATTGTGTCCGCATTTCAGCATCAATGTAAGGTTGTTTAATGGGAATTCGAACAGCTCCACTAGTTCCGATAGATAGGGCAATTCGATTTTTTTCCATTGAACCAGTTCCTAGATTCGCCAATGGGCCATCTCCGCCGCCTAGAATGTATAAAAAGTCATCTTTAATTCCTTTGGATTTGTGCGTTGGTGACACAATTTTCGAAAGTTGATTTTCTTTTATATTTAAATAATTAAGAATAGTTTCATCCCATTGCAAAGTGTGGATGTTCATTATTCCAGTACCCGATGCCATCGAGGAATCGGTAACATATTCTCCCGTGAGCTGATGCCAAATATATTCTTTGAGGCTAATGAATTTAAAAGCATTGCTGAATAAATCGGGTTCATTTTCTTTGAACCAAGCCAATTTTGTCATTGGAGAAAAAGGATGGATGGGAATGCCCGTTTTTTGATAAAAAATAGATCCAAATTCAGATTTTTTTAATGCTGTAGCAATTGAAGCGGCTCTATTGTCTGCCCAAAGTAATGCATCGCTTATCGGGTTACCATCCTCATTTATGATAAGGATACTTTGCATCGCCGCACTAAAACTGATGAATTCAGGTTTTGTGTTTTTTGTGATTTCTTTAATGCAGACTAAAACGGAATCTAAAATTTCATTTGGCTTTTGAGTGCTCCAATTTTCCTTAGGATGATACATTGGATATTCTTTGGTGATTTGATGCAATACGTTTCCGTTTGCGTCAAAACAAATTGCTTTTGTAGCCGTTGTGCCAATGTCGATTCCTATGTATGTTTTTTCCATGTTTTAAGCAGTCACAAATTGATTTAGAATTAAAACACCAATCAATCCCATAATCCCAATAAGCGTTTCCATTACAGTCCATGTTTTAAAAGTGTCTTTTAGGCTGATGCCAAAATATTCTTTGAACATCCAAAAACCGGTATCATTGACATGGGAACACATCAGACTTCCAGCTCCAATAGAAAGCACCATCAATTCTGGACTGATGCCTGAACTCGCCACCAAAGGTTGAACTATTCCTGCAGCGGTTAATCCTGCCACTGTAGCCGAGCCTATTGCTACTCGAATAATTGTGGCAATTAACCATCCTAGGATTAAGGGTGAAAGTGTAGATTTTTCGAAAAACACGGCTAAATCTGTTCCAATGCCACTATCAATAAGAACTTGTTTGAAAGCACCTCCTGATGCAATAATTAAAATAATCATAGTTACCGATGCAAGTGCTGTACTTGATTTGTCCATGATATCTTGCATTTTTTGACCTCTCTTTATCCCTAAAAATACAAATACAAACAGAACGGCAATTAGTAGGGCTATTGTTGGGTTTCCGATATATCCGAGAATGATTCGGATAGAATTGGTTTCGGATAATGTCAATTCTGTTATGGTTGCCAAAGCCATTAGTAAAATTGGAATCAAAGCGGAAACGATGCTTATGGTAAAAGAAGGAAGTTCGGATTCTTCGAAAGTTTTGCTTTCGAATAAACCCTTTGGTGGATTGGCACTGATTTTTTTAATAAATTCTGGAAATATAATTCCAGCTATGAGTAAAGCTGGGAGTGCTACAATCAATCCATAAAGCAAGGTTTTGCCAATATTGGCTTTGAAAATTACGGCAATGGCAGTTGGTCCAGGGTGCGGAGGTAAAAAGCCATGAGTGATAGACAGTGCGGATGCCATAGCAATACCTAAATAGGTAAGAGGTTGTTTGCTATTTGTGCTGACGGCAAAAACCATTGGAATCAAAATGATAAAACCAGCATTGTAAAACATAGAAATGCCAACGGCAAACCCTGTTAAGACCATTGCCCATTTAATGTGTTTTGCGCCAAATAACTTAGTCATTACGGAACTTATCTGTTGTGCCGCTCCACTAGTTGATAATAAATTACCAAGAATTACTCCAAAGGCCAGAATTAAAATTAAAGAGCCGAGTGTACTGCCAATCCCTTGTTGCAATGAGTTTATGATTTCGGGGAAAGACATTCCTTTTGTAATTCCAACAAAAAGAGAGGTAATGATTAATGCTATAAAGGCATTGAGCTTGATTACGGAAATCAGAACCAGTAACAATACAATGCTTATAATTAAAATCAATATTGACATATGTTTCTTTTAGATTAAAATTCAAATGAAATAATTCGATACAATTTTATTCGTTTTTCTCTACAGCATGACCTCCGAACTCGTTACGAAGTGCAGCCACTACTTTTCCGGAAAAAGTATCCTGCATTTGAGAACGGTATCGCATCATTATCGAAAGCGCAATTACGGGAGTTGGAACACCTAAGTCTAAAGCAGTTTCTAATGTCCATTTCCCTTCACCGGAAGAATGCATAATGCCTTTTATACCGTCTAGTTTTGGGTCTTTGGAAAAAGCACTTTCGGTAAGTTCCATAAGCCAACTGCGAACAACTGAACCGTGATTGAAAAGTTTGGCTGTTTTTTCAAAATTAATGTCGTACTCAGAGTGTTCAAATACTTCAAACCCTTCAGCTATGGATTGCATCATACCATATTCTATTCCGTTATGAACCATTTTTGTAAAATGTCCGCTGCCCGCCTCTCCAGTATAGAGCCAACCATCGGTTACTGAAATTGCTTGAAAAACATTGGAAACATAATCAAAAACAGCTGCGTCTCCACCAATCATGGTACAAGCGCCATTTAAAGCTCCCGAGGTACCACCTGAAGTCCCGCAATCCAGAAAGTCAAAACCAAGTTCTTTGAGTTGTGTGTGTCTTCTTTTTGAATCTTTGTAATTAGAGTTTCCTCCGTCAATGATAATGTCATTTTTATTTAAAAAAGGGAGGAGGGAAGTGATTACTTCATCGACAATTTCTCCTGCAGGAACCATTAGCCAGATTACTTTTCGATTTTTTAATTGCTCGCATAGTGCTTCAACGGTAGCCGCAGTTTGGATTCCTTCTTTTGCAATATTCTTGACGAAATCTGTATTCACATCATGGGCAATAACTTCATATTTATTTCGATTTAGATTTAAAGCCAAATTAAATCCCATTTTCCCAAGTCCTATAATTCCTATTTGCATTTTTATCTATTTTTAAAGTGCTGTGTATGTTTGTTTTGGATCGCTTATGCGTGTAAATAGTAAAAATATGTGTTTTAATTAATAAGTAATACTTTTTTCTGGTATTTTGAATGATTTTTATTCGATTATCTCTGTCGAAGTTTAATTTATATTTAAAAGTGTTATCAAACTCCCAAAATCTTATATTTGTAAAGGCAATTGGTTTTAGTAAACTTTGAATGCTGTAACTCTCAATTTAATTCTCAAAATAATGATGCGATTATTTCTTGGCTGTTTTCTTTTTTTATCATTTTTCAGAGGGTATTCTCAAGAGGATACGTTTTCAATTGATACTTTGCACGTCAAGATTGATAGTCTTTATAGAGAGGATCAGTTTTATGCCGGACTTAACTACAATTCGATTTTAAAGAAACCTTCAGGAGTGTCCCAGCAAAAAATATCTTTTGGCTTTTCGGCTGGATTTCTTAGGGATATGCCAATAAACAAAAGCAGGACTTTAGCAATAGCGCCTGGAATAGGTTTTTCGTTTAACAACTATCTTCAAAATATGGCTATTACAGGAACTAACCAAAATCCTGTTTATAGTGTAATACCATCTACTGTAAACTATGATAAAAGCAGGTTCGAACAACTGCGCGTGGAAATCCCAATTGAGTTTAGGTGGCGTAATTCAACTCCTGTAGAGTTTCAGTTTTTTAGAATTTATGGAGGTGTTAAAGTCAGTTATTTACTGGCAGATAAATCAGTGTATGATGATGGCACTGATAAAATTGTCATTAAAAACAATAAAGATTTTGAAGACTTTCTTTATGGGGTGTATCTTTCAGTGGGGTACAGTGCTTTTAATCTGCAAGTGTATTACAACATAAACTCCTTTTTTAAATCTTCAGCTCAAATAGATTCTGTGCCCATCACCATGAATGCTTTGAGTATTGGTGTTGTATTTTATATTTTATAGCCATAAAAAAAGAAACAGCAACTGCGGAATACTGCCCAAAAGTAATCCTATTATCAATTCCTTTGGCGTATGCGCTTGCATAACCAAACGTGAAGAAGCAACAAAACCATTCATTAGCAGAAGAAAAGGGACTAAGTATATATTTCCCATTTGTAGATGAATATTCAACCCGAAAACAAAAACCGTTAAAGCTGAAATAGCGAGCATATGCAAACTTGCTTTGGTTTTGGTATATAATAATCCAAGTGCGAATAAAGTGCTAAACAAAGCGCCTAAGAAGAAAAAATGCAATTCGTGGTAATATTCTAATGAGATGGTTTTTCTTAGCAATAAAATGATTATAAAGCTTTGAAATATTAACGGTATTTTGCGTTGTTCCATATCGGCAATCATTATGGAATCTACTCTGTTTGTATATCGCAATAAATAATACAGTGCCATCGGAGTGACAATGGTTATGATTGAAATTTGCAGAAAAAACGAGCTAACCTGTTCTATCTTGTAATCTGCAATATGGAATAAAAAATAGAAAAAGCAAGCTTGTATCGGTGTGAAAAGCGGATGGAATATATACGAAAATATGGGGAGTATCTTTTTCAATTTCAAAAAGAGATTTGAGGGATGTTAAGGTTGAGAAATGGTGCTTATAATTTTTTTCTCATACGGGCAACTGGAATTTCCAGCTGTTCGCGGTATTTTGCAATTGTTCTTCGGGCGATTGGATATCCTTTTTCTTTGAGAATTTCAGCCAAAAGATCATCAGGAAGCGGATTTTTTTTATCTTCTTCTTCGATGGTATTTTGAAGAATTCTTTTGATTTCAATTGTGGATACTTCTTCCCCCTGATCATTTTTCATCGCTTCCGAAAAGAATTCTTTTATCAGTTTTGTGCCATAAGGAGTCTCTACATATTTACTGTTGGCCACTCTGGAAACTGTAGATATGTCTAGTCCAACCATATCGGCAATGTCTTTTAAAATCATCGGTTTCAATCGCGTTTCGTCACCATCAAGAAGATAATCTTTTTGATAGTGCATAATGGCGTTCATCGTTACGTACAAAGTGTCTTGGCGCTGTTTGATGGCGTCTATAAACCATTTGGCCGAATCCAGTTTTTGTTTGATAAACTGTACAGCATCTTTTTGCGAATGCGATTTGTCTTTAGATTCTTTATAGGTCTGCATCATTTCCTGATAATCTTTGGAAACGTGCAGGGAAGGTGCATTTCTGCCATTTAATGTGAGTTCTAATTCTCCATCAACGATACGAATAGTGAAATCAGGAACTACGTTTTCGGTGATTTTGTTGTTTCCGGAAAAAGAGCCTCCGGGTTTTGGATTAAGCCTTTCGATTTCATGGATAGCATTTCTAAGCTGTTCATTGGAGATATTGAATTTCTGAATCAGTTTGTCATAATGCTTTCTCACGAAAGAATCAAATTGCTGTTCAATTATAGCCGTGGCCAAATCAACGGATTCCGTAGGGGTTTTATGTTTTAATTGCAGTAACAGACATTCCTGTAAATCACGTGCTCCAACGCCTGTTGGTTCGAGTTCGTGAATGATATGCAATATAGCTTCAACTTGTTTTTCAGTGGTGTAAAGTCCTTGAGTGAATGCCATATCATCGACCAAGTCTGAGACGGTTCTTCTGATATATCCCATATCGTCAATACTTCCCACCAAAAACTCGGCAATATCACGTTCTTCATCATTGAGGATGAAGGTGTTTAGTTGATTGATGAGGTCTTGATGAAAACTTATCGTTGCGGCAAATGGCGTTTCTTTGGTTTCGTCGTCTTCACTGTAATTGTTGGCCTGCGTTTTGTAATCAGGAGTGTCATCGCTGTTTAGGTATTCGTCTATGTTAATGTCTTCGGCTTCGACTCTGTCTGCTTCCGAATCATCATAGTCGTCATATTGTTCTGTATCGAATTCGTCTTTTTCATAATTATCCTCCTCTTTCCCAGATTCAAGAGCAGGATTCTCATTCATTTCTTCCAACAATCTTTGTTCAAATGCTTGCGTAGGCAACTGAATTAACTTCATCAACTGGATTTGTTGTGGAGATAATTTCTGTGATATTTTTAAATTTAAAAATTGCTTTAGCATAAAAAAAGTTGCTGAGTTACTGAGTGACTAAGTCGCTGAGAAACATTTGTTGATGAATTATATTTATTTACTATATAAAGAAAACTTAGAATCTTAGTGCCTCAGCAACTTAGAATCTTTTTTTTAAAATTCAGCATTTTGTGGCGTTCTTGGGAAAGGAATTACGTCACGTATGTTAGTCATTCCCGTTACAAAAAGCACCAATCTTTCGAATCCAAGTCCAAAACCAGAGTGAACTGCAGAACCGAATCTTCTGGTATCCAAGTACCACCATAATTCTTCTTCGTCGATTCCTAAGGCTTTCATTTTTTCAACCAAAACATCAAAACGCTCTTCTCTTTGAGAACCTCCCACGATTTCTCCAATTCCAGGAAAGAGGATGTCCATTGCACGAACTGTTTTTCCATCTTCGTTCAAACGCATGTAGAAAGCTTTGATATTTGCAGGATAATCAAACAAGATTACCGGACATTTAAAGTGTTTCTCCACCAAATAACGCTCGTGTTCCGACTGTAAATCCGCCCCCCATTCGTTGATGATATATTGAAATTTTTTCTTTTTGTTTGGAGTGGAATCTCTTAGGATATCAACTGCTTCGGTGTAGGAAACGCGTTTGAAATCGTTATTCATAACAAAACCTAATTTTTCCAACAAAGGCATTTCGCTTCTCTCAGTCTGTGGTTTTGATTTTTCTTCTTCGATCAAACGACCTTCCAAGAATTTCAAATCATCACCGCAATTGTCAACCGCATATTTCACTACGTATTTGATGAAATCTTCGGCAAGATCCATATTGTCATTCAAATCATTGAAAGCTACTTCAGGCTCAATCATCCAAAATTCAGCCAAATGGCGAGAAGTATTAGAATTTTCGGCTCTAAAAGTTGGTCCAAAAGTATAAATCTGTCCCAAAGCCATTGCGAAAGTCTCGCCTTCCAATTGTCCCGAAACCGTTAAATTCGTGTGTTTTCCGAAGAAATCTTTTTTATAGTCAATGTTGCCTTCTTCTGTTTTTGGTAAATTGTCCAATGGCAATGAAGTCACTTGGAACATTTCGCCAGCACCTTCTGCATCGGCTCCTGTAACAATTGGCGTGTTTACATATACAAAGCCTTTTTGCTGAAAATAGCTGTGTACTGCAAAAGATAAAACCGAACGCACACGCATAATCGCTCCAAAAGCATTTGTACGCACGCGCAAATGTGCATTTTCGCGCAAGAATTCCAATGAATGTTTCTTAGGTTGCATTGGGAATTTCTCGGCATCCGAATCTCCAAGAATTTCCAGTTTATTTACTTGAATCTCATATTTTTGTCCCGCACCTTTGCTTTCTACCAAATTTCCGGTAACCGATACTGCGGCTCCAGTTGTAATTCTCTTCAAAGTTTCGTCTGGAGTATTCTCAAAATCGACAACACACTGTATGTTATTGATGGTTGAACCATCGTTTAAAGCAATAAACTGATTGTTTCTAAAAGTTCTAACCCAACCTTTTGCATTAATTTCCTGTAACGTCGTTGTACTGTTTAGTAAGTCTTTAACTTTTGTATGTCTCATTTTGATTTTTGATTTTAATTTTAGATCAAAACAAAAAATGGTGTTTTAATCTAAATGCAAATATAAATCATTTGTTTGTAATTGTCATTGTGAGATATAGTGTAATAAGGAGTAATTTTTAGCGATTCTCCATATCTTTTATTTTTTAGGAAAAAGTTTCATGTTGCCTGGAGAAGAGCCGATGGCGAGGATAAATGTTTGGTTTAATTTAAATTTGTATTTGAACTAAAATATTTTCTGAAGTCTAAGTGTTTGTGTTTATGGCTTTGATACATAGGGATATGACATTTTTTCAACCCAATTCTGAAAATATGTCATTTTTTTCTAATGGCATATTTTTTGTTTTTAGGTATATAACTTGCGCAAGTTTAGAATAAATAGAATATTTGTTTAACAATTTTAAAAGTAAAACAGTTATGAATCTTATTAAAAGAAATGTAGGTCAAGCGCCAGCTTTACATCGTTTGTTCTTTGATGATATCTTTGGCCGTGATTTTTTCAATTGGGAAAATAATAATTATTCAACAACAAGTACCACACTGCCTTCTGTTAACATCAAAGAGACTTCCGACAATTATGAAGTTGAAGTTGCCGCTCCGGGTATGGATAAAAATGATTTCAAGATTACACTTGATGGGAACCAATTGACTATCTCTTCGGTGAAAGAAAATGAGCAAACAACAGGGAACGAAAATTATAGCCGTAGAGAATTTAGTTACCAATCATTCCAGAGAAGTTTTGAATTGCCTAAAAACGTAGTGGATGAGGATAAAATAATAGCTCGTTATGAAAATGGACTTTTATTATTGTCCATTCCAAAACGTGAAGAGGCCAAACCAAGACCTCCACGAATGATCGAAATTTTATAAATTCTAATTAATTATCTTTTTTGGAAGCTGCCGTCTTTAGGCAGCTTTCTTCATTATAAAAAACACGAAGATGTTGTCACAATTATTCTCCGGGATAGCTGTGCTGTCCTTTATGGTTTTATTATTGATATTGCTTTTGCGACGATTAAAGCAACCCTATTTTATTGCTTATATAATTGCCGGTTTGTTATTAGGACCTCAAGTATTTAACGTTATTTATGAACCCGAAGTAATTTCAGAATTGGGACAAATTGGGATTGTGCTTCTAATGTTCTCCATTGGCAATGAAATCGATCTTCATTATCTATCGCATAATTTTTACAAGCCTCTTTTAATCGCACTGGTACAAATTGTACTTAGTTTTATTTGCATGTATATTGTTGGTTCATATTTGGAGTGGAAAATGGCAACTATAATTTTGATAGCTTTTATAATAAGTTTGAGTAGTTCTGCGATTGTGTTCCAATATTTGGCAAAGACGGGTGAGATTAAAAGTCAGCTCGGAATTATTACCTGTGGCGTTTTACTAATGCAGGATATACTTGTGGTTCCCATGATATTGACTCTGAATTTTATGTCAGGAAATAATATTTCAGCTGTAGAATTGACAAAAGTTTGCGTAGGAGGACTATTGATTATTCTGTTTATGAAAGCGGCTATCAGTAAAAAGCTTTTCTCAATCCCCATGCGAAGAGAAATTATTGCCGATCATGAATTGCAGGTTTTCATTGGTTTCAGCATCTGTTTTGGTATGGCATGGATTAGTGAATGGTTTGGACTGTCTCCTGCCTTTGGAGCTTTTATCGCTGGTGTTCTAATTGGACACGACAAGGCGACACATTGGCTAGGTAAATCCCTGATTCCTTTCAGAGTGTTTTTTATGGCTTTCTTCTTTCTTGCAGTAGGTGTTCAGCTTGATATCAAGTTTTTTATTGAAAATATTGGAACTATAATATGGATTTCAGTTGCTGTGCTTTTTATAAATAGCCTGATCAATGCCATACTTTTTAAACTTACAAAAAACTCATGGCGTGATAGTTTGTATGGAGGAGCACTTTTATCACAAATTGGAGAATTTAGTTTTGTTTTGATGACCTTGGCATCTTCTTTGCAACTTGTGGGAATTTATACTTATCAAATAACCTTGGCTGTTACCACTCTTACAATGTTTCTTAACACATTTTGGCTTATGATAATCCAGGAATTAATTTATAAACTGCCGGATTACAAAGAAAAATCTTTTTAGTATTGAATTTGAACTATAAGATCAAAAGGGATTTTGGAAGTCATATTCATAATAAAACAACTGGCTGTTTTTATTATGAATATGCTTTTTGAAATAAAAATATTCCTGATTAATGTGTTTGCTCTAATTCTTCTTTTTTAGTTCTTTTCTTTTCAAATGTCAATACCAAAGCCGGTAAAACCAATAAATTGGCAAACATAGCAAACATCAAGGTGCATGAAATCAATCCTCCAAGTGCTATCGTACCACTAAAACTAGACAATGTGAATGTGGCAAATCCCACAATTAATACAATTGAAGTGTAGAAAGTACTGATACCGGTTTCTCTCAAGGCACTAAATACTGATTTTTTAATTTTACCATTATAGAGATTCAAATCATGGCGGTATTTGGCCATAAACTGAATCGCATTATCAACCGAAATACCAAATGCAATACTAAATACCAATATCGTCGAAGGTTTCAGCGGTATTCCAAAATACCCCATCAGCCCAGATGTGATGCAAAGTGGTAACACATTTGTAATCACCGATGCCATAACCATTTTGGCAGAACGGAATAAATAAGCCATCAATCCGGCAATAAGGAAAATAGCAAAAATAAGCGATTCGATAAGGTTGTCAATTAGGTAAGAAGTTCCTTTTTGGAAAACCAAAGCTTTCCCAGTAAGGGTAACTTCATAGCGATCTTTTGGGAATACTTTGTCTATTTTGGTTTTTAGTTTCTTTTCGACTCTGGCCATTTCCTGAGTTCCAATGTCTTTCATGAAAGTGGTGATTCGGGCATATCGTCCAGTCGAATCCACATAGCTTTTCATCAGGTTGGTCTTGGTGTCTTTGGTGGCATTTTTGGCATACGACAATATAAAAGCCTGCTCTTGTGAAGTAGGTAATTCATAATATTCTGGCTTGCCATTGTAATAGGCTTGTTTAGAATATTTGACCAAATTGACAACAGAAACCGGTTTTGATAATTCTGGAATCTCCGCAATTGTTTTTTGCAATTCATCCATCTTTTTCATTGTAGATAATTTCATTACCCCTTTTTTGTGTTTGGTGTCCACCATGATTTCTAACGGCATTACACCATTGAACTCTTTTTCAAAAAAAATAATGTCTTTGAAAAATGAAGCTGTTTTTGGCATTTCGCCTATCAAACTTCCCGAAACTTTCATTTGGGAAACCCCAATTACACTAAAAACCAGTAGTAATCCGTAAATAATATAGATCATTTTGCGGTTGTTTTTTACGACGCTTTCAACCCAGTTTAATAGGGCAGATATATAGGTTTTGCTTAGATGTTTTAAATGTTTTTCTTTGGGAACATCCATAAAGCTGTACACAATTGGCACAATTACCAAGGTGAGCAAGTACACCGTAATCACATTTATAGAGGTTACTAAACCAAATTCGAACAACAAATCATTTCCGGTAATCATAAAAGTGGCAAAACCAGCTGCTGTTGTTAAGTTGGTCATTAAGGTGGAAACCCCGATTGTTGAAATTACACGTTGTAGAGCTTTGGCCTGATTTTGATGGGTTTTTATTTCCTGCTGGTATTTATTGATCAGGAAAATACAGTTTGTGATTCCAATTACAATAATTAACGGGGGAATGATAGCCGTAAGAATTGTGATTTTGTAATGAAACAAACCTAGTGTTCCAAAAGACCACATTACACCAATAATCAAAATACAGATAGAGATAAAAGTGGCTCTGTACGAACGGAAAAATAAAAAGAAAATTAAAGAAGTAATGAACAATGCAGCACCAATAAACAAACCAATTTCGCCTTTC
The DNA here is from genome assembly GCF_003096795.1 of Flavobacterium sp. 103. Lineage (NCBI taxonomy): Bacteria > Pseudomonadati > Bacteroidota > Flavobacteriia > Flavobacteriales > Flavobacteriaceae > Flavobacterium > Flavobacterium sp. 103. Next base: position 1,571,481 of record NZ_QENX01000001.1, on the reverse strand, counting down.
ATGTTTTCGGCATTTATGGTTCTGATGTAAGGCATACCGGAAACACGAAGGTCAATTCCGGTTGTTTTTTCAAACTTGTCAATTTTTGGAACTAAATTTTCCAAAATGAATGTCTTTCTCGAAGCCGTATTTACAATATTTTTCTTGATATAAACCGCAGAACGGATACTACCTGACTCTTTGTTGAACAATAAACCTTCATAAAACGGAAGATTATGAAACAATTCGAATTTTATTTTTTGAATGTATTCTGGATTCGCAGTTTGACTTTGGTCAATAAACGGAACCAATTTAAATTTCTGCGCAACAGTGTCTTTTTCAAGCGTTTTTAGGTCATTCAGAGAAACGACTAATTCCACTTCTTTAGAATTTTTCAAGCCAGTCATCAATTCATTCCAAGCGGCAAAAGCTTTGGGCGTGAAAAAAGCATCATCTTTAAAACCAATGACAATAAGGTTTCCTTCTTCCCCAAATTTATCTAGAAAGTCTTGATACTGTTTATTTACGATATGTTTTTTAGGAAGTAAATTAGCTTCAGTATAGGTCATCGCCAAATTTTTCCACTGAAAAGAAAGGAAAATAGTTATGGCAAGTATTGCAGCTAGTATGGTTATTCTGTTTTTAAGTACAATGCGGGCTATGTTCTGCCATAACCTATCAGTGAATTTCTTTTTCATATACGTTTTAAAATGCATGCAAATGTAAACAAAACAGTTAGAAATTACATGAAAGTCCTTCGATTTTCTGGTTATTGTATAGGTGTTTTTTTGACTTTATTTTTGTTTACAATAAGATAATTTGTGCATTATAAATTATATATTTGAAATTCTCATCTTAGCGCTTTTGTTAATGGGATAAAGAAGTCAAAAAAGGTATGAAAAAGTACAAGAATACATTATTTTATTTGGGAGTTACAGGTGGTTTTACTGCAGTAATGTATTGGATTATAAAAGAGGGCAAGCATCTTGAGGGAAATAAAATAATCATTCATCCAACGGCAAGCGTAAGTTCTTGGGATGATTTTCTCACTTCAATGATTCATAATGTACAGGACCCTTTGGCTATTTTATTGGCACAAATTATAATGATTATCCTTGTGGCTCGCCTTTTTGGCTGGTTTTTCAAAAAAATAGGGCAGCCTTCTGTAATAGGTGAAATTATTGCAGGAATTGCGCTTGGGCCATCTTTATTGGGCTTGTATTTTCCTGATTTTTTCCATGCACTTTTCCCAGCTAATTCCTTAGAGAATTTAAAATTTTTGAGCCAGATTGGTTTGATTCTCTTCATGTTCGTGATTGGGATGGAACTCGATATCAAAGTATTGAAAAACAGAGCTAAAGAAGCGGTTGTTATAAGTCATGCGAGTATCGTAATTCCATTTGCATTAGGAATCGGATTGGCCTATTTTGTTTACAACCGTTTTGCTCCGGAGGGAGTTAAGTTTCTTTCGTTCAGTTTGTTTATGGGGATTGCGATGAGTATTACCGCCTTTCCTGTTTTGGCACGAATTGTCCAGGAAAGAGGGATGCATAAAACCAAATTGGGAGCTATTGCAATCACCTGTGCCGCCGCCGATGATATAACGGCTTGGTGTCTATTGGCCGTTGTAATTGCCATTGTAAAAGCAGGAACTTTTGAAAGTTCAATGTACATCATTTCGTTGGCTGCTATTTATGTAGTCGTGATGATCTATCTGGTAAAACCTTTCTTGAAACGAATTGGAGATTTGTATGGGGCCAAAGACAGTTTGAGTAAACCCGTTGTTGCCATTTTCTTTTTGATATTGATTATTTCTTCCTATGCTACAGAATTAGTTGGAATTCACGCTTTGTTTGGTGCTTTTATGATGGGGGCCATCATGCCGGATGTCCCTAAGTTTAGAACTGTTTTTATTTCCAAAGTCGAAGATGTATCCGTAATATTATTATTGCCTTTGTTCTTTGTGTTTACCGGTTTGCGTACCGAAATAGGTTTGTTAAACGAGCCTTATTTATGGAAAGTAACTGGGTTTATCATTCTTGTTGCGGTTGTGGGTAAATTTTTCGGAAGTGCTTTGGCAGCCAAATTTGTTGGACAAAGTTGGAGAAATAGTCTTGTGATAGGAGCCTTGATGAATACAAGAGGTTTGATGGAATTAATTGTATTGAATATCGGACTAGCTCTTGGAGTTCTTACGACCGAAGTCTTTACGATGATGGTAATCATGGCCCTGGTAACCACTTTTATGACTGGACCTGCATTAGATTTAATCAATTACATTTTTAAAACCAGTGACATAATAGATCATGATGAAGAAGTAAATCACAGCAAGTATAGAATTTTAATTTCTTTTGGTAATAATGAAAAAGGAAAATCTTTGCTGCGTTTGGCTAATAGCTTGGTGAAAAAGCAAAAAGAAACCTGTTCAGTAACAGCATTGCATTTGTCCTTAAGTGATGAAATGCATACGTTCAACATGGAAGATAAAGAGAAAAGCAGCTTTAATCCGATAATGAAAGAAGCAGTTATTCTGAAACAAGAAATCACTACTATTTTCAAAGCGACAATTGATATTGAGACAGAAATAATAGATATAGCCAATCAAGGGGATTATGATTTATTATTGGTAGGACTTGGAAAATCCATATTTGAGGGTACTTTATTGGGCAAAGTAATTGGGTTTACTTCCCGAATTATTAATCCCGAAAGATTGTTGGATAAATTTACGGGCAAAGAAGGGTTGTTCGTAAATTCACCATTTGATGAAAGAACACGACAAATTGTTTTGAAAGTCAAAATGCCATTGGGAGTTTTGATTGACAAGGATTTAAAAGAAGTAAATCAGGTTTTTGTTCCTATTTACGGTTCTGAAGACTCTTTTTTAATTGACTATGCCCAAAAAATAATTTTCAATAATGATGCTACCGTTTCCTTTTTGGACATCAATGGTCATATGCAATCCAATTTTGTAATTGCAAGTGCTCTAGGTTCCTTAAAACAAAAATTTCCAGATAATGTAATTTTGGATAACGAATCTATTTTGACAGAGGAGTTTTTGATCAAACAAGATTTAATGATTGTGAGTTTGGAGAGTTGGAAAGACTTATTGGATACTCGTCCGGTTTGGTTAAGCGGTATGCCTTCGGTATTGATTATAAAGCCTTAATCATGAATTATTGGGGATGGACTCAAAAGTTTTTAAATTTCTCTTTGAGAACTGTGTTTTCATTTTTCAAGAATTCAAATCAATAACTAGATAGCTTATGTATAAAATTATTTACGCACCACTATTACTGTTAATTTTCACCCATTTCAGCTTCGCACAAACAAAAAAGCAAAATTTTACTTTAGAGCCTAAAACAATTGCAAGTTTCCCTTTTGATTCCATAATTTCTAAAAAAGAGAATGGACAAATAGTTATTAGAAGAGAGTACCAATATATAGATTCTTTGAATTTTTATGGATTTAATTACCAGTCTTTTGATAACTTAAGAATAAGAGGTTTTTTGATTGAGCCAAAAAAGAAAGGTATTTATCCCGTTTTAATTTATAACAGGGGAGGGAATGGAGATTTCGGAAAAATTCCTTTTCAGTATTTAGCACGTTTCCTGGGCAAGATAGCAAATAAGGGTTATGTTATAATTGGTTCTCAGTTAAGAGGAAATGCTGCTAGTGAAGGGTTTGACGAGTTTGGAGGAAAAGACGTAAATGATGTGTTAAGCCTTTTGGACATTATTGACCAACTACCTAATGTTGATAATAAAAGAATTGGAGTTTTTGGTTGGAGTCGAGGGGTAATGACTAACTTTTTGATGCTAAAAAAAACCAATCGAATCAAAACCAACATTGCTATTGCAGGCCAAGCTGATTTATTGGATAATAAAAGGCTTGATATGTTTGGAGTTTTTAGACAAAGAATACCAAATTATGCTAAAGATTCTATTGCAGCTTTAAAAACACGTTCTAGTTTATTGGCAATCGATTCTATCCAGAATAAACAGCTTACTAATTTTATTATTCAAGGAAATAAGGATGAAAGGGTGCCTATTGATAATGCTTTTAAATTTTATTCAAAATTAAATAGTTCGAGTTTTACAACACGATTACTAGTCTATGAAAATGAAAATCATAGCCTAGAAAGTGTGAGAGATAGTAATTTATTGGATGAAATAGAAGATTGGTTAAGAAGATATTTGTAATTAGTCTTAATGATATTCCTGTTTGAGCTTGTCAAATGATATTATTTATAGCTGGGGGTAACTCAACAAAATCAATATATTTGTTTCATATTTATACAAATCATGAATTGGATCTTACTTATTATAGCTGGTTTTTTTGAAGTAGGTTTTGCGACTTGTTTGGGCAAAGCCAAAGAAACTTCTGGTATGACATCTACTTTGTGGATGATAGGTTTTTTTATTGCACTTTCTATTAGTATGACTTTGTTATACAAAGCTTCCCAAACCTTGCCAATAGGCACCGCTTATGCTGTATGGACAGGAATTGGAGCAGTTGGCACAGTTCTGGTTGGTATTTTTATATTCAAAGAGCCCGCAACTTTCTGGAGGCTTTTTTTCTTGTTTACTTTGATATCGTCAATAATTGGGTTGAAATTTGTTTCGGCACATTAATGAAGTTGAACCCTTTTTAATCATTTCATATTTAATCTAAAATGGATAACGTAGAAGAAAACAATAACATCATATATGTGTTGCTGATAATTATACTGGTATTCATAGTGGTGCTTTGTTATCTTGTCTATCGATTGATAGAATCTGGCAAAGCCAAAAAAAGTGTTGAAGAGAAATTTGATTTGCTTGAAATGAAAGTAAATAATTTGCAGTTGGAAACATTGGAATCCAAACTCAATCCGCATCTTTTCAAGAATATTCTCAATTCGATTCAGTCACATGCCTACCAAACTTATTTTGCTTTGGATAAACTGGCTAATGTTTTGGATTATATTTTATATGAAAGCCAAAAAAAGTTTGTTTCTCCAAAAGAAGAAATTCAGTTTGCTTTAAATCTTATTGAAATTAACAAAATTAAAGTAAGTCCGCTTTTTGAGTTGAAAGTAAAAACTAAGATTAATGATGGAGAAAAGTTGTATGAACAGAATCTTCTGGCTCCTTTGATTTCGATTGATTTGATTGAAAATGCATTTAAACATGCCGATTTGCAAAGTGCTGATGCCTTTATTTCAATACTTTTTGAGTTTAAAGACAATTGTTTTTATTTGACTGTTTCCAATAAAATGTCGGAGAAAAAAGCCTTAAAAAAAGAAAGAAGCGGAATTGGCGCAACTACATTGGAACAACGATTGAAAATTATATACAAGAATCAGTTCAAATTGGATAAATTTGTCGAGAACGACATTTATATTGCGCATTTAAAAATCAATCTTCTTGAATACAAAAATCAAATGTTTACTGCTTGACGATGAATTACCGGGTTTGACTTACCTGAAAATGCTTTGCGAACAAATTCCGGAATTAGAAGTCATAAAGTCGTTTAACGATCCTCAAAAATTATTGGATGAAGTGCCCGACCTCGATTTTGATTTGTGTATTTCCGATATTGAAATGCCGGGGATTGATGGATTGACTTTGGCTAATTTACTCCAAAATAAATTAGTAATTTTCACTACCGCCTACAAAAATTACGCTGCTGAAGCTTTCAATATAGATGCAGTCGATTACGTCACTAAACCCGTTACCAAAGAGCGTCTGGAAAAAGCAGTTGCCAAAGCTTTGCAACGATTCCAAAAGCTGGAAAGTTCAAAGAAATTTATTCATTTGAATACAGATAAGGGGAAATCATTACTATATTTTAATCAGATTCAATACATCAAAACTGCATTGGTCGATAGTAGGGATAAGGAAGTTCATCTTACAGATGGCAGTGTTTTAATTCTTAAAAACATCAATTTCGCTTCGCTATTAAATCAGCTACCCAATGCTGATTTCTGCAGAGTCAATAAAAAAGGAATTATTGCAATAAAGGCTGTTCAATATTTCAATCATAATGAAATTACGCTCTCTATTCAAGGAAAAAGCGGTAAACCAATCGTATTAGTTTTGAGTGATACTTATCGAGATGATTTTTTGATGAAAGTGAAAATCTAACTTATTACAAAGTTTTCTACTCTTGTTACATTCCTTTAAAATTTGATTGGAATTCGTTTTATACCTCAAAAATCTGTTCTCATATTTGCATGGAAATTGAATTAATTTAAGAGTGCCGTATGAAGAATATTAAAAAATCTTTTTTTTATCTGACAATTATAGGTGGATTTTCGGGATTAATCTATTGGATTATTCTAAAAGGGAAAATGCTGGAATCTGGACGAAATATTGTCTCTCACCATGTAGAACATGGGCATTGGAATGATTTTCTGACAGCGATGATGCAAAATTTGCAACATCCGTTAGCCATTCTTTTGGCACAAATTGTAACAATAATTTTGGTTGCTCGTTTTTTCGGCTGGGTTTGCAGAAAAATTGGACAGCCAACCGTAATAGGTGAAATGATTGCGGGTATTGTTTTAGGTCCCTCTTTAATCGGGATGTATTTTCCTGAATTTTCGGCAATGCTGTTTCCAAAGGATTCGTTGGGCAATCTTCAGTTTTTGAGCCAAATAGGATTAATCCTTTTTATGTTTGTCATCGGTATGGAACTCGATTTGAAAGCGCTCAGAAACAAAGCGCACGATGCTGTAGTTATCAGCCATGCCAGTATCATAATTCCTTTTGCGCTAGGGTTAGCCTTGGCCTATTTTATCTATCATTCTTTTGCTCCTCAAGGGGTTGAGTTTATCTCTTTTGGATTATTCTTGGGGATTGCCATGAGCATAACTGCATTTCCTGTTTTGGCAGGGATAGTTCGGGAACGTGGAATTCACAAAACGAAATTGGGAGCAATTGTTATTACCTGTGCAGCTGCCGATGATATTACTGCGTGGTGTATTTTGGCAGCTGTAATTGCTATTGTAAAAGCGGGTTCATTTACGAGTTCATTATACGTTATTGTATTGGCGGTATTTTATGTACTGCTAATGTTGAAAGTGGTTCGTCCTTTTCTAAAAAAGGTTGGTGATTTGAGTTCAACAAGAGAAAGTCTGAGCAAACCTGTTGTCGCTATTTTCTTTCTGACTTTATTGCTGTCTTCTTACGTTACAGAATTAATAGGGATTCATGCATTGTTTGGAGCCTTCTTAGCAGGAGCAATTATGCCTGAAAATAATAAATTCCGGTCTATTTTTATCGAAAAAATAGAAGACGTTTCAGTGGTTGTGTTACTTCCTTTGTTTTTTGTATTTACGGGATTAAGAACTCAAATCGGATTGATTGATGACCCGCATTTGTGGAAAATTACAGGGATCATTATTTTGGTTGCTGTAGCAGGTAAGTTTTTTGGCAGTGCGCTTGCAGCAAAATTTGTCGGTCATACTTGGAAAGATAGTTTGTCTATTGGGACCTTGATGAATACGAGAGGTTTGATGGAATTGGTTGTGCTGAATATTGGGTATGATTTAGGCGTTTTGTCAACCGAAATTTTTACAATGATGGTCATCATGGCTTTGGTAACTACGTTTATGACTGGTCCCGCTTTGGATTTAATAAATTATGTTTTTAGAGACAAACCTACTATTATCCCAGAAGAAATAAGTAACAAAAGCAAATACAAAATTCTTATTTCTTTTGCTTCACCAGACAAAGGAAAAACGTTGCTAAAAGTAGCCAACAGTTTGGTTAAGAAACAAGGCGGGAATACAATTTTAACGGCAATGCATTTGTCATTAAGTTCAGAGTTGCATTCTTTTGACGTTAAAGATTATGAAAAGGAAACTTTTTTGCCTGTTCTTTCCGAATCAGAAAAGCTTAATCAAAAGATAGTAACTCTTTTTAAAGTCAGCAATGATATAGATTTTGAAATTGCCGAGACGGCTAATCAAGGGGATTATGATTTATTGTTGGTTGGTTTGGGACAATCTATTTTTGAAGGAACGTTGTTGGGGAAAGTGCTCGGCTTTACAACTCGAATTATTAATCCAGATCGTTTGATCGATAAAATTACGGGGAAAGAGGGCCTATTCGAAAACTCTCCTTTCGATGAAAGTACAAGGCAAATTATCGCTAATAGCAAAATGCCAGTTGGAATTCTTGTCGATAAAGAGTTGGAAGAAATAAATCGTGTGTTTATGCCAATTTTCAGCAAAGAAGATGGGTTTTTGATGGAGTTTGCACAAAAGTTGATACACAATAATGGTTCTCAAATTACTGTTTTGGATACAGATGGGCAAGTAAGAAACAGTAGAGAAATTCAGGAAAATGTTCGCTCGATTGAACAAATTGCTCCCAATCATATTATGATGATGCAGGAAAGAACAATTAAGAAAGAATTTTTGGAACAACAGGATTTAATGATTATTAGCCTAGAAAGCTGGAAAAAACTAATTGACTCTCACAGTACCTGGCTTAATAATACGCCATCGGTGCTAATTATTAAACCTTAAAAGTAACCGCAAAGCTCCCTGAGTTTTGCGGTTAATAATATAATGAATCAAGTGGATATTTTTTTAGAGGATATTTTCACCAATTAATCCTGGAAATGCCTTGTCAAAAATTTCAAGCAAAGCTTCCTTGTTCATAGGTTTTTGTTTAAAAGCTGAGATTTCTTGAATGGATTCTGCTTTGGCTCGGTCGGCCGGGTTGAAAGAACTGCTGAGCATCACAACAATGATATTCTCTTTGTTTTCCAGATTCAAATTTTTATAGGCTTCTATAAATTCCCACCCATCCATGACAGGCATATTGATGTCCAATAAAATTAGTTGAGGTCTCGGATATTCATTATCAACTGTCGATTCGAATTTTCCTTGTTGGCACAGGTAATCAATGGCTTCTTTGCCATTTAAAGCTACGTGGATATGTTCTGTTAAATCAGTTTTTTGTATGATTTTTCTATTAATAAAATTAGTAGCAAAATCATCGTCGACTAATAATACGCAATTTAGTTTTTTGTTCATTTGTGGCATTGTATGAGTTTTAATATTTTGTATTGTTAATTTAGTTCTACAGGTAAGGTCCATTTGAATGTACTTCCCTTGTTGTAATTGGATTCGACCCAAATCTTTCCATTATGGTGTTCTACGATTTTTTTGCAAAGCGATAATCCGATACCGATCCCTTGGTATTCATTGTGATTGTGCAGTCTTTTGAAAATCACGAATATTTTATCTTTATCTTGCTCTTCAATCCCGATTCCATTGTCTTGAATTGAAAAAAGCCAGTTGTTTTCCTCTTTTACTGCAGCTATTTTTATTTTTGGCTGTCGGTCTTTTTTTTGATATTTATTGGCATTACTGATTATATTTTGGAATAGTTGTCTTATTTCGGTAGTGTAACCTTCGATAACAGGTAGGTTCTCACATTCAATAAAGGCATTGCTTTTTTTTAGGATAACATCCATATCCGTAAGAACATTGGCAACAATTTCATTACAATCTATGCAGTTATTTTTTCTTTCTTTGCCGATTCGGGAGTAATCCAATAGTCCTTTTACCAATAACTGCATTCTTGCTGTGGAGCTGTTAATGAATTGTAAATATTGTTTTTGATCTTCGTCCAAATTTTCATTTAATTCCTCTTGAAGCATTTGTATACAATGGATTACTGTAATTAACGGTTCCTGTAAATCATGGGATGCTATGTAGGCAAACTGTTCTAATTCAGTATTTTGAAATTCTAGTTGTCGGTTTTTTGTCAGCAACTCCTTTTGAAAGGCTATACGGTCGTTAACGTTTCTCATGGATTTTTCTATGTAGATTGGCTCTCCATTCTCATCATATATTAAACGTGCATTTACTGAGAAAAACAGAATCTTTTCATTCCCATCTCTAAATCGGATATCGCAATCCCTAACTTGACCATCTTTTTTTAGTTTTTGCAATAAGGATTCTCTATCTTGGTTATCGTAATATAAATCAAAGACAGAATTGTCTAATGCAAACGAGCAAGGCTTATGGAAATTTTTTTCGAATGAGGGACTGACATCAAGGACCGTCCCGTCCATTGTTGTTCTGAAATAGACATCTTCAAAATTTTCAAAAATAGAACGGAATTTTGCCTCGCTTATCTTTAGTTTTTCCTCCATTAATCTTCGTTCGGTAATGTTTCTAAAAGAGCCGATTGCAAATTCGGGTTCTCCATTTGAATCAAAAATGATTTTGGCATTGATTGATACATAAAAAAGCTTACCATTTATAGTAATTTCATTATTGTGGTCAATAACTTTTTGTTCCGTTATTATTTTTTGTAACATCAATTGCATTTGATTCTTGTCGGAATAAATAATTGACATACTTTGACCAATTAGTTCTTCTCTTGTTATTCCATTAAAAGTGCTGCAAGACGGACTGACATCCAATATCTCTCCTGTTCTTATCGATGTTTTAAAAAAGACGTCCTGAACATTTTCAAATAAAATACGATAGGTTTCTTCACTTTTAAGGAGTTTTTCTTTAGCCAATTTTCTTTCCATAGATCTGGAAAGAATATCTGACAATGCTTCCAATAATTTGATTTCTTCTTCTAAAAAAATTGTTTCTTTTTTTAATTCTTTTGCATTGTAATAACCAATTTCAATAAAGCCGTATTCTTCTCCATTTACAAAAATATTTTGTTTGAGAGTCCAATCGTTTTGCTGATAATTGGCAGAAAAGAATTCTTCCTCACACATTTGGATTCGACAATTGGCAATTTCGGGAAATTGCAGTGCTTTTGGAATAATTTGAACGGAGGCCTCCAATTTTTTGGGTTTTGAAAGCGCTTTGTTGCTAATGATTTCCGAGATGTCATATAGACAACGGAGCTCTTTAATACGTTGATTAAGTGAAATGTTGTTTTTTTCTAACTGCATTTCTTTTAATTTTAATTCGGTGACATTGGTGACAATTGTGGTTGCTCCAATGATTTTACCTTCCTCATTTTTGATGGGTGATTTAGCAACATTCCAATATGCCCCTGTGGAATCTTTTTCTTCCGCAGAATAGGTGTTGCCTTTTAAAACATTATTAAATATGGAAATGATTTCTTCTTTTCGGCTTCTTCTTGGAATTAAATCAATATGATTGTCCCCGATTTTTATTTCGACTCCATATTCATTTTTCATATATTTTGAATGAGCCGAATTGAAACTTAGATAGTTTAAGTTGGTATTCAGAGAAAAAATACTGACTTCTTTTGGGCTTTCGACGGTTGCTTTGAGTATGTTTTTCTCCAGGTCTAAGTCTTGTTCGGTAATTTTTAATTTGTTCTCTTCGTTTTCCTTTTGTTCTAAAATTGACTTTAGAAATAGGACTGAGACCATATTTACAAATAGGAACAATTGTAACATGAAAAAATCTTTATTCCAACCAATAAAAGTAAAACCACACATCTGATGGCTGGTGCAATATATTGATATAATAGTAATGACTAAGGAGACTAGAGTGATAATTTTCATCCCAAAACGACACGCTGCCCATATCAGAAAAAAGAAAAGAATGGATTCGTTGTTTGCATGTGTTTCAAATATATATATAGTTGTAAAAAGAGTAAAAATAATTAGGATAAAGGCTTCCATTTTTTTAACTGCTGACCATCCAGTGAATTCTTTTGTGCGAAGTAACCAAGAAAGTACAAATGGGGTAAATATAATTGCACCCAAAACATTTCCCCTGAGCTTGTTACTCCAGATTAAAATGAAGTTATCGAGCGAGAAATAGGGAATGATTGTTAGAGTAATAAAACCAGTGCTAACACTTACAAAAGTTCCCAGTAAACTGGCCAAAGCAAAAAAAATGACATTTTTTTCATTGTCGAAAGGATATTTATTTTTGCACCACAATTTGGTCAAATAAGAGACGAGAAATACATTTATAGAGGCTATGATTGGCCTAACAATGCATAAAGCCAAAGGTTTAATAAGTTCTTTAAATGTTGTCGCATTTTGAAAATCACTTAGATATAAACTTATGGAAAATAGTAAACAGCCTATCGCTACACCTAAAATTACTTTTCTTCCTAAAAGTAGAGTTGTAGCTATTGCAAAACCAATCGCTGGAAAAAATGGAAGTATATTAATTTCGGTAACGAATATAAATAGGGATAATTTGGAAATTAGAAAATATAGTATAGCGGTACTGGCAACAATTTTGGTCGTCGAATTTAGAAACGTAGGAATGTTGTATTGTCCGATATTTATATTTTCAGCCATTTGTAAGTTCTTTTATTCTCTATTTTATTCAAAGTAATAATGTACAAATATATTAAGTATATGATTACTTTTTTATATCATAAGTGCATTTTATCGGGTTAATTTGCTTTTTATCGAAACAAATCTAGCTCCAAATTTTTTATAATGTGTAATTTTGTTCTTTTTGGACTTAAAAACAAGTGTTTTTTAACAATAAAGAAGTCTTTTTCCTATGTATTTATCCATTGCTGAAAATTTCATAATGTATTTGTAAGTTCCTTATTTTGAATGGATTGTTTGCAAAAAATGGGTAGGACAGGTCGATCCAAAAAATAATAATTTTGGATATTGGGTTTCGATTTTGCTTAGGGTAAATTTAAGAAGAGGATTTTGGGTTAAATTCCCAAATCAAGAATAAAAGTCAGTTTCACAGCAATATTGTCTTTGAAATTGCTTAAATGATTCGGTCCATAACGGTAATAACCACCAAGTCCCAATCCGTTAAAGATTTTATTGAGTTCAATGCCGGATTCAAAGAATCCTTTGTTCAAGGTTTTAAAGTCAAGTCCAATATGATTTTCTGGATTTTTCATATTTCCCCAAGCCATTCGAGTTACAAAATCAAGCGAAGGCTTTAGTTTATTAAAAATATAAATTCTGTTAAAACCATGTTTGAACTGAAAAGACATGTATTCACTAGAGAAAAACTCATTGAAATACATGGTTTCAAAACTGTTTCTACCCGCAAAGGTAATTCTCTTAAAAATCGTTTCTTTGTTTAAATTATTTGGTGAGTTGCTGTATAATTGAGGGAGTGGTAAATCACCAAAGGCTCGTCCGGCTTCAAATAACAAAAAAGTTCGCTGACCATTTAAATACTTGATTTGGTAATCGGCTTTAAAGTCAATTTTGGTATAAGTAAAATCATTGTTCAAAACATCGGGAAGTGATTGAGTCACCTGAAAAGTAAACTTTGGAAACCTTTTTTCGGTTTCAATTCTTCCTGTTGGGGTTTGCATATAATCACTGTATGGACTCCATTTCAAAGATATTGTTGCGGTTGTCATCGTGTAAGTCTTGTAGGACTTGCCATTCAGGTTGTAAGTATATTCGAATTGTGGGGTTACAAAAGTATTGGCAAGTGCGAAAACACTTTCCACTTTTGGAATGATTTTGGATTCTAATGCAATTCTCCAATGCTCATATCTATAAAAAGTGTTGAAATTGATCGAACGTGGATCATAGATTTTGAAAGCTTTTTTTTCGACAACATAGTCGGTACTTGCAATGTCTCTAAGGTCATCGGTATAGCTTATTCCAATCCAAGTATTGGAGAATTTATCTATTCTGGCTCCAATTCCTAAATTATACTTGAAATCATAATCTCTTAAACCATAAGCCGTGTAACCTTCGAGACGGTATTTTTTGGAAAAAAAATCATTGGTTATACCGCCAATTCCTAATCGTAATCCTTCATAATTATTATAACTTAATATTTTACGTAAATTAAAATCCCAAATCTTAAAAGGGAGGTATCCAGTTAAGATTTTACGGCCAAAATTGAGCCTGCTCTCTATTCTTTTTTTTATCGAAATACTGTCTAATGATAGATAGGTTTTCTCACTTCGGCTGTCCAAACTGTCTTTTCGGTATTCGACCCAAAAGCTTTCGGGTTTATTTATGGCATTCTCTTTAATCTCTACCTGAACTATTGGCTTTTTGATTGCTACGGGAGTGGAGTATTGAATGTCAAAATTTGTTGTTTGGGAAAGCAGATAGATATAATCAGATTCGACTCTTTTCCTGGGAGTTAAGTCTTCTTTTATGTCGCCATCAAATTGAATTGTTCCTCCCAATATTTTTATATCATCATCATTGGTTCCTTTTACAATTTTAAACTTGGTTGCGGTAGGAAACCACAAATATTTTTCTGGAATGAATTGAAATTCATGAATTCCACTGATATCTAGTATCCCTTTGATACGCATAATTGCTTTTGCAACAGCAAAATTAACTTGATCGATGTACAAAATCCCTTCAAGACCAGCGGCTCTTTTCTCTTTTTTGTTTTTAAAGTAAACCATATAAGTGTTTCGACCATTTATGACTACAGTGTCTAGTAGTTTGTAGTTATAATCATCCAAGGCATCATTTGCAATTGGACTTTTGTATTTGGTTTCGAAAAGCTCATATTTAGAATCGTATATGGAGTATGATTGAAGGTTGAAAGTGAGTATTTCGTAAACAGGTTGTTTGAATCCTGCCATTCTCGTTCCTAAAATGGTTTCTTTCAATCTTTTGCCGTCGAATTGATATTTTGATACTTTCTCAGTTTGAAACAAATGCTGTTTCTTGATGAGTTGTTTGAATTTGTAATCAGTTGAATCCAGTTTTTTTAGATAAGTTTCATACGAATTGGTTACAAACACAGAGTCTATAGTTCCATTAATGGAGTCTGGATTGGCAGTAACGATGAGTTTATTGTAGGATTTGAATTCAAAGCTTTTGAGTTTTTTCTGCGGATTGTTTTCTGCTTTGTTCTGAATGGTCTTTTTTATAATGGCCAATGCTGGATTTTCATTAGAAACTAAAACTTCTTTGAGCTGGTTTGCTTTTTCAACAAGATCTATTTTATAAAATAGCTTATTGTTTTCTATACTAATCGTATTTTTTAAATAACCAATATAAGAAACGGTTATGGATGTTATTTTGTTTTTGGATGAAATACTGAATTTTCCATCAACATCCGAAATGGTGTTGGAGCTGTCATTTGTAATGATAGAGGCAAATGGAAGTATTTTTTGGGTTGAAGCGTCTTTGACAATTCCATTTACTTGAAATTGCGCTTGAAGCGAAAGCGTAAAAAAGAAGAACAGTAAAAAAAAGTACTTCATAAAACGATTTGTTGCAAAATGTGTTCAATTACATTTTGTAATGGCAAAAATAACTATAAAAAAATCTGTCTTGTTCCTAAAAACGAGACAGATTTATTAATTGTAGAATCCAAAGATTAAACTTTCATGATTTCGGCTTCTTTTACTGCCAGAAGTTCATCAATTTTTTTGATAAATGAATTAGTTAAGTTTTGAACTTCTTCTTCTGCGCTTTTGCAAATGTCTTCCGAAGTTCCTTCTTTTTCTAATTTTTTGATATCCGAATTAGCGTCTTTTCGGGCATTTCTAACACCAATTTTGGCATCTTCCGCTTCAGACTTGGCTTGTTTGGCTAGTTCACGTCTGCGGTCTTCGGTAAGAGGTGGGACACTAATGATAATCATGTCTCCGTTATTCATTGGGTTGAATCCAAGATTGGCAACCATAATTGCTTTTTCAATAGGATGCAACATGTTTTTTTCAAAAGGTTGAAGCGTGATGGTTCTTGCATCAGGCACACTGATTTTTGATACTTGAGATAGTGGAGATGCCGATCCATAATAATCAACAAAAACACTTCCCAACATAGCAGGAGATGCTTTTCCGGCACGAATATTTAAAAAGGCTTTTTCTAAATGCTCGATAGAACCCGTCATAGATTCTTCTGTACTATCTAATATAAATTCAATTTCTTCTGTCATTTTTTTTAAGATTTCAGAGTTTAGACTTCAGTTTTCAGATTCTTGTACTGTCATCTGAAAACTGCCTACTGCTTTTTATATGTTTACTACGGTTCCTATATTTTTCCCTTCACAAATTTTCAATAGATTCCCTATTTTGTTCATGTCGAATACTACTATCGGTAATTTGTTTTCTTGGCTTAAAGTAAATGCGGTGGTATCCATTACATTTAATCCTTTTTTCAATACATCTTCAAAAGAGATGAAATCAAATTTTATTGCAGACTCATTTTTCTCTGGATCACAGTCATAAACACCATCTACACGAGTTCCTTTTAGAATCACATCAGCATTTATTTCGATACCACGTAAAACGGCAGCTGTATCTGTCGTGAAATATGGATTTCCGGTTCCTGCTCCAAAAATAACGATTCTTCCTTTTTCCAAGTGACGATCAGCTCTTCTTTTGATATAAGGTTCTGCGATTGATTCCATTTTTAAGGCAGTTTGCAAACGGGTTTTCATGCCTTTATCTTCAAGGGCACCTTGCAATGCCATTCCGTTGATAACTGTGGCCAGCATTCCCATATAATCTCCCTGTACTCTGTCCATCCCAGAACTGGCTCCTGCAACACCTCTAAAAATGTTTCCTCCACCAATTACTATAGCGATTTCAACTCCTTTTTCGTGAATTTGCTTGATTTCGTCGGCATATTCGGCCAATCGTTTTGGGTCAATTCCGTATTGTAAATCACCCATTAAAGCTTCACCACTCAATTTCAGAAGGATTCTTTTGTATTTCATCAGTCAGTTTTTGTTTTTTAAGGTCTCCCTTCGTTATCGAAAGTAAATTGCATCACTGATTGGGTTCAATGCTGTCAAATTTGTGCAAATATAGACATATTCTGTTTTTTTTGAAAATAGTGCTCCTTAAATATTTAAATTAAGTTTATTGGTGACTATTTCGTACTCTTATTTTGATACTAATGCGCTGAGAGTCTATGTTTTTATAAGTTTAAAGCTTTTTTTAGAAGTCAGAATATTATTTTTCGTTTTTCAAATAGGCTGTTTAAATCTTAGCAACTTATTAATTTTGCGTCTAGCGATGAGTTAAGTTTTTTATAAGTTTTTTTTGCCGATTCGTATCCAATATCGAAAATTGCTTCCATTTTGGATTTGCTGGTTTCGAATGTACTATAGAGTGATAAAGCTTCGGGTTCTATCAACCAGTCGCAATGATCAAATTTATGTATGCTGGAATTGGCCGAGAATAGATCAAAAGCTCTAGCGGTTACCGATTTGATGGAAGTTAAATCTTTGGCTTCTATTTTTTGGATTGGACTAACATAAACGCCAATTAAAGTGTCGCATTTCTCTTTTAAAATATCGGTTGGAAAATGATTGAGAATACCTCCGTCACTATACAGTTTTCCGTTAAATTCATAAGGAGACATTACTCCCGGAAATGATGATGAGGCTAAGATTGCATCTATTGTTTTGGTTTCGGGGCCAAATATTTTTGATTTTCCTTTAATCATATCGGTTGCGGTAATGTGAACAGGAATTTTAAGTTCAGACAAAGTAGTGTCTTTAAATATTTCATAGAAATATTCTTTGAATGACTCCGAATCAATTAGTCCAGCTTTGGAGAATGTAAAATGTTTCCAATGAAAAAAATATATGGATTTAAAGAATTCCAAAATAGCATCGGGCGATTTACCACTTCCGTATAAAGCAGCGACAATTGAACCAGCACTTGAACCTGCAATTTGGGTAGGAACGATATTTTTTTCTTCCAAAAATTTTAAAACGCCAGCATGTGCGATGCCTTTTGATCCACCGCCGGATAGTATTAAACCGATTGATTTTGATTTGCTGTCCATTTTATAAAAATATGCATTTTGTTTGTTACAAAGTGATTTTTATCACGTTTTTAAACAACGGGTATTGTTAATTTTGCTTCAAATAAATTTGTATAATGAAATGAGCATGTCGTCATTGGAAGTATACACCAATGAAGATGTGCCGTTTTATGAAACAAAGGGAAAAAGATTTAGTTATGAAAAGTTCAGTAGCGAAGGCCTTGTTTAATAGTTATACTTATCAAGAATACAAAAAAATCGTATCCGATTTGCTATCCGAAGGAAAGTCAACCGGAATCGAACAATCGGAAGATTTACTGCAATATAGTGTCTTAAACGAAATCCGTTTGAAACGTTTGGATAAAACAATAAGCGTTCCGGAGGATGTCAGTTCCAAATTAAAAGCACTTGAAAAAGAATATATTTGGATGGTCATCGCCGAAGGCTGGTGCGGGGATGCAGCCCAGATTTTGCCAATATTGAATAAAATGGCTTTAGAATCGGATAAGATAGATTTGAAAATTGTTTTACGTGATTTGAATGATGATTTAATGAATCAATTTTTGACTAATGGAGCCAGAGCCATTCCAAAACTCCTTATAATTGATAAAGAATTAGGTAAGGTTTGCAACCATTGGGGACCAAGACCAAAAGGTGCTTCGGATTTAATTAAAAACTACAAAGAAGAGTTTAGTATTGTAGATGAAGAGGCAAAAAGACAATTGCAACTGTGGTATTTACACGACAAAGGATTGTCTGTTCAAAACGAAGTTGTGGAGATGATGTATTCTATTGAGGAATGCGTTTGCGTCTAAAAAGAATTAAGTAATTTTAATTTTTAAAAATTACTCTTTTTTAGGATTTAAAGTTGCCTCAAAATCATTTACATCAATCGCATCTTTTACATTGTAATCGCCAATTTTCGTGCGTCGCAAAACCGTTAAATGCGATCCTGAATTCATTGCTTTTCCAAAATCATACGCCAAGGAGCGAATGTAAGTTCCTTTGCTGCAAACTACTCTAAAATCGACTTCAGGAAGTGCAATTCTTGTGATTTCAAATTCATGTATAGTAGTTTTTCTCGAGGCAATTTCTACCGTTTCCCCAGCTCGGGCATGTTCGTATAAACGTACACCGTCTTTTTTTATGGCCGAAAAAATAGGCGGTTTTTGATCAATTTCACCCAAAAACTGTTTTACGGTTTCGTGAATTAGAGATTCGTTGATATGATTTGTCGGGAAAGTTTTGTCAATTTCGGTTTCCAAATCATAGGATGGTGTAGTGGCTCCAATGTAGAACGTTCCAGTGTATTCTTTGGGTTGCCCTTGTAATTCGGCAATTTTTTTGGTGAATTTTCCAGTACAAACCAATAATAATCCAGAAGCCAAAGGATCCAAAGTTCCTGCGTGTCCAATCTTGAATTTTTTTGGCAATCCAGCTTTATTGATTAAGGCATATTTAAGTTTGTTTACCGCCTGAAAGGAAGTAAAATGCAAAGGTTTGTCAATTAAGAGAACTTGGCCGTTTAAAAAATCTTCGGTTGTCATTAAAGTACGGTCAAAGGATGAATGAAAAAGTGTATTGCCAATAATATGATTCCTGCAATAATTCGGTAATAACCAAAAACTTTAAATCCGTTTTTTGTCAAAAATCCGATGAAGCTTTTAATCGCCAAAAGGGCAACAATAAAAGCAACCACATTTCCTATAATTAAGAAATTGATTTGGTCGTCGTTCAAAACAAAACCATCTTTATAATAATCGTAACATTTTTTCACCGTTGCACCCAGCATTGTAGGAACCGCAAGGAAAAAAGAGAATTCTGCGGCAGATGTGCGAGATAGTTTCTGAGACATTCCGCCAACAATTGTCGCACCACTTCTGGAAACTCCAGGAATCATTGCAAGGCATTGGAACAAACCTATTTTTAAAGCTTGAAGATAAGTGATTTCTTGAGTCGTTTCGGAAGCTGTGGCACTGTTGAACCATTCATCTACTTTTAATAAAATGATTCCACCTATCAATAATGAAACGGCGACAGTCACTGGATTTTCGAGCAAAGCATCAATTTTTTTACTGAAAAGTAATCCGAAAACAACTGCGGGAATAAAAGCAACTAGTAATTTGAAATAAAAATCAAAGGATTGAAAAAAGCGTTTGAAATACAAAACTACCACTGAAAGGATTGCTCCCAATTGAATCACAATAGTAAAAAGTTTGGTAAAATCATCGTGTGCAATTCCAAAAAAAGAAGAGGCGATAATCATGTGGCCAGTCGAAGAAATCGGTAAAAACTCTGTAATTCCTTCTATAATGGCAAGAACGATAGCTTGTAATGTATTCATTTTGTGAAAGTTTTCAGTTTTCAGACTCGAGCGATAGCGAACTGGCGAAGCATTTCAGTTTCCAGACTGTTACTAACTGAACACTGAATACTGACGACTGCTTACTATTTTTTAGGGTTTTTAAGAATGGCATAAATGGTAATTCCAAATCCAATTAAAACGGTGGTTGGAGCCAAACGAATTCTGCGGAAATCAAATACAGAGTCGTTAAAAACATTAGGATCATCGCTTCCTCCACCAGACATTAGTATAAATCCCAATGCAATTACTCCAATTCCAATCAATAGAATTTTATAGTTTATTTTTTCAAAAAGGAATTCGTGTTTGTGTTCTTCGTTTTTCATTTTGTCATTGCGAGGGACGAAGCAATCTCATCCGCTGTTTTAAATTTATGTTTTATTACTGAAATCTGCAGTCTAAAATCTGCAATCTAAAATTAATAAAGATCGTCTGTTCTTAAATTCAAGAAACGTTGCGTTGCAAAATAAGTACTTAACCACGTGATTAAAACGCCAAGTCCAAATACGGCAACCAATACAAGTCCTATCAATAACTTGTCATCTAGGATGCCAAGGTCCGGAAAGCTGTTTTCAAGATAAATCAAAACACCTATTAAGGCAAGAATAGCAAGTCCTGCGCCAATCATTCCCAATTTTATGCTGCGCATTACAAAAGGCTTTCTGATAAAGGCTTTGGTTGCACCTACCATTTGCATGGTTTTGATGATAAATCGGTTGGAATATATCGACAAACGCAATGAGCTGTTGATTAAAAGTACTGCAATAAAAGTCAAGAAAGCACTAACAATTAAAATCCACATACTGACTTTTTTGATGTTGTCGTTTACTAAGTTGACCAATTGTTTGTCATAAACAATATCTGAAACCATTGCGTTTTTGCGTAAATGGGATTCGATTTTTGCTATACTGTCTCTTTCAACGTAATCGGCTTTTAAATGAATGTCGTATGAATTTTGCAAAGGATTTTCGCCCAAAAAGGTCACGAAATCTTCACCAATAATGTCAGTGTGTTCTTTTGCTGCCTGTTCTTTGGAAACGTAGACGAAAGTTTTAGAAAACTTGGTGGTTTTCAATTCTTGACCAAAAGCCTTAAGAATAGAGTCATTGGCTTCATTTTTGAAAAAAACAGTCATTGCTATTTTTTCTCTGAAATCATCGGCCAGTTTTTTGGAATTGATAATAAAAAATCCCAATATGCCTAGTAGAAATAATACTAAGAATACACTTAGCACTACTGAAAAATAAGAGGAAATTAACCTGCGCTTTTGAAACTTTTCAAAGGATGAACTCATAGTATATCTAAATTATGCGGTAAAAATAATAAACATATTCTTTAATTTGAAGTTAATAACTCCCAAAGTTTTAACTTTTGTGTAAATAACTCGCATTAGAGGTTGAATAGCTGAAGGTTGATTGGTTTTTACCGCCAATTCATGATATAACCTGAATGATTGGATTAAATGCTTTTGAGGCAACGAATACTTTTTGTCCAATTTTGAAATCCTTTATTTCGTCCTCGGAGGCTACCACTTTTACGATGTTATTACCAGAAAGTACTTGGACGACATAAATAATATCGCTTTTGATGATGCTGATTATTTCTCCCGTCAGCTTGAATTTACTGCTTATTTTTTCTTCCGAAAACACATTTACTGGTGTTCCTTCTTTGATGATTTTTCCTTTATCCAGAATAATGACTTTGTCCGAAAGCTTGAATATTTCAGGAATAGAATGGGTAATCATTAAAGTGGTCAGTTGATATTTTTGATGGATTTTCAAGATATAATCCTGAAGTTTAAACCGCATTTCATCATCAAGTGCCGAGAGCGGTTCGTCCAATAAGAGGATTTTCGGTTTGCGGACAATCGCCCTTGCCAAAGCTACACGCTGTTTTTGCCCACCGGATAAATTTTGAGGTTTGCTGTTCTGCAAAGACTGTAATTCCATCAGTTCAATCAATTCGGAAACTATTTTGCTGTTGTCATTTTTTTGCAAAGCAAATTCTAAATTTTCTTTTACGGTTAAATTAGGAAACAGTGCATAATCCTGAAAAACAAAACCAATAGAACGTTTTTGAACAGACAGATGAATTTTGTTTTGGGAGTCGTCCCAGATTTCATTGGCAACTTTGATCTGTGTTTTGTCGGCTTGGGTGAGTCCTGCCAATATTCTGAGCAGCGTTGTTTTTCCTGCTCCAGAATTTCCATAAATAGCAAGAAACTGTCCTTCCTCGATCGTAAAAGAAACATCCAGGGGCAATTCTCCATCTGCTGTTTGCAGCATTTTATAGGCATTAAACTGTATCATTAATAGAGAGTTGCTTTTCTTTTGTTATTGATTAAATGAACGGCCAGCAAAATTGAAAAAGAAAACACAAACAGTATTCCCCCGTAAACATTGGCATTATCGTAATTCATCGATTCAACTTCTTCGTAAATTGCAATGGAAACTACTTTGGTTTCTTTAGGGATGCTTCCCCCAACCATTAAGACAACGCCAAATTCGCCCACTGTATGCGCAAAGGTCATTATGATTCCAGTGAGCAACGAAGGTCGAATATTTGGAAGGATGATTTTTAGGATGGTTGAGAATCTTGATTTCCCCAAAATGAAAGAAGCCTCCTGCAAAGAAGCTGGCAGATTTTTTAAGCCCGACAGAATTGGGTTCACCATAAAAGGTAGGCTGTATAAAACGGAAGCCAGAATTAAACCTTGAAAAGTGAAAACCAACTGCAAATCAAAATAATCGGACAGGAATTTGCCAAAAGCATTTTCAGGACTAAAAGCAATCAAGAGATAGAACCCCAAAACTGACGGAGGCAGTACCAAAGGCAAACTGATGATGGCTTCGATTACAGCTTTGAATCGGAAACGACTATACGCGAGCCAATAACAAAACGGAATTGCCAGTAGTAAGAGAATAAGCGTTGTGATAAACGCCAATTTTGCCGTGAGCCATAATGGGGCGAAATCAATCATTGGGAGATAAGCTTATTTCGTTCGTTTTTATTAATGCGAATACCACATCGTTTTTTTCTAACTGCAATTGTTCGCAGGCATTGGTCGTTATTATGGATTCTATAATTGTTTCGCCAAAGTTCAATTTTATTTGACTGAGCAGAACGCCTTTTTTTATGGACTCAATGGTGCATTGTAATCGGTTTTGAATGCTGATGTTTGGATTGGAATCTTTGGAAATAATGACTTCGGTTTCCTTAAAAATGATTTTTACGGAATGGCCTGTTTCGAGATAAGAGGCTGTTTCCGGAGTGTCGAGAACAATTGAAGTGAAAATCGTGTCATTGGATTTTACTTTCACTAATGAAATTCCCTCGTGCGATTGAATTGCTGTTATATTTCCGTTTAATGTGTTCATTATTTCTTAGTTGAATAACCGTAATATTTTAAAATAGCGCCCGCTTTTTTTGAGGAAATAAAATTATAAAATTTAGCAGCGGTTGCATTTCCTTGTCCGTGTTTCAGAATTACACAGCCTTGTTTCAAAGGGGCGTGACTTTTTTCGGGGATGATGTAATATTTACCTTTCTCTTTCTGCATATTTGGGGTGAGAACGAGTGATAATGCAATGATTCCGATATCAGCGGCTCCAGTTGTGGCAAATTGTGCGGCTTGCGTGATGTTTTCGCCAAAAACCAATTTGCTTTTTACCTTATCATATACTTTGTAGAATTTCAAACTTTCTACGGCTTTTTCGCCATAAGGTGCTGTTGCTGGATTGGCAATGGCTATTTTAACGATGTTGGCATTCAAAAGGGTGTTCATCTTTTTGATGTTTGGATCTGTTTTTTTGCTCCAAAGGGCCAGTTTTCCTTTCGCGTACATTTTAACTTCTGATGCCGTTAGATTTTTTTTCTTGAGTTCGTTGGGATAATCCATATCGGCGGAAAAGAATAAATCGAAAGGAGCACCATTGGAAATTTGTTCAAATAATTTTCCCGAAGCACCATAAGTCACTTGTGCGTCAATCTTTGGGTTTTGGATTTTGAAAACGGTTGTTATGGAATCTAAAGCCACTTTTAGATTGGCGGCGGCGACAATGGTGATTTTTTGCTGGGCTTCGGCTGTTCCAAATGTTAATAGTATAAACGGCATTAGCATTGAGAACATTGATTTTTTAATAATCATACGTTTAGATTTAATTTTCATTGTATTCTGGTTAATATACCAAAATTTGTGGGCTAACTTTCACAATGGAATTCTATTTAATTGCCTCGTAGAGGCTTACTGTCTGTAGCAATGATTTGGTATTTGTTGAAAAGCTCCGTAGGAGCGGCCTGTTGATCATTGAATCCATTGAAATAAATATTTTTCATCATATTCAATTTCAAATTTTTCTAAAAACGAAATATATTCTTCTTTAAATGTTTGCTTTTTATGATGGTTTTCTTGATTTAGAATGTATTTTATCACATTATCGAGTTGACTTTTTGAATATGAAAATGCTCCATATCCTTCCTGCCAATTGAATTTTTCGTTAATCCATTTACTGTCATTAATGAATTTTGACGAACCCGCTTTTATATCCCTTACTAAATCTGAGATTGTGATACTTGGTTTTATTCCAATCAAAATATGAACATGGTCTGGCATTGCAAAAATAGCTAATAACTTTTGTTCTCGATTGGAAACAATACCTGTAATGAATTTATGCAATTCTTCGCGGTTTTCTTTTTTAATAAGGTTTTCACGTCCTTTTACAGCAAAAACAATTTGAATATAAATTTGTGAATAGGTATTTGCCATAGATTCTTTTTTTCAGGTCGCTCCTATGGAGCTAAAATTAAAACCGTTTATTTTTCTACAAACAGTAAACCTCTACGAGGTTTTTTTATCTATTTTAATAGTTGATTAAATGTTGTTTTAGGTTATAATCCAAATTTAATTTTAAAATTACAAGTATGTAAACTTTATTTAGTTCATCATTATTTCCTTGTAGAGGCATACTGATTGTAGTATTTAATAGGTATTTTGAGAAAAACTCCGAAGGAGTGACCAGTTTGTCATTGAATCCGTAGCGATGACAATTGTTTTATCCTAATCGATTTCAAATTGAATATAAATTTGTGAATAGGTATTTGTCATAAATTTTTTTTTCAGGTCGCTCCTATGGAGCTAAAATCAAAATTACTTATTTTTCAACAAACAGTTAACCTCTATGAGGTCTTATATTTGTTGAATTATAACTAATCTCAAATAAGAAACATACAATCAAAAATAAGTATTTTCACTTATATTTAGTGATTTATTTTTTTGTTTAAGAAATAACTTTGGCACATAGCACAATAAACGTAAATTTGCCAACTGAAAATTAAGAGAATAAAATCTTAGAAACTTAGCGACTCAGTAGCTTAGAAACTTGAAGAAATGACTTGAGTGTGCGAAAGCATGACTCCATTAAAAAAACAATATAAAAGGGGAATGAAATACAATCCGAACGAAATAGAAGCCAAATGGCAAAAATACTGGGCTGACAATAAAATTTTTGCAGCCAAAAACGATTCAGACAAACCAAAACATTATGTGTTGGATATGTTTCCGTATCCGTCTGGAGCGGGACTGCACGTGGGGCATCCGCTTGGCTACATCGCTTCGGATGTGTACTCTCGATACAAAAGGCACCAAGGTTTTAATGTATTGCACCCGATGGGGTACGACAGTTTTGGATTGCCGGCGGAGCAATATGCGATTCAGACTGGGCAACGTCCTGAGGACACTACTCGGGTAAATATTGACGGAGGCGTTGACAAAGAAGGGAAAGTGATTGCCGGTTACAGAAAGCAATTGGATAAAATAGGATTTTCATTTGATTGGGATCGTGAAGTGCGTACTTCGAATCCCGATTATTACAAGCATACACAATGGATTTTTATCCAATTGTTTAATTCTTGGTACAATAAAAACACTGACAAAGCAGAAGATATTTCGACTTTGGTTTCGGTTTTTTCTACAGAAGGAAATGCGAATGTAAATGCAGTTTGTGACGATAATATTGAATCGTTTTCGGCCAATGAATGGAACGCTTTCGCAAAAGAACAGCAGGAGAAAATCTTGTTGCAATACCGATTGACATATTTGGCGGAGACCGAAGTGAACTGGTGTCCGGGATTGGGAACGGTTTTGGCAAATGACGAAATCGTAAACGGTGTTTCGGAGCGTGGCGGATATCCTGTGATACGTAAAAAAATGACACAATGGAGTATGCGAATTTCGGCTTATGCGGAACGTTTGCTGCAAGGTTTGAACGACATTGACTGGAGCGAAAGCATCAAGGAAAGCCAAAGAAACTGGATTGGAAAATCCGTAGGGGCGATGGTGGATTTCAATGTGGTACCAACAACCAACGACCAACAATCAGCGACTATTTCAGTGTTCACCACTAGACCTGATACGATTTTTGGAGTAACGTTTATGACTTTGGCGCCGGAACACGAATTGGTTGCACAAATTACGACTGCTGAACAAAAAGCGGAAGTAGAAGCCTATATCGAAAAAACGGCCAAGCGTTCCGAAAGAGAGCGTATGGCGGATGTGAAAACTATTTCGGGTGTGTTTACGGGAGCTTTTGCTGAGCATCCATTTACTAAAGAACCAATTCCGGTTTGGATTGGGGATTATGTTTTGGCAGGTTACGGAACAGGCGCTGTTATGGCGGTTCCTTGTGGAGATGAAAGAGATTATGCTTTTGCGAATTTCTTCAAAGGGCAAAAAGGAATGCAGGAAATCAAAAACATTTTTGCGAATGTGGATATTTCGGAAGCAGCTTTTGGATCTAAAGACAATGTGGAAATTGCCAATTCGGATTTCTTAAATGGATTGAATTACAAAGAGGCGACAAAAAAGATAATCGAAGAGTTAGAAAAAATAGGTCAAGGAAAAGGGAAAATCAATTACCGTTTGCGTGATGCGGTTTTCTCCCGTCAAAGGTATTGGGGAGAGCCTTTCCCTGTGTATTATGTGAATGGCTTGCCACAAATGATTGATGCGCAGCATTTGCCTATCATCTTGCCCGAAGTGGAGAAATACTTACCAACTGAAGACGGATTGCCTCCATTGGGGAACGCTGGTGTTTGGGCTTGGGACAGCGTAAATAATAAAGTGGTTGAAACGAGTTTGGTTGATAATGCTACTATTTTTCCATTAGAATTGAATACTATGCCGGGTTGGGCGGGAAGTTCTTGGTATTGGATGCGTTACATGGATGCGCACAACGAGAACGAATTTGCCAGTAAGGAAGCTTTGGCATATTGGGAAAGTGTGGATTTATACATTGGCGGAAGCGAACACGCAACTGGCCACTTATTGTATTCTCGTTTTTGGAACAAATTTCTTAAAGACAAAGGTTTTGCACCAACCGAAGAACCATTCAAGAAACTGATTAATCAAGGGATGATTTTGGGGACTAGTGCTTATGTTAGGAAGGTCACTCAAATTTTTATAACATGTCAAAACATTGGATTGAATTTCCATCCTTTTAAATTGTCTAATCCGATTTGTATTTCTGAAGATGATATTGAATTAAATTCTGAAACTGATTTAGTTTTAAGAAGATTGCTAGTAAATTCTATTAATGATGAAAAGACGAAAGAAGTTTTAAATGGAATTGATATAAAAGATATTGATGTTAAAAAGGATTCTTCTCCTTTGCGAATTAATGTAAATTATGTTAATTCATCAGATGAATTGCAAATTGCTGACTTTAAAACTTCAACGCTATATAGTTCTAATTTTGAAAATGCAATATTTTTTGAAATTAATAATAAATTTAAAGTTCGTCGTGAGGTCGAAAAAATGTCGAAATCTTATTACAATGTTGTAACTCCAGATGATATTTGTAATGAATATGGAGCCGATACTTTGCGTTTGTATGAAATGTTCTTAGGGCCATTGGAACAAGCCAAGCCTTGGAACACAGCAGGAATTTCGGGAGTTTTTGGATTCTTGAAAAAATTATGTCGTTTGTATTTTGACGAAAATGGTTTGATTGTTACCAATGACGAACCAACGAAAGACAACTTAAAATCATTGCACAAAACCATCAAGAAAGTCGCTGAGGATATCGAGAATTTCTCTTTCAATACTTCGGTTTCACAGTTTATGATTTGTGTGAATGAATTGTCAACTCAAAATTGTCATTCTCGTGCTATTTTGGAGCCATTGGCAATTGTGATTTCGCCTTATGCACCACATATTGCCGAGGAATTATGGTCATTGCTAGGAAATACCGGTTCAATTGCAAAGGTTCCGTTCCCAGTATTTGAACCGGCTCATTTGGTAGAAAGCGATAAAGAATATCCGGTGTCTTTTAATGGAAAAATGCGTTTCACAATCAATTTGCCTTTGGATTTAACCAAAGAACAAATCGAGGAAATCGTAATGAAAGACGAAAGAACCATCAAACAATTGGACGGTAAAACACCAAACAAGGTGATTATTGTTCCAGGGAAAATCATCAATTTGGTGGGGTAAAAGAAAATCAAATTCTAAATTTTAAAAGATTCCAAATTCCAATTTTACAATTGGGGTTTGGGATTTTTTCGTTCCGGAATAATTTAACAAGAGTTTACAAGTGACAAGATGACATTTTGTTAATTTTGGTTTGTAATTTGATGTTTATTTAGAAACAGAAAATAAAAAAAACAAAATATGGGACTAAGTTATTTAATTCTTGCTGGAGGTATTATGCTGGCAAGTTGGTTAGTGAGTTCTACGCTAAAGAGTAAATTTGAATTTTATTCGAAACTGCATTTGCAAAACGGAATGTCTGGTCGTGAAATCGCCGAGAAAATGCTTGCAGATCACGGAATTCGTGATGTAAGGGTAATTTCGGTTGAGGGACAATTGACCGACCATTACAATCCAACAGATAAAACGGTTAATTTAAGCGAAGCGGTTTATAACCAACGGAATGCCGCCGCCGCCGCCGTTGCAGCACACGAATGTGGGCATGCGGTACAACATGCCACAGCTTATAGTATGCTGACATTGCGTTCTCAGTTGGTTCCAATTGTCAATGTGGCTTCGTCCTATATGCAATGGATTTTATTGGCGGGAATCTTGATGTTGCGTACTTTTCCGCAATTGCTATTGGTTGGAATTGTGATTTTTGCCGCAACGACTTTGTTTTCAATTGTTACTTTGCCAGTAGAATATGATGCGAGTAAGAGGGCTTTAGTTTGGTTGGAGAATAAAAACATGTTAACTCGAGAAGAGCAGGCAGGTGCAAAAGATTCTTTAAAATGGGCCGCTAGAACCTATGTAGTGGCTGCATTGGGTTCTATTGCTACTTTACTGTATTATATCTCGATTTTTAATAATAGAAGATAAGAAAGTATAAATTAAAAAAAATCCAAATCCCAATCGTAAAATTGGAATTTGGATTTTTTTATTGTTATTGAAATTGCAAATGTTATTGCCATTTCATTGGTGTCTATTTTCCTTTATTCGCTTCGGCTATATATTTTTCTAAAGCCATTGTCATCGATGGAGTTCCTGGTGTTGGAGCCATAATGTCTATGCGTAATCCGTGATCCAAAGCTTCTTTTTGAGTGGTGCTTCCAAAAACGGCTATTCGAGTATTGTTTTGTTCAAAATCTGGAAAGTTTTTATATAAAGATTTAATTCCGGTTGGGCTAAAGAAAGCCAAAACGTCGTAATAAACATCAGCCAAATCAGACAAGTCGCTCATAACCGTTTTGTAAAAAGTGGCTGGAGTCCAGTCAACTTTCAAAGCGTTTAATGTTACGGGAATGTCGGCGTTCAATTGGTCAGATGCCGGTAATAAGAATTTCTCGTCTTTATATTTTTTGATTAAAGGCGACAAATCAGCAAAATCTTTAGGGCCTACATAAATTTTACGTTTTCTGTATACTACGTATTTTTGCAGGTAAAATGCAATTGCTTCCGATTGACAGAAGTATTTTAATCCTTCAGGAACTTTATAGCGCATTTCGTCTGCCACTCTAAAAAAGTGATCCACACCATTTTTGCTTGTTAATATAATAGCAGTGTAGTTATTAAGATCGATTTTCTGAAGTCTAATCTCTTTTGCGCTTACCCCTTCTACATGAATAAAAGGTCTGAAATCAATTTTTACTTTATGCTTTTGTTGCAGCTCAAAGTATGGAGAATTTTCCACTTTAGGTTCTGGTTGTGATACCAAAATTGTTTTCACTTTCATATTTAAATAATTTCTAAACGCTACCTTTTGTAAACCAATAATACATAAAATAATAGGGTGCTATTTCAAGAGTGCAAAGATATAAAATAAAATAAAACAACTTGCTGAAAATTTCCTTTCTGTAATTTTTTATGGAGTACACATATAGTAAAACGTTTAAAACTAAGATACTATATAAAACCAGTAGTGGGATATTTTTTAAAATAGATTCATAATAGAATAAAATGATGTCAATTGGCAGTAGTAATAAGCCTACATATGTTCGGTAGGTAACTTTCTGTAAATTAAACTGTTCGACAAGTTCTTCAATTCTGAATGAAGTTGCAATTATTTTTTCGATTAAAAATTTTGATAAAATGAAGTAAATGACAAAAGTGAATATTTGTATGAATAGGATCAAATCTGTTTTTGAACCATAACCAAAATTGCTCAGTAAAATTTGGATAAAAAACGAAAACGAAATAATTTGAACAATAAATAAAGAGATGGAAAACATTCCCATCAAATGACTACTGTCTCTGTATATTCGAACGTATTTGTCTGAAAATATCAATTTAGTGAAATCTTCAAAGCGATTTTCATAGACGGATTTGGTTAAAGCAATAATGCCAAAAGCCAAGATAAAAACGAGTGTTACCCAGTCGTTAGTGTCGGTTATTCTAGGATGAAGTACGTGTTCAGTCATAATTAGAGCAAAATTAGTGATTTTTATATCATTATTTATTATAATTTTATAATAATCAAATGGCATAAAAAGGTTACTTTTGCACGGAAATTACGCGAAACATGAACAATTGTATTGTTATAATCCCCACCTATAACGAAATTGAAAACATAGAAAGCATTATTAGAGCAGTGCTCTCTCAACACAAACCTTTCCATGTCTTAATTATTGATGATAACTCTCCAGATCATACTGCGGATAAAGTGGTTATGCTTCAGTCAGAGTACAACGGTAGGTTGTTTTTGGAAAAAAGAGCGAAGAAATCGGGGCTGGGGACTGCCTATGTACATGGTTTTAAGTGGGCATTGCAAAATAACTATGATTTTATTTTCGAAATGGACGCTGATTTTTCTCATAATCCTTCTGATTTAGAGAAATTATATGATGCGTGTCATTTTGGAGATGCTGATTTATCGATTGGATCGCGTTATGTTACTGGGGTAAATGTTGTCAATTGGCCTTTAAGTCGTGTTTTAATGTCGTATTTTGCATCGGTTTATGTTCGTATGATTACCGGAATGAAAATACACGATGCTACCGCGGGATTTGTTTGTTACAAAAGAGCAGTACTCGAAACAATTAATTTGGATAGAATTAAATTTGTTGGATATGCTTTTCAGATTGAAATGAAATACCGAACGTATTGTAAAAAATTCGCCATTTCGGAAGTGCCTATTATCTTTACCGATAGAACCAAAGGGCAGTCCAAAATGAGCAATTCCATAATTGTTGAAGCCGTATTTGGAGTTATAATGTTGCGTTTAAAAAAGTTAGTTAACAGTTTGTAAAAGAAAGATACTATGAATAGATATTTGATTAAAAATGCTAAAATAGTAAATGAAGGAGTTATTTTTGAAGGGGATGTGCTGGTAGAGAATGACCTTATTGTTGAGGTTTCTGAGAACATTAGCCTGAAATCTTCAGATTGTATGATTATTGATGCAGAAGGGAATTATCTTTTGCCTGGAGTTATCGATGATCAAGTGCATTTTAGAGAACCGGGATTAACTCATAAAGGGGATATTGAATCGGAATCTAGAGCTGCGGTTGCAGGCGGAATTACATCTTACATAGAGCAACCAAATACAGTTCCTAATGCTGTTACCCAAGAAATTCTTGAAGAAAAGTATAAAATTGCAGCCGAAAAGTCTTTTGCCAATTATTCTTTTATGAT
This sequence comes from Flavobacterium sp. 103, assembly GCF_003096795.1. Taxonomy (NCBI): domain Bacteria; kingdom Pseudomonadati; phylum Bacteroidota; class Flavobacteriia; order Flavobacteriales; family Flavobacteriaceae; genus Flavobacterium; species Flavobacterium sp. 103. The sequence continues at coordinate 1,539,391 of NZ_QENX01000001.1, read as the reverse complement.
GGGCGCCACCAATGACAATCTTGAGGAAGTTTTAAAGACAAACCCTAAGAATGTTGCTGGAATCAAAATATTTTTAGGTTCTTCAACGGGAAACATGTTGGTGGATAATGAAGCAGTTTTGGAAAAAATATTCGCTTGTACATCCATGTTGATTGCAGTTCATTGTGAAGATGAAATGACAATAAAGAATAATTTAGAAAAATACAAAGAAGAATATGGTGAAGATGTTCCGGTAACTGCACATCATCTTATCCGCAGCGAAGAAGCCTGTTATATTTCGTCTTCAAAAGCTGTTGCTTTGGCCAAAAAAACGGGTGCAAGATTGCATGTCTTTCATCTTTCGACTGCCAAAGAAATGGAATTGTTTACCAATAAAATTCCACTTGAGGATAAAAAAATTACCGCCGAAGTTTGTGTGCATCATTTATGGTTTACCAATGATGATTATGCTACAAAAGGAAATCTAATTAAATGGAATCCTGCTGTAAAAACTGCTAACGATAGAAAAGTGTTATGGGAAGCGCTTAATGACGGACGCATTGATGTTGTGGCGACGGATCACGCTCCACATACATTGGATGAGAAAAAACAAAAATACCTGCAAGCTCCTTCTGGTGGGCCATTAGTGCAACATGCTCTTGTGGCTATGTTTGAGGCGCATCATCAAGGAAAAATAAGTGTCGAGAAAATTGTAGAAAAAATGTGCCACAATCCGGCCAAGATTTTTAAAATTGAAAAAAGAGGTTTTATCAAAGAGGGTTATTTTGCCGATTTGGTTATTATCAATGCAGGATTGCCTTGGAGTGTAAAGAAAGAAAATATACTTTCGAAATGTGGTTGGTCTCCTTTTGAAGGCTTTACTTTTAAATCTAGAATTACGCATACTTTTGTAAATGGTAAGTTGGTTTATTCTGGTTTTAAGGTAAAAGATATTCGTGCAGGTAAAAGAATGTTGTTTGATAGATAAAATCTTATATGAAAAAATACATTTCCCTTTTTGCTTTAGTTGCCTTGTTTTTGAGCTGCAATAAGGATTTGGTTGAAAAACCAGATAATCTTATTGACAAAAAAGTGATGGGAGATATTTATTATGACATGTCAATTTTGGAAGCTTTAAAATATCAAAATCCAAATTCATTATACACGAACGGAATCAATCCAAAGACTTATATTTTTAAAAAATATAAAATTGACAGCCTTCAATTTGCGAAAAGCAATGCTTATTATGCCGCTGATTATAGAGAGTACAAAAAAATGTACGATGCCCTTAACGACCGTTTGAAAAAGGAAAAAACAGCAGTAGATTTGATAATAAAAAAAGAGGCAAAAAAAGAGGCTGCACTTAAAAAAGCAAGAGCAAAAAAGGTGCAGGATTCTATAACAAAGGCGAAAAAAATAAAGGATTTGAAAATCAAAAAAGAAAAAGATTCCATTGCCCAAAAGAAACAAGAAATAAAAGCCAAAAAATAAAAGCAGTTACAAATTTGTAATTTCCTTTATATAAGTATGAACGTCTATGAATGTAATATTCAGGGCGTTTTTTATTTTTTCATTGGAATATAAATCAGTTGTGTAAGAAGATCTTGCGGAGGCTTTGCTTAATTGCCGCTTTTGATAAAAAATATTGGAAGCAACCCAGTCCAATTTTGATAAAACATTTATCATAAATGGAGTTGCATGATATTTAGGTCTTTTGACTTTTAGAGCATCGGCAATAGAAAAAAGCAGATCCTTAAAAATAATATTCTCGCTTATTAATGTAAATCGTTCGCCATGAATGGGGCTTTTCATTAGCAAATACATTACGTCTACCACATCCGAAACGGCTACAAAACCTGTTAATCCTTTGGTGTAAAAAGCTAGTCCGTTTTTTACTTTTGTGAAAAGTTCACCGCTTCCTTGGTTCCAAAATCCTGGACCAATAATGACACCTGGATTTACAATCACTACTTCAAGTCCTTCTTGCAGTGCACGCCATATTTCCATTTCGGCACCATATTTTGAAATAGCATAATCGCTATGCGGTTTTTCGGGATTCCATTCAGTTTCTTCGGTAATAATGGATTCGTGCTCCGGCAAGTCGCCAAGAGCAGCTATGGAGCTCACATGACAAAGTTTTTTGACATTATTGGCTAAACAAAAATTGACAATGTTTGCTGTGCCTTCGATATTGGTTTTTCGAACGAGTTCTTCCTCTTTTGGGTCAAAAGAAATCATCGCCGCACAATGGTATACTTGATCTATTCCCTGAAAGGCATTTTCTAAGGTGGGAATATCCAGAACATCACCTTGAATCCATTGGATGGAATCATAAAGGCCATTTTTTTGGTACAATGAAAAAAGAGCTTTGGTTTTTTGGGTGCTGTCTAAATTTCTATAGATGGCACTTACATTTTCTCCCTTTTCCAATAGGTGAATTAAAAGATGTGCGCCTACTAAACCTGTTCCTCCTGTGACTAATACCATTTTGTAAATGTAATAAAATCAATTTCAATGGCAATTTCAAAAATCAAAAATCAATTTAAAAACATTGAATTATCGTTTCCATTGCCATTGAAATTGAAATTGAATTTTGCCATTGAATTTCCTACCTTTGCTCAAAATTGATTATTTTATAGATGAAAAATATTATTTCCGAATTACAATGGCGTGGTTTAGTACATGACATCATGCCTGGGACTGAAGAACAACTTTTAAAAGAAATGACAACCACTTATATTGGATTTGATCCCACATCAGATTCATTGCATATTGGTAGTTTAGTGCCGATTATTTTATTGGTTCACCTTAAAAATTTTGGTCACAAACCAATTGCTTTGGTAGGTGGTGCGACTGGAATGATTGGAGATCCTTCCGGAAAATCGGATGAGAGAAATTTATTGGATGAAGCGACTTTAAATCATAATGTTGAAGGAATAAAAAGTGTTTTGTCTCGTTTTTTAGATTTTAATGATACTGCTGCCAATGCTCCGGTTTTGGTAAATAACTACGATTGGATGAAAGGTTTGTCATTCATCAATTTTGCTCGTGATGTGGGTAAACGTATCACTGTAAATTATATGATGGCCAAAGATTCTGTAAAGAAAAGATTGTCTGGCGAAGGCGAAGGAATGTCGTTTACGGAGTTTACTTATCAATTGATTCAAGGATATGATTTCTATCATTTGCATAAAGAATACAATTGTTTGTTGCAAATGGGTGGTTCGGATCAATGGGGGAATATCACCACTGGAACCGAATTAGTTCGTAGAATGAACGTTGGAGAAGAAGCCAAAGCTTTTGCAATGACTTGTCCGTTAATTACCAAAGCTGATGGTTCTAAATTTGGAAAATCCGAAGGTGGAAACGTTTGGTTAACTGCAGATAAAACTTCGGTGTATAAATTTTACCAATTCTGGTTGAATACTACCGATGTGGATGCCGAGAAGTATATCAAGATTTTTACTTTCTTGGACAAAGAAACCATTGATGCTTTAATCGAAGAGCATAAAGTAGCGCCACATTTAAGAGTATTACAAAGAAAATTAGCTGAAGAGTTAACTGTTTTTGTGCATTCTGCAGAAGAATTGGAGAAAGCGATTAAAGCCTCAAATATTCTTTTTGGAAATGCTACTGCCGATGATTTGAAACAATTGGATGAAGCTACTTTTCTAGAAGTTTTTGACGGTGTTCCTCAAGCTGAAATTTCAAAAAGCGATGTTGAAGCAGGATTGGATATTGTTCAAGTTTTGAATGAAAAGACAGGTTTCTTTAAATCTAATGGAGAGGCAAGAAGAGCCTTAATTGCCAATTCTATTTCGGTGAATAAAGAAAAAGTAAATGAAACGTTTGTGCTTTCTTCAAAGGACTTGATAAATAATCAGTTTGTGCTTTTGCAAAGTGGTAAGAAAAATTATTTTTTGATCAGGATTGTTTAACTGTTTTATATGTTTAATCGGTAAATCGTTTATTTGTTTAACCGATTCAACTTTTTTAAACAACCATTAGATTACAACCTCGGATATCTGAGTTATCAAAACGTCCCAATACTTCGAAAGTGGTATTGGGATATTTTTTGCCTAAATCTTGCGTGGCAATAAAGGAACAGGAATTGATGTTGGCTAGGTCGATAACGTTAATTCCACCCGTTTTTCCGTCGTTTATATAGGTTAAAGCATCTTCGGTGTCGCGAATGTGTATTTGCATCCATGAAGGGCATTCAAATAAGCCATTTCCTAACGAATAAGCTTGGGATAACAATTCGGTCATACCATATTCAGAATGGATGGCTGAAACTCCAAATCCGTTACAAAGCTGCTCGTGCAATTCTTCTCTAATCATTTCTTTGCGCTTTCCTTTCATACCACCGGTTTCCATGGTAATCGTGTGCTGCAGTTGGAATGTTCTTTTTTCGATTAAATCCAATAAAGCATAGGTAACTCCAATGAGAATTACATTTTGTCCCGCTTGGTCTAATTCTATCAGTTTTTGAATGAGTTCTTCGTGATTGTTGAGGTAAAATCCACTATTGCTATTGTTTGTGAGTTGTATCAAATCTTCGACCATGTAAATCAAAGAAGAGCCTTCTCTTTCCAAATAAGATGGAAGTAAAGCCAAAACCACATAATCCTCAATATTGCCGTAAAATTGAGAAAACCCTTTCCGATAGCTTTCTTCATAAATGGAAACATCGGTAACCAGATGTCTGCTTGTGATGGTACCTGTTGTTCCGCTACTCGTAAAAGTTGCTTCAATTGGATTGTTGTTTGAAACAATACTGTGGCTTTTGAAAAATTGTATAGGCAAAAAAGGAATTTGATGCAACGATTTTACTTTTTGCGGATTTGTTTTTAGCAAATCACAAAATTCTTGGTACACCAAATTGTTTTCATATTGAAATCGGAATACTTTTAAAGCTATTTTTTCAAATTGCTTCTGACTCGAAATGGTAAATATGTCGCTGGCTGTAATCAAGTTCTTTTTTTTTTTTTTGAGGACAAAGGTATTATTATTTTGGAACCTTTTTTTGGTTTTTGATGTTTATGACTTTGAAAAGTTTCAAAAAAAAAGTTCCAATTTTAATTGGAACTTTTGTGAATATTTTAAGAAGAATTATTGGATTATTAATTTTCTGCTGCTCGTTGCGCTTTCTTCAGTGATTTTAATGATGTAAACCCCAGGAGAAAGGTTGGAAACGTTTAATTCTTTGTTGCTAATAATGGTTTGCAATACTTTTTTTCCTAATACGTCAAAAATGATAATTTCTTTTTCTAAGTCGTTTTTTGAAGAAATATATACTTTACCATTAGTCACGGGGTTTGGATACAAATTTAACCCTTCAATTGAAGTGCTTTCTTGTATTTTTGGCGGTTGTTTACTTTCTTGTGCAGTTGCACCCGAAGTAAAGAAAATGGCCAATAAGAGAATAATATAAAAGTAGTTTTTTGTCATTCACATTATAAATTACCCGTAAATATAAGAAAAATATTTTAGATAAAAAAAATACCTCTCAGTTTTTGAGAGGCATTTTTAACTAATTCAAAGATTTATTATTTTATTAAAGTATTTCCGTCTACAGTTGACCAAGCTCCGTTTGTTAATGAAGCTCCTGTTGCATTAGTACTGGTTACAAATTGACCAGCAGGGAAATTAACAGCAAGTGGTGTGCCAGAAACAGTTGCTCCTAAAATGTTTACACTAGTATTTGTAATAGTTACATTAGTCATTTTAATTCTAGAACCATTTACTTGGTTAGTGTTTGTAGAAGCATCTTGAATTTTACAAGCTGCACCAGTATAAGTTACACTTCCTTCAGTATAGTTACCATATCCGTCAATGATGATGTTGCTGTAATCTCCATTTCCTTCTTTTTTGAATTGGAAGGCATCAACTTGTACATCACCCGCTACTTCTGGTGTAGTACCTGCAGCTCTTTTTAAAGTGATATTAGTAACTTTTGGCCAAAATGCATTATTATTAGCTGAACATTCAATTTCCATACCATAGTTTCCTTTAGCAGTTTGGTAAGCATACCAATTGCTATTGTTTTGACCTTGCCATCCATCTTGCCAGTCAAAAGCATCATCGTAATTTCCGTAAGAAATTGCATTAGTCATACTTACAGTTCCTCCAAAAAATTCATATCCGTCATCTGCTCCTTTGTAAGAAACTAAGTGATCTAAAGTTGTTCCTGAACCTACAGAGTAAAAAGTAAACCCATTGTTTTCTTTTGTTCCATCAGCCAATTTTGCTCCGGCATATTCTACTCTAGCATATACTAACGATCCGCCATTGTGAGTAGCATTTGTTCCTCCGTAAGGTAATGAATTTCCATCTTCAGAAGTTGAAGTTGTTACACCACCAACAGCTTTGATAGGTGCATCACCATAGATAATGATTCCTCCCCAAGATCCTGGAGTTTTAGATGCTTCAGTAAATACAACTGGTTTGTCAGCTGTTCCTTTGATGATTAGTTTACCACCGTTCAAAACCACTAAAGCATTGTCTCCTGTAGTTTTGTTACAAGTAATGGTAGAACCTGCTTCAAAAGTTACTGTTACACCTGAAGCTACCTTAACGATACCTTTCAAAGTGTAGTTACCATAAGCGTAAGTTTTGTCAGCTGAAAAAGTTCCTGTAATTTCTCCAGTTGCAGCTGGAACTGCAGTTACTGTTACTGTTTTTGTTACTGATGCGGCTGCTCCAGAAACTGTATAAGTGATTAAAGATGTACCAACAGATACTGCGGTAATTACACCTGTTTTAGCTTCAACTGTTGCTACCGCGGGAGTAGCACTTGTAAAAGTACCTCCTGTAGTTGTACTTGAAAAAGTAGTAGTTGTACCTACAACGATACTTTCGGTCCCCGTTAAAGGAGCTACTGTAATTGGATTCTCATCATTACTACTACATGATGTGATAAATAAGCCTAAAGACATTGCTAAAGCTAAAAATTTTGTTTTCATAGTTTGAGTGTTATTTTTCATAATTTGATATGTCAAAAGTACTTTGAGAGTTCGGAATGGATGTTACCTAATAATTACAAAAAAGTTATTAAAATCAATCTTAATTGTGATGTTAATGTTAAGAAATTTTGGTGCTGATAAATAAAAAAGCCTCTAATGAATTAGAGGCTTTATGTGGATGGTGTGCCTTTTAGAAGGTATATCCTAAACTCATTGAGAATTCAACACCTTTCTTGTAATTGCGAATAGTTGGATCCTCTAGTAAAGGAGCGTTACCATCATTTCCTTGTTCAAATTTTATATTTGGATTTAAGATGTTTTGAGCCGAAAATTTTAAATCTATGTTTTTGGATACTTTACTTCCCCAAACAAAATCCAATTGATTAACCGGTAATTCATATATATGGTCTAAACCTCCTGTACCAATTGCGTAAATTCTTTTTCCGAATACGGAGTATACTAGAGATAATGTGTTGCTCCATTCTGAGCTAAAATTGAATTGGTATTTTAAATCTGAATTAATTAAATATTTTGAAGCTCCTTGTAGCTCTCTTTTTTGATGTGTTTCAATAGAGGTAGTAACATTTCCATCAGCATCTGTGAAAGTAGGTTTTACATCTACTTGAGTGTGCATTAATGAAGTATTGAATCCCCAAGAGAAATCAGCTAAGTTTTCATTGATTCTTCCTAAATCATACAAGAAATCAAATTCAGCTCCAAATAATACTGCTTGATCCGAATTTAAATAAGTTGTGATTGTCGTATTGGCTGCATTGGCAATGAAAGTACGTTCTATTGGATCTAAAATTTTCTTTCCAAACAAGCCTACAGAAAAAAGTTCTTTTGCAGATGGGAATATTTCATATTTCAAATCTACATTGTAGTTTTCGCTATTTAATAAATAAGGATTTCCTCTTGTAGAAGTTCCATCGGCATTGATGTATTCTATTGGGTAGGCTTCCATTATAATAGGCAAAGTATATGTTTTTGTTGCAGAAAAACGCATGTTTGAAGCGTCAGTAACTGCATATTTCACATTCAATGAAGGCAAGAAGTATAAATTATCATAGGATAATTTTATAAATGGATCGTTGAAAGATCCTTGTGCTCTGTATTGAGTTTCTCTCAAAGTGCTTTCTACTCTCAAACCTCCGTTAACCTCCCATTTGTTGTCAAAATTGTACAATAGGTTTGCATAACCAGCATTCGCCGATTGAAATAATTTGGCTTGCCAAGTAGCGTTAGAACTTTCTCTAAAAGCAAAATCATTATTGGCTAAATAGCTGTTTAATTGAGTATCGATATTGTTAATTGGTCCAGTGAATGTTGGCCCGGTTGTAGGAACTACAAATCGATACGAAGATTCCATGTTTGAAGCATAGCCATTATAACCAACCGAGAATTTTTTGTTTTTTTCTTCTTTTCCGAATTTATAATTGTACTCTGCCAACCCTGAATAATAATAATCACTGGTGATGTCTAGATATTGGCGAATAAAATTGTTCCCTGCAATTGAGGTTGTGATGTCAGTATCTCCTGATTTTGGTCCAGAGAAAAATTTACGGTCTGGTTGTGCAAATTTTGTAAAAGCATAGGAAACTCCAGCTTTTATGTTTTGATCATTATTTTCTGTTAAAGCATATTCTCCTAACAATTGGTTGTTCAGATATGCTGTTTCATCCAATTGATTCGTTCTTATTAAAACATCATTGTTTGCTGTACTGGTATTTGGAACTCCAAATTGATCTTGTATTAAACTTTTTGTTGTCTTAATATAGGTAGTGTTGTAAGACAGTTTTAGTTTTTTGGTATTATAATTTAAACCAACCAATCCTGTAAAAGAAGTTTCATAAGAGTAATCAGTTGTTACAAAATTACTGTTGTAAACATAACCCGATGGATTGTTATTGAAGTTTCTTTGTACCCCGTTTGTGATTTTATAATCATTATCGAATGAAAGTGACAATAAATAAGAAAAGCTTTTTTCGTTTTCGAAATCAAATTTTTCTGAATTCAAGAAACTAATACTCGTGTTTAATGGGCTTTTAGTATCGGCAACATTGAAACCACTGTCTTTATAAGCATTCAACGATTGCTCTGGAGTCAAGGTTACAGATGCTGGTGAACTCCCTAATGCAGAAGGAATTTTTCTGTATTTTCCAGTTAATCCAAAAAAACCTTCCGGAGAATCGGCATTTTCGGCAATTAAAAAATCAGAAAAGCTATTGTTTGTAGTGTAACCAATGCCAATGCTTAATTTAGTGATGCTTTTTGATGGTCTTGTTGTTTGGATATTAAAAGTACCTCCGGCGAAATCACCGTAAATGTTAGTATTAAACGTTTTGTACACATCAATTACACCTACAATGTCAGTTGGGAATAAATCCAAAGCGATGTATTTGTTGTATGGATTGTTTGAAGGTGCAGCTAAATCATTAATCAATAAATTATTGTAACGGTCTTCCAGTCCGCGTACGAATAAACCTCTTGAGCCCACTTTTGTGATTCCGGTGATTTTGGTTAAACCTTCCTCGACATCGCTAACCCCTTTTCTTGACATTTCTTGGGCTCCGATACTTTGCTTGATTACAACTGCATTTTTTTGTTCTAATAATAATGCCGTTTCTTTTTCACGTCCGCCGCTTGATTTTACAACTACGTCTTTTAGTTTGTAACTTCCGGAACCCAAAGAGCTATTTACAGTTGCAGTTTCATTGGCGACTACAGTTACAGGAACTTCTGTAGTTTCATAACCTACAAAACTAAATTGTACAGTGTAATTTCCTGGAGCTATAGTAATTGTATATTTTCCTTCTACATCAGTGTTGGCGCCAATTTTTGTTCCTTTTATTTGCACATTGGCAAATGGTAAGGATTGATTGTTGGAATCTTTGTCTAATAAAACACCTGTTATTGTTCCTTTATTTTGTGAAAAACCAATAACACAAATAAACAGTGTAAAGAATAGAAATTTTAATTTCATTTTTAGTAGTATTTAATTTTCTGCAAAGAAATGGTGGGATTCTAGTCTTTGTGTTAACATCAAGTTATGAATGGATATCATAATTATTATGAAATCGTTAACATATTAAATTAAGGTTAAGTCCGCTTTTTTAGTATTGATACTTACCGTTTATTATTACTTTTACATTGCAATAAAAAGTCATTGTGTTTAATTAAGAGATAAATACAATAGAAAAACTTAATTTTTGCTATTAATATGAAGAAAAGAAACACCAAAATTCTACTGGTTGATGATGAACCAGATATTTTAGAAATTGTAGGCTATAACCTAGCACAAGAAGGATATCAGATTGTTACGGCTGTCAATGGTAAAGATGCTATTGAAAAAGCAAAAAAAGAAATGCCAAGCCTTATCATAATGGATGTTATGATGCCAGAAATGGACGGAATGGAAGCTTGTGAACATATTAGAAGAATACCTGAGTTGAATAATGTTATCATTACATTTTTGACGGCAAGAAGTGAAGATTATTCTCAAGTAGCTGGTTTTGATGCCGGTGCCGATGATTATATTACTAAACCGATAAAACCAAAATTATTGGTTAGCAAAGTGAAAGCATTGTTGCGAAGATTGAAAGAACAAGATCAAAACAGCGAAACACTTAATGTGGGCGGAATCGAAATCAACCGCGAAGAATATAAAATTGTAAAGGATAATCTAGAAATTGCCTTACCAAGAAAAGAATTCGAGTTGTTTTATCTACTGGCTTCAAAACCCGGAAAAGTTTTCAAACGAGAAGAAATACTGGATAAGGTTTGGGGAAATGATGTAGTGGTTGGTGGTAGAACAATCGATGTTCACATTAGAAAACTTCGTGAAAAAATAGGGGATGATCTTTTTAAGACCATAAAAGGAGTAGGGTATAAATTTGAAGTTTAAATAAATGGTACTTTTGATAGATTTTAAAAGTCTTTTCAAATAACCATAATGCGCGTGCTAAAATAATAATGAAAATCAATTTCAAAAAAAGTTACAAGTTTGCTATAAAATCAGCTTTGTATATCAGTTTATTTGTCTCAGGATTTTGCATGATTCTATCTGTAATACTGTTCAAATCTTCTTTTGTCAGCATGTTGTTGTTTGGTTTTATCAGCCTGTTTTTTGTTTATGTATTTTCATTTTTTGTTTTGCAATACCGAGTGGAACGATTTATTTACCGCAGAGTAAAGAAAATTTACGATGATGTGGCATTATTAGAATCGAGTACATTTATCAATAAGCCCATCACCACCGATATGGAAACTTTAACTCGAGAAGTGAAGAAGTTTGCTACCGACAAAAAGTTGGAAATTGAGATGCTTCAAATACGTGAAGAGTATAGAAGAGAATTTTTAGGAAATGTTTCCCATGAGCTTAAAACGCCATTATTTACGGTTCAAGGTTATTTGTCAACACTTATTGATGGTGCCATGGAGGATAAAACCATCAGAAAGAAATACCTAAAACGTGCCGAAAAAGGAGTGGAGCGATTGATTTATATTGTCGAAGATTTGGATATGATTACCAAATTGGAATCGGGGGATCTGAATCTTGATTTTACAAAATTTGATATCGTAAAATTAATTCAGAATGTTTTCGATTTGTTGGAAATGAAAGCTGATAAAAAGAACATCACTTTGGCATTCGAAAATGATAACATTCAGCCCATTTTTGTTAATGGTGATAAAGACAAAATCCAGCAAGTAGTCGAGAATTTGATTGTAAACTCGATAAAATATGGAAAAGAAGGCGGTTTGACCGAAGTTTCAATTGTGAATTTAACCAACAAAAAAGTATTGGTCAGGGTTACCGATAATGGAGAAGGAATTGAGTCTCAAAATATACCAAGACTTTTTGAGCGATTTTATAGAGTGGACAAAAGCGGTTCTCGTACCGAAGGAGGTTCAGGATTAGGACTTTCCATAGTGAAGCATATAATTGAAGCTCATAAAGAAAAAATTTATGTCGAAAGTGAGTTTGGAATAGGTTCCGAATTCTCTTTTACACTCGAAAAGACATACATCACTGATCAATTTGGCTTAAAAAAGAAATTAAATTAAACATTAGTTAACTTTAAAGGAATGTTTGTAAGTAGTTGATTTTTAGGTTAAATAAAATTTTGAATAAGAAAATTACATATTAAATTGACTAGGAAAAACCCCATTAACATTAAATTATCATCTAAATAACATTGCGTTAACTTTAACTTAACATTGCAGTATCACCTTTGCGGCAAATTAACATTCATATTAAAAGAAAATGAAAAAAGTTATAGTTGCAATAATGATATCAATTTGTGGTATAGTTAATGCTCAGGAAGTTGAAAATGACTCAATTAAACCAATTAGTCTTGACTCATTACAACAAGCCATAAATGAACATCAATTAAAATTTGATGCTCTTAATGAACAGATATCCCCTTTACAGGAAGAGGTTGACAGAATGTCTAAGTTGAAAATATCGGGTTATATGCAAGTTCAGTATGAGATGTATAATTATCAAGATGTACCGACTGCTACAGGAATGTTTCAATTGAAACCTGGAACATCCGAAACCAACGTGCCTTTGACTACCAATCCTGTTGATGTCTCTAATTCTTTCGTGATAAGAAGAGCAAGGGTTAAATTTACATATAAGCCTATTGAGGGAGTGGCATTCGTTTTACAGCCTAATTTTTCTTTTAGCGCGGTAACTTTGAAAGATGCCTATGTACAGTTGAATGATCCTTGGTTGAACACTTTTCAATTGTGGGTTGGACAATTCAACAGACCTGATTATGAGGTAGAATTTTCTTCAAGAGACAGAATAATATTGGAAAGAAGTAGAATGACAACTATTTTATATCCTCAAGAAAGAGATTTGGGAGCAAAGTTTGTTGTTGATTTTGCTACTAGATATGAAATTCCTTTGAAAATTGATTTCGCAGCATTTAACGGAAATTTTGGAGAAGGACCAATTGCTAATCAAGTTTCGGATGTGGACAGTCACAAAGATATTGCGATAAGAGCAACTTATTCCTTGAAATTTCCAAGCGCAGGTTTAGGAATTGATTTTGGTGGAAATGGTTATTTTGGAAAAAATACTGTTTTTGCGGCTGGTACCTATAGTGATATTAATAACAATCCATTTACGGCAGCGGTTGGCGATATATTAGATAAACATTGGTTTGGGGCTGAGCTTCAAATGTTTTACGATGTTTTAGGTGGTTTTGCTTTGAAGTCTCAATTCAATAAAGGAGTTATCTCTGGTACAGCAGGAAGTGCCATAGTAAACAATAATCCTTCATTTAACTTTAGTGGAGAAAGAGAATTCTTGGGGTATTATGTAGAATTGGAAAAAAACTTTGGGACAAAATTTCAAGCGGCAGTTCGTTATGATTCATGGGATCCAAATTCAAGATTATCTGGTGATGAGGTTACTGTAGCTCCAGATTTGAGAGTACATACTTGGTCATTTGCTTTTGACTATTTCTTTACTAATTATACAAAAATTGCTTTAGGATATTCAATGCCAATAAATGAAACAAGTTCAACAGTTGGTGGAATTTATACTAGTGATGTTAAAAACAATACAACAACCTTGAGATTTCAAGTTAATTTCTAAAAATTTTAAAAAAAATATTAATTTATATCAAAATGAAAACAACAAAATTAAAAGTAGCATTATTCATGCTAGTAGTTATGGGAATTGGTTTTTCTTTTACTACAGTTAACAAAGTAACAGTAAAAGGGTCTGACACTATGGTTATTTTGTCTCAAAAATGGGCTGAAGTATATATGAAGAAAAACCCGGGTGCTTCTATCCAAGTTACAGGTGGTGGATCTGGAGTAGGTTTGGCGGCATTAATTAACGGTTCTACGGATATTGCCAATTCAAGTCGTCCAATTAAACCTTCTGAAGTTGAAAAATTGAAAGCAAGATACGGATCAGTTGGAGTTGAGATTCCTTGTGCAAAAGATGGTTTGTCTGTTTATTTGAATAAAGCCAATCCAGTTACATCTCTTACTTTGAAACAAATTGGACAAATTTTTGCTGGAAAAATTACAAACTGGAAAGATGTAGGTGGTCCAGATGCTGCAATCAAATTATACGGAAGAGAAAGCAGTTCAGGAACTTTTGGTTTCTTTAAAGATAATGTAGTAAGAACTGATTTTTCACCATCTTGCCAGACATTGCCAGGAACAGCTGCAATTGTAAATGCAGTTAAAAAAGACAAATTTTCAATTGGCTACGGTGGAGCAGCCTATGCTGAAGGAGTAAAGGATTGTGCTGTGAAAAAAGATGATAAGAGTCCTGGGATTTTGCCAACTGCTGCAACGATTAAAAATCATACTTACCCAATTTCAAGGTATTTATACATGTATTTGAAATCAAGACCGACAGGTGAGGTTAAAGCGTTTATTGATTGGATTTTAAGTGCCGAAGGTCAGGCTATTATTGCTGAAGTAGGTTATTATCCTTTAAAGTAATTTGAAGTAAAATATCCCTCATTTTAATTTGAAGTGAGGGATATTTATGTTTATTCTATACGGAATGAGCATTATTGTAAGTAGGTAGTTAGCACCAATGATGATATGCGACTCGAGCGATAGCGAATTGGCGAAGCAATTACATATGACCGATAAAAATCAATTAATATCTACAGATGAATTCCTAAATAAATAAAATGGATTCCCAATTACCAATCAAACAAAGTTTCACTAAAGAAAGCTTAAAAAAGAAATTCAGGCTTTCTGAGTTTCTGGCCGAAAAAATTATTTCGTCGATTGCTTTTCTATCAATAGCAATTATTTTTCTGATTTTCATTTTTGTTTTCAAAGAGTCGTTGCCATTATTTAGTTTAGGTAGTGATGCTAAAGCAAAAACAGAAGCTCAAGTAACAACTGCAAATAAACCAGAATCTTATGGCACAGCTTCGGAAGAGTTGAAGCCTGAGTCATATGGAGCGGAGACTGCTGAGGATTTAAAACCGGAATCTTACGGTACGGAAACAACAGAGGAATTAAAACCGGAGACCTATGGTTCCGAAACTGCAGCAAAAGATGATTTGAAACCGGAAAGCTACGGAGACACTCCAAAAGAAGATTTAAGTGTTGCGCCGGCAGATGAGATGATGAATGCAGAATCCCAAAACAAAGAGGGGTCAGATAAAACTTGGAGTACTTTTTTTAGTACTGAGTGGGTTCCCGTTTCCGATAATCCGAGGTTTGGATTAATTGGTTTGTTAATAGGAACTTTGAAAGTGACTATTATTGCCATGCTCATTGCGGGTCCATTGGCAGTATTGGCCGCTTTGTTTACCTCTTGTTTTGCTTCCAAAAGAGTCAAAGAAATCATAAAACCCGTTATTGAAATGCTTGCCGCTTTTCCATCGGTGGTTATTGGTTTTTTTGCATTGATGGTTTTGGCTAGCTTTTTTCAGGATGTATTTGGATATGATTCCAGATTGAACGCTTTTATCGGTGGGGTGGCGATGGCTTTGGCCGCTATTCCAATTATTTATACGATTTCGGAGGATGCGTTGGCATCGGTTCCAAAAACGTATACCGAAGCGAGTCTGGCATTGGGCGCCAGCAAATGGCAAACCGCTTTTTTTGTGGTTTTACCGGCGGCAACTCCAGGTATTTTTGCCGCATTACTGCTAGGAGTTGGAAGGGTTTTTGGGGAAACAATGATCGCTTTGATGGCAACCGGAAATGCAGCTTTAATTTCTGCTAACCCTTTTGAAAGTGTGCGTACGTTTGCTGCGACAATTGGTTCTGAAATGGCCGAAACGGTATTTGGAGAAACGCATTACAGTGTTTTGTTCTTTATTGGGTCATTACTTTTTATTTTCTCTTTCGCCTTAAATGCTGTGGCTGAGTTTTATGTAAAAGGCAAATTGTTGAAAAAATTCCAAGGAAAATAATTATGGATAAAATTATAAATGAATCAGAAAATCACTTTTTTTCCGGTAAAAAAAGTACTTCGGAAATAAAAGGAAAAATTTTCATTGGTATTACTCAATTAGCTGTAATCCTAATTATTGCCATTCTTTTTATTATTTTGGGAATCATAATTTACCAAGGAAGAACTAAATTCTCATGGGAATTTATATCTACTTTCCCAACAAATGGAATGACCGAAGGGGGAATTTTCCCAGCTTTGATAGGTACTTTTATTTTAGTGATTGTTATGTCTATTGCGGCAGTTCCTTTTGGAACAATTACCGCACTTTACTTAACAGAATATGCCAGTGAAAATTCCAAATTTGCGGCTGCGGTTCGATTTTCGGTTCGTACTTTGGCGGTAGTGCCATCGATTATATTTGGTCTTTTTGGTCTTGGATTTTTTATCCAATTTTTGGGAGCTGGTGCCGATACTGTTTTTAATGACGGACAATTGCGTTGGGGCCAACCCAATATTTTATGGGCGAGTTTAACGATGTCTTTATTGACTTTGCCAGTTATCATTGTTTCTGTTGAAGAATCCTTGAAAACTATTCCTCGTGAATTAAGGGAAGCTAGTTTGGCACTTGGCGCAACGAAATGGCAAACCATCAAAAAAGTGGTGCTTCCAGGTTCTGTTTCCGGAATTATGACAGGAACTATTCTTGCCGTAAGTAGAGGTGCCGGTGAGGTAGCCCCAATATTATTTACGGGTGCGGCCTATTATTTGGCGACACTGCCAGGATCTCTGAGTGATCAGTTTATGAATTTAGGATACCACGTTTATATTATGTCAACTCAATCTTCGGATGTGGAGAAGACGATGCCGATACAGTTTGCCACAACTTTAGTGTTGTTAATTTTGACACTGTCACTAAACGTCGTTGCCGTAATTATTAGATCAAGAATTAGAAGAAAAGCAAAATAAGACTTAGTTCAACTAAATAGATATTCTTTTAGATATAAAAAATATACAATGAAAGACATAAAAATAAAAGTTAATGATTTGTCATTATACTATGGTGAAAAGAAGGCGCTGAATGAAATCACAATGGATATTCCATCCAATAAAGTGACAGCCTTAATTGGACCTTCGGGTTGTGGGAAATCTACTTTTTTGAGATGCATCAACAGAATGAATGACTTGATTCCAAGTGTTTCCATTACTGGTCAAATGTTAGTGGAGGACGTTGACATCTACGATAAAAATGTGGATGTGGTTAATATCCGAAAGAAGATTGGGATGGTTTTCCAAAAGTCGAATCCTTTTCCTAAATCTATTTATGAAAATATTGCTTACGGACCTCGTATCAATGGGATAAACAATAAAGCGGAATTGGATGAAATTGTAGAAAAATCATTGCGTCAGGCGGCTATTTGGGATGAGTTGAAAGATCGTTTGGAAGATTCTGCATTGGGACTTTCTGGAGGACAACAGCAACGTTTGTGTATTGGAAGAACGTTGGCGGTAAGTCCAGATATTATTTTGATGGATGAACCAGCAAGTGCCTTGGACCCAATCTCTACTTCAAAAATTGAGGAGTTGATACACGAGTTAAAAGAACAATACACAATCATTATCGTGACGCACAATATGCAACAAGCGGCTAGAACGAGTGATCACACTGCTTTCTTTTATATGGGTAATTTAATAGAAATGGGAAAAACAAATTCTATTTTTACCAAACCAATGCAAAAACAAACGGAAGATTATATTACAGGAAGATTTGGTTAATGGTTTTAAGTATATTAGTTTTGGTATGATAGTTGATTTTGAACTATTGAACTTTTAGACTATTAAATTTATAAACTTCTACAATTTTAAACAAAATACAATGGCAACACATTTCGAAATGGAACTAGATAATTTAAAAAGTATTATTAAAAAAATCGGAAAATTGGCTGAAGGCCAAGTGAGCGAAGCAGTCAAAATACTTTTACAGGAACCGGAAGCCGCTGAAGGAAAAGTTATAAAAAAGACCGAGAATAAAATTGATAAATTAGATGTCAAAATAGACGAAATCTGTCAAAGTATTTTTGCTTTGAAACAGCCTGTTGCTTCTGATTTGCGTTTTATTATGTCGGCAATGCAAATCAGTAATGAGATTGAACGAATAGGGGATTTATCTATTAGTATCGTTAAAAAAGCAAAAAACATAAAGGAAAAACACGATTTGATCTTAAAGTTCGATATTGGCGATATTGCAAGGCAAGTTGAATTAATTACGGCTAAAACCAACAATTGTTTTTCTGAGCAAAACGGTAAAGCTACCGGAGAGATATTTGTTTTAAATAAGGACATAAGAAATAGCTGTGAAGATGCCATTCATGATATTATCAATGAAATGAAGGTGAATTCTAAAGCTGTGGTTTCAGGAACCAATTTGGTGATTGTTTTGAAACATTTGGAACGCATTTCTGAGCATTGTACCAATATCGCGGAGTACGTTTATTTTACGGTTAATGCCAAAATTATCAAACACGATAAATTCGATGATTTGAGATCGGAAGACTAGTTTTTCTTTCAAAATTTAAAGAATATAAATTTTAAAAAGTCGGAACATTTGTTTGTTCCGGCTTTTTTGTTTTTGCAATGATGGTATTTTCTTTAAATTCAATTGTTTAACTTTATGCTTTGACTTCTATTTAATCCTTATGAAATGTTTTTTGCTACCTTTCTTTTTACTTTTTTATATTGGATTGTACAGCCAAAATGACACGCTATATTTTAAAAACAAAGAAATGATGGTTGGGAAAGTGAAAAGTATGTCAAATAATATACTTATTGCTGAAACTAAATATAGTGATCAGGATTTTAAAATTGAATTTGATAAAGTGGAAAGACTAATTTTAGTCAATAAATATTCTATTTATTTAGTTGATGGCAGTAGTTTTTACGGTACATTAAAATCAAATAAGGATAATGAAGTTACGATCACTTTTGGGGATTTAACACAGGATGTACGGGTTAATAAAATAGTCAGGTTGAATAAAATTGAAAATGGTTTTTGGAAACATTTTACAGGCTCACTTGATTTTGGATATAACTTAACAAAAACAAATAATAGTCAACAATTAACTTTTGCCTTACAATTGAATTATATTAGTGAAAAGTGGATTCACACCATTAAATATGATGAATTGAACACTGTTCAGGATGATGTTGAAGATATTGAAAGAGTGGATTTGGAGTTGGACACTAAAAAATATTATAAAAATAATTGGTTTTTTAATTCAAATTTTTCTTTTTTGTCAAATACAAGTCAATCCATAAAAGGAAGATATAGTCCAAGTTTGGGTATGGGGAATTATTTGGTCAGAAATAATAAACTTTATTTTTTGGTTGGAGGAGGTTTGACTTATAATATTGAAAAGTATTTTGATTCTGCAACAGACAAAAATTCATTTGAAGTGGTTTTGTCCACAGAATTTAATATGTTTAATTTTAAAGATATCAATATAAACACATCTATTTTAATGTTTCCTAGTTTGTCCGAAAAAGGTAGATTTAGAACAGATATTGATTTTTCATTCAAATATGATTTGCCCTTAGATTTTTATATAAAATCGTCTATCAGTGCCAATTATGACAATCAACCTTCACAAAATACAACAAAATTGGATTATGTTTTTTCAACAGGATTTGGTTGGAAACTAAAACATTGATTTTTTCTTTCGTATATCAAATGAACATAAAACGGTTTTATTGTCTCATAAAAACAAATAAAACAGAATTAGATCAATATTATTTTAGAATATTTTGAAGAGTTCTTCCCAATTTACTGTTGTTTCTATTTCAGGAAGTCCTTTGAATTGTTCTATTTGCGAAAGATTTTCAATTCTAAAGGCTTCTTGGGTTGCATAAGGTACTAAGCCTTCATTTTGCAGTTTTTCGGCCAGATAAATTTGTTCATATTGCCCGGGAGTGGGGATGAAAAATGCTTTTTTATGTAGTTTGACTAAATCCATTATGGTAGTGTATCCAGAACGGCACAGTATTTTTTTGCTTTCATTGAAAGTTTGTTCCAATTGACGGGTTTTCATGAAATTATAATAAGTTACATTTCCAACTTGTTCCTTTTTTTGTTCG
Organism: Flavobacterium sp. 103; assembly: GCF_003096795.1. Taxonomy (NCBI): domain Bacteria; kingdom Pseudomonadati; phylum Bacteroidota; class Flavobacteriia; order Flavobacteriales; family Flavobacteriaceae; genus Flavobacterium; species Flavobacterium sp. 103. The sequence goes on along the minus strand of NZ_QENX01000001.1, from coordinate 1,519,426 downwards.
GCTTCGATAATGCCTTTTACAAAAACTACTTTTCCTTGAAATCGCTTTATCTCTTCGGTAAGATGGGCTTCCAGTAATCCGCGTTGTGGTTCCGGTCCAGATAGAATAATCATTAAGTCGTATTGAATAGGCAAGGCCATTTTGTGCATACGGCTCAATGGCCCCAGATAACGTAAGTTTAAAGAGTTGTTTTCCAGATGACCCAATTTTCCTGTGAGATTCAATTTTGCATTGACATCGGGTATCCAGCAGGCATTGTATTTTTTTATAATATGTTGGTGTAATTTGCTGGTAATCCAAGTGGTGTTTCCAGTCATTACATTCAATTGATGAGTGATAAATACGGATGGAATTTTGTTACTGAAAACCCCCAGTCGATTATCGGATATGATACCGTCTATCTCATATTTCTGAATCCATTTTTTCACGATTCTTTTTTCTTCCCTGATTGCCTCAACCATTTTTGGGAGGTTTTTCATCAGTTTCCATTTGAAGTTTTTGCCGTTTTTGGCATATTCAATTTGGTAGGAAGGCAATTCGAGGGTTTTTAAATATGGGAATTCTTTTCGAAGTAACTCAAGGGCAACTCCATCTGAGGCAATTATTGGGGTAAAATTATTTTCTTGCAATGCTTTAATAATAGGAATGCAGCGGGTAGCATGACCCAGTCCCCAATTCAATGGAGTTATCAAAATAGTTTTATTTTTAGAGTCTAAATTCATGTGTCAGTCTTACAGTTTAGTTGTAAGGCGAAAGATACTGGATGCTTTGTTTTTTAATGTTTGCAATGTATTACTAAAAGATTATTTAATTTAATAAATTGAGATTTTCTATGCTAAAATAGTATTGAAAAGTGGTAGTAAACAAAAAAGGCTAACCAATTTGGATAGCCTTTACAGTATTTAAAAAAAACAAAACTATTGTTTGATATAAGTTTTGTTTCCGTTTGAGTTGATGTAGTATTGACCTCCTTGTGGTCCAGTATATACTTTTTTACCATTATATTCTCCAGTTACTTTATCTTTTGTTTTTGCTGCTGCTTCATTTTTGGCGCTGGCAGTTTTGTCTGTTGCTGTTTTTTTGGCAGCCGCTTTTGGATCTTGGGCTACTTTGGTTGCTTTGTCAGCTTTTGCTTTTGCTTCAGCTTTCGATTCTTTTGCATCTTTTACTTTCGAATTGCTAGATGTTGTGTTGATGTTTTTTTTAGCTTCTGTTTTTACTCCATCTTTAGCTGCTGTTTTCGGATCATTGGCCACTTTTGTTGCTTTGTCTGCTTTTGCTTTTGCATCTGCTTTTGTTTTTTCAGCTTCAGATTTTGTTTGTTTGGGGTCATTTACTTTCGAATTGTTAGATGTAGTGTTTACGCTTTTTTTAGCCTCTGTTTTGACTTCGTTTTTTGCTTCCGTTTTTACTTTTTCTTTCGCTTTGGTTTGACCGTAAAAAGTACCTGATGCAATAAATAGGAAGCTTAATAGCAATAATTTTTTCATGTCTATTAGTTTTTAGATTAAACCTAAATTTACTACTTTATTTTTAATATTGAATTTAAAATAGTTAAAAATAAGCTCTAATCTCCACGCTTCCAGTATGAATAGCGTCACTTGTTTCGCTTTTTCGGCCTTGGTAAACAAAATTTAAATCCAAGAACTTTGTCAAATTCATTTGAAACAGGGTTCTCCAGGTTACATTTTGTCCTCTTTGCAATCCTTCCAGCATTTGGTATCCAGCCGAAGAAAATTCATTGCCCACAAAATCATTTTCATACAAAGAGACTTCTCCGTTTACGTTAAACTTGGAATTGCCAACGTAACTAAAAGAAGTGCCAAATCGATTTTGGGTCAAAGTATCCAACGTACCAATTTGATTTTCCTTGTTGATGTATTCGTAGAAAAGATCTAAGCTAACATTCTTGGAGAAAAGATAACTAATTTTTGGAGTCCATAAATAACCTTCAATAGTATAGTTTTTTTCTGCAAATGTTTGTGATTCTGTTGCAGTTTGGATGGTTTTGGCCAGTATATCAAAAAGCCAGCTTTTTTGCAATAAGTGTTGGTATTGCAGTTGATGGAAACTGTTTTTGTTTTGGATGGTTCCAATGGACAATAAATTTTGGGTTTCGTTTTTTGTAAAAGTATAGGTAACTGAATTGTCTCTTTTTCCTCTGTTGTACGATAAAGTATTAGTAAAGGTTTTGATAAGCCCCAAAATGTCTTCCGATGAAGATTCAAATGGATTCAGGACCAAATGTTCTCCGCTGTTTTTAATCTTTCGATCCATAATAAAGGAAGTCTGCATATAAAAATAGGACAGCTTTTTCTTGAACGAAGTACTATTTTGCCAAACAATAGGATTGATTATAAAAGACTGGGAGAATTTGTTTTGGTTGGTTTTGACGTAAATCTGATTTGGTAAAAAGATTCTGGTGTAGGTCGCCAAATCAGAAAATGGGGCAATTTCAAATTCTTCCAAATCTTTTATTCCATTGCCATTGTAATCATTCCAAGTATATTTTCCCTGTCCAGCTGGAACTTCAACATAAGTGTAATCTTGGAAAGGCATGGTTCCGGAATTGGTTTGATAGAGTGTATTGCTTTGAATCAATTTATTGAAAAATTGGTCATTGTACAGCATTTTTGCATTTAGCGACGGAGTTGTTTTTAAAGCTGGATCGGTGTAATTCAATTGTCTGTAATTAACGAATAAGGATATATCACGACTCTCAGTTTGAAATAATTTGGTTTGCAAATTATAACTGTTTGAGGTGTTTACTCTTTGCAATAAACCGTTTTGAACACTGTCGTTTACTCTTTTTACATAACCCAATTGGACATAAACTTTGGTGCTGTCGCCATGTCCGGCATATATTCCGTATTCCGAAAAGCGTTGGCTTAGTAAAGAGAATTGTTGGGTTGCCTTGTTTTTTTCTTGATTGTCTTCAAAGCGTAATGTACTACCAATCCAGTTTTTTTTGGAATTGTAGCGAACGTGCGAAAAGTTTCTTAAGAACTTTGAAGTGTTTTTCAAGTCGTCACTTTTTAAATAACTCCCGTCGTTTTTGATACTCCAATCAGTAAATTCAAATCCCGCGTTAAGGTTGTTTTTTACACCCGAATACGTATTTGAAAGATTGAGTTTTTGGAAAGCATAGGTAATTGTGGCTATGTTTTTGGAGTTTTCATTCGGAATTAAATTAAAATTCAAACCCGTTCCCAATAAACTCTGATCTCCAATTGCTGTAGTGTTCACATTCCAATCTCGATAGAATTCGATACTGTTGATGCGTTCTACGGGCTTGAACTCTGCTTCTACGCCTTGAAAATTGAAGAAAGCATCAATATTCCATTTTTTGGAATATAGTCTCTGTTTGGCGTTAATCTCGCCCGAAAATCCTTGATTGTTGGTGTCGTCTGTCGAAGAAAATAAATTTTTATCGTTGTTACTGACGGCCAATTCAAAATCGACAGCAGTTTTTTCTGAAGGATTGTATTTTCCAAAGAAAGTGGCTACTTGGGCTTTTATTGGAGCAACCAATTGTATAACCGGTTCGTATTTTCCCTGTGGAATTCCGTTTACTGGTGCAACATATTCAAATATTTTGTCAACACTGGTAGGGTTTGTCAGTATGTAATTTCCTTTGGCTTGGCCAATTAAAGTAAATTGAACATTGTATAGCTCGTCATCGGGGTTTGTGGAATATTCGTAGATAGTTGAAGCCCCGAGAATGGTTTTTTTATATTGTATTTTCTTTTCGTCATAGGTATCAGGAACGGCTGATGGAGCAACCATCATATTGGGATTGTCTCCGGCATTCGCCAAAATTTGAGCCTGCTCACTGGAAAGGTTTTGCTGTACGGGTTGGTTTTTTAAATCATTTTCGGAATATACGGCGGCTCCAAAATTCCATTTTTTGTCGGTATAACTTCCGCCGTCGTAGGTGATGAATCTCGTGTAATTGTTTTCGGAATATTGGTATTCGACTACTATTCGCATCTCGGAAGTAATAGGGAATTGAGCGTTAAACACAATTTCCCCCGAATTATAATCGATAATATAGTCAAAGTTTTCGCCTCTTTTTAGCAAAACACCATTGACATAAACCCGTTCCGAACCAATGATGACCAAAACATACAATTCTCCATTTTGTCCAACTAATTTATACGGCCCCTGATTTCCTTCCTGTCCTTTGAAATTACTGCTGGCATAATTCCCCGTAACCAATCCGCCCGATGCGAAAACATTGGTCTTGCTGTCTTCATTTCCAAAATTGACAGTAGCAGACAATCCTTGTATTTTTTTGTTGAAAGTAAGAAAACGAGTAGTGTTGTTGCCAATAAAAACATCGCCTGCACGAACATTCCAGCTATCGGTAAAAAGCTCCATGAAAATGTTGTCGTATTGGTTCAGCCGTTGTGAGTAACTGCCTTCTTGAACCGGAATATTTGTATCTTGAATCGAAGCTCGAATGCTGACTTTTTCGGATATTTTTCCCGTGATTTGAAAGTCTAGATTTGAATTGACCACCGCATTTTGATTGTTGCCTACAGTAACACCACGGGAAAGACTTCCTGTTGCTAAAAGGCCATCAAACGGAATGTTTTTTGGAGCCGAAATACTCTCCATCCTGTATAAGTTCTGATTGGTGGCATCGTTGTCAATGATTTTGCTGCTGTCGTAAATGGTATATTCTTTGGTTAAAATATCCGGTAGTTTTAGATAATGAACCGTCAGAGAATCAGTAGGAGAGAAGTTTTGGTTTTTGAATAGAAGATAGCCTTTGGGAAAGTTGATTTGATACAAAGTACTGTCAATGACTTGATTTTTGGCATCCAATACCTTGAAATAACTGGAGTTGATACTTACGGATTCCAAGTGAATCGTGTCGGTCGTAAAAGCTATTTTTTTGGTGGTGTAAGTCGAATCTATTTCTTGCGCCTGAAGCCCAGAAAAATAAAAAATGACAACCCAAAATAATACCTTTTTTAGCATAAATAGTATAACTCCAAAGTGTCAAAAATAGTGTTTATTATTTTTATAATGTGTTAATTAGTCGATGTGACAATTCAAGATATTGAAAATGATTTTAAGGATTGAATTTTAGATAATTAGACACATTAAAAATAAAAAAATGGAAGCCGAATTCTCAGCTTCCATTTTTAAAGGTAATTTGTTTTTTGGTAATGTGTTAATTCTCTTTGGTTACAATTTGCATTGTTTCTCTACTCACTTGTTTCAAAAGAACTGTTTTGTTTTCTTCTACAGTTTGAGCAGCGTTTTCATTAAAATGTCTAATGGTATATAAAGTAACATTTTCGGTGAAATCTACTTTGAATTTTTTCGAAAGAATCGCATTCAATTCATTGAAATTGCCAAATTTATCTTCCACACAAACTGAGAAACTAATCGCGGAATTCTGGATTAAGTTCACTTTTAGTTTGAATTGGTGAAACAAACCAAAGATTTCGCTTATGTTTTCTTCCATGATGAAAGAGAAATCTATCGAAGATAATGAAATCAACAATTGGCTTCTTTTTACAATAAAACAAGGTAAATAAGGTTCAAGGTCAGCTCCTTTGGCTACACGGGTTCCGGGTAACAATGGATTGATAAACGATTTTACATACAATGGAATTTCTTTTTTCTGTAAAGGTTGTAATGTTTTTGGGTGAATAACCGATGCACCATAAAAGGCCAATTCGATAGCTTCACGATACGAAATTTGATTCAGCAAACTTGCATTTTCAAAATATCTTGGATCGGCATTCATAACTCCTGGGACGTCTTTCCAGATTGTTACGCTTTCGGCATTCAAGCAATAAGCAAAAATTGCAGCGGTATAATCCGAACCTTCACGTCCTAAAGTAGTGGTGAAATTGTTTTCATCAGAACCCAAGAATCCTTGAGTGATATTCAATATTTTGCGTTTGATGTTGTTGGCAATATTTTTTTGCGTCAATTCCCAATCCACTTCAGCATCTCGGTAAGTTGAATCTGTTTTTATAAAGTTTCTAACGTCCAGCCATTGTGTTTGAATGCCTTTGAAAGCCATAAAATGACTCAAAATAGTAGTCGAAATCAATTCTCCGAAGCTTACGATTTGGTCGTAAACAAAATTGTAATTTGGAGATTTATTATGGGCCAGAAAATATTCTAAATCAGCAAACTGAGCATTCACAGCGGCAAAAACTTCATTTGTTTCATCTTCAAACAAATCCAACAAGATTTGATTGTGGTATTTTTTTACTTCTTGTACCGATGAATTCAATTCTGGAGATTTGTCAAAATAGTTTTTGATAACCTCTTCCAGAGCATTAGTTGTTTTTCCCATTGCTGAAACAATCACTAATACATCTTCATAACCCACTTGTTGCAAAACGTCATAAACGTTTTTGATACCGGCTGCATCTTTCACAGAAGCACCACCAAATTTAAATACCCTCATTTTATTCAGATTTTAGATTTCAGATTTTGGAATTTCTCCAAAACGAAATCATATTTTATTTTTTTTAATTTCTTAATTTGTTGTCCACAAAATAGTTGATTGCAGCTTCGTCCATTTGTGCAACTCTCCATTCGTCTAAAACTTTGGCTCCTGATTTTTCATAAAAATCAATTGCTGGTGTGTTCCAGTCCAAGACATTCCAATCAATTCTTCGAACCTGATCTTTTTTGGCTTGTTTGATGATTTCAGAATACAGAGCATAACCCAATCCGGTTCCGCGCATGCTATCTTTAACTACTAAATCTTCCAAATGGATTGTTTTTCCTTTCCAAGTAGAGTATCGGTAATAATACAAAGCAATGCCTACAATTTCTTTTTCAACCTCGGCAACAAAAACCTGAAACAATGGATTTGTTCCAAAACCATCACGAATTAAATCTTCTTCGGTGATCAAAACGGCATCTGGCTCTTTTTCGAATACGGCCAACTCCTTAATTAATGCCAAAACACCGTGCATGTCCTGTTTTTCTCCTTTGCGTATTTTCATGATTTCGTATTATTATTCTTGAATTCTATTAAAAAACAGTCAAATAGTGACTAGTTTTTATGGAATATGTAGCAAATATACAATACTGATAAACTATCTAAGTATTATTCTTTTCAATTTCACAAAAAAAACGATATTTGTGACTTCAAACTAACTACATCGATTTCGTAATGGAAGAAAGAAACAAAACACTAGGGGAATTTATTATTGAAAACCAAAAAGCTTTCCAATATTCATCAGGTGAATTATCCAGGATTATCAACTCAATTCGTTTGGCGGCCAAAGTGGTCAATTACAAAGTTAATAAAGCCGGATTAGTCGATATAATAGGAGCAGCCGGAGAACAAAATATTCAAGGCGAAGACCAACAAAAATTGGATGTATATGCCAATGAGATTTTTATCCAAACTTTAATCAACCGCGAAATTGTTTGTGGTATCGCTTCAGAAGAAAATGATGATTTTATTACGGTAGAAGGAAGTGATAGCAGTCATAATAATAAATATGTGGTTTTGATGGATCCTCTTGATGGATCTTCGAATATTGATGTAAATGTTACAGTGGGGACTATATTTTCGGTTTATAGAAGAGTAACGCCTATAGGAACTCCTGTTACATTAGAAGATTTTTTGCAACCGGGTACGCAACAAGTAGCTGCAGGTTATGTAATTTATGGAACGTCAACTATGCTTGTATATACTACAGGTCATGGAGTAAACGGATTTACTTTGAATCCCGCTATTGGAACATTTTACCTTTCGCATCCCAATATGAAATTCTCTGAAGATGGTAATATCTATTCCATCAACGAAGGAAATTATGTTCATTTTCCGCAAGGGGTGAAAGATTATATCAAGTATTGTCAATTGGAAGAAGAAGATCGTCCTTATACTTCTCGCTACATTGGAAGTTTAGTGGCGGATATTCATAGAAATATGATTAAAGGGGGGATTTATATTTATCCTACCAGTAAAAAAGCACCAAAAGGGAAGTTACGTTTGTTATACGAATGTAATCCTATGGCATTTATTGTGGAGCAGGCTGGTGGAAAAGCTTCGGATGGTTTTGATAGAATAATGGAAATCCAACCTACAGAATTACACGAAAGGGTGCCTTTCTTTTGCGGTAGCATAAAAATGGTTGAAAAAGCAGAAGAGTTTATGTATAAAGCAAAACTGAGTAAATATTAAACCAAGAAACAAACCAAAGATTAAACCAAAAAACAGCTCCTAAATTGGAGCTGTTTTTTATTTATACATATTCTTCATTTCATATATAAAAGTATCTAGATCTACATGTTTATCAACCAATTTGAGTGCTTTGTCCACAATATAATTCACATTGGCAGGAGTAAATCCTAAAGCTAATGCAAATTTAACCATTAAGTGTTCTTGCTGATCTCCCAGTTGATGGTCTCGGCGAACTATTCTGGCTAGTTTGTGGAGACTTTCCAGTCTTTCAATGTATAAGTATGGTGCGTTGATTGGATATTTGTTCGGATCTTTTAAAATCTCTTTGTATTCTTCTTCGGAAATTTCAAGATCCACAGCAAGTTTGTCCAGAAATTTTTGTTCTTGTTCCGTAATATTTCCACCGGCATAGGCTACCCGCACAATGGCTGAAAAATGGCCTTTGTTTGCTTGGTTGAATTCGCTACTAAATAAATCTGAGAATGGCATAATTGTGGTGTTTAAGGTTTGACATAAAGATAATTAATTTTTCACTAATGATTTTTGTTTTTAATGACTTTTTTGTACGATTGACCTCTATTTTTTATTTTTTTTGAAGAATGATTTTTTAATCAAATATTCCATTTTCAAAATTAATCGTAAGTTTACAACCCCATATCAATTTAATTATTTTATGATGTCAGAATTTTTGATTTACTTTCAAATAGGATTGAAACACGTACTGGATATACATTCCTATGATCATGTTTTATTTTTAATTGCTTTGTCTGTTCCTTTTTCGTTTAATGACTGGAAAAGGATTTTGCTTTTGGTAACTGTGTTTACTTTGGGACATACAACCGCATTGTTTCTTTCCGTTTTTGGAATTATTTCAGTTAAGGTAAATGTGGTAGAACTGCTTATTCCGATTACAATATTAATAACGGCTCTCTATAATTTGTTTACAGCTGGTAAATCCAGTAAAAATGGTAGTGTCAATTTAGTTTTTATAATAACGCTTTTCTTTGGAATCATTCATGGTTTAGGTTTTTCTAATTATTTTAAAACGATATTAGGAGGAAGTCCAAGTTCGAAGTTATTGCCGATGGCCGAATTTGCACTGGGAATCGAAGCCGCTCAAATTGTGGTAGTGATTGTTGTGTTGATTTTGTCGTATATTGTACAAACGGTATTTCGTTTTTCAAAACGCGATTGGACATTAGTGATGTCGGCATTTATAATTGGGGTAGTGTTGCCTATGATTCTGGAAAGTGAAATCTGGAAAAGATAATTCAAAATATGAACAAAATAAAATTAAATAAATACGACAAAGCCTATCTTAGGATTGCTACAGAATGGGGTTTGTTGTCCTATTGCCACAGAAAAAAAGTAGGTGCTATCATAGTAAAAGACCGTATGATTATTTCGGACGGATATAATGGAACACCATCAGGATTTGAAAACTGTTGTGAAGACGAAGAAGGTTTGACACGTTGGGATGTTCTCCATGCTGAGGCAAATGCGATATTGAAAGTGGCCAGATCAACTCAATCCTGTGAAGGAGCGACTTTGTACATCACACTTTCGCCTTGTAAAGAATGCAGCAAATTAATTCATCAATCGGGGATAAAAAGAGTAGTGTACCACAATGGATACCGTGATGATTCCGGAATACAATTTTTAATGAAAGCAGGCATAGAAGTAGAGCATATTCCCGTTTTGGAAGATTAGGAAGCTGGAGTTCGATTGTTAATTTTGGAGCAGAAACATTTTTCCTTTTTTGGTAAGATCGTCCCGTTTTCCGTTTCAATCTTTTTGTGAACTTTGATAAAGTTCACAAAAAGGATTTTCACTTCAACCGGGGCTAAAAGGAGATATTTTGCCTTTTTGCAATTATCTAAAAAGTAAAAGAGAATAATCACTCAGATTAGAAAAAAAATGAAATTCGACAACAAATATTTACCCATACTTATTGGGGGCATTTTTGCTCTTGGAATTTTTATTGGCAGTTTGTCCGGTACGCCTTCGTCCAAATCTTTTATAGCCAAAAAGAATACCAAAGAAAAACTCAATAAACTGATTGATTTCATTGACAACGAATATGTAGATGATGTAAATACCGATTCGATTGTTAGTCTTACGGTAAATAGCATCTTAGCAAAATTAGATCCACATTCCGTGTACATTCCGCCAAAAGATCAAGCCGAAATAGCTGAGACAATGAAAGGCGATTTTGTTGGGATTGGAATTAATTTTTATATGCACAATGATTCTGTTGCGGTTATAAATCCAGTTAAAAATGGCCCTTCGGCAAAAGCAGGAATCAAGGCTGGAGACCGAATTTTGTATGCAGATAAAACTAAGTTATTTGGTCGAAAATTGCCTAATGACAGTTTGTTTGCCACGCTAAAAGGTCAGGCGGGTTCGCAAATTGAATTGACGGTTTATAGAAAATCCGAACACAAGAAAATGAAGGTTACCATAAAGCGCGATGTAATTCCTTTAAAAAGTGTTGATGTTGCAATGCTTTTAGACAAAAATACGGGTTATATCAAGATTAACCGTTTTGCGGAAACTACTTTCGATGAGTTTAAAAAAGGTTTGACTTCTTTGAAAAAACAAGGAATTAAAACACTGGTGATCGATGTTCGGGATAATGGGGGCGGTTATATGGAAGAAGCCATTGCTATTGCCGATGAATTTTTGAAAGACAAAGAATTAATTGTTTTTACCAAAAGCAAGAAAGAGCCAACTGAGAAAACCTATGCTACAGAAGAGGGTAGCTTCGAAACCGGAAATGTATTTGTTTTGATTAATGAAAACAGTGCTTCGGCGAGTGAAATTTTGGCTGGAGCGATACAGGATAATGATCGTGGAACTATTGTGGGAAGACGATCATTTGGAAAAGGATTGGTACAGCGCGAAATGGATTTTAATGACGGTTCAGCTGTGCGATTGACCATTGCCAGATATTATACACCAACGGGTAGGTCTATTCAAAAGCCATATTCTAAAGGGAATGAGGAATACTTCAAAGAATCGGATGATCGTTTTTTGCATGGCGAATTGTATAAAAAAGACAGCATAAAAGTGGTTGATTCTTTAAAGTTTAAAACCAAAAAAGGGAAGATTGTTTATGGCGGTGGTGGAATTGTGCCCGATGTTTTCGTGCCTTTGGAAGCGGAACACGGAGCAGAAAATATTTCATATTTGTTGCAGTCAGGTATTGTGGGACATTTTGTTTTTGAAGAACTAGACAAAGATAGAAATGCATTTACCAAATTGACTTACGATCAATTTAAAATACAAATAAACGCTACCGATTCGTATTTTAATGCTTTTCAAAAATACCTTTCCAAAAACGGTTTGGAGGTTAATCTTGGGAGCTATAAAACATTGGTAAAAAGATATGTCAGTGCAGAGTTTGCAAAACAGTTATTTGGGGATACTTACTACTACGAAATGGTTTTGAAAGACGACGCTATGATAAAAGCAGTTTTGAAGGAAAATTCTAAACTTGAAACTTCAAAGTAATTTAATATAGGTGTAAACAGTTTATTTTCTAATGCTGTCGTGCGAATGCGTCTGAATTCCCTCGTTCCATAAAGTAAGTAAATCGGTAGCGACAGCTGCGCCACTCCCTGCGGCAATAGCCAATTGGCTTCGCCAGCCCGCAAGAGTTCCTATTACATAAATACCATCAGCCACTTTATGGTCAATATTCTTAAGTTGAATCCTTTGTTTTTCGGGAAGGGCTTTTTTATGCGGTTCCACAAACTGCATTAAGCCTTCGATAGCAAAAGTATTGGCTGATCCAATCCCAATTACGATAGTAGCAGTTTTGTATGTGTTTTTGTTTGTAACAACAGTAAATTCGGGATAGAGACCTTCTATTTTCAATACTTTTTCCTCTGGGATTTGAAGAATATGGGGATAAGTGTTGGATAAATGATCGATGCTCTCAATTAGTAATTCCGAACCTAATTTTCCAGGAGGAATTCCGTAAGCATTGTTGAAAAGGGCCTCTTGAAGAGATGAAGTCTTTTGATGCGTGAGAATTCCGATTTTCTTAGACGAAACAAAAGTTTTCTTTTTAGCGGAACCCAATACCATAGCGCATGATATTCCGGAAACGCCACCGCCTATAATTAATACGTCAAACACAGTTATGCGTTGTCGTTCATTTTTTCAACTATTTTTTTAGACATTCTAAAAATAAGAAGAATTAATACCGCACAAAATGAAGCGACTACACCAACGAACGCCACTATGCTATCTCCTTTAAATGGATTTTGAAAATCAATTAAAGTAATATTGAAAATAAGAAGCGCAACTGCCAAAAGCACTAAAATGTTAGTGAAAGTTTTCATAGGTTTAATTTTTTTATAAAAAATGCCAAAGTATTTTTGAGTCTAATTTTGAAATAAAAATTGCTTAAAAATGGGCTTTAATCTTTGACGAATAAAATATTTAGGGGGTAAATTTATAATTTTTTTTTTTAGACAAACAAACCTTTAACATTAGCGGCGAATAATTTAACAGCTATTGCTAAAAGTACTACACCAAAAGTCTTACGAATTACGCCAAGTCCATTTTGTCCTAGCATTTTTTCAATTTTCCCGGATGATTTCAGAACAATATAAACCAATATAATGTTCAATATAATTGCGAGGACAATATTTATAGTGTGGAATTGTGAACGTAAAGAAAGTAAAGTGGTCATTGTTCCTGCGCCTGCAATTAATGGGAATGCCAATGGTACTATTGAGGCGGAACTTGCTTCTTCGTCTCGATAAATACGAATGCCTAAAATCATTTCTAGGGCCAAAAAGAATAATACAAAAGAACCCGCCACTGCAAATGAATGGACATCAATTCCAATTAAACTTAAAAATTCCTCTCCAATAAATAGAAACAATATCATAATCAATCCTGCTACCAAAGCTGCTTTTTCCGATTCGATATGGCCGTGTTTGGCTCTCAGCCCCACTATGATTGGAATAGATCCAACTATATCAATTACGGCAAAAAGCACCATTCCTACGGTTATTATTTCCTTCAAATTAAAATCCATCATAAGTATTGTTTTTTTTATGAAAAGTTGGGTAAATCTTTTTTGTCTTTCAAAAATACGGTTATTTTTTCATTTTGGGAATTCTATTATTAAATGATTGAAAAGTAGGTTTTTTTGCTTTTTGTTGAATTATTAAAATAGGATAAATCAAACGTTAAAATATTTAACTTACTGAAAATCAATTAGTAAATTTGTTTGTAATTTTAAATATACTAACTATGAAAAAGATGTGGTTTGTTATAGTACTCTTGGTTTTGTTGTTGTCATTTGATGGTTCACAGGCACAGATTTGGAAACAAGTTCAAAAAGCTGCGGAGCAAAAAGCGCTGAATAAAGCTTCGCAAAAAGCAAATGCTGCAACGGATAAGGCTTTAGATGAGGGAGATAAAGCCATTGGGGAAAGTGTGGACCAAAATGTAAATAGGAATGAAGCGATTTTGGGTTACGGCAAAAATAAAGTGGATGCTTCTCAAGTTCCAGATTCGTATACTTTTAGCTGGAAATACGTTATGGAAATTAAAGGTGCTGATGCTAAGGCGATGAATGCAGATTATTTTCTGGAACCTAATGTGTCTTATTTTGGATTTAATGTGTCGCAGGGCGAAGGGCAAAACATGTTTATGGTTATGGATATGAAAAACAGACTAACGGTGACTTCTTTTGGAAATGGCACGGAAAAAATGGCTTCGGCTTCCAAAATGCCTGATTATTCGGAAATGACAAAGAAAGAGAGTGAGAAATCTAAATTCACTTATAAAACATTGCCAAATAAAATATTTTTAGGTTACAACTGCAAAGGGATTCAGGCCACAAATGACGAATATGATATCATTTTTTATTTTACAAATGAAGCCAAAGTGAGTTTTGGTGATATGTTTAAAAATCAAAAAAATTGGAAAATGCCAGATGCTTTAGCCGGTTATCTCAAGCCCAATGAAAAAACATTGTTAATGGATATGAGTATGAAAGATTTGAAAAACAAGGAAAAAGTGACGACTATGAAATGCGTTAGTTTGGAGAAAAACGCTTATGTGTTCAATAAAGCAGATTATAAATTTATGTAAGTAAAATAGTTGCAATGTGTTAATTTGTCTGATTTGGGAGTTTATGTTTGTTAGTGGGTTTTTTATTTCTTGAATCTTTGGTTACCTTTGCAAAATGTTTCAACTAGGAAAAACCATCGTCTCGGAGGATATACTCGAAAAAGAATTTGTTTGTAATTTGTCAGCTTGCAAAGGAGCCTGTTGCGTCGATGGCGATGCAGGAGCACCATTGAGTTTGGCAGAAACAAAAATATTGGAAGAAATATATCCAAAAGTAAAACCATTTTTAAGAAAACAAGGAATTGAGGCTATAGAAGCCCAAGGGACTTGGGTTAATGGTGTTGATGGGGATCTTGAAACTCCGCTAATTGACAATAAAGATTGTGCCTACGTTATTTTTGACGGAAAAACAGCTCTTTGTGGAATTGAGCAAGCCTATAATCAAGGTATAATAGACTGGAAAAAACCTGTTTCCTGTCATTTATACCCAATACGAGTTAAAGATTTCACCGAGTTTGCAGCTGTCAATTATGACAAATGGGATATTTGTGATGCAGCCTGTTCTTTAGGGCAAGAACTCGAAGTTCCTGTATACAAATTTGTCAAGGAAGCCCTTATTCGTCGCTTTGGTGAAGATTGGTATTTGGAACTTGAAAAAGTTGCCGAAGACTTAAAAAAAGGTTTGTAAAATCTAAAGCTAATTTCTATTTCTTATCGTTTAAATTTTCCCTATTTTACAGGAGGTCGCTTGTTTTAGTTATTTTTAAAACATTGTTAATCAATATGTTAATTATTCAACAATAAAATAAGGGTTTTTTCTTATTTGTTAAAAACTATGAGGTATTGTGAATAAGTTTGGCTTTTAATAACCGCATTAATTCACAATCTTTGTAATTCATATTTCGCATCTATTTTCAGTATAAAAATCAAAAATAAACAAAAAGTCAAATGTCTCAAATTGAACCAATTTTACAAGAAAACAAAAATCGTTTCGTGATTTTTCCAATTAAACATCATGATATTTGGGAAAGATATAAAATGATGGAGGCTAGTTTCTGGACTGCTGAAGAAATTGATTTGTCACAAGATTTAAATGACTGGAATAATAAGCTAAATGATGACGAACGCTACTTTATAAAACACATTCTTGCTTTTTTTGCAGCGTCGGATGGAATTGTAAATGAAAATCTAGCGGAGAATTTTGTTAATGAAGTGCAATATGCTGAAGCTAAATTTTTCTATGGTTTCCAAATCATGATGGAAAATATACATAGCGAAACGTATTCACTTTTGATAGATACTTATGTAAAAGACGAAGCTGAAAAATCTGATTTGTTTAATGCTTTGGATGTTTTCCCAGCTATTAAAAAGAAAGCAGACTGGGCTTTGAAATGGATAGAATCTGATTCTTTTGCCGAAAGGCTAATCGCTTTTGCAGCGGTAGAAGGAATTTTCTTTTCAGGAGCATTTTGTTCTATTTATTGGTTAAAAAAACGTGGATTGATGCCAGGATTGACTTTTTCCAATGAGTTGATTTCTCGTGATGAAGGGGTTCACTGTGATTTTGCGGTGCATTTACACAATCATCATTTAATTAATAAAGTGCCAAAAGAAAGAATAAGAAGCATTATCGTTGATGCTTTGAATATCGAAAGAGAATTCATTACCGAATCGCTTCCAGTAAGTTTGATTGGGATGAATGCAGGTTTAATGACTCAATACTTAGAATTTGTTGCCGATAGATTATTGGTAGAATTGGGTTGTGACAGAGAATACAATGTTGCCAATCCGTTTGATTTCATGGATATGATTTCACTTCAAGGAAAAACTAATTTCTTTGAGAAAAAAGTTGCAGAATATCAAAAATCTGGGGTTAAAGTTACCGAAGGTGATTCCCAAAAAATTAGCTTCGACGCCGATTTTTAGAATACAGTTTTGATTTTTCAAATGTTTCCTATAGCTTTTGAAAGCGCTAAAAAAAAATAAAAGAAAAAACAATAATTAAGTAGTTTTTTAAGATCCCCAAATCTAAAAGCTAAGTTAATTCAGCCCGATTAATTTTGGGTCAAATGACGGCGTTTTGTTTCATCTCATTTATGCGATGAAACAAAATATCGAAATGGTTTATGGATTGACCGTGAGTAAAAAATGATTTATGAATTCCTGCTATTCGTAAGTCACAATTCATTAATTAAAAATTGATAAAAGTATGTATGTAGTAAAAAGAGACGGCCACAAAGAACCTGTAATGTTTGATAAAATTACAGAGAGAATTAAAAAATTATGTTACGGCTTGAACGAATTGGTTGATCCAGTTAAAGTTGCTATGCGAGTTATCGAAGGTTTGTATGATGGGGTTTCTACATCTGAACTTGATAACCTAGCTGCCGAAACCGCTGCGTCAATGACCATTGCTCATCCGGATTATGCACAATTGGCTGCTCGTATCGCTATTTCAAATCTACATTCAAATACCAAAAAATCATTCTCGGAAACGATGAATGAAATGTTTCATTACATCAATCCTAGAACCAATCAAGAATCACCTTTATTAGCCGAAGAAGTTCATAAAGTGATTATGGAAAACGCTGAATTTCTAGATTCACATATTATATACAACAGAGATTTTAATTACGATTATTTTGGTTTTAAAACACTGGAACGTTCGTATTTATTGAAAATAAACGGAAAAATTGTAGAACGTCCGCAACATATGTTGATGCGTGTTTCTGTTGGTATTCACCTGGACGATTTGAAATCGGTGATGGAGACTTATGACTTAATGTCTAAAAAATTCTTTACCCATGCAACACCAACTTTGTTTAACGCGGGTACTCCAAAACCTCAAATGTCTTCTTGTTTCCTTTTGGCAATGCAAGATGATAGTATTGATGGAATATACGATACCTTAAAACAAACAGCAAAAATCTCGCAATCAGCGGGAGGAGTTGGACTTTCTATTCATAACGTTCGTGCAACAGGTTCTTATATTCGTGGGACAAATGGTACATCAAACGGAATTGTACCAATGTTGAGAGTGTTTAATGATACCGCTCGTTATGTGGATCAAGGTGGTGGAAAAAGAAAAGGAAGTTTTGCTATCTATATCGAAACTTGGCATGCGGATATCTTCGACTTTTTAGATTTGAAAAAGAATACAGGTAAAGAAGAAATGCGCGCCAGAGATTTATTCTTTGCGATGTGGACTTCCGATTTATTTATGAAACGTGTACAGGAAGATTCTACTTGGACTTTGATGTGTCCTAACGAATGTCCAGGTTTGTATGATGTGTATGGAGAAGAATTTGAAGCTTTATATACCGATTATGAATTTAGAGGCAAAGGTAGAAAAACCATTAAAGCCCGTGAATTATGGGAGAAAATCCTAGAATCACAAATTGAGACTGGAACGCCTTATATGTTGTATAAAGATGCAGCCAACAGAAAATCAAATCAAAAAAATCTAGGTACTATTCGTTCGTCGAATTTGTGTACTGAGATTATGGAATTCACGTCAAGTGATGAGGTGGCTGTTTGTAATTTAGCTTCTATTTCTTTGCCAATGTTTGTAGAGAATGGAGCTTTCAACCACAAATTATTGTACGATGTGACCAAGCGTGTAACTCGTAACTTGAACAGAGTAATCGACAGAAATTACTATCCTGTAAAAGAAGCTGAAAACTCCAATATGCGTCACAGGCCAATTGGTCTTGGTGTACAAGGACTTGCCGATGCTTTTATTATGTTGCGTTTGCCTTTTACATCTGATGAAGCCAAAAAATTAAACCAAGAAATATTCGAAACCCTTTACTTTGCAGCTTGTACTGCCTCTATGGAAATGGCAATCGAAGAAGGTCCGTATTCTACTTTCAAAGGGTCTCCAATGTCAAACGGAGAATTCCAACACAATTTGTGGGGAATGAAAGACGAAGAACTATCAGGAAGATGGGACTGGGCTTCGCTTAGAAAAGAAGTAGTGAAAAACGGTGTTCGTAACTCTTTATTGGTTGCGCCAATGCCAACGGCTTCGACTTCTCAAATTTTGGGTAACAACGAAGCATTCGAACCATATACTTCGAATATTTATACAAGACGTGTATTGTCTGGTGAATTTATTGTGGTGAACAAACATTTATTGCACGATTTAGTGAAATTAGGATTGTGGAATGACAATTTGAAACAAGAAATCATGCGTCATAACGGATCGGTTCAAAATATTGATATAATTCCTCAAGACTTGAAAGAATTGTATAAAACCGTTTGGGAAATGTCTATGAAAGACATTATCGATATGTCTCGTCAAAGAGGATATTTTGTGGATCAATCGCAATCATTGAACTTGTTTATGCAAGATGCTAATTATTCTAAATTGACTTCAATGCACTTCTATGCTTGGCAATCTGGTTTGAAAACAGGTATGTATTATTTGAGAACCAAAGCGGCAGTTGATGCTATCAAGTTCACGTTAAACAACGATAAAAAAGAGGAAGCTATTCCTGATTCTAAACCACAAGCTAGAGTTCTTGAGGCGGTTGAAGTAGTAGAAACTCAAATGACTACTGAGGAATACAGAGCAATGATTGAATTAGCTAAAAATGCTGGTCCAGACGATTGTGAAATGTGTGGATCTTAAGTATTTAATGATTTGAAATATTATTTGTTTATTGATGAAAGTGGCGATCACGGTTTGAAAACTATTGACGAGAGTTTCCCTGTGTTTTTGTTATGTGGTGTTTTGATTTCAGAAAATGAGTTTTCTAAAATCAATTCAATAGTTAATGATGCAAAACTAAAATACTGGGACAATACGAATGTGATTATACATTCTCGTGATATTAGAAAATGTAATAATGAATTCAAGATATTATTTGATTTAAAAATAAAAGAGCAATTTTATAACGACCTGAATAGTATTCTTACTTTGAGCATTTACAAAATAATTTGTTCGGCTATTGATAAAATTTCATTTATCAAAAAGTATGGAAAACTAGAAGATGATGTTTATGAAATTGCTCTTTCTTTTATATTAGAAAGAACGATTTTTTGTCTTGATGAACTTCAGGATTGTGATTCTTTAGAGATAATAATCGAAAAAAGAGGAAAAAAAGAAGATGCAAAACTAGCTAATCATTTAAACAAATTAAACCAAGTTGGCACTTTTTATGTTGATGCAGAACGAATGAAAAAATACGCGGTAAAGCATCATTTTCTTGATAAAAGAAAAAATAATAACGGATTACAAATTTCGGATTTATTGGCTTACCCAATAGCTAGAAAAATTATATTTCCAGAGGGAGTAAATATTTCTTATGAGTTAATCAAAGATAAATTTTATACGAAAAACGGAAAACGATACGGATTAAAGATATTTCCGTAAAAACAAAAAGACTGATAAAATCAGCCTTTATTGTCGACCGGGGACACCCCAATCCAAATATATAAACATCTATTGATGTATAATTCTTCTACAAAGATATTACATTTTTGTAATAAACAAATAAAGATTTAGTGATAAATTGTAATTTGGAATACATATCAAGTAAGTTTGATTTTCTTAAGACAAAAAATAATAAAATACTTTGTTTTGGAGCTATTTTCAATTGGAGTAAAAAACTAATATAAAAAACCATTTCCCTTGAGTTTATTATATTTTACAGATCGTAGTATTGTTCATCTCGAAGATGTAGTGTTCAATGAAGCTGTTTCCGAGCAAATCAATCAATTCTTGAAGGAATATCAGTTTCGTCAGGTTTTGGAGCAATACGAGTTGCCAGTGGTCAATAAAATACTGTTGCACGGCAAAACAGGCTGTGGCAAAACAATGACTGCTAAAGCGATTGCAAGAAAACTGGATAAAAAGCTAATCATTGTCAATCTCTCCCGAATTGTTTCTTCCAAATTGGGCGAAACCTCCAAGAATATCGAAGGACTGTTCAAGGAAGTGCAATACGAAAGTTCTGTTTTGTTCTTCGATGAATTTGATTCCTTGGGTCAAATCAGAGATTATGATAACAAAGACAGTACAGAAATGAAACGGGTAGTAAACTCGATTATTCAGCTTATAGATAATTTCCCCAATCGGTCAGTATTAATAGCTGCCACCAATCAAATACAGATGATAGACGAAGCCTTGGTGCGCCGTTTTGAAATGCAACTGGAATTTACGGCTCCTTCCAAAGAAGTTTTAGATAGTTATTATACAAAGTTGCTCGCAAAATATCCTGTAGAATTCCAAAAAGTAAATCATATCTATGATATTACTTTTGCGGAAGCGAAAAATCATTTACTCAAAGAAGTGAAAAACAATATTATTGCGGCAGAGATTGAAAAGCAAAAAAAGCTTCTTGAAGAATGAGTTTTTATCGTTGTTTATTGACATGAAAACACTTGTCTTTACAAAAATACTTTTGTTTTTAAAATCTATCTATTTCTCTATCTTTGAAAACAAATCCGAAAAATACATCATGAACTGGGAACAATTATTATCACTAAAAAGACAAGGAGATACAGGTAAAAGATTAAGAATCGAACAGGACGAAACCCGTTTGGGCTTTGAAGTTGATTATGACCGAATCATATTCTCCTCTGCTTTTAGAAGTTTGCAGGACAAAACGCAAGTGATTCCACTTTCCAAAACCGATTTTGTACACACTCGTTTAACGCACAGTCTCGAGGTTTCGGTTGTGGGACGTTCTTTGGGACGATTGGTTGGTAAAAAAATATTGGAGAAATATCCGTATTTGCAGGAAGTTCACGGTTATCAGATGAATGATTTTGGAGCTATTGTGGCCGCCGCATCTTTGGCTCATGATATAGGGAATCCACCTTTTGGGCATTCGGGAGAAAAAGCCATTGGGGAATATTTTTCGATAGGAAATGGTTTGAAATACAAAGAGCAATTAACGGCCAAAGAATGGCAAGATCTAATTGATTTTGAGGGAAATGCCAACGGATTTTCAGTTTTGAACAGTTCGCGTCCGGGTGTTGAAGGCGGAATCAGACTTTCCTACGCCACGCTTGGTGCTTTTATGAAATATCCAAAAGAGAGTTTGCCTAAAAAGCCAACTAAAAACATAGCTGATAAGAAATATGGTTTTTTTCAAACCGATAAAGCTTTCTTTCAGGAAGTCGCTTCCGATATGGGAATGATTGCCAATAAAACAGGAAATGATATTGGTTTTGAAAGACATCCACTCGCTTATCTTGTTGAAGCAGCCGACGACATTTGTTACACCATAATTGATTTTGAAGATGGAATCAATTTAGGCTTGGTTTCCGAAGATTTTGCTTTGGAATATTTAATCAAATTGGTGAAAGACAGTATTGATACTTCAAAATACAAGACTTTAGAAACCAAAGAAGACCGAATCAGTTACTTGCGCGCGCTGGCTATAGGAAGTCTGATTAATGACGCAGTGAAAGTATTCGTTGAAAATGAAGAGGCAATCATGCAAGGAAAATTTCCTTTTGCCTTAACTGACAAAAGCAAGTACAAAGCCCAAATGGACGATATCATCAAAATTAGCGTCAAGAATATCTATCAAAGCCGTGAAGTAGTGGAAAAGGAGATTGTTGGCTACCAAATTATACAAACGCTTTTGGATAAATTTGTAACGGCTTTCAATAATAAATTCGAAGGAAAAATGTCCAATTATGACAATCTTATCCTGAAAATGTTACCCGAAAAACACCATTTGGAAAAAGAAAATCTATATGAAAGATTGCTTCATATTTGTCATTTTGTTTCGATGCTGACAGATGGGAATGCCCTGTTGTTTTACAAAACAATAACGGCAGCAAAGAGTTAGTTGAAAAACGAATATAACGAAAAAGCCCTCAAATAGTTGACTGTTTGAGGGCGTTTTTATTTTATTTAAGTATTGTTTTAAAAAACATATTCTAGACCAATTCCCAATACTTGCTTTAGCTGTACTTTTGCGCCTTCATTAATTTTTACGCCATTTTCTTCTTTAATGACATCAATGTCTTCGTCATAAACCAAATTGAAACCAACGTTTGCTTTTACGTATTCATTTACTTTTAAATCTGCGTAAGATTGCCAATCAACATCGATATTGCCGAAATTGTGTAGATAATCGGTGTACAAAGACAAACGGTTTTTTATGATTATATTGGTAAAAACTTCTTTTTCAATATAAGAAGTTGCTAAGATACCAAGCTCTGTTTTGGAACGTTCTCCCTTGAAAATTAAATTTCCATCTACATCATAAACTGCTTTCTTGACACCATAGGCACCTGCATCGGCTAAAGTTTGGTCAAGGACAAGTGTGCTTTTTAATGTTAGGGGAGATAAATAGAGGTTTAATTTTTCGGGTTTATAAATGTACTCTGATCCAATTCCTAAAAAGGTATATGCCGGAGCAAATGGTTTTGAAATAGGGTTTTTGGTATTTGGATAATTGTATCCATCGGTAAATTGGGTATTGAAGTTGAATTTAGCCGAATGATACCAATTTGATGATGTGTTTGTTCTATATCCATATGTGGAGTTGATTTTAAAAACATCATCTGTTTTTCTGAGTTCAATTCCTTCTTGTTTGTTCATGCCATATCTGAAAATAAGTTCACTTGCCCAAACTTGATTGTCGTCTTTGTAATCTCGTTTAAGATGCCCTCTTACCAGTCCTGTTATGGCACTGGTACCCCCAGCACTCCAGTTAACAAATGCAATTTCTGAAATGTCGATTCCCATAATGTTCTTGTTGGTCCAATATGAAACAGTATCCGGCTTTGATGTTATAATGGTTGTAAGAGCCTGATCAATCTTGTTTGCATTTATGGTGTCCGCTTTAGTGGTAATTATTTTAATTTGTGCGAAACTACATATTGAAAGTAGTAAAAATATAACTAGAATAGGTTTGGTTACAAAGGTCATAGTAAGGCTGTGGTATTTTAAGGTTGCAAAGTAATTAATTTCAATAACTTGAGAAAATTATTTCTAAACTATCAACGGAGATTTTACAATATTGTTGTAATTCATCAATAGAACCTTGTTCAATAAATACATCTGGTATTCCTAAAAGTTGTATTTTAGAGGTATAATTATGGGTAGCCGCAAATTCCAGAATTGCACTTCCAAATCCGCCTTTTATGATTCCATCCTCAATAGTTATAATCGTTTCGAATTGGTTAAAAATAGCATGTAGCTCGTTTTCATCAAGAGGTTTTACAAAAGCAAAATCATAATGGGCAAAATTTTCAGGATGTTGTATTTTGGCTAAGGCCAATGTCACATTGTTCCCAATTGTGCCCGTAGATAAGATAGCTACTTTTGAGCCACTTTGCAGAAGTTTTGCTTTCCCGATTTCTATTTTTTCGTATTTTCCTAAATGTAATTTTTTCCAATTATTGGTTACACCTCGTCCTCGCGGATAGCGTATCGCAATGGGATGGTTTAAGCCCAATTGTGCGGTATATAAAATATTTTGTAAATCAATTTCATTCAACGGGGCATAAATAATCATGTTTGGAATACAGCGTAAGTAGGCCAAATCAAAAACACCGTGATGCGTTGCGCCATCTTCGCCAACTAAACCGGCTCTGTCCAAACAAAAAATAACGGGTAAATTTTGTAATGCCACATCATGAATCACTTGGTCGTAAGCTCTTTGTAAAAAAGTAGAATATATATTGCAATACACAATCATTCCTTGAGTTGCCATTCCAGCAGACAAGGTTACGGCATGCTGTTCCGCAATTCCTACATCAAAAGCTCTTTTCGGAAAGGCATCCATCATGAATTTCAAAGAACTTCCAGAAGGCATTGCTGGAGTGATTCCAACAATTTTTTCATTCTTTGTGGCCAAATTCAAAATGGTTAATCCAAAAACGTCTTGGTATTTTGGAGGTAAATTCTCTTCTTGTTTTGGAATGATTTCACCAGTTGTGGCATCGAATTTACCAGGAGCGTGGTACTTGACTTGGTTTTCTTCTGCTTGTTGAAGGCCTTTGCCTTTGGTGGTAATAAGGTGCAGAAACTTCGGCCCTTTTATTTTTTTCAGCCGCTTCAATTCTTTGATTACTGCAAAAATATCATTACCATCAATTGGTCCGGAATAATCAAAATTCAATGACCGAATCATATTGTTTTGTCTCGGGTTTTTCCCCTCTTTTACGGAAGTAAGATATTTTTTGAGCGCACCTACACTCGGGTCAATTCCGATAGCGTTATCATTTAGAATTACCAATAAATTAGCATCAGTTACTCCCGCATGATTTAGACCTTCAAAGGCCATTCCTGATGCTATCGAAGCATCGCCGATTACTGCAATGTGTTGTTTGTTGAAATCGCCTTTTAAATTAGAAGCTATCGCCATTCCCAAAGCTGCCGAAATAGAAGTGGAGGAGTGGCCTACGCCAAAAGTGTCATAAATGCTTTCACTTCTTTTTGGGAAACCCGAAATACCGCCCAATTGACGATTTGTGTGAAAAATGGTTTTCCTTTCGGTAAGGATTTTATGTCCGTAAGCCTGATGGCCCACATCCCAAACCAATAAATCGTCGGGAGTGTTAAAGATATAATGCAAAGCAATCGTGAGTTCCACCACGCCAAGACTAGCGCCAAGATGACCTTCTTTGGTCGCGACAATATTGATTATAAAATCGCGTAATTCTTGAGCCAATTGAGGAAGTTGCGCTTCGTCAAGTAAGCGTAAATCGATTGGGGAATGGATATGTTCGAGTAAGTTGCTTTTCATTATAGTTTAAAAAGCGAATTTACGGTTTTAAATTGAAAGTTTTGTTTAATACGTTTGCTCGTCTTTAATGGAAATTGAATCAATTTTTGAAATATATTCAGTCCTAAAAAAAGATTTTTTTAGGACTTTTGTTTTGACATATAAGGTTATGTAGTATTTATTACTTACTGGTTTTCCATTTTGAAGACCTGGACGCCAATTTTTAGCTGTTTTTAAAAGTTGGACAAACTCTTCTCCAGTTCCGTTTTCTAAATCTTTTATTATTTTAATGTCACTTAAGCTTCCGTCTTTTTTAATTATATATGAAGCTTGAATTTTACCGTTTAGGGATTCTCTGTTTTTGGGAAAAATATAATTTTTCTGGATATGGTTTTTAAATTCATTTTCGCCTCCAGGATATTCAGGACTGTTATAAATAGTTTCCCAGATTGTCACGGTTTCTTTATCAATATCTTTTGTTTTGTTTGAAATCACTTTGTTATTGATTCTCGAAAGATCGATAGTGACTTCTGGAGAAATATTACCCATAGTAGTCATTTCAATAAGTGAATCATTTTTAGGTTTACGATATTTGTACTTCTTCTGATTGGGCTGTTTTGTAAATTTAACCTGGTCTATTTTGGGAGGTGGTGGAGGTGACGGAATATTATGAAGTGTATCATTTGGATTGTACTTCGCATCGCCAACCACAATTCTATCAGTTTCAGGTTTAGGTTCGTTTACAATTTCAATTTTATCGATTTTTTGTTTGCTTCCGTTTTTATCAGAACAACTAAATAAAGTCGTTCCCATTGCTATAAATAAAG
Source organism: Flavobacterium sp. 103 (assembly GCF_003096795.1). NCBI lineage: Bacteria > Pseudomonadati > Bacteroidota > Flavobacteriia > Flavobacteriales > Flavobacteriaceae > Flavobacterium > Flavobacterium sp. 103. The sequence goes on along the minus strand of NZ_QENX01000001.1, from coordinate 1,493,630 downwards.
CCAATAAAAATATTTTGTGATAATGCGTTTGCGAATATAAAACTTGATTTGGAATTTGGATCGTCAACGAATTCAATTGAGAATTCTTAAATCGTCCGCAAATGTTGTTCTGCTGTTGAAAATATAATTGGATTTCATCAGGTAACATATTGGTAAAATCGATTACATTTTTGGAACAGCTTTCACAAAATCGGCCATTGTCATTTGAAGTCATTTTGTTCCAATCTTCGTGACAGGGTTTTGGAATGGTGATTTTGTGTTTTGTGTGCATAATTTCGATTACTGAATTTTAAAAGTAATGAAAATTACTTCAAAAGTGTACTTTTGTTTTATGGAAAACATTTTTACGGACGAGTACTTTATGAAGAAAGCTTTGCAGGAAGCTGAAACGGCTTTTGCTAAAGGCGAAATCCCTGTGGGAGCTATAATTGTGGTAAATAATACCGTAATTGCCCGAAGTCATAATTTAACCGAATTGCTAAATGACGTTACCGCTCATGCGGAAATGCAGGCCATTACCGCTGCTGCCAATTTCCTTGGCGGAAAATACCTTAAAGATTGCACGCTTTACGTTACATTGGAACCTTGTCAAATGTGCGCCGGAGCTTTGTATTGGAGCCAGATTACCAAAATTGTTTATGGAGCCAGCGATGATCATCGTGGTTTTATGAAAATGGGGACTCAATTACATCCAAAAACTGCTGTTGTTCGCGGGGTTATGGCGAATGAAGCTTCGGAACTGGTGAAACGGTTTTTTGCTGAGAGAAGAAAATAGTCTTTTTAACCGAAATCCCTAGCCCAGATTGCTTCGCCAGTTCGCTCCGCTCGTGTGAAGTAATCTTTTTATTTTTCCTTTAAAAATAAAAAGATTACTTCACTTAATTTTTATTTTCATAGGAGTTTAGTGAACTTCGTTTGTAACGAATAGCTGGAAATAGTTCCTAAAAATTACCTTCAAAAAATATTTTACCCCCAAAGAATTTTCTTCTTAAAATAATAAAATAAATACTATACTTTTACTACAATATAATATGTGTTTTTGCAGTTATGGTTTTGACTGCGATATGTTGCCAAAATTTTAATTTGTAACCCATTAACTCTAAATAAAAGTGAAAACAAAAGGATTAATTTTCGTGTTTTTTGTATGTGTTTTGTTTCAGGCTTGCGGCCGAAAATCAGCCGCCGATTTTAATTCCGATTTTTCATTATTTAAAGAGTATATAGTCAGTTTTACGGGGGGAATTGTCTCGGCACAATCGGATATTCGCGTGGTTTTGGCTTTTGATAATAACAATTGGAAAGTCAATCAGGTTTTGGACGATGATTTATTCGACATTTCTCCAAATGTGCACGGAAAAGTGGTAGCACTTTCGAACAATACGATTGCTTTTATTCCTGAAAAAAAGCTGGACTCGGGTACGGAATATCAGGTGACTCTGCATTTGGATAAACTGAATCCAAAAGTGGCTGAAAAAAATAAGGAACTTTCCAATTTTAATTTCACGGTAAAAACCATCAAGCAGGATTTTATTGTGAACACGCTCGATGTTCAGTCTTACAGCAAGGAATACCAATATCTGAATTGTGTGCTGAAAACAGCAGACAATATCGATTTTGAAACTGCCAAAAAATTGGTTGAAGCCGAACATAACGGTAATGATTTGAAAATTATTTTCGAGAAATCGAATACTGTTGGCAAAGAATTTAAATTCAGAATCGACAGCATTCAGCGAGTGGATTCTGCAAGTAATCTCGAGATAAAATACGACGGAAGCGATTATGATATGGACCAAAAAGGAACCATTGATTTCCCGATTACGGCACTGAATGAGTTCAAAGTCATTAAAACCGAAATGCAGGAAGGGAACAATCAATCTTTGTCTATTAATTTTTCGGAACCATTGGAGAAAGGACAGGATTTTAAAGGATTGGTGGCAATTCAAAATACCAATAATTTAAAGTTTTCGACCCAAGGAAATGTGTTGAAAGTTTATTTTAATAATGAAAAAGCCGTTGAAAAACCGGTTGAAGTGGCTACTGAAGTTGCAGTTTCAGATTCTACTTCTGTTGCTGTCGATACTGCCACAGTCGCAGAACCTGAAGTTGTGGAACCTGAACCTGCGCTTACTTCCCAAAAGCTCTCAGGAGAATTATTACTGGAAGTTTTTCAAGGGATTGAAAGTGAATACGGCAAGAAATTAAATGAAAATTACACCGAGAAAATTTCATTTGATGAAATTAAACCCAACGTTCGTTTCATCAAGAACGGTACTATTTTGCCAAGTTCCAGTAATTTAAAACTTAATTTTGAAGCCGTAAATCTTAGTGCGGTTGATGTCAAAGTATATAAAATTTACAAAAATAACATTCTTCAATTTTTGCAGGATAATGAGTTGAACGGCACCCGAAATTTGAAAAGGGTCGGACAGCCCGTTGCTAAATCAACGCTTTATCTCAATGAAAACAAGTTAGTCAATCCAAGCAAATGGAACACTTTTGCTTTGGATTTGTCCAAAATTATAACTCCAGAACCGGGGGCTATTTACAGAGTGGAGTTCTCGTATAAAAAAGCCTATTCTTTATACAAATGTGAAAACTCAGAAGCAGATGATAGCGACAATGAGGAAGCAGAAGAAGTGGATGAAAAAGAGGTGAATTACAGTCAAAATGCCTACGATGATTACTACTATGATGATTATGAATGGAGGGAAAGTCAAGATCCATGTTCTAGTTCGTATTATTATAATGCCAAGATCGGAACAAATATTTTGGCGTCGGATGTTGGGGTAATTGCCAAAAGAGGAGAAAATAAATCGTATTTATTTGCCGTAAATAATATCATTACTACCGAACCCATTTCAAATGCAAGAGTGGACTTGTATAGTTTTCAACAGCAAAAATTGGCTACAGGCACAACAAGTAGTGAAGGGATTGCCAGTTTTCAGTTGGACACCTTTGCCTATTTTGCCATTGTGACTTATGGAACGCAATCCACTTATGTACGTCTCGATGACGGAAATTCGTTGTCAGTGAGTAATTTTAATGTTTCGGGCGAAACGTTGCAGAAAGGTCTCAAAGGCTTTATTTATGGGGAACGCGGGGTTTGGCGTCCTGGCGATAATTTGTATTTGTCCTTTATTTTGAACGATGCTTCGAATAAATTGCCGTTGGGACATCCTATAAAATTCAGATTGAGCGATCCTAACGGAAAAGTGACGTATCAAACGGTTCAAAAAATAAATGAGTGGAATCATTACGCTTTTACCGTGCCAACAGAAGCAGATGCACCAACGGGAAGTTGGGAGGCAATGGTCAGTGTCGGTGGAGCGAAGTTTTACAAAAACATCAAAATCGAAACCATCAAACCGAATCGTTTGAAAATTAAAAATACGTTCAAAAGAGCGGTGCTTTCGTCTTCGTACCCAAACACAAGTAATCTTGAGGTGACGTGGCTTCACGGGGCTGTCGCCAAAAATTTGAATGTCGAAATGCAGGCTAAATTTTCGCCACAAACAACTACTTTCAAAAACTATGAAAAATTTACTTTTGATGATTTGGTACGACAATTCAGCACCGAGGAAATTACTGTTTTTTCGGGTAAATTAGATGCCAACGGAAAAGCCAATACTGCTATAAATCCAAAAATACAAGGAGTGGCGCCTGGTATGCTCAAGGCTTCGTTCATCACAAAAGTGTATGAGGAAGGCGGTGATTTCAGCACCGATGTTATCTCGACTACCTATTCTCCATTCAATACTTATGTTGGTTTGAAATCACCGGAGCCTAATAAATACGGTATGTTGGAAACCCGTAAAGTGAATCAATTTGATGTTGTTACAGTTGATGAAAACGGCAGACCAAAATCGGTCAAAAATCTGGAAGTAAAAGTCTATAAAGTAGAATGGCGCTGGTGGTGGGATGCTTCAAGCGATAATCTGTCTAATTATAACTCGGATGATGCTACGACTTCCTATAAAACTTTTAGAATAAACACCGATTCAAGAGGGAAAGGGAGTGTAAGTTTTGCATTGACCGATGAAGAGTGGGGACGTTATTTAATTAGAGTCTCCGATGAGGTTGGAGGACACGCTACGGCTTTAACTGTAAATATCGATTGGCCAATGTGGTCTGGGAAAACCAAAAACACTGATGCTTCAACGGCGAATATGTTGGTTTTTTCTACCGATAAAGAAAAATATGCTGTGGGCGAAAATGCTCAAATTTCTTTCCCTTCGAGTGAAGGGGGAAGGGCTTTTATCTCTATCGAAAATGGTTCGAAAGTAGTGCAAACACTTTGGGCAGAAACCAAAAAAGGAGAAACAAAAGTAAGTATTCCAATTACGGCTTCGATGGCGCCGAATGTGTATTTCAATATTACGTTGTTGCAACCACACGCTTCGACCAAGAACGATTTACCAATACGTATGTACGGAATTGTTCCGATTGAAGTCGTGGACAAAAACACGGTACTCGCTCCTAAATTAGTGATGCCTGATGTGTTACGTCCGGAACAGTCATTTGCTGTAAAAGTAAGCGAGCAATCCGGCAAAGCAATGACTTATACAATTGCGATTGTTGATGAAGGTTTGCTAGATTTAACGCGTTTCAAAGCGCCAAACGCTTGGGATAGTTTTTATGTTCGAGAAGCTTTGGGTGTAAAAACCTGGGACATTTATGATGATGTGATTGGTGCCTATGGTGGAAAAGTGAATCAGATTTTCAGTATTGGTGGTGACCAGGATTTGGGTGGCGGTAAAGCTAAAAAAGCGAATCGTTTCAAACCAGTTGTGATTTTTATGGGGCCTTTTAAATTGGAGAAAGGTCAAACCAAAACCCATCAGATAAAATTACCTAAATACATTGGTTCGGTAAAAACAATGATTGTTGCTGGTGATGCGACTACAAGTGCCTATGGAAGTGTTGAAAAAGCAACTCCTGTGCGCAGTCCGTTGATGGTTTTGGCTTCGTTGCCGAGAAAAATTTCTCCATCTGAAAAAGTGACGATTCCGGTTACTGTTTTTGCAATGGAAAAAAACATCAAAAACGTTACGGTTCAGATTAAAACCAATAATGGATTAAAAGTTATAGGTAGCGCAACACAAAGCTTATCATTTGCCCAACCTGACGAAAAAATGGCCTATTTCAATTTGGCTGTTGGTTCTGTTACCGGAATTGGAAAAGTGCAGATTGTGGCGACTTCGGGCAAGGAAAAATCCGTATATGATGTAGAGATTGATATGACGAATCCTAATCCTGTTACCAATGCGTTTACCGACGTGATTTTGGAACCAAACAGTTCTAAAACTATTTCTTGGAAAACGTTTGGTATTTCGGGAAGCAACAAAGCAAAATTGGAGATTTCTTCGATGCCAACCATCAATTTGAATGGAAGATTGCAGTATTTGATCCAATATCCTCACGGTTGTGTGGAGCAAACTACATCGTCTGTTTTTCCGCAATTGTATTTGAATGATATTGCCGATTTGGATGCCTATCGCAAAGATTTGATTCAAAAAAATGTAACCGCAGGAATTACCCGACTGGGAGGTTTTCAATTATCGAATGGTGGAATAACGTATTGGCAAGGCGGTACAGAGGCAGATGATTGGGGTTCTTCCTATGCCGGGCATTTTATGATAGAAGCAGAGAAAAAAGGATATTTTTTGCCTATCAACTTTAAATCAAAATGGATTTCGTATCAACAAAAAGAAGCCAAACAATGGCGATTTGAAAAACGATACGGTAATGATATGGCTCAAGCGTATCGCTTGTACACCTTAGCATTGGCGGGTGCACCCGATTTGTCTTCAATGAACAGATTACGTGAAACCAAAGGTATTTCGAACGAAAGTAAATTGCGTTTGGCTGCGGCTTATGTATTGGCTGGACAAAAATCAGCGGGTTTGACTTTATTATTGAACAGTACAATTGATGATGATTCTAACTACAGTTATTACTATTATGGTTCTGTCGATAGAAACCGTGCAATGGCTTTGGAAACGATGTTATTGCTTGGACAAAAGCAAAAAGCATTTGCAATGGCAACAAAATTGGCCAAAGATATGTCAAGTGACCAATGGATGAGTACGCAAACTACAGCTTATTGCCTTTATGCAATGACCAAGTTTTCGGTAAGCAACGGTGCCAAAGGAATCGATGTTCAGTTTAGTAAAGACGGAAAAGCGCAAACTATCAAAACGATGAAAACGATCGCAGATAGAAGTTTGGTTGTAAAAATGGGCTCGAATAGTTTGACTCTAAAAAACAATAGAAAAAACAGGTTATTTGTTCGTGTGCTGAATACAGGAATTCTACCAATAGGGCAGGAAAATGCTATTCAAAGTAATGTTTCGGCTTCTATTGTTTTCAAAAATAGAAAAGGGGGCGTTATTAATGTGTCCAAAATTAATCAGGGAACAGAGTTTATTGCTGAAGTAACCGTTAGAAACCAGAAAAATGAGCATGTAGAAAATGTAGCATTATCTCAAATTTTGCCTTCGGGTTTCGAAATTGTAAATACCCGTTTCACGGATTACGGAGACGCAACCAATAACGTAGCCGATTATATTGATATTCGCGATGACAGGACGAACTTCTATTTTGGACTGAAAGCTGGAGAAGTAAAAACTTTTAGAATATTATTGAATGCTTCTTATTTAGGAACGTATTATTTGCCAGGATTGCAATGCGAAGCGATGTATGACAATACATTTTTGGCAAGAACCAAAGGTTTTTGGGTTGAGGTGATAAAGTAAACATTGCTATTAATGAGTCACGGATGACAAGGATAGAAAGGATTTTACACTGATTGAAATAAGGTGTTTGGCTCATGAAAAAATCTGCGTGAATCTGCAAAATCTGCGTGCAATATTTTCGCGCAGATTTTGCAGATTTGTGCAGATAAAATGGAGGTAATATATTGTCTTAAATTTGTATAATACTTTGCGAATAACTTTGTGACCCTTACGGTTAAATAAAATTACTTTGAAAAACAAACTAATAGCGTTCCTACAACGCATTATCAATTGGATAGAACAGCATAAATTTAAATCATCAATGGCATTTTTGCTGTTGGTGGTTTATTATTTTTCGTTGCCTAGAACTCTTTTTCAGGAACCTTATTCTACGGTGATAGAAAGTAAAGAAGGAGAATTGCTTGGTGCCAAAATTGCACTTGATGGACAATGGAGATTCCCAGCACAGGACAGCGTCCCTGACAAATTCAAGAAGTGTATCGTCTATTTTGAAGACGAATATTTTTATAAACATCCCGGATTCAATCCTGTGGCGATGGTCAATGCTTTTCAGCAAAACAGAAAAGCAGGTAAAGTCGTTCGCGGTGGAAGTACGTTGACACAACAAGTCATTCGTTTGTCCAGAAAAGGCAAAGGGCGAACTTATTTTGAAAAAATAATCGAACTTATTCTTGCAACGAGATTAGAGTGGGGTTATTCTAAAAACGAAATTTTGGAATTATATGCATCTCACGCCCCTTTTGGCGGAAATGTGGTAGGTCTCGAAATGGCTTCTTGGCGGTATTTTGGCGTGCAATCTCATCAATTGTCTTGGGCGGAGAGTGCTACTTTGGCCGTTTTGCCCAATGCACCTAGTTTGATTTATCCCGGAAAAAACCAAATCAAATTATTGAGTAAACGCAACCGACTTTTGTTAAAGCTAAACCAAGAGGGAATTATCGACAACCAGACCTACGAACTTTCGATAGATGAGCCTTTGCCTCAAAAGCCTTACGACTTACCTCAAATTGCACCTCATTTATTGCAAAGAGTAGCCAAGAATCAACAAGGAACTCAGGTGAAAACTACGATAGAAGTTGGACTGCAAAACAGGGTCAATCAAATTGCAAAGTATTATTACAGTCAATACAAGCAAAATGAAGTTCATAATTTGGCTATTTTGGTTATTGATGTGTCTAATAGAAAAGTATTGAGTTATGTTGGCAATTCGCCTACGGACGGCAACCATCAAAAGGATGTAGACATTGTTGACGCGCCAAGAAGCACGGGAAGTATTCTTAAACCGCTCTTGTATGGAGCTATGCTCGACGATGGCGAGTTATTGCCCAATACTTTAGTGGCTGATATTCCAACACAGATTTCGGGTTATACACCTCAAAATTTCAACTTGACATTTGACGGCGCGGTTCCGGCGCATCGAGCATTGTCGCGCTCGTTGAATATTCCTGCCGTATTGATGCTACAGGATTTCGGGGTGAATAGATTTTATGAAGAATTACAGCGATTCAAATTGCGGGATATTTCAAAACCGCCAGATCATTACGGCTTATCGCTAATTTTGGGAGGAGCCGAAAGTAATTTGTGGGATTTGTGCCGAACGTATGCCGGTTTGTCCTCAACTTTGAATTATTTTAATAGAAATCAAGGACAATACAGAATCAATGAATTTGCCGAATTAAATTATGATGATAATTTTCAAGTCGATTTTGGAGACGAGACTAAGCAAAAAAACATCTTGGGAGCAGGCTCGATTTGGCTAACTTATAACGCAATGGAACAAGTCAATCGCCCCGAAGGAGATGAAGCTTGGAAATTTTATGACAGTTCGCTCAAGATTGCTTGGAAAACGGGAACAAGTTTCGGAAATCGTGATGCGTGGGCGATAGGAACTAATGCCAGATATGTGGTAGGTGTATGGGTAGGAAATGCAACAGGCGAGGGGAGACCTACATTGACAGGAGTTACCAGCGCAGCACCCATTTTGTTTGATGTTTTTAATCTGTTGCCAAGACAGCGATGGTTCGATACTCCGTATAAAGATTTGGAAGAAGTTGAAGTTTGCAGTTTGAGCGGTCATTTGGCCAAAGAAGGCTGTCCTGTCATAAAACAGCTCGTTCCCAAAAAAGGGAAAAACACTTCCATTTGTCCGTATCACAAAACGGTGCATTTGGACAAAACACAGCAATTTCAAGTCAACAGTAGTTGCGAAAACATAGAGAATATTGTGACCAAAAATTGGTTTGTATTGCCTCCAGTAATGGCTTGGTATTATAAAAGCCAGCATATCGAGTACTTGCCGTTGCCTCCGTTTCGGGATGATTGTATGGGAACACAAACGGCGACAATGGATTTTATTTATCCTAAAACCAACAGCAAAATCTATCTTACCAAAAATTTCAACAGCGAAATACAGCCTGTGATTCTAAAAGTGGCTCATTCGCAACGCGAAAGCAAACTGTTTTGGTATGTCGATAATGTTTACAAAGGCGCAACCAAAACTTTCCATGAAATGCCTATTTCGGCTACGACGGGGTTTCACTACATTACTGTTGTTGATGAATTTGGAAACGAAATCCGAAGAAAAATTGAGATTGTAAAAGAGTAATCAAGATATTTTGGGCATGCTACCATAAAGAGAAGGGCAAACTCATCGTGATGACGGTGAGTCGGCCCCCTTCTTTTTATGCTGTCGGGCTATCCATGCTACTTCGGTAGCTTATTTCTATCCCTCATGCGATCGTAGCAAGACTATTTGTTGGAACCTGAATTCTGCTTTCTGCTATCCGGACACTACTTTTTAGCCGATAAATAAACGCCCACCAAAATTATAAAAGCGCCAATACACTGAACAAATGTCAATACCTCATTATCCAGCAATCCCCAAAAGAAAGCAACAATTGGAATTAAATACGTTACCGAGGTCGCAAAAACAGGCGATGAAACCTGAATCAATTTGAAGAAGATAACGTTGGCAATCCCAGTACCAAGCACCCCTAAAATCAATATAAACCAAAGAGAATGCTGCACTTTTTCGATATGAACCACATCAAAAAAATTAGTAAAAAACAAAATCCCCAAAGCAGGAAACAGCAATATTAAAAAATTTCCAGTCGTAATGCTCAAAGGCGTCAAATCCGATAAGTATCTTTTAATTAGATTGACGTTCGTGGCATAACATATCGAAGCTATCAAAACCAGAATGGCGTAATAGTAATTTTGTTCGGGATGGTTGACCGCTCCGTTAAAAACTAGAAGCATACTTCCAAAAAGACCGATGATTACTCCCCAAATTTGGCTTCTCCTGAAAGTAATTCCAAAAAAAGCGGCTCCCAAAATCAGTGTGTTCAGTGGTGTCAATGAATTTAGAATGGCCGTTATCGAACTGTCGATTTGGGTCTCGGCTATCGCAAAAAGATAAGCTGGCACAAATGTTCCGAATAGTGAAGTTAATGCAATATATTTCCATTGATGATGCGGAATTTTAACCAAACTCTTAAACCCAATCAGGAGCAGAAAAATTGCCGCAAAAATAATGCGCAATGATCCCAATTGAAAAGCGGTCAATCCGATCAACCCTTTTTTTATCAATATAAAAGAACTTCCCCAAATTAAGGATAGAACAAACAAATAAACCCACTTCAATTGCTTCGACATCATAAACACTGTTTTGATGCAAAATTGTGAAAATTTTAAAAACTTCCACTTCTTTTTTCATTAATTTTGCAATCAATCAGAAGAAACTTAATCAATTAAAATAGTAGTAAAATGAATTTTACAAAATCAATCGCAATTATAGCACTTTCAGGATTGCTTTTTGCAAGCTGTAAAGACAACAAGGCCGAAGTAAAAACCGAAGCCGCTTCAACTGAAGCAACAGCTCCAAAAGTTAAAAAAGAAATTGCTGCCGCCAATTTACAAACAGCAAGTTTCAAAATAGAAGGAATGACTTGCGCCATAGGTTGTGCCGCAACAATTCAAGAAGAACTGACAGCACTAGATGGCGTTCAAACCGCCAAAGTAGATTTTGACAAAAAACTGGCTACTGTAACTTTTGACAAAACCGTTCAAACTCCAGAAAGCTTAACCAAAGTGGTTCAAGCAGCAGGTGACGGAAAAACATACAAAGTTTCCAATATGAAGTCTTAAACAGACTGATATTCTATAAAAAAAAGCATTCGCCACTGACGAATGCTTTTTTTATACTCTTTATTTCCATTTAATGGTTTCCATTAAACGCTGCATGTCGTTTTTGATATAACTGGCAGCCGGCATAATGGAGTCAAAATTGGGTTTGGCATAAAAATAAACCGAACCTGTTACAAAATGCTTGATGCTGTCAGTAGCGTAAAACTGGGAATTGGTAGCAGCATTTCCATCTACTTGATAAAACATTCCATACACTTTTTTATCTGGGTTTAGATATGGTTGTTCTAATATGTCATCAGCTTTGATGACATGCTCGTATGTTAATTTTTGAGCATCCCTAAGCAGTTTTTTTATGTTGTTATTTACAGGTTTGTAGGTCAGGTAAATAGTGGCTTTCATCTTTGGATATGTGATAGAATATCCACAATCCTTGTCTTCTTTGATAATTGCTTTGGAATTCATATCAAATTCAAATGGGCAATGACCTTTAAGTGTGACATATTCCGCTTCGGGGTAATCTAGTCTTAAATAACTGGCTGGTTTAGGCAAAACATCATTTTTACATCCAACTACAGTATAAAAGAATGTAAAAAGTAGCGCTATAGCTGTAAATTTTTTAAGCATTTTAATTTTATTCAATCGTTACTTTAATTTGTTTGATACGTTTTTGGTCCGCGGATTCGATGACAAACGTACAGTTTTCAAAAACTATTTTATGCCCCTTTTTAGGAAAATTGCCTAAAATTTCAAGAATAAATCCTGCCAACGTTTCTGCTTCCCCTTTTTTCTCTTCAAATAAATCTTCATCAACATCAATAATCCTATAGAAATCTTTCAGGTTTATTTTGCCTTCAAAAATATAATTTTTATCATCAATTTTAGAAAAATTAACGGGTGCATCATCATATTCATCACTGATTTCCCCAACTATTTCTTCAATAACATCCTCTAACGAAACCAATCCTGATGTTCCTCCATATTCATCAACCACAATGGCCAAATGGCTTTTCAAACTTTGAAAATCTTTGAGCAAATTGTCCAATTTTTTATTTTCGGGAACAAAGAAGGGCTCTCTTAATAAAGTGGTCCAGTCAAATTCGATATCATTGATATATGGAAGTAAATCTTTGACAAACAAAACGCCTTCTATTTGGTCAATATTATCTCGATACACAGGAATTCTGGAGAATCCTTTTTCTATGATTTTTGGGTAAATTACTGCAAAAGACTCGGTGATTTCCAAAGCAAAAATGTCTATTCTTGGACTCATGACTTGTTTAGTGTCTGTGTTTCCAAAAGACACGATTCCTTCCAGTATTTTTTGTTCTTCGGTTGAAGTCTCACCAGTATCGGTCAGTTCTAAAGCTTGAGATAGTTGGTCTATCGAGAAATTTGATTTTTGTTTTCCCAATTTATTCTGTAAATACAAGGTGATCGAACGCATTGGAATACTTACTGGTGACAATACTTTGTCTAATCCTGAAACGGGATAAGCAATTAATTGGGCAAACTTTATATTGTTTCTGCTGGCATATACTTTTGGCAAAACTTCACCAAAAAGCAATAACAGGAAAGTAACTAAAATTACTTCGGTTATGAATTTTAAAACAGGCGATTGTATCGCTGCAAAAAGATCTTTTCCAACAAATGAAAATAGAATAACAACTGCAATGTTAATGAAATTATTGGCTACGAGTAATGTTGCCAAGAGTTTTTTTGGTTTCTCCAAAAGGCGGGATATTATTCTTCCTTTGGAATTATTTTCCTGAAAGGAATCGTCTAAATCTTTTTGCGATAAGGAGAATAATGCTACTTCGGCACCCGAAACTATTGCAGAGCAAAACAGCAAAATAATAATTCCGATAAAACCGAATATTAAGGTAAGGTCAACTTGAGAGGCAATCTCTAAACTGGGCTCTGGGTCCAAATTCTTATAAATTAGTTAAACAATTAAAACGGCAAGTCATTGATAGGCAAGTCGTTATTTTGTGGGTCAAAGTTAGTGTTTTTTGTGGATTCCGAAGAATTTATTGCTTTATTGCTTTCAGTATCTTTCTTGGTAGTCAAAAAAGTAAACTCGGTCACCTGAATTTCCATTGTATGTTTTGTCGAACCGTCTTCGGCTTGCCATTGTCTTGATTTTATTCTACCCTCTACATAAATCTTATCTCCTTTCGAAAGGTATTTTTCGCAGATTTCAGCCGCTTTGTTGCGAACTACTAGATTGTGCCATTCGGTAGAAGTGATTTTTTCGTTGGTCGTTTTGTTGACATAGACTTCATTTGTGGCTAATTGAAATCTTCCGATACAGTTTCCTCCGTCAAAATAATGCATTTTGACATCGTCGCCAAGATGGCCTATAAGCATCACTTTATTTAATGTTCCGTTCATGATTTGGTGGTATTTCTATCAAAGGTACATTATTTTTTGAAAACTACTTTTATGGGATTCCTATAAATAATTGCATTAATCCCGGATTCAGGATTAAAGAGCTTATAACACAGATTTACACAGATTAATTTGTGATAATCTGTGAAATCTGTGTTATAACTAATAGGTTTTATGTCTAATGCGTAATCTCGGTTAATTCAGTTTTACTAACCCCAAATTACTTTTGCTACTTCCCGCTTTTTTTGATTAATGCCCAAACGCTTTCGTTAAAGTTGCTTCTGTTGATTCCTGTTAGTTTCTCAAGAACCTTGAAATAATTATCATTGTTTTTTTCGTATTTACCACAACTAAGCAATTCAATAATGGCAGGGAATCCTTTTTCTTTTTCGATTTTTTCAACGATTAAAGCGTTAATCAAATAGCTCACGATAAGGTGTTTTTCTTTGCTTTCGCCAAAATTATAAAACCCGTCATACAAACTCAACCAATCTGATTTTGGATTGGAGGCTACTTTTTCTTTGAATGTCTTTAGGATTTGTGACCAAGTGATTCCCCAACTTCCTCCGTAAAGGTAAGCGCAACCCTCATCAACTGGTTTGTTGATTGTATTTTTTGGAATAGCATTTCTAGCTCGTTCGTGCCATAAATCGTGGGGGTCAAAACTATTGAAATTGGTATTATAAGTTCCATTTACCAATAAAGTAGTATTGTTTTCATTGGCATTAAAAGTGCTCACAGAACGTCCATTATATTCTAATTTATACAAAACTCCAATGCTTTTAAGCAGTTCCGGCATATCGTTGCATCCGTACCAACTGATATTGTCCTGCTGGGCATTTAGTTTCTTGTCAAACAATGCGACATCTTTTACATACTCAGTGGCGACTTTGGTGTTTAGTTCTTTTTTAAAATGGAAAGTAGCATTTCCTATTTTTTTGGTTTGCCAAGAGAGAGTATTGCGTTGCAAAGGGGATAGGAAATAGAATTTGTCGTCTATGTATTTAGCAAGAATTTCAAAACTGGCGTTTAAAACTGGTGTGTTTTCATTTATACCTATATAAGAGAATTGGATTATGAAATTGCTTTTGTCGATTTGCACCACATTGGTCAAATAACCTTTGTAGAAATTATCATCTTTGAATTTGACACTTTTCTCAATTCCTTTCATTTCGTCCAAAAGGATTGAAGTTTCAAGTAAATCATCTTTTAAGACAAAAACATTCTCTTTGTTTGGGCTTTCTTTTTGACTCAAAAAACCATTTAAGGATTTCAGAAGATGATTGGCTATCAAAGTGTCTTTTGGTAAAACGATATTTGAAGGGACGATTAAAGGATTGGTTTGTGCAAAAGAAAGAGTCGTTATAAAGAGTAATCCGATTAATAAAGATTGTTTTGATTTCATATTATTGTTTGCATTAACATTGAGATTAATAATGAAGTAGGCATTGATTTATGATTTCCATCGTACTTGATAAGGATACATTTCATAAACGACATTGTCCTCATTTAATGTATAACCCGCTTTCCCGTCTTGTTTTGCTTCTTCATATAACTTATTTGCTTCTTCTTTTTTATTCAATCGAACCAAGCAAATCGTTTTATAATATTTTGCATCAGATAGATTAGGGTACAATTTTAGTGCTTTATCAAAAATAACAATTGCTTCTTCCCATTTTTTTTGTTCATATTTTGAAACTCCATAATAAAATAAAGCGGTAGGATGCTCTAGTCCTTGTCGGTTTTTAAAAATATCATCATTGTATTCTCCAAAAAGTTTCTCTGCTTTGGCATATTCATTCAGTTGCAAATAGCATAAGCCAATATAAAAATTATAGGTATGGTCCATTACGTAGCTATTTCCAAATTTCTTGATGCAATCTTCGAAATCCGAAATGGATTCCTTGTACGTTTTGGCAAAAATACATTTGATAAAAGCTCTGTAAGCTTGATGTTTTTGAGGATTCAGTTGTACGGCTTTGTCTAAATATACCATCCCAACTTCGTATTTTCTAGCTTTGAAATAAGGCATGGCTTTTTGTTGCCACAAATATGATATGGTACTGTCTTTTTGTATTCCGGTATCAAGACATTGTTGCCATTCGGTCATTTCATAATTATAATTATGTTTTTCGGCACAATTTGTAACAAATTCTTCGATTATGGCTTCTTGGTTTTTCTTGATTGTTTCGGGATTGGTTTGCGCAAATATTGTCAATCCAAGATTCAGACTTAATAAAAGGATAATTTTTTTCAAAGTGAAGTGTTTTTATGTTATAAAAGTAGAAATATCCTACGCAACAAGCAAAATGGTTTGGCTTTAATTTAACATCACTATTTGTTCAACTTATGTTTTGTAATGGTATTTAGGAAGAAAGCTATAAAGACTCTTGTTGTTAAATGTCATCATAAATACTGAACTTCTTGTTCCTTGACTTGGGTGAGGGATAGCAGCTAGTTACCGAAGTAGCGCGAATAGCCCGACGCTATAAAACAATGGGGCAAAATTCGCGTTGCTATAATTTGGCCCCGTTGTTTTATAGGGTCACCCCCAATTAATTTCACAGTTTCTCTTCTATGAAATTATGAATCACGATCGGGAATGGGAAAGTTTTGGCTGTTTCGAGGTCAATACCATTTTCGATTGTGCCTTTTAAACTTGCTTTCCAAAACTTGATGTGCAAATGTTGGTGCGAGAGTTTATGGACGATACTTTCTTCATTGTATTCCAATAGGCTCTCTATTTTGTTTTCCTGGAAAAAATTTTGGCTGATTTGTTGGGCCACGGTTTCGAAATCTTCGACTTTGTCGGTTTCGATTAAAGGGAACTCATATAGATTGTGCCAAATTCCTTTGGCGGTGCGTTTCTGGATGATAGTGTTCTCCAAATCATCGACGGCTACTATATAATTAAAGTAGCGATTTCGAACTTTAGTTTTCTTTAATTTTACGGGTAATTGATCTACTTTCTTTTTTTGCAGAGCGGCACAGCTATTATTAAAGACACATTCGGTGCAATTTGGATTTTTCGGTACGCATTGCAGTGCGCCAAATTCCATTATGGCTTGGTTGAATAGCGCAGGGTTGTCTTTTGGCATTAGTTCGAAAGCCAAAGCAGCGAATTCTTTTTTGGCTGAAGCTTGTGCAATGTCGGTTTCCACGTCAAAATAGCGTGAAAGTACCCGGAACACATTTCCGTCAACCACGGGAACACATTCATTATAGGAGAAGGACGCAATTGCCGCGGCAGTGTAGTCGCCAATTCCTTTAAGTTTTAGCAAGTCGGCATAATTGTCCGGAAAGATGCCGTTCATTTCAAAGGCGACGGTTTGTGCGGTTTTGTGCAAATTCCGTGCGCGTGAATAATACCCTAATCCTTGCCAAAGTTTTAGGACTTGTTCTTCATTGGCTTTTGCCAGATCAAAAACAGTCGGAAAAGCCGTAGTAAATGATAAAAAATAAGGTGTTCCTTGAGCCACTCTTGTTTGTTGAAGCATGATTTCGGAGAGCCAAATCGGGTAAGGATTGGTCGTTTTTCGCCACGGTAAATCGCGCTTGTTTTGTAAGTACCACTTAATTAGCGTGTTGTGAAATTTCATTGTAAAAAATTTGAAAACAAAAGTAATTGTTTATGTAATTAAAATTTAACGAATTAGGTTGATTTATTGTTTTTTAAATTCATATATTTGCAAACTCAAAAAAATTATTACAACATAATAAAAAGGAAAGAAAATGACGAAAGCAGATATCGTAGCGAAGATTTCAGAAAAATTAGGTCTTGAAAAAGGGGATGTGCAAGCAACCGTAGAGACTTTTATGAACGAAGTAAAAAACTCACTTGAAACTGGTGACAATGTTTACCTAAGAGGTTTCGGTAGTTTTATCGTTAAAACAAGAGCTGAAAAAACTGGAAGAAATATTTCCAAAAATACCACTATTAAAATTCCAGCACACAACATTCCTGCATTCAAACCTGCGAAAGTTTTTGTTGAAGGTGTAAAAGTGAACAACGAAGCAAAATAACACTATTAATTAATCATAAAATCTATTAGATATGCCAAGTGGTAAAAAAAGAAAGAGACATAAGGTAGCGACGCACAAACGTAAAAAAAGAGCGAGAGCTAACCGTCACAAAAAGAAAAAGTAGTTTTAAACTACTTTTTTCTTTTTTAAGTTCATTGAAATTGAGATTTAAGATTGTAGATTACCGATTTAAGATTGCAGATTTAAAAAATCTAAAATCAAGAATCAATCCCGATAGATATCGGGACAGAAATCTAAAATCTCCCCGGGTACAATACCTGTTAAATTATTGTTTAATCCATCTGTACTAAAAAGTTTTTGGTTTATTGTTTTCTGTTTATGGTTCAAACAACAAACAACAAACAACAAACAACAAACACAAAGTGCGGATAAAAATTTACAAATGAATAAAGAATTGATCATTCGGTCTAGTTCTGATTTTGTGGATTTTGCCTTATTAAAAGATGGAAAACTAATTGAATTACACAAGGAAGAAGAGAAAAGCAACTTTCAAGTAGGTGATATTTTTATTGCCAAAATAAGAAAACCCGTTGCTGGACTTAACGCTGCTTTTGTAAATGTTGGCTTCGAAAAAGATGCCTTTTTACATTATCATGATTTAGGACCTAACTTAGCTTCCCAACTGAAATTCATAAAACTTGTAAGCGCAGGTAAAATAAAAGATTTCTCCCTAAAAAACTTTCAGTTTGAAAAAGAAATAGACAAGAATGGTACGATTACAGATGTAATTAGTGCCAATCAATCTGTTTTGGTACAAGTTGTCAAAGAACCAATATCAACCAAAGGACCAAGGATAAGTGCAGAGCTTTCCCTAGCCGGAAGATTTATTGTTTTGGTTCCGTTTTCTGACCGAGTTTCTATTTCACAAAAAATAGAAGACAAAAAAGAAAAGGAACGTTTGAAACGTCTTGTACAATCAGTCAAACCAAAAGGATTTGGCGTTATTGTTCGTACAGTAGCCGAAGGCAAAAGCACAGTAGAATTAGAAAAAGATTTGCAGAACCTGCTAAGCAGATGGACTGCAATGTGTAAAAAATTACCAACTGCTCATCATCCTTCCAAAGTATTAGGAGAGCTCAACAGAGCTTCTTCAATATTAAGAGATGTATTTAATGATACTTTCAGTAGTATTCAGATAGATGATGAAGAGTTGTACAACCAAACAAAGGATTACTTGCAAGAAATTGCACCATCCAAACAATCAATTGTCAAGTTCTATCAGTCCAAAGACACACCAATTTTTGAGAAATACAATATAGAGAGACAAATCAAAACTTCATTTGGGAAAACAGTTTCCATGAGTAAAGGGGCTTATCTTATTATAGAACACACAGAAGCTTTACACGTCATTGACGTAAATAGCGGAAACCGTTCCAATAAAGCTACCAACCAAGAGGATACAGCCATGGAAGTCAATATGATTGCAGCCGCCGAAATAGCGAGACAATTGCGTCTTCGTGATATGGGCGGAATCATAGTAGTTGATTTTATCGATATGTCTAATCCTGAAAATCGTAAAGTCTTGTTCGACTTCTTGAGAGAAGAAATGAGCGACGATAAAGCGAAACACAAAATCTTACCACCGAGTAAATTTGGGTTAGTCCAAATTACCAGACAACGCGTAAGACCAGAAGTTAACATAAAAACTAGAGAAGAAGATCCAAACAATGAAAATGGCGAAATTGAAGCGCCAATATTAATCATTGACAAAATCGCTTCCGATCTGGAAAGAGTTTTAAAAACCCACAATAAAGTAGTGCTTAATGTACATCCGTTTGTGGCTGCATACCTCAGTAAAGGTTTTCCATCATTGCGTTCAAGATGGTTTTTTGAACACAAAAAATGGGTGAAAATCATACCACGTGACGCTTACACGTATTTGGAATATCATTTCTACGATAAAAAGGGAGATGTTATTAAAGAATAAAATAAAGAACCGCCTTTCGTGAGATTGGCGGTTTTTTTGTGTCTTGTTCTGAATGGTTTTTTATTGGTCCAAACTGAGTTCAATTGTTGTTTTTTGGAGCAGAAAGATTTGGCTTTTTTGGAAATATAGTCCCGCTTTTCGTTTCAATCTTTTGTGCCGAACACCGGCACAAAAGGATTTCCACTGCAAACGAAGTTCACTGAACTCCTATGAAAATAAAAGTATAGTGAAGTAATCGGGGCTAAAGAGTTAGATTTTTGCTTTTTTTGCCATCATTCAGAAAAAAAGGAATAATCAAACTCAGTTGGTAAAAGAAAAATACGAATTATTGAAAATCGGCGTCATTTACTCCTTCGTTGATTGTGATTTCAGACATTTTTATATCCAGTTCAATGCCTATGTTTTGGATGATATTAAAAGGGATTTTTACACTTTTTACTTCTCGATAATCGTTGAAATTGGTAGTCACAATAATTGTTTCTTCGTCTTGATCTATGATTTTAGATTCGGCTAGTTTAAGTCCGGTTTTGGTATCGTAGAAATAGTTGTTTTTCCCGTTTTTGACAACATAGGTATCGTTTCCATTGATGGTTTCAATTCTGTCGATAGTTAGTTCGTTCATCTTTAATAAAAGAAGTTCTTCAAATGGAGTTGCTGATGCTTGCATTTCGGCCAACTCTTCTCCTTCAAAATCTTTGCGTTGTCCTTGTTCAATGGTGTAGGCTCCTTTTGGGGTAATTACCTGTTTCATCATACTCATTCCTTCCATTGAAATTTCTACCAAAGAATTTCCTTTAGTGTCTGTTTTTGAGGTATAGGTTAAAGGTGCTGGGGCCTGTGGAATTGTGGCTGATCCTATCATAGTAATAGATTTTACCGACGAAACTGCTTCCTGTCCTCCAATTGCTTTGATGTAATTCTCAAGTACATTTTTGACAGAGATTCCTGTTGGGATTTCTTTGTTCAAAATCGGTTTTTCTATAGGGTTTCCATATTTGTCAAAATAGAACATCGGAATTTTTAGTTTTTCCAATCCGGGAGCAATCTCAGATCCTTTGCCTGCAATTACAATTCGCATATTGTCTATTAAGAAATATTTGTTGGCTACACGCAGTACATCATCAGCTGTCACGGCGTTGATTGTTTGTATGTATTTCTCGTAAAAATCAGCTGGAAGTTTTTCAGTTTCTATGTTTAAAGCGTATCGAGCGACTGCTTGCGGCTTTTCGACCTGCATTACAAATCTTCCAATGTAACCTGCTTTTACGGTTGCAAGTACTTCTTCGGTAACTTTCTCGGTACGGATTCGTTTTATTTCTTTGATAAATTCCATAACGGCACTGTCGGTAACGGCATTCCTTACGGCAGATTTAGCAAAGAATTTGGAAGTGTATTTTCCAGCTGCTATGCCGGATCTTGCGCCATAAGTCCAAGCGTGTTCTTCACGTAAATTCATGTTTAAGTAACTGTTGAAATCTCCTCCCAGAATTTGATTGGCAATTACGGCAGGAAAAAAATCAGAATCTCCCATTTTTAAACTTACGGTATTTACCAATGTGATTTCAGACTGAACTGCATTTGGTACATCAACTAAATTGATTTGTAAATTTGATACATTAGCAGGGATGTCATATGGTGTTTTTGGCGTGTTTTTTTTCTCCCAAGAACCAAATAATTTTTCTACGACTATTTTTACATTATCGTATTTAACATCGCCAACAATTACTAAGTATGCGTTTTCGGGAACGAAGTAAGTTTTGTAATTTGTTTCTACGTCGGCAAGAGTTATGTTGTTTAGTGTTTCTTCAGTCATAAATTCACCTGAAGGATGGTTCTTTCCAAAAGCTAAAGCATCGACAACACGACTGGCAATTGCAGGAACGCTTTTTTCTTCGGCTTTCATCCCTTCGATTAATTTGGCCTTTTCTTTTTCAAAATCTTCTTGTGTGAAATTTGGATGTAAGACACCTTCTGCCATTAGTTCCAAAATTCTTCCACTGTATTTGGAAAGTGAATTTGCTGTAGCCCCGTGGGAACTAAAATTGATATCTACTCCCCAAAAGTCGATTTCTTCATTGAAAGCAGTCTTTGTTGTTATCTTACTACCATTTCCAATTAAGTTACTGGTCAATTCATCGACTCCTTTTTTGTTGCCTTCTGCAAAAGGAGCGTTGTCTAACGTTAGATTGAAGGATACTTTAGGCAATTTATGATTTTCTACTACCAATATCTTCATACCATTGTCCAAAACAAAGCTTTGCGGTTTTTTGATATTGATTATAGGTGATTTTCCGGGTTTGGGTTGCGTGCGTTCTGTTGCTTGCATAATTCCTGTTAGTGATGAAAAGGATGAATACTGTAATAGTCTTTTTATGATATTGGGCTCTTTAATTAAGGGGTTTTGCCGGTATATAATCTAAAAGTAAACGTTGGTTTGGATTTAGGTATTTGTTGGCGACCTCTCTTATTTCTTCCCGTGTAATCGAGTGGTACAGTTCAATTTCGGTGTTGATTAGGTTGATGTCTTTGTATAATAGGTAATAAGATGCCAGATTGTTAGCGATTCCTTCTATAGTTGCATTCGTGTTTACGAAGGTATTATCAAATTTGTTTTGTAGTTTTTCATAATCTTTTTCAGAAATCAAATCGGTTTGGATTTTTACAATTTCTTCGTCAATTTCTTTAAGCATGTCTTTGGTGGTGAAGTTGGCCATTGGTAATCCATATATTATGTACATGCCGTAATCTTCTTGGCTAAAGCCAACAGCTCCAATTTGTAGTGCCATTTTTTTATCGTCGACTACTTTTTTGTATAATTTTGAACTTTTGCCATCGCTCAAATACGAAGAGATTAAGTCCAATACTCTGGCGTCTCTACTTTTCATGGATGGAGTTCGGTAACTTGCTACCAACATTGGGATTTGAATGTTGGGGTCTTCGTAGGTAGCTGTGATCGTTTCAGTTATTGGTTCTTCGATGAAGGTCTTTTTAGGAACAACTTCTCCCTTCGGAATTGAACCAAAGTATTTTTGTATCCATTCTTTGGCTTGTTCTTTTTTAAAATCTCCAGCCACTACCAAAACGGCATTATTCGGCAAATAGAATTTTTTGTTGAATGCTTGAAATTCTTCTAGTGTTGCGGCATCTATATGTTCCATAGATCCGATTGTTGTCCAGCGATAAGGATGGTTTTTGAACATGTTTTCTTTTACGGCTGCCAGTATGTTTCCGTACGGTCTGTTGTCGTAGCTGGTTCTTTTTTCTTCTTTTACGACTTCATTTTGGGTATCGACTCCAATTTTATTGATTATCGGGTGCATTAACCTTTCGGATTCCATCCAAAGTCCCAGTTCTAAATTATTTGATGGAAATATTTCGTAATAATAGGTTCTGTCATCGGTGGTGTTGGCGTTATTTGTTCCTCCATTTGAAGTTACAATTTTAAACCATTCACCTCTCTTGATGTTTTTGGTTCCTTCAAATAATAAATGTTCGAAGAAATGTGCAAAACCGGTTCGGTCTGGATTTTCGTCTTTGGCACCCACGTGATACATGACAGAAGTAATAACAACAGGGGCAGAATCATCATGGTGTAAAATAACATGCAAACCGTTGTCTAAATCGTATTCCTCGAAAACTACTTTTTGAGCTGAAGCAACTCCTCCTAATGTTAATACGGCACTTGACATCATTGTTTGTTTTTAATGGTAATTGTTTTGTGATTTTGTCATAGCAAAAATACCTTTTTTTATCCTGTAGAAAGTAGGTAAATTCATCATTGGGAATATATTAACGTTATTTTACTTTGCATCGGTAAGTGTTTCAAAAATAGGATGAAATAGGTGAAGAAAAAGCTATGAAATATTTTTCAGTAAAGGATTGCAGGGTAAATATTTAATTGTATATTTGCAACCTTAAAAATTATTAAAACAATTCAGTATGTATGCAATCGTAGAGATAGCAGGGCAACAGTTTAAAGTAAGCAAAGACCTAAAGGTTTACGTTCACCGTTTGGCAAATGAAGAAGGATCAAAAGTTTCTTTTGATAAAGTTTATTTGGTAGACGATAACGGTTCAATCACAATAGGCGCCCCAGCTATAGAAGGTGCTTCAGTAGAAGCTAAAGTGTTACAACACTTAAAAGGAGATAAAGTTATCGTTTTCAAAAAGAAAAGAAGAAAAGGATACAAAAAAAGAAATGGTCACAGACAATATCTTTCTCAAATTGTAATTGAAGGTATTACTGTTGGAGGAGCTCCTAAAAAAGCAGCTTCTAAAAAGGTAGCAGTTGAAGCAACTACAGAAGAAGCAGCAGAAGTTGCTCCTAAAGTAAAAAAAGCTCCAAAAGCTAAAAAAGAAGATACACAAGAATAATAACAAAATAAACTAATACGTCATGGCTCACAAGAAAGGTGTCGGTAGTTCCAAGAATGGTAGAGAATCAGAATCAAAACGTTTAGGCGTTAAGATTTTTGGTGGACAAGCTGCTATCGCAGGGAACATCATCGTAAGACAAAGAGGTTCAAAACACAATCCAGGTGAAAACGTTTACATCAGTAAAGATCACACCCTACACGCAAGAGTAGATGGAGTTGTTCACTTCCAAAAGAAAAGAGATAATAAATCTTATGTTTCTATACTTCCATTCGAAGCATAATCATAAAGATTCTATATTATTACAAAACCCGTTTCGAAAGAAGCGGGTTTTTTGTTTTAGAATTGTTCTTAATTGCGTCGATTAATTTAGTTTATTCGCTATTTGGTTAAATGCATCAAGTTGATTGGCATATTGTAAAGGAGTAACATTTGATCGCAAACTTAATCTTGTGAATACATGAATGTCAGAGTCCATTATTTGTGCATCAATGTGAGCTCCTGTGCTTGTTTTTAAGCCTTTGTAGATTAATACGGTACTTGTTGTGCTTGCCACGGGATCGTGTAATGAATGGAACACCTTAAAATAAGTACCGGATGGGAGTGTCATTCCGTCTTCTAATCCTTTGCGTACCACTTTCATTACATCATTAAGTTCATTGATTGTTTGATAGGGTCTAAAACGATACCAGTATTTATTTTCTTCTGAAGTTTGGTCCGATTCAGCATAAACAATCATTGGTCCAACTATACCAATAATAGATTGAAGTTTGTTGGAAGAGACTACTATTGGGTCGATTAAAAATAAATTTTTAGGAGGCAGATGGCTATTGAAATAACCGGATTTTACTAATTCCAGAATTAGGGTTCCTCCCGTAGATGAGCCGGCGATGCTGATTTTGGTGTAGCCAAGCGCTATTAGTTTTTCATATTCATCAGTTATGGCAGAACGCCAGTCTTCCCATTTTGAGGCTTTAAAAGAATCGTAATCCCTGCCATGTCCGTCGAGTAAAACTTGAGAAATTCTATAGGTAGATTCGTTTGACCAATCTTTGAATTCCTGCCATTCAAATGTGGTGGCAGAGTACCCGTGAATAACCAATATAATGTGTTTGCTTAAATCTTCAGTTGTTGGATTTGGGTATTTAGCCGAGACCAAAAATTGTTCTGGATTATATAATGAAGGATCAAAAATAACTTTGCCATCTAGTAAATCATCCGTAATGGTTGGGTCACTACAGGAGTAGAATAAAGACGCAATAGCAAACAGGAAAATGAGTTTTGATTTATTCATTAGTTATGTTTTTTAAACAACGTATAATAAATGTCAAGATGAAAATATAGAGGCTGTAAAGTTCCTGGAGAATAGCCTTCTTTTTCTGTGATAATATAATATCCAGTGCCAAAATTTAGAGAGACCGGCACTTGTGGTATATTGAATGTAAAACCAATTTCAGGTGAAAAAAGAAAGGCGGTATTTGGAATTTCATTGAAAATTTCCTCTTCTAAATCCGAGTAAAAATAGCCCATATTCAAACGGGTAACAAAATGATAAGGTTTATTTTTGTTGAATTGCCAACTGCCAGAAAAGATGTAATTATCTTGTTTGATAGCGTTTGAATTATAGGCAGATCCCAATCTGGAAGTTACGTAGTCAAACCCAATGAAAAATTGATTGGGTTTAAATTTCGCGAAAGAATATTGGGCTGAAATACCATTTTCCCAATACATTTCTTGCGTCTTTTGAAAGCGTCCACCTAATTTGAGCGTTTGGGCTTGGGAGATGATGGTGCATAATATCAACGAAACTACGAATGTTTTTTTCAATAGAAATGGTTTAGGTTAATATTTGAAAATGAACTTTTTGGTAAATTTGACGTAAATTACATAATTTATTTATAAATAGATAGTTATGATTTAGCTATTTCAAAAATGAATCTTTCAGTATAGGGTCAATATCGGTACTGAGAGGTTCATTAAAAATATATTTTGATCGTAATTTGGTTATTAGTTTGATGGATTAAAAGAAAATCCAACACTAAAAAACAATCTCACTTTGTCTATATTATTGACCCATGAAACATCAAAATGGATTGGACCTAAAATAGATAGATAAGAAGCGGCTGCTCCTCCGGATAGTAAAAGACTGGTTTCTGTGCCATTATCCCAATTCCCTTTTGGATTAAAAGCATCACCAATGTATTCGTTGAAATTATCAAAACCAACAGTTGCAATATTAAAATGAGGAGTTAGATAAATTTTCCCTAATGGATTTATTTGTGCACCAAGTTTGATCGCCATATATTGAGAAGCATTGACTTCGTCTTCGTGTAATCCTGGAAAAGAAAAGCGGTTGCTGCCAGAACTAGGTAAAATGCCACCAAGGAAATATTTTGAAGCATAACCGTAATCAGAAAATGAAACATCACCATTCTCAAGTTTGTCTTGAAAAATAAAGTTAGCATCAAAACCCATTATACAAGTAACTTTCTTTTTTAGCTGCATTCTTTTTTCAAATCCGAATCCGAATTTAGTGAACCCATTTGTTTGTCCCGAATAATCGGTTAAATTCGTATCCGTATAGTTTATATTGCTATCGGTAAATAGAGAACGGTTTATGTTTGCTCTTAAAATCGTTCCGTTTGTTGCAAAAAAAACTTTGTCCATATTGTTGTATGAATAATGCGCATTCATCTCAATGTCTTCAAAGTTGTAATTGTTAAGGGATAGTATGTTAGGGTTTAAATTGGGATCATTTTTGGGTTTTACCTCTGTGTAATTGTAGTTTAAGCCAAGGCCAATATAGCTTCTTAGAGAATTTAAATTTCGGTTTGCTTCATTATTGAATTCAAATGCATTGTAAAGCATATTGTCAGCCGATTTTCCACTTATAAAGAGTTCTTGTTTTAAAAATGCTCCATAAAGTTCAGAACCCCACCACCAGTCTTTGTTTTTTCCAAAATTTTTCTGAAAATCGATTCTTGCTTTTGGTTGTTCTGCAATATCAGCGGTAACGACAAGACGAGAGGATTGAGCGAGAATATTTCGGGCTGTATAATTAAGAATTAATCCAACACCTCTATAAGTGTCATAGTGCAAAGATGCGTTGACCTGATTTTTGGAATATTCAAAACCATTTAGTGTTAGGCCTAATTTGTCTCCGTCTTTTATAAAATAACTGTAGGTAATTTGATTAAAAAGATTGGTTCCCATAGCTCTATTGATGCCTTGAATCAAATCTTTGGTGGTGTATATTCTATGTGCTTTGATATCTGTTCGGGCAATTACCAAGGGAATGTTTTCTTTGCTAATATTTTTGTAAACAATTGTATCGATCAAAAATTCGTTGGGGACTTTGGGGAGGTAGTGTGTGCGTTGTTTATAGTTTTTTAATTTATCGGCTAATGCAGACAAAGCGTCTAAGTTGAGTTTTGTGGCAATTTTACCATCTTTGTAGATTTCGTCACTTTTATTAAAATCTGCTGTGGAAAATCTTAAATTAGGCATATGATCCACCAAGATATCACATAGTTTTCGGTTCTCAGGATCTTTGATGTTGCTTGGAAACATGCTGGTTTGCATTAGTACAGTTACCAAGTTGTTTAATTTATCCATAGGTTCCATTCCTCCTCCAACATCGCTACCAATTATGATATCGGCTCCCATTTGTTTGGCAATATCCGTTGGAAAATTATTCATTACACCTCCATCTACCAAAAGGGTTTCGTCATAAGACATAGGTTTAAAAACAGCGGGTAATGACATACTTGCTCTCATGGCAAATGCTAAACTTCCTTTGCTTAAGACAATTTCTTTTCCATGTACAACATCTGTAGCCATGGCTCTAAATGGAATTGGAAGATTGTCAAAATCTTTGACATTGTAAACTGGAAAAGTCAGTTCAGAAAGGTATTCTCTTAAGTTTTGGTCGTTTAATAAGGAGCTGACGCTAGTTGGTTTTCCATCTTTTATACCTATTCCGGCCAGATAACGTTGAAATTCACTTTTCTCTTCCACGCTAACATTTCTTAGAGATAAACTTCCGCCGAGCAATTTGTCCCAATCAATGTTTTGGGTTATGCTTGCAATGCTGTCGCCGGAATATCCCATGGCATATAAACCTCCGATAACACTTCCCATACTGTTTCCAACGATAAGGTCAGGGACAATGTGTAAAGAATCCAATGCTTGCAATAGCGGAATGTGCGCTATTCCTTTGGCGCCGCCACCGCTTAATACTAAAACTACTTTAGGCTTTTTCTCTTGAGATGAAATAATTTGAGAGAATATCAAAAATATAAATAAAAGGAAGAGGGGGGATTTTCTTTTCAAAGCGTCTTGTTTTGAGTTGATAATTAAAGAGTAAAAGCGGTTCGTTTTATTTAATTATAAACACTAAGATATTGAAAATTATGTTTTTGAAGCAATAAAAAGAGGATTTAAATTTAATTTTTTTTATGGAACAGTTTTTAATTGGACAAGGTTGTTGCGCTTGGTGTTTCCTTTCATAGTGATTTTCATGAATCGTTATTAAACAAAAAAACCCTCACATTTCTGCAAGGGTTTATTTATGTTATTTGGATAAGGTATATATGGTTTTCCCTTCCTTTTCCATTTTTTCTTCTTCTTCTGATTTCGAAGTTTCCACTTGTTTTTTTAAATTCTCTATTTTTTTCGAACTCGATTCTAATTCTGTTTTGTTTTGGTTTAGTTTTTCTTCAGACTTCGTAATTTTATCTTGAGATTTTTCGATGTCTTTTTGGAGATCAATATTATTGTTGCCTGCTGAGTTATTTATAAGATTTGCAAGTTCGTCTTGATTCGTTTTTAAATCAGCTTTTAGTTTTTCGGCTTTCTCCTCTAATTTATTTTTGTTTTCTTCTTCTTTGGCTATTTTTTTTTCAGCAGTTTGAATTTTATTTGATGAGTGGGATGTCATCGTTCGCATTTGCCAGTCATTTGTCCATCTCTGTCTCTGATTATTAATTTGTTGATGCATTTGTTGATTGCTAGATTGTGCAAAAACAAAAAATGGTATAATTATTAGTACTAATAAAATAAATTGTGTTCTCATAATTTGGGTCAAAGATTAGTTTTGAATTCAAATATATATTTAATTTCTAAAATTATGATAAAATATCTGATTAATTTTAAGAGTTTGTTATCGCCTGTAAGAGATAGGACCAAGTTACCGAAGTAGCGTGGATAGCCAGCTGAATACAGGCAAGAGGGCAAATATACGTACGGTAATTTTGCCCTCTTACCTGGATGGTGGTACGTCCTGATAAATTTTATTTTTTTGACTTTAAATTTTAGATTAAAAAACAAAACCCGACAGATTTTTAAAATCTGTCGGGTTTGAAATATGTGAGTAGATTATATAAGATCTACAATCTTAATACTAATATCTATAATATTCTGGTTTGAATGGACCTTGAACTTCAACTCCAATGTAAGCAGCTTGATCGTCACGCAAAGTTTCCAATTCAACGCCTAATTTAGCCAAGTGTAACATAGCTACTTTTTCATCTAAATGTTTTGGCAACATATAAACTTCATTGTTGTAAGCAGCGCTGTTTTTCCACAATTCGATTTGAGCCAAAGTTTGGTTTGTAAATGAGTTACTCATTACAAAACTTGGGTGACCTGTAGCACAACCAAGATTTACCAAACGGCCTTCAGCCAAAATGATGATGTCTTTTCCAGCGATAGTATATTTGTCAACTTGTGGTTTGATTTCGATTTTTGAAGCACCGTGGTTTTTGTTCAACCAAGCCATGTCAATTTCGTTATCAAAGTGTCCGATGTTACAAACGATAGTCTTGTCTTTCATTTTTTCGAAATGAGAACCCAAAACGATGTCTTTATTTCCAGTTGTAGTGATGATAATATCAGCATTAGCAACAACAGTATCTAATTTTTTAACTTCAAAACCGTCCATTGCAGCTTGTAAAGCACAAATTGGATCGATTTCAGTAACAGTTACGATAGATCCAGCACCTCTAAAAGAAGCTGCAGTTCCTTTTCCAACGTCTCCGTATCCACAAACGATTACTCTTTTTCCAGCCAACATAATGTCTGTAGCACGACGAACCGCGTCAACAGCACTTTCTTTACATCCGTATTTGTTGTCAAATTTAGATTTAGTAACCGAGTCGTTTACGTTGATAGCAGGCATTGGTAATGTTCCAGCTTTTACTCTTTCGTATAATCTGTGTACACCTGTTGTAGTTTCTTCAGACAATCCTTTGATTCCAGCAACCAATTCTGGGTAACGGTCAATAACCATATTAGTCAAATCTCCACCATCATCAAGAATCATATTTAATGGTTTTCTGTCTTCACCAAAGAATAAAGTTTGCTCGATACACCAGTCAAAATCTACTTCGTTCAAACCTTTCCAAGCATAAACTTGAATTCCAGCGGCAGCAATAGCAGCAGCAGCTTGATCTTGAGTAGAGAAAATGTTACAAGAACTCCAAGTTACTTCAGCACCAAGAGCAATCAATGTTTCGATCAAAACAGCAGTTTGAATTGTCATGTGCAAACATCCTGCAATACGAGCACCTTTAAGAGGTTGTTCGTCTTTATATTCAGCACGAAGCGCCATTAAACCTGGCATTTCAGCTTCAGCTAGTTCAATTTCTTTTCTTCCCCAGGCTGCTAGAGAAATGTCTTTTACTTTGAAAGCCACAAAAGGCATAGTCGTTGTACTCATTTATAGTATATTTGTATTGTAAAATTTTTTGCAAATTTAGGCAATAAGTTTAGAAATAAACTAATTTATGCGAGATTTGTGATTTGTTTAATGTCTTAATCTTTTGGACATTAGATAAATAATTTTTTTTGGAGCTAATCCCGCTATTCGCTGCAATCTTTTTGTCTCGAAAAAAACGAGACAAAAAGGATTTTCACTTCTATCGGGGCTAAATTATACATGGAGTTTATCAATTCATAATTTATAATTCACAACTCATAATTCAAGAATGCCTTTATACAAAACAATAGTCCTAAATTCATCAACTAAAATTTTTGTTTGGGAAATAACCGAATCCTATCAAGAGCTTTTTGAGGCAGTCGTTCTCAATGATAGCAATATGAACCGATTGAACTGCATGAAGTCCGAAATGCATCAGCGTGCTTTTTTAAGTGTTCGTAAACTGTTTCAGAAAGCGGGCTATACAGACTTTGATTTGTATTATGACGAATTCGGGAAACCACATTTGTATGACGGAAAACATATTTCCATTACCCATTCCCATCAATTTTCTGCCGTAATTTTAAGTGATGAAGTTGTTGGGATTGATATCGAATTGCAACGTGAAAAAATTATCCGCATTGCCGATAAATTCGCCGATACGGAGTTTCTCTTTTTAAACCCTGAAGAAAGAATAGAATACATAAGAAAACTGACTGTGATTTGGGGTGCAAAAGAAGCTATTTTTAAAATTAGGAACGAAAAAGGAATCAGTTTTAGAGATCATATTAAAGTAGAAGCTTTTGAATTATGCGACGAAAAAATTAAAACGGAACTTCATTTTGATGATATAATCAGAGATTTTTGTGTGTGTTTTGAGGAATTTGAATCAAATGATACAAATGGTTTAAAACAAAGTTTCACACTTGTTTACGCTTTCGAATAATAAAAAATAATTTTAAATCTTTGAGTAGATTTGTGTCCTCTTAGTTAATCTCTGTGTGACTGCGTATGACGAATATTTATAATGCCATAATTCAGGCCAAAACTGAAAATCGAAAATTACTTGCCATTCTTTTGGATCCGGACAAAATTGTTTGGGACAATTTGGGGTATTTAATCGAAAAAATCTATCAGTCACCGGCAACGCATATTTTCATTGGCGGCAGCCATGTCCAAAATAATATTTTGGATGAATTGATTATTTGTCTAAAAGAAAGAATAAATTTGCCAATTGTCCTTTTTCCGGGAAACCCATCCCAAATTTCTGCAAATGCCGATGCAATTTTGTTCCTGTCCTTAATATCAGGCCGAAATCCGGATTATTTGATAGATCATCAAGTAGATGCAGTACCCATTTTGAAGAAAACCCAACTCGAAATTATTTCGACAGGTTATATGTTAATCGAAAGTGGCAGCGAAACGGCAGTTGCCAGAGTGAGTAACACAAAACCATTGGATAGGAATAATAGCGATTATGCTATGCACACCGCACAGGCAGGGGAAATGCTCGGGCATAAACTAATTTATCTTGAAGCGGGAAGTGGCGCAAAAAAGGCTGTCCCTTTTGAAATGATAAAAAAAGTATCAAATAATATTGAAATTCCTCTAATTGTTGGTGGCGGAATTATAGATTTGCAGGGCATTCAAAAAGCTTATGAAGCTGGAGCTGATTTGGTTGTTATTGGAACCGCTTTTGAAAATAATCTAGATTTTTTTGAGTATAAGGAGAAATCTAAAAGTCTAAAATCGTTAATCAACAATCTAAAATCAAATGTTTGACTATTTTTTTGCACAATACAAAGGTTATCCTCTTCACGAAGTATATTTGGAATTGATTGCCGTTTTTTTTGGGCTTTGGAGTGTTTGGTGCGCCAAAAAAGATAATATTTGGGTTTTTCCAACTGGATTAATCAGTACGTTTATATATGCATATTTACTTTGGCAGTGGAGTTTGTTGGGAGATTCAATGATTAATGTCTATTATTTCATAATGAGTATTTATGGCTGGTACCACTGGACTCGAAAAAAAGGAGATGTTGATGAATTTCCAATTTCGGGAATGACAAAAAAAGAGCATTTTCTAGCTATTGCTATTTTTATGTTAACACTTGTCTTCGTAATATTAGTGTATCTTTATTTTGATAAATTTAAAAGTTGGTATTCATACGTAGATACCTTTTTGACAGCAATATTTTTTGTTGGTATGTGGTTAATGGCCAAAAGGAAAATCGAGAATTGGATTTTTTGGATTGTAGGAGATTTACTTTCTATACCGCTTTATTTTGCAAAAGGATATACCTTTACCAGTTTTCAATATATAGTATTTACAATTATTGCCGTTTATGGCTATTTAGAATGGAAGAAAATCTTGAACAGCTCTCAAAATCTGGAGCTTCGCCAATTATAAAAATTGCTATTTTTGGTCCCGAATCTACCGGTAAAACCACTTTGGCCACACAACTCGCCGAATATTATAAAACGGTTTGGGTTCCCGAATTTGCACGCGATTATCTACAGGAAAAATTAGATAGCGGACGTGGTATTTGTGATATTGATGATATGCTTCCCATTGCTTATGGTCAAACCAAATTGGAAAACGAAAGTGCATTAATTGCCAATAAATACCTTTTTTGCGACACCAATTTGCTTGTAACTAAAGTGTTCTCTGAATTGTATTATAATTTTTGTGATTCTTTATTGGACAAGGCTGCCCGTGCCCATCAATATGATTTGTTTTTCCTGACGGATATTGATGTGCCTTGGGAAGATGATGGTTTGAGAGACAGTCCTGAAGGTAGAGAAACAGTATTTGAAGTGTTTAAACAATCCTTGATTGATAATAAAAAGCCGTTTATTACTATCTCTGGTAACAAGGAAACACGTTTGAAAAAAGCGGTAGCCATTATTGAAGATTTGACTAAGGCTTTGCAAATGGGATTCACTTCTCTCGATTTTTTGCAAATTTACGAGCACAGTATTCCTTTGGAAAAGATAAACAAGCAACTGGCCATTTTTAATGAAGGAATTTTAAAAAGTGTTTTGGTTCAACCAGCGACTTTAAATGATGGGATTCTTAAATTATCGGAGGCTGAATTTGGGCAAAAGGCAACTTTTTTTGATGCGAATAAAAATGCATTCAAAATAAAGAAATTTGTTCCGGCATCAGGTGCTGCATCCAGAATGTTTAAATTTTTAACTACTTTTCTGAATGAATTTGATTTCGGAAATGAAACCATAAACGCCTACATCAACAGAAAAAAAGACACGGAATTATCTCTTTTTATTGTTGGGATGGATAAATTTTCTTTTTTTGAAGAAGTAGATAAAAAGCTGAAAGAAATATATCCAGATTTTAACTCTTTGGATCGCGATTATAAAAATTATTATTTTATAAAGACGCTGTTGTCTCCGGAATATTTCGATTTTGCCAATAAACCCAAAGGGATTCTTCCGTTTCATAAATATCCAACACATGTTGCAACGCCTATTGAAGAGCATTTGTATGAATGTGGTTTTTATGCTGCCTCCAATAATCAATCCAATTTACATCTCACGGTTTCAGATAATCATCAATCACAATTTGAAGAAATTATCGAAAAGGTGAAAGGTAAAATCGAAGAAAAATCAAATACAAGTATAGAAGTGAGTTATTCGTATCAAAAAAAAGAAACGGATACCATTGCTGTAGATTTAAAAAATAAACCTTTTCGAAATGAAAAAGGGATGCTGGTTTTTAGGCCTGGGGGTCACGGTGCTTTGATTGAAAATTTAAATGCAATTGATGCCGATGTTGTTTTTATCAAAAATATAGACAATGTGATTCAAAATAATATTCAGCAAATATCTTTTTATAAAAAAGCATTAGGCGGAATCCTTTTAGAGTTGCAGCATCAAATTTTTGGGTATTTAAATGAATTGGATGCTCAGGAAATGACTGTAGAAAAAATTAGTGAAATTTTATTTTTTCTAAAAAAAGAGTTGAATGTTGAATTGAATGATGATTTCCATAAATTTAAATTGAAGAACCAAATCAGCAAGCTAAAAGAGATACTAAATAAACCGATTCGTGTTTGTGGAATGGTTAAAAATGAAGGAGAACCTGGTGGAGGACCATTTTGGGTGAGAGGAACTAATGGGAGGTTAAGTTTGCAGATAGTAGAAACCTCACAGGTTGATTTGAGCAGCAAGCAACAATTGAAAATACTGGCTAGTGCCACTCACTTTAATCCAGTAGATCTAGTTTGCGGATTGAAGAATTACCAAGGTGAAAAATTCGATTTAAGACAGTTTATCGACCCAAATAGTGGTTTTATCGTGCATAAAAATCACGCGGGAATTGATTTGAAAGCATACGAACTACCTGGTTTATGGAATGGAGCTATGGCCAATTGGTTAACCGTTTTTGTCGAGGTTCCGTTGTTTACATTCAATCCGGTAAAAACTGTAAATGATTTATTAAAACAAGCGCATCAACCGTTATAAAATGGAAATTCAAACGATCCTCTCGGAGGTGAAATATAAAGCAGTAAGAAGTAGTGGCGCTGGAGGACAAAACGTTAATAAAGTTTCGTCCAAAGTAGTGCTTACTTTTGACTTGTCTAGTTCTCAAGGATTTTCGCAGGAAGAAAAGTTGCTTTTAGAAGCTAATTTGCAAAACAGACTAACGGCCGATTTAGTATTAATCTTGAATTGCGATGAAGACCGTAGCCAACTCAAAAACAAAGAGATTGTTACCAAGCGTTTTTTGGAAATAATAAAAAAAGGATTGCATGTTCCCAAAGAACGAAAGCCTACAAAAATTCCAAAGTCAGTAATCCGAAAGAGGATTAAGGATAAAAAAAGCCTGTCCGTAACCAAACAAAATAGGAGGAAACCAGATTTTTAAATTTTTTCGCAATTCATAATTTATAATTCACAATTTATAATTAGTTTTGCGTCGTCTCAAAGGGGTGCTCCAAATAACGAGCTGAGATCATACCCAAAGAACCTGGGCGGGTAATGCTGCCAAGGGAAAAAACGACAAAAAAAAATAGCGTGCACACTATCTATTTGTTGTAGAACAATCATTTATTAATTTAAACAAAAGAATAATTCCCCCTTTTATTCGTAATTTTTTACGGATGAAAAATTTATTTAGCTTTAAAAGCACCAACTTGAAAACGACTCAATTCTCAAAACGTTTTCTATTTTCTATTTTCTTTTCTATAACATCGTTACTCTCTTTTGCGCAAGTAAAAGACAGCACAAAAGTCAATCAACTCGATGAAGTTTTGGTTTCGGCTATACGTGTGACCACAAAAACGCCTGTAACGTTCAGTAATTTGGATAAAAAAGACATTAAAGCCAGAAATTTAGGTCAGGATATCCCTATTTTGATGAATTACTTGCCTTCTGTGGTAACTACTTCGGATGCCGGAAATGGCGTGGGTTATACTGGAATTCGTGTGCGTGGTAGTGATGCTACCCGTGTGAATGTAACTATCAACGGAATTCCATACAACGATTCTGAAAGCCAAGGAACCTATTGGGTAAATATGCCTGATTTTGCGTCGTCGGTAGAGAGTTTGCAATTGCAACGCGGTGTGGGAACTTCTACAAATGGAGCTGCAGCTTTTGGCGCGAGTTTGAATATGTTGACCGATTCTTATTCAGATAAGGCTTCGGGTGAAATTTCCAGTTCTTACGGAAGTTTTAATACTTTTAAAAATACTGTGAAATTTAGCACAGGTTTGATGAATGATCATTTTGAAATTGCAGGTCGTTTGTCGGTATTGAAATCGGATGGATATGTTGATCGTGCAAGTTCTGATCTTAAATCGTATTTTCTTCAAGGAACTTATGTGGGGAAAACGACTTTAATCAAAGCACTGGCTTTTGGTGGAACCGAAAAAACGTACCAATCTTGGTTTGGCGTCGATGCGACTACTTTAGAAAGTGACCGAACGTTCAATGCTGCCGGCATGTTTACAGATGAGTTTGGTAATATTCGTTTTTATGACAATCAAACTGACAATTACCAACAAGATCATTATCAATTGCATTGGAATGAAAGAATTTCTGAAAATTGGAGTACGAATCTGGCATTTCATTATACAAAGGGTAAAGGATACTATGAAGAGTATAAAGAAGATCAGGGTTTTACTGATTATGGTTTAGCACCAATTCCTGTTGCGCCAACTGTAAATACGACTGATCTTGTGCGTCAAAAATGGTTGGATAATGATTTTTACGGAACGACTTTTTCTGCCAATTATAAAAAAGACAATTGGGACGTCATTTTAGGAGGTGGATGGAATAAATATCAAGGAGACCATTTTGGAAAAGTTATCTGGGCAAGATACGCTTCACAAACCGAGTTGGGTGATCATTACTATGATGATTTTGCTTCGAAAACGGATGGTAATATTTTTGCAAAAGCGAATTATAAAGTAGCTGATAAATGGAGTTTGTTTGCCGATTTGCAATTACGAAACGTTACGTATAAAGCAAATTCGACAGAAACAGGTTTGGTGGACGATAATTTTAATTTCTTTAATCCAAAAGCGGGTGTTACTTATGAATTGAATGAAATCAACAGTTTGTATTTCTCCTACGCTAGAGCGAACAGAGAACCCAATAGAACCGATTATGAAAATGGAAGTCCAAAACCAGAGAAGCTAAATGATTTTGAGTTGGGATGGCGTTATATTTCGGATAAAATTAAGCTGAATGCCAATGCGTATTATATGAAATACCAAGACCAATTGGTTTTGACAGGAGAATTGAATGATGTGGGCGCTCCAATAAGAGCCAATAGTGGTGACAGTTACAGGCTCGGAGTGGAGTTGGATGCTACTTTTCAACTTTCGGAAAAATGGGTGTTGCAACCGAATTTGACTTTGAGCCAAAACAAAAACAAAGATTTTTATTTTACAAGAGACGGTGTTTTGCAAAATTTAGGAGACACTAATATTGCTTATTCGCCAAATGTAGTGGCAGGTAACCGTTTGGGATTTACACCTATTCGTGATTTTCAAATATCCTTGTATTCCAAGTTTGTGGGAGAGCAGTATATGGCAAACATAGACTCTGAAGGTTCAAAATTGGATAGCTATTTTGTCAATGATTTGAATGTGTCTTATGAGTTTAGACCTAAAACTATTTTCAAATCAATTTTGATTTCGGCTTTAGTCAATAATATTTTTGATTTGAAGTATGTGAGTAATGGATATTTTTACACGTATGATGATGATTACAGTAATCCGCCTGCTATTACAACAATTGAAGGGGCGGGATATTATCCTCAAGCTGGTATTAATTTCTTGGTAGGATTGAGTTTGAAGTTTTAGAAAATAATATCTTGGTTACGCGTGAAGGATGGAAGCAAGTTACCGAAGTAACGCGGACAGCCTGACAGCATAAAGGAAAGGGAGCGACTCACCAGTACGATGAGTAGCTCCCTTTTCTTTATGGTGACACGCCCGAACGGACTTAATTATAAACACGAATAAGGGTTTCACTTATTACTTGTACGCGGTATTGTTTCATTGGGTAAGTCGCTGCTGTAGTTGCTTGACCTGTGAAAAGATTGTATTCTTTTTTGTCACAAGAACAAACGGCATTGATCCCATTGATAGTCATTGTTGAGCAAGAACTTAATTCTTGATTAGGGCAAGCAGCATCAAAAGCATTGTAGCCACTTCCTGTATAGATGACAATTATACCTCTAGCACCCGCATCAGCATAATAAATTGGATTACTAACGTACTTTAAGTTTGAATAAAGGGGAAAGTTCAGATTCAAGTCTACTGAGAAAGAATAATTGGGTATATATGGGTTTTTATTGGAGTTTTCATTGTTGCTGCATCCCAGGAAAAAAAGCGAGATAATAATTATAAGGAAGTATTTTTTCATGTCAAAAATTAAGTGTAAACTATTAGCGAAACAAATTTAATTTATTTAACTTTGAATTTGTTATGATTAACATATAATTGTAAACTAAAAACAAAAATATACTATCTTTGTGGAAAGAAATCCCGTCCTGATGGGATTTTTTCTATTTTATATAAATGACGAAATTATGAGCGCAATATCTTATTACACAGCGGAAGGATTAAAAAAATTAAGAGACGAATTAGATTATTTAAAAAGTGTGATGCGCCCAAAGGCATCTGCAGATATAGCTGAGGCAAGAGATAAAGGAGATTTATCGGAGAATGCAGAATATGATGCAGCCAAAGAAGCTCAAGGAATGCTTGAAATGAGAATTGCAAAATTGGAAGAGGTGCATTCTAATGCAAGATTAATTGATGAAACACATTTGGACCTTTCTAAAGTGTTGGTTTTGTCGATTGTGAAAATCAAAAACCAAACCAATGGAATGGAAATGAAATACACATTGGTAGCCGAAAGTGAAGCTGATTTGAAAACTGGTAAAATATCGGTTACTTCTCCTATCGGGAAAGGTTTATTGGGTAAAAAAGTAGGCGAAGTTGCTGAAATTACAGTGCCTAACGGTGTATTAAAATTTGAAATTCTTGAGATTTCAAGAGAATAGTTTTTAATTGTTAAATCGTTTATCTAAATAATCGATTTTAGAAATAAATCAATCAAAATGAGTTCTATTTTTAAAAAAATAATCGACGGAGAAATCCCTTGTTACAAAGTAGCAGAGGATGAAAATTTCTTGGCTTTTCTAGATGTTAACCCAAATGCAAAAGGACATACACTTTGTATTCCTAAGAAAGAAGTAGACAAGTTTTTTGATATTGAAGATGATTTGTATCTTGGTTTGATGGCTTTTTCCAAAAAAGTGGCCATTGCCTTGGAGAAAACGGTTCCTTGCAAAAGAATTGGAATGGCTGTTATAGGACTTGAAGTACCTCATGCACATGTTCACTTAATTCCTTTGAATGAAATGGGAGAAATGACATTCAGACACAAAGTGAGTTTGACAAAAGAAGAATTTGAATCTTTGGCGAAAAGTATTCAGGCAAATTTGTAAAAGTATAAAGGCTAAGAACACGAATCTTTTGAAAGTAATTTAAAAGGTTCGTGTTTTTTTATGCCTAAAAAAGGGATAGTTATGAAAAACATGTTTTTATTTTTGATGTTTACTGTTGTCAGTTTTGGTCAAACAAAAGGAATTTATGATTTGGTTGATGCTAAAATGGACAAGATTCCTAATAATTTGAGTAACACAACTGTTGGAATTGCAGAATATATCAATGCTAATTTCAAATCTGAAAATGATAAAGTAAGAGCTGCTTTCTATTGGACAGCCTCAAACATCAGCTACGATATTGAGAATATAGAATCCATTGATTACAAAGAGATTTCTCAGGATAAAATAAAAAACGCGGTGCTAACCAAAAAAGGAGTTTGTATCCATTATGCTGAGGTTTTTAATGATATTGTCAAAAAAGTGGGAGTCAAATCCTATCTCGTTTACGGTTATACCAAACAAAATGGGAAAGTAGATATACTCTCACATGCTTGGTGTGCCGCTAGAATTGACAATATTTGGTGGCTTTTTGACCCCACTTGGGGAGCGGGTTATGTTGACAAAAGAAAGTTTTTTAAGAAAATAAGCAATTTAAATTATA
This sequence comes from Flavobacterium sp. 103, assembly GCF_003096795.1. NCBI lineage: Bacteria > Pseudomonadati > Bacteroidota > Flavobacteriia > Flavobacteriales > Flavobacteriaceae > Flavobacterium > Flavobacterium sp. 103. The sequence continues at coordinate 1,453,712 of NZ_QENX01000001.1, read as the reverse complement.
AGGTTGCCCCAAATCAATTTATTGCATCGCATATGCCTTTTGATTATTTATGGCAGTTTTTAAATCAGCCAATTACGAATCAAGAATTTATTGACGGAAAGATTCAGTTGAATAAAACTAAAGTCAATTTTGATTTCGTTACTCAAATAGGGGAGTATGATAATATGTCGGATCTGGATAAAGCAAAAATGACTTTAAGTCGAATGGAGAAAAATGGAATCAGAAATAAATTGATTCAAGAGATGGCTCTTTCAAAAAAGAGTGATGTTGATGCCTTGCAGAATAATGAAGCGATGGATAAGATGCAGGCAATAAGTGACGATTACAATCAAGCGATAGCAATGTTTAATGATTTTATTTATTATAGGAATAATAGATTCAAACCAGTCTTGCCAGACGAAGAGATTAAAGCTATGATTGAATCTCCAAAACAGAAAATAATGGATTGTCAAAGCCGCATTTATAAAATTGGTGCTTATAATGACAGCAATACTGCAAGTGTAAAATCATTAAAAAATTCTATCATTGATGTTCTCAAACAAATCGAAGTACAAGAAAAATTTGTAAACGACTATTTAAGCAAAAGTAAATCTGGGAGAAAAGGAATGTTTAACACGACGACTTTTTTCGGAATCCCGGTTAGATAAGAGCGCTTGCTGCTTCAGGTGACAGTATTTTGTCAGACGAATTGTTAAACATATAAGTCATATAAGTTTTTAGTCGAAACAAATGAAGTAAAATTAAAAGTTCATTCAAGTAAAGATATTTGACTTATATTCTCTTTTTAACGACTAAGCGAATAAACAGTTTTAAAAAACTTATGTGACTTATATGTTAAAAATTAAATATAGCTGATAAAATCTACGTTTTCCTTAAGATAATTTGCATCGTTGTTCCTTTTCCTATCTCAGAATGCAGTACTTTGATAGTGCCCTTGTGGTATTCCTCAACAATTCTTTTGGTTAAGGAAAGCCCAAGTCCCCATCCTCTTTTTTTGGTGGTAAAACCGGTTTCAAAAATACGATGGAATTCTTTTTTAGGAATGCCACTACCAGTATCGGTTACGTTTATTTTTAGATGATGATTGTCTTCTTCAATTTCCATTGACAATTTTCCTCTTCCTTTCATCGCATCAATGGCATTTTTGACTAGATTTTCTATCGTCCAACTGTGTAAAGTGGGATTCAGAAAAATGCGTATTGGTTTGGAAGGCGCTTTGAATGAAAATTCAATTTGGTCCGAAAAACGAGAAATTAAATAATTATAAGATTGTTTGGTTTCTTCAACTGCGTCTTTTAATTCTAATTTGGGTTCGGAACCAATTTTAGAAAAACGATCGGTAATAGTCAGTAAACGTTCGATATCTTTTTCGATCTCAAGAGTTATGGATTCATCAATATTTTCCATTTTTAAAATTTCCAGCCAACCGATTAAGGAAGAAAGAGGAGTTCCTATTTGGTGAGCCGTTTCTTTAGCCATTCCTGCCCACAATTTGTTTTGGGTTGACATTTTGTGGCTGAGGTAAAAATTATAAATAAGAATGCCACACAAAACGATGATTAGTGACAAAGCGATTGGATAATATTTCAGTTTGTCTATCAAGGAAGAATTGCCATAATATAATTCCTGTGATTTTCCTGGGGCATAAATGATTTTGATAGGCTCATTTTCGCTTTTTAATTCGTTCAAATATTCAATAGCCCTTTTTTTGTTTTTTATGATTTCCTCGTCAATATTTACGGAGTTAATAATGCTGTCATTCTCAGTCAATATAAGCGGAATCGTGGTGTTATTGTTGAAAATTTGTAGTGGTAAATCCACTTCGGTATTTTCTTGGGCATTTATTAATGTTTTTTCGGCTGTAGCCCAAAGATTCATTTTTATTCGCTCCTCATTTTTGAATATTTGAAAAAAAGTATAGGTATTCCAAAGAATAATGGTAATTATCAAAAAAGAAATAAAAATAATGATCCAACGTATGGGGTTGCTATTTTCAGAAAAATTCATAAAAGTAAATTTGTGGTATAAATATAACGAAATAATGGACTTTGGATTGTGTAGGTGCGAAAAATCATTGTATTCATTTTATCGATCATCATTGTTCTTTGGAGCTAATTCCTGCTGTCCACTATATCTTTTGTGCCGAACCCCGGCACAAAAGGATGTCGTTTCCATCAGGGCTAGGGCATTTATTCTCCTAATATAATTGTTGAATTATCGATAATCTAACTGCTATTTTGTTATTTTTGTCCAAATAAAAATTTTATGATTAGCATTGATCCAAAAAGCATAGACACCGTAAAACTACAGGGTTACTTACAAAGCTCAGTTGGGCCTCGACCTATTGCTTTTGCTAGTACTATCGGTAAAAATGGAATTCCAAATTTGTCTCCTTTTAGTTTTTTTAATGTGTTCAGTGCCAATCCGCCAGTGCTTATTTTTTCACCTGCAAGACGCGTAAGGGACAATACGGTTAAACACACCTTGATAAATGCCGAAGCCACTTCCGAAGTCGTAATCAATGTAGTGAATTATGATATGGTGCAGCAAACTTCTTTGGCCAGTACAGAATACGCGGAAGGTGTTGACGAGTTTTTAAAAGCTGGATTTACGCCGGTTCCTTCCGATGTGGTAAAACCATACCGAGTAAAAGAATCGCCTGTGCAGTTTGAATGCAAAGTGACGCAGATAATTCCTTTGGGAACAGAAGGTGGTGCAGGGAATTTAATTCTTTGTGAAGTGGTTCGTATTCATATTAATGAAGCGGTGTTAAATGAAAATGGAGCTATCGATCAACATAAAATTGACTTGGTTTCAAGATTGGGAGCCAATTGGTATTCCCGATCAAATCAAGGATTGTTTGAGGTGCCAAAACCGCTTACAACTCTGGGAGTTGGAGTTGATTCAATACCTGATTTTGTTAAAAATAGTTCCGTTTTTGATGGAAACGATTTAGGGATGTTAGGGAATATTGAAGCCTTGCCTACTAAAGAGGAAGTTAGTATATTTGTAAACCAAAATTTTGCAGTAAAGGCCGTTTTGAGTTCTGATGACCTTGAAAAACAGCACTTAGAAGCCAAAAGATATCTTTTAGACAATGATGTACTTTCGGCATGGAAAGTGCTTTTAGCTAAAAAAATAGAATCAAAGTAACAATAATAAAACAAAAAGAAGATGGAAGTATTAGGAAAAGTTAAAGTTGTTAATCCTGAGCAACAAGTAAGTGCGGCATTCAAAAAAAGAGAACTTGTTGTTACTACAGATGAGCAATATCCACAACACATTTTAATTGAATTTACTCAAGATAAATGTGATTTGCTAAACAGTTATAATATTGGTGAAGCTGTAAAGGTTTCTATCAATTTGAGAGGAAGAGAATGGGTTAATCCACAAGGAGAAACAAGATATTTCAACAGTATTCAAGGTTGGAGAATTGAAAGATTGGCTGCAGATGCACCAGCTCAACAAGCGCCAGCAATGCCAGCTGCTGCAACTTTTGCGCCAGCAACTAACTTAAATGAAGAAGAAGCAGACGATTTGCCATTCTAAGACAAAAAGAAGTCAAAAGTTAGAAGTCAGAAGTTTGAGTTTACTTGAATTTCTGGCTTTTTTGTTTTTGAAATTGCCATTGATATTGAAATCTAGAAATGTATTATTTATCTAAAGATTTATTCTTTCCTCCAGTTTCTCACGCCGACAGCGATGGAATTCTTGCCTTTGGAGGTGACTTGACTCCAGAGCGTTTGCTGCTAGCTTATAGAAGCGGAATTTTTCCTTGGTTTAATGAAGGGGAACCCATTATTTGGTGGTCACCTAATCCAAGAATGGTATTATTCTTGGACGAATTGATTGTTTCCAAAAGTATGCGAAACATCCTAAACAGGAACATTTTTACAGTTACTTTCAATCAAAACTTTAGGGATGTTATTTCCAATTGCCGGCAAGTAAAACGCGATGGACAAACAGGAACTTGGATTACCAATGAAATGATTGAAGCTTATTGCAAGCTCAACGAACTTGGAATGGCAAAATCGGTTGAAGTTTGGCAAAATGACCAACTAGTTGGCGGATTGTATGGAATCGATTTGGGGCATATTTTTTGTGGAGAAAGTATGTTTTCGTTGGTTTCCAATGCTTCTAAAGTGGCGTTTATTGCTTTAGTAAGTCAGCTTAAAAAAGATAATTATCGTCTGTTAGATTGCCAAGTTTATAACGAGCATCTTGAAAGTTTGGGCTGCAGAGAAATAGATCGGGAAGCGTTTATGGTAATTTTGAAGAGTAAATAGTTTAAAAAAGACAGCATTGTTAAAAGTTTTACCATATAAGTAATATAAGGACATATAAGAGTTTAACGTTCTAGCTTAAATGAACTTATATTACTTATATGGTTAAAATTTTATTTTTGTAAAACTCCAATTCAAAGTGCTGAACAATACCAATTCGTTCTTTAAAGAAGGTAAATCCATTATAAGTTTCAACGTTTCGTGAGCCATCATGGTGCCAATTATTCCGGGTAAAGTTCCCAACACGCCATTCATATTGCAATTGGGCACGTCTTTCGGGTTGGGAGGTTCCGGAAATAAATCCCGAAGATTTTTGCTTCCGTTGTGATTGAAAACGGCCAATTGCCCTTCAAATTTCAAAATACTTCCATAAACCAATGTTTTTCCTAAAGCCACGCAAGTGTCATTGACCAAATAGCGGGTTTCAAAATTATCCGATCCATCAACAATAAAATCATAATTCTTGATAATTGTAGCGGCATTTTCGGAGGTCAGTTTTTCTTCGAATGCCACGATGGAAATCAAAGGATTCATTTCTTCCAATGTTTCTTTTGCTGTTATGGCTTTGCTTTTGCCGACCTGGTTTTGTGTATATAAAATTTGACGATGGAGGTTATGAATTTCAATTTTATCAAAATCTACAATTCCGATAGTGCCAACACCTGCGGTAGCGATATATTGCAAGATAGGGCAGCCCAATCCGCCGGCACCAATGACCAGTACTTTTGCTTTTTTTAGTTTTACCTGCCCTTCGTCTCCTATTTCGGCTAGCATCATTTGGCGGTTGTATCTTAAATATTCTTGAACTATACTCATGGGATTTTAGATTTTAGATTAACGATTTCATAATTTTTGATTGAAATGAAAGCTATAGGTTTGCTATGCCTTATTGTTATTTTGAGTTAGATTTGATAATTAATTATAATTTTAGGGTTATACATCTGCAATCAAAAATCGTTAATCAAAAATCTGCAATCATAACTTCTATCCCAATCTTTCCAAACCGGTTCGTATCCTTTGCCAGTAATTATTTTGGCAATTTCTTGGGCCGAACGTTCGTCGCTAATCTCAAATTGTTCCAAAGATTGTGGGTCAACGATGTAACCGCCCGGATTGGTTTTGGATCCTGCACTCATACTCGTTACGCCAATTGGAATGATATTATTCCTGAAAATTTCATTCTCACGAGTGGAAATAGAAATCTCCAAATCTTCATTCCACAAGCGATACGCACAAATCAATTGCGTTAAATCTTTATCGTCCATAATAAAGTTGGGTTCGATAATTCCTTCAGCAGGCCGCAATCTCGGAAAGGAAACTGAATATTTTGTCTGCCAATAGGTTTTTTGCAAATATTCTAAATGCAAAGCATTAAAAAAACTGTCCGTTCGCCAATCTTCCAGCCCCAATAAAACACCCAATCCAATCTTGTGAATTCCAGCTTTTCCAATTCGGTCGGGTGTTTCCAAACGAAAATCAAAATTGGACTTTTTGCCTCTGGTATGGTACTTTTTGTACACCTCCTGATGATAGGTTTCCTGATACACCAAAACTGAATACACTCCAGCTTCGTGCAGTTTTTGGTATTCCTCGGTGGAAAGGGGCTGTACTTCCACCGAAATGGTTGAGAACTGCTCTTTTATTTGATCAATTGCATTTAGGAAATAATTGATGTTTACGGTGTAATTGGCTTCTCCCGTAACCAATAAAACGTGATCAAAGCCTGCTGTTTTCAAGGCTTCGACTTCCAGTTTTATTTCAGAATCTGATAATGTTTTGCGTTTGATTTTGTTATCCAAACTGAATCCGCAATAGGTGCAAATGTTTTGGCATTCATTGCTTAAATAAAGCGGAGCATACATCTGAATGGTTTTTCCAAAACGCTTTTTGGTCAATTCATGGCATTCTTGTGCCATTTGCTCCAAATAGGTTGTTGCTGCCGGCGAAATCAAAGCCATGAAATCGTCAAGGTTTCTTTTGCTTTTTGCCAATGTTTGTTCCACTTGTTTGATGGTCGTTTTGTATATTTTGGTTTGAATAGTATCCCAGTCGTATTGTTCAAAAACGGATTTGAATGTGTTCATAATTTTAAACGCAAAGAGCGCTAAGTTTTTCGCAAGGTTCGCAAAGCTTTGCGGGCTTAGCGTTCTTTCTTTGTGAACTTTGCGGTTAAATAAATATTATTCATATAAAAACGAAGTCAAAGGACTTGAAGCAACTGCATGTTTGTATTGTTGTCCCAGTTTTGCCTCAAATGCTTTTCGTCCAGCGATTACGGCTTCCTTAAAGGCTTCGGCCATCAATTTTGGATTTCCGGCTACGGCAATTGCGGTATTGACTAGTACTGCATCAGCTCCCATTTCCATTGCTTTTGCGGCATCGGATGGTGCTCCAATTCCAGCGTCGATAATAACCGGAACCAAACTTTGTTCGATGATTATTTCCAGAAAATCTATAGTTTTCAATCCTTTGTTGCTTCCGATAGGGGAACCCAATGGCATTACAGCTGCTGTTCCTGCATTTTCCAAATGTTTGCACAAAACCGGATCGGCGTGAATGTAAGGCAAAACGATGAATCCTAATTTAGCCAGTTCTTCAGTGGCTTTCAGGGTTTCTATGGGGTCGGGCATCAAGTATTTCGGGTCGGGATGAATTTCGAGTTTTAACCAATTTGTTTCCAGTGCTTCTCTGGCCAATTGCGCCGCAAAAATAGCTTCTTTGGCATTCCGTGCTCCAGAAGTATTGGGCAATAAATTTATTCTCGGATGTTTCAAGTGATTTAAAATCGCATCGGTGTCGGTTTCCAGATCGATTCGTTTTAAGGCCACGGTTACCAATTCACTTTCGGAAGCCAGTATTGCTTCTTTCATTTCTATATTGGAACCAAATTTCCCAGTTCCTAAAAATAATCGGGACTCTAGTGTTTTGTCTCCTATCCTAAACAATGACATTGCCATATAATTTCTCGTTAAGTTGTGTAATGAGTTCTTGTTTGTCATCGCTTTTGGTAATAATTCCAGAAACTGCAATTCCATGAATTCCTGTTTTAATCAGAGTATTAACATCTCCCAAGGTAATGCCTCCAATAGCATAAACGGGTACATCAATTTGCGCCTGTTCCATTTGAATAATTATGGAACGATAACCTTCTATTCCAAGTATTGGACTGAGATTGTCCTTGGTTTTTGTGTGTTGGAAAGGCCCTAAGCCAATATAATCACAGCCGTTGTTGGCTTGACGGATTATATCTTCATAAGTGTTTGCGGTCGCACCGATGATTTTTGTTTTACCCAGTATGGCTCGTGCATCTGCAACGCCCATATCCGAAAGGCCAAGATGAACACCGTCAGCATTAATGTGCTCTGCCAAATGCACATCATCATTGATGATGAAATTGGCTAGATATTCTTCACACAAAAATTTGGTGGCTTCCGCCAAAGCCAGTGCTTTTTTCGGTTTTTGATGTTTGAATCGCATTTGTATCCAATCACAGCCATTGTCGAGGGCTTGATGAATGTTGTACAATTGTTCTTCGACGCTTTCTCCTTGAGAGATGTATTGTAGTTTGTTATACATGATGGAATCCTAGTTTAGTTGGGTTAGATAGTAAATAGTTTTCAGTATATGTTTTTGCATTTCCACAAGCTGTTTGCAGATTTTGACCCAATGCAAGGTGGGTCGTAATTGCGGAAGATAGTACGCAGCCTGAGCCGTGTTTTTCATAACATTCGATTGTTTTTGGCAGATATGTATAAATGTTATTTGTAGTAAATAAATAATCGACTCCAATTTCATTACTGTTATGTCCGCCTTTTAGTAAAATTGGACAATAATCAGAATAGAATTTTGCTATCTTTTGCGGGTCTTTTTCTTCAGGATTAAAATGTTTGATTTCGTTGTAATTTGGAGTAATCAACACAATTTGTTGCAGGATTTCGATCAAAGTCTCCTGATTTTCTATGGACAAAAAATCAAATTCGGTTGAAGATTTCAAAATTGGATCCCAAATAATTTTGATTGATGGTGAATGCTTTTTTAGGCAAAAAACAATTTGTTTCAAATAATCCAATGATGGTACAATGCCTATTTTAACAGCGCTGATGACATAACTATTCAAAAGGGTTGTTATGGATTCTAAAACAAAATCGATAGCTGTCCATTGGATTTTATGGAACACATTTTCGGTTTGAATGGTATTGGCAGTGTTGATGGCAAAACCATACACTTTATGTTGCTCAAAAGTTTTGATGTCTGCCAAAACCCCCGCTCCACCCGAAGGATCAAATCCTGCGATTGTTAAGACGATTGGACGATTTTCTGACATGATTTAAAGTTTTTAATGGGATTGTTTTGATTCCAAATGGTTCCTAGCAAGGCTACATTATCAAAGCCATTTTGTAATGTTTGCTCCGCGTTTTTTGATTCTATTCCGCCCAAAGCGATGAGTTTTGTCGAATAATTAGTTCTGCTTTTAATGACTTGAAACCAATCTATTTTTGAAAAATAATTTTCTTTAGAAATGCTTGGAAAAATAGGGCTCAAAAAAGCATATTCAAACACGTGATCCAAAGCATTGAAATCTTCCATATTATGAACCGAAGTCGATAAATGGAAACCTTTTGTTTTGTATGTTTCAAATGCTGATTTTCCGAATATGGTTGCTGTTTTTTTTCTTTCGCTTTCGCTAAAGTGAATACGATTTATACCAAATGACGAAGTCAAATGATGATGGCTGTGCAAAACCAATTGTCCTCTTAAATCCGATTTTATTTCCGACAAGTATGATCTCATTTCTGCGGCAGATAAATCAGGTTTGCGAATATGAAGCAACTCCAATCCATTCCCAAAAAGAGAATGAATGGTGTCGATTTCATTGGCTATCGAAACTGGATTTGTGATTACAATCATAATCTATTTTCTTAGATATAAATTTCTTTACCCTGTTCAATAAACTCTTCTGATTTTGCAGCCATACCTTTTTCGGCTTCGGCGACATCACGGATTTCCTGTGATATTTTCATTGAACAGAATTTAGGGCCGCACATCGAACAGAAGTGTGCTACTTTGGCGCCATCTGCCGGTAATGTTTCGTCATGGAATTCTCTTGCTGTATCTGGATCTAGAGATAAATTGAACTGGTCTTCCCAACGGAATTCGAAACGCGCTTTACTCAAGGCATTGTCGCGGTATTGCGAACCGGGATGACCTTTGGCCAAGTCGGCAGCGTGTGCGGCAATTTTATAGGTTATCACTCCGTCTTTGACATCTTTTTTGTTGGGTAAGCCTAAGTGTTCTTTTGGCGTTACATAGCATAACATTGCGCATCCGTACCAACCAATCATTGCAGCTCCAATGGCAGAAGTGATGTGGTCATAACCTGGAGCAATATCAGTTGTTAATGGGCCCAAAGTATAAAAAGGCGCTTCATCGCAATGTTCCAATTGTTTATCCATGTTTTCTTTGATCATGTGCATTGGGACGTGACCGGGGCCTTCGATGAAAACTTGGACATCGTGTTTCCAGGCTATTTTTGTCAGTTCGCCAAGTGTTTCCAATTCGGCGAATTGTGCGGCATCATTGGCATCGGCGATGGAGCCTGGGCGTAAACCGTCTCCTAGAGAGAAAGCGACATCGTATTGTTTCATGATTTCGCAAATCTCTTCAAAATGGATGTAAAGGAAGTTTTCTTTGTGATGAAATAAGCACCATTTTGCCATAATCGAACCGCCTCGGGAAACAATTCCAGTAACTCGGTTTGCGGTTAAATGAATGTATCGCAATAATACTCCGGCGTGAATAGTGAAATAGGAAACTCCTTGTTCGGCTTGTTCTATAAGGGTGTCACGAAATACTTCCCAAGTTAAATCTTCGGCGATTCCGTTTACTTTTTCGAGGGCTTGGTAGATAGGCACAGTTCCGATTGGAACTGGGGAATTACGGATAATCCATTCTCTGGTTTCGTGTATGTTTTTTCCTGTGGATAAATCCATAATGGTATCGGCTCCCCAACGGCAGGCCCAGACGGCTTTTTCAACTTCTTCCTCGATGCTTGACGTTACGGCACTATTCCCGATGTTAGCGTTTATTTTTACCAAGAAATTGCGTCCCACAATCATAGGTTCACTTTCGGGATGGTTGATGTTGTTTGGGATAATGGCGCGACCTCTGGCGACTTCACTCCTTACGAATTCGGGGGTGATTTTGATTTTTGGGGTTTGGGCTCCAAAACTATGGCCTTGGTGTTGGCATTGCATGGCTTGGGTTTGCTCGTTCAGTTGTTCGATGCGCTGGTTTTCTCGAATGGCTATATATTCCATTTCGGGAGTGATGACACCTTGTTTGGCGTAATACAATTGTGAAACATTGGCTCCTTTTTTGGCACGCATTGGTTTGTGTAAATATTCAAAACGTAAGTCGTTTAATTTTTCGTCATTCAAGCGTGTTTTTCCATATTCTGAGGAGATTTCGGTTAGTTCTTCTACGTCATTGCGGTCTAGTATCCATTGTTCGCGAATACGGGGCAATCCTTTTCTGATGTCGATTTCGATATTGGGGTCGGTAAAAGGGCCGGAAGTGTCGTAAACGGTTACGGGTGGATTTTTTTCGATTCGTCCGTTGGACATTTTGGTGTCAGCCAAGGAGATTTCTCGCATGGCTACTTTTATCGGGTGGATTTCTCCCTCGATATATATTTTTTTGGAGTTTGGAAAGGGGGTTCTAGAGATTTTTTCTTCGTTGTTCATAGCTTTTGCTTTTATGTTGTGAGTAGTTATCTTTTTAGTTGAAAATGAAAAGTTCTTGGTTTGGGGGATTGCGTGAGGGATAGAAGCTGGCTACCGAAGTAGCGCGGATAGCCCGACAGCATTGGGGAAAGGGGGCGAATAAGCGTAAAGCTTGGTTGCCCCCTTTTCCTAATGGTGGCACGCCCAAAAGGACATGATTATTTTACCCGCCTTGTGTGGCAGAAATGATGAGAATGTCGTCTGTTGGGTTTAGGAAATGAGAATTCCAATCGGATTTTGGAATCACGGTATTGTTAATGGCTAGGGCGATTCCGTTTTGTTTTTCGGGAATTTCCAAGTCAAGAAGCGCTTGCACAGTGAGACTGTCAAGGGGGAATTGTTTGGTTTGATTGTTGATTTTTAGTTCCATTCCTTTTTGAATTTAGTATAAGTTATACTTTAGGAATGGCTAGAATAGTACACGCAATGGTACATGGAAGTCATCTTACTTTTCCCTACGCTAGTATGAACTAGATCAGGTTCAGAGGGTAAAATCTCAGCCTGCGATTGCAGACACCCCTAAAGTGTGAAGCAAATGTAATTAAAAAAGTTTAGAAGTTTAAACGTTTAAAAGTTTAAAGTTGTTACAGGTGTAACTTGTGTTTTGGAGGATTAAAACGGTAATTGTGTGTTAATTTCTTTTCCAACAATCGGCTACGTGGTCGTCGACCATTCCGGTGGCCTGCATGTGGGCGTACACTACGGTGGAGCCGACAAACTTGAATCCGCGCTTTTTTAAGTCTTTGCTGATGGCATCGGAGAGGGGAGTTGTAGCTTGAACTTCGCTCAGGCTTTTTCGGTTGTTTACGATTGGTTTTCCATCGACAAAGCCCCAAATGTACTTGGAAAAACTGCCAAATTCGTCCTGAATTTTCATAAAGGCTATTGCATTTGAAACTGCAGAATAAACCTTGAGTTTGTTTCGAATTATACCTGAATCTTGGAGTAAATCCTGAATTTTATCTTCGGAATAATTGCCTATTTTTTTATAGTCGAAATTGTCAAAAGCGTTGCGGAAATTTTCTCTTTTGTTTAAGATGGTAATCCAACTTAATCCCGCCTGGAATGTTTCGAGAAGCAGGAATTCGAAAAGTTTTTGGTCTTCATAAACGGGAACGCCCCATTCTTCGTCGTGGTATTTTTGGTATAATTCGCTCGAATTGCACCAAGCGCATCTTGTGATTTCTTTTTGCATTATTTGTTTATTTCCCAGTGGTAGCCTTTTACGGAAGGAATGTAGGCTGATCCGTTATTAAGTATCAATTCAGTGTATATTTTTTTATTGTATTTAATGCCGATTGCACCCCCCGATACATAGGTTTTGTTTTTTTTGAACGTGAAAATCATAGTATCGTTTTCGAATTCGGCATCCGAGACTTTTTCCACAAGCCAAGTGGAGCCCCAGTTGAAATATAATTTGTTTGGTCCGACGCAAGTTACATGTTTTATCAGATCTACCGCTTCTTTAGGGAATTTGTATTCTTCAATAAGTTCTCTTTTGGAGTACGATTTCCCTACCTGAGCTTGTCTCAATAAGTTTCTTAAGGGAGTGTTGACGATAGTTTCTGCCTTTTCCGCTGTAGGTGTTGCAATAGTTACAACGATTTGATCTTGATTATTGCTATTTTTTTGGGTGCTTTCGTTTGAAATTTGTGAATTTGGGATTTGTCTTTGTATAGCTGTAGCCAGACCTGAGTCTGAATCATTATCAGTGTCTTCTGTTTCTGTGTTTTCAGTTTCAGTATTTGACCCTACGTTTTCAGTCTTTGTGTCTGGAGTGGCTGTTGTAATGTTTGAAGTTTGGGTGTAATTGGTTTCTATTTCCCCCTTTTCTTCAGGTTCATTTTTCCCACAACTAAATAGGGAAGCAAGAAATATAAAAGAAAGTATTATTTTAAAGTTCTTCATGATTAGAGCGTTATGATGCTTAATTACTCAAATTTAAACTTTTTTTTAAAATCTTAATCATAAGAATTGTTGAAAAGTGCAAAAAAAATCCCAAACATATAATGAATGGGATTTAATTTTTTGCAATTTATGTTTGGACTATAAGCTTAGTATATTTGTTTTACACCTTTAGCATTGTCAAATACATAACTAACTAACCATGCGATTTGACCTTGTTTAGCGAAATAAATCTTTTTGCTTTGTATGTTAGGAATAACTTCAAGCGAAGTTTCCAAAAGATTAAAAGCAGCGATTAAGTATTTTTGTTGGTAAGTGTTCAATACTTTTTTCATTTCAACATTACTTTCAGCACTAGTCACAAATCTTTGATAATTGTTTTCTGCAATTGTTCTGATAGCTAGGATATCATCATATTGTACCTGAGTAAAGTTTTCTTCGGCTTTTGCTCCATTTAAAAGAGTGTAAAAAGCCCAAGCTGCACCGCCAGAGATGTAAACATTACTTTTATCTTGTGATTCCGCTCTACTTGTATACATTTTTTTGAAACTCTCTCTCATAGTTGGTAAATAGTCAAACAAGTTTTCGTTGAATTCGAAAACCGTTTTTTGTTTACACTTTTTATTGATGATTTCAGTCAAAGTTACTGTTCCAAGATCACATGAAATTGGGAAAAATACAGATGAATCGTTGATGTCTTTAGCATAACCTCCTTTAGTATTTCCACCACCTATGTCAATAATAACAGAATTTAAATAGTTTTTAGGAGGAATACAGCCTCTCAAAAGTAATTTTGCTTCTAGTGATGAGGAGATGATTTCTATTTTTTTATTTGTCAACTCTTTTATTTTCACTACTAAATCATTAGTGTTTGTCGCAAGACCAACACCTGAAGAGGCAACCACGAAAATATTTTTGTCTTCAATCTTGTATTCATTAAGCATTTTTTTGTAGTTGTTGTAAACTACTGCGCCTGCTTTATCAATGTCTTCTTTTAATAAAGTACCGTCTATTCCGATACCAGCTGCTATACCTACGTTTTCAGTCCAAAACTCCTTTACATCGTAGGTGTTTCTTTTAATACTTTCAACTTGAAGAACGGTCATTTTGATACCTTTACTTCCTATTTCAATTCCGCCATAGAGTTGGGCCTGTGCTGTGTAGGTAAAGATTAGGCCTATTATTAAATAGTAAATTTTTTCTTTCATAATTATTATTATTTGGGGTTAATGCTGTTTGCAAATCTATATTAAAAATCTATAATTTCCTTTTTTTTAATGTTTTTTTTGAATAACTTTTTTTTTAACCAAAATTGTTTTAGAATTGTTATAAAATTATTATGTTTTTTAACTACTTGATTGTTGGTTGATTGAAAAAAAAATCTATTTTTGCCAAAATGAAAAAATTTTTTGCCCCAAAAAAAATTAATTATGATAAAAAAATACCTAGACAATTTTAAAGATTTTCCAAAAGAAATTTGGATACTTACTTTAATCACATTCATCAACAGAGCAGGGACCATGGTGATTCCCTTTCTCTCAAAGTACATGAAAGAAAATTTAGAATTCAGTTACAGTCAAATTGGCTGGGTGATGGTTTTCTTTGGAGCTGGTTCTATAATCGGAACATGGCTTAGTGGTAAATTATCTGATAAGATCGGCTTTTATAAAGTGATGGTCTTCAGTTTATTTGCTAGTGGTATAGTGTTTATTTTGTTGCATTATGCAACTACTTTTGAGGAGCTATGCGTAGGAATACTTGTATTGACAACTATAGCCGATATGTTTAGGCCTGCGATGCTTGTGTGTTTAAAGACATTTACCACAAAAGAAAACAGGGCTCGTGCTTATTCATTAACCCGTGCAGCGATTAACTTGGGATTCCTTTTTGGGCCAGTCCTAGGTGGATTGATTATTATGCAGTTGGGATATGAATATATATTTTATGTTGATGGAGCGACCTGTATCTTGGCAATAATTGTTTTCATGTTTTTTGTGAAAGAAAAGAAATTGCAAGTCAAATTGAAAAAACATCACGAGAACGCTGTTAAGAAAGTTTCAGTAATGAAAGACAAGCCTTTTATGCTTCACTTGGTAATTTGTTTGATTACAGGAATATTATTTTTCCAGATTTTTACAACTTTGCCTCTGTATCATAAAGAGCGATTTAATATGTCAGAGTTTGATAGCGGATTGCTTTTGAGTTTAAATGGACTGCTTATTTTGCTTTTCGAACTTCCAATTGTAAATTATGTAAGCAAAAATAAAATCAATAATCATAAAGTAATTTCTTTAGGGTTATTGCTTATGGCAACTAGTTTTTTACTTCTGTTGTTTCCTTGGGAAGCTATTTTGATTCCTATGATGCTTTTTATGACATGTGGAGTAATGTTGACTTTCCCATTTGCTAATTCATTCGCAATGGAGAGATCTAATGAGATGCAAGAAGGTAAGTATATGGCAGCTTTTACCATGAGTTACAGTTTTGCACATATTTTAAGCGCTAAAACAGGTATGGAAATCATTCAGAATTCTGGCTATGAGTCGAATTGGATGTTTATGACGGTTCTTGGTATGGCAGGTACTTTACTTGTTTTCAAGTTGTCTAAGATGGTTGAAAAAGAAGAGTTGAAAGAGAGAATGATACCCGTAGAAAGTAACGAAAATAATTAGTTTGGTCTACTTTTAAAAGGTGGTTCAAGACTAATAAAAAACAGAATAATAATTAAAAACAGCAGTAAACTTTTGTTCACTGCTGTTTTTTTTTTGCTCTAGGCTTATTGCTTTTTTTGTTGATGCTTTGTTAAAAGTTATTAATTGTTTTTTTGTTAAAGTGTTTTTAGAAGCCTAGATCATAGCAGTGTTTTTTGCCCTGAAAACTTATTTTAAAATGATTAAGAAAAGGCATAAAAAAATCCCATTTCGTAATGAAATGGGATTTTATATGTAAACGAAAATCTAAAATTAGATATATCGTTGATGTAATCTAATTGATTATCCTAAAGTAACTCTTTTGAAACCTGTAATTTCAACATTGAATCCTTTAACGTAATCACCAACTTTTTTACTGTCATCTTTGATGAAGTTTTGATCTAATAAGGCTTTCTCTTGATCTAAAGTAGTGTTGTCAGAGATGAAACGTTGAACTTTTCCTGGAATAATTTTATCCCAAATTTGTTCTGGTTTACCTTCAGCTTTTAATTCAGCTTTAGCATCTTCTTCAGCTTGTTTGATAACTTCTTCAGTTAATTGAGAGTAAGAAATATATTTAGGAACATTTTTTAAAGTTTTTCCTAAACGTTTTGCTTCTTCATTTTCTTTTTCGATTATAGCAATACGAGCAGCAAGTTCAGAAGCAACGAAAGCTGGATCAAAATCTTTGTAAGATAATGTATCAGCTCCCATAGAAGCAACTTGCATAGAGATGTCTTTAGTTAAAACGTCACCATTAGCAATTGGTGCAGAAATTGCAGTTAATGCAGCAATTTTGTTAACGTGAACGTAAGATCCAACGAAAGCACCTTCTAAAATTTCAAAACCACCGATTTCGATTTTTTCACCGATAACACCGGTTTGCTCGATTAATTTTTCAGCAACAGTAATTCCGTTGAAATCTGAAGCTAAAAATTCTTCTTTAGAAGAGAAGTTAATAGCTCTTTCTACTAATTCTTTAGCCAAAGTTACGAAAGCCTCATTTTTACCTACGAAATCTGTTTCGCAGTTTAAAGTGATGATAGCTCCTTTAGTTTTGTCAGCATTAATAAAAGAAACAGCAGCTCCTTCAGAAGACTCACGGTCAGAACGGTTAGCAGCAACTTTTTGTCCTTTTTCTCTAAGGTTTTGTATAGCTTTATCGAAATCTCCTTCAGCTTCAACTAAAGCTTTTTTACAGTCCATCATTCCGGCACCTGTAGTTTGTCTTAATTTATTTACGTCTGCAGCAGTAATTGTTGCCATAATATAATGTGTTTAATGTTATAAAAGTAAAAATTCCAATTTTCAAATCCCAAATTCCAATTTTATTAAATTATCAACATACTGTTTCTAATTTTTTATGGAATTTGGAATTTAAAATTGGAATTTAAAATTTGATTTATTCTTCAGTTGCTGGAGCTACAGGAGCTTCAACTGCTGGAGTTTCAGCTACAGGAGCTTCTGCTTCAGCAACAACTTCAGTAGCATCAGTTTCTTTATCAGAAGTTCTATTTGCAAGACCGTCGATAATTGAAGCAGTTACTAAAGATAAAATTTTATCAATTGATTTAGAAGCATCATCATTTGCAGGGATAACATAATCTACTTCACGTGGATCAGAGTTTGTATCAACCATTGCAAAAACTGGAATGTTTAATTTTTGAGCTTCTTTTATTGCGATGTGTTCAGCTTTGATATCTACTACGAACAATGCTGCAGGAAGTCTAGACATATCTGCGATTGATCCTAAGTTTTTCTCTAGTTTTGCACGAAGACGATCAACTTGTAAACGCTCTTTTTTAGAAAGGGTCATGAAGGTACCATCTTTCTTCATTTTATCAATAGTAGCCATTTTTTTAACAGCTTTACGGATAGTTACGAAGTTAGTTAGCATTCCACCAGGCCATCTTTCAGTGATGTAAGGCATGTTTGCAGCTTTTGCTTTATCAGCAACGATGTCTTTTGCTTGTTTCTTGGTAGCAACAAATAATATTTTTCTACCTGATGCAGCGATTTTTTTCAAAGCGTCATTTGCTTCTTCAATTTTTGCTGCAGTTTT
The DNA here is from genome assembly GCF_003096795.1 of Flavobacterium sp. 103. Lineage (NCBI taxonomy): Bacteria > Pseudomonadati > Bacteroidota > Flavobacteriia > Flavobacteriales > Flavobacteriaceae > Flavobacterium > Flavobacterium sp. 103. Next base: position 1,435,990 of record NZ_QENX01000001.1, on the reverse strand, counting down.
ATATAGATTGATAATGTGTATACCATTACGCTCCATATAAATGTAAGGAGCCATATTTGGATCCCATTTTCTAGTCATGTGTCCAAAATGAACACCTGCTTCTAGTAATTCTTTTACTTCTACTTTGTTTGACATTTTTTGTACTAGTTTACGTTCTGTTGATTAGCAATGCATGAATGGCGATAGATCGGCTACATACATTTAGATGCTAAACTAATTTCCAACCTCGGTCGGACAACAACAACATTGTTTTAAATTTTTTAATACATTCTAGGATGTCTTGCACGAATGATACAAGACTGGTAATATTAACGTTTAGAGAATTGGAATCTCTTACGAGCTTTCTTCTGACCGAATTTCTTACGTTCAACCATTCTTGGATCTCTAGTTAATAAACCTTCTGGTTTCAAGATAGCTCTGTTTTCAGCATTTACTTCACACATAACGCGTGCCAATGCCATTCTTACAGCTTCTGCTTGTCCAGTTGAACCACCTCCATAAACGTTTACTTTTACGTCAAAGTTAGATGCGTTTTCTGTCATAGACATTGGTTGCAAAACTTTGTACTGTAAAGTAGCAGTTGGGAAATAAGTTGCGAATGGTTTTTTGTTTACAACGATAACTCCTGTTCCTTCAGAAACATAAACACGTGCAACAGCGGTCTTTCTTCTACCGATTTTGTGAATAACTCCCATTACTTAAGATCGTTTAGGTTAACAGTTCTAGGTTTTTGAGCCCCTTGTTTGTGCTCAGATCCTACAACAACATTTAAATTTCTAAAAAGTTCAGCTCCTAATTTGTTTTTAGGTAACATTCCTTTTACAGCTTTCTCTACTAGTAATGCAGGATTTTTTGATTGCAATACTTTAGCAGTTAAAGTTCTTTGTCCTCCAGGGTAACCAGTGTGACGGATGTATGTTTTCTCATCCATTTTGTTACCTGTTAGGTTAATTTTTTCTGAGTTGATAACAATTACGTTATCTCCACAGTCCACGTGTGGCGTATAACTTGGCTTGTACTTACCTCTTAAAATCATAGCGACTTTTGAAGCAAGACGACCTAAGTTATGACCGTCAGCATCTACAACAATCCATTCTTTTGTAGAATTGGCTTTTGTTGTTGAAATTGTCTTGTAGCTTAATGCGTTCACAATAATATATTTTAATTAAACATTCCATCCCCAATAAAGGGGTTGCAAAAGTACAATTAATTATTTTAAATACAAATAGCTTATTTGAATATTTTTTTGTTGGATTCCTGCTGATTATCAAATATATATTTGGATTGAGTCAAATAACATTTAGTTTGAGATTCATTTTTTTAAAATAATTTACTGGAATATTTTTTTTGATGTTGCATTTTTTTTGTAATTTTCGCTTTTAACCTTTCAAATGCCTGTTAAATTTTATATATTTAATAAAAATTTAGCATGTTTTGTTTAATCCTTTGTTGTTTTAATTTTTTTAACGACTCTTAATATAGTACCAAATACCATTCTACAATGAAAGCAAAAGCAACATTAAAACAAATTGCAAAAGAACTTAATGTTTCGGTATCGACTGTTTCTAAGGCACTTAATGATAGTCCGGAAATAAGCGAGCAAACAAAAATTAGAATTAAAGAATACGCCAAATTAAAAAATTATAAGCCCAATGTTATTGGTTTGAATCTTAAAAATAGAAAGACTAAAACGATTGGTGTTATTATACCTAATATATTAAACTCCTTTTTCGCCAAAGTTTTTAGTGGTATTGAGAAAGTGGCTGATGAAAAAGGATACAATGTTATTATGTGTATTTCCAATGAGTCGCTAGAAAAAGAAGCCCACACTCTTGAAATGTTGAGTAATGGTACCATAGATGGATTTGTTTTGTCAATTTCTGAAGAAGCGCAAAAGTTACATGAATACAATCATTTCAAGGATATTATAAATGATGGTACTCCGATTGTGATGTTCGACAGAACCACAGACGAAGTGGAATGCGATAAAGTTATTGTGGATGATTTTGATTCAGGTCATAATGCGACGCAGCATTTAATTGATTTGGGGTGTAAAAATATCGCGTTAATTTCATCGGTGGATAATTTGAGTGTCGGTAAATTGAGAGCTGAAGGATACTTAAAGGCATTGAGTGATAATAATATTACAATAAATGAGAATATTATTATCAGAACAGATTCAGAAATGGATCTTATTGATAAAATTACGGACTTGTATTCGAATAATCTTGTTGACGGTGTTTTTGCATTAGATGAAAACGATTCCGTTGCAGCTTTGAAAGTAGGTGCTAAGAAAGGATACAAAATACCAAAGGATCTTAAAATTATTGGTTTTGCGGATGGGATTCTTGCCTCAAGAAGATTATCCCCAAGTTTAACGACAGTTAGTCAACATGGAATTGACATTGGTGAGGTTGCCGTAAAATTGTTAATTGACAGATTGGAATCCAAGGAAGAACACAAGCCTTATGAAACCGTTGTTATCAAAACAAAATTAAAGGAAAGAGAATCTACTAAATAATAAAAAAAGCCATTCAAAATTAAAGAATGGCTTTTTTTATGGATGGTTTTTAATGCTTATGATTTGTTTATTAGTGATATAAAATAAACAAATAAAATTATTACGATAAGAGCAATTCTAAAAGACTTTTGTTGTTGAGCTTTAAGAATGTAGCCATCTTTTTTCAATTCCCAAGTAAACAGTAATTCAAAAATTGTTGATTTAGGTTTTAAAATAAAATCTGAAATTTGATAGCTTTTTTCAGCTTTTTTTAATTCTTCGGCTTCTTCATTTTTGATAGCTAACATGACAGCATTGTCAATTTCTTTTGTGTCAACGTTTCTATTTGATAATTCACTCTTTGCTAATTTGAGTGCTTCAGGGTTCCATTTTTTTGGAGAACCTACAATCGCTAGTAAATCATTCGTCGTTCTGCTTTTAATAGGAGGTTTGAAATTGTCAATCATTCTTAAATTTGTGTTTTTATAAAGTTGCAAAGTGGTTTAATTTGCTGTCTATTTTTTACCATCAATCTTCTGTGAACTGCTGCTGAATACTGAACACTTTCTTAGTGCGCTTCTAACCAATCTTTTCCAGCACCAATTTCTACATCCAAAGGAACTGCCATTGTAAAGGCATTTTCCATCTCATATTTAATCATTGGTTTGATTTTTTCAAGTTCTGAGTTGTGAACATCAAACACAAGCTCATCATGAACCTGAAGTAACATTTTGCTTTTCCAGTTTTCAGAAATTAGTTTTTTATGAATATTGATCATCGCAATTTTGATAATATCTGCGGCACTTCCCTGAATAGGAGCATTCACGGCATTTCTTTCTGCTGCGCCACGAACTACGGCATTCGCTGAATTGATGTCTTTTAAATAGCGACGACGACCAGATATGGTTTGTACATATCCATTTTTTCTGGCAAAATCCACTTGATTGGACATGTATGACTTTAGTTTTGGATAAGACGAATAATAGGCATCAATCAGTTCGGCACTTTCTTTTCGCGAAAGTGAGGTTTGATTGCTCAATCCAAAAGCCGAAACTCCATAGATTATTCCAAAATTCACCGTTTTGGCATTGCTACGTTGTTCTTTTGTAACTTCTTCCAATGGAACATGGAAAACTTTTGCAGCGGTACTTCTGTGAATATCTTCGTGGTTTTTGAAGGCTTTGATCATGTTTTCTTCGCCAGATAAAGCGGCAATAATCCGTAACTCTATTTGCGAATAATCCGCAGAAACCAAAGTGTAATTTTCATCACGGGCAATAAATGCCTTTCGGATCAATCGTCCTCTTTCGGTACGAATCGGGATGTTTTGCAAGTTCGGATTGTTTGAACTCAAACGCCCCGTCGCCGCAACAGTTTGCATGTAATCGGTGTGAACACGTCCCGTTTTTTCATCAACTTGGTTAGGTAAAGCATCAATATAAGTGCTTTGCAATTTTACCATTTGTCTCCATTCAAGAATATCACGGACAATTTCATTGTCATTGGCCAGATAGGATAAAACCTCTTCACCAGTGGCATATTGACCTGTTTTGGTTTTCTTTTGTTTGGCTCCACCAATTTTTAATTTGTCAAATAAAATATCGCCAAGTTGTTTTGGGGAAGCCAAATTAAATTTCTCACCTGCAGTTTCATAGATTTTTTGTTCCAATGCCTTGCTTTCGGTAGCCATTTCAACCGACATTGATTTTAAGAAAGGAACATCCAGATTAATTCCTTCCAATTCCATTGCTGCCAAAACTGGTATTAAAGGAATTTCGATTTCGTCAAATAGTTTTTTGGTTTCAGCTTTATCTAGAATCGGACTGAAATTTTGCTTCAATTGATAGGTAACATCTGCATCTTCAGCGGCATATTCTTTAATGTCTTCCAATGGAACCTCACGCATCGTTTTTTGCCCTTTTCCTTTTTTGCCAATTAAATCTTCAATGGATTTTGGCGAATATTTCAGATAGGTTTCTGATAGAACATCCATATTATGACGCATATCAGGATTAATCAAGTAATGCGCAATCATTGTGTCGAATAGCTTTCCTTTGATTTGAACACCATAATGCGAAAGAATCTTTAAATCATATTTGACGTTTTGGCCTATTTTTTCGATGTTTTCATTTTCGAAAAAAGGTTTGAATTTGTCAACCAAAACTTGTGCTTCATCTTGATTTTCCGGAAACGGTACATAAAATGCTTTTCCTTTTTCGAAAGAAAAGGACATTCCAACCAGTTCGGCATTCAAGGCATCAATTCCTGTAGTTTCGGTGTCAAAACAAACCGAAGTTTGGTTCATTAAGTTTTGCAACAGCAATTTCACGGCAAAATCGCCTTGTATACTTTGGTAAAAATGTTCCGTATTTTCTAAAGTGGCATAATGCGAACTCGATTTTACCTCGCCAGTTTCTTCATCTGAAAAACCGAATAAATCAAACTGGTCTTCATTGGATTTTTTGGCAGGAGCTTTTTTAATTATTTTTTCGCTGTCATTGTCACTGCCATTACCATTTCCGTTACCATTGGTATCGATTTCATCGTATTCTTTTCCAGTTCCAAAAAATTTGTCAAACTGCGCTTTCATTTGACGAAATTCCAATTCCTGAAACAAAGCATCGGTTTTTTCAACATCTGGTTTTGATAATTCGTAATCAGTTTCATTAAATGTTACAGGGCAATCGAGTAGAATGGTTGCTAATTTTTTGGACAAAATTCCTTTGTCTGCATTGGCTTCAATTTTTTCTTTCATGGCACCTTTCAGCTTGTCGGTATTGGCCAAAAGATTTTCCATTGATCCAAATTCCTTCAGTAATTTCTTAGCAGTTACTTCGCCTACACCCGGAAGTCCCGGTATATTATCGGCAGCATCGCCCATCATTCCCAGATAATCAATAACTTGCTCTGGACGTTCTATTTCAAATCGGGCTAAAACTTCTGGAACTCCCCAAATTTCTATACCATTTCCCATACGTGCGGGTTTGTACATAAAAATATTCTCGGAAACCAATTGTGCAAAATCTTTATCAGGAGTAACCATAAAGACTTGATAGTTTTCTTTTTCTGCCTGTTTAGCAATGGTTCCTATTAAATCGTCCGCTTCATAACCGGGTACTTCAATAATCGGAATATGCATTGCCTTCAATAATTCTTGAATGTAGGGAACGGCAATCTTGATCGCTTCTGGAGTTTCGTCGCGATGTGCTTTGTATTCTTTATACATTTCGTATCGATAGGTGCTTCCGCCTTTGTCAAAAGCCACTGCCAAATGGTCTGGCTTGTCTCGTTTTATAACATCCATCAAGGCATTCATAAATCCCATAATAGCCGAAGTATCCATTCCTTTAGAATTGATTCTTGGGTTTTTTATAAAGGCAAAATAACCACGAAATATTAATGCATAGGCATCAAGAAGGTAAAGGCGTTTTTGAACAGACATATAAAAAATTTAGTCTGTAAAAATAGGCAATTGAGTTTTAAAAATGAATTTGTTATCGAAATTTATAATTACCAATAGAAAAGTAATAATGAATTCTTTTTTTGACTTTAAAGATGAGTTCGTTAAGGCAAAGTTAAACTTTTATTGAGGGGTAAATCTTCATTTTGTCTTCATTTATCGGTTATACATTTGACCTATAAATAACAAATTATTAATTCAAAAAACTTAGAAATCATGAAAAAAGTATTGTTGTTAATCGCAGTATTGTTTGGGACAAGCGTTATGGTTAGTGCTAAACCGGTAACTGAAAAATCAGCTACAGCCAAAGAAGTCAAAATGACTAAACACCCAAAACACAAAAAAAACAAAACAGAGAAAAAATCTGCAACAACCGGAACAGCAAGTTCTAGTACCAAAAAATAATGAATGTTTTTGTTTTGTGCACATATGAGGATGGACACAAAACAAAAGGGTTGATTGTTTATGAAAGTCAGTGGAGAAATTTACTGACTTTTTTTTTGTATTTTTAGATACGTTAAAATTTTAATAGCGTAATGTGTTTAATTTTTCTTAATTATTACTTTGAGTGTTTTTAATTACAATCATTTATGAAAATTCTTATTGTTGAAGATAGTCCGGAATTGGCTCTAGAAGTGAAAGAATATCTTTCAGGCAACGGTTATATCTGTAAAATTTCCAAGAATTGTGAAGAGGCATTGGAGGAAATCAACAGTAATGATTATGACATTATGCTTTTGGATTTAGGCTTGCCCGACGGAAGTGGTTTTGATGTTTTAAAAAGCATTCGTAAAACAGATTCCAAAGTTGCGGTGATTATCATTACTGCCCAAGGAGAATTGGAAGACAGAATAAATGGACTGCAACTTGGCGCAGATGATTATTTGACAAAACCTTTTGCTTTAACAGAGTTGGGAGCCCGTTTATTTGCCATTATTCGAAGAATGCACGGATATACTGTTAATCAGTTGGATGTTCATGGGTTTAGTTTGAAGTTGCAAGATTACAAAGTGAGTTATGATGAGATTCCAATTAATTTGACCAAAAAGGAATTTGATATTTTTCAATATTTAGTTTTAAACAAAAATCGTGTAATAACACGTTTGCAGTTAACCGAGCATATTTGGGGAGATATTCTTGAAGTTAACTCCGATTCCAATTTTATAGATGTGCATGTTCGAAATCTTAGAAAAAAATTGGATAAACATTCCTCAATTGAATGGTTTGAAACTGTTAGAAATGTGGGTTATAGGATAAATGTGTAGCGTTTAATAATTAATATTCTGTATATGAAAATCAAGCATCAACTGGCTATTTTTAATGCATTGTCGCGTTTGTTGCTGATTTTGGTTTTATGGCTAATGCTTCCCGTTCTGGTCAAAGAAGTGGTTTACAGCCATATCAATAAAAGTTTACTGGAGAAAAAACAAAAGTTCATTGAGCATTTAGACAAGGAAGAAATAAATGATTTCATTGTTCGGAATGACACTTCCGAGACTTATGCCAGTTTTTCAACTTTACATAGTGAGTTTCTTTCGCTTTCCAGAGTACCTTCTAAGGTCAAAATTGATCAAACACTTTTTATTACAGAGCAAAGAATAATTGAAGATGAGCGAAATGATTATAGAATTCTTCAGTATTATTTTAAGTATGAAAATACAAACTACCTTTTGGAAATTGGAAATAGTTTAAGTGAAATCAATGACCTTACCTTTGTAATTCGATTTTTCTTCATAATTGTTTTAATTATAATTGTGGTCATTACTTTTTTGGCTGATACTTTTTATATCGAATATTTATTAAAGCCTTTTTATAAAATTATTGATACTAAAATCCGTCATGTAAATGAACCCGAATCTTTTGACCACACGCCAATAAAAACGCATTCCAGAGATTTTCAGGAATTGGATACCGTTCTAAATCAAATGATGGACAGAATTACTGAATTGTTTAAGAAGGAAAAGCAATTTATAGCAAATGTTTCCCATGAACTTTTGACTCCAATTGCATTATTGAAAAACAAATTTGAAAATTTACTTCAAAATGAATCTTTGGATGATAATGCAGTGGATAAAATTGTAGGTTCTCTAAGTACATTGGATCTGCTGAAAAAGATAATTGCCAATTTATTGTTGATTTCAAAAATTGAAAACAATCATTATGAAGCAAATGAGGAGATCGATTTTGATGCTATAATTACTGATTTGACAACCGATTTACAAGATAGAATTGAAAACAAGGAATTGTCATTATATATAAATTTGGAGCATCATTTTAGTTTTAGGGGAAATAAAACCCTGATGCATATTCTCTTTTATAATCTAATTGTTAATGCGATTAAATACAATAAATCTTTAGGTACAATTGAAATTAAGGACGGTTTTTTGCATGGAAATTATTTCTTGTCAGTTTCGGATTCGGGTATCGGAATGAATAAAAAACAACAGCAGAATGTTTTCAAACGATTCACCAGAGTAAGTTCTGATCAGGAAGGGCAGGGGCTGGGGCTTGCAATTGTTGAAAGTATTGCTCAATTTCATCATATTACTCTTGAGATAACTTCAGAAATAAATATTGGTACCACTTTTATTTTGTTGTTTCCAAATGAGTCAAAACCCAATTAAAAGTTAATTTTTTCGAGAAGACCAAAACTTCATTTAATCTTCATTTAGCATGTATAGCTTTGACCTATTAATAAACTAAATTATTAATCTAAAATCTAAAATCATGAAAAAATTATTGATGGTATTGGCAGTAGCTTTAGGAACAACAGTTATGGTAAGCGCACAAACTACACCAGCTCAAACTACACCTACTAAAGAAGTAAAAGCTACTAAAAAAGAAGCAAAAAAAGAAACAAAAAAAGCGCACAAAACAGAAGTTAGCAAACCAACTACTACTGAGACTGCAACTCCAAAAAAATAAAATAATCTTTTGTTAGTGAATATTTCATAGAATATTTCAAAAGATGTTAAAAGTTGGTTTTAATAGGAGAAAAGGGGAGATAAAGAAATTTACTCCCTTTTTTTGCGTTAAAATTATGGTAATATGGGTATTTAGCATTTTCAATAGTTGTTACTTTGTATAAAATTTTATAAAATAATGATCTTACGTTTATTCTTTATAGGTGCTATTCTTTTTGTTATTGAGCTTTATGCTTTTCAGGCAATTAAAACTTTAATTAAATTGAAATGGCTGCTGATTTCTTATCAAATAATAAGCCTTTTTCTTTTTGTATTTATCCTTTATTCTTTCACGCAATTTGACCGTTCAGTTGGGCAAACCAAGCAGACGATGTTTACTATGGGCTTGTTGCTGGTGGTTTATCTTCCTAAAATTGTAATGACGGTAATTCTTTTGGGAGAAGATGTATTCCGACTGGCAGCTGGGTCAATCAATTATTTTATTGATAATAATAGTAATTCCGATTTTTTGCCTTCCAGACGTAAATTTGTTAGTCAAATAGGTTTAGGGTTGGCTGCCATTCCTTTTTTATCGCTAATTTATGGAATATTTGAAGGGAAGTATAATTATAAAGTCATAAAGCAAGCGATACATTTTCCGGATTTGCCCGATGCTTTCGATGGCTTTACAATTACCCAAATTTCAGATGTACATAGCGGTAGTTTTGATAATCCTGAGAAGATTAATTACGCTATTGATTTGGTGAATGCCCAGAATTCGGATATGATATTATTTACGGGTGATATTGTTAATACTCACGCCAAGGAAATGCATCCGTGGATTGAAACTTTTAACAGAATTGATAAACATGAATATGGTAAGTTTTCGGTTCTTGGAAATCATGATTATGGAGAATATGTGACTTGGCCAACACAAGCCGCCAAGGATAAAAATTTTGAGGACATAAAAAAGTTATACGGTCAAATAGGATTTCAACTGTTATTGAATGAACATACTTTTATCGAAAAAGACGGCGATAAAATTGCATTGGTTGGAGTAGAAAATTGGGGTAAAAATTTCAAACAGGCTGGTGATTTAAAGAAAGCAGCACAACATTTGAGTAAGGAGGATTTCAAAATCTTAATGAGTCATGATCCAAGTCATTGGAATGAAGTGGTTCAGTACGACGATAAGCATTTTCATTTAACCTTGTCTGGTCATACCCATGGAATGCAGTTTGGGATAGAGATTCCAGGTTTTTTTAAGTGGAGTTTGGCTCAATATGTTTACAAACAATGGGCGGGATTATACGAAAATTTGGGGAGATATGTGTATGTAAATCGTGGTTTTGGATTTCATGCCTATCCTGGCAGGGTTGGGATTATGCCGGAAATCACAGTAATTCAACTAATAAAGAGTAAAAAATTAGCATAATTAGTTTAAAATGCTAAATTTGCAGGATGATATCTCTTTTCGAAAGTAATAGAAATTAAATATTTTGGTTTTATGTCAAAATTTGGAGAACTTATAAATACTCAAGTTCCTGTGTTAATAGATTTTTACACAGATTGGAACGAATCTTCGGTATCGATGCATCCTGTTATAAAAGATGTAGCAGCGGCGCTTGGTGACAAAGTAAAGGTAATCAAGATAGACGTTGACAAAAATCAAGAATTAGCTGATGCTTTACGCATAAAAGGCTTGCCTACTTTGATGATTTATAAAGAAGGTATGATGATCTGGAGACAGTCTGGTGAGTTGGATGCCAATACCTTAATCGGAATAGTGCAAGAGCAATTGTAATCTTTGGTTTTAGATTATTGAATTACTTCAAAAGTAAATCCCCTCTGTTTTAATATTTCCAAAGATCTTGGGAGTGTGTATTCTAAGTTTTTGAATGCTTTTACACTGTCATGGAATACAATTATACTTCCCGATTCTACATTTTGCAATACATTTTCCAGACATTTTTCTGGTGTTATGGTTTGGTCAAAATCAGCGCTAAGTATATCCCACATGATTATTTTATAACCTAATTGTTGCAATTTTTTGGATTGCGAGTTTTTTATTTTGCCGTAAGGTGGACGAAAAATTTTAGATTTTAGATTGGAGATTTTAGGTTGCAGATTTAAGATTTCCGATTCGCACAAGGCAATATTGTATAAATAGTCTTCGGTTGGTGTATTCCATCCTTTCAAATGATTGTAGGTATGATTTCCAATGGAATGACCTTCTTCTATGGTTTTCAAAAAAATAGCTGCATGATTGTTTATGTTTTTTCCAATGCAGAAAAATGTGGCTTTGACCTGATGTTTTTTTAATTCTTCCAAAACCCATTTTGTGATCTCTGGAGTTGGGCCATCATCAAAAGTGAGGTAGATTTTATTCTCCACATTTGGAATGTCCCAAATGTAATTGGAGAATATTTTTTTAATAAAGTTATTTGTTTTAATCCAATAGGGTTTCATAATTCAATAGCACAATTCACTGCAATTTAAACAAAAAAATGCAGTGCTTTTTTAATTGCACTGCATTTTTAAGTGATGATTTTAATCTTGACACCTATTCTTTTTTGCGTCCAAATCGAGCAAATATTTCAATGTAGGTGTTGAAAGTTTTTTTGCTTGAATTATAATGATCCATATCATTACTGTCTTTCATCACAATCAATAAACCTCTGTAGCGTTCTAAATCGGTAATGATTTCAATGCTAATGCTAGATTGTTCAGATGGTGCTAATTTGGCATAATAATTAAGGTTTTCCTTATATTTCTCCATTAGTCTATCTAGTAAGTCATGAGCTTTTGCTTTTTCTCCAACATCATAATATCCTTTTGCGAATGGCTCTAAAAGTGAATAATATCCAAACTTTTCCAAAGGCATTTTTGTCATAGCCAAATCAATGATGTTTTTCGCTTTGTCAATCTTTCCTTCAGCAATGAGTTTGTTCATCAGGCGAGACAAATTCATTCTGTAAGTAAGACTTTCTCTGCGGGTTTCAGGATCGTGGTATATTTTGTCACTTTCGCTATTACCCCAGTCCCATTTCATTACTTTATTATACATATTATCTGCATCAATTCGACCCATATCCATTTGACCTGAATCTTCTGGCAATGCCGTTTTTATTGGAACTAATTTGTAAACCATACCTTCTAATTGAAGATAGTCTTTCATCCATAAATAATCTTCGGCATCAAAAGCTCCTCCACTAAAATACACCGGTCTTTTCCAATTGTTGTTGTTAATTAGATCGAGCATCATTAACCTGTTTTTATAGATGGCGCTTCCTTTGATGGTAATGTCGATGTACGGAACAATAGAATCGCTAAGTATAGGATCAACCACTTTATTCTTTAGGATATTTGCTTTGTCTATCGGAATTCTGATTTTATTTGTTGGGAAGAAATGTATGGTTTGCCCGTTTTGCATTTCTACTGTAGATCTTGGGTCTTTTATAAATTTTATAAAAGCATTTAAATCCCAACGGCTTTCGGTTTTTTGAATGTGTGCTACATAGTCAAGTTTGTCTCCAACGTATTCATCATGTGTAAATGATATCGGTAAAGCTTCAGACTGGTACGCTTTTCTTTTCATTTGATCAATATACCAGTCTGTCATGAATAAGCTGGTGTTAACAATCTTAATGTCGGTACGAATGCCTTCTATTTCTTGAGCATACCAAAGCGGGAAAGTGTCGTTATCCCCAATTGTGAATAAAATGGCGTTAGGATCGCAGGATTCAAGATATGCTTTTGCCATTGCGGTGGCTGTATATTTTCCAGAACGGTCATGGTCATCCCAGTTTTGGTATGCCATAAGCATTGGCGCAGCCAATAAACATCCACCGATAAGCAGTGGTCCGGCAATTTTTGGAGCAAGGTATTTTTGTGCACTTTCATACAATGCATATACTCCGAATCCAATCCAAATCGCAAATACGTAAAACGAACCTACTAAGGCATAGTCTCTTTCGCGGGGTTCAAATGGTCGTTCGTTTAAGTAGATCTTCAATGCAATCCCCAAGAAAAGGAAAAGAGCCAATAAAACATAGAAGCTTTTTCTGTCTTTGCTTGCATGATACATGATTCCGATAAGACCAAGTATAAACGGTAAGAAGAAATACACGTTTCGACCTTTGTTATTTAAAACATCTGAAGGTAAATTTTCTTGTGAGCCTAAATGTAAGTTGTCAAGGAATGTAATTCCGCTTATCCAGTTTCCATCCAGATAATCATATCTTCCTTGTTCGTCGTTTTGTCTTCCAACAAAATTCCACATCAAATATCTCCAATACATATAGCCAAATTGGTATTCAAACATAAAGCTGAAATTATCAGCAGTAGTTGGCTTTTCAATGATTAAATAATCTCCATAATGTTTTAGGAAAGAAACATAACCTTCATTGTCGATCTGTTTTTGAGCATAGGCTTGTCTGAACTCGGCTATCGTTTTTTCAGTTTCGTTTTTTAATTGAGCAATAGCTTTATTGTAATCTTCCTCGCTTAATTTACTTGGATCCAATCCGTATTTTGCTAAATCCTCTTCATAAGGATAGTCAGGATTCATTCTAAATGCTGGTGGATTCGTGAAATTAATGTAGTTTTCGATATGTTCTGTACTCCACATTCTTGGCAAAATAGTTTTTTGATTATCATCACTATTTTGTTCTGCTTTTATGTAGTTGTTTACAATAACATATTTCCCGGTTTTATAATCTCTCTCGTAATTAGGAGCTTTGTCTAAATACGGATTGTTAGGATCCAATCCCGCAAAAGCCTCTGTGTATTGTGGGCCATAAAATAATGGATTTACACCATATTGCTCTCTGTTGTAATAAGCAAGAACTTCGGCAGCATCGGATGGTTTATTTTCGTTAATAACCGTATTTGAATTGGCGCGAATTGGTAACATTAACCAAGTTGAGAATCCAATTAGGATAAAAAGAACGCATAAAAAAAGGGTATTATAATGTATTAATCCTTTTTTATGGGTGTAGTTTAAACCAAAATAAAAGAAAGCTATAAGAAGCAGAGTTACAAAAATGGTTCCTGAATTAAAAGGCAATCCCATTGAATTAACCATGAAAACTTCGGTTTTACCAAAGAATGCCATCGTTAAAGGAAGTAATAATTTGAATATAAAAAGTAAAACAGAAACAACAACAATATTCGCTATAATGAAGTTTTTAACAGTGACTACTTTATAGTTTTTGAAAAAATATAAAAATCCTATTGCAGGAATTGTCAATAGAGACATAAAGTGTACCCCAAAAGACAATCCAACTACCAAAGAAATTAAAAGAAGCCATCTGTTTCCTCTGGGAGTGTTCATGTCTTGTTCCCAGCGCAATCCTAACCATAACAGTAAAGAGATTAATAAGGTAGCCATCGCGTAAACTTCAGCTTCAACAGCATTGAACCAAAAACTATCCGAGAAGGTGTATGCTAAAGCACCAACTAAAGAACTTCCGAGGATTACAATCGAATTGTTTGTGTTGATTTCTGAATATTGTCCAATTATTTTTTTTAGTATCATTGTTGATGACCAAAACATAAATAATATAGTAAACGCACTGGAAAATACAGAAGTCATATTCACCATTAAAGCAATGTGCTCTTTATCCATGGCAAACATCGCAAAAAAAGCACCAATCATTTGGAATAATGGGGCTCCTGGTGGGTGGCCAACCTCAAGTTTGGCGGCTGTAGCGATATATTCACCACAATCCCAAAAACTCATTGTGGGTTCAACAGTAAGTGTATAAGTTATTAATGCGATTGAAAAGGCAAGCCAACCTGTAATTGTATTCCATTTGTTGAAATTGAATGATGTCATATACTAGTCTTCTGTTTTTTTATATGTTTTAAAAAGTGTTACAAAGAAAATGTTTTTTTTTTTAAAGTTAAGTCGCATTATTATAATTTTATTGAAAATAATCGTTTTGGTAAATGCTTTGTCTTTCAGTATTTTAATCAGATTTTGTTTTTTAAATTGAAATTTGTTTCATTTTTTTTGAAGAAAAAGGCAAAAAAAGTTTGCACAGCTTGGAATTTGTTTTAAATTTGCACTCGCTTAGCAGAAATGTTAGCAACAAAGCTGGTCTATGGTGTAATGGTAACACAACTGTTTTTGGTGCAGTCTTTCTAGGTTCGAGTCCTAGTAGACCAACGAAAGCCCTTCAAAATTGAGGGGCTTTTTTTATGGTATTAATTGAAGTGTTAATATGTGAAAAAAAGAAAGCCTCTCAAATTTTGAGAGGCTTTCTTTGTATTGAGAATTATATTCTAAATGTTAATACGGGTTTTGTGGCGTGATTTACCAAATCTTCTGAGATGCTTCCGGCAAAAAAATGGTTAAGACCGGTTCTTCCATGAGTGCAAAATGCGATCAAGTCGGCATCTTTTTCATTGGAATAGTTGATTATTCCTTTTTCTACATTGTTTTCGTTGTATATTTCAAATGAGTATTCAGGCATGTCAAAATCAGCTACAAAATCGGTAACTATTTTGCGTGCGACCGAAGTGCTTTTGAAGCTATTTGGCGTGCAAATCATTACCAGATTTAGTTTTGATCCAAATAATTTGGTAAAATCAAGCATTTTTTGAAATGGTTTTTTGATTTCTTTTGAAAAATCGGAAGCAAAAATGATGTTTTGGATTTTGAAATTATTTATTTTGCTTTTAATAACCAAAACAGGGGTTTCGGATTGTCTTACTACTTTTTCAGTATTCGATCCAATGATGATTTCGTTGATTCCGGTTGCTCCATGAGAACCCATAACAATGAGGTCTATATCGTTTTGTTTGATGTAATTGTTTATTCCGTGATAAGCTCCATCAAGTCGTACTACTTCGGTAATTTTGATGCCAGCCAGATAAGGACGGTTTTTGATGCTTTTTAATGTTTCTTCTGCTTTACGTTTGAATAACATTACCTCTGGTATGCTTGTTCCTCCTGTTAAGGCGTCATTCATTTGACCTGGTAGTTCAAGCATATGGAGTAAAATGATTTCACAGTCGTTTTTTTTTGCAATTTCTGCGCCAACTTCTATTGCTTCATCAGCATATTTAGAGAAGTCAGTGGGAATTAAAATTCTTTTCATGGTGTTCGGGGTTTGATTTATCAGTAAAACTGTGCTAATTTAATAGATTAAAGATATAAAATTTTTTAATAGTAATCAATTTTTTTGATTTATAAAAAAACACTATATTTGCACCGTTATTTATTAATATACTAGATAATGAGGCACGCATAGCGTGCCTCTTTTTATAAAGATATGACATTTAAAGAAAAAGTAAAGCAAGTATTAGAAGAGGCTCTTCTTGAAAAACCATCTGTTTTTTTAATTGACCTGACCATTACGGACAGTTTTAAGATTATTGTTGGTATTGATGGGGATAATGGTGTGGTTTTGCAGGACTGTATTGATATAAGTCGTGCTGTTGAAAATAATTTAGATAGAGAAGAGCAAGATTACTCTTTAGAAGTAGCTTCAGTTGGAGTTGGTTCTCCCTTAAAATTGGTTAGACAGTATAAAAAAAACATCGGTAGAACATTAATTGTTAAGACGAATACCGAAAATATTGAAGCAGAATTAGTTGAAGCTAATGATCTTTTTATAATTTTGTCTTGGAAAGCTAGAGAACCCAAAAAAATTGGTAAAGGAAAAGAGACAGTTCAAAAAGAACAACAGATTCCTTACTCAGATATTAAAGAAGCAATTGTTACAGTAACATTTTAATTAAAGAATTCGCATGGAAAATTTAGCATTAATCGATTCATTTTCAGAGTTTAAAGATGATAAACTTATTGATCGTGTAACGCTTATGGCAATTTTGGAAGATGTATTTAGAAATGCATTGAAGAAAAAATACGGTTCAGATGATAATTTCGATATCATTATAAATCCTGATAAAGGAGATATGGAGATTTGGAGAAGAAGAGTAATCGTTGCTGACGAGGATTTGGATTTTGAAAATGAAGAAATAACATTAACTGAAGCTAGAAAAATTGAAGCCGATTTTGAAATTGGTGAAGAGGTTTCTGAAGAAGTTAAGCTGATAGATTTAGGTAGAAGAGCGATATTGGCTTTAAGACAAAATTTAATTTCAAAAATACACGAACACGATAATACTAATCTTTACAAACAATTTAAAGATATTATTGGTGATATTTACACAGCGGAAGTGCATCATGTACGTCCAAGAGTTGTAATTTTGGTGGATGATGATGGAAACGAAATCATTTTACCAAAAGAAAAACAAATCCCTTCAGATTTCTTCCGTAAAGGGGATAATGTGAGAGGTATAATTGAAAGCGTTGAACTAAAAGGAAATAAACCTCAGATTATTATGTCTAGAACTTCAGATAAGTTCTTGGAGAAATTGTTTGAACAAGAAATTCCAGAAGTTTTTGACGGTTTGATTATGGTTAAAAATGTTGTGAGAATTCCAGGTGAAAAAGCAAAAGTAGCTGTTGATTCTTATGATGATCGTATTGATCCGGTTGGTGCCTGTGTAGGTATGAAAGGATCTCGTATTCATGGAATTGTTCGTGAATTAGGAAATGAAAATATTGATGTAATCAATTATACTAGCAATATTCAATTGTATATTACTAGAGCATTAAGTCCTGCTAAAGTTTCTTCAATCAAAATTAATGAAGATACAAAAAGAGCTGAAGTGTTTTTGAAATTGGAAGAAGTTTCTAAAGCAATCGGTAGAGGAGGTCATAATATTCGTTTGGCTGGTTTGTTAACTGGTTATGAATTGGATGTAATACGTGAAGGTGATGTAGCTGGTGCGATTGCAGATGATGACGATGTTGAATTGACTGAGTTCTCAGATGAGATAGAAGAGTGGGTAATTGAAGAATTTGCAAAAATTGGATTGGATACTGCTAAAAGTATTTTGAAACATAATGTGGATGATTTAGTTAGAAGAACAGACCTAGAAGAGGAAACGATTCTAGATGTAATGAGAATATTAAATGAAGAGTTTGATAGTTAACATGCTATTAATTCCTCATATAAAATAAATTTCTATTTTTATTATAAAATATAAATAGAACAACGAATAAGGTAAAAATAAAAAGGTTTTATGTCTGAAGAGAGAATTATTAGAATAAACAAGGTTTTAAGGGAATTAAATATTTCGTTAGAAAGAGCTGTGGATTATCTAAAAGATAAGGGTATTGCTATTGAGTCAAACCCAAACACAAAAATTTCTGAACAGGAATTTAATATCCTACAAAGTCAGTTTGCAGGCGACAAGGGGAATAAAGAAGCTTCGAAAGAAGTGAGTGAGGAGAAAAGGAAAGAGAAAGAAGCGTTGCGTATTGAGCGTGAAAAAGAAGTTGAAGACAAACGTAAATTAGAAGAAGATCGTTTGAAACAACAAGAAGTTATAAAAGCTAGAGCTGTTTTGTCGGGTCCAGTACAAGTTGGTAAAATTGATCTTAATCCTAAAAAGCCTACTGTCACTCCAGATCCTGTTGTTGCTGAAAAAGTAATTGCTCCTAAAGAGGTAGTTCCTGAAGACAAACCTGTTCTAAAAGAAGAAGTTAAAAAAGAAGCTGTTGAGAATGTTATAAAAACTGACTCTCCAGTAGAAAAAGTTAAAAAAGAGATCCCAACTTCTGAGGTAAAAGATAAACCAAAGTTTAAGGAGGTTAAAAATGTTGAGAAGCCAGAAGCGGTAACAGAGAAAAAAACTGAAGCAACTTCAGGTGAAGCTCCGGTTGAAGAATCTATCACGACTCAGTATCAAAAACTTTCTGGTGCAACTTTAACGGGTCAAGTTATTGATTTGTCTCAATTCAATAAACCGAAAAAGAAAAAAGAAGATCCAAAAATTACGCCTAATAAGCCTGGGGCTCCTGGAGCGGCTGGTGCTAATAATGCTAATAAAAATAAACGTAAAAGAATTGCTCCAAAGCCAGGTGCGCCTAGACCGCCTGCTACTCCTGGAGTTCCTGGAGCGCCAAATCCAAATAAAATCACTCCAAACACTGGAGGTGGTGGTTTCAATGCAAATAGAAGTGCAAGACCAGGATTTGTAAAAGGAAATCGACCTGCAATTGTTGCAAAAGTGGAGCCTACCGAGGAAGAGGTTAAAAACCAAATCCGTGAAACTTTGGAGAAACTTCAAGGTAAAGGAGGTAAATCTAAAGCTGCAAAATACAGAAGAGATAAAAGAGATACACACCGTCAGAAATCTGATGATGAGCAAAGAGCTTTAGACGAAGGAAGTAAAACAATCAAAGTTACTGAGTTTGTTACTGTAGGTGAAATTGCAATTATGATGGATGTGCCAATTACTAAAGTGATTGGAACGTGTATGTCACTTGGAATCATGGTTACCATGAACCAACGTTTGGATGCTGAAACATTAACGATTGTTGCAGACGAATTTGGTTATGATGTTGAGTTTATTACTGTAGATATTGAAGAAGCTATTCAAGTTGTTGAAGACAAAGAAGAAGACTTGGTATTCAGAGCTCCTATTGTTACTGTAATGGGTCACGTCGATCACGGTAAAACATCTTTGCTGGATTATATCCGTAAAGAAAATGTTATCGCTGGTGAATCTGGAGGAATCACACAACATATTGGTGCCTACGGAGTAACTTTAGATAATGGTCAAAAAATTGCATTTTTAGATACACCAGGTCACGAAGCTTTTACGGCGATGCGTGCTCGTGGTGCTCAAGTTACAGATATTGCAATTATTGTGATTGCTGCCGATGATGATATCATGCCGCAAACTAAAGAGGCAATTTCTCATGCTCAAGCAGCGGGAGTTCCTATTATTTTTGCAATCAATAAAATTGATAAGCCAAATGCTAATCCTGAAAAAGTAAAAGAAAGATTAGCGGGTATGAACCTTTTGGTAGAAGACTGGGGTGGAAAAATCCAATCTCATGATATTTCTGCAAAAGTAGGTACAGGTGTTAAAGAATTATTAGAAAAAGTATTATTAGAAGCTGAAATTTTAGATTTGAAATCGAATCCTAATAAAGCAGCGCAAGGTACAGTTGTTGAAGCTTTCTTAGACAAAGGAAAAGGATATGTTTCTACTATATTAGTACAACATGGTACTCTTAAAATTGGAGACTATATGTTGGCTGGAAAACACCATGGTAAAATTAAAGCCATGCATGATGAAAGAGGTAATATAGTTACTGTTGCAGGTCCTTCGACTCCAGTTTCTGTTTTAGGTCTTGATGGCGCAGCTACTGCGGGTGATAAATTCAATATTTTTGAAGACGAAAAAGAAGCAAAACAAATTGCTGCTAAACGTTCTCAATTAATGCGTGAGCAATCAGTACGTACACAAAGACATATTACATTAGATGAAATTGGACGTAGAATTGCATTGGGTCAATTTAAAGAATTGAACATTATCCTTAAAGGGGATGTGGATGGTTCTGTTGAGGCATTGTCTGATTCGTTCTCTAAATTATCTACTGAAGAAATTCAAATTAATATTATCCATAAAGGAGTTGGTGCGATTACTGAAACTGATGTTATGTTGGCTTCTGCTTCTGATGCAATCATTATCGGATTTAATGTTCGTCCTGCTGGAAATGCTAGACAATTGGCTGATAAAGAAGAAATCGATATCCGTTATTACTCTATTATCTATGCAGCCATCGATGACTTGAAAGATGCAATGGAAGGAATGTTAGCTCCTGAAATGAAAGAAGAGGTATTAGGTACTGCTGAGATTAGAGAGATATTTAAAATTTCTAAAGTTGGTTCTATCGCAGGATGTATGGTTATGGATGGTAAAATTGCTAAAAATGCCAAAATCAGAATCATTAGAGATGGTGTTGTTGTATTCACGGGTGAACTACTTGCATTGAAACGTTTCAAAGACGATGTGAAAGAAGTGGCTAAAGGATATGATTGTGGTATTCAAATAAAAGGTTACAATGATATTGAAGAAAGAGATGTTATTGAAGCATACCATGAAGTTGCAATCAAAAAGAAATTGAAATAAGATTTCATAGATCTATAATTAAAAATCCCAATTCGTTGGGATTTTTTTGTTTAGGTAATGATGGTTTTGTTGTTTGTTAATTTAAAAATTGACAATAAGTTGAAGTTGAATATTTGTTTTTAGGAGTAGAAAGATTTGGCTTTTTTGTAATGATGGTTTCCTGCTGTCCTTCCAAATCTTTTGTGAACTTTGTCAAAGTTTAAAACTTTGACAAAGTTCACAAAAGGATTTTCCCTCCCATCAGGGCTAAGGGGAAAAATTTTACTTTTTTGCCATCATCCAAAAAAAGAAAAAAAGTAATAATCGAATTCAGATTTAAAACAAAATGCAGTATATGAATAGAATTGGAATTCTTGGCGCAATGCCCGAGGAGATAAGTGGTGTTGTTTCTTTGTTAAAAGACAAAACGGAAGTCATAAAGGGAATGCGTACCTATTATTTAGGGACAATAAATGATATTGAAGTAGTTGTCGTTTTTTCTCGTTGGGGAAAAGTGGCTTCAGCTACAACTGTTACCCATTTAATTATTGAGTTTGGAATAACGGAATTATTTTTTACTGGAGTTGCAGGTGCTATTCATCCAGATTTAAATATTGGTGATGTTGTTATAGCTAACAGTTTAATTCAGCATGATTTGGATGCACGTCCCATAATGAAGAGGTTTGAAATTCCTTTATTGGGGAAAACAATACTTTGTCCTCCAAAAGAGATGTTGGATAAGGCAGTAGAGAGTATCGATGAATTGATAAGGGATGAGAGTTTAATTCATTTGCTTTCGCCAAAACAAAGAGAGAAGTTTTCTTTATCGAATCCCAAAATGGTTGTTGGTCAAATTGCCAGTGGAGACCGTTTCTTTGCAAGTCATGAAGACAAAGAAGGTCTTTTGGTAATGCTTCCTGAAGTTTTATGTGTTGAAATGGAGGGTGCTGCAGTGGCACAAGTTTGTTTTGAATACAATATTCCTTATGTTATAATTCGTACTATTTCAGATGAGGCAAATGATAATTCTGTGGTCGATTTTAATGAATTTATATCTCAGATAGCTTCCAGGTTTGGAGTTGAAATAGTAAAAAAAATGCTAAAAAAATAGCCCTTTCAAGGGCTATTTTTTGTTAGAAACATTATTTACTTGGTTTTATTAAAAACACATTTTTATATTTCTTTTGGATGTCAATAAGATTCCTTTCGGCTTCCATTCGAGTTCTGAAATTACCAACCCAAACTTTATAATTTGGTGTATTGAAAATAATAGTTCCATCTAAGTTTTTAAATTCTTGGCGAAATTCGTTTAAAGTTTTTTTGGCGCTTTCACTTGCTCCATTGAAAATTTGAATTTTATAACGATCGGAATAAGATAAATTTGAGTTGGATTTTCTTTTTTCATTCAGCAATTGCTCAAATTTGGGGTCTTGATTTACGCTTAAATTGGAGTTCTGAGCTGTTATTCTGGTTGTTGTTATTAAAAATAAAGTAAATAGCAACAGTGCTTTAAGGTTTCTTAAAAATCTCATAATGTGATTATTTATTCTGCAAAAATAGTTTTTTAACAGGAAATCGTAATAGTTTTGTTATTTAGATTTAATATAAATTATAATTAAGATTATTTTAAGGTTTTGAGAATAGTTCTTAAGTCGTATTTTTGTGCAAGTTTTTAAATAAGGTTCGTTTTGTCTTCTATTTTTTTAGAATAAAAGCGAACAATTTTTTAGTAGATAATCAATATATTAATATGAAAAAGGTGGGTAACCATAATTCGAATTCAAGGAAATTATTTTTAAGCTTAGCATTGATGTTGAGTATTTCCGTAGCTTCATTTGCTCAGGATGCAGCTCCGGTTGCAGCTGCTGCAACTACAGCAGCTCCAGCGGCGAGTTCTGGAGGTGATGCGGCAAAAGGTAAAGAGCTTTTTAATGCCAATTGTGCAGCATGTCACAAATTAGATGCTAAATCTACGGGTCCAGCTCTTAGAGATGTTATTTCAAGACATGAAATTTCTTGGATTTATAAGTGGGTTCACAATAGTTCGGATTTAATTAAATCTGGTGATGCTGCTGCTGTCAAAGTTTTTGAGGCAAATAACAAAATTCCAATGACTGCATTTCCTCAGTTGTCTGAAGGAGATATTGATAATATTATTGCTTATACATCTGAGCCAAAAGCTGCTGCTCCTGCCGCTGCTGCTGGTGCTTCTGCCGCTGTGCCTGGTACAGTTCAAGAAGAGGGGATTTCTAATAATGTAATATTAGGTGCTTTGTCATTAGTGATGGCGATACTAATAGTGATGTTGGTTTTGGTCAACAACGTATTAAGAAAGGTGGCTGCTGCAAACGGAATTGAAGTAGTTGCAAAAGAGCCTACTTTGCCTATTTGGAAAGCATTTGTTAAAAATCAGTTTTTAGTTTTGGTTTCTGCTATATTCTTATTGCTTTCAGGAGCTTATTTAGTATATGGATTTTTAATGCAAGTTGGTGTAGATCAAAACTACGAGCCAATTCAGCCAATACACTACTCTCATAGAATTCATGCTGGTGATAATGAAATCAACTGTAAATATTGTCACTCTGCTTCTCGTGTGAGTAAGAACGCAGGTATTCCTTCTTTGAATGTTTGTATGAACTGTCATAAAAGTATTAGCGAGGTTGCTGAAACTACTGCGACTCCGGAATACAGCAAAGCTTTTTATGATGAGCAAATCCAGAAATTGTATAAAGCTGTGGGATGGGATGCAACTTCTCAATCATACACTGGAAAAACTGAGCCTGTAAAATGGGTTCGTATTCATAATTTACCTGACTTTGTTTATTTTAATCACTCACAACACGTTACTGTAGCTGGTATTGAATGTCAAACATGTCACGGTCCGGTTCAAGAATTCGAAGTCATGAAACAATTCTCTCCACTAACAATGGGATGGTGTGTTAATTGCCATAGAAAAACTGATGTCAAAATGGAAGGTAATGAGTATTACACAAAAATACACGAAGAGCTTTCTAAAAAATATGGTGTAGATAAGTTAACCGCTGCTCAAATGGGTGGATTAGAATGTGGTAAATGTCACTACTAAAAAGGGTTTAAAGTTTTAAGATTAAAGTTGCTTTTGTGTGACTTGAAACTTGAGACAAAGAAAACTTGAAACTAAAAAAAATTATTAAGATTAATATTTATATATAATATGTCATCAAACAAAAAATACTGGAAAAGTGTTGAAGAACTAGACGGAAATAGTTCTATTGTTGAGGCGCTTAGAAATAACGAATTTGTTGAAGAGATTCCTACAGATGAATTTTTAGGGAATGAAGCAGCTTTGTCTTCTTCTTCAACTACACGTCGTGACTTTTTAAAGTACGTTGGTTTTAGTACAGCGGCAGCTTCTCTAGCTGCGTGCGAAGGTCCTGTGCATTTGTCAATTCCTTATGTGTTACAACCAGAACAAATTATTCCTGGAGTAGCGGATTATTATGCAACTTCGGTTTTTGATGGATTTGATTTCGCAAACCTTTTGGTAAAAACTCGTGAAGGTCGTCCAATTAAAATAGATAATAACACTATTGCTGGAGCTAAGTTTGCAGCTAATGCTAGAATTCATGGTTCTATATTGTCATTGTATGATAATATGCGTTTGAAAGAGCCTAAGCTTGATGCTAAAAATGCTTCTTGGTCTGCAGTTGATTCAAAAATCAAATCTAGTATTGTTGATGCTAAAGCAAAAGGTGGGCAAGTAGTATTTTTGACAAATACATTGGCAAGCCCTTCTACCGAAAAATTAATTGCTGATTTTATCGCCAAGAATCCAAATGCAAAACATGTAATATATGATGCTGTTTCTTCTTCAGAAGCTTTAGATGCTTTTGAAACTGTTTATGGAGAAAGAGCTTTAGTGGATTATGATTTTTCTAAAGCTTCGGTTATTGTTTCTGTTGGAGCTGATTTCCTTGGTGATTGGCAAGGTGGAGGATATGACTCCGGTTATGCTAAAGGAAGAATCCCATCTGGTGCTGTTGGAAAGAAAACAATATCAAAACACATACAATTAGAGTCTAATATGACTTTATCTGGTGCTGCAGCTGATAAGCGTGTTGCTATGTCAACCGCTAATCAAAAACAAGCATTAGTTCAAATATATAATGTTGTTACTGGATCCTCTGTAGCAACTTCATTGGATGCTGCTTTCAAAGCAGATGTAATTAAAGCAGCTCAACAATTGAAAGCTGCTGGATCTAAAGGAGTTTTAGTATCAGGTATTCAAGATAAAAATGCTCAATTGTTAGTTCTTGCCATTAATCAAGTTTTGGCAAGTGAAGCTTTTACAACTTCTGGAACTAGACAAATCCGTAAAGGATCTAATGAGAAGGTTGCTCAATTAGTAAAAGATATGAATGCTGGAAGTGTCCATACTTTGATTATGAGTGGCGTTAATCCAGTTTACACTTTGGCTGATAGTAAGTCATTTGTTGAAGGATTGAAAAAAGTGAAAACTTCGGTTTCATTATCAATAAAAGAAGATGAAACTGCTTCATTATCTACAATTGCTGCTCCTGTTCCTCATTATTTGGAAGCTTGGGGAGATCTAGCTTTGACAAAAGGAACTTATAGTATTACTCAACCTACTATTCGTCCATTATTCAATACAAAACAATTTCAAGATATTTTATTGTCTATAAACGGAATTCCTGGAACGTACTATGATTATTTGAAAGCGTTTGCAGCTTCAGTGATTGTGGGTTCATCTTGGAATAAAGTCTTACATGACGGTGTTTATGTAGGTGTTGTGCCTACATCTGCAGCTGGTACTGCTGATTACAATGGTGCTGCAAACACATTGGCTCAAGCCAAATCTACCGGTATTGAATTGGTATTGTATACTAAAACAGGAATGGGAGATGGTCAACAAGCTAATAACCCATGGTTGCAAGAGTTCCCAGATCCGTTGACAAGAGTATCTTGGGATAATTATGTTACTGTTTCTAATGCGGATGCTAAGAAATGGGGATTGACAAATGAAATCGTTGCTAATGGCGGATTAAATGGTAGCTATGTTACTTTGACCGCTAACGGTGTAAAACTTGAAAATGTTCCTGTAATTGTTCAACCAGGTCAAGCTGTTGGGACTGTGGGGATGGCTTTAGGATATGGCCGTAAAGCAGCTTTAAAGGAAGAAATGCAAGTAGGTATTAATGCTTACGCTTTATATAGTGGATTTAATAATGTACAATCTGTTTCAATAGTGAAAGCAGACGGTGAACACGAATTTGCTTGTGTTCAAGGTCAAAAAACATTAATGGGAAGAGGAGATATCATTAAAGAAACTACTCTTGAAATTTTCAATACTAAAGATGCAGAGTTTTGGAATGAAAAACCAATGGTATCTTTGGATCACAAAGAAGTTGAAGCTACTTCGGTAGATTTATGGGGTTCATTTGATCGTTCTACTGGACATCACTTTAATCTTTCTATTGATTTGAATGCTTGTACTGGATGTGGGGCTTGTGTAATTGCATGTCATGCTGAGAACAACGTTCCTGTAGTTGGTAAATCTGAAGTAAGAAGAAGTAGAGATATGCACTGGTTGCGTATTGACAGATACTATTCTTCTGAAAGTACTTTTGCAGGGGATGATGAAAGAAAAGAAAATATTGCTGGTTTATCTAGTTCATTATCTACTTTTAATGAAATGGAAAAAGCGGGCGATAATCCACAAGTTTCTTTCCAACCTGTAATGTGTCAACATTGTAATCACGCTCCTTGTGAGACTGTTTGTCCAGTTGCTGCAACTTCACACGGTCGTCAAGGTCAAAATCAAATGGCTTATAACAGATGTGTTGGTACTCGTTACTGTGCTAACAACTGTCCTTATAAAGTACGTCGTTTCAACTGGTTCTTATACAACAAAAACAGTCAATTTGATTATCATATGAATGATGATTTAGGACGTATGGTTTTAAATCCAGATGTTAACGTTCGTTCTCGTGGAGTAATGGAAAAATGTTCAATGTGTATTCAAATGACACAAGCAACAATTTTGAAAGCTAAAAATGAAGGAAGAACAATAAAAGATGGTGAATTCCAAACTGCTTGTTCAAATGCTTGTTCTACTGGAGCAATGATATTTGGAGATGTAAATGATAAAGAGTCAGCTGTTACTAAATTGGCAGAAGACGAAAGAAGTTATCATTTATTGGAGCATGTTGGAACAAAACCAAATGTTGTATACCACGTTAAAGTTAGAAATACCTAGTACAAAAATTATTAATTAAGAATCAAATAAAGGATTATGTCGTCTCACTACGAAGCAGCCATTAGAAAACCCTTAGTTATAGGTGATAAATCTTATCACGATATAACTGTTGATGTAGCAGCACCTATCGAAGGTAAAGCAAACAAACAATGGTGGATTGTATTTACAATTGCATTAACAGCGTTCCTTTGGGGAATGGGCTGTATTATATACACAGTGTCCACAGGTATTGGTACTTGGGGATTAAATAAAACTGTTGGTTGGGCTTGGGATATTACTAACTTCGTTTGGTGGGTTGGTATTGGTCACGCAGGAACTCTTATCTCTGCAGTACTTTTATTATTCCGTCAACGATGGAGAATGGCAATTAACCGTTCTGCGGAGGCAATGACAATTTTCTCTGTAATCCAAGCGGGTTTATTTCCAATTATACACATGGGACGTCCTTGGTTGGCGTATTGGGTATTACCAATTCCAAATCAGTTTGGGTCTCTTTGGGTGAATTTTAACTCTCCATTACTTTGGGACGTATTCGCAATTTCAACTTATCTTTCTGTATCATTGGTTTTCTGGTGGACTGGATTATTACCTGACTTTGCAATGTTGCGTGATAGAGCTATCACACCTTTTAATAAAAGAGTTTATTCTATCCTAAGTTTTGGATGGAGTGGTAGAGCTAAAGATTGGCAACGTTTTGAGGAAGTTTCATTAGTTCTTGCAGGTTTAGCTACTCCTCTTGTGCTTTCTGTACATACTATCGTATCGATGGACTTCGCTACTTCTGTAATTCCAGGATGGCATACTACAATTTTCCCTCCGTACTTCGTTGCTGGAGCTGTTTTCTCTGGATTTGCAATGGTGAACACCTTACTTATCATTATGAGAAAAGTTTCTAATCTTGAAGCTTACATTACTATTCAACATATCGAATTGATGAACATTGTAATTATGATTACTGGTTCCATCGTTGGGGTTGCTTATATTACTGAGTTATTTATTGCTTGGTATTCTGGAGTAGAGTATGAGCAATATGCTTTCTTGAACAGAGCAACTGGACCTTATGCTTGGGCATATTGGGCTATGATGACATGTAACGTGTTCTCTCCACAATTTATGTGGTTCAAAAAATTAAGAACTAGTATTATGTTTTCTTTTATAATTTCAATTGTTGTAAACATTGGAATGTGGTTTGAAAGATTTGTAATTATCGTAACTTCATTACATAGAGATTATTTACCATCTTCATGGACTATGTTCTCTCCAACATTTGTTGATATTGGAATTTTTATCGGAACAATAGGTTTCTTCTTTGTGTTATTCTTATTGTATGCAAGAACATTCCCTGTTATTGCTCAAGCCGAGGTTAAAACAATATTGAAAGCTACAGGAGAACATTATATTAAAGAAAGAGAAGCTAATAAACATTCACATCATGAGTAATAAAGTTATATACGCCATTTATAATGACGATGATATTTTGATGGATGCCGTAAAAAAGACACGTGCAGCTCATCACCATATTGAAGAAGTATTTACGCCTTTCCCAGTTCACGGATTGGACAAAGCAATGGGACTTGCACCTACACGTTTAGCGATATGTGCTTTTATCTATGGTTTGTGTGGTTTGTCTTTTGGTACTTGGATGATGAATTATATTATGATTCAAGACTGGCCTCAAGATATTGGAGGTAAGCCAAGTTTCAGTTATATTGATAATATGCCAGCTTTTGTGCCTATTATGTTTGAAGAAACGGTATTTTTTGCAGCTCACTTAATGGTTATTACTTTTTATATGAGAAGTAGATTGTGGCCGTTTAAAGAAGCTGAAAATCCTGATGTAAGAACTACTGACGATCATTTTTTGATGGAAGTAGCGATTAACAATAACGAAGAAGAATTAGTTTCTTTCTTTGAAGGTACTGGGGCAGTAGAAGTTAAAGTAATTGAAAAGCATTAATTGTAATATGAAAAGTTTATATAAAATAACGCTTGTATTGGGTTTAATGATATTGGTGTCGTCATGTCATAGTAATGATAAGCCAAATTATCAATATATGCCTAATATGTATGAAGCAGTGAGTGGAGAAACTTATGCTTCAGCTCCAGTTGATGTATTTAAAAACGGTAAAGAAGGTCAGCTTCCTGCTGTTGGTTCAATAAATAGAGGTTTTGAGCCGTTCGAATATGAAAATACTCCAGAAGGATATGCTTTGGCTAAAGCCAATTTGAAATCTCCTTTAGATTCTTTAGATAGAGATTCTGGTAAAGGAAAAGAGCTTTTTGAGATTTATTGCATTAGCTGTCACGGTGCTGCTGGTGATGGTAAAGGAAAATTAGTTGAAAGAGAAAAATTTCTTGGTGTTCCTAATTACAAAGACAGAGAAATTACTGAAGGTAGTATTTTTTATGTGGAAACTTATGGTTTAAATGCTATGGGTTCACATGCTAATCAAATGAGTGCACACGAACGTTGGTTAGTTGCTGACTATGTTCTTAAACTAAAAGCACAATAATAATTGTTGAACAAACTGATCGTAATAGATATGTATACATTTTCAAGTAAATTAAAAACTTTTTCTTTCGTCTTAATGGCTGTTGGTCTTTTGGGAATTGGATATGGTTTTTTAACTGCACCTAAAGATATTCAAGATGTTGAAAAAATACTTGCTGCTGATGCTCACGGTAGTCATCATGAAGCAAGTAGTGAATCTGAAGGAGCTCGCGCAGTTTCTGCTGAAGCAAAAGTGAAAGCTGAAGCCGAACATACAGAACATTTAACTCATGTTTTGCATCAATTAGAAAATAAACCATGGTCTGCATTATATGTAGCCTGTATTTTCTTTATGTTACTTTCTTTAGGAACATTAGTTTTTTATGGTATTCAACAAGTAGCACAAGCAGGTTGGTCTCCTGTTCTTTTTAGAGTGATGCAGGGAATTACTGCCTACTTACCTGTAGGGTCGGTTATTTTCTTTATATTTTTAATTTTATGCGGCTTACATTTTAATCATTTGTTTATTTGGTTAGATCCTGAAGTAGTTGCTCATGATAAAATTATTGCTAACAAATCTGGATATTTAAATTTTCCTTTTTGGATTGTTAGAGCCGCTATCTTTTTAGCAGGTTGGAATGCCTACAGATATTTTTCAAGAAAAAATTGTTTGGCTCAAGATGAATCAGATGATAATAGTTTCTATAAAAAGAATTTTAACATATCAGCTATGTTCTTAGTATTCTTTATTGTTTCAGAATCTATTATGTCTTGGGACTGGATTATGTCTTTAGATCCTCATTGGTCTAGTACACTTTTTGGATGGTATGTATTTGCTAGCTTCTTCGTAAGTGGTATTACTATGATTGCCATGGTGACTATTTATCTAAAATCTAGAGGGTATTTAGAAAATGTAAACACAAGTCATATCCATGATTTGGCTAAGTTTATGTTTGGTATCAGCGTATTTTGGACTTACTTATGGTTTTCTCAATTTATGTTGATATGGTATGCTAATATACCTGAAGAGATTACTTATTTTGTGATGAGAATTCAAGTTTATAATTTACCTTTCTTTGGTGCTGTTGTTATGAATTTCTTGTTTCCAGTTTTAATTTTGATTAATACTGATTTCAAAAGAATCACTTGGATTTTGGTTATGGCTGGTATTGTAATTTTGTTAGGTCATTATATTGACTTCTTTAATATGATTATGCCGGGTACCGTTGGTGGTAGTTGGTTTATCGGTGTTTCAGAAATTGCATCCGTTTTATTCTTTCTTGGATTATTTATTTTTGTTGTCTTCTCAGCATTAACTAAAGCTCCTTTGTTACCAAAAAGAAATCCATATATAGAAGAGAGTAAACATTTTCATTATTAATATTTAAAGAGATAAACAGATGACAAGTTTGTTGGTAATTATAGTTTTAGTTTTATTGGCTGTTGCTGTTTGGCAATTGACGAAAATATTCGATTTAACACAAGTTGCTTCGACTTCGGACAATTCCCAAATTGCAACCGACGATGACAATAATGTGCAAGGGTATTTGATGTTTGGTTTCTTAGCCTTCATCTATATCTTTACAATTTACGGAGTTTATACATGGGGACCATTAGTTCTTCATACTCCTGCATCTGAACATGGTGCTTTGATCGACAACCTGATGAATATCACTTGGGTATTGATTTTTACTGTTCAGGCAATTACTCAAGTTCTATTACACTACTTTGCTTTCAAATACAGAGGTAATAAGGATAAAAGAGCCTTGTATTTTGCAGACAATAATAAATTGGAAGCAATCTGGAGCGTTATCCCTGCTGTTGTATTAGCTGGTTTGATTCTTTACGGTCTTTATGCATGGACAAATATCATGTTTATTGATGAAGATGAAGATACAGTTGTTATTGAGTTATATGCTCAGCAATTTAAATGGACTGCAAGGTATGCTGGAGCTGATAATGTTTTAGGGAAAGCAAATGTTAGATTGATCGAAGGAGTTAATACTCTTGGAGTTGATTTATCAGATCCATATGCTCAAGACGATATTGTAGTTTCTGAGTTGCATATTCCTAAAGGCAAGAAGATTCACTTTAAGATGAGATCTCAAGATGTGTTGCACTCAGCGTACTTCCCTTATTTTAGAGCTCAAATGAACTGTGTACCAGGGATGGTTACTGAGTTTGCTTTTACTCCAATTTATACTACTGCTGAGTATCAAGCTTTACCATTCATGATTGAAAAAGTAGCTAATATTAATGCTATTAGAGCTAAAAAAAGCTTAGAATTGGTAGCTAAAGGTGAAACTGGTTTAGATCCTTACACTTTTGATTATTTGTTATTGTGTAACAAAATTTGTGGAGCTTCTCACTATAACATGCAAATGAAAGTTGTAGTTGATACTCCTGAGGATTATAAAAAATGGTTAGGCGAAAAAACTACTTTAGTTAGCGAAGTAAAAGCTTCTAAAGCTGAACCAGCGGCTCCAGATGCAGCTCCAAGCAAAGATTCAACTCTTGCAAAAGATACTGCAGCTGTTGCTAAAATCGCTATGAAATAATTATTAAGAAAATTTAAAGTATAAATATATGTCAGCAGAAGGTCACGATCACGGACACGATCACGAACACGAACACCACCATAAGGACACATTCATTACTAAATATATTTTTAGTATTGATCACAAAATGATTGCCAAACAATACCTGCTTACTGGTATTATTATGGGAGTTATAGGTGTTGGTATGTCTATGCTTTTTAGAATGCAATTAGCTTGGCCAGAAGAATCTTTTAAGATTTTCAATATATTACTTGGAGACAAATGGGCTCCAAACGGAGTAATGGCAAACGATATTTACCTTTCATTAGTTACAATACACGGAACTATAATGGTATTCTTTGTTCTTACCGCAGGTTTAAGTGGTACTTTTAGTAACTTATTGATTCCACTTCAAATTGGAGCAAGAGATATGGCATCAGGATTCATGAATATGATTTCTTATTGGTTGTTCTTTTTGTCTAGTGTATTAATGGTTTGTTCATTATTTGTTGAATCAGGACCTGCTAATGCTGGTTGGACGATTTACCCACCTTTAAGTGCGCTTCCTCAAGCTATATCTGGTTCAGGTGCCGGTATGACTTTATGGCTAGTTTCTATGGCAATTTTCATTGCGTCTTCATTAATGGGATCTTTGAACTATGTTGTAACTGTGATTAACTTGAGAACAAAAGGAATGTCTATGACAAGATTGCCTCTTACTATTTGGGCTTTCTTTGTGACTGCAATTATTGGTATCGTTTCTTTCCCTGTCTTATTGTCAGCAGCATTGTTGTTGATTTTTGATAGAAGTTTTGGTACTTCTTTCTTCTTATCCGATATTTATATTGCTGGTGAAGTTTTACATTACCAAGGAGGTTCTCCTGTTCTTTTTGAACATTTGTTTTGGTTCTTAGGTCACCCTGAAGTATATATTGTAATCTTGCCTGCATTGGGGATTACTTCTGAAATTATTGCTACAAACTCTCGTAAACCAATTTTTGGTTATAGAGCGATGATTATGTCAATTATTGCAATTGCATTTTTATCTACAATTGTTTGGGGACACCACATGTTTATTTCTGGAATGAATCCATTCTTAGGGTCAGTATTTACATTTACAACCCTGTTGATTGCAATTCCATCTGCTGTAAAAGCATTTAATTATATTACAACACTTTGGAAAGGTAATCTTCAAATGAATCCTGCCATGTTGTTTTCTATTGGTTTGGTTTCTACTTTCATTACTGGAGGTTTAACTGGAATCATTCTTGGAGACAGTACATTAGATATTAATGTTCACGATACTTATTTCGTAGTAGCTCACTTTCACTTGGTAATGGGTATATCGGCTCTTTACGGAATGTTTGCTGGAATTTACCACTGGTATCCAAAAATGTTCGGTAGAATGTTGAATAAGAATTTAGGATATGTTCACTTTTGGGTAACTGCAATCTGTGCTTATGGAGTATTTTTCCCAATGCACTTTATTGGACTAGCAGGTTTACCAAGACGTTACTATACTAATACAAACTTCCCGTTATTCGACGATTTGCAAAATGTAAATGTATTAATTACAACATTTGCCTTAATCGGTGGAGCTTTCCAATTAGTGTTTTTATATAACTTCTTTAGCAGTATTTTCTACGGAAAAAAAGCAGTTCAAAATCCTTGGAAATCAAATACTTTGGAATGGACAACACCAGTAGAGCATATGCATGGTAACTGGCCTGGAGAAATCCCAGAAGTTCACCGTTGGCCTTATGATTACAGTAATCCTGCTCATGAGGAGGATTTTGTACCTCAAACGGTTCCAATGAAAGAAGGTGAAGTAGTTTTACATCACTAGAATTTCAAAATCATATAAATGCCTTTCAATATTGAAAGGCATTTTTTTTATATAGAATGATTACTTTTTTTACCTTTACCCCATGAATGAAAACTTAGATCCAACGAATAATAATTTTAGTTCCGAAGAACTGGATATTGAGAAAAGATTAAGACCATTATCTTTTGATGATTTTGCAGGTCAAGATCAAGTGTTGGAAAACCTTAAAGTTTTTGTTGCGGCAGCCAATCAAAGGAAAGAAGCTCTTGATCACACCCTTTTTCACGGCCCTCCAGGTTTGGGTAAAACTACCTTAGCCAATATTTTAGCCAATGAATTAGAAGTGGGTATCAAAATCACTTCTGGCCCTGTTTTGGATAAGCCGGGTGATTTGGCTGGACTGCTTACGAATCTTGAAGAAAGAGATGTCTTGTTTATTGACGAGATACACCGTTTAAGCCCGATAGTCGAAGAGTACTTGTATTCAGCTATGGAGGACTTTAAGATTGACATTATGATTGAATCTGGGCCAAATGCAAGAACGGTTCAAATCAATTTGAATCCGTTTACGCTTATCGGAGCAACTACACGTTCGGGGCTTTTGACTGCTCCTATGCGTGCCCGTTTTGGTATTTCTTCAAGATTGCAATATTATACTACTGAGCTTTTGACCACTATTGTGGAACGTAGTGCCATGATTTTCAAAATGCCCATTACTATGGAAGCCGCTATCGAAATTGCAGGTAGAAGCAGAGGGACACCTCGTATTGCGAATGCTTTATTGCGTCGTGTCCGTGATTTTGCTCAAATAAAAGGTAATGGAACAATTGATATAGAAATTGCCCGTTATGCCTTAAAAGCATTGAATGTAGATGCCCATGGTTTGGATGAAATGGACAACAAAATTTTGAATACCATCATTGATAAATTCAAAGGCGGTCCCGTTGGTTTATCGACTTTGGCTACAGCTGTATCCGAAAGTAGTGAAACTATTGAGGAAGTTTATGAGCCTTTTTTGATTCAAGAGGGTTTTATTATGCGTACCCCAAGAGGGCGTGAAGTTACGGAAAAAGCTTATAAGCATTTAGGTAAAATCAAAACCAATATTCAAGGCGGACTGTTCTAATAGTTAGGAGCTATTCCTGCTATCCACTATATCTTTTCTTGCTTAAAGAAAGCAAGAAAAGGATGCCGTTTCTATCAGGGCTAAGGCAGTAGTGTTAACTAAGTTATTTTCTTTAAAATAAGGAACCATAAACAATAAGTCTAAATACACGCAATTTATAAAATCCGAGGCCAAGCGTCTCGGGTTTTTATCTTGTGGTATATCGAAAGCTGGTTTTCTGGAGCAGGAGGCACCTCGTTTGGAAAATTGGTTGAATCAAAATTACAATGGACAAATGTCCTATATGGAGAATCATTTTGACAAACGTTTGGACCCAACTTTATTGGTCGATGATGCCAAAAGTGTGGTATCTCTTTTATTGAACTACTATCCTTCGGAATTTCAAAATCCTGATTCTTATAAAATAGCCAAATATGCTTATGGGCAGGATTATCATTTTGTCATAAAAGACAAACTTAAAGAATTGCTTTTTTCAATAGAATCTAATATTGGTGATGTATCTGGACGTGCTTTTGTAGATTCTGCTCCTGTTTTGGATAAAGCTTGGGCTGCAAAAAGTGGTTTGGGTTGGATAGGCAAAAACAGTAATTTATTAACACAAAAAGTGGGTTCTTTTTATTTCATCGCAGAGCTTATCATAGACCTAGATTTAGAATATGACCAGGCTGTCACAGACCATTGTGGAGCTTGTACCGCCTGCATTGATGCTTGCCCAACAGAGGCAATTGTTGCACCTTATGTTGTGGATGGCAGTAAATGTATTTCTTACTTCACTATTGAACTTAAGGAGAATATTCCATCAGAGATGAAAGGGAAATTTGATGAATGGGCATTTGGCTGTGATATTTGTCAAGACGTTTGTCCTTGGAATCGTTTTTCAAAATCTCATAATGAACCTTTGTTTAATCCCAATTCAGAATTACTTTCGATGTCCAAAAAAGATTGGATTGAAATAACCGAGGAAACTTTTAAAATCGTGTTTAAGGATTCTCCTCTTAAACGTGCTAAATATCAAGGTATTAATAGGAATATTTCGTTTCTGGAATAATTCTTTTTTTTTAACAAGTTTTTAGTATTACTTGTTGATGACGTTTTTTCTCTTCCTTAGAAGAAATCATTAAATTATTCGTTATAATTGTTTGTAATTTAACGTTTTAATTTGTATTTTATCGAGTAAAGCGCTTATTAGCGACAAAATTTGCAGTTAAACGGATTTTGTTAATAAGTTATTAATAATTATATAGTTTTGTAGAACCCAATCTATTGAAACTTAATGCTTAATTATGACGAACTTTACTTTCAAAAGGCTTAACCTTATTAAGCCATTGTTAATTGTTGCTTTATTTTTATTCAGTAGTCATACTGTTTTTTCTCAATTTTACACGAAACACTATGTAGCTCCGGCACCATGGCAATACTTTAGTAAGGCTAATGAAATTATCATAGCTACAAATTCTACTACTACTGTAAATATAGCTTTGAAAAAAAGTGATGGTACTTTAATAACGAATTTAACGGCAATTAAAGGGACGCCAGCAGTTTATAGATTTTCAGGCCTTCCAAGTGCTTTAGGTGTTCATCCTTTTAATACAATTGTAAATGCAGCAGGACTAATAATAACTAGTGATGGTCCTACTTCAGTTAATTTAAGAAATGTGGCCTCAGATAATTTAGGTTCTGATGGAACAGATGCTAATATAAAAGGGAATGCATCGTTAACAAGTTTTGGTGATGCAGGAATTGGGGTACGTTATAGAATTGGGTATTACAGAGATGGAAGTTTGGCGGGTACGGAAAAGCCGACTTACAGTATAATGGCTATAAATAATGGCACAACAATAAAATTAAATGGCGTCGTTTTAACGACATTAAATGCAGGTGAGAGTTATTTGTTTCAGGCAGCTATAGGTTCTTTGGTGGAGTCTTCTAGTGGGACAGTTATGAATACTTCAGCAAGACTCGATGCGCCAGGGGGCTGTGGAGACGGAGCTTTTGATCAGATACCACCGGAATCTGTTTTGGGTGCTGAATATTTTATAGAAAGAGGTAAAGGAAATGATACTGCCGAGCAAACAACGGTAGTTGCTATAAAGGCCAATACGGTATTAACCATTAATACATTTTCAACAACTGGAACTTTGACGAGTACAGTAACTACCACTCTTGTGAATGCAGGAGATTTTTACACATTTAAAAATGGAGTTTCCAATACTCCATTTACCGCAACAAGAGTTTCCTCAACAGAAAATGTAGCTGTTTATTCAGGTACTGCACAATCTTGTGAGGTGGATATTTCAGTAATTGCTCCGGTATCTGCCTGTGGAGGCTCAAACTTTATAGAGACCAAAAAATTTAGAGCTTATAATTCTGCTACTTCTTTACCTTATTTTGGATATGTCCTTTTGAAAGACGCAACAGCTGTTGTTGATGTTAATGGGGTTAATATTGAAACTCTTGCAGGGGCAAGATATCAATTAGGTACAACTGGATGGTATTTAATAAATTTTACGGATACACAAATAAGTAGTCCTGATATAATTTCGGTTTCAAGTTCGGCTAAGTTGACCGTTTCTATTGTACAGCAAGGAGGAGGGTTTTCTATGGCAGGTTTTTTCTCGAATTTTGCACAACAGCCAGATGATCCTACTTTGACTTATATTTCAGGAGGTGGATGTACTAATAATTCGGCAATTTTATCTACACCATCTGGATTTGCTCCTTATCAATGGTATTATAATGGAGTTGCTATTTCAGGAGAAACTTCAAATACGTACACAGCTACACAGACTGGTTCGTATTCAGTTGCGTCAACTTTAGTTTGCGGGTCTCTGATTCAATCAAGACCGATTATTGTTACTTTATGTACTGATCTTGAAGTACTCAAAACAGTTGATGTTGCTAATCCTTGTGTCGGTTCAAATGTTGAATTTACAGTTAAGGTGACTAATTTAGGTCCCAATAATGCTTCTGGATTATCGGTTAACGATTTATTGCCTTCAGGCTACACATATATAAGTTCTGTTCCATCGGTTGGAACGTATAATTCAACTACAGGTATTTGGAGTATAGGTAATTTAAATAATGCGCAGGTTATTACTTTAAAAGTTTTGTGTAAAGTAAATGCTAGCGGAGTATATTTGAATACGGCTGCTATTCCAGCAGGTAGTCAGCCAGACAGTAACACTTCAAACAATTCAGCTAGTGTATCGACTACTCCCGTTGCATTACCCACAGTTCTTTCTTTAACAGGCAGCACAATTTGCGTGTCTCCTGGCTCAAATGGCACAATAACTTCAACGACATCAGTAAGCGGAATAACTTATCAATTGTATAATTCCGGTAACGTCGCGGTACAAAGTGCTAAAGCAGGAACAGGATCGGGATTAACATGGTCTTCATTGCCAGCCGGAAATGGTTATTATGTTGTGGCTACCAATGCTGCACTTTGTACTGCAACGAGTGGTACTGTAAATGTTTCAACAACTCCCAATCCAACAGTTCTTTCTTTAACAGGCAGCACAATTTGCGTGTCTCCTGGCTCAAATGGCACAATAACTTCAACGACATCAGTAAGCGGAATAACTTATCAATTGTATAATTCCGGTAATGTCGCGGTACAAAGTGCTAAAGCAGGAATAGGATCAGGATTAACATGGTCTTCATTGCCCGCCGGAAATGGTTATTATGTTGTGGCTACCAATGCTGCACTTTGTACTGCAACGAGTGGCACTGTAAATGTTTCAACAACTCCCAATCCAACAGCTCTTTCTTTAACAGGAAGTACAATATGTGTATCTCCTGGTTCAAAT
Source organism: Flavobacterium sp. 103 (assembly GCF_003096795.1). NCBI lineage: Bacteria > Pseudomonadati > Bacteroidota > Flavobacteriia > Flavobacteriales > Flavobacteriaceae > Flavobacterium > Flavobacterium sp. 103. The sequence continues at coordinate 1,397,098 of NZ_QENX01000001.1, read as the reverse complement.
GGCACAATAACTTCAACAACATCTGTAAGCGGAGTGACTTATCAATTGTATAATTCGGGTAACGTTGCTGTGCAAAGTGCTATAGCAGGAACAGGATCAGGATTAACATGGTCTTCATTGCCCGCCGGAAATGGTAATTATGTTGTGGCTACCAATGCTACACTTTGTACTGCAACGAGTGGTACTGTAAATGTTTCAACAACTCCCAATCCAACAGCTCTTTCTTTAACAGGAAGTACAATTTGTGTATCTCCTGGTTCAAATGGCACAATAACTTCAACAACATCTGTAAGCGGAGTGACTTATCAATTGTATAATTCGGGTAACGTTGCTGTGCAAAGTGCTATAGCAGGAACAGGATCAGGATTAACATGGTCTTCATTGCCCGCCGGAAATGGTTATTATGTTGTGGCTACCAATGCTGCACTTTGTACTGCAACGAGTGGCACTGTAAATGTTTCAACAACTCCCAATCCAACTACTGCCAGTGCAGGAGCGGACCAAATAGGAGTGACTACATGCGGACTTACTGCGGTTGTTCTTGATGCAAATACTCCTACAGTTGGTACTGGTAAATGGACTATTGTAAGTGGAACGGGTGGTTCCTTTGTTTTGGATACCAATCCAACTACAACTTTCTCAGGCATAGCAGGAACAGCTTATGTGCTGCGTTGGACAATTTCTAATGCTCCTTGTACAGACTCTGCGGATGATGTTAATGTTACTTTTAATTTGTTCCCTGCGGTTCCGACTATTGCCTCGGTTGCGCCAACATGCGCGGCGGCTGGGACAAGCAGTATCAGCAATTACATTGGAACAAATACTTATACTTTCAGCCCTGCGGGTCCAACGGTGGATGCTACGGGATTGGTAAGTTCAATGGTGTTTGGCACCAGTTATACGGTTACCTCAAACAACGGAAGCTGTACTTCGGGGGCTTCGGCTTCGTTCAGCAATCTGGATAAGTTGGTTACTCCTGCGGTTCCGACTATTGCCTCGGTTGCGCCAACATGCGCGGCGGCTGGTACAAGCAGCATTAGCAATTACATTGGAACAAATACTTATACTTTCAGCCCTGCGGGTCCAACGGTGGACGCCACGGGATTGGTAAGTTCAATGGTGTTTGGCACCAGTTATACGGTTACCTCAAACAACGGAAGCTGTACTTCAGGGGCTTCGGCTTCGTTCAGCAATCTGGATAAGTTGGTTACTCCTGCGGTTCCTACTATTGCCTCGGTTGCGCCAACATGCGCGGCAGCTGGGACAAGCAGCATCAGTAATTACATTGGAACAAATACTTATACTTTCAGCCCTGCGGGTCCAACGGTGGACGCCATGGGATTGGTAAGTTCAATGGTGTTTGGCACCAGTTATACGGTTACCTCAAACAACGGAAGCTGTACTTCGGGGGCTTCGGCTTCGTTCAGCAATCTGGATAAGTTGGTTACTCCTGCGGTTCCGACTATTGCCTCGGTTGCGCCAACATGCGCGGCGGCTGGGACAAGCAGTATCAGCAATTACATTGGAACAAATACTTATACTTTCAGCCCTGCGGGTCCAACGGTGGATGCTACGGGATTGGTAAGTTCAATGGTGTTTGGCACCAGTTATACGGTTACTTCAAACAACGGAAGCTGTACTTCAGGGGCTTCGGCTTCGTTCAGCAATCTGGATAAGTTGGTTACTCCGGCGGTTCCGACTATTGCCTCGGTTGCGCCAACATGCGCGGCAGCTGGGACAAGCAGCATCAGCAATTACATTGGAACAAATACTTATACTTTCAGCCCTGCGGGTCCAACGGTGGATGCCACGGGATTGGTAAGTTCAATGGTGTTTGGCACCAGTTATACGGTTACTTCAAACAACGGAAGCTGTACTTCAGGGGCTTCGGCTTCGTTCAGCAATCTGGATAAGTTGGTTACTCCTGCGGTTCCGACTATTGCCTCGGTTGCGCCAACATGCGCGGCAGCTGGGACAAGCAGCATCAGTAATTACATTGGAACAAATACTTATACTTTCAGCCCTGCGGGTCCAACGGTGGACGCCACGGGATTGGTAAGTTCAATGGTGTTTGGCACAAGCTATACGGTTACCTCAAACAACGGAAGCTGTACTTCGGGGGCTTCGGCTTCGTTCAGCAATCTGGATAAGTTGGTTACTCCGGCGGTTCCGACTATTGCCTCGGTTGCGCCAACATGCGCGGCAGCTGGGACAAGCAGCATCAGCAATTACATTGGAACAAATACTTATACTTTCAGCCCTGCGGGTCCAACGGTGGACGCCACGGGATTGGTAAGTTCAATGGTGTTTGGCACAAGCTATACGGTTACCTCAAATAACGGAAGCTGTACTTCAGGGGCTTCGGCTTCGTTCAGCAATCTGGATAAGTTGGTTACTCCAGCGGTTCCGACTATTGCCTCGGTTGCGCCAACATGCGCGGCAGCTGGGACAAGCAGCATCAGCAATTACATTGGAACAAATACTTATACTTTCAGCCCTGCGGGTCCAACGGTAGACGCCACGGGATTGGTAAGTTCAATGGTGTTTGGCACAAGCTATACGGTTACCTCAAACAACGGAAGCTGTACTTCGGGGGCTTCGGCTTCGTTCAGCAATCTGGATAAGTTGGTTACTCCGGCGGTTCCTACTATTGCCTCGGTTGCGCCAACATGCGCGGCAGCTGGGACAAGCAGCATCAGTAATTACATTGGAACAAATACTTATACTTTCAGCCCTGCGGGTCCAACGGTAGACGCCACGGGATTGGTAAGTTCAATGGTGTTTGGCACAAGCTATACGGTTACCTCAAACAACGGAAGCTGTACTTCGGGGGCTTCGGCTTCGTTCAGCAATCTGGATAAGTTGGTTACTCCGGCGGTTCCTACTATTGCCTCGGTTGCGCCAACATGCGCGGCAGCGGGGACAAGCAGTATCAGCAATTACATTGGAACAAATACTTATACTTTCAGCCCTGCGGGTCCAACGGTGGATGCCACGGGATTGGTAAGTTCAATGGTGTTTGGCACCAGTTATACGGTTACTTCAAACAACGGAAGCTGTACTTCAGGGGCTTCGGCTTCGTTCAGCAATCTGGATAAGTTGGTTACTCCTGCGGTTCCTACTATTGCCTCGGTTGCGCCAACATGCGCGGCAGCTGGGACAAGCAGCATCAGTAATTACATTGGAACAAATACTTATACTTTCAGCCCTGCGGGTCCAACGGTGGACGCCACGGGATTGGTAAGTTCAATGGTGTTTGGCACAAGCTATACGGTTACCTCAAATAACGGAAGCTGTACTTCAGGGGCTTCGGCTTCGTTCAGCAATCTGGATAAGTTGGTTACTCCAGCGGTTCCGACTATTGCCTCGGTTGCGCCAACATGCGCGGCAGCTGGGACAAGCAGCATCAGCAATTACATTGGAACAAATACTTATACTTTCAGCCCTGCGGGTCCAACGGTAGACGCCACGGGATTGGTAAGTTCAATGGTGTTTGGCACAAGCTATACGGTTACCTCAAACAACGGAAGCTGTACTTCGGGGGCTTCGGCTTCGTTCAGCAATCTGGATAAGTTGGTTACTCCGGCGGTTCCTACTATTGCCTCGGTTGCGCCAACATGCGCGGCAGCTGGGACAAGCAGCATCAGTAATTACATTGGAACAAATACTTATACTTTCAGCCCTGCGGGTCCAACGGTAGACGCCACGGGATTGGTAAGTTCAATGGTGTTTGGCACAAGCTATACGGTTACCTCAAACAACGGAAGCTGTACTTCGGGGGCTTCGGCTTCGTTCAGCAATCTGGATAAGTTGGTTACTCCGGCGGTTCCTACTATTGCCTCGGTTGCGCCAACATGCGCGGCAGCGGGGACAAGCAGTATCAGCAATTACATTGGAACAAATACTTATACTTTCAGCCCTGCGGGTCCAACGGTGGATGCCACGGGATTGGTAAGTTCAATGGTGTTTGGCACCAGTTATACGGTTACCTCAAACAACGGAAGCTGTACTTCAGGGGCTTCGGCTTCGTTCAGCAATCTGGATAAGTTGGTTACTCCTGCGGTTCCTACTATTGCCTCGGTTGCGCCAACATGCGCGGCAGCGGGGACAAGCAGTATCAGCAATTACATTGGAACAAATACTTATACTTTCAGCCCTGCGGGTCCAACGGTGGATGCCACGGGATTGGTAAGTTCAATGGTGTTTGGCACCAGTTATACGGTTACTTCAAACAACGGAAGCTGTACTTCAGGGGCTTCGGCTTCGTTCAGCAATCTGGATAAGTTGGTTACTCCTGCGGTTCCTACTATTGCCTCGGTTGCGCCAACATGCGCGGCAGCTGGGACAAGCAGCATCAGTAATTACATTGGAACAAATACTTATACTTTCAGCCCTGCGGGTCCAACGGTGGACGCCACGGGATTGGTAAGTTCAATGGTGTTTGGCACCAGTTATACGGTTACCTCAAACAACGGAAGCTGTACTTCGGGGGCTTCGGCTTCGTTCAGCAATCTGGATAAGTTGGTTACTCCGGCGGTTCCGACTATTGCCTCGGTTGCGCCAACATGCGCGGCAGCTGGGACAAGCAGCATCAGCAATTACATTGGAACAAATACTTATACTTTCAGCCCTGCGGGTCCAACGGTGGACGCCACGGGATTGGTAAGTTCAATGGTGTTTGGCACAAGCTATACGGTTACCTCAAATAACGGAAGCTGTACTTCAGGGGCTTCGGCTTCGTTCAGCAATCTGGATAAGTTGGTTACTCCAGCGGTTCCGACTATTGCCTCGGTTGCGCCAACATGCGCGGCAGCTGGGACAAGCAGCATCAGCAATTACATTGGAACAAATACTTATACTTTCAGCCCTGCGGGTCCAACGGTAGACGCCACGGGATTGGTAAGTTCAATGGTGTTTGGCACAAGCTATACGGTTACCTCAAACAACGGAAGCTGTACTTCGGGGGCTTCGGCTTCGTTCAGCAATCTGGATAAGTTGGTTACTCCGGCGGTTCCTACTATTGCCTCGGTTGCGCCAACATGCGCGGCAGCTGGGACAAGCAGCATCAGTAATTACATTGGAACAAATACTTATACTTTCAGCCCTGCGGGTCCAACGGTGGACGCCACGGGATTGGTAAGTTCAATGGTGTTTGGCACCAGTTATACGGTTACCTCAAACAACGGAAGCTGTACTTCGGGGGCTTCGGCTTCGTTCAGCAATCTGGATAAGTTGGTTACTCCGGCGGTTCCGACTATTGCCTCGGTTGCGCCAACATGCGCGGCAGCTGGGACAAGCAGCATCAGCAATTACATTGGAACAAATACTTATACTTTCAGCCCTGCGGGTCCAACGGTGGACGCCACGGGATTGGTAAGTTCAATGGTGTTTGGCACCAGTTATACGGTTACCTCAAACAACGGAAGCTGTACTTCGGGGGCTTCGGCTTCGTTCAGCAATCTGGATAAGTTGGTTACTCCTGCGGTTCCGACTATTAGTTCAAGCAGTTCAGTTTGTTCAGGAAGCGATGCTATCTTTACAATAACAGGCACAGCAGGGAATATAGTGACCTATTCTGGAGCCGCTTCGGGCACTGCGACAATAGGAGTCGCAGGAACTGTAGATATTACAATAACAGGAATAACAACCGCGACAACATTGAATCTAACAACTGTTAGTAATGGTAGTTGTACACGTCCATTGAGTGCAACAACTACAGTAGCGATAATACTAAGACCCGATGCTGGAACGGATGGTACTTTGACCATTTGTTCAGGTAGTACGGTAACTGCAGGACAATTATTTGCACAATTAGGTGGAACACCAACAGCAGGAGGGATTTGGACACCGGCATTGGCGGGAGCTGGAACCTATACTTATACCGTTGCTGCTACGACACCTTGTACGGTTGATGCGACAGCATCGGTGGTGGTAAGTGCGCAGGCACAACCTAGTGCTGGAACTCTTTCGGGGATACAAGCTGTTTGTGTAGGAGGAAATACGACATTCAGTTCAACAGTAACAGGAGGAATTTGGACTAGCGGAGATCTTTCGAAAGCGACTGTTGATTCATTAACTGGGGTAATTACAGGAGTAACTGCAGGAACAGTAACGATTACTTATACTGTAGCGGGAACTGGAGTATGTTCAGATGTGACTGCGACAAGAGATGTTAGTGTAATTGCCTTGCCAGTTGTACCTGCAATCACAGGGGGTTCAATTAATGTATGTGCTGGTTCAGGAACAGTAACTTTCTTAAATGCTATGGCAGGGGGAACATGGTCTGTAACCAACGGTACAGGCACAGCAAGTATTACAATTGGTGGAGTTTTAACTGGACAAACAGCTGGAACGGTAACAGTAGAATACACAATGACTAACATAATTGGTTGTGCTGTCAAGCAAGCGTTTAATTTGACCATAAATGCTGCTCCAAATGCAGGTACATTATCTGGAACACAAGCTATTTGTGTAAGCGGAAGTACTACATTTAGTTCAACCGTAGCTGGTGGAAGTTGGTCTAGTAGTAATGCTTCAATAGCGACAGTAGATCCTGTAACAGGATTAATTACTGGAATCTCATCAGGAACAGCTACCATAACATATAAAGTTGTAGGAACTGGCGGGTGTCCTGATGCAACCGTTACGAGAACTGTAAGTGTTTATTCGCCGACCGTATCTTTATCAGGTTCTACAAATGTTTTAGAAAATTCAATAGGAACGGTTGATTTAACAGCAAGTTTATCTACAATATCATATGAAGACGTTACAGTTAATTTATCGTTTACAGGTACTGCAAGTGGTCTAGATTATAATGCATCGGGTATTTCAATTGTAATTCCTGCAGGTTCTTTGTCAGGAACAGTAAGCATTGATCCTATTGATGATAGTATATCGGAAGGGAATGAATCAGTTATTGCTAATATAACAAGTGTAGTAGGAGGTTGTGCTGCTGAAAATGGTATTCAAACGGCTACAGTAACAATATTAGATGACGAAGCCACGCCAACGTTGAGCATCAGTAACCCAACGGTTACCGAAGGAGTCAACGCGGTATTCACAGTATCGATAGACGTTGCAAGTTCGGTTGATACGGTTGTTGACGTTGTAACGGCTACAGGCACAGCGGGAACATCGGATTACACGGCAACGACTACGACAGTAACCATCCCAGCGGGACAAACCAGCGTAACGGTAAGCGTTCCAACGACGGACGACATTATAGATGAGCCATCGGAGAGTTTTACTTTGAACGCTACGGTGACATCAGGGAATACAAGCAATACATCGGTAGCGGGAACGGCCACTATCACTGATAACGAAGCCACGCCAACGGTGAGCATCAGTAATCCAACGGTTACCGAAGGAGTCAATGCGGTATTCACAGTATCGATAGACGTTGCAAGTTCAGTTGATACGGTTGTTGATGTTGTAACGGCCACAGGTACAGCGGGAACATCGGATTACACCGCCACCACTACGACAGTAACCATCCCAGCGGGACAAACCAGCGTAACGGTAAGCGTTCCAACAACGGACGACATTATAGATGAACCATCGGAGAGTTTTACTTTGAACGCTACGGTGACATCAGGGAATACAAGCAATACATCGGTAGCGGGAACGGCCACTATCACTGATAACGAAGCCACGCCAACGGTGAGCATCAGTAATCCAACGGTTACCGAAGGAGTCAATGCGGTATTCACAGTATCGATAGACGTTGCAAGTTCAGTTGATACGGTTGTTGATGTTGTAACGGCCACAGGTACAGCGGGAACATCGGATTACACCGCCACCACTACGACAGTAACCATCCCAGCGGGACAAACCAGCGTAACGGTAAGCGTTCCAACGACGGACGACATTATAGATGAGCCATCGGAGAGTTTTACTTTGAACGCTACGGTGACATCAGGGAATACAAGCAATACATCGGTAGCGGGAACGGCCACTATCACTGATAACGAAGCCACGCCAACGGTGAGCATCAGTAACCCAACGGTTACCGAAGGAGTCAATGCGGTATTCACAGTCTCGATAGACGTTGCAAGTTCAGTTGATACGGTTGTTGACGTTGTAACGGCCACAGGCACAGCGGGAACATCGGATTACACCGCCACCACTACGACAGTAACCATCCCAGCGGGACAAACCAGCATAACGGTAAGCGTTCCAACAACGGACGACATTATAGATGAACCATCGGAGAGTTTTACTTTGAACGCTACGGTGACATCAGGGAATACAAGCAATACATCGGTAGCGGGAACGGCCACTATCACTGATAACGATGCCACGCCGACGGTGAGCATCAGTAACCCAACGGTTACCGAAGGAGCCAACGCGGTATTTACGGTATCGATAGACGTTGCTAGTTCGGTTGATACGGTTGTTGACGTTGTAACGGCTACAGGCACAGCGGGAACATCGGATTACACGGCAACGACTATGACAGTAACCATCCCAGCGGGACAAACCAGCGTAGCGGTAAGCGTTCCAACGACGGACGACATTATAGATGAGCCATCGGAGAGTTTTACTTTGAACGCTACGGTGACATCAGGGAATACAAGCAATACATCGGTAGCGGGAACGGCCACTATCACTGATAACGAAGCCACGCCAACGGTGAGCATCAGTAACCCAACGGTTACCGAAGGAGTCAATGCGGTATTCACAGTATCGATAGACGTTGCAAGTTCAGTTGATACGGTTGTTGACGTTGTAACGGCCACAGGCACAGCGGGAACATCGGATTACACTGCCACCACTACGACAGTAACGATCCCAGCGGGACAAACCAGCGTAACGGTAAGCGTTCCAACGAAGGACGACATTATAGATGAGCCATCGGAGAGTTTTACTTTGAACGCTACGGTAACATCGGGTAACACTAGCAATACAACGACATTTGGAACAGCCACTATCACTGATAATGATATTCCTGCTCCTGCTCCACCAGCAGTTTTTGCAGTTGATGATCTTTCAGGTCCTATAACAAGTAGCAATGGTGTTCAAAATATTTTGAATGTCTTGGACAATGATTTTGTAGATTTAAACAAAGCCACTTTGAGTAATGTGACATTATCGACTGTAGCAGCAGATTCTACTGGATTTATGAAATTAAAACTTGACGGAACTATTGAGTTAGCGGCCAATACCCCTGCAGGAACTTATAGTTTAACTTATTCAATTTGCGATATAAATAATACTAATAATTGTGCATCTGCAAAAGTCACACTAACGGTAATATGTAATTTGTCTACAGCTATTTCAGGAGTAGTTTATAATGCGGGGACAAATACACCATTAGCCAACGTTCCAGTTACATTAAAACCAATCAATAATGCAACCGGCCCTGTTTTATTAAGTTTAACAAAATTAGATGGTTCTTATGCATTTACTGGAATGATTCCTGGAGATTATGTATTGCAAGTCCAAGATGCTAATTTGAATGCGGCTCAAGAATTATTTAATACAACTCCTAGTTTCCTGATATTAAAAGTTGAAGATTGTAACTATCAAAAAATTGATTTTGGGTATGATAAAACAGATTTATTAGTACTAGGTGATTTTGTATGGTATGACATAAATAACAACGGAATACAAGACGAGTGGTATGATGCCAACAATGACGGACTTGTGACTAAAAATCTACCAGATGCCAATGGAGTTGTCGATTACAGTAAATGGGAATGGATAGATTTTAATGGAGACGGTAGTTATAAAGGAAAAGAAAATACGGGAGAATTAAATGCAGCAGGTTTTGGAAATGGCACAACCAATGTTCCAAATATATTCGTAACTGGTCCTAATGGATTCTCAAGAAGTGTAACCATGGGTGTTGAAGGATATTGGAGAACAAGAGCACCAAAAGATGCTTACGGGGAATATAAAATTGAGTTTATAAAAGAAGCTAATTTTGAAATGGCTTCCGAAGTGATGTCTGCATCTGGATTGGTAAAAGTATTACCAAGCGTTACTCTTAAACAATCCAACACTAATAAATCAAAAAGTTATGTTGATTGTGGATTAACAACGAATAATATTTTGTACGCACAATTTTCAGCAACGGAGAAGGTTCATTTGGATCTGGATTTTGGAATTAGTTGTAAAACATATGCTGATATATTAGCAAACAATGATGATGCTGGAATAATAGATGGATTAAAAGCATCAAATGGAATTTTTAATGCTATTGCCAATGATACTTTTAATGGGGTGCCTATAAATCCGTCTGATGTAATCTTGATATTTACTCCAAGTCCCAATTTTACAATGGGTACAAATGGATTGTTAAATACGTTGTCAAATATTCCAGGCGGGACTTATACTTTGACATATAGTATTTGTGAGAAAGCAAATCCAAATAATTGTAGTACGGCTTCAGTCAATGTTTTTGTGGCACGACCAAGTATAGCATTGGTAAAAACGGCCCATTTCAATGATGAGAACGCTGATGGTTATGCGCAAGCCGGTGAAACTATATCCTATAGTTTTGAAGTAACGAACACTGGAAATGTGCCATTGACGAATGTAACCATATTAGATCCATTACCTGGAGTTTTAATGACAGGGACCCCGTTGACATTGGCAATAGGAGAAACTAATGCAACCCATTTTCAAGGGGTATATGCGATTAAACAAACGGATATTAATAAAGGATCCATTTCGAATCAAGCAACGGTTTTTGGAACGAGTCCAAATAATAGAGTGGTTGAGGATAAATCAGATGACATAAATGTTGTGAATGACAACCCTACAGTATTGACAGTCTCTGGATGCGCAATTAAAGTGTATAATGCAGTAACACCAGACGGAAGTGATAAATATGATAAGTTATATATTCAGGGAATAGAATGTTATACTGATAATTCAATAGAGATTTTTAATCGTTGGGGAGTTTTAGTATTCGAGCGAGAACACTATAACAATGATGATGTTGTCTTTAGAGGTATCTCTGAAGGAAGAGTGACCGTCGAAAAATCACAGGAATTGCCAGCAGGAACCTATTTCTATATACTGAAATACAAAGACAGTGAATCCAATGCTTTTGAGAAATCAGGTTATTTGTATTTGAATAGAAGATAGTTATATGAGCCCAAGTATTATGAATAAAAAAAAGCACATGAAAACAAAAATAATTGGGGTGATAGTAATGTTTTTCACTATTGTCAGTTCTGCCCAGCAAGATGCTCAATATACCCAATATATGTACAATACGATTGTGGTGAATCCCGCTTATGCCGGATCTCGACAAGCGATGAGTATTTTTGCGTTGCATCGTAACCAATGGGTCGGGGTAGATGGAGCCCCAGTGACGAATTCCTTTTCTATTAATACTCCATTAAATGAAAGTAAAGTAGGACTGGGACTGTCTGTTGTAAATGATAAAATTGGAATTTCTACAGAGAATAATATTGGGGCGGATTTTTCATATACAATCCCTGCATCTGAAAGGTATAAAATCTCTTTTGGAATAAAAGCAAGTGCCAATTTGTTGAGCATAGATTTTAGTAAACTTACATATCAACCTGGCGATCCAAATGCTTATCAAGATAATATCGATAATAAATTTTCTCCGAATATAGGAGTTGGTTTCTATTTACATTCTGATAATAGCTACATCGGAATATCGGCACCGAATTTGATTGAAACCGAACATTTTGATAAATCAGCTACATCAAGTTCTTCAAGCCATGTGGCTACAGAGAAAATCAACTATTATTTGATAGCAGGATATGTATTTGATTTGAGTCCAAGCTTAAAATTAAAACCCTCTTTGGAAACCAAATATGTTCAAGGTGCACCTTTGCAAGTCGATGTGTCGGCTAATTTTATGATGAACGAAAAGTTTGTTGCAGGTCTGGCTTATAGATGGAGTGCTGCTATGAGTGCCATGGTTGGATTCCAGGCAAGCGATTCATGGTTTATTGGATATAGTTATGATTTTGACACCACTGAATTTGCGAAATACAATTCCGGTTCTCACGAAATCTTTTTGCGATACGAATTGTTTAATAAATATGACAAAATTATCTCCCCAAGATTCTTCTAAAACCGACACTTATGAAAATTAAAAAATTACTATATAGTTTGTTCTTGAGTATTTTCTTTTTGCATGGATTTGCCCAAAAATCTACGGTAACCAAAGCCGAAAAAAATTATGATCGTTTTGCTTATGTAGATGCGATAGATAATTATGAAAAAGTTGCCGCAAAAGGGTATCAAGATGAGAAAATGTTTCAAAAATTAGGGAATTCCTATTATTTTAAAGCAGAATTTTCACAAGCTTTAAAGTGGTACGATCAACTTTTTGCGTTATACCCTAATCAAGAGCCAGAGTATTTTTATCGTTATTCCCAGACTTTAAAATCCAATGGTGATTATAGTAAAGCCGATCAAATGCTGGAGCAGTTCAATCAAAAAACTAGTAACGATAAACGAGGAAAACTGTTCAAAGACAATCGAAATTACCTTGACGAAATCAAAGCCAATTCAGGTCGCTTTCAAGTTGTAGATGCTGGGGTAAACTCAGTTTTTTCAGATTATGGAAGTTCAATTTTAGGAAATAAACTGGTGTTTGCATCTGCTAGAGATACAGGAGGAGTCTCTAAGAAAGTATTCAAATGGACTAATAAATCTTTTACAAACCTTTATTGGTCTGAGATTAAACCCGATGGGGAAATGGGAACACCGGAACGATTCGAACGCAAGATTAACTCCAAGTTCAATGAATCAACTCCTATATTTACGCAAGACGGTCAAACGATGTACTTTACCAGAAACAATTTTTTGGAAGGGAAAAGAGGTAGAGATGCCAATAAAAATACTTTACTTAAATTATACAAAGCCACACTCGATCAGGAGGGTCAATGGAGTAATGTTACGGAATTGCCATTCAATAGCAATGAGTATAGTGTAGCACACCCAACGTTGAGCGTTGATGAAAAAACGTTGTATTTTGCTTCGGATATGCCCGGAACATTTGGGCAGTCAGATTTGTTTAGAGTCAAAATAAATGGCGATGGTACTTATGGAGTTCCTGAGAATCTTGGTTCAGAAGTCAATACTGAAGGTAGAGAAACCTTTCCTTTTATCTCCAATGATAACGAATTATATTTTGCCTCTGATGGAAGACCAGGTTTAGGAGGATTAGATGTTTTTGTGGCTCGAATAGGGACAGATAATAGCTTTTATGATATACAGAATGTAGGTGAACCGATTAATAGTACGCAAGATGATTTTGCTTTTTTAATTAACAGCAAAAACAGAAATGGATTTTTTACCTCAAATAGAGAAGGCGGCCAAGGATACGATGATATTTACCGATTTGTGGAGAATAAAAAACTGGCTTGTGAACAAACGCTTTCAGGATTAGTAACCGACTTGGATTCAGGCCAAATTTTGATTAGTGCTCAGATGAGTTTGTTTGATGCTAACTTCAAACCTCTTCAAGTGGTTCAAACGGATGGGCAAGGGCGTTATAGCTTTCCTGTGGATTGCAGTAAAACCTATTATGTAAGAGGGGAGAAAGAGGAGTATCAGACTAATGAAGTTCCTGTTACAACAAAGACGTTCTCTGGTAGTAAAGACCTTCCTGTGGTTTTGGAACGACGTATCAAACCAGTAGGAGTTGGGACTGATTTAGCCAAAACATTGAATATTCCAATTGTTTACTTTGATTTGGACAAATCATCCATTCGTAAAGATGCAGCCTATGAATTGTCCAAAGTATTAGCAGTAATGCAACAATATCCACAGATGAAAATCGAAGTTCGTTCGCATACAGACAGTCGTCAAACGGCTAAGTACAATGATAAATTATCAGATAAGAGAGCTAAAGCCACAGTGGATTGGTTAGTGAATAACGGTATCAATTCGGTTAGATTAATAGGGAATGGTTATGGGGAATCCCAGTTAGTAAATCATTGTTCTGATGGAGTGAAATGCACCGAAGAAGAACATCAAGCCAATAGAAGAAGTGAATTCATCATTGTTTCGATGCATGAATAGTTAATAAGAATTTATGAAAATCAGCTTCTTTGTGAAGTAATTCAGAGATAAGCTTTTTTAGATATACTTAGCGAGTAGTTGATTCTCGTATAATAATATTGGTTTCCAGTTCTATGGTTCTTGGTGTAAAAGGTAGTTCATCTCTATGGGCGTTCATTTCTTCCAATAATAAATTAAAGGACGCAACTCCCATTTCATGACTTGGTTGGTCAACTGAACTTAATTTTGGTGAAATTACTTGGGACATGAACCAATTGCTAAAACCAATTACAGCAATTTGGTGGGGTATTTTAATTTGGTTTTCGTTGCAATATGATATAACACCCGAAGCAGCTAAATCAGTGATAATAAAGATACCGTCTACATCAGGATGTTCCTTTATTATTTGTGCTGTAAAATCGTAACCTTCTTGAAAAGATACTTTGTCACAAGTATAAACAAGGTTTGAATCGTATGGAATGTTGTTTTTTTCTAATGCTTTTTTGTATCCAATAAAACGGTCAATGGAATTTTGCGGATTAAGCGGTCCACGAATATGTGCTATTTTTTTGCATCCGATATTTATTAAATGTTGAACAGCATTAAAACCGGCTTTTTGATCATCTATAATGACTTTAGAACAAGAAGCCAACTTGGTTATCTTATCAAACATTACAAAAGGAATTTTTCTATTTATAATCTGTTGGATGTGATCATCATAATTACTTTCATTGGACAAAGACATCAAGATACCATCAACCCTTTTGTTAATTAATAAATCAACTTGTTTTCTTTCTAAATCAATAGATTCATTTGATTGTAGGATGATAACCAAATAACCATTTTTTTCAGCCTCGTCTATAATGGCGTTAATTACATTCGAAAAAAAATGGTGCATTACCTCTGGAATAATCAAACCTATGGTTTTGGATTCTTTCGTTCGTAAGTTTACGGCAAAACTATTCGGGGTGTAATGTAAATTTTGGGCAAGGTCAATTACCGCCTGTTTGGTTTTGGCACTTACATCTGGATAGTTTTTTAAAGCTTTTGAAACCGTAGTAATTGAAATTCCTAATGTAGTCGCTATTTCTTTAAGAGTAATGTCTTTCATAATTAAAAGAGGCTAAACTAAGTTTAAAATTAAGTTTTGGTGTTTAAAATGCTTCGGCAATATATTAATTATAATCGAATAACCAATTAAGTGGATTCTCTTTCTAAAATAGATGTTCCCAATTCTATAGATTGAAAAACAATAGGCTCATTTCGTTTTTTTGAATTGATTTCATCAAACAAAACCGATGCAGCAACTCTGCCTATTTCAAATCCTGGTTGGTCAACTGTTGACAGTCTCGGAGTGGTTACTTCGGTGACAAATGAATTACAAAAACCAACAATGGCAATTTGTTTTGGCATTGAAATACCTACCTCATTTAAGTACTTGAGAACACCAACTGCAACCATGTCGGTTACAGTAAAAATCCCATCTAAATAAGGGTGTTCAGCAATGGCTTTTATCGCATTTGCATAACCGTCTTCTAAGTCGGTATTGTTGTCACAAACATAAACTAAAGATGGGTCATAAGGAATATTGTGATCTTCAAGTGCTTTCTTGTATCCTAAAAATCGATCAATTGAGTTCTGAGGCATATAAGATCCACGGAAATGCGCAATTTTTTTACGTCCTTTTTTAATTAAGTAAGCGGTTGCATCATAAGCCGCTTTTCTGTCATTTATGGTTACTTTGGAACAATTAACTAATTTGGCAATTTTATCAAAAAGGACTAAAGGGATATTTTGTGCAAGTACGTTTTTTATATGATCAAATTCACCCGTTTCATTGGATAGTGAAATGATAATTCCATCGACTCTTTTGCTTAATAGTAATTCAAGTTGTTTTTTTTCTAATTCTAATTTTTCATTAGATCGTAGAATGATAACTAAATAATTTCTTTTCTCGGCTTCTTCCAATACTCCTTGGAATACTTTAGAGAAAAAATGATAATCCACAGTTGGTATGATTACTCCAATGGTTTTGGACTCTTTGGTTCTAAGGTTTACGGCAAAGCTATTTGGGGTGTAGTTTAGAGAAGTAGCTAAGTCAACTACCATTTTTTTTGTAGCAGGGCTTACATCGGGATAGTTTTTAATCGCTTTTGAAACAGTAGTGATGGAAATACCTAACTGATCAGCGATTTGTTTGAGTGTTGCGTTTTTCATAATAGTAAACCCAGATGTAAAAATCTAATTAAAAAAAACTGTTACTTGAAAAACAAACATACAATTTATTTATTGTATTTCCATTTTTCAAGTAACAGTTTGAAATTGACTTTACTTAAAATATTAAATTGATTTTTTTTTAAATAGTTAATAATCAATTAATAAAAAAAGTATATAATATTATGTTGAGTTTCTATTAAAATTATTTCACTAACTTTTAATTTTTTGTGGGAATTTAAGCAAGTTCTTACCCTAAAAAGGTGCTTCCTTTCTGTAAAAGCATTTTTTTTTGAAGGTAATTTAAATAGTTACCAGCCTTAGAATTTGTTTTTAAACATAGTAACCAAACTATTAACTAAATAAAATAGGGTTTTAAGAGTGTTCAGTCAATTAAAACTCCATAATTTTATCCATCTAAGACTGTGTAACTAAATAATATATTGTATTTAATAAATTAAATTATTCGGCTCCATCTGTTTTGGCTCTTGCCACTGCAAAGTTACCAACTGTTTCGCCAAGAATCAAACCTTTTTCGCAATCACTTCTGTAATGAATGGCTCCAAACATTCTAGAGTCTGATGCTTCTTTGGCCAAAGTCTTGAAATTTTCTGCTTTGGCTGGTAAAATATGAGACAAAACAGTACAGGCTGCTCCACTAAAAGTAGAGTGTCCAGATACATATGCCGGAAAATTTGGAACGCCAGTTGTTGTTTTTATGGACGGATCCATTTGACATGGTCTTGGATTAAAATAAAAATACTTAGCATCCCAGCAACTTATAGCTGCATCCATCATGGAGATGTTTAATAAAGCCATGTTTCTAGCCCATCTTACTTCACTATAGTTTTGTTCTACAAATGCTTCTGAAGCAATGGCATTCCAGTGTCCTGGTGGAGTGTAAGTACCAACACCATCAGCCCAGAAAGTAACAATTTCTTGATGTTTTTTAGAATTGTCTTCGCTGAATGCTTTTATTTCTGCCAATTCTTTTGCAAATTGTTCCGATTTTGTGGAAGGAGGCGGTACTGGACGACTGGCTACAACCATAGCAGGAGTCATCAAGAAAGATTTTACTTTTCCAAACAAAGGTAACATTGGAGGTCTTGCTGGCATTTCTAATGATTTCCAAGGCGTTTCACCTGTTGCCGCAGTTTGTGTTTCGAGCAGAGTCCATAAGTCTTGATTTCCTACAGCAGCCCCAGCCCCATCTGTTGAAGCACGTGCGATAAACTTGGCGGCTATTTTTCGTCCTAAACTTATTCCAGCATCGACATCGCTGCGAACATTGGCTCCACTAATAATACGGTATAGTTTTTCTTCTTCTGCTTTTTCTTGAATGAAAGCAATTTCGGTTGGGAATAATAATTTTAATAATTCAACAGTAACGCCTGCCAAAACAGCATCTTCGCAAGGATAAGATGGTAAACTGCTTTTTGGAATTAAAACAGGTAAAGTTGCATCTACAACAAATGGAGCTGGTCTATTGTATAGTTTTTTGTAATGCCAAGCAGCAATCATTGCGTCATATTGTGCGGCACTTACATAAGCATAAGCCCTGGCAGAATATGGAGGGTTTGAAAATGGAAATTCTGGATTTGCAAAAGGATTTGCGCCAGAAGGAATAGGGTAGGTTCCATCAGGATTTTGAAAAGGTGGGCGATTGTGTTTGGCAACCAGAGTTCTCATGATTTCATTCCAACGCAAGACTCCGCCAGCACTCCAATAGTCAATGATGGCCTGTTGTTCTTTGGTGATATTGGCTTGGTAGCTTTTTATTTCGTTTATTTCTCTAGTGTAGGCTGGTAATGTTGTTGCTATAGGAGCATCTAATGGGAATTCATCGGGAGCGGTTAATAGTATAGGTTTCCATGTTCCGGCAAGTTCGTCTGCGTTTGTTGGGTTTAATCGTGGAAATTGATTATTGCGTTCAGTAATGTCATCATTGCAGGCATAGTTGAATGCTACTAAAAGTATTAAGAGACTTTTTGAAATAGTTATTTGAATTTTATTTTTCATCTTATTTCGCTTTTTTGTTAAAATTGATTACATAAAATGCACCTCCGTAAAAACTAGTTGATTGACCTACGTTTCTGCCGTCAATCACATAATTAGTTCCTCCAATAAAGGCGAGTTCTGGAATCTTTTTTAAAGTGTATTTTATGTTTGTTCCCAATCGTAAAGCATTCATGGTGTTGCTTGGAAACGGCATGTTGTTTTGTGTTATATCAAATCCGCCAGATTGCGTAACCCAATTGTCAATAATTGCTTCTGCAATTAATCGGTCAGAACGATAACCAATTCTACCATTTATGTTGATTACATTAGGCATATCCACTTCATTAGTGTAGTGCATCTCATCAGTGAAATAAGTGTTTCTTTCAATATTGACATTACTTCTGAATAAATAAGCTCCTGAAAGAGTAGCGAAAAATTTCCCTAGCTGATAGTCTCCCATCAATCGAAAGGTGGCTACTTGACTGCCTAAACCTATGCTTAATGGCAAATAATCAACAGCATAGTTGGAAACCGGAGTGGAGTAGCTGCCAATAGTGTATAAAGAGTAAGTAGCATTTTTAATTTTCTTTTCAAAAGGCATGTATTTCACTGTCAAAGAGAGGTCTTGGATGCCTTCTTGTCCTTTCATGGTTCCGGCTGAAGCATTTGTTTTTACATAAGGGATATTAAAAAGAACATTGATTTTGTCCGTAATTCCATAGTTGCCCATTACTCCAATTGATTGAGTAGAGACCGTTCCTAAATTCAAATTTTCTCTTTTATTAGTTCCTTCCCAATACTTATCCCAACTGCTGTATTGGTAAACGGAACCAACGCAGAATCGGTTTTTGCTCATCATAATCGCATCAATCTCTGTTTGAGCATTTGCAAAAAAAGTGCCTAGTAAAAAGCAACCTAAATAAATTTTCTTCATGTTTTAATTCTTTTTTAAATCTTATAAATTAACTGTTACGTGTTTTTTCTTTCCAAGTCCAAATCGATAATAGTATCCCACATTAAAGGAATAATCGGCAAAAGCAGCGTCGCCTTGTACGTGAACGTATTTACTAGGATCGGTTATTTTAGAGTTTGCTAAATCTTGTGTAGCAATATCTGCTGCACTTTGAATACGGTTTTTTACAATGTTGTAAGGAATGAATAAACTAAAACCATGATGGCCTAATGTATAAGCAAAACCATATTCTACTGCTATTACATAACCAGGGCGACGGTAGGCAACTTGTCCTCCAAAGGCATCGTATGCAGGGATTCCTTCGATACGTCCTGCTAGGGAAACATTGAAGTTTTGATTTTTGTCAACAGCGACCATCAATCCTCCACGAGCAAAATATTGATCAGGACAGGCATATATTTCATATCCTTCTAAACCTGGCTTTGGGGCGGATTTGAATGTACCGTTAGATTCCTTTGGATTGAATAAATAATATCCATTGGCAAAACCGTAAAGACGATCAGTTAGTTTTCTAAAAAGTTGAAGTTCTGATATAATACCGACTCCGCCATCTCCAGGTTGGATAGCCTGATCCATTACAACACTTTGTATGCTTCCGTCCGTTTGAGGCGCATTGTCCATTTCGTCATGGCTACCATTGTTTAGCTTTACTCCTAAACCTACCATGATATTTCCTTTTGGCATTTTTGCGGGATCAAATATCCAAAAATTAGCACTCAAACGAATATCAGCTATTCCATCTGCATATACACTATAGCGATAATTTTTGGTTGTTGGGTTTTGTTTTAAAACCTGGGAGCGTTCATTGTTGACATAAGGTAATGTGGCGTTCAATTGAATGCGGTTGGTTAAGCCGTAAGAAATGTTGAAATCAATAGCGTGTGAATAAATGTTCACGGCATTACCACGTTCGTTTCCGTTTTCGTCCAATCCTCCTCCAGTGGTTTGTCTTTGCGGTTGCTCTTCTTTGCCAACAAAATGTCTCCAAGAGTGGAAGTAACGATAATTTCCACCTACTTGAAAATCACCCTTGTTTAAATTATAGGAGTTGGTTAACGTCATATTTAGTCCTCCCATTTGTCGTACAGCTACACAACCTTGAGCATTGATTTTTTGAGACTGAAAGGCCGTGAAAAATGATAGTATTAGGGTAAATGTAATATATATAGTAGGGTTTGATTTTTTCAAAATTTTGATTTTACTTGTTTAGTTTTGGACCTATGTGATTTATGGAACAGGTTTGTTTTGAACAAAAATGTTTTGTGTGAACTAAAAATAATTTTAGCTCAAATCGATAGGCTTTTTGATTTTTTAAGTTGGAAAGAAAAAAGGGAGAACCGTAAATTTGAGTTTGCTAACAATTAAATCCTAAAATGCGAAAATGGAAATTGTTTGAATCCAATTAATCGAATATTTTAAATATGTCCATCCAGAATAATTTCATTCATCACAATTGATGATTGATCATGAAAAGATTTATAATAAATACGAATAATTGGTAATCTCAAATAGAAGTAGTCTTTGCCTTTTTTCTATAAATAAGAAAAACTAAACTAAGTCTGGCGGAGAGTAAAATGAAGGTACAAATCCAGCATGCAATTTCTCATTTGAAAAAGAAATTAAAGGGATTGATTTGAAATCTGTAGTATTATTGATTGTAATAGATTCTGGATATTGTATAAAATAATCTACCGTAAAAGACTTAACGATTTTTTTTGAAGCTCCTTTATTTTCATTGCTAGAATTGAAAAGTTGCATATCAACTATGTTTTCAATCTCTTGGGTTGATAAGGAAGAATTAACATTAGGTAGATAATACAAATTAAGAATATTGTCCTTGATTTGTTTTTTGAAAATATGGTAACTCTTATTGTTGATTGAAATATTTTCATTTACATATTCTAATTCCGTATCATCTGCAAAAGTATATAATGAAGCGTTTAGGCGAATTACCTTAAATTCAGGGTCTGGAATTTTTTTCATAGCAGTTACCCATTCCTGCTCTTGGTCAAAAGCAAAAAGCATACGATATCCCAATGCATTGTAAAACAATGTTACAATTAGTGTTGTGAATAGTAATATGTAGGCTATTTTTTTCATTCGTTCCAAAAATAACAATTAATATTGATTGTTGTTAATTAAAATAAAAAATTAAGAAATAATTTTTAATATGTTAAAAAATAAGTTAATTTATTTTGTTATTTGTTTTTAAATGTGTTTTTTTGGTTTGTTTGATTGCATTTTCGCAAATTGATTTTTAATATTTATGCTTAAAATTTATAATTAAGACTCATTTAGTGCCAAAACAAGTGCCTCAAAAGGTCTTAATTCATTTGTTTTGTTTGAAGTTGAATAATTGTTAAGTAATATGGTTGATTTTTCTAGATTATAGCCACAATTATACTTTGCATTTTCTGATGAAAAATTAAGTAGAATAATTATTTTTTCAGCTTCATATGCTCTTAAATAAATATAAACTTTAGAGTTGTTTTCGTCTAATAAAGTATAGCTTCCATAAACTAATGTTGGTTCTTGTTTGCGTAATTGAACAAGTTTTCTAAAATAGTTTAAAGTTGAATCTGGATCTTTTTCTTGAACTTCGGCATTAATCGTTTCATAATTGGGATTTACTTTTAGCCAAGGTTTGCCATCTGAAAAACCTGCATTTTTTGATCTGTCCCATTGCATCGGTGTTCTTGAATTTTCTCGTGAAGCTTGTTTTTGTTCTTCAAGGAAAGCCTTCAAATCTCCGTTTTCGTTTTGTAAAGCGATGTATTTATTTTTCGTGTCGATATCATTGTAATCATCAATGTTGTCAAAACGAATATTGACCATTCCTAATTCATCTCCTTGAAAATAATAAGGTGTCCCTCTCATCGTGACGACAAATGTGGAAAGCATTTTGGAACATACTTCCCTAAATTCGGGAGCATCATTCCCAAATTTACTCACCATTCTGGGCTGATCGTGATTCGCCAAGAAAATGGAAAGCCATCCTTTTTCTTTGAATCCTTCATCCCATCTGGAATATAATTTTTTGTAGTTTACAAACCCATATTCGTCCAAGTGTTTGCCAATTTCAACGCCTTCCAGATGATAGGCCATACTCAGTTCATTTCGGTCTGGATCTACAAAAAGCATTGCTTCTTCGGGTGAAGCGCCTGCGCCTTCAGAGACGGTCATGACTTCGTATTTACTCAAAACTTCGCGATTCATTTCCTGAATGTATTCGTGTAAGTGTGGTCCTCTTCCATAAAATTTCATAATTTCGGGGATATTACCCAAAATCTCAGATGGCAATTCTGGGAAAGAATCATCCTTCGAAATAAACTGAAACGCATCCATTCGAAATCCATCAATACCTTTGTCCAACCAAAAACGCATTACTTGATATAATTCCTGACGTACTTTTGGATTGTTCCAGTTGAGATCAGGTTGCTTTTGTGAAAAATAATGCAAGTAATAAGCATCGGTAGTTTCGTTATATTTCCAGGCATTGCTGTTTACGTCAAACCAACTCCATCGATAGGGAGGAATTCCTTTTTCGGCTGGCCACCAGTAATAATAATCGCGATAAAGATTGTCTCTAGATTTTCTGCTTTCCTGAAACCAAAAATGTTCATCGCTACTGTGATTGAATACCAAATCCATGATGAGTTTGATTCCACGTTCTTGCAACCCTTTCGTCAGTAAATCAAAATCTTCCATAGTGCCAAAATCGGCTAGAATTGAGCAATAATCACTTACATCATATCCATTGTCATCATTGGGAGATTCATAAATGGGATTAATCCAAATGGCATCAATCCCTAAACTTTCTAGGTAATCCAATTTGGAGATAATACCCTTTAAATCGCCAATTCCATCACCATTACTGTCTTTGAAACTTCGAGGATATATTTGATAGATTACGGCTTCTTTCCACCATTTTTTATCAATTTTTGAAATTATGTTGCTTGAGGGCGTATTCAAAATAAAATGATTTTAATAATTAATTTTAAAGCTGATAAATAACGGCTTCGTAAGGTCGCAATTCTTCCGTTTTTGAAGAGGTTGCATAATTATTCATAACTACTTTTGCTTTTGAGACGTTGATTCCAGTTTTTGCGGAAGCATTTTTCGAAGTAAAATTCAAAAGGATTAGTAATTTTTTACCATTCAATTCTCTAGTGTAAGCAAAGATAGCAGGATTGTTTTCGTCAACCAATTCAAATTTTCCATAAATCAATGTGGGTTCCTTTTTACGTAATTGGACTAATTTTCTAAAATAATTCAATGTCGAATTAGGATCCTTTTCTTGTTGGGCAGCATTTACGATAGTATAATTTGGATTGACTTTAAGCCAAGGTGTCCCGGTTGTAAAACCTGCATTTTGTAGTGCATCCCATTGGAAAGGAGTTCTGCCATTTTCTCTGGAGGTTTGCTTTTGCTCTTCCAAAAAAGCCTTCAAATCACCACCTTTATTTTTTAAGGCAATATATTTATTGCGAGTGTCAAGGTCATGATAGTCATCAATAGTATTGAAACGGATATTGTCCATCCCTAATTCATCGCCATAGTAATAATAGGGAGTTCCTCGCATAGTCATTACAAAAGTGGAAAGCATTTTGGATGAAATTGCTCTAAATTCTGGGGAATCATTACCAAATTTACTCACCATTCTCGGCTGATCATGATTGGCGAGAAAAATAGCGAGCCAGCCTTTGTCCTTAAATTCTTGGTCATATCGAGAAAAAATAGCTTTGTATTTGACTAATCCAAAATCACTTACATGTTTTCCAATATCTACACTTTCAAAATGATAGGCCATATTTAATTCTTTTCGAGCAGGATCAACAAAAAGCATGGCGTCCTCGGGAGAACTTCCAGCACCTTCGGCAACGGTCATAATATCGTATTTGCTAAAAACTTCTTTATTCATTTCTTGCAAATAATCATGTAAATGGGGTCCTACTCCGTAGTATTTTATAATGTCTTTTTCATATCCTTTTGGTAGTTCTGGCCAAGTAGTGTCTTTGGCAGCAAACTGAAAAGCATCCATTCGAAAGCCATCAATGCCTTTGTCAAGCCACCAACGCATCATCTCATAAATGTCTTCTCGGACTTTTGGGTTTTCCCAGTTGAGGTCGGGTTGTTTTTGAGAAAAATAATGAAGGTAATACGAATTGGTTTGAGGATCGTATTTCCAAGCATCACTATTTACATCAAAAAAGCTCCATCTGTAAGGTGGTTTTCCTTTTTCGGCAGGCCACCAATGGTAATAATCTCGGTACTTATTATCTCTGGAGCTTCTGGATTGTTTGAACCATTCGTGTTCGTCACTGCTGTGATTTACCACTAAATCCATGATGAGTTTGATGCCACGTTTGTGCATTTCTTTCAACATGAGATCAAAATCTTCCATGGTTCCAAAGTCTTTCATAATGGCTCTATAGTCGCTCACATCATAACCATTATCATCGTTTGGTGAAGCATAAATAGGGTTGAGCCAAACGGCATCAATACCTAGACTTTTTATGTAATCCAGTTTAGAAATAATCCCTTTCAAATCTCCAACACCATCTCCGTCACTGTCCTTAAAACTGCGAGGATAGATTTGATACACCACGGCTTCTTTCCACCATTTCGGGTCTACATTTTTTAATAGTAATGTTTTATTGTCTTGAGCAGTAAGAGTTGTAGATGAGAATAGGATTAAACCTAAGCATAAAAATAAAAAGAGATTTAACTTCATATTTATTTTAGTTTTAAAGTTGGTAAAGAATCGCTTCATACGGTCTAAGTTCTTCCGTTTTTGATGGCGTTGCGTAATTGTTGATTAAAATTTTGGCTTTCGAAATGTTGATTCCGGTATTTGCGGAAGCATTTTTAGCGCTAAAATTTAATAGCACTAATACTTTCTTGCCGTCTAATTCTCTGGTGTAGGCATATACATTTGGATTGTCTTTGTCCAAAAGAGTGTATTTTCCATAAACCAAGACAAGATTGTTTTTACGTAATTTTACCATTTTTCTAAAATAATTCAACACTGAGTTGGGGTCTTTATCTTGAGCTTCGGCATTCAAAGTTGTATGATTGTCATTTACTTTTAACCAAGGAGTTCCAGTGGTAAACCCACCATTGGTTGAATTATTCCATTGAAAAGGCGTTCTTCCATTATCTCTTGCGCCACCTGTTTTTTGATCTTCAATGAATTGTTTTAAATCGCCACCTGCATTTTTTACTTTTTCGTATTCTGCAAAAACTTCAATATCACGATAATCTTCAATTTTGTCAAACTTGGCATTCACCATTCCGATTTCGTCTCCGTTATAATAATAAGGAGTTCCTCTCATCGAGAGCAAAAAGGTAGTCAGTAGTTTAGAGGAATAATCATGAAATTCAGGAGAATCATTTCCCCATCGGGTTGCCATTCTAGGTTGGTCGTGATTGCCTAAGTAGATGGTTCCCCAGCCTTTCGTTTGGTATACAGCATCCCAATCGGAGTAGATTTTTTTGAAATCGACTAAGGAGTATGGTCCCGCTTTTTTGAAATAACCAGGGACATACCCCAAATTGGTTCCTTCAAAATGATATCCCATATTCAATTCTTTTCTGTCGGCATCCACAAAATTCAACGCTGTTGAGGTAAGCATTCCTGCGCCTTCGGCCAATGACATGCAATCGTATTTACTCAAAACTTCACGATTCATTTCTTGAAGGTATTCGTGTAAATGCGGCCCGCTTCCCATATAAACGTCCCAACGGCCATGATAGTTTTTGTCTAATTCTGCTTGAGTGATTACTGGAAAACTTGGATCTTTGGAAATAAAAGGAATCACATCCATTCGAAATCCATCAATGCCTTTATCTAGCCACCAGCGCATCATGCTGTAAATTTCTTGTCTTACCTTTGGGTTTTCCCAATTCAAATCAGGTTGTTTGAAATTGAAATAATGCAAATAGTAGGAATCTGTGGTTTTGTCGTATCTCCAACCGCTTCCATCAGCTTCAAATGCTCCTGGGCGAAAGGCAGGTTTCCCTTTTTCGGCTGGCCACCAATGGTAATAATCCCGGTATGGATTGTCACGAGATTTACGACTTTCTTGAAACCATTTGTGTTCGTCACTGCTGTGATTTACAACTAAATCCATGACTAATTTGATGCCTCGTTCATGCATTCCTTTTAATAAAGCATCAAAATCCTGCATTGTGCCAAATTCTTTCATAATATTTTGATAATCGGAAATATCATAACCGTTATCGGCATTTGGGGAACTATAAATTGGATTCAGCCAAATGATATCAACACCTAAACTTTTGAGGTAATCCAATTTGGAAATAATTCCTTTCAAATCGCCTACACCATCTCCATCAGAGTCTTTGAAACTACGTGGATAAATTTGGTAAACGACTGCTTCTTTCCACCATTTTCGGTCTATCGGCGCTGTTTTTTCTTGTGCAGTCATGGTGTTGCAAATGATAGTGAGTAACATAAGCAAAAGTGTGGTGTGTTTTTTCATTTTAGTTGTTGTTTATTTTTTTATTGGATTCATAAAAGAATCAATGGTTGACTCGTTGATTTTCGGATTAGCTCCTTCTTTTTGTGCTACTAATGCTCCGATGGCGCAAGCAAAATCGATAGCTTTTTGCGGGTCTTCTTTGGCTAATAATTTACTTAAAAGGCCAGCCAAAAAGGAATCACCAGCTCCAACAGTATCAGCCACTTTTATTTTGTAACCACTATTGTAATAGAATTGATTGTTATAATACAAAACGGCTCCATGACTGCCTTTGGTAACACAAATATGTTTGGTGCTGGTTCGTTCGGCCATAAAAAGGATGTTTTGTTCCAATGAATGGAAAGGCGAATGGAGAAATTCACTAATTTCATAAATTTCATCATCATTAAATTTTATAAAATCAGCTTCATGCATCAGATGATTGAGTACTTCTTTAGTGTAAAAAGGAGCTCGTAAATTGACATCGAATACAGCGTATTTTGCGTAATTGATTAATTCAAATAAAGTGTGTTGTGAAACGCTGTCTCTACAAACTAAACTGCCAAAAACTAATGCATCGGCTTTTTTTACAATAATTTCATCTTCTGGTGTTTCGATAATTTTATCCCAGGCTGCAGGATAATTAATGGTGTACGAAGCGGAGCCTTTGTCGTTCAATTGGACAATGACTTCCCCTGTTTTTAAGTCTTTATCAATTTGTATGGAACTCGAATTTACCTTGTGGTCATTAATATATTCTAGCAATTCTTTTCCTATTTCGTCAGTTCCTATTCGGCTTATTATTTGAGATTGAATTCCTAATGAAGCCAGTCGGATAGCCACGTTTAACGGTGCTCCTCCAATTTTTTTATGAGTGGGAAAAACGTCAAACAAGACTTCTCCAAAACATATCACACTAATTTTTTGGTTTGTTGCTTTCATTCGGTGATCATTTTTTGTTCTAATTCTTCAAGTGATAATCCTTTGGTTTCTGGCATCATGAATAAAACAAATATCAATTGCAGTACCATCATGAACGCAAAAAAGGCAAAAATAGGCCAAGGGTTTTCGTGAAAGATATCAATAACCACTGGACCAAACAAAGTAATCAATGCAGCAAAAATCCAATGAATACTGGTGCCAAAAGATTGCCCTCGAGCACGAACAGTATTTGGAAATATTTCGGATATAAAAACCCAAATTACAGCTCCCTGACCAATGGCATGCGAAGCAATAAAAACAAGAATGGAGGTTAATAAAATGACAGGTCCTGCATTAGTTTTGAAAGCCCAAGCAATTATGCATAAGCTCAAAATATAACCAATACTGCCAATAGTCATTAATAATTTTCTACCCAAAATGTCAATTAATCGCATGCCAATAATGGTGAAAATTAAATTGACAATACCAATTAGTATCGAGTTCATCAAAGATTCTTTCGAGCCTAATCCTGCCATTTCCAGTATTTCCGGTGCGTAGTATAAAATAAAATTAATTCCGGACAGTTGGTTAAAGAAAGCAATTAAGAAAGCCAAGACGATTGGCCATTTGTATTTTTGGGTAAATAAATTTTCTTTTTCGGTGGAGTCAACCACATCTTTTTTGATTTCATTAAAATTTTCCAAAGCTTCTTCTTTAGAATAAATCATTTCAAGGACTTTCAATCCTGTTACGTTATCTTTCTTGTTTAGAATCAACCAGCGGGGACTATCTGGAATTTGAAAAACGATAACACTATAGATTAATGCCGGTAATGCTACAATGCCGATCATCCAACGCCAATCGTTGGCACCGCCAAAACCTTCAAATAAATAATTGGAAAAAAAAGCAATCAGAATTCCAAAAACAATATTAAATTGAAAAAGTGCAACCAGTTTCCCCCTGTTTTTGGCACTTGAAATTTCGGAGATATATATAGGGGCAGCTACCGAAGAAGCTCCAACCCCGATTCCTCCTATGAATCTAAAAAAAGAAAAAACATACGGATTGGGAGCCAACGCCGAACCTAATGCAGATACTAAAAATAAAATTCCAATCCATAACAAGGTTTTTTTTCTTCCCCATTTGTCACAGGGAATACCACCGAACATTGCTCCCAAAACAGTTCCCCACAATGCCATAGACATAATGAATATTCCATGAAATAGGGGAGTCGTATGCCATAATTCCTTGATAGGTAAGTTGGCACCTGAAATAACTACGGTGTCGAATCCAAATAAAAACCCCGCGACTGCTACTGTTATGGACCATTTTTGTACGTTGTTCATCTTTTATTTTTTAGAGGTTTTGGATGTAGAGTTGGTTTCCCAAATACCTTTTATTTTAGCAATACTCAGGTTCTTAATTTCTTGATCCTCGTCGGACTGTATGCTTAATTTTGTATAAGGTTTGTTAGGAAAAATTTGTTCAGTAAAGGAATAAACACCTCCATTTAAGAAAATTTCTATAGAGGACCAATCCAAAATAATTTGATAATCTAAAGTTGTTGTTGTTAGATTTGGTGTTTCGGTTTTGTGAATTGATTTTCCAAAATCGGCTTCAAAATTGACTAATCCAGAATGGGTTCTGTCTATTGAAAAGGAATTCATTTTACGATCATAAATAAGAACTAATGAGTCATTGACTTCATTTGAAAACGTCAATTTTAAATTTTTGGCTAAAGCTTTAAAATCAATTTGAGATTGATTGAGATGATTGTACTCAAAAGCTATTTTTTTATTTGCTTGAATGTTCAATAATTCTTCTGAATATTCAGGGATTATAATTGTTTTCAATTGTTGGATTGGACTGTTTTTGAGAACATAATTATCGCCTATTTTTTCTAACGAAAGTTTTCTGGGCAAGGTCATGGCACTTCTCCAGTTTTTTGTGGGAGTGTTTCGAGCATACAGCCAATTACTCATCCAGCCGATAAAAATACGTTCGTTATTTGGAGCGTCATTATAAGTTACACCAGCATAATTGTCAGTTCCAGAATCAACCCACTTGATGTCTTTTTGATTGGTTTTAAAACTTTTTCCATCATAATCACCCACGAAATATTGTGTTCCAGAGCCTCCATTTGGCGCTCCAGGATTGATACTGATGAGTAAGACCCATTTTTCTACTGTAGAATTTTCAACTTTTAGTTTGAATAAGTCGGGACATTCCCAAACACCTCCATGAGCACCAATATTTTTGCCAAATTGACTCATGTAGGTCCAATCAATTAGATTTTTGGAACTGTAAAATTGAGCATGATCTCCAGCAACTAGAGTTAAATTCCAAAGTTTTGTTTCTCGATTCCAAAATACTTTTGGGTCCCTGAAATCTTTCATACTCTTGTTTCCAATAATCGGATTTCCTTTGTATTTAGTCCAAGTTTCTCCTTCGTCTAAGCTGTAGGCCAAACCTTGGGATTGCGTATTTATTTTTCCAGCCTTTTCGATTTCCATATTATGATAAGTAAAAATGGCAATCATTGGTGGATTTTCAACAGAGCCTAGTCCTGAAGTGTTATTGATGTCAACAACGGCGCTTCCAGAAAAAATAAGGCCTAATTTATCTGGAAATAAGGCGATTTTATGATGTTTCCAATGAATTAAATCTTTACTGGTGGCGTGTCCCCAATGCATTGGTCCCCAAACAATATCACCTGGGAAATATTGGTAAAACAAATGATAGGTTCCTTTGTAAAATACCAAACCGTTTGGATCATTCATCCATTTTTGTTCGGGGGAAAAATGAAATTGTGGACGAAAGGGTTCTTTGTAAAACAAATTAGAATCTGTTGCAATTGCTTCCGTCGTAGCAATAGTTATTGTGTTGGTATTTTCTTTTTTTTTGCAGGAAAAAAGCAATGCAAGTAGATTGAATGACAAAGCGAATAATATCCGATGGATTTTCAATTGCATTGTTTTTTGTGTTTAAGTTAAAAAAAAATGGAATTATAAATTTAGGATTCCTTTTTTAGTTATTTCTAATTATAAAAATCGAAAACGTTTTCGGGACCTCGAAAACGTTTTCGATTTAAATTTCAATGAGTTACAGAATAAATGTTTTAAGTTTGAATAACTAAAAAAAAAAGAAAATATATGATTTCAAAAGTAAAAGGGTTGTTTTTCATACTCATGGTTGGATCAGCGATGTTTGGTCAGGAAAAATCCGATGAGTGGCATTTGTATGCTAATTCTAGAGAAAATTATTTTGGGGTGGCTATGGCCAATGGTAAAATTGGTATTGTAACTGATGATACCCCTCTAAAAACCAAGGAAATTATTCTGAATGGTGTTTATGATAGCAGTCCTGAAAACGGAATCAGCAGAATAGTGCGCGGTATAGAGTTTTTGAATCTCCATTTGAGTATTGATGCACAGGAAGTCAAATCAGATAATATTTCCAATTGGAGCCAGATTGTCAATATGAAAGAAGGAACAAGCACCACTTCATTTTCGTTTAAAGATTTTGCTACTATCAATTATACAATTTTTGCAAATAGAGCTGTGCCTTATTCGGCTATGGCGATTGTTACTATTATTCCCAAAAAAGACATTGAAATTGTGGCTAATAATTACATGACGGTACCTGATGAACTAAAGGAAGCAAAAAGTCAGTATCGAGTGTTAAAAGACAATCAGTATTTGATGCCTGTTTTTGGGACAACTGCAAAAACATTGACTGGTAAATATACAGTTTCGGCTGCCACGACTTTTTTGTTTGATGGCGAAACTGAAGTCTTGAAGCAAACAGGAAACGAAGTAGGCTTTTCGAAAAAGTTACTGAAAGGAAAGCAATATAGATTTGCAATTGCAGGAGGAATCTGCACTTCCAAGGATTTTAATGATCCATTGAATGAATCCGAAAGACAACCTATTTATGCCTTGCAACAGGGAATTGATAATTTACTGAATCGTCATAAACAGGCCTGGGCCGAATTGTGGAATACAGGGGATATTCAAATAGAAGGGGATTTGGATGCGCAACAGCGTGTTCGTTTTGCATTATTTAATTTGTATTCCTACAACCGTCCTGAAACCAGAGAAAGTATTGCTCCTATGGGATTGTCTTCACAAGGATATAATGGGCATATTTTTTGGGATAGTGAACTTTGGATGTATCCTACACTTTTGGCATTACAACCAGATATGGCCAAATCGTGCTTGGATTATCGTTTCGATCGATTGGAGAAAGCCAAACAAAAAGCCACTATTTATGGGTATAAAGGTGCAATGTATCCTTGGGAGTCGGATGATACAGGCGAAGAAGCCACACCAACTTGGGCTTTGACAGGTATTTTCGAACAGCATATTACTGCTGATGTGGCTATTGCTTTTTGGAATTATTACTCATACACTCAAGATAAAACTTGGCTAAAAGAAAACTACAAAGTGCTTAAGGAAACCGCCGATTTTTGGGTAAGTCGCGTAATCAAAAATGGAGATGGTAGTTATTCTATTCTAAATGTCGTTGGAGCTGACGAGTATGCACAGCATGTAGATGATAATGCATTTACTAATGCTTCGACTATAGAAGCTTTGAAAAACACAATTAAGGCGGCAACCATTTTGAATGAGCCTATAAATTCAATGTGGCTGGATGTTTCGAATAAATTAATTATTCATTCTGAAAATGGAATTACCCAAAACTACAAAGGGTACAAAGGGCAAATGATCAAACAAGCTGATGTGAATTTATTGGCATATCCACTACATGTTATCACAGATAGAAAACAAATCGAAAAAGACTTAGAGTATTACACTGAAAAAATTGATAAAAAAGATGGACCCGCTATGGCTTCGGGAGTATTATCTGTTTTGTATGCTAGATTAGGCGACAAGGACAAAGCATATGCTTATTTTGTAAAATCGTATTTGCCTAATAGTCGTCCGCCATTTGGAGTGTTTTCGGAATCGGCTAATAGTAATAATCCTTATTTTGCAACTGGTGCGGGCGCAATGCTTCAGGCGGTTATTTATGGTTTTGGAGGTGTGGAGCAAACGGATAAAGGATTGAAGTACAATAAAGGGCTTTTGCCTAAACAATGGAAATCTTTAACGATAAAAGGAATTGGTCCTGACAATAGTATAATTACAATAAAATAATATTTTTTTATTACCACAAACCTTAAAGTTGAATTTTCTTTAAAAAATTCAACTTTAAGGTTTGTGGTTTTTTTATGCTCAAAAATTGGAATTATTTTATTAATTAGCTGTAGGTTAGTTGTTTGTGATTTTTGCTAGCAAATCAATTTGAGGGCTTATCTTTATTATAAGTAAAATAGGATTAAAATTATTTAATTTTTCTTTTTATTTTGAATTTTTCAATTAAAATGCTTAAAAATAATTAAATGTGTTTTTTTTACACTTTTTTATTCCATTATATATTTTTATTTCTTAAAATTTTAACACTCAATTTTCGAAATCGAAAACGTTTTCGGTCTTACTACAACGTTATAGTTTTGGTTTTCTTAAAATTTTCTTAATAAAATAACTATGTTTGACTTTATATTTTAAACAAATAACCAAATTATTAACTAACTTATTTATTACGTATGAAAAATAGTCTACAAAAAGGCTTAATGGTTTTCATAACCATGCTATGTACTAGCTTGATATATTCGCAAGATATATCAGGATTGGTGACTGATGCGAGTGGCCCACTCCCTGGGGTTTCGATATTAGTGAAAGGAACAAAAACGGAGACACAAACTGATTTTGATGGAAGATTTACAATTAAGAATGTGGGTTCAGACGCAGTCTTAGTTTTTACTTACATTGGACTTAAAACTCAGGAAGTAAGTGTTGGGGGTAAAAGCACTATAAATGTAAAAATGGCACAAGATCAGAGCCAATTGAATGAAGTTATTGTTGTAGGTTATGGCTCTGTAAAAAAGAAAGATGCAACTGGTGCTGTAGACATGTTAAGTTCAAAACAATTTGACAATATTTCAGCAACTTCTCCATCAGAATTATTGAGAGGAAAAGTGTCAGGGGTACAGGTGACACAAACTAGTGGTGAACCAGGAGCTGGTGTTTCGGTAAGAATTAGAGGAAACTCATCTATTCGTTCTGGAAATAATCCATTATATGTTGTAGATGGTGTTCCATTAGACGGTGGAGATGTTTCGTCAGGAGGTTCTGATGTGGCAGGATTGGGATCTTCTTCTGCAAGAAACCCTTTAAACTTTATCAATCAAAATGATATCGAAAGTATTTCTGTTTTGAAAGATGCTTCTTCAACTGCAATTTACGGGTCTCGTGGAGCAAATGGAGTTATTGTGATTACAACCAAAAAAGGAAAAACAAAAGTTCCTACATTAACATTTAATTCTTCTATGAGATTTAGTACAATGTCAGGAGATTTTAGATTGTTAAACGGAGACGAGTTTGTAGCCGCTGGAGGGCCAGACAAAGGATCTAGATCTTACAACTGGGAAGATGCTATTTTAAGAAGTGGATTTACTTCTAATAATGATGTATCCATAAGCAGTGGGTCAGATAGCTCTAATACAAGACTTTCATTGGGTGCAAGTTCTACAGATGGAATCGTAAAAAATACGGGGATCGATAAATATACTGCTTCATTTAACAATACAAATGACTTTTTTGGTGGAGTACTTAAAATAGATACGAATATTTTATATGCAGGACTTAAAGATCAAACGACTTTGATAAGTAATGATGCTGGATATATTGGAAACTTAATTGGAACTGCTTTGTATTGGAATCCTACTTTACCGATATACCAACCAGATGGTAGTTATACATTTGTTGCGGAAGATTATTTGAATCCGGTTCAATTGTTAAATGCGTATGATGACCATACGCAAACAAACAAAGTACTTGGAAGTGTTGCAGCAACTTTGAAATTAGGTTCTCATTTTAAATATAAATTTTTATTTGGTGTTGAATCATCTAATTCAGTTAGAAAAAGACAGTTATTACCAACAATGAAAATAAACAGCCAGGATTTAATTAAAAATGATCCTGCTAACGGAGGTATTGCAAAAAGAGGTTTTGCAGAAATATCAGGAATAAGTAAATTTAATAAAACAATAGAGCACACATTGACTTATGATAATAATTTCAGTGATAATGTATCTCTTAATGCATTAGCTGGTTTTTCTTACTACTCTTATGATACAGAAGGTTCTAATGCAAGAGGAGTTGGTTATGTGCCAGAACAAACATTACTTGTTGATAATATTCAAGGAGGTATTGCTCAAGAATTTAGAACTACTTCATTCAAAAATAGAATTGAATTACAGTCTTATTTTGCTAAGGCAGAAGTTACATTGTATAAAAATTTAATTATTAATGGTTCAATACGTGCTGATGGATCTACAAAATTAGGAGCTGATAACAAATGGGGTTATTTCCCAGCAGTTGGAGCGGCTTATAAAATCATCAATAGTAATGATGGGGCTTTGAATGATATCAAAGTAAGAGGTAACTGGGGTATAACTGGAAATCAAGAGTTTCCTGTGAATTCAGCTCTTAATAAAGCCAATTATGGAAATGGTGGTTCTCCACAAACAGTTTCGGGTGCAAATAGCGAATTACGTTGGGAAACTACCACTTCATATGGGGTAGGTCTTGATTTTGCATTTTTAAATAATCGTTTGTCAGGATCATTGGATTATTACAAAAGAGATACTCAAGATTTGATTGCGCCAGTACCACAAGCTACTGCGCAACCGGGGCCAGGATCTAATAGAAGTGTTAATTTACCTGGAAATTTAATCAATGATGGTATTGAAGTTGCTTTGAACTACAAAATTATTGACAAAGATGATATGTCTTGGGATTTTGGAATAAACGCTGCTTTCTTGAAAAATAAAATGACTAATTTTGGTTCAGTTTCTTTACTGGCAGGTGGTATCAATGGACAAGGTTTGTCAGGTGCTAATGCTGAGATTATAAAAGACGGATATCCTTTATATACTTACTTTTTGTATGATTTTAAAGGGTACGATGCTACTGGTAATTCAATTTACGCAGCAGCTGATGGATCAGATACTGGTTTAGGTAATGCGGATAAAAAATTATTGGACAAACAACCTTTGCCAAAAATTAATCTTGGATTTAATACTAGTTTTAAATACAAAAATTTAGATGCTGGAGTTTCTTTCTATGGTGCTTTTGGTCATTATTTGTATAATAATACTGCCAATGCTTACTTTTTCAAAAGTGCATTGTACGGGGGTAGAAACGTTACTCCAGAAGTTGGTAGTTCTCCACAAAATGGAAGTGATCCAAACTCACCTTCAACTAAATACTTAGAAAGTGGAGATTTCTTGAGATTAGGAAATTTAACTGTTGGTTATACTTTCAAAGGAGCGTTTATGGATAAAATAAAATTAAGTTCAGCTCGTTTGTTTGTAAGTGGTGAAAACTTGTTTGTAATCACAAGTTATTCTGGATTTGACCCAGAGGTGGATACTAATAAAGCCCTTAACGGAGTTCCTTCTGCAGGTATGGATTATTTGTCATATCCAAAAGACAAGAGTTTTTCTGTAGGACTTAATGTAACATTTTAATTTAGAAAAAAATGAAAAGAATAAATATAATTAAAAGCATCTTTTTTGTAAGTACTGTAGCTTTAGGCGTTAGTTGTACAAATTTAGATGAAGAAGTTTTAGACGGCTTTGTAGTAAATAACAGTGGTTCTGGAACTGTAAATACTGCTTCTTTCTTGCAATCTGCTTATGAAGGTTTAAGAGGTTTTCAAGACCAAGACAAAATGTTTACTTTGGATGAGATGTCCGGTGATGGATTAGTTGGTCCTACTAGAGGTGGTGACTGGGATGACAATGCAAAATGGAGACAATTCCACGTGCATACTTGGGGATCTGATAACGTAGAGATTAGAAACGCTTGGAATGCCCTGCTGACTAACGTTTACAACTGTAACTTGGTTATTTACAATACAGCTACAGATTCTCAAAAAACACAAGCTCGTTTTTTAAGAGCGTTTTATTACTATAATGTAATTGATTTGTTTGGACAAGCACCTTACAGAGAAGAAGGCTCTGATATTACAGATAATCCTAAATTTTGGACTAGAAAAGAAGCTACAGCTTTTGTAATAAGTGAATTGGAGGCAATAGTTGGTAAATTACCTGCTCGTGTTGCTAATGATGCTAGTATTGCAAATGCAGATGCAGCACACTTGTTATTAGCTAAATTGTATTTGAATAAAGGAGTATTTAATGCTGATAATGCAGCTGGTCCTTATACTTTCGATGCCGCTGATATGAATAAAGTGATTTCAAATGTAGATGCTATTTCAAGTTCATTGGCTCCTGAGTATTGGAGCAATTTTGCACCAACAAATAACACTTCAAATGAGATTATTTTTTCTTCTAAAAATGTGCTAGGGTCTGGTGGAGGAATACAATCAAGATGGAGAATGGGAATGCACTACAATCAAACTCCTGATGGATGGAATGGTTTTGCAACCGTAGCCGAATATTATAATAGATTTGATGCTGCAGATGATCGTAGACAACATACTTCGCCTTCAATCATAGCTAATTTTGGTAATCCAATTGGGTTCCAATATGGACAAATGTATAAGCCCGGAGGAGTTATCGCTTTGAAAGACAGAAATGGAAATCCATTATTTTACACTAAAGAATTAACTATGATTACTAGTGGACCTACACTTGAAACAGCAGGGATTCGTACTCAAAAATACGAACCAGATGCTGCCAATTTAGGAAATCCAGAAAATGATTATGTATTGATGCGTTATTCTGATGCTTTGTTAATGAAAGCTGAAGCTGCCTTAAGAGGTGGTACAGGAGGAGCAGCCGTAGCAAAAACAATTCTTGATCAAATTGATGTAAGAGCTAAATTACCTGCGGGTTCTACTCCAGCAACTTTGGACGGTATTTATCTAGAAAGAGGAAAAGAATTATGGTATGAAGGATGGAGAAGAAATGATATGATTCGTTTCGGAAAGTTTTTAGCTCCTAGAGAATTAAAACCAACAACTTCTGATCCTAAGTATGCTTTATATCCTATACCAGCAGATGCATTATTTAATCCTAATGTTACGCAAAATCCTGGATACTAAGAAATTGTTTACTTCATTTTGTTTTGAGTTAGTTATAAAGAGGGTAATTTATTACCCTCTTTATTTATTTAATTTTTTATATTTTTTGCTTTTTTATTACTAATTATTTTATATTTTACACCGTAATAACAGAGCCAATTCCCTAACCAAATTCTACCTTTATTATGTGCAATCGAGTTGTCCTATTTTCTCTTTTTATTGTTTTTTTTTCTAATTGTTCCAAAGAAAATAGCACTAATGAAAACAGTTTATTTACGAAACTAGAATCTTCCAAAACCGGAATTAATTTTATTAATGAAGTTAAGAACGGAA
Source organism: Flavobacterium sp. 103 (assembly GCF_003096795.1). Taxonomy (NCBI): domain Bacteria; kingdom Pseudomonadati; phylum Bacteroidota; class Flavobacteriia; order Flavobacteriales; family Flavobacteriaceae; genus Flavobacterium; species Flavobacterium sp. 103. Next base: position 1,359,064 of record NZ_QENX01000001.1, on the reverse strand, counting down.
AAAATATGAATATTTTCAAATACCGAAATTTTTACAATGGTGGTGGTGTTGCTATTGGAGATATCAATAACGATGGCTTATCGGATGTTTTTTTTACTTCGAATCTTGGAGAGAATAAATTGTACCTCAATAAAGGCAATTTCAAGTTTGAAGATATTTCTAAATCTTCTGGAATTGTGATTTCTAAATCATGGTCTACTGGTGTAGAAATGATCGATATCAATGGAGATGGATTATTGGATATTTTTGTCTGTAATGCTGGAAATGGCATTGATGCCAAAAGAAAGAGCGAATTATTTATCAATAACGGAAACCTGACTTTTACTGAAAAAGCAGCTGAGTACAATCTTGCCGATACTGGTATTACGACTCATGCCGCTTTTTTTGATTATGATAAGGATGGTGACTTAGATGTTTATATTTTAAATAATAGTTTTATTCCTGTAAGCAGTCTTAATTATTCTAACAAAAGAGAATTGAGAGACAAAGATTGGGCGGTTAGTGACATTCTAAAAGGAGGAGGCGATAAATTGATGCGTAATGATAATGGAAAATTTGTAGATGTAAGTGAAGCTGCGGGTATTTATGGAAGCCTTATTGGTTTTGGACTTGGTGTAACTGTTGGCGATGTTAATGGAGATTTGTATCCGGATATTTACATTTCAAATGACTTTTACGAACGCGATTATTTGTATATCAATAATAAAAACGGAACTTTTAGTGAACAAATTCAAGGTTGGGCATCACATACAAGTCAGTCTTCCATGGGGGCTGATATGGCAGATATAAATAATGATGGAAAGCCAGATATTTTTGTTACCGATATGTTGCCTGAAGGTGATGAGCGTTTGAAAACCACAACGAGTTTTGATAACTATGATTTGTTTAGAAGAAAATTAAATATGGATTTTTTCTATCAATTTATGCAAAATACTTTGCAATTAAATAATGGGAATAATCAATTTCTTGAAATCGCAAATTATGCAGGAGTTGCTAAGACCGATTGGAGTTGGGGAGCTTTAATATTTGATATGGATAATGATGGGTATAAAGATATTTATGTGTGTAATGGAATTAATAATGATTTGACCAATCAGGATTTTATGGACTTTTTTGCCAACGGAATAATTCAAAGAATGGCGGTTACGGGCAAGAAAGAACAAATGGAAAACATTATTGGTAAAATGCCAAGTACTCCAATACCAAACTACGCTTTTAAAAATAATAAAGATTTAACCTTTACCAATGAAATTACGAACTGGGGATTAGACACTCCTAGTTTTTCAAATGGAGCAGCTTATGGTGATTTGGACAATGATGGTGATCTTGATTTAATCGTAAATAATGTTAATCAAGAGGCTTTTGTTTTTCAAAATAATTCGGAGAAAAAGAAAGACAATCATTTTGTAAAAGTAAAACTGAAGGGTGAAAACCAGAATAAATTTGCCATTGGTAGTGTAGTCGAATTGTTTTCTGGCAAAGAAATCCTGAGACAAGAATTAATTCCTTCCAGAGGTTTTCAATCTTCAATAGATTATGTGATGACTTTTGGAATTGGAACCAAAAAAATAGATTCTCTTCAAGTGATATGGCCAAATGGGAAATACCAAACCATTAAAAAGGTGACTAATAATTCAACTGTTAATTTGAATATAGCAGATGCAACTTTAAATTATACTTTCAAAAAACCGAATGTAAAATCTCTGTTTTCTGAAAAACCAAGTTCGTTTTTGGCACATAAAGAGAATGATTATATTGATTTTGATTACGAAGGATTGATTTCCAAAATGCTTTCTCAAGAAGGACCTTCACTTGCCGTTGCTGATATTAATGGCGATGGGAATGATGATGTTTTTATTGGCGGAGCCAAAGGAATGTCTGGAAATATTTATTTAAGTAAAGGTAACGATACTTTTACAATCACTAAACAAACTGATTTGATTGCCGATGCCAATTATGAAGATACTGCTGCTAGTTTTTTTGATGCTGATAATGATGGAGATCAAGATTTAATGGTAGGTTCAGGTGGGAACGAAAAAGCAGATCAGGGAAATTATAAAAATCGTTTGTATTTGAATAATGGAAAAGGTGTTTTTACTAAAAGCAAAACCAATATTCCAACCACCAATAATAACGTTTCTGTAATTGCTTCCTATGATTATGACAATGATGGTGATATGGATGTTTTTGTGGGAAGTAGAAGTGTGCCTGGAGTATATGGGATCGATCCAAAACAATTATTTCTGGAAAATGATGGAAAAGGAAATTTTACCAACGCTACAGATAAAAAAGCATTCAAACTGAATGAAGTGGGAATGATCACCGATGCCGTTTGGGAAGATATTGACAACGATGGAAAGAAAGATTTAATTGTGGTGGGTGATTGGATGGCTCCTCGAATATTCAAAAATACGGGTCGTCGTTTGGTTGATTTTAAATCTAATCTTGCCAATTTAAGTGGTTTTTGGAACGCAGTAAGTTGCGTTGATCTAAATAATGACGGCAAGAAAGATCTAGTTTTAGGAAACAAAGGAACCAATACTTCATATAAAGCTTCCGAGAAAAATCCAATGAGAATGTTTGTCAATGATTTTGATAATAACGGAACCATTGAACAAATTACCACGCGCTCTATCGATGGAAAAGATATGCCTTTGCATTTGAAAAAAGAATTAGCAGGCCAAATTCCTTCCATAAAAAAGAAAAATTTGAGTTATGCTGACTATTCAAAAAAATCATTTCAGGAAATATTTGCTCAAGATGTTGTTGATAATTCCATTCAGAAAACTGCAACAATTCAGCAGAGTGTAATTGCTATCAATAAAGGCAATGGCAATTTTCAGGTTAAGGCACTTCCAAAAGAAGTTCAGTTTTCATGTGTAAATACTATTTGTGTAACCGATGTAAACAAAGATGGAATTCCAGATCTAGTTCTTGGAGGAAATCAATATGAATTCAAACCTCAGTTCGGAAGAATGGATGCCAATTGTGGAAGTGTACTTTTAGGAAGTAAATCAGGTTCTTATTCTTGGTTGCCCTATAACCAATCGGGCTTCTTTTTGAAAGGAGAAATCAAGCACATTCAGACTTTGAAGAATAAAAACAAAGGAGTTTCAATACTTACAGTTACAAATGATAATGCCCCAAAAATATTTAAGAGCAATGAATAAGTTTTATAGTTTAGGATTAGTTGCATTGCTTATGTTGAGTTGCTCGGAAAAACAAGATCGTTTGTTCGAGAAATTAGATTCTGCCTCTAGCAATATTACTTTTAAAAATGAATTATTGGAATCAAAAAATATCTCCATATTAGATTACCTCTATTATTACAATGGTGGAGGTGTTGCCTTGGGAGATATTAATAATGATGGTTTGGTAGATATTTATTTTACTTCAAATCAAGGGAAAAATAAATTGTATCTCAACAAAGGCAATAATAAATACGAGGATATTTCAAAAAAAGCAGGAGTAGAAGGAGAAAGTGATTGGAACACAGGAACAGTAATGGCCGATGTAAATGGAGATGGTTATCTCGATATTTATGTATGTGCTGTTGTTGGAATCAATGGTTTTGAAGGACATAATGAGTTGTTTATTAACAACAAAAACAATACGTTTACCGAAAGCTCAGCCGAGTACGGTTTGGATCTCGATAATTACAGTACATCGGTAGCATTTTTTGATTATGATTTAGACGGAGATTTGGATATGTATTTGTTAAATCATGCAGTACATTCGGAGTTGTCTTTTGGGAACGCCAATATCAGAAATAACAGAAACTATGAATGCGGTGATAAATTATTTAGAAACGACAATGGAAAATTTGTTGATGTAAGTGCTCAAGCTGGAATTTTTGGTGGAGCCAATGGATATGGATTGGGTATCGCTGTTTCTGATTTTAATTTAGATGGTTATCCAGATATTTATATAGGAAATGATTTTCACGAAGACGATTATTATTACCTCAATAATGGAGATGGAACTTTTACGGAAAGTTTGAAAAGTTATTTTGGACACACGAGTAGGTTCTCGATGGGGGTAGATGTAGCCGATATAAATCATGATGGTTTTCCAGATATAATGTCATTGGATATGCTTCCGGAAGACGAAAAAGTTTTGAAATCATCTTTGGGAGACGATAACGTTCAAATGTTGAAATTGAGAACCGAAAAGTATGGCTATCATTATCAATATACGCGAAATATGTTGCAAATAAATCAAGGAGGGAAACATTTTACAGAAACGGCCTTGTTGAGTGGCGTGGCTGCAACCGATTGGAGTTGGAGTGCCTTATTTGCTGATTATAATCAAGATGGAGAACAGGATATATTTGTATGTAATGGAATTCCAAAACGACCAAATGATTTGGATTATGTGAAATATTTTTCGAATGAGCAAGTCAAAAGGAAAATCGGCTCGACAAAATTATTAGACAAAGAGGCATTGAAAAAAATGCCGGCAGGTAACGTGACTAATTATATTTTTGAAGGAGCATCGGATCTTCAATTTATAAACAAGTCGGATCAATGGATTGAAAATGATTCCATTATTTCGAATGGAAGTGGTTATGCCGATTTGGATAATGACGGAGATTTAGATCTGGTAACGAATAACATCAACGATATTGCATCGGTTTATATTAATCAAACGAATAACAAAGCTCATTATTTAAAAGTAAAACTTCAGTTTACGGGTAAAAACACTTATGGAATTGGGGCTAAAGTAATCTCTTATTCAAAAGGGAAAAAACAATTCAAAGAGTTGCAAACGACTAGAGGTTTTCAATCGTCATCAGAGCCGATGATTCATTTTGGATATGGAAAAATTGCAACTATTGATTCTCTAGTAGTAATCTGGCCTGACAAAACGTATCAGACGTTGAAAAAGGTGAAGTGTAATCAAACTTTGACTATAAAGGCAAATGCCAACAGAAAAGCATTTGATTATCAAAAATTGCATCCAGCCGTTATTCCTGTTTTCAAGAAAGTTGAAACGGGATTGGGTGTTGATTTCACGCATCAAGAGAATGATTATATTGATTTTGTGTATCAAAAATTAATTCCTTACGGACGATCCGATAGAGGTCCTGCTACTGCGATTGGTGATTTAAATGGCGATGGCAAAGAAGATATCTTTTTTGGCGGATCTAAAGGTAAAAAAGCAGCAATTTATATTCAAAATGCGAATGGGTTTTCTAAAAAAGGATATGCTGAAATTGAAAAAGATTCTGTTTTTGAAGATGCTTCTGCAGTAATTGGAGATTTTAACAACGACAAAATAAATGATTTGTTCGTGGCTTCTGGAGGTGGAGAAAATGCTTCAAATTTACAAGATCGATTGTATGTTGCCAAAGGAAATCAATTGGTAAATTCTGTTTTGCCTGACCTTTCTCAAAATGCATCAGTGGTCAAAGCTTTTGATTATGATAAGGATGGAGACTTAGATTTGTTTGTAGGCAATAATTCATTGAATAATAGATTCGGAAGTACACCTGACTGTTATTTACTAAAAAACAATAAAGGGGTATTTGCATTAGCGGAAGCGAAAACATTCGAAGGTATTGGAATGGTTACCGATGCTGTTTTTAGTGATTTCAACAAAGATGGTAAAATCGACTTAATCGTCGTTGGTGAATGGATGAAACCGACCTTTTTTGCTAATAAAAATGGAAAATTTGTTAATGTAACCGAAACTGTTTTTGCAGAAAAAAGCAACGGATTGTATCAGTCTATTATCCCGTTTGATATTGATAATGATGGGGATCAAGATTATTTGGTAGGAAACTGGGGAATGAATTCTAAGTTTAAAGCATCACAAGAATTTCCTATGAAAATGTATTATGATGATTTTGATAAAAATGGAACTTATGAAACCATTGTTGCCAAAGAAAAAGATGGAAAATATTATACTATATTGGGACTTGATGAACTAGTGGAAGAGTTTAGTGGTTTGCTGAAAAAGAAATTCAACAGTTACAAATCATTTGCAGGAAAACCGCTTGAGGAAGTTTTTGATATGAAAATGCTGGAACAAGGAAAATTGTATGAAGTGCATAACTTGAAATCGGGCTATCTGAGAAATGATAATGGGAAATTTACTTTTGTTTCTTTTGGCAATAAAATGCAAGTGTCTCCTATTACAAGTTTTGTGAAATCCAATTTTGATAGCGATTCAAAAGAAGAAGTTTTTGCTGCCGGAAATTATTTTGGAGTTACACCTTATCACAGTAGATTTGACGGATTCTCTGGTGCTTTAATCAAAAATGAAAAAACAATATTCTTAGGCAATCAGATAGGAATTGACTTGACCCAGAAAGCGGTACGACACTTGGATGTTATTCATTTTAACGGTAAAAAATACTTATTGGTTACCATAAATAATAAGAAAGCGGAGATTTATGAATTACCAATGAGTTCTAATTAACAAAAAACTAAAACCTACTCAAAATTTAATAATATATAATATGAAGTATAAATTATATACGATAGCAGCAGTTTGTTTGCTTTTTATTTCATGTGGAAAACATGAAAAAATAGTCGTGTCAGCCAGTGATTTTCGTGCTGCGGTTGATACCGTTTCAGAAATAATGATTCATGATATTTTTTCTCCTCCTGTAGCAAGTAGAATATATGCATACCCAAATATTGCAGCTTATGAAGTTATTGCCCAAAACAGCAAAACATACGCAAGTTTACAAGGTCAGCTGAATGGATTGGATTCTATCCCAATATTGGATTCTAAAGCAGGTGTCAACCAAAAGTTGGCTGCGATAATTGCACACATGGAAGTAAGCAAGCAATTGATTTTCTCTGAAGATGCATTGGAGAAATTTAGAGACAGTTTGTATAAAAAATGGGAAGGCGAGAATTCAAAAGAATTTGAAGTTTCCAAAGAGTATGGATTGAAAGTTGCCGAGCGTATTAAAAAATGGATGGGAAAAGATAATTACAAACAAACTAGAACCTTGCCTAAATTTTCAGTATTTGCGAGTCAACCTGGAAGATGGCAACCCACTCCACCGGCTTATATGGATGGAGTTGAGCCGCATTGGGGAGAGATAAGAACGATGGTTTTAGATTCGGCTTCACAGTTTAAACCGACTCCAGCAATACCTTTTTCATTAGATAAAAAGTCAGCTTATTTCAAGGAAGTAATGGAGATTTACAACATAAGTCTAAAAATTTCTGAAGGATTAAAAAAATCAGAAGAATCTAAAAGCAATCCAGTTCCAGAGGAATCAAAAGTTGCCGTTTTTTGGGATTGCAATCCTTATGTAACCGTAAGTCAAGGTCACATGATGTTTGCCAAAAAGAAGAATACTCCAGATGCACACTGGATTGGTATAACCAAAATTGCATGTGTAAAAACCAATGCCGATTTTGAAAAAACAGTTTATGCTTATACCAAGACATCAATAGGGATTTTCGAGTCGTTTATCAGTTGTTGGGACGAGAAATACAAAAGTAATATGGTGCGTCCTGAAACGGTAATCAATCAGAATATTGATGAGAATTGGAAACCCTTGTTACAAACACCTCCATTTCCTGAATATACAAGTGGACATTCTGTAGTTTCAACTTGTTCGGCAGCACTTTTAACCACCATTTTTGGAGATAATTTTGCTTTTGTTGATGATTCAGAAATTCCTTTTGGATTACCAACAAGAAAATTTTCATCTTTTAAAGCAGCGGCAAAAGAAGCGGCAAATAGTAGAATGTATGGAGGAATACATTACAGGGCGGCGGTTGAAAATGGAGTTGTTCAAGGTCAAAATATAGGGGATTTTATTATTTCAAAATTGAAGATGGTTAAGTAATTATGAAAAATAAAATTATAATTGGTTTTAGCTTATTGCTATCGTTTTTTTTGATTTGGTATTTGTTTATAAAAGAAAATGATTATACGATTTCGTTTACTGTAAAAGCTGCAACTGGAACTGTTTTTCAAGGAATTAAAGAATGGAGTGCAGTTCAATTAGAAAAAGAAAAAGAAAGTTATAAAATCATTGCTAAGAATAATTTTGATTTTATCCAGCAAAAAATGACTAAAGGTAATTCTCAAATGGAATATACTTGGGAAATGGTCTCTATAAATGATTCAATGACGAGGGTAAATGTGGGCATAAAAGAGTTGGGACATGGATTGTACAATAAAATTACCGCTCCATTTTGGAATACATCATTTAAAGTAGGTCAAATAAAAAAGATAAAGTCTTTTAAAGAGGGTTTGAATGACCATATTTCAAAGTTTAAATACAAAATTGATGGAGAAGGTTCGTCAAAAGAAGAGTTTGTGGCATACCTATCATTAAAAAGTGTTTTGCAAACCAAAGCACAAACCATGATTGGGAATGATGGGTTAATTACTGGTTTTCTGCAAATTCATAATATTAAAATTCAGGGAAGACCTTATGTTGAGGTCACAAAATGGGATTTGGATAAAGAAACGCTAGATTTTAATTATTGTTTTCCAATTGATAAAAACACGAAAATTATTGCCGATAAGTATGTAAAGTTTAAAACTATTCCACCAGTGAAAGGTTTGAAAGCGACTTATTATGGTAACATGAGAACGTCAGATCGTTCTTGGTTTGCGTTGTTAGATTATGCAAAAAAGAATGGTTATGAGCTAAATAATAAGCCGTTGGAACATTTTTTTGCAAATCCTTTTGATGGGGGGGATGAAATTACTTGGAAGACTGAAGTTATTATTCCTTTCGAAAAAAAATAATAGCTCAATTCTTTTTGCTTTACGAAAACGTTTTTGGTGTTTTCGAAATCGATTTCGATTTTATATTATGTTTTAATTGCTTGTATAGAATTACTTTTAATTAAATATTAACTAAACCACGGTATGAATTTTAAAGCAAAAATGAGTTTTTGGCAAATTATCAATATGAATGTTGGTTTTTTTGGCATTCAGTATAGTTTCGGATTGCAACAAAGTGCTGTAAATCCGATTTATGATTTTTTACATGCAAGTCCAGATCAAATTCCTATATTAAATCTTGCCGGGCCATTGACGGGTTTATTGATTCAACCCATTATCGGGGCAATGAGTGATAAAACTTGGCATCCAAGATGGGGAAGACGTAAGCCTTACTTTTTTATTGGTGCAATAGTTTGTAGTATTGCTTTATTTTTATTCCCATTTAGTAGTTCATTATGGATGGCTGCAGGTTTGCTTTGGATTTTAGATGTTGGTAATAATACTGCTATGGAGCCTTATCGTGCCTTTATTGCGGATACATTGAATGAAGACCAGCAACCGATGGGTTTTCAAGCGCAAAGTTTTTTTACTGGTTTCGGGCAGTTTTTGGCTTATATTTCTCTTTTTCTATTTCCAATATTTTTTGTCGGTTACACTGGATCTTTGCCCACTTGGATTTATGCCTCCTTTTTTCTAGGGGCAGTACTTTCTGTAACTTCCATTTGGTGGAGTATGAGCAAAACAAAAGAAATCCCTCCAACAGCAGACGAATTAACCATTTTAAAAGCAGAACCTTTAAATGTTTTTTCGCCTTTTATTGATATTTACAAAGCGGTTTTAGGGATGCCAACAGTAATGTGGCAACTGTTTCTGGTGTATTTGTTTCAGTGGTATGCTTTGCAGTGCTATTGGCAAAATAATGCAAAAAGTATTGCTTTGTCCGTTTGGAATGTAACGCCAAAGAATGCAGTAGGATATGAAAAAGCAGTGGAGTGGAATGGATTGATCGGTGCTTTTGGGTTTATAGTTACATTTTCAGTAGCCTTTTATTTGGCAGTATTAGCCAAAAAACATGGTGCAAAAATAGTTCATTTTGTATGTCTTTTATTAGGAGCTATTTCTTTTTTGTGGTTTCCAATAGTTCAAAACCAATATGTTTTTTTTGCTGTAGTTATTGGCTACGGTATTGCTTGGGCAAGTATGATGGGAATTCCTTACTTGATGGTCGTTGCTGTTGTTCCAAAAGAGCGTTATGGAGTCTATATGGGAATTATTAATATGATGATTGTGATTCCAATGATTATTCAAAACCTTTCATTTGGTTATATTTTAAAGCATTTTTTAAATAATGATCCTCGACAAGCAATCAATTTTGCAGGAGTATTGTTAGTTACTGCTGCTCTTTGTACATTATTGATTAAAATAAAAAAGACAAAATTAAGTGAATAATACAATAAATAAGAATATGAACGAAATAGATATCCTTTGTGTTGGTGAAGTTCTTGTAGATTTTATTGGTCATCAAGAAGGAGTGCTTATTAATGAAACTAGGGATTATCATAGGTATTTAGGAGGTTCGCCTACTAACGTTGCTATGAATTCAACAAGATTAGGTTTGAATACTATCATGGTTGCAACAGTAGGCAACGATGGTTTTGGTTCCTATATTACAGAACGGTTAGCGAGTGTTGGAATAAATACAAACCACGTTAACGTTCTAGATGATAAATCGACTAGTGTTATTTTTGTTTCGAGGTCCGAGGGGACACCAGATTTCATACCGTATCGTTCAGCAGATTGTTGTATTTATGAAGAACAAATTTCCAAGGAAATACTATCCAATACCAAGATATTTCATACTACTTGTTTCGCATTAAGTAAAAATCCTGCTCAGAAAACTATCTTAAAGAAAGCACAAGAAGCACACGATTTAGGATGTCGGCTTAGTATCGATGTTAACTATGCAAGAAAGCTATGGAAAAGTCAAGAGAAGGCTTTTAAAGTAATCAAAACCTATTGCCAGTTTAATCCATTAATAAAAATTAGTGAAGATGATATGCTCCGCCTTTTTGAGAAGGAACTTCCTCATGAAGAAATATTTGATTTTTTTCACCATCAAGGAGTAGATACTGTTTGCTTAACTCTAGGTAGCAAAGGGGTGAAATTATCACAAAAAGGGAAAGAAGTAATACAAATGCCAGCGATAAAAATTGACAAAGTGATGGACTCCACTGGAGCAGGAGATGCTTTTTGGTCCGGATTTTTATTTGCTTATATAAAGGAAAAATCAATTAATGAATGTTTGGATATCGCTTTAAAATTAGCAGCTTTAAAACTGCAAAATGTAGGTCGATTACCGGATAACATAAATATCCTTTCTAAACTTTTATAAAATACGATGCAACAAAATAGTAAAAAGATCAGTAATGGTGTAATGCTCAATGTTTATCCAGATAGTATTGGAGAAAAATTTAATGACACCATAGCCATGCTAAAAATGGCAGAGTTTAAAGATGTATTTTCTTTAATATACGTGTTGCCTACTTTTTTTAATAGTGATTTAGATAGAGGTTTTTCTATTATTGATTATGATATAAATAAAGATTTAGTAGATATAAAAGATTTAAAGGACTTGGATGAGCTCCAGATAAAGTTGAAATTTGATATTGTGTTAAATCATCTTTCTGTGGCTTCTCCTCAGTTTAAAGACATGCTGCAACACGGTAATGAATCTAAATTTAAAGATTTTTTTATCAATTGGAATGAGTTCTGGGAGGGAAATGGAGTGAAAAATGAAGACGGAATCGTAATTCCAAAACCAGAGTTTCTCAATAAATTATTCATGAGAAAGTCGGGTTTACCTATATTGAAAGTACGTTTTCCGGATGGTACAGAACAGCCTTATTGGAATACTTTTTATCAGCAAATAACCTATAATCCGATTACTGTAGCAGATTTGCAAAATGTAAAAGGATTAACAGACGAGCAAAGTTTATTTGTTGTTGCTGTAATTAATACCGCAATTAAGGAGAATCAAGATTTTACGACCATTGATTTTGAAGATTGTGCTCCTTTGAAATCAGAATTTTTACAAATTGTAGAACAAAAACGTTCCTATTTGGGACAAATGGATGTCAATGCTGCATCATCTTTAGTATGGGATTTTTATGAGGAGACACTAAAGAAATTAAATGGTTATGGTTGCAATATCCTTCGATTAGATGCTTTTGCCTATTTGCATAAACAAGTAGGGGAGTCCAATTTTTTTAATAAACCCGGAACTTGGGAATATTTAGAGCGTATTAAGAAAATAGCCCAACAAAATAATTTGATGCTATTGCCAGAAATTCACGCAGAATATGGTTTGCATTTACATGATGAGGTAGCCAATGAAGGATATTATATCTATGACTTTTTCTTACCTGGTTTAACGATACATACTATCGAAAATAAAACTAGTAAAGCCTTATTAAGTTGGGCTAAGGAAATTATTGCTAAAGGATATAAAACAGTAAACATGCTTGGTTGCCATGATGGAATACCTGTTCTAGATTTGAAAGGTAAGGAGGTAAATGGTATTTATAATAAAGGATTGTTAGAAGATGCCGAGATAGAAAGTATCATGAATAAAATCATGGAACGTGGCGGTCGTGTAAAGAATCTGTACGATCCTTCAGGGAATAAAATTTCTTATTATCAAATAAATGCTACATTCTTTAGTGCACTAGGTGAAGACGAACAAAAGTTACTCCTTGCAAGAGTCATTCAAATGTTTATGCCAGGAATACCGCAGGTTTGGTATTTAGATATTTTTGCAGGTAAAAACAATTATGAAGCTGCAGATAATGGTGGTAGTGCCGGACATAAAGAAATTAATCGTACCTCGTTGACAATGAAGGATATTGCGCAAGGGCTTAAAACGGAAGTTGTAAATAAACAATTAGAAATTATGCACTTAAGAAATACTTCAAATGCGTTTTCAGGTCAGGTTGAAATAAATGATGCTGTAGATGCTATTATAGATATCAAATGGGTGAACGGTAACACAGTTGCGCACCTAAAGGCAAACCTTGAAACCAATGGTTTTACAATTGACCATACGGTAAATGGAATGACAAGCACTATGGGTTTCTAAATTTCATACTATAATGGAAGAATTAGGCCTGTTAAAATATCAAAATAAAAATAGTGACGCGTGAAAGGATTTAAAATCTTAATTGTTTAAATGATTAAAAAATAAAATATGAAGAACATCACCATTAAGCTCGCATTATTTATCAATTATTTTGTTTTTGCAGCCCTTTTGAATAGTGTGGGATTGTTGATTCAAAAGTCTCAAAATATGTATGGTGTTTCTGAGGTACAAGCAAGTGTTTTGGAACCTGCCAAAGATTTAACCATTGCATTTGTTGCTTTTTTGATAGGTTCATTGCTTCCTAAGTTAGGTTATAAAAAAGGAATGTTAATCAGTTTGGCTGTAGTTTTTACAGGGTGTTTTGTGATGTATTTTGGGGATTCGTTTTGGAGTGTCATCGTGCTATTTGCTTGTACAGGGTTTTCGTTTGCGATAATCAAAGTGTCTGTTATGGCTTTAATAGGTGTAGTTACCGATACTGAAAAACAGCATAAGGCCTTTATGAGTTATATCGAAAGTGTTTTTATGTTAGGGATTGTGTTTGCCTATCTGATTTTTCCAATGTTTTATAGTGAAACCGATCCGAAAGCTTGGCTCAATGTTTACTTGGTTTTAGCGGGATTGATAGCCCTTGTTTTTGTTTTTATTTTAACCTCAAAATTTAATTTGCCCAAAGTAGAAAACCCTAAATCTTTTCAAGAAGATTTTAAAGATATGTTGGGTTTGTTGAAAAGACCTTTGATTTTGCTTTTTGCTGTTTTTGCTTTTATGTATGTGATGACCGAACAGGGAATAATGTCTTGGTTACCTACTTTTAATCAAAAAGTATTGCATCTTAACGAAAGATTAGCGGGTCAGATGGCCGTGATTTTAATGCTCTCTATTGCCTTTGGGCGTTTTGTTTCGGGGATAATTGTCAAGAGAATACATTGGTATGTTTTTTTGACTGTTTGTTTATTTGCGGCAGCGAGCTTAGTTGTCTTTGTTTTGCCAATGGCTTCGGGAATAGCGATTACACAGATTGATATGCTGTCTGAAGTTCCATTGATTGGATTTGTGTTTCCATTGATTGGTTTGTTTTTGGCCCCCATTTATCCAATAGTAAATTCAACAATTATAAGTGCTACTGAGAAAAATTTTCATGGAGCTGTTGCTGGTTTACTTACTTTTTTCTCCGCAATTGGAGGAACTTGCGGATCGGTAATTATTGGATATTTATTCCAAAAAATTGGAGGAAGTAAAGCGTTCTATTTTTCGCTAATTCCTCTGACAGTTCTAGTCGTTGTTCTCTTTTTTATTAATAAAATAACTAAAAAAAATGAAGTTCTTACTTAAAGTCGACCAAGTGTTTGAAGCGCTGTTGCTTCAAGAAGATACGGATTATGATAAAAAAATTACCAAAGATGATTTAGGGCCAAAAATATTTGTGTTGGTAGATGAAAATACCAAAGAAAAGCAAATTATTGAAGGGACTTATCATTTGTCAAATTTACTACAAGAATTGGCTTTGCTAAAAGAAAATGGAGAAGTGTTAGGAGAAGTAGATTTGGATTATATCCAAGAAAATCCTGTGGAAAGAATTTCCAGAAAAATCAAAGAAGATTATTGGGACGAACTGACTCGGACTATTGATAAAAAAGGGTTGAAGCTAATTATTGAAGATGTAAAAACTTCCAATGAATTAGCCACTCTATATGTTTCTGAAAAAGATTCTCAAGGTGTTGCTTATTTTAAAGAATTAGAAAAGGAGTTGGAAAACTTCGAAGTGATCGTTATGCCTTCAGTTATTTCTGAAGATTATGTAGCAACATTAGATCATAAGCCAGGGATTTTAGCTTTAGCCTTACAGAAAAAAGTTTACAGTTTACAGGGAGTTCCTTTTGTGGTGCCAGGGGGAAGATTCAATGAAATGTACGGCTGGGATAGTTATTTTATTGGAGTTGGATTATTGATTGACGGAAAGTTAGATAAGGCAATTGCTATAGCCGAGAATTTTAAATATCAAATCCTGCATTACGGAAAAATCTTAAATGCCAATCGCAGTTATTACCTCACCAGAACACAGCCGCCTTTGTATTCTTCACTACTGGTCGCTATTGTTAAAGAGGGTAATGTCAGTCAAGAATGGTTGCAAAGCCATCTGGAAACCGTGATTTTAGAGTACAATACGGTTTGGATGGTACAAGGAAATAGGTTGACACCAACAGGCTTGAGTCGATATAAAGCGGATGGTATAGGAATGCCTTTTGAGGTGGAACCAGGTCATTTTGATGATGTTTTGGAGCCTTATGCCATCAAGTATAATTTGCCAATTAGAGAATTTGAAAAACAATATTTGGCTAGAACGATTACCGATCCAGAACTGGATTTGTATTTTGTGCACGATCGAAGTATGCGTGAAAGCGGTCACGATACAACCAATCGATTAATTAATACTTGTGCCAATTTGAATTCAGTTGATGTCAATAGTTTTTTATACAAATATGAAAAAGACATCGAAAGTTTAATCAGTGATTATTTTGAAGGTTCATTTACTGTTGAAAAGGTAACATATACTCCAAGTGAATGGGCTAAGAAGGCCGAGTTCAGAAAAGAGAAGATGAATGAATTGTGTTGGAATGAAAATGCAAGCATGTATTTTGATTACGATTTTGTAAACAAAAAACAATTTCCATTTGAAGCAGCGACGACATTCTTTCCTCTTTGGGCGGGATTATGTGACGAACATCAAGCTCAAAAGTTAGTAGAAAACGCTTTGCCTCTTTTTATAAAAATGGGTGGAATTACAGGCAGTACCCAAAACAGTTGGTTGGAATCGGACCCAAATGCTCCACAACGACAATGGGATTACCCTTTCGGTTGGGCTCCTCACCAAATGTTGTTATGGGAAGGATTGCTGAAATACAATTACAAGGAGAAAGCGCAAGAAATGGTTTATCGTTGGCTTTGGTTAATTACAAAGAATGCCGTAGAATACAACGGAACTATTCCGGAAAAATTTGATTTAGAGACCAGTTCGCATAAAGTTTTTGCCGAATATGGAAATGTGGGAACTGAGTTTGATTACATTGCAAAAGAAGGTTTTGGTTGGGTAAATGCATCGTATCAATATGGCTTGCAAATTTTGGATGGTGAATTAATAGACGAATTGAATCGATTGACATCTCCAGACGAATTGTTTTAGTAAATAAAATTTATTGCTTTTTTTACTTTTTGTATATGATTTTTTTCTAAATTTAGCTTTCTAAAATTTATCTATTATGACTGTAAATCAAATACTAAGCACAAAAGGAAGAGAGGTTTATTCTATTGTTTCGACCATTACCGTTTTCGAGGCGTTGAGAGTAATGGGGGAGAAAAACATAGGAGCTATTCTTGTAATTGAAGATGGAGCTTTAAAAGGAATTCTATCAGAAAGAGATTATGCTAGAAAAATTGTTTTAAAAGATAAGTCTTCAAAGAAAACACCTGTTAGCGAAATCATGGAGAATGATGTGGTGACTGTTAAACCATCCGATAATTTAGATTATTGTATGGAATTAATGAGTAAAAGAAGAATCAGACATTTACCAGTGATTGAAAATGGAGAGATAATTGGACTTGTTTCAATTGGTGATGTCGTAAAATCAATAATAGAAATTCAAAAAGAAACCATAAAACATTTGGATTCCTACATTTCACAATAACAGTCAGTTAAAAATACTTTTAAGTAGCTACATCATGTGTAGCTATTTTTTTTGGTTATAAATTATCTTAAATCTTAATAAAAGAGAGAGATATAGGCTTCGGTTTTAAAGGAAGTCCGTTACCTTTGTGAATTAGAAAAAAAAAATAAAAATGGATAAGAACAGTAAAAGAAGAGAAGCGTTATTGTACCACGCCAAACCTACTCCAGGTAAAATCCAAGTAGTCCCTACCAAAAAATATGCAACACAAAGAGATTTGTCTTTGGCCTATTCTCCAGGTGTTGCAGAACCGTGTTTGGAAATCGCAAAAGACATTAATAATGTTTATAAATATACCGCTAAAGGGAATTTAGTGGCTGTTATCACAAATGGAACCGCCGTTTTGGGACTTGGTAACATTGGACCAGAAGCTTCAAAACCAGTAATGGAGGGAAAAGGTCTGTTGTTTAAAATATTTTCTGATATTGATGTGTTTGATATCGAAATTGGAACCGAAAATGTTGAAGAATTTATCCAGACAGTAAAGAATATTGCACCCACTTTTGGGGGAATCAATCTTGAAGATATTAAAGCGCCGGAATCTTTTGAAATCGAGCGCAGACTAGTTGAAGAACTGAATATTCCTGTAATGCACGACGATCAGCATGGAACAGCAATTATATCTTCAGCAGCTTTAATTAATGCATTGGAATTGGCCGATAAAAAAGCAGAAGATGTAAAAATGGTCGTGTCTGGTGCAGGATCTGCAGCTATTGCTTGTGCCGATTTGTATGTTTTATTGGGAGTAAAAAGAGAGAATATTTTAATGTTCAACAGTAAAGGTCTTTTGACGAAAGATAATCCTGCTTTGTCTGAATTGCAATTGAAATATGCTGTAGAAGGAGCTTCTCTTACCCTTGAAGAAGCACTGACAGGGGCCGATATTTTCTTGGGATTATCAACTGCAAATGTGATGACTCCCCAAATGTTATTGGCAATGGCAGATAATCCTATTGTTTTTGCCATGGCAAATCCAGATCCTGAAATTGCATACAATCTCGCTATTTCAACACGCAAAGATGTTATTATGGCAACGGGACGTTCAGATCATCCTAACCAAGTAAATAATGTACTTGGATTTCCATATATTTTTAGAGGAGCACTTGATGTTCGTGCCACAAAGATCAATGAGGCTATGAAAATGGCCGCAGTAAAAGCACTTGCAGCACTTGCCAAAGAAAATGTTCCAGAACAGGTAAATATTGCTTACGGAGCCACTAAATTGGTTTTTGGTAGGGAATATATCATTCCTAAACCTTTTGACCCTAGATTAATTGCTGTTGTTGCACCAGCTGTAGCTAAAGCTGCAATGGAATCTGGTGTGGCATTGAATCCGATAACGGATTGGGAAAAGTATGAGGAAGAACTTTTGAATCGTTTGGGTAACGACAATAAAATGATTCGAATGATTACTAACAGAGCCAAAACTGACCCTAAGAGAGTTGTTTTTGCGGAAGCAGAACAACTAGACGTTTTAAAAGCGGCTCAAATTGTTTATGAAGAAGGTATCGGGTTCCCAATTTTATTAGGGAATAAAGAAATCATATTGGAATTAAAGGAAGAACTTGGTTTTGATGCTGATGTTCAAATTATAGATCCAAAACTTGACGAAGAACAAGATAGAAGAACAAGATATGCTGTTGAATTATGGGAATCCAGAAAAAGAAATGGAATTTCACTTTTTGATGCTGAAAAGTTCATGAGAGAGAGAAATTATTTCGCTGCAATGATGGTGAATACTGGTGAAGCCGATGCTTTAGTCTCTGGGCATTCTAGAAGTTATCCTTCGGTTGTGAAACCGATGTTGCAAATAATTGGTAAAGCCCCGAATGTTTCTTTGGTAGCAACTACAAATATTATGATGACTAATCGCGGTCCGATGTTTTTATCGGATACGGCGATAAATATAGATCCAACTGCCGAGGAATTGGCTAAAATTGCTGTAATGACAGCCAATACGGCAAAAATGTTTGGAGTTGAACCCGTGATTGCGATGGTGTCGTATTCAAATTTTGGGTCTTCTGTAAATAAAAGCGCTTCAAAAGTGAAAGAAGCGGTAGCTTATTTGCATGAAAATCATCCAGATATTATTGTTGATGGAGAACTTCAAGCTGATTTTGCATTGAATCCAGAGATGTTATCTGCCAAATTCCCTTTTTCAAAACTAGCAGGCAAAAAGGTAAATACCTTAGTTTTTCCAAACTTGGAATCGGCTAATATTACTTACAAACTCTTGAAAGAGTTGAACAAAGTTGGTTCAATTGGACCAATTATGATGGGAATGAAAAACCCTGTCCACGTTTTCCAATTGGGTGCCAGTGTTGAAGAAATGGTAAATATGGCTGCAATTGCAGTAATTGATGCACAAGAAAAAAGTATGAGATTAAAAGGGAAATAAATTTAAATACCCGTAGATTAAAATTTGAGATTTTAAGATTAAAATGTAACGTGTTGGTTTATACATAAAAGTGTACTCCATTAAACGCAATACAATTGTCTTTTAATCTCAAATTTTATTATATTTGAACAGATAATTTATTTTATGATAGCACATTTACAAGGAAAATTAGTGGAAAAGACACCTACAGATGTTGTGATAGACTGTAGTGGAGTTGGTTATCACGTAAATATATCTTTGCACACTTATTCATTACTGCCCAATACCGATTTTGTAAAACTTTATACCTATCTTCAAATAAAGGAAGATGCGCATACTTTGTTCGGTTTTGTAGAGAAATCTGAAAGAGAAATTTTTAAAATGTTGCTGTCTGTATCCGGGATTGGAGCCAGTATTGCACGAACAATGCTTTCTTCTTTGGAACCCAAGCAAATTATTAATGCCATAGCGTCGGGAGATGTAGTTACCATTCAAAAAATAAAAGGAATTGGTAGCAAGACGGCTCAAAGGGTAATTCTTGATTTAAAAGAAAAAGTGTTAAAATTATATGATTTAGATGAAGTTTCAATGTCATTGAGCAATACAAATAAAGATGAGGCGTTATCTGCTCTAGAAGTTCTTGGTTTTGTTCGAAAAACATCTGAAAAAATCATTGAAAAAATTGTAAAAGAAGATCCAGAGGCTACTGTGGAGGCTATAATTAAAAAAGCTTTAAAAAATTTATAAGAGGATAATAGAGGCCTAATCGATATGCATAAAATTTACATTTTTTTGCTGGTATTATTTTGTGGTTTTGTATCGCAGGCTCAAGTGCAAGGTGTTGTTCAGGATACCATAAAAAAAGGATACGATGTTGGTGAGGTTCAGATGGCAAATCCTCAAAGCATTTTGTCTGCATACACCTATGATCCAGTTACGGATACTTATGTCTATACCAATTCTATAGACGATTTCAATATCAATTACCCTATTGTTTTAACTCCTGCCGAGTATGAAAAGTTGATGCTAAAGGAATCAATGAATGATTATTTTGGTAAAAAGTTGGATGCTATTGATGGAAAAAAAGAAGGAAGTGATGCAGCCAAAAAGGATTTACTGCCTCGATATTATATAAAATCTGGACTTTTTGAATCCGTTTTTGGAAGTAATACCATTGACGTAAAACCTACTGGATCTATCGAGATCGATTTGGGACTATTGTATACCAAACAAGATAATCCGGCTTTCTCTCCTCGCAATAGAACGAACACCTCATTCGATTTTAATCAAAGGATAAGTATGAGTTTGTTAGGAAAAGTGGGGACAAGACTGCAGGTTAATGCCAATTTTGACACCCAATCTACCTTTGCTTTTCAAAATTTATTAAAATTAGAATATACTCCGGCGGACGATGACATTGTTCGTAAAATTGAAGTCGGGAATGTTAGTATGCCCTTAAACAGTACTTTGATTCAAGGAGCTCAGAGTTTATTTGGTGTAAAAACGGAATTGCAGTTTGGTAAAACAACGGTTACGGGAGTTTTT
Source organism: Flavobacterium sp. 103 (assembly GCF_003096795.1). Taxonomy (NCBI): domain Bacteria; kingdom Pseudomonadati; phylum Bacteroidota; class Flavobacteriia; order Flavobacteriales; family Flavobacteriaceae; genus Flavobacterium; species Flavobacterium sp. 103. The sequence continues at coordinate 1,338,573 of NZ_QENX01000001.1, read as the reverse complement.
TCAGAACAAAAATCGCAAGCCAAAAGCGTAATTGCCCAAGGTGGAGGAACGATTCAGGAATTTGAAATGTATGGTTTGGATTATGACAATGATCGCCACTTCTTCTTGTCTCAATATTTCAGGGATAAATATGATGCTTCATTAAAGAATTACCCTTTTATTGATTCAAGGGTTCAAATAACAAGGCTGGAAGTTTGGATTACAAACAAACAAAACCGAGTAAACACAACCAGTAATAATTTAAGAAATATTATAGCGCTTCAGGATTTAGGTGAGGCACAAATAACGGGGTTGCCGGATAATAAAGTAGTAGTGCTGAATCCTTCTACAGGAATGTTTATCAAACCAATTGATTCTCCATCAGATAATACCAACAACCTTTATGACCCCGCTTTAATCAAGACGAACACAGGTTATTTGAATGATAATATTCGTGAAATAGTAACCGCAAGTTCTGGGTTTTCGCCTACTATCACCGTTAGTGAGGGGCAAGATTATTCAAAATTGGAAAATGCCAGAAAGTTATTGTCGAATGAGTATACTTTTAATCCTCAGTTGGGATATATCTCCTTGCAACAACGATTAGGGAATGATGAGATTTTGGCAGTAGCATACCAATATTCAATTGGAGACAAAGTTTATCAAGTAGGTGAGTTCGGTAATGATGGCGTTGAAGCTACTGTAGTGGGAGGAAATCAGCCGTCCAATCAAACGATTGTTTCTCAGACTTTAATTCTGAAAATGTTAAAAAGTAGTTTGACAAATGTATCAAACCCAGTTTGGAATTTGATGATGAAAAATATTTATCAAATACAAGGCGCCTATCAATTACAGCAGGAAGATTTTAGGTTGAATATTTTATATAAAAATCCATCAGCATTAAATTATATAACTCCTGTTGATGGAAGTCCTTTTCCAGCCAATCCAACTCCTGAAAATACGGTAGAAAACACCACTTTGTTGAAAGTGCTTAATGTAGACAAATTGAATTATAACAATGATCCACAAGCAGGAGGTGATGGTTTTTTTGATTTTATTCCAGGTCTAACCGTGGATCAACAGAATGGTAGAATCATTTTTACGAGCAAAGAACCTTTTGGTGAGTTATTGTTTTCTAAACTGAAAAATCAAGGCTCGACCGAAGATTACAATGATATAAATACCTATAACGAGAATCAAAAAAAGTATGTAAATCCATATATGTACAGGGTTACCCAAGCAGGAGCGATTCAAAACCCAGAAGTGAATAAGTTTCTTTTGCGAGGAAAATATAAATCTGTAGGCGGAGAAGGAATTCCGATTGGAGCATTTAATGTCCCTTTGGGGTCCGTGAAAGTTACTGCTGCCGGAAGGGTTTTGGTTGAAGGTGTTGATTATAGCGTCAATTATCAATTGGGTAGAGTTCAAATTTTGGATCCATCTTTACAGGCGTCAAATACGCCAATTGAAATTTCATTGGAAAACAACTCTGTTTTTGGACAACAAACCAGAAGATTTTTTGGGGTGAATGTCGATCATTTAATATCCGAAAATTTTATGGTTGGGGCTACTTTCTTAAATATGAAAGAGAAACCGTTCACACAAAAATCAAGTTATGGTCAAGAATCCGTAAATAACAGTATTTTTGGATTGCATGGGAATTTTTCATCGCAAGTTCCGTTTTTCACTCGTTTGGTTAATAAATTACCGAACATAGATACTGATGTTCCTTCCAATATTTCAGTGAGTGGAGAGTTTGCTTATTTGATGCCAAACGCTTCTAAAGGAGATCAATTTCAGGGCGAATCTACTATTTATGTTGATGATTTTGAAAGCTCTCAGTCTTCAATCGATTTGCGCTCTCCTTATGCCTGGACCATGTCATCTACTCCAGAGAACAATACAACCAGTCCTTACAATTTTAATGGAAATTTAAATGGGTTGGATTATGGTTTCAAAAGGGCCAAATTAGCATGGTATTCTATAGATCCTGTTTTTTATACTTCAAAACCATCGGGAATAACAAATGATGATTTGTCTTTGAATACTACAAGGAGGGTTTATAGTGAAGAATTGTATCCATTGACAGATATTGTTCAAGGTCAGTCGCTTGTGGTTAGTACGTTGGACATGAGTTATTATCCAAAAGATAGAGGACCTTATAATAATTCATCTACGGTAGCTGATAATCCTAATGAAAATTTTGGAGGAATTGTGAGATCGTTAAGTTCTACCAATTTTGAGCAAAGTAACGTAGAATATATTCAGTTTTGGGTTATGGATCCTTATGTGGGTGCGGGAAGTGTGCCAAAATCTAATACGGGAAAAGTCTATTTCAATCTTGGGGAAATTTCTGAGGATGTTTTGAAAGATGGTAGAAAAGTATATGAGAACGGTTTTGGTCCCGATCAAGTTGTAGTGAATCCTCCTCCTGTTTGGGGAAATGCACCAGCCTCTCAATCATTAATTTATGCTTTTGACAATAATGAGGGCAACCGCACCAACCAGGATATAGGATTAGATGGACTTGCTTCCGCTGAAGAGGCAAAAGTATATTCTAATTATGCTTCTGAACCCGATCCAGCTGGTGATGATTACATTTATTATTTAAATACTACTGGCGGCGTATTAGACCGTTATAGAAATTACAATGGAGTTGATGGGAATTCAAATGTTAACATTAATTCGGCTAACAGGGGTTCTTCAACAGTTCCTGATGTGGAAGATGTGAATAGGGATAATACAATGAACACCATTAATGCTTATTATGAATACAGCATTGATATGAAACCGGATATGCAAGTTGGACAAAACTATATTGCAGATGTAAGAAATACAACAGTTACTTTGCCAAACGGCAGTTCGACCGAAGCAAGATGGATTCAGTTTAAAATTCCGATTTCCCAACCAGAAAATACTATTGGAAAAATTTCAGATTTTAGATCCATTCGATTCATGAGAATGTTTATGACGAAATTTACGGATCAAGTTACTTTGCGTTTCGGAGCATTGGATTTGATAAGAGGAGAATGGAGACGCTATACACAAGCATTAGATTTTAATGATTTGAATGTAGATGATGATGGAACTGTTTATGAAACAGCTTCTGTGAATATTGAAGAGAATTCCAGTAGATGTCCTATAAATTATGTGAGTCCGCCAAGTGTGAAAAGAGAACAGTTGTATAATAATAATACTGTTATCAATCAGGATGAGCAGTCCTTATCGATGAAAGTTTCTGGAAAAGGGCTTGAGCCTTTGGATGGGCGTGGGGCTTTCAAAAATTTCAATATCGATATGCGTCAATATAATAAACTTAAAATGTTTTTGCATGCCGAATCTCTGCCAGATGAAATCGCTTTGCAAGACAATCAAATGGTTGCTTTTTTGCGTTTTGGGGCGGATTACTCGAATGATTTTTATCAAGTAGAAATTCCCTTGAAAGTTACAGTGGCTTCTGCTTCTGGTGGAAAAGATTGCCCGCCATTGAGTGCAGATTTAGTTTGGCCATCAGATAACGAAATAGATTTGTCGTTGGAATTATTGACCCAATTAAAGCTTAAATCGTTAAAGATAGATAAGTCAACTTTGCCTGCAGATGGTATTTATTATTCCGATGACGATCCAAATGAAACTGATGGTGATGGAAATAGCAAGCTGCGTTTAGGAATCAAGGGAAATCCCAATTTAGGTTTGATTCGAAATATAATGCTTGGTTTAAAAAGCAATGAACTTCATCAAGATATAAAAGGAGAAGTATGGTTCAATGAACTTCGTTTGGCTGACATGGACAATAAAGGCGGTATTGCAGCTTTGTTAAACGTAGATACTAACTTTGCCGATTTGGCAACGGTTTCATTGACAGGTAATGTCAAAAATTTTGGTTTTGGTACTATTGAACAAGGCCCTAATGAAAGAAGTAGAGAAGATATTCAGCAGTATAATGTAGTGACCAATATTAATTTAGGAAAGTTTTTGCCTAAAAAATGGGGGGTTAATGTGCCTTTTAATTATTCTATTGGAGAAGAAATTATTAAACCTGAATACGATCCGTTTTATGAAGATATCAAGCTAAAACAAGTTTTGGATGATGCCGATACTGCGGCCGAAAGAAAAAGTAAATTGGATCAGGCAATTGATTACACCAAACGTAAAAGTATCAATTTGATAGGAGTGCGAAAAGAAAGAAGCGCCGAAAAGAAACCCATGCCATATGATGCCGAAAACTTCACTTTTTCGCAATATTATAATGAAGTAGAGCGCCACGATTTCGAAGTTGAAAAGAATGTGGATCAGCAATCAAGAACCACCGTTGATTATGCTTTTGCTTTTAAACCAAAACCGGTTGAGCCTTTTCAAAAAACTAAGTTCATGAAGAAAAGCACCTATTGGAAGTTTTTGAGTGATCTTAATTTTAATTATTTGCCTTCAAATGTTACTTTTAATACCAATGTGGTAAGACAAAGTAATGAGCAACAATTTAGACAAGTGGAAGATATAGGTATTGGTTTTGAACCATTGTATAGAAGAAATTTTGGCTTTAATTACCAATATGGTTTTAATTTTAATTTGACAAAATCATTAAAAATAAATTATACGGCAGCTTCGAGAAACTTAGTAAAGAATTATTTGGATGCCAATGATCAGCCTATGAATGATGTTACGATTTGGGATGGTTATTTCGATACGGGAACTGCCAATTACCACATGCAACAGTTCATTTTAAACTATGAAATTCCTTTTGATAAGATTCCTTTTTTAAGTTTTATAAAGGCTAATTATTCATATACGGGTGATTACAGTTGGCAGCAAGCTTCTGAGGCATTGAGTAATATTGAAATTGGAGGAGAATTTTATGATTTGGGTAATACGGTGCAAAATGCCAAATCAACTAATTTTAATTCCACATTCAATATGGAAACCTTGTATAAATATATAGGGATTTCCAAAAGCTCAGGTAGTAAGCCAAAGCCTGTTGTAGCTCCTAAGCCTGGTGAAAAAATCGTAAAAACAGATCCATTAAAAAAGATTAACCAAAATCAGTTTATAGATGGATTGAAAGGGATATTGACGAGTGTAAAAAGTATCAATCTTAGTTTTACTGAGAATCAAGGAACTGTTCTTCCGGGATATATTCCTAGTGTTGGATTCTTTGGGTCTTCAAAGCCTACTTTGGGCTTTGTTTTTGGTAGTCAAAATGATGTGCGATATGAGGCAGCCAAAAGAGGTTGGCTGACCACTTATCAGGAGTTTAATCAAAATTATACGACTGTCAATAATCAGATCTTTAAAGGTTCTGCCAATTTGGAATTAACTCCGGATTTAAAGATAGATTTACTGGGAGACCGTTCCTATTCCGAGAATTTTTCAGAACAGTATGACGTGGGTGCTGATGGAGGTTACAATCCAAGGTCTCCTTATAGTTTTGGTATTTTCTCAATTTCGACAGTATTGATTGGAACTTCTTTTTCTACCAGTAATGAAGTTCGATCTACGGCTTTTGATGAGTTCAGAAAGAATAGGCTTATTGTAGCTAATAGATTGGCTACCGAAAGAGGAATAGATATTAATAATCCGGCCAGTCTTGACTCGAAAGGGTATCCAATTGGTTATTCCAGTTCTAATCAAGCCGTTTTATTGCCCGCATTTTTGGCTGCTTATTCAGGGACAAGTGCCGATCATGTTTCTTTTGATATTTTTAAGAGTTTTCCATTGCCTAACTGGGCTATTAAATACACTGGATTGATGCGATATGAGTTTTTCAAGAAGACATTTAAGCGTTTTTCTTTGCAGCAAAACTATAGAGCATCTTATACGGTAAATTCATTCAGATCTAATTTTAATTATACAAATAATCCAAATGGTGTTGATGATAGCGGGAATTTTTACAATCCTACTATTATGTCAAATGTTACTCTGGTAGAACAGTTTAATCCGTTATTGAAAATTGATTTTGAATTGAAAAACTCTTTCAAATTATTGACACAAATTAATAAGGATAGAGCATTGTCCATGAGTTTTGATAATAATTTATTGACGGAAGTTCATGGAATTGAATATGTGGTAGGTTTAGGTTATCGAATAAAAGATGTTATTTTCTCTTCCACCTTGGCGGATAATCCGATGGGGATTATAAAAAGTGATATTAACATCAAAGTCGATTTGACTTATAGAGACAATCAAACGATTGTCCGTTATTTGGATTATGATAACAATCAGTTGGGTGGTGGGCAAAATATATGGACATTGAATACTACAGCCGATTATTCTTTGAGCAAAAACTTGACCATAATCTTTTATTATAACCACTCTTTTTCTAAACCGGTTATTTCAACTTCGTTTCCACTAACAAATATTAGTTCCGGATTTACTTTCCGTTATAGTTTTGGAAATTAATTTTTGAAAATCTAAACCGTAATTGTACATAAGATTGTTACATTTGTACAAAAAAATAAGTATTAATTATCAATTATCATTTTTATGAGCATACCAGCAAATTTAAAGTACACAAAAGATCACGAATGGGTTAGTCTTGAAGGAGATGTTGCTACAGTGGGAATCACTCATTTTGCACAAAAGGAATTAGGAGATATTGTATATGTTGAAGTTGAAACATTGGATCAAACTTTAGATAAAGATGAAGTTTTTGGAACAGTTGAAGCTGTAAAAACAGTATCTGATTTGTTTCTTCCTTTGTCTGGGGAAATCATCGCATTCAATGATGCTTTAGAAAGTAATCCAGAAAGTGTAAATGCAGATCCTTATGGTGCTGGATGGATGATCAAAGTGAAAATTTCGAATCCGTCAGAAGTTGAAGAGTTACTTTCAAGTGAGGCGTATAAAGAACTTATAGGTGCCTAAATACTTTTTGTTCTTGGTTGCTTTAATATGGACTGGGATAGTGAGTTATTTTTGTTTGGTTAACTCAAATGAAATTCCTGTCATAAATATTCCAAATCTGGACAAGTGCATTCATACTTTCTTTCATTTAGTGTTTACTTTTGTTTGGTTTTTGTTTTTTCGAAAACAGCTTCAAAGTGATAATGCAATTAAGCCTTTGATGTACTCTTTTGTTTTTTCTTTTGTTTTTGGAATAGCAATTGAAATGTTGCAACAATCAATCACGACAACTAGACATGCCGATATTTTGGACGTAGTTGCCAATAGTATTGGAGCAATATTGGCTGTTTTTACAGTTTTAATTTGTAATAAATTCAATATTTTAAATTCAATATTAAAAAAATAATACCCACTTCGGTGGGTTTTTTTATTTTGTATGAAATACCATTGAGGTCGTTTCATTCGAATGATGTAATTTTGCTTAGTTTAACTTCTTAAAATCTAAAGATGAACATTAAGGATTATTTGGATTCTACCTATTTAAAAACCAATATTCAAGCTGGTTTGAGCGAAAGTGAAAACATAGTTGTAGCTCAGGGTTTTATTCAGGAAGCTATAGACGAGGGTTTTAAATTGATAATGATACGTCCTGATAGAGTTACTTTGGCAAAGGAAATGATAGTTGCTGCACAGTCCAAAGTATTGGTTGGGACGGTGATAGACTTTCCGGAAGGGAAATCTTCTTTGGATAAAAAATTAGATGAGGCTTTTGAATGTATTCAAAATGGTGCCGATGATTTGGATTTTGTCTGTAATTATGAAGCTTTCAAAGCTGGAGACATAGATTTGGTTAAAGAAGAAATTCTAGAAGGTACTCAGCTAGGATTGAAACATAATAAAACAGTAAAATGGATTATTGAAGTGGCAGCTTTAAATGAATTGCAGATTGCACAATTGTCCGCATTGATTAAAAATGTGGTGATTTCTAATTTTAGCGAGGAATCGTTTAGTTCTGTTTTTGTGAAATCATCGACAGGTTTTTATAAAACAGAAAATGATTTACCTAATGGCGCTACTGTTTCTTCTATCAAAATAATGCTTGAAAATGCATCGCCACTTCCTGTCAAAGCGGCTGGTGGAGTAAGAACGTATGAAGAAGCCATGCAGATGATTGAGCTTGGTGTAAAACGTATTGGAACTTCGGGGGCGAAAGCGATTGCAAATGGAGAAGAGTCTTCTTCTCAATATTGATTAGACATATTATTCAAATGATAAAAAACTATTTTTCTTTTCTTCTATTTCTTGGTGCATTAGCTGTAAATGCGCAAACTCCAGCTTCGAGTAAGTTGGAATCTTCTGATGAGCGCTTTCCTGTTTTTTCAAATTGTCAAAATTTGCAAGGACAAGATTTGAAAAATTGCTTCTATAATGAAGTTCAGCAACACGTATATCATAATTTCAAAGTGCCCGAAAAGTTGCAACAGAATAATTATAAAGGACTTGTTAAAGTGCTTTTTGAAGTTGATGTGACAGGTAAATTTAAAGTGCTGTACATAAATTCGAATAATGAAGAGCTTATTGCCGAAACTAAAAGGGTCTTTGCTGGTTTTCCTAAAATTGACCCGCCTACATATGCTGGAAATCCAACTTACTCCAAGTTTAATATAAGTATAGATATTCCGTTGTTATCTCCTGAAGAGATTGCGGCAACGCTATTGGCAAAAAAAGAAAATATTAACGTAAACGAAGGCTTAACAGAATTGGATAGTATTGTTTACAAACGTTTTGATAATCCCCAATTTTCTAGTCATCTAAGTATTCCATTTTCACATAGTTATTATGCTCAGTTTGACGGTGAAATAAATCAGGTTGGGAGTAATAATCACACAGCTTCAAAGCCATACTCTTATGCCGAAGTTGAAAAATATTATAATTTTCAAAAAGTCAATGCCAGTCTTATGAAAAATAAGTCAGGATGGTGGGGACGAAAAGTATGGAATGAAAATTTAGCAGAAATTAAGGGTGAAGGATATTGGTTTGCCTTAAATTTTTTGTTTAATGTTCAAGGTGGAATTTCCAATCCAAGCAAGACAGATTATACATTTGTGAATACAAGGGCACTTAATTTTAAAGGTGGCCTTGGGAATCATTTGAATTTCACAACCACTTTTTATGAAAGCCAAGGTCGTTTTGCCGATTATTACAATGCTTATGCTAATTCGATAAAGCCATCTGGGGGGAATCCAGCAATTGTGCCGGGAATTGGTATTGCAAAATCGTATAATTCGGATGCTTATGATTTTCCTTTGGCTGATGCTAATATTTCCTATAATGCTGCAAAATTTTTGGATTTGCAATTAGGATATGGAAAAAATTTTATTGGAGACGGTTACCGTTCCTTATTCTTGAGTGATGGAGTAAGTCCATATCCTTTTTTTAAGATAGATGCCAATTTTTGGAAAATTAAATATACCGTAAATTATATGTGGTTAAAGGACGTTCGTCCTGAAGTTACCGCTGATAGAACGTATGCTTCCAAATATATGGTGAATCACTATTTGAGTTGGAATGTTTCGAATCGATTGAATTTAGGTTTTTTTGAATCGGCTATTTGGACAAATACTAATGGAAGAGGTTTTGATGCAAATTTTATAAACCCAATCGTGTTTTATAGAGCAGTTGAGTTTTCGTCTTCATCCAGAAGTGGGAATGCTGTTTTGGGATTGAGCTATAAGTACAAATGGAACAATCAGGTAAATTTGTATGGGCAATTTCTTATTGATGAATTTTCTACTAGTGATATAGCAGCCGGCGATAATAGCTGGAAAAATAAATTGGGATATCAATTGGGAGCCAAATATTTCAATGCATTTCATGTAGATAATTTGGTGTTGCAATTGGAGTTTAATCATGTTCGGCCTTATGTTTACTCACATAGTGATCCGATTACCAATTATGGGCATAACAACCAAAGTTTAGGGCATCAATGGGGAGGAAATTTCCAGGAGTTGGTTTTGTTAGGCTATTATCATAAAGATAGATTTTATTCAAATGCTAAGTTTACTATAGGAACGCGAGGACTTGATTTTGATACGGCTGATAATACTTTTAATTATGGTCAAAACATATATAAAGACTACGATGAAAGCAGACCTTATGACAAAGGGGTGAAAGTAGGACAGGGAAATAAAACAAGTCTTTTTATCACAGAAGTTCAGGTGGGTTATTTGGTTAATCCTGCTACTAATTTGAAGTTTTTTGGTAATTTTTTATATCGAAATTTTGATCCTACAACCAATACTGCAGCAGTATTTAAAGAACAAACTACTTGGTTTACTGTTGGTTTTAGGTCAGATGTGTTTAATTGGTATTTTGATTATTAATAGATTTAGAAGGTATTTTTTTTAGGATTAATTTAAAATTGGAAAAATGAGAAAACACATAATGACTTTTCTTTTAGTGATCACATGTCTTAGTTTACAAGCTCAAAAAAGTAAAAACTTTTCCGTATTGGCCTATTATACAGGTGATGATAAGCAGATAAATGATTTTGAAGTTGAAAAATTAACTCATATAATATATAGTTTTTGTCATCTTAAAGATGGAAAACTAAATGTTGATAATGCCAATGATTCTATCACAATTAAGCATTTAGTTTCATTAAAAACCAAATATCCTAAGCTGAAAATAATGTTGTCTCTAGGCGGTTGGGGTGGTTGTGAAAACTGTTCGAGTGCTTTTTCAACTGCTTCAGGGAGGGCTGTTTTCGCTAAATCTGTAAAAGAAGTTAATGACTATTTTAAAACCGACGGGTTGGATTTGGATTGGGAATATCCTACGATTAAAGGGTTTCCGGATCATTTATATCAACCGGCTGATAGAAAGAATTTCACGGAGTTGGTAAAAGTTTTAAGGACTGAATTAGGAAATGCTAACGAATTAAGTTTTGCGGCAGGAGGTTTTCAGAAATATTTGGACGAATCTGTAGAGTGGGAATTGGTAATGCCACTAGTGGATCGTGTAAATATTATGAGTTATGACTTAGTGAATGGATATTCAAAAGTTACAGGCCATCATACCCCGCTTTTTAGTACCAATAAAGATGAGGAATCTACAGATAGAGCAGTCGAATATTTGTTGAAGTTGGGTATTCCGTCTCATAAAATAGTTATTGGCTCGGCTTTTTACACACGAACATGGAAAGATGTAGAGAATATTAACAATGGATTATATCAGCCGGGAATCCATACTGGAGGCGTGAGTTTTAATAATTTTAAAGACGAATTGACTGAAGAGAAAGGGTGGAAGTATTTTTGGGATAAAAAAGCAAATGCTCCATATTGGTACAATCAGAAAGAAAAAATGTTTGCAACAAGTGATGATATTGCATCTGTAAAAGCGAAAACTTCTTATGTTATAAAAAAGAAACTTGGAGGGATTATGTTTTGGGAACTTGGTTTGGACACAACCAGAAATGGTATGGTAAACGCTATTTATGAATTAAAAACTAAAAAATAGTTTTTGTTTGATACTGTCTAAGCAATAAGTTTTTAATTCTATAGTAATACTGTTTTGAAATAATGTTTTTCTTTGAAGAGCTTAATTAAACAGTAAAAACCGACTAATGCAATAACTAATTTTTCAAATTTCAATTTCATAGACCATTTTTGAATCTAATTTGTATATTTGCACCAGTTTTCAAAAAATATACCAATTTCATCTGCATTGAATACAACACCTAATTCCATTTCGTTCAAGTCTATTTATGTTGATTTTAAAGCAATTACAAAGGCGGGTTTAGCTATTAGTGTTGTTTTTTCTTCAATCGCTGGTTATGTATTAGGATTTGATTCTACACATTCTTTTAGCTGGTTGGTTTTGTTAAAACTCGCAATAGGAGGATATTGTATGGTTGGTGCTTCCAATGCGTACAATCAAGTTATAGAGAAAGATTTGGATGCTTTGATGGATCGTACAAAGAATCGTCCTGTTGCTTCTGGAAGAATGTCTCCTAGTTTGGCTTTGATCGTAGCAAGTTTGCTTACTGTTGTGGGTGTGGCTTTACTTTATACGATAAATCCAAAAACAGCCATGTTTGGCGCTATCTCAATTTTCTTATATACCAGTATTTATACACCACTTAAAACAGTAACTTCGCTGTCGGTTTTTGTGGGTGCTTTTCCGGGTGCAATTCCTTTTATGTTAGGATGGGTTGCGGCAACGGGAGAGTTTGGTATTGAAGCGGGAACTTTGTTTTTGATTCAATTTTTCTGGCAATTTCCTCATTTTTGGGCGATTGGTTGGTTTTTGTATGAAGATTATGAAAAAGCAGGTTTCTTTATGTTGCCAACAGGTAAGAAAGATAAAGGGACTTCGTTGCAAATTATATTGTATACCATCTGGTTGATTATTGCGTCTCTTTTGCCTGCATTAGGGTACACCGGGCGTTTATTTATTACACCAGTTGCATCTGTTTTAGTATTATGTCTTGGTCTTTGGATGTTGTTTTATGCGGTTCGTCTGTATAAAATAAAAACTGCAAAAGCTGCAAGAACGTTAATGCTGGTAAGTGTTTCTTATATAACGTTATTACAATTAGTGTATATTTTGGATAAATTTTTAAGATAATTATGGAAATGACAATGACAGCCGAAGATTATAAATTAAGAACGGCAAGATCTTATAAATTGATTTTATTGTTCGCTATGGTGAGCATGACAATGATGTTTGCGGGTCTAACGAGTGCGTATGTAGTGAGTCAATCACGAGCAGATTGGTTGAAAGATTTTCAATTGCCATCCGCTTTTTATTTTAGTACCATTGCTATTTTGGGATGTAGTGTTACTTTTCATTTGGCCAAAAAAGCGATTCAAAAAGACAATCGTAGCAAGACTACTTCATTACTTTTGGCAACATTAGCTTTGGGGATTTCATTCATAGTATTGCAATTTGTTGGATTTGGACAAATAGTTGCGAATGGCCATTATTTCACTGGAAATGCTAGTTCTATAACTACAACATTCTTGTATGTAATAGTGGTGGTTCATTTGATTCACCTTGCTGGAGGTATGATATCATTATTAATTATTATTTATAATCATTTTAAACAAAAATATAATTCAACCCAAACTCTTGGAATAGAACTAGGTGCAATGTATTGGCACTTTCTTGACTTCTTGTGGGTTTATTTATTTTTATTTTTATATTTCTTTAAATAAGAAAAAAACGTAAATTTGGAAACTTTTTAACGAATAACTTTTATGGAAGCGACAGTTACTACTGCAAATAGTGAAAAAACTTGGGGAGGCGGCAATGAGCCAATGGGAGCAAGTTATGGTAAATTAATGATGTGGTTTTTTATCGTATCAGATGCCTTAACGTTCTCTGGATTTTTAGCAGCTTACGGGTTTTCTAGATTTAAATTTATTGAAACATGGCCATTAGCCGATGAGGTGTTTACACACTTTCCATTTTTACACGGTGTATCTGCTCCGATGTACTATGTGGCGTTGATGACTTTTATCTTGATTTTTTCGTCTGTAACAATGGTTTTGGCCGTTGATGCTGGACACCAAATGAAAAAGGATAAAGTAGCCCTTTATATGTTTCTTACAATCATTGGAGGTTTAATCTTCGTTGGTTCTCAAGCTTGGGAATGGAAAAATTTTATCAAAGGAGAATATGGTGCTATTGAAACAACAGGAGGTAGCTTGCTGCAGTTTGTTGACAAGGAAGGTCATCGTGTTGCTTTGGAAGATTTTGCTGCAAAATTACCAGTAGAAAGAGAACAATTAACAAGAGCTAAAGGAAAATGGTTCATGGATGAAGCAGCTATTCCTACTTATACAGTGGCAGAAGTTCAAGCTGGATTCAAAACTCATCCTGATGTTTTGGTAAGAATCGAAACTTTAAACAAAAACAAAGAAAAAATTGTCCTTTCTAGAGAAGAATCTCTAGTGCGTTTAGGTCAAGCTAAGATGGTTATTGAAGGAGCCAATCTAACTCATAATGAATACGGAAGTAAGCTTTTTGCTGATTTCTTCTTCTTTATTACAGGTTTCCACGGATTTCACGTTTTCTCAGGTATAGTAATCAATATCATTATCTTTTTTAATGTTCTTTTGGGTACTTACGAGAAAAGAGGAAGTTACGAAATGGTTGAGAAAGTGGGGTTGTACTGGCACTTTGTTGATTTAGTTTGGGTATTTGTTTTCACATTCTTCTATTTAGTTTAATTTTAGATTTATCATTATGTCACACGCACATGTTTCTAATACAAAAAGAATTTGGACTGTTTTTGGTCTATTGTCTTTAATCACAACTGTTGAGGTTGCTTTTGGTATCATCAGACCAGATGCATTATATATGCATACTTTTTTAACAATGAGTTTGTTAAACTGGTTGTTTATCATACTAACATTAGTTAAGGCATATTATATTGTATGGGCATTTATGCACATGGAAGGAGAAAAAAAGTCATTGAGAAATGCAGTTGTTTTTCCATTAATATTCTTAGTTTGTTATTTGCTTTTTATTTTATTGACAGAGGGAGACTATGTATTTGAGGTTTTTAAAAATTCTACCATTAAATGGAATTTTTAACAAGATATTAATTCAATGAAAAAGGTATCCGTCTCGACGGATGCCTTTTTTTATTTTAATACAATAAATTTTATAAAGTTCTAATGAAAAAAAATATTGTTCTTTTTGTATTATTTATATTGCCTATAGTTGCTTATTTATTTTTTGCGTCTGGAGTTAATAGTTTTACAAAATTGCCTGTTATTACTCCAAAGATTCCTGATCTTGGAGAATGGAAATCCCTAAATGGTGAAAAAGTAAGTTTGGACAATAAGATTACAATACTTGGTTTTTCTGGTACTGAAATTCTTAAAAATAGAGGGAATTATTTCAATTTAAATGAAAAAATTTACCAACGTTATCATGATTTTAAAGATCTGCAATTTGTTGTTGTTGCTCCTTTGGGAACCGAAAAAGATGTTAAAGCTGTAGTTGATGCTTTAGGCGCTTTTACCGATGTAAGCCAATGGCATTTTGTGTTTGCAAATCCAGAAGAAATCAAGTCTTATTTTGGTCAACTAAAATTAAAAGGGAATCTGGATCCTGATTTTGGTACTCCCGATGTTTATATAGTTGATAAAGAAAGAAACTTGAGAGGTAGGAAAGAAAAGAAAGGCTACAAAGAAGGGTACAGTACATTCCATCCAGCAGAATTAAGTAATGAAATGCTAGATGATTTCAAGGTTATTCTTTATGAATACCGTGCCGCTTTAAAAAAGAATCATAATGCAACAAAACAATTATAAAAGATGCTTAAAAATAAATCATATATAGGAATTTCTTTTGTGATACTTGTTTTTGGAATATATGCTGTTCCAAAAATTGTAGATAGAATGCAGAATAATAGTGTGGTTCAAGGTGATCGTTTGGACAAAGTAAGCGGTTCTAAAGCTGTAGATGCGAAGTTGGTTAAAGTTGGGCCTGCGCCAAAGTTTGAACTGACAAATCAAGATAATGTGAAAATTTCTAATGATTTTTATAAAGGGAAAGTGTATGTTTTAGAATTTTTCTTTGCAACATGTCCTTCCATTTGTCCTAAAATGAACGCCAATATGGTGACGCTTCAAAATGAGTTTTTTGGGAATCCTAATTTTGGGATTGTCTCGATAACTATTGATCCAGTCCATGATACACCGTCTGTTTTAAAAGAGCACGCAAAAATATTGGGGGTGAAATCCTCCAATTGGAATTTCCTGACGGGTGACCATGATTATATCTACAATTTGTCCAACAAAGGATTTAATATTTATGTTGGTGAGAACAGTAAAGCGAAAGGTGGTTTTGAACATTCGGGACTTTTTGCTTTGATAGATAAAAATGGAAATATCAGATGTAGAAAAGACGATTACGGTAATCCGATTTTATATTATGATGGATTGGAGAAAAAGGGAATTAGAGATATTCAGCAGGATATTCAAGTTTTGCTCAAAGAATAAAGAAGAAAGAACCAAGAATAAAGATTAAAAAAAAAATAGCATAATAATAAAGAATGGAAAATAATACTATAGAACAAAAATATAATAAATGGATTGTGTTGCTGTCAATTGCAATTCCTCTTGCAGTGGCAGTTCTTTTTAAAGTGAAGTTAAAAGATTTTGGATTTGATGTAACGCCTCTATCGTTTTTACCGCCTATTTATGCTACTATAAATGGAATAACTGCAGTATTGTTGGTTGCTGCAGTATTGGCTATTAAAAGCGGTAATCGAAAGCGTCATGAGTTGCTAATGAAGATGGCTATAGGGTGCTCGGTTGCTTTTCTTGTCATGTATGTTGCCTATCACATGACGGCAGAATCAACAAAATATGGTGGAGAAGGAGTTTTAAAATATGTCTATTTCTTTATTTTGATTACCCATATTTTTTTATCGATTGCCATAATACCGTTGGTTTTGATAACTTACGTTCGTGCCTTGGCCAGTAAATTCGATAAACATAAAAAAATTGCCAAAATCACTTTTCCAATTTGGCTTTATGTTGCGGTAACGGGAGTGATTGTATATTTAATGATTTCGCCTTATTATGTTTAGTAGAGAAAATAAAAAAGAGGGAATGACAAAAAGAAGAATTGGATTAAAAGTATATTTCTATATTTTATGTTCTTTATTCTTTTCGCTTTCTTCATATTCGCAATGTGCAATGTGTCGAGCAGCTTTGTCTGGTGACGAAAACAAAGCCAAAGCGGCGGCTGTAAATGACGGAATCGTTTATCTTATGGTGATTCCTTATGTGCTTGTTGGCGCGCTTGGTTATTATGTTTACCGAATGAAAAAGAAGAAACGGTAGGATCGAATATCAATTGCAAAATTCAATTGCAATTCCAGTAAAAAAGAGCTGTCTCGAATAATGTTTTCGAGACTGCTTTTTTTATAAACTGCTGGCTAAATACTGAAACCTGCTTACTTTATTTCAGTCCGTCAATGGCAACGTTTATGTTTCCATTTACTTTTATAAAAGCAATCATTGCTTGATTGGTCAGCTCTATTTTTTGAAATTGAATGTCTTCCATTTTTCCGTTAATGAAAACGCCAGGCATAGGAGAGTAGTTTTTTAGATAAGTCATCATGCTTTGTTTGGCTTCATCCAAATTTTGCTTGATAGAATAACGACAACTTTCTTGTATCTTTCTCAAAATAATCCCTTGGGCCAACCAGTTTGCTGTACGCATTAATTTGCTTTTGGTGTCTAATACATAATCCAATTTGTCAAAATATATTTCTTTGGTTGTGTCATTATATTGCGGAATTCCAGTCAAATAAATTGTTCCGTTTACAGAGCCTAAAAGATCCAAAGCAATTACCAATTTTCCTTCTTTGTGCCAAATAGCCACATTTTGAACTTTTACTTTTTTGCTCCCGGATCCAAATTCTTGTCCAACAAAATTAGTAGTCATTAATTTGGAAGCTTCTTGATAAGTAGAGACGGCAGCAATATTGGCAGAAATTTGTTCTGGAATCTTTTCAACTGCTTTCAGTACAATTTTGTTCGCTTCAAATTTTGATTCAGGCTTTTTTCCAATCGAAGTTTCCATATTACATTTCATTCCCATATTGAGTAGAAAGGAATCATTTTTTAATTTGGCATTGGTTGAATATGCTTCAATTGGAACAATTCTGAGCCAGCTTTTATAGGTTTCACTCATCTCAAGAGGAGTGCATATTTTGGATAGCGCCTCCATTACATTAGGTTTGAAATCCATAGAATCTTCGATGGCTGTATCAATACTTTTTTCGATTTTTGATTTGAAAAGACTTACGGCAGGATTGATGAGATACGTTACAGGCATATTTTTTCCAAAAACTGTCATTGTTGGACTTTCTACCCAATCCAATGATTTTAATGTTGTTTTTGAACTTAGTCTCCAATTGTTCAGACTTACGCTGCTCAACAAAGTGACTACTCCATTTAAATTAAACTCTTGTGTTTTGTATAAATCAACCCCCATGGTTTTTGTCCCGATTCTATATTTTGCCCAAATTTTTAAGGGTAAAACGGTTTTGATTTTTTCGCCTTCTTTTCCATGGTCATTGACAATAGTTATTGGGGCTTGTTTCCAAACTTTTATTTCGATATTGTCGTCTTCGATGTTGTTGTCTTCATAGATTAAACCATTCAATAAGGCGTTGGTCTGGTTTTCAATATCTTTTAGTTTAATACTGACAGGCAGATTTATATACGAAGGTGTATTTGTATAAGTCAGTGGTACGGCATCGTCCGGTTCGGGTTTTAAGGCTTCTATTTTTTGGGAAGTTGATGAGCAACTTGTTGTTAACGCTAATGTAGATAAGGAAATAATTAGAATCGAAAGTGATTTTAGCATTTGTTTGGTGTTTTGAGCGCAAATTTAACAAAACAAATATATTTTTTGGTTAAGGGTGTAACATTTTAGTGAGATATAAGTCTTATGTTTTAAATTGGCCATCGGAGTATTCACTTTTCATGTTGCTATTTTTTTAGAAGATAAATACTATTGCTTAAAACAAACGAAATCATGATTGAAATTAAAGACTTACATAAATCATACAAAATGGGACATTCCGAATTGCATGTGCTAAAAGGAATTAATTTCAATATAAAAGAAGGTGAATTGGTCGCCATCATGGGTTCGTCTGGATCAGGAAAATCTACGTTGCTTAATATTCTGGGAATTCTTGATGAAGCAGATTCCGGGCTTTATACTTTGGACAATGTGCCAATTAAAAAATTAAATGAAACTATCGCTTCTAAATACCGAAACCAATTTCTTGGTTTTGTTTTTCAATCTTTTAACTTGATTAATTACAAAAGTGCATTGGATAATGTAGCTCTGCCTTTGTATTATCAGGGTATGAAGAGAAAAGAGCGCAATGAGATTGCAATGAGATATTTAGAGAAAGTAGGTTTGGCTTCTCATTCACATCATTTACCAAATGAACTTTCTGGAGGTCAAAAGCAACGTGTGGCTATTGCTAGAGCTTTGGCATCCAATCCAAAAGTATTATTGGCAGATGAGCCTACAGGAGCATTAGATACACTGACTTCATATGAAGTAATGGAGTTGATTCAAGGGATTAATGACGAAGGAAAAACTATTTTGATAGTAACACACGAACCGGATATTGCCGCTATGTGCAAAAGAAATGTAGTCCTGAAAGACGGATTGATCATTGACGATAAAATGGTAGAACAAGTTAGAGCTTCTTCTTATGTTTAATATAGAACGTTGGCAGGAAATATTTGAGGCGATTGCCAAAAATAAATTGAGAACCTTTCTCACTGGAGTTTCTGTGGCTTCGGGTATCTTTATTTTGGTGATTCTTCTTGGTGTTGGAAAAGGTTTGCAAAACGGAATCGAAAAACAATTTGAACGCGATGCGGCTGGTGTAATTGAGGTTTGGTCGGGTGCGACAACTAAAGCGTATAAAGGAATGAATCCTGGAAGGCAAATACAATTTAGAAATAGTGATTTTGATCTTGGAGTACAAAAATACGGAGACCAATTGGATAAAAATGGGGCTACTGCTACTGGCTGGGGAATTACCGTAAGTTATGGAAAGGAATCAGGAAATTATCAATACAGAGGTGTTAATACCGACGGTATGGAAATAGAAAATGTATCAGTTATAAAAGGCAGATATATTAATGCAAATGATTTGAAATACAATGTAAAAGCAGCTGTGATTGGTCAAAAAGTCAAATTAGACCTGTTTAAAGAAAAAAATCCTATAGGCGAACAAATTACCGTAGCGAATATCAATTTTAAAGTAGTTGGCGTGTTTACTGATCCAGGTGGGGAGAGAGAAGAAAGTAGAGTATTTGTGCCTTTAACTACAGCACAGCAGGTTTTTGGATTAGGAGATAAAATAAGTTATATGGCTTATACTTTGAAAAAGAAAGACACTTATGAAGAAGCTGTAGCCGAGTCTGAAAAATTCAAAAATGATTATGGAAAATTGTTGAGAAGTAAAAATGGTGCTGCTCCTGATGATGAAAGCGCTGTTGGAATTTTTAATTCTGTCAAAGAAGCCAAAAAGTTTTATGATTTGAATCTTTATATTCGATTGTTTTTTTGGTGGGTTGGAATCTGTACCATTATTGCCGGCGTTGTTGGAGTTAGTAATATTATGCTGATTATTGTAAAAGAACGAACCAAGGAAATTGGGATTCGAAAAGCGCTTGGGGCTTCTCCGATTTCAATTATTATAATGATTTTGCACGAGTCTATCTTTATTACCACTATTTCTGGTTTTATTGGATTATTGACTGGATTGGCACTTTTGGAATTAATTGGTCCTCATGCGCAAAGTGAATATTTTGTGAATCCACAAGTAGATTTTACAGTAGCGATATCAACCTTAATTGTTTTGGTAGTTGCAGGAGCTTTGGCAGGATTTGTTCCGGCTTATCGAGCGGCCAAAATTAGACCTATTGTAGCACTTAGAGACGAATAATTATGTTTGATAGAGAAAATTGGAACGAAATTTTAGAAGCGCTAACTGCCAATACCTTCCGAACGCTACTTACGGCTTTTGGAGTGTTTTGGGGAATATTTATTTTGGTAATATTATTGGCTGCTTCAAATGGATTAGAAAATGGTGTAAAAAAAGGATTTGACGGTATTGCTACAAACACTATGTTTGTTTGGACACAAACTACATCAAAGGCTTATAAAGGGTTACCTAAAACCCGAAGATATGATTTTAGAAATAGCGATGTTGATGCTTTAAAACAAAAATTTCCTGACTTGTTATACGTTTCTCCCCGCAATCAATTGGGTGATTTTAATGGGGTTAGTAATGTAGTTAGAGGTACAAAAACAGGTGCTTATACTATTTATGGTGATTATCCAGAATTGGTGAAACAAGAGCAAATGGACATTGTTAAAGGTCGTTTTGTAAATCAACAAGATATATTGGCAAGGCGCAAAGTTGCCATAATAGGTAATGGTGTTATCAATGAATTGTACATGAATGCCGAAGAAGTCATAGGTACTTACATCAAAATAAATGGTATCAATTTTATGGTGGTGGGTGTTTATAAGTCCAAGGGGAATAATAATGGAAATGCTGAAGGGGCTCAAAAAAATATTTTCATTCCTTTTACCACTTTTCAGCAAGCCTTTAATTTTGGGGATAAAGTAGGTTGGATGGCACTTACGGCAAATGATAATGCATCAATAACTGAGCTTAGACCTGCGATTCTGGCATTGATTCGAGAGAGACATTCTATTCATCCTGATGATGAAAGAGCTGTTGGTAATTTTGACTTGTTTGCTGAATTTCAAAAAGTACAGGACTTATTTATGGTTCTTAAATTCATCGCTTATTTTGTTGGAACTTTAGTACTGTTATCTGGTATTATTGGGATTTCAAATATTATGCTCATCGTTGTAAAAGAACGAACCAATGAAATAGGAATCCGAAGAGCTTTAGGTGCAACACCCGGGGCCATTAGATCCCAAATATTATTGGAAGCAATTTTTCTAACCATTATAGCAGGTATGTTTGGTATTGCCGTAGCAACCGGATTACTGGCTATACTGAATATGATTTTGGCAACAATGCCCACAGATGGAATGATGTTTATTAATCCAAGTGTTGATTTAACAGTAGTGTTTTTAGCCTTATTAATTTTAGTGGGGTCAGGATTATTGGCTGGATTTATTCCGGCACAAACAGCCATAAATGTCAAACCAGTAGATGCTCTACGAACAGAATAAAAACAATCAAAAAACAATAATAATCGAATAAAATTTATAAAATGAAAAAAGGAGTAACCATAACCGTATTGATTTTAATAGCAATAGTTTTCTTTGGAGCTTTATATTATTTGTACGCAAAAAACCAACAATCACCTATTGTTTTTGAAACAGATAAAGTGGAAGTGAAAACAATTGTTAAAAGCACCCTTGCAACTGGGAATATTGTGCCTGACGAAGAAGTATTGATCAAGCCTAATATTTCTGGGATCATTGAAGAGGTGTATATCAAAGCTGGGGAACCTGTAAAAGCTGGAGATATGATTGCCAAAATCAAAGTGGTTGCCAATGTTTCTAATTTGAGTAATTCGCAAAATCAAGTGAAAACAGCAAAAATTACATTGGATAACCAAGAAAAATTATATCAAAGACAAAAAACCTTATTTGATAAAGGAGTGATTTCGGCCAATGATTTTGATGCTGCTCAGTTAGCCTACAATCAAGCTAAACAAAATTATATTGCGTCCATTCAAGGATTTGATATCGTAAAAACGGGTACTACTTCTGGATTAGGAAATTATGCTAATACCTTGATTCGTTCTACTGTAAATGGAATGGTGTTGGATGTTCCGGTAAAAGTGGGTAACCAGGTAATTGAAAGTAACAATTTTAATGAAGGAACTACTATTGCAAGTGTTGCTGATGTCGGGAGAATGATTTTTGTTGGTAAAGTAGATGAATCTGAAGTAGGGAAAATAAAATTAAATATGCCTATTGAAATTACTGTTGGAGCCATTGAAAATAAAAAATTCACTGCTGTTTTGACCGATATAGCACCGAAAGGAAAAACAGAAAACGGAGCGATTCAATTTGAAATTAAAGCGAAATTAACCAATAGAGACAATACTTTTATTAGAGCAGGTTTGAGTGCTAACGCTTCTATCATTCTGGAAAAAGCGGAAAAAGTTCAGGCTTTAAAAGAATCGTTGGTTCAATTTGATAAGAAAACTTTAAAACCGTATGTAGAGATTCAAACGGGGCCACAAAAGTTTGAAAGAAAAGATATAACATTGGGTGTTAGTGACGGAATTTATGTAGAAGTGAAAAGCGGTATTAAAGCTTCGGATAAAATAAAAGTTTGGAACCAAGGTTTAATAACTGAGGATGCAAAACCAAAATAAGCACTGAAGAAAGTTTTTTGATAAACAAATTAAGTTAAATATATGCAGTGTTTGCTGCGTCTTTATTCCATAACAAATGAAAAAAATAAATTATATAAGTATCGCTTTTGTCTTCCTGATTGGATTAGCTACCCAAGCCCAAACCAAGGCATGGACTTTGGAAGAATGTGTAAGATATGCCGTAAAAAATAATATTTCCATAAAAAATACCGAACTGGACACGCTTTCTGCCAGTATTGATAAAAGAGGTGCTTTTGGTAAATTTTTGCCAAGCGCTAATTTAAGTGCAAGTCATTCTTGGAATATTGGTTTGAATCAGGATATTACAACGGGGCTTTTGAGAAATCAGACTACTCAACAAACGGGAGTTGGTGCGAATGTTGGCGTAGATGTATATAAAGGAATGCAAAATCAGAACACTATGCGAAGAGCCAATCTTTCTATTGTAGCTTCCAAATATAAATTATTGAAAATGCAAGAAGACATTGCTTTGAATGTTGCCAATGCTTTTTTACAAGTGCTTTTTAATAAAGAAAATTTAAAAGTACAACAAGAGCAATTGGGGATTAATGAAAAGCAATACAAACGTTCTGAAGAATTGGTTAAAGCGGGATCTATTCCTCGTGGTGATTTATTAGATGTAAAAGCAACGGTAGCTACCAACAAGCAAAATGTTATTAATGCTGAGAACGCTTTATTGATATCTAAATTGAGTTTAGCTCAATTATTACAATTAAAAGAATTCTGGGATTTTGATGTAATTGATGATACTAATATTAATGATGAGAATAATATTATGTCGGAAAAGCCGATTGATATTTATGCAAAGGCAAAAGAAAGTAGAACAGAATTAAAAATTGCTAAAACCAATCTAGAAATTGCTGAGAAAGATGTAGCTATTTCGAAAGGGGCTTTTCAACCAACCTTAACCGCTTTTTATGGTTTTAATAGCCGTGTTTCTTATGCAGATACTTTTAATGTTCAGACGGGTCAGACTCAGCCAGCAGACCCTCCTTTCCAGCAATTAAATGATAACAAAGGACAAAATTTTGGACTGCAATTAAATGTTCCTGTTTTTAATGGATGGTCTGTTAGAAATAATGTAGATCGTAATAAAGTTAATTTAGAAAAGTCTAAAATTGCAATGGAAAAAGCAGATTTAGATTTGCAAAGAAATGTTTATACCGCTTTTACGGATGCAAAAGGAGCTATGAATGCGCATGAATCTGCGATTGTTGCTCTTGAAGCCAGAGAAGGAGCTTATAATTATGCAAAGGAAAAATATGCTGTGGGCTTGATGAATTCTTTCGATTTCAATCAATCACAAACTTTGTTAACCAATGCTCAGTCAGAAGTGATAAGAACTAAGTATGACTATATTTTCAAAATAAAAATATTAGAATTTTATTTTGGAATTCCAATTGACCAAATCATGAAAAAATAATACCATGTCAAAAAAAACAATATACATTATAATAGGAGCTGCAGTAGTAATTATTGGAGCACTAGTAGGTCTTTCAAAAGCTGGAGTTATCGGGAATAAAGATAAAGGCAAAGAAGTAGAAATTGCCAATGTTGAAACCGGTACAATAGTCGAAACTGTTTCGGCAACAGGTAAAATTCAACCCGAAATCGAAGTTAAAATCGCTTCGATGGTTTCTGGTGAGATTATAGATTTGCCAATCAAAGAAGGGCAAGTGGTAAAAAAAGGAGAATTATTGGTAAAGATAAATCCTGATTTATATACTTCTGGATTGAATAGAAGTGTCGCTAATTTGTCTGGCTCCAAAGCAGGTTTAAGTCAATCTGATGCGTCGTTTAATGAGGCTAAGGCCAATTATGAAAGAAATAAGACATTGTTTGAGAAAGGAATTATTTCCAAATCAGACTGGGACAAGGCTGTTTCTTCTTTTGAAGTGGCAAAAGCTAACAAGCAATCAGCATATTATAATGTGCAAAGTGCATCTGCAACTGTAAATGAAGCTAAAGATAACTTGGGAAGAACAGTGATTTATGCTCCGGCAGATGGAACTATATCGGTATTAAATGTAGAGCTTGGTGAAAGAGTTTTGGGGACGCAACAAATGGCGGGAACTGAACTTTTAAGAGTGGCGAATTTAAACAATATGGAAGTTGAAGTGGATGTCAACGAAAATGATATTGTAAAAATAAAAGTGGGAGATTTGGCCAATGTTGAAGTTGATGCCTATTTGAAAAAACAATTCAAAGGAGTTGTAACCAGTATTTCCAATTCGGCAAGTACAGCTTTAACAGCAGATCAGGTGACTAATTTTAAAGTAAAAGTTAGAATTTTAAAAGAATCCTACCAAGATTTAGTGGTTGGCAAGCCAGCTTCTTATTCTCCATTCCGTCCAGGGATGACTGCTACGGTAGATATCATTACGACAACCAAAACGAATGTGGTTCACGTTCCTATCAGTTCGGTTGTTGTGAAGTCTGATACAACTGCAGTAAAAGTGGGTAAAATGGATGGTCCAGATGAAGGCGAAAAGAAAGCAGCTCCAAAAAGTGATAAAAAACTAGAATGTGTTTTTGTGAAAGTTGGTGATAAAGCCAAAATCAGAATTATAAAAACAGGAATTCAAGATGACACCAATATTGAAGTGATGTCTGGTCTTAAAAAAGGTGATGTAGTTATCACGGGCCCTTACACTACGGTTTCCAAAGATCTAAACTCTGGTGACAAAGTATTTGTGGCAACGGAAGAAAAGAAAAAATAGTTTTTGTTTTCAATAAAAAAAGAGAGGCGTCCTGAATTTTCAGGACGCTTTTTTGTTATAGTCAGATTGTGAAATTAGCCAAAACGTCAAATATGACGTTTTTTGGAGGTTTGGTATTCTTTGAAGATTGCAAAAATACCAAATCTTTCCCTTTAGCCCCGATTACAGTGGAAATCCTTATAAGCCGGGGTTTGGCTTATAAGATTGCAACGAAAAGCGGGACTGTGTTTCCAAAAATGCCAAATCTCTCTGCTTCAAAATTTATAATTGAACTCACGTTTTAAATAAAGGATTTATCAAAAATCGGTGTAAATTTGCAACCGAATCAATTATTTGATGTTTTTGGATTTATAAATCTAAAATCTGCAGTCTATAATCTAAAATCTAAGAAAGTGTCCTATATCCTCAACATTGAAACCGCCACCAAAAATTGTTCTGTTGCTTTGGCAAAAGATGGAAAAACAATATTGTGCAAAGAAATTGCTGAAGAGGGCTATTCCCATGCAGAACGGTTACATGTTTTTATTGAAGAAATTATCAGTGAAGCTGGAATTGCTATGAAAGATTTGGAAGCTGTTGCCGTAAGTCAGGGGCCAGGATCTTATACCGGATTGCGTATTGGGGTTTCGGCAGCCAAAGGCTTGTGTTACGCTTTGAATATACCATTAATTGCAATAGATACTTTGCAAACATTGGCTTCAAGAGTTTCAGTAACAGACGGTGTAATCATACCTATGATTGACGCTCGCAGAATGGAGGTTTATAGTGCTATTTTTTCTGCTTCTTTAGAAAAAAAACGAGAAGTTTTGGCCGAAATTATTACCGAAAATTCTTTTGAAGACATTCAAGAGAAAATATATTTTGTTGGTGATTGTAATGAGAAATGCAAAGGCGTTTTAGCAAAAGATAATTTTGTGTTTTTGGACGATATTAAATATCCCTCGGCCAATGAGATGAGTGCTTTAAGTTTTGATAAATATAAAAAAAGCGACACTGTTGATGTCGCCTATTTTGAACCTTATTATTTGAAAGATTTTTTAATGACCATACCGAAAAAATAGCCAATCTTTTTTATTATTGTGGTTTATTACTTCTGGATAATTCGGTAACATACGGTTGAAAAGTAAGTCCTTCAGCATCAAAAGCCAATTTGCAGTTTTCCAAAGTGTCTGAAACTACAGTTCCATAATCTTCGTTTTTTGCCCAAGGCCTTACAGCCAGTTGAATGGCGTTGTCTGTTAAATTTTTAACCGATACTTCTGCAATAGGAGAAGTTAATACTTTAGGATTGTTTGCCAGAACCTTAGTTATAATGTCTTTTGCCTTTTTTAGGTCAGTGTCATAAGATAAAGCGATGGTTAAATCGGCTCTTCTGGATCCTTGCATCGAATAATTGATGATTGTTCCATTTGACAAAGCACCATTTGGAACAAAAATGGTTTGATTATTAGAGGTGATTAATTTGGTTACAAAAATTTGAATTTCCTGAACCGTTGCCAAAACTCCTTGTGCTTCTATAGTATCTCCAACTTTAAAAGGTTTGAAAAGAATAATGAGCATTCCTCCAGCAAAATTGGATAATGAACCTTGCAACGATAAACCAACGGCAAGTCCCATTGCTCCCAGAATTGCCACAAATGAAGAAGTTCCTATTCCTAGTTTGTCGATGAAAGTCACAAATAATAATACTCTTAAAACCCAAAGTAAAATGTCGGCAAGAAATTTGGTAAGTGTAGGATCCAAATCTCTTTTGACCATTATTTTTCGAATAAGTCTATTGATTATTCGGATGGCATAGAGTCCGACAAATAAAATGATAACAGCCGAAACAACCTGTGGGGAATATTCAATAAGTTTTGTTATAAAAGTATTGGCGTAGCCGGCGATGTAATTTGGATCTAAAATCATATTATAATTCATAAAAAACCTTCTCAAAGGAGAAGGTTATAAGTTGAATTGCAAAAATACGAATTTAATATTTTTATAAAAAGCTATTCCGATTCTTCTTCAGTTTTATTTGGGTTTTCTAGTTTTTTTGAGTCTGAAGTATTTGCTTTTTCTTTTAGATTGTTTATGGCTTCAGTGCCTTTTGCTTTGGCATCTTCAATTATTGATTCGGCTTTTTCAATTAAGGGTGTAGCAACTTCTTTTGCTTTTGCTACAGCATTTTCTACAAATTCTTCCGCTTTCTCTACATGAGGAGTTGCGGTTTCTTTTGCTTTGGAAATCGTTTCTTCAACAAAAGTTTCTGCTTTTTCTAGTATTGGAGTTGCGGTTTCTTTTACTTTGGATACAGTTTCTTCTACAATTGCTTCCGCTTTTTCCATATAGGGTGTGGCAGTTTCTTTTGCTTTTGTTACGGTGTCTTCTAGAAAAGTTTCTGCTTT
Organism: Flavobacterium sp. 103; assembly: GCF_003096795.1. Taxonomy (NCBI): domain Bacteria; kingdom Pseudomonadati; phylum Bacteroidota; class Flavobacteriia; order Flavobacteriales; family Flavobacteriaceae; genus Flavobacterium; species Flavobacterium sp. 103. The sequence continues at coordinate 1,310,688 of NZ_QENX01000001.1, read as the reverse complement.
TTCTACATATGGTTGGGCTGCTATTTTGGTTTCTTCAATAGCAGATTCCGCTTGGTCTACAATTTCGTTTGCAGTTTCTTTGGCTGATCCAAATAAATTCTTGAAAAATGATGATACTCCCATGGTTTTAATTTTTTAGTTAAGAACTCAAAAGTAACCATTTTTTTATGATTTTTAACCAAAATAAAATGCAAAACATTGAAAATCAATCTGTTTTTTTGTGACGCCTTGTTTGCTTTAGATAAAAAAACAGAGTGTTTTATAAAAGGTTTGTAGTTAAAATTTGTTCTTTTGATATAAAAAAAGCGTTCCATTTCTGAAACGCTTTTGAATAAGTTTTATTTTTTTAAACAGCTTCTACCTTAATTTCTTCGTCATTTAGCATACTTTTCAGCATGTTTTCGATACCGCTTTTTAAGGTAAAAGTAGAAGATGGACATCCATTACAAGCTCCTTGCATAATTACTTTGACAGTTTTGGAAGATTCATCATACGAGTCAAAAAGAATATTACCACCATCTGCAGCTACAGCGGGTTTTACATATTCTTCCAAGATGTTGATTATTTTTTGAGACGTTTCGTCAAGTGAGTCAAATGACTCATCTTTGGTTTTTTCGTCTTTAATAATGGTTTGAATTAAAGTCTCGTCAAGAACAGTTCCTCCATTTTCAATAAATTGCTTGATGAAAGTTCTTAATTCCATCGTGATGTCTTGCCATTCATTGATGTCATATTTAGTAACCGAAATATAATTTTCATCAATGAAAATTTCTTTTACATAAGGGAATTTAAATAATTCGGTTGCCAATGGTGAAGGCGCACTTTGGTCAATGTTTTTGAATTCAACAGCATTTTTTGTTATCATTTTATTGACAACAAATTTTAGAGCAGATGGATTAGGGGTAGATTCCCCGTAAACAGTAACAGGCTGTTTTTTGGTTTTGTTTTCATCAACAGTGATTATAGCTCCTCCTTTGTTTACATAAGCTTCAATTTGTTCGGCTACTGCTTCTTTTACATCGTCCCATTCTACAATGCTAAATCTTTCAATAGCTATAAAATTACCAGAGATATACACTGTTTTTACAAATGGTAAGTAAAAAAGTTGCTGAGCAAGTGGAGATGATTTTGCCTCATCTATGTTTTTAAATTCGAAGCTTTCATTTTGAGTGATGAAATCTGGGAATTCAAATTTTATAATGGTCGGGTTTTGTGTTTCTTTTATCGTTATTTTAGTCATGATTTGTCGATTTTGTGCAAATTTACTAAAGTTATTTTCTACGATTAACTATATTTGGTATTTTAATGAATAAATTAACAAAAGGTTTTTTATTCCCACTAATTTCATAAAAGGATCCCCTCATGAATTTCAAGATTAGGTCTATAATTACGTTTTTATTTATAAGTTCTTTTGCGTTTTCTCAGGAAGGAATTCCGGTATATTCGGATTATTTATCGGATAATTATTACTTGATTTTTCCATCCATGGCGGGAGCTTCCAATTGTTCTAAACTTAGACTTACAGCCCGTAAACAATGGTTTGATCAGACTGATGCCCCGGCACTTCAAACTTTGAGTTATAATGGTAGAGTGGGAGAAAGATCTGGGATAGGAGCAATCGTTTTTAATGATGTCAATGGGTATCATTCTCAATTTGGTTTCAAGGCTACTTATGCCCATCATATTATGTTTTCCAGAGATGAAGTTGATTTGAATCAATTGTCATTTGGTGTCAACGTTGGGGTCAATCAAAGTCAATTGGACGAAACTGATTTTATGAATTCAGGAGATTATGATCCGGCTCTTGGAAATGTAGTTCAACATGCCTCTTATTTTAATTTGGATATTGGAGCGTCATATAATTTACTTGATTTTAGTTTTAATGCTGTAGTCAAAAATGTTTTGGAAACGAGACAGACTATTTATACCGAATACGAAAGTGACAACTTGCGAAAATTTATCGTTAGTGGAGGTTATGTTTTTGGTAATGCCGACAAAATTTTATTAGAACCTTCGCTTTTGTTTCAATTTGTGGATAAGACGAAAGAGAGTTCATTGGACATGAACTTGAAAGCTTATAAAAATTTGGATATGGGACAATTGTGGGGTGGCTTGTCTTATAGAAGAAGTTTTGATGGAGCTCAGTACAGTAACGGAAGCGGAACGAATAGCCAGAAATTACAATATATTACACCTATTCTTGGGTTTAATTATAAAAACTTTATGTTTGCCTATACTTATACTCATTTATTGGGCGATATTCAATATGAAAGTGGTGGATTTCATCAACTTACTTTGGGTATTAACTTTTTGTGTAAACCTGTAAAATACGATTGTAATTGTCCCGCAATTAATTAATAGTTAAAAGAGAAAATGATAATAAAGGCTGTAAACGGAAAATCACCGGCTATTCCAGAAGATTGTTATGTAGCCGAGAATGCTACTATTGTAGGTGATGTTACTTTTGGTTCGCAATGTAGTGTTTGGTTCAATGCGGTAATTCGCGGAGATGTTCATTTTATTACTATTGGTAATAAAGTTAACATTCAAGATGGAGCGGTTGTTCATTGTACCTATCAAAAACATCCAACCATTATTGGAAATAATGTTTCCATAGGCCATAATGCAATTGTGCATGGCTGTACGATTCATGACAATGTATTAATAGGCATGGGGGCAATTGTTATGGATAATTGCGTTATTGGGAGCAATTCAATTATTGGAGCGGGATCAGTGATTACACAAAATACAATTGTTGAGCCAGGTACCATTTGGGCGGGTGTTCCTGCCAAGAAAGTAAAAGATATTGACCAGTCTAATTTCGCTGGAGAAATAGAACGTATTTCCAATAATTACGTGATGTATTCGAGCTGGTTTAAATAGGAATAAAACCATTCAGAATTCCACGTTTTACAATCAAATGTTTATTTTTTCAAAGAAGGAAGTTTTATAGCTTTCGCTGATAGGAATCCTTTTTTCGGCCATTAAAACCTTGTTTTTTTGGATCGATTTAACGTGCTTGATATTGATGATATAGGAACGATGGATTCTAGCAAAACCTTTGGATGATAATAGGTTCTCCAGTTTTATTAAGCTAATTAGAGTTAGCGTATATTTATTGTCGGTGGTGTATATTTTGACATAATCTTTCAATCCTTCGATAAATAAAATATCTGCAAAATTAATTTTTACATTTTCATATTCGGCGCGAACGAACATAAAATCATGCTCAATTTCTGGTGTATTTGCTGTAGAAGTTTCTATTGGTAGATTTTTGGGAGCAAAGATTTGTTGAGCCCGTAAAACAGATTTTAGAAAACGGTTAAAAGGAATAGGTTTTACTAAATAATCCACCGCACCAAGATTGAATCCTTCAACAGCATAATTGGAATAAGCAGTCGTAAAGATGATTAAAGGTTTTTTCTCGATGGCATTGATGAAATCAATTCCCGAAAAATGCGGCATTTCGATGTCCAAGAAAATCAAATCAATCTGGGATTGGTTGATTATAGATATGGCATCTATTGCGTTAGTAAATGTGGTAACGAGTTCCAATGAATCGACTCTTCCAACAAATTCTACCAATAAATCTACTGCTAATGGTTCGTCGTCTATAATGACACATTTCATGTTATCTTAAATTATGATGTTGGTACAAAAGCTGAATTTGCTTGCAGTTGAATTTGATCCAGTTTTAAAATCAAATGTACTGAATACTTTGTCTCTGTAGCTGATAGATTTAGCTCATGTGCGTTTGGATAAAGCAAATTAAGTCTGTTTTTAATATTTGACAATCCTATACCTGAGTTTTCAGGATCCTTTTTGTTGTTTTCTATTTTATTTTCGACCCAAAATGTCAATATGTTTTCTTCAATTCTTATAACAATTTTGACATAAGCAGTTCCTTTATAATCGGTCCCGTATTTGAACGCATTTTCAATAAATGATATTAATAACATGGGTTCTATAAATTTATTTTTAGTGTCACCATGAATATTTATGCTAATGTTTTCAATGTTATTGAGTCTTAATTTTTGTAATTCAATATAATTTTTAATGTAATCGATTTCCTTTTCTAGTAAAACCGTTTTATTGTCCGTTTCATAAAGCATGTAACGCATCATTTCGGATAAAGTCACGATAGCATCGGGCACCAATTCAGATTTTTTATGGGCCAACGAATAAATGCTATTGAGTGAATTGAATAAAAAGTGTGGATTGGTTTGCTTTCTTAAATAGTTCAACTCCGTAGAAGTTCTTTGGCTTTCGGCAATTAATTTATTTTGTTGGTCATCGTAAAACTCAGATAATGTTTTAATTATGGTACTAATGGCAACGATCAAAATATAAAAGAATGAAGGAACAAGTTGAAAGAAAATGGGTTGGTTTCTTCTGTGGATTCTATGTTCTATATTTTTATCTCCGAGCGGTATTTTAGAAAAATTTATTCCATTCGGTGGTCTCATTTCTCGAAATTCAGGCATAAAAAACTGGAATCTGCAGAACATAAAAATCACTATCAGAATGAGTAAAATAGTGAAATAATACCCATATTTTTTTTGCAATAACAATTGAGGAACAAGGTATATATAGTTGAGATAAAATAGTATTATTCCAGATATCCATTGTATGTAGAAATCGGTATTGATACGAAATGGGCTTTCATAAAATTGAATAAGTGAGGTACTAATAAAAAAACACCAAATGATACTGTGGATAAGTATTTTGTTTGAGGCGTTATTTTTTATTGATACGATATTCATTTACAGTCTTATTTTTAATAAAATTAATTCATTTTTTGTAATCGTTGGCGATTTATTGGCGTTCAATTTTTTTATTACCAATTTCCCTACAGCTATAGCTTCTTTCTCTGTTTGAAAACTTTTATACTCACCAATAACCGGGATGATTGTTTGCTTTATAATTATTTGATTGTTATTTGTAATAGCATATCCCCAGCCATGATTAATCTTTATGGATTGAACATTTAATTTTTTTTCCTTTTGGCAAAAAATAAAAATCAGCAGTCCTATTAAAAATGTAATTATTAATAAATTGAACATATAAGACAAATTCTTCCGGAGTTGTTTTCGGAAGAATTTGCTTTTGCGGTTAGTTATCATCGTCATTTTGCTCCTCGTTTGGTTTAAATTCCCATATATCATCAAAGTACGATGTTCCTGATTTTCCTAACATAACAAAACCTTTCTGTCCGTTGATTGTTATTCCTGTCGCATCCGATCTTCCTGAACCTTCAAGGGCTGTTTTTTCTTTCCAAATGTCTGTTTTGGGATTGTATTCCCAAATGGTATTTCCGCTTTCACCGCAAGTAATATATCCTAAACCATTAATTGCAAAACTGGATGCGTTGGCTCTTTTAATGGAGTAGGTGTCATGATCGCTCTCATCATCATCCAAATCTCTTTTTCTTGTCCAAACATCTGTACTCGGGTCAAATGCCCAAAAATCAACTTGATTGACGCCACTGTTTATTCCTGTACCTAAATAGGCAATGTCATCAATAACAAAAACGGTGGCGTTTCTTCTTTTGTTGCCACTAAATCCATTGACTTGTGTCCAAGAATTATCTGTTGCATTGTATTGGTAAAAATCTTTTAAATAATTACCATCATATCCTGTTCCGAGATATGCTTTTCCTCCCACTTGAAATCCTACTGCTCCATATCTGGCAGTTCCTGTAAAATCTGCTTTTTGAGACCACGTATTGGTGTCAGGATTGTATTCAAAAAAATCTTTTAATTTATTGGTCCCATCATAGCCAAGACCTATGTATCCTTTTCCATTTAATTCAAAGCCTGATCCAGAGCTTCTTGGAACACCTATAAAATCTGCTTTTTGTTCCCAATAATCTCCGTCGGAATTGTAAGCCCAAAGGTCTTTTAGATATTCATCTCCAGTATAGCCAGTAGTTACATAAGCATAAGTTCCAATGACGAAACTTGTTGCACTAGATCGTGCCGGCCCATCAAATGCTGATTTTTTTATCCAGTTTCCTAGTTTGTCTTCTGTGTCATCATTGCTGCAACTGATTGAAATTAAACAGATTAGTAATGTGCTAAGAAATATTCCTTTTTTTAAATGTTTCATAATGTGCATGGTGTTTATTAAAGTTTGTATTTTATACTAATAGAAAAGATGCCTCCATTTTTTAAGGTTTGATTCATTTCATTCGTTCTGTTTTCATCAGAAAATTTAAATTCTTTGTTTGATGAAAATCCACCTTTGAGACTGACATACCAAGAGGTCTCCATATTCCTTTCGAATTGTAATGTGGTTTCCATTTGAGAGAAGCCCAATTTTGTAATGGTATTTGTATCATCCGTTGCAATAGGAGAATATAGATTGTAACTGCTTCCGCTAAAGTCATTGTTTAGGCTGAATTTATTTCGAATCGAATTGGAATAGGCTAGTTCCGAATTTGGAAATCCTAATTTTAAATAAGTTTCATTGTTGAATTTATGATTGAATGAAAACGTTGGAAGTATTTCGGGTTTACCAAAAACGGTCATTCTTTTTATTCCCAGATCTATACTATTATTTTTATTTAATGATTGACTAAGTTCAATACCTCCTAATATGCTTATGTCTGAAATGTCAAAATTACCTTCATAATTAGCTGTTGGCTCTATTGCTATTTTCAACTTTGTTTTTTCTGCTATTTGGTGAGAAAATTCAAAAATGTTTTCAAAACCAATAAAGTGAGTGCTACTATAATTTGTAACATAATTTTTTAATAGATAGGTTTCAATTTCATCTGTAACTGTTGTGCTTTTGTATTTAAAAGTATTCGTCAATTTATTTTTAGTTCCAATGTCTTTAAAAAAGAATATCCCAATTCCAGTTTGTTTTATGGAACCATTTTCTATCGGTTCGGTTTTTATGTTCAAATCAATTGTGAATCCTTTTTGTGCATAAACACTAAATATTGGAATCAAAATAAAAATCTTCGTAAAGTTGTTTATTCTCATTATTTAATTATTGGTCCAAAAGTAGTTGTGTTGCCAATGAATAAAAAAGAATATATATGCATGGGTTTATTCTATAGACAAACGGGCTATTATTAAAGGTGAATCTAGTTTTGGAACAGTATAGTAAGTCATAGACAGTTTATCACTTTTTATAGATTGAATAACCCGAACAGTATATGTTATTAGGACTGCAGTAACGAGCGCTTATATATTTGCCCAAAAAATTAAGTATGTACAAGTTTTTGATTTTGATGTTTTTTGGGTTATTAATATTCTCTTGTGATTCTGATGTTGATGCTGGGGAATTTGTTGTAGGAGCAGATTATCTAGCCTTAAAAAATAAAGTGCTCTCAATAGATACGGTCACCGTTGATGTTTCTACCATAAAGCTGGATTCTTTGGTTACTTCTAATGAAAGTAGAATCTTGGTAGGGAATTATGATGATCCTCTTTTTGGGAAAGTGAAGTCGGATAGCTATTTCCAGGTTTCTGCATCTTCATTTAATATTTACCGTGGAAATTCCGACACAGAGGCAACAGGTTATGTATTTGATTCCATTGCGATGATTCTAAGATATGATAATTACTATTATGCTGATACTACCAAAGTTCAGACTTTAAATATTCATAGGGTAATCAAAAAGTTCAAACCCAATGTGAATGATATAAGCTTTTATAGTAATTCTGCTTTAGAGTATAATTCTGCGAGTTTAGGTACAATAACTTATAGGCCAAAGCCAATAGGCAGGGATAGTATCAATATTAAATTGGATAATGAATTTGGATTGGAGCTTTTTAATAAGTTTAAGAATAATGAAATTACTACTTCCAGTGATTTTACAGAATATTTAAAAGGTTTTGTAGTTACTTCAAGTTCTAATACTTCAGGTAGTGTGGTTGGATTCAATTTGTCTAGTGTACTTCGATTGTACTATTCCAAAGGGAAAGGAGGTACCGAAGATTTTCATAAAATGGATTTTACTGTTTTGGATGCCACTAAGCAGTTTAACTCAATTTCATCAGATAGGTCAGGAACTTTAATTAATGATTTGCCATTGTCAAAAATGAATTTATCCAGCCAATATACTGGTAATGCTGGATTCATTCAATCTGGTACGGGAATAGTCTGTCGTGTCGATTTTCCAAATATAAAACAACTAAAATACCTTGCAGCAAAAGGAGCCATAGTCGATGCAAAGTTAATAATGAAACCCGTCAAGAATTCGTATTCGAAAATGTTTCCATTGCCAGAGAAATTAAGTGTTTATGTAGTTGATAAGTTGAATCGAATAAAAACGTCGCTTACAAATTCGAGTGGTGAGAGTATGGTTGCAACTTTAAATAATGAGAATGATGAATTTGATGAAAGTGTGAGTTATCAACTGTCGCTAGGTTCTTTTTTGCAAAAAGAAATGCTGAAAGAGTCGGATTCGAAGAGTGGTTTAATCTTTACGTTACCTATTTTATCCAAAGTTGTAGATAGAGTTGTATTGGGGGACCAGACCAATAAAGAAAGTGAAATGAAATTACAAATCTATTATATAACGTATTAAATGAAAAAGAGTTGCCCTTTTTTGGTTTTAGTGTTTTTTTCTTCCTTTATTGCTTACTCTCAAAGTATTGCTACTTCGCCCTACTCGCTTTATGGATTGGGAAGTTTGTATGAAGCTAATTTTGGATTAATTCCATCTCTTGGTACTGCCGGCATAGCATTGCCTTCGGATAATTTTATCAATAACAAAAATGCAGCTTCACTTGTTAATATTCCGGCGAATAATTTCTTTTTTGAAGTGGGAGGTAAAGGCATTCAATCCTTTTTTGAAGATAATCTAAAAAAAGAAAATCGGAACAATTTTCAGTTTTCCCATTTTGCTTTTGCCTTTCCTATTAATAATAAATCGGCAGTTAGCGTTGCTATGATGCCTTATTCCAGTTCTTCTTTTAAAATTTCTGGATTAAAAATACCGATACTGGATAGTAGTAATGAGTATTATTATTTGAACGTAATGGGGACAGGTGGATTGAATAATTTGGATTTTTCGTATGCCTATAAATTGAGCAATAAATTATCTTTAGGTTTTTCTGCCTCAGTCCTTTTTGGGAATACAACTGATGAAAGGACGTATGAAATCAATAGCTCAGTTACCAGTATAGATAAAAAAGTAAGTTATAGTGGTATTCGACCTATTTTGGGTTCACAATTCAAAATGAACCCGTCGTTGACTTTTGGATTAAATGTAAAATCGCCAACACGTGTAAATGCAACCAAAATTCAATCTGTTACTGTTGTAAATGGTACCGGTACTTCTACTTTGGAGACAGATGAAAAATCCAATACAGACGATTTTTATTTACCTTTAGAAGTAGGGGTTGGTTTCAATAAAGCCTTTAAAAACAAACTAAGTATAGCTTTTGATTACGAGAAAAGATTTTGGGATGCTACCAATCAATCCGATATGTATGGTAATTTTTCCAATCAAGAAAAGTTTGCGTTGGGATTGTCTTATCAAAAAGCAAAAGCATCAAGAAGTTATTTTGATCGAATAAAATATGCTGCAGGGGTTAATTATGACACGGGATATTTGGAAGTGGACAATAAAAAAATTGAGGATAAGAATTTTTCAATTGGAGCTTCACTGCCATTAGATCATCTATCTTCGGCTTTGTTTATTTCCTATACTTATGGACAAAAAGGGCAAATAACCAATTCATTGGTTCAAGAAAATTATCATAAACTAACTTTGAATCTTAATTTGGACGGTATCTGGTTTGTTAGGAAAAAGCTAGAATAGTTTAGAAATCCTTTTCTTCAACTTGGTATTTGTTTTCTAAAATTTCAGTTAAAACTTTTGGATTGGTGTTTGTGTAGAAAATTGGAGCGGTGCTTTTGGCTGTTGAAAAGCCTACCTTGTCTCTAAGTATGTTTTGAGTTTGTTTGGCAACAGCCTCTCCAGAGTCAATGATATGAATGTGTTCCGGAAGGATTTTTTTTATTTGTGGAATTAAATAGGGGTAATGACTGCAACCCAATACGAGATAGTCAATATTGGCTTCAATCATTGGAGTTAAATAAGAATTAAGTAATTCGGTCATTTCCGGAGAATTGATTTGACCATCTTCGATTAATTGAACCAAACCATGGCCTATTTGCTCGATGATTTTGATGTCTTGATATTTCTCTGTGGTCTTATTGAAAAGTTCACTGTTCAAAGTCCCTTTTGTGGCCAAGATTCCTATTGTTTGAGTTTTGGAGTGTGTTGCCGCAGGTTTTATGGCAGGTTCAATACCAATAAACGGAATGGAGTATTTTGCTCTTAATTCTTGGATAGCATTGGTTGTTGCAGTATTGCAGGCTACCACAATTAGCTTGCAGCCCATTTCAATCAATAAATCTGTGTTTTTCATGCTTAAAGCAATGATTTCTGCTTTTGATTTTTGCCCATAAGGGGCATTTTTGCTGTCGGCTAGGTAGATTGTTTGTTCATTTGGCAGTAAATCATGAATGGCTTTCCAGATGGAAGTTCCTCCAATTCCAGAATCAAAAACACCAATTGGTCTATCGTTTGTCATGGTTGCAAATTTAAAAGCTATAGTCTAAATATACTATATTTTTTTTTGTAAAAAAAAACTGCTCACACCAATATTTTGGAGGAGCAGTTTGTGATTGATTTATTTTAGATTAAAAACCTAAGTCTTTTTTCACGTCAACAGTGATGTTTGTTCCATCAGCAAGTAAAAGTGTAGATCCGTCAAGAACATATTGGAAACCTTTAGCTTTTCCTACTTTTTGTATAGAAGCTTTTACTTTTTCCATAATTGGCTTAACAATTTCTTCTTGTTTTGTCTGTAATTCTTTTTGAGCATTGTCTCTAAAGTCAACAATTCTTTTTTGCATATCTTGAACTTCTTTAGAACGTTCTTGATTTACGGCCTCAGTAACTGTTGCAGATTCAGCTTCGTACTTTTTTAATTTTGCTTGGTATTCTTCAACCATCTTTTTGTAGTCTGCATCATAAGTACCACTCAATTTCTCCAATTGTTTTTGGGCATCAAGCATAGCAGGCAATTTAGACATGATTTCATTTACATCAACGTGAGCTACTTTTGTTTGAGCATTTGAAATTTGAGTTGCACCTAAAAATAGTATCGCAGCAATTAGTAAAGTTTTGAATTGTTTCATTGTTTTAAAATATTTAATAATTAGAATTTGTTTAGTTGTTTTATTTTAATTTTTCTTCATTAGCTTTTTTCAAAGCTTCTCTGTCTTGAATTTCTTTTAGTCTTTTTTCTTCGGCTACTTTTTTTGTAGCTTCTCTTTCTTCAAGTATTTTTTTTCTTTTTTCTTCTAGCGCTTTTTTTCGCTCTTCCTGTATATTTGGCTTAACCTCTTCGGCTGTCGTTTTTGTTGTAGTTGTGTTCTCAGTTGTATTTGGTGTGAAAGTATTTACTCCCTCAGTTTTAACAGGTGCAACAACTGTGCCATTTTTTTTCGCTTCTCTTTCGGCTAGTAATTGTTTTCTTTTTTCTTCGTATTGTTTGCGAGCTTCTTCTTGAGCCGCTTTTTTATCAGCGACCAATTTTTCTCGAGCGGCTTTTTTATCTAATAATGCTTTTTCTCTTTCGGCTAGAATAGGATTTTCGTCTAATTCGTCTTCTTTATTCTCTTTAGCCTCTTCTTCTTTTTGCTGTTTTTTGGTTAATTGTTCTCTTTTTTCTGTTCGATTTAATACCCGAATCACTTGATCACTAATATCAAATCTTTTTGCGGCAAAAAGAATAGTTAAATGTGAAGATTTGTCAAATATAAAGTCATATTTTTTGGCCTCAGCTATATCTTGAACAGCTGTGAAAACTTGATCTTGTATAGGCTTAACTAATCCGGCTTTTTGTATTATTAAGTCCCCATTAGGGCCAAATCTTTTTTGCTGATAATCTAATTTTTCAGATTCGAGGAACTTTATTTCCGTTTCTCTTTCTTCAATTAATTCGGCTGTCAACAATGGTTTTTCAGCTTTTAAAGCTTCGGTCAGTTTGTTAATTTCTAATTTTTTAGCCTCGATTTCTTGTTTCCATTTCTGTGCTTTTTGTTCTAATTGTGCTTTGGCCTCTATATAGTCTGGTACATTTTGCAATATGTATTCCATATCAATGTAGCCTACTTTATTTCCTTTGGTTTGAGCCTTTACTGTCGTTAAAACAATAAGGGATAAAATTATAAATAAAAATTCTTTTCTCATAATTTTTAATTTTAGAAATTTTAAACCAAATTTATTTAAAACTGCTGACCTATGATGAAATGCGTTTGCCATCCACTTGGTTTTATGGCTCCAGGAACAGCATCGAATCCATAACCAAAATCGATACCCAACAAACCAAAAGCAGGCATAAATACCCTTAAACCAACACCCGTTGAACGAGCCAAATTAAACGGTTGGTAATCAGATAATGAAGCGTATGACTGTCCGGCTTCTGCAAAGGTCAAAGCATAAATAGATGCTGATGATTTCAATGTAATCGGATAACGTAATTCTAATGAAAACTTATTGTAAACAGTAGCACCATAAGCATCACCACTTGAACTTGCAGGAGTCAAAGCTCCATTTTCATATCCTCTTAGCTGTATGTTTTGTCTTCCATCAATCGAGCTTCCTGCCATTCCGTCTCCTCCCATGTAGTATCTTTCAAAAGGAATAACTCCTCTGTCTTGATTGTAAGCTCCTAAAAATCCAAATTGCATTAAAGTACGTAATACTAATTTTTTATATAAAGTAGTAAACCAGTCTCCTGTAAATTGTACTTTGTAATATTCTAACCATCTGTATTTTTCTTGATCCACTTTTGCAGGATCAGCAACTGCATCTTGATAATTGTCTACTTTATTAGAGACATATGATGAACTTGGGTATTTATCCAAATAATCTCCAGCATTTACAACCCTATCATTGTTATCTACATAGGAATTTCCAGAGTAAATATATTTATATTTTTGCTGATCTCCTAATGTTGCATAATCCGTGCCGGTAATTAGGGAATAAGGAAGTGTAAACTCACCATTTACTGAAAATTCCGCACCATAAGTTGGGAATATAGGGTTGAATCCTTTACTGTTTCTGGTAAGACCCACAGAATAGGATAAATTTCTAGATGTCCCATTTGCAAATGTAAATAATCCGTAAAGATAATTATGCAAATCGTATTGTTGGTAACTGATAGATTGTGACAGCGTGAAGAAATCATCAGGCACTGTCAATCTTTTTGCCATTCCAACAGACAAAGAGGTGATATTGATGTATTTTGATTTATCTACCTTTTGCATTTGGTAGTTAGAACTGTATTGTTGGCTAAATGCAAATGAACTACTAAATTGGATTGGTTTTTTTCCTCCAAACCAAGGTTCTGAAAACGATAAACTATAGGTTTTGTAGTAAGAACTTGCTTGAAGACGTAAGGCTACTTTTTGTCCATCTCCCATAGGAAGTGGGTGATAGGCATCTTTGTTGAATAAATTTCTTGCCGAAAAGTTATTGAAAGACAACCCCAAAGTTCCTACGAAACCACCTCCGCCATATCCTCCTTGAAGTTCAATTTGGCTAGCTCCTTTTTCTACAACATGATATTCGATGTCTACAGTTCCGGCACCAGAATCAACATTTTTGAATTGAGGATCGATTTTTTCAGGATCAAAAAATCCTAATTGTCCAATCTCTCTAATGGTTCTTACTAATTCTCCTTTGTTGTATTTTTCTCCAGGTTTTGTTCTTAATTCTCTATAAATTACTTCATCGTTGGTTTTGTCGTTTCCAACAACAGTGATTTTGTTGAAATATGCGATTGGGCCTTCGGTAACTCGGATTTCAAAATCAATTACATTATCAGTTGTTTTTGTTTCTACAGCATTTATGCTTGAAAACAGGTATCCGTTATTTTGGTATAAATTGGTAATGTCTTCTCCGTCTGGTTTAGATTTGTCTGCAATCCTTTCTTGAAGAAGTACACCATTATATACGTCTCCAGTATGGATACCTAACATACTTCTTAGCCCTTCGTCAGAGTAAACAGTATTTCCGATAAATTTAATATTTCCAAAATAGTATTTAATTCCTTCTTCTACTTTAATTTTTATGTAGATGGCATTTTTTTCTTTATTATATGTAACAGAATCCCCTAAAATACGGGCATCACGATATCCGATTTTTTTATAGTCATTAACTATCTTTTCTAAGTCTTCTTGGTATTTAGCTTCAATGTATTTTGATCGCTTCAAAACATGTGAGAAATTTTTTTCTTTGGTGTTTTTCATGGATCCAAGTAGTTTGCTACTTGGAACATTTTTATTGCCTTCAAAATCAATTTTGTATATTTTGACTTTCTCCCCAATGTCAACTTTTACAAGCATGTTTACTTGATTCTTGGTTAGGGTCGTGTCTTTTGAAGTGGTTATGTAAACTTTAGTATTGAAAAAACCATCTTTCTTGTATTTTTTTTCAATGTAGTTTTTTGTTGTGGTAATTAAGTTTTCGGTTACAATTTTACCATTGGTTAAGCCATTGTCTTTAATGAAAGATTCCGTTTTGCTTTTGGAAACACCAACAAATTTTACTTCATTGATTTTTGGTAATTCTTTAATATTCAAATCTAGGTAAATGCTGTCATTTTCAATTCTATTTACATAAAATGAAATTTCATCAAAAAGACCCAGCTTTCCTAATTTTTTTATTGAACTACTTATTTGTTCTCCCGGAACTGTAATTTCTTGTCCTTTTTCCAATCCAGCAAAAGTAACTACAGTTTGAGGATTGAAACTAATGTCTCCAACTACTTTTACATCTGCTAATATGTATTTTTTACCTTGGTCAAATGGTACTCTGTCTTGGGCTTTAATTTGAGTGAAAGTTCCTAAAATTAAAAAGGTAAGGACTAGTTTTATGCTTTTATGTAACACTAAAAAATTATTTAATTTGTTCACTTGTTTTTCCAAATCGACGTTCTCTTTTTTGATAACTAATGATAGCCTCATGTAAATCTTGTTCTTTAAAATCGGGCCATAATACATCAGTAAAGTACAATTCTGCATAGGCTATTTGCCATAGCAAAAAATTACTTATTCTGTGTTCTCCACTAGTTCTTATTAATAAATCAACATCCGGTAAATTATGCGTGTAAAGATGCTCATTTATAATTGAATCGTCAATACTGTCTATTGAAATTATATTATTTTTAACTTTATCGCTTATTATTTTCACAACATTTACTAATTCTTCCCTAGATCCGTAGCTTAAGGCGAGAGTTAATGTCATTTTCGTATTGTCTTTTGTTTTGTCCAGCACATCAAATAATTGCTTTTGAGCTTTTGTCGGTAATTTTTCTAAATTACCGATAGCGTTCATCTTGATGTTGCCTTCTTGCATTGTTTTAAGCTCTTTCTTTAATGAATTGATTAAAACCCTCATTAAAGTGTCTATTTCAAGCTTGGGTCTATTCCAGTTTTCAGTAGAGAAAGCATATAAGGTTAAGTATTCTACGCCTAAATCCAAACATTCTTGAATTATTTTTTTTACAGATTTTGAGCCGCTCTCATGTCCAAGTGTTCTTAGGAATCCTTTTTGTTTTGCCCAACGACCATTCCCGTCCATAATAATGGCCAAGTGTTTGGGAATATTTTCTGTGTTTATTTCGTCTTTTAACATCTTATTTTAGTCTGCGCAGTAACATGGTTTGTTTCCAAAAGTATACGTTAATGTTGCTCCTGAGAATACATACCAATCATTATTATTTATATTGCCAAATTTAGGTAAACTACTATTACTTGGATTGCTGCCGTCAAGGTTGTCGGTAAAAGTATATCGAGCTCCAACTTCTAAACCTAAAACGAAACTCCTTGAAAAATTTGTTTTTACGCCAAGGGTCATTGGTATAGCAATTGTACTTTTTGTATTGTTTTTATGTGTAATCCCTGATGTTACATATAAATCATCGTAAAGAACATAGCTTAAGCCAGAATATACATAAGGAGTAAATTTTGGTTTTTCCTCATGTAAATTAAAATCAAAAAAATTAAACTCCAATCCAGCTGATAGCTCTTTTATGTTGTTTACAAAACTATATCTTCTGTTATTTCTTCCAGATTCTTTTGAATCATGATCGTTTCCGGAGATTTGTGATTGTGTGTAGGAAAATCTATAAGCATGTCTTGGGCTTTTATTCCATTTGTATAAAATACCGAATGCAGGTTCATTTGGAGCAATGTAAGTTGTTGAACCCACATCTCCTATGTAATTACTGCCTCCAAGAAAAACTCCTATTTCATTAATCTGGGCATGAATAGAAGAAAAGGTAAAAAAGCATAAAAATGAAATGAAAATTTTACTCATAAATTATAAAATTGCCTGCAAATATAATAATTATCAATAGGATTCAATACGTATCTTAGGAATACTGTCTTTTTTTAGACCAGATCCCTTTTTTTATATACAAAGGATGTAATAGTAACGACAAAAAAGGAATAATTCGTATAGGGGGAAGTTTTAATTCCTTCTGTCCTCACCCCAAAGTAATTTTGTTCTTAGAGTCTTTAAAAAAGTTTCTTCCGGGATCTCCACCATATTTATTTCGAAATCGGTTTTTTTTATGGTTAGAATAGAATCATTTGCAACACTTGTTATTCTTGAATCCAATGATACTAAATATTGTTGTTCTCTTCCAGAAACTTTTAAACGAACCTCCGTTGTATCAGGAACGACAAGAGGTCTTGCGTTCAAGTTGTGAGGAGCAATAGGTGTTATAACTATACTTTTTACATCGGGTGTCAATATGGGACCTCCACAACTCAATGAGTAACCTGTAGTTCCTGTGGGAGTGGCAATAATAAGACCATCGGCCCAATAGGAATTTAAAAATTCATCGTTCAAATAAGTATCGATGGTGATCATCGATGTGGTTTCTTTTCGACTCACCGATATTTCATTCATGGCAAAGTTGAGTCCTTCTATAGTTTTGTTTTCAGGTGAACACGTCAAGCTTAACAAAGTTCTTTTAGAAATTTTATATTTTTTGTCAATGACAAACTGCATGAAAGCGGCGATGTTTTCTTTTTGTACCGTTGCCAAAAAACCCAATCTTCCTGCGTTTATACCCAAAATTGGGACACCTGAATTGCGAACCAGCGTAACTGCTCTTAAAATTGTTCCGTCACCGCCAATACTGATTAACATATCAAAGCTAGAATCCAATTCATCATTAAAGGAAAAAGTGTTGTATTCTTTTTCTATGATTTTTTTTTCATACAACATGTTTAGGAAATCGGATTCAATAACCATTTCTACGTTATTATTGTTGAAAAACACAAAAATGTCTTTTATGATAGGTTCTGTGCTAACTAAATAATATTGGCCGTAAATAGCTACTTTCATTTCTTTTGGTTTTGATATTTTGTTATTCGTTATTTTGGATTTTAAATGCCTTAATCCAAATAATTACATGTTCAAATATTTGTCTAAATAATCCGAACGTTCTTTTAAACTTTTGATGTAATTGTCTTCGTTATGTTCTGAAATGATGTCGTAGTTATATCTTCTGAAAGTTTGAATAATTTCATTCAATGAACCGACACTGATTTTGATAGTGACTTCAGTAGTATTTACATCGGAATTTGAAATGAAAAGACCTAAAAGTTTACCATTGTTGCTCTCTACAATTTGTACAATTTGACTCATCGAATAATCGATAGTATTTTTACTCACTATAATGATGGCTCCCTGTTCTTTAAGAAAAGGAGTTTCATGAAAAAATTTAATGATGTCCTCAATTTCATAATAGCCAACATACTTATTATTCTCGTCCAAAATGGGAGCTAAGTTAGTGTGATTTTTGGCAAAAACTTCTAAAACGTCTAGCCAAATCATGTCGGTTCTGGCAAAAAAATGTTCAAGTACATATTTATAGTCATTGACTTTTTTATCACTGTCAAAAGTTTCAATGTCATCTGCGGCGATACTTCCAATGAAAATCCCCTCTTCGATGACAGGAAAATGGGAAAAGGTTAAGTCACCAAAAAAGTCTTGAACTGACCCAATAGTTTCTTGAGCATCAATTGCTTTGTAGTCGTTTGTAATATAGTCTTTTAAATCTGCCATAAATCTATCCTCAATAATCGATGCAAAATAATCAAAATTATACAAAATCTGCTAGGTTTTACTTTGTATTTTTGTCTTATCAAATATACTTACATATCTATTAATACCTGTTTCTATGACAAAACTTAGCGTTAATATAAATAAAATTGCCACTTTACGTAATGCTCGTGGAGGAAATGTGCCTGATTTATTGAAAGTAGCTACTGATATTCAGCAGTTTGGTGGTCAGGGAATCACGATTCACCCACGTCCGGATGAGCGTCATATTCGCTATCAAGACGCCCGAGATTTAAAAGCGATTGTGTACACCGAATATAATATTGAAGGAAATCCTCAGCATAATTTTATCGATTTGGTTTTAGAATGCAAACCAGATCAAGTTACACTGGTTCCTGATGCCATTGGTGCAATTACCTCTTCTGCGGGTTGGGATACAATAAAGAATCAGTCTTATTTATCAGAAGTTATTCAGGAGTTTCAACGAAACGGAATTAGAACTTCTATTTTTGTTGATCCAATTTCTGAGATGATTGAAGGAGCCAAAAAAACCGGTACCGATAGAATTGAATTGTACACCGAGGCTTTTGCCCATCAATATAGCTTAGGAAATAAAAATGGAATTGATCCTTATGTGAAATCTGCAGTTTTAGCAAATGATTTAGGTTTAGGAATTAATGCTGGACATGATTTGAGTTTGGACAATGTTCAGTTTTTTAAGGAAAACATTCCAGGATTATTGGAAGTTTCAATTGGGCACGCACTAATTTCCGAAGCGATTTATCTTGGTTTGGATAATGTGGTGAATATGTATTTGCGAAAACTAAAATAAGATTTTTGATTTAAGATTAACGAATGATGATTTGTGATTTTTTATGCCTGTCATCTTCAAATCTAAAATTTTAATTTTCTAATCAAAAAAATAAAAAAATCTAATATTGATTACTGTTTTGGAATGCAGTTTTTACTCTGCAATCTAAAATCTGAAATCTGCAATCTAAAATAATAATGCTCTACTCAAAAATAGAAGGTTCTGGAAAACCTTTATTAATACTTCACGGTTTTCTTGGAATGTCCGACAATTGGAAAACATTAGGAACACAATTTGTTTCCGATGGTTTTCAAGTACATCTGCTGGATTTGCGCAATCACGGGCGCAGTTTTCATTCGGATGAATTTAGTTATGAAATTATGGTTCAAGATGTTTTTGACTATTGTCAGACAAACGGTCTTGAATCGATTGATATTATAGGTCACTCTATGGGAGGTAAAGTGGCAATGCTTTTGGCAACTTCCTATCCAAATTTAGTTGATAAGTTATTGGTCGCCGATATTGGTCCTAAATTTTATGCTCCTCACCATCAAGATATATTGGCGGGATTGAATGCTGTGGATTTTTCGGTTAAACCAAGCAGGAATGAGGTTGAGGAAATAATGAAAAAGTATATACCCGATTTTGGGACACGTCAATTTTTGATGAAAAGTTTATACTGGCAAGAACCAGGTCAATTGGCTTTCCGATTTAATTTGAACGTTTTCAATAGAAAAATTGATGAAATCGGAAAAGCATTAGCCGAAGGCGTGATTTTTGAAAAGCCAACACTTTTTATACGTGGTGGAAATTCTAATTATATACTTGATAGTGATTTTGATGAAATAAAAACTCATTTCCCGTCTTCAACAGTAGCGACAATTCCTAATGTTGGCCATTGGTTACATGCTGAAAACCCTACAATGTTTTATGAATTAGCAAGTGCATTTTTAAAATAATTTAATATAGTATAGAAAATTTATTATATTTATTGAAATTTTAAAAGACGAGACTATGAATTTGATCATTAGAATAATTGTTACCGCAGGATTGGTTTTTGGAATTGCTCATTTTTTGCCAGGTGTACATGTGGCTGGTCCTTTTACGGCAATGGTAGTAGCCGTTGTTTTGGGACTGCTTAATATTTTTATTAAGCCTATCATGGTATTACTGACCTTGCCTTTTACAATAGTGACTTTAGGGTTGTTTTTGTTGGTGGTAAATGCCTTGATTATTTTATTATGTACCAAGATTGTGGGAGGATTTACTGTTGATACGTTTTGGGTTGCCATGTTTTTTAGTATCATATTGTCATTATGCCAGTCTATTATTTATTCCATTATTGGTGATAAATAGGCTTTTAAAAAAATGTAATGGCTTTTTTTATTCTGAAGTTGGAATAGTGTAATTTTGGTCAAAGATTTTAACAGAATGAATATTAAATTCTTAATATAAATTTGAGCTGTATTTGGTTTCTTTTGGATGCCAAATGCAGTTTTTTTATGGATTATTATTCAGATAGAGATTTTTAACTTTAAAACAAAAAAAACAAGAAGTAATTCAAATAACTATAATCAAATAAAAAAAATCATGAAAACATTAATTCTTGCCTTGACGGCTTTCTTTGCTATGGGAACTGCCGTATCAGCTCAAACGACTGTCACAGCTTCTAAAAAAGAAGTTCAAAAAACAATGTATACTTGTCCGATGCATCCCAAAGTAATAAGTGATAAAAAAGGGAAGTGTTCAAAATGTGGGATGGATTTGGTAGCGAGTAAAGAAACAGCACATACTGCCACAGCAAAAGGAAACCAAGCTACAACTACAGTGAAAAGTAAGTACGTTTGTACTATGGATGGTTCTGCATCTGATAAACCAGGGAAATGCCCAAAATGTGGTATGGCTATGACAGAAAGAAAGAGTGAGAAAAAATAAATAAATCTGTAAAAGATTGATTTTTCTAACAGCCTTTTAAGAAGGCTGTTTTTTTTGTTTTAATTTTGGCAAACAGCAATGAAAATAGTTTTATGGAGTCTTATTTTATTAATCAAGATTTTAAAGTAAATGAATAATAATTTAAAGGAGCTTGCTCAATTATTTTTAAAACTAGGGATTATTGGATTTGGTGAACCTGCTGTTCATATCGCAATGATGAAAGAGGAAGTGGTTACCAAGAAAAAGTGGATAACCGAGCAGCATTTTTTAGATCTGATAGGTGCTACCAATTTGATTCCTGGTCCAAACAGTACAGAAATGGCAATTCATATTGGTCATGAAAGAGCGGGTTGGAAAGGATTGCTGGTTGCTGGACTTTGTTTCATTTGTCCGTCGGTATTGATAACGGGATTTTTTGCCTGGATATATAAAAAGTACGGACAGCTTCCGGAAATTCAGCCGTTTATTTATGGGATTAAACCGGCTATAATAGCCATAATCCTTTTTGCTGTTTTTCCTTTGGCGAAAAAGTCTTTAAAAACGGTTGAGCTTTATTGTGTCGGAATCTTAGTTTTGATATTGTCGTTGTTGAAGTTTAATGAGTTATACTTGTTGTTTGGAGCTGGTTTTTTTGCTCTGTTCGTGTTTGGAATAAAAAATAAACTCTTTCAAAATACGGATCAAAATTTTCTGTCTATTGTAATTTTTCCATTTTCATTTTCTCCCAATACTTCGATCTCCAATGGGAGTTTGTTTTTGATATTTTTGAAAATAGGGGCTATTCTTTATGGAAGCGGTTATGTTTTATTTGCTTTTTTGGATAGCGAGTTGGTTGCGACAGGCATTTTATCGCGTCGCCAATTAATGGACGCCATTGCTGTGGGGCAGTTTACGCCTGGTCCCGTGTTTTCTTCTGTTACTTTTATCGGGTATCAAATTAATGATTGGACAGGAGCTTTGCTGGCTACCGTTGGGATATTTTTGCCTTCGTTTTTGTTTGTTGCGTTGTTGAATCCGTTGGTGAAGAAAATGAGAAATTCTACATTATTTTCTGTTTTCTTGGACGCAGTAAATGTCGCGTCGGTGGCAATTATCTTGGCAGTTTGCGTAGATATGGGGATAACAACAATTACGGATTGGAAAACAATTTGTATTGAATTGACAAGTATTGTGATTGCTTTTTGGTTCAAAAATATCAATAGCAGTCTCATTGTAATTGGCGGTTCTGTTTTGGGTTATTTATTGACTCTAGTGTAGAAGTTTAATTTGTAGATTTGAAAAAAAATAATGTTATGTTGGAACTTTCAGAAATCTGGGTTTATCCTGTAAAATCGTTGGGTGGAATTTCATTGCAAGAGGCTCAAGTTACGGATCGTGGTTTAGAGTTGGATCGTCGTTGGTTATTAGTTGATGATAACGGACGTTTTTTGTCGCAAAGAGAATATCCTGAATTGGCTCTTTTTAGTCCGGATATTGTTGACGGATTTTTGAGAATTACACACAGAGTTAATATGGAATCTGTCGATCTAGAACTTCATCCTGTTTTTTCGGATGCGAATTCTAAAATTGAAGTAACCGTTTGGGATGATACTATTGATGCGTTTGAAGTAAGTCCAAACACGAGCAAATGGTTTTCAAAATTTCTCGGTTTTTCGGTTCGATTGGTTTATATGCCAGAAGAAAGTGAACGAAAATTAGATCCGGATTATGCGATTAGTGGTGATGAAATTAATTCTTTTTCGGATGCGTATCCTTTTTTGATTATTGGGCAAGCTTCGTTGGATGATTTGAATGGACGCATGGAGGTTAGGGTTCCGATGAATCGATTTCGACCAAATTTTGTTTTTACCAATGGTGATGCTTTTGAAGAAGATGCTTGGCGAGAATTCAAAATTGGTACTGTTTCTTTTGTTGGGGTGAAACCTTGCGACCGATGTGTGATGACGACAGTAGATCAAGAAAAGGGAGTGATTTCGGGAAAAGATCCATTAAAGACATTGGCGAAATATAGAAATTTTGGGAATAAAGTGTTGTTTGGACAGAATTTAATCGGACTGGGATTGGGGAAGGTGAAAGTTGGAGATTCCGTTCGGGTTTTGAGTTTTAAAAAATAAATTGGCCTTTTAGTTATTCCAGTATTATTTTGTCTATTTTCTCTATTAATAGATTTGTTTCTGATAATGCGAGTCTTGTTTTTTGCTGATAAGTAATAGAATTTTTTGTTTTTGGATTTTCAAATAAATGAATTTGTTTGATTTTGGATCCTATTTCAGCTAATTTCCAAAAGATGTCAGCATTTTTTGGGTATGGAAAATTTGTTTTTAGGATTTTTTTGTCTGCAGAATGGAAGCTTGATGAATGTAGAATGGCATATGCATAATCGAGAATATCCAATGGAGAGAAAGTTTGTCTGAATTCAGAACGAATCTCATTGTTGTTTGCCATGCAAACGTTGCCTTCTGGATCTTTTGTCAGTATAAAGTGTAAACCTGTTTTGTGGGCTATTTGATTGATTATTTCTTCGGTTAGATTTGGAATTTTCCCTTCATATAATTCCGTTGCAATACCGTCTTTGTACGCTGTGCTTATGCTGGCAAGATATTGGTCTAGAGTCATTTTGCTTTGATTTAAAGCGTCGATTACTACAAAGATAAGGTTTGTTCGAATTTCTTATGATGTTTTTGTTTGATAAATTGATTGCGCAGTAGCTAGCAATGCTGTTGTGTTGCATTATGTTTCTTGTTTTGCACACGCGAGAGGGATAGAAACTAGCTACCGAAGTAGCGTGGATAGCCCGACCGTATTTTTGGGAAGGGCCGTATAAGCGCAAAGTTGATTTGGCCCTTGCCAAAAATGGGGTCTCGCCCATATAAATTTTAATGAATATGATGAAGTAAATCTTTTTTTAATATGATAGGATTTGCTCTTGATTTCATTAAATAATTGTCTAAAATTCAAAATCTTAAAATACTTGTTTGGGTTGCAAAAATTTCATAATTTTGCAACCCAATTTTATAATGTAAATTAAAGAAGAAGATGGATATCAAAAGAGTAGCAATAGACGCTGTGAATGAAACGATTGTAATGACAGTTGTTCACATGGATTACAAAGGACAAGTAGCAAAAAGAATAAACGAAAAAATGCCTTTGGCGACTGTAAAAGGTTTTAGAAAAGGTGCTGTGCCTAAAGACCTTGTTGAAAAACAATATGGTAAGGCTATTAAACAAGAAGAAGTAAAGAAAGTTGTTGATTTGGCTTTGGAGCGTTTTGTGCAATCTGAAAGATTAAATCTTTTGGGAACTCCACTTCCTAAAGTTAACGAAAACTTCAACTGGGATGATGAAGAATTAGTTTTTGAGTACGAAATCGGTTTGGTTCCAAGTTTTGAATTAGACCTTGAAGCTAAAAATGATATCGTAAAATATATCGTTACTGCAGATGACAAATTAATTGACGGTCAAGTAGCGCGTATCCAAAAACAATTTGGTACTCCAATTCCGCAAGAAGTTGTAGTTGCTGATTCTGATATTACTGGAACTTTCTCTAATGAGGCTGAAGGAATCAATAATTCTACTACAATTGCTTTGGCAATTTTTAAAGATAAAGCGACTGCTGACAAATTCATTGGAAAAAAAGTGGGCGATGTAGTTACTGTAAACACTAAAGGTTTATTTGAAGATGACCACCAATTGATGGATTATTTGAAAGTAGGTCACGATAATGTTCACGGTTTGGCAGTAGATGTTGACTTCACTATCGAGGCTATCAACGGAGCTGAATTGGCTGAATTGAACCAAGAATTGTTCGACAAACTTTTTGGTGCTGGAAATGTAGCTTCATTGGAAGACTTGAAAGCAAAAATCAAAGAAGATGCTGAAGCTCAATTTGCTCAACAAGCTGACCAAAAATTATTGGCTGATGTTCAAGAATTTTTGATTGAAAATACAAAATTCGATTTGCCATCTGAATTCTTAATCAAATGGTTGCAAACTGTTGGCGAAAAACAATTGACTCCAGAAGAAGCAGTTGTGGAATATGCAAGATCTGAAAGAGGTTTGCGTTTTCAATTGATCGAAGGAAAAGCAATGGCTACAAGCAATATCCAAATTACTTTTGAAGATTTGAAAGCGTTTACAACAAATGCAATCAAACAACAAATGGCTCAATTTGGACAAACAAATCCTACTGACGAAGAAGTTCAAGGAATTGTGGCAAGAGTATTGTCCAACCAAGAAGAAGTGAAAAGACTTTCTGACCAAGTGGTTGCGGCTAAATTACTTGAATTATTCAAAGAAAAAGCGAATCCAACTACGAAAGAAGTGACTTACGAAGAGTTTATTGCTGCTTCTTACGGAGAATAATTTATAAAAAAATAAGTATATTTGAGCGTCAAACATATTTGTTTTGACGCTCTTTTGTTTGAATAGGTTCTGATAAAACGAAAATGAGTTGAAAAACGAGACAGTTTGTCACAAAAAATAAAAAGGAACAACCTTTGCTTTACTATTTAGACAGAAAAACATTAGAAACTATACCTTATAAACTTATAAACTTTTTAAAATGGACTACGGAAAAGAATTCAAAAAATTTGCTATTAAGGGTCAAGGAGTAAATGCAATGTACTATGATAAAATAGTGGCTGCGATGAATCCAAAAAATATGACTCCTTATATTATAGAAGAGCGTCAATTGAATATTTCACAATTGGACGTTTTTTCGAGATTAATGATGGATAGAATTATTTTCCTTGGCACAGGAATTGATGATCAGATTGCAAATATCGTTCAGGCACAGTTATTGTTCTTGGAAAGCGCGGATGCTTCTAAGGATATTCAGATTTATTTGAATTCACCGGGTGGGAGTGTTTATGCAGGTTTGGGGATTTATGATACGATGCAATACATCAAACCGGATGTAGCTACAATTTGTACAGGAATGGCCGCTTCTATGGGAGCTGTTCTTTTGTGTGCTGGAGCTGCAGGAAAACGTTCGGCTTTGCCTCATTCACGCGTTATGATTCACCAACCATCAGGAGGAGCACAAGGTGTTGCTACTGATATGGAAATCAACTTACGCGAAATGTTGAAATTGAAAGATGAGTTATACCAAATTATATCGCAACATTCTGGGCAAACTTTTGATAAAGTACACAAAGACAGCGAACGCGATTATTGGATGATTGCTGATGAAGCCAAAGAATACGGAATGATTGATGAAGTTTTAAGAAGGGTTTAAATTAGTTTAAAGTTTCATGTTTTAAGTTGTTAGAATTGACTTGAAACCTGAAACTTGAAACTTGAAACATGAAAAATGGCAAAACAAGTATTACAATGTTCTTTCTGCGGAAGGAAAAAACCAGAAACTAATTTATTGATTGCGGGAATCGATGCTCACATTTGTGATAAATGCATCGAGCAGGCGCATGGAATTGTTCTGGAAGAATTAAAAACAAACAGAGGCTCTAAGTTAGTTGGTGATTTAATTTTAAAAAAACCAAAAGAAATCAGAGCTTTCCTTGATCAATACGTTATTGGACAGGAACAAACCAAAAAAGTAATGTCTGTTGCGGTTTACAATCACTACAAACGTTTGATGCAACAGCAATTGGACGATGAGGTAGAGATTGAAAAAAGTAATATCATTATGGTAGGACAAACTGGTACAGGAAAAACATTGGTAGCCAAAACGATTGCCAAAATGTTGGACGTGCCACTTGCTATTGTTGATGCAACGGTGCTTACTGAAGCCGGTTATGTGGGAGAAGATGTTGAAAGTATTTTGACTCGTCTTTTACAGGCAGCCGATTATGATGTAACCAAAGCCGAAAGAGGAATTGTTTTTATTGACGAAATTGATAAAATTGCACGTAAAAGCGACAACCCTTCAATCACTCGTGATGTTTCGGGAGAAGGAGTGCAGCAAGCTTTGCTGAAATTATTGGAAGGAACTGTAGTTAACGTACCACCAAAAGGAGGTCGTAAGCATCCAGATCAAAAATTTGTTGAGGTTAACACACAGAATATTTTGTTTATTGCAGGCGGTGCTTTTGATGGAGTGGAACGTATTATTTCAAAACGTTTGAACCGTCAGGCAGTTGGTTATTCTACATCCAAAAATGTGGATAATATTGACAAAGACAATTTGTTGCAATATATTATCCCAAAAGACATTAAGGACTTTGGATTAATTCCTGAAATCATTGGTCGTTTGCCTGTTTTGACACACATGGATCCTTTGGATAGAGAAACGTTGCGTGCGATTTTGACCCAGCCAAAAAATGCTTTAATCAAGCAATATCAAAAGTTGTTTTTGATGGATGAGGTTGAATTCACCATTACAGATGAAGCTTTAGATTTTATTGTTGAAAAAGCATTGGAATATAAATTGGGTGCACGTGGATTGCGTTCGTTATGCGAAGCCATTCTTACCGATGCGATGTATGAATTACCAAGTTCTGATGATAAAAAATTAGAAATTGATATGGAATACGCCAAAGAAACATTGAATAAAAATTTATTGAAGCGTCTGGAGATAGCTTCTTAAGTTTAATTAAAAATAATTGTATAAAACCTGTTCGTCATTCGAGCAGGTTTTTTTATGAACAAAAAGGGAAAATCTGCGTAAATCACTTTGAATCTGCGGGCCATTTTTTTAGGTATAATATTTATTTTCAACATAAAATTGTCCATTGATTTTAAATAAATTGTAATTTTAAGTTCAAAAAAAAAAATTTAGATAAAATGATAACAGTGCAAACTACCATAAATGTTCCGATAAAAATAGTTTGGGAATGTTGGATAAGTCCGGAACATATTACAAAATGGAACAATGCTTCAGATGATTGGCACACGCCCTATGCCGAAAATGATTTAAGGATTGGCGGTAAATTCAAGTCCACGATGGCTGCTAAAGATGGATCGATGAGTTTTGATTTTGAGGGAGAATACACTTTGGTGGAACAAAATAAAGCAATTAAATATGTAATGGCCGACGGCAGAAAGGTTGATGTATATTTTACAGAAACTCAAACTGGCGTTGAGGTTATCGAAAGTTTTGACCCGGAAACAGTAAATCCAGAGGAAATGCAGCGTGATGGCTGGCAGGCAATTTTGGATAATTTTAAAAAATATGTGGAGAGCCTTTATGTCTAAACATAGAAGGGATTTTTTTTAACTTTATATAATCTCCTAAAATCTTATTAACTAAAAAAAAATCAAAATATTATGGCAACAATTAATCCGTATTTAATTTTTAATGGAAACTGCGAAGAAGCTTTTTTGTTTTATCAATCAGTTTTTGGTGGTGAATTTCCTTATGTGGGAAAGTTTGGTGACATGCCAGCAGATGCAGAAGGAGGAGGGGCAATATCTGAAGAGGATAAAAACAAAATCATGCATATTTCACTGCCTATAGGAAAAGATCATGTCCTGATGGGAAGTGACAGTAATGAAGCTAGCGGTGCGGTTGCAATTGGTTCAAATGTTTCGATTTCAATCAATGCAGAAAGCAAACAAGAAGCTGATAAACTTTTTGATGGACTATCCGCGGGAGGAAATCCTTTTATGCCTATGAGTCCAACTTTCTGGGGGGCTTATTTCGGAATGTTTGTGGATAAATTTGGAATCCACTGGATGGTTAATTTTGATGAAAAACCAAGTAATTAATAGGATACATATGAGAATACTTAAAATTATAGGTTTAGGAATAGTTGGTCTGATAGCATTATTGCTAATCATCGCGCTCTTCATCCCAAACGATTATACCGTTTCGGTTTCAACAACCATTAATAAGCCAAAGCAAGTGGTTTTTGATTATGTGAAATTGGTCAAAAATCAAGAGAATTACAGTATTTGGGTTATGCAAGATCCAGATGTAAACATGTACTATCAAGGCATGGATGGAACTGTTGGGTTCAAAGCTTCCTGGGACAGCAAAGATGATAATGTTGGAGCAGGTTCGCAACAGATTACAGCTGTTTCTGAAGATAGAATCGATGTCGATTTGCATTTTGAGCGACCGATGAAAGGTGATGACAAAGCAAGCACGCTATTGGAATCTATATCAGCAAATGAAACAAAAGTTACTGCTGAATTTTATGGTCATTCATCTTATCCAATGAATTTGATGAACTTTGTAGGAGAAAAAATCATTAAAGATGCCGAAACTCAAAATCTAGCCAATTTGAAAAAGATATTGGAAAAATAGTGATGAGTTGTCACTTAAAGTGATTATCGAATAAAATAAAAGTCATTCAAAAATCTAATTTGAATGACTTTTACTTTTATATAGAAATAGTAACAGGTTTCTAGGTATCAAGACCTTTGTTAATATTGGTTTTAGGAGTAGTTTTTACACATGTTTTTCCGCCATTACCACCACAAATATGACTGGAGGAGCTGCAGGAAGTAATCATTATAACAGTTAGTAAAAGGAATATTCTTTTCATAGTGGTTTAGTTTTGCATTTTTTTCAATTGTTCGAGATAATCTCTTTTGTTGGATAATCTAGGGATTTTGTGTTGTCCTCCAAGTTTGTCGCACTCTTTGAGCCAATCATAAAACAATCGTTCTCGCGCAACATTAATTACAAGTGGATTAAGAGTCATATTGTTGTAGCGTTTTGCTTCGTAATCGGAGTTTAAAGACTGTAGGGTTTCATCCAGCGCTTTTTGAAAAGCGGCGATGTCTTTTGGTTTTTTCTTAAATTCTATCATCCATTCGTGACCTCCTTTTTCTTTGTCTTTCATGAATATTGGGGCAACGGTATAATCTACCACTTCGGTTTCAGTGATCTGGCAGGCTTTGGCAATAGCCTGATCGGTATTTTCGACCATTAATTCTTCACCAAAAACATTGATGTGATGTTTGGTGCGTCCAGTAACCCGGATTCGATACGGGCTTAAAGAAGTAAATCGAACCGTGTCGCCTATTAAATAGCGCCATAAACCGCCATTGGTAGTAATCACCATGGCATAATTCTTGAACAATTGCACATCCGCTAATCGAACGGCTTTTTGTTCCGGAGTTCCAAAAGTATCCATCGGGATAAATTCATAAAAAATTCCGTAATCGAGCATTAACAATAAATCACTGGAATTATTCAAGTCCTGAATGGCGAAGAAACCTTCGGAGGCATTGTAGATTTCGTAGTATTTAAATTGGTTGTGAGGCAGTATTTTTTGGTATTGTTCCCTGTAAGGGTCAAAACTTACACCTCCGTGGAAATACACTTCCAAGTTGGGCCACACTTCCATAAGGTTTGTTTTTCCTGTTTCTTCCAATATTTTGTTCAATAGCACCAACATCCAAGAAGGAACACCGGCAAAGCTGGTTACATTTTCATTTTTGGTTTCGTTGATGATTGCGCCTATTTTGGTTTCCCATTCGCTCATCAAAGAAATTTTGCTGCTGGGCGTACTACTGAATTCGGCCCAAATAGGCATGTTCTCGATCAAAATCGCTGATAAGTCTCCAAAAAAAGTATTGTTGTTTTCGTAAATCTGAGAACTTCCTCCCAAACGGAGGCTTTTACCCACAAACATTTCAGATTCTTCGTTGTTGTTCAAATACAAACACAATAAATCCTTGCTGCCTTTGTAATGGCAATCCTCAAGTGCTTCGTTACTTACCGGTATAAATTTACTTTTGGCATTGGTAGTACCACTTGATTTGGCAAACCATTTTATTGGGGTTTCCCAAAGCACGTTTTGTTCGCCTTTTCGGGTGCGTTCTATCAGGGGTTCCAAATCTTCGTAGGTCGAAATCGGAATTCTCTCGGTAAAAGTCTGGTATGATTTTATGGATGCATAATCGTATTGTTTGCCAAAAACCGTTTCTTCGGAGGAACGGATTAGATTCATCAACAATTCTTCCTGAACCTCATTCGGGTACTTCAAGAAAAGTTCAATCTGATGAATTCTTTGTTTTAAAAACCAAGAAGCGATGGAATTGATAAATGATAAAGGCATCGGGATTTATGATTTATGATTGAAGATTAACGATTTCTGATTTTTACCTTTTAATAAAAGACAAAAAATTAAGATTTGGATATCGATTTACAAATATTAACTTTGCTTTTGTATCAAAAATAGTGTTTTTTTATAAAAAACAATTCTATTTCGGGTAAAGATTCCATTTAGGAATAGAAATCGAATAATCAGAAATCGTTAATCTACAATCTAAAATCCCAATGACTTACCAAGGCGTACTTTCTAAAATGCAAACCGAATTTGGAAATCCTATTCAATATTATTTGGTTTTCGAAAACAGTTTTTTGAACATGAATCAAGTATTGAACAAAGAGTTGGAAATCAACTTCGAGGGATACCAATGTTTGAATTGCGGCAAAAAGAAAAAAATATACCGCCAAGGTTTTTGTTACGATTGTTTCTATTCGAGTCCTGCAGTGGGCGATTGGATTATGAAACCCGAGTTGAGCACCGCGCATCTCGGGATTGAAGACCGTGATTTGGCATACGAGGAGCAGGTACAGTTGCAACCGCATATTGTTTATTTGGCCTTGTCGAGCGAAGTAAAAGTTGGGGTGACCCGAAAAACGCAAGTGCCCACACGATGGATTGATCAAGGCGCGAGCCAGGCCATTTCAATTGTCGAAGTGCCCAATCGTTACTTGGCCGGAATTACAGAGGTCGCTCTCAAAAGCCATTATACTGATAAAACCAATTGGCGCAAAATGATCCAAAACGACATAGTTCATGTGGATTTAGTCGCCGAGAAATTAAAACTCGAAAAGTTGATCCCCGCCGAGGTGCAGGAATTTTATCATTTGGAGAAAAATGATGTTTACCAAATGCACTTCCCAGTATTGAATTACCCCAAAAAAGTAAACAGCTTAAACCTTGAAAAAGAGCATAATTTCAAAGGGAAACTCGTGGGGATCAAAGGGCAATACCTCATTTTTGAAGACGGAACCGTTTTCAATGTCCGAAGTTTTGAGGGTTATGTAGTTCGTCTGGAAATTTAAAGAAATTATTTTTAAAAGTGTTTACTGCGTCAGTTCGCTAAAGCTACTATTGACGATTTTTGGTATCCAATTATGCTTAAACTTGTCATTTTGACGGAGGAGAAATCTCAGCAAGTAGCTCCGTACAGCGTTGTGTGTACTTTGTGGAATAGCTAACTGAGATTTCTCCTCCGTCGAAATGACAATATAGTCCGCAGATACCGCATATGATAGCGTGGATTTGGCGAATCATTCCAAATACAGAACCATTTTCCCATTAAGCTAATTGCCCAAATTTGTTGTAGTAGTTGCTAGTGGGCATGTTTATTTACCATATTTTCCACCATGATTTTCCGCTATTTTCTTTTGATTTGATTTCATTTGTTTGGTAATCCAGTTTTATATGATTTTTTGTTTCACTGATAATTGTTGATTTAATGAAATCTGGAGGATAAGTTTTTGAACCTTCAATATAATGATAAATTGCCTTGCCAAAACCTGTTTCAGCAGGTATGTTTGGACTTTGTTGTATAATGAATGCAGTTGCAATAGCAGTTGAATGAGCTAATTGTTCATATGATAAATTGTACTTATTCATGATTTCTAATGCTTGGTTTTGCACTAAATCAATTGCATCTAAAAAATTAATTTTTGTTTCTTCTCCCGAACTGCCACTCATTTTTTGATTGTCAATTGTTATGCCGAAATTTTGTAACACAATATGGGTAATATTTATCAATTCAGGTCCTTTTATATTTGCATTTTCTGACAACATTACACTTCCCGGTTTAGCGTCCTTAATTTGGAATTCAAAAGACCTAAACAATAAACTTCCTGCTAGTCTAGCACAAGTTGAAATAGCATCCACTATATTCAACTCTCTTTTTTCATTCCCTAATTTCAAAGCAATAAGTTCTACAATATCATTTACTGCTTTATTTTGTTCTATACTTATGTTCATGTTTTATTTGTTTTTTGCGTGAATATTGCCTGCAACTCCTAAATATGCTATACAAACCTTGATATATAAACCCCAAAATTGGAGAACTTGGCAAAAGTTTGTTTCTATTTGTATTTTTTCAAATATAAAAAATAATAATAGCAATCCTACTTTTTCTTAATAACCTTTTAATGATTACTAAAAAGCCTAATCTTTCCCTTTAGCCCCGATAGTAGTGAAAATCCTCCCGATTTTTCTTCGGGAGATTGCAACGGATAGCGGGAACCATGTTGCTAAAAGAGCCCAATTTTTCTGCTCCAAAATCAGTTAATGGAACTCAGGTTAATAAAAAAACCGCCTCACAATACAAAATTGGAGGCGGCTTTTAGTTTTAATTTAAGTAATTTATGGTGCTGCAGGTTCAGCAGGTTTTTTCTTTTTAAACAAACCGTTGATTAAATCCCCGGCTTTCTTTTTTATATCTTCTTTTTGGGCATTTTGGGCATTGGTTTTTGTTGTGTCAGTGCTTGGTTTTGCGTTGGTGTTTAGGTATTTATCCAATGCTGAACTTCCTTTTTTAAGCAATTTATCTGATTGTTGTTTGGCCAATTGCATCGTTAAGTTGGTCATTACCGTTTTCATATCCGTCGAGATTTTCGGACTGCTGAATGACCCAGTCATCAATGCCGTTACAGGAATGTTGTCAAATTTGGCAGCATCCGCGGGCGACATTTTTGAGATATAGGCATTGGCTTCTTTACCAAGGTATTTGGCAGGAACATTAAACTTGATGTTGTAATCCATACTTTGGTCAAAACCATGCGTACCACCAACAACCGCCTTTATGTCTTGGTATTTAATCTCAAATGGTTTTACGTTTACTTTTCCGTCTTTAAAAGTAAGAGCTGCTTTGATGTCATTAAGATTCACTTTGTTTAAATCAATAAATTTCAAATTGGAGGTCAATGCTGTTAACAAAGTCGAATTGTTCGAGTTTATGGTTGTAGAAAGTAATTGCCCAATCAAATCACCTGAGATTGTTTTCAAATCTGGAGTCATTTCAGTGGCATCTAGATTTCCGTTCAATTTGATGGTAGTGTTTATTTTTCCGTTTACGATTCCGGCAATCGGAGCTATTTTTTTCAACATATCCAATTGGGTGAAACTTTGTTGAATATCAACTTGGTTTAAGTTAAGATTCATGTCGAAAATCGGTGTTTTTCCTTTTGTGGAAACGGATCCACTGGCGCCTATATTTCCACCAAAAATTGACGTTTTTACATTTTCCAACGTAACTTTCTCGTCTTTTATAATCATTTTTCCCGACACATCTTTTAGAGTAAGGTTGTCATACAAAACCGTATTGGCTTTTGCGGTAAGCGTACAATTTAAGAAAGCTGGTATTTTCAATGGTTCTGATTTCTTTGTTTTTGCAGTTG
The DNA here is from genome assembly GCF_003096795.1 of Flavobacterium sp. 103. Classification (NCBI taxonomy): domain Bacteria; kingdom Pseudomonadati; phylum Bacteroidota; class Flavobacteriia; order Flavobacteriales; family Flavobacteriaceae; genus Flavobacterium; species Flavobacterium sp. 103. Next base: position 1,276,482 of record NZ_QENX01000001.1, on the reverse strand, counting down.
TGGCTTCAGTTGTTCCTGTAGCCGCAGGAGCAGTGCTGGTTGTCATGAAATCACTAACAGCAAGTTGGTTTGAAGACAGGTTGAAATTACCTTTCAGCTCTTGTTTTCTGAACATGAAGCCATAAAAATTATCCAAAACGCCCGTTACGCTTAGGTCACTTTTTCCTGTTTTGGCATTGAATTGTTTCAAATGCACTTGACTTGGGTTGAATTGAACTAATGCATTACTGATAGTCATATTTTTACCATTGGCGTCAGCATAATTGAATCCGGTCAAACCGATGGTTCCCGCATTGTTTATGTTTTGATATTGGCTTTTTTCTACCGAAGCCATATCGAATTTGGTCGTTACATCCGCTTTCAAAATTCCGGTAAGCGGTTTGTCCGGTTTGATAGGATAGGCTTTAGAAAGATTGGCTAAGTTTATGGTTCCTTTCAAAGCGGCATCAACCAAAGCATTGGTGCTGATGTTTTTGATGTTAGCTTTTGCATTAAAAACATCTTGGTCTATTCGGAAGGAGAGCTTATCAAGATTAACATAAGTATCATTCATTAGCCCAGTTTCGTTTACAATCTTAGTGTCAATAATAATGCTTTGAACTGATTTTGGTAAGCTTGGATATTGAAAAGAACCGTTGTTAGAAGCAATGGCAATGTTGAATTTTGGAATCGTGGTATCTGTAAGCATTCCTTTTGCAAAACCGCTAACCGTAAAATCTCCTGTCGTTTTTACACCTTCTAAACTAGAAGAATAAGAAGCCGGAATCAATCCCAAGAAGTTCTTGAATGAGGAAGTCGGGGTTTTGAATTTCAAATCATAGACTTGTCCCGCATCGACCAATTGTATAAAACCGTCAAACTCTAACGGCAATTGATTGATTAAAGCTTTGTTCTCCTTAAAAGTGTATTTGCTTTTCTCTAAATCAATTCCAAGAACTGCATCCAATGATAATGCAACATTCTTCATGTAATTGATTTTGCCCATATCAAATGATACTTTTGCCGTTGACTTGGTGTCTAAATCCAATTTTGAGTTGCTAAAATCTCCAGTTCCTTCGTGATTCAAGCTGTCGATGACCATTCTCATTTGCGAAGCTTGGTCAAAGTATTGAAACTTGAAATTCTCAATTTGGTATTTCTGTATTTTCAATGACAAAGGTTTGCTTTTTCCTTTTTCTTCGGGTTTATCGTCTTTCAAGGCAATGTCAAAATTTCCGATTCCGTCTTTGTTGAAGATGATGTTGATGAAACCGTTTTTGGACGTGATTCCTTCAATTTGCATGGCTTCATCCTTGCCCTTAAACAATTCTTTGATGGACATTTTAAGGTTCAATTCGCCTAATGAAACCAAAGTGTCTCCTTCAAAAGGAGCCTTGTTGATGATCAATAATTTATCCAGTGTAACTGTCGCTTTAGGAAAATTTTTGAACAGACTCAAATCGGCATCGGAAAAGGAAACTTTTGCATCTACTTTTTCGTTGATGGCTTCGGTAATTTTGGCTTTTATTTGATCTTTAAAGAAATACGGAATGGCAAATAGGGAAGCGACTAGCACTACCAATGTAATTCCAACGATTTTTAAAATTTTCTTTAGCATATAGGTTGAATAATTTGGGTTATTTATACAAAAATAAGGGTTTATGATGTTTTGACTTATAAATTTATCATACGAAGTTAATATTTGTTTTTTTAATTGATTATCGTAACGCCATTCTTTAATCTTATTTTATGATTTTAGAATAGTGGCAATTTTATAAAAAAAGAAACCCTTTCAGTTTTTTAGTCTGAAAGGGTTTATGATATGCAAAATAAAATTAGTGAATTGAAATTTCAAAAGGCATTCTGGCTTGGATTCCTTTTTGCATTTGAATTTTTTTAATTTGCTGCAAAATAAAATAATTTTCTTCTCCAATTTCGCCTTTGATTAAATCTTCTTTTGATTTTGCAAAAGGGAATTTGGAAAAGATATCGCTAAAATCTTTTTCGTAAACCGGAAAGTTTTGTGTAGAATAATCTCTGATTTTTGCCAATGTTGCAGCTTCTTTTAAGGCGTCATTTAAATTCCCAATTTTGTCCACCAAACCAATTCTTTTGGCTTCAGTACCGGTCCAAACGCGGCCTTGAGCTATAGAATCTACTTGTGCAAATGTCATTTTTCGTCCTTCGGCAACATGAGTCACAAATGTTTTGTACACTTTCTCTATGCCTTCTAGGGTTACTGCTTTGAATTTTTCGTTCAAAGGAACAAATGGACTGTAATTAGCATTTTCATTGGTCATTACTTGTTCCGTATTGATTCCAATTTTTGTTGTTAACTGACTAAGGTTTGGTAAAACTCCAAAAACTCCAATTGATCCTGTTATTGTGTTTCTTTCTGCAAAAATGGTATTTGCGTTACAGGCAATATAATATCCTCCAGAAGCGGCATAATTTCCCATAGATACAACAACTGGTTTTACTTTTTTGGTTAGTTCAATTTCTCTCCAAATTAAATCAGATGTCAAGGCGCTTCCTCCAGGACTGTCAACGCGAAGTACGATGGCTTTTATATCTTTGTCTTTTCTGGCTTCTTGTAATGAACGACGCATGGAGCCTTCGCCTATTACGTTGACATCGCCTTCACCACCTTGAATTTCTCCTTGCGCATAAATTACGGCAATTTGATTGTCTGAGTCTGAAATTATGGATGTTGTTGCTACTTTTTGCGCATAATCGGTTATTGATACTTTGTTGTAGTCTTCATCGCCAGCTACTTTCAAAGCTTTTTTGATAGCATCATGATAAACGTCTTCATAGGCAACAATGTCAATAAGTTTGTTTGCTTTGGCCATTTCTGGGGTACGTGCCAATAAACCGGTTGCGATTTCATTCAATCTAGAAGTAGATATGTGGCGACTTTCCGAAATATCGGCAAGAACGGAGCTCCAAACAGAGTTTAGCAAGGCAGTGGTTTGCTCTCTATTGGCATCACTCATTTTGTTTTCAAGGAAAGGTTCAACGGCACTTTTGTATTTTCCGTGACGAATGACTTCCATTTTAACTCCAGATTTTTCCTGGAAATCTTTAAAGAACATTATTTCAGTAGATAATCCTTTAAAATCAAGATCACCGGCAGGATTCAAATAGATAGTGTTGGCAACTGAGTTTAGGTAATAATCTCTCTGTGTATAATTATTGGCGTAGGCCATAACAAATTTTCCTGATTTTTTGAAATCATTCAATGCTTCTCTCAATTCTTTGCTTTGAGCCAATCCTAGTTCAGAATCTTGATTCAAAATGGATATTCCTTTAATATCACTGTCTGTTTTTGCAACAGCTATGGCATTAATGATATCGGTAAGTCCAATGTTTTTTTTCTCAGAAAAGACATCTATCCATGGGTCTTTGTATTTACCGGCATAATCATTGGAAATATTCTTCAGGTCTAATTCTATAACTGAATTTTTTTTGATCTCAACACCTTCTGACTCTCCTCCAAATAATGCTCCTATGAGTACTATCCCAAAGAAAAACAACATAAAAAAAATAAAAATACCAATAATGGTAGCCATCACATTTCCTAAAAATCTCATATAGTATATTTTTCTAATAAGTTGCAAAAAGTGCATATTTGTTACAGTTAATGCTGAAAATAAATTGAAACACTCTGGGCAAATATACTGCTATTCTAAAATTCTTTTGCTTAATTTGTGCCTAATATGGAATTACAGCATCAAGTTATTTTATCTCTAGGAAGCAATCAGGGCAATCGTTTGAAAAACATTGAATTATGTCTTGAATTGATTCATCAGGAAATCGGGACTATTATAAAAGTTTCACATTTATACGAAACACCTTCTTGGGGTTTTGAAAGTGAGGCGTTTTATAATTGCGCCTTGGTTTTGCATACCTTATATTCTGCACAGAAAATCTTGGAGCTGGTTTTGCAAGTAGAAAAAAAATTGGGTCGTATTCGCAAGGAAAATGTGGGTTATCAATCTAGAATAATTGACATTGATTTGATTGCTTTTGATGATGAAATCCTAGATTTGGATCATCTTCAAATTCCGCATCCGCTAATGCAAAATCGAAAATTTGTTTTGTTGCCTTTTCAGGATTTGAATGTTGGCTGGGTGCATCCTATTTTAAAAAAAACAATTGCGGAACTCATTCAGATAACTCCAGATGAGAGTATTTGTGAAGTAGTCCAAAAGTTAGAAAGTCCTTTGGATAAAATAATATTAAACCAATATAATTACATTGCAATAGAAGGTAATATTGGTGCAGGAAAATCTACTTTGGCACTAAAAATGGCCGAAGATTTTAATGCTAAAACCGTTTTGGAGCGTTTTGCCGACAATCCATTTTTGCCCAAATTTTATGAAGATCAAAGCCGTTACGCATTTTCGCTTGAAATGTCTTTCCTGGCAGACAGGTACCAGCAATTATCGGATGATTTATCGCAATTTGATTTATTTAAGGATTTTATCATTGCCGATTATCATATTTTTAAATCGTTGTTATTTTCTAAAATTACCTTAGAAGAAGACGAGTTTAGATTGTATCGTACGTTATTTGATATCATTTATAAAGAAATGCCAAAGCCGGATTTGTATATTTATCTCTATCAAAACACCAATCGATTGTTGCAAAACATAAAAACGCGAGGTAGGAGTTACGAACAAGACATCACAGCGGATTATTTGGAAAAAATAAACAAAGGATACTTGGAGTATATCAAGACTCAAACCGATTTGAATGTTTTAATCATCGATGTTTCTGATCGGGACTTTGTAAATAATCAGGAGGATTATCTTTTTATTTTAGATAAAATTCAAGAAAAGGGTAGTTTGTAATTTATCTTTTTAATGAAAAATGTCCTTTCAATTCCGGACTATTCGGATCTAATTTTAATACATACCAATAATCGGTTGCAGGTAAAATATTTTTGTTAAAGGTGCCGTCCCAACTGCGATTTAAATTATTAAGTAGCGTAATTATTTTACCATAACGGTCAAAAATTGTTATCTCCGCTAATGGGTAATTGAGCAATCCTTTTACTTCCCAGACATCATTAAATCCGTCATTGTTTGGAGTGAAGTATTTGGGTGCGATTAGTACAATAAAGTTTTTTGTAATTGGATTTTCACATGAGTTTATTTCCCTTACGTAAGCAGTTTGGTATCCGCTTGGAACATTTGTAAATACATTAGAACTTTGATAATTGATTCCGTCGATAGAGTATTCAAAATAATTTTGTGGATTTTTCAAACGAATAGTTACCTGTGATTCATCAGCTTCAATTGGGTCAATAATCTCAGGTATTGGATGCTGAAAAACCGTAATGGTTTTTGTTACGGTACAGCTTTCGGGTTCGGGAGTTTTGATTTTTACGGTAAATTCACCAGGGCTGTTCGGAATTATTGTTTTAGTATTTTCACCGGTTGACCATAAGTAAGTGATTCCGTTTAAGGACGCATCTAGTGTTATTTTATTTTTTGTGCACCAAAGAATTTCTTCGTCTTCAATTTTTGGTAAGTCATATACGATTACATTGATCTTTATTCGTTTGCCATTACTGCATCCATTACTTACAGCTTCAACATAATAATCTGTATCTTTTGAAAAATTTCTGGTGAAACTAGTCCCGATTCCAACTAGGCTATTATTCGTAGGCCCTTCATACCAATAGGTTTCTCCTTCACTAGAAAGTACAGATAAAGTTGCTTCACCCGGCCCGCAGGTTGTAAATGTGGTTTGTGGTGTTGTAATGATTGGAATTACATTTATAGTTGCCGTTATTGGAGTACGTTCAGATGTTTTTGCACAGAAGGCATAAGCGGTTTCTATGTAATAAGTAGTTGTGCTTGATAATTTTGGCGTGGTGAATTGATTTCCAGAAGCAATTGGAATTCCGCCAGTTTCATTTTCATACCATCTAACTTCACCTAAATTAGTAGTCCCTTCTAGAGATACTTCGCCTACATCACATTTAGACGCGGGTATTGTATTTGTGATTTGAGGTATAGTTATAGTTGTACTTGTTGCAATTTGAAGTTCAGGATCTAAAGGCATGCCTCCGTACTCTACGATATAGCCTCTTGATTTCATAGGTCCCGTTGTTGTTCCGTAATAAGTTAAGTCAATCCAAGAGCCTTTTATGCCGAGACTTGAATCTTTGTCTAAAATATGAGCGAAATGTTCTAGACCTGTACCATTATCGGGTTCGTTATTGGTGCCATTTTTTCTATTCCAATAGGCAAAATTTGGAGTATAACCAGGTCCGAAAATATTGGAATATTTTACACCACCGGGTCCTACTTCTAGATTACTCCAGAATAAAGTGCCATTTTCTGGTCCGGTTAACCATCTCCATTCTCCTTCTACTTTATAATCAGATCCGCCAATCCAACCCGTTCCGGGTAATTGTTCGCCAATTATTTGTTGTTCTTCTGCGGATAAAATTGTTGCTAAATATCCTTTTAAACCAAAATAAGTTTTTGTTTCGGCTGCTGTTTTTGCATCTCCCCAGGTGATTCCGGGTGATTCAAAATACTCATAAAAATGTTGATTGGTTGGTAAATAATTCGCTTTGTCTATACTTATTGAAAACGTTCTGTTTCCGGTTGGCTTTTTGGAAGAGTTGGTGTAGACAACATCTTTTATTGCCGCAATAAACTCAGCGTATGGTGTCAAAATTCCATTTACGGGTGCCGATAGTTTTAGTTTACCCGCATTTGGATCCCAATTTGCAACAATCGAAGGATGATTTCCAGTAAGAGTTAACAAATCTTGTTTGTCATTATATCCAACAGAAATTTGAATGTAAATAGATTGGGTGTTAGTATCGTCAGGGTCGGTAATATTCATATCAGTTACGATAGGGATACTGGTTTGTGGACAATAAATTTGATTTCCAGTAGCTTTTAGGAAAGGAGGGATATTGTCTAATGTATTATATTTATTGGTGTTGAAAGTGGTAAGTATATTTTCTTTTTTTAGAATACTATCATTTTTTCTTTGGCATGTATCATTTGCATAGCTTGTTTTTGAAAAAACCAGTATCAATGATGTTAGTATGAAAAAAGTATTTATTCTTGTCATTTTATAAAAGTATTCATTTTTTTAAAATAAAAGAGAACTTGTTTAAAATGAATATTTGTAATCGATATAAAATCAGTGCTTTACCTTTTTAAGGAAAAATGTCCTTTCAATTCGGGGCTATTAGTGTCCAATTTTAGTACATACCAATAATCAGTCGCAGGCAAAGGATTTTTGTTGAATGTTCCATCCCAACCACGATTCGAATGATTGAGTTGGGCGATTTTTTTTCCATAACGATCAAAAAGAATTACTTCGGCTAAGGGATAGTTTATCAATCCTTTTATCTCCCAGACATCATTATATCCGTCATTGTTTGGAGTGAAATATTTCGGGACAATGATTACAATAAAAGGTTTGTCATCGATGCTGCATTGATTGATTTCACGTACATAAGCGGTTTGTAATCCGCTGGGTGCATTCGTAAAAACATTAGAGCTTTGATAGTAAATGTCGTCTATTGAATATTCAAAATAATCTTCGTTTTTTATTAGTTCAATGGTAACGGTTGTTTCGTCAACTTTTACATTCTTTATTTCGGGTTTGTCATATTCAAATACAGTAATTTTTTTTGTGTTTGTGCAATTTTCTGGCGCTGGGCTGGTCACATCTACGGTGTAAATTCCTGTTGTTGGAGCTTTAATTGTTTGCGAGGTTTCGCCGGTGTTCCAAAGATAAGTCATGTTAGGAATAGAGACGTCCAGCTCAACTGAACCAGGAATGCATATAGCTACTTTTTGATCTGTTACAGGAGGAAGCGGATAGATCTCAATTTTAAATGGTGTTCTTGTTAATGAAATACAGTTATTGTTATTGGCCTCTGCATAAAAAGTGGTGTTTGTAGAGATTTGTGGCGTTATATAAGTGAATCCAGTTCCTAAAATGCTGCCTCCTGAATTTGTTGGAAACCAATTGATTATTCCTTCGCTTGCTGTGACTTTTAAGAAAAAAATACCAAAACCACAAACTGGTGAAAGTACAGTTTCAGGGGTTATGTTTGGGACTGAATTTACTTTTACATCAACGGGGGTTCTTTGGGTTTTACAACCTGCAATAGTGCTTTCTACATAATAGGTTGTTGAGGTGTTCAAAATTGGTGTTGCAAAATTGGTCCCTGTTGCAATTATATTTCCGCCAATTGCTGTGTCATACCAATTGATTGTTCCTGTAGAGGTTGTGGCTTCGAGCTTACTGCTTCCAGAATTGCAAATTTGTGGAGCAACCGTACTTGTAATTGCAAGCATAGTTAAAGTAGTGCTGGCTGACATTTGTAGTGGAGGATCGCCCGGCATGCCACCATATTCAACAATGTATCCTTTAGGATGGTTAAATTTTGTAGGGTCTTCCACTCCATAAAGTTCTAAGTCATTCCAAGTTCCTTTTTGTCCATTATTTGGATCTGTGATATAAGCATAATCTTCTACTCCAGGTCTTTTTATGAAGTCTATTATTCCTCCATTATCAGGTTCTTTATAGTTATTCCAATAAGCGAAAGTAGTAGTATAGCCAGCTTGAAGTCCATTCCAAAAAATTGTACCCATTTCTGGTCCCGATTGCCATCTCCATTCTCCTTCTTTTAAGGCGTCACTTCCAGCAATCCATCCATTTCCAGAGAGTTGCTCTCCTATAAATTTAGCTTCGTCTAATGTGGTAATGGTCGCTAAGTAGCCTTTTAAACCAAAGTAAGAACTTGATTCTGCGGCTCTTTTAGCATTTCCCCATGAAATGCCAGGTGAGGATACGAATTGATAATAATGTGTGGACGAGGGAAGGTAATTGGATTTGCCTAAATTTATAGAAAAATTTCTGCTGCCAGTAGGTACTGCAGAACTGGTTTTGAATTCAATATTTTTGACAGCATTAATAAAATCTGAATGAGGTAGTGGATTTCCGTTTATACTCGTAAGTGAGAGTTTTCCGGTTTCTGCATTCCAAATTGACGTCACCGTTGGATGCGAACCTGTTAGCGTCAAAACATCTTCTCCAATTAAATATCCTGAGGATATTTGAACGTTTATTGCATTAATTGTGTTCTCTGCAGGATCATTAATGCTTATATCAGTAACTATTTTAATGCTGGTTTGCGGACAATAAATTTGATTTCCCGTTGCTGTGATTATAGGAGAGCCTGTTATAAAAATAGATTTAGATAAGTTGATATTTTGAATATAGTTTTTTTTAAAATCTTTTTTGGGAGGATTATTGGCATTGATAGTGCCTGTTGTATTAAAAAATATTACAACAAAAAGAGAAAGTATTTTATTTTTGAATACGGTTTTCAATACAATGCAATTTTTTACAAAAGAGAACGTAATATTTTTTTATGTTGAAATTCTTTTAATCTTAAAATACAATTACAATCAATATATAAGATTAAAAGAAAAACGATTACATTATCTCTTTAAAGAAAAATGTCCTTTTAATTCTGGGCTATTAGGGTCCAATTTTAGCAGATACCAATAGTCAGTTGCGGGTAATGGTTTTTTGTTAAAATTGCCATCCCAACTGTGATTGGAATGATTGAGTTGGGTTATTAATTTTCCGTAGCGGTCAAAAAGGGAAACCTCGGCCAAAGGATAGTTTATTAGTCCTTTTATTTCCCAAACATCATTAAATCCATCATTGTTTGGAGTGAAATATTTTGGGACAATAATGACGATGAAAGGTTCACTGTCAGTACTGCATTTATTGATATCGCGAACATAAGCGGTTTGTAATCCGCTGGGTGCATTAGTGAAAACATTGGAATCTTGGTAATTATATCCGTCTATTGAGAATTCAAAATAATCTTCAGCTTTTACTAGTTCTATTGTAACGGTTGTTTCGTCGACTTTTACCTCTTTTATTTCTGGTTTATTGTCCTCGACTACGGTAATTGTTTTTCTGTTAGTACAGCTTTCAGGCGCAAGACTAGTTACATCTACTGTGTAAATTCCTGTTGTCGAAACGTCAATTGTTTGAGTAGTTTCATTTGTTGACCATAGGTAGGTCATATTGGGAATTGCTGCATCCAATGTAACTGTGCTGAGATTACATTTTTTTACAGTTTCATTAGTAACTGCTGGTAATGGGTAAACAAGTAAGTCAACAGGAACTTTTATGCCGTTTGTACAGCCATTGTTTATGGCTTCGACAAAATAGGTTGTGCTTGTAGCAATGTGCGGTGTGATGTAGGGCGATCCACTGCCTACAACAGTTCCTGCAATTTGAGAATACCAATTTATGGTTCCAATAGAGGGAGTCGCTGTTAATGTAAATAATCCAGGTCCACAGTTGGTTACGGGAGAATTTGTATCTGTGATTGTTGGAGTGATGCTTACTTTGGCTTCTACTGCAGTTCTGCTGCTGGCACAACTAGCGGTTGTTGTTTCAACATAATAGTTGGTTGTAGTGTTTAAAATTGGAGTGATAAAATTAGCGCCAGTTCCCATGTAGTTGCCTCCGGTTACGGCATCATACCAATTAATAGTTCCTGTTGTAGCCGTAGCTTGTAGGGTAACTGTTCCTGCGTCACATCTTGAATCTGGTTTGGTACTCGTTATGGATGCAATGCTCAGAGTAGTACTGGCTGAAAGTTGTAATACCGGATCTCCGGCTGTTCCTCCATATTCCACAATGTATCCTTTGGGCTGATAATCACCACTCGGACTTCCAGCATTGGCTAAATCATTCCAAGAACCTGCTATTCCAACTCCGGGAGCCGTGATATGGGCATAATCTTCATCCCCTGCTTGATTAGGTTCTCCTGAATTCCAGAAAGCAAAATTGGGACTTGAACCATTGGAAAGGCCATTCCAAAAAACAGTGCCTGCTTCAGGCCCTGTTACCCATTTCCAGACACCTTCTGTTTCGGCATCACTTCCGCCAATCCAGCCAGCTCCTGGAGCTTGTTTTCCTGCTAATTGCGCTTCGTCTGCGGCGGTAAGCGTAGCCAGATAGCCTTTAAGTCCATAATAAGTTCTGATGTCTGCCGCGGCCTTGGCATCGGTCCAAGTAATTCCTAAGTTAGGCACGTATTCATAATAATGACCGTTTCTAGGTAAATAATTGGCTTGGCCTATACTAATTGAAAATTTTCTTATCCCTGAGGGTGTGGCCGAAGAACTGTTAAACTGAACGTCTTTTATGGCATTTTCAAAATCGATATAGGTTACTTGTGCTCCTGTGGGACTTTTTAATGTTAATTTCCCTTCATTAGAATTCCAGCTGCTTGTAATTGAGGTATGTGATAAAGCATTATTAAGAGATAAAAGGTCTTCTCCTTTGATATAACCCGATGAAATTTGGATGTAAATCGCATCAGTACCTGTGTCGTCTGGATCTGTAATGGAAATTGATGGTGCAATATTGACGCTGGTTAAAGGACAATAAGTTTGATCGTCTGTCGCAGTAAGAATTGGTGCAACATTGGCAAGTGAATGAGTTTTTTTGTTGGATTTTATTAGTGAAGCAGTAAATCCTTTTTTAGGTGGATTATGGATGAGATTAGCATAACCAAAATTATAAATTGAAAATGCAAAAAGTAATAATATGTTGATGTGGAGTCTAATTTTCATTTTATAAAAATAGGCTTTTAAATCAAAACGCAAAAGTTTGTTTAGAAGTTTATTAGATAAAAAATGAGTAATTACAAATTGACTTTTAATTGTTAAATTGTTTAAATAAATCCCAAACTACAATCCCAGCACTTACAGAAATATTTAAAGAATGTTTGGTTCCCAATTGCGGAATTTCGATGCATCCGTCACATAAAGCTACAGCTTCCTGTGCCACACCATAAACTTCATTTCCGAAGATTAAAGCATACTTTTGCTTTTTGTCTACTTTAAAATCTTGAAGGAAAACGGAACTTTCAACTTGTTCAATAGCAAGGGTAACGATGTTTTCTTCTTTTAAATTCGTAATAACTTCCAGTACATTTTCATGATGTTCCCAAGTTACAGTTTCGGTTGCTCCGAGGGCAGTTTTGTGAATTTCCTTGTTTGGGGGAGTGGCTGTGATACCGCACAAGATTATTTTTTCGATTAAAAAAGCATCGGCCGTTCTGAAAACAGATCCTATGTTGTGCAAACTGCGAATGTCGTCCAAAACTAAAATCAAGGGTGTTTTTTCAGATTTTTTAAAATCGTCAATTGATTTTCTTTCCAGTTCGCTGTTTTCAAGTTTTCTCATAGTTGGGTAATTGTTTTTATAAAAAAGGCTTCCCAAAAATCAGGAAGCCTTTCTTTATTTGATAAAAAAGTAATGTTAGCTTTTTGTTGCAGCAGGTGCAGCGTCTGGTAAAACAGTTCCTTTAATTGTAAGGGTTTTTGTTGGTTGACCTTCAGCATTTGAAGTTACAGTCACAGTTTTTGTAAATGGACCTACTCTGTCTGTAGCATATTTAACTCCAATAACTCCTTTAGCTCCTGGCGCAATTGGTTCTTTTGGTGTAGTTGGTACAGTACATCCACAAGATCCTTGAGTATTTGTGATGATTAATGGTTTGTTACCATTATTAGTGAAAACAAATTGACGGTTACCATCAGCATTGTGAGCTACGGTTCCATAATCAATAGTTTCATTTTCAAAAACCATTCCTGCACCATCTACTTTTGGTAATGCAGCAACAGCTGTTGTTTTTGCTTTTTTTGCTTTTTTTGAAGTCTCTTGAGCGTTAGAAACAGTTGTTCCTAAAATAGTTAGCATCGCTAATAGAAGTATTTTTTTCATAGTCTTTTTAGATTTGATTGACAAATTTAAACAAATTAACAAAATTGTATTGTAAATTTTTCTTAAAACTAATTTAATTTTTTTTCGCCTTAGTTTTTTGCGGTATAAAATTATAAATTCGCTGAGTTTTTTATTCATTCTAATACAACAATTTTGGCAGCAAAAGATAAGATAGTTAAAGAGACTCCATTAATGAAACAATACAATGAAATCAAAAGGAAATATCCTGATGCTTGCTTGTTGTTTCGTGTTGGGGATTTTTATGAAACTTTTGGAGAAGATGCCGTTCGGGCTTCTAAAATTCTGGGAATCACATTAACGAAAAGAGGGGCGGGTTCCGAGACTGAGACTGCACTGGCTGGTTTTCCTCATCATTCTATCAATACTTATTTGCCTAAATTAGTCAAAGCGGGGCTTCGAGTGGCTATTTGTGATCAATTGGAAGATCCCAAAATGACCAAAACCATCGTTAAACGTGGAGTTACGGAACTTGTTACGCCGGGAGTTTCCATGAATGATGAGGTTTTGCATTCTAAAACCAATAATTTTCTTGCGGCAGTTTATTTTGCCAATAAAATGATTGGTGTTTCATTTTTGGATGTTTCCACTGGTGAATTTCTTACTGCCCAAGGGAATGCTGAATACATAGATAAATTGCTTCAAAATTTCAATCCGAGTGAGGTTTTGGTTCCAAAAAACAGCAAAAGCGAATTCCGTGAAATTTTCGGGGAGGATTTCCATAATTTCTATTTGGAAGATTGGATTTTTAAAGAAGATTATGCTTTAGAAACATTGACGAAACATTTTCAAACTGTTTCTTTAAAAGGTTTTGGAATCGAAGAATTGAGAGAAGGAATTATTGCATCGGGTGCCATTCTTTATTATTTATCCGAAACACAGCATAATAGAGTACAGCACATTACGGCTATCCATAGAATTGCTGAGGATGCCTATGTTTGGATGGATCGATTCACGATTCGTAATCTGGAATTGTATCATAGTTATAATCCTAATGCTGTTACATTATTGGATGTAATTGATAAAACGCTTTCGCCAATGGGAGGTCGTTTGTTAAAACGTTGGTTGGCATTGCCGTTAAAAGACGCTAATAAAATAAAAAGTCGTCATCAAGTGGTTTCTTATTTGAAAGAAAACCAAGATGTTTTAAAAAATATTCAAAATCAAATCAAGCAGATTTCGGATCTGGAGCGTTTGATTTCCAAAATTGCAACAGGTAAAGTTTCTCCTCGTGAAGTGGTTTATCTGAAAGAGTCATTGGATGCTATTATTCCAATCAAGACATTGGCTTTGTCAAGTCCGCAAGAAGCTGTAAAAGTAATCGGTGACAGTTTACATAGTTGTGATTTGTTGCGTGAAAAAATACAGACTACCTTAAATCAGGATGCTCCCGTGGCAATTGCCAAAGGGAACGCGATTGCTAAAGGAATTAATGCTGAATTGGATGATTTACGAGCGATATCTACTTCTGGAAAACAGTTTTTGGAAGGAATTGAGAAAAGAGAATCCGAACGTACAGGAATTTCGTCATTGAAAATATCGTTCAACAATGTTTTTGGATATTATATTGAAGTTCGAAATACGCATAAAGATAAAGTTCCTGCAGAGTGGATTAGAAAGCAAACATTAGTAAGTGCGGAGCGTTATATTACCGAGGAGCTAAAGGAATATGAAACTAAAATTTTAGGGGCGGAAGAGAAAATTCAAAAAATTGAAAGCGATTTATTCGAACAATTGGTGAGTTGGGTGGCAACTTACATCAAGCCGGTTCAGATGAATGCCAATTTGGTGGCGCAATTGGATTGTTTGTGCTGCTTTACGCAATTGGCAATAGAAAACAAATATGTTTGCCCTGAAATTGATGAAACATTCGAACTGGAAATTAAAGATGGAAGGCATCCCGTAATCGAAAAGCAATTACCTGTTGGAGTTCCATATATTACGAATGATGTTTTCTTAGATAGGGAAACACAACAATTAATTATGATTACCGGACCCAATATGTCGGGTAAGTCGGCAATATTGCGTCAAACAGCTTTGATTGTGTTGCTTGCGCAAATGGGAAGTTTTGTTCCGGCGGGAAGTGTTAGGATGGGAATTGTGGATAAGATATTTACCAGAGTGGGTGCTTCAGATAATATTTCGATGGGAGAGTCTACTTTTATGGTCGAGATGAATGAAACCGCTTCTATTTTGAATAATATATCCGATCGAAGTTTGGTGTTGTTGGATGAAATTGGAAGAGGAACGAGTACTTATGACGGGATTTCTATTGCTTGGGCTATCGCCGAGTTTTTGCACGAGCATCCATCCAGACCCAAAACATTGTTTGCGACGCATTATCACGAATTGAATGAGATGAGTGAGACGATGCCTCGAATTCAGAATTATAATGTTTCTGTAAAAGAATTAAAGGATACAGTGCTTTTTATTCGAAAACTAGTAAAAGGGGGAAGCGCACACAGTTTTGGTATCCATGTAGCCAAAATGGCGGGAATGCCTCAACTTGTTATTTCAAGAGCACAAAAAATGCTGAAGAAATTAGAAAAAAACCATTCGAGTGATGTATTGAATGGTATAAAATCGGCAAAAGATGAAATGCAAATGAGCTTCTTTAATCTTGATGATCCTTTGCTGGAGGAAATAAAAGAAGAGATTGTTAATTTGGATATAAACGCAATTACTCCTGTTGAAGCATTGATGAAACTCAATGAGATTAAAAGAATGCTATCAAGGAAATAATTTTTGTAGATTTAAAGTTATCGTTGTCAGAACGTTAAATTTTATATCAATTTTTTTTCAAAAAAAGCCTTGTGTAATTGAATAAATATTCTAAATTTGCAACCGCAATACGAGATAAGTGTTGCGGTTCTTTTTAAGAATGAAATGCGAAAATAGCTCAGTTGGTAGAGCGCGACCTTGCCAAGGTCGAGGTCGCGGGTTCGAGCCCCGTTTTTCGCTCAAAATCGTCTAATGCTCGGATGGTGCTATATTTAATTAATTTTTCTAAAAAATTATATATAAAACCGAAAAGTATAATGCTCGGATGGTGAAATTGGTAGACACGCTGGACTTAAAATCCAGTGAACAGCAATGTTCGTGCGGGTTCAAGTCCCGCTCTGAGTACAAAAAGCTTCAAACTATGTTTGGAGCTTTTTTTATTTGTGTAAATTATAATGATGAACTAGTTTGTGTGTCAGTGATTTAATCTTTTGTTTGAAATCGGTAATCTAAATTTTAAATTCTAAAATCAAATGGGGGCTTTTGTAATTAGTAAAAGATTTGATGATCAATATAAGTTTGTGTTTACTTCCAGAAAAGGGAAAGTTATTTTTACGAGCTTGAAGTATGAGCTTAAGTTTGAGTGCGAAGAAGCAGTTGAGTATTTTAAAAGCAATATTAATCTGGCGACTTTTGATAAGCACAAATCGGCTGGGGGTAAATATTTTTTTAAGCTGTTTTTGGATGGGGCGCCTTTTGCTTTAAGTAGAAAATATACGACTGAATTAAGGGTTCAGAAGGGGATTGATGAAATCATGAAATATGCGTCAGTTTCGGAAATCTTGGACTTCTCGGATAATGATTTGATTTTTTTGGATTGATTATTAGGGTATGATAAAAGAAAAAAAAATACCATCACGATTTCGTGATGGTATTTTTTTTTGAATATCTTTCAAAGTAGTGAAATGATAGATTCGTTGAAATAGGTCCAAAAAAAAAGCTGCATTGAATGCAGCTTATTTTTTTCTAGCGTAATTTGAAATTACTTAGCTGGAGCAGCAGCAGGAGTTGCAGCAGGTGCAGCAGCAGCAGAATCAACAGCTACAGCAGCAGTATCAGCAGCTACAGCAGTAGTATCAGCAGGAGCAACAGCAGTAGAATCTACAGCAGTAGTTTCTTCAGCAGGAGCATCAGCTTTTTTACAAGATACAACAGTTAATACAGCAACAACAGCTAAACTTAAAAATACTTTTTTCATCTTAATTTAATATAAAGGTTAATTATTAATTCGTGGCAAAGATATAAAATTTTTAATATGTAAAATATTTTTTCATTTATTTTTTAAAAATAATTTTCAATCAAGGGGTTAGCTTTTTCTTTTAGGGAATATAAAATAGGTAAATAATTACAAAAGATAAAATATCTTCTTGATTTATGTGGTTTTATGTTTCTTTTTCACTCGGTTACAAATAGTTGTAATTCTTTTGTTTTTAGCTTTTCTTGTGAGTTATTTTTTCCAAAATGCTGTTAGTGGCTCCTTTGTTTTTTTGTACAAAAGAGCTGCAAATCTCCCCTTTTTGATGTCTTATGTCAGTGTTTTGAATTAAAGTTGAAAAGGCTATTTGGAGCTCTTTAGAATCGTTTATTGAGATGCAGCCTCCAATTTTTACTAAATTAATGGCTTCGTCAAAATGAGAATAATTTGGGCCAATTACGATCGGGATTCCAAAAGTAGCTGGTTCCAACAAATTGTGTACGCCTGGATTTCCAAAACCACCACCTACATAGGCAATGTCTCCATAACTGTAAATCTTGGTCAATATACCAATGGTGTCAACTATAAATACTTCAAATTGTGATAAATCTTTGTTCTCTTTTTCTGAAAACAATACCGTTTTTTTAGTGATACTATTTTGTAGTTGTTTGATTTGTTCTGGTTTTATGTTGTGGGGTGCAATGATGAATTTAACATCGTGAGTGCATAAATTGATGTATTCTGAAAGTAGTGTTTCGTCTTTAGGCCAAGAACTTCCTATTACGATTGTTGTTTTATTGTTTTTAAATTGAGCTATAAAGTCCAAAGCATTGTCTTTTTCCAAGATAGCAACAACTCTGTCAAATCGAGTGTCGCCAGAAACAGTGACATTGGTTTTTCCTAACTGGGTAATTAGTTTTTCTGAGTTTTCATTTTGTACAAAAAAATGGGTAAAGGTGTCCAACGCTTTTCTGTAAAAACCACCATACCATTTGAAGAATAATTGCTTTTCTCTAAAAATACCTGAAATCAAATAAGTTGGAATGTTTTGTTTTTGCAATTGGTCTAGATAATTAATCCAAAATTCATATTTAATGAAGAATACAAAGTCTGGATGTACCAATTCTAAAAAGCGTTTTGCGTTTTTTGGGGTGTCCAAAGGTAGATAAACCGTTGCGTCGGCAACAGTATTATTTTTTCGAACTTCATAACCTGATGGAGAAAAAAAGGTAATCACGATTTTATGGGTTGGATACTTTTCTTTGATTTTTTCAATCACAGGCAGGCCTTGCTCGTATTCACCTAAAGACGCAGCGTGAAACCAAATGGTCTGGTCTTTAGCTGATATTTTTTGTTCTAAAATTGTAAAAACATCTTTTCTTCCATCAACGAAAAGTTTCATTTTAGTGCTGAAAAAAGCTATGATTTTTAATAAAAATTGGGTAGACAGAATGGCTAAATTATAAAGAAAATGCATTGATGATTTTTTTTGTAAAAATACATTTTCTTTGTGTTATTTTCTTTCCTAATAAATGTTTAAATTATCGTTGTCAGGAACCCACTTTTTATTTCATCGGAAAAATATTTTTTATTGTGGGTTTGATTGGTTTAAACTCATTAAATAACTATTTTTGTGATGCTTGTTTGTGATGGCTAAATTGCAGTTAAATTTGATCTTAAAGCAAGTTTACTTCTATTAATTGTTCCTTTGAAAGGCATAGGATACTAAAAAAGAATACATGAAAAAAATACAAATGGTTGACTTAAAAAGTCAATACGATAAAATCGCAGCAACTGTAAATGCTTCGATTCAGGAAGTTTTGGATACCAATACTTATATTAATGGGCCACAGGTTCATAAATTTCAAAAATCGTTAGAAGAATATTTAGATGTTAAGCACGTAATTCCTTGTGCTAACGGAACCGATGCCTTGCAAATCGCCATGATGGGATTGGATTTAAAGCCTGGCGACGAAGTTATTACAGCCGATTTTACTTTTGCAGCTACTGTTGAAGTGATTGCATTGTTGCAATTAACGCCTGTCTTGGTAGATGTGGATATGGTGAATATGAATATTTCTATTGAGGCTATCAAAAAAGCGATTACACCAAAAACCAAAGCGATTGTGCCGGTTCATTTATTTGGGCGAGCTGCCAATATGGAAGCTATTATGGCTATCGCCAAAGAACATAATTTGTATGTAATTGAAGATAATGCGCAAGCTATAGGAGCGAATTGTAAATTCTCTGATGGGACTAAAAAGAAAGCGGGAACAATAGGTCATGTATCTTCTACTTCTTTTTTTCCGTCAAAAAATTTAGGATGTTATGGTGATGGTGGCGCTATTTTTACCAATGATGATGCTTTGGCACACAAACTGCGCGGAATCGTAAATCACGGAATGTATGAACGTTATCACCATGATGTAGTAGGCGTGAATTCTCGTTTGGACAGTATTCAAGCCGCTGTGCTTAATGCTAAATTGCCTTTTTTAGATGAATATGGAAAAGCAAGACAAAATGCTGCCAGAAAATATACTGCTGCTTTTGAAGGGCACAAAAATATTGTTGCTCCTAGTATTTGCGATAATTGTGATTGCCATGTTTTCCACCAATATACATTGCGAATTGTTGGGGCTAATAGAGACGGATTAATGCAACATTTGCTGGACAAAGGAATTCCATGTGCTATATATTACCCGATTCCGTTGCATTCGCAAAAAGCGTATTTGGATGTGCGTTACAAAGAGGAAGATTTTCCGGTAACGAATCAATTGGTAAAAGAAGTAATTTCACTACCGATGCATACAGAACTTGATGATGATCAAATTAAATTTATAACGGACAGTGTTTTAGAATATTTAAAATAATTTCCATAAAGACGCTATCTATAGCGTCTTTTTTATATAAACAAACATGAAAATACTAGTAACAGGAGGTTTAGGTTTCATTGGTTCCCATACTGTAGTCGAATTACAAAATGAGGGTTTTGAGGTTGTGATTATTGATAATCTTTCTAATTCTTCGGAAGAAGTTTTAAAAGGGATTGTTGCTATTACAGGCAGGATGCCAATATTTGAAAAGTTGGATTTACGTGAAAAAAAGAGCGTGCAGGACTTTTTCAAAAAGCATAATGATGTTAAAGGAGTTATTCATTTTGCAGCTTCTAAAGCAGTGGGTGAAAGCGTGGAAAATCCTTTGCTGTATTATGAAAACAACTTAGGTACGTTGGTTTACATTTTGCAGGAATTAGAAAAGAAAGACGAAGCTAATTTTATCTTTAGTTCGTCTTGTACGGTTTATGGTCAAGCCGAAAAAATGCCAATTACCGAAAATGCTCCAGTGCAACAGCCAATGTCCCCTTATGGTAATACCAAGAAAATAGGGGAAGAAATTATAATTGATGTTGCAAAGGCGACCAATATCAACGCTATTTTATTGCGCTATTTCAATCCGATTGGTTCACACCCTTCTGCCGAAATTGGGGAACTACCATTGGGCGTACCACAAAACTTAGTGCCTTTTATTACCCAAACTGGTTTTGGTTTGCGTCAGGAATTATCCGTTTTTGGAGATGACTATCCTACGCCGGACGGGACTTGTATTCGAGATTACATACACGTAGTCGATTTGGCTAAGGCCCATGTTATTGCTTTGCAGCGTTTACTGAATAAAAAGAACCTGGACAAAGTAGAAACGTTTAATCTGGGAACAGGAACAGGAAGTTCAGTTTTGGAAGTGATTCGCAGTTTCGAAAAAGTGAGTGGTAAAAAACTCCCTTATAAGATTGTTCCTCGAAGAGAAGGCGATATTACCGAAGCTTATGCCAATACCGATAAAGCCAATAATATTTTGGGCTGGAAGGCACAGTCAACCTTGGATGAAGCCATGGCCAGCGCCTGGAAATGGGAACAGAAAATTAGAAGTTAGATTTTAGAATGTAGATATCAGAAAAACAGAATCCCAAACTATCAAAGATAATTTGGGATTTTTTTGTTTTTATTCTGCAATCTGCAATCTAAATTTTATGCGTTCGCCGTTACAGCCTCTTTATCAATTTTTCCAATCAAACCAGCCAATACTTTTCCAGGCCCAACCTCTGTAAATAGAGTAGCGCCGTCAGCAATCATTTGTTGTACAGATTGTGTCCAACGTACCGGAGCGGTCAATTGAATAATTAAGTTTTTCTTGATTTCGTTGGCGTCAGATACTGCGCTTGCTGTCACGTTTTGATACACTGGGCAAATAGGAGTAGAGAATGTAGTCGCTTCAATAGCGGCAGCAAGTTCCTCTCTTGCAGGTTCCATCATTGGTGAGTGAAAAGCGCCACCAACAGGTAATAATAAAGCTCTTTTTGCGCCAGCGGCTTTCATTGCTTCACAAGCTTTTTCTACAGCTATGGTTTCTCCCGAAATAACTAATTGTCCAGGACAGTTATAATTTGCTGCAACCACAATACCATCAATCGAAGCACAAACTTCTTCAACGATATTATCAGCCAATCCCAAAACAGCAGCCATTGTTGATGGTGTGATCTCGCAGGCTTTTTGCATTGCCAACGCTCGTTGTGAAACTAATTTTAATCCGTCTTCAAAAGATAAAGTACCATTGGCAACCAATGCAGAAAATTCACCCAAAGAGTGTCCTGCTACCATTTCAGGCTTGAAATCTTCCAATGTTTTGGCCAAAATAACCGAATGCAAGAAAACTGCCGGTTGAGTCACTTTGGTTTCTTTCAATTCCTCAGCTGTCCCTTCAAACATAATATCTGTAATGCGGAAACCTAAAATCTCATTTGCTTTTTCGAATAATTCTTTTGCTAATGGGGAGTTTTCATATAAGTCTTTGCCCATTCCTGTGAATTGCGCACCTTGACCTGGAAATACGTATGCCTTCATATTTTTTTGTTTTAATTTTTAAAAGTTTCAGGTTTTTAAAAGTGAAATCAAAAAACCGACTGCAAAAGTACTATTTTTTTTAGGAGCAGCAATTTTTTGTATTTCAAGATGATTTCTCCTGCTGTCATTCCAATCCACACCCAAAAGTGTGGGATTTTCCCTTCCATCAGGGCTAAATAAGATTGTTTTGTTTTTATAAGATCATGCTTTATATTAGGGTGTAATATGATAATTATCATGCGCTTAAGTGATTTTTTATTCGTAAATTTGGTTGGGTTTGATTTTATTTAGCGTAAAAAAAAAGATTTTTTAAATCCACTATTTTCCTAAAATGACAAGACTATTTAGTCTGGATTGATAAAATTACGCAAGCCCTGATTAGATGAAGTTGGACTTATTTATCAAGATGATAAAATAGGATAAAAACTAAAATGCCTTTCTGCAGCAACCAGAATACTTTTTCTTGTATTATAATTAAAAAATAGTTTTATGAAAGTCTCTGTTACCCGAAAAAATATAAAGTTTTTGCCTGATTCCAGTAGAGTTGTTGCTCGATATTTTATGAGTGGAGAAGAAAGAACCAAAGAATTGGTTGCTCGTATATTGGTTATGAACGATCAACAGGTTAATCATACTTTGGAACAGATAAATAGAGAGTTTGCAAGACGGCACCGGAATATTTCGTCTTTATTTTATAGACATTGCGGAAATGTTCGGCCAATAATTGAAGAAATGCAAATAAATTTTGAGGGACTGTCAGAAGAAAGAAAAATGCTAATAGGTTCCTATCTTACCATGGAATACTCCATAGAATCAGCTGCGTTTTTTAATCCTTCAATGGTGGAAGATTTTGATCAATCGAGTTTGGAAAAAGGAGAAAAGCGAGTTGTTATTTCATTTCGGGCTACAGGAGAAGGACATGTGTCGTCTATCGTATTTAGAAGAGGAATTATTGACAAAGACAATAATCTAAGGATGATGCGAATTGGAGATAGTATTGAAAAAGCTGAGATTTCACATAAAATGATGTTTAATAAAAAACGCTTTTTGTCCAAATTGGATGAAATGCATACACTGGATATTTATTCACCCATCTTGTGTGACTTGCCAGAAGTCTTTGAGTATTCCGTGTTTAAAGATTTGATAAATAAAGAATTAGAGTGTAAAAACATCAGTAAAGAAAAAAAAGAAGCTTATGAAGAAGTGATTTGGTTGTTGGATTCGTTTTATGACATACAATTCAAGCATGATTCCGATATTTCCGAGCGCGTTATATTTCCAGTATCTGATGTTGAGAGTCGCGGAATTGAAGATGCCCGTTTTGTTCGTTTTGTTGATGATGATGGTACTGAAAGTGTAATGGGAACCTATACAGCTTATAATGGGCATTCGGTCCTTTCAAAATTAATTACCACTGAGGATTTTTATACTTTCCGCATAATGCCTTTGTATGGTGAAGGCTCACAGAGCAAAGGAATGGCGTTATTTCCTAAGAAGATAAAAGGTAAATATGCCATGTTGGGTAGAATAGATGGAGTCAACAATTATCTGATGTATTCGACACGACCCAATGAATGGAAAGACCCACAAATTATTCAGAGACCCGAATATCCATGGGAATATACTCAAATAGGGAATTGTGGCTCTCCCTTGTGGACTCAAGAAGGTTGGCTGGTGATCACACATGGAGTAGGGGCTATGAGACGTTATTGTATAGGTGCGTCATTGTTTGATTTGGATGATCCCTCAAAGGAAATAGGCAGATTACCTGAGCCATTGCTAACTCCTTTGGAAGATGAACGCGAAGGATACGTTCCTAATGTGGTATATTCCTGTGGTTCGATAATTCACAATAACAGCCTCATATTGCCTTATGCTGTTTCGGATTATTCTTCCACTTACGCCGTAGTGGATATGGTGGAATTAATGGTTGCTCTGAAAAACAGTAAGAAGTAATTACTAGGTAATGAACTCAATCTAAAATGGACTGTAAACATCGATGGAAATAGAAAATAAATATAAGTGAAAGCAAAAGAAAGCAAAATCATACTGTTGATGAGTTCTTATCCGCCGAGACAATGTGGATTGGCAACTTTTTCTAGTGATGTAGTTAATTCCGTTAAGTTAATCTTTGGGGATTCGCTGCCCATAGAGGTTTGTGCTTTGCAAAAAGAAGAAAATCAATTTGAATATGGTCTTGATGTGCATTATGCACTAACAGTTTCTTCGATTGATGAATATCGTATTCTGGCTGAAAAAATCAACAACCGTGATGATATTGGAATGGTTTGTATTGAGCATGAATTTGGTCTTTTTGAAGGGGATTATGGGAATTATTTGTTATCCTTTTTATTGGCAATAAACAAACCTATTGCAACAGTTTTTCATACAGTATTGCCTGGACCGAATGATAAATTAAAAAAAATAGTTAAGGCTATCATTGATTTGTCTAACAAGATTGTGGTGCTGACCAAAAGCTCCCAAGAGATTTTAATAAAGGATTATGATTGTCAGGAATCAAAATTAAGAATAATACCACACGGCACTCACATGGTCCTTTGGGATCAAAAGGAAAAACTAAAAAACGAATTCAATTATTCCGGTAAAACAGTATTGTCAACATTTGGATTAATTAGTGATAATAAAAATATTGAAACCGTTTTATATGCACTGCCCGATATTATAGCAAAACATCCTGAAGTTATTTATTTGGTAATCGGGAAAACGCATCCTGAAGTCTTAAAAAAAGAAGGGGAGAAATACCGTAATATGCTTATGGATACGGCCAAAAAACTCAAAATTGAGAATAATGTTTTCTTTATCAATGAATTCTTGGAGTTAAAGCAACTGCTTAACTATTTGATTTTGTCAGACATTTATCTGTTTGCTTCCAAAGATCCTAATCAGGCCGTGAGTGGAACTTTTGCATATGCGATGAGTTGTGGCTGTGCGATTATTTCAACTCCGATAGCTCATGCTGTAGAGAGTTTAAACTCGAGTATTGGAATATTGTTACATGAATTTGATAAACCCGAAGAATTCAAAAGTGCCATATTGGAACTGGTTGAAAACAAAGAAAAACGATTGAGAATGGGGCGCAATGGTTATGCGTTTACACACGAAACAACGTGGGAGAATATTGCTTTAAAATACGCGTTCCTATTTGCTGAAGTGACAGAAAGTAAGGAGAAATTAAGATTCACTTTTCCACCTATAAAGTTGGATCACATCAAAGAATTAACAACAGATTATGGGATTCTTCAATTCTCAAATTTTAGCCAACCCGATTTATCTGCAGGTTATACTTTAGATGATAATGCTCGAGCATTGATTAATATAGTGATGTATTATGATATGAGTGCAGATCCAATTGCTTTGGATTTGGCAGAAATCTATTTGAATTTTATTGTTGAAATTCAGCGAGAAGATGGCAGATTCGACAATTACAAAGATATTAATCGCCAATTGACAAAACAGAATGAGTTGGTGAATCTTGAGGATTGCAATGGAAGGGCATTGTGGAGTTTAGGTTTTTTGTTGGCTCATCAAAAAAAACTTCCGATAGATTTAGTTCAACAAGCACAAAAAGCTTGGGACAAAGCCACTGTGCATATCGATGCCGTTACGTCTCCCAGAGCGATTGCCTACACTCTCAAGGGGCTTTATTACTATTATCAGGCTAATCAAGAGAAAGGAATTAAAAAAAATATAGCACAACTTGCAGACAAATTATTAAATCATTATCACATTAACTCTGATGAAGAATGGTGTTGGTACGAAGATTATATGACTTATGCCAATAATGTACTTCCCGAAGCGATGCTCTTTAGTTTTTTAGCTACAGGAGATTTAAAATACAAAAATATAGCCTTGATTACCTTTGATTTTCTCTTGTCACATTATTTTATGAAAGGGGAATTAAGTGTAATTTCAAATAGAGGTTGGTTTGTTAAGGGGGTGAAAAAAAATACTTACGGAGAGCAACCTATTGAAGTTGCGACAACAATTATTACCTTGCATTTGTTCTATGAAGTAACGGGTAATGTCAAATACAGAGACCAATTGAATCTTGCATTTTCATGGTTTTTGGGGAATAATCATCTGAATCAGATTATTTATAATCGAGTAAATGGAGCTTCTTACGATGGGCTTGAAGAAAAAAACGTCAATATTAATCAAGGTGCGGAGTCGACACTTTGTTTTTTTAAGGCACAGCTCATCATGAATAAGTATAAAGATTATGACAAATACAGACATTTAGATACTTCAAATGTTTTACAATTTGAATTATAATTTGGAAAAATGACCGAAAAAGAAAAAATGCTTTTGGGCGAAATCTATTTTGCCAATGATAAGCAATTAATAGAAGAGCGTACCAAAGCCAAAAAATTATTGCATAAACTCAATGTAACCGAATATTTGATGAATGGGAGATCACGTGCGATTCTTCGGGAGTTGATGCCGAATTCCCATAAGCGACTGTATATAGAACCACCGTTTCATTGTGATTATGGATACAATATACATTCGGGGGAGAATGTGTATTTCAATGTCAATTGTGTGGTTTTGGACACGATGAAAGTGACTATTGGGAATAATGTTTTCTTTGCACCCGGAGTCCATATTTATACGGCAACCCATCCGCTGAATGCTATTGAAAGAAGAACTGTCGAAAGTTCAAAACCCGTATCCATAGGTGATGATTGTTGGATAGGAGGGAACTCTGTGATTTGTCCGGGAGTTACTATTGGTGCCGGTTGTGTCATTGGTGCGGGATCTGTAGTGACCAAGGATATTCCTGAAAATTCATTGGCAGTGGGTAATCCTGCAAAAGTGATTCGGAAATTGAATATTGACTAAAAGTTTTCGTTTTTTGCTAATTCCTATTTACTAATCACTTTGGACTAATCCTTTTTATTCATGTAAAAACTCAATGCTCCTGAAGGACATTTATTGATTGTTTCAATAATTTTTTCTGTTGTTGAATTTTCGGGCGTAATCCAAGGTTGTTCTTTGGGTTTGAAAACGTCAGGATTATTGCGAACGCAATTTCCGGAATGAATGCATTTTCCTGATTGCCATACAATGGTTACTTCACCATTGGTATATTCTTTTTTAATGTTTTTTGGATCCATGGCTATATTGAGGTGTTAATGATTGTTTTTCCTTTAAGTAATTTTGAAATGGGACATTTATCAGCAATGATCAGCAATCGTTCTTTTTGCTCGGCAGTAACTTCTCCCGAAAAGGTGATATTTCGTCTTATTGTTGTTGTCAATTCGCCAACTACTGTTTCTTGGTATAAATTTAGTGAAATATTTATTTCTGGGATTATCCATTCTTTTCTGTCAATGTACATTCTTAGGGTAGAAAGTGTGCAGCCCGCCAAAGAAGCCATTAAAGTAGAAAACGGATCCATTCCTAAATCTCTTCCGCCAACATTTTCAGGTTCGTCCATAAGGAATTGCCCGTTTCTCCAAGTGATGTTGCATAAGTACTTTTGTGTACCAATGCGACCAAGTATGTCATTTTCGAAAAGATCTTCCATTATAATACATCTTTAAATTGTGGGTTTCTGTCAAAAGTCTTTTTGGCAAAAGGACATAAGGGGATAATCTTCCAGTTTTTCTCTCTCGCTACTTCAACTGCTTTTTCTACTAATTTTTTACCCAACCCTTTTCCGTTGAATACTGGAGAAACTTCGGTATGGTCAATGATGATTTTATCGGGACCGGCAAATACAAAAGTCATTAAAGCTACTTTTCTGCCTTCGGAGGTAATATTGAAATTACCATTTTTTTCGTTGAATTCTATGTTTACTGTTTCAGTCATGGTTGTTTTTTTAAGTTTCTAAGAATCTAAGTTTCTGAGATTCTAAGTTTTTTAAATTCTATAAATGGAACTTTTTTTAATCTTAGAATCTCAGCTTCTTAGTAACTTAGTGTCTATTTAATATGTCATCGGAATCTCCATTAATAGAAATTTTGCGTCCGTTTTTGCTTTGATATCCAAAGTCTTGAAATCAGTGATTCCTAAGCCATCACGAGTTTCTAGTTCTTGATCGTCAACAGTTATTGTTCCAGATATTACAAAAACATACATACCGTTTCCTTCTTTTTTTACTTCATATTGTTTAGAAAAACCAGCTTCAAAATCGGCTAAATGAAACCAAGCGTCTTGATGAATCCAAACTCCGGCATCATCAGGATTTGGAGATAATATTTGAGCAAAATTATTTTTTTGTTCAGTAGTATCATACGTGATTTGTTGGTAGCGTGGAGTCACATTTCTCGTTTTTGGGAATAACCAAATTTGAAAAAGTTTGGTGCGTAAATCTGCATTTGGGTTGAATTCACTGTGTTGGATTCCAGTTCCGGCACTCATTACTTGTATATCGCCAGTTTTTATAGTCGATTCATTTCCCATGCTGTCTTTGTGAGCCAAATCACCTTCCAACGGAATAGTAATGATTTCCATATTGTCGTGTGGATGTGTGCCAAAACCCATTCCGGCGCCAATAGTATCGTCGTTTAAAACGCGTAAGGTTCCAAACTGAACTCTATCTGGGTTGTACCAACTAGCGAAGCTAAAACTGTGATAAGCATTTAACCATCCGTGATCTGCGTGTCCTCTTGTGTCGGCTTTGTGTAAAACTGTATTTTTCATGATATATAAATTTAGTGATTTTTGTTATACAAATTTATATCTGATGTCAGCGTTTTGCACTTAACCTACATTAAGAAATTATTTCCTAAGCATTTTGCTTTTCATTTTGCTGAAAAACTCGGGTGTAACTCCTAAATAAGACGCTATTTGCTTTTGGGCAATTTTCTGAATGAGTGTAGGGTATTTTTTGCAGAATTTTTCAAAGCGTTCTTCGGCGGTGAGGCTGAGATTGTCCATTAAGCGTTCTTGGTTAGCCACCAATGAATTTTCGGTAAGTATTCTGAAGAAACGTTCTAGTTTCGGGATTTCACGATACAGTATTTCTTGATTTTCTTTGGATAATAAAACCACTTCGGCATCTTCCAAAACTTCGATAAATAGGTTACCGGGTTTTTGCGAAAGCAAGCTATACATATCACCAATCCACCATCCTTCACAAGCAAAAGTCAATACATGTTCTACAATATTATCGTTAACGTTGAAACTGCGTAAAATACCCGAATTTACAAAATAGGAATGTTTGCAAATCGTGCCACTGTTCAATAAAATGGTTTTGGCTTTGTAATGGTGTATCTCTATTTTCGACAGAAAAAGTTCTTTTTCTTGAGCTGTAAGCGTTACATGTTGCTCAATGTTTTTGAGTATCAATTCCATTTATTTTTGCTCTGGAAGTAAAGTAAAGGAGGTAACTTGGAAACGATTATTCACTATTTTTCCGGTAACCTCCGCTTTTCTGATGGCTTCACAAAAACCGTCTTTGGCGTGTGCATCTCCATGGTCATCAATTTTTGTTCCATCCACAAAATAAGATTTACCGTCGATGCGAACGGCTAAATCACAGCCTTTTCCTTTTAAACCAAATTGGCATTGACCACAAGAAACTTCTACAATTTGGGATTTTAATAGCTCCTTTTTTTCTTGAGCACCTGATATTAGCGCTATAAACAATAATACGATTGTGAATAGATTTTTCATTTAGGACGGATTTGAAAGCCCTAAGTTAAGTATTTTGGTTCTAATTCTAGATGGAATAGTTTTTAAACATGTAAATCCATAGCAATCTTGAAAGACGAATATTGAAAGAAGCCATTGACAGAATAACTATGGCAATAATGGCAATGATTCTTAAATCGAATCTTTCTGTAAAAAATTGTTGTGCAATTAGGTAAGTGGCAATTCCTTGTGCAACGGTTAATCCATAGTTTACATACATGGCACCAAAAAAATAGCCAGGCTCTTTTTCGAATTTAAAATGACAATGAGGACAATATTGATTCATTTTTGGAAAACCAATATTTAAGAAAATATTTTTTTCATTAAATACTTTCCCTTCAAGACAATGAGGGCAATCATTATTTAGGATGTGAAGAAGTGAGTGTGACATTTTTTTATTTTTTTCAAAGGTATTTTTTATTCGTGTCACAGCTATTTTCTATATTCGCCAATTATAGGACAATAAAGACATTTAGAAATTATGAGCAAATATCCAATTTATTCGATTCAGCGATTCAATTGCAATGATGTCAATAGTGATTTCTATATAAATACTTTCAAAAATCATTTGGTAGATCACAGCTTTGTGGAAGAACCTCATAGACATAATTCGTATGTGCTTGTTATTTTTACAAAAGGATCAGGAACACATGACATCGATTTTGATACTTTTGGGATCCAGTCAGGGAGTATGTTTTTTATGCAGCCCGGACAAATACATCATTGGAGTTTGTCTGATGATATTGATGGGTTTGTTGTTTTTTATTCCCAAGAGATGTACAATCTTTATTTTAGGCAAAAGAGTATAGAGGCTTATCCTTTTTATTCTTCATTGGGGAATTCTCCCGAGATGATATTTGATGACAAAGAATTAAAGTCAATAGAACTCTATTTTTATAAGATGCTTGAAGAATATCTAGGAAATAAAATAATGAAGCAGGATAAAATAATGAATTTATTGGACAGTATTCATATTGAAATTGCGAGAAAATACAATGAAGAATATGTTTTGGAAACGCATTCTTATAATTTGAAGATCAAAGATTTTGATATGCTTTTGGAAAAGTATTTTTGGACAGAAAAAGCGCCTTCTTTTTACGCTTCCCAACTCCATATTACGCTGAAGCATTTGAATAGGATATGTAATGAAATTTTGAAAAAGACCACCACTCAGGTCATTACGGACAGGATTATTCTGGAAGCCAAAAGAATGTTGATGGATAAAAAAAGAACAGTCAACGAAATTGCAACTGAGTTGGGTTTCGATGACTATTCCTATTTTGTGCGTTTGTTTAAGAAACATGCCGCAATGACGCCGACTGCTTTTCGAGATTCTAAAAAGTAATTAAGAATGTACTTTGATTAATCCAGCGGCTTCTTTTGCTTTTTCTACTATTTCTTCAATTGGAGTGTCTAGAGTGTCATTGACTAAAGCAACGCCCATTCTACGGTAAGGTCTTGAAGTAGGTTTTCCAAAAAGTCTAAAATGAGTCTTGGGTAAAGCAGCTATTTTTTCTATTCCGGTGAAAGTTGGATTTCCTGAATTTTTGGAAGCTAAAATTACGGCACTCGCTCCTGCTTTTTCTAGAGTAATTTCGAAAATTGGAAGGCTCAAAATGGCACGTAAATGCAATTCGAATTCATTAAAGTTTTGCGTTCCCGCCAAAGTAACCATTCCGGTGTCGTGAGGTCTTGGTGATAATTCAGAGAAATAAACACCGTCATCGGCTAGGAAAAATTCAACACCAAATAATCCCGCTCCGCCTAGAGCTTCGGTTACTTTTTCGGCCATGTCTTGTGCTTCGTATAGGTCTTTGTCGGATACTTTTGCGGGTTGCCAGCTTTCTTGATAATCCCCACGTTCTTGTCTGTGACCGATTGGTGCGCAAAATAGAGTAGGGTTGTTGTTCTGAACTACTGTCAATAATGTGATCTCAGAATTGAATTTTACGAAAGCTTCGACTATGACTTCAACTACATCGCCACGGGAACCTTCTACGGCATATTGCCAAGCTTTGTCAATATCAGCAGCAGTTTTTATGGTTGATTGTCCTTTTCCAGAAGAAGACATTAATGGTTTCACTACGCAGGGCATTCCAACGGCCTCAACTCCTTTGTGCAGTTCTTCGGCTGAAGTGGCATAACGATAATTGGCGGTTCTTAATCCTAGTTCTTTGGCGGCCAAATCGCGAATGGCTTTTCTGTTCATCGTAAAGTTTGCCGCTTTTGCAGAGGGAACTACGGTTATTCCTTGTTTTTCGTAATCATAGAAACGCTCGGTTCTGATGGCTTCTATTTCGGGAACAATGAAATCGGGTTGGTGTTTGGCTACGATTTTGTCCAAAGCGTCTCCATCGAGCATATTGATGACTTCAAAACCATGTGCTACTTGCATTGCAGGAGCATTTTCGTAACTGTCTACAGCAATTATGGTTTGCCCGATGCGTTGTGCAGCGATTGTAAATTCTTTTCCTAATTCGCCTGAGCCTAGAAGTAGTATTTTCATTGAAAGAAGTTTATAGGGGTTATGCTGTTTATGGGTTTAGTTTACTGTGTATGATTATAACAAAAATACGTTTTTTGTGTTTAATTTTTTTAGGAAAGCTTGCTGAGTTTGCGTAATTTCTTTTGAAAATATTTTGGCGACTTATTTAGTCGTTTGCCCGCGGAAGCACGCCCAAAATTGAGTTATAATTGTGAATTTTGGTTAAAAGCTGTAACCTAGTTTTACCCCGCATCGGAATACGAAATTATCAACGTAGATATTGTCGATGTCTCCTTTTCCTTTTACTTCCCATTTCCAATTGAATCCCATTGAAGGGTCGATGCTAAAATTTTTTGCAATTTTTATTTTGTATCCAATATCATGATTAATTAAACTCCAGTAAGAATAGTTGCCTTGGAAATTACCTAAAGAGGTTGTTTCGTTAAAATCGGTGCTCGAGTAAGCCAATAGCCATTGGAGATAAATTCCGGATTTACGGCCTCTTTTTTGATAAATTCTTTTGCCGATCTCAACTGCGAAACCATTGCCTTTTATCTTCACCAAATTATTGTCATAATCCAATTGTGAAGCGTAAATGTTTAGAAGGCTTGAAGTGTATTCATTGAAAAGAAAATAATTACTGTTGCCAAATTCAGCACTTATACCGTATAATGATGGGTCGGAATAACTATAATTTACCGAAATGGTAAACGTATTCGGGTCTAGTTTTTGATGTTGCGCAAATGTGGTAGCTGTGAGTAATAGTGTGCTGATTAATAAAATTGACCTCTTCATTTTTCTAGCGGTTTAGGCTCATGAAGTTACGAATTTTTTGTCAATAAATCAGATAGAAGCTGGTTGAGTTTTGCTTAAAAAAAATAGTTTAAAGTATAAAGCGATGAAACTTTAAACCTTAAACTATTTTAAACCTTAAACAAATTTTATGTTATGCCAGAACTTCAGTAAGCGAAACTGCTTCTTTGATTCTGCGTAATGCTTCTTTTAATAATTCTTCGCTTGTTGCATAAGAGAAACGGATGCAGTTTGGGTTTCCAAAAGCGTCACCAGTTACAGTCGCTACACAAGCTTCGGCCAAAAGATACATAGAGAAATCATTAGCATCTTTGATTAATGTTCCTTTTAATGTTTTTCCGAAGAAAGAAGAAACGTCTGGGAATACATAGAAAGCTCCTTCTGGAACGTTGATTTTTACACCTGGAATCTCTTTTAATAATCCAACTACTAAATCTCTACGGCTTTGGAAAGCGTCAACCATGTGTTTCAATACAGATGGGTCAGCATCTACAGCAGTAATAGTAGCACGTTGTGCAATACTGTTGGCGCCACTGGTTACTTGACCTTGAATTTTGATACAGGCTTTTGCAATGAATTCTGGTGCTCCAATATATCCAATTCTCCATCCTGTCATAGCAAATGCTTTGGCAACTCCATTTACAGTTATGGTTTTTTCTAACATTCCTGGAATAGAAGCTATGCTGCAGAAAGTTCCTGAGAAATTGATGTGCTCATAAATTTCGTCGGCAACTACATATACGTGTGGGTATTTTTCTAAAACTTTTGCAAGGGCAGTCAATTCTTCTCTGTTGTAAACCGATCCACTCGGGTTACAAGGAGAACTGAACCACATCATTTTTGTTTTTGGTGTGATGGCTGCCTCTAATTGTTCTGGAGTGATTTTGAAATCTGTTTCTACAGAAGTTGGAACTTCTACAGGAACTCCTCCTGATAATTTTACGATTTCGAAATAAGATACCCAGTAAGGTGCCGGTAAAATTACCTCGTCACCGTCGTTAAGCATTACTTGTGCAATGTTATATAAAGATTGTTTGGCTCCTGTTGAAACCACAATTTGTGATGGTTTGTAATCTAAATTATTGTCTCTTTTGAATTTTCTGCAAATTGCTTCTTTCAATTCTGCGTAACCTTCTACTGGAGAATAGGTGCTGTAGTTTTCATCGATAGCGCGTTTTGCAGCTTCTTTGATGAAATCTGGGGTATTGAAATCGGGTTCTCCTAAACTTAAACTGATAATGTCTTTTCCTTGTGCTTTTAATTCTCTTGCCAATGCAGCCATAGCTAATGTTTGCGATGTGGCTAAATTGTTAATTCTGTCTGAAAGTGGATTGCTCATTAAATTGTAATTTTTTGGTTTATTCTTTTTTTAGATAATAATTATAGTGCGGGTTCTAGTCCCAATGTTCTTAAATGTTTGAAATGGGCAACAACAGCAGCTGTCATTGTTTTGTATTCGTAATATGGTAATTGGCATTCTTTGGCCGTTTCTTTTACAATTTTTGCAATTTTACCATAGTGAACATGGCTAATGTGAGGGAAAATATGGTGCTCAATTTGGTGGTTTAATCCTCCAGTGTACCAGTTTACGATTTTGTTTTTTGGTGCGAAATTAACTGTGGTAAACAGTTGGTGAATAGCCCAAGTGTTTTCCATTTCCCCAGTTTCGTTTGGTTGTGGATTGGCAGCTTCGTCAACTACGTGTGCCAATTGAAATACAATACTTAAGATTAATCCAGCCGTGTAATGCATTACGAAAAATCCAACCAAAACTTTCCACCACGTGATTCCGATAACAATTGGTAAAACAATCCAAATGGATAGGTAAATTACTTTTGTGATGATTAATGTTGTCCAAAGCACTTTTGGACTTTTTGGCTCACCATAAGATAATTTTCTTTTGATATAACTGCTCATTTGTTTAAAATCAGTAGTGATAGCCCAATTGAAAGTCAATAAACCGTATAAAAACACAGCGTAATATTGTTGAAATTTATGAAATTTATGCCACTCCGCTTCTTTGGAGAAACGCATAATTCTTCCTGCTTCTAAGTCTTCGTCATGACCTATAATGTTTGTATAAGTATGGTGTAAAACGTTGTGTTGTACTTGCCAGTTGTGTACGTTTCCAGCCAATACGTATATGGTTCCTCCCATAAATTTATTAACCCAGCTTTTGGTTGAGTATGATCCGTGGTTGGCATCGTGCATTACGTTCATTCCGATTCCGGCCATCCCAATTCCCATAACAATGGTTAATAGAAGATGTGCCCAAAATAGCATGTCTAAAGTAAGTATCAAAAAATAGGGGACAAGGAAGACGGTAAAAAGAATTACAGTCTTCAAATGGATTTTCCAGTTTCCAGTTTTTTCGATATTATTTTCTTTGAAATAGCTGTTAACTCGAGAATTAAGAGTTCTAAAAAACTTTAAATTATCTTGTTTTGCAAATGTAGGTGCGGTATTGTTCATATAATTTTTTGAATATTTGCAAAGGTAACCAATATATATTTTCAACATACAATATTGAGTTAAATATTTATAAGCTAAAAGCAGTACTTTTGTTAAAAATTTTTAAGATGGACGAGATTCTAAAGTATTTTCCTAACCTATCTGATAATCAGATAGAACAGTTTCAAAAATTGGATTTTTTATACCACGATTGGAACGAAAAAATCAACGTTATTTCACGTAAAGATATTGATTCGTTATACACTAAACATATATTGCATTCATTGGCCATTGCCAAAGTAAATAAGTTTGAACCCGGAACTTATGTGTTGGATGTGGGTACCGGTGGCGGATTTCCAGGAATACCATTGGCTATTCTTTTCCCTGAAACGCGTTTTTATTTGATTGATGTTATTGCTAAAAAAATAAAGGTTGTTCAAGCTGTTGCCGAAGCCTTGGAGTTGAAAAATGTAAAAGCCGAACAACTTCGTGCCGAAAATGTGAAAGGTGATTTTGATTTTATAGTAAGTCGTGCTGTGACCAATATGCCTGATTTTGTTTCTTGGGTAAAAACTAAAATCAAGAAACAAAACAAACACGAACTGAAAAATGGTATTCTTTATTTGAAGGGCGGTGATTTGACAGAAGAACTTAAAGATTTCCCGAAAGCGACAGAATACAATATTTCTGATTTCTTCGAGGATGAGTTTTTCGAGACTAAAAAAGTGGTGCATTTGCCGTTGAAGTTTGTGGTTTAAAAAAGTTTCAGGTTTCAAGTTTGTTGGAGCGTATAAAAAGCAATAGCCGAATCTTAAATTAAGATTCGGCTATTTTATTTTAGTCATAGATTTTCAAACTTGAAACCTGAAACCTGAAACTTTTTTTTAAAACTATTCTCCTAAAAACGGATATCTGTAATCTGTTGGAGTTACGAATGTCTCTTTGATCGTTCTTGGAGAAGCCCAACGCAATAAGTTCAATGCAGAACCTGCTTTGTCATTGGTTCCTGAAGCTCTTGCTCCGCCAAATGGCTGCATTCCTACGATAGCTCCAGTTGGTTTGTCATTGATGTAGAAGTTTCCGGCTGCATTTTGTAAAGCTGTTGTTGCTTCTTCAATAGCGTAACGGTCTTGACTGAAAACTGCTCCAGTTAAAGCATATTCAGATGTAGAATCTACCAATTTTAATGTTTCAGACCATTTAGCGTCTTCATAAACATAAATTGTCATAACAGGTCCGAATAATTCGGTTTCCATTGTAGAATAATGAGGATCTGTAGTTACTATAATAGTTGGCTCAATAAAGTATCCAACAGATTTGTCATAATTTCCACCAACGATAATTTCGGCATCAGCATCTTTTTTGGCTTGGTCAATATAACTAGCCAATTTATCAAATGAGCCTTCATGAATAACAGCAGTTATAAAATTGCTGAAATCTTCTGGAGAACCCATTTTCATTGATTTTGTATCCGTAATTAATTGCTCTTTAATAGCTGGCCATAAGCTTTGTGGTACATAAGCTCTTGAAGCAGCGGAACATTTTTGTCCTTGAAATTCAAATGCTCCACGAACAATTCCTGTAGCCACTTGTTTTGGGTTGGCACTTGGGTGAGCAATGATAAAATCTTTACCACCAGTTTCTCCAACAATTCGTGGATATGTTTTGTAATGGTGAATGTTTGTTCCAATTTTTGCCCAGATATCTTTGAATACATGAGTAGAACCAGTAAAGTGGATTCCAGCAAAATCACGACTTGCCAAAACAGTGTCTGTAATCATCAATGCATCTCCAAAAACAACGTTTATTACTCCATCAGGAACTCCCGCTTCTTTGAATACATCGATAATAACTTTGGCAGAGAATACTTGACTGTCGCTTGGTTTCCAAACTACAACATTCCCCATCATAGCGGCACTTGCAGGCAAGTTGGCAGCAATAGCTGTAAAGTTGAATGGAGTAATCGCATATACAAAACCTTCAAGCGGTCTGTATTCTAAACGGTTCCACATATCGGATGCCGATTTAGGTTGGTCTGCGTAAATTTGAGTCATGAATTCAACGTTAAAACGTAAAAAGTCAATTAATTCACAGGCAGCGTCGATTTCGGCTTGATGAATATTTTTGGATTGCCCAATCATCGTTGCTGCGTTAATTTTTGCTCTGTAAGGACCGGCAATCAATTCAGCTGCTTTAAGGAAAATAGCAGCTCTTTGTTCCCAAGCCATATTTGCCCATGCTGTTCTGGATTCCAATGCATTGGCAATAGCTTTTTGTATATGTCCTTTTTCGGCTAAATGATAAGTTCCTACGATATGCTGATGATCGTGTGGAGCGGTCATGTTTTTGGTGTTTCCTGTTCTAATTTCTTCGCTACCAATATATAATGGAACGTCAATTTTAGTATTCCACATTTCTTTATACGCTGATAAAACAGCTGCTTTTTCTGGGGAATTAGGTGCGTATCCTTTTACGGGTTCGTTTACCGCTTTGGGTACATTGAAAAATCCTTTTAGCATATCTCTATAATTAAATATTAAACGATTATAAATTTGATGCAAAAGTACAAAGGAAAGATTTAAATTATGCTAAAAATGTCATAATTAAAGTCAAATTAATTCAATGCGAAAGGAGCACAAAGTCTGAACGTAGGCACGATAACTCTAAAAGATTTGGTAGAAGTAAAGTTAATCATATTGAAATAACCTTTCATGGCTCCGTAAGGAGATGATAATAGACATCCTGAACTGTAGGTGTGTTGTTCTCCTGGTTTCAATACTGGTTTTTTGCCAATAACGCCTTCTCCATCCACAAATTCTAAATCATTTAAAGAATCAAAGATTTCCCAATGGCGCGAAGTCAATTGTACAGAATCTTTACTGTGGTTTTCGATTGTGATCTCATAACTAAAGGCAAAATGAATCTTGTAGTTTTTGAAGTACGTTCCTTCAAAACTAGTCAATACCGAAATTTTAATGCCTCTTGTTATTTGTGAAACCATGTTAATGAGCTAATTAAGTGCTGTATGGCAACAAATCTACAAAAAAAATGAATATTTTAATTAAAAAAAAACTAAAGTTTTCTAATTTGTAATGTTTAATGAACTGGCGGTTCCTCGACCAATGACCTTCTCGTATCGATCGCTGCTTCCTTTGTAATAAACCAATACGTTATATTCGTTTTCGGTTTGATAAAAATTTCCATCGATAGCATGCTCCTGATCGATAATTCCTTTATTGTTTACGGTCAAATATTGGTAGTTTGTAAATCCTTGTTTGATTAAGATCGCTTTTTCATAAAGACCGTTTTTGGAATTAAAATCCATTTTATTTTCTGGGGTCAAGCTGTAATTATTGAACATCCCAACTACGTAAATAGACGAACTTGGATTGGCCAAAGGAGAAGAGAGACTGAAGTAGACCCAAGAATAATCCGCCTCAATTGTGTTGTTTTCACCGTCTAGTTTTCGGATAGAAAAATTTCCGTTAAGGTCTGAGTAGTTTGTGTATGGAAAATTTGCTTTGTCATTATTGGTATATAAATGAGTGTTGTAAATATCATTGTCTGAGTTGACAAAACTCACATAGTTATTGGCGTTTTTGAGGTCTTTGGAATCAAAATTTAAAAATTCGTTTCCTGCCCAAAACTGTGTTTCCTGATCGTATTTATAAACAAAATTATTGCTGACTGTGTATTGTGGAGGAACATTTTTTATGGCAGTACTGAATTTCCCGTTTTGAAGCAAAAGAACCTTTAGGTTTTGCATTGGGTTTTGAAATAAAATTTGATCTCCCGTTTTGATTTCAAAATCTAAATTATGTTTCGTATAAATGTTTTTGACTGTTCGGGCTTTTCTGATTTTTAAAGGGACTGATACCAAGTCTTCATATAAAATCAAATACCGTTTCATGACCACTTCTTTGTCCGAATTTAAAATGGTAAGAACATAATTACCACTCAATAGTATTTTAGTATAATTATTTGGAAGGGATAATTTATAATGGGTAAAAATCTGCAAAGTATTGAAAGAGTTTACATACTCTTGGATTTTTTGACCGTCAAAACCGGAAAGGTATTCGCTTTTTGGAATGTCTGTTGGAACCCAATTGTAATCACAATGTTGGATTTCGTAATAATAGTCGGCTTCGTTGCCAAATAAATCATCAAATTGGAATTCAAATTGTTCTCCCAGTCTGAATATGGGAATAACGTTTTGATTGCTCTGTACAAAAGAAACCGTTTTAATATTATAAGGAGGGGCTATTTCAGTCTCCACTTGTGCAGTAAGAGTCAGGCAAAAGAAAGAAAGAAGTAAAACGGCTATTGATTTCATTATTGATTATCGTTCATGAGTTGTAAATATACAAACGATTGTTGATTTTTGATTAACGATTTTTGATTTCAGAAGTATGCACCTCATTAAATCGACAACCTAAATATTTAGCAAACCAAATCTAAAATCGCTAATCTTCAATCTAAAATCCCTTCTACTCCAATATAAATTCTAAATTATCTTCAATCTCTGTGCTAATATAATTTTCGTCCAGAAGTGAATCAGCCAATAGTTTTTTGCTTTCCTGCAAGCGGATAATTTTTTCTTCAACAGTATTTTTGGCGATAAACCGAATCACGTTTACCTTATTCAATTGGCCAATTCTATGTGCACGGCCAATTCCCTGTTTTTCCGAAAAAGGATTCCACCAAGGATCCAAGAAAACGACATAAGAAGCTTTGGTAATATTAAGCCCAACGCCTCCCGCTTTCAAAGAGATGAAAAACAGTAATGGTTTTTCCTGTTCCTGAAAACGATTGACTTGGTATTCCCTTTCTTTCAAAGCGGTTTCTCCCGTGAGTTCACAGAAAGCGATTTTGTTTTCCTTGCACCAGCTTTTGTAAAAATCCAAATTGGATACAAACGAACTGAAAATAATTGTTTTTTGGTTGGATTGTACCAAAGTTTCTAAATATCGGGTCACGGCGATATATTTCCCCGAATCCATTTCCGATTTGGAATCAATCATTTTGGGGTGATTGCTCAATTGTCTCAAACGCATCAATGTGTTGATGATATTGATTTTGTCTATTCCAGAACCATCAGTTTTTAATAACGAGTTTCGGGCTTTGGATTTTTCCTCTTCGTATAATTTTTCTTGTTCAGGTTCCATTTCACAATAGAAAATCTGCTCGGATAGTTCTGGTAAATCTTTTAAAACCTGTTCTTTGGTGCGTCGTAAAATAAAAGGACTGATGAGATTTTTTAGTTCCAATAAACTATGTTCGTCTTGCTTTTTCTCGATTGGAAATTTATAATTTTCGGCAAAAAAGGAATAACTCCCCAAGATATTCGGATTGATAAATTGCATTTGCGACCATAAATCATCAAGTGAATTTTCGATCGGAGTTCCGCTCAGAGATATTTTATGGTTGGCTTTAACTTGATTGATTGCCTTGAAAATTTTGGAGTTTTTGTTTTTGATGTATTGACTTTCGTCCAAAATCAAATACCTGAAATTGTATTTTTCCAAAATCGAAATGTCTCTAGAAACGATCGCGTAACTCGTGAAAATCACATCGTATTTTTCTAATTTTTTAGAAAG
Organism: Flavobacterium sp. 103; assembly: GCF_003096795.1. NCBI lineage: Bacteria > Pseudomonadati > Bacteroidota > Flavobacteriia > Flavobacteriales > Flavobacteriaceae > Flavobacterium > Flavobacterium sp. 103. Next base: position 1,235,793 of record NZ_QENX01000001.1, on the reverse strand, counting down.
GATTTTTCGGTCGTTGCCAATGTATTGCACTCGTCGAAAATGCGGTGTGAATTTACGTGCTTCATTGTACCAGTTAAAAACCAAAGAGGAAGGCAGAACGATCAATGCTTTTAGATATTCTTTTGGTGTTGCAATTTCGTTTCCGAACAAATCGAGTTGAACGTTTTCGGCTTTTTCAAAATCCAATTGTTCTTGTACGGCTACTAGGGTAGTTAAGGTTTGGAGTGTTTTTCCCAATCCCATATCGTCGGCTAAGCAAGCTCCCAAGCCATTGTTGTAATGTTCCAATAACCATTTGACCCCTTCAATTTGATAGGGTCTCAATGTAGCTTTCACCAATGTTGAAGGGTGATACTCGATATCTGCTTTTAAATTTATGGAATCTTTAAGCTCTGGAATGTCTTCTAAAACTGCAAAATTGCTTTTTGGTAACGTAAGATTTCCGTTTTGGACTTTCGCCAATTTTGCCATTGGACCGTAAAGCGTCATCCATTCGATTGGAATTAAAAAGTAGTTGCCATTTGGCAAAAGGAAAAGTCTGTTTCGGTTCTTTATGTTCGAAACTATTTCGGTGAAATTAAACTCAAATGACTCGCAAACGACTGTCATTTTGATGTCAAACCAATCGCTTTTGACTTCATTCGAGAAGTGAATACTTACTTTATGAGTGTCGATTTTCTTGCTGTCTATTTTTAAATCTTTAACCGAAAAACCATAAGATTCTAGGGTTTCTTGATTTTCGATTACCCATTGAATGGTTAAATACGGATCTTGTTTTTCTGCTTTTGGCGAAAGTCCAAACAATCCATTTTCGGTTTTAATTAAGCCGATGTCTAATAATTTGTTTTCAAATGATGCTTCTTCGGCTGTCCTTTTATATTGAATGACTTTGATTTCATCCAAATTGCGGGTGTCAATTTCAGAATGAGTTTTCTTGGTTTTGCTATTGTCGAAACTAAAACCGTCGTAGTCGAATAAAAGGTTGATAAAATAAGTGTTTTTAAAAAAATCGTGGGCCAGCTGGAGCGAACAGGATGTGACTTTGTCTTTAAGTTCGACTGCAAATCCGGTAGCTTTTATATCTGCTTTTTTTGCAATATCCTTGATGAATTTTTCAAAATAGTCAGGAACCAATTTTGACGGAATCTCAACAGATTTTTTAGTTAAAAAAGGAGTGATTTTTTTAGTGTTGATGTCTTTTAGACGGTGCAGTTTATGATAGGCTACTAACCATCCCGGTTCGTCCAAAAGAAGAGTAATCGTTGTGTTTGAGGGTGCAAATACTGTAGTGTCGTCCTTTAAAAGTAACGTGTAGGAAATTCCGTTTTCGTGTTTGTCAAATTGAAGGCTGGTTTCTAATGCTTGATTTTTAGAAGCAATTCGACTAATACGAAAATCTTTTTCTTTTCCCAAATTAAGCGAAATTGGAAGATCATCTTGAGAAACTAAAGTATAAAACTGGTCTAGATTAGTTTGTATGAATTGTCGAATCCCAAATTCCAGTTTGCTGTCTTTAAGTAAATCCTCAATGTTTTTGGACGATTTACTGTTTTTGCTGAATTTCTTATAAATTGCTTCAGGTTTAAGCGCCTCACAAAGAGATAAAACCTTTTTAGTGTTTGTGTCTAAATTTTCGAAAACGACGCCAAAACTTTGAAGGACTTCGGGACTCGCTTTTTTGTCCAGATAAGTTATAGCTTCGGAATGTCCGACAATATAAGCAGTCGGAATATAGGTGTTTAGCCTTTTCTCAAAACTAATATCAAAGCAGAACTGGAATGAATTCTCGGTTTTCAAATACAGTTATTTAATAAGATTATTTACTGAGCAGACTGTTTTAAACACAGATTTCACAAATTAGCACAGATTATTAAAATAATATTTCATCTGTGAAAATCTGTGAAATCTGTGTTGAGCTTTTTGATCCGCAAAAAATATATTTATTTAAAACAAACAGGAATGATTTCGCCTTTTGCCAAACAATATTTTTCTACCAATTCTGGAGCTATTTTATTCGTGTAATCTTCTTCAACAACGGTAAAACCAATACTTCTAAGTTTGTTAAAATAATCACGGCCATAAATGCGTACGTGGTCGTATTGTCCAAATATTTTGGCTCGTTCTTTTTGGTCAGTAATTGTATCGTCAGCAAAGGTTACGGCTCTCTTCAAATCTTGTGGGATTTGTAAAATAGCCATTCCGCCCGGTTTTAAAACGCGATAAAGTTCTTGCATTGCTTTTGTGTCGTCCGGAATGTGTTCCAATACGTGATTGCAAAGAATTACATCGTATTGATTGTCTTCAAAAGGCAAGTTGCAAATGTCAGCCTTAACATCTGCCAAAGGCGAAAACAAATCGGTTGTGGTATAATCCAGATTTTTTTGCTTGCGGAACATTTTGTAAAAAGCCTGTTCCGGTGCAAAATGCAAGACTTTCTTTGGAGCGGTAAAAAAATCGGTTTGCTCGTTTAGGTACAACCAAAGCAAACGGTGTCTCTCCAACGAAAGTGTACTTGGCGAAAGCACATTATTGCGCTGTGTTTCGTACCCGTAAGGTAAGAACGATTTGAAGCTTTTCCCGTCAATTGGATCGGTATAAGTGTCTCCTTTTAATGAAAAAGCGATAAAAGGGCGTGCTACATAACTTAATCGAATAAGGATGGGACGCGGGATTGTATTGAGTATAAGTTTAAACACAGATTTCATTTGATAAAAATTTAAACACGAATTTCACGAATTTACACGAATGAATGGTGTGTAAAATAAGAATTTCACGAATATTATGTTATGGTTAAAGAATTATTCTTTTGTATTTTAGGCTGTCTTCTCCAAAATTAACTAGTAATCCTAGTCTGTTTTGTGATGCGGCAAGATAGTTTAATGTTTGTTTTATTTCACTACTGGAAAGTTGTTGAATTGCTTTTATTTCTAAAATAATTTCATCAAAAATTACAAAATCGGCAAAATAATAAGTTGGCAAGATGATTTCTTTATATTCAATATTGAATTTTGATTCTCTTGAATAGGGAATATTATTTTTCTTAAACTCGTATTCTAAAGCATCTCCATAAACCTTTTCACTATGTCCTTTTCCAAGAATTTTATGAACCTCCATACAAAGACCAACAATTGTATAAGCTTCTTCTTTTAAATATAAATCGTGCATCTTTTGATGTTAGTGAAATTTAATAGATTTAGAATTTGTGCCAATTCGTGAAATTAGTGTTTTTCAATTTAGTTAGTGAAATTTAGATAGATTTTGAATTCGTGCTAATTAGTGAAATTCGTGTTTATATTACCAATGGCACTTTTCTAAACTCATCTTCCTCATTGCTCACGATTCCTAACTCTTTGTATATATAATAGAAAGTCGATAAAATCTCAGGTTTTCCATCGATGATGGCAACGTCGTGTTCAAAATGCGCAGATGGTTTTCCATCAGCAGTGGTTATTGTCCAACCGTCTTTATGCTGTTTGATGTTTTTGGTTCCCATATTAATCATCGGTTCAATTGCAACGACCATTCCTTCGATAAAAAGTTTGCCTCGACCTCTTTTTCCGTAATTGGGCATTTCGGGATCTTCGTGCATTTTTTGTCCCACACCGTGACCCACTAGTTCTCGAACCACACCATAACCATGTGCTTCGGTATATTTCTGGATCGCATTTCCAACATCTTCTACACGGTTACCCAAACGCAATTCGCGGATTCCTACGTATAAAGATTCTTTGGTAACTTGAAGTAGTTTTTTGGTTTCGGGAGCAACCTCGCCAATTTCAAAAGAGTAGGCATGATCTCCGTGAAATCCGTTTTTGAAAGCACCGCAATCAACCGAAATTACATCACCACTTTCTAATGGTTTGTTGTTCGGAATTCCGTGTACCACTTGAGAATTTGGACTCATACACAATGAATTCGGGAATCCATAAAGTCCAAGGAAACTAGGTACAGCACCATGATCCCTGATAAATTCTTCGGCTCTTTTGTCTAGATATAATGTTGTAACTCCTTCTTTTATTTCAGAAGCTATCATTCCTAACGTTTTTGATACGATCAATGCACTTTCGCGCATTAATTCTATTTCCTCACGGGTTTTTTGAATAATCATATTTTCGAATTTTCAGTGTGCAAAAGTACAATTTTAAAATTATTTCTTTTGTGTTGAGTTTGTTTTAATTTTTATACTTAATAGCAAGGATAAGTGAATTTTGCAATTAATTTTTTAAAGTATAGTTTTTTAAATGCTTAAATTAGCTAATAAATCAATTTGTTAACTATGGATGCAGTTCTAGAACAGGAAAACAGGAAGAAAGAACAGGATTTAAGTAAGATGAAAAGAAATGCATTGATCCTTTTGGGATTTGCTGTAGTTCTTTTTGTGTTTGCCAACGTCTATAAGTATGATTGGCTGAAAGCTTTTAGCGAAGCTGCCATGGTTGGTGGTATTGCCGATTGGTTTGCTGTTGTGGCGCTGTTCCGGCATCCGCTTGGAATTCCGATACCCCATACGGCTTTGATTCCTAGTAACAAAGATAAAATAGGGGAGAATCTTGGGGATTTTGTTTCAGAAGAATTTTTGATAAGAGAAAAATTAGAAGTAAAAATTGATCAATTTAATGTGGCAATGAAAGCTTCTGATTGGTTGATTGATGCGAAAAATGCTAATATAGTTGCTGGCTTAATTGCTGAAAATGTTATTCCGGGAGTTTTGAAAACGATAGACGATACCGAAGTTCAGCATTTTATACAAACGCAGTTTAGTGGTAAATTAAGCAAAGTAAATTTTGCTGAATGGATTGCTCTTGGTTTGGAATCATTGGCCAAAAGCGATAAACAAGAAGAATTGGTAACCAATGTTTTGAAAACACTTATAGTTGAATTACAAAACAACAAACATCTGATTGAAGAAAAAGTAAAAAGTTCGACTCCGTTTCTTTCTTTTGGTTTGGCCGATAAAAAAATAACAGAAGGAATTTTCAATGGATTGTATAATTTTCTGGAGCAGGCAAGTCATCAAGACAGTACTATTCGAAAAAAAGTAAACAACTATGTAATAGATTTTATAAACGAGTTGAAAGAATCTCCTGAAATGCAGCAGAAGGTCAATGATTTGGTTCTTGGTTTTGCTAACAAAAAAGAGGTGCAGGATTATATCAGCGGTATTTGGTTGGAGATCAAAATGGCTATTACGAATGATTTGGATCAAAAAGATAAATCAACTATTAAAAAGAGTATTGCCAATATGATACAGAGTTTTGGAAAAGGAATTCAGTCCGATCAGTTGATGATGGGTAAGATTAATAATTTCATCAAGAATGATGTACTGTCGGTGCTTATCAATAATAAAAAAATGATTGGCGATTTGATATCTTCCACCGTAAAAAGTTGGGATACTGATGAGGTTTCCAAAAAGTTGGAACTGGAAATAGGAAGCGATCTTCAGTATATAAGAATTAATGGAACTCTTGTGGGAGGTTTGGTAGGGCTTTTGATTTACGCAGTAGAATGCGTGTTACAGAGTTTTGTGATGTGAAATTTTGGAATAAAAAAAACCCCAAATTTTCATTTGAGGTTTTGGAGCGAAAGACGAGGCTCGAACTCGCGACAACCAGCTTGGAAGGCTGGAGCTCTACCAACTGAGCTACTTTCGCATTAATCATTAAAATTTACCCTTTACAATCAAAATGAATTTGATTTTAGAGCGAAAGACGAGGCTCGAACTCGCGACAACCAGCTTGGAAGGCTGGAGCTCTACCAACTGAGCTACTTTCGCATTACTGAGGTGCAAAGATAAATAATAAAAACAGTTATTTGCAAATTTTTTTTTGAAAAATAAATCGACATTTCTCATTCTTGATTACAACCGTTTTAAAATTAAAATGTTATACTTTTATTTTTTTTAAATGACCATGCAAAACATCGAAAAAATAACTGATTTAGAGACCTATTCCGTAAGACATGCTGTTCTTAGAAAAGGAAAACCAATCGAAACTTGTCAATTTGAAGGTGATGCTTTACCTTCAACTCGTCATTTTGGGTATTTCCTAAATAATGATCTAGTAGGAATTATATCTATTTTTAAAAATAATAATGTCATCTTTGCAGCCAATAATCAATATCAAATTCGAGGAATGGCTGTTTTAGAATCGCATCAAAAAAAAGGAATCGGAGAATTACTGGTTAAGCATTGTGAAGTGTATTGTAAAAAACTGCAATCCGATTTAATTTGGTTTAATGCCAGAACAGTTGCTGTTGGCTTTTATGAAAAATTGGGCTACGCCAAAGTTGGAATGGCTTTTGAAATCAAAGATGTTGGCGAGCATTATTTAATGGCAAAAAGTATAAGAAATGAATAAGTTTTATTTGTTTATTGTCTTTGCAGTTTTAATAAGTTGCAAAAAAGAGCCTATTCTAAATTTGGACTCTTTAAAAATATCTGACCCTACAGACAAAGAAGGAGAGGTTATTGAAATTGACACTCTGTTGATTACTCCTTTTAAAAGCAAATCACTCATGGATTTTTATAGATCCAGAGACAATCAAACGGTATGGCAATCTGAAAAAAACAGAAAAATCATTCTTAAAATCATCAAAGAATGTGAAAGAGAAGGGTTAAATCCATCAGATTATAACATTTCAAAATTAGAAGATCTTGAAAAAAAATTCAGTGAATTGGACGAAGAAGAACAGATAAACTATGATTTGCTACTTACTTATAATTTTGAAAAATACCTGATTCATCTTCATAATGGAAAACTTAACCCAAGAAAACTATACAATAATTGGGACTTACCTGTCGATGAATTGGACATGAATTCTATTTTGAATAATGCTTTGGAAAAAGATTCTCTTATTTGTATAACAGAAAAATTTGAGCCAAAAGCGTTGACGTATAAAAAATTAATAAAAGCTTTGGAACTTATTAATGGATTTCCGGAGGACAAAACACAGCAGGTAGATACCACAGGGATAATAAGACGCAATCATAAAAATAGGGCAATAGTCAATATCAAAAAGAAATTACTTTATTGGAAAGATTTGGACAGTAAAGACAGCATTAATTCGGTGTATGATGATAAAACGTTTGAAGCGGTCAAGAAATTTCAAACTCGACATGGTTTGATTTCGGATGGTGTGATTGGCAAAAGCACCATAAAAGCACTTAATTTTACAAAAGAAGAAAGAAAACATCAAATCATAGTTAATCTGGAACGTTGGAGATGGTTTGCTAAATCATTTGCTCAAAATTATGTTCTGATTAACATTCCTAATTATAGCCTAAATGTAGTAGAAGACCAAAACGTTACTATGAGTAAACGTATTGTGGTGGGGAAAAATAAAAGAAGGACTCCGGTATTGACTTCGGTGTTGCAAACGATTGTTTTTAATCCTACATGGACGGTTCCTCCGACTATTTTGAAAGAGGATATTATTCCTGAATTAATTAAAAATAGAAACTACTTAAAAAACAAGGGTATTGGGATATATGACTCTGACACTAATGAAGTAGATCCAAAAAATTGGAATGAAAAGCGCCCCAGAGGATATCGCTATATCCAAAAACCGGGTTATTATAATGCTTTGGGAGTTGTCAAAATTAATTTTCCTAATAGGTATAGTGTTTACTTGCATGACACCAATCATCGAGATTTGTTTGAACGAAATTTTCGCTCACTAAGTTCAGGATGTGTTCGCATTGAAGAGCCTTTAGAATTGGTGGAGCTTTTACTGGAAAACCCAAAGAAATATTCAAGGGAAAAAATGGACTCTATCATTGCGACCAAAAAAACGCTGTTTATTGGTATAACAAAACGCTATGCGATTTACCAATGGTATTGGACGGCATGGAGTGAAAATGATGAATTGATTTTTAGAGATGATATCTACAATTTGGATACCGATTTATATAATCAACTACGAAATTAGTTTGAATTGTTTTAGATTATTTATCGAAGGATGATAAATGTACAGACAAGATTGACCTTTTATCATCGAAATAATTTCTGGAGCAAATTCAAGCGGAACAGCTGGACATCCTTGGCTTCTTCCTAAGCGCTTATGGTATTTTATAAAGGATTCTGAAACATAATCGGCGCCATGAATCACAACAGCTCTTTCGCGTGCATGATCATTTAAACCTTTTTCTAGACCATCAAGTTTTAGCGAAATACCATGCTTTCCATTGTAAACTTCTCCTGTGGCATAAAAGCCCAAACTGCTTTTGAAAGATTCTGGTGTGTTGGAAAAATTATTCGCAAATTCGTCACCAGTGTTTCTTCCATGAGCAACTAAAGATTGAAACAATATTTCATTTGTCGACAAATTAATAATCCAAAGACGCTTGGCATTAGACGATAGGCTAAAATCAACCAAGGTCAATATGTCTTTTTTGATTAGCCCTTTTTCTTTTAATTCATAAAACCCTTTCAATGCTTCAGCAAAACATTCTTCTTTGGGTAATTGAAATTGATTGGCTTGTAGTGAGTTATAAACTAATTGAATCTTGTTGTCAATACTTGAGATTACATTAGAAACGGTTGTTTTATTTGTGGCTATTTTAGGAGTATTTGTGGTATTGCCTTTAAAGGACAATGATACAAACAGATAAAATGTAGAGATAAATATCTTATAAATCATTGTTTTTCATTTGGTTACAAACTAATTCAGGGATTGCAAATATACAAACAAATACCACTTGTCAAAATAAAAACGTATTTTAACGGTAAATTTTAACTTTTCATCGATTATTTTTTTAAAAAAAATAACTTATGTCAGTTTTTTATTAAAATATTGTATTACTTTTGATTGTAAATCAATAGTTTTTTATGACCATAATTCGAAATAGTATTTTTTTTATCATAATTATTTGCACAAGTCTACTGTACGGTCAAAAAAAGACTCTTAATACGAAGTCTATTACAACTAAGATTTCTATTGATGGTAAAATAACAGAAGATGCATGGAATTCGGCCGAAATTGCATCCGATTTTGTTATGTATCAGCCAGATAACGGTAAGCCAATAAGTGAAAATAAAAAAACGGAAGTAAAAGTCGTTTACGATAATGATGCTATTTATATCGCTGCGACATTATACGATGAAAACCCGAGCAAAATAAAAAAGGAAATCACTAACAGAGACAGTTTTGGGGTAACCGATTACTTTTCTGTTTTTATTAATGGGTTTAATGACGGACAGCAGGATTTTAGATTTTATGTGACCGCAGCCGGAGTACAGTTAGATTGCATCGCTACCGAAGATTATAAAGATTTTTCATGGGATGCGATTTGGGACAGTAAAGCAGTGATAACTGATAAAGGTTGGGTAGTAGAAATGAAAATTCCTTATGCGGCAATACGTTTTTCAAATTCAAACAAGCAAACCTGGGGTGTCAATTTCCTTAGAAATATTCAACGGGATGTTCAAGTGTATTCCTGGAACCGAATCGACACTAAAATTGGAGCCGAGCTTACTCAAAACGGGCTATTGGAAGGAATTGAAAATATCAAGACTCCAACTCGATTATTCTTTATTCCTTACGTTTCATTTTACAATCAAAAAGACAACAGCCAGTCGGATAATACATTCAAGGGTGGACTCGATATCAAATACGGAATCAATGATGCTTTTACGCTGGATGCGATTTTGGTACCTGATTTTGGTCAAACCAAATTTGACAATGCTATTTTAAATCTCGAACCATTTGAACAAAAATTAGATGAAAACAGGCCTTTTTTTACCGAAGGAACCGAGTTGTTTTCTAAAGGAAACCTTTTTTATTCAAGAAGAATTGGAGGATATCCAAGTTCGGACCCCACGGTTGGAGAAAATGAGGAAATTACAGATTATCCAAGTACAGTTGATTTACTAAATGCAATCAAAATATCAGGACGAACGAAAAAAGGTTTGGGAATAGGTTTTTTGAACGCCATTACCGAAAAAACATACGCAACCATAAAAGACACTGTAACTTCGACGACCAGAAAAGAAGTCATTGAACCGCTTGCCAATTATAATATAGTTGTTTTGGACCAACGTTTTAATCAAAATTCATCCGTAACTTTTATCAATACCAATACTATTCGAAATGGTAGTTTTCGGGACGCCAATGTTTCTGGGCTTTTATTCGATTTGAATACCAAGAAAAACAGCTATAGTTTAAATGGTGATTTTAAATACAGTACTGTAAATACTTTCGAAGATTATGACGGTTATAAAACAGCCTTGAATTTTGAAAAAACAAGCGGGAAAATTCGATATGAAATTTCAGGAAAATACATTTCAGAAGATTATGATGTCAATGATCTGGGGCTTATTTATTACACCAATTATCATGCTGCTTACGCCAATGCAAGTTATAGAATTTTGAATCCGACTTCAGTTTTTAATACTTTCAAAGTTCTTCAGGAGGCCAGTTTGGAAATTCAAAATACAACTGGTAAAATACAAGATGACTACTTAAAAACTACCATAGGAGCAGCTTCTTTAAAAAACAACTATTACGAATTTTCTTTATTTTACACGCCTAAAGAAACTTTTGATTTTTATGAGCCACGGGTTTACGGTCGCTATGTGTATGTACCGAAAAGGGTGTATTCTTATTTTGGATTTGAATTAAATAGAAATCATGCTTTTATTTTGGATGCAACTGTTTCATTCACGAAATATAATGAAGAAAACAGACAAACTTATGAGATCTACATCAATCCAAAATACCGATTCAATAATCAATTTTCATTAGAATATGCATTAGACTATACCTCCAAAAATAATGACAGAGGGCGTGTGGGTTATGACGATTCTGGAATTGTATTTGCCGAAAGAAATAGAGAAATTCTTCAAAACACGCTTACTGGAAAATTTGCTATTACCAATAGAATGGCGCTAAATTTGGATGCCCGTTACTATTGGTCTTATGCAGAGAATCATGAATTCTTTACATTGCAGGAGGATGGTTATTTAACTCCAAATCCTAGTTACAACCTTAATAAAAACAGAAATTTCAATTCCTGGAACTTAGACTTGTCGTACTCATGGTGGTTTGCTCCCGGAAGCGAAATGATTGTCCTGTACCGAAATTACGCTTTGGAAGAAACCAGACAAGTAGAGAAAGACCTTTCGTCTAACTTGACTAATATTTTCAATAGCAATTTGACTAGTATTTTTTCGGTTAGCGTTCGCTATTACATTGACTATAATGTGGTAAAAAATAAATTTTGATCATTTTTTCATAAAACTGTAACATTAACAGTAATCAATAGTCTATTGATGCAACAGCTTATTAAATCCCAATTTTAGATTTCAATTTAAAATCTGATTTAATATTCTTAAGCATCTAAAATTATTGTTTTCATGAAAAAGTATTATTTCTTTTGTTTCCTTTTATTCTCAACTTTGATGTATAGTCAGAAGAAATCTTTACAGACAAAATTTATTACTGAAAAAATAAGTTTAGATGGAAAATTAGACGAAGCAATTTGGCAATCGGTTCCTATTGCAACTGATTTTGTCATGTTTCAACCTGATAATGGTAAGGCAATTCCAGAAAATAAAAGAACCGAAGTTCGAGTTTTGTATGATAATGAGGCTATTTATATTGGAGCCTTGATGTATGACGACGAGCCAAGCAAAATCCTGAGAGAAATAAATAAAAGAGACAATTTTGGAGCAGCTGATTTTTTTGGTGTTTTCATTAATGGTTATAATGATGGACAGCAGAATTTTCAGTTTTTTGTAAATGCTGCAGATGGACAAGCCGATTGTTTGGCAACCGACAGTAATGGAGAAGACTATTCTTGGGATGCCGTTTGGGACAGTAAAGCAGTTATTACTTCTTTCGGATGGATTGTTGAAATGCGAATTCCTTATTCTGCTTTGCGATTTTCTAGTGAAAGCAAGCAAACTTGGGGTGTTAACTTTTTTAGGGAAATACGTAGAGACCGACAAAAATATTCGTGGAATTTGATCGATAATAAAATAGGAACATTTACTCAACAAAATGGGACTGTGGATGGGATCGAAAACATAAAAACACCTACAAGACTTTTCTTTTTGCCGTATGCTTCTTTCTATACGTATGCTAATGCCTACCAAAAAACCTACGGAGAATTAAAAGGAGGTTTGGACATTAAGTATGGAATAAATGACGCCTTCACTCTTGATGCAATGCTTATTCCTGATTTTGGTCAAACCAAATATGATGATCGAATTTTGAATTTGTCTCCCTTTGAGCAACAATTTAATGAAAATCGTGCCTTTTTTACTGAAGGGACTGACTTGTTCAGCAAAGGAAATCTTTTTTATTCCAGAAGAATCGGAGGGCCGCCGTCCTATTCTCCAGAGATAAAAACTAATGAAGAAATAATAGAAAAAGCAACGACTGTTGATCTTTATAATGCGACAAAAATATCGGGTAGAACAAAAGGAGGTTTAGGAATTGGATATCTAAATGCTGTTACCCAAAAAACATATGCGACTATTAAAGATACTATTACACAAGAAACACGTCGTGTTCTAGTGGAACCGTTGACGAATTACAATGTCTTGGTTTTTGACCAGCGTTTTCATAAAAATTCTTCAGCATCTTTTGTAAATACGAATGTTACAAGAAATGGATCTTTCAGAGATGCGAATGTATCGGCATTGGTTTGGGATTTAAACACAGCTAAAAACACTTACAATTTATCTGGAAACTTTGAATATAGTTATGTAAATGATCTTGAAGGTAAAAAAGACGGAATCAACACAACTTTGAATTTTGCAGAGACTAGTGGTAAATATCGTTCTAATTTTGGCGGAAATTTGGTAACAAAAGACTTCGATAACAACGATTTGGGTATTATTTTCGAAACTAATTATTATAGCTTTAATGGATTTACGAGTTACAGAATTCTTAATCCAACCAAATTATTCAATTCATTCAACACCAATATTAATGGGTATACTCAATTTCAGAAAGAAACAGGCAAAGTACAGGATGATCAAATCAATTGGAACGTAAATACCACTACGAAAAAGAACAACTATATTGGATTTGGTTTACAATATCGCCCTGTGGAAATCTACAATTACTATGAACCAAGAACCGAAGGACGTTACAGCATTGATCCTACTCGTTTTGGAGGATGGTTTTCACTGTCGACCGATTATAACAAGAAATTTGCTTTTGATTTTAATCCTTCATTTGCGGTGTTAAATGAAACGAAAAGAAGATCATATGGTTTTTATTTAAGTCCAAGATACCGTTTCAATGACCATGTGGCATTAAATTATGAATTCAACTTTTTTCGCCAAAATAATAACAAAGGATATGTTGACAGTAGTTCCCAAAACGATGCTTTGGCACCTAATACTATAATTTATGCGAACCGAAATGTTGTCAATTATACCAACAATATAAACGGAAAGTATTCGTTGAACAGTAAAATGAATTTTGATCTTTCTGCCCGTTATTATTGGTCTTATACTGAGAATAAAGATTTTTATAAACTGGAAGACAACGGAAGATTAAGTCCCTACGTTGGTTATACCGATAACAAAAATCAAAATCTGATTACTTGGAATTTGGATTTGTCGTACAATTGGTGGTTTGCCCCCGGAAGTCAATTGACTATTTTGTACCGAAGTAATGCTGCAAAATATGATAATTTAATCAAAAAAGATTTTGGAAACAATTATACTGGTATGCTAAACAATGAAGATTTAAGTCATGTGATTTCCATTAGTGTCAAATATTTTATAGACTACAATCAGGTCAAAAACGTTTTCTAGATTGTGGCGATCCAAAATAAATTTTCCTGTCAAACGGCGTACCTTTTTATTAGGATAAAATTCTCCTCAAAATTCTTGTTTTTCAGACTGGAATTTTGAGGATTTTTTTTGCGTTTTTTTTAGAAAAAGCCGCTTTTTGCAACACAATTTTAAGTATTTGTTGTACTTCTCTTTTTTATGTACAATAGTAGTTTTGACGAACTTATATTTTTTTGGAAAGCTTTATCTTTGCAAAAAATTTCATACCATGAACAAAAAAGTAATTTTAATGATTTTAGACGGTTGGGGGAAATCACCTGACCCGAAAGTTTCTGCAATTGATAATGCAAATGTTCCGTTTATAAATAGTCTCTATACAAAATACCCGAGTGCACAACTTAGGACTGACGGTTTACATGTTGGTCTTCCTGAAGGACAAATGGGAAACAGCGAAGTAGGGCACATGAACCTTGGAGCTGGAAGAATTGTTTACCAAGATTTGGCCAAAATCAATCTTGCCGTTGAACACAAAACTTTGGTGAAAGAACAGGTACTTATCGACGCTTTCGAATATGCCAAAAAGAATAATAAAAAAGTACATTTTTTAGGATTGCTTTCTGATGGAGGAGTTCACTCGCATACTTCTCATTTAAGAGGATTAATCGATGCAACCCAAGATTATGGATTGCAAAATGTATTTGTACATGCTTTTACGGATGGTCGTGACGTAGATCCTAAATCAGGAAAAAAATATGTACAAGATCTTGAAGATTACATTGCAAACACTACCGTAAAATTAGCTTCTGTGGTAGGTCGTTATTATGCAATGGATCGTGATAAACGTTGGGAAAGAGTAAAACTGGCTTATGATTTACTTGTAAACGGGACAGGAACTCATTCAACTAATGCTTATGAAACCATAAAAGAAAGTTACAAAAACCACGTGACAGATGAATTCATCGCTCCGATGGTTATGGTGGACGAAAATGATAAGCCTCTTGCAACTATTCAAGAAGACGATGTGGTTATTTTCTTCAATTTCAGAACAGACAGAGGACGTGAATTGACTGAAGCGCTTTCGCAAAAAGACTTCCACGAGCAAAACATGCACAAATTAAAATTGTACTATGTGACGCTAACCAATTATGACGAAACATACGAGAATGTAAAAGTGGTGTACAACAAAGACAACATCACAGAAACATTAGGTGAAGTTTTGGAAAAGGCCAATAAAAAACAAATTCGTATCGCCGAAACAGAAAAATATCCACACGTGACATTCTTCTTTTCTGGAGGTCAGGAAACTCCTTTTCATGGAGAAACTAGAATTTTAAGAAACTCTCCAAAAGTAGCCACTTACGATTTGCAGCCAGAAATGAGTGCTTACGAATTGAAAGATGCTTTGGTTCCAGAATTAAACAAAGGGGAAGTTGACTTTGTATGTTTAAATTTTGCAAATGGTGACATGGTTGGGCATACAGGAGTTATGGAAGCAGCAATAAAAGCGTGTGAGGCTGTTGACGCTTGTGTAAAAGAAGTTGTAGAAGCTGCTCTTGCCAATGATTATACAACTATCATCATTGCAGATCACGGTAACTGTGAAACAATGATTAACCCTGACGGTTCTCCAAATACTGCTCACACTACCAATCCAGTGCCGATTATTCTTGTGGACAAAGAGTTGAAAACCATTCACGATGGTGTTTTAGGGGATATTGCTCCTACGATTCTTGCTTTAATGGGAATTGATCAACCAGTCGCTATGACTTGTCATTCCTTACTATAAATAAAAAGCCAATTGGCATTTTTTACTAAGCCAAAATGGGCGTGAATTTAATTTTTCACGCCCATTTTATATGTACTAACTGTATTTTTACAATTTGTCCAACAGATAAAAGTACTCTCGCTCAATGCTCTCCTGATGATCCGAATGAGCAATCCTGACTAGTTCGGCTGCGCGTTGTTTCAATGTTTTGCCGTAAAGGTCAGCAATTCCATTTTCGGTAATAACATAATGAATATGTCCTCTGGTTGTTACCACTCCAGCTCCCTGCTTCAAGAAAGGTACAATTCTGCTTACCCCATTTTTGGTAGTTGACGGCAGGGCAATAATCGCTTTTCCGCCATCACTCAAAGATGCGCCGCGTATAAAATCCATTTGCCCTCCAACACCCGAATACATTCTTGGTCCAATAGAGTCAGCACAAACCTGTCCGGTTAAATCAACTTCTATAGCCGAATTAATAGCAATCATTTTTGGATTTTTTCTGATTCTGGCGGTGTCATTTACTGTCGAAGATTCCCGCAATTCAATAAACGGATTGTCGTTTACAAAATCATACAACCGCTTTGAGCCCAACACAAAAGTGGACAGTACTCTTCCTCGTAATGATCCTTTATAGTTGCAGTTTATCACATTGCTTTCAATCAGATCAATCACACCGTCCGAAAACATTTCGGTGTGCAATCCTAAATCTTTATGATTCCCCAATTTGCTCAAAGCGGCATTAGGAATCGAACCAATTCCCATTTGTAACGTACTTCTGTCCTCTATCAAAGAGGCAATATAATTTCCTATTTTATCTTCCTCGGCGGTAAAAGTTTCCACTTCATGTGAATAAATAGGAACATTTACGTCCACTAAATAATTTATTTCTGAAATATGCAGGATTCCGTCACCAAAAGTTCTCGGCATCTGAGGATTTACCTGCGCTATCACAATTC
The DNA here is from genome assembly GCF_003096795.1 of Flavobacterium sp. 103. Lineage (NCBI taxonomy): Bacteria > Pseudomonadati > Bacteroidota > Flavobacteriia > Flavobacteriales > Flavobacteriaceae > Flavobacterium > Flavobacterium sp. 103. Next base: position 1,219,321 of record NZ_QENX01000001.1, on the reverse strand, counting down.
TCGCATTCTCAATCGCTGCAACCGAAGCCTCCACTGAAACTCCAAGTGAACAATAGCCGTGGCTGTCAGGCGGTGACACATGAATAAAAGCAACATCTATCGGCAACACATTTCTTCGGAAGAGACGCGGCAGTTCACTCAAGAAAACAGGAGTATATGAACCGTTTCCAGCTTTTAAAGTATGCCGGACATTCCCACCAATAAAAAATGAATTGACATGAAAACTTTCTGCAAGGTCAGGATTAGCATATCGCGCTTCACCTTCCGTATGCAAATGACATATTTCTACATTCCGTAGTTCGGAAGCTCTTTCGGTTAAAGCATTCGCTAAAATCGTTGGTGCAGCCGCAGCCGCCTGAAGATATACTCTATCTCCTGATTTTACGACTTTGACAGCTTCCTCGGCAGTTACATATTTTCCCATAAACTTGTATTTATCACAAATATATTCATTTAGATAAAACCAAAATATGACAACGCTCATATTCAAAGTAAAACAATATTTAAATAAAAGTTAAAATCTCATAGTTAAAAGTATTACTATTATATTTGCAATTAAATATATTGTAATGGATCAAATATTAGCAAACATCAAAATTCAGATAAACAGCAAGCTCTTTGTAAAGGATCCTGAAACCTCGGCATTGGGCAAAAAAATTATTCAAGAAAGTATTTTGCTCATTGATGAAATTGGCTTTGACGATTTTACTTTTAAGAAATTGGGAGAAAAAATAGGATCCAATGAGAGCTCTATTTACCGCTACTTCGAAAACAAACATAAATTGTTAGTATATTTATCTTCCTGGTATTGGAGTTGGATGGAATACAAATTAGTTTTTTTAACTTCAAATGTTTCGGATTCTCGGGAAAAACTAAAAATAGCCATTACCGTGGTTACCGAAAAAATAGAAGACGACCATGAAACAATCTACATAAACGAAGCTGTTTTAAATAAAATTATTATTGCTGAATTTACAAAGACCTTTCACAATAAAGAGGTCGACCAAGAAAACAAAGAAGGTTTTTATTTCATTTACAAAAGAGTTATCAATAGAATAACGGCCATTATTAGCGAGGTAAACCCAGAATATGCTTATGCCAAAAGCCTAGCATCGAGCATCGTGGAAGGAGCATTGCATCAGCATTTTTTGAGAGAACACATGAAAACGATTACTAATTGTAATGAAACAATATCGCCAACTGATTTTTATTTCAACTTAATTGAAAATGTACTAAAAAAATAAAACATGACTTCATTAAAAAGATTATTCAACCTTTTGAAACTGGACAAAAAAGATGTTTCACAAATTTTTTTCTACGCTATTTTTGCCGGAATCGTGAGTTTATCCCTTCCATTGGGTATTCAGGCGATTGTAAACTTTATTCAATCCGGTCGAGTAAGTGCGTCGTGGGTTGTTCTGGTTATACTTGTGGTTATTGGAGTTATCCTTGTAGGTGTCTTATCTCTGATGCAATTAAGAATTACAGAAAATTTACAGCAAAAAATGTTTGTACGCTCGTCATTCGAATTTGCCTCCAGACTTCCTAAAATAGAATTTAAAGAGCTTTATGGTCATTATCCGCCCGAATTATCCAACCGCTTTTTTGACACCTTGACGATACAGAAAGGAACATCAAAATTATTGGTTGATTTTTCGGCGGCAATCCTGCAGATAGTTTTCAGCATCATATTATTAACGCTGTACCATTCGTTCTTTATGGTATTCGGGCTTTTACTGTTAGGTTTTTTATATGTCATTTTTAAATTTTCATACAATGAAGGAATCTCAACCAGCTTAAAAACATCCAAGAATAAATACAAAGCGGCTGGATGGCTCCAGGAAATTGCCCGAAACAATTTTAGTTTCAGAAATGAACTCAACTATGATTTTGCATTAGAGAAAAACGATGGAATTATAAAAGATTATTTACACAGCCGTGAAAATCACTTTAATGTCCTCAAAAGACAATTTGGGCATCTTATCATTTTCAAGGTAGTTATTACTGCAAGTTTGTTGATTATTGGTGGTTATTTGGTTTTAAGTCAAGAAATGAATATTGGACAATTTGTCGCTGCCGAAATCATTATTTTGTTGGTAATTAATTCTGTAGAGAAAATTATTCTTGGACTGGAAACTTTTTATGATGTATTGACTGCAGTCGAGAAGATTGGTCAGGTTACCGACATGGAACTGGAAGAAGAATTTAATGTTGAAAGCAAAAGTTGTTACACCAACATCAGCCTTGAAACCAATGATTTGGAATTCAGGCTTCCGGAAAGTAATTCCAGAATTTTAAAGAGGATTAATTTAAAAATTGATTCAGGTGAAAAAATCATAATCAATGGTGAAAATGGTTCAGGAAAAACGACTTTAATCCGAGTACTTTCCGGTTTATTGCATCCTACTTCTGGAAACTTCTTCATCAATGACGATACCTTCAGCAAAATAGACATAAAGCAATACCGTTCTAGAATTGGCAGTATCATACAAGGAGAAACACCTTTTGAAGGAACAATTCTGGAGAATATAACTTTTAATGATAAAAATATTGATACCGAAACTTTAAAATGGGCGCTAGATGCTGTTCAGCTAACCGACTATATAAAAACATTGCCAAAAGGACTAGACACTAAAATATTCCCGGAAGGAAAAGAGCTTTCCTCTTCCAATGCGCAAAAGATTTTATTGGCAAGAAGCATTGTACACAAACCTAATATTTTATTTTATGAAGAACCCACAGATAAAATGGACATAAAAGTAGCCAATGAAATCATAGACTTTATTCTTTCTGAAAAAAATAAATGGACAGTCATCGTTGTTTCTCAAAATCCACATTGGTTAACCAAATGTACGCGGGAAATCACAATGCAAAAAGGAACGGTTTTATTAGACACTAAAAAATAAGGTTATGTTAAATATATCTGACAAAAATCCAATAAATAATAAAGCTCTCGAAAAATATTCTACGGTAAAGAATTTGAGCAACCGGCCTCATTATAAAATTCTGAACAGAATAATTTTGGCGGTATCGATATTTGTGGTTGTTGTACTTTTCTTTCCCTGGACACAAAACATCTCGGGTTCTGGAGCAGTCACTACATTGAAACCCAACCAAAGACCGCAGTCTATTCAATCCGTCATTTCAGGGCGTATTGAAAAATGGTATGTACAGGAGGGAGATTATGTAAATAAAGGAGATACTATTCTTTTTATATCTGAAATAAAAGAAGACTATATGGATCCAAATTTGGTCAAAAACACCAAAAATCAGGTGAATGCAAAAAAACAGTCTTTAGCTTCTTATGGTTCGAAAGTTACAACTCTTAATGTACAAATGCAGGCCATTGAAAAAGAAAAAGGCCTAAAACTCAAACAGTCCCAAAACAAGATTAAACAGGCACGTCTGAAAATAAAAAGCGACAGTATGGATCTTGAAGCGGTAAAAACACAATTTAAGATTGCCAACACGCAGTATAACCGTTCGCTACAACTGAACAAAGAAGGTCTAAAAGCCTTGTCAGATGTAGAAGAAAAACGCTTGAAACTGCAAGAATCAGAGGCTAAAATCATCACTCAGGAGAATAAATTTTACACGAGCCAAAATGAATTAATCAATGCAGAGGTAGAAATCAACAGAATCATTGCTGAGTATTCTGAAAAATTATCCAAAGCACAAAGTGACCAATATACTGCAATGAGCAATCAATACGACACAGAAGCTCAGGTAAGTAAATTGGAGAATCAGTATGCTAATTACAGTATTCGAAACGGGATGTACTATATCAAAGCGGCACAAAGTGGTTATATAAACAGAGCTTTGCAGTCGGGAATTGGTGAAACCATAAAAGAAGGAACTCCTATTGCCACAATTATGCCTTCCAGATATGATATAGCGGTAGAATCTTTTGTAGATCCAATAGATCTGCCCTTACTAAAGAAAGGAGAAAAAGTAAGAGTTTGGTTTGACGGATGGCCTACAATCGTATTTTCAGGATGGCCGGATATGTCGTATGGTACATTTGGCGGTGAAATAGTGGCGATTGAAAACTTTATCAGTGATAATGGCAAATTCAGAATCCTTATTGCACCAGACAAAAGCGAAACTCCGTGGCCAAAACAATTGAGTATTGGATCTGGTGCTCAAACTTTAGCATTGTTAAACACTGTGCCGGTTTGGTTTGAAATATGGAGAACACTAAATGGTTTTCCTCCAAATTATTATCAAGGAAAAGAGAAACCTTCAAAAGGAAAAAAATAATGAAACACCTTCTTGTCATACTTTCATTACTGGGAATGACTATTTACGGTCAGACCAATAACGGGGAACAGCTCCCGCTACATCTCAAAGAAATGAGTTATAATGAATATTTGGGTTTTGTAAAAAAATATCATCCACTGGTAAAAAATGCCAATTTGGAAATCAGCAAAGCACAAGCCAATCTGATGATGGCGCGTGGCGGATTTGACCCAAAACTTGAACTGGATTATAACAAAAAACAGTTTCAGGGTACTGAATATTATTCGGTACTAAACAGCAGTTTCAAAATCCCGACCTGGTTTGGAATTGACATTAAAGCGGGGTTCGAAGAGAACGAGGGGTACTATCTTAATCCTCAAAGTAAGACGCCAGCTAATGGTTTAGCATCGCTGGGAATTAGCGTTCCTATTGGACAAGGATTACTAATTAATCAGAGGATGGCCGACCTGCAAAAAGCAAAAATCCAAGTCAAATTAAGCCAAGCCGAACAAAAACTTCAAGCCATTGCGGTTTTATACGATGCTTCAGTTGCGTACTTTAATTGGAAAAAAAACTACGAAGAAAATTTATTATATGAAAGCTACAGCGTTAACGCCCAAAAACGATATGAAGGAATTGAAGCTTTAATCAAGCAAGGTGACAAACCTGCTATAGATAGCGTCGAAGCAGGTATTGTGGTCAAAAACAGATTGCTTGCTCTTGAGGATTCAAAATTGAAATTATCAAAAGCTAAATTGGAGCTGTCAAACTTTCTTTGGATAGAAAACAATATACCGCTAGAACTTGCTGATGCTATTGTTCCGGAGAAAAGCCTTGTAGAAACCATTCAGGAAACACTGAATATTAATGATTTGAATCAGGAATTTTCACTGGCCAGTCATCCTAAAATTGAAGCCCTGCAAAGCAAAATTGATTTTTTGACTGTCGAAAAAAAGCTAAAAGCCAATATGCTTTTGCCTAAAATAGATTTAGGTTACTCTTATTTGGCTCAGCCAAACCCAAACATTCCGAACAATTCTGATAATTATAAAGTGGGTATTGATTTTTATTTTCCTTTGTTTCTAAGAAAAGAAAGAGGCAGTTTGAAATTAGCTCAATATAAAATTCAGGAGTCCGAATTTACAAGAGATTTAGAAAAAGTGCAGTTAACGAACAAGATCAATGCCCAAAAAATTGAAATTCAGTCTTTGGTTAAACAACAAAAACTGACCAATAAGCTGGTCATGGATTATGAAACAATGTTAAAATCTGAAGAGCGATTATTCAATTTAGGAGAGAGTTCGTTATTCCTTATCAACACTCGAGAAAACAGCTTGGTTAGTGCCCGTCTATCGCAGATTGCATTAGAAAACCGTTTTTACACTTCCAATTCTGAACTGTATAAAATCATGGCAAATCCCAATTGATAGCAAATCCATTTTTAATACATTGCTTCATTTGTACGTTGTCACTTTGATGTGGAATTTACTTGTGCTTTAATTTAAAAAACTCAAATCACTTCCGCTGGCTAATTCTTCAGGTAATTGGTTCTGTCTAAAAAGGCGTGCTTGCAAATTTCCTTTGAGGATGATTTTCTCTCCTTTTACGTCTAACCAACTTCCTTCTCGTAATCCCAATACTGGCAAAGTGTTAAATGCATGAAATTCTTTGATTCTCGTTTCTCTCGTTTCTCCCATATGCTTGGATTGGTCATCTGGATCCAAATAATGTGGATTCAAATTGAACGGAATTAATCCTAAAGTTTGAAAACTAGGCGGATAAATAATAGGCATATCGTTGGTCGTTTGCATCGTCAATCCGCAAATGTTGCTTCCTGCACTGGTGCCCAAATAAGGAGTTCCATTTTTTACAGTATCAGCAAGAATATTCATGAGATCGTTTTTATATAATTGAGTGACAAGCAGGAAAGTGTTGCCTCCACCCGTGAAAATACCCTCTGCTTTTTGTATGGCTTCTTTTGGGTTTTCAAATTCATGAATACCTTTTACTGCTATGTTTATTTTGGCGAAAGCCGTGGCAACTTTAGAAGTGTATTCGTCATGTGATATACCGCCTGATCTTGCAAATGGAATAAATAGAATTGTCTTGCAATCCTTAAAATGCAATTGTAATTCGGGTAATAAATACTCAAGGTATTCTCCTTCGTGCAAGGTTGAAGTACTTGCTATAATACAGTTTTTCATTTTTATGCGCTGTGTGAAATTCTGTGTAAAGGTATAAAATGATTGTTTTTCAATGTATCGAAGAGCGGTTTTAATTAACAAACTTTTACCAAGTTATTAGTAATTAATTTGGATGGGATTGGGATACTTTTACATTTTGCAAATAAGTTGTGATGAAGATTTTTTAAGTCTAAAAAGATAAAATCGGTTTTATGCGCAAAAATTGAACTGTTTTCGAATGCTTAGATCCTGAGAATAATTAAGTTTTTAAAAAATCAATTCCCAAATTGCTTGTGAAGAATAATTTTACCTTTTTATTTATTTCAATTTTCATAGTCCAGTTTTCAGTGGCACAAGCGAGTGTTGAGAAATGGGTTAAAGGGCAAGTATTGTCGAATGCGACTCCATTAGAAGGTATTAATGTCACGAATTCGTCAACTAAAGCAACAGTGGTTTCAGATCAATATGGAGTTTTTTCTATACTGGCAAAAGAAGGTGAGATTTTGAATTTTTCAGCAGTTAATTATGAACCTTTGCGAAAGTTTATAAACAAGCAAGAATTCAAATTAGGGAATGTTGTTGTTGAGATGACTGTTATAAGTGTCGAATTAAAAGAAGTGGTTGTCAACGGTCATCCCGAAATTACCACTGAAAATATGGGGATAATTTCCCGAGGTCAAGTCAAACTAACACCTGCTGTGCGAAAACTTTATTCAGGATCTGGTGGTATAGTAGGTGTTATTAATCTCTTAACTGGTGAATTGGAAAATTTAAAAAAGAATGTAATTGTAGAAAAAAAAGAAATTTTAATGCACAAGCTGGAATATCTTTTTGAAGATAAATATTATATACAAACCTTGAAAATTCCAGAAGAACTGATTAAAGGATTTCAATATTATTGTGTTGAAGATCCCGATTTCGAGAATGCTTTGAATTCTAAAAACAAGACAATGTGTATGTTTTTAATTGTTGGCTTGGCTACACACTACAACAAGAACAGAGCGTCTGATGAAAACGGCAAATAATTTTAAAACTCATAAAAATCTCTTGATAACTTGTGAAGAATAATTTTACTTTTTTATTTATTTTCTTTTTTATAGTCCAGTTCGCGGTAGCACAAGTGGGGGTCGAGAAATGGATAAAGGGGCAAGTAAGCTCGGATGGAGTTCCGCTGGAAGGAATCAATATTACGAATGCCTCGACCAAAATAATGGTAGTCTCAGATCAATATGGTGCTTTTTCGATTCTTGCGAAAGTGGGTGATATTTTGAATTTTTCGGCGGTTAATTATGAGGAATTAAGGAAATACATAAAGATTCAAGAATTCAGAATGGGGAATATTGTTGTGGATTTAACCCCCAAAAGTATTGAACTGAAAGAAGTGATTATTAATGAACACTCCGAAATAAGTGCTGAGAATCTCGGAATAATCCCCCGCGATCAAGTCAAACTGACATCTCAAGAAAGGAAATTGCAAACAGCTGGTGATTTTAAGCCAATACACTTATTAGGATTGTTAGGTGGGATGTTGGCGGTTGACCCTATTTTGAATGCCATAAATGGTAGGACAGCAATGCTCAAAAAAGCTGTAACGGTTGAGAAAAAAGAGGTTTTGATGGCCAAAATAGACGGACTATTTGAAGACAAATATTACATAGAAACTCTAAAAATACCCGAAGAGTACATCAAGGGCTTCCAGTATTATTGTATAGAAGACCAAGATTTTGTTAGGTCACTAAAAGAAAAAAACAAGACGATGAGTATGTTTTTAATTGTGGGCCTGGCTTCCAGTTTTAATAAAAACAGACAAAGTGATGTCGAAAATAATTAAGCCTAAATTGTTGAATTTTATTTGTTATAAATGAAAAATAGTATAATTGTATTACTTGTTTTATTAGGCCAAAATCAGTTATTGACAGCGCAAACGAATGTTGAAAAAATCATAATTGGAACAGTTGTATCCGATACAAAAAAATTGGATGGGATTAGTGTTATCAATTGCATGAATAAAATGATGGCGGTAAGCGATAAAGATGGCTGCTTTTCTATACAGACAAAAGAAGGGGATATTTTGAACTTCTCAGGAATTGATTATAAGTATTTGAAAAAATACGTGTACAAACACGAATACAATTCGGGAATGATGGAAGTAGATATGATTTTTAACGCTGTTGAATTGGATGAGGTGATTATTAATAAAGATGCCAATATATCGGCTGAAAACTTAGGGATAATTCCTCGAGGACAAGTTAAATTTACGCCACAAGAGCGAAGATTATATTCTAATTCTGGTGGTATTCAAGGGCTGTTCAGTTCTATTTCAGGGGATAAAGAGATTCTTAAAATGAATGTTGAAATAGAAAAGAAAGAATTATTATTAAAAAAATTAGAATATCTTTTTGGAAATAAATATTATACCAGAACCTTAAAAATTCCCGAAGAACTCATCAAAGGATTTCAGTATTATTGTGTTGAAGATAAGCGATTTGTTGAATCTTTAAGTCTAAAAGATAAAACGATGAGCATGTTTCTAATGGCAAATCTTTCTATTGTTTACAATCAAAAAAGGGTAAGTAAAGAATAATAGTTATTGAAATGTTTTGTTTTTAATGGTGGAAATATTGTTCGGTATTGATTCAGGAATCTTTTTCAAAAAAAAAATGACAATCAAAATTTAAATACTTTTTCAGAAGAAATTATAAAAAATAACAGCAGTAGATATCATTAAGATTAAAATAAAGTTGTAATTTTAATAGGCGCAAAGGTATCGTTTTGATACTGAAACTGCTTTTTTAAGTTGTTAAACTTTAAGTAATTACAAATGAGAAATGTATTAGGAATCTTGGTTTTGTTTTTGAGTTGTCATCTTGCTTTTGGTCAGGTATTGACCCGTAAAACTGTGCATGGAAAAGTGGTAAATGACTCTATTGCTATTGAAAATGGTTTGGTTTTTAATATAAATGCAAAAACAGGTTCAATAATTGATACAAAGGGATATTTCAGCATTTTGGCTAAAGTAAAAGATACCTTGGTTTTTACTAGTTTAGGTTTTAAAAGTAAAAAAGTAGTCCTTTCAGAAAAAGATATTTCTTCTTCTTTTTACAGAATAAAACTTAATGCCGTTGCCAATCAATTGCTGGCAGTAGTTGTTTATGCTAAAAATGGTCCGCATCCGGAATTTGGGAATACACAAAAAATTGTGGACACTCAGTATTATGATGACCAACAATCCAATCCGGATAATATTTTAATGATGCCAACAGGAACGGGAGATCCAAACAATATGGACGTCATTAGAGTCTATAATAAAATTTTCAAAAACTTATTTAAAAACAATCCGAATAAATCTGATTTGGTTTCGGATGTTGGTTTTACTACTGTTGCCATGCAAAGTGTCAGTTATTCTTTTTTTACGGATAAGTTAAAATTGAAAGACGATCAAGTAGGTTTATTTCTCTTGTTTTGCGAAAATGATCCAAAATCAAAAACTTTTGTCAATACAAATCAAGAATTTGAAATAATGGATTTTTTAATTGCAAAAAACAATGAGTTCAAAAATATTGCTACTTTTGAAAAATGAAAAAAGGTATAGTTGTCGCTCTTTTATTGTTTTTTGCATTTTCGATAAGCAGTTTTGGTGTCCATAAATTTTACATGGCCATTTACCAAATAAATTATGCACCCGAAAAAAAAATGCTCCAAGTTACTTCTCGCATATTTGTTGATGACCTCAATAAAACTCTGGAAAAAAAATACAACAGAAAGTTTTTTTTGGGAACTGATAAAGAGACTGTCGAGTCGTTAGATTTATTAAAAAAATACCTAGCCGAAAATTTTACCATTAAAGTCAATGGACAACCCAAAACAATGAATTTCTTGAGCAAGGAAATGGATGGTGATGTGTTGGTTTGCTATTTAAACGTTAAAGAAATTTCGAAAATAAATGCTCTCGAAATTTATAATTCCGTATTAATTGATTGTTTTGCCGAACAGCAAAATATAGTCCACGTGACAGCATTTAGTACTAAGAAAAGTTTTCTTTTTACTGAGAGTTCTACTAAACAAGTGTTAAAATATTGATGGGAAACAACAATTCTATTTAAAATTGTTATTTTCACCGCCTAAAAACAACTTAAACGCTAGTTTATGAGAAAATTTTCATTTTTATTTATTCTTCCAACAATTTTATTGGCACAAGAAAAAGCAGTTACACCAGCTGTGAAACAACCTGGTAAATATGACACCAATAAATTCAGTCAAATGTATGATTTATTGGCAACTCCAAATATGTTTCGTACCGCAGCAGGAGCTCCGGGACCAGCTTATTATCAACAACAGGCTGATTATAAAATTGATGTAGAGCTGGATGATAAAAATGCTAAATTAAGCGGTTCTGAAACCATTACTTACTATAACAATTCACCTGATAATTTAGAATATCTGTGGGTGCAAATGGATCAAAACCAAGCTGCCAAAAACTCTCAGTCTCCATTGGTTGAAAATGAAAAAATAGAGGCTGTTTTGCCTGTAAATAAATTTGCCAATGAATATTTGAAAGAGGGATTGGATCGCGGTTTTAACATTGAATATGTAAAAGATGCTAAAGGAAATCCATTATCCTATACCGTTAATCAAACGATGATGCGCATCAATTTGGTTACGCCAATGAAACCAGGGACTAGCATGACTTTTTCTATAAAATGGTGGTACAATATCAATAATTATCAGCAAGATGGAGGTCGTTCAGGCTATGAATTATTCGAAAAAGAAGGCAACAGACTCTATGTTATTGCCCAATTTTATCCAAGAATGGCAGTTTACAATGATGTGGAGGGTTGGCAAAATATGCAATTTTGGGGAGGTGGAGAATTTGCTTTGCCCTTTGGGAATTTTGATGTAAACATTACGGTTCCTGCGGATCATGTTGTTGATGCTACTGGGGAGTTAATGAACAGAAGCGAAGTGTTTACGCCAGAACAAGTAAAAAGATATCAATTAGCTCAAAAATCATTTGATAAACCTGTGGTTATTGTGACTCAAGCTGAAGCTGTAGCTGCTGAAAAGGGATTCTCGGATCAAAAGAAAACATGGAAATTTAGCGCTAAAAACGTAAGGGATTTTGGAATCGCCACTTCAAGAAAATTTATTTATGATGCAATGGCGGTGCAATTGGGTGGAAAAGTTGTTATGGCAGAATCACTTTATCCTAAAGAAGCCAATCCGCTTTGGGGAGAAACATCAACAAAGATGGTTGCACATACTTTAAAAAGTTATTCTTCTCATACTTTTGATTATCCTTATCCAAAGGCGGTGTCAGTTTCGGCTGAAGATCAAGGAATGGAATATCCTATGATTTGTTGGAACTTTGGTCGTCCAGATGAGAATGGAGTGACTAGCGAACAAATTAAAAACGGAATGATAGGAGTGGTGATTCATGAGGTAGGACATAATTTCTTTCCTATGATTGTGAATTCTGATGAGCGCCAATGGACATGGATGGACGAAGGATTAAACTCTTTTATGGAATATATGGCTGAACAGGAATTGGGGACTAATTTCCCTTCCAGACGTGGACCAGCCAAGAATATTGTTCCTTATATGAGTGGAGATCAAAAGATGTTGGAACCTATTATGTCGAACTCTGAAAACATCATTCAGTTTGGAAATAATGCTTACGGAAAACCAGCTACAGGGCTTAATATTCTTAGAGAAACAATTATGGGGCGTGAGTTGTTTGATTATGCGTTCAAAGTATATGCTAACAGATGGAAATTTAAACACCCAACACCAGAAGATTTTTTCAGAACAATGGAAGATGCTTCGGCAGTAGATTTGGATTGGTTCTTTAGAGGTTGGTTTTATTCTACAGACTTTGTAGATATTGGTGTTAGCGATGTAAAACAATATTATGTGACAGAAACTCCAACTGTAGCTTTGAAAGATGTAAAAGTTAGAAAAGGACGTAGTGGAGTGGAAAAAGGACCATTTGTGTATTTAATTGCTGGAGATAATCCAGAATTGAATCCAGCTTCAAAGAAGCCATTGCAAATAGAAGAAGTAAGTACTCTTTCAGAATATGTAAATCAAAAACTTACTGCTGAAGAAAAGGCAGCTTTGAAAAACCCAAAATACTTTTATGAAGTAGAGTTCAATAAGCCTGGTGGAATGCCAATGCCAATTATTGTTCAAATTACTTATGAAGATGGGACGATGGATAATTACAAATATCCAGCTCAAATTTGGAGAAAAAATAATGAAACAGCCAAGAAAGTGTACGCCACTAACAAAGCTATCAAACAAATTTTAATCGATCCAAAACTGGAAACTGCCGATATTGACGTAACCAATAATTCGTGGCCGAAAGTGGAAACGAAATCTAAATTTGATTAATTGCAAAAGAGCTACTAAGGTGCTAAGGTACTGAGAGGCTAAGATTTTTCAAGGGTAATTAAATCCTTAGAGTCTTAGAAACTTAGCATCTTAGCACCTTTTTTATGAAATAATTAAAACACAAAGTTTTAAATTTTAATATCTTTGCTCATTAAATACAAAAATTATGTTTGGAATAGGAGGAGGCGAATTAGTTTTTATTATGTTTATCGTATTGATGCTTTTTGGATCCGATAAAGTGCCAGAAATCGCAAGGACTATGGGTAAAGCAATGGCACAGCTTAAAAACGCAACCAACGATATTAAAAGCGAAATTCAAAAAGGTGCCGAAGCTAATGGTTTTGATCAAAAGACCTTGGATAGTTTAACTGGTGGTATCAATTCTGAAATCAATAAAGTAAAGACAAATCTTTTGGGAGAAACATCCAATACATTAAACGGAATTACCGAAACATTCAGTACTGAAGTTAACAAGACAAAAGACAGTGTGCTAAGTGGTACCAAAAATCCTGATGGGACAACCGTTTTAGATGATCTGACAGGACCTATAAAGCGACAAATGTAATGCTAGAAAAAATACTTGCCCTAGATACCCAATTATTTATTTACCTCAACGGTTTAGGTTCCGAAACCTACGATGGACTTTGGCTTATCATTACCAAACAAGTTAATTGGATTCCCTTTTTTTTATTGTTATTCTATTTTATTTATAAAAAAATCGGAATAAAGCAAACAGGTTATTTGTTGCTTTTTATTGCTTTTTTGCTGTTGGCTACTGACCAAATAACCAATCTGTTTAAATATACTTTTCAAAGAGCAAGACCTTGTAATAATCCCGAAATTAATACTATTATCAGAGTAGTTCAAGTTCGAACTTCTTTTAGTTTTTTCTCTGGGCATGCTGCCAATACCATGGCTGTGGCTACTTTTTTATACCTTATTTTCAAGAAAAATTTTAAGTTTTTTGGTTTCTTGTTTTTATGGCCGTTGATCTTTGCTTACAGCCGAATTTATTTGGGATTGCATTATCCATTAGACATTCTTGCCGGATATTTGTGCGGACTAATTACGGGATATCTGATGTATAAAGCATACCAGTGGGCACTAAAAACTGGAAAGATTTAAGATTTCTGAAAGATATTGATAGCAGGATATAGAATACAGTTAGCATAAAACAGACAGAGGTTTAGTAAAAAATCCCATTCGCTCACGAACGAATGGGATTTTTTATGAATCTGCAATCTAAAATTTAAAGCACCCGACTCACCGTCAATCCATCGCGTATAGGCAATAAAACAGTTTCTACCCTTGGATCATCCTTAAGCAATTGATTGTATTCCACAAGTATTTTGGTACTGATATCATTTGGATGTATCGGCTCGAGTACTTTACCGCTCCATAACACATTATCGGATAAAATGATGCCGCCTTTATTCATTTTTGGCAAAATCATTTCAAAATAATTCAAGTAATTTTCTTTGTCGGCATCAATGAAAACCAAGTCAAATTTCAAATCCAGATTTGGTATGATATCTACAGCTTCACCTAAATGTTGTACAATTTGCTTGCCCCAAGGCGACTTGTCAAAATGCTTCCGCTGAAAATCAACCAATTCTTCCTTGATATCAATGGTGTGTAATTGTCCGTTTTCCTGCATGCCTTCGCACAAACACAAAGCCGAGTAGCCCGTGTAAGTTCCAATTTCGAGAATGTTTACAGGACGAATTAATTTAGAAAGCATACTTAAAACCCGTCCCTGAAAATGACCACTGAGCATTCTGGGCAATAATATTTTTTGGTAGGTTTCCTTGTTAAGTGCTGCCAGTAATTCAGGTTCTTTTTCAGAATGTTGCTCTATATAATCTTCTAAATCTTGGGAAATGAAATGCATTTTGCGCGTTGTTGAAATTTGTCGTAAAGTTATTCATTTAACATTTATAAAAAAGGAGTTGATTTGATTTTGTAGAAGGTTTAATGATTTGGCTTTAAATTAAAAGCAATGAGAAAGCTTTTTTTTGCCTATTATAAAAACGAAAAAATTTAACTGCGCATCTGTTTTTAGTAAGTAGAAGTAAAAAAGAAATTAATTTTATAATTTATGCAAGTTAAAATGAATCACGAATTCATCTTTTACTTTTATGATACCTCCCATTTTTGTTGGTGGTTCTAGACCAATATCTGAAAATTTTACAGCTACAATTCCTTCAAGAGATTCTTTGGTGTTTTTTAAAACTAAGTTTTGGTATGAAAGAGTTTTGTCTGTTATGTGAAAATTCAAACTGCATTTATAATTGGTTCCGGAAGGTTTTATATTGGTAATGGTAACGGTACTTTTTGGGAACTTGGTTGCCTTAACAGTGGTTTTAAGGTCTTTGTTCATAATTCTGTTCCCACATTCAAAATTGTTCATAGAGATTTCTGATTTCAAACTGTTTTTAACGTTTGAGTTTAGATAAATAGTATCCCTATATGCGAGTGAGTTGGCGCAATTGTATTTACCCACAGTGGAATTTCCTAAAATTTCGATTTCCAGTTTGTCGATAACTATGATGTTTGGTTCAGCATTAAGTAAGGAAATGGGTTTAGCTTTTCCCAGTAAAAAGAAAAGAACTAAACCCATAATTGTAAATAATATTCTTTGTTTCATATTAGAAAGTTATAGCCGCTTCAAACATAATTCCGTTAAAACTACCTCCGTAAAGATCGTTTAAACTGTTTCCGCTGTATTGGGAATAGTCTGAATAGTTTTGATTTGTGTAGGCTAATTTAGCAATAATATTTTTAGTCATGAACCATCCAGCAGAAGCTTCGAATCTATCTACATTAACTTTGTCAGAAGCGTTAGATAATTTTCCTGAAACGATATTGTATCTTCCGCCAACATAGAATTGTTCTGTATTTCCAAATCGGTAAACTAAATCGGCTGCGTATTGATCTACTTTTCGAGTGTCATCACTTCCTTTTCTGTCTCCACCACTTGTGAATTCTAAAGTTCCAAAGAACTCCAATCCTTTGTATTTGATAAATGGATTAATCATGAATGCGGTGTACCAGTTTGAATATCCAGGGCTGAATCTTCCGGTGGTGGCATTAGAAGCTGGGTCAAAGTTATTTGCTACAGGAGTTGTATTATACGAATAAGCTTGGTGCGACATCACCCCAAAATAGCGGCTACCGGCTCTGTCTGACCCCCATGGGTTTGAACTCATGTTGGCATTATGATTGTAGGATCCTGTGATTCTTACTCTTAAATCGTCGTCCAATTGTTTGTCATATCCCAATTTAGCTAAAACAGTTGGACTTACCGTAGTGTTTGGATCTGGAGCAGTTGGAGTTGCAGAACCTGGAATAAACTCGGCAACACCTTGGTTTAATTTGCCATTTGTAACTCCCAACATACTTACCAAACCGTCCCTGATGTAGTATACTTCCATTCCCATATCCGTTTGAAAGGAATCCATGATATTGGCTTCAATAAAAGGATTCAAGAGAGCATTACCATTGTCAGTTCTTCTAAAGTGGGAATCACCGTAGTTATTCTCCATTTGACCGATTTTTATGCTGGTGTATTTCATTAAATCTTCCAATAACCCTTTCTTGATGAAATCCAATTTGTCAATTTGTAAATAGCCACCTTTTACCCAAGTTTCGTTATGGTGTCTGGATGCAAGGTAGACATCTAAATTTACACGTACTCCATCAGCTAATTGAGCTCCAAAAGTCAAATTGGCTGCAGGTAAATTGAAGTTGTTTTCTAAACCGTTTAATCTGTAACCCGTAGTTCCGGCATTTCCAGAAATCAAAGCCCCATTGGGAGCTGGATATGTGCCTTCTTGTTGGTCGTTAAAGGATTTTAGTCCTTGAAATTGCATAGCAAAAGCGCCACCTAGATCTACACTCATACCGTCATAAGGAACGTCATCTTTCTTGACATCAAATACGTTCAGTCCCTCTTTGCTCCGAGGAATCATATTTTGCATTTTTCTAAAAGAAACCTGCGCATTAACGGCGGTCAGGGAAAATATACCGGCTGCAAAAAAGATAATTTTTCTCATGGTCTTTTATTTAAAGTTAATGTTGAATTTTATTGTCAAATCTTCTCCAGTTTTTATTGTGCCAAGCATAGCAGTTGGGGATTTCATACCAAACTCTTTGAAAGTTATTTTGTTTGATCCTTGTAAATTAACAATTCCATTGGTAACTGATGTTTTAACTTGGGTTTTATGTTCTTTACTCACACCGGCTATAGTATAAGTCCCTGTTAAGTTCCAAGTTGTTTCATTTACTTTTTCAGCAGATTTTAAAACATATTTGATGTTTTTGTTTTTGTCTGATTTTAAAGTTTCATAGGCAATTTTATCCATTTTGGTTTTCTCGCTTTTTATTGTCTCTACGGGTAGGGTTATGTCAATGCTGGTGATGGCTGTTAGTTTTGAGTTAGCGACGGTTAAATTTGCGGTTCCAGTTTTTGAAGCTGATTTCATTTCCCAATCATGCAATGTTGAGGTTCCAAATACCGAAAAATTTGTTTTAGCATCCAACGTATAATTCTTTTGGGCATTTGCGGACATTACAATCATAAATAATGTCAAGGTTGTAGAAATTTTTTTAAGAATTGTTTTCATGACTTTTGTGAAAATTAGTTAGTAATCGTGTTTGGAAAATATTTTTAGTTTTTAATTAATTTGTTTTGAAAGCATTAGATTAACTTAGATTATTAGATAAAATGTGTGAGATAAAATTAATTTCAAATACAATGTTATTATTATTCTTGTTAATATAAAATGTAAAAGCTGTAATTTTATAAATGTTGATTCTTCAAACGATAATTATGTCTTTTTTTTGAAAATAATAATTTTTGCTCTATTTAAAGAAAAATGAAAATGTAAGTGTTTTTTTTTGTTAAAATATAATTATGTTGTTTTTGGGACTATTTAACATAATTTTTTTATTTCTGCCTTTTATCAAAACCTACCAAAACTCTTTTTTGGTAAGAGTATTATTTTAACTAAATTGATCCAGAAAGTATGTTTTTAGTTTTGGATTATGACAAATTTAATAAAACAAAAGTTATAAAAAACATATGGCATTAAATTAGTTGCTTGATTTTTATCGTTTTAACGATTTTGTTTTTTTGTGCTCTATTAGAAATTGAGATTAAGTTCTGGCCAAGTAACGGAAAAAGACTTTGGCTTTCTGAAAAATGCTCTTAAAAATTGTTTATGTAATTAAAGTTTTTTAGTCAATGTCTTTCATGAATTTTTTTAATAAAATTTCCCAGAGCTTCTTTTTTTGAGGATTTTAGAAATGTGATGAAATTTGTTAACCCCGATGCAGAAGAAAGTGTCATCGTACAACGTTAAGAGATAGTCTACAGTTCGAATTTTTATTTTTTAAAAAGTATTGGGAAGGTTTTTAGAACCCATTATAAAATAAAAAATCCTAATAAAAACAATTGTTTTAATTAGGAACTGGGATGAAGGAAGTAATGGAATTATTGTTTGTACAAGTTGAAATGAATCACGAATTCATCTTTTACTTTTATGAGGCCTCCCATTTTTGTTGGTGGTTCAAGAGCAATGTCTGAAAAATTTACTGCTACAACACCTTCAAGTGATTCTTTTGTGGTTTTTAAAACCATGTTCTGGTATGAAAGGGTTTTGTCAGTTATGCGAAAAGTCAAACTGCATTTGTAATTGGCTCCAAAAGGTTTTATATTGGTAATGGTGACGGTACTTTTGGGAAATTTAGTTGCTTTAACAGTACTTTTTACGTCTTTGTTCATAATTCTGTTTCCACATTCAAAATTGTTCATTGAGATCTCAGACTTTAAACTGTTTTTAGTGTTTGAGTTTAAATAAATGGTGTCTCTGTATGCAAGGGAGTTGGAACAATTGTATCGGCCAACAGTCGAATTTCCTACGATTTCTATTTCCAGTCTTTCAATGATGATAATATTGGAGTCAATTAATAAAGAAATGGGTTTAGCACTTCCAAGTATGAAGAAAAGTGCCAAACCCATAACTATTAATGATAACCTTTGAAACATATTAGAATGAAATTGCTGCTTCAAATACAAGACCGTTGAATTTACCACCATAAAAATTGTTGGCATTTCCAGTAGGCACGTTTCCTACAAATTGTGTGTAATTTCTGTAATTTTGACTTACATAATCTAATTTTGCCACTATGTTTCTAGTCATGAACCAACCAATACTTGATTCAAATCTGTCTACAGTAACTTTTTTGGCATCAGCATTAGATATTTTTCCAGATACTGTATTGTATTTTCCGGCGATATAGAATTGTTCAGTTTTTCCAAATCTGTAAACAATGTCTCCAGCATATTGGTCAGCAGTACGTTTGTTGTCGACCCCTGCTTTATCTCCTCCTGAAGCTAATTCGATAGTTCCAAAGAATTCAAAACCTTTGTATTTTACAAATGGGTTAATCATATAGGAAGTAGCCCAGTTTTTGAAATTAGGGTTGAAAGTTGCTTCCGGAGTGGAAGTTGAATTAAAATTACTAGCAACATCAACACCGTTATTTTTATAAGCGTTATTGTTCAATACACCCCAAAAACCAAATCCTGATCTAGAAGAAGCATATAAGTTTGAATTACCCAAGTTTGCATTATGGTAGTAAGAACCTGTAAGTCTTACTCTCAAATCTTCGTTGAGTTGTTTGTCATAACCAAATTTGGCCAAGATTGTTGGGCTAACTGCTGTATTTGCATCTGGAGTAGCAGGAGAAAGAGTAGGATAAGCCACTTCTTGAGTACTTTGATTTAAATTTCCATTTGTGGCACCTAACATGCTTACCCATCCGTTTCTGTTGTAATATACTTCGATACCCATCTCAGTAGTGAATGCATTCATGATATTATTTCCAACGAATGCATTTCTAAGCGTGCTACCGTTGTCTGAACTTTTAAAGTGAGCATCACCATAGTTGTTCTCCATTTGTCCGATTTTAATGGTTGCGTATTTCATTATATCAGCCAAAAAGTCTTTTTTGATGAAGTCTAGCTTGTCAATTTGTAAATATCCACCTCTTGCATAAGTGTCATTGTGGTGTCTTGAAGCTAAATAAATATCTAAATTTACTCTTACACCATCAAACAATTGAGCTCCAATAGTCATATCGGCAGCAGGAAGAACGAAATTATTTTCAGTATTCATTAATCGATATCCAGTAATTTTTGAAGGTGCAGGAAAATTTGCTGGTTGATCATTGAACGAATTTATTGCTTGGAAATCCATATTGAATGCGCCTCCTAAGTCAACACTTAGTCCTTTGAATTCCTTGTCGTCTTTTTGTACGTCAAAAACGTTAATTCCATCTTTGCTTCTTGAAATTTGATTTTGCATTTGCCCAAATGATACTTGAGCGTTTGCAGCGGCCATTGATAATAGCCCTACTGCTAAGAAATAAATTCTTCTCATGATTATGGTATTTAGTTAAAGTTTAAATTGAATTTTATTGTTAAGTCTTCTCCTGTTTTTATTGCTCCAAACATGGCCGTAGGAGATTTCATGCCAAACTCGGTGAATGTTATTTTATTGGATCCTTGTATGTTTACTACTCCATTTGTTACTGTGGTTTTTACTTGTGTTTTTAGGACTTTAGAAACTCCTGCGATGGTATAGGTACCGGTAAGGTTCCAAGTAGTTTCGTTTACTTTGTCAGCGGATTTTAAAACATATTTAATGTTTTTGAATTTGTCTGTTTTTAAAGTTTCGTAAGCTACCTTATCCATGCTCTTTTTTTCACTTTTAATGCTTTCGGCAGGAAGAGTAATGTCAATACTATTAATGTCAGTTATTTTTGAATCGGTTACCGTAAGATTGGCTGTTCCTGTTCTTGAAGGTGATTTCATTTCCCAATCATGCAATGTAGAGGTGCCGAATACAGAAAAATTTGTTTTTGCATCTAAATTGTAGGCTTTTTGTGCGTTTACAGTTAAGGTCATTGTAAACAAAACCATTGAGGTGATAATTGTTTTAATTTTTGAATTCATGACTTTTTATTTAAATTGATTGTAATTAAAGTTTTGTTAGAGCAGTAAGATTTCGTTCTGATTTTTGATTTAAAATCTTTTTACTTACTTAACTGGTACAAATTTAGGATGGAAGTCAAAATAGGAATATGATATAAATCATGTTAAGAAAAATATAAAAATGGTATTTTATTTAACGATTAGATGAAGTTGTTGACTATATCGTTTTTTTTACTGCTTTTTGTTACATTTTTTTCAAGTGAAAATAACCTTAATATACTTGTATATAAGACTTTAGGGTCTTTTTGTAAGATTTTGATGAAGGATGTTTTTCTCTGTTGTTTGATTTGTTCTTTATTTGATCTATTAAAAATTTTATATCTAAAATGTAGTTTATTTCCGCCAATTATTTTGTTAATATTTAAAAAAATGTTTTTAAGGTTTTAAAAATAATCGGAAATTTTCTTTTTTGACAACTTGAATAAATACTCAAGAGGATTTATATAAATTGGATGCGTATTTTTTTTTCTTGGGGCAATCGCCAATGAATACTATTGAATTTTAAAAAGCCGAAACTGCTCTTCAGTATATAAGTTATTTTAGGGGCATTTATTTAAAATTGCGATATCAACAAAATGTCGTTAAATTTGCACCATGCAAATTGAGAAAAAAGACATACGGGCACTATCCAAAGACCAATTGAGAGATTTTTTTGTAACCAATGGGGATAAAGCTTTTCGAGGCAATCAAGTCTACGAATGGTTGTGGAGTAAAGGTGCGCATAGCTTTGAGGATATGACTAATGTCGCCAAGAGCACTCGTGCCATGCTGGAAGATAATTTTGTTATCAATCACATCAAAGTGGATACGATGCAACGAAGTGAAGACGGAACTGTTAAAAATGCGGTTAGGTTGCATGATGGATTGGTAGTAGAAAGTGTTTTGATTCCAACGCAAACCAGAACAACTGCCTGTGTGTCGAGTCAAGTGGGGTGTAGTCTGGATTGTAATTTTTGTGCTACTGCAAGATTGAAACGTATGCGTAATCTGGAACCGGCCGAAATTTACGATCAAGTAATTGCGATTGATAGAGAAAGCAGGCTGTATCACAATCATCCACTTTCGAATATTGTTTTTATGGGAATGGGTGAGCCACTTATGAATTATAATAATGTTTTGAAAGCGATTGAAATGATCACTTCTCCAGAAGGACTGGGAATGTCTCCAAAACGTATTATGGTTTCTACTTCAGGGATTCCCAAAATGATTAAGAAATTGGCAGATGACGATGTTAAATTCAAATTGGCGGTTTCATTGCACTCTGCTATTGATGAAATCCGATCCCGTATCATGCCTTTTAGTGAAAATTTCCCTTTGGCAGATCTAAGAGAATCACTTGAATATTGGTATCGAAAAACAAAGTGCAAAGTATCCTATGAATATGTGGTTTGGAAAGGAATTAATGATGATAAAGCCTCGATAGATGCCTTAGTGAAATTCTGTAAATATGTCCCTTGTAAAGTAAACTTGATTGAATACAATCCAATTGATGATGGGGAATTTCAACAAGCTTCCGAAGAATCTATAAATGCCTATATAAAAGCACTTGAGAACACTGGAATTGTGGTAAAAGTAAGAAGAAGCCGTGGAAAGGATATTGATGCAGCTTGTGGGCAATTAGCCAATAAAGAAGCTTAAATATCAAACTAAAAGAAAAAAAAGCATTAAAATGAACAGTTAGGCTCATTTTAATGCTTTTTTTCTTTTAAGAAAGTTGTTATTTTATTTTTTTAATTCTATAGTAGTAGTCACACCTCCAGTAGTAACAGAGGCTAGATTGTCGCATTCTCCAGTTCCATAATCGACCAATGTTTCAACGCCATTTTTAACTTTTGAAACAGTACCAGAAACAGGGAATGGTTTTTTGCAGGCCATTTCATAACGTAACGGTGTTTTAATAGTACTTGAACTAGTGTCTCCATTTGGCCAGGCTGTGGTTTCACTTCCCGTTACCAAGAAAACATTATCACTCCAATTGCCTTTTGTATCATAACCTTCTACCATTTCTTTTATTCTATTTCCTGTTCTAGTATAAACAGATCCGTCTTCAAAAGTTATAGTCATGTCAACGGTACAAGTGAATACAGGATGCACTGCTGCAAGTAATTCGGTGCTTTTAAGAGTTCTTATAATGGTTTTGCTACCTTGAATTTTGTTGCCGTTGTGATAAAATTGATCAAAGGAATAAGTAATCGTTTGCTCTGGAGTCATGAAATTTCCTGAGAAAGAAAGAGTGATTTTTCCTTTTAATACATTTCCGTTTTCAAGAGTACAGCCTTCAGTTCCAAAATCAATTGTGCCAGTAAATGTTCCGTCTACATATGTCCATGTTGTAACAGCACAGGCTGGCAAAAAACTTTTTACCGTTTCAGATGACTTAGCTGTACCGCTTTGTTTCATAGAAAATTGATCTTCTGCTATATTTGAAACGTCTTCAATGGAAGCGTCAATTTTGTTGTCTACAGCTACCTGGCTGGTTGGAGAAGTTGGATTCGTGTTATCAGAACTATTGTCTGAATTGTCACAACTAATAAATAGGGCTATTGCTATGAATGAAGCAATGAAAAAAATCTTTGTTTTCATAATTAATAGATTTAAGGTTTATTATAAGATGTTTAATTTTCAAAAAAGAAATTCAGTCTAAAGACTTTATTTTCTTTTTGAAAATAATAAAAGAATAATTCCTTTTAAGGGGAATCAATATTTTCAGGATTTTTTTGAGTAATGTTATTTGTGTTCCAGTAATGGAGTTACTATAAAACACTATTTTTTATAAAGTTATAATCATACTTAAAACCGTTTTGCAAGAAACTTATAGCGTAAAAGAATCAATGAATATAATTACTAGTATAAAATCACAAAATAATTATTTACACTTAACATATTATGACTAACGTTTTTTTATTTAAAATAGTATATTTGACATCTAAATGAATATTACTACACAAATAAAGCAGCCAATAGTTTACGAAATGGAACTTTTTGAAAAAAAGTTCTACGAATCAATGACCTCCAAAGTTGCTCTTTTAAACCGCATTACATATTATATCGTCAACAGAAAAGGAAAACAAATGAGACCTATGTTTGTTTTCTTGATGGCCAAAATGGTATCCAAAGGTTCTGTCAACGAGCGAACTTATAGAGGAGCTTGTGTAATTGAATTAATTCATACGGCAACATTGGTTCATGACGATGTGGTGGATGATAGTAATCGTCGCAGAGGTTTTTTCTCCATTAATGCGCTTTGGAAAAATAAAATTGCTGTTTTGGTAGGGGATTATTTGTTGTCCAAAGGATTGTTACTTTCTATCGATCATGGAGACTTTGATTTACTCAAAATTATTTCTGTTGCTGTTCGAGAGATGAGCGAAGGTGAATTACTTCAAATAGAAAAAGCCAGAAGGCTCGATATTACCGAAGCTGTTTATTACGAAATTATCCGAAAAAAGACGGCTACACTTATTGCAGCCTGTTGTGCTCTTGGTGCTAGATCGGTTGTCGAGGATGAGATTCAGGTAGAGAACATGAGAAAGTTTGGTGAACTCATCGGAATGGCATTCCAGATTAAAGATGATTTATTCGATTATTCTGAAGAAGCTATTGGAAAACCAACAGGAATCGATATCAAAGAACAAAAAATGACTTTGCCATTAATTCATGTTCTTAATAATTGTACTTCAAAAGAGAAAAGTTGGCTTATCAACTCGATAAAGAACCACAACAAGGATAAAAAAAGAGTTAAAGAAGTGATTGCTTTTGTAAAAGATAATCAAGGTTTGACTTATGCCGAAAATAAAATGGTAGAATTTCAGCAAGAAGCACTACAACTGCTGAACGATTATCCAGAATCCGATTATAAAGCAGCACTTATTCTGATGGTGAATTACGTTATCGAAAGAAAGAAATAGTTTTCAATATCAATATCAATTTCAAAAATCAATGGCAATTTCAAAAGTAATTGCTATTGATTTTTACATTGTTATTGTCATTGATTTTTGAAATTGATATTTTTTTTTTAAACCCATGCAACCTTTTTGCATTAATTCTCGTCTATACATATAGAACCACTTTTTTAAACCACTTTGAAAGTAATTAATTTACATCAGGAAGAAAATGAAATAATTGCTTTGGCTGTCAAAAACAACCGACAGGCTCAACAATGTATTTATTCCAAATATTCGCCAAAAATGTTAAGTGTTTGCCGGCAGTATATAAAAGACTTGCAATTGGCCGAAGATGTAATGATTACTGCTTTCATGAAAGTGTTTGTCAACTTAGGACGATTTGAAAACAAAGGAAGTTTTGAAGGCTGGATTAGGAGAACGATGATTAATGAATGTATTTCATTTATCAGGGTTCAAAAAAAGGTTCATTTTATAGAAGATTCCGTAGGTTTTGAAGAAGTGGATAGTGAAGCCGATATTCAGTTTTCTATAGAAGATATTCAAAGTTTGATAGACGGTTTGCCGGATGGTTACAAAATCATCTTTAATTTATTTGTTATAGAAGGGTATAAGCACAAAGAAATAGGAAGTATGTTGGGAATTAATGAAGGTACTTCCAAATCCCAATTTGCACATGCTCGAAGAATTTTGAAAAATCAAATAAATATTTTGAAAAATAAAGAGAAGTATTCTTGAGTAAAAAATAATAGGATGAAAAAGAGTGTTACAGAAAATCAATTTAAAGAAAAGATTAATGCAAGGGAGATTACCCCCTCAAAAGCTTCTTGGGATAGGTTAGATGCTATGCTTACTGTTGCCGAAAAACCAAAACGCAGCTTTAAGTGGATGTATATTGCTGCAAGTATTCTAGGTTTTTTGCTAATAGGTACTTTGTATTTTAATCAAAATAAAAATGTTATTAATAAGGATAAAATTGTAGTTAATGAATCGAAAGTTATTCCTGAAATAAAAACTGTGCCAGAAAAAATAAATTTGCTCAAAAGAGTTGAAGCGACAAAAAATATTGAAAAGCAATTGGCGTCAACAGGAACAAAATCGGAAGTTGGTTCTGACAGTGTTTTGTCAAATTCAGGAATTCAAGTTGCAGAAAAAGAAATTGTTCAAGAACAACAAATAGTAATCATCAATCAAGAAGCGGAACAGAAAGTAGTTCCAACAAAACCAAAGTATGTTAATGCTGACGAGCTATTAGCATCGGTAGATAATGCCTCTCCAAGAAAGAGTTCTGCGGTAGCCAAATCGAATGTTAAAGTTAATTCGAACGAATTGCTTACTCAAGTCGATGGTGAACTAGATCTTACTTTTAGAGAAAAAGCAATTAAAACTGTAAATCAAAATTTTAAAGCAGTGAAATTGGCTTTGAGCAATCGGAATTCAGAATAAATCATCAATCACATTTAAAAACAAACAAACATGAGGAATTTTAAAATTTACTTAGTAGTATTCGTATGCCTTTTCGGAAGCAAAATGAGAGCTCAAGAATCATTTGAAAGTAGAACAAAAGAGGTTGCTTTCAAGATGGAGACAATCGTAAAAGAAGAAAAAGAAAAATTAAAAATTAAGGTTGAGGAGGTGAATGTCGAATTGTCCGAAAATAAAATTACTGCTGAAGAAGCAGATAAAAAGAAGAAAGAATTAGCCGAATCTTCAGCTGTTGCTATTGAAGATCAAATCACAAAACTGGAAGAGGAATTGCATGAAATAGTGCAAGACAAAGTAGATGGAAAGATTAAAAGCATTGCTAAAGACTCATCTGCCGCTATTACCATTCATTTCAGTAAAGATTATTTTTCGAAGAAAAAATGTTTTAATGGTGAAAAAAGAACCACTTCTCAGTTTGTGTTTGCACTTGGGGTAAATAATTTAGTAACGAACAAACAAGTGGCTCATTCGGATTTTAAATATTGGAAATCTCACTTCTACGAATGGGGATTTACATACAACACAAGAATTCTAAAAGAAGATAATCTGCTACATTTTAAATATGGAATGTCGCTGATGTATAACAATCTACGTGCAACTGATGATCGTTACTTTATGAAAAACGGTGCGCAAACCGATTTGGTAACCAGTTCAGTGCATTTAGATGAATCCAGATTTAGAAATGTGTATATCATGGTGCCTTTGCATCTGGAATTTGATTTTACTAAGAAAGAAATACGAGATGATGCTAATTATTTTAGAACCCATAAAAGCATGCGAGTTGGTTTGGGAGGATATGCTGGATTTAGGGTGAAATCCAAACAAATTCTTTGTTATGATGATGCTGTTGGGAATGATGTGGAGCAAAAAACGAAAGGCAATTATAATGTAAATGATTTCAATTATGGGTTGAGTACGTATGTTGGTTACAAATCAACAAGCTTGTATTTAAAATACGATTTACAGCCTTTGTTCGAAAATAATGCAGTTGACCAAAACAATATTTCGTTAGGACTTCGTTTCGATTTTAATTAATGATTAGTTAAGTTGTTTAATGTAAAAAAAGTGTTTCAGCAATGAAGCACTTTTTTTATTTTGAATTATAAAGTTTGATTTGTGTATTTTTGTAACTGTTCGAATTTTCGAAAAGATTACCATTAAATATTCTCATAAATTTTGATATCACAAGCAACGATAGATACTGTTTTTGAAACCGCTCGAGTAGAGGAGGTTATTGGAGATTTTGTACAGTTAAAAAGAGCAGGAAGTAATTTCAAAGGGCTGAGTCCGTTTTCGGATGAGCGTTCCCCTTCTTTTATGGTTTCGCCAGCGAAAGGAATTTGGAAAGATTTTAGCTCTGGCAAAGGTGGAAACTCCGTTGCTTTCCTAATGGAACACTCGCATTTTACGTATCCGGAAGCCATTCGGTATTTAGCTAAAAAATACAATATTGAGATTGAAGAGACGGAACAATCAGAAGAAGAAAAATTAAATACTGATGTTCGCGAAAGTATGTATTTGGTTTCTGAATTTGCCAAGACCTATTTTCATACTACACTTTTAAATTCTGAAGAAGGAAAGGCCATTGGACTCTCATATTTTAAAGAACGTGGTTTTACCAATGAGACCATCAAGAAATTTGCCTTGGGATATTCTCCTGAAACTTGGGATGCTTTTACAAAAGAAGCTCTAGGAAAAGGCTATAAAATGGAATTTTTGGAAAGTACAGGATTGACCATTGCTAGGGAAGATCGCCCTTTTGACCGATTCAAAGGCAGGGTGATGTTTCCTATTCAGAGTATGTCTGGAAGGGTGCTTGGTTTCGGAGGTCGGATTTTGACCAATGATAAAAAAGCTGCCAAATATTTAAATTCCCCAGAGAGTGATCTTTACCATAAAAGTAAAGTGTTGTATGGTATTTTTCAGGCCAAACAATCAATAGCTAAACTTAACAATTGTTTTTTGGTTGAAGGTTATACCGATGTTATTCAGTTTAATCAAGCAGGTATTGAAAATGTTGTGGCCTCTTCGGGAACAGCGCTTACACCAGATCAAATAAGATTAATTAATAGATTGACCAAAAATATTACCGTGCTATTTGATGGAGATGATGCGGGACTTCGCGCTTCTATTCGGGGAATCGATTTAATTCTTGAAGAGGGAATGAACGTAAGAGTTTGTGCATTTCCTGATGGAGAAGATCCTGATAGTTTTGCCAGAAAAACGTCCTATGAAGATTTAGTTGCCTATTTAGAAAATAATGCCAAGGATTTTATTCAGTTCAAAGCATCCCTTTTGATGAATGATGCCAAAAATGATCCCGTTAAGAAAGCCGATTTGATTCGGGATATGGTTGCCAGTATTTCGAAAATTCCGGATAGAATCCAGCGCGAGATTTACATTCAGGAATGTTCCAGAATAATGGATATTTCCGAGCAGGTTTTGACAAGCACTTTGGCACAATTGGTTCAAAAGGATGTTACCGAAGTAGGGAAAAAAGCAAAACAGGAACAAAAAGCTTTTGAAATTGTAAAAAATGAAAATCCTGTTCAAGCTGCAAAAGTGGATGTATTGTATCGTTTGGAGCGCAAAATAATTGAGATTCTTTTGTTGTATGGTAACAAAACAGAAGAATTTGAAGATGTTTACCTCAGAACAAATGAATCGGGTGAAATCGAAAATGTAACCGAAAAGAAAGAGTATAAAGTTTATCAAAGGATTTATCTTAGTTTGCAGGAAGATGAGGTGGAACTTGCCAATCCTTTATTCCGTGATATTTTCAATGACTTAATCCAATATTTTCTGCAGAATGAAAATTTAGAGTTTGAAAAATATTTAATGCATTTAAATTCCGACTTTGCTCAAGAAGTGACTGATATATTGATGGAAGATGAGCGATTGGTATTGCACAATTGGGAAGGACAGAACATTATTCCTAAAACCAAAAACGAGACTATCAGTCAATATGTATCCGAAACTATTTTGACGATGCGTTGGTACTTGGTAGACAAAATTATAGAGGAATTAAAAAACTCTGTATCAAATGAACCAGGTTCAGATAATACAGAGTCTATGTCTATGGCGATGGACTACTATAAACTAATTAATTCTTTTTCGAAAAAATTAGGAAGAGTCATGTCACGCTACAGTTAAACGATTTCTAAAGTTTTAGCTTTATTTACTAAATCTACTAGATTCGTTACGTTTAATTTAGTCAACAATCGTAATTTGTAAGTACTGATTGTTTTTTCGTTGAGCGATAAAATCTCAGCAATTTCGTGGTTTTTCTTACCATCGCTTAAATAACGTAATACTTCCACTTCACGATTTGAAAGTTTTCTGTACAAACGCTCGCTTTTGCTTTGTTTTGCAATCAAAGCAATGTTTTTCATGACTGCTTCATTCATGATGATTTTGCCTTGGTTTACTTTGATGATCGACTGACCCAAAGTTTCCAGTTTTTCGGTTTTGTGAACAAAACCAGAAACTCCCGCTTTAATTGCATTTGGAGCGTAAATCTGTTCTGAAAGACCGCTGTAAAAAATAATTTTTGTTTTTGGAAAATTTTTCAAAACCGATTTGATTTCAAAAATACTTGATAAGCCTTCAAGTTCTAGGTCCAATACAAGAACATCTATTTCTTTGGTAAGAAGGATGTCTTTTACCATTGCGAAATTACCAACGTTGGCAACAATGGAAATGTCCGAATGGTCTTTGAAGTACGATTTTATTCCAAAATGTACTACAGGATAGTTATCTGCTAAACAAACTTTAATCATGGTATTTAGTTTTAGGATTGTTTTTGAAGATATAAAATTAAAAAAATATTTTCATATAAGTCTAATTTTTCGGACAAATTATTTTTTTTTAACAGTTTATTGTGCAAACAGGTATAGGATTCATCTTATGTTGATTGTTCTGATTGAGTTTTTTGTAGATTTTTAAGACTTCTTTTTCGCGTTCTGAAAATGTATTTGTATTTGTTTCTGAGTCAGTTAGATTCATAGCCCATTCCAATTCGTCGTAACTCGCTCCTATTTGATCTTCATCTGTTCGTTCATCTCCAAATAATCCATCTGTCGGAGCTGCTGTCAAAATAGAATTTGGAATTTTTAGATAGGTTCCCAATTGATATACTTCAGATTTCATTAAATCTGCAATTGGACTTAAGTCAACTCCGCCATCTCCATATTTAGTGTAAAATCCGACTCCAAAATCTTCTACTTTATTTCCGGTTCCAGCGACCAATAAACCATATATACCAGCAAAATAATATAAAGTGGTCATTCTTAGTCTGGAGCGGGTATTTGCAAGGGACAAATGTAGTTTGTGTAAATCACTTGTTTCTGGAACCTGTTTTATGAAATCTTGAAAAACCGAAGTCAAGTCCGCTTCAACACTACTGACGTTTGGAAATTGTCCTTTTAATTGTTCAATGTGTTCGCGTCCGCGAGTGACATGGCTATGTGCCTGATGAATTGGCATTTCGACACATAATACTTTCAAACCTGTTTGTGCACAGAGTGTTGAGGTTACTGCCGAATCTACTCCGCCGGATATTCCAATTACAAATCCATTAACTTTTGAATTTTCAGCATAGCTTTTTAGCCATTCTACGATATGAGTGTTTACTTTTTCGATTTGGAGGGTTCTTTTTTTAGTCATAATAGTTTAAGTTTTAAAAAGCAGGGATGTATATTTGCAAAAAAATAAGTGTATTGTTTTTCGGAATTCCTTTTGAAACAAATTTAAATAAAATTATACAATTAGATATAGGATGTTTGGTTTAGGTTGAAATAGCTTATGAAGATTTGTGAATTATTCTTTAAACCAGTCTAGAAACTGATAAATAAATAAAATAACATGAAATTATTTCTCTCAACGATAGTTTGCAGTTTGCTTTTATTGTCTTGTGACCAAAAAAGCAAAGTCGAAAAAGCTATTGAAGAAACACCAATGGATAAAATTAAAGTGGAACGTTTTGATAAGCAGTTCTTTGAAACTTCTCCAAACGATCTGGCAAAATTAAAAAAGCAATATCCTTATTTTTTCTCACCAGCTATTAATGATAGCGTTTGGATAAATAAAATGACGGCTCCAATTTGGAGAGAAGTATATACGGAAGTAGAGAAAAAGTATGCCTCAACTGATGGAATACAAAATGAGGTGGAAACTTTGGTTCAGCATATGAAATATTATTTTCCTAAGACTAAAACGCCTAAACTGATTACGCTAATTTCGGATATGGATTATGCGAATAAAGCAATTTATGCAGATTCGTTGATTATAATTTCATTAGAATTGTATTTGGGAAAAGAGCATAAGTTTTATACTTTTCCGAAATATCTGAAGCAAAATTTTGAAGAAAGACAAATGATGCCAGATGTAGTGAAGAGTTTTTCATTAGGAAAAATTGCTCCTCCAACGGATAAAAATTTGTTGTCTCAAATGATTTATTTTGGAAAGCAACTCTATTTAAAGGATCTTTTGCTTCCGGAATACAGCGATGCCGAAAAAATGGGATACACTCCAGAGCAAATTGTTTGGTGCCAAGAAAATGAAAGTTATATATGGCGCTATTTTATTGAAAGAGAAATGCTTTTTAGTGATGAACAAAAATTGACCTCTCGTTTTATTGATCCAGCTCCTTTTTCAAAATTTTATTTAGAAATAGATAATGATTCTCCAGGGCAAGTAGGTTCATGGATAGGCTGGCAAATTGTTAGGTCTTTTATGATAAATAATGATGTTACGGTAGATCAGT
Organism: Flavobacterium sp. 103; assembly: GCF_003096795.1. NCBI lineage: Bacteria > Pseudomonadati > Bacteroidota > Flavobacteriia > Flavobacteriales > Flavobacteriaceae > Flavobacterium > Flavobacterium sp. 103. The sequence continues at coordinate 1,187,299 of NZ_QENX01000001.1, read as the reverse complement.
TATTAAAAACGGATGCCAAAGAAATTTTCGAAAAATCAAAATACAAACCCAAGAAATAATGTCAAATAAAAATACCTCAGAAATTAAATTTTTAGTCGAATTGGATGAAAACCGCGTTCCGGAAAAGCTTTTTTGGACTGCAAAGGATGGAGGAGTGGAGCTATCAGAATCAAAAGCAATCATGCTTAATGTTTGGGATAGCAAAGCCAAGGAAAGCATGCGTATCGATTTGTGGACTAAAGAAATGCCTGTTGATGAAATGAAAATTTTCTTCCATCAAACCTTAGTCGCTATGGCGGATACTTTCAAAAGAGCTACAAATGATGAGAAGATGTCGGATACGATGTTGGACTTCTGTGATTATTTTGCTGAGAAACTAGAATTGAAGAAATAGTTTTTATAAATTTCTGTTACAAAAGAAAAGGATAATCGTCTTTATTTTAAACAGAAATTATGAAGAATATAATTGCATTATCGCTAGCATTAGTTTTGGTTTCTTGTGGATCCAAAGCGCCTTATGAAACATTTAGGAAAGAAAATAAAGAAGAGGTTGCAGTTTCTTTTGGAGCTTCCCGTTTTCTGGTCAGAACACTTATTGGTAAGGAGGAGTTTGAAGATTTGACTAAGCAAATTTCGGGAATCAAAAAGTTTCATGTATTGATTTCAAAATCAAATCCAGAATCTTTAAAAACTAAATTTGATGTTTTTTTGAAGAATAATGATTTTGAGGAAATTTTTCATTCAGCGAATACAAACGAAAAAATTCGCATTTACTCTTTTGAAAAAGGTGAACAGCTGAAGGAGGTTATTGTTGAAATTGAAAATGGATCTGAACTGTTACTCGTAAAAGTTCAGGGAGATTTGATAATAAATGACTTTGAAAAATTAACAGCTTTTAATGAGGTGAATTAATTTTTCTAATTATTAGAAATAAAAAATCCCAAAGCTGAAATTAAAAATTCAGTTTTGGGATTTGTTTTTTTAAGTGTAAAGATTTTAAAACTCCGAATTATTTTTGAATACTTCTTGGTTTACTTCGTCTATGTAGTTTAATAATTCTTCTTTTCCTGTTGATTCTGTCGCCGAAGTAACAAAGTATTGTGGCATTTCAGCCCAATTATTGGCAAACATTTGTTTCTTATAAGCTGCAATATGTGAATCGATTTTTACTTTACTGATTTTATCGGCCTTAGTGAAAATAATGCAAAATGGAATTTCACTTTCTCCCATGTACGACATGAATTCAATGTCGATTGTCTGTGCTTCATGACGAACATCAATTAAAACAAAAGCACAAACCAGTTGCTCTCTTGTTTCAAAATAATCAGTGATGAATTCTTGAAAAACAGATTTTGTTTTTTTAGAAACTTTAGCATAACCATAGCCCGGTAAATCAACTAGAAACCAATTGTTGTTGATTAAAAAGTGATTGATAAGCTGTGTTTTTCCAGGTCTTCCAGATGTTTTTGCTAATTTTTTGTGATTAGTCAACATATTAATCAATGATGACTTTCCAACATTGGAACGACCAATAAAAGCATATTCCGGCAAAAAGTCCTTTGGACATTTGCTTACATCTGAGTTGCTTATTACGAATTCGGCAGTATTAATTTTCATGTTTTTGAGTATAAAATTCTCCTTTTCGATTAGTGTTCTCTAAGATGAGTGTGGGTAAGCCAGTCTTCAAGATGCTTGTTAAATTCTTCTGGTTGTTCCATCATGGCGGCATGACCACATTTGTCAATCCAGTACAAAGTGGAATTAGGTAATAACCTGTGGAATTCATCCGCTACATCGGGAGGGGTAACTTGATCGTTTTTTCCCCAAATAATACAGGTTTGCACATGCATTTTTGGTAAATCTTTGGCCATATTATGACGAATGGCACTTTTGGCAATAGTCAAGGTCTTGATTAATTTTATACGATCATTTACGGTTGCATATACTTCGTCAATGAGTTCTGGTGTTGCAATTTTTGGGTCGTAAAATACATCTTCAGCTTTTTTCTTAATGTATTCGTAGTCGCCTCTTTTTGGATAACTGTCTCCCATGGCGCTTTCGTATAGTCCAGAACTTCCGGTAATTACCAGTCCTGATACTTTTTCAGGAAACATTTTAGTATGATATAATGCAATATGTCCTCCAAGTGAATTCCCTAAAAGAATGACTCTGTCTAATTTTTTGTAAGTAATGAAGTTTTTTACATAGACAGCAAAACTCTTTACGTTTGTTTTTAATATGTTTTGAGTGTAAATAGGTAAATCGGGGATGATGATTCTGTACCCTTTGTTAGAAAAGTAACTAGCCACAGCGTCAAAATTGCTAAGTCCCCCCATTAAACCATGTAAGATGACAATCGGAATTCCTTCTCCTGCTTCGTAATATCCGTATTTGCCTTCTTTTTTATAGTATTTTTCCATGTTTTAAATGACAATTTTCAATTTTTCACAAATATAGGGTTTATAAAATTAAAAAGAATTTTAGTGGCTATTTTTTAACCTTTTATTGTCTCTCCTGAAAAGAAAGGTTTTGACTGGATATTTCGTTAGTTTTTTAACTAATAATTGATGGATTTTTTAGGCTTTTAAGAGTGTGCTTTGATAATCAAAAATGCAGGCTTTTAAACAAAACACAATCTTTCTTACAAATAATCGGTGTATTGGCTAACGTTCTGATTGTCTATAAACTAAGCGTTTTCGAGTAAAAGTGGTTAAACTTATTAACAAAGTGGTATATAGTGGTAAATTGTGGTAAAATTTTATATATTTTTGCTTTATACAATTAACACTATTCACTTGGACACAATTATAGGAACATATGAGTGTAAAGTCGATGCAAAAGGACGGGTTTTATTACCTTCTCCCTTAAAAAAGCAATTGGCTTCCTCGCTTCAAAACGGTTTTGTTTTGAAGCGTTCTGTATTTCAGCCCTGTTTGGAATTGTATCCTATGGAAGAGTGGGACTTGATGATGAAAAAAATCAACAAACTTAATCGTTTCGTAAAAAAAAACAATGACTTTATCCGTCGTTTTACGGCTGGAGTAAAAGTGGTAGAAATTGATGCATTGGGTAGGTTGTTGGTTCCTAAAGATTTAGTGGTTTTTGCCAGTATTGATAAAGATGTGGTTTTTTCTTCTGCAGTTAATATTGTAGAAATTTGGGATAAGGATTTGTATGAGAAATCAATAGACGGTGCAGATGTTGATTTTGCGGATTTAGCCGAGGAAGTAATGGGTAATTTAAATGACGACGACAATGGAATATCATAATCCAGTATTGCTACATGCTTCGGTAGATGGCTTGAATATAAACCCAGACGGAGTTTATGTGGATGTAACTTTTGGAGGAGGTGGTCATTCAAAGGAAATATTGAGTAGGCTGGGGCCAAATGGTAAATTGTTTGCCTTTGACCAAGATGAAGATGCTTTAGCAAATGCTTTGCCTGATGAAAGATTTACGCTTATTAACGAAAATTTTAGATTTATAAAAAGGTTTTTGCGTTTTTATGGTATAAAAGAAGTCGATGGTATTTTGGGAGATTTGGGAGTTTCTTCTCATCAGTTTGATGTACCTGAAAGAGGTTTTTCGACTCGATTTGATGCCGGACTGGATATGAGAATGAGTCAAAAAAATGATTTGAATGCCTATCGAGTAGTAAATGAATATGATGATGCCAACTTGAGAAGAGTGTTTTTGGATTATGGAGAGTTGAAAAACGCACCAGCTTTGGCCAGAACAATTATAGAAGCTAGAGAGCATCAATTAATCAAAACGACAGATGAATTGAAAGAAGTCTTGGCGAAATATTTGCCTGAAAGAGTTCGAAATAAAATATTGGCTCAAATCTATCAGGCGATTCGTATTGAGGTAAATCAAGAAATGGATGTTTTGAAAGAGTTTTTGGAACAATCCCTTGAAATTTTGAAACCAGGAGGAAGATTGAGTGTGATTTCTTATCATTCATTAGAAGATAGATTGGTAAAAAGATTCATAAAAAATGGAATGTTCGAAGGAGAGCCTGAGCGCGATTTTTATGGAAATTTTTCGGTTCCTTTTAAAACTATCGGAAAATTAATTGTTCCTGATAACGAAGAAATCAAAATAAACAATAGAGCCAGAAGTGCTAAGTTGAGAATTGCTGAGAAAAAGTAATAAAATGAAAGGTGGAATTTATAACATATTAAAAGCACAGTTTCTTATAGATGATAACGCAGTCAAAAATTGGCGCTTTATTGTCTTTGTGATTTTACTTGCTATAATAATGATTGCCAATACACAGCGTTACGAACAAAAAGTATTTAAGATTGTTGAATTGACCAATAAAGTAAAAGAGTTGCGTTCTGAATTTGTAGACAGACGTTCTGAGTTGATGAAACTCAAAATGGAATCTACGGTTTCGGCTAAGATGGAAGAAAAACAAATTTTCCCATCAACCGTTCCTCCAGTTAAAATAGAAGTTGAAGAACCTAAAGAGAAAAATTTCTTAGAAAGAATATGGCAGTAGAAGATAAATATATATCCTATAGAACCTACTTGGTTGCCGTTTTCATCTTTTTGATGGCAATTGCCATTGCTGTTAAGTTAACTAATATTCAATGGGTTGATGGAGATCATTATCGAGAATTAGCTAAAGAAAGAACAGTTAGAAATTTTGTTATTCCTGCAAATAAAGGGAATATCTATTCAGCTGATGGAAGCCTTTTGGCAACCTCAATTCCTAATTATGCAATTCGTTTTGATGCTGTTGCACCAAAAACAGAAGTTTTTGAGAAAAATGTAAAATTGCTTTCGGATTCATTAGGCATGCTGCTTAAAAAATCCAGCAGTACAATTCAAAGTGAATTAAGAAGAGCGAGAGCGCATAAAAACAGATATTTTTTGGTGGCTCAAAAGTTGAGTTATACTGAATATATGAAAATAAAAGGCTTTCCGTTATTTAATTTGGGAGCTTATAAGGGCGGAATTATAATTGAGCAAAAAACAGTTAGAGAACATCCAATTGGACACATAGCTGAGCGTACTATTGGTTATGAAAGAAAAATGCCTGAAGGATATTCAGACGGAAAAGGGATCGAGTGGGCGTATAGTAAATACCTAAACGGAAAAGACGGTAAGATATTAAAACAAAAAATTGCTAAAGGGCAATGGAAACCTATCCGTGATGTAAATGAAGTAGAACCACAAGATGGATATGATGTTATCTCAACGATAGATGTTTATATTCAGGATATTGCACATCATGCTTTGTTGAAACAATTGGAAGAATACGAAGCAGATCATGGTTGCGTAGTTGTTATGGAAACCAAGACAGGTCATATCAAAGCCATTTCAAATTTAGGAAGAGCAACTGATGGTAGTTATTATGAAACTACCAATTATGCTTACGCTGAATCCCATGAGCCAGGGTCTACTTTTAAATTAGTTGATTTGATGTCGATTTTAGAAGATAAAGTTGCGGATACAAGTACTGTATATGATAGTCACGGTGGAGTTGTTATTTACTCAGGAAGGAAAGTAAGAGACTCTCATGAAGGAGGTTATGGTAAAATATCTTTGGCTAGAGGATTTGAAGTTTCTTCGAATACAGTAATGGTTCAAGCCGTTTATAATAATTACAAAAATAATCCTACGAAGTTTGTGAATCATATTAATTCCTATGGTTTAAATAAGAGACTAGGATTGGCTTTTAAGGGTGAAGGAAGGCCAGTTATTCCGCAACCGACAGATAAAAATTGGTCTAACATTTCACTTCCGTGGATGGCTTTCGGATATGGAGTTTCGGTTACACCTTTGCAAACTTTAACCTTTTATAATGCTGTTGCTAATAATGGAGTAATGGTAAAACCACAATTAGTTTCTGAAATCAAAGCTTGGAATAAGACCATAAAAAAATACGATACAGAAGTTATGAATCCAAGGATTTGTTCTCCTGAAACGTTAAAAAAAGTAAGAGCAGTTTTGGTTAATGTGGTAAAAAAAGGAACAGGGTCAAAATTGTATTCCAAAGATTTTTCTATGGCAGGTAAAACGGGGACAGCGCAAGCAAATTATGCGGCAAATGGAGGAAAAGATAAACATTATGTTTCTTCTTTTGTAGGCTATTTTCCAGCTGATAGTCCTAAGTATTCCTGCATTGTAGTGGTTCATAAACCTAATACTTCGGGTAATGATTATTATGGTGCCGATGTTGCTGGGCCAGTTTTTAAGAGAATTGCCCAAAAAATATTTACAGATACGCCTTCTACGAATGTGATTAAGAAATTAGATAATCCTAATCCAAAACAAGAGAGCAGTTATAATGCCTATTATGTAAAAATGCAGAAAAAGCAAAATTCTGTTCCAAATGTGAAAGGAATGTCAGGAATGGATGCAGTTGCGTTATTGGAGAATTTGGGCTTAAAGGTTAAAGCTATTGGAATTGGGAAAGTAAAAAAACAATCCATTCAAGCGGGACAAAGTATTGTAAAAAATTCATCAATTCTATTGGAATTATCATGAGTATACTAAAAGACATATTATATAAAGTAGCGATAGAATCTGTAACGGGTTCTACCGAAATTGCTATAAACCAATTGAATTTTGATTCTAGAAAAGTAGAAAAAAATGACGTTTTTATTGCGATTCGAGGGACTATTTCAGATGGGCATGATTTTATTGAAAAAGCAATTGGACTTGGTGCTACAGCGGTTATTTGTGATACGCTTCCGGCTAGTCTGCAAAATGGAGTGACTTATGTGTGTGTGAAAGACACCAATGCCGCCTTGGCTTTTATGGCTGCCAATTATTTTGGTAATCCATCGCAAAAGCTAAAATTGGTTGGTATTACAGGAACGAATGGTAAAACAACTATTGCTTCTCTGTTATATCAAATGTTTAAAAAAGCAGATTTTAAAGTAGGTTTGCTTTCTACTGTGAAGATTTTAGTTGATGATGTAGAATATAAAGCAACCCATACTACTCCAGATTCTATAACTATAAATTCTTTCCTCAAGGAAATGGTGGATGCTGGTGTTGAATATTGTTTTATGGAGGTAAGCTCGCATGGTATTCACCAAAAGCGAACTGAGGCTTTGCATTTTAGAGGAGGAATATTTACTAATTTATCCCATGATCATTTAGATTATCATCCGACGTTTGCGGAATATAGAGATGTAAAAAAATCTTTTTTCGATCATTTACCAAGTGATGCTTTTGCTCTTACCAATATCGACGATAAAAATGGGCAAGTAATGCTTCAAAATACTGCTGCCAAAAAACTTACTTATGCTCTAAAAACGTATGCCGATTATAAAGCACAAATTCTAGAAAATCAATTGTCTGGTTTGTTGTTGAAAATAAATGGTAATGAAGTTTGGGTGAAATTAATTGGAACTTTTAATGCTTATAATCTGTTGGCAATATATGGAACGGCTGTAGAATTAGGGTTAGATAGTTTGGAAGTATTGCGATTGATGTCTGAATTGGAAAGTGTTTCTGGACGATTCCAATATATTGTTTCCAATACAAACATAACGGCTATAGTAGATTATGCTCATACACCAGATGCACTCGAAAATGTTTTGAATACCATTAACGATGTACGAACCAATAATGAACAATTAATAACAGTTGTGGGGTGTGGTGGAAACAGGGATACTGCAAAACGCCCTGTTATGGCCAATATCGCCACAGAATTAAGTGATAAAGTAATTTTGACTTCGGATAATCCTAGAAACGAAGAGCCGGAAGCCATTATTCAAGAAATGGAAAAAGGGATTCAAGCTCAAAATTTCAAAAAAGTTTTGTCGATTACGGATAGGCTGCAAGCGATTAAAACAGCTTGTCAATTGGCACAGCCAAATGATATTATATTGATTGCTGGTAAAGGGCATGAAACCTATCAGGAAATCAAGGGGGTACGTCATGATTTTGATGACATGAAAAATGTAAAAGAGATTTTAGATCAACTGTTAAAATAAAACAATATGCTATACTACTTATTTCAATATTTAGACAAAGTAATGGATGTTCCTGGTACAGGGGTTTTTCAATACATCACCTTTAGATCGTCCTTAGCATTGATGTTATCATTGTTATTGTCTACCATTTATGGAAAACGCATAATTGGTTTTTTAAGTAGACAGCAAGTGGGAGAAACAGTTCGTGAATTGGGGTTGGCTGGACAAAATGAAAAAGCGGGTACACCAACAATGGGGGGTATCATTATCATATTTGCGACTTTGGTTCCTGTGATACTTTTTGCTAAACTGCATAATATCTATATTGTTTTATTGATAGTTACCACCTTATGGATGGGAACTATTGGTTTTATTGACGATTATATTAAGATTTTTAAGAAAGACAAACAAGGTCTTAAAGGTATATTTAAAGTATTTGGTCAAGTTGGACTAGGAGTAATTGTTGGGTCAGTTCTGTATTTCAGCCCTGCCGTTACCGTTAGAACCGATACAGGTAAGGTTGATATTTTTAAACAAACTACAGAAACTGTTGTTAAACCAGCTTCAATGGAGGAAAAATCAACTGCAACTACAATTCCTTTCTTCAAAAATAATGAATTTGATTATGCCGAATTATTAGCTTGGACAGGCGAAGGGTATGAAAAATGGGCTTGGTTGGTTTTTATTCCAATCGTCATTTTTATAATCACAGCAGTTTCAAACGGGGCCAATTTAACTGACGGTATTGACGGTCTGGCTGCAGGAACTTCTGCGGTTTCGGTTTTTGCATTAGCGATTTTCACATTTGTTTCGGGTAATATTATTTTCTCAAACTATCTAAACATAATGTACATACCCAATTCGGGTGAGATGACCGTTTTTATAGCTTCATTTCTCGGTGCTTTGATTGGTTTTCTTTGGTACAACTCCTACCCAGCATCTGTTTTTATGGGAGATACAGGAAGTTTAACTATCGGAGGAATTATTGCGGTACTAGCAATTGCTGTTCGAAAAGAAATGCTAATTCCTTTATTGTGTGGAATCTTTCTGGTTGAAAACTTCTCTGTTGTTTTGCAAGTAAGCTATTTTAAATATACTAAAAAACGCTTTGGAGAAGGGCGAAGGATTTTTCTAATGTCACCACTGCATCATCATTATCAAAAGAAGGGATATCATGAAAGTAAGATAGTGACGCGGTTTTGGGTAGTAGCTATCATGCTGGCCATTTTATCAATTGTTACACTGAAACTGAGATAGTATGAGGCTAGTGATTTTAGGGGGAGGAGAAAGTGGTGTTGGTACTGCTATTCTCGGTAAGAAAAAAGGTTATGATGTTTTTGTTTCCGATTTTGGAAAGATAAAAGACAGTTATAAAGAGGTGTTAATTATAAACGGCATCGCTTGGGAAGAAGAAAAACATACTGAGGGTTTAGTTTTGAATGCCGATTTGGTTATGAAAAGCCCCGGTATTCCTGATAAATCACCAATTGTGAAGCAATTAAAAAGTAAAGGTATTGCGGTAATCTCCGAGATTGAATTTGCCGCTCCTTTTACCAAAGCTTTTACGGTCGGAATAACAGGTAGTAACGGGAAAACAACTACCACAATGCTTACTCATCATTTGTTGAAAACGGCAGGATTGAATGTTGGGTTAGCCGGAAATGTAGGTAAAAGTTTTGCATGGCAGGTCGCAGATAATGATTATGATTTTTATGTAATTGAGTTGAGCAGTTTTCAGTTAGATGGAATTGTGGATTACAGACCAGACATTGCTATAATAACGAATATTAGTCCTGATCATTTAGATCGATATGAGTACAAATATCAAAATTACATAGAGTCTAAGTTTCGTATCACGATGAATCAAACGGAGGAAGATTTCCTTATTTACGATGCAAATGATGAAGCCATTTTAGAATGGTTGAGTAAAAATAAAGTTAAAGCCAAATTAATTCCTTTTTCGTTAACCGACGAATTTACTGAAGGAGCTTATATAAAAAATAACAAAATGGAAGTAAAGATCAACCAAGAAGAGTTTACAATGGACACAGAATACATTGCATTAGAAGGAAAACATAATTTAAAGAATGCTATGGCAGCCACTTCTGTTGCAAAAATTTTGCAAATAAGAAAAGAAACGATTCGTGAGAGTTTATCTAATTTTCAAGGTGTTGAACATCGTTTGGAAAAAGTTTTGAAGATTCAGAATGTTCAATATATCAATGATTCAAAAGCTACTAATGTAAATTCAGTATTCTTCGCTTTAGACAGTATGAACACACCTACTGTTTGGATAGTGGGAGGAGTTGATAAAGGAAATGATTACCATGAATTAATGTCGTTAGTTCGTGAAAAAGTAAAAGCAATTGTTTGTTTAGGAGTTGATAATAAAAAAATTATTGATGCCTTCGGGAATGTGGTTGATATAATGGTTGAAGTAACTAGTATGAGTGAAGCTGTTCGTATGGCCCAACGTTTATCTGAAAAAGGAGATACAGTGTTATTGTCTCCAGCATGTGCCAGTTTTGATTTGTTTGAAAGCTATGAAGACAGAGGAAAGCAATTTAAACAAGCGGTAAAGAATTTATAAAAAAAGAGTTTAAAAGTTTAAAGTTTAAGGTTGATGTCACTCAACTTTAAACTTTAAACAAAATAAACCTTCAAACAAAGATTATCATGAAAGAACTAATTAACAAGCTAAAAGGAGATAAAGGCATTTGGTCATTCGTGGCCTTGTTGGGCCTGTTTTCCTTTATGCCAGTTTTTAGTGCAAGTAGTAATTTGGCTTATTTAGGGCATGGTACTGGGAATACTTTGGGTTATTTGGTGAAGCATTTTGCCCATATCTGTATTGGTTTTTTAATTATTTATTGGGTTCATAAAATTCCTTATCATTATTTCAGAGCCATTTCAAAAGCGGGATTGCCTGTAGTTTGGATTTTATTGGCTTATACTTTGGTTAAAGGAACTGTGATTGCAGGTGCCAATGCCAGTCGATGGATTCAGATTCCATTCATCGGGTTGTCGTTTCAAACTTCTACACTGGCGGCGATTATGTTGTTTATTTTTGTTGCTCGTTATTTATCTAAAACCAGAGAGACGCCTATTACTTTCAAGTCCTCTTTATGGGAGCTATGGACTCCGGTTTTTATAACTTTGATGTTTATTCTGCCGGCAAATTTTTCGACCACGGCTTTAATTTTTGCAATGGTAGTTATGCTTGCTTTTATAGGTAGATATCCTTTGAAGTACATATTTTTTATCATAGGTTCTGGAGTTGTGATTTTGTTTTTGTTTTTTTTAATGTCAAAAGCTTTTCCTGAATCTAAATTTTTCAGTAGGGTAGGGACTTGGCAAAGTCGTATTGAGAATTTTACAAGTAATAAAGCAGACGAGGATGATTATCAAATAGAAAAGGCTAAAATTGCTATTGCTTCAGGTCAATTATATGGTTTAGGACCAGGGAAAAGTGTTCAGAAAAATTTCTTGCCACAGTCCTCTTCCGATTTTATTTATGCCATTATTGTTGAAGAATATGGACTTGTTGGAGGTTTGGGGGTTCTAATATTGTACCTTCTTTTGTTATTCCGATTTGTAGTTGCCTCACATAAGGCGAATACGCTCTTTGGAAAATTAGTGGTAATAGGTTTAGGCTTTCCAATGATTTTTCAGGCCATGATTAATATGGCAGTTGCGGTGGAATTATTGCCAGTTACAGGACAAACATTGCCTTTGATAAGTAGTGGAGGTAGTTCGATTTGGATGACCTGTTTCGGACTCGGAATTATTTTGAGCGTGACCAAGAAAGAAGAGGAAATTGCACAGGAAAAATTAGAAAAAGAAAAAAGAGAAGAAATACTTCAAAAACTTATAGATAGAGAATTGGAAGCAGATCTTGAGGAAGCAGATTTTAAAAATGTAAATGACAATTTTGACACAAGCGGTTATTCTATTACGGATAATTCAACAAACCCAATGGATGCGGTGTTGAAATAATTGGGTTTATTAGATATTTTAAAATAATACAGTTCGTTACAATTTAGTATTAAAAGAAGCAACTTAGAAATTTTTTCAAAATGGCAAAACATAGATTTATCTTGAGTGGAGGTGGGACAGGAGGACATATTTATCCTGCAATTGCAATTGCAAATGAATTGGAGTCTCGTTTTCCCGATGCTGAAATTTTGTTCGTTGGTGCCAAAGACAAAATGGAAATGCAAAAAGTGCCTCAAGCGGGTTACAAAATAAAAGGTCTTTGGATTGCTGGTCTACAAAGAAAACTAACAATTCAAAACGCAATGTTCCCATTCAAATTATTGAATAGTTTATGGGAATCTAGAAAAATTATAAAAAAATTCCAGCCGGATGTTGTTATTGGTACAGGTGGATTTGCCAGTGGACCATTATTGAAAATGGCCAATAGCATGAATATCCCAACCGTAATCCAAGAACAAAATTCTTATCCGGGGATTACTAATAAACTTTTGAGTAAAAAGGCTAATAGCATTTGTGTTGCCTATGATCATCTGGAGCGTTTTTTCCCGAAAGACAAAATGATTTTGACGGGGAATCCAGTTCGTCAAGATTTATTGGATATACAAGACAAAAGAAAAGAAGCTATCGAATATTTTAATTTGGACCCATCCAAGAAAACACTGCTGGTTCTTGGTGGTAGCCTTGGCGCCAGAAGAATTAATCAATTGATCGAAAAAGAATTGGCTAATCTGCTTTCTTTAAATGTGCAAGTGATATGGCAATGTGGGAAATTTTATTTAGAGGATTATAAAAAATATATTAAGCATAATGTACAAGTAGTTGCCTTTATCGAAAGAATGGATTTGGTTTATGCCGCTGCAGATATAGTTATTTCGAGAGCTGGGGCTTCTTCTGTTTCGGAGTTGTGTATTGTTGGTAAGCCAGTGATTTTTATTCCTTCGCCTAATGTGGCCGAAGATCACCAAACTAAAAATGCACAGGCAATAGTAAATAAAAAAGGAGCTATTTTGCTTAAAGAATCACAATTGGATGAAGATTTTAGCTTGGTATTTGAATCGTTGATAAAAGATCAAGGGAAGCAAGATCAATTAAGTGAAAATATTAAATTATTGGCTAAGCCAAAAGCGACTGAACAAATTGTCGATGCAATTGTTAAGTTGATTAAAAAATAAAGTTAATGAATCGATTAGTATGTCGAATGTGTAGAATGGAAGTGGATAATCTGGATAAATTAAAATAAGAAATAAAATGGATTTAAATCAAATAAAAAACGTCTATTTCATTGGAATTGGAGGCATCGGAATGAGTGCCTTGGCTCGTTATTTCAAAACTATCGGAAAACAAGTTTCCGGCTATGATAAAACGCCTTCCATTCTTACCAATGAATTGATTGAAAGTGGGATTGATATTCATTTTGAAGATAATATTAATCTAATTCCAAGTGATTATTATGTTGAAAATACATTGGTAATAATTACACCGGCAGTACCTGTTAAACATTCGGAGTGGAATTATTTTTTGGAAAGAGAATATCAAGTAAAAAAGAGAGCAGAAGTTTTGGGTATTATTACCAAAGATACTTTTTGTTTTGCGGTTGCAGGTACTCATGGGAAAACAACAACTTCAAGTATTTTAGGGCATATTTTATATGAAAGTGGAGCTGATGTGACGGCCTTTATTGGTGGAATTGTTGAGAATTATGATTCTAATTTAATTGGAACCGGTAAAACAGTTACCGTTGTTGAAGCAGATGAGTTTGATCGTTCCTTCTTGCATTTACACCCAAATATTGCATGTATAACTTCTATGGATGCTGATCATTTGGATATTTATGGTACGAGTGCAGCAATTGAAGAATCATTTGTAGAATTTGCAAATAAAGTTGAAGATAAAAGCAAGCTTTTTATAACCAATGAATTACCTATCGAAGGGGTGATTTGTGCAGTTAATGAAGACGCAGTTTTTGAAGCCTTCAATGTAAGAATAGAAAATAGTAGTTATGTTTTTGATGTTAAAGCCCCAAACGAACTCATTAAAGATTTGCGTTTCGGATTGCCAGGTAAGCATAATTTAATGAATGCTTTAATGGCATTAGCGATGGCAATAACATACGGCACCCCAACCGATGTTATTGCCAGAGCTTTGGTTTCTTTTAAGGGAATCAGAAGACGTTTTTCGTATCAAATTAAAGAAGATAAATTAGTATATATTGATGATTATGCACATCATCCAACTGAAATTAATGCCGTTCATCAAGCCGTTCGAGAATTGTATCCGGGTCAAAAAGTGTTAGCTATTTTTCAACCGCATTTATTCAGTCGAACAAGAGACTTCGCAGATAATTTTGCTAAAAGTTTGTCGGCTTTTGATGAAGTTTTTTTAATGGAAATTTATCCAGCCCGTGAATTGCCTATGGAAGGTATTAATTCACAATGGTTAATGGATAAAATGACAAATGAGCATAAAAAAATTGTTAGTAAGGAAGATTTAATTCCTTCGATTTTGGCTAATGATGCGCGTGTTATTGTAACAATTGGTGCAGGAGATTTGGGAGAAATGGTTCCTTCAATTAAAAAAGCATTGTATGAAAGTCTTTAATTGGAATAATATAAGATTATTACTGATGTTTGTTTTGGTGATTTTTCTTTTTTCGTTTACATCCAAACGAAATTCTAAGAGAAAATTAACTAAATCTGAAGTTGTTTTTGTAGGCGAAAACTCTCTTTATTTAAAAAATGAAACGGTTAATAAATTGTTGATAGAAAATAATTCGGATGCTAAAACCATAAGAAAAGATAGGCTAGATTTGAATAAATTGGAGCAAGTATTAAATGCTCAAGAAATGATCGAGAAGGCAGATGTGTATGTGAGTATCGATGGTGTTCTAAAAGCAGTTGTGAAACAAAAGACGCCTATAGCTAGAGTCTTTAATGATGAGGGTTCCTTCTATATTGACAGTGAGGGTGATACCATGCCTTTGTCAGCGAATTTTACAGCTCGAGTTCCACTTGTTTCTGGGGAGATAAACAAGAAAAACAACAAAGATTTATTTAAATTATTTAAGATAATTTATGATGATGCGTTTTTGAGAAAAAACATCATTGGTATACAAATTATGCCTAATGGTAGCTTATTAATGCTCAATAGAAATTATAATTATCAAATTGATTTTGGTAGTTTGATAAATGTAGAACGTAAATTCCAAAACTATAAAGCTTTTTTTCAAAAAGTAAGTTTGGATGGTTCTTTGGATAAGTATAAAAAAATAGATCTCAGATTTACGGAACAAGTAGTTTGCACAAAATAATAGAAAATGGAAAAAGAGAACATTGCAGTAGGTCTAGATATTGGGACGACGAAAATTGTTGCCATGATAGGCAAAAAGAATGAATATGGTAAGCTTGAAATTTTAGGTGTAGGTAAATCTAAAAGTTTGGGTGTAGCAAGAGGCGTTGTGAATAATATCACGCAAACTATTCAATCTATTCAACAAGCAATACTTGAAGCGGAAAATAATTCAGGATATAAAATAAAAGATGTTGTAGTAGGTATTGCAGGTCAGCATATCAGAAGCATTCAACATAGTGATTACATCAGCAGAAGCAATCCTGAGGAAGTTATAGGTGGAAGTGATATTGATTTATTGATTAATCAGGTTCATAAATTGGCCATGTTGCCAGGAGAAGAGATTATTCATGTATTGCCTCAAGAATTTAAAATTGATGGGCAATCGGATGTTAAGGAACCAATCGGAATGTATGGTGGAAGGCTGGAAAGTAGTTTCCATGTTGTAGTAGGACAGGCTTCTTCTATCAGAAACGTTGGTAGATGTATTCAAAGTTCAGGTATCGAATTGTCAGGATTGACATTGGAACCGTTAGCTTCTTCCGATGCAGTTTTGAGCCAGGAAGAAAAAGAAGCTGGAGTTGCCCTTATCGATATAGGAGGAGGAACAACTGATTTGGCTATTTTCAAAGATGGAATTATTCGCCATACTGCTGTGATACCATTTGGAGGAAATGTAATTACTGATGATATTAAAGAAGGTTGTTCGATTATAGAAAAACAAGCCGAATTGTTGAAAGTGAAATTTGGTTCAGCTTGGCCAGGAGAAAATAAAGACAATGAGATTGTTTCTATTCCGGGATTAAGAGGAAGAGAACCTAAAGAGATTTCGTTAAAAAACCTTTCGAAAATAATTAATGCCAGAGTTGTCGAAATCATTGAACAAGTTTTCACAGAAGTAAGAGCTTATGGACATGAAGACCCTCGTAAAAAATTGATTGCTGGAATCGTTCTTACAGGTGGTGGTGCACAATTGAAGCATATCAAACAATTGGTAGAATACATTACCGGAATGGATACTAGAATTGGTTATCCAAACGAACATCTAGCTGGAAACTCAGACGAAGAAATCTCAAGTCCGTTATATGCAACAGCTGTTGGACTGGTGATGAACAGTATTGAAAACAAGACACAAAGTGCGGTGAAAATGCAAGCTACCGTCACTGCTGAAAAAGTAACTTATTATAGAGAGCCTATAGTTGAAGAGAAAGTAGAAATTAAAGAAGAGGTTTATGTACAACCTGAAAGAGTCCTTCAAGTAGATCCTATTAGAGAGGAATCTACTGAGAACAAAATAAGAAGATCGTTTTTTGATAAATATGTGGACAAGATTAAAGATTTTTTGGACAACGCAGAATAATAATAAAATAGAATAAATTATCAGCCCTCCTTTTTGCCCCAAGCCTAGAGTAGTAAAAGATAAAGTTAATAAAAAATTAAAACCCCATATGATGCCAAGCAACACAGAATTTGGAAGTATTTCATTTGATTTGCCAAAAAATCAATCAAATGTAATCAAAGTAATTGGAGTAGGTGGCGGCGGAAGTAACGCTATAAACCACATGTTTAAACAAGGAATTAAAGGCGTGGATTTCATCGTCTGTAATACCGATTCTCAAGCATTGGACAATAGTGCCGTGCCTAATAAAATTCAGTTAGGGATGAATTTGACTGAAGGATTAGGCGCTGGAGCAAATCCAGATATTGGACACCAATCAGCTATAGAAAGCATTGCTGACATTGAAAAAATGTTGGATGTCAATACCAAAATGGTATTTATCACTGCCGGAATGGGTGGTGGAACTGGAACAGGAGCTGCGCCAGTTATCGCTCAACTAGCCAAAGAAAGAGACATACTTACAGTAGGAATAGTAACTTTGCCATTCTTGTTTGAAGGTAAAGTGCGTCAAGAACAAGCGCTTATTGGTATCGAAAAATTGCGCAAGCAAGTCGATTCTTTGATCGTTATCAATAACAATAAATTAAGAGAAGTATATGGAAATCTTGGTTTTAAAGCCGGGTTTTCAAAAGCGGATGAAGTTTTGGCAACTGCCTCTAGAGGAATTGCCGAAGTAATAACACATCACTATACTCAAAATATCGATTTACGTGATGCCAAAACAGTATTGTATAATAGCGGGACGGCTATTATGGGATCTTCTGTTTCATCTGGTGAAAATAGAGCTAAGGAAGGAATTGTTGCTGCATTAGATTCTCCACTTTTAAACGATAATAAAATCACAGGAGCCAAAAACGTATTGTTGCTTATCGTTTCTGGAACCAATGAAATTACTATCGATGAAATTGCCGAAATCAATGAGCATATTCAATACGAAGCAGGTTCTAATGCCAATATTATTATGGGGGTTGGTGAAGACGAAAGTCTTGGTGATGCTATTGCAGTAACCATTATCGCTACAGGTTTTAATGTGGAACAACAAAACGAAATCGTAAATGTTGAGCCTAAAAAAATAATACACACACTTGGAGAGGAACAAAAAAGTGTTTTTGATTTAACAAAAAATACTGTTTCAGGTTTCAATTTAAATAGTGAAGCTTCTATTTCTAATAATACAGAAGAAAGAATCGTTTTCGACTTAATTGAAGATGTTGTAACGCCTGAGTCTGTAGTTGAATCTCCGATAATTGCTTCAATCAATGAAGATGAATTAATTGGGATGACAGAATTTATTAAAAATTTAGATGTAACATTCGAAATTGTTTCTCCTATGAAAGAGATCGATTTTGTCGTTACAAATCCTGTTGCTGCGCAAGTTGCGCAAGTAAGGTCAGAACCAATACGTTTTGAAGAAAAACAAGATCAAACTGCTTTTTCATTCGATTTGCCATTAAGCAAACCAGAACCTGTTCAAGCAAAAGTTGAGTCAAATAATTTTTTGTTTGAATTGACAAATGAAACAAGAGATATTAAAGTAGTAGAACCTGTTCAGTTTGTTCCTGTAACCGAATTGTCGGATAACGGTATCATAAAATACTCGCTTGAAGAATACATGGAAACAGAGAATGACTTGATAGAAAGCAAACCTGTCGCCAAAATTGAGGAAATAATACCAGCCGAATTGAATATCACTATGAAGCAAGTGTCTGAGCCAATAGCAGAGACGCCTGTTCTGGGAAATAATTCTCCAGTTGAGATGACAATCGAAGAAACGCTTAGATTCAGGGCTGAGGAAAGAAGAAAAAAACTTAAAGACTTCAATTATAAGTTCCATGATAATGTATCAAGAGTGGATGAACTAGAAAGAGAGCCAGCCTACAAAAGATTTGGTATCGATCTAAGCAGTTCACAAACTAATAATTCTACATCAAGAATATCAGTTGGAACAGATAGTAATAATGATTTGCAGTTGCGTTCCAACAACTCTTATTTACATGACAATGTAGATTAACTAACTCAAACCATTTTGAGATAGCCCGAAAATTAAATGATATTTTCGGGCTATTTTTTGAGTATAAAGCATCAGATAAGAAGTTGTTAATGCGAGTTAAATTTTCTAAATTTGTCGGGCCTTATCCAGCTGTACATTACAAGTTTTTTGTCGTAACTATTTTTTTTCTAAGAACAAGAGAGTCCTGATAGTTATCGGGATTCATTCGTTTTTCTGGTTCAAGAAAAAGTATAGTTTCTTTCAAAAAGGCTTTTCATTTCCATCTGGGGCAGTTTTTTAAGTATTCAGTTTGCAGACTTCAGTTTGCAGTTTGAATCTTAAATCTAAATTCAACAATCTAAAATCTAAAATATACAGAATATGAGTTTATCAATTCAAATCATGGACGAAATCAAAACCGCCATGCGAGCCAAAGATACAGTAGCGTTAGAGGCTTTAAGAGCTATAAAATCGGAACTTTTATTGGCGCAGACTGCATCTGGTTCAAAAGAAGAAATATCGGCTGATGACGAGATTAAATTACTTCAAAGATTAGTTAAAACCCGTAAAGAAAGCGCCAGAATATTTACAGAACAAAATCGTATGGACTTGGCAGAACCAGAATTGGCGCAAATCGTAGTAATCGAAAAATTCTTGCCAGCTCAATTAAGCGAAGCAGAAGTGGAAGCTGTTGTTGCAAAAATCATTGCAGAGACTGGCGCAGCAGGAATTGCTTCGATGGGTAAAGTAATGGGATTGGCAGCAGCTCAATTGGGTGGGACTGCTGAAGGAAAAACCATTTCTACTATTGTAAAGAAATTATTGACTTAAAATAAAATAGGCGGTTGATTAACGATTTTAAATCTAAACTCGTTAATCAACAATCTAAAATCAATTGACCGCGTAGTTCAACTGGATAGAATATCAGATTTCGGCTCTGAGGGTTGGGGGTTCGAACCCCTCCGCGGTCACACAACAAAAGCAAAATCGTAAATGAATTTTATGATTTTGCTTTTTTTTATTTATATTTAAACCTAACCCAAGCTTCCAAATCTGTTTATGGATAACATTATACTAGTAGTTTTTACTTTTAGTCTTACTTTTTTTGTTTTAATTGCTTTTCTAGTCGTCCTTTTTAGGCTTTTTGAATACGGTTTTGGTTTTGTATTTGGAAAACCTCTTTTTGTTCATTTTTGCCTTTTCCCAAAGAAAATTAGTTCTAATGCTCTCCATTTTTTAAACACACAATTCCCGTTTTATATTAGTTTATCGGATAAAAAGAAAGTGTATTTCGAGCATAGAATAGCTTGTTTTTTGGGTAGATACGAATTTGTCAGTCGTGAAAATTTTGCTATCACCGAAGATATAAAAGTTCATGTTGCCGCCACATTTACTATGCTGTCTTTTGGTATGCGAGAATATCTTTCCGAGGTCTTTGATAAAATAATCATATATCCGTCAATCTATTATTCTAGGATTACCAAACAATACCATAAGGGGGAGTTTAATCCCAATACAAAAACGGTTGTTTTCTCTTGGGAAGATTTTCAAAAGGGATTTGATATATCTTCTGATAATTTAAATCTTGGGATTCATGAATTTGTCCACGTTTTGCATTATCATGGATTGCAAAGTAATGATAGTAGTGCTATGCTTTTTTCTAGGATGTATACTATTATTAATGAAGAAGTAAGTGAAGCTGTATTGAGGGAACAATTGATGCAATCCAATTATTTCAGGGTTTATGCATTTACCAACCAGTATGAATTTCTGGCTGTGATCTTAGAGAATTATTTTGAAACGCCTTTGGAGTTTAAAATGCGTTTTCCGGATTTGTATACGAAAGTGGGTTTGATGCTGAATATGAAATATTAATATCTAAAAATAGTTTTGATTAACAACTGATAAACATCATATTTTGGATTGATTTTCTGTTTTAAATTTACTTACAATTTAAAATTAGGGTGTTATGAGACAGCAAGTTCCCGTGTCGACAATTATGACCAAAAATATAATTAAACTGACTATTTCAGATGATTTAACAAAGGCCGAATCTCTCTTTAAACATTATAAAATTAGGCACATTCCTGTAGTGAATGGTTCAACCATAATTGGAATGCTAAGTTATACCGATTTATTGCGTATTTCTTTTGCAGACGCAATAGATGATGATGAAGAGGTTGTGGATACAACCGTTTATAATATGTTTACCGTCGAACAGGTTATGGCCAAAAAATTAATTACCATTACGCCTGATACTACCATTAAGGAAGCTGCTGAAATATTGGCGAGTAAAGAATTTCATGCCTTGCCGGTTTGTGAAGACCATTTGTTGGTTGGGATAGTAACCACAACCGATTT
This sequence comes from Flavobacterium sp. 103, assembly GCF_003096795.1. Taxonomy (NCBI): domain Bacteria; kingdom Pseudomonadati; phylum Bacteroidota; class Flavobacteriia; order Flavobacteriales; family Flavobacteriaceae; genus Flavobacterium; species Flavobacterium sp. 103. The sequence continues at coordinate 1,166,271 of NZ_QENX01000001.1, read as the reverse complement.
GATAAAGTATTTAATTGATCAGTACAAGTGATAAGTGTTTACTAAAGAAGAAAGTCCCAATGTCTCTTGTGAGTATTGGGACTTTTGAATTTTTATACTGTTGTCAATTGTTTTAAATCGGCTACGGTTTGAATAGGATCTTCGGCTTTAAATACAAAGCTCCCTGCAACTAGTACATCCGCTCCAGCTTCAACCAACTGTAAAGCGTTTTTATTGGTAACGCCACCGTCAATCTCTATTAGAGTTGAGGCTCCTTTTCTGGTAATCAAATCTTTTAGCTTTTTCACTTTAAGATAAGTGTTTTCAATAAAAGACTGTCCGCCAAAACCAGGATTCACGCTCATGATGCAAACCATATCAATGTCATTGATTACATCTTCCAATAAATCAACACTCGTGTGCGGATTTAATGCCACACCAGCTTTCATCCCTTGCGCTTTGATGGCTTGAAGGGTTCTGTGCAGGTGAGTGCAGGCTTCATAATGTACAGTCAAGATATCGGCACCAAGATCTTTGAATGTTTTAATGTATTGGTCTGGGTTGACAATCATCAAATGTACGTCAACTGTTTTTTTAGTGTGTCTTGTGATAGCTTCAAGAACTGGCATTCCAAAAGAGATATTCGGAACAAAAACGCCATCCATGATGTCAATGTGAAACCAGTCGGCTTGACTGTTGTTGATCATTTCTATATCTCGTTGCAAATTGGCAAAATCTGCAGCCAAAACTGAGGGAGCAATAATTGTGTTTTTCATTGTGTAGTTGTTATGTTGAGACGTACCACAGTACATCTTTACAGTTGTGTATTTTTTGCAAAAGTAGTTTTTTTAAAGCAATGGCGAAAGTTTTTTTATTTGGGGGTATCTCGGTTTTGCGTAAGGGATTGAAGTGGAAATCCTTTTTATTTTTTTTAAAATAAAAAGATTGCAACAGAAAGCCCGACCCGAAGTTTTTACGAAGGGTTACGCCCAAATAATTTTAAAGAAAGGATGTTGGCTCTAAAATTGAATTAGCCTAAAAAAATAAAACTCCGGACCCGAGCCCAAAAAGGCGAATAGTACGAAGCAAAACCCGAGAACGAAGTTCGAACAGACCGCGGTTTTATTGATAAAAATAAAACTCCGGTAATCAGCCGGAGTTTCAATCATCAATCAAAAAACGAACAGTTAATCAGACTGTTGTTCACGTTCTATTAAAATAGTTAAAATTACTTTTTTAAAAATTTTAATTTGGGGGTATTTTATATTAACCTAAATACGTTTTCAAAATTTTACTTCTTGAAGTATGTTTCAATCTACGGATTGCTTTTTCCTTTATTTGACGAACACGTTCGCGAGTAAGATCAAAAGTTTCTCCAATTTCTTCCAATGTCATTGGGTGTTGGTCACCAAGACCAAAGTACAAACGCACTACATCGGCCTCTCTAGGAGTTAATGTTTCAAGTGAACGCTCGATTTCGGTACGTAATGATTCGTGAATTAGCTCTCTGTCCGGATTTGGAGATTCACCAGAACGCAATACGTCATAAAGGTTCGAATCTTCTCCTTCTACAAGAGGAGCATCCATAGATAAGTGACGACCAGAGTTTTTCATAGACTCTTTTACGTCATTTACGGTCATGTCCAGTTCTTTTGCAATTTCTTCAGCAGATGGTGGACGCTCATTAGATTGCTCTAATAAGGCGTACATTTTGTTGATTTTATTGATAGAACCAATTTTGTTTAATGGTAAACGAACGATACGAGATTGTTCGGCTAAAGCTTGAAGTATCGATTGACGAATCCACCATACAGCGTATGAAATGAATTTAAATCCACGAGTTTCGTCAAAACGTTGTGCTGCTTTTATCAATCCAAGATTTCCTTCATTGATTAAATCGGGAAGGGTAAGACCTTGATTTTGGTATTGTTTGGCTACCGAAACTACGAAACGTAAATTGGCTTTTGTTAATTTCTCAAGGGCTCTTTGATCCCCGGCTTTAATTCTTTGAGCTAATTCTACCTCTTCGTCAGCGGTAATAAGGTCAACTTTTCCAATTTCTTGTAAATATTTGTCTAATGAAGCGGTTTCACGATTGGTAACCTGCTTGGTGATTTTAAGTTGTCTCATGTTTCTGTCTCCTCAATTTTTTTAAGTGTACAAGTGATTATACGTATGGGGTTTCAAAAAAGTTACAATAGTTGGATTATTTTTTTTCAATTAAATAAAAATACCTGCCCCAAAAAATATTGAGACAGGTAAATCTAACTAATTTAATTGTTAATTGGAGGATTAGTTAAAATTAGTTAATACAAGAAATAGGGCTAATGGCATAGGCTATTCTTTATCTTCGTGGGTTTTATTCCATTCCTTCTAAATTGATAATTCTATCAAAGATTTGTTTTAAAAATAAAATCATAAAAAACACGCCAGCAGCTAAAATCAAGTGGTCAGATGTGAGCAAAAAAGGTTCGTCTAGGATGTCATACAAACTCGGAATAATAAGGCATAATGACGCTATAAGTCCAATCCAAGGATTGATTTTGTTAAAAATAGTTTTGAATTGCATATTTGTTTGGTTGTTAAGTTCTAGTCTCATGGTAATTCTGTTTTTTAATTTTTTGGTAGAGTAAAAGTAAATAGCAAATCACCTTTTTTTAAAAGAAATGTCATGAATGCGTTTTTTACTGTCATGAAAGGGGAGGTTGAATATGTAAATCCAGGTTCAGAAATAATCCAAGAAGATTATAAATCCGGAACAATTAATTCTAAAAGGTTTTAAGGAGCGAAAGAACAGGCTTTATCAGTAAGCATCGTTCCTGCTGTCCGCTATATTCCGCGCAGAAAAAGCGCGGGATGCCGCTTCCATCAGGGCTAAAGAGCCAGCATATTCAATTTTTGGAAAAAATGCCTACTATTTGGATAAAAAAAACAAACATTCGGGAGGGAACATTTGAGGTATTCAATAGAGGGGTATTACGATATAATATTCATTTTCTTTATGAAATCTTTATAGGTGTCGCTAAGATTTATTTTGTGGTTTCCTTTGAGGATGACAAGATTGTCGGCCAAGATGATTTCTTCTATTTTGTCGGTGTTGACAATATAGTTTCTGTGCGTTTTGACGAATTTGTCTTTGTCGAGAAGTCCGCTGATTTTGGTTAATGAAATCAGGATTACAAATTTTTCTTTCTCGGTAATAATGTTGCAATAACGTTCCTCCACTTCGATGTAAAGAATGTCTTGGAGAGACACTTTTTTCAGTGCATTTTTCTTTTTGATGAACAGATAATCATTACTGATTACAGTATCCTGATCTTCACTTAAAAATACATTGGTTTGTTCGTAGAATTTTTCGACTGCCATTTCCAAGGCGTAAAGAATTTCCAATTCATTGAAAGGCTTCATTAGAAAACTGAAAGGCTTGGTAAGTTTGGCTCTTTCAAAAATCTGACGGTCTTGTGAGCTGGTCAAAAATACAAAAGGTTTGGATGAGTTTGGCACAATGTTAATGGTCTCGGCAAAGGTGATTCCATCTGGTTTACCGTCAAGAAAAACATCGATAACAATAATATCCACTGGGTTCTGATAGAATAAAGTAAGTGCATCAGTATAGCTTCTGGCAACGCCTACAATATTGTATTTATTGGCTAGTAAGACTTTACTCAGTGCGTCACTTTGCTCCGGGGTGTCTTCTATAATAAGCACATTGATGTTATCCATTTTGTTCTGTTTTTGGGAGCGTCAATATAATCTTAGTTCCTTTGTTGGATTCGCTTTCTATGGCTAGCATTCCTCTGTTTTTCTTGATCATTTGTTTGGATAATTGCAAACCGAGCCCTGTGCCTATAATCTCCGAATTGCTTTTCTTGGCCAATAACTCATTGTCTTCAAGCAATTCATTTATGGTGTCTTGGCTCATCCCTAAACCGTTGTCCTGAATCACAAGTTGACAAAAATCGGTATTTGTTTCAACTGTATAAATCTTGATTTCACCATTCTCTTGGGAGAATTTAATGGCGTTGTCAAGCAGGTTGCGCAATACAATTTTTAGTGAGTCAAGGTCTACGAAGATAAAACTATTTTTGGAAACAGCATTCTCAAAAGTAATGGCTTTGTCAAGTAGTAAAGGTTTGTAGTTGTATTCTATTTGTTGCACGATGGAATACAAATGCACCGAATCTTTATGAAAATACAATTGTTTGGTTTGCAACAATGCCCAATGAAGCAAGTTGTCCAACAAACTGTAGGCGCTGTTTGCAATAGCACTATTTTGATGCAGAAGCTGATCTAGCTCGCTGTAGTTTTTGGTTTCCAGCGAAGCGGTTAATTTGGTGTTACTGGTTTTTAAGGCATTCACCGAAGACCGCAAATCATGACTCACGATGGAGAACAGCTGATCCTTGGTCGCATTTAGCTCGTCTAACTTGTTTTTTTGAGTGAGAATTATTTTGCTGTTTTTTACCTTTTGGGCATATACATAAACACCTCCTATTAAAAGTAATAATAAAGCTAGTACAGAATAAAACAAACCATTACGCTGGGTGTCTTTTAGTTTGTTCTCTACCTTAAGTACTGAGATTTGTTTTTGTTTTTGAGCTACCGCATATTTTTTTTCGTAGTCAGCGAGTGCCCAGACTTTGCTTTGGTTGTTGAGAGAATCTTTCCATTGCTCTGATTCTTTTCTGTAAGCTAAAGCTTCTTTGAAATTACTTCTGTTTTCTTCCACAACAGCCATGTTTTTAGAAGTCTTTCTTTTTATGTCAAAATCATTTATTTTTTTTGACAAATCATACGATTTTTTAAAGTAAAAAATAGCTAAATTGTCTTTATACTGCTCATAATATAAATTTGCAAGATTAATGTATGAGGTGCAAATTTTAACTTTATTGTGTGTTTTTAGATTTAGATTTAAATTTTTAAATAGAAAAAACTCAGCTTCATTGTACTGTTTTAAAAAAATATATGTAGTACCAATTCCGTTATATACATCTGCTAGATAACTTGTTTTGTTTAATTTAATAAACTGTTTTTCTGATTGTATGTAATAAGTTAGTGCTTTTTTAAATTCTCTTAATTCTAATAAGGTAGCTCCAAGGGTTAAATTTTTTATAGGTAAAAGATCAAAAGTTTTAGAAATTAAAAGAAATTCTTTTTGTGCTTCTTTATAAAGTTTTTTATTAAAGAAACTTGTTCCTCTGAAATAATGACAATAATCTGACAGGTTTTTAATATTGCCTTTGCTTAACTGCTTCATTGAATATACTAAAGTAGAATCCCACTCTTTTTTTAAATAAAAAGAGTGAGCTTTAACAAAGTTGATTTCTCCCTTGAATTCAATTACTTTTTGTTGAAGTATTTTTTTTTCAAATAAATTTATCTCTTCGGTTTGTGAAAAAAGAAAAAAAGGGATTAATAAGATAATGTAAAAAAAACTTTTATTCATTTTAAGGAACATGTGTTTCTGTCCCTCTAGAAGTTTCCGGATCTAAGTTTACCATATAGGACATGATAGTAGTAATATTTTTCACTGTAGGAGACGTGTAGTCTAGTTCTACGTACCACACATCGCAAGTTTCTGGGGTTTCCATAGAAAAATCATAATCGTAATTGATGGTCAAAACGCCGTCTTTTTCAACTGGTGGTTCTACAACAGGAGCGTCTGGAATTTCGGAGTTCATGTATAGTGTGGCTCTCACTTTTAGTGTCAATGGGCCTCCCTTTGGGGTGTAGAATTTTGCAGACACTAATGGAGCTACGGGATAAGTAACAGTTTCGGGGCTTTTGAAAGTGAATACTTCCGTGTTGATTTTGGTAGTTTGGATGGTTGGGTAAGGGGTAAAAGAAAGTTCTTTTGTAGAATCACACATAGTCTTTTTTTTAAGTGGTTAAAAGCTAATAATTTTCACGTTAAAGATATTTTTTTTCTTTGAATAATATGTAATGATTTTATTATTTTTTTAAATTATCCTTGAATTATTTGCCTTAAATTGCTTGAAACAACTTTGATTTGCTAGATGTGGATGGGGTACCGATGGAAGAGATTATCACAGATTTTATAAAAAGAGGCTCAAAAATTTAACCTCAAAGAAAGCAAAGAATACCGCAAAAAAGACTAAGCTTTAGGTGTTAGAAAGTGTGATTTGGATGCTGTTTTTATTGCTGGATTTCTTGCTTTAGGGTCACGCCCTAATAAAGTAAAAACCCCAAATCAAATTCATGAATTGGGGTTTTAAATATGTTATTGTACTTCAAAAGTGTCTTTTAATGAGACTGGAATCCCTTGGTCTGTAAAACCTTCCAGCGAAATTTCGAATGTTCCGGTCACATCTGAGGTGTAAAAGGATATAGGGTTTTCAGTGCTGGCTAATGTAAGTTGAGGAAGCCATAACAATTGATAGCGATAATCTGGAATTCTTTCATTTTTAGCCTTGTCTGTATAGTCTGGTGTGTAATACTCTTTTTTTATCGATGGTCTTAAAACTGATGCATCAAGGATATAGGAACCGGATTGTTTACTGACAAAATCCTGAGTTTTTGTTGTAAAACTGATGAGACCATTGAAGGCTTTTGGACCAAGGTAATATAATCCAGGGATCACACTTATTTTGGATACATTTTTCATGTTATATTCAAAAAGTTCATTGGTGTCCTGTAAAAGTAATCCATCAATAAGTACTAATGCTGGTTCTGGAGATTGAGTATAGATACTAACGTCTCTTAAGTGTAAAGTGTATTTTTTATCTTTTTGCTCATAATACATTTCTTTTACAATTTCAACAGCAGTCTCTTTAAGCGTTGGAAATCGTGTGTAGTCATCAAGAACATATTCCTTGGCAACTGGCTCGTAAAAAGCGGGTATTGATTTTGCTTTTAAAATACTATCTGTTTTATTGCTGTAATAAGCATTTTCAATTTGACTGGCTATTGATCGATTAAGTAACGTTTCTGAAAGAGCAGGCGTCAAGTTTATGCTGGGTTGGAAGTTGAGTTTTGAATAATCAATTGTTGAAGGTGTGTCTAATACGAGGGTATAATTCGAACGTTTGTCATCGATAACCTGTATGTTTACCGCTGAGTTGTAGTAGGGTTTGTCAAGATTGAAAACAAAGTTGCCATTTTTGTCGGTTTTCACTACTTTGAAAGCAAATGTTTTTCCAGGAATAGATAGCCCAATATTTATATTTTGGATATCGTTTGGATTGTTTTTCGAAGTAATTTTTCCAGTAATCATTTCGCCTCTTAATTCAGGCAAAGTAATTTTATTGCCTTTATTTATTGGTTCTATTTTTGAAACAATTTTTGAAAATTCTTCAGCAGAGGTTTGTTTCGTTGAAGGCAAATCTTCTAGTCTTCTAACAGAGACAGAATAATTTCCGTTTTTGGCTATTTCATTTAGGGTTGCAACATTAATGTTTACTTGTTCTCTATTTGCGAATGCTTTTTTGTTTAAATTGAGTTTTAAGTAATCATTCGTTGTCACACTTTGTGTTTGTTGAACTGGCAGTATTGGAGTATCTCCTATAGCTGTGTTGGGGGTGGCATTGCTTGCTGCAGTTTGATTTTCAGCTGTTTGAAATGGATTGATAATAACAATATCAATTTGAAAAAAAGGCGCAACAGTTTGGTTCAACATCCAGTTGGTATAGCCAAGGAGTTTGTAATTACCCGTTTTAATAGTGGTAGGTACAAAATAATCACCCTGACCCTTAGTGTTTTCAAGATAAATTTTGTTTTTGAAAACCGTTTTTTTGTCACTATCCACAAGTTCCACATAAGCTATTTTACTAACATTACTGGGTGTTTTGTTGGATAACTTCAGGCAGTTAAGCTTGTAATAAAGGGTCTCTCCAGTAACAAATGTTGTTGCATTTGTGCTGAGAAACACAGTTTCATCGCTGTAGAAATTTTGTTTTTCATTGGATGAACTGATTTGCTGGGCAATTGCCGGTTGCTTGTTAACCATAGTTAAAACTAGGAGCAGGGTGTATTTTAAATTTTTCAAAATATATGATTTTATTAGATGTATTTTAATCTTCCCAAAAAAGGGGTTTTATGTTTGATGAAAAAGAGGTGCAATCTCCACACTCAATATGAACCATGCGATAATCTATACCTTCATGAAATTGATACGCCAGTCTATTTAAATTAATGTCTTGTATTAAATCTGCACCCCTGCAAGGAAAGGGGCCAAAACAAAGAGGATATACGTCTTGATCACAATTGGTATAATATGGCGGTGGAAATTCTCCCGGAAATAAATCTTCATAATTAAAATAGATTCTTTTGGTAGAAACGGAAGCGACATCAAAATAACCAAGTATTTTGTCATTTTCATTATTTACAGCTTTGATATTGCCATTTATAAATCCAGGTTGGGTAGGATATAAAATACTTCCGGAACCGGATAATTTTTTTAAAGTAGTGTAATACGTAAAGGAGGCTAAACTCTCAACATATTGTTTAACCAAAATACTATATCGATGAGTAATAATATAATTTTGATTACTAATAAAACGTACTAAAAAGTTAAGTCGGGCTTCATTTAGATTGTTGGTATTTGTTAAAAGTAGCTCGGTATTCTTTTTTGTACTATAACAAATTCGGGTGTTCGTTGGGTTTGGGATAATTCCGATTGTTATTTCACTGGTTGCAATTGATTTGCTTGGTACCCATTTTGGAGCTATTATTTTATAGGTTTCTTCATATTCGTAGCGGTAATATTTGGCAGTGTTCGTTGGATCAAAACTGTTTACTCTAATACCAACGCCTCTTATACTGTCTTTTGTTTCCACTGCTGCTTTAACCTCCTGCATTGGATTTATGGGAGTAAGTGTTTCGGTTGAAGATTCAAAAGATCTGCCATCGCTTGTTTTAATGTTTAATCGATATTCTTTGCCTGAAACGGCTTGAAATTCAGTTGTAGAAATGTATTTTCCTGATTCTTCTTTAAAGTCATATTGAATTCCGGTATTATCTGTAATAAAAACTTTGGCACCCTTTTCTATTTGAATCTCTTTGTCTTCAAATCGAGCCGTTTTTGTTAGTGTTATTTCTTGTTTTTTGAGTTCATTGGTAATTGTTGCTTCCACGACCAATGCTTCTTCATAAGTGTTGGTTTCCAATATATACGGTTCAGTACATCCGTTTAATAGAAAGCATGATAGCAATAAAAAGACAAACCCATTTAACATAATAGGTGTTTTTTTACACGTTATTGATGAAGGGCTTTTTTGGTTTTTATTTTGATTATGAAAAGTCATTTGTTTTTAATTTGTTTGTTTTAATCTTCCCAAAATGGAGGTTTAACGTTAGATGCAAATGTTGTACAGTCACCGCAAGGAGCATTAACCCAATTGGGACTTCCGGCATAGGTTACTTTGCCTAATCCGATGTCGTCTATCAATCCTCCCATATGTGTGCAGGGCTGTTCTCCATAACAAAATGGGGTGCAATCCGTATAATAAGGTGGTGGAACTTCACCCGGAAATAAATCGATGTAATTAAAATAAATTCTTTTTGTTGATACCGAAGTTACATCAAAATAGCCAATTATTTTATCGCTAGGATTATTTACGGATCTTAAATTTCCATATAAAAAACCTGGCTGATTCGGGGATAATAAACTTCCTGATCCAGCCAGTTTCTTTAAAGTGCTGTAATAGGAATAGGAAGCTAAGTTTTCTATATATTGTCTCACCAAAATACTATAGCGCTCTGTGATAATGTAATTCTGATTGCTGATGAATCTCACGCTAAAATTGACGTGATTATCGTTTAATTCAGCTGTACTTGTCAATAAAACTTCAGTTGATTTTTTTGTGTTATAACAAACTCTAGTGTCAGGAGAATTACGAATCAATGCATAAGTTGGTTCTGCTCGAGGGTTGTTTGGATTTGCAGGAACTACAATTGCTTTATTTAAATTCCAACTTGGAGCTACAATTTTATAGGTTTCTTCGTATTCGTATCTATAATATTTAGCTTCGTTCGTTGGGTCAAAACTAGTTACTCTAATAGCAACACCCCTTAAACTGTCTTTTGTTTCTACTGCTGCTTTTACATCCTGCATAACGTTTACGGGAGTAAGTGTTTCGGTTGAAGACACAAAAGATCGACCATCTTTAGTATTAATAGTTAATCGATATTCTTTTCCTGGAATAGCTTGGAATTCAGTTCTAGAAATGTATTTTCCGGATTCTTCTTCAAAATCATACTGAGTTCCAGTATTATCAGTGATAAAAACATCGGCGCCTTTTTCGATTTGAGTTTCTTTGTCTTCAAATCGGGAAGTTTTTGTTAATGTTATTTCTTGTTTTTTGAGTTCATTGGTTATTGTTGCTTCAACTACTAAGGCTTCTTCGTAGGTATTGGTTTCTAATATATACGGCTCGGTGCAACTGTTTATAATGAAACAGATTAGTAGCAAGAAGATTATTTTATTATAATACATAGTCATTTGTTCACGCTTTTTTTTGGAGGTAATTGTAAAATCTGAAGCTATTTGTTTGCTTTTAGAATTTAAAAATAAATATGTAATTAATCTACCCAAAATGTCGGTTTTATGTTTGATGAAAAAGAAGTGCAATCTCCACAGGGTATATTAACCATATTATATACGCTTGATGGGACATTAGCACTTTGATAAGCTATTTTATTTAAACCCAGGTCTTGTATAAAACCGTCAAAAGTTCTGCATGGATAAGGTTCTAAACCGGGTCTGTAGCAAAATTCATCGCAATTAGTGTAATAGGGCGGCGCAAATTCTCCAGGGAACAAGTCTTCATAGTTGAAATAGATTCTTTTCGTTGAAACAGAGGCAACATCAAAATAACCAATTATCTTTTCGGTGGGATTATTTGTAGATCTTAGATTTCCGTATAAGTAACCAGGTTGTCTAGGACTTAACAGGCTTCCTGATTCAGATATTTTTTTTAAGGTTTCATAATAGGTGTAAGCAGCTAGGTTTTCTACATATTGCTTAACCAAAATACTATATCGGTGGGTAATGATGTAATTTTGATCACTGATAAAACGCACACGATAATTCAAATGACTGTCAGTTTGTTGAGATGTATTTGTTAAAATTAAGGCAGTATTTTTTTTTGTGCTATAACAAACTTTTGTGTCTACTGGATTGGGTACAAGTAATATGTTTGAATTGTCGTCAAGAATAGCTTTAGTTGCAACCCATTTCGGAGCTATAATTTTATAGGTTTCTTCGTATTCGTATCTATAATATTTAGCTTCGTTCGTTGGGTCAAAACTAGTTACTCTAATAGCAACACCCCTTAAACTGTCTTTTGTTTCTACTGCTGCTTTTACATCCTGCATAACGTTTACGGGAGTAAGTGTTTCGGTTGAAGACACAAAAGATCGACCATCTTTAGTATTAATAGTTAATCGATATTCTTTTCCTGGAATAGCTTGGAACTCCTTTGTAGAAATGTATTTTCCGGATTCTTCCTCGAAGTCATAACGAGTTCCGGCATTGTCAGTAATAAAAACATCGGCACCAGATTCTATTTGAGTCTCTTTGTCTTCGAATCGGGAAGTTTTGGTTAATGTTATTTCCTGTTTTTTGAGTTCATTGGTTATTGTTGCTTCTACTACTAACGCTTCTTCGTAAGTGTTTGTTTCTAATATATAGGGCTCAGTACAACTATTAAAAATGAAGCATAATAGTAGTAAAAAGATAAGATTAGATGCTGATTTAATTTTCATTATTTCAATTAAAATTTGAAATTATAGGTAATACTTGGCACAGGTATTGAAAAAATCGAAGTTTTGAAAGCTTTAACTTGTCCATTGCCATCGGTTACAAAATAAATGGAGTAAGGATTTGCCCTACCCAAAACATTATAAACAGAAATGTTCCAAAAACTATGTGCCAATTTTTTTATTTTATGATTTCCTTCAATGTTTATCCCAACGTCTAGACGATAGTAATCAGGAATACGAAAAGCATTTCTGTCACTATATAACGTGTAATTGGAGTTGTTGTATTGATAAGTACCAATAGGGTATGTGATTGGTCTTCCAGTTTGATAAACAAAGTTAGATGAGAAACTATATCTTTTGGTGAATTTATAATTTAAAATCATACTTAAATCATGAGGCTTGTCATAATTAGTTGGGAAATAATCACCATTGTTTACTTTCTCTTCATTAAATTGACTGTCCAGCTTTATAAAAGTTCGAGAATAGGTATATCCTATCCAGCCATTTAATCGTCCAAATTGTTTTTTTACCAAAAATTCAATTCCATATGCTTTTCCTTCACCTTGTAAAAGTTCGGTTTCAACATTTTCGTTTAATTGTAGTTGAGCACCGACTTTATAATCAAGAATGTTTTTAGATTTTTTATAATAGGTTTCTAAACTAACTTCGTATAAATTGTTGCTGAAATTCTTGAATATACCAATAGATGCTTGTTGCGCAGTTTGTGGTTTTATATTTAAGTTAGAAAGTACCCATGTGTCAGTTGGAGACTGAGTTACATTACTAGAAAGCAAATGGATGTATTGACTCGTTTTGTCATATCCTGCTTTAATTGATAAATCTTCAGCTAATAAATATCGAGCTGCCAAACGTGGTTCAAAAGTACCATAAGTAGTTACCACTTCGTTGTTTCCATAATGTTTGGTTTCTATGACAGTGGCATCATTAAGAGGGACATTTGGTTGATAGATTCTTTGATCTGACTCTCCTAATGAAGCGTAAAGAGAATATCTAAGGCCTAAATCCAAAGATAGTTTGTCACTAATTTTAAAATTATCCGAGACATAAAAAGCCGATTCCAATCCTTTTTCTGAATCAATTGTTATAGGTTTTAATGTTGCGTCGGGCTTTGTAGGATTTAAAAAACCAGGATCTACTTTATAGAGTTTGCTCGATAGTCCATATTGGAATTTATGTTTGTTACTATACAAATAGTTGAATTTTAGCATAAGTTGTGTTTCATTCAGTTTGTAACCAGAAACAAAAGCATTTTTCAAAGTTGTATTATAGTCAATATCGTATTTGTATTCACTATTGGTTAGAATTACAGCTCCTTTGTTTTTTTCATCAAAAGAATGATCCCATTTTACAGAAGCAAGTCTGTTGCTGTAGGAATAGATAGAGTCAGAACTAAGGCTGAATTTATCATGGCTATAATAAAGAGTAGATTCTAAAGAGTTGTTTTTATTCAAAACATTATTATATTTTAAAATACCATCATAAAAACTTGCTTGACTATTGGCCAAATCGTCATTTTTTAAAGATTTTAAGACCCAATCTGAGTAGGTTGCACGTCCTCCAAAAAGGATGCTGGATTTGTTTTTTTCTAAAGGCACACTTACACTTAAATTGGATGTTATTGGGCCAATTGCTCCTTCACCAGTAATGGTTTCAGGATTTCCGTTTTTGGTAGTTATATCAAATACAGAGGATAATCTTCCTCCTAAATCGGCTGGAATGCTTCCTTTGTAAATAGTAGCTTTTTTTGCTGTGTATGGATTTATAGAAGAGAAAAAACCTAAAAAGTGTTGTGGATTATACAATACTGCATTGTCCAAAAGAAATAAATTTTGATCATCTTTTCCTCCACGTACATTAAATCCAGCAGATCCTTCTCCGGTAGTTTTAACACCAGGTAATGTGGTTGCTACTTTTAAGATGTCTCTTTCTCCAAGAATCAATGGCATATTTTTCATAGCTTCGATATCTATAGAGATCACACCCGAAACAACCGATTCTAGAGCTTTTGATCCTTTACCTTTTATGAATACTTCGTCTAACTGATTTGAATTTTCGGCTATATTGATGTTTAGTTCACCATTATTATATACCACCAAAGTCTTTACTGTTTTTTTGTGGCTTAGTGATCTTGTTTCTATGATGTTTGTACCCGTTGGAAGTTTTATGGAATAATTTCCCTCGTTATCACTTATTGTACTTATGTTTTTGTTTCTAACTTTAATAACAATATTGGATTCCGGTTTTCCTGTTGTTGTGTTAATTATTGTTCCGGTTATGGTACAAAATTTGGCATCTGTAATTGTCGTTTCTTTTCCAATGAAAACGACTCCATTATTGTTCTTGGTGTACGATTTATTTATAGAATCATACTGCTGATAAAAAACAGGTTTTCCAGTTAAATCATTAGAATCTTTATTAATGTTTTCAGACTTAATCGCTCCAAAATAATTGGCAGCCAATTTTTCATGAATAACATTATTTTGAGTCAAAATAATCTTGTTTTTTGTGACATAAAAGTTTAAAGAGGTGTTGTTAAAGAGGCTCTCTAAAAGAGTTGTGATTGTAACGTTCTTGTAACTTCCGGAGATTAAACTTTTATCAGAATTCATCCATTCCTTTTCAAAGTAAAAATGATATGGAGTAGAAGCTTCAATAGTTTCTATAGCTTTTAATCTGTCTATGTTTTTAAACTCAAAAGAATAAGTATCTCCGGTTTTTTGTGCTAGTAAAGAAAAATGAATTAAGGCTGTGAAAAGGACGAGTAATATTTTCCTCATTTTTATTATTTTGAATTGTTTATTGAAGAATCATAAATAGAAATCATTAAACTATTTATAAATTGATTATAGTCAGTTGTGCTTAAGCTTCTGTTTTTTTGATAGAAAGCATTGATGTTTTTCTTGTTCTCTGGAAATATTTTTACAATACTAGCCTTGTTGTTTATTTCGTAGAATTTATTGTTGTATTCAATGAAATATTGATATTTCTGATGAAAGGAGTAATAGACTCCTTCTTCGTTGATTTCTTTAAGAATGTCTTTGTAATGCTTAATGTATAAATTGAAATTTTTGCTAATTTTTATTAACTCATAATAACCGGATATGAATTCAGGCAATGAGGTTTGACTCTTTGTTATTTTAACAAAATTTTTCCCGTATATCGAAAAAGAATCTGTTTTGTCTTGAATTAGACTAATTCCGATATGTTCAGGTTGTTCAGGTGGATTTAAAATCAATTGGTCTTTAAAAATGTCGTATTTTAATTTTACATTAAAATAGGGCTGACCATCATAAACTAGATTCCCAATAGTGTATTTGTTGTTTTTGAAGAACATATTGTTGTCTCCAATCGTTTTGTAAGGGTTTAAGGCGAGGGGGCCATTATTTAACCCTAGGTTTTCTTTTCCAACAATGGAATCAAATTTAGTATATAATAAAATTTCAGAATTGGTTTGGGATTGTGCTTTGAACGTAGCAGCGGTAACTATAGTCAATAATACTATAAGTTTAATCTTTGATTTTCTAAATTGCATTTTTTTCTAAATGGTTTTTTTGTAGTTGGTTTTTTGCTAATAGATGATTTTAAACTTATTTTTAGAAAAATCATACATTTTTTTATAAAAGTAATATTTAATCTTACAAAAGCAAGTCTAATTGTTATATTTTTATTTTTTTAACTTATTCTGAAATAAAAGGCAAAAAATATATTTTTTTAAAAAATAGGTTTGAATTATATGCGGATTCTATTAATATTTTGATTTTGGTTTGGATTATAAGTGTGTTTTTCACGGCTAATATAGGTAGGAATTATTTTTGATATTAGAAAATCAAATAGTTTTCATTTTATTTATGCCGAAAAACCCCGTTTCATCATGATGAAACGGGGTTTTTTCTATAAAATAAACCTTTAGTAAACTAAGATCTGATTACTCTTTTTTCTCCTCACGTGGAGGTCTTGCGATAAGTGCTTTTCTAGACACTTTTTCTTTTCTGGTTTTTGGATCAACACCAAGGTATTTTACCATAAAAACATCTCCCATATTAACTACGTCAGCAACATTTTCTGTGCGTTCCCAAGCAAGTTCCGAAACGTGAAGCAATACTTCATTTCCAGGAGCAGCAGTATATTCTACAACCGCACCAAAGTCAAGCATTTTGATTACTTTAACTTCATATGCTTCTCCCATTTGTGGTTTGAAAGTGATCGATTGGATTTTTGCCAATACCGCTTCTATTCCAGCTGGATCAGTACCTAAAATTTCAATAACACCTTCTTCGTTTACCTCGTTGATTACGATAGTAGTTCCAGTAGCTTTTTGTAATTCTTGAATTACTTTTCCTCCAGGTCCAATTAAAGCACCAATAAAATTACCTGGAATTGTTCTTGTGATAATTTTTGGAGCATATGCTTTAACATCCGGTTTTGGAGCAGCCAAAGTTTCGGTTATTTTTCCAAGGATGTGTAAACGACCTTCACGAGCTTGAGCCAAAGCTTCCTCCATGATGTGGTATTCCAATCCTTCGATTTTGATGTCCATTTGGCAAGCAGTGATACCGTCAGCAGTTCCAGTTACTTTAAAGTCCATATCTCCTAAGTGATCTTCATCACCTAAAATATCAGATAATACAGCAAAACGAGCTCCGTCAGTAATCAATCCCATTGCAATTCCAGAAACAGGTTTAATCATTTGGATACCTGCATCCATTAATGCCAATGTTCCAGCACATACAGTAGCCATAGAAGACGAACCATTCGATTCTAATACTTCAGATACAATACGGATAGTGTAAGGACAATCAGCAGGAATCATATTTTTCAAAGCACGTTGTGCTAAGTTTCCGTGAC
Organism: Flavobacterium sp. 103; assembly: GCF_003096795.1. NCBI lineage: Bacteria > Pseudomonadati > Bacteroidota > Flavobacteriia > Flavobacteriales > Flavobacteriaceae > Flavobacterium > Flavobacterium sp. 103. Next base: position 1,149,705 of record NZ_QENX01000001.1, on the reverse strand, counting down.
CTACTTCTCTTCTTGAAGTTCCTCTTAAAGGTTTTGCTTCACCAGTTGAGAAAGGAGGGAAGTTGTAGTGTAGGTAGAATTTCTCTTCGCCTTGTTCTGATGGAGAGTCAATTTGGTTTGCTTCTCTAGAAGTTCCTAAAGTTGCAGTCGCCAATGCTTGAGTTTCTCCTCTTGTAAAGATTGAAGATCCGTGAACAGATGGTAAATAATCAACTTCAGCCCAAATTGGTCTGATTTCGTTTGTTTTTCTTCCGTCTAAACGAGTTCCTAAATCTAGGGTTACGTTGCGAACTGCTTCTTTATTAGTTTTATAGAAGTATTTAGAAACTAAATCTCCGTCTGCTGCCAATTCTTCTTCAGTAAATAAAGCTTTTACTTCTTCTTTTACTTCGGCAAATGAAGCTGTTCTTTCTTGTTTAGATGAACCTACTTTTGCAATAGCGTAAATTTTATCATAAGCCGCAGCTTTTACTTTAGCGTAAATAGCTTCGTCTTCTTTTTCGTTTTCGTAAGTACGCGTTTCTTTTTTACCAAAAGCTTCAACAAGTCTTTCTTGAGCTGCGATTTGGATTTTGATAGCATCATGAGCAAACTTAATCGCTTCTACCATTTCTTTTTCTGAAATCTCTTTCATCTCACCTTCTACCATTGCGATAGAATCTTTTGAAGCTCCAATCATCATGTCGATGTCAGATAATTCTAATTGAGCACGACTTGGGTTGATAATGAATTTTCCGTCTACACGTGCAACACGTACTTCAGAAATTAAAGTGGAAAAAGGGATGTCAGACAATGCAAGTGCTGCAGATGAAGCTAAGCCTGCTAGTGCATCTGGCATAACGTTTTCGTCATGAGACATTAATTGAACCATTACTTGTGTTTCAGCATGGTAATCATCTGGGAAAAGTGGACGCAATACACGGTCTACTAATCTCATTGTTAATACTTCGCTGTCGCTTGGTCTTGCTTCTCTTTTGAAAAAACCACCTGGGAAACGACCTGCTGCTGCAAATTTTTCACGGTAATCTACCGTTAGGGGTAAAAAGTCAATACCAGGGCTGGCTTTGCGGGCAGATACTACAGTTGCAAGCAACATGGCATTTCCCATTTGAACTACTACAGAACCGTCAGCTTGTTTAGCTAATTTTCCGGTCTCGATTGAGATGCTTCTGCCATCTCCTAAATCGATAATTTCTTTTGAAACTTTTGGAATCATACTTTATTTTTTGTGATTAAACAATGGGTTCTAGTTGTGTTGTTAGTTGTAGTTGTTGCGTAGTTAATGCCTAAAACCCAATGAAAAACCAAACTTTTTTTAATCTAAATATTAATCTTTTCAAATTAATATCGAATTTAAGAATTTAAAATTTAACTTCTAAACTCTAAAATAAAAAAGAGGCACTCTCGCACCTCTTTTATATATTGATTATTTTCTAATACCCAATACTTTGATAATCTCACGATATCTGTTGATCTCTGTTTTCTTCAAGTAATCCAACAAAGCTCTTCTTTTACCTACTAATAGTACCAATGAACGCTCTGTGTTGAAATCGTGACGATTTTTTTTCAAGTGCTCAGTAAGGTGGCTAATTCTGTAAGTGAATAACGCGATTTGACCTTCTGCAGATCCTGTGTTTTCTGCTTTTCCTCCGTGTTTAGCGAAGATTTCTTCTTTAATCTCTTTAGTTAAATACATTCGAATATTATTTAATGATTTTTATGTATGTCTTACAGCTATTATAAGACGGGTGCAAAAGTAATGCAAAATATTGAAATATTCAAAAATTAAATGATTAAATGCTTTTGGAGTCTTATAATAGGACTCTTTGAATTTTTTAATCTTTAATTTTTTAATACAACTTTGCAATCTCCTCATTAACAAATTCCAAGAAGCGTTCATCTTCTTCTGTAAAAGGATCTATTACATGACTGTCAATGTCAATTTGGCCAATGTTTTCTCCATTTACAAAAAGTGGAACCACAATTTCAGATTTTACAGTAAAGCTGCAGGCAATATAGTTGTCTTGGGCGCTTACATCTGGAACAACAAAATTATTGTTGGAAATTGCCACTTGACCACAGATTCCTTTTCCAAAAGGGATAACTGTATGGTCAGTTTCTGCACCTACGTAAGGACCTAGATGAAGTGTTTTGGCTTCGTGATTGGCAAAATAAAATCCTACCCAGTTGTAGTAGGAAATGGAATCGCTCAACAGTTGACAAACTGCTAAAAGTTTTTCATCTCTTGAGAGAGTTGTATTTAATGTAATTTCACTTACTTTGGGCTTTAATTCTTGAAAAGTCATGTTCTGTTATTTTTCACAAAAGTATTTAAAGCCAATTTTAAAAATTGTATAAATTTGTTAAAAATTTAATTTTGAAAAAATATTTCGTCCAGTACAAACCTTTTTTGCTTTTTCTTGTTAGCTTTTTTGGTACTTATGTATTGCTTACGTTCCTGTATCAATTCTTTTTGAATGGTTTTGAAAATGAAAAAGTAGATACAATAACACGAATGGTGGCAAGAAACACACAAGAAGTTATTTCTTGGATGAATCAATCGAGTTATATTGTGGAAAGTGATAATAGTCCTGTTTTTACTGTGTTTTTTCAAAATCAAGGTGTTGCCAAGATTGTAGAAGGTTGTAACGGAATCAGTGTTGTTATTTTATTTATTTCTTTTATTGTAGCATTTTCAGGAAGCTTAAAAAACACCTTGCTTTTTATTTTTAGTGGAAGTCTTATAATTTATATTCTGAATGTGCTTCGAATTGCAGTTTTGACCGTTTTGCTTTATTATTTCCCTAACCAATCCCATTTACTGCATGGTGTTCTTTTTCCATTGATGATTTATGGTTTTGTCTTTGTTTTATGGGTAATTTGGGTGAATAAATTTTCGAAATATGCTAAATAAATTGCTTCAAAATAAAACTAGAATTTTTGTCGTAATGGTGCTCATGATACTATTGGTGTCTGTTAGGGCGTTTGAAAAACAATTATTTTACGATCCTTTTCTGGTTTATTTTGAGGGAGACTATATGAAATCAGCTTTGCCTGAGTTTGATAATTTGAAGTTGTTTTTTGGATTATCTTTTCGTTTTTTTTTGAATACTATACTTTCCTTAGGAATTCTTTATTTTCTTTTTAGAGATAAAGAGATGATTTCATTTGCATCGATTTTGTATCTTTCTCTGTTTATAATTTTAATTGCCTCTTTCTTTTGTATGCTGCTTTTTTTTGAAAATCAGGAAAATCTACTGTTGTTTTATGTGCGCCGTTTTTTGATTCAGCCTTTGTTTTTAATTCTTTTTATACCAGCGTTTTATTATCAAAAACTTAATAAATAACGACTGTTATTTTGTATCTTTAATCTGAATTTGGTAAACTTAATTGTTGAATTTAGAAAAGATGAAAATTGTAAAGCATTCAGGGGCTATTGTTGATTTTAATCGCTCAAAATTAAAACAATCTCTGCTTAAATCGGGAGCAGCTCCCGCCATGGTTGATGATGTTTTGCAACTTATTGAAAAAGAAGTTTACGAAGGTATTTCTACCAAACATATTTATAAGATGGCTTTTGGACTTCTTAAAAAAATCTCCAACTCGAATGCCGCGCGATATAATCTGAGAGAGGCAATCCGATTGTTGGGACCTGCAGGTTTTTTTTTCGAAAAATTTATTGCCCGACTTTTTTCTTCAGAACATTATCAAACCAAAGTTAATTTGATTTTGTGGGGCAAATGCGTTTCACATGAAGTTGATGTTTTGCTTAAAAATAATGATGTCATTACTATGGTCGAGTGCAAATTTCATGTAGGCAGAGATGCCACTACAGACGTAAAAGTGCCGATGTATATATTGTCCCGATTCAATGATTTGAAAGAGAGAAAGCATGAAATATTTTCTCAAAATGATACTATTTCCAAATGTTGGATTGTTACCAATAATCGTTTTACTACTGATGCAATTGATTTTGCAAAATGTTCGGACCTTAACTTGCTGTGTTGGGATTACCCTAAAAGCAATAATTTGAAAACTAAAATAGATAATCATCAGCTGTATCCCATAACTTGTCTAACGACATTGACTCTTTCTGAGAAAGAAAAATTATTGATTTTAGATATTATTTTGGTTCGTGAGATTATCAATAATAGAGAGGATTTGGAAAAAATAGGATTGAGCCCCAATCGAATAAAAAATGTAATTAAAGAAGCATCAGAGTTGTGCAGGTTTATATAGTTTTTTAAAGTGACTAAGATTTTATCGGGCTATTTAAAAGTTATAAATTAACTTAGAATCTAAGAATCTCAGAGGCTTAGTATTTTTACAATTAATCTAAATTGAATTAAAATGAAAATTACATGTATTGGCGGGGTAGGAACGGTCACGGGATCCAAAACTTTGGTAGAAAGTAACGGCATTCGAATTTTGATAGACTGCGGACAATTTCAAGGATTAAAGGCCTTGCGGGAACTCAATTGGGAACCTTTGCCAATTTTGCCTTCGACTATAGACTTTGTGTTGTTAACCCATGGTCATTTGGATCATTGTGGATGGTTGCCAAGATTAGTAAATCAAGGTTTTGAAGGTAAAATATATTGCACTAGTCCAACAAAAGATGTTGCCAAGCTGATCCTTTTGGACAGTGCCAAAATTCAAGAAGAAGATGCCAGAATTGCAAATGAAGGAAAGTTTTCAAAACACGAAATAGCAGAACCGCTATACACAATAGCACAGGCCGAAAAGGTTTTTCCGCATTTCAGAGTGATCAATCCCAATGAAAGTATTGCATTAGATGCCGAGATTGAAGCTGTTTTCACAAATGCTGGTCATATTCTTGGAGCATGCAGCATAGAGCTTAGACTCGAAAATAAAGTAGTTGTTTTCTCTGGGGATATTGGTCGTGATAATGACGTATTGATGTTTCCGCCCACAAAACCTAAAAAAGCCGATTATGTTTTCCTTGAAAGCACTTACGGTAATAGATTGCATCCAGATATCGATCCTAAAGTAGAATTGGAAATGCATATCAATAATACGATTCGAAACGGTGGAACTGTCATAATTCCAAGTTTCGCAGTTGAGCGATCCCAAAGTATAATGTATTTACTTTGGCAATTGAAGGAAGAAAATAAGATTCCGAATATTCCTTATATTATTGATACTCCCATGGGGATAAGCATGCTGGAACTTTTTGTAAATAATAGAAAATGGCATCGTTTGCACCAAGATGAGTTTACCGCCATGTGCAAAATGTTTACCCTAATTTCAGATTACCAAGAAACGATAGATACCATTTATAATAAACAGCCCAAAATAGTTATTGCCGCCAGCGGTATGGTAACTGGAGGTAGGGTGTTGAGTTATTTGGAACGGTATATAGGTTTGCCAGAAACGACCATAATTATAGTTGGTTATCAAGGAGAAGGTACTCGCGGAAGAAAATTGCTGGAAGGCGCAACTGATATAAAAATACACGGAAGATACTATCAAGTAAAAGCCAAAGTGGTTGAGATAGAAAGTTTGTCGGCACATGGAGACCAAAAGGATTTAATCAATTGGCTTTCGGAATTGGAGGAAGCTCCGAAAAAAGTGTTTTTGGTACATGGTGAAAATGAACCAGCAGATGAATTAAGAATCAAAATTCAAGAAAAATATGGTTTTGGATGCATTGTTCCTATGATGGGGCAGGAGTTTGAATTGTAGTTTTGGTTTTTACGAGAGTTTAAACAGTTAATTTTTGCTCAGAAACTTAGAGGCTAAGAATCTGAGACACTTTAAAAAAATTAACAAGAATTTGATTTTTAGAATTGATAATAAAGCTAATTTTGTATTATGAAATTCAAAAGACACATAAGTATATTTTTAGCCGTTCTATTATTGGTTTCCAATGTAGGTCTGGCTTTTAATGTGCATTATTGTGGAGGAGAAATATCTTCTGTTTCACTGAATTCTACTTTGCCATCAATGCAAAGTGAAAAAGGCTGTTGCGAAAAAAAAGTAGTCAGTAAAAAAGACAGCTGTTGCAAGGACAAAAAAATCCTCATTCAGAAAAAAGTAGATAACGGAATTGTTAAGTCTTTTTCTTTTCAGTTCGATTATGTTTTTTTAGCTCCAGAATTTCATGCTGTTGTATTTAAAGCTGTACCTAGTTTTAAAAACAATCAGTCTCTTACCTATTATTGCGATGCCAATGCGCCGCCACTTTTCAAGCTGTATAGCCAATACCTCCTTTACGATAAATTGTAATGTTTAATTACAGTCGAGCCCTTATTTAAGGTCTGACATATTTAATCATTATAATTTTAATCATGAAAACAAACTTAACAATAGTTTTAGTGCTTTTGTTTGCTGCTTTTAATTCTTATTCACAAGATACTTTACGAGAAATAAAAGTCCAGGCCAAACGCAAGAGCATTCAAAAAACATACACACTTACTGGTAATACAACATTAGTAACCAAAAAAGAATTACTAAAAGCCGCCTGTTGCAATCTTGCCGAAAGCTTTGAAACCAATCCCTCAATAGATGTTAATTTTTCAGATGCATTGACTGGAACCAAGCAAATCAAAATGTTAGGTTTAACAAGCCCTTATTTGATGATGACCCAGGAAAATATCCCTTCCGTTCGTGGTGCTTCTCAGGTTTATGGACTTTCCTTTACGCCTGGTCCTTGGATAGAAAGTATTCAAATTACAAAGGGAGCGGGAAGTGTGGTCAATGGTTTTGAAAGCATATCGGGTCAAATCAATACCGAATTGATAAAACCGATATCGGAAGTTCCAGTTTTATTGAACGCTTATGGATCGACCGATTCCCGTTTTGAACTAAATGCCAATTTTAATCAAAAATTGTCAGACAAATGGGCGACCAGTTTATTGTTGCACGGCAATATTCGAGATTCCAAAATGGATAAAAATGACGACGGCTTTCTGGATAATCCTTTGCAAAAACAATTCAATTTACTCAATCGCTATCAATATTATAATGCGGAAACGGGTTGGATTAGTTTCATTAATCTGCAGTATATGAATGATACTAAATTAATGGGAGAAACCAGTTTTGATCCTGATAGAGACAAAGGAACAACCAACGCCTGGGGTTCTGAAATCGATACCAAAAAGATAGATGTCTCCACAAAAATAGGCTATGTTTTTAAGGATATGCCATTTCAAAGTTTTGGTTTCCAAAATGCTTTTTCCAGCTATGACCAGAATTCTTATTTTGGATTGAATGGCTACAACATGCAGCAAAACAGTTTTTATTCAAACTTGATTTTTAATTCAATTATCAATAATGAAAAAAATAAGTTTGCTACAGGTTTGAATTTTACCTATGATAGCTATAATGAGTTTTTAAATACATCGGATTATAGCAGAATAGATAATACAGTTGGAGCTTTCTTTGAATATACTTATGATAATCAAGATAATTTTAGTTTGATTCTTGGAGGTCGGGCAGATTATGGGAATCGTTTGGGTGTTTTTGTTACACCAAGAATTCATATGAAATACAATCCTTGGGAGAAAGGAGTTTTGAGAGTTTCTGCCGGTAGAGGAAAACGTCCTGCCAATATTTTTGCCGAAAATCAAACCTTATTTGCCAGCTCCAGAACTTTTGATATCACAAATGTAGGAGGTAAAATTTATGGATTGGACCCTGAAATTGCTTGGAATTATGGTGTGAGCTTTATGCAAGGTTTCAAGTTGTTTAATCGAAATGGAGATGTTACCGCCGATTTTTATAGAACCAATTTTAAGAATCAGGTAGTGGTGGATATTATGCAAAGCCCGCAACAAGTAATTTTTCATAATTTGGATGGTGTTTCATATGCCAACAGCTTTCAATTGGAGTTCAATTATGAATTGGCTAAGCATTTGGAATTGCGTTCGGCTTACAAATACTATGATATTAAAACCGATTATTTGTCGGGTAAATATCAAAGACCATTGCAGGCAGCTCATCGTTTCTTTGGGAATTTAGGTTATGAAACTCATATTCAGGATAAAGGGCAACAATGGAAAATTGACTTCACTTACAATTGGATTGGAGAGCAACAATTACCTTACACGGCTTCAAATCCTGTAGCCTATCAGCTTTCTGAACATTCGCCAGCGTATTCTTTGATGAATGCTCAAATTACCAGAATATTTTCATCAACTTTTGAAGTGTATATAGGTGGCGAGAACATTGGGAATTACACTCAAAATCCAGCAATAGTGGATGCGCAAAATCCTTTTGGTCCTTATTTTGATGCAACTATTTTGTATGCACCCGTATTTGGACAGATGTATTATGCAGGTTTAAGGTTAAAAATAAAATAGAAAAATATCAAAAATCAATATCAAAAAAATAATTTTAAAATTTAATACTTATAAAAATGAAAACAAATATTAAAGAATTTAGAAACAGCAGCATTAAGAACCTATTTTTAGTTTTACTAATGACTGTTTTTACAATTTCGGCTCAAGGCCAAGAAACGAAAAATAAAAACGCTAAATATACTACCGAAGTAAATGGCAACTGCGAGCAATGCCAGAAGAGAATCCAGAAGGCAGCTTATTCAGTTCCAGGAGTGAAATCGGCTTCATGGAGTATTGAGACACATCAATTGGCTTTAATTATTAATGAGGAAAAATGCTCTTTGATGGATGTGAAAAAGGCAATAGCCAAAGTAGGTCATGATACGGATTCGGTAAAATCAACAAAAGAAGACTATGATAATCTTCATAGTTGTTGTCAGTATGAAAGATTATAATGATTTAGTTGTAAATGATTTTGTAGCGCAAATTTTTTTTATACCCATTAATTTGTAACTTTCAGTAATTGAAAAAGCATCAAAATAGGAGTTTAATTTTGATGCTTTTTGTGGTTTTTAAATCGTTAATAAAACTTTAAAATGAATTAATAAATTGTGGTTCACCTAAATTATCCTTACTTTCACAGCTTAAATAAAACATGACAATTTATGAGTAATTTTGAATGGACCCAATTAGTAAATCCTGAATTTTATATAACTTTTACAATTGGTGGCATTCAACTGGGTTTGTACATTGTTTTATTCATTGTTTTTGCGGAAACGGGTCTTTTTGCCGGTTTTTTTCTTCCAGGTGATAGTTTACTTTTTCTTGCTGGAATTTACAGTCGTGATTTGGTTCAGAATATTCTTTTTATTGAAAGTGATTTTGTAAATCTTGTTATACTCTCAACATTAGTGGCGCTCTCAGGCGTTTTTGGAAATATGGTTGGTTATTGGTTTGGAGCCAAAAGCGGGTATTATTTATATAATAGAGAAGATACACTTTTGTTTAAGAAAAAGTATTTGCTTCAGTCTAAAGAATTTTTCGAAAAGCATGGCGGAAAAGCTATTATTTATGCAAGATTTTTGCCTATTGTGAGAACTTTTGCACCGATAGTTGCCGGTATTGGCTCGATGGATAGAAAAAAGTTTATGTTTTTTAATATCCTAAGTTCTTTTTTATGGTCTTTTGTTTTAATTTTTTCTGGACATTATCTTTATGGCATGTTTTTGGAAATGGGAATTGACTTAAAAGAACATATTGAGAAAATCGTCATCGGAATTATATTGGTATCAACCTTGCCTGTTTTCCTAAAAATAATTAAGAAAAAAGTAGTTCATCATTAAGATTTATTAAATAAAAGAAACCGTCTTGCTCAAGAGAACAAGACGGTTTTTTTTTGGATGATTGCAAAAAAAATAAAATGCTAATCCTTAGCCCCGATAGCAGTGAAAATCCTTTTTTGGGCCGATTTTTATTCGGCTCAAAAAAGATTGCAACGGATTGCTTCGCCAGTTCGGCTTTCAGCCTCGTGTGCGGGAACAATGCCAGCAAAAAAGCCAAATCTTTCTGCTCCCAAAATAATTGATTGAACTCCGCTAAAAGGACTCCTGAAAAGGCATGAAAAAATCCGTCAAGAACGAAATTCAAGACGGATTTTATAGTTGAAATCTAATGCTGATTTTACATCATTCCTGGCATACCTCCACCCATGTGGCCTCCACCTGCATTTTCTTCTTTAATATCGATTAATGCGCATTCTGTAGTCAAGATCATTCCCGCAACCGAAGCAGCATTTTCTAATGCGATACGAGTTACTTTTTTAGGGTCAATGATTCCAGCTTTTAGCATATCTACGTACTCATCTGTTTTGGCATTGTATCCAAAATCTCCAGAGCCTTCACTAACTTTTGCAACAACAACAGAGCCTTCAAGACCTGCATTTTCGACAATAGTTCTTAAAGGAGATTCTATCGCACGAGAAATAATTTGAATACCTGTTTTCTCATCAGCATTGTCTGAAGCAATAGTGCTTAGAACGTTTTTAGCTCTCAATAAAGCTACTCCACCTCCAGCAACAATTCCTTCTTCAACAGCAGCGCGAGTCGCGTGAAGTGCGTCGTCAACACGGTCTTTTTTCTCTTTCATTTCTACTTCAGAAGCAGCACCAACATAAAGTACAGCAACACCTCCAGCTAATTTAGCCAAACGTTCTTGCAATTTTTCTTTATCATAATCAGAAGTCGTAGTTTCCATTTGACCTTTGATTTGGTTCACGCGATTTTTGATCATATCTGCTTCTCCAGCACCACTTACAATTGTAGTGTTGTCTTTGTCGATAGTTACTCTTTTTGCAGAACCTAGCATCTCTAATGTTGTGTTTTCCAAAGTATATCCTCTTTCTTCAGAGATTACAGTTCCACCAGTTAAGATAGCGATATCTTCTAGCATTGCTTTTCTTCTGTCTCCAAAACCAGGAGCTTTTACAGCAGCGATTTTCAAGGCACCACGCAATTTGTTTACCACCAAAGTTGATAAAGCTTCACCATCAACATCTTCAGCAATAATCAATAATGGTTTTCCAGTTTGTGCAATTGGTTCTAATATTGGTAATAATTCTTTTAAAGAAGAAACTTTTTTGTCATACAAAAGGATGTATGGACTTTCTAGTTCTGCTTCCATTTTTTCTGGATTGGTAACAAAGTATGGAGAAAGGTATCCTCTGTCAAATTGCATTCCTTCAACAACATCTACATACGTATCTGTTCCTTTGGCTTCTTCAACAGTGATTACACCTTCTTTACCTACTTTAGCGAAAGCATTGGCAATTAATTCTCCAATCACTTCATCATTGTTGGCAGAGATAGAAGCAATTTGTTTGATTTTTTCAGAATCGCTACCTACTACTTTTGCTTGTTTGGCAAGGTCAGCAACGATAGCTTCAACAGCTTTGTCAATACCACGTTTCAAATCCATTGGATTTGCTCCGGCAGCAACGTTTTTCAATCCTTCTTTAACGATAGCTTGTGCCAATACCGTAGCAGTTGTAGTTCCGTCTCCAGCTAAATCATTGGTTTTTGAAGCAACTTCTTTTACCATTTGAGCACCCATATTTTCCAATGGATCTTTCAATTCAATTTCTTTGGCAACTGTAACACCATCTTTAGTTACGTTTGGCCCACCAAAAGATTTTCCAATAATTACGTTACGTCCTTTTGGACCCAGGGTTACTTTAACCGCATTCGCTAATGCATCAACTCCACGTTTTAAACCGTCACGTGCTTCAATATCAAATTTTATATCTTTTGCCATTTTAAATTTTGTTTAAAGTTTAGTTTGTTTCAAGTTGTCAAGTTATCTTGATACTTAATTCTTTATACTTAACACTTTTTTAGATTATCGCAAGGATATCGTCCTCACGCATGATTAGGTAATCTTTTCCTTCTAATTTTAATTCCGTCCCAGCATATTTTCCATAAAGTACTGTATCACCAATTTTGACAGTCATGGTATGGTCTTTAGTTCCATTTCCTACTGCAACTACAGTTCCTTTTTGTGGTTTTTCTTTTGCGGTATCTGGAATAAAAATCCCTGACGCCGTTTTCGTTTCAGCTGCAACTGGTTCGATAAGAACTCGATCTGAAAGTGGTTTAATGTTTAAAGTCATGATTTTTTATGTTTATGTTAATTTTTACTGTTGTTGTATTTCAGAAATTATGCCACAGTACGTAAACTGACATTTTTTCTTATAAAAAATGCCAGCTTTGACAGGCTGGCATTTTGAGTATTTATGTAAATAAATTATTTTGCTGGAGTTGCAGGTGTACTTTGTGCAGGAGCATTTGTCGCAGGAGCATTAGTTTTTGGTGCTGCAGTTTCAGTGTTGTCAATGATTTTTGAATCAGCATCACTTAAAGTTCCTGTGAAACTTAAACCTGAAAGTAAGATTAAAGCAATTAATATAGTTGCCAATGTCCAAGTACTTTTGTCTAAGAAATCAGTAGTTTTTTGTACACCACCTAACATTTGAGAACCACTTATTGTAGAAGAAAGTCCACCGCCTTTAGGGTTTTGAACCATTATTACTACGATCAATAGAAAACATACTATTGTAATTAAAACTAAAAAAATTGAAAACATACTATTTATTATTAATTGTTATTTTGTTGTACTATTTTAATATCCTTTATACGGTCTGCAAAGAAACTACTTTTTTCTGGATATTTCAAAATTAATATTTCATAAGCTTGTATGGCTTTTTGATATTTTTTTTGTTCCAAATACACTTTAGCCAGAGTCTCTGTCATTAAATAAGAATTATCCTCTTTGTTGAGATCTATATTTGGTGTGAAGACTACTCCGGGTTTTATAGGCGGAATCTTTGGACTGGTTTCGATGAACTTATCAATCAATTCTGCTTTTTTCTTTTTACTCTCGTCAATGATAGATTCGGGTTCTTTTGCCATACTATTATTTTCTTGTGGATTTTCTCGCATAATGGGTTGTATCCTCGAAATTTGAAGCCATTGATGGAATGAATGTGTTTCTGATTTTGAAAAATCCAGTGGTTTCCCAATTTCTAAATTTTTCTCAGCTTCCGTTGTTACTTCTTCCGTTTTTATTGGTGTAGCTTCCTTAATAGAGTCGAGAATCGATTGTTCAACATTTTTATCGATTTCTAATTTTTCAATAAAGAGAGAATTGCTTTGAGCAGGATTAGCATTAGCCTCTTTTATGGAAGTAAGGATAGAATGCTGCAATGGAGTTGTTGCAGTTGGCGTTATCTCTTCTTTTTCGACGATTTGACTGTCAATTACGGTTATGTTAAGGAGTTCCTGAATTTTTTTCTCATAAGTCTTTTTTTGAATAGCTGTAAAAGATTCGGAAGTAATAAAGTCAAATAGAACGCTACGGTCGGTAGTGTGTGCGGCGGCAACTTTTAATGCAAAATTATACTTGTAGCTATTTTGATTGTACAGCCCTTTTAAACGCAACGCTCGTGCACTCTGAAAAAATGGAAATTCATCCAATACTTTTTCTAAAGCCACCGTTTGTATCTCGTTGATTTCTTCGGGTTGGTTTAATAAATAATTATAGCTACTAACGTTCATTTTTTTTGTGTTCCTTAATTTAAGTGTTTTGTCTTGTTATTTTAGTATTCTTTTGTCTGAAATCGAACACTAAAAAATTAAATTGTTTTCTGTTAACTGAAAACTGCAATCTGATTACTGCCGGTTACCATTTTGCAAGTGAATCATTGAAAATATCCTGAGTAATTCTTTCGAAAATTTCTTTGATCGCGGCATCTTTCGTTGCTCCTGTCAATTGCTGGGCAGCAGGAAAGTCATAATAAAACTCAAAAGATTTTTCGAAATCGTCAGCTTCCTTGTTTTTATTGGTAAATCTAACCATTACTCTAATTTTTAATCGGTTTTGTGCCGCCTTTTGGTCGGCAGTTGCAGTCATTGGACTGATGCGGTAATCTGTAATTTCTCCTTCATACATTAAATCTCCTCCATTTTTTACTAAGTGCAAATTAGTTTGATTCTGAATCAAGTCCTGTAATGTAAGTGTAAAAGTTCGGTCAATTCCCGGTTCAATCAAATCAGAATTGTTTGGAAAGAAATTTACCTGATATGTTTTGGCATCAATTTTACCGGTTCCTGTAAAGTTATATACCGAACAACTGTTTAGGATGAATGAACTAATTATTAATAAGAGATAATGTGCTTTTTTCATAAAATGTATAAGTTCCAAAATCTAATTTGGTTCAAATTTCAAATGTACAAAAATCGAATTAGTGATTTGAAATTTGTTTTTTTGAAATTTTATTTTTTGTTATAAATCAAATTGTTTTATTTTTCGATACAAAGTGCGTTCCGAAATACCCAATTCATCTGCTGCGGCTTTTCTTTTTCCTTTGTTTTTTTCCAATGATTTTTTAATCATCTCGATTTCTTTTTGTTCGAGTCTCAAGATTTCTTCCTCTTCAATGGTTTCGGCCAAAAGGTAATTATTGTTGTCCTGTTCTTCGTAATTCTGTTCTCTATTTGAATTGGATATAAACGAAGTTCTTGGTTCTTCTTCAAAATCAATTTCACTGTCCTCTTCCTTGGAACCGTATATTTTTTTGATAAGCGATTTATTGGCTTCCTGAACATTGGAGCTGCTATTTTGCATTAATTCCAATGTCAGTTTTTTCAAATCATGTAAGTCACTTTTCATATCGAAAAGGACTTTGTACAAAATCTCTCTTTCGGTATTAAAATCGCTGTCATTTTTTTTGTCTTTAATTACCGATGGTAAATTACTGTCTTCGCTTGGAAGGTAAGTCTGTAAAGTCGCAGCTGTAATGTCTCTATTGGTTTCTAATACCGAAATCTGTTCGGCAACATTTCGCAATTGTCTAATATTACCGCTCCAGCGAAACTTTTGCAAAAGCAAAATAGCGGCATCATCCAGTTTCAATGGAGGCATTTTATATTTTTGGGCAAAATCAGCCACAAATTTTCTGAACAATAAATGGATGTCTTCTTTTCGTTCTCTAAGTGGTGGCAATTGAATGTCAACGGTACTTAAACGATAATATAAATCTTCACGAAATTTCCCTTTTTCAATAGCCTTGAATAAATTGACGTTGGTCGCAGCCACGATTCGGACATTCGTTTTTTGAACTTGAGAAGATCCCACTTTTATGAATTCCCCATTTTCCAAAACACGTAACAAACGCACTTGTGTAGTCAAGGGTAATTCTCCCACTTCATCAAGGAAAATAGTACCACCATTGGCAACTTCAAAATACCCTTCACGGGTGCTTGTGGCACCTGTAAAAGCCCCTTTTTCGTGACCAAAAAGTTCACTGTCAATAGTTCCTTCCGGAATTGCTCCACAGTTTACAGCAATATATTTACCGTGTTTTCGGTGTGATAATGAATGTATAATCCTTGGGATATTCTCTTTTCCTACACCACTTTCTCCAGCCACCAAAACCGAAATGTCGGTAGGGGCAACCTGAATTGCTTTTTCTATGGCACGATTGAGCTTTGGATCATTTCCAATAATCTCAAAGCGCTGTTTTATTGATTGTACTGTATCCATTTGCTTTTTTTCTAACACAGATTTCACAGATTGTAACAAATTAAAAATCTCTGAAAATTTTCCTGATTATTAAAATTGAAATTTGATTGAATAACTGTTCGATTCTTTTTCTACTATTGAGGCTTTGTTAGCGTATCTTTTTGGATAGCTGTTTTTTCAACTTTGTGTTTTGGGAAATAAGTTCTAATGACATAGAATGTTGTTCCAAAAGCAATAATAAAAGTAATCAAAGCGATAAGTATATTTTTTTTGGTCATAATAATTTTAATTTTTGAAACTCTTTCTTATATCGATTGAATTAAAAAGCAGTCTTAATTCATTGTATTCATTGTCTTTTAAATTTGCTTTGATAATTGGTAAAGCAGAATTTTTCTGTAAATAAATTAGAAACCACTCGTTAGTTTCCTTGATTTGATATGAATCTTTCCAGAAATTCTCTATTTTAAAAGTTTCGCCTTCTTGAATGAAAGAGTTGTTTTTGAATAATATTTTTTGAGTTTCTAGGTTTTTTTTATTTTTCAGTATATTTTTTTTCATTGTCGATATTGTTCGAAAATAGACAAAAGCCCATATTGTAATGATTAGGACAAAAGGGAAGACATCAATAATATCCCAATTTTTTGAATTAGCATTGTTATTGGATTCTAAAAGAGTTCCTAAATTGCTTTGTAGAATAAATATTACTATTAGAAAAGGAGCAATTTTTAAAAAAGGCATACGTATTAATAAATACTTGGAGACTTTTACTAAAGTGTCTATGTTTGGATTGTATTCAATTGTAATTTCTTTTTCCATCTATAATTTTTTAATCTGTGCTAATTTGTGAAATCTGTGTCTGTTTTTTTCTAATTCATATCACTCAAACCTACCGCTTCTCCTTTCAGAGTTCCAGAGGTGCAAGAATTAATTTTTACATTCACAAAATCACCAATCTTATAATTCTCTTTTGGGAAAACGACAGTTATGCTTTGTGAATTTCTACCAGAAAACTCCTCAGTAGATTTTTTCGAAACTTTCTCAACCAAAACTTCCACTGTTTTGCCAATGAATTCCTCAGAACGAATCCAAGCATGTTTTTGTTGTAAATCGACAATTTCCTGCAGTCTTCTTGCTTTAGTTTCTTCAGGAACATCATCTTCCATTTTTCTTCCCGCCAAAGTTCCAGGACGTTCGGAATAGCTGTACATATAACCAAAATTATATTTTACATATTCCATCAAACTCAAGGTGTCTTTATGGTCTTCTTCCGTTTCTGTCGGAAAGCCCGAAATCATGTCTTGAGTAATGGCAACATTTGGAATGATAGAACGAATCTTATCAATCAAAGCCATATATTCTTCTCTGGTATGCAAACGATTCATTTCTTTCAAGATTCGATTACTGCCCGATTGTACCGGTAAGTGTATGTGTTTGCAAATGTTAGGATATTTCGCAATAACGTGCAAAATACTTTCGTGCATATCCTGAGGATTTGAAGTCGAAAAACGAATACGCATTTTTGGGAAACCAACCGCTACCATTTCCAGTAATTGGTCAAAATCCACCGCTGTTGCTTTTTGCATTTCAGTAGCATTGACAAAATCCTTTTTCAAACCGCCGCCATACCATAAATAACTATCAACGTTTTGACCTAAAAGTGTAATTTCCTTAAATCCTTTGCTCCACAAATCCTGAATTTCGTTCATAATACTTTGTGGTTCGCGACTGCGCTCACGACCACGGGTAAAAGGCACCACGCAAAACGTACACATATTATCGCAACCTCTCGTGATAGAAACCAATGCCGTAATTCCGTTGCTCATCAATCGAACTGGTGAAATGTCACCGTAGGTCTCTTCTTTGGATAAAATCACGTTGATAGCATCGCGACCTTCTTCGACCTCACTTAATAAATTTGGTAAATCTTTATAGGCATCAGGTCCCACAACTAGGTCTACAATTTTCTCTTCGTCAAGAAATTTTTCTTTCAAACGTTCCGCCATACATCCCAAAACTCCAACTTTCATCTTCGGATTGGTGCGTTTTACCGCATTGTATTTCTCCAGGCGTTTGCGAATTGTTTGTTCCGCTTTGTCCCGAATAGAACAGGTATTTACTAAAACTAAATCCGCCTCTTCCAAAACTGAAGTGGTATTGTAACCACCATCAGACAATATGGAAGCCACAATCTCGCTGTCCGAAAAATTCATCGCACAGCCATAGCTTTCTATAAAAAGTTTTTTTGTATTCTCTGGTTTATGTTCTAGAACAAGGCTATTCCCTTGTTTGCTTTCTTCAATTATCTTTTCCATATGGCATTTTCAAAGCGCAAAGATAAGGGAAATACAGTGATTATGACAAGATGTCAGCCGAAGAATTAACAACTTTTTAAGTCCTTCCAAATTCTGATAATTTAGTGAAGTTGTAAGGGAGCTAATTCCCGCTTTTCATTTCAAACGAAGTTCGCTGAACTCCTACGAAAATAAAGGTATAGTGATGTAATCGGGGCTAAGGCAGTCATTTTTATAGCTGTATTTTATCTTAAAGAATGAGTTTGATATGCTTTATGGAACCCGAAACTCTTTCAAAAGAAAACCATTAGCTACAGTTTTAAATTCGGCCAATTGATTTTGAATCCAGTTTTCGTCATGTCCTAATTCTTTTGCCATTAAACGAGCTACTTTGTCTGCACAAGAAATTGCAACCCGTGCGTCCAAAAATAACAATCGAACCCTTCTCGCCAAAACATCCTCAACCGTGGTTGCCATCTCTTCTCGAATTGCCCAGACAACTTCCGCTAAAGTGTAATTGTAATCAGGATGTAGTTTTTCCTTTAGTTCGGGCTCGTTTTCTTGCAGTTGAAGAATGGCTTTGCTGTCCGTGCCATAAATGAATAAATGATTTTCAAAATCTTCAGCACTATTTTTTTTGTTTCCATGAATAGCCAAATGTTCGGTTATACATTTATTTGGGCTTAATTGATGTACAGCAATGGCTTTGTTGACGATTTCTTCGGCAATTTTGCGGTAGGTTGTCCATTTTCCACCCGTGATGGTGATTAACCCGGTTTCGGAAACAATTATTTTGTGGCTTCTGGAAAGTTCTTTGGTGCTTTGCCCTTTTTTATCGGGTGCTGCCAAAGGCCTGAGACCTGCAAAAACCGAAAGTACATCGGCTCGTGTTGGATTTTTGGTTAAGTATCTTTGCGCTGTTTCCAATACGAATTCAATTTCTTTTTCTAATGCTATTGGTTCAATATTTGATTTTTTGACCAAAGTATCCGTGGTACCCACAACAATTTTGTCGTGCCAAGGAACAGCAAAAAGCACTCTTCCGTCACTCGTCTTCGGAATCATTAATGCATAATCACCCGGTAAAAAAGATTTGTCAAATACTAAATGAATACCCTGGCTGGGAACGATATATTTTTTATAAACCGTATCATTCATTTTCATGATGGCATTCGTGAATACACCAGTTGCATTAATCACTGCCTTTCCTTGTATAGTAAAATCCTCTCCTGATTCTTGATCAATAGCTTTGACGCCTGTGACTTTGTTTTCGACATCTTTTATTAATTGGACAACTTTAAAATGATTAAGCACGCAAGCTCCTTTTTCGAGGGCTGTTTGCGCCAGATTTATGGCCAATCGAGAGTCATCAAACTGCCCATCATGATACAGTACGCCACTTTGTAATCCGTTTGGTTCAAGGGAAGGAATTAATTCCAATGTTTTTTTCTTGGATAAATATTTAGAACTTCCGAGGCTTAATCTGGCAGATAATAAATCATAGAATTTTAAACCAAGGGTATAAAAATAACCTCCCCACCAGTTGTAATTTGGGATAATGAACGATTCATTTTTGACCAAATGTCCTGCATTCTTTTCCATTAAGCCTCTTTCTTTTAGCGCTTCAATGACTAAGGAGAGATTGCCTTGTTCTAGATAACGAACACCTCCGTGAACTAATTTGGTGCTTCTGCTTGAGGTGCCTTTTGCAAAATCCACCGCTTCGAGAAGTATTGTTTTGAAACCTCGGCTTGCCGCATCTACTGCAACGCCGAGTCCATTGGCACCTCCTCCAATAATGATGAAGTCCCAAGCTTGGTTATGTTTTAATTTTTGTAGCTGTTCAGTTCGTTTCATTAAATAATTTTGCAGATTTGATCTGGTCTCTTGTAGTAAATTTAACCAAATAATTAAATGGATTTACTTTTTGAAAAATTAAATGTAATTTTCTTTTTTATACCTATATATATAGGTGAAATGAAATTGTTGTTTTATTGTTTTAAAGGTGGTTTTTGTATTTAATGGTTTTGCCTATTTCAGGTTAAAGTTGGGATTACATCATTATAGACTGATGAAAATAGATGTGCTTTGTGTTGTTGAATTCGTTCATTTACCGATTTAATTAGTTTTTAAAATCAATGAAAGGTTGATATTTAAAAAAAAAAATTACTTTTGCGATTCAAACAATAGCAAAATGGCAAAGAATTTAGTGATAGTTGAGTCCCCTGCAAAGGCAAAAACAATCGAAAAATTTCTAGGAAGTGATTATCAGGTAGAATCTAGTTACGGGCATATTGCCGACTTACCTTCTAAGGAAATTGGTGTTGATGTCGAAAATGGATTTAAACCCAAGTACGAAGTTTCCTCGGATAAAAAAGCATTGGTGTCCAAATTAAAAACTTTAGCTAAAAATGCCGACATGGTATGGTTAGCGAGTGATGAGGACCGCGAGGGAGAAGCTATTTCTTGGCACTTGGCGGAAGAATTAAAACTTAAAAAAGAAAAAACTAAGCGTATTGTTTTTCATGAAATTACCAAAACGGCTATTCTCAAAGCCATTGAAAAACCACGCGAAATCGATTATAATTTAGTTAATGCACAACAAGCGCGAAGAGTTTTGGATCGTTTGGTTGGATATGAATTGTCACCGGTTCTTTGGAGAAAAGTAAAAGGTGGTTTATCTGCAGGACGTGTGCAATCGGTTTCTGTTCGATTGATTGTGGAAAGAGAACGTGAAATTCAAAACTTTACTGCTGTGGCAACTTATTCGGTTGTAGCGGAGTTTACAAATGAAGCTGGTAAGACTTTTAAAGCCAAACTTCCAAAAAATTTCAATACAAAGAAAGAAGCCGAAGATTTTTTAAAGCAAAATATCGGTTCTACATATAAGGTAGCGGACTTAGAGACTAAGCCTACCAAAAAATCACCAACGGCTCCTTTTACGACTTCGACTTTGCAACAAGAAGCTGCAAGAAAATTGTATTTGCCTGTTGGAATCACAATGCAATTGGCGCAACGTTTGTACGAGGCTGGACTTATTACCTATATGAGAACAGACAGTGTGAATTTGTCCAAAGAGGCGATGGATGCAGCTCAGGCTGAAATTATCAAATCGTATGGGAAAGAGTTTTCTAACCCAAGAGTTTTTGCTAATAAAAGTAAAGGGGCGCAAGAAGCTCACGAAGCAATTCGTCCGACCGATATGTCACTTCATACGGTAAATATTGACCGAGATCAAGCGCGTTTATATGATTTGATTTGGAAAAGGACTTTGGCTTCTCAAATGAGTGATGCCAAATTGGAACGCACCAATGTAAAAATAGAAGCCAATAATCATGGTGAAATATTTACTGCTTCAGGTGAGGTCTTGCTTTTTGAAGGGTTTTTGAAAGTGTATCTTGAAGGACATGATGATGAAGAGGAAGAGCAGGAAGGTTTGTTACCTGCCTTGAAAGTGAATGAAAAATTACAAAACAATTTTATTACTGCAACCGAAAGATATTCAAGAGCTGCGGCAAGATATACAGAGGCTTCTTTGGTAAAAAAATTGGAAGAATTAGGTATTGGCCGTCCTTCTACTTATGCGCCAACTATTTCGACTATTATCAACAGAAATTATGTTGAGAAAGGAAATCTTGAAGGGTTAGAGAGAAATTATACTCAGTTGACTTTGCAATCTGGGAAATTAGCAGAGAAGTTGCTTAAGGAAAATACAGGTTCTGATAAAGGAAAATTAGTTCCCACAGATATTGGAACAATTGTTACTGATTTCTTGGTAAAGAATTTTGGGAATATTTTGGATTATAATTTTACTGCAAAAGTCGAGCAGGATTTTGATGAAATTGCCGAAGGAAATATTGAGTGGACAAAGATGATGCAGGAGTTCTACGATAAATTTCACCCAACAGTAAAAGATGTCGAAGCCAATGCTGATAGAGAAAGTGGAGAACGAATATTGGGAATTGATCCAGAATCAGGGAAGCCAGTTTCGGTTCGTTTGGGTAAATTTGGACCAATGGCTCAAATTGGTGATGCTGAAGATGAAGATAAAAAATTTGCGAGTCTTAGACACGAACAAAATATAGGTAATATTACCTTAGAAGATGCTTTGAATTTATTTTTGCTTCCAAAAAACTTGGGTATATATAAAGGAGAAGAAGTCGAAGTGAGTAATGGTCGTTATGGACCATATGTACGACATGGAAGTGTTTTCATCTCTTTGCCTAGAGGGGAAGATCCTTTGGATGTTTCGATGGTTAGGGCTCAGGAATTAATTGATGAAAAAGCTGTCGCAGATGCTCCAATTGCTGTTTATAAAGGAGAAGGAGTTCAAAAAGGCACTGGTCGTTTCGGTCCTTTTATCAAATGGAATGGAATTTTTATAAATGTAAGTAAGAAATATAATTTTGATAATTTATCTCAGTCGGATATACAAGAATTGATTGAGGATAAATTACAGAAGAATATTGATAAAGTCCTTCACAATTGGGAGGAAGAAGGAATATTAGTTGAGAAGGCACGTTGGGGTCGTTCGGTTATAACGAAAGGCAAGATAAAAATTGAATTAAGTAAAGATGTTGATGCAACAAAGTTAACATTGGCTGAAGTTCAAGAAATGATTGCCAAGAAAACACCAGCCAAGAAAACACCGGCCAAAAAAGTTGCATCCAAAAAAACGGCTACAGCGAAGAAACCAGCCGTTAAAAAAGCAGTAGCCAAAAAGAAATAAAGAATTAAATTCAATTAGTCCTCATTTTTTCTTTCGTGGAAAGTAATGTAGGAGAGGTAAAAGAAGCAAAAAATGGAGTTTGATTTTTTAGAACCATTAAGTGAAGAATTTCTAAACTATGTTTTAGGTTTGTCTGCTCAACATTTGGGCAGTAAAATTGTTTTACATACTAATGAAGCAATACCCGATTTGAATAAAATTAATATTGCAATAATTGGTGTTCTTGAGAATAGAGGTGATAAGGATTGTAATATTGATGTTGATCTAAACGCGATTCGAAAAGAATTATATGGAATGTTTCCAGGTAATTGGAATGTTACAATTGGAGATTTAGGCGATATTCTTCCTGGAAACTCAAAAGAGGATACTTTTTTTGCATTAAAAAAAATAGCTTCAAGTCTTATAAAAAGAAAAATCATACCTATAGTTATTGGAGGATCTCAGGATTTAACCTATGCATTATATAGAGGATACGATGATTTGGAGCAAATGGTGAATTTAGTATCTATTGATAGTAGGTTTGATTTTGGTAAGGAAAATGAGACTATTAGTTCTGATTCTTTTTTAACTAAAATTATTATAGATGAGCCTAATAATCTGTTTAATTTTTGTAATATTGGCTATCAGACCTATTACAATTCTCAGGAGGAAATTGATCTTATAGAGAAGTTGTTTTTTGATGCATATCGTTTGGGTGAAGTTTCGAATAATATTTCAATTTCGGAACCAGTTTTTAGAGATGCAGATGTTGTGAGTATAGATTTGAATTCAGTAAAATCATCAGATTCTGGTAATTTTACAGTTTTTAACCCAAATGGATTTAATGGTAAAGAAATTTGCACATTATCGAGATATGCTGGGATAAGCGATAAAGTAAGTTCGTTTGGAGTTTTTAATCACAATAATACAAAACAAGAAGCTGTAATTATAGCGCAGATATTTTGGTATTTTATAGAAGGTTATCATTATAGATCAAATGAGTATCCTTTTGGGAGTAGAGAAAATTATTTAAAATATATAGTTCCGCTTGAAGAAGAGGATTTGGTATTTTATAAAAGTGATAAAACGGATCGTTGGTGGATTGAGATACCATTTATTTCAAACACCAGCAATAAATTGAAAAAAAACACGTTATTACCGTGTTCTTATGAGGAGTATTTGGCTGCCTGTAATCAGGAAATGCCTGAAAGGTGGTGGAAAGCGCAGCGAAAAAACGTTATATAAATTTTAAGTTTTAAATCGCTTATTGAATTTGTAGTAAAAGCGTTAATTTTATGTGGATATTTAAAATATTTACGATATACTTACAAATATTTTAAAATGATGTTTTTTGTCGTTCTTTTTTAGCGCTTTGGCGATAAAATATTTTTTTTTTAGAATTTTTAACATACATTTGACCAAATATTAAGTGACTATAAAAGAATTGTTTTTTAGATAAAAAATAAATAGGTTTGCAGTCCTATTAATAATGAATAGATAACCCCAATTTTTATGAAGAATTTCATTGCATTTACGGCAATTTTAACAGTGTTGATTAGCTGTGGTAGATCAAGCGACAAAGGAGAGTTGGTTGGTGTAAAAGGAGCAAAGTGGCATCCTGAAAAACCCTATGGAATGACACTAGTACCTGGTGGATCATATATCATGGGTAAATCTGATGATGATGTTGCCAATGTTGCAGACGCGCCAACAAAAACAGTTACTGTTAGGGCATTTTATATGGACGAAACAGAAATTACAAATAGTGAATACCGACAATTTGTTGAATGGGTAAAAGATTCTACGATTCGTTTTCGTTTAGCTATTTTGGCTGAAGATAGCGGTCAAGGTGGAGCTAGCGATGGAAAAGGTAAAGGGAAAAATACAGGAAGTATAGCTGACTATTCTTTTAGTAATAATAATTCCGATCCAGAAAAAATGACTGCCTACGATAAATACATGTATGATAACTATTATAGTATCGGTACAGATAAAGATCCGAACGCTTATAAAAGATTGAATAGAAAAGCTAAATTAGTTAAGGATGTTAAAAAATATCCAGATGAGTATTACACAGAAGTAATGGATTCTATGTATTTGCCTCTAGAAGCATCTTATAATGGATTGAGAACTATAGATGTAAATAAGCTTAAATTCCGTTATACATGGATGGATATTCAAGCTGCTGCTAAAGCTAAAGTAGGTAAAAGACAAGATTTTATTAGAACTGAAGAGGTAAAAGTGTATCCTGATACTACTGTTTGGATTAAGGATTTTGCTTATTCATATAATGAACCAATGCACAATGATTATTTTTGGCACAAAGCTTATGGTGAATATCCTGTAGTTGGTGTGACGTGGAGTCAGGCAAAAGCTTTTTGTGAATGGAGAACTTTAAACAAAAATAGCTATTTAAAATCTAAGAAAAATCACGTTGATAATGTGAACTCGTTTAGATTGCCTACAGAAGCAGAGTGGGAATACGCTGCTAGAGGTGGTCTTGAATCAGCTACTTTCCCATGGGGAGGACCTTACACAAAAAGTGACAGAGGATGTTTCTTGGCTAATTTCAAACCTAATAGAGGTGATTATGCTGCAGATCAAGCTTTGTATACTGTAGAGGCTAAATCTTATGAAACTAACGGCTATAACTTATATAATATGGCTGGTAACGTTTCAGAATGGACGGATTCTGCTTATGATGCGAACTCTTATGATTTTGTATCTACAATGAATCCTGCTGTTATAGATAATTCAAATAAACGTAAAGTTGTAAGAGGTGGATCTTGGAAAGATGTTGCTTATTTCCTTCAAGTAAGTACACGTGCATTTGAATACGCAGATTCAGCTAGAAGTTATATCGGATTCAGAACAGTTCAAGATTATATGGGAACTCAGACTACCGGTAAGAATAAAAAATAACCCCAAATTTAAATAAAAATAACCTATAAATTAACTTTAAAATTTTTAAAAAGATGGCAATATTGAGCAAAAAAGCAATGAATTTTACCTATGGTATGGGAGCGGCAGTAGTAATTATCGGAGCCCTATTTAAAATTCAACATTACCCTGGAGCTAGTGCGTTATTAATAATTGGTCTTTGTACAGAAGCTTTCATTTTTGCTCTATCGGCATTCGAACCAGTTGAACATGAATTAGATTGGTCGTTGGTATATCCTGAATTGGCAGGTGGTGAAAAATCAGAGAAAAAAGAAGTTGCTTCTGATGATGCTGACGGAATGTTATCTTCTAAATTAGATGCATTGTTAAAAGAAGCTAAAATTGATGGTGAATTGATGAGTAGTCTTGGAAGTAGTATTAGAAATTTTGAAGATGCGTCAAGAAATATTTCTCCTACAGTTGATTCTATCGCTGCAACTAAAAAATACAGTGAAGAATTGTCTATGGCTGCTGCTCAAATGGAATCTTTAAATAGCTTATATAAAGTACAGTTAGAGAGTGCTGCTAGAAATGCTGAAGCTAATAAAGAAATTGCCGAGAATGCTGGTAAATTAAAAGAGCAAATGCAATCAATGACTGCAAATATTGCATCTTTAAATAATGTATATGGTGGTATGCTTACTGCAATGAGTAATAAAGGATAATTAGTTTTTTAACTATATATTATAATATTAAATAATAAACTAATTAGAAAAAATGGCAGGAGGAAAATTAACCCCTAGACAGAAGATGATTAACCTGATGTACTTGGTTTTCATCGCGATGTTAGCATTGAATATGTCCAAAGAAGTATTATCAGCTTTTGGATTAATAAATGAAAGATTTGAAACAGCAAATGGTTTAGCATTATCTTCAAATGAAGCTATTTTGGCGGATTTGGATCTTAAAGCGCAAGATAAACCAGAGCAATATAAAGTACCTAATGAAATTGGGAAAAAGGTTAACGCAGCAACTAATACTTTTTATAAATATGTAGAATCTTTGAAATCAGATTTTACTAAAGATATAAAAAGAGAAGAGAATGGTAAATTACCATACGAGACTATGGATAATTCATCAAAATTAGATGAATCTTGGTTTAGTGGAGATGGCTTGTCAGCAAAAGGTAAAGAAGTTGTTGCAGCTGTTGAGGCATATAAGTCTGCTATTAAATCTGCAATTGGAAGCGATGCTAAATTTAAAGATATTGCAGCAGAGTTTAATACGAAGTTCAATACAGGAGATGTAGTTGATAGAGAAGGTGTTAAAAAAAATAATTTAGATTATAATTTTAAACATTTCCCTCTTATCGCTTCTGTGGCTAAGTTAACTGCTATTCAAAATGATGTTAATACAATTGAGAATCAAATTTTGAGTAGATTAACCGGTTCAACTGCTGTTGCAGCTGCATCTATGAAAAATTATACTGCAATTGTAATTCCTGAAAAATCTGCTTTCTTCGCTGGAGAAGCTGTAAAAGGAAAAATCGTTCTTGGACGTTTTGACAAAGCAACAGTTCCTACTAAAGTTGTAGTGAACGGTAGTAATTTAAATCTTGGTTCTGCTTTGCATGATGGTCAAGTTGATTTTAGTTTTGGTGCAGGTAATGTTGGTGAACACGACATTAATGGTAACTTTACTTTTATGGAAGATGGTAAACCAGTTGCTATTCCTATTGTAGGAAACTATGTAGTGGTTCCAAAACCAAACTCAGCAACTATTTCTGCAGATAAAATGAATGTTGTTTATAGAGGTGTTATTAATCCTATGACAATTTCTTTTGCAGGAGTTTCTGCTGATAAAGTTTCAGCATCAGCTCCAGGATTGAGTTCTGCTGGAAAACCAGGTGCTTACAACATGAATCCAGGACAAGGTTCTGAAGTTGTTATTAATGTAACAGGTACTTTGCCTGACGGATCTAAAGTGTCAGATAAAAAAGCATACAGAATTAAAGGTATTCCACCTCCAGTTGGTGCAATTGGTGGAGAAATGGGAGTTGTTAAAGGAGCTAAGTCTCGTTTAGAAGTTTCACAAATTTCTGCAAAACTTCCAGATTTTGATTTTAATGTTCAATTGAATGTTGTTGGATTTACTTTGAAAGTTGCTGGACAGGCTGCTGTGATTGTATCTGGTGACAGAGTTAATGCACAATGTAAAACTGCTTTAGCCAGAGCAACAAGAGGAGATCAAGTAACTATTTCAGATATTAAAACTAAATTGGTTGGTTCTGATATCATGCTTTCAAGAACTGCTGCAGTAATTTACGAAATACAATAATATTTAAGTTACTATTCTACTTAAATAACTTAATAATTAATAAAGATGAAGACTAAAAATTTAGTTGCGGTTATAGCATTTGTTGCGGGAAGTTTTTCTTCATTTGCACAGTCTAATTTGCTGAATGCTAAGACGCCAGATCAAATTGGGGTAAAAACTAAATCTCAAGTATCTCTTGACAATGATAAGCCATTGGCTTATGGTTATGTGGATGATAGAGATATATTGATGGGTAAAACTACATGGGAGATTGTTGATTTGAGCGAAAGATTTAATTTTCCTCTTTATTTTCCAATCGATTCAACTAATATTGGAAAAGACAGAAGATCATTATTTGATGTTTTGATTAAAGGTATTAAGACAAATAAAATAACTGAAGTGTATGCTGATGATTATTTTAATACCAAAAAAACTTTCAAAGACATGAGTAGTTCATTTACTTATATTGATACTACCAATGCAGGTAGAGAAGAAGTAAATGCCAATAGAGACTTGTATTACCCAAAAGCAAAAGCGTCGGTTACTTATAAAACTGTCAAAGGTAAAAAAGTAAAAGTGGTTGGTCCTGCTACTGTTCCCGTTGCTAAAGTTTTAGATCCTCAATTTATTGATAAAAGAGAACTAACAGCACAAGATATCACAGGATACAAATTAAAAGGGTATTGGTATTTTGATAAACGTCAAAGTGAATTGAAATATCGTTTATTAGGTATCTGTCCAATTGCTCCAGAAGCTAGAGAAGTTGGTAGTGAAAATCCTGATTATATTGATTTGTTCTGGATATTCTATCCTTCGATTCGTGATTATTTGCATCAGTATTTGGCTTTCAACGAGAAAAATTCGGCTATGCCAGTTTCTTTTGATAGAATTTTAGATTCACGTCAATTTAGTGGTGTAATTTACAAAGAAGAAAATGTATACGGTGACCGTTTGATTACTGAATATGTAAACGAAAATGCTTTGAATCAATTATTGGAATCTGATAGAATTAAAGATAAAATTCGTGATTTCGAACATGATATGTGGAATTACTAATTTCATAATATTTTACAATAAAAACTCTTACTTAATTTAAGTAAGAGTTTTTTGTTTTTTACATTTATTACATTATTTATGATTGATTATATAATTGTTGGGTCAGGTTTGGCTGGTATTTCTTTTGCTGAGACGGCTTTGTTGAATAATAAAACTGTCGTGGTTTTTAACGATGATTCTCAAAATTCCTCTAAGATTGCTGGAGGGCTTTATAATCCTGTTATCTTAAAGCGCTTTAGTGAAGTTTGGCAAGCTCAAGAGCAATTACAATTAATGGAGGGCTTTTACTCGCGACTTAGCAATAAGATTGAAACTAAGGTCGATTTCAAAATACCAATATTAAGAAAGTTTTTCTCTATCGAAGAACAAAATAATTGGTTTGCTGCATCGGATAAACCAGCTTTGGCACCCTTTTTGTCTACTTCTTTAATCTTTAAAACTTTTGAAGGTATAGATTCTCCTTTTGGTTATGGTGAAGTATTACAGACTGGATATGTTGATACAGCTTTGTTGGTTTCTGAATATCATGATTATCTGTTATCTCACCAACTTTTGAGAAATGAAACTTTTAATTATGGTGCTTTAATTGTTAAAGATGATGGAGTTTCTTATAAAGATATAGATGCGAAGCATGTTGTGTTTGCAGAGGGATTTGGTCTACATGCCAATCCTTTTTTTAATGAACTTCCTTTGGATGGTACAAAAGGCGAATTGTTTATTATTAAGGCTCCACTTTTAAACTTGGATGTTGTTGTAAATACCAGTGTTTTTATTTTGCCATTGGGTAATGATTTTTTTAAAGTTGGGGCTACATATAATTGGAAAGATAAAACCAATTTGCCTACTGAAGAAGGAAGAGCGGAATTAATCGAGAGAATTCGAGAAATTATTTCATGTGATTTTGAAATTATTGAACACTATGCAGGAGTCCGACCAACTGTTAGAGACAGGAGACCATTAGTGGGAACGCATTCAGAATATAAAAGAGTTCATATATTAAATGGATTAGGAACTCGCGGTGTAATGCTTGGCCCAGCAATGGCCAAAGCATTATTTGATAATATTGAAAGTGATATTCAGCTCGATAGGGAAATCGATATTAAAAGATTTACGAATAAGCGTTCAGGGAAAGTTTAATTAAATTTTAGTTGTTGGGTCATAAGATACAAACATGTTGATGTAAATATTTCTTGACCATCTTAATACTATCGGAAATAATATAATTAATGTTGCAATAATTGCAATAAAAGAAGTTTGGATACTGGTTTTTAATATAAGATAGGATACGATAAAAGTTGCAATTCCTACTCCAACATTCAAACCATAACTAACATACATGGCCCCATAAAAGAAGGAAGGCTCAATTTGATATTTTAGACCGCAATGACTACAATGTTCATTCATCTTGAGTACTGAACCTAAATGTAAAGGATTTTTGTCCACATACATACTCTCATTCATGCATTTTGGACAAGTTCCTGTTAAAATGCTATATAATTTGGATCCTTTTTTTAACATTTGCAAAAAATTTAATTTTTCTATTTGTAGAAAGACCAAATTTACTAATTCATAAAGGAATAAAATAATAATACATGCTTAATATACATAATTTATCGGTTTCGTTTGGTGGTTCTTATTTGTTTGAGGAAGTGACTTTTCGATTAGGAGCGGGAGACCGTGTTGGTCTTGTCGGAAAGAACGGTGCGGGGAAATCGACTATGCTTAAAATACTGGCTAAAGACTTTGCTCCAGATTCTGGAGTAATTTCTCAGGAGAAGGAAATTCGGTTGGGTTTTTTACGTCAGGATATTGATTTTGAAAGAGGAAGGACAGTTTTGGAAGAAGCTTATGAAGCTTTTACCGAAATCAAAATTGTCGAGAAAAAATTAGCTGAAATTAATCACCTTTTGGTAACTCGTACAGATTACGAAAGCGAAGAGTATAGCCAAATCATTGAAGATTTATCTGATTATACCCATCGTTTTGAATTGTTGGGCGGGTATAATTATGTTGGTGATACGGAAAAGATTCTTTTAGGTCTAGGTTTCAAACGTGAAGTTTTTGACAACCAAACTGAAACTTTTTCCGGAGGTTGGAGAATGCGTATTGAATTGGCCAAATTGTTGTTGCAATCGAATGATGTTTTGTTGCTGGATGAGCCTACTAATCACTTGGATATCGAAAGTATCATTTGGTTGGAGAGCTTTTTGCGTAATTATCCCGGAGTAGTGGTTATCGTTTCTCATGATAAGATGTTTTTGGATAATGTAACCAATAGAACCATTGAAATTTCTCTTGGGAAAGCTTATGATTTCAATAAGCCGTATTCTCAATATTTAGAATTGCGTCATGAAATTCGTGAAAAACAATTGGCGACACAGAAAAACCAGGCTAAGAAAATTGAAGAGACTGAAAAGCTGATTGAAAAGTTTAGGGCCAAAGCTTCTAAAGCTTCGATGGCACAATCTTTAATCAAAAAGCTTGATAAAGTAGAACGTATCGAAGTTGATGAAGACGATAATTCGGTTATGAATATTTCTTTCCCTGTTTCCAAAGAGCCGGGTAGAGTAGTTATAGAAGCCGAAAATGTGACTAAAAGCTACGGCGATAAAACCATTCTTAAAGATATTAGTTTATTAGTGGAGCGTGGTAGTAAGATTGCTTTTGTTGGTCAAAACGGTCAAGGAAAGTCTACATTTATTAAAGCGATTGTTAATGAATTTGAATACCAAGGTTCGATTAAATTAGGTCATAATGTACAATTGGGTTATTTTGCCCAAAATCAAGCCGAATATCTTGATGGAGAGATTACCTTGTTGCAAACTATGGAAGATGCTGCAATGGACACGAACCGTATGAAAGTACGCGATATGTTGGGTTCCTTTCTGTTTCGTGGTGATGATGTAGAGAAAAAGGTAAAAGTGCTTTCCGGAGGTGAAAGAAACCGTTTAGCGCTATGTAAATTGTTATTGCAACCTATTAATGTATTGTTGATGGATGAGCCTACAAATCACTTGGATATCAAATCTAAGAATGTTTTGAAAGCGGCTTTACAAAAATTTGGTGGAACTTTACTGTTAGTTTCTCACGATAGAGATTTCTTGCAAGGAATGTCCAATATTGTTTACGAATTCAAAGATCAAAGAATTAGAGAATATTTAGGGGATATCAATTATTTCTTGGAAGAACGCAATATGGAAAATATGCGTGAAGTGGAGAAAAAAGATGCTTTGAAAGCTACTGTAGCAAAAGAAAGCAACAAAGCTTCCTATGAAGATCAGAAAAAAGGCAAGGCTTTACAAAATAAGTTAAGTAAAGTTGAAAGTCAAATTAAACAATTGGAAAGAGACATTCAGCACGATGATAAATTGTTGGCTTCCAATTATGATAAACATATTGAAGATGCTTCTTTTTTTATAGCTTATAATAAAAAGAAAGCCGAGTTGGATAAATTACTTTTGGACTGGGAAATTGTTCAGGAAGAAATTGATAATTTATAATAAAAAAAGCTCCATTTCGGAGCTTTTTTTATTATATGTAGTTAGTTTTTAGGTCTAAATGACTTCAATTCTTTTTGAATGCTCAATCGCTTCGTCGCTGTTTTTAAAATAGCAGATTTCTACATTTAATTCCTTTAAGTTGTTCAGCACGGATGTAACTTTTTTTGACTTGGAACTTCCAGTTTGTCTGATATAAACCGCTTTTACATTTACAGGGAAAATTTTACATATGTCCTCATATAAATAGGGGTCGTCCTGGGAATCATCACCTAGCAAAACGTATTTTAAATTTGGATAAAATTCCAAAATATGTTTTATTTTTTCAAATTTATGGTTGTGGCCTCCTCTTCCTGTAAAGACAAAATCTTTTAAACTTGTTTTGATGTCTTTTAGCAATAAAACCGCTCTGGGCAACTGGTGAATTTCGGTAAAACGAATTATGAAAGTATATAAATTCCACTCACTGCTTGAGACATAAAAAAAGGCATTTTGTTCGTTTTTATTATTTCTGCCTGCAGAACTTAAAGCTTGATAGTGGGAAACTACGTTTCGGTAAATTTTTCTGCTGTTTACATTTCTAAATAATAAGACATACAGTTTTTTTAAAGGATTTGATGTGTAAGAAATTAAAAAAGTGTCGTCGATGTCTGAGATAATTCCAAGACTGCCTTCAGTTGGGCGAATATAACTTCCTTTTTCTACTATGCTTTCATTATTATGTATGATACTTACTTCATAATCAATCCAGCCAAAGCCAACTGAAGTATCAACAGGAATACAAAACTTAAAATAACCGTCGTCTAATGTTCTCGTACGGATTGTTGAATTTTTGTATTTTAAATACACATCGGCATTTGGTTTTGTTTTTGCTCGAAATAAATTAATTATCGCAGTCGCATTTTTGAAATTATTTTTTTTATAATCATAATCCTTGACTTTGTTGGAATTAAAAACATGGCCCATGACAATGAGTTCTTGTTCATTGGCATATCCACGATATAATTTTAAAAAAGGCTTCATTTGATATGATTGATTTTATTTATGACTAAATTTATTGTTTTTTATTAACATACTATCCGAAATTATGAAAAAGAGTATCATCATGGTAGTGAATCCAATATCGGGAGATGTTGATAAAGCCCAATTTGTGGAAGCGGTCAGTTTTTTTGCAAAGAAAGAAAATTTGGAACTCATTTTATATGAGACTTCTGGAGAAGGTGATTTGTTTAAAGTAAGAGAATTGTATAAAGAGCATCAACCCGAAAGAATTTTGGTTGCAGGTGGTGACGGAACAATAAAAATGGTTGCTGAGGCAATAGAAAAGCATGATGTAATTCTTGGGATTTTGCCAGCTGGTTCCGCAAACGGTTTGTCGGTTGATTTGAATTTGCCAATAGCACTTGAAGAAAATTTAGAGATTGCTTTTTATGGTAATTATATTGAGATTGACATGATTGCTATCAACGGTAAAAAAAGTTTGCATTTGAGTGATATTGGACTCAATGCGGATCTCGTCAAAAATTATGAAAATAGCGAAACGCGCGGCATGTGGGGATATGCCATTCAGGCCTATACTACTTTGAAAGATATGCAGGATCCTTTTGAAGCAACAATCACCGCAAACAATCAAACTATTGCATGTGTAGCTCGAATGATTGTGATTGCCAATTCACAAAAGTATGGAACTGGAGTAATCATTAATCCGGATGGAGCAATGAACGATGGCAAATTTGAAGTAGTGATTCTTAAAAATTTGGATTTAATTGTTTTTGGAAAAATTATCACCGGAAATATGCCGATTGAATCAGATGATATTGAAATAATTTCAACAGACAGAGCCACCATAAAAACTAATATTCCTGTAAGTTTTCAAATTGATGGTGAGTATTGTGGAGCCGAAAGTATTTTGGAAATTTCTATTTTGCCCAAACAATTAAAGGTAGCCGTTGCCTAAATTTCGTTAATTATTTAAATGGATTTCTTTCCTGCCAGGCAATTTCGGGTTCCAATTTTGGAAATATTTTAGGGACATGCTTGTTTATATGTTTATTACTGTGTTCCATAAAACCGAACATTTCCATTGGCTTTGCCCCAACAGAGCTTTTAATTTCCAAAGCCGTTCTGGAGAAAATAATTTCTTTGAATCCTTTATTGATAGAATAAGCGATCATATCATATAGCATATTCAAATACAGCATTTTTTCTCTTTGGACAGTATCGTCATAACCTAAAAAATAAGTATCTATCGTGCTGCCATTTTTGATTAATGTGTTGAAACCAATAAGTTTTTCATCCAAAAAATAACCGTAGAATAAGAAATTGTCTTTTAAAGTTTCTTTAAAAATCCTAAAATGGTTTTTGGTTAGAAAAAAAGTGTTGAAAGGCGCATTTTGCGCAACGTGGTGGTATAAGTCATAAATCGTTTCTTCATACCTGATTATGTCTTCTAGATGCAGTTTTCTTTTTTCAATTCCTTCTGCTTTTTTTCGGGCTCTTTTATACTGGTCACGATATTTTTTTATCAAAGAATCGATATAATCTTGTTCCGTTCTCCATTCATCACGAATTGGAAAGGTCATATTAGGCTGAATGCAATATTTATAGTTTTTTGTAAAGACATCTGATGTGAAGTTTTCGACATCTTTTTGAGTATAATCTTTAAAAGTGGTGATGTGCACTTTTTTACCTATCGATTTAAATTTAGATTTTAAATCATTAGTTGCTTTTTTTAAAGTTTTAATGCCTTCAACTGTCGATATGGAATCAGAAAAAACAAAGGAATTTTGCCCTGTGAGCATATTATTGCCAATGAGAAGAACGTGAGAAGCGAAATTTTTCAGAATAAATTTCCGGACACTAGCCTTAACACATCGATCTCTATCTCCAAAAGATTCCAACTTGTTTAAATCCAAAAATTGAGAGATCGCGATACCTACTAAGTTTTGATCCTTAAAAAGACCAATATAATGACAAATCATATTACTGGGAGCCGACTTTTCTAGAATTTCAAAATATTCTTTGGACAAAAAAATATTTTTAGAGCCTAAATCATTCCAGTTTTCAGGAAGTTGGGCATTGGTCTCGTAAATCTGATATGAAAGTGTTGTTTTCAAATTGGGTAAGTATATTTTTTCAAATTTAGCCAATTTATATGAAATTGTTATTAAGTTTCTAAGTTGGATTTGGAGTAGGAAAATTTGGCATTTTTTTCGACATTGTCCCGCACACGAGGCTGAAAGCCGAACTGGCGAAGCAATCGGGGCTAAAGGGCAATGCCATTAAGTTAAGGAAAAACTATTTTTTTCACGCAGATTTCGCAGATTTCCGCAGAAAAATGAGAAAAAAATCTGCCGAATCTGCTGAATCTGCGTGCTATTTTTTATTTTTTTCCTTAACTTAATGACATTGGGCTAAAGGGAAACATTTTTGCTATTTTGGTATTATCTAAAAAAAGAATAAAAGTAATAATCGAACTCCGATTTGAATTTTATGAATTCTGTAATTATTCTTTTTCAAAATCTTAGAATCTTAGATACTTTGAATCTCAGTATCTTTTCTCTAACTTTATAGAAAAGAAACGATTATGCAAACATATAACGAAGAATCAGCAAGCCCCATTTTGGAAAATTTAAAAGATTGGCATTTCAAGAAAAATGCCATTGAAAAAGATTTCAAATTCAAGAATTTCACTCAGGCACTAGGTTTTATAGTACAGGTTGGAGTATTGGCCGAAAGGATGAATCATCATCCTGAACTTTTTAATGTATATAATAAAGTGAATATTCGTTTGAATACACATGATTCGGGAGGAGTGACCACCAGAGATTTTAAATTGGCAGGTCAAATTGAAAGTTTGTTTCAATAAAAAAAGCCTTATTTCTATAACGTATAGAAATAAGGCTTACTTATATTTTTAGCTTTGATTTACAACCATCCGCAAATCAAAGCTCCTATAATAGTCAAGGTAACTATCCAGTATCCGGCGTGTATCCAAATATATGTCCAAGATTTTCTTTCGAATAAACCGTTTATTGCAATCATTGGGAAAGCAAAAAACAAACCGGAGATGAATCCATGTAAAGCGCCATGTTTGAATGTTCTAAAGGCAGCACCGTAATCAGCCATGAAAGCTTTAAATGAAGGAAGCGCTTCGTTTATTTTGGCGTATCCACCTATCATGCTCATAGCTCCTGTTTGATGTATTGTTAATGACATCTCAACAAGTACGATAAGAAGAGAGAAAATATAGGTCAAGCCAAAAATCTTCAACATATTTCCTTTTTGCAGTTCCTCTTGAGTGAGGCCAGTTTCTTTCATCCATGCAGTACCGAAGACTTTTGGATTGTACCAAATAAATCCTACTACTAATGTTGCTAATGCACTTACAAAAATTGCAATCCAATTCATTTCCATAATTTAAGGTTTTAAGGTTATGCATCAAATGTAATTAATTTTTTGATATGTATTTTAAGTCTTTAAAATGTAAATTAAGTAATATAAAGACTATATATATTATTAAAAAATGTATTTAATCGATTATTTTTGTATTTAATAGAACTTTGTCATTACTTTTGTTGTATTAAACGTAAACATAAAGATTATGAAAGGAGCATGATTCTAAATTGGTTGCAAACACCAATGATGATATGCAAATTACATATGACCGACAAAACAGTAAATATCTACATATGAAAAATATCATTACATTATTTCTTACAGTAGTCTTTTCGATTTCGTTATTGGCAAACGTTCCAAATGCCGAGAAAAATATTTTGATAAAATTGAATCAAAGTACAAATGGTAGCCAATGGAAAGTGAAATGGGATCTGAATGCACCCGTTTCAACTTGGTACGGTGTTAAAATTCAAAATGATAAAGTAGTTGGAATCGATCTTTCCAATAATAATTTGGTAGGGACATTACCCAATGAAATTACCGATTTGAAAAATTTAGAAGAATTAAATTTGTTTAAAAATCAAATCTCAGGGACAATCCCTGAAAAGATTGGAAAATTGAAAAACTTAAAAGAATTAAATCTTTCTTTTAATAAGTTATCAGGAACAATACCGAATTCCATTTGTGAAATACCTCATTTAAATACATTAATGCTTTTCATGAATAGGCTTTCAGGAGAATTGCCTAATCAAATTGGGAATTTAAAAGAATTAGAAGTTGTGTCTTTATTCAACAATGAATTATCTGGTCAACTTCCCGCGTCATTATATGAACTAAAAAATCTAAAAGAGTTGGTCTTGAGCAGTAATAAATTTTCGGGACAGATAAGTTGGAATGTAGAAAAATTAAAATCACTCGAAAATTTAAGTTTGTTTGACAATAAAATGAATGGACACATCCCATATACAATTGCAAAATTGGATAATTTGAAAAGTGTTAATTTAGCTTATAATTCTTTTTCTGGCGCTGTTTCTCAAGCTTTAGCCCAAAAAGAAGGTTTTAATCTTACGATGATTAATGAATCCGGTCTTGCATTCCAGTTGGAAGTGTCGAGTAATGCCAAAGGTGTTTTGGCTGCAGATGAATAAACTGCAAAACAATAAATAAATTGGTTTAGTTAGTAATAATAGTTTTTTATGGTTGCCAAAAGCGCAGTAGTTTAGTTTCTAAATTACTGCGCTTTTTTTGTGCACTTTTGATTTTTTTTTGAATACAACCTAATTTGTTGCAGTTTTTTCTTCAAAATTTAAATTTTGTCAAAGCTTGACTTTGTTTATGGCATTAAAAGCCATTTTTTTTTATAAATACTAATTGGATTTCTTAGCAAATCACCTTCTGAATTAGATGTAATTTTCTGTTTTTAATGGTTTTATACTTGATATTTAAAAGGGGTTAACATTTTTTTAGTAAATAGTTATCATTTTTTTTGGTAGTTAATATTTTTAACTTACATTTGTCTATAGAAATAGTAGAGTTTAAAAAAACGATATTAACACTAAAAACTAAAATTTTGAAGACAATCAAAAACATCTCTTTTTTGATCAAGCAAGGATCTTTATCATTCGACACTCTTCGTCGAATGTGTTGTTGCTGTTAGTATTCTTCAATTTATACCATCTTCCATTTTTCTAATGATCAATTTAAAAATAATTTATACAGATAGATATAAATTATTTTGATTGCTTGGTATATCCTTTTTTCAAAAAAAACAATATTCAATCCAAATAATAATATTAATAAAAAAAGAAATAAAATGAAAAAACGAATGTGTTGTAGATAAAAAAAAAAGCCATTTCTGCGGCAACAGAAATGGCAGGCTTAAAAAAATGTTATCGTTAGTCGGAAAATGAAAATTGATTAAATCAGTTTTCAAACTCCTTATTTATTAAACCAAAACAAAGTAATGGAAAAAATATTATATAATCTTTTATGGATTGGCATTTTTCTGATTTCAGTCGGAATCTATGCCCAAAACACTAAACCACTTATCCAGTCGAAACTTGACGGAACTGTAGTTAACAAAATCACGAATCTGCCTGTTGCAGGAGCTACTGTGACTATTAAAGGAACCACGCACGCAGTGGTAACAGATACTGAAGGTAAATTTTATTTTCAAACGGGTCAAAAATTCCCTTATACCTTAGTCGTAACTTATATAGGGTATAAGAAAACAGAATACATTGCAGACGGAAGCCCAGTTATCATCAATTTGGAGGAAGAACTTCAAGAACTCAACGGATTAGTGGTTGTAGGATACGGTTCTCAAAAGAGAAAAGACATCACAGGTGCCATAGCCTCTGTTCCCAAAGCAAATCTAAATCAAGTTACTTCTTCTGCCGATAATTTATTGAGAGGAGCCGTGCCTGGAGTGGTAGTTACCCAAAGTTCAGGTCGTCCTGGAGCTACTTCAAGTGTACGAATTAGGGGAGGAAACTCAATTACTGCAGGTAATGAACCTCTTTATGTTGTAGACGGAGTATTGATTTATAATGACAACAATGATGGTACTGCTGGAGTGAGTAATGCCGGAGCGGGTGTTAATGTGCTTTCTACAATTAATCCTGCCGATATTGAGTCTATTGAAGTATTGAAAGACGCATCAGCAACTGCAATTTATGGTTCACGTGGTGCCAATGGAGTAGTCCTTATTACTACCAAGAAAGGAACAAAAGGCTTGGATACCATTTCGTACCAGGGATATTTTGGGGTACAATCAGTTTCAAAAAAGCTCGATTTGCTTGATGCTGCACAATGGGCAAGTTTGCGTAATGATGTTCAGGCGAGTATAGGACAAGCTCCTTCATTTACGGCTGAACAGATTGAAGCCCTTAGAAAATCAGGTGGATATGACTGGCAGTCGGCAGCTTTTAGAACTGCACCAATTCAGAGTCACCAACTAACATTTTCAGGAGGGGATGACCGTTCCAGATACGCTGTTTCAACAGGCTATTTTGATCAGGATGGAGTTGTGATTGGAACTGATTTCAGACGAATTTCACTTCGTGCCAATTACGAAAAAAATTATTCACAAAAATTTAAATTTGGAGTGAATGTCAATTATTCCAATTCAATATCGAACGGTATAGGAACCAATGGTGGTACGGCCGCCGGGAGACAGCCTAATCCATTAGTTGTTGCATTATATACGCCTCCTGTTGTACCTATTAAGAATGCTGATGGGAGCTATAATTTGACTGATAATCCGTATTCGACAGCTGTAAATGGAATTATAGGCAACCCTATTAATGATTTGGAAAGCACTATCAATGAGACCAAAATTAATAGAACTTTGGCCAGTCTGTTTGGTGAGTATAAAATCAACAAAGAAATTACTGCTAAAGTTGCTGTTAGCGGAGATGTGATTAATACCAAGCAAAATTACTATGCTCCATCAACGACTACAACTGGAGCGGGAACCAAAGGACTAGCCTCTGTTGGTGACAGATTAGTAAGTTCGGTATTGAATGAAAACACTTTGAATTACAATACCCATTTTGGAGAAAAAAACAAGTTTTCGGCTTTGGTAGGATACACACTTCAATACACTCAAGGAGAAGTGGTTAATGCTGGTGCAAATAAGTTTGTAAATGATGCTAATACCTACAATGCTTTACAAGATGGTGTAGCGGTAAAACCCTATAGCGATGCATTCGAAAGCGTATTGAAATCATGGTTGGCAAGAGCAAATTATTCTTATGATGGGCGATACAATCTTACCGTATCGGCACGAGCTGATGGTTCTTCAAGATTTGGCTCGGAATCGCTTTGGGGTTATTTCCCTTCAGCAGGTTTTTCTTGGAACATAACCGAAGAAGATTTTGCAAAAGACCTTAAAGTAATAAATGATGCTAAACTTAGATTAAGTGTTGGAACAACTGGGAACCAAGAAATTGGTAATTACCTTTCCTTGGCGCAAATAGGTTCTGTAAATTATGCTTTTGGAGGTACAATACAAACAGGATTGGCGCCAACTCGTTTAGTAAATCCAGATTTGAAATGGGAAAAAACAACACAATATAATATTGGTTTGGACTTAGCACTTTTGGACAGAAAAATCAATTTTGTTTTTGATGCCTATTACAAGAAAACAAATGATTTATTAATAAATGTTCCTATTCCGTTGACTTCTGGTTATTCTACAGTTCTTCAGAACATTGGAGGTGTTGAGAATGAAGGTATTGAAATTGGATTGATTACCGAAAATATAAAAACTGAAAACTTTTCATGGAATTCTAACTTTGTGTTTTCATCCAATAAAAATGAGGTAGTGGAAATTGGAAATGGAGTTAACCAATTTTTTCCAGTAGTTCCAAATGGTTCTTTGTTGCAACAACAACCCGTAACTGTAAAAGTAGGATTGCCTCTAGGTACTTTCTGGGGATACAAAACCAATGGTATTTTCCAAACACAGGAAGAAGTCAATACCCAACCTAAAATAAACAGTCTTGCTAACACAAAAGTTGGGGACCGAAAATATGTAGATACCAATGGAGATGGAGTAATTACCGCTCTTGATAAAGGAAATCTTGGTAGTTCGCAACCAAAATTTGTTGGAAGTTTCAGTAACACTCTTTCTTATAATAACTTCGATTTGCAGTTTTCTTTCCAAGGAGCTTCTGGTGGTAA
Organism: Flavobacterium sp. 103; assembly: GCF_003096795.1. NCBI lineage: Bacteria > Pseudomonadati > Bacteroidota > Flavobacteriia > Flavobacteriales > Flavobacteriaceae > Flavobacterium > Flavobacterium sp. 103. The sequence goes on along the minus strand of NZ_QENX01000001.1, from coordinate 1,108,496 downwards.
AGTATTCAACGCCCTGAATCAGCAATTGGAAATCTCCACTCTTGGAACCAATGCCGCTGCTACCTTATTGGATCGTTGGACTCCTACAAATCCAAGCAATGAAATCCCAAGAGCAACAAGCTCGCCACTGGGAATAGTTTCTGAACGCTATGTGGAAGATGCCTCTTTCTTGAGATTAAAGCTTATAACATTAGGATTTACATTTCCGAAGAGCATTTCTTCAAAACTGGGAACCCAGAGCATAAAATTTTATGTATCTGCCGAAAACTTGGTTACCTGGACGAAATACACAGGCTATGATCCAGAGGTAAGCTCCTATGAACAAAATAATTTATATCCTGGAATTGATTTTGGTGCTTATCCAAATTCAAGAACATTCATTTCGGGTGTGAACGTAACTTTCTAAGTAAAATAAAAAATAAAGTGATGAAATGAGCTTAACTGTAAATTGGTCATAAACACCAATGAAGATATGCGAATTACATCTGACCGATAAAAAAATAATAAATATCTACAGATGAAAAAAATAATAATAACATTCCTATTAAGTGCCACGATATTAGTATCGTGCACGGAGCTGGAGGTAACACCAACCTCTTTTATAACCGAAGATAATTTCTTCAAAACTCAAGATGATGCGGTTGCAAGCGTAACAGCAGTATATGCCTCATTGAGTATTGATCCGGGAGAGCAAAGTTTATTCGGAAGAAATCTATATTTCTTGACCGATATGGGCTCCGATTATGCTGCTGCAGGAGTTTCGGCTACGAATCCTCAAGTAAGGGCATTAAGCAGTTTGACTCATGATGCCACTTCAGATCGTGTACAAGTGGCTTGGCGCCAAATTTATAACGGAATCAACAGAGCCAATATAGCTATTGATAATATTCCAAAAGTAGCGGGTTCTGAAGTTGTAAAAGCAAGATTGATTAATGAAGCTAAATTCATCAGGGGGTTATTGTACTTTCAGGCGGTTCGCCTTTGGGGTGGGGTTCCGATAGTTTTGCATGAACCAACTTCCATTCAATTGGAAAGCTTAAAATCAAAAAGAGCTACTGTGGACGAGGTTTATGCGCAAATTATTTCGGATTTGACGGATGCGCAAAGTTTACCTTCTACATATCCGGCAAATGAGGCTGGGCGTGCTACTTCAGGAGCTGCAAAAGCGATTTTAGCCAAAGTGTATTTGACTAGAAAAGATTGGCCAAATGCAATTCTTAAAACCAAAGAAGTCATTAATGGCGGTTACGGATATGCCCTTTTTGAAAATTTTGCAGACATATTCAATAAAGCGAAAAAGAATGGAAAAGAACATATTTTTTCTGTTCAGTTCGAACCGAATCAAGCGGGGAATGGTTCTAGCGGCAGTACTTTTCAAGCGACTTCTTTTACCGGATTTACGGCCACAGAGCCAGCTGATATTATTTCGGATGTAGCCTTGTTTTATGATATCTATGCGGCTGGAGATACTAGAAGAGATGCGAGTTATGTAAAACAATTGCTCAATCCTGCTACTGGAACACTTTATACTTTCCCGAAGCCACTCTTTAAAAAATTCCTGGATCTCACAAACTTAGCGACACCATCGAATGTGGCTATTAATTTTCCGGTGATTCGCTATGCAGATATCTTATTGTCTTTTGCGGAAGCGACCAATGAGCAAAGTGGACCAACAGCAGAGGCTCTTGAAGCAGTGAATCAAGTTAGAAGAAGGGCTTTTGGAAAAGCAATTTTAACTCCGGACGCAACAGTGGATTTAGTAGGACTTACAAATGTGCAGCTAAGAGACGCTATTCGTGAGGAACGCAAAAAAGAATTCGTTCAGGAAGGGCAAAGATGGTACGATTTAGTGCGTTGGGGAATTTTGGTTAGCGAAGTGAAAAAAGTAACTGCCAAAAATTCTGTTTCCGAAAGAAATAATTTGTATCCAATTCCTCAAAGTGAACGCAACATTGACCCAGTAGGGTTACCACAAAATCCAGGCTATTAAACTTAAATTATATAAAAAATGAAAAATTTTAAAATCAGCTCAAAATTTAAAAGCCCTCAAAAAGGGCTACTAGTTACTGCTTTGCTTGTAGCACAATTTAGCATTGCTCAAAATAAGCCGGATGCAAACTATAAAGGCGTTATCGGTAAAACATTGGCAGAATCCAAAGAATATTGGCCAGAGCCTGTAAAAGCGCCAGCTGGTGCACCAAATATTGTTTGGATTTTATTGGACGACGTTGGATTCGGGGCTTCCAGTGCTTTTGGAGGTTTAATTCAAACGCCAACTTTTGATGCCTTGGCAAATAATGGACTGCGATACACGAATTTTCATACCACGGCAATTTGCGCTCCAACTCGTGCGGCATTATTGACAGGAAGAAATTCAGGAAGAGTTCACGTTAGTGGTTTTTCACACACTATTTTATCAGCAGGTTTCCCAGGTTGGGACGGAAGAATTCCGGCGGATAAAGGAACTATAGCTGAGATTTTAAGGGAGAATGGTTACAATACTTTTGCAGTTGGTAAATATGGAGTGACTCCAGATGAAGATGCTACCGATGCAGGACCATTTGACAGATGGCCAACAGGTAAAGGATTTGATCATTTCTTTGGTTTCTTAGGTTCTCAAACCGATCAATACAATCCTGATTTGGTAGAAGATCAGGCACATGTAAAACCGGATGGACGCCATTTAACAGATCAAATTACCGATAAGGCCATTAGCTATATTACTAAACAACAAAAAGCGGCACCTGGAAAGCCATTCTTTTTATACTATGCACCAGGAGCTGTCCATGCACCACATCAAGTTGCCCCAGAATGGAGTGATCAATATAAAGGAAAATTTGATGAAGGCTGGGATGTTTATCGTGAAAAAGTGTTGGCAAATCAAAAGAAATTGGGCGTGATTCCTGCCAATGCAGTATTACCGGAACGCAATCCACTAATTACTGATTGGAAAAAATTGACCCCAGACCAAAAGAAAGTGTATGCAAGATTCATGGAAGTGTATGCTGGATATCTTACCTATACGGATCACGAAATTGGAAGAGTGGTAAATTATTTAAAAGAAAGCAATCAACTGGATAACACCTTGATTTTTCTTGCAATTGGTGATAATGGAGCCAGTAAAGAAGGTACTACCCAAGGTACAATTAGCCAAAATCTTTTTGCTCAAGGGGTTTCTGATGAAAAAAATCTTCAGGATAATTTAAACAACATAGGAGAAATCGGTACTGCAAAAGGATTAAATACCAATTATCCTTTGGGATGGGCACAAGCTACAAATGCCCCTTTCAAAAATTGGAAACAAGATGCACATTCAGAAGGAGGAACTCGTAATCCATTGATTATTCATTATCCAAAAGGGATTAAGGAAAAAGGAGGAATCAGAAACCAATATAGCCACGTAACGGATATACTTCCTACTACATTGGAAATTGCCGGAATAAAAGCACCAGAATATATTAAAGAAATTAAGCAAGATGTAATACAAGGATCTTCTTTATATGCTTCTTTAAATGATGCTAAAGCCGAGTCATTACACAAAGTACAATACTATTATATTTTTGGTAACAGAGCCATTTACAAAGATGGTTGGAAAGCGGCAGCGGCACATCTTCCAGATTCTTTTGCCTTAAAAAATTCGTTGGGTAAAAATGAAAAACCGGTAGCCAGTAATTTTGATGCTGATGTTTGGGAATTGTACAATTTGAATGAGGATTTTAACGAGCGTGTTAACTTGGCTAAAAAGTATCCTGAAAAATTGGAAGAACTTAAAAAACTGTTTGATGAGCAAGCCAAAGAGAATAACCTTTATCCGTTAATTGATTGGCAAGATGTATTTGCCAGAAGAATTCATAACCCAACTGGAGATAAAAACCAAAATCTTCAGGAATTGATTCATAAAGCAACCCAAGCAGGTAGCACTAATTAATAACTCAATCTGGAATTCAGGTCTTTTATCAGAACTTAAAAAAGACCTGATTCTTTTAAAATTCACAGATATGAAACTAATAGATTTTCAAATAATAGGAAAAAAGATTGTCGTCGGGGCGATTGTCTTTTTAGTGCCGCTAGTTATTTTGGCTGGTGGCTTAGCATTAGTAAATCATTTTTTAAAATAGTAAATCATGGCATTAGATCAAAATTTAAAAAGAAAACTAACAAGAGATTTGAGTATCAGTTTTTTGTTGTACAGCTTGCCGGTGTTGGCAATTTACCTTTATTTTAAATTAAATAACGGTATCGTTACAGAATCACACCTTACATTGCCATCGTTTTTGGAATTTGCAAAACCGGCGTTTGAGAACATTCGCACTTGGGGTTTGGTTGCTTTCATGCTCGTTTTAGGAGTTGTTGAATTTGCGGCAGGTTTATATGACGACCAATGGACAGGAACAGAACGTAAAATAGATATTGTTTGTTTTTTGGCGCCAAAACTGCTTTTACCTCCGGTAATTGCTTTTTTTAGCTTAACTGCTTTACCATTTTTAATTCCAAATTTAGCGAATACACTTTCATGGGTTCCATTTTGGGGAGGATTTTTCCTAATTGCTATAGCTGATGATTTAACCCAATATTGGTATCATCGTTTGCACCATCAGGTACCGTTTTTATGGCGTTTTCATAGAACTCATCACTCAGCTCCGTACATGGGAATGGCGATGGCTTCGAGACAAAACTTTATTTATACCGTGTTTTTCTCCCAAATTTACTTGACGGCTACATTGACGTTTTTAGGATTAGGATTGCCAGCCTTGTTTGTTACGGTGATAAAAAGTTTCATAACATTGGGAGCACATTCGAGTATTGCTTGGGATAAACCCTTTTATAAATACAGAATTTTGCATCCTATCGCTTGGGTTTTGGAACGCTTTATTTCGACTCCAGCTACTCATCACGCGCATCATGCCGATACAAGCGGTGACGGAATTGGTCATTTTAAAGGCAACTTTGGAAATATGTTTTTCCTATGGGACGTGATTTTTGGAACGGGTTTAATTACTCGCAAATTTCCTAAGTCCTACGGAACGAAATCGTACAAACAGGAAGAATGGTATGCACAGTTTTTGTGGCCAATATTCAAATCTAAAAAAGAAGGAAGCCCATTGGCAGAAGGCGTTATTGCTTTGCCAATTTCTCAAAAGAAAGAGTCCGTTTCATCAAATCCAAACCGATATGAGCCAGTTCAATCTTAAAAGATTTAAAAATAGTGTCACTGCGGTAGTCTTGTTCGTTGCGTTGGGTGCTTTTGCCCAAAATCAAAACACGATTACATTGCCGTTGGATGCTTTTTATACAAAAATAAAAAGTCAAAAAAGCCCACAGATAATTGATGCCAGAAGTCCCGAAGAGTTTGAATTAAACCATATTGAAGGTTCGGTTAATTTTAATCTGCAAACGGAAAATTATGCGAAATATGTTGCTCAATTGGATAACTCAAGACCAGTTTTTATCTATTCAATCGGTGCAGGAAGAAGTAACGCATTGGCCAAAGAATTATTGAAAAACGGTTTCTCCGATGTACACGATTTAGAAGGAGGAATTGCAGCTTGGATAGGAGGAGGAAAGCCTTTTTATACCAATTTGAAAAGTAAATTATCATTGGCGGAATATAAAAAAATCATAGCCGACAACAATGCCGTTTTGGTCGATATCGGTTCCCGTTATTGTGGAGCCTGCAAAAAAGTAAAACCTGTTTTGGAAACCATCAGAGCTCAATACGGAACCAATTTGAAAATTATCGAAATTGATTTGGAAGAAAGCCCACAAGTCATAGCCGATTTGAAAACGGTTAACGTATTTCCAACTTTGATTTTGTATCAAAACGGTAAAATTGTTTTCAAAAAAGACGGTTTGGGTGATTTGAAAAAGGATGTTGATTTGGCTTTGGCCGTAAATAAATAAAAATAGTCATCAGTTGTTCCCGAAAGGGATAAGTAGTGGAATTAAGGTAAGTTTTTTTGGTTATTTTGACCGAATGGAGATTCGAGTATTATCAAATAGGTAAAGCGAATCACATGATGAGCAATAAATGTGATTTCTTTAAATGATTGTGAGAAGCTGTTGGAAATTCGGAAGAAAGTTTTAGGTAGGTTTGGGCTTAGTTTTAATGACATTATGCTTTCGGGGCGACGGATGATGAATAATAGAAACATGAAGATATATAGTTTAATAGCTGGAATTGTTTTGTCGGGTTTAAGTTCTGCTTTTGCGCAAGAAAATAAATCTCTGTCAGTTGTGGCTACAAAAGAGTGTCAAGCATTTTGCAAGGCAAACACTTCTAAAAAAGCTTTGTTGCTTCGGGCAATGACAAAGAACGTTCCAGAAGCTCTTGATGCTACTTCAACCATTGGAATGGTTTGGGTTGCATCCGGTGAATTCAATATGGGAACTAATGATTATCCTGATGCAAGGCCTATTCATAAAGTGAGTATCAAAGGGTATTGGATGGATGAAAATGAAGTTACGAATGCCCAATTTGGCGCTTTTGTGCAAGCAACAAATTATGTGACTGTAGCCGAAAGGCCATTGAATCCAGCTGATTTTCCGGGTGTACCGGTTGAAAATCTAGTGCCGGGCTCTGCGGTATTTTTACCTCCAACAGGTAAAGTCTCTTTGGAGAATATGCAGCAATGGTGGAAATATGTGCCGGGTACCAGTTGGCAGCATCCAACAGGACCTGAAAGCAGCATCGTTGGATTGGACAATAATCCTGTAGTCCAAATTAGCTATGAAGACGCACAAGCCTATGCGAAATGGGCTGGTAAACGACTCCCGACCGAAGCCGAATGGGAGTTTGCTGCGAGAGCTGGAAGATCTCAAACGAAATATTATTGGGGGACAGATCTTAAGCCAAACGGTAAATGGGCTGCCAATATTTTTCAGGGGAGTTTCCCAAATAATAACACCGCTGAAGATGGTTTTATAGGAGCTGCACCTGTAAAGTCTTTCCCTAAAAATCCTTATGGGATCTATGATTTGGAAGGAAATGTATGGGAATGGTGTAGCGATTTATATCGTGACGATTATTATAAAGACAGTCCTAGTGATAATCCAAAAGGGCCTTCGACTAGTAAGGATTCCGAAGAACCGGGCGTCGAAAAACATGTTCAAAGAGGCGGATCTTTCTTATGTAGTGATCAATATTGCATTCGATACGTTGCGGGAAGCCGCGGAAAAGGAGAAACAACAAGTGCCTGTAATCACTTAGGGTTTCGATGTGTGAAGGATAAATAATAAGATTAAGTTCTAAATAAAAATTTTTAAAAATGTCACAAAACGCAAAACAATTTGCTATTCACGAAGATTGGACGGTAGTAATCTTAGGTTTTCTGATTATTGGGTTATCGCTTTCGGTTTTTCTTCTTCCGGTTCCTGTTTTTAAATGGGGGAATTATGAAGAACTTACCGAAAATGTTTTTGGCTTAGGTAATTTGAAAACGCTTTTACAACAATTTATATACTTGTTGGCGGTAGGGTCTTTTGGTATTTTTTTGACTGGAAAATCGATTAAGAATTTTCTGCTTGGATTTCCTGCCGTCTATTTTTTAACCATTATTGCATTGATTATTGCAGGAAATGGGCAGGTCAAAGCACTCAATTTGGAAGCGGTGATTTTTAGTCTTTTTATAGGCTTATTCATCGGCAATTTTTTTAAGCTTCCAATTTGGTTTCGTTCAGCACTTTCTACCGAGCTTTTTGTTAAAGTTGGATTGATATTATTGGGTACCAGTGTCATTTTTTCGGATATTCTTAAGGCAGGTCTTTTGGGATTAACACAGGCTTTGGTCGTGGTATTGTCTGTTTGGTATTTTGCCTTTTGGTTGTGTAAAAAATTAAAAGTAGATGATGAACTGACGATGATGATATCTAGTGCTGTTTCTATTTGCGGTGTTTCGGCAGCAATTGCGACCTCTGGAGCCATCAAAGGAGATTCAAAAAAACTTTCCTATGTGATTTCTATGGTCTTGATTACAGCTATTCCCATGATGATTTTTATGCCAATTATAGCAAAGTATTTTAACTTTCCAGAGGAGGTTACCGGAGCTTGGCTGGGAGGAAGCATTGATACTACAGGAGCAGTGGTTGCCTCTGGAACGCTGGTAGGAGAGACTGCATTGAAAATAAGTACAATTGTTAAGTTCTCACAAAATGTGCTTTTGGGTATTGCTGCATTTGCAATATCCGTGTACTGGACATATACAAAGAATGAATCGTCGGAGGCTATCGAATCCAAACCGACCTTAAGTATAATCTGGGAACGTTTTCCAAAGTTTGTACTTGGATTTATAGGAGCTTCTTTGCTTTTTTCATTTTTTGTGTTGTCGGAGACAAGAGATGAGGTGAAAGACAGCTTGAAAAACCTTCAAGGCATTTGGTTTGCTTTGGCTTTTACCAGTATTGGTTTAGAGACCAATTTTAAAGATTTATTCAATTTAAATAGTAAAAAACCGTTCTATGCTTTTTTACTAGCACAAACGTTTAATGTTATCATTACTTTAATCATTGCCTTTATTTTGTTCGGTAAATGAGTACAATAAATAGGCTTTTGGAATGGGACAATTCCTGAGTTGTACAGTAAAATTAATTCTGTTTTTCATACGGGACAGAGTTAATTGATTTTGGGTCATACCTGATTTTTTTTTTTGTAAGTGCAATAATTCATTTTTTGAATTGTTGCACTTTTTTTGTAAGATATGTATTCGTTAAATATTTTGTTGTGTTAATTTGTCGATTTTTTTTGTTGGTTAGCGAACTTTTTAATTATTTTTGAAGCAATGAATATTTAAGTAAAGCAAATGAGTAATAAAATTACACTTATTTTTACCGTACTATTTTCACTTTCAGTTTTTGCTAATGTTTCGCAGGCAGAAAAGGATGTCCTTATAAAATTAAACCAAGCTACCAATGGTGCTAAATGGATTAATAAATGGGATTTTTCTTTGCCAATGAACAAATGGTACGGAGTAAAAGTCGTTGACGATAAGGTAATTTCGATAAACTTAAACAACAATAATTTGACGGGTCGTATTCCTGTTGAGATTACTAATTTGTTGAATTTGCAGGAACTAAATTTGGGTACCAATTTATTGAATGGTGAAATTCCCCTCAATATCGGCAATCTGAAGAATTTGCAAATATTGGACCTTTCGTTTAATAAATTGACCGGTTTTATTCCTGTTTCAATTTGTACTTTGCCTAATTTAAAAGTATTAGTACTGGATCGAAATATATTGTCTGGTGAATTGCCTCCACAAATCGGAAAACTTTCGATGTTAGAGAATTTATCATTATATGAAAATTCGTTTCAGGGACAATTACCTGTTTCTTTTTATGAGTTAAAATCATTAAAATCGTTGTCTTTATATTCTAATAGATTTACCGGAAAATTAAGTCCGGCGATTGGTAATCTGGTATTATTAGAAAATTTAAACCTTTTTGACAATGATTTTAGGGGGCAAGTTCCATTAGAATTGGAGAAATTAATTCATTTAAAAAAAATGAATATATCCTATAATCTGTTCTCGGGACTAGTTTCCAACAGATTGTCATTATTGGATAAATTGAATATGACCATGCGAAATGAAGTAGGAAACGTAGTTTCATTACCCGTTATTAAAGGGTAAAACATTTTTGCAAGGATTGAAGAGATTGAAAGTTGTTTGTTTTAATACATTTAGTTAGAATACCCTGTAACCTCATACATTACAGGGTTTTTCGTTTTTTGTACGTTACGATAATTGTGTTTATTGTTTATTCTTACTCTTTTTTTCTTTTATAAATAATGGTAAATGGCATAATGTTCGCAAAAAAGCCACTCTAGCGATAGTGAATGGACAAAGCAAATGTTCCTGCTCCAATATCAATAGTCGACTCTAGCTTATTGAATTCTTGTTTTTTTTAGTATTAAAATTTAATTATTTAAATTATTGTTATTGTGATAGTTATATAATTGTGCTAAATTAGTGAAGAAAATAATGCATTCTTTTTTTATGCATTCTTGATTGGAAACAGTTTTTTTGAGAGTCGTGCTTTTCTGATTAATGGTCAATGAAACTCCTCTTAGAAATTGGCTCTTTTCTTTTTTGATTTGGTTTGAAATTGTTTGACATGATTATGTACATGTTCTGTTATTTTGAATCAACCTTGTCCGTGATTTAGTAATATTAGATATAACTTAATAAATAGAACAATGGCAGAATTAAAAAAACAGCAAACTGCGTTAGGAGACGCAGCAGCGAGACAGTTAGCAATTGCAACCCGTTCGGTTCCTCAAATGGGGACAATAACCCCAAGATGGCTTACGCATCTTTTGCATTGGGTTCCAGTAGAAGCAGGGGTGTACCGTTTGAATAAAGTTAAAGATGCTACACATATCGAAGTGGATTGTTCGGCGAGAGATGAACGTTCACTTCCCAATACTTTTGTGGATTATATCGATAATCCCAAGGAGTATAATTTGGCAGCGGTTCAAACAATTGTTGAAGTACATACCCGTGTTTCGGATTTGTACAGTAAACCATATAACCAAATTACAGAGCAATTGCGTTTGGCTATTGAAACTATTAAGGAAAGACAAGAAAGCGAATTAATCAATAATAAAGATTATGGTTTGTTGAGCAATGTGGTTCCTTCTCAAATTATAAAAACTAGGACAGGAGCGCCTACCCCCGATGATTTGGATGAATTGCTGACCAAAGTATGGAAAGAACCGGGCTTTTTCTTGTTGCATCCGTTGGCTATTGCAGCTTTTGGTCGTGAATGTACCCGTCGTGGAGTTCCGCCGCCAACAACTTCCATGTTTGGTTCCCAATTCCTAACTTGGAGAGGGATTCCCCTTATTCCTTCGGATAAATTACCAATTAAAAACGGAAAATCTAAAATCATATTGATGCGCACAGGTGAGAGTCGTCAAGGTGTAATTGGACTTATTTTACCTGGATTGCAAGGAGAACAATCTCCTGGATTATCTGTTCGTTTTATGGGTATCAATGAAAAAGCGATTGCTTCCTATTTGGTATCGTTGTATTGTTCATTGGTAGTAACTGTTGATGATGCAATTGCGGTGCTGGAAGATGTGCAAATAGACAAGTATCATGAATACAAATACTAACAATCCTGGATTGCCGAATATTGAGGATTTGCAGCATTTAGCCAATGAGTTGTTCAGTGCTTTGCCCAACGAATTTCCAAAAGAGATTTCCTTGAGCCCAGATCATAATGAACATCCTCGCGCCACTAAAATAGCCGAAACACTCCTCTCAGCTGGTAATTTAGGTCAGGTAGAAACCATATTTCCGGTAAGTGGCCATGATACTTTAATGGCTCAATCTGGTTATGCACCACCTGTAATTCCAAATCAGGCTGGAAGTCCTTTGGTTTTTTCTCAATCTCCTCCGTCGATGGGAGGTTTTGGTGGATCTCCATCAGTTGGATCCTATGCTAATATAGTACCTGTAGGGGAATCTCGACATCCCTTTTCGAGTGTTTCAGATCCTGCTTTTTTTGAGCAAAATCTAAATGGAATTGATACTTCAAAATATGCATTGGGAAGTGGAGAAGCGCCGTTTGCAATCGGTACAGGTAATAACGTCAAGATGGAAGATCCACAAACTGGATTTTCTGATTTGAATTTAAAGGATAAAAAAGGAGAGTCATCCTATTTGCCATTTGAATATGAAGGAGCTTCTTTTGAAGCTGAATTAAAAGCAGCATTGGATTTGGTAAACACTAGTTTTGGGATTCCTTTGGAAAAAGGGTCAGTTGGATTGGAACCAAAGAGCAGTTATTATTTTTTGGATGAAAATCCGTTTGCTTTTGATTCCAGAAAACCTGTGATTTCATCTGTTGTGCCTATTCAACCACAATCCAGAAGCGGATGGGTTGGGTCTAATTTTGATGCTAATTTAATTAAGAAAGATTTCCCGATTTTGAGTGAAACGGTAAATGGAAAACCATTAATTTGGTTTGATAATGCTGCGACTACCCAAAAACCAAAGTCAGTGATTGATCGTGTTACCTATTTTTACGAACATGAAAATTCTAATATTCACCGTGCAGCGCATGAGTTGGCTGCACGTGCTTCAGATGCTTATGAAGCAGCCCGTGAAAAAGTAAGGATGTTCCTGAATGCAGGTTCAGTAAACGAAATTGTTTTTGTGCGTGGAGCAACCGAAGGAGTCAATTTGGTAGCTGAAAGTTGGGGAAACCATAAACTGGTGGCCGGAGATGAGATCATCGTGAGTCATTTGGAGCATCATGCCAATATTGTTCCTTGGAAGCGGTTAGCCGATAAAAAAGGACTAAAATTGAGAGTGATTCCAGTGGATGATGACGGACAAATTCTGTTGGATGAATATGCTAAATTGTTGAATTCTAAAACTAAGTTGGTTGCTTTTACGCAGGTATCAAATGCATTGGGAACTGTAACGCCTGCCAAGCAAATGGTCGAAATGGCTCACGCTGTTGGGGCCAAAGTGCTTTTGGACGGAGCGCAATCTGTTTCACATATGAAAGTCGATGTTCGTTATCTCAATGCTGATTGGTTGGTTTTTTCGGGTCATAAATTATTTGGCCCAACAGGAATTGGTGCTTTGTATGGTAAAGAAGATTTGCTGAATGAAATGGAACCCTATCAATCGGGAGGGAATATGATACAAGATGTGACTTTTGAGCAAATAAAATATCACAAAGCGCCCAATCGTTTTGAAGCAGGTACCGGAAATATAGCAGATGCGATAGGACTTGGTGCCGCCATTGACTACATTTCGAAAATTGGGATTGAAGCGATTGGACAGTATGAACATTATTTGTTGGAATATGCCACGCATTTGCTCAAACAGATTCCGGGAGTGCGATTGATAGGCACTGCGGCCAATAAAGCGAGTGTGCTTTCGTTCACTTTGGAAGGCTTTACCAATGATGAGGTTGGAAAAGCATTGAATAGGGAAGGCATTGCGGTGCGCACGGGACATCATTGTGCACAGCCTATTTTGAGAAGAATGGGAGTGGAAACCACCGTTCGCCCTTCATTAGCTTTTTATAATACTTGTCAAGATGTAGATGTGTTTATAGAAACGCTCTGGCGATTAAAAACTAATAAATAAACAGCAAAAACCTCAGGATTGTCCTGAGGTTTTTTGTTTGATTTAGTTGCTCTCTCCTTATAAGACAGAACTGGAAGATTGATGAAGAAACTCAGGTTCGGATATTTTTTTTGTATTCTGTAAGCCAAAAAGAGGTCGAATCAAGAACCATCTTCTAATTAAGAAATCATAAATTATCCATGACAGTAAAAATGTTCCGATGGACATTATCGAAAATTTAAAGAAAGAATTCCACTGTGAATTCATTAAGTAATACCCTAAAATCACCGTTATCGTTTGGTGCAGTATGTAAAAAGGATATACAGCTTCATTACAGTATGCTAATGTTTTACTGGGTTTGTTGAGGTATTTTGAAGCATAACCAAACAGCGTTAGAATCCAAGACCAAAAAGAGAAGACTTTGATTAAGGCTTCAGTAAAATGTCTGGCATAACCATCCTCAAAAGCGGTGATGATACACATTAGCAATGTAAAACCAATGATTCCGCATTTTAAATAGGTCTTTCTGTTTGCTTCTACTGTTTTCCAAAAAGTTTCTTTGACGGAGATTAATAAGAAGCCAAAAAAGAATAAAGTAATGCTATTGATAATCACAAACCAATCGCCAACCAAAGCATGGGTTTCTTTGAAAAAAGGCTCTATAAAAGCTTCTATCAGATAGAGCGGAACTATAAACCAGTATAGACCGAATCGTGTGCTGCTTATTTTTGCAGTTGTTTTCAGGATAAAATTATTTGGGTTGTTTCTTAAAAATATAAAAACAGGAATAAGTACCAACGAGAACAACAGTAAGTAGGGGATAAACCACAAATGGTGCCAACTTAAATTCCCAACGGGATATGTACCAATAAAGGCGTGCGAAGGCCAAAAGTCGAGATAACTGCCTGTAATCATCCCTTTTGAAAGTTTTTCAAGATACACTTGCGGAGGAACAATAACCAACATTCCAAAAATTAGCGGAAGCAGTAATTTTTTGGTTCTTTCAAAAGCGAATTGAACTGCAGTTCTTCTTGAAAGAGCATAGGATGTTCCCATTCCAGAAATGACGAAAAGGATAGGCAGTCGCCATTGGTTTAAAAATAACATGGGATATTTAATCCATTCGTAGGTAATGTTATTTTTGATATGCCACTCCCAATCTGGAGCCACAAAAAACATTCCCACATGATAAAAAATGAGTAATCCAAATACTATTACTCGAAGCCAGTCTAAGTCATATCTACGCATAAGTTCTAAAGTTTTTTGCAAATGTGTGAGCAAAAAAACAACGCTGCAAATTCTTGTTCTGAATCGCAAGATTATGTGACGAGAGGCATTGTTCTGGGGTGGTTGGCAAGATTTTGGGACAAACAACAAAGTGATTTTATCTCTCTGTAGTCGCTGAATCGAACGATTGAATGAAGTTTCTGGAAACGGGAACGGTATCTGGACAGTCTTTTAGGTGCACTTTATATCCTTGTGCATTTCCGGTGACTTTTTCGATGTAATTCAAATTTAATAAAACCGATCGGTGGGTTTTAATGATAAACGGAAAAGTACTCAACTGCATTTCCAGATTTTTGATAGGGATCCGTTTGATGAGTTTTTGAATTGTATCTTCTTTTTTGAGGAATATCTCAGCATAGTTTCCTTCGGCTTTGGCGTAAATAAAACTATGGCTTTCGAAAACAAATTTTTCCGATTTCACTTCCGTTTCAATAGTGATTGATGTGTTGTTTTGGATTTCCTTTACATCAGTTATGGAGGAAGAAATACGGTCTGCTTTTTGACTGTTTTTAAGTTGTTGTCTGTTTAAATTGATTGAAATGATGATTGGAGCAAGGAAAATACCAGCGATAAATGTATTGGAAATTTCCTCTATAAAATACCTCCAAGACCAATTCATGGGATTGTTATAAATTACATCGCGTATCAGAAATTGCGTGATTCCAGTAAAAAGAAGCAGAAAGAAAACGAGGATACATTCATTTTTGATTTTCCAGTCGTCAGTCGCTTTTGGAAACAGTTTACAGATTAATGCAATGCATAGCAATACAAATATAGGGGAGAAAGAATGAATGCAACATATCCAAAAATAATGCATTTTCTGCTCTTGAGGGTTTACGTCAAAAGGCTGGAGCATGTAGTTGAAAAAAAAAGAAATCAAAAAAAATACAGCTGTTATTTGAAGTAGTTTTTTGCCTTCATAGTAAAACGGATACGGCTGTTTCAAAAAGTTAAGAAGTGATGTTTTTTGATTCATTTTTTTATTTGTCTTATGAGATGCTATAGTTGCTAACCTATTTGTGTCTTGCAGAATTGTTGATTTTAGGCCAAAACAAATATATGTATAATCGTACTAACAGCAAACAATTAATAAGCTGCCAAACGTAGTTTATCCACCGAATAATTTATGAAAATTTTACACACTTAATTTCATTCAGAATCATTTTATTAATTAGCTTTGTTATAAACTGATAATTTAACGGTCGTTATTCTATCATTTTCTTATTTTTAAAAGCTTTAATAAAGAATTCAGCGAATATAGAGCTGAAAATATAAATTTTAATTTAACCACATTTTAATCTTAAGTAGTATGATAGTACAGTATCAAGGGGAGCAAAACGGAATCCCGACAACATTCACTTTAAGAATCATCGGAAACAATCTATCGAAAAGTAGTTCGAATTACCAAATTGATTTATTGGTAGGCGACAAACAGTTGCCAACTTTTACGACATTAATTCACCAGAGTTTGTCTAATTGTTTAAAAGAAATTTACTTGTTCAGAAAACACAACGGTATCAAGTTTAATGCGGCTTCAGAGAAAGTAGCACCAAAATTAGTCCCTTACGATTTGGTTTTATACAACGCTCATAAGCAAGGCTTGTTTGCTGCATAAAACAATTTCTTAAATGCGTAGAAAAGACTGTTCAATGAGCAGTCTTTTTTTTGTGGGTTGGGATGAGGTTTTTGAATCGGATAAATTTCGCCACGGCGGATATGAGCCCGATGATTTACAAATTATTATTCTATTTATACTTACTCAAATCTAGATTAAGAATAGTACCTACTCTGCTAAACTCATCATTAATCTTTGCATTCAAGATTAGTTGTTCATTTTTTATTGGATGATTAAAAATTAACTGATGTGCATGAAGCATCATTCCTTTCAGGTCATAATTCTCCAACCATAATTTATTTTGTTTGTTGCAGCCATGTGGACGACTTCCTAAAATGGGATGAAAAATATGTTTGAAATGTTTTCGTAATTGATGCATACGTCCAGTTTCAGGAATCGCTTCTACCAAACAATATCTTGATGTTGGTTTATTATTAAATTCTAACTCAACTTCGGCATTTTGCAAACGGTGAAAGTATGTTATTGCATTTTGTTTAATGTCATCATCATTAATTAAATCATAATCAATCGTTAGTTCTTCGGGCGACCAACCACGTAAAATTGCTAAATATTTTTTTTCGACTTCGCGTGTGGCAAAACGATCATTCATAATTTTCAAAACCTCTTTATTTAATGCAAATAACAAGACACCAGATGTTTTACGATCTAAGCGATGAATAGGATAAACGTGTTGTCCTATTTGATTTCTCAATTCTTGAATAGCATACACTTTTGCATCGCGCGCATAAAATGATTTATGAACCAACAATCCACTTGGTTTATTAATTGCTATAATATATTCGTCTTGGTAAAGAATTTCTAACATTTGGCAAAAATTAAAGAGGTTTTGATTAAAATCACTTTTAGGACTTATTTGTTTCTATACTTTTCTCCGCAGCTAGCGCGAGCGCAATGTCGTTAAGTTAAGGAAAAAAATAAAAAATAGCACGCAGATTCAGCAGATTTTTTTCTCATTTTTCTGCGGAAATCTGCGAAATCTGCGTGAAAAAAATAGTTTTTCCTTAACTTAATGGCATTGGGCGCGAACGTCCCGCTCGTGAATGCAACGAGATGTTTACAAAGATGGTTAAAACGAAAAAAGCTCCAGATTTCTCTGAAGCTTTTCTAGTAGCGGGAACAGGACTCGAACCTGTGACCTTCGGGTTATGAGCCCGACGAGCTGCCTACTGCTCTATCCCGCGATGTGCGTTTTGTAATCTCAATAAGGCTACCTTAGTAGCGGGAACAGGACTCGAACCTGTGACCTTCGGGTTATGAGCCCGACGAGCTGCCTACTGCTCTATCCCGCGTTGTTTCGGGTGCAAAGATACGCCGAATTTTGATAAATCCAATGAAAACTTTAAAAAATGTTTTATTTCCTGTATTGACTTGATATGACTACCTTTGCAGTATAAATATAAGTAGAAATGTCACATAAAGCAGGTTTTGTAAACATCATAGGGAATCCAAACGTTGGGAAATCAACGTTAATGAATGCCTTTGTTGGTGAAAGATTATCAATTATTACGTCAAAAGCACAAACAACACGTCATAGAATTCTTGGGATTGTAAACGGGGAAGATTTTCAAATGATCTTGTCGGATACTCCCGGAATCATCAAACCAGCCTATGAAATGCAGGAATCAATGATGAACTTCGTGAAGTCCGCTTTTGAAGATGCCGATGTTTTAATATATATGGTAGAAATTGGTGAGCAGGAATTGAAAGACGAAGCTTTTTTTAATAAAATTATCCATTCGAAAATCCCGGTTTTGTTATTATTAAACAAAATTGACAATTCTAATCAAGCACAACTGGAAGAGCAAGTAGCTTTTTGGACTGCCAAAGTACCGAATGCAGAAATTTATCCTATATCAGCTTTGCAGAATTTTAATGTTCCTGAAGTTTTTCAAAGAATCATTTCATTGTTACCGGAATCACCAGCGTATTACCCAAAAGATCAATTGACGGACAAGCCGGAGCGTTTCTTTGTAAATGAAACAATCCGTGAAAAAATATTATTGAACTACAGCAAAGAAATTCCATACGCAGTAGAAATCGTAACCGAAGAGTTTTTTGAAGATGAGAATATCATCCGCATCCGTTCTTTGATTATGGTGGAGCGCGAGACTCAAAAAGGAATCGTTATTGGTCACAAAGGTGCTGCTTTGAAAAAAGTTGGAATGGATGCCCGTGTGGATTTGGAGAAATTCTTCGGGAAGCAGATCCATATTGAATTGTATGTGAAAGTGAATAAAAATTGGAGAAGCAATGCAAATATGTTGAAGCGTTTTGGGTACAATCAATAAATGTTGATTCGGTAATTCGGTTATTTGTTTAATCGTATGTTGGAATATTTAAAGAATAAATATAAAATCAGTATTGGAATTTTGTTCTAATGCTGATTTTTTTTGGCTACAGATTACAAATGAATTTTTACAGCTTTTTTTCTTTAAACTCTTATAATATCTGCGAAAATCCTTTTAAATCTGCGTGCAATGTTTTCACGCAGATTTAAAAGGATTTTCGCAGATTTCTTTATGGAATGAATTATTGCAAATCCTTTTGAGATGAAAACTTGCTTGATTTGTGTTATGTAAACGCTTTTTTTTTAGCCCAGATTGCTTCGCCAGTTCGCTTCGCTCGTGTGAAATGGAAACCCCACAGTGGAAAAAGGTTGTTGTTCCTGTGGTTGCTGAGCGACCGGAGGATCCCGATAGCTATCGGGACTGCAAGCGCATTGGAACAACTCCTTTTTGAGCGAGGAGTTGCAATGTAGAGCTGGAATAGCTACTTATGAGCTTTATCTATTTGGATAAAAATTTAACCGCAAAGTTCGCAAGGGTATCGCAATGGACGCAAAGCTTAGCGAACTTTGCGTAATTCTTTGTGAACCTTGCGGTAAAATAGTGTGTGTTATATAGGTGATTCTATGATTTCCAAAAACACTTTTTCGATGTCGTTCATTTGTTTTTCACCGTTGCTTCGGATTTGTTTGGCGATGATGTAGAGTAAGAACCAAGCGAAAACCATGAGGGACATTACTACAAAATCGCTTGTTCTGGATGCTTTTAGAACGTAATGTGAGTAGGCGATACCGCAAAAGATGATGAAAGTTCCCGCTATCATGAAATGTAAAAACATGAAGAATGTCCATAAATCGGGGTCGGGGCCAAATAATCCTCGAATATGGGTTTGGTTATCACCTTTGGATTCCATTTCAATGTGCAAATGGGGTGACCAATAGGCTTTTTTTGGTCCTTTGATGTTAATCCAAATGTGGTATTCTTTTATTTTTAGAATGAAATCAGGCGAATTGGTGGTGGTAAATTGTATGAATTTTTGACGAAGGGAATCGATGTCCTGATTGACTTCTTTGTAGAATCGTAAACGCAAACGGATCTCATTATTGGTGTCCATAAATTTAGAAATGAAGCGGTTAAGTGAATAAGGAGTAGCGAATATACCAAAAAAATTGATATTCATGGTTTTAAACACTACCTTTGCAACCCGAAACTGGAAAGCAGTATTCGGGAGAAATAAATATTTGAATTTATATTATGAATAACATTGTTGCGATAGTAGGAAGACCTAATGTAGGGAAATCAACCCTTTTTAATAGGCTGATACAAAGAAGAGAAGCTATTGTAGATTCAGTTTCTGGGGTTACCAGAGATAGAAACTACGGTAAAAGCGAGTGGAACGGAAAAGAGTTTTCTGTGATTGATACGGGAGGATATGTTCGTGGATCGGATGATGTTTTTGAAGGTGAGATACGTAAGCAAGTAGAATTGGCTATCGATGAAGCCGACGTTATTATATTTGTGGTAGATGTTGAAGAGGGGATCACTCCGATGGATGATGTTGTTGCCCGTTTGTTGCGTAAAGTGACAAAGCCAGTTTTATTGGCTGTAAATAAGGTAGATAATGCCATGCGTGAGAAAGACGCTCTTGAGTTTTATAATCTTGGTTTAGGTGAATATTTCACATTTGCAAGTATTTCAGGAAGCGGAACTGGAGATTTATTGGATGCTTTAATTGAAGCTTTTCCAGTAAAACCTGAACCGGTTCAAGAAGAAGTGGTTTTGCCGCGTTTTGCTGTAGTAGGTCGTCCTAATGCAGGAAAATCTAGTTTTATCAATGCATTGATTGGTAAAGAACGTTTTATGGTTACTGATATTGCGGGTACTACTCGTGATGCTATTGATACAAAATTCGACCGTTTTGGTTTTGAATTCAACTTGGTGGATACGGCAGGTATTCGTCGTAAAGCTAAAGTGAAAGAAGATTTAGAGTTTTACTCGGTTATGCGTTCGGTGCGTGCGATTGAGCATGCCGATATTTGTATTTTGGTGATTGACGCCACTCGTGGATTTGAAGGTCAGGATCAAAGTATTTTTTGGTTGGCCGAGAAAAACCGTAAAGGTGTCGTAATCCTTGTGAATAAATGGGATTTGGTAGAAAAAGATACTATGTCGACCCGTGATTACGAAGAGAAAATCAAAAAAGAATTAATGCCATTTACGGATGTGCCTATTATTTTTGTTTCAGCTTTGACCAAACAACGTTTGTTGAAAGCATTGGAAGCAACTGTTCAGGTTTTTGAAAACAGAAAGCAGCATATTGCAACCTCTAAATTCAATGAATTTATGTTGAAAGTGATTGAAGCGTATCCGCCACCTGCAACTAAAGGTAAATATGTGAAAATTAAATATTGTATGCAATTGCCAACACCAACGCCTCAGTTTGTGTTTTTTGCAAATATGCCACAATATGTTAAGGAACCTTATAAACGTTACCTTGAAAATAAAATTAGAGAAAAATGGGACTTCTCAGGAGTTCCGATTGACATCTATATTAGAGAGAAATAGAAATAACAAAGTCCCGATTTTATCGGGACTTTTTTTTGTCTTGTTCAGAAAGTATGGTTTCTTAGTGTACTAAATTTTTCTTAGAGTTATCTTGATACCAATCCTTGAATTTTTTATTTGTTTTGTATTCCTCATCATGCAAAACGGTAAAAATTAAAAGCATCATTAAACATATTCCCAAAAAAGCCATACCTATTATTGCAAGAAAAAATAGGTCTGTTTGACATAGTATCGCAAAAACTACAACATAGATTGTGGTAAACCACGTTAGATTAATTCCGAAATTTTTCATGACCCTAACTTTTCTATTAAAGTTACGCCTTGTTTTTACAAAATTTAGTTAATTGATGAATAATCTATTCTTAAAATTGGATTGATAAACTGGCAGAATTTAAGAGCACTTTTCTCTATTAAGTAATAGACAGGTTATAATGTCGTGTTTTAAAAAATACAAAACAAATTAGAAACTTCTATTTCAGTGAGTTTACTCATTAAAATGACTTTAAAACTTTCGACTTACTTATTTCTTTTTTTGAAGGTTTATTTTATGAAAAAAGGTAAACCTAATAATGTCTCTGGCAAAATAATCAACACCACTCGCGCGTTGTTGGAAACTGTTTAAATAACCCAATTCGAATGCAATATTTTTGCTGACCCCGTATTGCAAAGCAGCGTAAATTCTGTTTTGATCAAATGTATTTTTGACAACATTTTCACCACCATTAATCATCAATTCGTCATATACAATTGCTTTCAAATACTGACTTTCCTTTTTCCAACAGGAATATTCCCCTTGAAGACGGTATCTGAATCTCCAATAGAAAGTAGTTCCAGAGAGTAGTTCCTGTTTATCGGCATTGTGTATAAATCGCTCTTCTACCTGAAAGCGTTGATTCATGGTAAAGCTGCCATATTCTTGCTTCCAAGTGATGTCCTGTTGGCCTCTGTATTCTGGTATTCTAAAATCGTAAGTAACTTCGGGAATTTGGGTTGCAACAGAGAAATAAGCATATCCTGCACCTACTTCCACATCTTTGTTGATTTTATAGCGTCCCTGAATCCGCATTTCATATAAATTTTCTTCTACAGGATTCATGAAAATCCGATTGTCAAATTCAGTATGAATGGACCATTTGTTATTTATTGTCAATTGGTTGTAATATCGTGTCCAAAGTAAACTTTGATGATCTACATTTTTTTCGGTTTGAGCTTTGGAAACAAAACATATAAACAAAAGGCAAAAGATTCTGATGGTTTTCATGAAGGTTATTTTCGATTTTTGGCAAATGTACATAAACTCTATTATTTTTATAGAATTTATTTTATTGTTGCTAAACCAAAAAGCCTTTTACATAATCTTTGGTCAATTTTTCTTTTGGATTCAAAAGTATTTCTTCTGTAGGGCCGAATTCTATAATCTCTCCCATATATACAAAACCAATGTAATCCGACACTCTTCTGGCTTGGCGCAAAATGTGCGTAACCAAAACAATGGTGTATTTGTCTTTTAATTGCATAAATAATTCCTCAATGGCTTGGGTCGAGATGGGGTCCAATGCCGATGTTGGCTCGTCGCCCAGAATAATTTCCGGTTCAATCGCAAGCCCTCTCGCCAAACACAATCGTTGCTGTTGGCCAATAGATAATCTAGTAGCAGGCGATTTGAGTCGGTCTTTTACTTCATCCCAAAGATTTACGCCACGAAGGTATTTTTCAACGATTTCGTCCAATTCCTTTTTGTTATGGTTTCCGTGAATGCGTTGCCCATAAGCAATATTGTCATAAATGTTCATTGGTAGCGGAAAAGGTCTTTGCGAAAGCAAACCCATTTTTTTTCGGATGTGGGTAACTTCGACTTTTGGATCGTAAATGTTTTCGCCATCTACCAAAACTTTTCCCTCCACACGCACATCATTTTGACGGTCGAGTAATCGGTTCATGGTTTTAAGCAAGGTTGTTTTTCCACAACCCGATGGACCAATTAATGAGGTTACTTTTTTGTCTGGAATGTCAAGGTTAATGTTCTTTAGAATATGGTTTTCACCAATGTGAACATTTAAATTTTGGATACTTATGTGAGGTTGAATGATCATATTTTATTTTTTGAAAGATTTTTGCTGGCAATTTTTGCAACAATGTTGATGACTAAAACAATAATGGTAAGTATAACTGCTGAGGCGTACGCTCTATTCTGAACCTCTTTTATCGGGCTGCTCAATTGGAAAAAAATGGATAGAGGCAAAGTTGCTGCAGGTTGGTCTAGAGAAGTTGGAATACTATCTGTAAATCCTGCTGTAAAAAGTACACAAGCCGCATCACCAATGGCTCTTCCGAAAGACAATAATATGGCTGTAATAATTCCAGGAATGGATTGTCGCAAAATGATTTTTGCGGTTTCATAGCGTGTTCCCCCAAGTGCGAAAACAGTGTTGCCCATATCTTCGGGCACGACGCGAACTACTTCATCTATTGCTCGAACCAGTATCGGAATTATCATTAATGTTACGGTAATTATCCCCGCCAATAATGAAGTTTTCAATCCCATATAGACCATGATGGCAAATCCAAAAGCACCATATACAATAGATGGAATCCCAAACAGGATGTCGTAACTCAGTCGGGTAATCGTAGCCAATGTGGCGTTTCTTTTGGCATACACATTAATATAAATGACTATTGGAAGACTGATTAAAAGTCCCAATAAAGTTGAACCTATAGTGATGTAAATCGATCCCACTATGGCATTTAGAATACCTCCTCCTTTTCCGATGTAGAAACCGCCTTCTGGGATTTTGGAAACCATATCCCAACTCAAAGATCCAATTCCTTTTGAAAAAATGGTGTACACTATCATAAACAAGGTGCTGCTGATGATGATGGTGCTTAGTATCATCAAAACTTTGAATATATTTTCTTCTATTTTTCTCATTTTGATTTTGTTTAATTATTTTTTTTTTCGATTCTGTATAAAATAATTCTCGACAACGCATTGAACAAAAAGATGATGACGAATAGGAGCAGAGCAGCAAACATCAATGCCGAATCGTACATCGGGATCGACATCATTTCTCCATAATTATTGGCAATAAGCGCTGGCAAAGGATAGGCCGAATCAAATAGACTATGTGGAACTTGTGCCAAATTGCCGCAAACCATCAAAACCGCTATGGTTTCTCCAAAAGCTCTTGAAATTGCTAAGACCACAGCAGCTACAATTCCGTCAAAAGATTTACGAAGAACTACTTTTTTGACGGTTTGCCATTGTGTAGCGCCTAATGATAAAGACGCATTTCGTAAGTCCTGCGGTACATTGTCAAATACTTCAATTACTATACTGATAATAAGAGGAAAAATCATGATTGCCAAAACAATTCCTCCTGCCAACACAGAATAACCTGTTGTGAATTCAACAAAATGTGGTGCTATTTTATCTTGAATCAAAGGGACAATTACCAAGACTCCCCAAACACCATAAAGTACGGGCGGTATTCCTGATAACAATTCAATTAAAGGCAAAACCAATTTCCGAACTCTTATGTGAGCATACTCCGAAAGATAAATGGCAGTCAGCATTGATAAAGGCAAAGCAATGATAATGGCAATTGCGGTTACCCAAAGTGTGCCGACTATAAAAGGATAAAATCCGAAGGCCTCTTTGAAAGGTTTCCATTCGGAGGAGAATAATAAATTGTAAAGAGAAGTGCTGTTTAAAATGGGCAATGATTTGTAGAACAATCCAAAACCAATCAATATCACCGTCGAAATGGACAGGATTGTTAACGCCAGGAATGTTTTACTGATGAGACGATCTTTGAGTAATCTTATGTTTTTCATAATTGTAATAAACCACCCTAGCAAAACTGTAACTCCTCATAGTTTTCAGTTCTTACATAGGGTGGATGTTTTATTTAGAAGAATATTATTTTACCTTCGCTAATTCTTTTGTTAATTTTTCTTTGGAAAGTTTAATATATCCCGCTTCCGTAACGAATTTTTGACCATCTGTAAGAATGTATTTTATGAATGCTTTTACAACGGCATTGTTTGGTTTTCCTGTGGTTACAAAATACAAATCTCTAGCTGGAGGGGATGGGTATTTACCCGAAACAATGGCAGCAATCAATTGATCGATGTTATTATAGAAATTTTCATCGGCATCTAATTTTCCGTTATTGTTAAGGTCGATAGGTACGGCAACAATTCCATTGGTTGGTTTATTTGTTTTAGTGTCATAGATATAAACGATATTATTAAACCCTAACCCAGAAGGATCTCTTTGTACCGCTTGCGCCAACCCAGGATCACCAAATACGGCAACTCCTTGAAGGTCTTCTTGTTTTTTACCAAAGTAACTAGCCCAAGTTTCGGCAGCTCCAGCCGCATCTGATCTCGTGTACACGTGTATCGGAGCTGTGCTTTTAAAACCTAAAGCATTCCAAGTTTTGTATTTTCCTGTGATAAAAATATTATTGAAGGCTTCTTTTTTTACACCTCTTTGGTATAATACTTTTCTATAGGGACTTGTTGCGCTTATTGTCGGAATTACTGCATCTTTGGTAACAGCAATGGCGTAAGCTCCTTTTTTGTATTCAGCAGCATTCAGTTCTCGTGATACCAATCCAATGTCGGTAACTTTGGATAATACATCCGTTATTCCTTTTCCGGCACCTCCTGCTTGAATGTCTATTTTGACATTAGGGTGTGTTTTTTTGAATTCTTCTGCCCATTTTACAGTAATCGGATACAATGCAAATGCTCCAGAAATGCTTATGTTTCCTGATAAATCTTGTGCCGAAACTTTATTTGGCGTAATGCTTGCAATTATTAACACTACTAGCGTCAATAATAAATTTCTGTTTGTTTTCATCTTATCTTACTTGTCTTGGTTTTTTTCTGTCTTTTTTATAAATAATATAAATCACAAAGTTAACTTGTCGATTATGTCAAGTTAACTTTGCGATTTTAATGAATTATTATAGAGAATACTTTAATGTAATTCCGTACGTTCTTTGGTCTCCTATTACACCTGCATATTGTCCTGAGTTTCCGCCGGCAGGCAATAATTGTTCATAGTAATCCTTATCCAAAAGGTTGCGTCCCCAAATGTGAACAGATAAACCTTCTGTTGCACGGAAACCCAAACGTCCATTAAAGATGGCATAACCAGGAACTATTAAATACTTCGAAGCTGAAGGACTTGATGAGAATTCAGAACGCGCATAACCATCAAGAGCTATGAAAAATTTACCTGTATTTGCAAAAAATTTGGCATCTTTAGTATATTCACCGCTTAAACTTCCAGCCCATTTTGAAACTCCTGGTAAATCAGTTCCAGAAACATCTTTAAAGGATACGGCTGCTCCAGTTTCTTCTAATGGAAGTGGAGCATTGGTGAATTTCACATACTTACCGTCAGTATAGGTCGCAGCTCCGCTGAAAGCAAAATGTTTGTTAACTATAAAACTGGCATCTAGTTCCACACCTTTTACACGTACTTCATCAGCATTGGCAAGATATCCACGATTTACACCTAATTCAGCAGCTTGAACATTGGTTTGGAAGTCTTTGATATCTGTATTAAAGTAGGTCAGGTTCAATATTGAGTTTTTAATAGGAGATGTTTTTACTCCAAATTCATAATGGTTTACATCCTCAGGCTTAATTACGGCAAGTTCAAGAATAGGCTTACCTGCAAGGCTAGGAAGTCCGGCTACATTCACACCAACAGGTTTGTAACTTTTTGCATAAGTACCGTACGCATTGATTTTGTCTGAAACCTTATAGGAAACCGTTAAATTTCCGGAAAAGTCAGTATCATCAGTATCTGATGTAAAAGCTTGGTCAGTATAAACCAATTTTTTCAAAGCGATTAATGCAGGATCGGTAGTTTGAAGACCTCCATAGGTTTTACGGTCATAATCTGCATCTTTCCTGTCGTAATTGTAGCGTAAACCAGGTAATACATGTAAACGTTCTGTTATTGACCAATCCAGTTGACCGAAAACTGCAGCACTCGTTGAATGTATTTTAGCATTGGTTTTTATGCCATATCCTTCAAAAAGACCCGGGGTTTTCCATAATGCTGTGTTAGTAGTACTTTGGGAAAATCTCCATTGAGCATCCCCTGATTCTTCTGTACCCTTTGTTTTTGATGTTTGGTCAATAAAAAACACACCGGCAACACCACTTATTTTTGATGTTATCTGACCTGCATAACGAACTTCTTGTGTGAATTGTGTCTGTCTGGAAGGATTTTGCGATTTTGCAAGTACTTGTAAGCCTGTAAAGTCTCTGTCATTGGATGGATCCCAAGTCCAAAAACGCCAAGCAGTCGTGGAGGTAAGAGTCCCTTCTCCAATTTTGGTGTCAATATTAAGAGATGCTCCACCTAAATCTTGGTTGGAACGCCATGGAGTATCGTGATCAATCTTACGATCAAAGGCATTCAAACTAGGAAGTTGGTAATTTAAATCAGCTATAATGGCATTAAATTGGCGATAAGCTGCCCTTTGCGTAGGTGCAACACCTGCAACAACCTGGGCATATCCGTCATTATGTTGAGTCGTAATATCTCCCGCCAATGTAATATTGGTGTTTTCTGATGGGGTATAAAGCAATTGTCCTCTAATACCTTGATTGTTTAGCGTATTTGTAGGTCTTCCTGTTGCAACATTATCAATTATACCATCACGTTGTGTACCAGAAAATGACAATCTACCAGCAATTTTTTGGCTTAAAGCTCCTGTAACCGAAGCTTTGGCCTGCAGATAGGCAAAATTTCCGTAACTCACTTCGAAGTCAGCACCTGATTTGAAGCTTGGTTTGCGAGAAGTTATGTTAAAAGCACCAGAAGTTGTGTTTTTACCAAACAAGGTTCCCTGTGGTCCGCGTAACACCTCAATTCGCTCCACATCAATAAAATCAAGCGTTGTAGCAGCCGGCCGAGCATAATAAACACCATCAACGTAGAAACCTACACCTGGATCGATTCCGTCGTTTGTAAGTCCGAAAGGAGAACCTAGACCGCGAATGTTAATTCCGGTATTTCTTGGATTTGATGAATACAGTTGAACTGAAGGAACGAGTTCTTTGATACGATTCACATTGAAAGCACCAGCTTGTTCTGCTTGTTTTCCAGTTACAACTGATACAGCAATTGGTACTTCTTGTGCTTTTTCTATTCTGCGTCTGGAGGAAACAACAACTTCAGTTAGAACATTTTCATCTTCTGTGCTTAGTGTTACTTCTAATGGAGCGTCTGATAATAGACCGATTTTTATTTCTTTGGTTTTGTAGCCTACATATTGTATGAGTAGGGAAAAAGGAAGTTTCTGTTGAGTGTCAATGCTGAACTTTCCGCTCGAATCGGAAGTTGTGCTGTATGTAGTCCCTTTTATAACAATATTTACTGCTTCTAAAGGATTTTTTTGATTGTCTGTTATGACTCCTGTTACAACGTTTTGTGCAAAAGAAGTTGAAAAAATAAATAGTAGTACTAGACTTGAAATTGTTTTTGTATATATAGTTCTCATTATTATGTAAATTATATGTAATTAGTAGAATTTAGAATCAATTTTTTTTTGATAATCTAGCACATACACATACACATCATTTTGGAAATGTTTTTTTCTAAATTTGGAAGAGTTGTTTTCCTGACTTCATTTTTTTGTCTTCGATTAATTTGCATTTTTCTTAATTTTGATTGTTAATCATACGTTAATTTGATGCAAATATATAATTAATTCTATAAAACTAGTATAGTTTAAAATATATTTTTTTATTTTTTTATTTTTTTACCAATGAGGCGATTGTAATGCCTTGCATTGCTTTCAAAGTTTCGTCTCTAATCGTCATCAATCCGTGTCGCAATAGGCATTCAGACTCGCTTACGCAATCAGAGCAACGCTCGTAAAAATTTAAGGATGCACAAGGAAGTAATGCAATTGCACCATCAAATAATCGGTGAATATCGGCCAAAGTGATTGTTTCTTTGTCTTTCAAAAGGTAATAACCGCCATATTTTCCTTGTTTGCTACCTACAAAATGACCTCTTTTTAAATCCAAAAGTATTTGCTCCAAAAACTTTTTGGGGATAGAGGCTCCTTCTGCAATTTCAATGGTTCTTGAAATATGGTTTTCATCTTGTTGCGCTAAATATAGAAGCGCTTTTAGGGCATATTTGGTTTTATGTGAAAGCATTCTGGGTGAATTAACGGTTAAAACGAATACAAGAATTGCTGAATTCTTTTCTTTTAAATTATTTAAGAATCAAATATAGCTTTTTTTTTAATTTTTTAAAACTTATTCAAAATAGTTAGACATTTTGGTATTTGATTTAAGGGCTATATGTTAAAGTTTTTGTAAGTAATTTTATGATTAATTAATAAATCATGTAATTAGCTGCCGTTATAATCTTACAGACCTAAAGCTTTTTTATGCCAAAATTTTACTATTCTCTCTTAGTGTTTTTTATCTGTTCTTATGTTTCTGCCCAAAATTCAATCTCTCTAAAAGGAAAGGTTATTGATGAAATTGCAAAAGCCCCCATTGAATCAGCAACCGTTTATCTTTCTGATGTAAAAGATTCGACTGTTATTGCTTATACCATTACCGATAAATTTGGAAAATTTGATTTTAAAACCCAAAAAATCAATAAACCGGTTTTTTTTAAAATGTCGTTTATTGCTTATCAGGATCATAAAATAGAACTGAAAAATATTCAGGCCGATAAAGATTTTGGAACAATTATTTTAAATAGAGAAGTAAAAAACCTAGATGAAGTGGTTGTAAAAAGTCAGGCGCCGCCAATTAGAATTAAAAAAGATACTTTGGAATTTAATGCGTCTTCTTTTAAGGTTCGGCCAGATGCCAATGTACAGACTTTACTTAAACAATTACCCGGTGTTGACATAGATTCCGATGGAAAAATCACGGTTAACGGAAAAGAAGTAAATCAGATTCTGGTAAACGGAAAGCCTTTTTTTGATAAGGACGGAAAAATTGCACTGCAGAATCTGCCTTCAGATATCATCAAGAAAGTTCAGGTTACTGATACCAAAACTAAAACGGAAGAGAAAACAGGGGCAGCGTCAAGTTCCAATAATGCCAGTATCAATCTGACGATAGATGAGGATAAAAACAAAGGACTGTTTGGCAAGTTTATGGGAGGTGTCGGATCAGATTCCCGCTATGAAAGCAGTGCGCTTCTTAATTATTTTAAAAATAAAAGAAAGATTAGTGTTCTTGCTTCATCCAATAATATCAATTCTATAGGCTTTTCTATGGATGAAGTTTTTGATAATATGGGTGGCGGAAGAAACAGTAATGTTTGGATGAACAGCAATGGAACATTTGGAATAAACGGAAGACAGTTTGGAAGCGGAAACGGAGTTACCCGTTCCGATTTAGTGGGAATAAATTACTCCGACCAATGGAGTAAAAACTTAGATGCTTCTTTAAGTTATTTTTATTCGGGTGCCAATACCAAAAATGATAATACGACAAATCAAGTCAACTTTTTGCCATCTGGAAACTTTCTTACACGATCCACTTCAAACTCAGATGAAGATCGCTATACTCAAAATTTGGCATCAGTTTTTGAATTAAAAATCGATTCGACTTCATCAGTTATAATTGAACCTAATTTTACTAAAGCCAATTCTAAAAAAGGGGTGGTATCGGAACAATTTTCATTTGATGGACAAGATGCTTTGCTGAACTCCAGTACGTCTGATAATTTTTATGAAAATGATTTAAATGGTTTCAATAATACCTTATCGTTCACTAAATCATTTAAAAAGAAAGGTAAATATTTTAGTGCAGTCTTTAAAAATGAAAACACAGTCAATGTTAATGATGATTTTATCAAATCCAGAACGGTATTTAATCAAGATGGCGAACCCGACGATATTCGAAATCAGTTTAATGAGACTAAAAATAGAAGAAACAATCATACCGGAAAAATTGAGTTCACTCAGCCAATAACCGATTCTCTAAAAGTGAGAGTAGGGGCAGATTATAAATTTGATAAAAAGAATGACAATAGAGATTCTTTTAATTTTGACGAAAGTAATCAGTCCTATTCCATTGTTAATGATGAATTGACTAATATATTCAGTTCTCTTGAAAGAACGTTTACGCCAAACGCAGGTATAACGGTAAACAAGAAAAAAGTAAATTTCAATTTAAATCTAGGTACAACTGTGATTGACTTTGATAATAAAGGGAATTATATGAATGCCGTTACTGTTTTAAATAAAAAATACGCTTTGCCGTATGCCAATGCTTATGGATCTTACGCGTTTTCAAAGTCTAAAAATTTATGGATAAATTATAATTATTCATATAGTCTGCCAAGTGCCAGGCAAGTTTTGGCTATAGAAGATTTGGCCGATCCATTAAATACGTATATTGGAAATCCTAATCTTGATCTGAATAAAAATCATGGTATTTATTTTTCGTATAGAGATTTTGATTATGCCACCCGCTCGGGTTACGGACTCTATTCTGGAGGAAATTTTTATGACAATCAGATTGTAGCGTCTACTAGTTATGATGATAACAGAAAAAGAACCACAACTTATGACAATGTGAGTGGAACTTACACTTCCTGGTTGGGTTTCTATTGGAATAAAACCATAAAAAAAGAAGCACATACCTTTAAATACGAGTTGCGCTTGAATAATAATTATAACTTTTCGAAAGGATTTACAGATGGGGAACTGTATACTGCAAAATCCATTATATTGTCTCCGAAATTAAATTTCACATATGATTATGGAGAATTGTTAACAATAAACCCATCCTATAATTACTCTTATAATAAAACGAGCTATACAAATTATAATGTCGGTCAGGCTGATTACTTTACCCATAAACTGAATCTTCAAGTAACAAATTATTGGCCAAAGAACTGGACATTTGGAAATGATTTTGGATATACTTATAATTCTAATATATCGCCTGGATTCAAAAAAGACTTTTTCCTCTGGAATACTAGTTTGGCATACAGTTTTTTCGACAAGAAATTCATGGCTAAAGCAAAAGTATATGACCTTCTGAACCAAAATGTGAGCGCTGTAAGAACGATAACTCCAACAACGATTAGAGATGAGGAAAACACGGTATTGAAACGTTATGTAATGTTCTCATTAACTTATAAGATTGAAAAATTTGCAGGTAAAGAGAAAAAATCAAATGGAATGATGCGATTCTAAAATAGGAGTCTGATCGTTAATTTTTTTGGAGCAGAAAGATTAGTCATTTTCATTAAATATAGTCTCGTTTTCCGTTTCAAACGAAGTTCACTGAACTCCTATAAAAAAAAGTATAGTGAAGTAATCAGGGCTCAAGGGAACATTTTGCGTTTTTGCCATCACTCAGAAAAAAATACAAGGTTCACTATAGCGAACGGTTTCAACCGTGGAGAGAACAATAATAGACAGATTACTTTTTTTAAACTGCAGAATTTTAAGAATAGTATGTAAACAAATAAACCACTCAATTCGAGTGGTTTATTTGTTTTATGCCAATATGTAATAGCTTTTTTTACCAGCCTCCGCTTGAACCTCCACCGGAGAATCCGCCTCCGCCAAAACCACCGCCGAAGCCACCGCCTCCACCTCCAAAACCACCGCCTGATGATCCACCACCAAAACCACCTCCGCCACCTCTTCCGAGGCTGCTTAGAATAATAACGTCGAGTAGGCTAGGCCCTCCACCGCCACGGTTTCCAGAATTTCCTCCACCGCCAGCATTTCTATTTTTGGATAGTAAAATCAAGACAATAACCACAATAACTATGATTGGTAAAATTGGAAAGTCTTTTCCTTTGGTTTGTTTACGTTCGCCTTTGTATTTGCCTTTGAAAACATCAATAATTGCACTGGTACCTTTGTCTAAGCCTTGGTAATAACTGCCTGCTTTAAACTCAGGAACGATAATGTTTCGAATTATCTCTCCTCCAGTTCCCGCTGTTAGTCTATCCTCTAAACCGTAACCAGGATTGATGGCTATCTTTCTTTCGTTTTTTGCCAAAAGAATGATAACTCCATTATCATCTTTTGCTGTTCCACCAATTCCCCAGGTTTGGCCCCATTTAGTTGCTAGTTGACTAACATCTTCGTTTTTGAGACTTTCTATAGTGATTACAACAATTTGAGTAGTCGTAGAATCAGAATATTTGATCAATTTTTCTTCGAGTTGTGCTTTTTCCTCAGGACTTAAAACATTGGCATAATCATAAACCGAAGTTTGAAAACTAGGTTTCTCCGGAATCGTAAATTGTGAGAAGATACAATTGCTTGAAAAAAGTACAAGTAGTAAGAAGATGGATTGTAAAATTCCTTTGGAATTTGAATTTTTCTTTGTTGGAATTTTCATTATTTATCCTTTTGATATTTCGTTTGATAATTCATTGGTGTCGCCTTCTTGCCAAGGAAAATGCTCTTTAAGTTTTTCTCCGGCTTTCAAAATGCCATCAATTAATCCTTGTTTGAAATTTCCTTGTTTGAAATGAGCAATCATAACATCACGGGTACTGTCCCAAAAGGTATTGGTAACAATATCATTGATGCCTTTGTCTCCACATATCACAAAGGTTTTGTCTTCAATAGCCAAATAGATTAAAACGCCATTTTGCAATTCGGTTTCATCCATTTTTAGTTCATGAAAAACTTCCATGGCACGATCATATGCATCCAAAGAAGTTGTTTTTTCTAAATGGACTCTAATTTCGCCAGAAGTGTTTTTTTCGGCTATTCGAATAGCTTCAACAATTTCTTGTTCGTCTTCTTTGCTTAAAAAATCTTCTACTTTTGACATGGAAATTATTTTTGAATGAAGATTAACGATTTTTGATTGCAGATTAATTCTGAAATCAAAAATCGTTAATCAAAAATATTAAATCTTCTAGAATTTTACTTCAACAGGTTTTTCTGCACCAGTTACAGCTTGGAAATATGCTTTTTCTTTGAAACCAAACATTCCTGCAAACAAAGAGTTAGGGAACGTTTTGATATGTGTATTGTATGGCATAACAGCTTCGTTGAAACGAGTTCTTGCTGTCAAGATTTGATTCTCGGTACTTGCCAATTCGTCTTGTAATTTTAAGAAATTAGCATTGGCTTTTAAATCAGGATAACGTTCAACTGATACCAATAATCTAGATAAAGAACTGCTCACACCACTTTGCGCAGAATTGAAGGCAGTTAATTGTTCAGGAGTAATATTACTAGGGTCAACTGTTACCGCAGTGGCTTTGGCACGAGCTTCAATTACCGCTGTTAAAGTGCTTTTCTCAAAATCGGCCGCTCCTTTAACTGTGTTTACTAGATTCCCGATAAGGTCATTTCTTCTTTGGTAAGCTGTTTGTACATCACCCCATGATTGTTCAACGGTTTGACTTAGCGTTACTGCTGTGTTGTTAATTCCTTTAACCCAGCTGTAGATTCCAATGATTACTACTGCTACTATAATCCAAGGCAAAAATCTTTTCATGTTTGTTTAATTTAGAGTTTGTTTGTTGTTTAATGTATTTATTTATTGCTTTTTATATTCCCCCATTTGGGGGTTAGGGGGCTTATAATTCGTTTTTAATGCTAATTAACTGCATTTTTATGGTTTCTAATTTACTGATAATTTCAAATTTATCCATTGTTTTCTTTTGGCCTTCTTTCAAATGGGTTTTGGCTCCTTCAAGAGTGAAGCCTCTTTCTTTGACCAAATGATAAATAAGCTGTAGGTTCTTGATGTCTTCTGGAGTGAACATTCTGTTCCCTTTCGCATTTTTCTTTGGTTTCAGAATGTCAAATTCACTGTCCCAAAACCGAATCAAGGAAGCGTTTACATCAAATGCTTTGGCGACTTCGCCTATGCTATAGTATCTTTTGTCTGGTGATAATTCTATGTGCATGTTTTTTATTAATTATACTATTTTTTGAAATCTAAAATCTAAAGTCAGCAATCTAAAATGCTTCGCCAGTTCGCTTCGCTCGGGTCGTTAATCTAACGATTGATTTTCCTGATTCGCTATTTTTGAAATAGCAACGTATTCCACCGCCGAAATATTGCCATAATAAAAATTTAACGGGTTTACTACTTTTCCGTTTTTGTGTACTTCGTAGTGCAAATGGGGTGCCTCGGAACGTCCTGTGCTGCCTACATATCCTATAATGTCTCCTCGTTTAACCGATTTTCCTGCGCGACAATTGTATTTGCTTAAATGTCCATAAAGTGTTTCGTACCCATAACCGTGTCGGATTACGATATGGTTTCCAAAACCGGAAGCAGTATTGTCTGCTCTAGCCACTACTCCGTCTCCTGTCGCGTATATTGGTGTTCCTGTTTTGGCCGTAAAATCCATTCCTTCGTGCATTTTTCTTGCCTTGGTAAATGGATCTGTTCGATACCCGAAACCAGAAGCCATTCGTTTTAAATTTTCATTTTTTACGGGCTGTATTGCCGGAATTGCCGAAAGTAGTTTGTCCTTTGCTTTGGCTAATTTTACAATTTCATCCAATGATTTGGACTGAATTGCAAGTTCCTTACTTAAGGCATCTACTCTTTCGGTTGTGCTGATTACCAATTTTGAATTGTTATAGCCTTGTAAAGCGGCGTAACGGTTTATTTTGGAATAGCCAGCTTTTCGTTCTTCTTCCGGAATTGCGGCTGTGTTGAAATAAACGCGGTATAAATTATTGTCCCGGTCTTCAATATCATCTATTACATCGTCTACTTCGTCCATTTTTTTGTTTAAAATGGCGTAATTCAATTTTAAATTTTCGATTTCCCTTGCTTGCAAACGGTCTTTTGGTGTGTCAAAATACGGGGTGTTTAATAATATGATGAAGGTCAAAAATCCAAAAATAGCCGATGCTAATAAAAACAGAACGGCAAAGCCAACTTTTCTTCTCTTTCTGATTTTTATTTTGCGATAAGCCAGATTTACAGAATCGTAATAATATTTTACTTTCGCCATATTTTAAAATACCCTATTTTTGCAAATTAGTTAAAAGGTAAGTCGAACAAATTTAATAAATGTTTCAGTTGTTCTGCTGTTTTTTTTAATAATAAATAAATGGTTACCTGTCTTTATGAATATTATGAAGAACTAAAGGGTTGAGGTTCTTACTCCTTTACTTTTTAAGGATTGGATATGTCATTTAGAATGTAGCTCTTTATCTATCGAGTTCGCGTGAGGGATAGAAGCTAGCTACCAAAGTAGCGCGAATAGCCCGACAGCATTAGGGAAAGGAGCCTAATACCCGGTTGCAATATTTGGCTCCTTTTTCTGATGGGGTCACGCCCAAAGGATGATAAAAAATAGGTTTTAGATAAAATAATAAATAATAATTCAACGAATTACTGAATATATACAGCAAAAATGAAATCACAAGACGTACGTAAACAATTTTTAGATTTTTTTGAAAGTAAAGGGCATTTAATTGTTCCATCTGCACCGATTGTTCTTAAAGATGATCCAACCTTGATGTTTAACAACTCGGGAATGGCGCAGTTTAAAGAGTATTTTTTAGGCCTTGGAACACCAAAAAGCAACAGAATTGCCGATACTCAAAAATGTCTTCGTGTTTCCGGAAAGCATAATGACTTGGAGGAAGTCGGGATTGATACGTATCACCACACGATGTTTGAAATGTTGGGGAACTGGTCTTTTGGCGATTATTTTAAGAAAGAGGCGATTCACTGGGCTTGGGAATTGTTGACTGAGGTGTATAAAATTCCGAAAGACATTCTTTATGTTTCTGTTTTTGAAGGAAACCCGGATGAGAATGTACCTTTTGACCAGGAAGCTTGGGATATTTGGAAAACGTTGATTGACGAAGACCGAATTATTCTGGGTAACAAAAAAGATAATTTCTGGGAAATGGGGGATCAAGGACCTTGTGGACCTTGCTCTGAAATCCACGTTGATATTCGTTCTGCTGAAGAAAAAGCTTTGGTTTCAGGAAAATCGTTGGTGAATAACGATCACCCACATGTGGTTGAGATTTGGAACAACGTATTTATGGAATTCAATCGTAAAGCCGATGGTTCTCTAGAAAAATTGCCTGCTCAGCACGTGGATACCGGAATGGGATTTGAGCGTCTTTGTATGGTTTTACAAGGAGTTCAATCAAACTATGATACAGATGTTTTTACACCACTGATCAGAGAAATCGAAACGATTACGGGAGCTAAATATACAATTAAGGCAAAAGACGAAGCCGAAGAAAAAATAAATATCGCGATTCGTGTAATAGCGGATCACGTGCGCGCGGTAGCTTTTGCTATTGCCGACGGTCAGTTGCCATCAAACACGGGAGCTGGTTATGTAATCCGTAGAATTTTGCGTCGTGCAATTCGTTACGGTTTTACTTTCCTAGATACAAAAGAGCCTTTTATTTATAAATTGGTAGAAGTCTTGAGTACGCAAATGAGTGGGTCTTTCCCCGAAATTCGTTCACAAAAAGCCTTGTGCTCGAATGTGATTCGTGAGGAAGAAAGTTCTTTCTTGAGAACTTTGGATCAAGGATTGGTGTTGTTGGATGCTGTGATTAACACTAATTCCGGAACTGTAATCGATGGTAAAAAAGCATTTGAATTGTATGATACTTATGGTTTTCCAATCGATTTAACGGCTTTGATATTGTCTGAAAAAGGTTTGGAATTGGACGAAAAAGGTTTTCAAGAGCAATTGCAATTGCAAAAGGAACGTTCCCGTGCCGCTTCTAAAGTTACTGCAGGAGACTGGAATGTTTTGGTGGAAGATGATGTTCAGGAATTTGTGGGTTACGACCGATTGAAACACAACGTTAGAATCACTAAATACCGCAGAGTCGATAGTGTAAAAGATGGTGAAATTTATCAGTTGGTTTTCAATGCTACGCCTTTTTACGGTGAAAGTGGAGGACAAACCGGAGATAAAGGATATCTAGAAGCTCAAAACGGTGATATTATCTATATTATTGATACTAAAAAAGAAAACAACCAAACGGTACACCTTACTAAATCATTGCCAGATAATTTAACGGATAGTTTTACCGCTGTGGTGGATGCAAATCAAAGAGCAAAAACATCTTCGAATCACACGGCAACTCACTTGTTACACCAAGGATTGCGAAAAATATTGGGAACTCATATCGAACAAAAAGGTTCGATGGTGCGTTCAGCTTCTTTGCGTTTTGACTTTTCTCATTTTGCTAAAGTAACGGATGATGAGATTAAAGAAGTAGAGGATTTTGTGAATGCCAGAATTCGTGAAAGCTTGCCATTGATTGAAAAAAGAGCCATTCCAAAAGATCAAGCAATTGAAGAAGGTGCTATTGCGTTGTTTGGAGAGAAATATGGTGATTTGGTTCGAATGATCAAATATGGTGATTCGGTAGAGTTATGTGGAGGAACCCACGTTCCTAATACGAGTGATATTTGGCATTTCAAAATTGTATCGGAAGGGGCAGTTGCAGCCGGAATAAGACGTATAGAAGCAATTACCAGTGATGCAGCTAAAGATTTCTTTGAATCGCAATTACTTTCTTTTTATGACATAAAAGAAGTATTGAAAAATGCAGTTGATCCTGTAAAAGCAATTCAAACATTGCAAGATGAAAATACTTCTTTGAAAAAACAATTGGAGGTTTTATTGAAAGATAAAGCCAAAAATATGAAAGGCGAATTGGCTCAGGAATTACAAGAAATCAATGGTATTCAGTTTCTTGCCAAACAAGTTGATTTGAGTCCGGAAGGAGTTAAAGACTTGGCTTATGAATTAGGAACTTTAGGAACAAATATATTCTTGGTATTGGCTACTGCTGAAGCCGGAAAACCAATGTTGTCTTGTTATATTTCCAAAGAATTGGTTGCCGATAAAAAACTTAATGCGGGTCAGGTGGTTCGTGAATTAGGGAAATACATCCAAGGTGGAGGAGGAGGACAGCCTTTCTTCGCTACTGCAGGAGGAAAAAATGCAGATGGAATTGCTGAGGCTTTGGCTAAGGCGGTTGAGTTTGTGAAGTAACAAACTTTTAATGATACTTAACCCTTTCAGAGTTCAAAACTCTGAAAGGTTTTTTTTGGTTTAAAACAGAATGTTATTTTTTGAAAGTATTCAAATTATAAACTAAATTCGTTGTAAATAAAAAGTAATGAATTTCACAACCAAAATTAATATTCCTAATCATTCCAATCCTATAGACTACAAGTCCAGAATTGTCTCTTTGGGTTCTTGCTTTGCTGAAAATATGGGAGATAAATTCCAATATTTCAAATTTCAAAGCACGATCAATCCATTTGGAATTATTTTTAATCCAGTTTCGATTGAGAGAATTATTGACAGGGTTGTTAACGATATTTTATTTACTGAAGAAGATATTTTTTTTTATAATGAGCGTTGGCATTCTTTTGAAGTACACTCGGATTTAAATCATTCGGATGCAACAGAATTATTGGAGAATCTGAATCAAATTCTTCGAGAAACCAAAAAGCAATTAGAGGAAGCAACACATATAATTATTACCTACGGAACTTCTTGGGTGTATCGAAGCATTGAAAAAGATACTATAGTGGCCAATTGCCATAAAGTGCCCCAAAAACAGTTTGCCAAAGAATTGCTTTCTGTTGAAATTAGTTCAGGGAGTATAAAGAACACGATTATCTTAATTCAATCATTAAATCCCAATTGTAATTTCATTTTTACTGTTTCGCCGGTACGACACCTCAAAGATGGTTTTGTGGAGAATCAAAGAAGTAAATCTCATTTGATTACTACAATCCACAATCTGCAATCTGAATACTTTCCGAGCTACGAAATCATGATGGATGAACTCCGGGATTATCGTTTCTATGCCGATGACATGGTGCATCCTAGTCAGGTGGCTATTGATTATATCTGGGAACAATTCAAAGAATCCACCATTTCTGAAACGGCTTATCCAACGATGGATGCTGTCGAAAGTATTCAAAAGGGTTTGCAACACCGTCCATTTAATCCCCAATCGGAGAACCATAAAAAATTTGAAGCCAATCTTCAGTCGAAAATCGCTACATTAGTGGCTCAATATTCATTTATGAAATTTTAATTATGCTAAAAAGAATTTTAGTTGGAGCAGTAGTAGTAGTGGCAATAATTTTGGCATTCAAATTCTGCGAATTCAAAAAAGGAGACGAATTTTCTTTAGACTACAATACCAATTTGATTCAACAACAAATCGTGAACGTGGGTAAATTGGTGGTTACCGAAGGACATTTTTCGGAAGTAGTAACTTATAAAAATCAACAAAAGTACATGATGGATATGCTTTCGTTTGAGAAAAAAGCATTGATAATTGTTAATGCCGATGTTACCGTATCCTATGATTTACATCAGATGAAATACGATATTGACGAAGCCAATAAAACCATCACAATTCTAAGCATTCCGAAAGAAGAAATAAAAATAAGTCCAGACATCAAATTTTATGATGTAGAACAAAGCCAGATGAATCCGTTTACTGGAGACGATTACAACAAAATCAACAAATCGGTAAAAGCTAATTTAGCTAAGAAAATAGAAAAATCATCCTTGAAATCCAATGCCCAAAACCGTTTGATAAGTGAGTTATCGAAGATTTTGATTCTTACAAATACGATGGGATGGAAACTGCAATACGACGGAAAAGTGATTGAAAATGAAAAAGATTTTGCTACAAAAGTAAAACTTTAGATGACAGTTTTTCAAGAATGAGAAGAGATCTAAATCTCATCAAACATTTGAACTTATTGACAAGTATTAGAACAATCTCACAATAATTTTAAAACATATTAGGGGAATTGTATAACTTATAAAATTATAGTTATTGCATATTTGTAGATTCAAAAATTTCTAATAAAGGGCAGGAATAGTGGAAACGCCATCGCATTCAATTACAAAGATTTTCTATATGGGCAAAAAACTAAATCCTTTTATAAAAAAAGCACTACGTATTATGCTTTGGAGCGCTCTTACAATTGTGTTTTTTTTGGTACTAATTATTGTATTGATCCAAGTTCCCGCTATTCAGAATTTCACTAAGGATAAGGTACTCACTTATCTGAATGATAAACTTAAAACTAAAAGTTCCTTAGATCATATTGCCATTAGTTTTCCAAAAACAATAATACTTGAAGGTTTTTATTTTGAAGACCAACACAAGGACACTTTATTGAGTGGGAAAAGGCTGGCCATTGATATCGATTTGTTCAAAATCATCAATCACGAAGTAGAAATAAACTCGATTGAACTAGAAAACACAACCGCCAATATATCAAGAAACAAGGACGGGGTGTTTAATTTTGATTATATCATCAAAGCATTTACTTCCAAAGCTCCTACAGATCCTAAGAGTAAACCATATGTTTTGTCGGTTGTTGATGTCAATTTAAAAAACATCAAATTCAGTTTTGAAGACGATTTATCCAAAAATGACGTTCGCCTGAAGCTGGGAAATTTCAGCACAAAATTTAAGAAATTTGATTTGGATAAAATGGATTTCAATATTCCTTATGTTGATTTGAGAGGATTGAATGTAGTTTTAAATCAGGATTTAGTCGAAAAAATAGCCGAAGTATCTGCCAAAACGGTTGACACTATTGCCAAAAGAAGTGATTTTAATTTGGAACTAAAAAAAATCACCTTGTCGAAAATTACTGTTTTATACGACAACAAAGATTCCAAAATGAATTCAGGGCTTACTTTAGGCAAGTTAAATCTTTTGGTAAACGATATTGATGCAAAAAATCAAATGCTCGATTTTGAAAAATTTGAAGTCAAAAATCTAAAAGGAAATCTACTGCTTGGGAAAAAGGAAAAACAATCCAAACCATCCAAAGTAAATACCACTATTTCACCAACAAAAGGTTGGAAAATAAAATTGGAATCAATCGATTTGCAAAATATTGCTTTTAAGTTTGATGATATGCAATCTCCTGCGATTGCTAATGGGATGGATTACAGTCATCTTGATTTGGATGGCTTGAATGCCAAAGCGGAGCATATTTATTTTGCAAATGATACTATTTCGGGACGAGTGAAATCTTTATTAGTGAATGAAAAAAGCGGACTAGAAATTCAGCAACTGAAAACACAATTTTTCTATGGGCCAAAGCAAGCCTATCTGAATAATTTGTATGTAAGAACACCTCAAACAGAGTTGAAAGACAAATTAAAAGTGAACTATCAATCGATTGGCGGTATTTCAAAAAACATAGGAGATTTGTTGGTTGATGCTAATTTAAGTCAGTCGAGAATTGGGTTTAAGGATATTTTACTTTTTGCTCCACAATTGCGTAAAATGAATCCTTTTCAATCGAATCCCAATGCTATTTTGTACATCAATTCCCGAGTAAACGGAAAAGTAAAGGATTTGAATATTCCCTATTTTCAAATGCAGGGAATTGGAAATACAAAAGTTTCTGTCTCTGGAAAAATCAAAGGACTTCCCAATTACGAAAAAGCTTTTTTTGATTTGGATATAAAAAACATAACTTCTTCTTCCCGTGATGTAATTTCTTTTGTTCCTGAGGGCTCGCTTCCCAAAACGATTCGGCTTCCGGAACAATTTAATGGTAGCGGAAAGTTCAAAGGTTCGATAGATAATTTCAAAACTAAATTAGCATTAAACAGCAGTTATGGCAAAGCCAATGTGGATGCATTGTTTGATAACAGAATTAAGAACAGTGAAAAGTATGATGCCACGATTGCTTTTATGGATTTCAATCTTGGACGATTGATTAAGAATGATTCCTTAGGGAAAATCACGGGAAATGCCAAAGTTAAAGGGCAAGGACTGAATCCAAAAACTGCAAATGCTCAGCTGTCGGCCATTGTAAAAAAAGCAAATTTCAATAAATA
Source organism: Flavobacterium sp. 103 (assembly GCF_003096795.1). Lineage (NCBI taxonomy): Bacteria > Pseudomonadati > Bacteroidota > Flavobacteriia > Flavobacteriales > Flavobacteriaceae > Flavobacterium > Flavobacterium sp. 103. Next base: position 1,065,779 of record NZ_QENX01000001.1, on the reverse strand, counting down.
TACGTACTCTAACATGGCTTTGAAAGGGTCGATTGTAAAAGGGAATTTTGATATAAAAGCTAGCAGCAAAGATCCAAATCTAAAATTCAAGTTGGATGCAAATGGTGGTTTCAAAGATAAATATCCGGCTGTAAAATTAAATCTGAATCTTGATATAGCCGATTTGGAAAAATTAAATTTGCATGCTGGCCCGTTGAAACTTAGAGGAAACGTTGTCGCTGATATTGCCAATAGTAATCCCGATTATTTGAACGGGGAGATAGTGGCGTCCAACATTCAGGTTTTGCAGGATAAAGAGCCAATTGTTTTGGATAATGTCAAAATCATAGCTTTTGCAGACGACCAAAAAAACAATATAAAAATCAGTTCCCAATTCATTAAAGCCGAAATTGACGGTAAATATAAACTAACCACACTTTCGGATGCGATAAGAAATTCGTTGTCAAAATACATTAATGTTCAGTCTGCGAAATATAAAACTAGTTTTGATAAACAACAATTTACCTTTAGTGTTGCTGTTCAAAATGACCCTATTTTATATAAATTGATTCCAAAGTTGACCGGATTGGAACCTTTAAACATTTCCGGAAAATACAATAGTGTAGGAGATACTATCCAGATTAAAGGAGCGATTCCGAAAATTATTTATGCCAATACTACAATATCCGATGGTAAAATAAATGTCGTAACAAAGAGTAATGCTTTAGAATATCAGGCTTCTGTAGCGACGATTGAAGGAGGGCAATTTAAAATTCCGTTTACAAGTTTAACGGGAAAAGCCGAAAACAATATTCTTTCGTATGCTTTGCAGGTAAAAGACAAAGAAAAAAAAGATCTGTATTTTATTGCGGGTGAATTGCGACATGAAGATTCAAAAAACGTCATTAAACTGAATGCCGAAAACTTAGTTTTAAACTATGACAAATGGAATATAAATCCCGAAAATTCAATTGAATTTGGGGGCCAAAGACTTTATGTAAATAAATTTTATTTGGATCATTCCGGAAATGAACTGAAAATTCAATCGCAAGGCAATCAAAACAATGCTCCGCTACACGTTGATTTTGTAAATTTCAAAATAGAGACAATTTTGAATGTGATAAAGAAAGATGAATTGGAAATGCAAGGTTTGATAAATGGATCAGCTGTAGTCGAAAACGTCATGACGAATCCTATTTTTACTTCAGATTTGACCATTGATAAGTTTGTCTTTGGAGGAGAAGCTATTGGTGATATTAGCTTAAAAGTAGATAATAAAACTGCCAATATTCTTTCTGCAAATATGACGCTATCTGGCGAAGGAAATGATCTGGCTCTTTTGGGGACATATAGAATTGACAATGATAATTTTGATTTGAATTTAGATGTAAATCAATTAAACATCAAAAGCATTCAAGGGTTTTCGTTTGGAAATATAACCGATGGTAAAGGTTCTTTGTCTGGACAATTTGAAATTAGCGGAAGTGCTTTGGAACCAAAAGTAAATGGAGATTTGTTATTTAAAGATGCAGGTTTCCGAATCACAAAACTGAATTCTTATTTTACTGTAAATAACGAAAAAATCGCTTTGCGAAATGAGGAAATTGCATTCGACAACTTCTCTATTTTTGATGAAAATGGAAATGAACTCGGTGTAAACGGTAAAATGACTACCAAAAATTTCAGGGATTTTAATTTTGACTTGGCGGTAAAAGCGGATGATTTCAGGGCAATACATTCTAAAGTTACCGATAATGATCTGTTTTATGGCGATCTGTTTTTGGACACCAAATTAAAAATAGGGGGAACGCTTGAGAATCCTGTCGTTAACGGTGATATTAAAATAAATGAAGAAACAAAATTTACAGTTGTACTTCCTCAGTCTGATCCTTCTATTGTTGACAGGGAAGGAATCGTTGAGTTTGTGGATGAAGATAATCTGTATTTAAAACAAACTGCTGAATTGCAGAAAGAACTGAATCAATCGAAATTTATAGGAATGGATGTGTCGGTTGCGATTACTATTGATAAGGAAGCCGAATTTACGTTGGTGATTGACAAGGGAAATGGTGATTATCTGAATTTAAAAGGTGAAGCGGAACTTACCGCAGGAATTGACCCTTCCGGGAAAACTACGCTGACGGGTAAATACGAGTTTGATAGTGGTTCTTACGAAATGAATTTTAATATGATCCGACGAAAATTTGATATTCAAAAAGGCAGTTATATTATTTGGAACGGCGAACCAACAATGGCAACTGTGAATATCACTGCAGTTTATAAAGTCAATACTGCACCATTGGATTTGTTGAGCGATCAACTTGGAACACTTACTCCAGAGGTTAAAAACACCTACAAACAAAAAATACCATTTCAGACTTTATTGAAAATGAATGGTGAATTGCTAAAACCAGAAATTACATTTGATATTGTTTTGCCAGACGGGAATTATGATGTTTCGTCGGATATTGTGACTGCATCGCAGACCAAATTAGAACAGTTAAGACAAGATCCTTCGGAATTAAACAAGCAGGTATTTGCCTTGTTATTGTTAAATCGATTCGTAGGTGAGAATCCTTTTTCCAGTGAAAGCGGAAGCACAAGTGCCGAATACCTGGCCCGACAAAGTGCGAGTAAAATACTTTCGCAACAATTAAATGATCTCGCCGGAGATTTAATTGCAGGGGTTCAATTAGAATTTGATGTGGAATCGACCGAAGATTACACTTCGGGAGCCAAAGAAACCCGAACCGATTTGAATGTGGGGATTTCAAAAAAACTTTTGAACGACCGATTGAAAGTTACCGTAGGAAGCAGTTTTGGGGTAGAAGGAGATGAACGCGCAAATGAAGATACCTCGAATATTGCAGGAGATGCTTCTTTAGAATACCAATTGAGTAAAGACGGAAGATATATGATTCGGGCCTATAGAAAAAACGAATATCAAGTAGCTATTCAAGGCGAAATTGTGGAAACAGGCGTTGTCTTTGTCATCACGATGGAATACAACAAATTCAAAGAGCTTTTTAAACGAAGCGCCAAAGAAATTGAGATAACGAAAAAGGAACAACTTCGTAAAGAAAAAAAGAAATTAGAGAAAGAGAAGCAAAAAGCGAAAGTATCTTATGCAAAGTAAACATTCAAAATATCTTTTAATCCTGTGCTCATTCTTCATTTTAGGATGCGGTAACACCAAGTATTTGCCTGAAGGTGATTTGCTCTACACAGGTGGTTCTGTAAAAGTTGAGGATTCAATTATAAAAAGAAAAGACAGGAAAGCATTAGAAACTGAATTGGAAAATCTTTTACGCCCCAATCCTAATAAACAAATATTGGGGCTAAGACCAAAATTGTTAATTTATAATTTGGCAGGAAAACCCAAAAAAGACAAAGGTTTCCAGTATTGGTTAAGGACTAAAGTTGGTGAACCACCCGTTTTATTCAGCAAAGTGGATTTAGAGTATAATGCGTCTGTCTTAAGAAATTATACCGAAAACAGAGGCTATTTTAAAACCAAAGTGCAGTCAGATTCGACAAGACATGGAAAAAAAGCCACGGCAGAATATACCGTGTGGCCTTCAAAACAATACAAAATAAAAAATGTTTCCTTTCCTGATGATTCCACTGCTTTGGGCAAATCGATTGCCAGAACCCAAAGAAGAACCCTTTTGATTCCCGGCAATGCTTATGATTTGGAAGTTATAAAACTGGAACGCGAACGCATTGATGCCAGATTAAAAGAAAAAGGATATTACTTCTTTAATCCTGATTATATTTTGGCTCAAGTAGATAGTTCCAAAGGTGATCACGAAGTAAGCATTAGGCTAAAAATAAAAGAAGAAACACCCTCAAAAGCGAGAAAACCTTATACCATAAATGACATCATTGTGTATCCTAATTATTCTATTCTAACGGATAGTATTGCTTATAAAAAGGAAGATATTGTACAGTACAAGGATTTTACGATTATTGATTCGGCCAAGACTTTTAATCCAAGAGTATTTGACCGCACTTTGTATTTTAAAAAAGGCGATTTGTACAATAGAAAAAATCATAATCTTTCCTTGAACAGGTTTATAAATTTAGGCACTTTTAAGTTTGTGAAAAATGAATTTAAAGTGGATGATTCAATTCCAGATGCCTTAAATGCCTATTATTATCTGACGTTGTTGCCCAAAAAATTTCTTCGATTTGAAGTGGGTGCAAGTACTAATTCGGCGGGATATACAGGAACCGAGGCGAAGATTAATTGGAACAACAGAAACTTTTTTGGCGGTGCCGAATTGTTTACGCTTTCCTTATTTGGAGGGATTGATTTTCAGGTTTCAGGTAAAAATGGAGGACACGATATTTATACTTTTGGAGGAGAAGCGAGTTTGGTATGGCCTCGATTAGTCGCTCCTTTTAAATGGCAAAATTCGAGTGAATTTGTTCCAAGAACCAAAGTGCTTCTCCGTTATGAACGTCAAAGCAAAGCCGATCAGTATACTTTGAATTCTTTCAAAACTTCTTTCGGCTATTTATGGAAAGAGAGCGTCAGAGCAGAACACGAATTGAAAGTATTGGAAATTAATTATGTAAGTCCAAAAGACGTAACGGATTCATATCTAGAAGAAATTAAGACAAATCCATCATTGGGAAAAGTAATCGAAAAGCAATTAATTTTTGGCCCTACCTATTCTTATACTTTTACCAATACGATGCAAAAAAGAAAGAAACATACCGTTTATTTCAATGGTGAATTGGATTTAGCGGGGAATGTTACAGGATTGCTTATGGGAGCAAATGCCAAAAAAGGCGATACCATCAAGTTCTTTGACGTGCCTTTCAGTCAATTTGTAAAAGTCAAAGGAGATTTCAGGCATTACCTAAAACTCGGTGAAAACAGCAAATTAGCCACTAGATTAATTGCCGGTGCAGGATATGCCTATGGAAACAATACCGTGATGCCGTCATCCAGACAGTTTGTCGCCGGTGGACCCAATAGTATCCGAGCCTTTAGATCACAATCATTAGGGCCGGGAAGTTATAAAAATCCAAATCCTGATTTTTTGCCAGATGAGACAGGAGATATAAAATTAGAATTCAACACCGAATATAGAACCAAATTATTCAGTATCGTAAACGGAGCACTGTTTTTGGATGCAGGAAATATTTGGCTTCTGAATGAAGATAAAGATAAACCCGGTGGTCAGATTTCAAAAGATTTTATGAAACAGATTGCGGTCGGAGTAGGAGCGGGATTGCGTTTTGATTTTTCTTTTTTAATCCTCCGAACCGATCTTGCTTTCCCCATCAGACAGCCTTATTTGGTTAACGGAAGCAATTGGGTGATTGACAATATCGATTTTGGAAGCGGAGCTTGGCGCAAAGATAATCTGATGCTTAATATTGCGATAGGTTATCCTTTTTAAAACTGGGTCATTGCGAGGGGCGAAGCAACCTCACTCGTTATTCCGCATAGTAAATACAACACTTTTGTCATTAATTTGGAGCAGAAAGATTAGGCTTTTAGGGAAACATCGTCCCGCTTTCCGTTTCAATCTTATAAGCCGAACCCCGGCTTATAAGGATTTTCACTTCAATCGGGGCTAAGGGGAGATATTTTGCTTTTTTGTTTTCATCTAAAAAAAAAACACGAACTACAGTTTCTGTAATTCGTGTCTTTAGTGAATTTGCGTTTTATAATTCTAATGTGTCGTTTCTTCATTCTCAAAAATCAACTCCAAGCCATTCGAAATTAATTTTTCAATTTCGGGACGTTGTTTTTTAAGATTCTCCAAATGCAAAAGAATCTGTTGCATTAAATTCGTTTCATTTCGAGTGTTTAATAATTCAATTAATTCTACAGAAAGTAACCAATCGTTTGGATGATTATTTTGAAGTTTTTCAAAAATTGGTTCTAATGAAGTCGTTGTGTCATTCGATTCGCGAATGCTTCTTACGGTTTGGTACAATACTTCGAGATCGTCTCTTTCAGCAGTTTGCTTGGCTTTAATGGTTTTGCTCGAAGGTACGTGCGAAATCAGATCAAAACTGTTCACATCGGCAGGGCCAGAGAAAGCTGAAACCAGTTTTTTACCTACGGCCATATCATAATTTCCCCATTCTGGTTGGAATAAAACAGTATCTCCGTGTGTAACCGTACAGTTTTTGAAACAAATTAATATAATCTCTCCGTGCAGATTTCTCTTTCCGGTAATGATTTCTCCAACCACTTTTATATCGCCTTCAAATTCCAAAGTGGCAGTTTGTCCTTCATAAACGCCGTATGCTTTTAGGTCACGCGGACTCATATCTTCAATCGCCAGATTAATGCCTTTTAGTTTCCCTATTGGGCTACCAAAACCTTCCGGATGCGTGCTGGTTCCATGACCAACCAATTCTTTTTCGCGATACGATAAAGCAGTTTCGCCTGTGGTTTGAAAGTAAATTGGTTTTCCTTCCTGTTCGATAACATTCGTGAAAACTCCCGAAATCTGTAAGCCAGTACTCATTTCAATAGTTCCCAATGCTTTCGAATGAATTAGTTTTTTTATGCCCGACAGTCCTCCTGTACGCAAAGCCATAGTATTGGCAAACTCTTCCAAAATCAAACTCAAATAAGCAAAATCTGGAGTTACATACAGTTGGGGTTGTAATTTGGTAATATCAAAACTTTGGTGAACTGCCGAGAAATCATAAGGAATTTTCTTTACGTTATCTGTCATACACCAAGCGCTTTCGCCAATGGATGACAATAAACCAGCTCCGTAAATTTTTGGGTTTTCCAACGTGCCTATTAAACCATATTCCACTGTCCACCAATGTAGGTTTCTGATTTGCGCCATCTCTGATAATTCACCCATATTGTTTTGTAAATCTTCCACTGCTTTTTCGGCAGCTTCAATTTCGACTTTTGGTGTGCCTTCGGCTTCTTTCAAAATAGAAAGCAACCGAATGGCTTCATACATTTCGTAATCTTTATGCGAAGAAATTGCTTTACAGCCTATTTCGCCAAAACGGCGCAGGTATTCAGCATATTCTGGATTCGCAATGATAGGGGCGTGGCCGGCACCTTCGTGAATAATATCTGGTGCGGGAGTGTATTCAATATGTTCGAGCTGGCGAATGTCTGATGCAATTACCAAAACATTATAAGCCTGGAATTCCATAAATGCATTTGGTGGGATAAAGCCATCAACTGCCACAGCAGCCCAGCCAATTTCGCTAAGTATACGGTTCATACCATACATGCTCGGAATGTTGTCTACTTCAATACCCGTTTTTTTCAATCCTTCAAGATAGGAACTGTGAGCTACCTTAGAGAGATAATTCACGTTTTTACGCATTACATAACGCCAAACTGCTTGATTAATTGGAGTGTAATCGCTGTAATCCTGAGGTTTGATAAACTGTTTTAAATGTTTAGGCAATCGTTCTAATAGTGGATTGCTTTCTATTTTTTTGTTCATAACGAAATCGATGTAGTTTATATGCAAAAGTACAATTTTAAGAAGCTAAAAGGAAGCTTTACAGTAGAAATTATTTCTCCAATTTCTCTCGATCTTCTTCTTTGGTTTTGTTAGTATAGCAAAAGTAATACAATGGTTTTAAAAAATAAATTACCGCAGATTGCTTCGCCTATTCGCTACCGCTCGGGTCACGGATTGTATTGTTTTATAATCAGCGAATCTGCGGTAATTTTATAATCATTTTTTTCTTGTTTTTACAAAAGCGGATGCTTCGCTTCATGTCTGAAATACTCAATTTTGTGATGGAACATTTCGGCCATCATTTTGCCTCTGAGTTTGGCTTCATCAGCATTTTTACCTGTAAATAAACTATCCACGGTTTTGGTGAAAATTTCCATCCAGCGGTTAAAATGTTCTTTCTCAACTGGTAGTTGTTTGTGAGGTGGAAAAGGGCTTCCGGAATAGGTGTGTTCTTCCAGTAGAATAGTTTGCCAAAAGCGGTACATTTTCTCTAAATGTTCTGGCCAGCGGTCACCTATTTTTTCTTCGAAAATAGAACCAATCAGTTCGTCTTTTCGCACATTAGAGTAGAATGTATCTACCATTAATTGGATGTCTTCTATGTTTGTTATGTCTTTGTTTGTCATGATTTCTGGATATAAAAAAACCTACACAAAGGTAGGTTTTTTAAAAACTAAATTATTTTTTCTTTTCTTTATTTTCCTTTGTTTCAGGTTTTGCAGGAGGATATTGTGCTAAAATTTGGGTGACAATATCATTGACAATCGCGTCTTTTTCTGCCATGTCTTTAGAAAGGGTTCCGGTTCCTTCACCTTGCCAGATTAGTTCTTTCTTTTTGGCGTCGATAAGGTCGATATATAATGTTCCTTCAGTAGAAGAGGTCACATAAGTTTGTCCTCCATACATATAAGGATTCCATCCCCATCCCCAACCGTAGCCATAACCTGCATTGAATTGGTTTACGCTTATTTCTTCTCGAGATTTAGTGAAAATATTAACCAATAAATCGGGAGTTTCACTTTTGGTAAATCCTTTGGCCTGTAATTGTTGGTCGATGGCATTAAGGATTCTTTTTTTATCCAAATCAGAAATTTCGACTTTGTCAATTCCAGATTTCATAAAGGCAAAAGTTTTGTACTGCGTAAAATCAACCGATTTGTCATAATCAGAATATACTTTTACAGTGTCACATGAGGCAACAATGAAAAGTAATAATAGGGGCAGGAGCTTAAATGTTTTCATTTTTTATTTGATTTATGGTGGTGTAAACAAACTGCAAAAATCGTACCAATTTGGTTACTCTAAGGTAGTTAAAAAAAATGATTTTTCAAAGATCTCTACTAAATACATTTGTCTGCAGTCAGCTGTGTTAGCCCTGATAATAGTGAAAAGCATTTTTTGTTAAACGAGTATTTTTTTCTTGAACAAAAAAAGCGACCAAAGGAAGCTCTTTTTGTTCTTAGAAAAAAACGAGTTTATGAAAAATCTTGAAGCGAATAGCAGGATTAGCTCCCGAAAATTTCTTTAGATTTTATTTTTATCTACTGAATCTGCAAAAATCTGCGTGCCAATTTTTTTATGTCACGCAGATTCAGCAGATTTAAAATGATTTTATGTGTATTTTTTATGTGCTTTATTCTAATAATTTATCATCCACCAAATTGGGTAGCGTCACTTTCAACAACGGTTCGACGTCCATAGCACGTTTTATGGCAAAAACAGCTCCTTCGTTACGAGCCCAGCTGCGTCTTGAGATTCCGTTATTGACATCCCAAAAAAGCATCGAAGCCAAGCGTCTAGAAGCTTCTTTGGAACCATCCAGCACCATTCCGAAACCACCGTTGATCACTTCACCCCAGCCTACGCCACCACCATTGTGTATGGAAACCCAGGTTGCACCACGGAAACTGTCCCCAATCACGTTTTGAATAGCCATATCGGCCGTGAAACGAGATCCATCATAAATATTGGAGGTTTCTCGGTAAGGCGAATCGGTTCCAGAAACATCGTGATGGTCACGACCTAAAACTACCAATCCTATTTCACCATTGGCAATAGCCTGATTGAACGCTTCGGCAATTTTTACACGGCCTTCGGCATCGGCATATAAGATTCTGGCTTGGGAACCCACAACCAATTTATTTTCTTGTGCACCTTTTATCCACTGAATATTATCTTGCATTTGTTGCTGAATTTCTATTGGAGCAGTTTTGGCCATTTCTTCCAGAACTTGACAGGCAATAGCATCTGTTTTGGCTAAATCTTCAGGCTTTCCAGAAGTACAAACCCAACGGAAAGGCCCAAAACCATAATCAAAACACATAGGTCCCATAATGTCCTGCACGTAACTTGGGTATCTAAAATCAATACTATTTTCAGCCATAATAGCAGCGCCAGCACGTGAGGCTTCCAGTAAAAATGCATTTCCGTAATCAAAGAAATAAGTTCCTTTGGCCGTATGTTTATTAATAGCGGCTGTGTGACGGCGCAATGTTTCCTGTACTTTTTCCTTGAATAAATCAGGATTATTTGCCATCATATCATTAGCTTCTTCAAATGAAATTCCAACCGGATAATACCCGCCAGCCCACGGATTGTGAAGCGAAGTTTGGTCGGAACCCAAATCAATATAAAGGTTTTCTTCGTCAAATCGTTCCCAAACATCTACAATGTTCCCAAGGTAAGCGATAGAAACGGTTTCGTTATTGGCTTTCGCCAAAGCAACTCTTTTGACCAATTCGTCAATATTCTCAACCACTTCATTTATCCAGCCTTGACTGTGACGAATATGGGTGATTTTTGCATTTACCTCGGCACAAACCGTGATACAGCCCGCAATATTTCCCGCTTTTGGCTGTGCACCACTCATTCCTCCCAATCCGGAAGTTACGAATAAGCCTCCTTTTGGGGAGCGTTTTATTTTTCTGAAACCATTCAAAACAGTGATTGTCGTTCCGTGCACAATTCCCTGTGGGCCTATGTACATATAACTACCTGCGGTCATTTGTCCGTATTGGGAAACGCCCAAAGCATTCATTTTTTCCCAGTCATCAGGTTGAGAATAATTTGGGATCACCATTCCGTTGGTAACCACAACTCTTGGTGCTTCTTTGTGAGAAGGAAATAATCCCATCGGATGCCCAGAATACATCGTCAACGTTTGCTCATTGGTCATTTCCGATAAGTATTTCATCGTCAATAAATATTGAGCCCAGTTCGAGAAAACCGCACCGTTTCCTCCATAAGTAATCAATTCGTGTGGATGTTGCGCCACCGCATAATCCAGATTGTTCTGAATCATAAGCATAATGGCTTTGGCTTGCTCGCTTTTTCCAGGATATTCCGAGATTGGTCGGGCATACATTCTATAATCGGGACGCAAACGGTACATATAAATACGCCCGTAAGTTTCTAGTTCGTTGCGAAATTCAGATATTAATTCAGCGTGATGTTTTGGCTCAAAATAGCGCAAAGCATTGCGAAGCGCCAGTTTTTTCTCGTCGGCAGACAAGATTTCTTTCCGTTTAGGCGCGTGGTTAATGTTGGCTTCATACGGTTTTGGCTGTGGTAATATAGAAGGGATTCCTTGTTGTATTTGTTCTTGAAAAGTCATGTTTTTTGTTTTTAAAATCTAAAATTAATCGTTCTAATGAGTAACTTTTGGGCGAGACCACATTAAGAAAAGTGGCCTACTCCTTGTGGCGGTTAGTCGGCCACTTCCCTTAATGCGGTCGGGCTATCTGCGCTACTTCGGTAGCCAGCGTCTATCCCTCTCGCATCCCGTAAATCTAGATATTTTTCTTAATTTAAAGAAATTGCCCACTAGGGATAACGTATATCCGACCTGTGATAGGACTTGTGGATTTTAATTTTATATTTTAAAGAAAGGATGTCCATTTCTGTGTATTTAATTTTAAAAAGAATTCTGTAACCTGAAATCTAAATTCTGCGTTCTGTTATCTGAAAATCTACTTCTTAATTTGCCCCGTTTTTTTGTCAAATCCGTAGGGACAATGACGACAGCCACTTTTGCAACAATACCCTCTTTTCAAATGGTATTTTTCGGTAAAGCATTTGTATCCTTCGGGAGTGTAATAAAAATCTTCTCCCTCAGTTAATTTATTTTCATTACTTTGTTCTGCCATTCTTTATTTATGCTTGAAATTCGCAATTAGGCGATTGTGTTTTTCTTTAATTTGGACTAAATTGCCTGTACAAATCTATAAATTTTATAACCAATGTTTGTTATTGTTGCCAAATATTTAATTCCTAAAGGATATCGCGGGCTAACAGTCTTTCCTTTTGTGTTTATAAAATACGCATTTGATTCTGAAAATAAAGTACTTGTCAATCACGAAAAAATTCACCTCCGTCAGCAATTGGAGCTACTAATCTTGCCTTTTTTTGTTTGGTATTTTGTGGAATATGCGGTACGTTTGTTGCAGTATAAAAACGCTAATTTGGCCTATAGAAATATCAGTTTTGAAAGGGAGGCTTATGCCAATGAACAGCATTTGAATTACCTTGAAACGAGAACAAATTTTAGTTTTTTAAAGTATTTGCAAGTGAAAAATATTTAACCGCAAAGTACACAAAGAGTTCCGCAAAGTTCGCAAAGCTTTGCGTACATAGCGCTTCCTTTGCGTCCCGATAATTATCGGGATTGAGGTTAAGTTTTGAAGTAACCCATTATAAATGCCACATAGACTTTGAACCAAAAAATAACATACGACCTGCCTAATGGAATTACCCTTGAAATAAAGCGGGAAGATTTACTTCATCCTTTTATATCGGGGAACAAATTCAGGAAGTTAAAATATAATTTGCTTCAGGCAAAAGCCGAAAAACAAGAAAGCGTATTGACTTTTGGTGGCGCTTATTCCAATCATATTGCGGCGGTAGCGTATGCGGGGAAAGAACAAGGTTTTAAGACCATTGGCGTTATTCGTGGGGATGAGTTGGGAGATAAAATTGTCGAAAATCCAACTTTGCATTTTGCCCAAGAATGTGGAATGCAATTTAAGTTTATAACCAGAGAAGCCTATCGATTGAAAACGGAACCTGATTTTATAACCAATTTAAAAGATAAATTCGGATCGTTTTACCTTGTGCCAGAAGGTGGTACTAATGAATATGCCGTAAAAGGTTGTGAAGAAATACTAACTGAGGAAGACGCTTCGTGTGATTATGTATGTTGTGCAGTAGGAACGGGATGTACCATTTCGGGGATAATTAATAGTGCATTTCCACACCAAAAAGTTTTGGGATTTCCAGCATTAAAAGGAGACTTTTTAAAAGATGAAATTCGTAAATTTGCCGCCAACGAAAATTGGGAATTAATAACCGATTATCATTTTGGGGGCTACGGAAAGGTAAATGAAGAACTGATTCAGTTTATAAATCAGTTTTACAAACAAACACAAGTTCCATTAGACCCTATTTATACTGGAAAGATGGTTTTTGGCGTTATAGATTTAATTCAGAAAGACTATTTTCCCCATAATTCCAAAATTCTATTGATCCATACAGGAGGATTGCAGGGAATCCAGGGAATGAATACGCTTTTGAAAAAGAAGAATAAAACAGTGATTCAATTTCAATAGCAATGGCAAAAATCAATGCCAAATAATAATATTGTAAATCAAAAACATGGTCAAGAAAATATTTTTATTTCTCTTAATTGCAACCCTTATAAGTTGTGGTTCATCGAAACCAACAATCGTTACTACAAAAAAACCAGTGGGATGGAAATATTCCAAACCAATCCAAAACGGAAACAGTAGTAACGCGGCAACTCAGTCCAGTTCAAAACCAATAAGTACAAATGAAATAACCAGAGCCTATATCGCACAATACAGTGGTGTTGCGATGAGTAATATGAAAACCTACGGAATTCCTGCCAGTATTATTTTGGCGCAGGGAATTTTGGAATCGGGAGCTGGAAAAGGGGATTTGGCTATGACAGCCAATAATCATTTCGGAATCAAGTGCCATAATGATTGGAGAGGTGATAAAGTCTATAAAGATGATGATTCTGCAAATGAATGTTTTAGGAAATACAATCAAGCCTCCGAGTCCTATCAAGATCATGCGATGGTATTGACGAGTAAAAAAAGATATGCCAATTTGTTTACATTGCCAAAAGGAGATTACAAAGCATGGGCAAAAGGCTTGAGAGAAGCTGGTTACGCCACTGATCCAAGATATCCGGAAAAATTAATAAGCTATATTGAAACCTATAATTTGAGTCAGTACGACACCAAAGTTTTAGGAAAAGAGATAGCAAAAGAAGAAGCCAAAGTATTGCTTCAGGACAATTTTGGCGCTGATGAAGCCAGTTTGTATGAAATCCAAAAAGGAGATACTTTTTATTCGGTTTCCAAAAAATTCAATTTGACCGTGGAAGAATTAAAACAGAAAAATAATCTAACAGAAAATACACTTTCGATAGGGCAGAAGTTGATAGTAAAATAAGTTGACAGTATTCAGTTTTTAGTATTCAGTCAAATCTAAAATCTGAAGTCAAAAATCTAAAATTTAAAATCGTAATGATATACCAAAGAAGTAGTCAGCTTTTTGCTGAAGCAGAAAAAGTAATCCCAGGGGGAGTAAATTCACCAGTAAGAGCTTTCAAAGCCGTCGGGGGAACACCAATATTCGTAAAAAGTGCCAAAGGAGCTTATTTGTATGATGAAGACGGAAACCGATTGATCGATTATATCAATTCATGGGGGCCAATGATTTTGGGTCATGCCTACGAACCAGTGGTGGAAGCCGTAATCGAAAAAGCCAAACTAGGAACATCTTTCGGTATGCCAACCGAATTGGAAACACAAATAGCAGCTCTTGCAGTTTCTATGGTTCCGAATATTGACAAAATCCGTTTTGTGAATTCTGGAACAGAAGCTTGTATGAGCGCGGTGCGTTTGGCTCGTGGATTTACCAAAAGAGACAAAATCATCAAGTTTGCTGGTTGCTATCACGGTCATTCTGATTCGTTTTTGATTCAGGCGGGGAGTGGGGCAGTTACTTTTGGAACACCAAACAGCCCAGGAGTAACAGCAGGTACGGCCAAGGATACTTTGCTTGCCAAATACAATGATTTGGAGAATGTGAAGACTTTAATAGAAGCTAATAAAAATGAAATTGCTGCCATAATTGTCGAGCCTGTTGCAGGAAATATGGGATGTATTCCACCTGTTAAAGGATTTTTGGAAGGACTACGTGAGTTATGTACGGCTAATGGAATTTTACTAATTTTTGATGAGGTAATGACAGGCTTTAGATTGGCCAGAGGTGGTGTTCAGGAATTGTTCAACATCAATGCAGATATTGTTTGTTTCGGAAAAGTAATTGGTGGAGGTTTGCCTGTTGGAGCTTTTGCAGCACGTGCCGAAATTATGAATTTCTTAGCGCCATTAGGACCTGTTTATCAAGCAGGAACTTTGTCTGGAAATCCATTGGCTATGGCAGCTGGATTGGCGATGTTGCAGGCATTGGACAATGATCGTGAAATTTTCAAAAGATTGGAAGCGAAAACCGCTTATTTAGGAGCAGGAATCGAAAGAGTTTTGAAAGCCAATAATGTCGTTTTTACGATCAACCAGATAGGTTCTATGATTTCTGTTCATTTTGATGCCAATCCAGTGACTGATTTTCAATCTGCTGCTGCAGGAGATAATGAAACTTTCAAGAAATTCTTCCATGGTTTAGTAGCCGAAGGAGTGTATATAGCGCCATCAGCATATGAAACTTGGTTCATCACCGATGCACTGACTTATGAAGATTTGGATTTTACCATTAATGCAATTGATAAAGTTTCTAAAACATTTTAATTCGATATTGAATATTCCTGCAAGGTTTTTTCAAACCTTGTAGGTATGTTTGAAAACGACTTCATAACAATTTACACCTACAAGGTTAGAAAAAAACAAGGTTAGAAAAAAACCTTGCAGGAGTAAAAAACGAATTCCACACCCGAGCGATAGCGAACGGACGAAGTAAATCAGCGCATTTCAATTTGTGCTAATTATTGGAATTCGTGTTTAATTTTTATTGCTTTCTACATTCCTCCACTTCTTCTTTCTTTCATTTTTGCTTTATTCTCTTCTCTCAAGTCAAGCCATTTTTGATATTGATCGGCAGATAAAACGGCTTTCATTTTAGCTTCGGTATCTGTTTTTTCGGCTTGCATGGTGTTTTTGAATGCAGTTCTTTCTTCGGTAGTCATTTTGTCTCCACTGGCTTTACGGGTATCTTTTTGAATTTTCAGATCTTGTGCTTTGGCACTTTTCTCTGCTAAAATTTTACCAACTGCTTCTTGCTGTTTGGCATCCAAAGCCAATTCTTTGGTTAAGTAAGCCAAATGTTTTTGCTGGCGTTGCTCTGGAGTCATTTTTTCCATATCGGCTCTGTTGGGTTTTGGAGTAGCTTCTTGTGCAAATCCAGTCAGTCCGATTCCAAATGCTAAGGCAATAATCAAATTTTTCATGTTTATTATTCTTTAAGTTATAGGTGTAAGATGATTGTAATGGTCAAAGGTTTAATGTTTTAACTATAATTTGTGAAAAACTGACATTAGTCATTAGAATTTAAAAAGGGTGTACTATCTTTGCGCCGTGAAAAACCTTGTATTCATACTCATCATCGCTATTTTTCTAAAACCGATTTTTCCGGTTATAGAATACGTGGTTAATTATGAATACATCTCAAAAGTACTTTGCGAAAACAAGGCAAAGCCAATGATGCATTGTAACGGTAAATGTCATTTGATGAAGGAATTGGCAAAGGCTGCCGAAAATGAAAAGCCTGCTTCTTCCGATAAAAAAGGATATACTCCTGTTGCTGAACTATTGTTTTTTCAGGAAATAAAAACTTTTTCTATTGCTTCTGCATCATTTTTAGATAAAGAAAAAAACAGCAATAGCTATTCCAATTTATATTCCAAATCCCATTTGGATTCCCTTTTTCGACCACCCATTTTTATTTCTTAGATTTTATTAAAACACTTTTGTGTCAATTGTTGCAAATGGTATCCATCATTTGTGCACGCTTTTGCGCACGAATCAATCCTAAATAAATTAAGAAATAAAATATAATGAAAAATACAATAAACAAAGCAATTGCTGCAATAGCAATGGTCGCTGTATTGTCAGCATGTTCAAACAATAATGACGAAGTTATCACCGGAACCGGTAAATTGGGCGTAGAATTCGACAATGCCTTCGGATCAAATGACTTGATTTTAAATACTCAGGCTAATACTACTTTACAAGGAGAAGTATTAAAAATCAGTAATGTAAAATACATCATTAGCAATATTGTTTTGACCAAAGATGATGGAACGACACTTACTTATCCAAAAAGTTCCAGCTATTTCATTGTCGATGAAGCTACAGTTGCAAGTCACGAGATTGAATTAGAAAACATCCCTGCAGGGAACTACACCAAAATAAAATTCGGAATCGGAGTAGACAAAGCACAATGGGAATTGGGCGCTACAGGTCAGGGCGATTTCTTAGCAAAAGCGCAGGATGCCGGAATGATGTGGAGTTGGTCTGCAGGCTATAAATTTGTGGCTTTCGAGGGAACTTTTACGTCTTCAACAGTGACTACCGACACTTCATTTATGGTTCATACAGGCCAAACCGGAACCGATTATAACTACACCGAAGTTACCCTGACATTGCCTACAAATGCGATGGTGAGAACCACGATTACTCCGGAAATTCACATCATTGCCGATGTGGCCAAAATCATTGACGGCACCAACAAAATCAAGCTTTCAGACAACAATATGGGAGGTATGGGCGCAATGATTATGGGCGGTTCTCAATTGCCGTTGATTACTGCCAATTTAAACGGAATGTTTTCTGTAGCTCACGTACACAACGACTAACAGGTTGCTGAAGTTTTAGGAGCAAACGATTTGTTTTCATAACAATTGTCCTCCCGCTATCCGCTATATCTTTTTTACTAACCCTGAATAGGTTAGTAAAAAAGGATATACGCTGCTATCGGGGCTAATCCACAACTTTAGTAATTCTTTCAACAGTATAAAAACATGAAGAAAAGACATTTCCTGTGGTTCATTATTCCGTTATTTTTAAGTTGTTCCAATGATAACGAAAGCAATTATGTCGATGTGCCATTAGCATTTACCATTCCATCCAATTTTCCTCCTTTGGCTTACAATATTGCATTGAATCCGCCAACAGAAAAAGGGTTTGAACTCGGTAAAAAATTGTTCTACGAAGGAAGATTGTCTTCGGATGGAGTCGTTTCCTGTGGCTTTTGTCACATTCAGGAAAATGCATTCACCCATCATGGTCATGTCTTTAGTCACGGAGTCGGAGATAATATTGGAACCAGAAACACACCTTCGATTCAAAATTTAGGCTATCAAACAGCCTTTATGTATGATGGTGCCGCTTCGCATCTCGATTTGCAACCGATTATTCCGTTTACGAGTCCAATCGAAATGAACGGTAATTTCGCCGCTGCAATTGCCATGATGAAGGCTGACGCAACGTATCAAAAACTGTTTGCTGTTGCATTCAAAGATGGAAAAATCAATTCCGAAAACATGCTCAAAGCACTTTCGCAATTCATGCTGATGGTGACCTCCAGCAATTCTAGATTTGACAAATACCGTCGTAACGAAGTTGGTGGAACTCTAACAACAGACGAATTAGCCGGTTATGAAATTTTCAAAGCCAAATGCAGTTCGTGCCACGCCACCGATTTGATGACCGACGATTCATTCAGAAATAACGGATTGGCAGTCAATCCACAAATTAAAGATGTAGGTCGTTATCGAGTGACCCAATTAGCAGTGGATTATTATAAATTCAAAGTGCCGAGTTTAAGAAATGTCGAAAAGACAGCGCCTTATATGCACGACGGACGATTCGGAACATTAGAAGCGGTTTTGGATCATTATGCCTCGGGTGTCGTAAACTCGGAGACATTAGACCCAATTTTAAATCAAAACGGCAAACTCGGAATTGCTTTGACAAGTCAGGAGAAAACGCAAGTAATTGCTTTTCTAAAAACATTAACAGATAATCAATATCTAACCGATAAGCGATTTTCAGAATTTTAATTTAAATGAAAAAATATTTTTTTATAATCCTAGCTTGCAGCTTTCAATTGGCTTTTTCGAATCCAATAAAGGACAGTATTTATGCCGAAAAATTTCATAATCTGCTATTGCTTAGCGAATATGAATACGAAGATTGTGATGCCTGCGGATGTTCAGCAAGCAGCGGTGGTTTGGGTTTTGGCTCCATGCTCAATTCCAATTTTGTGGGAGTTCGTTATTTGAATCAAAGTTACACCAGCAAAGATGGAATTTTTGACAATTCGCCTTGGGTGGACGAAAATTTCAATACAATCCAAATTTGGTCAAAAATTCCCATTACCGAAAGGATTCAGATTTTTACTTTGATTCCGTTTCAGCATCACAGCCGAGAACTGTCAACAGGAAAAGAAGAGATTCAAGGGTTGGGTGATATCACGGTGATGGGAATGTATACTTTGTATCAAACGCATAAAGACAGTATTACCTTGACCCATAAACTCCAAATGGGAGGTGGTGTGAAAATGCCTACCGGAAAGTTCAACGAAGCCAACAATCTGGGGACAGTTAATCAAAGTTTTCAGGTAGGAACAGGCAGTTGGGATTATCTTTTGGTAGCTGATTATGTGATTCAAAAAAATAATCTAGGTCTGAATTTACTTTTAGATTATACAATTAAAACGGAAAACAGTAAAAACTATCAATACGGTAACCAACTCAATTATGGAGGATTGCTTTTTTATTTATTGGAAGCCAATACCGTAAAAATAATGCCACATCTGGGTTTGGTTGGCGAAGTGTATGATGCCAATAAGCAACATGGACAGGAATTACCCAATACTGCTGGTGATATTTTGTTCAGTAAATTTGGTTTGGAAATCGGGAAGGACAAATTCTCTCTTGGTATGAGCGCGATGCTTCCTGTTACACAACATTTAGCGGGTTCTAATATTGAAGCCAATTATCGTTTAATGTTCAATTTGAATTATAGTTTGTAATCAAAAAAATAACCGCAAAGAACGCAAAGGAAGTACTATGTTCGCAAAACTTTGCGCTCTTTGCGGTTAATTATAAAAGCTGTCGGGTTTTTTGTTGCAATATTTGATTTTATTTAGAACCTCTCGTTAAAGTCATTTTCGAATTGTATTTTTGATTACTATTAAAAATTAACCTATGATTTCCGTTCAAGAAGCCTTTTCGATATTAGAACAAAATTTACCTGCTTTGCACGAAGTGGAGTTGCCTCTTTTTCAAGCCCGAAAACATATTTTGGCAGAATCGCTAGTGTCACCTATTAATATGCCGCCTTTTCGACAATCAGCGATGGATGGCTATGCTTTGTGTTTGCATGATGATTTGGTTTATGAAATTGTTGGCGAAATAAAAGCGGGCGATTCTCACTTGGTAGATTTGGTTCCTGGACAGGCTGTCAAGATTTTTACTGGAGCAGCTATACCGGATTCGGCGCAGGCTGTAATTCAGATTGAATTAGTTGCGGCTAACGGAACCCAATTATTACTGGACGAACTGGTAAAGCCCGAAACGAATGTCAGACCCATTGGTGAACAAATTTCGGCTGGGGATTTGGCTCTCGAAAAAGGAACTTTGTTGAATTCAGCAGCAATCGGTTTTTTGGCGGGACTTGGTTTTACACATGTTACAGTTTACCAAAAACCAAATATTGGAATTGTGGTTACAGGCAATGAATTGGCCAAACCCGGTACACCACTCGAACACGGAAAGGTATATGAGAGTAACGGAATTATGTTGCAATCGGCATTAATTGATGGGTATTATGATGCCGTGACGATATACGAAGTCAATGATGATTTTGAAAATACTAAAAATATACTCCAAGATGCGATAACAAACAACGAAATGGTTTTGGTTTCTGGCGGAATATCGGTTGGTGATTACGATTTTGTGGCACGGGCTTTAAAAGAACTTCAGGTGCAAACTTTATTTCATAAAGTCAATCAAAAGCCTGGAAAGCCATTGTTTGCAGGAAAGTTTCAGAATAAAATGATTTTCGCATTACCTGGAAACCCTGCGGCTTGCTTAACTTGTTTTTATGTGTATGTTTTGCCCACATTGGCAATTATGTCGGGAGCTGAGGCGAATTACAAACAAGCTATATTGTTTCCTTTATCCGATGATTTTGAAGTTAGAAACAGCCGTTCCCAGTTTTTGAAAGCAAATATCAGCAATGGAGAAGCACAAATCCTGTCACATCAAAATTCGTCCATGCTTAATTCTTTTTCAGTTTCAAACGGGTTGATTTACGTTCCCCACGGACATTATGAATTGAAAAAAGGGGATATGGTTGAGGTGTATTTGTTGTAGTTATTCATAAAAACCAAATTACCTATTTGAAATTACATCCCGTCCTTCTTAGCCGAAGCAATTAGATTAACATCTGTAAGTTCCAATGATTTAACCATATCCTTAACAGTTTCTTTGTATTTCTTAAAATGTACTGTTTCTATATGTGATTTGTACGCGGAAGTATCAGCATAGATTTCAAGTATTGTAATTTGTGAAGGATCGTTTTTGTCGGCAACAGCGTAATAGGTTAATACACCAGGCTCAACACGAACAGCAGTTGTCATTTGTTCTTTTAATGCGTCGTTGTATTTGTCCAATTGCAATGGGTCAACTTTAATTTTTGCCAAGCGAACCATTTGAATTTTTTCTTGAGCCATAGTATTTGTACTAAAAAAAAGGGTTAGAATAAAAAAGATAACTACTGTGCTGAGCAATTTAATTTGGCTAAACTGCATTTTGTTAGCTGGTTCAAGTGTTTTCATATTTTATTACTATTTAAGTTGAAAAATCATCGTCAGTAATTGACTGCTAGTTGAAAATTTCTGAGGCACTTTTATTTCTGTGCAACACTGTTTACTTCTATCCAATAGCCGTTTGGGTCCTGAAGATATATTTGTTTGATCCCGTCTGCACGAATGGTTATTTTATTTAGGTTGCCTTCCCAGTCATTATATTTTATTTTTAGTTTGTCTAATTTATTGACAAAGGAATCGAAGTTTGGCGTTGTCAGTCCAAGATGTATTGCTTTGTTAATTGTCACAGGTTCTTTTACAGTTGAGATTAGGTGCAATTCCTTTCCTTCTCCCAATGAAAACCAGCGGATGCCTTCCTTTTTTGTTCTATTGGTGATTTCTTGAAGACCAAGTGTGTTTTTGTAAAAATCACAGGTAGAATCGAGATCTTTCACTGAAAGCGATACATGATTGAAAGAAAAATTGAACGAAGTATTATCCTGTGCCTGTAGGGAAATGGTACAGAAAAGTACAATGATGAATAGAAATATTTTACGCATGGTTATTTATTGTTTTGAGAATTATTTTATAGTTGTTGTCAAGTTTTAAGTTAGTTGTTTATGTGTTATTTTGCTCCCCAATTTCGTTAATTTTCGTTAGGTTCCCAAAGTTCTATCTTGTTTCCTTCAGGATCCATAATGTGTACAAATTTACCGTAATCGTATGACTCAATTTCATCAAGTATCGTAACACCGTTTTCTCTTAACTTTTTGACAAGTTCTTCAATATTCTGTACACGATAGTTAATCATAAACTCTTTTTTGGATGGAGAAAAATAGGCATCTCCTTTTTTGAAAGGACTCCATTGAAGAGCATTTATCTCGTCAGGTCTGTTAATATTTCTGGATTCAAAAGTTGAACCATAGTCATTAATCTCAAGCCCTAAGTTTTGGCCATACCATTCTCTTGTCTGTTCCGGATTGTCTGTGAAAAAGAAAATGCCACCAATTCCTGTCACCTTTGGTGTTAAGTTTTCAGTTTTGTTATTAGGATCTTCCATGTCGTTTATCTTTTTAGTGAGTGAGTTATCGGTCTAATTACAATTTATTCATTTTGATACGTTGTTGTCATCTTGTAAGTTGATGAATGATGTTTTGCTACTACAGCGGGTTTGGGATTAAATTAAGCCCTGTTTTCGGATTTGTCACCGGAGCGATAGCGAACAGGCGAGGCAAATCCTCCCAAATGCACAACCAACTCTAAATTAAACCAATTTCCCAAATCCGTTGTAGTTGCTTTTGCCAACTGCCATTTTACTGGTAAAGAGGTGTCGTGGCATTCGTACTTTCTATAAAAATCAATGAATCAAATAGTTTTATAAACGGAAGTTGATAAATATCTTCTTTTGTTTCTTTATTGTATCCAATCAATTTAGTAGGCCCTTTAATTCCATCTGTTTTTAATTCTTTACATAGTGTAGGCATATCCAAATAAAATGCTTTTCCATTTAATGCTAGTGAATTTTCCCAAAGGTTAACTTCAGATGTTTGAATGTCAGTCTTATTTAATTTGTCCGTATAAAAATGGTCTACATCAATATTCTTCTTTTCAATGAATGAATAGCTACCTTTTAGTGTAGTAAGTCCAATAGAATGATAGTCGTTTTTAAATTCCTTTTTTAAATCCCGTCCCATTAATCCTATTTCATTATCAGAAATAACTTCGTTTGATATATGTGCGTTATGAGCCCAAACAATTATTTTGTTATCGTTATTCTGTGCTAAATAGGAAATTCTATCAGCCATAATTTCATCTCGACTTTGAAATTGTTTACCGTTTTTATGATTTACGTCGTTGATGTAGGTCGTTTTTCCATTGAATAGAATTTCTTTTAGGTTTGGGGACAAATTATTTGTGGATTCTAAATGATTTTCAATTTCTAAAATAGTAGCATAGATATTTAAATTAATTTTTAGTTCCTCTTTAAAGTTGCTTACTGGTTTTTTTACAATATTTGATTTTAGCTTTTGCAATAGCTTAGATAATTTTTCGTCTTTATCAATTTTCACATTTTCGGATAACAATTCATAGAAAACCCAATTGGAATTATCACAACCTTTTAATTTTATATTATAATTTGAGCAGTTGTCCTTATACCATTGAAGAAAAGATCTCATTTCTTTCGTATGATATATTGAAAATAAATGGTTTTTGCTTAAACTATCTAACGGGCTTGACAACAATTCTTTATTTAAAAGCTCAATATCATCATAAGGGTTTTCTAAAACAACCGTATTAAAACCTTTTTCTTGAATTAATCTCTTTGTGATAATTTCTCGGAGTCTATAAAATTCAGAAGTGCCGTGTGTGCTTTCGCCAATGGACACAATTTTTTTGTTGCCCACTTTTTTTATCAATTCGTCTAAACTTGAAGATAAACTCTCGTTTGTTGATAAATCTATTGGAGTGGATGAGTTATGGATTGCCAAATTGATTTCATCTGGATTATTATTTTTTAAAAATATTTTAGGAGTTTCTTCTAAAGTTTGAATGTCTTTACCGTCTATTGTTATTACAAAATCATCAAACCAAGCAATCCCTTTTCCATTTAGTAAACCTCCAATATAGATTGATTCAGCACCAGTTGGATAAGGTAAGGTGATCGAATATTCTTTCCAATCATGTGTCCCTTTAATCTTGTATCTCTCCATATTTTCAAATGCCAAAAAACCATTGAAGCCATTAATACGCATCCAGAGTCCTACTGATCCATCAACATTTTCATGTTTTATGCGTCCTGTAAGCCTAATTGAATCGCCAACATAATTTGCAGGAATTTTATAAGTGAAACATCCAAATTTACTTTTGTCGGTAGAAGTTACTTTTCCAATGCAATTCGTGTTTCCAATTTTTTCTACTGTAATTTCTCCTGTATTTTTTTCTAAAGTACCCCCTTTAGCCCAACCTTCAGGCATAACTTGTTTTTCAGAATCAAAATTTTCAAAATTTAAATTGTACTTTTTTTGATGTTGATTTTGAGCTAAAATATTTGAATGCGAAATTAAAATTCCAATTAAACATATCAAAAAGGTTTTTATATTTTTCATAGTTTGGATGCTCGTTTTTTTTAGTGGTTGTTGCCAACTCATTTATATATGTGAATCTGTCGCAAATTTCCATCCTAAATCAGGTGCATAAGTATGATAAAAATAACACAGTATTAAATCCAAATATACAGATTAATCGGTATAAAAGATCCAAAGTATTTTTATTAATCGGTTTGTATTTCAGTTCTTTACATCTATAAGTTTCTTTGTTTTTCCTAAAGATCTTGTGAACTGCGTGAAGGATGGAAGCAAGTTACCGAAGTAACGCGTACAGCCTGACCGCGTTGAGGAAAGAGGCTGTATAATCGGTGCTATAAGTAAGCCTCTTTTCTCAACGGGGGCACGCCCAAATGGGCTTTTATGGACTGACGATGTAAATTGAAATGATAAAGCACTATTCTTCGGCCTCTATTTGTGATTCTTCTATTTGAGGCTCTTCAGTGATATCGATCCAGGAAAGGAAAAATTTATAGCCTAAGGTTAGAATTACAGCCCCAAGGAATAATCCAATGAATCCGTTGTAAATAAAACCGCCGATGGCTCCAAGGAATATTACGAGCATCGGTGCAGGCGGGTTGCCTCTTCCGAGGAATATTGGTTTCAGGATATTATCAGAAATCAGTGTGATTCCTACCCAAATCGCCAGTATGGTTGAGGTGGTGGCATCGGTTACGGAATACATATAAATCACAACAGGGATGGCAATGGGGCCAATTCCTACTTGTATTATGGCTAGAAAAAGGCAAATAATCGTGAAAATTCCAGCAAAAGGAACTCCTGCCAAAAAGAATCCAATTCCTATCATCAGTGCTTGGATTAGGGCTACGCCCAAGAATCCTTTTACGACATTGCGGATGGTAATTACGGTGACTTCGGCATAATGTTCGCCATTGGAACCTATCAGTTTGATGAAAATGTTTTTGGAAACCTTGACTAATGATTCGGTATACAATAATAGTCCCATGGCGATGATGATTGAGATGATAAACTGTAGGATGCCTTTGCCAATTCCCGCCAAGGAAAGGAGTAGCCATGCGCCGGCTATTTTTAATTGGTCCGAGTATTTAAGCGCCACTTTGGAAAGATCTTCGGAGGCCGAGGTCCATATTTCTACAATAGGTCTTGTTATGGTTGGCCAGCTTTTGGTGGTTTCTCCGGGAGGCGGAATCAAGTGCTCATTGGTTTGGTAATAATGGGCGAAATTATTGATTTCTTCGTATAAGGATTGCGTGATGAGTACGCTGGGAACGACAAAAAGAGTAAGTAATGTGAGTGCGACAAATATAGTGGCTAAAATTTTTCGGCCTTTGAATAATCTGACAACCCTTTCATAAACTGGACTGAAGGCTATGGAAATAACTATCGCCCAAACTATTATTAAGACGAAGGGTTTTAAAATATCATAACACCATCCGATTAACAGGAAGAGGACGCCAAGACGAATAAGGGTATCGGCAATTTTTTCAAAATTGAAACTGTTGAAGTTTAAGTTATTTTGATTCATATGTATGTTTTTTAGATGAATAAAATGACAATTGGATTATTATGCTAATCTAGGTAAAATGTGGTAATTATTAATATTAAATAATAATGACTTTTGTGGAAACTTTAAATAATTTAGAATTTAGGTGTAAAATGTTTCAAAATAATGGTGGGTTTCCGTACGAATTAAATTGGGGTTTCGTATTTTTACTAAATTGATATTTTGATGCAGTTCAATGTTTTAAAGCCTGAGTTCGATTATTAAGTTTAGAGCAGAAAAATTGGGCATTTTTGTCAACATCGTCCCGTTTTCCGTTTCAATCTTTTGTGCCGAACACCAGCACAAAAGGATTTTCACTTCAACCGGGGCTAAGGGTTGGTATTTTGCTTTTTTGCCATCATTTAAAAAATAAAAAATAGTTGTAAGAGTCAGTTCTAAAAGATTGTCCTTGTATCCAATATTGTAAACTATAAAAACACTGCTTATGAAGATAGCGCTTTATACCAACGAATTTCCACCAAACATTTATGGCGGAGCAGGAGTTCATATTGATTTTTTAAGTCATGAATTGGCCAAATTGGCACAAGTCGAAGTTCGATGTTTTGGTGACCAAAAAGAAAACAAGGACTCCATGCACGTGGAAGGAATAAATTCCTGTTTGACCAAAATGGTTGATCCAGAAAACGAACACATCAAGATGTTTCATAACCTGAGCCGAAATGTCGAAATGGCTCAGGCTACTCCAAAAGCCGATATTGTTCATTGCCATACTTGGTACACACATTTGGCTGGTGTTTTCACGAGGGAATTGTTGCAGGTGCCTTTGATATTGACCACACATAGTTTGGAAACCCACCGTCCTTGGAAAGTGGAGCAACTCGGGAATGGTTATTTTATGTCACGATGGATAGAAACCAATGCCTATAAGACTGCAGATGGAGTAATAGCGGTGAGCGAGCAAATGAAAACCGATGTGGTAGAAGCTTATGGTGTAGATCCCAAAAAAGTGACCGTAATCCATAACGGAATTGATCCTGAATTTTACAAACCTACTTTTGATGATAATTTATTGAGAGAATATGGAATTGATCCAAATATTCCGTTTGTGCTTTTTGTGGGGCGAATTACCCGCCAGAAAGGGATTTCGCAATTGATAGAAGCGGCCCAATATTTTAATGAAGATTGCCAAATCGTACTTTGCGCCGGAGCTCCAGATACCGAAGAAATTGCGCTTGAAACGTCAACACTAATCGATCAGTTGAAAACCAAAAGAAAAGGAGTAATCCTTATTTCGGAAATGTTGCCACGAGAAAAAGTCAAAGTGTTGTACAGTCATGCGAGAGTTTTTGCCTGTCCTTCCTTGTACGAACCTTTTGGCATCATCAATCTCGAAGCCATGTCTTGTGAAACGCCGGTTGTGGGAAGTCACGTGGGTGGAATCCCAGAGATTATTGTAGAAGGAGAGACTGGATATTTGATTCCGCTGGAAAGTGTTTCTAGAACGAACTTTAATCCGCTGAATCCAACTGCTTTTCAGAAAGCCTTCGCGGCCAAAGTAAATGCATTGTTAGATAATGAAGAATTAGCAACCGCTATGGGTAAGGCAGGTCGAGTGCGAGTGCTGAAACAATTTAGTTGGGAATCTATCGCAAAAATCACGTTTAATTACTATCAAGAAGTAATTGCGAGATTTGTGAAAGAACAGGCTTAAAACTAATATTAAGTAAAAAAAAGCAATCTTCTTTAATAGGGAGATTGCTTTTTTGTATTGTATGCTAATTTTGTAAAACACATTCAGGAGTTACAACGGTTTTAGTTACTGGGTTGTATTCTACTTTGCTTAAATCTATAATTTTTTGACCCACAGTTCCTTTCTCAAATAATCGAATAAGCTTGAAAATGCTACTTACAAAATAACCCGGATTCGAAACTAATCGAGCTATTTTGGTAATCTTGATGTCCCTCTCTTGTATGGAGGCTTCTCTTTGATTTTCTGGAAGAAGAACAAATTCAGTAGCGTATTTCCATGCACCATCTCTAGCGGTTTTCATACTAAAATCAATAAAGAAATTGTCTATTTTGCCAGATATTTTCAATATAAAGGTGAGCGTTGGCCAGATTTCAACTAAGCATTTTTCAACTCCTTCGACTAGATTGCTTAAAATTTCGTTGATTTTATTATAGTCAGAATGTAAGTCAAAAATGCTTTCAGGAGTACTGACTTGTGCGCAGGCGATTCCTAAATCTAGATTGACATGTGCGTTGATTCCCAGTAGCAAATGTTGTACGACAATTGGCCAATATTCTTCTCCTTTCGTAAACGAAAATTCCCAGCATTCTGAGCATTTTTCTTTCGCTTTAAACTGATAATAAGCTTTTAAATACCTATTGGCAAAAATAACATCAAGTTTTCCCATTCGTTCTGGATTTTGAAATAAACCCGTTTCGATACCATGTTTTATTTGCAATGTCACTTCTCTATATAAAGTGGTAAACAAACCTATAGCACATTGTTCCAGTTTTGACGTTTCAATTATTTCATCCAAAAACAGAATGACTTCATCTATAGTTGTGGCTTGTTTCATATTCATTTATAGTTAGTTGTGGTTAAAAAGGTAAGCGAATATAATTATTTTTTGTTTTCAAATGAGTTTTTTTGATGTAATTGTCTTGCTTTTTTTTATAACAAAAAACACAGAGTAAAACTATTTTTTTTATTTTTTTGGAATATTCATTTCGTTATATTTGTAAAAGTATAACGAAATGTATTGACTTTGAAATCAGCATGACCGTAAATGGGTAGTCACTAGCAAAAGCTGTTATGCAAATTATATATGACCAATATAAATTCAATAGGGGTTTACATATGAAAATCAAGAGTAAAATTTGGATTGAAACCGACAAGGGAATTCTCATTAGCGAAGGGCGTATTCAATTGCTAAAGCTGATAGAGTCCACAGGTTCGCTCAATAAAGCAGCGAAGGAAATGAATATTTCGTATCAAAAAGCATGGAAACTGATTGACGCTTCGAACAAAGCTTCTAAAGATCCATTAATAGCTACTCAAGTAGGAGGGAATAAGGGAGGTGGGACTGTAGTGACCCCGTATGGAAAATCACTTATTGAGTCTTTTGAAAAAATTAATGTCGCCTGTTGGGAATTTTTGGATTTGCAACTTAAAAAGCATTCTTTATAAAATATGGAAAATAAAATCACAGCAATAATATTGGCCGGCGGAAAAAGCCAACGCATGGGGACCGATAAGGGTTTATTGGATTTGAACGGAAAAACATTTATCAAACACATTTGCGATGCTTTGCAGCCGATTGTAGGTTCCAATATTTTGATTGTCTCTGCCAATAAAGAATTTGATGCTTTGGGTTTTTCCAGATTGGAAGATATTATTGAAAACAAAGGTCCTGTGGGCGGACTTTACACAGCACTGAAAGAGTCTAAAACCAAAGTAAATCTGGTTTTGAGTGTCGATGTGCCGATGGTGTCGACTGAATTATTGCAATGGTTAATAGAAAGTCACAACGAAACCGATATGGTTACACAAACAAAAAGCGGTGATAAAACGTGCCCATTGATTGGGGTTTACGACCGCTCGATGCGAATTGTTTTTGGGGAACATATAGCTGGAAACCAATTGAAATTGCGACAAGTAATTGAGGATGTAAAACATCAAACTATTGAGGTTCCTGAAAAATGGAGCAATCAGGTGCAAAATATAAATACACAAGAAGAATATCAAAATTTAATCAAATGACCATAACGCTAAAATATTTTGGTTTACTCGCTGATATCACGCAATTGAAAGAGGAGCAATTTTCTTTTGATCAAGAGACTATCTCGGTTTCTGCATTAAAATCAAAAATTGAAAACAGTTACCAAAACATGCAAAATACAACTTATAATATTGCGGTTAATCAAACGATGAGCGATTTGAAAACCGTGATAAAAGATAATGATGTAATTGCTTTTTTGCCACCGTTTGCAGGAGGATAAAATTTGTTTAAAGTTTAGAGTTTAATGGTTTAAACCCGTTTAACTTTAAATTTTTAAACGATTAAGCTTTTAAACGATTAAACCATATGAGATATTCCAGACAAATAATTCTCCCGGAAATTGGAGAAATAGGCCAGCAAAAATTGCAGGACGCCCGTGTCTTGGTGATTGGTGCGGGAGGTTTGGGCTGTCCGGTTCTTCAAAATTTGGCTGCAGCTGGAGTAGGCAACATCGGAATTGTGGATGGGGATGTGGTGGACGAAACCAATTTGCACAGACAATTATTATACACCTTAAAAGATTGCGGAAACAGCAAAGCCGAAATAGCCAAGAAAGCCATTTTGGAACTCAATCCCGAAATCAGCGTAACCGCTTTTTTAGAGTTTTTTACTGTCCAAAATGCGGCAAGAATTGTTGATGAATACCAAGTAATTGTCGATTGCACCGATGCGATTGCCGTTCGCTATTTGATTAATGATGTGTCAGTCGCGAAAAGAATTCCAATGGTGTATGCCTCAATCCATAAGTTTGAAGGTCAGGTTTCGGTATTCAATTATAAAAATGGACCGAGTTACCGTTGTTTGTTTCCGGAACAGGAAGGATTAAATGCGGTTCCTAATTGCGCTGACTCAGGAGTTTTGGGGATTTTACCGAACACCATTGGGACATTGCAGGCTACGGAAGTGCTCAAAATAATACTGGGAATAGGCGAAATATTGTCGGGAAAATTGTTGATTTACGATGCTTTGCATTTTCAAACGCAAATCATCAATTTCTCTAAAAATCCAAAAGCAATCGAAAAAGGAATCATAAAAGGAATAAAGCTTTTAAACAGTAAAAAAGCAGAAACAGATTTAAGCCCGGAATCTTTTTTTGAAAAATGCAATCAGTCGGGAATTATTGTTATTGACGTTCGGGAATTGGAAGAAATTCCAGAGTTTAACGGGAAGAATATTGTTCGGATTCCTTTGGGCGCATTAGAAGAATACAGTAAGAAATTGAACAAAAATCAGGAAATCATTTTGTTTTGTCAAACGGGACAACGCAGTTTAGCCGCGATGAATTATCTCCAAAAATCAGGATTTGTTGGAGTTTTTCATTTAGGAAAAGGCATTGAATCTTTGAAAAATCAATTTCAATAGCAATGACAATTTCAATTTCAATATCAATAGGAAATTATAAATGACAACAAATCTGCGTAAATCTGTCAAATCTGCGTGAAAATATAACCACAGTGATTTAGCAAATTATATAAAATCTATTTAATAACAGAAGTAAATATTTCAACTGAATTTTTATTCAAATAAAAAAATAATGTCAACAGATAAACCAAAAAAAAGTTCTTTTATTCAAGGACAGATAACATCCGAATTCATCGGGAATTCGATTGCCAAACACCAAAGCAAAACCACAATTGGCGCCCACAATATTTTTCTGGGCCAAGTTCGCGCTGACGTGATTGAAGGGAAAACAGTTGCCGCAATCGAATACACCGCCTACGAAGAAATGGCTGAGCAAACGTTTTATGAAATTAGGGAAGCGGCTTTCGCCAAATATGAGCTTTCTTGTTTGCATATTTATCACAGTTTGGGAACGGTAAAAACAGGCGAAATATGTTTATTTGTCTTTGTTTCCGCACCAAGACGAAAAGTGGTGTATGAAGCTTTGGAGTTTTTGGTGGAAGAAATAAAAGAAAAGACAGCCATTTTCGGAAAAGAAATTTTTGAAGATGAAAGCTACACTTGGAAAGTAAATGCCCCCCAGCCCCGAAAAGGGGGAGTTATGTAGATTGTCTTAATAGGAGCAAATCTAAAATCTAAAATCAGTTAATCTGAAATCTAAAATCCCTATGGTAGATATCACCCACAAAATAATAACACAACGCACAGCGACAGCACAAGCAATCGTAAAAGTAGGTTCGCCGGCGACAATACAAGCTGTTTTGAATAAAACCGTGCCGAAAGGCGATGTGTTGGAAGTCGCACGAACGGCAGGTTTGTTTGCCGTAAAAAACACATCGAACTCCATTCCGGATTGTCACCCCATGCCGATAGAATTCACCGGAATTGAATATGAACTGCTCGAAGATTCGGTATTGATAAAAGTAACCGTCAAAGCGATTTATAGAACAGGAGTGGAAGTCGAAGCCATGCACGGTGCATCAATAGTAGCCTTGACGATATACGATATGCTAAAACCTATCGATAAACAAGTCGAAATTTTGGCCATAAAGCTATTAAACAAAAAAGGAGGAAAATCCGATTATGGGGTCAAAGACGACCTTGATTTATCGGTAGCGGTAATCGTTTGTTCGGATAGTGTTTCCAGCGGAGAAAAAGAGGACCGAGCCGGAAAAGCAATCTCGGATAAAATTAAAAAATTGGGGCTAAGTGTTTCGAATTATACCATAATCCCTGATGAGGTGGCCTATATTCAGGAAACAATAAACAAGTTGTGTTCCTCAAACAAAGACTTAATTATCCTCACCGGCGGTACAGGTTTGTCCAATCGCGATGTTACTCCTGAAGCCATTATCCCAATGCTTGACCGACGCATTCCGGGAATTGAGGAAGCCATTCGCTCTTACGGACAGGAAAGAACGCCTTATGCAATGTTATCCAGATCTGTGGTGGGTTTCAAGGGAAATACGCTCATTATGGCTTTGCCAGGTTCCACAGCGGGAGCCAGCGAATCTATGGATGCTGTGTTTCCGTCCGTATTGCATTTATTCAAAATATTAAATGGTTTCAACCATGGAAAATAACATCAATCCAATGCAGGACAACCACGGCAGAGCGCACAATTACCTCCGCATTTCGATTACAGAACATTGTAATTTGAGATGCACTTATTGTATGCCGGCTGAGGGGATTGCACTTACACCAAGAGCGCATCTGATGACTGCAGACGAGATTGTTACTATCGCTCAAGCTTTCGTAAAACTCGGTGTGACCAAAATCCGATTGACCGGTGGCGAGCCTTTGGTCCGAAAAGATGCCAAAACCATTATCGAACAATTAGGGAAACTAGGTGTTGAACTAACGTTGACAACCAACGGAATTTTGGTTCACGAATTCATAGATACGTTCAAAGAAGCAGGAGTTACCACTTTGAACGTGAGCATCGACAGTTTAAAAAAAGACAAATTCAACCTAATCACCCGCCGTAATTATTTTGAAAAAGTAATCGAAAATCTCAATCTACTTGAAGCAAATAATTTCAAGGTAAAACTGAATGTAGTCATAATCAAAGGGTTTAACGACAACGAAATTATCGACTTTATTGAGATGACCAAAGACCGAAATATCCAAATTCGGTTTATTGAGTTCATGCCTTTTGATGGTAACCAATGGAATAAAGAAAAACTGGTGAGTTATGCCGAAATCCTAACGCAAGTCAATGCTTTTTATTCCGAACAAAAAGTAGAACGGACCCAAGACAAACCAAATGATACTTCCAAAAACCACAAAATTGAATCCTATCGAGGTAGTT
Organism: Flavobacterium sp. 103; assembly: GCF_003096795.1. Classification (NCBI taxonomy): domain Bacteria; kingdom Pseudomonadati; phylum Bacteroidota; class Flavobacteriia; order Flavobacteriales; family Flavobacteriaceae; genus Flavobacterium; species Flavobacterium sp. 103. Next base: position 1,032,378 of record NZ_QENX01000001.1, on the reverse strand, counting down.
TTTCGGTAATCAGTTCCGTGACGAATCCGTTTTGCAGTACCTGCAACCGAATCCGTCTAACCGCCGACGGTAAACTAAAAAACTGTTTGTTCTCTAATACCGAAACATCATTGCTCGACACCTTGCGTGCTGGAGGTTCAATCGAACCGTTGATCTTCCAAAACATAAAATCAAAATTCGCCATGCGTGGCGGAATGGATGATGATGCTAAATTCCAGAATCCTTTTCTTTTTTCTCAAAATCGTAGTATGATTAAGATTGGGGGCTAAGTGAAGTAGTAGGAATTATTTCACGAAGACTCGCGAGAGAAAACAAAGATTCACGAAGAGAAGTACTTTTTTTACTAATTCCTTTGCGATTCTTTGCGTGTACTTTGTGAATCTTTGCGAAATAACTTTTTCATGCAATAAGAGTTTATTATAAAATCCCTGATAAAAGTCATTGTTGGCATTATACAATAGTGAATAACTTTGTAAAATGAAGGCAGAAGCAGAATCCAATAAAAAAGGGTACAATAATTACGGTACCCATCTCCGGGAAAAATACAACGGAAAAAAAGTTTTCAAAGTAATTGTCGATGGCAATTTTAGTTGTCCCAATCGAGACGGGCTAAAAGGCTACGGCGGCTGCACCTATTGCAATGTTGATTCCTTTACGCCCGATATTTCCAGAAAAGCGACCACGATAGAAGACCAATTGCTTCAGGGAATGGAACGCGCCAAAAAAGCATACAAAGCTGATAAGTTCATTGTCTATTTCCAGCCCAATACCAACACTTATGCCCATGTCGATTATCTCAAAACAATCTACGACCGTGCCTTGTCTTTCAATCCAGATGAGGTTGTTGGGTTTTCGGTGGGAACACGCCCGGACTGCATCGATGCCCAAAAAGTGGCCTTGCTCGAAAGCTATTGCGACCGATTCGATGTTGATCTCGAAATGGGAATGGAATCGATGTATGACGAAACGTTAACAAAAATTAACCGAGGCTGTACCCATGCCGAGTTTGTTTCGGCAGTGGAGTTATTAAAAGATAGTCCAATCGATTTGTGCGTGCACACCGTTTTTGGATTCCCGTGGGAAACCCGCGAAATGATGCTCAACTATATCAATGAAATTAATCGTTTCTCTCAAATTAAATTTGTAAAATTCCATCATCTGCACATCGTCGAAGGTTCTATTATGGGCGTACATTACAAACGAAATCCGTTTCTGCTCTTCACTTTGGAACAATACACAGATCTACTTTGCGACCTAATCCCGCTCCTGCGCCCCGACATTGTCATTCAGCGTCTCTTCGGAATCTCCGATTGGGATTTACTCATCGCTCCAAACTGGGGACTGAAAAAGACCGAAATTCAACATTATATCGACTCCACAATCGAAAAAAGGGGGATTGTACAGGGATCACAATACAAGGAGCTTTAGAGGAGATGTTTTGTTTTTTTTGATAATTATATTTTTTAAAATCAATTGCAATTGATGAATCGTTTGTAAGAGTATCAGTATGACTTAAAAAAAAATAACTATATTGTCGTACCAATACAAACTATTACTAATGAACAAAAAAACATTACTCTTAATAGGTTTTATCATTTTCAAATTTGTACTTCAATATTCACTAATAAGTTCTGATTACGATTTACAAAGAGATGAATATTTGCACTTGGATCAAGCGCATCATTTGGCTTGGGGATATCAATCGGTGCCGCCTTTTACTTCTTGGATTTCCTATATTATTTTTCTTTTAGGGAATTCAGTTTTTTGGGTTAAATTTTTTCCAGCGTTGTTTGGGGCCTTGACGATTGTCGTTGTTTGGAAATCAATCGAAGAGCTCAAAGGCAGTTTGTTTGCTTTGATCTTGGGTGCAACCTGCGTTTTTTTTTCGGCACTTTTAAGGCTGAATACTTTATACCAACCCAATTCTTTTGATGTATTATGCTGGACAACTTTTTATTTTATACTAATCAAATACGTCAATACCGAAAACACAAAGTGGCTTTTCATTGCTGCAATGGTATTTGCTTTTGGTTTTCTGAATAAATACAACATCGTTTTTTTGATTATTGGGTTGATTCCATCTATTGTCTTGACGGAGCAACGCAAAATCTTTGGTCAGCCTAAATTGTATGTTGCACTTGTTTTAGGGTTGTTATTAATTACGCCGAACCTTTTTTGGCAATATAACAACAACTTTCCTGTAATCCATCATTTAAAAGAATTAGCTGCTACACAATTGGTTTATGTGGATCGATTGGATTTTTTAAAATCACAATTGTTCGTTTTTATAGGTTCTTTTTTTGTTATTCTATCCGGCTGGCTGGCTTTACTGTTGTACAAACCGTTTCATAAGTATAGATTTTTCTTTTGGAGCATTATTTTTACGCTTGTTGTTTTTATGTATTTTAAAGCCAAAGATTATTATGCCATTGGGCTTTATCCTATTTATATTTCCTTTGGTTCCGTTTATTTGGCTGATAAATTAAAAGAAGGTTGGAAAATGTATTTAAAGCCTGTTTTAATCCTATTGCCATTGCTGTTTTTTATTCCTATGTACAAGATTGATTTTCCAAACAAAAGCCCTGAATATATAATAAAGCATGCCAAAGAGTATGAGAAATATCGCAAGAATCGATGGGAAGATGGTAAAGATTATCCATTACCACAAGATTTTGCCGATATGTTGGGTTGGAAAGAATTGGCCGTAAAAGTAGATTCTGTTGCAGCTACATTGCCGGATTTGGAACACACCTTGATTCTTTGCGATAATTATGGACAGACTGGTGCCATCAATTATTATACAAAAAACAAAAAAGTGATCGCGCATTCCTTTAATGCCGATTATATCAATTGGCTTCCTTTGGACATGAAAATTAAAGATGTCATCTTAGTAAAAGAGGATAATGACGAAGACAAAGAAAGAAAAACCGAAATTCCATTATTCGATACTGTTTATTTGGCGAGCAAAAGAATTAACAAATTTGCCAGAGAGCCCGAAATATCTATTTATGTTTTGAGGGGTGCAAAAGTAGATGTCAACAAAAGAATAAAGGACGAGATGGAACGGAAGAAAAATTATGATGATTAGTATGGTGAGATGTGCTGATAGTCTTTTTTGATAAAAAACAAAAAGCAAGATTGTCCAAACCAATTGTCTGAAAATGGTTGTATTTATTTGTAACTGATTGATATTTAGGATTAAATTTGACATAATTAACTTTTAAATCATATAGCAATGGAGACGTCAGATTTTATAACTGTGCTGTTAGTTGATCAAACTCCCGAAGTAGTATTCAAAGCCATCACTAATGTGCGTGGTTGGTGGTCCGAAGAAATTGAAGGTGATACCGAGAAACTTAACGATGAATTTACATACCATTATGAAGATGTTCATTATTGCCAAATCAAATTGATTGAAGTGATTCCAAACAAAAAAGTGGTTTGGTTCGTGAAGTACAACGATTTTAAGTTTACCAAAGACAGAAGCGAATGGACTGGAACCAAAATGAGTTTTGAAATTTCTGAGAAAGACAACAAAACAGAAATACGTGTTACACATCATGGATTGGTACCAGAATTTGAATGTTATGAGATTTGCAGTAATGCCTGGACACAATACATTCAGCAAAGTTTAAAGAACCTGATCACGACTGGAAAAGGTCAGCCGAATGCTACCGGTAAGCCAACAACGGAAGATGAAAAAAGACTTAGTGAGGCAAAGTAGTTTTCTTTGATCTTTTTTAAATTTTGTATCGTCCCAATATTTTGGTATTGGATTATGGAGAAAAAATTCTATTTCATTTTCAAAACAAACCAAAAAAGTCTCTCAACTATATTGCTAAGAGACTTTTTTAAATTTATTTTTAAACGTTTTATTGTTTAATATCCTTTGTTTCATACTTTACAAATCCACCACAATTGCCATGACGGTCAATCGATTGCTGAACGATAAGGTTTCCAATGTCAATCATATTATTCAGTTCGTATAAATCAGTACAAACAAGATGATTTTGAATTTTTTCATCGATTTCGTTTTGTAAGCTTTTAAGTGCTTCTTTGGCTTTCAATAAATCAGAGTCAAATCGAACGATTCCCGCATTTTGTCTCATTAAGAGTTGCAATTTTGCTTTGGTTTGGGCGATGTATTCGGGAGCGATTTTTATTTTCGATTGAATCTGCCATCTTGGAATGATGCTGGCCGTTTTTGGTTCGATAAAAGGATTTTCGGCTAAGTAATGGTATATTTTATCCGAATACACCAAAGCTTCTAGCAAGGAGTTTGAAGCCAGTCTATTGGCACCATGTAAACCTGTTCTGGAACATTCGCCGCAAGCGTATAAATTTTCGATTGATGTTTTTCCATTGATGTCAACCACTATTCCGCCACACAGATAATGCTGTGCTGGAACCACTGGAATCCATTCGGTTTCAAGATCGATACCTACTTTTTTACAATGTTTGTAAATCATTGGAAAATGGTTTTTGAACCCTTCCATATCCAAGTGCGTACAATCTAAATAAACGCATTCATCACCCGATTTTTTGAGTTCCAAATCGATGCTTTGAGAAACAATATCCCTCGAAGCCAAATCACCTCTTGCATCGTAATTGAGCATGAATAATTCCCCTTTCTTGGTTCTCAAACGAGCACCAAAACCACGAACAGCCTCGGATATCAAAAATTTGGAACCCCCTGTATTGTCAAATAAAGCAGTTGGGTGAAATTGTATAAATTCCATATCCTGGATTAGAGCATTGGCACGATACGCCATCGCAATTCCGTCTCCAGTGGCAATAATAGGGTTGGTGGTGTGTCCGTATAGATGACCAATTCCACCAGTGGCTAGTAAAGTAAAATCAGATTGATAAGTGATTACCTCGTTTGTCTTTTCGTCAAGAGCATAAGCTCCTATGCATCGATTGTCTTGTGTAATTAATTCCAACGCAAAGTGATGGTCCAGAACGGTAATGTTTTCTTTTTGCATTACTTGTTCCAAAATGGCACGTTGAATCTCATGACCAGTTTGGTCTTTATGGTGCACCACTCTGTTTTCAGAATGGCCTCCTTCTTTGCCTAAATCAAAAGTACCTTTGGCATTTTTGTCAAATTGAGCACCCCATTCAATAAGTTCTTTTAATCGTTTGGGGCCTTCGGTAACAACCATTTTAACTACAGTTTCGTCACACAATCCGTCCCCACAAATCAGGGTGTCCTCAATGTGTTTTTGATACGAATCTTCGGTTTTGTCGGTAACAATAGCGATACCGCCTTGTGCATATTTCGTGTTAGACTCGTCTGCGTTTGCTTTGGTGACAATGGTGATGGTTCTCTCGGGAAAACGATTGGCCATTTTGAGAGCAAATGTCAGACCAGCTACTCCAGAACCTATAATTAAATAATTGGTTGTAATCATTCTTAAGATAATTCGAGCATACGTTCGATAGGGATTAATGCTTTTTCTCTAATGTCGTCTGGAACATTAATTTCCGGAGTTTCATTTAGCAAGCAGTCATATACTTTTTGAAGGGTGTTCATTTTCATGTATCCACATTCGCTGCAAGCACAGGTATTATCCTCGTTTGAAGGTGCTGGAATCAGTATTTTATTAGGAACCTCCTGTTTCATTTTATGCAAAATACCAGCTTCAGTTGCTACGATAAATTTGTTGCTTGGATTGGTTTTTACATAATTGATCATCCCTGCGGTAGAACCAATATAGTTGGCTGTTTTTAGGATATGCGTTTCGGATTCTGGGTGCGCAATGATTTGAGCATCTGGATTTTGTTTGTACAAAGCGATTAATTTATCTAAAGAAAAAGCTTCGTGAACCACGCAAGAACCGTCCCAAAGTAGCATTTCTCTACCCGTTTGTTCCATTACGTATTTTCCTAAATTTTTATCTGGAGCAAAAATAATGGGTTTGTCTTTTGGTATAGATTCTACAATTTTTACCGCATTAGAGGAAGTAACCACAATGTCTGTCAATGCTTTTACTTCAGCTGAACAGTTTACATAAGTTATAACTATATGGTCAGGGTGTGCTTCTGTAAACTCTTTGAATAAAGGGGCAGGGCATGATTCGGCAAGGGAACAACCTGCTTTCAAATCAGGCAAAATCACTTTTTTGGTAGGGTTTAATATTTTGGCGGTTTCGGCCATAAAGTGAACTCCTGCGAAAAGGATTATATCGGCATCTACTTTCATTGCTTCTTGGGAAAGTCCCAAACTGTCTCCTACATAATCTGCCACATCTTGAATATCGGACTCTTGATAATAATGCGCTAAGATTACCGCATTTTTTTCTTTTTTCAATGCCAATATACGTTCTTTAAGACTTTTCATTTTTTAAAAACTTTAATGGTGTTTTTTAATTGAAGATTAATTTCTATGCAAATATAAGGTAAAACTTTGAAGCTACACGTTTCTATAGGCTTTCTAAAAGATTCAAAAAAAATGTTTTTGTTAAAAAAATTGCCTTTGTGGTTTTCGCAACCCGCAAATCTATTGCAATATGTTTCATGTGACTATGACATTTATCAGCTTTTAAGCAAATTTGTATGGTGATATTTGCATAAAGTTTAATAAACCAATTTTATACCTATGATGACCAAAAAACAACTACATACTTTCCATATTCCGGTGATGGGATTGGCCTATACTATTGATAGTCCGATACGTGTGGCACAATATGGAATTTCATCTGTTGTCTCTATTATAGATGACGATTTGATTGAAAGAATGAATGCTTTTTATAGCGAAAAATTCAAAATACCTTATCAGGAAATCACAGAAAAGATTCATGATTATCGTGCTGAACGTGTTACTTCTTATTTGAATTTGATGGACACTATTGTAAAAGATAAATTTGAAAAATTCAAAGTTGAATTAGCTGAAAGTAAACAGGCTTTGGAGAATTATATAGCAATGTTGCCCAATAAATCGGAAATTAAAAAAGGACTGCAAGATTTAGTCGACAACGGAATTGCTTTTAAAGATACGATCAAGAATTACCTTGAAGAAAACTTATCTCCTGGAGAAATCGATGTCAATATTATGACAAAAGTCGATAAAGACAATTTTATTAAAAATGAACAATTGCCGGTAGAATTTAATGACGCGCATGCTTCTCTTCGTGGTTTTGCCAATAGTAATTTATCATCTTCAGTAGTGCTTTCGGCAGGAATGAATCCTAGATTATATGCTTATTTTGAAAACTTTCCTGTTTTTTATCCAGATGCCAATAATAAATTACAAAAGAAAATTATCCTGAAAGTAAGCGATTTTCGTTCAGCGATGATACAAGGAAATTTCTTGGCAAAAAAAGGGCTTTGGGTTTCAGAATACCGAATAGAATCAGGACTAAATTGTGGAGGTCACGCCTTTGCAACTGATGGATATTTGCTGGGACCTATTCTTGAAGAATTCAAACAAAAGAAAGAGCAATTAATACAATCGGCTCACGAGTTGATGGTGAAAGCATTAGAAATAAAAGGATTGCATATTCCTGAAACACCATTAGAATTAAAAATTACTGTACAAGGTGGTGTAGGAACGGCCGAAGAACATGATTTTTTATTGGAACATTACCAAGTAGATTCTGTTGGCTGGGGCTCCCCATTTTTATTAGTTCCCGAAGCTACTTCTGTGGACTCTGCAACTAGAAAATTATTAGAAAAAGCCAAAGAAGACGATTTTTATTTGAGTCATATTTCGCCATTGGGAATTCCATTTAATGCAGTGAAAGGAACAACAAACGAGTTTTTTAAGCAAAAACGTATTGAGGAAGAAAAAGCAGGAAGTTCTTGCCCGAAAAAATTCTTGGCTTTGAGCAAAGAATATGGTCCAAAAGGGATGTGTCCCGCATCTAAAAAATACCAAGATTTAAAATTAGACGAATTGGATGCTGTAAAAGATTCATTGTCTAAAGAAGCTTTTGATAAAAAGAAAAACAGTATTACCGAGAAATCGTGTCTTTGTGTAGGTTTGGCCAATGCCTCTTATCTTGAAAACAAAATTAAAATAAAAGGGCAATCTCAAGGTGTTGTTATTTGTCCAGGTCCTAATTTGGCTTATTTTGACAAAGAAGTTTCGCTTTTGGACATGGTAAAACACATTTATGGAAATGCTTCCGTGCTTGGAAACAAAGAGCGTCCGAATGTAATTATCAATGAATTGAAAATGTACATGGATTATCTAAAAAATGAAATCAATGAATTTTCAGAGCAAATTACGGCACCTCAAGCAAAGAAACTGAAAGCTTTCAAAAGCAATTTGAACGAAGGGATTGAATATTACCAATCATTAATTGCATCCAATAATTGGTTTGAGAAAAGTAAAGAAAAAATTGAAAATCAATTGAAACAATATAAAGAGGAACTGATTGATCTTTGTATTCCGGAACAAGTGGCAATAGCAGTTTAAATAATAATAGTTTCATAATGAAAAAGACTTGATGTAACTCAAGTCTTTTTTTTTGGATTTTAGTTTATCCTTTGTCCAGAATAAGCAACACAATGACTGCGATCAAAATCACTATAAACCAGAAGATCAAGTGGGTTAATAGTGTTAAAAAGAATGTTTTTGTTTTTGACAAATGATTAAAAAATTGTTCATTGGTCCAAAAATACAAGACAAAATCAATGAGAAGAAGTATTCTGGTTACTGTATTGATTGCAGGAGCCCCGCTGTAATAATAAAGTACCGGGATGAATAGTATAGCAACATATAACTTTTGTGCCGCCTTGTATGTATTGAGGACAAAATACTCAAAAAAATTATAGCCTTGTTTTCTAAAAGCAATAACAGTGCCGATTGTATGTATGGGGATAAACGCTAGCGTAATCCATGCAAAATGAGCTTGTAGCCATTCTCCAATTTTTACAGGATCAATATGGGAATCGGGGTCGACAGGACCGCTTGTATTTACGATTAAATTAATGTGAAGCAAATGAATTAAAGCTAAATAGGCTGTTGCCAATACCATCACTAGAGAAATGGGTTTGAAATGTTTCACCCTTTTTCCCTCTATAAATTCTCTAATCGAGTGACCTGGCCTAGTGAACAGTTGCTTGGCTGTATAGGCTATTCCATTGTCAAAATGAAGAAGACCTTTTTGAATATCATGCCATAAAAAGTGCAGGTTTATAGGATGAGTCTCTGCAGTTTGCCCACAATTGCTGCAATAATGTCCTTTGAAAGTTTGATGGCAGTTTTTACAAGTGATATTCATTTTCCTTGTTGATTTTTAGTCTGTATAAAAAAAGCAGAACAGAAATATTTTTAAGTAAATATAGCAGATTAATTAAAAAGGTTAAAATAAAATTAAGGTAAACGATTGTTAATTAATATCGCTTAATTCAAAAATAAACAGCTAATTAACTTTTGCACCTTATAAATACATAACAAATAAACACTGTCGTGAAAGGGTTTGCGATATAAGAAATATAAGTTGTTGCTATTTTACATTCTAACTTAAATGAACTTATATTTCTTATATGGTTAAAATTAGGTGCTATTTATTTTAGAATATAGCCATTAATCTTTAAACAACGTTTCGCCTTTGACTAACCAAGCAAAACCAAAACTTTCAATGGCCAAGGTTTCCATCCAAAAGGTCAATGGAAATGTTTTAAAATAGCTTGGATGAATTATTTTAAGGGAACCTGCAAATAATGTAAGTAAAGCTAAAAGCATCAAAACACCACAAGTTCTGTAAATTCGGTTTCGAATGATTTTATTTGTTCCTCGTTTGCTTGGTGATTTGTCTGATTTAGTAAACAAAAAGAAAGACATATAGGATAGGCATAAAAAAAATAATGCCGCAGATGTGTAATGAAAATAAACTCTGAAATCACTGTTTGGTAAAATAGTAACAGCATATTTTTTGGCTGTATCACCACATATTTCCGTGATATTATTTGTTGGAAATAAAACCACCAAAACCGCAAAAATTCCAGCGAATAGGGAAATATAGAAATCAATAGGTTCTTTGCCTTTGTAAACAATCAGAAAAAAGGCCAATAGGCTTAAGATAATAACAAAAATGCCACTCACTCGTGTATAATAATAATGGCTAACGGATTCTAAAGGATGTTGAAGCCCATTGTCAAGGTATAGGAATATAAATAAAAGTAAGGGCATCGCCATTCCCAAAACACCAATAATTTTTCGAAGTGTCAAACTATTGGTTAGCCAAATGCTATTGTCTTCTTTGTAATCTACTTTTAAAAAAGTGTTTAAATTGGATTGCTTAGATTTATTCATGATAAATTGGTTTAAGTTCAGTTACTTAAAAAATATCATGTAAATATAAGATTACTTTTTATTAGTATCGCAAAAAAGTATCTCCGGTCTTAATTCCTAAAGCTAATTCCTCCAGATTCGTATTTTCGAGCATAAAAGCTAATTCGTTTCGAATAGATTTGAATTTCTCATGCATCGGGCACGGATGGTCTTCGGAGCAATGTGTCAGACCTAGACCACAACCCGTAAAAACGCGGTCGCCTTCCAGGGCATTTACTATTTGAGCCAGTTTGATCTCTTTCATCGTCTCTCGAGGAATTTCGAAACCGCCTCCAACTCCCTTTATGGAATTGATAATGTTGTCTTTTGATAAAATTTGAAGAATTTTGGCCGTAAAAGCTTCAGGTGAATCTATTTTTTTGGCAATGTCTTTGAGTCCAACTCTTTTGTTCTGATAAGATTCTGAAGCTATGAAAATCGTGGCTCGAATGCCGTATTCGCAGGTTTTGGAAAACATAATCGGTTTTTTACAAATTTAAGAAATAAGTTTTATTCCCCATAGTAATAAGGGTAAAGGTTTAGGTCTTTTTAATCAAAATTTTCATTTTTTTGGGCGTGCCCCTCCGTAAAAAACTACGGGTCGGGTTTTACGTTCCCGCTTTTTTTTATCCCGCAAAAAAGCGTGATAAAAAAAGAGCTCCACTGCAACCCCTCACGCGAGTAACTGCTAAAATTGAAATTGCAGTAACCTAAATAATTTATAAAATCAAAACCCTCCAAAACGCACAAAAGACCCAACAATCTGCATCAAAACACCAATAAAGGTGACAGATACAATATGAAAAGTCATTTTGCGCAATTTATCGGGATTGTTTTTTAGTTTTGGCAATACTCGAAATTGAGCGCTCAACGCAAAAAGTACGGTCAGTAAAAGCAAAAGCAATTTTGTGGAAACCACTTTTTCGATTGGTGCAGCAAAATGAAACCAATATTCAATGCTTACACCATATTTATAAGCCATCATAATTCCGGTGAGTACTAGCAAAACCAATGCTGTCATTCCCACCGGTTCGTATTTTCGTTCATAGTCGAGGATTATATTTTGATTTTTGTCCTTCAGGGCTTGAGGCAAATGACTAAATACGAGTAATAAATGACCGCCTACCCAAATACTCGCGCACAAAAGGTGAATAATTAACAATAAATGATGGCTCATATAATTTTTGATTTAAGTTTAAAAACACCAATCGTCAGCAGCAATAGCCCAGTTGGCAAAAATATACTTGACAAAAACAAATTTTGATAATAATTAGGGAATGCTCCACTTTGCAGAAATAACCAAGTGCCTTGTAGAAATAAAAGAATTTCGGTTGCCACAAAACCCAATAAAAAAATCTTGACACCCCATTTTTGAAGGGTATTTTCCGGGTTCAAAAAACCATTTTGAAAAGCAAATCCAAACAGAAAACCAGTTATAATTCCCAACATCGTCAAGTGGATGTATCCAATGACAAAATTCCGAATTTCATGGGATACCTGTGCCAACTCAGGAACCAAAACAACCAATTGAATGATAATTTTTAAGGCTAATGAACATAAAGCAAATCGGTATACCGTTTTTTCTAAAGGGGAGAGTGGAGCAAAGAAATCTTGGAAATGAGGTTGGATGAGTAGGACAAAAAGAATAAATGAAATTAATTGTATTGTGACTCCTATGGCATTTATCCAATAAAAAATAGGATTAGAAAGAGACCAACTCACAGGCAAAGCCAACGTTAACACCGTTGCTGTAACAAATAAATTATAGAACTCGCGGAATTTTTTCTCTTCAATATTTATTTTTGATTGTTTGAAAAACAAAGCCAAAACCGCAAACATGAACCATCCATTAAATTGAAAATGAAGGAAAAACTGAATAGCAATTTGATAAAAGGCACTTGCTTTTCCCATAATCCCAACAGCAGGACCTAAACACCAAACTCCCAATGTGGAGAAAATCATAAAAAACAAAGCGGTTCGCAACATTCTTTTTTCTGGAAAAGTGGCAGGTTTAGCATCTTTCCAAATCAAATAACAGAAATAATAACTGCAAAAAATATGTAAAGTCGAAAAGAGAATAGACACAAAGGCGTAGCCTTGTGCCGGGAAATCAATCATCATGCCGACTACGGCGAGTTCCGTTACCCAAAATAATCGGTTGTAAATGGTTTTTTGTTGCGCTTCTTCGGGAACAAAAAAATGAAATATCAAACAGTACAGCATCAAATACACCCAGCCTAACATCGCAACATGCGAATGTCCATGCATCAAAAACTGAAAATTAACGCCTTCGATAGGTGCAACATACATCCATCGAAGCAATAATCCCATTAGCGAAGCAATAAAAAAATTAATAAAACATACTAAAACCCAACTCTTTCTCATAATTATCCTCTAAAATGCACTTTAATTTTTTCTGTTGAAAGCTTTTGTTTTTCTAATTCCTTGACCGAATGCCCGAGTTTTTCAATGGTCGGCGCTCCATTCACAAAATGTTGGATATAATAATTTCCGACATATCCTGTTTTTTCCAAATAGGAAATCATCTGTTGAATATCATTTTTGCCTAACAATTCGGAATGCACGGTTGTTCGTACTTCAAATGGAATTCCGCTTTGAAGTAATAAAAGTAATGACTTTTCGAAGGGAATAAAAAGTTTGGATTGTGTTATCTTTTCGAAATTTACAGGCATTGCCTTAAAATCAAGTGCCACATAGTCGATAAGTTCTTTTATGATAAGCTCTTTTAGGACTTTGGGTTGTGAACCATTGGTGTCAATTTTGACCAAAAAGCCCATTTTTTTGACTTCGTTGATAAATGAAATACTCTTTTTATGCAACAAACATTCACCTCCGCTAAAAACGACAGCATCTAGCAACTTTTTTCTGCTTTTCAGGAACTCTAGCGCTTTTTCAAACGAGATGGTTCCTTTCCCAAAAACAATTTCGGGATTGTAGCAATAAAGACACCGCATATTACAGCCTGCAAACCAAAGTATGCAAGCTGATTTATGTGGGTAATCCAATAATGTAAAAGGGGTTAAGCTATAAATTGGTTTAGCAACACTTTCCTTCTGTAAAATGAGTTCGTTGTCTGTGTTCACCTTTTTTTCCTATGTTAAAGCTTTCTACGGGTCTGTGGTAGCCCATTACTCGTGTGTACACCAAACATTTGGTGCGTAATTCTTGATTTTGTTCTAGAATCTGGTTTGTTGTTAGTTTCATTTTTTTATGGTTGTTTAAGAGTTTAATGTTGTTTAAAGGTTTAAATTGTTTAAAGTTTAAAGCGGTTTTAAACAACATTAAACCATCTTAAACTATTTTAAACCCTTTTAATTTTCAATAGACTTCGTTTTCTCAGCAATTATAATTTCATCACATTTCGGGCAATATTCATGTTCTCCGTTTAAATAGCCGTGTACTGGACACACGCTAAAGACTGGTGTCACGGTAATGTATGGTAATCTGAAATTGGTAATCACTTTTTTGACAAACTGTTTACAGGCTTCCGGAGAGCTTATTTTTTCACTCATGTACAAGTGCAAAACCGTTCCTCCAGTGTATTTGCATTGCAATTGATCCTGCAGCATCAAGGCTTCGAATGGATCTTGTGTGAAATCCACAGGAATTTGGGAGCTGTTTGTATAATAAATATTTTCTTCCTGCCCTGCCTGAATAATGTCGGCATACCGTTTTTTGTCTTCTTTGGCAAAACGATAAGTAGTTCCTTCGGCAGGCGTGGCTTCGAGATTGTATAGATTTCCGGTTTCCTCTTGAAATTCTTTCATTCGATTACGGATATGGTCCAGAATTCCAGAAGCAAATTCAATACCTGTTTCAGAGGTAACCGTGTCTTCACTATCGGTAAAATTTTCTATCATTTCATTCATTCCATTCACTCCGATAGTCGAAAAGTGGTTTCTGAAATGCTGCAAATAGCGTTTGGTATACGGATACAATCCACGATCGTACATCTCTTGAATAAACACTCTTTTTTTCTCCAAAGTTGATTTGGCGATATACAAAAGCTCATCCAGTTTGGTATATAATTTTTCTTTATTCCCTTTATTCAAATAACCCAAACGCGCCATGTTGATGGTCACCACACCAATGCTTCCTGTCATCTCGGCACTTCCAAAAAGTCCGTTTCCACGTTTTAATAATTCGCGCAAATCCAATTGCAAACGGCAACACATACTGCGAACTGCATTGGGTTTGTAGGCATTCTCGTTTTCAATTTGATTTCCGTTTTCATCCAAAATATATTGGCTTCCGATGAAATTTTGAAAATAGGAAGAACCAATTTTTGCTGTGTTTTCAAAGAGTAAATCGGTGTTTTCTCCATCCCAATCAAATGCTTCTGTGATATTTACCGTTGGGATAGGGAATGTGAAGGGCTGTCCATTAGCGTCGCCTTCGGTCATAACTGTATAATAGGCTTTGTTAATGAGATTCATCTCTTTTTGGAAATGTTCGTAACGTAAATCCGTTACTTTGGATACTCCTCTTCTTTTGGCTCTCACCAATAGATCTGATGTAATGTTATTTTGAAAAATATGATGGTCATTTTTTGTCGGAATCTGTGTTTTTAAATCGTCTGGAACAATCCAATCCAAAGTAATGTTGGTAAAGGGAGATTGTCCCCAACGTGCAGGAACATTCAGGTTGTACACAAAACCCCTTACTGCTTTTAACACATCATCAAAACCTAAATTATCCTTAAAAACGTAAGGAGCAAGATAAGTGTCAAAAGAGCTAAAAGCTTGCGCTCCAGCCCATTCGCTTTGCAAAATCCCAAGAAAATTAGCCATTTGCCCTAAAGCTTCCCTAAAATGGGAGGGAGGCTTGCTCTCTACACGACCTCTCACACCATTGAACCCTTCGTTGAGTAATACACGCAAACTCCAGCCTGCACAATAGCCAGTAAGGCAATCCAAATCATGTATATGAATATCTCCATTGCGGTGTGCATATCCTTCTTCTTTGGAATAGACTTTATCCAACCAGTAATTGGCTATAATTTTTCCCGCCACATTGTTGACCAATCCGGCATTCGAATAAGAGGTATTGGCATTGGCATTGATACGCCAATCTGTTTGTTCTATATACTCCTGAATGGTTTGCGTACTATCTACATAAGTGGTGTCATCATTCAGTCCCTCCACATGCTCGCGCTGTAACTTTCTGGTGTGACGAAACAGCATGAAAGAACGCATTACATCAAAGTATCCTTTTTCGTAAAGCTTCTTTTCAATCATGTCTTGAATTTCCTCAACAGCCCAAATTTCCTCAGCTTCAAGCTGAATGATTATGCTGTAAAAAACACTTTCATCAACAACTACGGAGACGCTTTTGAAACTCTTTTCAATGGCATCTTTTATTTTATAACTTTTAAATGGTTTGTATTTTCCATTTCTTTTGATAACATAATTTCCCATAGTTGTTGGTTTTAGTGTTTGACATTGGTTATAATTGTGTCGAAAAATCCTTTTCGAGCTTGGTTGCTTTTGGAAACAAAATATTGTTTTCTAAATGGATGTGTTTGTGTAAATCCTGCTCAAATTCCTGTAGCATGGCAAATGTTACTTTATAAGTATTGCATCCATCCGCAGGAGGTGTATAATTATTGCTTAATTCCGCTATTTTTCTGAAACGTTCTCCTTCGGCATCGTGTTCGTGCATCATCATGGCAATTGGATTTTCAACTGTTCCAAATTGGGGTTGCTCAATCAATTGATCTGTAATAGAGGCATTGACCATTTTTTTGACAAATGGGAATAAAATCAGCTCTTCTTTTTTCATGTGTTGTGCCAATTCGCCCGCACATCCTTTGAAAAGTTCATTTATTTCCAATAATTCTGGATGATTGGCTCCATGAACTCTGCTTAATTTATCCAAAAATTGAAGCAGCGTTGGTGTTTTTTCTGAAACATAACGATGATGCGTTTTTTCGATATAATCGGCTAATAAATCGATTGGCCATGAATTGAAATCGATTCCCGAATCACTTTTTTGAGACAAAACTGTTTCAATTTCTTTTAATAAATTATCAGGATTAACTGATTTTTTATCACATGCTTCTTCAATACTTCTGTTGCCATTGCAACAAAAATCGATACCATATTTTGAAAATAAAGCTGCAGTTCTAAAATCTTTTGCTACGTATTCACCTATTGTAATTTTCTCTAAAGTTTCCATAATACTGTTTTTTATAATTATAATTTAGAGTACAAAAATAGGTACTATTTTAATAAAAGACAAATTTATCCTTAATTAAATATATTATTTTTTTATTTGTGTAAATGCTTGAATAATAAAAGAATGAGATGTGGGGGATCTTCTGTTTCTGTCTATGTAATTTTACGATTATTTGAAAAGTCTGAACATGATAAAAGTCATATTTTGGACATGACTTAAGAACATTCTGTTGTTGAAAACTTATCTCATGGACAATTTTAAAAGTTTGTTTTTTATATCGTATGGAGATAACCTCCAAAAAAAATATTTTAAAAAAAATGACAATTATTACAATAAAAGATAAAAACATCTTTTATATTTGCATTTGAATAAAAGACAAAAACATCCTTTATTTAAAAAACGAAATTATTAACTAACAAAAAACAGATTATTATGCTTTCAAAATCACAAGCACGAGCATTTTTTCTGGGAGGAACTTTGGTCACCTTTTTAATCTTTATTGGATTGACCGTTTATTCGTTTATGCCCAGAAATGATCAAACCAACTACAAGACAATTGACAAACAAGTAGTGAGAGGAAAAGAAATTTGGGAACACAACAACTGCATGGGTTGCCACACCATTTTGGGAGAAGGAGGCTATTATGCTCCAGAATTGACCAAAGTTATCGATCGCAGAGGTGAAGGATACGTCAAGGCCGTGTTGATGTCACCAGTACCTTGGGCACCAAATGGACGAAAAATGGTCGTCTATAACATGAGCGAAAAAGATGCCGATGCCGTAGTGGCTTACTTCAAATGGATTGGAAAAATTGATCTAAATGGGTTTGACCGTGTTGTTTCTCCTTTAGCTAAAGAAAATAATTAAATTTTACAATTATGAAATCGCCATTAACAAGAAGTTTGCGGATGCAAAAACCGATTAAAAATAAAGCGATAACATATTTGACCTCTAATAAATAAATTCTACAAATATGAAATATAAATCACAAAAAGTAGCCTATTGGTTTTTTGCACTCTGTATGCTATTGTTCTCACTGCAGATTGTCTATGGTTTTATCATGGGTTTTGACCGAATAGGTATTCAAGCATTGCACGATGTTATCCCTTTTAATGTTGCCCGAGCGGTGCATACTAATTTATTGGTAGTATGGTTGTTGACCGGTTTTATGGGAGCGGCCTATTACATTATTCCCGAAGAAGCGCAACGCGAATTGATAAGTGTAAAATGGGCTTATGTACAATTAATTTCCCTTGCCGTTGTTGGTGTCGTGGCTATTGTTGGTTTCCACTTCAACCACTGGGAAGGCAGAAAGTTTCTTGAGATTCCGAGAGAATTGGATTTTCTGGTAGTTATTAATGTATTGTTGTTTTTAGGGTTGATTTTAGGAACGCTTTTCAAAGGAAAACGAAGAACTACAACCGCATTGGTATTGTCAATGGGATTATTGTTTGCGGCCTTGTTATATCTTCCAGGAATGATTTGGTTTGACAGTCAGGTGATGGATTCATTCTTCCGTTGGTGGGTAGTTCACTTGTGGGTTGAAGGTGTTTGGGAATTGATTATGGGAGGTATTCTTTCGTATTTATTAATCAAATTGACGGGTGTTGACAGAGAAGTTATCGAAAAATGGCTGTATGTAATCGTTGGATTAACATTCCTTTCGGGAGTTTTGGGGACGGGACACCATTATTACTATATAGGTGTAAACAAAATTTGGTTAATCGTTGGTGGAATTTTTTCTGCACTAGAACCTTTGGCTTTCTTGGCAATGGCTTTGTTTGCGGTGAATATGTACCGCAAAGGCGAAAAAAGCCATCCTAATAAAATTGCTTTATTCTGGACAATCGGTTCTTCAATTGTATCTTTTGTTGGTGCAGGATTACTAGGTTTTGCGCACACTTTACCACAAACTAACCTTTATACGCACGGAACTTTAGTAACAGCTATGCACGGACACTATGCATTCTGGGGTGCTTATGCGATGATTGTTTTAGCGATAATCAGTTATGCATTGCCAAATCTTACTGGCCGAAAAAGATACCAAAGCGCAACAGGAATGGCTGCTTTCTGGTTGTCTAATATCGGAATGTTAGGAATGACAGTTGCTTTTGGAGTAGCCGGTGTGGTGCAAGTATATTTGGAACGAAAAATGAAAATGGAATTTATGGTCGTGCAGAACGAAATCAGCATTCACTTCGTAGTATTGCTGATCTGCGCTACGATGTTCGCCACAGGAATCGGTCTGTTTATATTCGATTTCTTTAAATATGGACGACCGACCGATGAAGCTTTAGAAATAAAATAAAATAAAATACTAATTCAGCTTACTAATTCAGCCCTTTTTTTAACCGGAGCGTTTAGACAAAAGTTTTCGAATTTCCATTTCCATAAAACAAATGTTTTACGTTTCGGTTTTTTCAAAAAAAACAAAAAAATATGTTAGTAGATACTTTAATACCCGTACCATATTACCACACAGTAGGCAAAGAAGTGGAAGTCTTTGAACATTCCTATAAAAATAAAATTCCTTTTTTATTGAAAGGGCCGACCGGAACCGGTAAATCTCGTTTCGTGGAATATATGGCACATCGATTGGAAAGAAATCTGATTACAATCAGTTGTCACGAGGAAACTTCTTCTACCGATTTGATTGGCCGATTTATTATCAAAGGTGCTGAAACTGTTTGGCTAGACGGTCCTTTGACTACTGCCGTAAAAGAAGGAGCTATGATTTATCTGGATGAAGTGGCCGAAGCCCGTCCCGATGTGATTGTGGCTATCCACTCCTTGACTGACCACCGACGCATCCTGTATATTGACAAACTGGGAGAAACCATCAAAGCTCACGATAATTTTATGCTGGTTGCCTCTTTCAATCCCGGTTATCAAAGAGGATTTAAGGAATTAAAACCCTCCACTCGTCAACGATTTATAGCGGTTTCTTTTGATTACCCAGAGCCGAAAATCGAAACTGAAATTTTGGTTAATGAGACCAATATTGATAATGACACAGCCAAGAAGCTAGTGGCCATTGGCAACAAAATTAGAAATCTTACCGAATTGGGATTGACCGAAACGGTTTCGACACGACTTCTAGTCGATGCCGCCAAAATCATCCACAGCGGATTGCCAAAACGATTGGCTGTTCACGTTGCCGTTGTTGAACCTTTGACAGATGATTTGCAGACAAGCGAAGCATTGAAAGATTTGTGCAATTTGATGATTTAAAAATAGTTTCAAGTTTAAGGTTTCAAGTTGTTGTAGTTGCCTAAACTGAATACTGAAAACTAAAGAAAATGGGTTTCGAGATAGATGAATATTTAGTTGGGAAGTTTTTCAAGCACTTAAAAAGCAGAAAAAAAATAAGTCCCGAAATAGAAGCCAGAACGGTTACTCTTGCCGAGATTAAACCGCGTCTGACTATTATGGCGCGCGCTTTGACAGGAAATCCGATCGAAATATTTCCTGCCGAAAGGGAAGGTGGATACAAAAACAATAATTTTTTTCTTCCGATTTCATTTGCCGAATTTCCAACTCTGGAAGAGAACCTTACTTTCTATCATTTTAGAATGTTGTATCTCAGTGTACAACAGCGCCTTAATTACAATTGGACAGCGGAAGAAATCGAGCCGGAATTATTCCTTTCCCAACAAAAAGCATTAGAAACATCAGATGACGTTCTAGCCATTTTGTTTCAGGAGTTTTCTATTGGTGAACCCTTTTTAGCGTTTGCCAAAAATCATTTTATCCAAAAATCAGATGCTAAAAAAGGTCCTGATTTCTCTTGGCTCTTTGGCAAATGGATGAAAAATGAACCGGAAATCGATAGTGAGAATGTGTTGCAGAATTTCTCGGACAAGACTAAAAAACCAAATGAGATTCAGCCTTTAACTACACTAAAAGCAAAAGCCGTTGAGGAAGTCATCACAGTGGAACTTGATAAAAAGCAACAGGAGGATTATGTGATGCTGCATAATTTTGAAAAAGTGGAAACCGCCGTAGAATTTAACGGAAACTGGCGTGATTTTGACGGATCGGATGAGTTGGAAGATCATCAGGACGCATTGGAAGAACTGAATATGAAATACACCGTTCGCGTTGACGATACGGCACATTCTGTTTACCAATCCGATTTTATGGAAAACACAACTATCTCCGAAAGTGCGTCTGTCGATGACAAAGGTTTTCATCACAGTTACGATGAATGGGATTTTAGCAAAAACAGCTACAAAGAAAATTTTTGCAAAGTATATCCAAAATCACAACTAAAAGCGGATGCCGATTATTACAAAAAAACAATAACTAAGAATGCTTCCATCTTGATGGGCTTGCGCAAAATGTTGACGAATGTCAACAATAAAATGCAACAGCAAAAACGCCAAACCCAAGGCGATGAATTTGACATCGACGCTATCACCGATTTATACGTAGACGTGCATTCCCGAAGAACGCCTTCGGATAAAATTTATGTTTCGAATAGGAAAAAAGATAAAGATTTATCGATTCTGATTCTTTTGGATCTCAGTCTTTCGAGCGACGGATATGCCGCCGGAAATAGAGTGATTGATGTAGAGAAAGAAGTTTCCATTCTGTTTGGGGAAATCCTCAACGAATTCAATATCGATTTTTCGATTGACAGCTTTTACTCCAAAACTAGAAATTATTCGACTTACCTGACCATCAAAGATTTTGATGAAAATTGGAATGTTGCCAAGCACAAAGTGGGAGCAGTTGAACCCAGTGGTTATACTAGAATTGGAGCCGCACTGCGACATGCTGGAGTTCGCCTCGACAAACGAAGCACAAAAAACAAATGGGTAATCCTGATTTCTGACGGAAAACCCAATGATTACGATAAATACGAGGGAAAGTATGGAGTCAATGATGTAAAACAAGCCCTTCGCGAACTCAATTCTAAAAACATTAATTCATACGCTTTGGCCATTGAGGCCGAAGCCAAATATTATCTGCCACAAATGTTTGGGCAAAATCACTATCAGATTTTAACGACTCCCGTTGAGTTGTTGCAATCATTAGTGAAACTATACGAAAAGATAAAACACCAAAAATAAGAACAAACATTGAGGATACTTTTTAAACCATATAAGTCATATAAGTCCATATAAGTAAAGCTTAAATGCTCTTACATGACTTATATGGTAAAAAATCGGCTCTTAAATAATCCTTTAATGGTTTTTAAATTTAATTGAAATGACAGAAACAGAATTACAAGAAGGTCATCCAGTTTGGAATTACTTTCAGGAAAAGGAATTAATAGTGTCTCTTTTGCAAGAGATTACAAACGTTAACCCATTGATTGATTTACCAAAATACACCAACATATTCAATCAGTTGCTTACGATAGAGAAACGATTTGCCCGCAAAGAAAATCAGCTTTTTCCTTTTTTAGAGAAAAAAGGTTGGGTTGGTCCATCGCAGGGAATGTGGTCGTTTCATGATAATTTAAGAGAGCAATTCCGTTTGATTCAGTATTATCTCAAAATGATTAATTTAGAAAAAGTTTCAACTAATACTCCTTTTTTGATAGACGGAATTTACAGATTAATGGGAGTTGAAGAAAACGTTTTGTTCCCAAATGCATTAGACATTCTTACCGAAAGCGATTGGATCGAAATGCGAAAAGGCGAAGAAGAAATTGGTTGGATGTTATCGCAAACCCCACCGCCTTTTCCCAAAGTGGAATATATTCATCCGAGCGAGGATTTCACCATCAGGGAAATGCCTTTTTCATTAGAAAATACCTCGCATTTTGATGAAGGATATATGACAGTGGAGCAGGTAAATTTGCTTTTTAGAACGATGCCATTGGATTTGACTTATGTGGACGAAAATGATAAAGTGATTTTTTACAATCGTGGAGAAGAACGCGTGTTTCCAAGAAGCGCCGGAATCATTGGTCGTGAAGTGAAGTTTTGCCATCCACCAAAAAGCGTAGGAACGGTTCTCAGAATCTTGGACGAATTCAGGAAAGGAACTCAAAACGAATCTTCTTTTTGGATTAACTACAAAGATCGCTTGATTTACATCCGCTATTTTGCCGTGAGGGATGCCGATAAAAACTACAAAGGAGTGATCGAAATGTCGCAGGATATTACCGACATCAAGAAAATTGAAGGTGAAAAAAGATTATTAGATTGGGAATAGAAAGAATTAAGATTGCAGATTTCAGAATTTGGAGCGGAAGGATTAGGCGTTTTTTGGAAATATTGTCCCGCTTTCCGTTACAATCTCCCGATGAAAAATCGGGAGGATTTCCACTGCAATCGGGGCTAAAGGGCAATGTCATTAAGTTAAGGGAGAAATTAAAAAAACAGCACGCAGATTCAGCAGATTCGGCAGATTTTTTACTTTTTTTCTGCGTAAATCTGCGAAATCTGCGTGAAAATAAAAATAGTAATTCCTTAACTTAATGACATTGGGCTAAAGGGATAAATTTTGATTTTTTGCCATCATCTAAGAAAGAAAACTGTAATAATGAGTTCCAATTTTCAAAATCAAAAATCTACAATTCAAAAGTCTTCAATTTAAAATCGGAATTCAAAAATCGTTAATCCTCAATCTAAAATCAAATGGAAACTCTAAAAATAAATTACAAAAACATCTATTATCCGCCAGGAGGAATCTTGATGTGGATTATCATTTTTCTAGAACTCATTACTTTCGGAATGGCATTGATTGCATTCGTGAATTACGGAAGTGAAAACACTGCCGTATTTCATCAGTCAAGAATGGAATTGAATACCACATTTGGTGCAGTGAATACCGTTTTCTTATTGACAAGCGGGTTTTTTATGGCCAATGCAGTACATCTGTTTAAAGAAAATGAAATTCAGAAATCATCGGTATTCTTTAAGTTGGCTATGTTGGGAGGTTTTTTATTCCTAGTGTTGAAAAGCGTAGAATATTACCATAAAATAGAAAGCGGAATTTCATTGGATACCAATATGTTTTATACTTTTTATTGGTTGTTGACAGGTTTTCATGTAATCCATGTCATTATGGGTTTGGTTATTTTGGCTTGGACAAATTACGGAATGACCAAAAAAAATTCCGATACCGCTGTTGAAGATATTGAAGCCTGTGCCGCTTTTTGGCATATGTGCGATTTGATTTGGTTGCTTTTATTTCCTACACTTTATTTATTTTTTTAGTAATGAAAAATTCACTAATTTTAGTCTATATATTGCTGTTAATTATCACTATTACAACAGCTTGCGTGTCAAGTTTGTTTGGTGTGTCAGCTTTTATTACCTCTTTGATAATGGGTTTGGCTGCTTTTAAATTTCTGTTGGTTGCTTTTCAATTTATGGAATTAAAAAAGGCGCATTCGTTTTGGAAAATCAGTTTAATAATAACTTTAGGATTGATTGTAGTTTTGATTGTTGGGATAAAATAAGAATCTTAAATAAAAGTTAAAAACATGATATTTATCATTAATTTTTTGAATCTCAAATTTTAATTTTACAGCATAATAAAAGACAAAATCATCCTTAATATAAAACCACTTTTTAAAACGAAACAATTATGAAACAATTATTCCATTTAAGCAAACCTTATAAAATTATTGCTTTTGCATTATTTGCAGCTGTTAGTTTTTTTTCTTGCGATAAAAAAGAAGAAAAGCATGACGTTGATTATTACGAAAAAATAAAAGTCGAAGGCCAAAAAGAAGCAGAACTAACAGCGCCACCATTTGTTCCAAAACCAGTTGGCGAGAGACCTGCTATGCATTTGGTAGTCAATATGGAAATCAAAGAACAAGAAGGAGAAATGGTCGATGGGACAAAATACATTTATTGGACTTTTGGAGGTTCAGTTCCAGGAAGTTTCATTAGAACAAGAGTGGGAGACGAAATAGAATTTCACTTAAAAAACCATCCAGACAATAAATTGCCACATAATATAGATTTACATGCGGTAACTGGACAAGGTGGTGGAGCTGCTTCTTCAATTGTAGCACCTGGACACGAAAAAGTATTTAATTTTAAAGTGCTAAATCCAGGATTATACGTGTACCATTGCGCTACCGCACCTGTTGGGATGCACATTGCAAACGGGATGTACGGGTTAATTCTTGTAGAACCAGAAGGTGGTTTACCACCAGTTGACAAAGAATTCTACGTGATGCAAGGTGATTTTTATACCAAAGGTAGTTATGGTGAACAAGGGCTTCAGCCTTTTGATATGAACAAAGCATTGAAAGAAGAACCGGATTATGTGGTTTTCAATGGTAAAGTAGGATCAATCGCGGGAGATAATGCACTTACTGCCAAAGTTGGTGAAACTGTTCGTATCTATATGGGTAATGGTGGACCAAACTTACTTTCTTCATTCCACGTTATTGGTGAAATTTTTGACAAAGTTCATATTGAAGGAGGTGATGCTATCAATACTAATGTTCAAACGACATTAATACCAGCCGGAGGTTCAGCTATTGTTGAGTTTAAAGTTGATGTGCCAGGAACATTTATTTTGGTAGATCACTCTATTTTTAGAGCATTCAATAAAGGAGCTTTAGGAATGCTGAAAGTAACAGGTGAAGAAAATAAAAAAATCTATTCTGGTACTACTCAAGAAGGAATATATTTACCAGAAGGTGGAAATATTCAAAATATGCCTGAAGGGGAAAAAGTGGCCAAATCTACTGTAGCCAAAACGCTTCCTGAACAAATTAAATCTGGAAAAGCTATCTTTGGAACAACTTGTTTTGCTTGTCATCAATCAGAAGGGCAAGGGGTACCGAATGCATTTCCTCCGCTTGCAAAATCAGATTTCTTGAATGCTGATCCTAAAAGAGCTATTCAAGTTGTTATAAGAGGATTGAGTGGTGAGATTACTGTAAATGGCAAAAAAATAAACAGCGTGATGCCAAGTCAAAATCTATCAGATGATGAAATCGCTGATGTTCTAACTTATGTTTATAGCAGTTGGGGTAATAATAAAACAGTAGTAACACCAGCAATGGTAAAAGCTCAAAGAAAATAATAAACACAATTTTAAATATTTATAAGTCATGAAAAAATACATTTTAGGAATAGCATTAATTGGATTAAGTCTGAAAGGTTTTAGTCAAGATGCAAACAAAGGAAAAGGAGTATACACCAAAACTTGTATCGCTTGCCATCAAGCTACAGGAGCAGGAATACCTGGTGCTTTTCCTCCATTGGCCAAATCAGATTATTTGAATGCCGATGTGAATCGTGCCATTAAACAAGTAATCAAAGGATCTAATGGTACAATCACCGTAAATGGAAAGAAATTCACTGGAGCTATGCCTCCTCAAGCTTTGAGTGACCAACAAATTGCAGATGTACTTACTTATGTATATGCCAGTTGGGGAAATAGTAAAAAATCAGTGACTGTAGCAATGGTGAAAGCCCAAAGAAAATAATAAATACTAAAAGTAAAAAGAGCCTCAATGTTCCCACTAAAAAAAATACTAACCTTCTTTTTATTGTTGATTTGCGTTACTCTTTTTGCTCAAGACGTTAAAATGGTATCTATAAATGGGGGAACTTTTGTTCCCCTTTATGGAGCCACTACCAAAAAGCCAGTCAAAGTGGAACCGTTTAGTATGGATGTTTATCCAGTTACCAATGCGCAATACCTTGCTTTTGTTAAAAAATATCCAGATTACAGTCGCTCGAAAATGAAAGGATTATATGCCGATAAAAGTTATCTAACCCAATGGGAAAGTGATTTTAGTTATGGAAAAAATAATCTGAGCAATGCTCCTATAACCAATGTTTCCTGGTTTGCGGCCAAAAAATATTGTGAGTGTCAAGGAAAAAGATTACCATCCATGGACGAGTGGGAATATGTGGCTATGGCCGATGAAAAAAGATCTGATGCCCGTACCAAAGAAGAGTTCAATAGATACATTTTATCTTGGTACGAAAAACCCAAAACGTATGTCAATCCTGTTGGGAAAACCTTTAAAAACTATTGGGGTGTCTATGATATGCACGGTTTGGTTTGGGAATGGACATCGGATTTCAATAGCATTTTCCTTTCGGGAGAATCCAGAAAAGATAAAGACACAGACAAGAATCTCTTTTGCGGAAGCGGATCAGTAAATGCAACTGATTTGATGAATTATGCCGCTTTTATGCGCTATGCTTTTAGAGGTAGCCTGAAAGCAAATTATACTACAAAAAATTTAGGTTTTCGATGTGCTAAAGATAAATAGCAGCTTTCGAGCCTCAACCAAAACCCTACGAAATGAAACTAAATTTAACCCAAAATCAAAAAGTAATTCTGAAAAAAGGATGGTCTTATTTACTTGTTTTGCCCATCTTAATATTTATTTTTGCGTTCCAGAGCTGTAATAAAAAAGAGACTGTAGATAAAAACAAGCCTATATCCGATTTGTCCATTTACAATTTACCTTCCAAATGGACGAATCAAAATGGACAGAATATTGAAATGAAAGATTTGAGAGGGAAAGTGCTAGTCATGGTTATGATTTATACTTCCTGCAAATCGGCTTGCCCTCGTTTGGTGGCAGATATGCGTAATATCGAATCTCGTTTGCCAGAGAATGTCAAGGAACATGTGAAATTGGTGTTAGTGAGTATTGATCCCGAAGTAGATACTCCAAAACGATTAAAAGAATTTTCAATCGCCAATAAAATGGATGGTGAACAATGGGAGTTTTTGAGATCTACGGAAGAAAATACAAGGGAGTTCGCAGCGGTTTTGGCTGTCAATTATAAAAAAATTGCACCACTTGAATTCTCTCATTCCAATATTATAAGCGTTTTTAATGCCGAAGGGGAATTGGCCTATCAACAAGAAGGATTAGGAGTAAACTCAGACGAAACCATAAAAAAAATAACAGAAGAAGCGGTTAAACTAAATTAAAATCCCACCAAATGAAGATATTTAAAATAATGGCACTGGCAGTTGTGTTAATGGCCAGTATGAATACTTTTGCCCAAGAATTTGATGCCAATTTACAAATTAGACCTCGTTACGAATTTAGGAACGGTTACAAAGCTCCGATTCCTTATGGAGAAACACCAGGTCAGTTTATATCGGGAAGAACACGTTTGAACTTAAATTTCAAACAGGATAAGTTTGTCACTAAACTTACGTTGCAAAATGTTCGTGTTTGGGGAGATGTAGCGCCAAATACCAAATCAGATGCGAATGGTGTTCAAATATTTGAGGCTTGGGCACAATACAATTTTAATGAAAAATGGAGCACACGTTTAGGACGTCAAGTGATTTCGTATGACAATCAACGTATTCTTGGTGAAGCCGATTGGGCGCAACAAGCACAAAGCCATGATGCTTTATCTGCAACTTATAAAAGTGGAAAAAGCCATCTAGACATGGCCATTGCCTATAATGCTAATGGCGAAACGGATATTGCCATACCTTATACTGTAGCCAATTACAAAGCGATGCAATATGCCTGGTATCATACTGAGTTGGGTAAAATAAATATGAGTTTACTATTTTTAAACACAGGTTACGAAAATAAACTAGTCACTCCAATTCCAACACCAACTCCTGAATTGAAAGTAGATTACATGCAAACTTTTGGTACCTATATGAATACCAAAGGGAAATCTTGGGATGGCAATCTATGGTTCTATGGACAAACAGGGAAAAGCTCGACTTATACCGTAAGTGCTTTTGACGCAGCCTTAAATTTTAATTATGCGTTGACTGATAAGTTCAAAGCTGGTCTTGGATATGAATTCTTATCAGGAAAAAGTCAGGCTAATACCAGTACCGACATCAAATCGTTCAATCCTATTTTTGGAACCAACCACGGATTGAATGGGTATATGGATTATTTCTACGTAGGCAATCATAAAAATTCGGTAGGCTTGCAAGACGCTTTCTTGAAATTTGGATATGTAGTGAATAAATGGCAGTTTGCATTATTGCCACATGTTTTTAATGCTGCGAATACAGTTTTGGATGCTAGTGGAAATGAAATGAGTAACTATCTTGGTACAGAAGTAGATTTTACATTTGGCTATTCAGTACATAAATTTGTAAACATAACTGGAGGTTATTCTCAAATGTTTGCAACAGATACCATGCAAAGATTGAAAGGTGGTGATGTTGATCACACCAACAATTGGGCTTGGGTCATGATTAATGTGAACCCTCAAATTTTTTCTTTTAAATAAAGGTGTTAATTTCTTGTGTAAACGAAAAGGAGCTTCAAATTGGAGCTCCTTTTTTATTGATTTTAATACGTTCTACAGTTCAGTAATTCATTCTGAATTTGCTTTAACAAGCCAACATCATCGACAGATTTTAGTTTGTCTACTATTTTTATTTTAATTCTAAATTGCTCATAATGGCATGATTTTGGATAAGCAAAGAAATAAAACAAAAATAGTTGTTTTAATTTGATTTTTTTTTGAATGAGGAGATGTGTTTTGGTTTAAACTTTTTTTGCGAATACGATCTATCGGTTTGTTTTAAAGCAGTTGTTTTTTTGATGTATTGTTAAACAAACGCCTTTGGTATTATTGTCAATTTAAAATAGTTATAAATCTGCACCCCCATAAAATTAATTTATTATAGTTTAATTATGAAAAAAGGTATTTTTGGGCTACTTGCCTGTTCGTTTTTGGTTTTTCAGAGTTGTCAAAATGATGATGATAGCGTTAATGTAGATCAAAATGCAAAAGTTATTTTAAACACAAATTCTCAAAATTTGTCTGGTAGAATGAATAACGATAACCTAGGTATTATCGGTTTGGTTACCGCTAAAACTACTGGTAAATCTTCTGCAAATGAAGCCTCTTCTGATTTTCCAATGGCATTATTGGCGGAAATTAATCCTCCTACTTACAACGGTTTGACTTTGAAAGCGACGCATGTTGATGTTAAGGACAATTATGTGTATGTTTCTTATAACACTCAAGGTGAAACTTACTTAGGTGGAATAGATGTAATTGATGTTTCTCAACCTAATAATCCACAGCTTATTATGCAAGCGATTTTACCAAATGTTGATATTAGCACTGTCGTTTACGATAATGGGAATCTTTACCTAGCAGGGGCAATGGATGTTGATAAAAACGCCCAATTAACTAGTGCTGCATTTGTTGGTAAAATGCCACTTCAAGCTGGGAAGTTGACTGATAACTACACGACTGTTTCTTTAGAAAGTAATGTTGGTACAGGAGTTGCGGTTGCAGATTCTAAATATTACGGTATATCCGGAAGCAACGGTGTTGTTGCAAAAATTGACAGAGCAACAAATATTGTTGAGACCACTATTCATGTTGCCGATTTGCGTGCATTGAGACGTATCGATAATAAAATTGTAGTCTTAAGTGGTACAGAAGGAGTGAAAGTTTTTAATGCCGATAATTTAAGTCTGCTTTCTTCTTTTTCGACTTCTAAAGATGTTTTAGAGGCTAAAAGAACAATTGATTTTCAAGGGAATAATTTGTTGGTTTCTGAAGGATATCAGGGACTAAAAGTATATAATTTAAACTCAGGAAGTTTGCTTCAAACTTTAGCATTGCCAACTAATTTAGCTGGTGTTGATGCTGGTGATGTAGTTACTAATGCGGTATCTGTAAACGGTGATTTTGTATATGTTGCCAATGGAGCTGCTGGTGTTTCTGTGTATAAAAATGTAAATAGCGGTTTGTCTTCTTTAGGGTCAATTCAATTGGGAGGTTCTGCAAATTATGTAAAGAGTGTTGGAGATTATATTTTTGTAGCTTCAGGAAATGGAGGATTAAAAATAATCAAAAAAATTAGCAGCGCCCCTCAATCACTCGCTTGTGATGGTTTTATTGCTTATCCAGGTTCTGCTTACTTGAACGTAAACTCAGGAGAAACATTTAATTATAAAGGTGATCAGTCGCTTTATACCGTTAATGTCAACCAAAATCTTAATTGGTGCGGAGTTCTTGCTGCAGCTCAAGGAGTAACAGTAAACAGTAATGGTGTTTTTTCTATAAAAGGAGGTCTATATGTTGGTACTACCAAAAATTCATCTACTTTAATAGTTAATGGAACTCTTAATATTGAAGGTGATTTAATGGTGTATGGAAATGTGATTTTGAATAGCGGTGCCAAACTTCAATTTTTAGGAGCAGGCGGACATATGATAATTACTGGGACTGTAACTAAAAATAGTGGAGTTACAATTACAGGAAATTACATTGATGATAGAAATCAAGGTAAATTGAAATAAAAAATTAGCTTTGGGCTGAAAAAGTAAGAGGCTGTCTATATAAATTTAGACAGCCTTTTTTTTTATCAATAAAAAAAGGAGCTCCAAAACGAAGCTCCTTTTCATATATTTTCAGAATAAATTTTTACTCCACCAATTCTACAAATTTATATTCACCTTCAACGGCAACTTTTGTCAAACCGTGTTTAGATAAATTTTTCATAGATGCATCCCATTTTTTACCGCTTAAATTCGCAGTAATTTTTAGTTGCTGAAGATCCATTTTGTTTTCATTTCCTTTCAATAAATCAACAATAAATTTCTCTTCATCTGATAATTCAACGGTCTGTTTTTTCTCTGGACGCATTTGCGGGAACAATAAAACTTCCTGAATCGATGCATTGTTAGTCAAATACATAATCAAACGATCCATTCCAATTCCCATTCCAGATGTTGGAGGCATACCATATTCTAAAGCCCTTAAGAAATCTTCATCTATAATTCCGTTTGCTTCATCATCACCTTTTTCAGCCAAACGCATTTGGTCTTCAAAACGTTCACGTTGATCAATAGGGTCATTCAATTCAGAATAAGCATTTGCAATTTCTTTACCGCAAACCATTAATTCAAAACGCTCAGTAAGTGCAGGATTATCGCGGTGTTCTTTACACAAAGGCGACATTTCTTTAGGATAATCTGTAATGAAAGTTGGCTGAATATAATTTCCTTCACATTTCGCTCCAAAAATCTCATCAATCAGTTTTCCTTTTCCCATTGTTTTATCAACTTCGATTCCCATTCCTCTTGCAGCTTCAAACAATTCGTCTTCGCTTTTTCCAGAAATATCAAAACCAGTAAAATGTTTGATAGAATCCGTCATGGTAACACGTGCGTAAGGCGCTTTAAAGTTGATTTTATGCTCGCCAAAAGTAACTTCACTAGTTCCGTTTACAGCAATAGCACAATGCTCAATCAAACCTTCAGCAAATTCCATCATCCAGTTGTAGTCTTTGTAGGCTACATATATTTCCATTGCAGTAAATTCAGGATTATGCGTTCTGTCCATTCCTTCGTTACGGAAGTTTTTCGAGAACTCATAAACACCTTCAAAACCACCAACAATTAATCTTTTTAAATACAATTCGTTTGCAATACGCATATAAAGCGGAATATCGAGCGAATTATGATGCGTAATAAAAGGTCTTGCCGAAGCTCCACCCGGAATTGATTGTAAAACCGGAGTTTCAACCTCAAGATAACCTGCATCATTAAAATAACCACGCATAGCAGTAAACAGCTTAGTACGTTTGATAAAAGTATCTTTAACATGTTGATTCACTGTTAAATCTACATAACGCATTCTGTAACGCAATTCAGCATCGTTAAAAGCATCATGAACGTTTCCTTCTTCATCAACTTTAGGCAATGGCAACGGACGCAACGTTTTACTCAAAAACGTGAAACCACTTACGCGGATACATTTCGCACCAACTTGGGTAGTGAATAATTCTCCTTCAATACCAATAAAATCACCTAAATCGGTCAGTTTCTTGAATACCTGATTGTATAAAGTTTTATCATCGCCTTCACACAAAACATCACGATTCACGTACAATTGAATACGCCCTTCGCTATCTTGCAATTCGGCAAAACAAGCTTTTCCTTGATCTCTAACGCTCATCAAACGCCCAGCAACAATCACTTTTTTGCCCTCTTCAAAAGACTCCTTTATTTGCTTCGAAGTATGATTTACAGGAAAAAGATTGGCAGGATAAGGATTGATTCCTAAATTACGTAAAGATTGAAGTTTTTCTCTTCGAATGATTTCTTGTTCTGATAAGGCCATTATATACTGTTTTTTAAGAGCGCAAAGATAACAAATTGATTGCAGAATTAAGAATTCAGATTTCAGATTTTTTGGAGCAGGAAATTCTCGTGTTTTCAAGAGCATTTCTCCCGCTTTCCGCTACAATCTTTTGTACCGAACACCGGCACAAAAGGATTTTTACTTCAATCGGGGCTAGTTTACAAGTTCAGTTTTTCATAAGATCTTTGACAAAGCGACTTTTTGAGGTAAAACTGTTAATTATTTAAGAACAACAATATTAGATGTAAGAAAAATAAGTAACTTCGTTTTTCAAAACTTAGAAAGCCTTAAAAATGAAAAGATACTTGTTCCTGTTCCTCATTCTCCTAACCGTAAGTTGTCAAGTTACCGAAACCCTTCAACTCAACTCTGATGGAAGCGGAACAATTGAAGTTGAAAATTTGAGAGACGAGCACAGCTATATGCAAATTGCAAAGGAAAACTATTCGAAGGAAGATGTCTACAGAGATACAACTTACATTTTTGGTGATTATATCAAGAAGCATCACGAAACATTTTCCAGAACACCTGTAGCTGACCAAAAAGTATTTTTGAGATATTCGGAGGTGAAAATTCATAAAAAAGCCAGTTCCTACGATAAGGAATTCCGAGCTACTTATACCCAAAATTTTCAAAAAGCATCCGATATCGTTGATCTTTCAAAAACCGATCATTATTTAGACGATATAAAAAAGAATTACGCCTTAAGTGCAGAAGAACACTATTACAAAGTATGCTACGACTACACCGGCAATCGTTTCAACAGAATCGTAACGATTATTGATACACTCGAACAAAAAAAGGAATTTGATAAAATTGAAGGATTAAAAGCGGAATATAAAGGATATAAACTGGTTCAGAATTATATCTTGAATTATCATTTTCCTCGAAAAATCCAATCGGTTTCCAATCCACTTGCCAAAATAAGCGATGACCATAAATCACTATCATTACAATTTCCATTATCCGATTGCTTACAAAATCCGCTAAGCACAAATCTGGAA
This sequence comes from Flavobacterium sp. 103, assembly GCF_003096795.1. Lineage (NCBI taxonomy): Bacteria > Pseudomonadati > Bacteroidota > Flavobacteriia > Flavobacteriales > Flavobacteriaceae > Flavobacterium > Flavobacterium sp. 103. The sequence goes on along the minus strand of NZ_QENX01000001.1, from coordinate 998,839 downwards.
GTGATTTTGGAACCCGAATCAGTTGATTGAAATATTTCCTGCAAGGTTTTTTTCAAACCTTGTAGGTATTTCTTTTAGCGAAAAACACATAGAAAGTGATTGTTGAAGAAAATCAATTATTTACGGCTCATTGATTTCAAATTTTATACGATACCTACAAGGTTTGAAAAAAACCTTGCAGGAAAAATGCTGAACTTAAAACTTTGTATCTTTGCAAAAATAATTCTTAGTCCCGATATCGGGATAGCAACTTAGATTCTCAGCATCTCATAAAAAAAATGAACAAAACCATCCAACTTCAAGATTTAGGAAATAAAGATTACAAAGAAACTTGGGAATACCAAGAAGAATTGTTCAAGGGAATTGTGGATTTGAAGATCCAAAATAGGAGAGAAGAAACCGCTATTCCAACACCTAATTATTTTCTATTTGTAGAGCATCCTCACGTTTACACTTTAGGAAAAAGTGGTGATTTGAGCAATTTGCTTTTATCTGAAAAACAATTGGAAGCCAAAGGTGCCACTTTCTATAAAATCAATCGCGGTGGTGATATTACTTATCATGGACCTGGGCAGATTGTGGGTTATCCAATTCTGGATTTGGAAAACTTCTTTTCGGATATTCATAAATACTTGCGTTTTCTTGAGGAAGCTATTATTCTGACTTTACAGGAATATGGATTGGAATGTGGCCGAAGCGACGGCGAAACTGGAGTTTGGCTTGGAGTGGGAACACCATTTGCCCGAAAAATTTGTGCCTTGGGAGTTCGCGCTTCCCGCTGGGTGACTATGCATGGTTTTGCTTTAAACGTCAATGCCGACTTAGGATATTTTGATAACATCATCCCGTGCGGAATCCGTGGTAAAGCGGTTACTTCTCTTCAAGTAGAACTTGGTGTCGAAAAAGTGGATGAGCAAGAAGTGAAAGAAAAAATCTTAAAACATTTTTCTCAATTATTTGAAGCTGAGATTTTGTGAACATAAATTTTTTTCAAACCATTAAGATATCAAGATTAATTAAGAAATCCTTTAAATCTTAATTTTCTTAATATCTTAATGGTTAAAAATTAAAACAATACTAAATTATTTTTACCTTTCTCAGGCTATAAGTTGAGGAAAAAATAAATAATTTAATGTTTAATGTTTTTTATTTTTAAAATTATAACTCCAATTTCAACTGTTCCGGCAATAACCTAAAACTCATTCTGTGATATTTTGTGGTGCCGTATTTTCGGATGGCTTCACGGTGCTCCGCTGTGGGATAGCCTTTGTTTTTCTTCCAATTGTACATTGGGAATTCTTCGTGAATTTTATCCATATATTCGTCACGGTACGTTTTTGCCAGAACCGAAGCAGCAGCAATACTCAAATATTTCGAATCTCCTTTTATGATACTTTGATTGGGTATTGATTTCAATAATTCGATTTCGGCTTTCGAGAATTTTTTTCCGAAAGTATTTTTCAAACCCAATTTAGCATTTAGCGATCGATTGCCGTCAACAATAATAAATTCTGGGGTTTGGGTTAATTTCAATACGCATTCCTGCATTCCTTTCATCGAAGCGTTTAAGATGTTTATTTCATCAATTTCTTTCGGATGCAAATGCGTTACGGCAAATGTAATGGCGTGTTCTTCGATTATAGGTCTTAGTTTTTCTCTCGCTTTTTCAGTTAATTGTTTACTGTCGTTTAGGATTGTATTTTTAAAATCAATTGGAAGAATTACGGCGGCGGCGGTAACTGGGCCCGCAAGACAACCACGTCCGGCTTCGTCGGTGCCGGTTTCTAGTAAGAAAGTGGAGAAATTAGTAAGAAGCATATTGAAATTTTTTCGTGTGGCAAATATTGTGAATTTTTCTCGATTTTCTTTTTTGATGGCAAATTGATTTCGGAAATATAAAAGATGTGGGGATTGTATTATGTTGTTGCGAGCGCGAGAGGGATAGAAGCAAGCTACCAAAGTAGCGCGTATAGCCCGACAGCAGTAGAGAAAGGGGCGAATAAGCGGTACTGTGGGTTAGCCCCTTTTTCTACTGGTGGCTCGCCCAAATTATTTGGAAGAGATAAGTTGTGGTTTGTAACTAAATTATGTTTTGTTGTTTGTTCTATAAATTGTGGTGTTTTTTTATTTATACGTTTTTATCCTTTACCTTTGCTCGACATATCAGTGAAATAATTGCCTAATTATAACCTTTTCAAATGAGAATTTTCTTTTCTTTATTTTTTTTAGCTTTTCCAATTCTCCTGTTTTCTCAAGTAAATAGTGCTAAAGAAATTGATTATAATAGTAAATACAATTCTTCGGATTCCATAAAGAAGAAAAAAGCGCCAGAGGCAACTTATGATATGTATCAGATTATTTCGTTGAATAAGGATACGACTTATATTGATACCACACAATCTATCCGAAAAGAGCACAGTCATAATTATTTAAGGAAGGACAATTTTGGTCTTTTGAGTTTTACCAATGAGGGGCAAACGTATAATACGTTGCAATATGGGCTTAATGGTTTTTCACCTTATCCCGAATTTGGATTTACTGCAAAACAATTTAATTATAGCAAGGCCGAAGATATTAGATACGCAAATGTGGCAACTCCTGTAACCGAGTTGTATTTTAAAACAACAATACAAAGAGGTCAGTCGGCAGATTCTTATTTTTCCATAAATCCGTCTCCAAGACTGAACTTTTCTATTGCTTACAAAGCATTACGATCGGAAGGTAGATACATCAACCACGAATCCAGAACAAATAATTTTAGATTTACGACGAGTTATAATACCAAAAACGGGCGTTATGTTGTCAATGCGCATTATGTTGCCCAGAAGATCCAAAACGAGGAAAACGGAGGGATTAGTAATGTAAGTGATTTTGAGAGTGGTGATCCATCGTTTGATAATAGAGCCCGATTGGGTGTTTATTTTGAGGATGCTATGTCTGTGTTAAAAGGGAAACGTTTTTTTGTTGATCAAACTTTTAGAATAAATCCAAAAAAAGGCAGCAATAATTTATATGTTACTGAGCAGTTTAATTATGAGGATATTTATTTTAATTATACTCAACAAACGGTACCCTCAACTGTTGGAGGTGTAATAGTGGATCGTTATGGAGATTCCTTTGTGACCGGTGGGATTGATGACAAAACGACCTACAATAAAATGTACAACAAATTGGGGTTAGTGTATGAGAACATGACGTTGGGTGCTTTTACTTTTTTTGTTGATGATTTACATTCGAATTATTTCTATAATAATATTTTGTACTTAGATACGGAAACCGTTCCAAATTTGTTAAGCCAAACCATAAACACTGTTGGTGGACAATACAATTATCGCAAGGACAAATGGAATGGGAAGTTCTTATATTCCAAGTCGGTTACGGATCAAAATTTATTCAATCTTGATGCATCGGCTATGTATGATATAAATGATGAGAATCAAATCTCATTTAGATATCAAAGTATGAATAAATTGCCTAATAACAATTATAATTTGTACCAAAGTAGTTATAGAAAATACAATTGGTCAAACGATTTTGTAAATGAAAAAATAAACGCAATAAGTGTGAATGCTGACACTAAATGGGTGTCGTTGTCTGTGCAGCTGAATTCGATAAACGATTATTTGCATTTTGCGGATGTATCGACTGATGCCGAAAGAGCAGTGGGCACACAAATAGTGGCTCCGGCTCAATATGGTAAAGCAATTAATTATGCATCGCTTAAAGTGGCAAAAGAGTTTGTTGTTGGAAAATGGGCTCTAGATAATACTTTATTATTCCAAAAAGTGGATCAACCGGATTTTATTTTGAATGTGCCTGAATTTGTGACCAGAAACACACTGTATTATTCGGACTTTATGTTTGAAAAAAGATTGTTTTTGCAAATAGGGACGGAACTAAATTATTTTACGAGTTATTATAGTAATAGTTACAATCCTTTGATTGGTGAATTTTTTGTTCAAGATAAGGTGAAGATCGGAAATTATCCGCTCCTTGATTTTTTTGTAAATGCCAAAATTCAGCGCACTCGAATTTATTTAAAGGCAGAACATTTTAATTCGCTGTTTTCAAAAAATAACTATTTATCGGCCCCTGATTATCCGTATCGTGATTTCTTAATTCGTTTTGGATTAGTTTGGAACTTCTTCAATTAATTTAGTACTTAGTTATTTAAAAGTTAAGTTTAAATTTGAAAAATTGACTAATTTTGCTTTTATATACAAACTATATCTAAATAGTATGGTTTAAAAATAACCCCCCAATAAAAAAGACAAAAATGGAATACTCAGAAAATATATTAGGAACTATTGGGAATACTCCATTAGTAAAACTCAATAAAGTGACTGCAGAAGTGGATGCTTTGGTTTTGGCCAAAGTAGAGACATTCAATCCCGGTAATTCGGTAAAAGACCGTATGGCTGTAAAAATGATTGAAGATGCCGAAGCAGATGGGCGTTTGCAACCAGGAGGAACTATAATTGAAGGAACATCCGGAAATACCGGGATGGGATTGGCACTAGTTGCCATTATCAAAGGATACAAATTGATTTGCGTTATATCCGATAAACAATCTAAAGAAAAAATGGATATTCTTCGTGCAGTCGGAGCCAAAGTAGTGGTTTGCCCTACCGATGTGGAGCCAACCGATCCACGTTCTTATTATTCGGTTTCCAAAAGATTAGCGGAAGAAACACCAAACTCTTGGTATGTAAACCAATATGATAATTTGTCCAATTCATTGGCGCATTACGAGCAAACAGGTCCTGAAATTTGGAAGCAAACGGAAGGAAAGATTACTCATTTTGTGGTTGGAGTAGGTACAGGAGGAACGATTTCTGGCGTTGGAAAATTCTTAAAAGAGAAAAATCCGAACATCAAAATCTGGGGAATTGATACCTATGGTTCTGTTTTTAAAAAATACCACGAAACAGGTATTTTTGACGAAAATGAAATTTATTCCTATATCACCGAAGGAATTGGGGAGGATATTTTGCCAAAGAATGTGGATTTCTCCTTAATTGATGGATTTACCAAAGTAACTGACAAGGACGCTGCAGTTTATACACGAAAAATTGCACTCGAAGAAGGAATATTTGTTGGGAATTCGGCTGGTGCTGCAGTAAAAGGATTGTTGCAACTCAAAGAACATTTCAAACCAGAAGATGTAGTTGTAGTATTGTTTCATGATTCAGGAAGTCGTTATGTGGGTAAAATGTTCAATGACGACTGGATGCGAGAAAGAGGATTTATGGAAGAGGATGTTACCAAAGCCGAAGATGTTATCAAAGATCATATCGATAAGCCTTTGATTGTTGTTCGTACCGAAGAATTGGTTTCGCATGCAATTGATCGTATGCGTAAGTATAATATTTCACAAATTCCTGTGGTAGATATTAATGGATTTGTTGGTTCTGTTGACGAAACTGACCTGTTTAGAAGTTATATGGCCGACAAAAATGTGATTGATAAACCTATAAAAGAAGTAATGGGAAAACCTTTTCCTGTCGTTAAATTAAGCACATCAATCGAAGAAGTTTCCAAGTTTTTCACCAAAGATAATGATGCTGTTTTGGTAGAACTTGGAAATGGAAACCATCAAATTATTACAAAATCAGATATTATTAAGGCGATGAAATAAATTTATTTGGATTGCAGATTTTGTAATAATTGTTAAAATCTGCAATCTAAAATCTGCAATCTATCCCGATAGCTATCGGGACCGCAATATAAATTCTAAAATTCCCATGACTTTCACCGCTATAGATTTTGAAACTGCAACTGCTTATCATCCTTGTTCGGTAGGTATTGTTACCGTTGAAAATGGTGTTATTGTAGACGAGTTTGTTACCTTAATCAAACCACCCAATAATGAATATAATCCTTTCACGATACGAGTGCATGGAATATATCCAAGAGACACGGCTAACGCCAAAACGTTTGTGGAAGTATTTCCTGAAATTAAAAAAAGACTACAAAACAGAACCATAGTAGCACATAATGAAAGCTTCGATCGTAATGTTTTGTCCAAATCAATGGCGCTTTATGGTTTGAACTACGAGGATTTGAATATTGGTTCTCGTTGGGAATGCACCGTGAAAATATATAAATCGAAAGGGTTGAAGCCTACAACTTTAAGTGATTGTTGTAGAGCCATGAAAATTCAACTGAATCATCACGAAGCCTTGTCAGATGCAAGAGCTTGTGCTAAATTGTATTTATTGAGATGATTTCAATCTATAACAAGATATAATTAGTTTTAGCCAAAGTTCGATTTTTTAATTTTGTAGAATTACCTGTCTTTTTTAATTTTGTAAGTTAAGTTGTTTGTTTTTTTAGTACTTTAGTCTTTTAGGATGAGTCTACTATCTCTCATCGTTTCATCTAATATCAAAAAAAGACATGAAAGAAGATTTTCTCCATCACCTTTGGAAGTTCAAAAAGTTTGATACTTTAAATTTAAAAACTTGCAACCAAGAGGAAATCACGATAAGTAATGTAGGACAGTATTTGGAATTGGCGGGTCCCGATTTTTTTAATGCCCAAATCACTATTGGAAATCAGAAGTGGGCAGGTAATGTCGAAATTCATGTCAAATCATCCGATTGGTATATACATCATCATGAAAAAGATGCGGGTTATGAAAATGTAATTTTACATGTCGTTTGGAATCACGATACCGAGATTTACAGAAGCAACAATTCAGAAATCCCTGTTCTCGAACTCAAAAACTATGTCAGTAACGATATTTTAAACAATTATCAGAAGCTGCTGACTCCCAAATCTTGGATTTTTTGCGAAAAGCAACTAAAAGAGATTCCTCAATTTACATTAATTAATTGGCAAGAGCGTTTGTTTTTTGAACGTTTGGAAAGAAAGGCTAAACCTATTTTGGATTTGTTGGAATCAACGAACAATGATTGGGAAGCAGCTTTGTTTTGCCTTTTGGCAAAGAATTTTGGTTTGAATACCAACGGAGATATATTTCTCAAGATTGCTCAGTCCATACCTTTTTCTGTCATCCGAAAGGAATGTTTTGAAGTGGAGAATCTGGAAGCATTATTATTTGGTTCAGCAGGATTACTGGATGCTGAGAAAGAAGACGAGTATTTCAAAGATTTAAAATTCAGATATTTTTATTTGCTCCATAAATACCAAATTGAGAAAAGCTGTATCGCACCCGTTCAATTTTTCAAACATCGTCCTGATAATTTCCCGACGATTCGACTCTCACAATTAGCTAATTTGTACCACAAACAGCAAAATCTATTTTCGAAAATAAGTGATTTGAATTCTGTTGAGGCTATTTATGAAGTTTTTGGTGTTTCAGTTGCTCCGTATTGGCAAACCCATTATCAATTTGATAAAGAAAGTCCGAAGAAAAAGAAAACTTTGAGCAAATCTTTCATGGATTTGATAGTTTTAAATACGATTATTCCGCTTCAATTTGCGTATGCTAAAAGTCAGGGAAAAGAAATCTCCGAAGATTTAATTGCTATTTTAAATGATGTTGAACCAGAAAACAATTCAATTATAGGGAAATTTACTTCTTTTGGTTTAAAGTCTAAAAATGCCTTTGAAACCCAGTCATTATTGCAACTCAAAAATGAATATTGCAATAAAAACAAATGTTTGGATTGTGCTATCGGAATGGAGTTGCTAAAGAATAATTAGATATTATGAAGTAACTGCTAAATTTTGTCTTTTCACTAATCTATTTAAGAACTTTTTCAGGCAGCGACCTATAGTATTAAAAGATTCTGTAATTTTGCTGATAACTCATAATTCAAATCAATGCGAGCTGTAATAAGATTGAAATTCTTTTTAGAAAAATATGGTTTCCATGTGTCTTCCCGTTTGGCTGACAAGTTAGGGATGCGCGTTACAAATGTCCGTTTGTTTTTTATCTATATTTCGTTTGTAACCGCTGGTTTGGGATTTGGAGTTTATCTTACGTTGGCTTTCTGGATTCGGCTAAAAGATTTAATCCGAGCCAAAAGGACTTCTGTTTTTGATTTGTAGAAAATTATAAGGTATAAAAAAAGGGATTTTAAAGTGGTTAAGCTTTAAAATCCCTTTTTTATTTATCTATTGGAATTAGTCTTTCGACTTTTTGAAGCTGTATGAGTAAATGAATACATGAATAGCTGCAAAAACTAATGAGAAATAGAATAAGAAATCTTCGTGTACATTAGGATCTAAGTGATTTACAAATGCCACAACAATTAATGCTATTACCATTCCTAAACCTGAGCCAGCAACTGTTTTGTAGCTTTTTAAGCTAAAGGTTCCTTTGTTTAAAACGCTGTTTTTCATTCCGTAAAATAAATACAGATCAAATCCAACCATCATCCAAACGATTAATCGAATCCAAGTATCTAAAGGTAAAAAGACCATCATAAACAAACATACTAAAACTCCGGCAATAGGAACGTAAGGCACAAATGGAGTGCTAAATGCTCTTGGAGCTTCAGGCATTTTTTTACGCATAATCAATACACCTACACAAACTAGAATAAAGGCGAATAAAGTTCCAATACTTGTCATTTCTCCAACTACTCTTGCAGGAACAAATGCAGCAAAAAGACTTACGATTACCATAAATAATAAATTATTTTTGGCTGGAGTTCTGAATTTAGGATGTACTTCTGAGAAAATTTTAGGCATTAAACCATCTTTACTCATAGAGAAAAACACTCTACTTTGTCCCATCAACATCACTAAAATCACCGAAGAATAACCTCCTAAAATAGCTAATATAATAGCATTGTTTAGCCAAGGATATGCAGGAGTTATTAATCCATTTGCTCCTATTGGTCCCATGGCATCAACTGCAATGGCTACTGGTGCAATACCATCTTTACCGGCAAAAGCTTGATAATTTACTACTCCAGTCATTACGTGAGCAAAAAGAATATAAAGTATAGTACATATTGCTAAGGATAATAATATCCCGATTGGCATATCTCTTTTAGGATTTTTTGCTTCTTGAGCTGCAGTCGAAACAGCATCAAAACCAATATAAGCAAAAAACACAATAGCAGCTGCTCTAATAATACCAGAGAAACCAAATTCTCCAAATTTGCCAGTATTTTCAGGTATGTATGGAGTATAATTTTCAGGTCTGATGTATTGCCATCCTACAGCAATAAAAACTAAAACTACTGTTACTTTTAATAATACAATAATTCCATTTACAAAAGCTGATTCTTTAGTTCCTCTTATTAATATCAATGACATTATCATAACAATGGCAACTGCTGGAATATTGATAATACCACCTTCAAAAGGAGAAAGCATATAGGATTCGTTTAGGTGAATTCCGTAACTGCTCAAGAATTTTCCGAAATACCGTGACCAACTGATGGAGACTGTGGCAGCACCTACAGCGTATTCTAATACTAAATCCCAACCAATGATCCAAGCTACAAATTCACCCATTGTTGCGAATGAATAAGTATAGGCACTACCAGCAACAGGTATCATTGAAGAAAATTCAGCATAGCATAAACCGGCAAAAATGCAACCAAAGGCAGCTACTAAAAAGGAAATGGTGATTGCGGGACCTGCATTCATTGATGCTGCTAGGCCAGTTATTGAAAATAATCCAGCTCCAATAATGGCGCCAATTCCTAATGCAACCAATCCCGGTGCTGTTAATGTTTTCTTTAATCCTTTTTCAGAATCAGCAGCTTCTGCTAATAGTTGAGCTAATGGTTTTCTTTTCCAAATAGACATGGTTTATGGTTTAAATGTTATTAAGCGCCAAATGTATTGTTTTTTATAAAAAATAAAAACTATAATTTCATTTAACTAACAAATTATTGAGGTATTCAGTTTTTTTATTTAGAAAAAAAAATAGTACAAGTGTATTTTAAGTTAATTAAAGAATAATAAGTGTTAATATTTTTCTTATAAAAGATTGATTTGTAAATAATTTTTATATTTTTAGATTTCAAATGTTTTGCTCAAAAGCACTTAATTTTAACTATGGGTTTTAACACTATCAAAGATTTTTTTAAATTTTCACGTGAACAACGAACAGGGATCGTTTTCTTGTTTGGGATTATTATAGCTCTTCAATTGGTTTATTTTTTTGTTGATTTCGATGCAATTGAAAAAGAATATCCAGACAAGCAAAAATGGCTTTCCCTGCAATCGGAAGTGGATGCTCAGAAAATGCAGAATCAAAACTATAAACCCAAAATCTACCCTTTTAATCCTAATTTTATTTCTGATTACAAAGGCTATAAACTAGGAATGTCTGTTCAGGAAATTGACAGACTTCTCGCTTTTAGAAAACAAAATAAGTTTGTTAATTCGGTTAAAGAATTTCAAGATGTCACAAAAGTTTCTGATTCATTATTGAATGTAATCGCTCCATTTTTCAAATTTCCCGATTGGGTAAATCATAAAAAAGAAGCTAAAGATTTTAAATATGGTTCGAATTCTACTTTCGGCAAAAAAGAGAAAATTGTTCTAATCGATATGAATCAAGCAACCAAAGATGATTTGATTAAAATAAATGGAATAGGTGAGGCGCTTTCGCTTCGGATTTTAACTCAAAAAGAAAAATTAGGAGGATTTGTTTCTATGGAACAACTCAAAGAGGTTTGGGGTCTCTCTCCAGAAGTGATTTTAAATTTAAACACTCACTTTACCATTATAAAACTTCCGATTTTGCATAAAATTGATGTCAATAATGCGTCAATAAAGGAGCTTTCTCAGTTTTTTTATTTCAAATATGACTTAGCAAGACAAATTGTGAAATATAGAAGTATGAATGGTGATTTTAAAAATATTGAGGATTTGATAAAAATTAACGGCTTTCCTGTTGAAAAAGCAAATTTTATTGCCTTATATTTGGACTTTTAATATAAAAGACATTTATGATGAATTTTGATTACAACGAAACACAATCTTTAATAGCGCAATCTATAAGAGATTTTGCCGAGAAAAATATAAGACCTTATATAATGGAGTGGGATGAAGCTCAAATTTTTCCAGTTCCTTTGTTTAAAAAACTTGGAGAAATGGGATTTATGGGTGTTCTGGTTCCGACTGAATTGGGAGGCTCAGGATTGGGTTACCATGAATACATTACAGTAGTTGAAGAAATTTCAAAAGTTGATCCTTCTATTGGTTTGTCTGTTGCGGCACACAATTCTTTATGTACTAATCATATTCTTACTTTTGGAAACGAAGAACAAAAGAAAAAATGGATTCCGAAACTAGCAACTGCCGAGCATATTGGTGCTTGGGGCTTGACAGAACACAATACAGGGTCAGATGCTGGTGGAATGAATACAACTGCCGTTCGTGATGGAGATTTTTGGGTGGTAAACGGGGCTAAAAATTTTATTACGCATGCTATTTCGGGAGATATTGCTGTAGTAATTGTTCGTACTGGTGAAAAAGGAGATTCCAAAGGAATGACTGCATTTGTATTTGAAAAGGGAATGCCTGGATTTACTTCGGGTAAAAAAGAAAATAAATTAGGAATGCGTGCCAGTGAAACGGCGGAATTGATATTTGATAATTGCCGTATTCCAGATGCAAATAGGTTAGGCGAAGTAGGTCAGGGATTTATTCAAGCAATGAAAATTCTGGATGGCGGACGTATTTCCATCGGAGCTTTGTCATTAGGAATTGCTAAAGGGGCATATGAAGCAGCTTTGAAATATTCGCAAGAAAGATATCAGTTTGGTCAACCTATTTCCGATTTTCAAGCAATTTCTTTTAAATTGGCTGATATGGCTACCGAGATTGAGGCTTCAGAACTATTATTGCACAAAGCGGCTTTCCTCAAAGAGCAACACAGACCTGTAACGACATTAGGTGCAATGGCCAAAATGTATTCATCAGAGGTTTGTGTAAAAGTAGCCAATGATGCGGTTCAAATACACGGTGGCTATGGTTATACCAAAGATTATCCCGTAGAAAAATTCTATAGAGATTCAAAATTATGCACCATAGGCGAAGGAACTACCGAAATTCAAAAACTGGTAATTTCCAGAAATTTATTGAAATAAAGATTAGGGCGTGCCACCATCCTGATTAAAGGGCTAATTCTCGTTGTGATTATGTGCCCTTTAATCAGGATGCTGTCGGGCTGTTCGCGTTACTTCGGTAACTTGCTTCCGTCCCTCACGCTTGACCAAGAGTATTTTCGGTTTGGATACTATTTTTGGGGCTGTTGAAAATAAATTCAAAAAAATAAAAATAAAGTGCTCAGAATTCAAAATAATGTTTAATTTTGCGCACTTAACGAAAGGGGGTGATAAAATTATGTTAATTATACCAATTAAAGACGGAGAAAATATCGATAGAGCACTTAAGCGCTACAAAAGAAAATTCGATAAAACTGGAACTGTAAGACAACTAAGAGCACGTACTGCTTTTATTAAGCCATCAGTTATCAATAGAATGAAATTCCAAAAAGCGGCTTATATCCAGAATATGAGAGATAGTATAGAGAATATCTAATACGTCACTGCATTTTAAAATAAATTACCGTTAGTAATTAAAGTTTCTTAACTTTGATGCTAACGGTTTTTTTATGGCTACAAATAATAAAGATGCATTTAGAGATTATCTGCAACTAGAAAAAAAATATTCTCCACATACCATAAATGCTTACTTAAATGATATAGCTTACTTTGAGTCATTTAATAAGCAGTATTTTGAACAAGATGCTATTGAGCAGGTGAATTACAATCAAATTAGAAGTTGGATTGTTTCGCTTGTAGAAGATGGTGTATCAAATAGTACAGTAAATAGAAAGATAGCTTCCTTAAAAGCTTTTTATAGATTTCTTTTAAAAATAAAACAAATTCAAATTAATCCGTTATTGAAGCACAAAGCTTTAAAAACGGAAAAAAAACTTCAAATTCCCTTTTCAGAAAAAGAGCTTACAGAAGCGCTGTCTCAAAATTCGCATTCCGAAGGGTTTCAGGAAATAAGAGATAAACTCATAGTGGAGTTGTTTTATACTTCAGGAATACGTAGAACGGAACTTATTCATTTGAAATGCTCCAATGTTAATATAATGAGTAATACTTTAAAGGTATTGGGGAAAAGAAATAAAGAACGCATTCTTCCAATTTTGCCTATAGTGGTGCAGCAGTTATCGTTGTATATTAAGGAGCGTTCCTTTTTGGAAACAATAGTGGATGGGGATTATTTATTTCTAACAAAAAAAGGGTTAAAATTGAGTGATTCTTTTGTGTATCGTTTAATAAATTCATACTTTAGTACTGTCTCCGAGAAGGTAAAAAAAAGTCCTCATATATTACGACATACGTTTGCGACTCACTTATTAAACAACGGAGCCGATTTGAATTCAGTTAAAGAGTTATTAGGACATTCTAGTTTGGCTTCTACACAAATTTATACTCATAGCAGTTTGTCGGAGCTTAAAAAAGTGTATCAAGAGGCGCATCCTAGGAATAAAAAATAACTCTGAAATGTTTAACCATTAAAAAGATTGATTATGAAGGTAAATGTTCATGCAGTTAACTTTACTGTTGACAAAAAGCTAGTAGATTTCGTTCAAGAGAGAATGGATAAATTGGAGAAATATTATGACAGAGTTGTCTCTTCGGATATTTTTATGAAAGTGGAAAAGACAAGTGAGAAGGAAAATAAAATTGTCGAAATAAAGATTAATGTTCCTGGAGATGATTTTTTGGTTAAAAAGCAGTGCAAAACCTTTGAGGAGGCAGTCGAACAATCAGCAGAATCTCTAGAGCGATTGCTGGTAAAACGTAAAGAAAAGTTAAGAACACATATTTAATTAAATTTTTTTTCAAAAAATGTTTTGATTAAAAGATAAAATCTCTACATTTGCAGTCCGTTAGAAATAGCGGACTTTTTTTATTGATATTGCCAGCGTAGCTCAGTTGGCTAGAGCAGCTGATTTGTAATCAGCAGGTCGTGGGTTCGAGTCCCTCCGCCGGCTCAAAAGGCAAAAATTATAATAAAAAAAGTTGGGGAGATACTCAAGCGGCCAACGAGGGCAGACTGTAAATCTGCTGTGTGAACTTCGCAGGTTCGAATCCTGCTCTCCCCACAAGAATTAATTTTAGATTGAAGGTTTAAGATTGTAGATTGAAAAAATCTAAAATTAGAAATCTAATCTCTTTAATCAAGGATTCTGCCGACTTAGCTCAGAGGTAGAGTGCTTCCTTGGTAAGGAAGAGGTCACGGGTTCAATTCCCGTAGTTGGCTCAAGTAAGTAGGAAATTGAAATAAATATATAAACTAGATTAAAAATTAAGTAAAATGGCAAAAGAAACCTTTAACCGTTCGAAACCACACTTAAATATTGGTACGATCGGACACGTAGATCACGGTAAAACTACTTTAACAGCAGCAATCACAAAAGTGTTATCTGATGCTGGTTACTGTCAAGCAAAATCATTTGATCAAATTGATAATGCTCCTGAAGAAAAAGAAAGAGGTATTACAATTAATACGTCACACGTAGAGTATGAAACTGCTAACCGTCACTACGCACACGTTGACTGTCCTGGTCACGCGGATTACGTAAAAAACATGGTTACTGGTGCTGCTCAAATGGACGGTGCTATCCTTGTTGTAGCTGCAACTGACGGACCAATGCCACAAACACGTGAGCACATCCTTTTAGGTCGCCAAGTAGGTATTCCTAGAATGGTAGTTTTCATGAACAAAGTGGATATGGTTGATGATGCTGAGTTATTGGAATTAGTTGAAATGGAAATCAGAGACTTATTGTCTTTCTATGAATATGATGGTGATAATTGTCCAGTTATTCAAGGGTCTGCTCTTGGAGGATTGAATAATGATCCAGCTTGGGTACCAAAAATTCTTGAATTGATGGAAGCTGTTGATAGCTGGATTGAAGAGCCGGTTCGTGATACTGAAAAACCATTCTTGATGCCAGTTGAGGACGTGTTTACAATTACAGGTCGTGGAACTGTTGCTACAGGTCGTATCGAAACTGGTATTGCTAATACAGGAGATGCTGTTGAAATCATTGGTATGGGAGCTGAGAAATTAACTTCTACTATTACAGGAGTTGAGATGTTCCGTAAAATCCTTGATAGAGGTGAAGCTGGAGATAACGTAGGTTTATTGTTAAGAGGTATTGATAAAGAATCTATCAAAAGAGGAATGGTTATCATTAAGCCAGGATCAGTAAAACCACACGCTACTTTCAAAGCTGAGGTGTATATCTTGAAAAAAGAAGAAGGTGGACGTCATACTCCATTCCACAATAACTACCGTCCACAGTTCTACGTACGTACAACTGACGTAACAGGGGTTATTACTTTACCAGAAGGTGTAGAGATGGTAATGCCAGGTGACAACTTAACTATCAACGTTACTTTGTTAAGCCCAATCGCAATGAGCGTAGGTTTACGTTTTGCTATCCGTGAAGGTGGTAGAACAGTAGGTGCAGGTCAGGTAACTGAAATTGTAGCTTAATACTATAATAAATACCAAAACCAGTGTCGTTTTGACGACACTGGTTTTTATTAACTACGGGCGTAGTTCAAGGGTAGAATAGCGGTCTCCAAAACCGTTGATGGGGGTTCGAATCCCTCCGCCCGTGCAAAATAAACTAATCACTATGACAAAAGTTGTTAATTACATATCAGAATCATTTGAAGAATTAAAATCAAATGTAACTTGGCCAGCTTGGGCTGAAGTGCAGCGTCTTACGATCGTTGTTGCTGTATTTTCAGTGGTATTCGCTTTAGCAACATGGGGAGTAGATGAGGTATTTGCAAAAGCATTAGCTGTGTTTTTTAACTGGATAAAAGCATAATTTTTTGTAATGGCAGATAATAATATAAAAAAGTGGTATGTCGTTCGTGCAGTAAGCGGACAAGAAAATAAAGTAAAAGCTTATATCGAAACGGAAATAGCTCGTTTGGGTATGAGTGATTATGTTTCACAAGTTCTTGTGCCTACTGAAAAAGTAGTTACTGTAAAAGAAGGTAAAAAATTATCCAAAGATAAGGTTTACTTTCCGGGATATGTTATGTTGGAAGCCAATCTTGTTGGAGAAATTCCTCATATTATTAAGTCTATTACAAGTGTTATCGGATTCTTAGGAGAAACTAAAGGTGGAGAGCCAGTTCCGTTAAGAATGTCTGAGGTAAATAGAATGCTAGGTAAAGTGGATGAGTTGGCTGTAAATACAGATACTCGTGCTATTCCTTTCAACATTGGAGAAACTATTAAAGTGATCGATGGTCCTTTTAATGGATTTAACGGTACAGTTGAAAAAATTAATGAAGAAAAGCGTAAACTTGAAGTAATGGTGAAAATTTTCGGAAGAAAAACACCTTTAGAATTGAGTTTTATGCAGGTTGAAAAAGTATAATTTTTGTTACATCTATAATAACCACTGCAATCGCTTCCAATGATTGTCGTGTTAAATTTTTTAAAAATGGCTAAAGAAATTAGTAAGGTAGTTAAACTACAAGTTAAGGGAGGTGCTGCGAACCCGTCGCCACCGGTTGGACCTGCTTTAGGAGCTGCTGGGGTAAACATCATGGAGTTCTGTAAGCAATTTAATGCTAGAACTCAGGATAAACCTGGCAAAATATGCCCAGTACAAATTACTGTGTATAAAGACAAATCATTTGATTTTGTTGTAAAAACTCCTCCGGCGGCTGTCCAGTTATTGGAAGCTGCAAAGCTAAAGTCCGGATCAGGTGAACCAAATCGTAAAAAAGTAGCTAGCGTTACTTGGGATGTTATCAAAGCAATTGCTGAAGATAAAATGGTAGATTTAAATGCATTCACAATCGAATCTGCTATGAGCATGATTGCTGGAACAGCTAGATCTATGGGTATAACTGTATCAGGAGATTCTCCTTTTTAATTAAGAGAAAGACATGGCAAAATTGACAAAAAAGCAAAAAGAGGCTGCTTCAAAAATTGAAAAGAACAAATTATACTCTTTAAAAGATGCTGCTGCATTGATAAAAGTAATTGCTTCTGCAAAATTTGATGAGTCTGTTGATATCGCTGTTAGATTGGGTGTAGATCCAAGAAAAGCGAATCAAATGGTGAGAGGTGTAGTAACCTTACCTCACGGTACAGGTAAAGATGTTAAAGTATTAGCATTGGTTACTCCAGATAAAGAAGCGGAAGCTTTGGCAGCTGGTGCAGACTATGTAGGTCTTGACGATTATTTACAAAAAATAAAAGACGGTTGGACAGATGTTGATGTTATCATCACTATGCCTGCTGTAATGGGTAAATTAGGTCCATTAGGTCGTATTTTAGGACCTAGAGGTTTAATGCCAAACCCTAAAACAGGTACTGTAACTATGGATGTTGCAAAAGCTGTTCAAGAGGTAAAAGCTGGTAAAATCGATTTCAAAGTTGATAAAACTGGTATCGTTCATGCAGGAATTGGTAAAGTTTCTTTTGGAGCTGAGCAAATTTATGACAATGCACACGAAATTATTCAAACATTAATCAAACTTAAACCAACTGCTGCTAAAGGTACCTATATTAAAGGTATACACCTTACAAGCACTATGAGTCCTGCAATTGCATTGGACCCTAAAGCAGTATAATTGGTAGTTAATAATTTTTAGTATGACTAGAGAAGAAAAATCAATCGCGATTGAAGATTTAACTGCACAGTTAGCTGGTACAAACATTATTTATGTATCTGATATTTCTGGGTTAGACGCAGAAACAACTTCAAACTTGAGAAGAGCTTGTTTTAAAGCAGGTATTAAATTAGAGGTAGTGAAAAACACTTTGCTTGCAAAAGCAATGGAAGCTTCAGATAATGATTATGGAGATTTACCTTCTGTATTGACAGGTAATAGTGCTATATTTATTTCAGATGTTGCAAACGCACCTGGAAAAATCATCAAAGATTTTAGAAAAAAATCTGCAAAACCTGTATTGAAAGGGGCTTATATCAATTCTGAAATTTACCTTGGTGATGATCAATTAGATGCATTAGCAACTATTAAATCTAAAGAAGAGCTTATCGGTGAAATCATCGGATTGTTACAATCACCAGCTCAAAGAGTTATTTCTGCTTTACAAAACCAATTCGCTGGTAGCGAAGAGGCTGAAGCATAATACTCAAAACAGGGAACTTAGTTTCCTTGTTGCTTAAAATAGCGCACAATAAATAAATTATATTTTTACAAATCATTTTAAAACGATAGAAAAAATGGCAGATTTGAAACAATTCGCAGAACAATTAGTTAATTTAACTGTAAAAGAAGTTAACGAATTAGCAACAATATTGAAAGATGAGTACGGTATCGAACCAGCTGCTGCAGCTGTAGTAGTTGCTGCTGGTGGTAGCGAAGGTGCTGCTGAAGAAGCTCAAACAGAATTTACAGTTGTATTGAAAGAAGCTGGTGCTTCTAAATTAGCTGTAGTAAAATTAGTTAAAGAACTTACAGGTTTAGGTTTGAAAGAAGCTAAAGATGTAGTTGATAGTGCTCCTAGCAACGTTAAAGAAGGTGTAACTAAAGAAGAAGCTGAAGGGCTTAAAAAATCTTTAGAAGAAGCTGGAGCTGTTGTTGAGCTTAAATAAGTTTAACTAGTTTTTGAAACAGGTTTAGGTCTTTGAGAGTATTCTCAAGGCCTAAACCATTTTTCGTATAATAAAATTATATCAAGTTTTATTATAAAATAGTTTAAAATACGAAAAGGTTTTTTTAATCAATACGAAGAAAGAAAATAATACAAGAGTCTATTTTATATTATTTTTAAAGAGGTATTGATTGTAAAAAGAAAGTATAGATTGTTTTATAAATTACTGTGTTTTACACACAAAACTACTTTTTTTTAATCAAAATTTTGTCCATTGATGATAACAAATCAGACTGAAAGATTGAATTTTGCCTCTACAAAAAATATTCCTGATTATCCAGATTTTCTAGATGTTCAGGTAAAATCGTTTAAAGATTTTTTCCAATTGGAAACCAAATCTGACGAAAGAGGCGACGAAGGGTTATACAACACCTTCATGGAAAACTTTCCAATTACAGATACAAGAAATAACTTTGTTTTGGAATTCCTTGATTACTTTGTAGATCCGCCACGTTACACTATTCAAGAATGTATTGAAAGAGGTCTTACTTATAGTGTGCCTTTAAAAGCAAGGTTGAAACTATATTGTACCGATCCTGAACACGAAGATTTTGAAACTATTGTGCAAGATGTTTATCTTGGAACAATACCTTATATGACACCAAGTGGTACTTTTGTTATCAATGGAGCTGAGCGAGTTGTGGTTTCACAATTACACCGTTCTCCTGGTGTTTTCTTTGGACAGTCATTCCATGCAAATGGAACAAAATTATATTCTGCGAGAGTTATCCCTTTTAAAGGATCTTGGATAGAATTTTCTACTGATATCAATAGCGTAATGTATGCTTATATCGATAGAAAGAAAAAATTACCTGTTACTACTTTATTCCGTGCAATAGGTTTCGAAAGAGACAAGGATATCCTTGAGATTTTCGACCTAGCTGAAGAAATTAAAGTTTCTAAGACAGGACTTAAAAAATATATTGGTAGAAAATTAGCTGCTCGTGTTTTGAACACTTGGCACGAAGATTTCGTTGATGAAGATACTGGCGAAGTTGTTTCTATTGAACGTAACGAAATAATCCTTGATAGAGATACTATTATCGACAAAGATAATGTGGAAGAAATCATCGATTCTAACGTTAAATCTATTTTGTTGCATAAAGAAGATAATAATCTAGTTGATTATTCTATCATTCACAATACATTACAAAAAGATCCAACAAACTCTGAAAAAGAAGCTGTTGAGCATATCTACAGACAATTGCGTAACGCAGAACCGCCTGATGAAGAAACTGCTCGTGGTATTATAGATAAATTATTCTTCTCTGACCAACGTTACAACTTAGGTGAAGTAGGTCGTTACAGAATTAATAAAAAACTTGGTCTTGATACTCCAATGGAAAAGCAAGTGCTTACCAAAGAAGATATCATTACTATTGTTAAGTATTTGATTGAATTAATCAACTCTAAAGCTGAGATTGATGATATTGATCACTTATCGAACCGTCGTGTTAGAACAGTTGGAGAACAATTGTCTCAACAATTCGGTGTTGGTTTAGCTCGTATGGCTAGAACCATTCGTGAGAGAATGAACGTTAGAGATAACGAGGTGTTTACACCAATAGATTTGATTAATGCTAAAACATTATCATCTGTTATCAACTCTTTCTTTGGAACAAACCAGTTGTCTCAATTTATGGATCAAACGAATCCATTGGCTGAGATTACGCACAAAAGAAGATTATCTGCACTTGGACCAGGTGGACTTTCGAGAGAAAGAGCTGGATTTGAGGTTCGTGACGTTCACTATACACACTATGGACGTTTATGTCCAATTGAAACTCCTGAGGGACCAAACATTGGTTTGATTTCTTCTCTTGGTGTTTATGCTAAAGTTAACGGAATGGGTTTCATTGAAACACCTTACCGTAAAGTAAATAATGGAGTTGTTGATTTAGAATCTACTCCTATTTATTTAAGTGCCGAAGAAGAAGAAGGAATGTTAATTGCACAAGCAAACATTAAAATGGATGCTACTGGTAAAATCACTGCCGAAAACGTAATTGCGCGTCAAGAAGGTGATTTCCCTGTAATTGATCCTTCTCAAGTACATTATACAGACGTTGCTCCAAATCAAATTGCTTCGATTTCTGCTTCTTTGATTCCTTTCTTGGAACATGATGATGCGAATAGAGCATTGATGGGATCTAACATGATGCGTCAGGCCGTACCATTGATACGCCCTGAAGCTCCAATTGTTGGTACCGGTTTAGAGCGTCAAGTAGCTTCAGATTCTAGAGTGTTAATAAACGCTGAAGGAAATGGAGTTGTTGAATACGTTGATGCAAATATCATCACTATTAAATACGATCGTTCTGAGGAAGAAAGAATGGTAAGTTTTGAATCTGATGAGAAAACTTACAACTTAATTAAATTTAGAAAAACCAATCAAGGAACAAGTATCAACCTTAAACCTATCGTAAGAAAAGGGGATAGAGTGATTCCTGGTCAAGTATTGTCTGAAGGATATGCTACTCAAAATGGAGAATTAGCTTTAGGTAGAAACCTTAAAGTTGCGTTTATGCCATGGAAAGGATACAACTTTGAGGATGCGATTGTTATTTCTGAAAAAGTGGTTCGTGACGATATCTTTACCTCTATTCACGTTGATGATTATTCATTAGAAGTTAGAGACACAAAATTAGGTAACGAAGAGTTAACGAATGATATACCAAACGTTTCTGAAGAAGCTACAAAAGATTTGGATGAAAACGGTATGATTAGAATTGGTGCCGAGGTTAAACCTGGTGACATTCTTATCGGTAAAATTACTCCAAAAGGGGAATCAGATCCTACTCCGGAAGAGAAATTGCTTCGTGCAATCTTCGGGGATAAAGCAGGTGATGTAAAAGATGCTTCATTAAAAGCCTCTCCTTCTTTACACGGTGTAGTTTTAGATAAAAAATTATTTGCAAGAGCAGTAAAAGACAAACGTAAACGTACTCAAGATAAAGATGCTTTAGGAGCACTTGAAATGGAGTTCGAAGTTAAGTTTGTTGAGCTTAAAGATAAATTGATTGAGAAACTTTTCAATATCGTAAACGGAAAAACTTCTCAAGGTGTAATGAATGATTTGGGTGAAGAAGTTTTACCAAAAGGTAAAAAATATACTCAAAAAATGCTTTATGCTGTTGAGGATTTCGCTCACTTAAGTAAAGGTCAATGGGTTGCAGATGATGTAACTAATAAAATGGTTAATGATTTGATTCATAACTATAAAATTAAATTGAACGATTTACAAGGTGCTTTACGTAGAGAGAAATTTACAATTACTGTTGGAGATGAATTGCCATCAGGAATTTTGAAATTAGCTAAAGTATATATTGCTAAAAAACGTAAACTGAAAGTTGGGGATAAAATGGCGGGACGTCACGGTAACAAAGGTATTGTTGCTCGTATTGTTCGTCATGAAGATATGCCTTTCCTTGAAGACGGAACACCGGTTGATATCGTGTTGAACCCACTTGGGGTACCTTCTCGTATGAACATCGGACAAATCTATGAAACAGTTTTAGGTTGGGCTGGTATGAATTTGGGTAGAAAATTTGCTACACCAATTTTTGACGGTGCAACTCTTGATCAAATCAATGAATTGACTGATGAAGCTGGAGTACCACGTTTTGGACATACACATCTTTATGATGGTGGTACTGGAGAGCGTTTCCATCAAGCAGCAACTGTTGGTGTAATTTACATGCTTAAATTAGGTCACATGGTTGATGATAAGATGCACGCACGTTCTATTGGTCCATACTCGTTGATTACTCAACAACCACTTGGAGGTAAAGCTCAATTTGGAGGTCAGCGTTTTGGAGAGATGGAGGTTTGGGCACTTGAAGCTTATGGAGCATCAAGTACACTTCGTGAAATCTTGACTGTTAAATCTGATGATGTTATAGGTAGAGCCAAAACTTACGAGGCAATCGTGAAAGGTGAGTCTATGCCAGAACCAGGATTACCAGAATCATTCAACGTATTGATGCATGAATTGAAAGGTCTTGGACTTGATATTCGTTTAGAAGAATAAATTAAAATTTAGTAGTAATCAGTCCGATTTTTTTCGAGACTGATTACTCATTTTTACGAGTTTTTAGGATTTATGCCCGTGACCCGTTCCGATTTTTCATAATACTTTAAATGTTTTGTGACTAGCACTTCAAAATTTAGTTTGAAGTTTAGAGAAGTAATTCGAGGTAGTAGAATTGTAGCATTGCTAAGTATCTACAAAATCAATTTTTAATTGCAAATAAATCAATAGTAAAAACTATGATGAATAATAGAAATAATAAAGATAAGAATCCTGTAAAAAGATTTGATAAAATTTCAATAGGATTAGCTTCTCCTGAATCGATCTTGAAAGAGTCAAGGGGTGAAGTTTTGAAACCTGAAACTATCAATTACAGAACTCACAAACCAGAGCGCGATGGTCTTTTCTGCGAAAGAATTTTTGGACCAGTTAAAGATTTTGAGTGTGCTTGTGGTAAATATAAAAGAATACGTTACAAAGGAATTATCTGTGACCGTTGTGGTGTAGAAGTTACGGAGAAAAAAGTACGTAGAGATAGAGTAGGACACATCAACCTTGTTGTGCCTATTGCTCACATCTGGTATTTCCGTTCTCTTCCTAATAAAATTGGTTATATCCTTGGTCTTCCATCTAAGAAATTAGATATGATTATCTACTACGAAAGATATGTAGTTATTCAGCCAGGTATTGCTAAAAATGCAGATGGTGAATCTATTGAAAGATTAGATTTCTTGACAGAAGAAGAATATTTGAATATTTTAGATACTCTTCCTGCAGATAATCAATATTTAGATGATTTTGATCCAAATAAATTTGTTGCCAAAATGGGAGCAGAGTGTATTATGGATTTATTGGCTCGTATTAATCTTGACGAATTGTCATATGATTTAAGACATAAAGCGAATAACGAAACATCAAAACAACGTAAAACAGAAGCGTTAAAGAGACTGCAAGTTGTAGAATCTTTCCGTGAGTCTACTTTGAACAGAGAAAATCGTCCAGAATGGATGATTATGAAAGTGATTCCGGTAATTCCACCAGAATTGCGTCCTCTTGTGCCTCTTGATGGAGGTCGTTTTGCAACTTCAGATTTGAATGATTTATACCGTCGTGTAATCATCCGTAACAATCGTTTGAAAAGATTAATCGAGATTAAAGCTCCTGAAGTAATCCTTCGTAACGAAAAACGTATGTTGCAGGAATCTGTAGATTCACTTTTCGATAATACTCGTAAAGCTTCTGCAGTAAAAACGGAATCAAACAGACCTTTGAAATCATTATCTGATTCCTTAAAAGGTAAACAAGGACGTTTCCGTCAAAATTTACTTGGAAAACGTGTGGATTATTCTGCTCGTTCGGTAATTGTTGTTGGACCTGAATTGAAATTGTTTGAATGTGGTTTGCCAAAAGATATGGCTGCTGAATTATACAAACCTTTTGTTATCCGTAAATTGATAGAAAGAGGAATTGTAAAAACAGTAAAATCTGCTAAGAAAATAATTGACAAAAAAGAGCCTGTAGTATGGGATATTCTTGAAAATGTAATTAAAGGTCACCCTGTATTACTAAACCGTGCTCCTACTTTGCACAGATTAGGTATTCAAGCTTTCCAACCAAAATTAATTGAAGGAAAAGCAATCCAATTGCACCCTTTAGTTTGTACTGCATTTAATGCGGATTTTGATGGGGATCAAATGGCGGTTCACTTACCATTAGGACCGGAGGCTATTTTGGAAGCACAATTGTTAATGTTGGCTTCTCACAATATCTTGAACCCTGCAAATGGTGCACCGATTACAGTACCTTCTCAAGACATGGTACTTGGTCTTTATTATATGACCAAAGAGCGTTTGTCTACACCAGAGCTTAAAATTTTAGGAGAAGGAATTACATTCTATTCTGCTGAAGAGGTTAATATCGCATTGAACGAAGGAAGATTAGAATTGAATGCTCGTGTAAAAATTAGAGCTAAAGATTTTAATGAAGCTGGAGAATTAGTGTATCAAATTATCCAAACAACTGCTGGACGTGTATTGTTTAATGAAGTAGTACCTGAAGCAGCTGGATATATCAATGATGTATTGACTAAGAAAAACTTAAGAGACATTATCGGACACGTATTAAGTTCGACTGATGTTCCTACAACAGCAGCTTTCTTGGACAATATGAAAGATATGGGTTATAAATTTGCATTCAAAGGAGGATTGTCATTCTCTCTTGGTGATATTAGAATCCCAGAACAAAAACCAAAATTAATTGCAGATGCCAGAGAGCAAGTTGAAGGTATTTCTGCAAATTATAACATGGGGCTTATTACCAATAACGAACGTTACAACCAAGTTATTGATGTATGGACTTCAGCAAATGCTCAATTGACAGAGTTGGCAATGAAAAACATTAGAGAAGACCAACAAGGTTTCAACTCTGTGTATATGATGCTTGATTCTGGAGCAAGGGGTTCCAAAGAACAAATTCGTCAGTTAACCGGTATGCGTGGTTTGATGGCTAAGCCTAAAAAATCTACTGCTGGTGGTGGTGAAATTATTGAAAACCCGATTCTTTCTAACTTTAAGGAAGGTCTTTCTATCCTTGAGTACTTTATCTCTACTCACGGTGCTCGTAAAGGTCTTGCGGATACGGCTTTGAAAACGGCCGATGCTGGATACTTAACTAGAAGATTACATGACGTTTCTCAAGATGTTATTGTTAACATCGAGGATTGTGGTACTCTTAGAGGTATTGAAGTTTCTGCTTTGAAGAAAAATGAGGAAATTGTTGAATCATTAGGAGAAAGAATCTTAGGACGTGTTGCATTGCAAGATGTAATTAATCCTTTAACAAGTGAGATTTTAGTTCATGCTGGTGAGCAAATCACAGAAGCATTAGTGAAAGGTATCGAAGCTTCTCCAGTGGAGAAAGTAGAAGTGCGTTCACCATTAGTTTGTGAGGCTACTAAAGGTATTTGTGCTAAATGTTACGGTAGAAACTTAGCTACTGGTAAAATGACTCAAAGAGGTGAGGCAGTTGGTGTAATTGCAGCACAGTCTATTGGAGAGCCAGGTACACAGTTGACATTACGTACTTTCCACGTTGGAGGGGTTGCAGGAGGTATTTCTGAAGAATCTAGTATTATAACTCGTTTTGCGGGTAAACTGGAAATCGAAGATTTAAAAACTGTTAAAGGTGAAGACAGTGAAGGTAATTCAGTAGATATTGTAGTTTCTCGTTCAACAGAATTAAAATTAATTGACGAAAAAACAGGTATTTTATTAAGTACCAATAATATTCCTTACGGTTCAAGTATTTTTGTAGGTGACGGTCAGTCTGTTGCTAAAGGAGATGTGATCTGTAAATGGGATCCATATAATGGGGTTATTGTTTCTGAGTTTACCGGTAAAATTGCTTATGAAGATTTAGAGCAAGGACAATCGTTCATGGTTGAGATTGATGAGCAAACTGGTTTCCAAGAAAAAGTAATTTCTGAGTCAAGAAACAAAAAATTAATTCCAACTTTATTGGTTTACGGTAAAGAAGGAGAGTTAATCCGTTCTTACAACTTACCGGTTGGAGCTCACTTGATGGTTGAAAACGGGGAGAAAATTAAAGCTGGTAAAGTTTTGGTTAAAATTCCACGTCGTTCATCTAAATCTGGGGATATTACAGGAGGTTTACCAAGAATTACAGAGTTGTTAGAGGCTCGTAATCCTTCAAACCCAGCTGTAGTTTCAGAGATTGATGGTGTTGTTTCTTTTGGAAAAATTAAAAGAGGTAACCGTGAAATCGTTATTGAGTCTAAATTTGGTGATATTAGAAAATACTTGGTTAAATTATCAAGTCAAATTTTAGTACAAGAAAATGACTTCGTAAGAGCTGGTGTTCCTTTGTCTGATGGTGCAATTACTCCAGATGATATTTTGAGAATTCAAGGACCTGCTGCTGTTCAACAGTATTTAGTGAATGAAATTCAAGAGGTATACCGTCTTCAAGGGGTAAAAATCAACGACAAGCACTTTGAAGTAGTAATACGTCAAATGATGCGTAAAGTTAGAGTTCAAGATCCAGGAGATACTTTATTCTTAGAAGATCAATTGATTCATACCAAAGATTTTATCGTTCAAAACGATAATTTATATGGAATGAAAGTAGTTGAAGATGCTGGAGATTCAAGTATTTTAAAACCAGGTCAAATCATAACGCCACGTCAGTTGCGTGATGAGAATTCATTATTGAAGCGTACAGATAAAAACCTTGTTGTGGCACGTGATGTAATTACAGCAACTGCAACACCTGTATTACAAGGTATTACTAGAGCTTCTCTTCAAACTAAATCATTTATTTCTGCTGCTTCTTTCCAAGAAACAACAAAAGTATTAAACGAAGCTGCCGTTGCAGGTAAAGTTGATTTATTAGAAGGATTGAAAGAAAATGTAATTGTAGGACATAGAATCCCAGCCGGTACCGGTATGAGAGAATATGATAATGCAATTGTAGGATCTAGAGAAGATTATAATGATATGATGGCTAATAAAGAAGAATATATTTATTAATTCTTTTCCTCAATGTTCTCTCTCTGCTTATGTAGGGAGAGAATTTTGATAAAAATAACTTTTATGAGCAATTCTAAACAACAACAAGAGCAGATAAACATAGAATTAGATGAAAAAGTAGCCGAAGGAATTTATTCCAATTTGGCTATAATTAATCATTCTTCATCTGAATTTGTATTAGATTTTGTATGCATTATGCCGGGTGTTCCAAAAGCAAAAGTGAAATCAAGAATAGTTTTGACTCCACAGCATGCGAAAAGATTGCTCAAGGCGTTGGGTGAAAATATTCACCGTTTTGAAGTAACTCATGGTGAAATCAAAGAGGTTGAACAACCTGCGATTCCCATAAATTTTGGTCCAACTGGACAAGCATAATTTGAAAAATGAAGACTCCAGAAATGGAGTCTTTTTTTATTTATAGAAATATTGTTGTCAAATATATTTAATAAATATGTTCTGAATTTTGTGTTGAATTTTGATTTGTCTGGAAAGATTAATTTCACTCTATTGTACTCAGTTTCACGTTTTTTTGTACTTAAACGGGTTTTTTGACCCTTTGGCGACTTTTTTTTTTTTGAGTTGTCTATTCAAGTACTTTCGCGGCCTGTTGATATTTCTTATTTCATCACGGACGAAAAAAAATGAGTGGAATTTTTAAAATAGTAAAAAAGAGTAATAATAAAATTCAATTTTTGATTTTAGTTATTTTTGTTTTGTTTACTAGCTCTACTGTTTTTGCACAAAAGTCTGATTTTTCGATTTCTTCAAACGAAGTTGCTATAAATCAAAATGGTAGTTCTGATGATACAACTCCTGTAAGAGTATCAACTTCAGAATCGAATTCAAATATGAATTTTATTTTGTGGTTTATGGGAACGAAAGAAGATGTCAATGGTACTATATCTAATGATTCGTCTTACTCTAAAAAAAGTGTTATAACTTCGGGTAGAGAGCCAAATCATTTATTGATAAAAACGCTTTTAAAAAAAGCGATAAATATTAAATCTTGTTAGAATTTAGGGTTAAATTTAATTTGTATAAACAAAAAACGCCAACTTTATGTTGGCGTTTTTTTTGTTTATATTTATGATGAATTTAATCAAATTCAGAGGTGAAAAATAATTTAACACTTGGATATTTACTTTGTGTCATTTGAATGGTAAAATCAGAATCCGCAAGAAATACTAATTGATTGTATTTGTCTTTTGCTAGAAATTTTTGCTTTATGCGTTTGAATTCTTTAAACTCTTCATTCTTTGCATCATCAGGTTTTACCCAACAGGCTTTGTGAACCGGGAAATTTTCATAGGTACATTTTGCACCGTATTCGTGCTCCAATCGGTATTGAATAACTTCATATTGTAACGCTCCGACGGTTCCAATAACTTTTCGATTGTTCATTTCTAATGTGAATAATTGAGCTACACCTTCATCCATTAATTGATCGACTCCTTTGTCAAGCTGTTTGGCTTTCATTGGATCGGCATTATTAATGTATCTAAAGTGCTCAGGAGAAAAACTTGGAATTCCTTTGAAACTCATGATTTCTCCCTCGGTCAAAGTATCGCCAATTTTGAAATTTCCAGTATCGTGTAATCCAACGATGTCTCCAGGATATGAGATGTCAACTATTTCTTTTTTCTCAGCAAAAAAAGCATTTGGACTTGAGAATTTCAAGTTCTTTTTCTGGCGAACATGATAGTAAGGTTTGTTTCTTTCAAAAGTACCGGAAACGATTTTTATAAAAGCCAAACGGTCTCTGTGTTTAGGATCCATGTTGGCATGGATTTTAAATACAAATCCAGACATTTTTTCTTCTTTTGGGTCAACTAGTCTAGTTTCGGAATCTTTTGGTCTAGGCGATGGCGCGATAGCTACAAAACAATCTAACAATTCTCGAACTCCAAAATTATTTAAGGCAGAGCCAAAAAAGACAGGTTGTAATTTACCGTCCAAATAATCTTGGCGATCAAATTTTGGATAAACCTCGTCTATTAATTCTAATTCCTCACGTAAACGTTCAGCAGGTTTTTGACCAATTATTTTTTCTAATTCAGGATTTTGAACATCAGAGAAAGCGATTGTTTCTTCAATGTTTTTTCGACTATCACCACTAAATAAATTGATATTTTGTTCCCAAAGATTGTAAATACCCTGAAAGTCATACCCCATTCCGATTGGGAAACTTAGTGGAGTAACTGTTAATCCAAGTTTTTGTTCCACTTCGTCCATTAAGTCAAATGCGTCTTTTCCTTCACGGTCTAATTTATTGATAAAAACAATGATTGGAATTTTACGCATTCTACATACGGCAACTAGTTTTTCTGTTTGTTCTTCGACACCTTTGGCGACATCAATTACAACAATTACACTATCAACAGCAGTTAACGTTCTAAATGTGTCTTCAGCAAAATCCTTGTGACCAGGTGTGTCAAGAATGTTTATTTTTTTTTCTTTGTAATTAAAGGCCAAAACAGAAGTGGAAACAGAAATTCCTCTCTGACGCTCAATTTCCATGAAATCGCTCGTCGCTCCTTTTTTTATTTTATTATTTTTAACCGCACCAGCTTCTTGAATAGCTCCTCCAAAAAGAAGTAATTTTTCAGTTAGTGTTGTTTTTCCGGCATCGGGGTGTGAAATAATCCCAAAAGTGCGTCGTCTTTGTATTTCTTTTAAAAAACTCATATTTTTATATCAATAGTTTGCAAAAGTACTATTTATAAATTCTATATAAAAAAATATAGTTATAATAAAAGAGGTAGTTATATGCTCATTATTGTGATTGTTCTAAAAAAAACAAAAAAAGCTACCCATATCGGATAGCTTTAATTTGTAAATAAGCAGTATTAGATGTTTAGTGACCAAACAGTATAACTTTTTGGCGGACATTGTATTTTTACCCATTGATCTCCTTGAGTTGTAGGATACCAAGTAGAATTTCCTGTAAAGTCTTTGATTTGTTTTGAACTCCAATTAGTTTGAATCCATCTTTCCAAGGTAGCTGTAGAATTATTAATGTAAACTACTAATCCAGGATTGCCATTATAACCATTTCTTCGGGCGATATATTCGTCGTTATCAGCATATAATATTGAAGTATTTCCTGTTGCTTTGTTGTTGTGTATCCAGATAAGATTGTTCAATTTTGCTTTATTAAGCCATTCTTCATAATCTCTGTAAAAAATTGTTGGGTAACCTTCATGAGTAAGAATGTATGCATAGGCTAATTCTTTTGCCCAAATTTCATCAGTATCGTGATTGGTTACAAAAGTGACTGCTTTATATGGATTTCTTTTCCACATCATGTCGTCGGTCAATAAATTTAGATTATTTCCATCAAAGGCGTCATTCATTTTATAATAGCAAGCAAAATCGAATACTGAACTGTTTGCGTTATTCGCCCAGTCATTCAGAACGTTTACATTGGAATCCCACAATTCTCCAACAGAAAATCCACCAACATTTGCATTCCAGTCTCTTATTACCCAGGAGCCGAAACCTTTAACGTAGTCAAATCTCCATCCGTCAAATTTCATGGTGTTTTTGTAATATTTACCTACACCGTCTGTTCTTTTCCAAAGCCAATCTTGCACATTTGGTGCGGCATGACATAAATCTGGAAATCCTCCAAATGCACCTTCGTCATTGTTGCCGAAGGAATTTTTGTAAAAATCGGCATATGTTCTTTTGAATTTTCCAGAAGCTATCCCCGTAAAATTTGTCCAAGTGTTAGTTCCTGTAAATGGATTGGCTTCAGATGCTCCTCCACTGTTGTGGTTGATTACAATGTCAGCATAGACTTTCATGTTTTCGGCATGAGCTTTTGTGATTAAATTGACTAATTCAGTTTTTGAACCAAAACGAGTTTCTACAGAACCATTTTGATTATAATCTCCAAAATCAAAATAATCGGTAGGATCATATCCCATTGAGAAAGCTCCATTTTGAGCTTTGGAGGCTGGCGGTAGCCAGATTGAGCCAATACCTGCATTTCCCCAAGCTGTTACTTTTGTTCCGACAGTATTCCACCAATTTCCACCGGAAGGGACATCCCAGTAAAAGGCTTGCATCATTACACCTCCTCCAGGATTGTCAACATATTTTCCAGTAAGAGATGTTTTTGAAATTCCGAGGCTAAATGGGCGACCGTCATGTGTTGTCACATTTATAACCTTGAAAGGTGTTGTGGCTGATGTGTCTGAATTAGTGATTTCATCCGATGAATTGCACGAATAAAGTCCCGCCAGTAGAGCGGTTAATAAAAGCATTTTAAAAATTGGTTTCTTCATAATTTGGTTAATTTAAGGTTAGTAATTGGTTTTTTTGGGTTTAATAGAGATTTTGTGCTTATGAAAATCTGTTTTAGTTTTGAGCTTTTTTTTCTTTTTTAATTAGCTGTAAATTATCAGATTAACTTTTTAGCGTAGCGAATGTATTTAAAATGTAATAAGATTTGTAATTTTTTTACTTCAGAAGACTACTACAACGATGTAGTGTTTATAAATTATTGTAAAATGCTATTAATTAGCGGCTTATACAT
This sequence comes from Flavobacterium sp. 103, assembly GCF_003096795.1. NCBI lineage: Bacteria > Pseudomonadati > Bacteroidota > Flavobacteriia > Flavobacteriales > Flavobacteriaceae > Flavobacterium > Flavobacterium sp. 103. The sequence goes on along the minus strand of NZ_QENX01000001.1, from coordinate 967,095 downwards.
TTGTTTTTTAGGTATTCTGATTTTATCAAATGTTTTTTGAAGGATTAGTAAAAAGATAAAACATAATTTAACTGACTTAAAGTATTAATTTGATATTTTAAATAGCAATAAATGTTAATTCAATAAATTAGGTATAATGAATGAAATGAAAAAAACAGTTTATTATAAGGTATTAATCAGAATTTTTTAAGATTTTACTTTTTCGAAGTAGAATCTGATTTTTGAATTGGAAACTATGGATAAATGCGCATTGAGGAACTTAATAATTTTTTGTTAATACTACTAAGGAAACTTGTTTAATGCAATCGAATTGTTATTTTTGTTCGGTTTAAATTCCGAAAATTGTAAGTATTTTGTTGAATTAATGTCTTTTAATTCTGAGGAGCTTAAGGTAAATAAACTTGATTTGTTTTAAAGTGTTCTATTTAAGTAGGATGCGGTTTATTCGAAACAAACTCTATTTAAAATAATAATAATATAAAATATAAAAAATGCCTTCAAAAATTGTACAAATGAAATCCATAACCAACAAAGTTATGCTGACTTTTTTTCTTTTGTTTTCTGCTTTAACCTTTGTAAATGCTCAAGAAGTTATAAAAGATAGTGTTGTTGCTGTTGCAAAACCAGTAGTTCCTTCTGGAAAAAAACTTAAGATTGATGGAGTTGTAGCAACAGTTGGGGATTATATTATTCTGGATTCTGATATTGATAAAGGTTTTTTGGAGATTACGGCTCAAGGAGGTTCTACGAAAGACGTAAGTCGATGTCAAATTTTAGGTAAATTGTTAGAGGATAAATTGTATGCCCACCAAGCGGTTCAGGATAGTATCATAGTTAGCGATTCTGAAGTAAAAGGGATGATGGACGAAAGATTAAGCTATATGATCGAGCAAATTGGATCTATGGATAAGTTAGTAAAATACTATCAAAAGGATTCAGAGGAAGAGTTTAGAACTTATTTCTTTGATGTTTTGAAAGAGCAGAAACTTACTGGAGAAATGCAAAAGAAAATTGTTGAAAAAGTTGAAATAACTCCAGAAGAAGTTCGTGAATTTTTTAAAAAAATACCAACTGCAGATTTGCCAGTTTTTGGTGCGGAATTAGAAGTGGCTCAAATCGTGATAAAACCAAAAGTTACGGAAGAGGATAAGAAAAAGGTAATTGATAAACTGAATAGTTTTAGAAAAGAATGTCTTGAAGGAGCGAGTTTTGCAACTAAAGCAGTATTGTATTCAGAAGATCCAGGATCCAGTAAAAATGGAGGGTATTATAAAATGACCCGTAAAACTCCTTTTGTCAAAGAGTTTAAAGATGTAGCTTTCAGTCTTGCCGAGGGAGAAATTTCAGAACCTTTTGAAACTATTTATGGGTATCATATAATTTATGTGGAAAAGATTAAAGGCCAGGAAATTGAATTGAGACATATATTGATATCTCCAGTAGTTTCTCAAGAATCTTTGAAAGAGGCTAAAGAGAAAATTACTTTGATAAGAAAGAAAATTGAGGATAAAGAAATCACTTTTGCGGAAGCGGCAAGAACAATGTCCGATGAAAAAGAGACAAGAGCTAATGGTGGAACTTTGGTAAATCCTAAAACACAGGACACGCGTTTTGAATTGACTAAAATGGATCCTTCTATATATAGTCAGGTTTCTAATTTGAAAGACAACGAAATTTCAATGCCGTTTTTAGAAGATGTTCAGGGGAAAAAAGATTATAAAATTATGATTGTAACCAACAGAATAGATTCGCATACTGCTGATTATGCTAAGGATTATATCAAGATTAAAGATCTAGCCTTAAAAGAAAAACAATTTAAAGCGATTGGAAAATGGTTTGACACTAAGATAAAGGACACTTATATTAAAATAGTTGATGAATATAAAGATTGTACTTTTGTAAATAATTGGGTTAAAAAATAATTTCCATTAAATAAATAAAAAGAGTTAGTTTTATGTTTTCATAGAGCTAACTCTTTTTAATTTTAAAAAAAAATATAAAATGTCGGATGTAACTGCGATACAAAATTTAGTTGAAAAGCGTAACGAATTAAAAAAAGAAATTGCCAAAATTATTGTTGGTCAAGAAGCGGTTGTTGATCAAATTTTGCTTTGTATTTTCTCAGGAGGTCATGCCTTGTTGGTTGGAGTTCCTGGACTGGCCAAAACTTTATTGGTAAATACATTGGCGCAAGCTTTAGGGTTGGATTTTAAAAGAATTCAATTTACGCCAGATTTAATGCCGTCGGATATATTAGGAAGTGAAATATTAGATGAAAACAGACAGTTTAAATTTATAAAAGGACCTATATTTTCCAATATTATTTTGGCTGATGAAATCAATAGAACTCCTCCAAAAACACAAGCGGCTTTGTTAGAAGCAATGCAAGAAAGATCGGTTACGATTGCTGGCGCCAATCATAAATTGAGTTTGCCTTATTTTGTATTGGCTACGCAAAATCCTATTGAGCAGGAAGGAACTTATCCTTTACCTGAAGCGCAATTAGATCGATTTATGTTTGCCATAAAATTGGAATATCCTTCTTTTGAGGAAGAAGTTCAAGTAGTGAAGCGTACAACTGCAGATTCTAATGTAAAGATAAATGCATTGTTTACAGCTCAAGAAATTATAGATTTTCAGCATTTGATTCGTCGAATTCCTGTAGCGGATAATGTAGTTGAATATGCCGTAACATTGGTAAGTAAAACGCGTCCTGATAATGCACTTTCGAATGGTTTTGTGAAAAATTATCTGGATTGGGGTGCTGGGCCAAGAGCTTCTCAGAATTTGATTTTGGCGGCCAAAGCCAATGCTGCTTTTCATGGTAAGTTCTCTCCAGATATAGAAGATGTGAAAGCAGTTGCAACTGGAATATTAAGACACAGAATTATTAAAAACTACAAAGCTGATGCTGAAGGAATTTCTGAGGAAATGATAATTGATAAGCTGATTTAAAAGTAAAAAATAAGAAATTATTGAAAAGTGTTATGTTCCAATAGGAATGTAGCACTTTTTGTTTTAACAATAGTTTTTATTTTTGTTAAAATCCAATTTTGAAATTGCTGAATTTGTAAAATTGATAGGCGAAATATGCGTATTTCTTATTTTAACACATCAAAATCTTTTATTTTGCAATAATAATTTTTAAAAATGGCACATCCATTAAATTTTTTTTAATTATCAGCTTTAATTCCTAAATTTGCGTACAAAAAAAATAAAAATACCAATAAAAGACTTCTGTTATGACTTATAAGGATTACATTCAAGAGATTGAAGAAAGAAAAAACCAAGGGCTTAACCCGAAGCCAATTGATGGTGCTGAATTGCTAAGCGAAATCATTGTACAAATTAAAGATTTGAATAACGAGTACAGAGAGGATTCTCTTAAATTCTTTATTTATAATGTTGTACCAGGAACTACTCCTGCTGCTAATGTTAAAGCTAATTTTTTAAAAGAAATCGTTCTAGGTCAATCAGTAGTTGCTGAAATTACTCCTGCTTTTGCGTTAGAGTTGTTGTCACACATGAAAGGTGGAACTTCTATAAAGGTATTACTTGATTTAGCTTTAGGTAATGATGTTGCTATTGCAAAACAAGCTGCTGAAGTTTTAAAAACACAAGTTTTTCTTTATGAGGCCGATACAGATCGTTTAGAAGCAGCTTTCAAAAGTGGTAACGAGATAGCTAAGGATATTCTAGAGAGCTACGCTAAGGCTGAGTTTTTTACTAAATTACCTGAGATTGCAGAAGAAATTAAGGTAATTACATATATTGCTGGTGAAGGAGATATTTCAACTGATTTACTTTCTCCAGGAAACCAAGCGCACTCTCGTTCAGATCGTGAACTTCATGGAAAATGTTTAATTTCTCCTGAAGCACAAACAGAAATTAAAGCATTAGCAACAGCTAATCCTGATAAGAGCGTGATGTTAATCGCTGAAAAAGGTACTATGGGTGTGGGTTCTTCAAGAATGTCAGGTGTAAACAACGTGGCGCTTTGGACTGGAAAACAAGCAAGTCCATATGTTCCATTTATTAATATTGCTCCAATCGTTGCGGGAACAAACGGTATTTCTCCAATTTTCCTAACAACTGTTGATGTTACCGGTGGTATTGGTCTTGACCTTAAAAACTGGGTAAAAAAGCTTGACGAAAATGGTAACGTTGTTCGTAATGAAAGCGGTGATCCTGTTCTAGAAGAAGTATACTCTGTTGCTACTGGTACTGTTCTTACAATTAACACAAAAACAAAAAAACTTTATAACGGCGATAAAGAATTAATAGATATTTCTAAGGCATTTACTCCTCAGAAAATTGAATTTATAAAAGCTGGTGGTTCTTATGCTATCGTGTTTGGAAAAAAATTGCAAACATTTGCTTCAAAGACTTTGGGTATTGATATCTTCCCTGTATATGCTCCATCAAAAGAGGTTTCTATTGAAGGGCAAGGTCTTACAGCTGTAGAAAAAATATTCAATGCAAATGCGGTTGGAACAACTCCAGGTAAAGTTTTACACGCGGGTTCTGATGTTCGTGTTACCGTAAATATTGTTGGTTCACAAGATACAACTGGTTTGATGACTTCTCAGGAATTAGAGTCTATGGCTGCTACTGTGATTTCTCCAATTGTTGATGGTGCTTACCAATCAGGTTGTCACACAGCTTCAGTATGGGATAATAAATCGAAAGCAAATATTCCTAGATTAATGAAATTCATGAACGACTTCGGATTGATCACAGCTCGTGACCCGAAAGGCGTTTATCATTCAATGACGGATGTAATTCACAAAGTACTTAATGATATTACTGTAAACGAGTGGGCTATCATCATCGGTGGTGACTCTCATACAAGAATGTCTAAAGGTGTTGCTTTTGGTGCTGACTCAGGAACTGTTGCTCTTGCATTGGCTACTGGTGAAGCTTCAATGCCAATTCCAGAATCAGTAAAGGTAACTTTCAAAGGAGACATGAAAGGGTATATGGATTTCCGTGATGTGGTTCATGCTACACAAGCTCAAATGCTTAAAACATTTGGTGGAGAAAATGTATTCCAAGGAAGAATTATTGAGGTTCACTTAGGAACTCTTAATGCGGACCAAGCATTTACGTTTACAGATTGGACTGCAGAAATGAAAGCGAAAGCTTCTATCTGTATTTCTGAAGATTATACTTTGATCGAATCACTAGAGATGGCGAAAGGTAGAATTCAGATTATGATCGACAAAGGAATGGATAACAAAAATGAAGTTCTTAAAGGATTGATTGCTATAGCTGATAAGAGAATCGCTGAGATTATATCAGGTGAAAAACCAGCACTAAGACCAGATGCAAACGCTAAGTATTACGCTGAAGTAGTCGTAGATCTTGATGTGATTGCTGAACCAATGATTGCAGATCCAGATGTTAATAATGCTGATGTTTCTAAAAGATATACTCACGATACTATCAGACCTCTATCTTTCTATGGAGGGGTTAAAAAAGTAGATCTTGGATTTATCGGTTCTTGTATGGTTCACAAGGGAGATATGAAAATTCTAGCTCACATGCTTAAAAATATTGATGAGCAAGAGGGTAAAGTAGAGTTTAAAGCACCACTAGTTGTAGCTCCTCCTACTTATAATATTGTTGATGAATTAAAAGCAGAAGGTGACTGGGAAATTTTACAAAAATATTCTGGTTTCGAATTCGACGATAACGTTCCTAAAGCTGCAGCACGTACTTCATACGAAAATATGTTGTATCTAGAGCGCCCTGGTTGTAACCTTTGTATGGGTAATCAAGAAAAAGCTGCCAAAGGAGATACTGTAATGGCAACATCTACACGTCTTTTCCAAGGAAGAGTTGTTGAAGATACAGAAGGTAAAAAAGGAGAATCATTACTTTCTTCTACTCCAGTTGTAGTTTTGTCTACAATCCTTGGTAGAACTCCAACTATTGAAGAATATAAAACTGCAGTAGAAGGAATCAACCTAACTAAGTTTGCACCTTCTCATAAGTTATTAGTTAAATAATTTACATAATTAGTTAATTATAGTTTAAAAGCCTGAGTCTTATGATTCAGGCTTTTTTTATGACTATCCGCGATTCACAGCATTAAATTTCGAACTCATGATACAAGAAATGGCGCTAACTACTGATAGTCACAGGGCAAACGCATGAGTTGTTTTTACCGCAGATTCGCAGATTTTAATTGAAATTTCTATACCGAATTAACCGCTTTCAGCGGAATTAGCGCAAATTGATTTCTTTAAAATCCAAAAAAATCAGCTTTCCAATAAATTAATCAGCGAATCTGCGGCCATTATTTAGACTCATGCGTTTGCTCTGCGGACAGTCATATTTTTTTATAACTACTTAATTTTTTTCGTAACTTGTAATGTTTAAATTATTAATAACAAAAACAATTATATGCTATGGCTTTTGATATTGAAATGATAAAAAAAGTGTACGCCAACATGAAAACTCGTGTTGATGCAGCACGCGAAATAGTTGGTCGCCCGCTTACTTTAACGGAGAAGATTTTGTACAGTCACCTTTGGGATGGAGCTGCTAAACAAGCTTACGGAAGAGGAGTTGATTATGTTGATTTTGCTCCAGACAGAGTTGCTTGCCAAGATGCAACGGCTCAAATGGCATTGCTGCAATTTATGCATGCAGGAAAGAAAACAGTTGCAGTACCAACTACGGTTCACTGTGATCACTTGATTTTAGCAAAAAATGGTGCTAAATCTGATTTAGCGGTAGCAAATACTCAATCTAAAGAAGTTTTTGATTTTCTATCATCAGTTTCTAATAAATATGGAATTGGTTTCTGGAAACCGGGATCTGGAATTATTCATCAAATTGTTTTAGAAAACTACGCTTTCCCTGGCGGAATGATGATTGGTACGGATTCACATACTGTAAATGCAGGGGGATTGGGAATGTTAGCCATTGGAGTTGGTGGTGCCGATGCTGTGGATGTAATGTCTGGAATGTCTTGGGAATTGAAATTTCCTAAATTAATTGGAGTGAAATTGACTGGAAAATTATCGGGTTGGACAGCTCCAAAAGATGTTATTCTAAAAGTAGCCGATATTCTTACCGTAAAAGGCGGAACTGGAGCTATCGTAGAATATTTTGGGGAAGGAGCAACTTCAATGTCTTGTACAGGAAAAGGAACTATCTGTAATATGGGTGCCGAAATTGGTGCCACGACATCTACATTTGGTTATGATGATTCCATGCGTAGATATTTAACGGCTACAGATCGTCAGGATGTGGTTGATGCTGCCGATAAAGTAGCTTCTTACTTGACTGCAGATCCAGAAGTATATGCTAATCCAGAAAAATATTTTGACCAACTTATCGAAATCAACTTATCAGAATTAGAACCACATATCAATGGACCTTTCACGCCAGACCGCGGAACTCCAGTTTCAAAAATGAAAGCAGAAGCAGCGGCAAATGGATGGCCAATAAAAATTGAGTGGGGATTAATCGGTTCTTGTACTAACTCTTCTTATGAAGATATGGCTCGTGCCGCTTCCATTGTAAATCAAGCGGTAGAACACGGAATTACCCCAAAAGCGGAATTCGGAATCAATCCAGGATCGGAACAAATTCGTTACACTATCGAAAGAGACGGAATCATAGCTACTTTCGAGAAAATGGGAACTAAAGTATTCACCAATGCTTGCGGACCATGTATCGGACAATGGGATAGAGCAGGAGCAGATAAAGAAGAGAAAAACACTATCGTGCATTCATTCAACCGTAATTTCTCCAAAAGAGCAGACGGTAACCCAAATACGCACGCTTTTGTAACTTCCCCAGAAATGGTCGCTGCATTAGCTATTTCAGGAAGATTAGATTTCAATCCGTTGACTGATACTTTAATGAATGACAATGGCGAAGCTGTAAAATTAACCGCTCCGTTTGGTGACGAATTACCAAAAAGAGGTTTTGATGTTGAAGATGCAGGTTTTCAAGCACCGGCAGAAGACGGATCAAGCGTTAAGATTGTAGTAAGCGAAACTTCAGATCGTTTACAGTTATTGGCCCCATTTGATCCATGGGACGGTAAAAACATTACAGGTGCTAAATTACTGATCAAAGCTTTCGGAAAATGTACTACAGACCACATCTCTATGGCAGGACCATGGTTGCGTTTCCGTGGACATTTAGATAATATCTCAAATAATATGCTGATTGGCGCTGTCAATGCATTCAACCAAACTGCAAATTCTGTTAAAAACCAATTGACAGGTGCTTATGATGCAGTTCCTGCTGTGGCGCGTGCCTACAAAGCAGCCGGAATACCTTCTATTGTTGTGGGAGATCACAACTATGGCGAAGGGTCTTCTCGCGAGCATGCGGCTATGGAACCTCGTTTCTTGGGTGTAAAAGCGGTATTGGTTAAATCATTTGCCCGTATCCACGAAACGAATCTTAAAAAACAAGGTCTGTTAGGATTGACATTTGCCAACGAAGGGGATTATGACAAAATCCAAGAGGATGACACGATCAACTTCACTGATTTGGTTGATTTCGCTCCAGGAAAACCATTAAGTATTGAATTCGTTCACGCTGATGGAAGCAAAGATATCATCTTGGCTAACCATACTTATAATGCAAGTCAAATAGGTTGGTTTGTTGCAGGTTCTGCATTGAACCTAATTGCGGCTGAAGCTAACGCATAAGTTTTTAAAATTTACATAAAAAAAAACTCTCAAGGCAACTTGGGAGTTTTTTGTTTAGGCATCGTAAATGTAATATGGAGCTAATCCTGCTGTCATTTCAAGCTTGTTTGTATCCTTGTTTTTTTCTAAGATATAAAAGGAGCTTCCTCTGGTCGCTCTTTTATATCAAGAAAAAATTCAAGGCTACTTCACAAGGCTTTCCATTCCCATCAGGGCTAGGGCATTCGTTTTCATAATGATATTTTTGTTTTGATTGGCTAACATCAGTCTGTGGAAAACCTAAAAAGAGGCACCGATAGGCACTGATAGGGGATTTGCCAAATCTTCCAAATACAAAACCAACTTCAAATTAAGCCTAATACCCAAATTGCTTGTAGCGTGTGTTGGCGGTAGTGCGTTTATTCTGCGATTGTTGTTTCGGTGTGATATTCAAAAAAATAGCTAAAAATAATTAAAATTGGTAAAGCAAGCAAAGCGGTAAAAGCAAACTCAATTCCATTTTGGCCACCGCTACCGTAACATAAAGTATTTCCATTAGTAAAAAGTGAAGCAAGGCTAGCTTGTATGAAGATATATTCAAACAAATTAAATAAAATTAAGTTTGTCTTTATTTTTTGATAAGGCACTGTTGATTTTCCATTTAGATATCTAAAAAATAAAATAGGTAATAAAATCATTCCAATCCAAGTTCCAGTCCAAATTAATTTCCATGAATTCGCACATTCCATTCCAATTTCGGTTAAAAGCATTTGGATACCCAATAATAAAATTGCAGTGAATCCAGGTATAAAAAAGCCAATTAGACAGAAAATCAGTGTGGCGTTTAAGTATCTATATTGATATTTCATTTTTAAAATTTCATACTTAATTCGTTATGGTGGATTCAAGACCTTAATGCAACAGTTGGTCTTTTTAGTGATGATCAAAAATACTAATTTGGTTTCAAATTAAGCTCATTATTCGGATTCGCCTAATCTTCCAAATACAAAACTATAATTAAATTAAGCCAAATCCCCAAATTGCTTGTAGCGTGTGTTGGCAGAAGTGCTTTTAAGTTTTATATGTTACAAGACTAAATTTTTCATCCAATATTGGTTTTATAGGATGGTTTTTCTTCCATTCCTCATATGCTGTAAAATTCAATTTAATATTTTCAGGAACTATCATCAACATATTATTCTTTTCCATTAAATATTCAGCCAAAAATCCAGCATTTATGATTTCATTGTATTGGTCTAAATACTCTCTTGTAGAATCGAGTGTTTTAAATTTATGTTTTGTTTCAAAGGCTACGATTTCCTTAATTGACTCAATTTGCATTTCAAGATACAAATCTGGAAAACCAGAAAGCCTTTCATTTTCTTTAATATTTTCGTTTGCCCAAGCTAATTTTTTTAATGCACCACCCATTACAGAACCTAACATCGTTGAATCTCTCATAACTGCTTTAGCAAAAATTATAGTCGCTTTTGTATTTAATAATTTTGTTCCAGTTAGTCTTGTTGGTTCAAATTTTTCTACAATTTTTTTTTCAACATTCTCAACTTGATTAGTATCTAATTCGTTTGTTGTCAATCTAATTTTGTAAAACCAATTCCCACATTCAAATAAAGATAATTGTGTTATTTCATTTTTGTCATTTTTCATTTCTGCTTTAATTCCATTACAGATATATTTATCGCCAACTTTTCTAATAAGCTTTTGTGTCGCATTTATTCCATTTTTAGAAAAATTAGCTATTGATTGCATAGAATTAAAATATTCATTTCTTAATCTATCTTCAGTAGCTTCATTTGTTGGATATATATAAATTGAAATTGTAGTTTTCTTATCGCTCGTTTCATTTTCATATGTCACACCAATATTTTCATCTTGTTTATCAAATGAGTAAACATCAATTCGTTTGTAAACATCAAATATTTCGGGAAAATTTGTTTTAGTTTCTGAATGAACATAATCGCCGTTCACTTTTATTTTTTTTGGACTTTTTCTTTCTTGACCCTGTAATTGGAATGCAAATAAAAATAGAATTGATATTGAAATTATTTTCTTCATTTAATATGTTAATATGTTAATTTTCTACTTCTGCGCGTGCATTTCTGCCAACAAGTATATATACGAAACATAACTTCGTCTATACATCTGTTAGTTGGTTAGCTTGACGAAATATTCGTCAGCATTATTCTCCCAAATATAATTGATTTCCTCACAATTCCAATTCGTTTTATTTTTTAATCAATTCCCGCAGTGTTTCCATCTGGATTTCCATTTTTTGTATGATGGCCTCTTTCTGGGCAAGTTCTTCTTTTAGGGCTCTTTCGCGAATGGTTTCAAAACGATAGGGCAGGTATTCGCCCAATTGAGCGATAAAATTGTGTTTCAATGCCAGGCTTAGTTTCCATAAAACGGCAAACTGCAGCGTATCTCTTTTGCAATAGGCTGCCAGTCCTTTGGGGCGTATGTTCAGTGCTCTGGCTACATCTGCTTTGGTTACAAGCTGCTGTGAAATGTGGTAATTGATAAAATTCCCCACCTGCGGGTACTGATCGCCCCTGTCGAGGCTGTGTTTTTTATTGTTGTCTGTCATAATAGTCTTTTTTTAAATAGTTTATACCCAATAAAAGTGATCAAACCACCCCATTATACACCCCTATGCTCCCTAAAAGCAGTACCGATACTATTATTTATAGGGTGTATGGGTACTATAAAGTAGGGGTCTTGCTCCATTAAAAGAGGGGCTATACTCCCTAAAGGAGGGAGGTTTGACCCTTATTTGTAGGGGGCTAAGGGTGTTTTTATGGGTGTACTATTACCCTAAAGCACCCCTATTAGTACTAGAAAAGAAGCCCCATAGGTCGTTTTTTGATTCGCTATTTCGGTAAAAAAAGCCCCATTGCCAAATGGGGCCAGTTTAGCATGGCAACGGTTGTTATTGCACGGGTGCAGGAGGTGCTGCAGTAGTTCCTGTACTGCTATTGCTCGGAAAACGTTTTTTGAGTTGATCGACTATGCTGTCGGCACCCTGAACTCCGGCATCGGCTGCCGAACCAAAGGATTTGTACAGCGCCAGCGCCACACTGTAGGCTTCGCTTCCTGCGAGCATTTTAGTGTCTTCAATGCGCTCACAAAGCTGGTTTGCCAATCCCGAGATTTCATCCAGTTGCGTAAAAAGTGTTAAATCACTTTGCATATTCGCCACCGAAAGATAGGAAGGAACAAGCGTTGGATTGTTTACCGCTGCATTAATGGCATCTTCGGTAAACGCCTTGTTGCTGACATCAATAGTGATTAATGATTTTCTCTCATCGGCAGTTAAACCCACCAGAAAAGGAAGATTGGTTAGAATAGTTTGGAAAGCGGCTTTGACTGCCGTTACCTGTGCTGCCGTAGCAGTAGCGTTTACGCGATTGTTAAGCAAATTTGACATAAATAGTTTTTTATTGGTTATTGCAATAATAGATTACAAAATCAAAACTAAACTATTTTTGCTTTTTTGCATAGCTTTTTTCTTTCTTTATTTTTGTATTTTGTTAAAAATATAAGTAAAGCGCTACTGTTGAGTTTTAAAGTTGTGGGGTTTTTATCATTGTAGTTGGGTTTGCAAGTCAAATTCTCACAAAGACGCAAAGAAACTGCCTTAACCTTTGCGTCTTTGCGAGAGTTTATTTAAATATCCTGCTTTTCACAATAGTAGAGGAGAGATTTCCGCAAGTAGCTCGACAATGCATTTTACTATCAAAAAAAAATATTGAGTAAACAGAGCAGAATTTTAAAAGCTTATGCCTCGGAATGGTTGAAATTAAATGATGAAATCGTATCTTTAGTGAAATAAAAACTATTAAATCAGACTGTAATGGAAGTAAGAATACAAACGCGCAACGAAGAATTAGCCAATGGAATTTCACATGCTCTTGGTGTGCTTTTTTGTTTAATCGGAATGCCGTTCCTTCTTATGAAATCAAGCGGACAGCACAATTTAATTACCGAATCTTCCGTTATTGTTTTTGGAATAGGAATGTTATTGGTGTATTCATTTTCGTCTTTGTATCATTTGGCACAAAAAGAGAAAACGAAACAGTTGCTTAAAATTGCAGATCACATCAGTATTTACTATCTAATTGCCGGAACCTACTCACCATTGATGGTTATTTATTTGAATAAAGAAACGGCTTTGGTTTTTCTGGGAATAATGTGGTCAATAGTTTTGCTGGGAACTTTTTTTAAGATTTTTTACGTTGATCGTTTTAAGTTTCTTTCTGTTTTGTTTTATTTATTGATGGGATGGATGATCGTTTTTGTGATAAAGCCGTTATGGGGAGTTATTCCTTTATCGATTTTTTTGTGGATACTTGCCGGAGGATTGAGTTATACTGTAGGCGTTTATTTTTATGTAAAAGGACATAAAAACTACTTTCATACTGTTTGGCATTTTTTTGTGCTTTTAGGTACTGTTTTTCACTATGTAGCTATTTTGGAAAGTTTGTAAACTGTTTTAATAATTAACATTATCAACTGCTAAGAAGATTATTGTAACATTTTTTTAAATTTTAGTAATCCTTTAACTTTCAAATCTAACAAATAACTTATATTTGTAAATCTCGATAAAAATCCCTTTTTGAGGGATGAAATACGATAAAATTCAATAAATTACCTCGAAATCGTACGTATTAAAAAAAATGAGGTGAAAAAATACAAGTATGAAGTTTTTAAGAGTAATTGTTTTAGCGTTTATTTTTTGTAGTGTTGGTGTTTTTTCGCAAGAGAATAACATCAAACACACCATAGTAAAAGGGGAAACAATTTCTAGTATTGCTCAAAAATATAATGTTTCTATTGTTTCTATTTATAAGCTAAATCCCAAGGCTAAAAAGACCTTGCAACTTAATCAGGTTTTGCAGATTCCAAATTCTGAATCTAAAAAAACGAATGAATTGGTAGTTGCTGATTCTGAAAAAACAATAGATATCAATCACCAAGTATTGACCAAAGAAACAATTTACGGAATTACAAAGCAATTCAAAACTACTACAGAACTACTTTATAAAGCCAATCCTCAATTAGAAACAGAAGGATTAAAAGTTGGCCAAACGATTGTTATCCCATCGAGTTTGACTAAAAAAGAGATAGCAAATTTATCCAATTCAAAAACGCAAGAGATAGTTGAGACGGTAGAAGCATCAACTCCATTAACGCACCAAGTGAAAGCTAAAGAATCCTTGTATGTTATTGCAAAGATATATGGTGTTTCATTAAAAGAATTGCAAAATTCAAATCCAAAAATAGGAAAGAAAGGATTAAGCATTGGACAAACTATTTTGATTCCAAGTAATGGTAAAATAGTTGAAAATGAAGTTGTACTTGAAGTAAAAAAGTCTGAAACGAAAGAAGTTTCTACTGCGGTTAAGGAAAGTAAAGAAGTGGCTTCTGTGCTTGACGAAAAAGAAGTTAACGATAAAGAGGTAAAAGCAGATTCACAAATTCAGACATCAGAAATCATTCATGAGGTTTTGACCAAAGAAACTAAGTACGGAATTGCAAAGAAATACGGAATTACTGTTGCAGAATTAGAAAAGCAAAATCCTGCTATTCAACAAAAATTATTGGTTGGTTCAAAGTTGAGTATTCAAGTTCCTAATGATAAAATTGAAAAGGGGAGTGAAGTGGACGTGGCAGAGTCTCAAATAAAATTAATTCCTAAAGATACAATAAGCGCAACGTTTAATAATATGTCGAATGTAGGTTTGATCGATCAATTGATACAAACAGCATACGATAAAATAGGAACAAGATATAGAAGTGGAGGTACCACAACCGCTGGATTTGATTGTTCGGGGTTTATGTGTTCTACATTCGGAAATTTTGATATAAAATTACCGAGATCTTCTATAGAACAGTCAAGTTTTGGTGAAAGAGTAGAAACCGAGAATGTGCAAAAAGGTGATTTGATTTTCTTTAAAACTAACGGAAGAAGTCATATCAATCATGTTGGAATGGTAATCGATGTAGCTGAAGATGAAATAAAATTTATTCATTCTTCAACACATTCAGGAGTGATTATCTCTTCTACCAAAGAGCCTTATTACCGTCGTAATTTTGCACAGGTGAATCGAGTATTAAAATAACTTTTAAAAAAATAATTCAATGGAACTCTTAAGGAAACTTAAGAGTTTTTTGTTTTTTATTATTTAATCTTTCGGTGTAAAGACAGGGCAAACGCATGAGTTTAAATAATGGCCGCAGATTCGCTGATTAATTTATTGGAAAGCTGATTTTTTTTTGATTTTAAAGAAATTAATTTGCGCTAATTCCGCTGAAAGCGGTTAATTCGGTATAGAAATTTCAATTAAAATTTGCGAATCTGCGGTAAAAACAACTCATGCGTTTGCCCTGGGTGTAAAGAGTATTATTAGCCATTTTCAAAAAAAAGTATATCTTTAGCCAACCAAAAAATAAACCTATAAAAATGGAAGAAAACAAACCAGAAGAATTTAAAAGAGAACTCGGATTACTAGACGGAACAATGCTTGTTGTTGGATCAATGATTGGATCAGGGATATTTATTGTGAGCTCGGATATGGTGCGCCAATTGGGTTCTGCCGGCTGGCTGATTGCGATGTGGGTGCTTACCGGATTTATTACCGTGATTGCAGCCGTTAGTTATGGCGAGTTGAGCGCGATGTTTCCTAAAGCGGGCGGGCAATACGTTTATATAAAAGAAGCTTACGGAAAACTGATTGGGTTTTTATACGGTTGGAGCTTTTTTGCCGTGATACAAACCGGTACAATTGCCGCTGTGGGTGTGGCTTTCTCGAAATTTGCGGCTTATTTGTATTCTCCTGTAAGCGAAAAAAATATTATTTATGAATTAGGCGATTTCAAACTGAGTGCTGCCCAAATCGTTTCGATAATCACCATTATTTTATTGAGTTATATCAATAGTCGTGGT
Source organism: Flavobacterium sp. 103 (assembly GCF_003096795.1). NCBI lineage: Bacteria > Pseudomonadati > Bacteroidota > Flavobacteriia > Flavobacteriales > Flavobacteriaceae > Flavobacterium > Flavobacterium sp. 103. Next base: position 951,468 of record NZ_QENX01000001.1, on the reverse strand, counting down.
GTGAAAAACAGCAAGATTTTGCAAACAGTTTTGACGGTTATTAAAATTGCCTCGATTTTTGGATTGATTATTTTCGGATTCGTGGCAGCTAAATCCGAAGTTTGGGACGCCAACTGGGCGAATGCCTGGACTTCTCAATCATTGAATACTGATACGGGTTCTTGGCTTCCGATTAGTGGAGTGGCCTTGATTTCGGCAATGTCGGCGGCATTGGTGGGATCGTTGTTTTCTAGCGTGGCATGGGAAGGCGTGACTTTTATCGCTGGGGAAATCAAAAATCCAAAACGCAATGTAGGATTGAGTTTGTTTCTAGGAACCTTGATTGTAAGTTGTATTTATATTTTGGCCAATGTGATGTATTTGGCGGTGGTCCCTTTGCAGGATATTGCTACGGCAGAATCGGATAGAGTGGCTGTTGTGGCATCACAAAATATTTTCGGAAATATTGGAACATTAATTATCGCCTTGATGATTATGATTTCGACTTTTGCCTGTAATAATGGTTTGATTATGACTGGGGCAAGGGTTTATTATACGATGGCGCAAGACGGTTTGTTTTTCAAAAAAGCTTCCCATTTGAACAAGGCGAGCGTACCGGCCTGGGCATTGTGGGCGCAGTGTTTTTGGGCTTCGGCCTTGTGTTTGACTGGAAAATACGGCGATTTGTTGGACTTTGTTGTAATTATTGTTTTGATATTTTACATCCTGACCATTTACGGAATTTTTGTTCTTCGCAAGAAAATGCCAGATGCCGAAAGACCATATAGGGCTTTTGGTTATCCGTTTTTGCCAGCACTTTATATTCTTATTGCCATTGCCATTTGTATTGCTTTGTTATACACAAAACCTAGTACTTGTGGTTGGGGTGTTTTTATAATGTTGATTGGAATTCCGATTTATTATTTGACTAAATCTAAGGAATAAGTGTTCAGATTTTAGATTGCAGATTTCAGAACTCAGATTGTCTCGAGAATTCTGAATTAGGATGCAGATTATATTAAGAAAGTTTTTTGAAAATCCGTCTCATGAATCGAGACGGATTTTTTGTTCGTGATATAAAACAGAAAACCCGTTTTGATGAACAAAACGGGTTTTTCTAGTGTAGTAAGCACTTATTTAATATTAGCAAACTGCGTCGGCTAATACTAACTCTTCATTAAAAGGAAGGTTCCAAGCTTCGGCTACTCCTTTGTAAAGGATTTTTCCGTTTGCTATGTTTAATCCTTTTTTTAATTCTTCGTTCTCAGCACAAGCTTTTTGCCATCCTTTGTTTGCCAATTGTACAGCGTAAGGTAATGTAGCATTTGTAAGCGCCAAAGTTGAAGTATAAGGTACTGCACCTGGCATATTAGCCACACAGTAATGTACGATATCATCAATGATGAAAGTTGGGTTTTCGTGAGTTGTAGGAGTACAAGTTTCGATACATCCTCCTTGATCTACAGCAACGTCAACAAGAACTGTTCCTGGGCGCATAGATTTTAACATTTCACGTTTAATCAAATGTGGTGCTTTTGCTCCTGGGATTAATACAGCTCCAATAATCAAATCAGTGTCTAAAATTGCTTTTCTGATGTTGTATTCGTTAGACATTTGTGTCATAACATTAGCTGGCATAATATCGTCTAATTGACGTAAACGTGGCAAGCTCACATCCATGATAGTTACTTGAGCTCCTAGACCAGCAGCCATTTTTGCGGCTTGAGTTCCTACGATTCCGCCACCAAGTACTAATACTTTAGCAGGAGGAACACCTGGGACACCACCTAGAAGAATTCCTCTTCCTTTTAATGGTTTTTCTAAGTATTTTGCACCTTCTTGAATAGACATACGACCTGCTACTTCAGACATTGGAACTAATAATGGTAAGCTACGGTCTGTTTTTTCAACAGTTTCGTATGCCAAACAGATAGCTTGACGCTCAATCATTGCATGAGTTAATGGCTCAGATGATGCAAAGTGAAAGTATGTGAAAAGTAATTGATCTTTTTTAATAAGTGGGTATTCTGAAGCGATTGGCTCTTTTACTTTGATAATCATTTCAGCGATACCATATACTTCTTCAATAGTAGGTAAGATTACAGCACCGGCTGCAGCATATTCTTCATCAGCAAAACCGCTTCCTTCACCTGCAGTTGCTTGAACATAAACACTATGACCGTTATTTTTCATCTCAGCAACACCTGCTGGAGTTAGAGCAACACGATTTTCGTTATTCTTAATTTCTTTTGGTACACCGATTATCATAACTGTTGTATTTAGTGATTGATTTAAAATTCAATTACAAATTTAGGAGATAAAGAAAAATTTTGTTCATAGTAAATGAAAATAGGAAAATATTATTTTTATTTAGTAATTTTGCATGAAATATTTCTTTTTTTGATGCTTTTTTTATTTGTAAAAAGAAAATTAATCGGATTATTTTGTTATAAATCAATTTTAATAAACCTCTTTTTGTTATGATTTTAGACGAAAACGACAGAAAAATATTGCGCCTCCTGCAGGAAGATGCTCATTTGACATTAAAAGACATTTCAAATCGTATAAATCTCTCGCTAACTCCAGTTCATGATAGAGTGAAACGTCTTGAAAAAGAGGGTATTATAGAGCGATATGTTTCTATTTTGAACAAGAAAAAACTAGGTAAAAACCTGACTGTTTACTGTCAAGTGACCTTGGTGAAGCAAACTTTTGATATTTCGGATAGTTTCAATCAAGCGATATTGAATTTGCCTGAAGTGGTGGAATGTAATTTTGTTTCGGGAAGTTTTGATTATATGCTCAAAATTGTATTGCCCGATATGGAAAGTTACCATCATTTTCATCAAATGAAATTATCCATTTTGCCTGAGGTATCTTTGATAAACAGTTTTTTTATTATTTCGGAAGTGAAGAGTACGACGGTTTTGCCGATTTAGATTTTACGAGTTATACATGTCTAAAAATTAACCGCAAAGTTCGCAAAGAATACCTCAAAGTTCGCAAAGCTTTGCGAACTTTGAGGTTAAGAAAGTTTTTTTTTGAACTGAAAATAAAAAAAATCCGCCTTGTTCTAAAACTTGGCGGATTTCTGTTGAATTCAGGCTGGGGCAATTTATTATCTAAAAACTAAAATTAAAACTAAAAGAGCTTTCCCAACCTGTAAATCTAAATGCTAGTAGTACGTAAAACGTCTTACTTTGGCAATATATTTGGCTAGTCTTATTACTTGGTGACTGTAGCCGTATTCGTTGTCGTACCAAATGTAAAGCACTATGTTTTTTCCGTCTTTGGAAACGATGGTGGCATTGCTGTCATAAATTGAAGGTGCAGAGGTTCCCACGATGTCTGAAGAAACTAATTCGTTATTCAATGAATATTTGATTTGTTCTACCAATTCGCCTTCAAGTGCATACTTTTTCATAATAGCGTTGATAGCCTCTACCGAAGTTTCTTTGTTTACTTCAAGATTCAGTACAACCAAAGAACCATTTGGAACTGGAACGCGAATAGCATTTGAAGTTAATTTACCTTCCAATGATGGCAATGCTTTGGCAACTGCAGTTCCGGCACCAGTTTCGGTGATGACCATATTGAGTGCAGCAGCTCTACCACGACGGTATTTATTGTGCATATTGTCGACCAAATTTTGGTCGTTTGTATAAGCGTGAATTGTTTCTAGGTGTCCTTTTACAACTCCCAATGTATCTTCAATCGCTTTTAGGATTGGAGTAATCGCATTGGTGGTGCAGGAAGCTGCCGAGAAAATGTCGATTTCGTCTGGGTTGTATTCGTTTTGATTAACACCGTGAACGATATTTGGAACTCCTTTTCCTGGTGCGGTAAGTAATACTTTGTCAACTCCTTTTGAAACTAAATGACGGCTCAATGCTTCTTTGGTTGTAAAAGCGCCAGTATTGTCAATCACTAGGGCATTGTCAATTCCGTATTTAGTATAGTCAATTTCCTCTGGAGTGTTTGCAGTGATGATATGAACGGTAGTACCGTTGATGATTAAGGCATTGTTTTTTGTATCGGCAACAACAGAACCTTGAAAATCTCCGTGAATGGAATCGTAACGTAATAATGAAGCTCTTTTTTCTAGACTTGTAGCGTCGTTTTTATCTCTCGTAACGATTGCTCTCAAACGCATTTGCTCTCCTTTTCCCGTTTTGGACATTAGCTCTCGTGCCAATAAGCGACCAATACGACCAAAGCCATAAAGAATTACATCTTTGGGTTGGATTTCTTCAGAGAATTTAGCTTCTTTTAATTTGTCTAAAACAAAATGTCTTGCATCTGGATATTTTTCATCTTCAAGACGGTACTCGTAAGTAAGTTTTCCAATATCCAATTTTGATGGTGGTAAGTCCAAAGTAAGAATTACATTGGCGATTTCAACTGAATCGGAAACCGAGATTGGTTTGCCTACAAATTTACCTGCATATTCATGTAAGTTGATAATTTCACTTACGTTTCTATCTATTAATTGATTGCGGAACAAAACCAATTCGATTGATTTGTCATACCATAAATCACTAATAATTTTAATTAATTCTACTCCTGAACGTCTTCTGTCGGCTTGAAACGAAACCTCTTTTTCGTATAAATCCATGTTATTCATGTTGAAAATTTGTATTGTTAATTAATGCAGTTTTTTAAAATTTGGTGCAAAAGTACTTATTTCAATCGATTTCGTAACTTTTTTTATAACTTTTTTGGAATAAAAAAAGCCGACTTGCATTTGCAAGCCGACTTTAAATTTATCGTTTTAACTTTTTAGATAATGATTCGCATGACCTCACCGTTTTTATTTATCATTTCGATACGGATGCTTTGTTTTTCGTCTTTATTATTCAAAAGTTTAGAAACCGTTTCGACATTCGTTGCTTTGACATTATCAATGCTCAAAATGATATTTCCAGTAAGTTCATCACTATATTGTGCTAAGTTTTCATTGTTAATGGATTTGATTTTTACGCCATAATCCAATTTGAATTTCTTTTTATCGGCAGCATCAATGTTCTCCAGTTCGATTCCTTTGAATTCGGTGCTAAAGTTTTCATTTTTACTCAATATAACTGGTACAACTAAATTTTTGCCATCTCTAATGATAGTAACCTGAACTTTATCATTAGGTCTTTTGGTGTTAACATAGCCTGAAAGATCAGCAAAAGTAGAAATATCCTGATTGTCTAATTTGATGATGATATCTCCTTTTTGTAATTTGGCTTTTTCGGCACCCGAGTTTTTGGATACTCTGTTAATGTAAAAGCCTTGTGTTTGTGAAATTCCCAATTCTTTGGAAGCAGTTCCGTTCAATTCACCTCCTTCAACTCCTAGAATTCCTCTTTGTACATTTCCAAATTCCATTATGTCTTCGATTATTTTTCGGGCATTATTGGAAGGAATGGCAAAAGAATAGCCAACATAAGAACCTGTCATTGATGAAATCATAGTGTTGATTCCAATCAATTCACCACGGGTGTTTACCAAAGCACCGCCACTGTTTCCTGGGTTTACCGCAGCATCAGTTTGTATGAAAGACTGAATTCCTCGAGCGTCCAGATTTCTGGCTTTGGCCGAAACAATTCCGGCTGTTACGGTTGATGTCAAGTTGTATGGATTTCCTACGGCTAATACCCATTCACCTACTTTAACCGAATCGGAGTTGGCAAATGTAGAATAGGGTAATTTTTCATCGGCATCGATTTTTAGCAAAGCAATGTCCATTTTAGAATCGGTTCCAATGAGTTTTGCTTTGTACGTTTTTTTGTTGTTCAATGTGATTTCAATGTCTGTAGCGTCTTTTACCACGTGATTGTTGGTCACGATATAACCATCTTCAGAAATGATGACACCTGATCCAGTTCCAACTTGCTCTTGCTGTTGTTGTCCCCCATATCCGTAAAAGTATTCCATGATGGGATTAGAAATCGTTCTCACAGATACATTCTTTACGTGAACTACAGTGTGTACAGTTTTGTCTGCGGCGACTGTAAAATCGATGTTTTCTGCGGCTAGACCAACTTGTCTTCCGTAGGATTCAGGAGCAAGTGTTGTAATTCCATGTTTGTTGGACGAAAAATAACCATTGTTGTCAAATAATAATTTGTATGCGCCAAGGGTTGTTGCGCCACTCAACAAGGATACCAAGAATAATTTTGAAATTTGTTTCATTTTGCTTTTCGTTTTTATTAGTTATTTGATAACGAATTTAGCAGATTTTTTTTTTCGAACAATATGGTTTAACGCTCTTTAACAATGATTAACAATTCATTAATAGTTTGTACTTTTGTGTGATAAAATGGAAATAAAAATGCAATTAGAATTTTATAAATACCAAGGTGCTGGAAACGATTTTGTTATGATTGACAATCGTTCCGGATTTTTTCCAAAAGAGAATACACAGCTGGTTGCTCATTTGTGCGACAGACGTTTTGGGATAGGTGGTGACGGCCTTATTTTGTTAGAAAATGACTCTGATACTGATTTTAAAATGGTGTATTATAATTCAGATGGGAATCAAAGTTCGATGTGTGGCAATGGAGGACGTTGTTTGGTGGCTTTCGCCAAAGATTTGAATGTGATTGAGAATGCTACTACTTTCATTGCGACTGATGGTTTGCATCACGCTTCATTTGAAGACAACGGATTGGTTTCTTTGCAGATGATTGATGTTCCGACTATAGATATTAAAAAAGACCACTCTTTCTTGAATACAGGTTCCCCACATCATGTTCAAATGGTGGAGGATTTAGAGCATTACAACATAAAAGAAGAAGGTGCTGCGATTCGTTATGGCGAATTATACGGCGCTGCAGGTAGCAATATTAATTTTGTAAAAAAAATAGACGATACCACTTTTAGACTTCGCACCTACGAAAGAGGTGTTGAAGACGAGACTTTGGCTTGCGGAACAGGGGCTACGGCAGTTGCAATTGCTATGAATGCCACAGGACAAACAAATGCCACAGTTATCAATGTAAATGTTGAAGGCGGAAAATTAGTGGTTTCTTTTGATAAAACGCCAAATGGTTTTACAAATGTGTTCCTAAAAGGTCCTGCAGAATTTGTGTTTAAAGGGACGATAGAGATTTAAGGTAAAAAGATATAGCCAGAGTCTAGGTTTTTGGTAGCCAAAAAAAACTACAAGTAAATAGATATTATGAACAATGCGATTACCATTCCTGACGATATTATTAGCAGTAAAATTTACTTAATAAGAAATCAGAAAGTAATGTTGGATAAAGATTTAGCAGAACTTTATGTTGTTGAAACCAAACAACTAAAAAGACAAGTTCGTAGGAATATGGAACGATTTCCTGAAGATTTTATGTTTGAACTTAACCAACAAGAGTTCGATAACTTGAGGAGTCAATTTGGCACCTCAAATTGGGGAGGTACAAGATATTTACCAATGGCATTTACAGAGCAAGGAGTTGCAATGTTGTCAAGCGTACTTAATAGTCCTACGGCAATTAAAGTGAACATACAAATTATTAGGGTTTTTACCAGAATAAGAGAAATGCTTACTGATAGTTTGAGTATGAAACTAGAAATAGAGGAGATTAAAAAGAAACTTTCTAATCATTCTAAAAATATTGAATTAGTTTTTAATTATCTTGATGAGCTTATTGATAAAAAGGAAAATAATGAGCCAAGAAAAAAAATTGGATATAAAAACGATTAATTCTAAATGAAAACATTAAAAAGAGATAATATTTATATCCGAGCACTTGAACCCAATGATTTGGAGTTTATTTATTGTATAGAAAATGATCAAAGCATTTGGGAAGTGAGCAACACGCATACGCCTTACAGTCGGTTTTTGGTGAAGCAGTATTTGGAAAATGCGCATCAGGATATTTATGAAGCGAAGCAATTGCGATTGGCAATTTGTCAAGATGAAGATTTTCCGGCTTTGGGACTGATTGATTTGTTTGATTTTGATCCTAAGAACAATAGGGCAGGTGTTGGGATTGTGATTCAGGAATCAGCCAATAGGAATAAGAATATTGGGTCGGAAGCATTGGACTTGCTTATTCAGTATGCTTTTTATAATCTTAATTTGCATCAATTATATGCAAATATTGGATGTGAAAATAAAGCTAGTATTGCTCTTTTTACTAAATTTGGTTTCCAAAAAATAGGCGTAAAGAAAGATTGGACTTTGGTAAATGGAGTTTACAAAGACGAAGCAATTTTTCAGTTAATTAATAATCACACGAGCGACAGCGAACTGGCGCAGTAATTTAAATTTTTTTATTTTGAATCTAAAAAAAATAGTATCATTAGTATCTGTTGCATTAATATCAATATTAATCGTTTATGGTTTTGTTTTAATGTATCAAATTTTTAGTGGTAACACAAAATTTGCAGATAAAGAGTTGTATGTATACGTACCAACAGGATCCGATTATGAGCAAGTAAAACATATTTTGGAGCCTTATGTCAAAGATATAAGCCGTTTTGAAATGGTAGCTGGAAAAACGAGCTATCCAGAAAATGTAAAGGCAGGTCGTTTTTTGCTAAAGAGTGGTATGAATAGCTACGAGTTGGTCAAAGCGATGAAATTTAATGATCCCGTAAGTTTGGCTTTTAATAATCAAGAGCGTCTAGAAAATTTTGCGGGTAGAGTTGGTTCCCAAATCGAGCCGGATAGTCTTGAGTTATTGAATACGTTTAGAGATTCAATTTTTTTGAAAGAAAACGGATTTACGGAAGAGAATGTTCTAGTGATGTTTATTCCTAATACTTATGATATTTACTGGAATACTTCGGCAGAGAAGTTTCGTGATAAAATGATTAAGGAATACAATAAATTTTGGAACAAAGAACGTACTGCCAAAGCTGCTGCACAAGGTTTGACTCCAATTCAAGCAACTATCCTAGCTTCGATAGTACATAAAGAATCAGTTAAGAAAGATGAAAGACCAAGAATTGCGGGTGTTTATTTGAATAGATTGAGGCTAGAAATGCCATTGCAGGCCGATCCGACTGTAATTTTTGCAATGAAAAAGAAATCAAACGATTTTAATCAAGTAATCAAAAGAGTGTTCTACAATGATTTGATTATGAAATCACCTTATAATACATACGTGAATATCGGACTTCCTCCTGGACCAATCGCAATGCCCGACATTACGGCTCTTGAAGCGGTTTTAAACCCTGAAAAGAATAATTATATCTATTTCTGTGCGAGTGTAGATCGTTTTGGATACCATGAATTTGCAGCTACTTTGGCTGAACATAATGTTAATGCCAAAAAATATTCAGATTGGATTAATAGCCAAGGAGTGCAGCGTTAGATAGATATTCGTATTATAAAAAAAGCTTCAAAATTGTTAGAACAGTTTTGAAGCTTTTTTTTGGTCTAAATTTTTTCTAATCAATTTGAATTTTATGCAAAATGATGTTCTAAAAACGAGATTGCATGAGGGATGGAAATGACATCTCCCGATTTAGAAAAACAAGGCTTTTTTAGCCGTAGTTTTTGTTAATCGGGAATATAATGGACAGCCCGACCCTTGTGGTCATGCCCAAAAATCAATATATTAATTAACAATTCTTATATTTTTATTTCAAACGTTATCGTAAAATGAAGATTTTGTAATCATTTCAGTGTTATTTTGCTTTTCCTAGACGTTTTTTCTTTTTTTAAACAAGAATAAGCTTATGTTTTAATACTGAATAAGTTATGTTTTTTCAATTATTTCAATTTATTTTCAAAACTCGAACGCCCGCACAATTAGTAACTTAAGGAGTGAAAAATTAAAAAGTTGATAAGTTTAAAGCCTTGATTTTCAGCTTTATTTTTAAAGTCGTATCTTTGAGCATAGAAATTTCATAACGGGACAGCGTTTTGAAGAAAACCCAAATATGATAAAAAAATGGTATTTTTACACAAGTTTGATTGTTGTAGTAGCTTTTTTAAGCTTAGGTTTTAAACCCTCCAAATTAGAATCTACCCCATGGTTTCTAATTAACGAAACAGATGATACATCCTACTTACTACCATCATTAAATGTGAGCGATTATACCAATTCTGAGATTCCCTATACTGGAACCTTTTTTATTGGATATAAAGAAGCAATCGGCTTCAAAGAATCACAAGGAAAATACAGAAAAATTAATTCTCTCGGCTATTTAGGAAAATACCAATTTGGTATTGAAACTTTAAAAACTATTGGGGTTCACAATTGCGACGCATTCTTGAACAGCCCCAGAATGCAAGAAAAAGCTTTTATTGCCCTTTTGTCAAAAAACAAATGGGAACTAAGAAGAGTCATTGAAAGGTATGATGGAACTGTTTTGAATGGAATCCGAATTACTGAATCAGGAATTTTGGCAGCGGCACATCTTGCTGGTGTGGGATCTGTTAAAAAATATTTCAGATATAAAGGGAAGCGTTTTATTAAAGACGTTTATGGAACTTCATTAAGAAGCTATCTGAGAAAATTTGGAGGTTACGATACTTCCTTTATTGTTGCTGACAGTACTGCAAGAGTGATTTAAATTGTATTGAACCTTGAATTTTATTTATTAAGAGGCGGTTTGGAAATGATTTTCCAAACCGCCTCTTAATTTTTTTGTTAGCTTTTATCGATAATTTCACCTTTCGGATTTACTTTTAATTTAATTACTTCGTTGTCTTTTTTGAGTTTTAAATTATATTCTTTTTTTGTAACATCTCCATTTTCTTGTGTATAGAGATATTTGTCATTTACAATTTGCCAACCCGGATATGCTTTGTAAATTGAATAAATGACAGGGGTAGGTAGTTGTGTATCGGTGTATTTTTCGACAACACTGGTAAGTTTTCCGTTGGAATCATAAGTGGCGGTCAAGATTCCATTTTGTCCTTCAAGAATAACAAGAAAATTATCAAAGCCTTCGTAGTCTTTTCCTAAATTATAGGCAATGAACTCTTTTTGAAGTTGTTTGACACCTGGATCTGGATTTTTGTCTGGTAAATAATAGGAGAAATCTTTACCAGCATTTTTAATAACAATCTCTGGTAGATCTACTGTGCTCATATTTCCTTCGTCATTACCTTCTCCTATCTTATTTTGAGAGTATGAGGTAATATGCATTCCTAAAACTAATGCAATAATTAAAACTGCTTTCATAATATTCTATTTTAAATTAATATTATATTTTGAAATTTTATTTTTAAAATAAATGGTAAGGCTTATTCATTTTCTTCCCCTTTTTGTTATATTATTTATTCTAAAAACTATTATAAAATTAGGTTAATTTTAATGCACGTATTGTTAACGCCTTGCTTAAAGGATGTTAATTTAAAAAGCCTTTTTTATTAAGATTGAGAGTCCTAAAATTTTAATTATTAAGCAAGTACCTCCCAATTTTAAATTTTAAAGTAGAAAATGGAGAGTTATATTAAAAAAAACAGATGAAGTCTGACAGTTCTTTGGGGAATAGTTTGTTTTTGGGGATTGGATTTTTTGCTTGTGCAAGATGAAAAAATCTAAAGAAAAAAGAAGAAAATAACTTTTCGATAAAATCGACGAGACTGATTATATGTGTCAATATTGCTTTGCAAAAAAATAAAGGAAGTTTTTAATATAGCTATTCAGTACTTTAACAATTAACTAAAGTACTGAATAGCTTTAAAAATCTGTTATTTAATGATTTCAATAAATTCTTTAAATGAAGTATTTATTAATCGATTAAAATTTCTAAAATTTGAATAGCTGCTTCACTTATTTTTGTTCCAGGTCCAAAAACGGCTACCGCTCCTGCATCAAATAAAAACTGGTAATCTTGTGTAGGGATAACTCCACCAACGATGACCATAATGTCTTCTCTTCCGTATTTTTTAAGTTCTTCAATTACTTGGGGAACCAATGTTTTATGACCAGCCGCGAGTGAGGACACACCTAGGATATGCACATCGTTTTCTACAGCTTGTTTGGCTGCTTCGGCTGGGGTTTGAAATAGTGGGCCTATATCCACGTCAAAACCCACATCAGCATAACCAGTGGCAACTACTTTAGCACCACGGTCGTGACCATCCTGTCCCATTTTGGCAATCATAATTCTTGGTCGACGTCCTTCCTGTTTGGCAAAAAGATCTGCCAGTTGTTTTGCTTTTTCAAAGCTTTTGTCGTCTTTCATTTCTTTGCTATACACTCCGCTAAAAGATTTAATTTGTGCTTTATATCTTCCGAAAACAGTTTCCAATGCATCGCTAATTTCGCCCAATGTACAACGATTTCTTGCTGCTTCAACTGCAAATTCAAGTAAGTTTCCTTCTCCAGTTTCGGCACAAAGCTTCAATTTTTGAAGAGATGCCTGTACTTTATCAGCATCTCTGGTTGCTTTAATTCTGTCTAATTGTTCGAGTTGTTGTTGTCTAACCATTTGATTGTCGACATCCAAAATCTGTAATGGATCTTCTTTTTCCAAACGGTATTTGTTGACCCCAACAATGATGTCTTGACTACTGTCGATACGGGCTTGCTTACGGGCAGCGGCTTCCTCAATTCGAATCTTAGGGATTCCGGTTTCAATAGCTTTGGTCATTCCTCCCAATTCTTCCACTTCTTCGATGAGTTTCCAAGCTTTCTCTGCAATTTCTTTGGTCAGGCTTTCTACATAATAGCTACCAGCCCATGGATCTACTGTTTTGGTGATTTTGGTTTCTTCCTGCAAATAGATTTGGGTATTCCGTGCAATTCGAGCTGAAAAATCTGTAGGTAAAGCAATCGCTTCGTCCAGTGCATTAGTGTGTAAAGACTGTGTTCCTCCAAAAGCTGCCGCGGTTGCTTCAATACAAGTGCGCGCCACATTGTTGAAAGGGTCTTGCTCCGTCAAACTCCAACCCGATGTTTGGCAATGAGTTCTCAATGCCAATGATTTTTCATCTTTTGGGCTGAATTGTTTGATTAATTTAGCCCATATCATTCTTCCTGCTCTCATTTTGGCAATTTCCATAAAATGGTTCATCCCGATAGCCCAGAAAAAAGAGAGGCGAGGAGCAAAATCATCAATTTTCATTCCCGTAGCCAATCCTGTTCTAATATATTCCAATCCATCGGCCAATGTGTAAGCTAATTCTATATCAGCTGTTGCTCCAGCTTCCTGCATATGGTAGCCTGAGATGGAAATGGAATTGAATTTTGGCATTTTGTTGCTGGTGAATTCAAATATGTCTGCTATGATTTTCATTGATGGAGTAGGCGGGTAGATATAGGTATTGCGCACCATAAATTCTTTCAGGATGTCATTTTGAATAGTTCCCGAAAGTTGTTCCGGTTTTACTCCTTGTTCTTCGGCAGCAACAATATAAAAAGCCATAATCGGTAAAACGGCGCCATTCATAGTCATTGAAACCGACATTTCGTCAAGCGGAATCTGGTTAAAGAGTACTTTCATGTCTTCAACAGAGTCTATGGCAACTCCCGCTTTTCCGACATCACCTACTACGCGTTCGTGATCCGAATCGTAACCTCTGTGTGTAGGTAAATCAAAAGCGATTGAAAGCCCTTTTTGACCTGCTGCTAGGTTTCGTCTGTAAAAAGCATTGCTTTCTTCGGCAGTTGAGAATCCTGCATATTGACGTATCGTCCAAGGCCTGCGTACGTACATGGTGGCATAAGGACCACGCAAGTTGGGTGCAAAGCCTGCTCCAAAATCAAGATGCTCAATAGATTCTATATCTTTTTCAGCATACGTTTTGTGAAGTTCAATTCCTTCTGCGGTTAGGAAGTTCTCAGACTGTGGACTGCGGTCTGCAGACTGGAAATCTTCTTTAAGCTTTATATGTTGTAAATCTTTTCTTTTCATTTTTTTAGCCTTTAATCACTTTAGTTACTTGACCAAATTGATTTTTAGTTTCTATTGAAGACTGAATATTGTAACTTGATTACTCTTCAGAAAGTCTTTCCTGCTCTAATTTTTCCGCTAATCTTTTTTCTATTATTGGAGTAATCAAAGTTTTTCTTGGTTTGATTTTTACAAAAGGAAACAATTCTAAATCATGTTTCATTTTGTCATTTTTGTTGGGATATTTGTTGGTTCCCAAAAGTGTTTCTTTTCCGGAATCAAACAAGCTTTGTTCGGCATCTGCACTTTCCTGTATTTTTCTTTTGATAACACCTTCATTCAGTTGTTTTAGAAAACCTCCGTTAACTTCAATGTCTTTGAATAATACTAATGCTTTTTCGGCCAATTGATTGGTTAAGCTTTCAATATAATAACTTCCATCGCTAGGATTGTCTACTTTGTCAAAGTAACTTTCGTCTTTTAGAATCAACAATTGGTTTCTGGCAATTCTATCTCCAAATTCATTGTCTTTGTGGTACAAAGCATCATAGGGTAAATTAGCAATCGCATTTGCTCCGCCAAGAATAGCACTCATACATTCGGTTGTAGTGCGCAGCATATTCACATTATAATCGTAGATAGTTTTGTTGCGCTTTGTTGGAGTAACCAGTAAATGACAATCCAAATTGTGATTGTATTCTTTGGCTATGGTTTTGAAAAGGATTCTAAAAGCACGAAGTTTTGCGATTTCGAAAAAATAATTAGATCCAACTGAAATCTGAAAAACGATAGGTTGATTTATGTCTTGAATTCGGTTAAAATATTCATTGGCGTGAGCCAGACTATAGGCAATTTGTTGTACCATAGTGGCGCCTGCATTTTGATACAATCCGCCGTTGATACTTATGATCGAAAGCGATGCCGTTTCATTGGCAAGTATATTTAAAGTGTCAAAATTGTTTTTTTCTGGGGTATTGTACCAATTCCCGTCTTTGGCCAATTGTCCGATTGGATCCAAAAGACAATAGACTGTTGCTTTTTTTTCTTTTGCAATAGCGTTAATCTTTTTAACGAAATCGATTGAAATAAAATTGAAATGAAAGTACAAGACAATTTTTTCTAAAGGAAGTTTTTCCAATAGTTTTGCAATATTTACGGTTTCTTCTGGAATGGTAAAACGTAAACTTTCGGCACCACGATTGATGGAGTCCAACGCTTTTTCGATTGATTTTTCTAAATCAAAGACATAGATATTTTGGCAAATTCTAAATTGCGAAGCTTTTGTGGAAACAGTATACTTTTTGGCAATATCTTCTTTATCGTAAAATGGTTTTACTTTGATATCCTCGGGAGAATTCCAGATTACGGTTTCGTTATAATCGGCTCCTTTGAGTTCAAATTGAATTTTTTGTTTCCAAAGTTTTGCAGAAACAGGGCTGAAATCGTCGAATAAATTCTTGGCCATTTTTAATTGTAGTTAGATTTGAAATGCGATAGGATTATTTTTTTTTGACAGTATCACCATCAAACTCGATGATATAAATATCTTCACTATCTTTTTTCATATAGTATTTTTCCCGAGCATATTTTTCAATTTGCAACGGATTTTTTAGTTGTTTGATGTTTTCTTCATCTTTTTTTATTTCGCCTTGATAATAAGTAGCATTGTCTTCTAATTCATTAATTTGTTTGTCTAGAAAGCGATGTTCAAAATAGGAGTAATTATCCAAAAAAACCATCCATGTTAAAAATGATAACGAGACCCAAACGTACTTGTTACTTAGGAATTTAAACCAAGATTTGTCTTTAAATGGGTTTTTCATTGGGAATATTTTTTAATCCAAATTTAATAGGAAACGACTATTTGTTTTATAACTCTTTAATTTACAATATACAAAATACAACAAAGAATAGTTGTGAATTAAACACGATAAAATTACAACAAAATTATAAAATACGTTGATTAATTACGGCGCGAACTACATCGATGGCCACAGTATTGAATTTGTCGTTGGGAATTATAATGTCGGCATAGGCTTTTGAAGGTTCAATAAATTGCTCATGCATTGGTTTTAGGGTACTTTGATAGCGGTTCAGAACTTCATGCATGTCTCTTCCACGTTCGGCAATATCTCTTTTCATACGACGAATTAAGCGTTCATCTGAATCGGCATGAACAAATATTTTGATGTCAAAAAGATTTCTTAATTCGGGATTTGTCAGGATTAAGATGCCTTCCACAATCATTACTTTTCTTGGATGCGTAACAACGATGTCGTCGGTTCTATTGTGTTGCACAAAAGAATAGACAGGTTGATTAATGGTATTACCGGCCTTTAATTCTTTGAGGTGTGCTACCAACAATTCGAAATCAATAGCTCTTGGATGATCAAAATTGATATGGGAACGGTCTTCGTAACTCAGGTCGTGCGTTTGTTTGTAGTACGAGTCTTGAGCAATAATCCCAACTTCAGCTTCGGGTAATTCATTCATGATTTGATGTACCACGGTTGTTTTTCCTGATCCTGTTCCCCCTGCGATTCCTATTATGAGCATAAAATAGATTTATTGTGTTTTAAGGTGCAAAAATAGGATTTATATTTTTATAAATAGAATCGATTTGTTCTAGAATGTATTAGTATAAAGAGAAAAAAAGTTGTTAATCTATATGTTTATGCTATTGGGGTTTGTAGTGTTTCTCAAATTAGTATTGTTATGTTATAGAACCTAAATAGTTATTTAAAATGTTGTTAATCAATTGGTTTTAAAGGATGTATTGAAGTTATTTTTAATCTTTAATCGTGCGAATTTTACATTATTACTAATTGATTAGTTAAAATACTAACAAATTAGTTTGTATACTAATTAATTAGTAGTATCTTGCGCTAAAATATTTAACCATGATAAAATTAGCTAAGCGAGAAGAACAGATAATGCAAGTATTTTGGGATTTAAACAAAGCCTTTATTAGGGACATAATTCCATTGCTGCCAGATCCAAAACCGCATTATAACAGTGTGGCAACAATAGTGAAGATACTGGAGGAGAAAGGGTTTCTAAATCATGAAACAGCCGGAAATATGCATAGTTTTTTTCCAGTTATCAGCAGAGAAGAATACCAACAATTTGCGCTGAAGGATATTGTTAGTCAGTACTTTGATAACTCTTATCCTCGAATGCTTGCTTTTTTTGCCAAAGAGCAAAAGCTTACTGAAAATGAATTGGATGAAATAGTGAACATCATTAAAAAAGATAAAATATGATACCTTATATTTTGTATACAGCCCTTATTCTTTCTGCCTGTCTTATGTTTTATAAGCTGCTTCTGCAAAAAGAAACTTTCTTTCAATTGAACAGGCTTGTGTTGCTAAGCTGTATGATTTTGGCTTTTATTTTGCCATTGCTTCCAGTTCCTCAGCAACTGTCGTTAAGGAAAGATGTTATTGTAAAACATATTCCTTTGGCAGAAACGGCTGTTGTCAAAAATCAGGCTGTCCAGCTAAAAGCAGTTCCAGTACAGGAAGTGTATATTGAACAAGCTAAACAGACATTTGATGTTGACTTG
The DNA here is from genome assembly GCF_003096795.1 of Flavobacterium sp. 103. Lineage (NCBI taxonomy): Bacteria > Pseudomonadati > Bacteroidota > Flavobacteriia > Flavobacteriales > Flavobacteriaceae > Flavobacterium > Flavobacterium sp. 103. The sequence goes on along the minus strand of NZ_QENX01000001.1, from coordinate 934,133 downwards.
TTGTTCCATTGGCTAGTTTATTTGTATTGGTTTGGCGTATTAATCTTTGCGCTTAACTTTTTGATGCAGGCTTGCGTGCTGTTGTATAGAGCGTATTCCTTATCGGCAATTCAGGATGGAAAATTCCGAATTGTGGAAATTACTGGCGACAAAGCGCCTTGTTCATTTGCTAACAATATTTTCATCAACCCAGAGAAATACGAGTGGGAAACGTATACTCAGATTTTGCAGCATGAAAAAATTCATATTGAGCAAAAACATACTGTTGACCTTTTACTTGCAGAAGTAGTTCTTATTTTTCAATGGTTCAATCCTTTTGCATGGCAATGGCGAAAAGCATTGGAAAGCAATCTTGAATTTTTGACTGATGATAAAATGCTGCAACAGGACACTGTTGAAAAAGAGAGTTATCAGTTTAGCCTGCTTAAGGTAGCGGCACCCCATTTTCCATTGAGTCTTACAACTAATTATAATCAATCATTAATCAAAAAACGAATCATTATGATGAATTCAAAAAAATCAAGCGTTCACACAACATGGAAATATTTTTTCCTGTTACCTTTATTAGTCTTGTTTGTCTGCCTTTTTAATCAACCGGTAGCGCAAGGCCAAACTTTAAATTTGAATGAAGAATCCAAAGAACCAAATGAGCATTCAAACATTCAAAATGGAATGGATACAGAGGGAAGCTGGTTTGCAGTTATCAAAGGCAATACAGTAAGTATTCAGTTTAAAAACGATGAGAGCAATAATTCATCAACTACTTTTCAGTTGAGTGAATTGAAAGGGCTGACAAAGGACATGAAAGGCGAGTTCACAATAACACGCGAAGCGGGAATCATGAATTTTGAAGGAAAATTTGAAGGAAACAATGGAATGGGAACGTATAAATTTGTTGCCAGCAAAAATTTTAGCAAAGAAATGGCTGAAGAAGGAGTTACAATTACGGATGAAAGCGACCTTATGGTTTTCTTTATGGTAAATGTGAAAACTTCGTATGTAAAAATGCTGAAGAAAAACGGATACAAGGATATTGATAAAGATCAATTGATTCCGTTGGTGTCTTTAGATGCAAATGAGGAGTATGTTACTTCTATTAAGCAGGCTGGTATTCCTGATTTTGATTTGGATGATTTAATTCCTTTTAAATCAATGGGGATAGACAAAGCTTATATCGATGAGATACGCCAAGCTGGTTATAAAAATATTACTGCGGATAATATTATTGCATTAAAATCTCAAGGCGTTAATGGCAAATTTATTGCGGATTTTCATAACTCGACTAGCAGTAAAGACGATGATGAATCTGGGGACAATATTATTGCGTTTAAGTCTTTAAATATCGATAAAAAATTTATTGATTCTTTTAAAGAATTGGGATATAACGATCTTTCTAACGATGATCTTATGGCTTTAAAATCCTTAAATATTACTCCAGCATATATCAATGAGTTTGAAAAGATAGGCTATAAAAATCTGAAACCGGATGATTTGTTTGCTTTGAAATCTTTAAATATTACTCCAAAGTATATAATTGAATTTGAAAAGATAGGTTATAAAAATCTGAAACCGGATGACTTGTTTGCTTTAAAATCACAGAACATAACTCCAGATTTGATAAATGAATACAAAAATCTAGGATTTAATGATTTAGATGTTGATAATGTTATTGCAGCAAAATCGATGGGAGTTTCTCCTGCCTTTATTAAAACCATGAAAGAAAAGGGACATAATTTTAAAACCCTTGAAAAATATATTGAATTGAAAGCGGTTGTTGGTGTCAATTAAAAGGGCAAACAACTAATTCAGTACAAAAAAAATAATCTAGCTGTAAGACCGAAAAGCCCAAACCGAAAGGAATGGGCTTTTCGTTTTATTGTCATGTCCTACAATAGTTGTCCTAAAGTGATAACTTAAATATAAGCAACTTTATTCTAACCACTATTTAATAAATAATTTTGTCGGTAACAATTTTACCATTTTTCAAACGGATTTGCACCATTAAAAATTGATTGGTAGAACTAAAGTCAGGAACATTAAATTCATTACTATTAATGTTATCCTTTTCATAAAGTTTTCTTCTGCTCAAATCATAAATGGTAACATTTTCAATAGTTTGGTCAAAAGAATTGATTTTTATATGATGGTTTTTAACAGAGACAAGTACTTTTTTATTTATTTCATCTAAAATATTTGCATAATCACTTATTTTAATTGAACTATCTATATATCTCAATACAAAACGATCATCAAATGTTCCTATAGCTGTAGAAAAACTATAAGCTCCATTTTTAAGATTAACAATAGTACCAGTCAATTTGTCCTCTAAAAATATTGGCAGACTTGCTAAAACGCCATCTGTTTGCTCAATATTTATTGAAAAAGTTCCTTCTATTGTCGTTTTAAAACCTAAAAGCACTTGATCCATTACATCAAAAGGCAATGCACGTCCTTGAATTGAAAGTTTCTTGCTTTCGTTAATACTATAAAAATCAACATATTTATTAGCGTTCAAAGTCTGACCATCAAAAAGTCTATCTAGTCCATTGGTAGCATTAGTAACATAGCCCAGCAACAATTGCTTGAAGGCACCATCTGTATTTGATAGATTGAGCCAAACTCTATGTTTTTTCAATGCGCTACTTGTTTTTGGTTTTGGTCCTTTAAAAAATTGGGAATTATTTAGTATTGTGCCTCCAGGGCCTACTCGCATCGTATTTTCAAAAGTAACCGTACCTGCAGCGTTTGACGTGGCGAAAAATGCTTGTCCAGCTGCAATTTTCCCTGTTGGGATAGAATTGTTGACACCTGTATTTGCAGCTGCCGTTCCAGTACCACCCACTGCATTATAAGAAGCATAATCATTACCATTGTATTTTAAATTGGTAACAGGTGTATTATGTGTCCAAAAACGGATAGTTCCATCTAATGCTGGATTTGCTCCTAAAAATTCATCAGCATCTAAGGCAGAGGGGTATGGGTTTCCTAAAAGATAGCTCAATCCAGAACCAGCTATAGAAACAGAGATAGTACCATTGTTTGGCACGCCAATAAAGCTTGCGGTATGAACGGCTGGAGTCGCATTTGCCTGTGGACCACGAATAATGTAACCAGTCCCTTTTTCCATTACTGTTCCAGTAGCTTCTACTTTCCATTTTCCCCCAACAGCATCCCAAGAAAGATATTTATCGAATAATGTGGTAGGCGAAACATTCAATAATGTTTGAGGATAGACAGGAGACGACCAATAGGTGTAGTCAAATTTACCAACCGGAGTAGTATTTCTTTTATAAGTTATATTTCCTGTATTGACGACATTATTGGTTTGTATTAAGCTTGAATTGTTTTCAAATATTAGTGATCCACTTCCTAAAACATCTATCCCGTTTTCGAGTACTAAAGAAAATCCGGGATTAACAGTTACCGTTACTCCAGTATCCACTTCACAGGAGCAGGCTTGTATGTCTCCTGAAAATGTATAATTGCTTGCGAAAATTGCTTTTTTGAGTACATCAGGAACTCCATTAGACCACGATCCTGAATAAGTAGTAACAGCCGCTGCATTTAAAACAACTGTTGTTGCTAAAGTTTCGCAACCATTAGTGTTTTTTACTCTTACTTTATAAGTTCCTGCAGCCAATAAATCTTTTACGTTCGAAGATTGATAAGTGGCACCGTCATCAAAACTATACTGGTCTGATGGATCGACAACTGATTCATTAATGGTTATTTGTCCAGTTGCTGTTACACAATTTGGTTGCACTAGAGTAGCAGTAAAAGCAGTAGGACTTGCTCCGGTTGTTAGTGTAAGAGTAGTAGAATTAGCGCTAGTTCCGCAACTGTTTTCTGCTCGAACCCTTATATAGAAAGTTAATCCTGAAGCCAATCCTGTTACGTTTTCTGTTACCACACCACTACCAAGCAATAAATTATTATAGGCAGGAATAATGTCTGTAAAGATATTATCTCTAGCAACGTCTATACGATAACCTGTTACATTAGGTATTGTTGTCCAATTTGCCGTAACATCATTACAGTTAACTGTTCCGGCTGTAAGTATCGGAACGGCAGGTGTGGGCAATTGTGCCGCATTGCTGAACGAAGCCGAAGCGGCAGAGGTACATCCTCCGCTACTTGCCGTAACGGTATAGGAAGTTCCAAGTGTCATTCCGCTGATTGCTCCTCCTGCTCCTGCGCTCGGACCTGCTGGGGTGAACGCATAAGTATTACCCGCATTGTAGTTGCTTATGGTGCTGGTTCCGTCTGCAGAACAGCTTGCCGCAGTACTGCTGAGTGTCGGAACTGCAGGTGTTGTTAGTTGGGCCGCATTGCTGAATGAGGCCGATGCAGTAGAGGTACAACCTCCGCTGCTGGCCGTAACGGTATAGGAAGTTCCAAGTGTCATTCCGCTGATTGCTCCTCCTGCTCCTGCGCTCGGACCTGCTGGGGTGAAGGTATAGGTGTTACCCGCATTGTAGTTGCTTATGGTGCTGGTTCCGTCTGCAGAACAGCTTGCCGCAGTACTGCTGAGTGTCGGAACTGCAGGTGTTGTTAGTTGGGCCGCATTGCTGAATGAGGCCGATGCAGTAGAGGTACAACCTCCGCTGCTGGCCGTAACGGTATAGGAAGTTCCAAGTGTCATTCCGCTGATTGCTCCTCCTGCTCCTGCGCTCGGACCTGCTGGGGTGAAGGTATAGGTGTTACCCGCATTGTAGTTGCTTATGGTGCTGGTTCCGTCTGCAGAACAGCTTGCCGCCGTGTTGCTTAATGTCGGAACTGTAGGTGTGGGCAATTGTGCCGCATTGCTGAATGAAGCTGATGCTGCAGAGGTACAACCTCCACTACTGGCCGTAACAGTATAGGAGGTACCAACGGTCATGCCGCTGATTGCCCCTCCTGCGCCCACGGACGGACCTGCTGGGGTGAAGGCATAGGTGTTACCCGCATTGTAATTGCTGATGGAGCTGGTTCCATCCGCAGAACAGCTTGCTGCCGTACTACTTAATGTAGGAATTGCAGGTGTCGGCAACTGTGCCGCATTGCTAAACGAAGCGGATGCTGCAGATGTACAACCTCCACTACTGGCGGTAACGGTATAGGATGTTCCAACGGTCATGCCGCTTATTGCCCCTCCGGCGCCCACAGTTGGACCTGCCGGTGTGAACGCATAGGTATTACCCGCATTGTAATTGCTGATAGTGCTGGTTCCGTCAGCAGAACAGCTTGCCGCCGTGTTGCTTAATGTCGGAACTGCAGGTGTGGGCAATTGAGCCGCATTGCTGAACGAAGCCGAAGCGGCAGAGGTACAGCCTCCGCTGCTGGCCGTAACGGTATAGGAAGTTCCAAGTGTCATTCCGCTGATTGCTCCTCCTGCTCCTGCGCTCGGACCTGCCGGTGTGAAAGTATAGGTGTAACCCGCGTTGTAATTGCTGATGGTGCTGGTTCCGTCAGCAGAACAGCTTGCCGCCGTGGTGCTTAATGTAGGAACTGCAGGTGTGGGCAATTGAGCCGCATTGCTGAACGAAGCCGAAGCGGCAGAGGTACAGCCTCCGCTGCTGGCCGTAACGGTATAGGAAGTTCCAAGTGTCATTCCGCTGATTGCTCCTCCTGCCCCTGCGCTCGGACCTGCTGGGGTGAACGCATAAGTATTACCCGCATTGTAGTTGCTGATGGTGCTGGTTCCATTCGCTGAACAGCTTGCTGCTGTGCTACTGAGTGTCGGAACTGCAGGTGTTGGCAGCTGTGCCGCATTACTGAATGAAGCCGAAGCTGCAGAGGTACAACCTCCACTAGTGGCTGTAACGGTATAGGAAGTGCCAAGTGTCATTCCGCTTATTGATCCACCTGCTCCTGCGCTCGGACCTGCTGGGGTGAAGGTATAGGTGTTACCCGCATTGTAGTTACTTATGGTGCTGGTTCCGTCTGCAGAACAGCTAGCTGCCGTACTGCTGATTGTAGGAACTGCAGGTGTGGGCAATTGAGCCGCATTGCTGAACGAAGCCGAAGCGGCAGAGGTACAGCCTCCGCTGCTGGCCGTAACGGTATAGGAAGTTCCAAGTGTCATTCCGCTGATTGCTCCTCCTGCTCCTGCGCTCGGACCTGCCGGAGTGAAAGTATAGGTGTTACCCGCGTTGTAATTACTGATGGTACTGGTTCCGTCAGCAGAACAGCTTGCCGCCGTGTTGCTTAATGTCGGAACGGCAGGTGTCGGCAACTGTGCCGCATTGCTGAACGAAGCCGAAGCGACAGAGGTACAGCCTCCGCTGCTGGCCGTAACGGTATAGGAAGTTCCAAGTGTCATTCCGCTGATTGCTCCTCCTGCTCCTGCGCTCGGACCTGCCGGTGTGAAGGTATAGGTGTTGCCCGCGCTGTAGTTGCTGATGGTGCTGGTTCCGTCTGCAGAACAGCTAGCTGCCGTACTGCTGATTGTAGGAACTGCAGGTGTGGGCAATTGTGCCGCATTGCTGAACGAAGCCGAAGCGGCAGAGGTACAACCTCCACTAGTGGCTGTAACGGTATAGGACGTTCCAACGGTCATGCTACTGATTGCCCCTCCGGCGGCCACTGTTGGCCCAGTTGGGGTGAAGGTATAGGAGTTGCCCGCCGCGTAATTGCTTATGGTGCTGGTTCCAGCTGCAGAACAGGTGGCTGCCGTACTGTTGATTGTGGGTATTGCAGGTGTAGGTAATTGGGCCGCAATGCTGAACGATGCCGAAGCGACAGATTGGGTACAACTACCGTTAGTGGCTTTTACCGTGTAAGAAGTTCCAATAGTCATGCCACTGATGAGCCCACCGGCACCAACTGTTGGGCCTGCTGGTGTGAACGCATAGGTGAATCCTGCATTGTAATTACTGACGGTGCTGGTTCCAGCTGCAGAACAGCTGGCTGCTGTATTACTGATTGTAGGAGCCGGGGTAGGTGGTACCCCATTTACAGTAAGATTTGTGTTAGTAGAAGTACATCCTGAGGTTGTATTAGTAGTAGCTACTGTATAGCTTCCCGGGTTTAAATTGGCGAATGTCGCTCCCGCTTGTGTTACCGCTGGTACAGCCGGACTAATTCCTGTTAGGGTATAAGTGACATTACCTGCCGGAGCTGGAACAGTTACCGTTATTGTTCCTTTTGGAGTGGCACAGGTAGGCTGTGCAGTTACGCTTGCCGTAGGTATTGCAGGTACTGCTGGCTGCGCATTAATAACCACATCAGCAGTTGCTGCTGAAGTACATGTTGATTGTGTTACCGTGTAAGTATAGGTACCAGCAGCTAGAGAGATAGTGGTACTTGCTCCAGTTCCAGATGTAGTTGCGGAAGAGGTACCACTTCTATTAAGGGTCCAAGTGCCAGATGTTGGTAAACCACTTAATACCACGCTACCTGTCGCTGTAGCACAGGTGGGTTGTGTAATTGTTCCTACAGTTGGAGGCGCGAGAGATCCAACCGTAATCGTAATGGTATTGCTGACTGCACTACAACCACCTCCTGCAGATCCGTAAATAGCATAACGGCGGTAGTATGTTGTTGCACTTAGGTTTGGTGGGGTGTATGTAGTTCCAGTAGCACCGGAAATATTGGTGAAGGTGGAATTGTTTGGCGAAGATTGCCATTGATAGGAAAAATTATATCCAGATATTGGAGTTCCAACTGTTGCTGCTGTTACTTGGCTTAATATTGTAGGAGTATAAGGAGTTGGACAAGAACTTTGGTCTGTTCCGATTGAACCTGGAGTTAGGGTAGGGTTTCCATTTGTGGTTAATGTAATAACATCACTGGTGCCTGGACATCCATTTACGGTAAGTATTAATCGAAAATAATAAGTGCCGGGTGTGGTCTCAAAAATACTGTAAGCAGGGTCAAATAGATATTGTGGTGTAGTACTTGTAGGGCCGGGGGCATTTACCCAAGTGGCTTGATTATCATAGCTTACCTGCCATTGTCCAGTTGCTGTAGGACCAAATGTAGTGGCGTTTACTCCAGCAGGATTACCCGAATGGATATCAATATCATTTTCGGCTTGCGCAATATGTCCACAAGCAGCTATACTATACGTTTTGTCATTCACCTGTTCAGTAAACTCAATAGTAACAACAGGTGTTGGATTTATTGTCATTGTAGCCGTTGCGGTTCGAGTAAGACTGCTACAGCCTAAGGCAGTACGAGCTTCCGCATAATAAGTAACAGTACTTGTAGGCGAAACGGATAGATTTGCACCACTTGTAGAGTTTCCAATGCTAGCTCCTCCTGTGGCGACGGTGTACCAATAAATGGTATTACCAGCAGAAGTGGCATTCAGGGTAATATTTGCAGTGCCACATATTGTAGAAGGAGTACTAGGAGTGACTGAAGTTGGGGCAGAGGGAGTAGGATTAACTGTTAAAGTAATTGTATTAGAAGTAACCGGACAGGTTGCATTATTGAGAACGACGTCAAAAACAGCACCATTTTCTGAGACAGCCGGATTGGTTATTGCTAGGGTATTCGTGGTAACCCCGCTATACGGAGCAGTATTGGTTAAATTCACACCGTTTTTTCTCCATTGATAGGTGGTCACTCCTGTTGCGGCTACAGTAATAGTAACTGTCGCGGCTCCGGCACAAACAGTGGAAGAAGGAGTGGCAGCAGGTTGTGTAGTAATTGATGGAAGAACATTTGAAGTTACCGAGGCAGTAGCGATTCTGGTAGAACTTACGCAACCGGTTGCCGCATTTTTGGATTCAGCATAATAAACGGTTGCTGTCGGGGCAGACACAAATAAATCGATACCACTAGGAGATGATCCAATTGAGGTGCCTCCTGTTGCCTGCGTATACCAATCAATTGTATTGCCGGCTGAAGTGGCTCTCAAAGGTGTGGTACCGGCTGTAGTGCATGCCGCTACTGGACTGTTCGGGGTAACTGCTGTTGGTGCTGCCGGAAGAGTGTTAACTGTTAAGGTCGCATTGCCGGATACGAGTCCACATGTTGAGCCATTGAGCATGACAGTATAGGTTCCACTATCTGCTGTGGTAGGGTTGGTTATGGTTAGTGTTGCAGTATTAACCCCACTAAAAGGGGCAGTATTAGTTAAGTCCACCCCATTTCTTCTCCATTGATATGTATTGACCCCAGTAGCTATTATACTAATAGTTCTTGTTCCTAATCCTTGACAAACTGCTGTAGGAGAAACTGGTTGAGTATTAATTGTTGGGAGGGCACTTGTTGTTACAGTACCTGATGCTGTACGTGTGGAACTTGTGCAAGATGCGGGGGCGGGGCTCCGAGCTTCTGCATAGTAAGTTGTAGTTGTATTGTTGGGAGGAGCTGCTGGTGTAAAATTGGCTCCACTTGCAGAGGTTCCAATATTACCAGGTCCTGTGGGAACTGTGTACCAAATAATTGTATTTCCAGCTGAAGTCGCATTCAATGTAATGTTCGATCCGTTACAAATATTTTGAGGAGTATTAGGGGTAACTGAGGTAGGAGCAGCTGGTAAAGGATTTACCGTCACTAAGGCTGTTGCAGTTCGTGTAGCGCTGACACAGCCTGGAGAAGATTGTGCTTCCGCATAATAAGTAGTATTTCCCGCAGGTGAAACAGGAAAATCAATGCCACTTGCAGACGATCCGATTGAAGTGCCTCCTGTAGGTACTGTATACCAATTGATAGTGTTTCCTGAAGAAGTTGCATTCAAATTAGTGCTTTTTCCAAAACAGATAGATATGCCACTTGATGGAGTGACAGGAGAGGGCGCAGCAAGTACAGCAGGTGTGTTGTATGTTATTGTAATCTGACCTGAACCTCCATTTCCCCCGTTAGAAGGGCCTGCTCCAGCCAGTAACAATCCACCACCACCGCCACCGCCTGGTGCTGTTCCGTTATTTCCGTTTGATTCTATGGTTGCAGCGAGTCCTCCATTTCCTCCATTGGCGCTATTCCCTCCAGCTTCACCAGCTGTCGCTGATCCTATAGTTCCATTACCACCAGAAGTATTTGTAGTTCCCCCAGAAGCAGTTCCCCCAAGTCCAGCTGTACCATTGTCTTGAAATCCTCCCATACCACCGTTAGCGGTTAAAGCAAGAATAGTAGTCGAACCTCCGTCCCCACCATTTCCGGAACCTCCTACTCCTCCTTGACCAACAGTGTAATTTATAATTTGACCAGGAGTTACCGCTACGATATAAGTACTATATCCGCCACCGCCGCCGCCAGAACCTCCACTAGGATTAATCGTGGCACCACCACCGGCACCACCGCCTCCCCAAGCCTCCACGGTAAGGGAAGTAACGCCACAGGGGACTGTCCAAGTAGCTGAACCAGGAGTCGTAAGATTTACAGTAGTTTGAGCAAAAACGGAATTCCCAAACGTAAAAAGAATTAAAACAGGCCAAAATAAAATGACAGTTTTTGATACATATTGTTCCAAGTTTAGATAGAATTTTTTCATGCTACACCTTTTTATGATTGTTTGGTTAAATTAAAAAACAGGAGTTGAGCACCTTTTTTTAATTGAAGGTTGTAGGTCTGAAAAGAAGATTTTGGGTAAGGGTCAATTATACAAAAATCAATATTTTTTAGTAGTTAAAATACTGTTTTTTACTGTATTAAAATAACATATAAATATACAAAGACAATAATCAAAAAATAAATTAAGTCGTTGAAATTCAGTTTTATCCGTTGTTGTGATACTTTTTTTTAACTTCTTTTTTTTGATAGATGTTTTTTTGGGTTAAATCTTTGTTATTATTTTTGAACCCTATTTTTTATTAAAATAACAGCTTATATTTTTTTAATGATCATGTGGGGTAATATTATTTGGTTGTAATTAGAGTACTAACCATAGTGGTTGATTTTATAGCAAAAATGACTATAAAATAATCTAGTCCTATTTTGTCTTATCGATTGCAGTCGAGAAGTGCTACCATTTCTTCACATTCAAAATTGTGATGCGGTCATAGACGTTTTTGCCATTCTAAAAACCCGCTGACTTTTCATGCTCACGAAGGTGGCACCCCTGCATTCCGTATTGCATAGGATTCGGTTTGTTGAGTTACTTGCGGAGATTGTTTTGTTTGTTCGATTTTGCTCGTGTGTCTTAAGCTTTAATTTTTTTAAGGAGTTATAAAGTGCAGATCAGATTTCTTTGAATCTCTTGTGTTAAATATAATTTTGCGAATTTAGGACTATACTTTAATTTTTAAGTGCTTTAAAATCAATAGTGTAGGAAAATTTTGAATCAAGAAAAATTAAAAAAACAGTTTTTATCTCATTTAAATTTTAACAAAGTGTAGTTTGTGGTTTTTTTTAACACTTATGTCGAAAATACGATTAAAACGGCTTTTATATTTTAAGAATAATATAACTTAGTACTATAATTTTATAATTGAATTAACATTTGTTTAGGTTAAAAAAAGGCTTACTTTTTTCTTAAAAAATGATTTCCATTATATAAAAAAAATAGAAACCCCAACTCTATATTTTTTCATTAAGATAGATTCCCCAAATTCTATCATTTTATTTCATTTTCCACAGATACCCCATTCTGCCGATTTTAGTCTATAGCGTTAAGCATATCGTATTCGTTATTAATAATTTTAATTTCATAAAATATGAAAGCATTTCTACCTAAAACCGGAATTTTTACTGTTGTTTTTTTAATTGCGAATTTGTTTTTTGCTAGTATAGTGTTTGGGCAAGTTACACAGCCTACAATATGGACAAAGGCATACGACCAAGTGTCAGGCACAGGAAATACAACTAGTTTTGCCATTGCAAATGGTTCCAATCGTATTTTAGTTGTTGCCATTAGTAGTAACACTTCTGGTAGTGGCATTGGAGCCGATCCCTCTACTATCAGCTACGGTGGTGTTACATTAACGAAGGCTACTAGTAATGCAGGTAATCCACCAAATACTAGTGGGCGTATGCATACCTATTTGTACTATCTGAAAGATAATGCAGTTATGGATAATACTTCCCGACCACTTAATGTAACAGTCGCTGGGACATTACTAAATATGACCGTATATTATGCTGTATTTGCAAATGTTAACCAGACCGGGACTTATACTGTAGGGAATAATTTAAATAATGGTGGTGGAAGCGGACCTGCGCAATTAAGCGCAGCAATGGCAGTAAATGCAAATGATCAGGCGATTTATATTACCAGTATTTATAACGACACTAATACTACTCTTCCAGGCTATACAATAAATGGAAATTGGACGAGTGGAGGCAGTAATACGGGAACAGGTGGAGGTTTAGCATGGAAGATTGAAGTAGCCAAACGCAACATTCCAGTCACGAATACGACAGATGCTGCTGCAACATCGGCAATAACGCCTACTGGTACCATTCGCTATGCAATGTCTGCGATTAGTTTACCTGCTGCTCCAACAATTACTACAAGTTCCATTACAGGTTCTCCATTTTGTGCGGGCGCTACAGTTACTGTGCCATATACCATTGGAGGAACATATACAGCCGGAAATGTTTTTACTGCTCAGCTTTCAAATGCCTCTGGTTCTTTTGCTTCACCCATATCAATAGGAACAAATACTTCTACATCAGCAGGAAGCATTACAGCAACCATTCCAAATGGACAGGCATCAGGAACAGGCTATAGAATTAGAGTTGTTTCAAGTACGCCTTCTGTAACGGGTTCGAATAATGGCTCAGATTTGATAATTAATGCATTGCCAACTGCAAATGCAGGTGCTGCTCTAAGTGCAATATGTCAAGGAGGAACCTCAGCAGCATTAGGAGGATCAGTTGGCGGTTCAGCCACTGGTGGAACATGGTCAGATGGTGGAATTGGAGGAACATTTAGCCCTAGTGATACCGATTTGAATGCAACATGGACTCCGCTTTCCGGATATAGTGGTACAGCAACATTGACTCTGACAACAAGTGGAGGTTTATGTGGTACTAAAACAGCTTCAAAAACTCAAGTAGTAAATATCCAACCCACAGCATCAGCAGGGGGTAGCCAATCAATATGCGCAAATCAAACTGCTACTATAAATGGAACGGCTACAAATGGGACTATATTATGGACAGTTGGAGATGGTGCAACCACAGGAACATTTGATGATCCAACTAAAGCATCACCTGTATTTATCCCAAATCAATTTTTTTCCGGAACAGCCATTTTAACTATGACCGTTTCCAATGGGAACTGTACACCAGCTACCGCAACATATACTGTAAATGTTAATGCAAGTCCAGTTACCGTGGATCCGGGTGCCGACAGTACGCACTGTATGACAACTCCAGAACCAATAAGCTTGTTTGTAGACATTCAGGGTAATGTAAGTACTGGGACGTGGTCAGACAATGGGCACGGTGGAACGTTCTTTCCCGATAATACAGAATCGGCAACAAGTTATACTCCACCGTCAGTAATTGATGGAGATTTGATAAAATTGACCTTCACTTCAGCTAACCCTGGAGGATCATGTCCTGGCGCTTTATCAGCAAGTAGAAACATCACCATTTATAAAAAACCAACCGCAGAAATAGGGGTAGGCGGTGCACCTACATCTCAGACAATATGTGCGAACGGAAGCGCCACAGTAAGTGGAGCAGGAGCCAGTAATGGCACAATATCATGGACGACTCCCAACGGGAGTGGTCAGCTAACTAATGCAGCAACTTTAACACCAACATATACACCGGATACAGCTGATTCAGGAAATACTGTTATTTTAAGAATGACAGTTTCTAATAATCATTGTAGCCCAACATTTGTAGAATATCCAATAACAATAAATTCATTGCCTCCAGTTGGTAGTATTGTTTTGTCACCTGTAGTAGGAGTAGATCCTAATTATGTTTCTTTGTCGTTACCAGCAACGGTTTGTTCAGGGACTTCTAATGTACAGATTCAAGTTGATAATTCTGAATTTGGATTTCTGTATCAATTGAAAGATGAATTAGGTAATGCAGTAGGAGCAAATGTGTATGGTAATGGAGGGACTATATATTTAACTATTGGTACTTTAAATAATACTACCAGCTCCTCAATTATCAAAACATATCATGTGTCTGTTAAAAATGATGTTACAAATTGTGAGGTGGAGATACCAACTATAACAACAACAATTACCGTGAATCCGCCACCTGTGAATAGAACGGTAACTCCAACGACAGCCATAGTCTGTTCGGGTGGAACCATAAATATAACTGTGGGAGCAACAGGAACAGGAAACGGTACTTTAAGCACCACCTCTTATCAATTACGTATGTATAATGGTACAGACAATATTCCTATTGGGTCTCCAGTGACAGGGAATAATGGGGTAGTAACTTTTTCCACTGGAAATTTAACTAACGCAACCAGTTCTCCAATTACAATGACATTCAATGTGTTGGCGACAATTACAACAACAGGTTGTACCGCACAAATGTCGGTAACATCATCGGTAACAGTAAATCCGGTAATAGCCAATAATATAATCAGTTCTGATCAATTTATTTGTAGTAGTACAACACCAGCTACTTTAACAGGAGTGCCTACTGGAGGTACTGGAACTTATTCTTACAGTTGGTTTCAAAGTACTGATAATTTTAATACAAATAATGTTGCTGCTAGCGGTTACACTAATCCCGGTACCAATCCGGTGTATTCTCCACCAGCATTAACCCAGAGTATGTGGTATAGAAGAACAGTTACTTCGGGTGGTTGTAGCAGTACTTCAACAGCAGTAAAAATAACGGTTAATCCCTTACCTACCTCTACATATACGGTTACTGGAGGTGGTGCGTATTGTGCAGGTGGAGCAGGAACGCCCATTGGTTTAAGCAACTCACAGACCAATGTAAATTACCAATTATATTTGGGGGCTACTCCAGATGGAGCACCAGTCGCTGGAAGCAATGGATCTGTAATCACTTTTGGAAATAGAACAGCAGCAGGTATTTATACCGTGCGTGCAACAGATATTGGTGCAGTAGGTGGTACCAATTGTACTTCGAATATGACTGGGTCAGCAACTATCATAGTAAAACCAGTTCCTGTGACCACCGGTGTAACAATTTGTCCGGGTGGAAGTGGCTCGTTTACATCCTCTGAGGTTTGTGCTCTTGGTGCCCCAATAGATACAGGCGCCTTAAATATAAATGCTGGATTAGGTGTTAATGTGCCTATTAATTTTAATATGGACTGGGCAACCCCTAATAATATAGCAGGTGCTGGGAATGCCACCTTGACAAATCTTGGTGTTGGTACTGATTCTGATTATCTTCGAGGTACAAATTATGATTTTTCTGCAATTCCTGCAAATGCGGTAATTATGGGGATACAGGTTAGAATTAATCGTTCAGGATCTTCAGTTACATTAGGTGGCCTTAATGATGCGGCAGTATTTTTAGTCAAAGATGTTGGAGGATCGCCAGTAATTCAAGATGCTGCTGATAATAAGGCAAAAACAACTGTATGGCCTACAACACTTACAATCGACACCTATGGTTCGACAACTGACAAGTGGGGACTAAATTGGACCGTCAGTGATGTGAAAAGTGCCAATTTTGGAGTAGCTCTCGTAGCTCATAACGGTGCATTTGGTACCAGAAATGCAAATGTTGATTTCATGCAAATAACGGTTTACTATTCTGTTAATGGAATCCTCAATTGGTATACTGCCTCTTCAGGTGGGTCATCAATCGGGACAGGTTCACCTTTTAATCCAGTTGGGGTTTTAAATTCAGGTTTAGCAAATACAAATACACCAGGTACAACCCATTTCTATGCAGAATGTTCTTCGGTTCCGGGTTGTCGTACTGAGACTAATTTTGTTGTAAAACCTTTGCCAACTATGACCTGTCCACCCGATTCATCAGTATGTGTTGATACAGCGGCTTACTTATTAACAGGAGCTTCTCCAGCAGGAGGAACCTATAGCGGAACAGGCGTAAGTGCGAACAATTTCAATCCAGCAACAGCGGGAGTTGGTCCGCATACGATCACATACTCCTATACGGATACAGCTGGTAATGGCTGCAGTAATTCTTGTTCATTTACTATTACAGTGAATCCATTACCTACTCTGACCTGTCCATCCAATTCATCAGTATGTGTTGATGCAGCGGTTTTCGCATTAACAGGAGCTTCTCCAGCAGGAGGAACCTATAGCGGAACAGGCGTAAGTGCGAATAATTTCGATCCTGCCACAGCGGAAGTTGGTCCACATACGATAACATACACATTTACTGATGGCAATGGCTGCAGCAATTCATGCACATTTACAATTACGGTGAATCCGTTACCTATTCTCACCTGCCCATCAAATTCATCAGTTTGTATTGATGCAGTAGCTTACGAATTAACAGGGGCTTCTCCAGCTGGAGGAACCTATAGCGGTACAGGAGTAAGTGCAAACAATTTTGATCCTACAACAGCGGGAGTTGGTCCGCATACGATAACATACACCTATACGGATGGCAATGGCTGCAGCAATTCATGCACATTTACTATTACAGTGAATCCATTACCAATTGTAAGCTGTCCATCCGATTCATCAGTATGTCTCAATACTGCATCTTACGCATTAACAGGAGCTTCTCCAGTAGGAGGAACCTATAGCGGAACAGGCGTAAGTGCGAACAATTTCGATCCTGCCGCAGCGGGAGTTGGTCCGCATATGATAACATACTCCTATACAGATGGCAATGGCTGCAGTAATTCATGCACATTTACTATTACGGTGAATACTTTACCAACTGTAAGCTGTCCTTCTGATTCATCAGTTTGTGTTGATGCAGCGGTTTATGCATTAACAGGAGCTTCTCCAGCAGGAGGAACTTATAGCGGAACAGGCGTAAGTGCGAACAATTTCGATCCTGCAACAGCGGGAGTTGGCTCGCACACCATAACGTACACCTATATGGAAGAGGTTGGCTGTAGCAATTCATGCACATTTACAATTACGGTGAATCCATTACCAATTGTAACCTGCCCATCCAATTCATCAGTTTGTGTTGATGCAGCAGCTTACGCATTAACAGGGGCTTCTCCAGCAGGAGGAACCTATAGCGGAACAGGTGTGAGTGCGAATAATTTCGACCCTACAGCAGCTGGAGTTGGTCCGCATATGATAACATACACCTATACGGATGGCAATGGCTGCAGCAATTCATGCACATTTACTATTACTGTGAATGCATTACCAACAGTAACCTGTCCATCCGATTCATCAGTATGTCTCAATACTGCATCTTACGCATTAACAGGAGCTTCTCCAGTAGGAGGAACCTATAGCGGAACAGGCGTAAGTGCGAACAATTTCGATCCTGCCACAGCTGGAGTTGGTCCGCATATGATAACATACACCTATACAGATGGCAATGGCTGCAGTAATTCATGCACATTTACCATTACGGTGAAAACATTACCTACAGTAAGCTGCCCTTCCGATTCATCAGTATGTGTTGATGCAGCGGCTTACGCATTAACAGGGGCTTCTCCATCAGGAGGAACCTATAGCGGAACAGGCGTAAGTGCAAACAATTTCTATCCTGCCACAGCTGGAGTTGGTCCGCATACGATAACGTATACCTATACGGATGGGGATAGCTGTAGCAATTCATGCACATTTACTATTACGGTGAATCCATTACCTACTCTGACCTGCCCATCCAATTCATCAGTTTGTGTTGATTCGGCACCTTACGCATTAACAGGAGCTTCTCCATCAGGAGGAACCTATAGCGGAACGGGGGTAAGTGCAAACAATTTCAATCCTGCGACAGCGGGAGTTGGTCCGCATACGATAACGTATTCTTATACAGATGGCAATGGTTGCAGTAATTCATGCACATTTACTATTACGGTGAATGAGACAGTGGTAGCCAGCGGAACTAAAGTTAATGTGTTGTGTAAAGGTGGAGCAAACGGATCCATTGATTTGAGTGTTAGCGGTGGAGGTGGCTCATACACTTATCAATGGAGCAACGGAGAAACCACTCAGGATATTAGCGGATTAGCGGCGGGAACCTATACTGTAACGATTACAGAATCCAACGGCTGTACCATAACTGGTACAACAAGTTTCACTATTGGAGAACCATCGGAAGTATTGGACGCATCGATAACAGCGTCTTCCAATGTGGATTGCTTTGGTAACACCAACGGTTCAGCTACAGTAACTGCCACAGGAGGAACCCCTGAATATACTTATTTATGGGATGATGCATTGGCACAGACTACTGCTACCGCAACCAATCTAGCAACAGGGACTTATCATGTAACAGTGACTGATGCCAATGGCTGTACAGATACTGCGACAGCAACAATAATAGTGGATGACAATGAATTGCCTACTGTGATTACAAAAAATATCGAAGTTGCGCTCAATCCAACCAGTGTAAGCATTATAGCTTCGGATGTTAATGATGGTTCGCATGATAATTGTGCTATTCAATCAATGAGTGTTTCACCGAATAGTTTTACTTGTCTCAATGTTGGTCCAAACACAGTTACCTTAACTGTAACGGATACCAATGGTAAGGTAAACACTGGAACAGCTATTGTAACAGTAAAAGATACTATTAAACCAGTTATTAGCAATATGCCAGCAAATAAAACGGTTAATCTTTCTGGAGGTAATTGTTCTGCTTTGGTTAAGTGGAATGCTCCATCAGCAGCGGATAACTGCGGAGTAGCTAGCCTGGTGAGCAGTGATGAAACCTTTAATGAAAACGGCTCAACATTATTGGGTTCAGGAACACATACAATCATTTATACGGCTACTGACGTTAATGGTAATACCGAAACAGCAAGTTTTATTATAACAGTGATTGATAATGTAGCACCTACCATAACAAATTGTCCAAGTAATATAACAGTTAATAATGAGAATAACATTTGCGGAGCCAGAGTATTCTATATTCAGCCAAATGTAAATGATTGTAACGGTGCAACTTTAAGCATTAACAATAACGGTATTGATAACAACAGTTATTTGTCAGGCAATATCTTCCCTGTTGGTACTACAACGGTAATTTGGACAGCTACTGATGGATCAGCGAACCACAACCAAAGTTCTTGTAGCTTTACAGTAACGGTAATAGATAATCAAGCTCCGGTTCCAAATGTTGCTTCTTTGCCAACAGTCAACGCAGAATGTTCTGTAACAGTGACAGCTCCAACAGCATTGGATAACTGCGATGGAACCGTTACAGGAGTTTCAGATGTTGGTCTAACTTTCAGCACTGCTGGACCGCACACTATTGTGTGGACTTATACAGACAGTCATGGAAAAAGTTCATCTCAAAACCAAACAGTGAACGTTACCTCCTCATCACCAGTTATCAATACCCAACCGGTTAGTTTGACTAAGTGTGAAGGGCAACCTGCAACATTCAGTGTTAGTGCTACTGCAGCGACAGGGTATCAATGGCAAGTTGACGTTGGCGGCGGATGGGGAAATCTTAGCTCAGAGACTAATAGCAGTTTAAACATTGCTTCAGTTACAAATGAGATGAATGGAATTCATTACAGAGTGATTGTCAAAGGTTCATGTGGCGACATAATATCTGACGAGGTGACATTAACTGTTTATGGTATGATAACCGTAAGCGATCAGCCGAATCAAACCTTGTGTAACACTTCGAGTTTTACAATGACACAAACGGCACCATCGGTTGGTCAACAAGGAAAATGGACTTTAATAAACGGTAGCGCAAGTATTACAGATGAAAACTCTCCAACCACAACCATTACAGCTGTGGCAGTAGGGACAAGTGCAAAAGTGAGATGGACAGTAACCAATGGTTACTGCAGTGTTTCTGATGATGTAACGGTAACCAATAGTATATTGCCATCCGTAAGCAATCAACCAGACCAAACCTTATGTAATACTTCAAGTTTTACAATGACGCAAAGTGCGCCATCAGTAGGAACTGGCGTCTGGAGCATTGTAAGCGGAGATGGGGGAGTTACTATCACACCGATAGACTCACCAACAGCAACTGTTAGTGGAGTGGCAGCTGGAGCAAGTGCAAAAGTAAAATGGACAGTAACCAATGTTTCATGCAGCGCTTTTGATGAGGTTACAGTGACAAACGCAATATTACAAGCTGTAAGCGATCAGCCAAACCAAACTTTATGTAACACTTCGAGTTTTACAATGACACAAACTGCACCACCTGTTGGAAACGGACAATGGAGCGTAGTAAGCGGAAATGTGGGTATTCCATCTCCAAACTCTCCGACCGCAACTGTTACGGGATTAGCTTTGGGAACAAGCGCAACTGTTAGATGGACAGTGACTAGTGGTTCTTGTACTTCGTCCGATGATGTTGTACTAACTAATACTGCATTACCAACAGTGAGCAATCAGCCGGATCAAACACAATGTAATACATCGACCTTCACCATGACACAAAGTGGTTCAGGTACATGGTCATTGGTAAGTGGTAGCGCAACCATCACAACAGCAGGATCTCCAACCACAACAATAACAGGAGTGGCAGTGGGAACAAGTGCAACGGTAAGATGGACAGTTGGTAGCGGTTCCTGCACTGCATACGATGACGTGACAGTAACTAACAATACTGCAGCACCAACGGTAAGCAATCAGCCAGACCAAACACAATGTAATAACTCAACCTTTACAATGACACAAAGTGGCTCAGGTACATGGACATTGGTAAGCGGTAGCGCAACCATCACGACAGCAGGATCTCCAACCACAACAATAACAGGAGTGGCTTTGGGAACAAGCGCAACTGTTAGATGGACAGTTGGCAGTGGTTCTTGCACTGCATTCGATGATGTAACAGTTACTAATAATAACGCTGTACCAACCGTAAGCAATCAACCGGACCAAACACAATGTAATACCTCAACCTTCACTATGACACAAAGTGGTTCAGGTATATGGACATTGGTAAGTGGTAGCGCAACCATAACGACAGCAGGATCTCCAACCACAACAATAACAGGAGTGGCAGTGGGTACAAGTGCAACGGTAAGATGGACAGTCGGTAGTGGTTCCTGCACTGCATTCGATGATGTGACAGTTACTAATAATAATGCTGCACCAGCCGTAAGCAATCAACCGGACCAAACACAATGTAATTCCTCAACCTTTACAATGACACAAAGTGGTTCAGGTGTATGGTCATTTGTGGGTAGTAGTGGAAGCGCAATTATTACGACACCTAGTTCTCCAACCACAACAATAACAGGAGTGGCAGTGGGAACAAATGTAACGGTAAGATGGACAGTTGGCAGCGGTTCTTGTACTGCGTATGATGAGGTGAAACTAACAAACAATTCTGGTTCTTCATTTACGGCATCGATAGCAACCAGTAGCCCTGATGCATTCTGCAGTGGTTTGAAACTAACAGCGAATTCGTCAGTAGCTGGAAGTTACACTTACTTATGGAGTCCAGGAGGAGCAACTACACAAAGTATTACATTGAATAATTCATCCAATGCTGGTACATATACAGTAACGGTAACTCAACAAGGAGGCTGTAACGGAACTGCTCAGGCTAGTTATAATTTCCAACCGCAAAATGTTATTAATGATTACACAATTCTTGGTATGAGCAATGTGAGTTTGGGTGACAAAAACTTTGTTCAAACTGGAAGTGTAGGTGTTACAACTACTTTGGGTTATGCAAACATTGGAACAAACAGTACAGTAGCAGGACCAGGAGCATTTGTGAAAGCAAGGTTCATCACGGTTCAGTCTGGATCTAATGTTCCTGCCAGAATCTACAGTCCAGCTGTAGTAGTATTGCCTAATATGCAAGTAAATAGTACTAGTACGACTGGGTTAGCTGATTTGAGTATTCCAAATAATACCACAGTAACTAAAACGGGTAATTACAAAAATGTGACAATCGGAACCAATTGTAATGTGACCTTTACTACAGGAACGATTTTCGGGACAATAAGTATTGGCAAAAGCAGTCAGGTTAAATTTAATGCTAACAGTACAGGTGTTCTGAATGTTAATAGTATAAGTTTGGCAGAAGGAACTGATGCTGCACCTACGAAATTACTCTTCGCTTCCGATATATCTGTAAGAGTAAAAACTACTGTGTCTATTGGTAAATCATCCATGGTAAATCCAACTGGCGGTTATAAAGCAGTTTTCTTTATCGGTGGAAATGAATTCCGAGTGTTGCCTGGAGGTAATGTAACGGTAAATGCCAGCGTGTTTGCTCCGAATGGAACAATTAAGGTGGATGGTGATGCCGCTGCTGTTAAAAACACCAATATGAAAGGATTTTATATAGGCAGTAAAGTTGCTTCAACAAATAAAAATGTTTATTGGAACCAATTCGATTGTTCAAATCCTAGTGCTAAAACTGGTGGTATAGAGAATATTGTAGCCAAAGAAATTGAGCCGACAATTATTGCAGATCCTTTCGATGTGAAAGCATATCCTAACCCAAGTAATTATCAATTTACACTTGAAGTGGAAGGCGGCAGCGTTGAAAAAATTGAAGTTGAGGTATATGATATGGGTGGTAGACATATCAAACATATTGAAAGCGACTTTAACCAATCAATTGTATTTGGAGAGGAATTACCGGCAGGTACTTATCTTACAATAGTAAGTCAAGGATCTAACCGAAAAGCACTCAAACTTATTAAAAAGTAAATTAAATATTTTGATAGTAATTGTTAAAACAAAGCCATCTCATTAAATTGGGATGGCTTTGTTGTTTTAAAATATTTAAGGACTACAATCTCTAAAATTGATTTTAATTTTTTAAATAAAAAAAGCCGAACATTGCTGTTCGGCTTTTTTGTCGGGGTGGCAGGATTCGAACCTGCGGCCTCCTGCTCCCAAAGCAGGCGCGATAACCGAGCTACGCTACACCCCGTAATTCGAGTGCAAATATAAGGTTTATTTCTGCTTTTCAAAGTGATTTTGTAAAATAATTAAAATTTATTTCGGCATCAGTTTTTTGAATTTATTTGAGTGTGTATTTTTTAGAATAAAGATTACATTTGCAATTCAAAAATCAAAAATATGTCGGATACAATAGAAAAAATTAAATGCCTTATTATAGGTTCTGGGCCAGCAGGTTATACTGCAGCGATATATGCAGCAAGAGCCAACATGAATCCTGTGTTATACCAAGGAATGCAACCAGGAGGTCAATTGACCACGACTAATGAAGTAGAAAACTTTCCTGGGTATGTTGATGGTGTTACAGGCCCAGAAATGATGGTGCAGTTGCAAAGTCAAGCACAACGTTTTGGTGCTGATATCCGTGATGGTTGGGCCACCAAAGTAGATTTCTCTGGAGATATCCACAAAGTTTGGATCAATGATAAAATTGAATTGCATTGTGAAACTGTGATTATTTCTACAGGAGCTTCTGCTAAATATTTGAATATTGCATCAGAGCAACATTACTTGAAAATGGGTGGTGGAGTTTCGGCTTGTGCAGTATGTGACGGATTCTTTTATAGAAATCAAGAAGTTGTGATTGTTGGAGCAGGAGATTCAGCTTGCGAAGAGGCTCATTATTTGTCTAAATTATGTTCTAAAGTAACAATGTTAGTTCGTAGCGAAAAGTTTAGAGCTTCTAAAATTATGGAAGCACGTGTTCGTAAAACGGAAAATATTACCATCTTAATGAATCACGATACAGTAGATGTATTGGGAGACGAACAAGTGGTAACTGCTGTGAAAGCAAGAAACAAAACTACTGGAGAAGTGTTTGATATTCCAGCTACAGGTTTTTTCGTAGCGATTGGACACCAACCGAATACTGAAATCTTCAAAGACTATTTAACTTTAGATGAGACTGGTTATATTGTAAATACACCAGGAACTTCAAAAACTAATGTAAATGGTGTATTTGTAGCGGGAGATGCAGCAGATCATGTGTATCGTCAAGCAATAACAGCTGCAGGTACTGGTTGTATGGCGGCTCTTGATGCTGAAAGATATTTGGCTTCTAAAGATTAAATTTTTTCTTTATAAAATGAAAAGTCCCAATTTTTTAAGTTGGGACTTTTTTTATGGACTGAAAACTGTGACTAAAACCCAACTTTGGGATTACTTCGCTTTTTTTATCAATTGAGCTTCGCCCAAAAACTTTCTTACCTCTATTTTTGGAGTGCCAAGCAAGTAGATTTTGGATGTATGATTTGCGTCAATTATTAGTGAAGTATCGGCCATTAGATTGCATATGGCACTGCCTTCGGTAGTAACATCAGTATTTTTTACAGTGAAGTTGAAACCAGTAAATACAGTATTATTATCTTGTCGAATAACTGCGTTGGTGGCATCTCCTTCTATTGTTGCTGTGGCTTTTTGGTACAAATCAAATGCAATATCCGTAGTGGTAGCCAGAGCTTTGATTTGTGCATTTTTACTTAATTGAATTTTAGCTTTTTCAGCTTTTAAATTCAATTCTATCTTAGATTTATCATCGGATATTAACGTAAAATTTTTCGAATTGACATTCAAGTATAATTTTGCAAAATCCAATGAGCTAAAGGTAATGTCATCTAGTATTACGGCTTCAAGTGCATTTACAATAGTCGCGTTTTTGGCAACGACCGATTTTAAATCATTGGTGTATGTAATTTTTACGACCAATCTTTTGAAACTAGTGATTTCTTTAGAAGTGTAAATACGAAGTGTTTTTTCTTTAATGTCAAAAGAAATATTATCGTGAAGATTGTCGTCAGCATCAATTTTTATTTCGTTTTTTGTTCCTTTTTCCAAGAAAACAGTTAGGTTGTCTTCAATTTCCAAAGCGGTAAAATCGCCAATTTCTTTTGGTTTTTCGACCACGATTTTGGAACCTTTTATTTTTTCTTTATTCTGACCAATGGTCATTGTTGTTGCTAATAGGAAAAAAACAATTAAGTATGAATATTTCATTTTATACAATTTGGGTTTGGTACAAATATAAAAAAATCACCCATTTTTGATGGATGATTTTTTGAATTTTAATATAATTCTAACAGGTTATTTAAGTATCGGCCAATGTCAGATTCATAAACAATCCTGTTTTTAACTTTTTGTGATATAAAAGCAGAATTTAGATGAGTAACACTAGTTATTTTGATTAGATAACACTGTTGAACTTAGTTTTATGCCTTTGTAAATAAGAAATTTTGACTTTCTATTTTTAATGTAAATTCATTTTTAGCTTCGTTAAATTGAATTTCAATACCACCTTCTCTTTCAGAGCCAAATTTATCTTTACCAATACTTTCAAAAGAAATGGCTGAACCCTGACCTTCTTCAGGTGTTCCTGTAAGAGTTCCGTTTTCTTCAGTGAAACTTAGCTTTACAGGAAGTTGTTTACTTGTGTAGTTACCTAAATAACTATCTAAAATTACTGCTTTCTCTAACTCACTTTTGTCAGCACTCCAAACATTATTTGCTGTATTTATATCAGGAAAAACGTGATCAGGGTCTATGGTAATGGTATCAATTTCTTCGGTAGAGGCGTTCTTAAATGCCCATGTTGTATTGCGTTGCCAAATTTCTACAGGAAGTTGTACGCGACTAATGGCACCACTTTTGGTTTTAATTTCCAAAACAACTGGCATAGCCATTTTTTCTAAATTTTCGATTGAAATAATTGCGCCTAACTTAGGATCGTTTTTAAAATATTTGATTTTTGTAATTCCTTGATCCAATTGCCAATTATTTACGAACCAAGATCTCCAAAACCAATTAAGATCTTCTCCGGAAACGTTCTCCATTGTTCGAAAAAAGTCATCTGGTGTTGGGTGTTTAAAGGCCCAACGCTCTGTGTAAGTTCTAAAAGCCTTGTCGAAACGGTCTTCCCCTAATACCTGTTCGCGTAAGACAGTTAATCCCGAAGCTGGTTTTTCGTATGCCAATATTCCCATATTTCCTTCCTTCATTCCGTCTGGTGCAGTCATAATAGGCTCTAATTCGGGTTTGAATAGTACTTTAGCCTTTTTTTGCAAGTTTCTCGGACGGGATTTGTATTCTCCGTTATTGAAATCATCAGAGCTTAGTGTGTTGATAAAGGTGTTGAATCCTTCGTCCATCCAGGCAAATAAACGTTCGTTAGAACCTACAATCATAGGGAACCAGCCATGACCAAATTCATGATCGGTTACGCTCCATAAATCTTCACCTTTTGATTTCCAATCGCAAAAAACGATTCCGGGATATTCCATTCCAGCCTCGTTGCCGGCTACATTAACAGCTGTAGGGTAAGGGTATTCAAACCAGCGTTTAGAGTAATTTTCGATTGATGATTTTGTGTATTCAGTGGCGCGACTCCAGGCTTCTTGACCTGAGCTTTCGACTGGGTATGCAGAAATGGCTAATGATTTTTTACCGCTTGGCAAATTGATTTTTGCAGCATCAATAATAAATGCCGATGAAGAGGCCCATGAAACATCACGTGCGTTTTTAATTTTAAAATGCCAGTTCAATGTAGATTTTCCGGTAGGTCTTGAAGTTGTATTGGAAACTTCTTCTGCCGAACGGATGATTACTGTTTTGTCACTTTGTGATGCAGTAGCCCAACGTTTTTGTTGTTCAGGGGTATATACTTCGGAAGGGTTTGTCAATTCACCAGAGCAAACAACAATGTGATTTGAGGGAGCTGTAATTGTAACATCAAAATCGCCATACTCAAGATAAAATTCACCAGAACCAAGATAGGGTAAGCTGTTCCATCCCTTAACATCGTCATAGACACACATTCTAGGGTACCATTGCGCTATAGTGAAGATTTTTCCGTTTTTTGTTTCCAACACACCCATTCTGTTTGAGCCAAAATCTGGAGAAATAAATGAAAACTCCATTTTAAGTTTTATAGTTCCTCCATTTGAATTTAGATCCTGTGGAAGAAAAACCTGCATTCGGGTATCGATTATCTCAAATTGTACTACTTTCTCAACGGTTTTGCCATTTTGAAGCGTAACTACTTTTATTGATTTTATTTTATGACCCCCGTCAAATATTTGCCCTTTGTCTCCATTACGGTTACCAGTTACAGGAATTACTGCTTTCCCTCGAGAGTTGTTTTTATACAAATTTTGATCAACGTTCATCCATAAAAAAGAAATTTTATCAGGACTATTGTTAGTATAGGTTAAAATTTCCGTGGCAATAATTTCGTTATTTTTCTCATTCAAGGTAGCAGTTAATTGATAATCGGCTTTGTTTTGCCAATATTTTGCTCCAGGCTGTCCACTGGCTGAATGTGTGTCAGTACCATTTTTAGTGTAAAAGTTGGGAGCAAAAGCATCGTGATAGTTATACTTTGATGTTGGCTTAACATTCGCTCCCGCTGTGGTGGACTGTTCCTGTGCCTGAAGACACATGCCTCCTAAAACTAAAGCTAAAAAACTAGCTTTGAATTGATTTTTTCTCATGATGTGATTGATTTGATTGATGATTTTATGTGTGAACGTCTGTATTATTAGTAGTAAATTAATGGTTAATAATTATGATTTTTAATTAAAAAAAAACATTCGTTGTTAGTGAATGTTTTTAAGATTGAGTTACTTATTCTTGACGGATACTTCCTCCTGAATTCTCTTCTTTTTGAATCGATTTTGGTGTTCCGTTATAGGTAATGTTTCCACCGCTGGAAGCCTCAGCTTTTAGGTTTACAATAGGATGAGCCGTTATCGATCCACCACTGGATGAATTGGCTACCACTTCGTTTGCCATTAAATCAGTAGTGTTGATTACACTTGCGCTCGAAGCTGATACTTCAATATGTAATGCCTTTCCTTTGATGGTTTGATTACTTGCACTACTACCTGTCAATTGAACACTTTCATATTCGGCTGTGAGGTTAATATTGGCAGCACTTGATGACTCCAAAGTAAGGTTGCTTCCTTTTAGTGTAGTGTTAGAATTGACAGTTGAAGCAGATGAGGCTTCAATTCCTTCAATAACAGGCATTTTTACTGTGATTTTTTTTGAGGAAACATTGATAAAGTTACCCGATTTACAAGAAATAACCAGTACTCCATTTTCTACTTTTATGGTGATTTCTTTCTGTAAATTATCATCAGCTTCGACAATGATTTCTGTTTTGTCTGATTGTTCTATAACAAGGTCTAAAGCATTGCTTACTTCTACGTTTTTAAAATCGCCAGTAACTGTTCTTTTTTCTGTAGTTACATGACCGCTTCCTGTAATGGCATTTATTTCTCCAAGTTGATTGCATGACCCAAAAAGCAAAGCTGTTAATGCAACAATAATAAATTGGGTGATTAATGTGATGACTTTTATCATGGCTATTGATTTTATTTTGATTGAATAATATCACCGGTTGTAATGGTGTGTGTTGTTGCCTCTTTTTTGTTTGAACCAAGAATTAAATAATAATTTTTAAAATAGGATGGAAGTCCTTCCGCCTGATGATTGATAGAATTTCGAACTTCAAAATGCAGATGAGGAAAGAATGAACTACCAGAAGTTCCAATAGAAGCAATTTTCTGTCCTTTCTTTATTTTATCCCCCACTTTCATTCCAATTGCACTTTGACTTTTTAGATGTCCATATATACTGTACAAATTATCATTGTGTTTTATAACAATATAATTTCCATATAAAGTTAATGGATTATCTTTTAATGATGGAATGTCAAAAGTTTTATCGTCTTTTTTATTCGTTTCGATAGCTGCAATTTCACCATCGGCAACAGCCAAAACATCAGTTCCAAAACCAAACCAGTCTGTGTCGTTTTCTCCCTTTGAAAGAAACTTTTTTCCTTCAGAATCAACTACTACAAAATCATAAGCGTATCTCATGAAGTTTCCAGTAAAACCTAATTGTTTAATAGGAGCAAATTCGTAGTCAAAACGCCTGTGATGTGAATAAAAATCATGCCCGTCATACACAAGTATTTTGTTTTTTAGAGGCAGATTAAAATCCGACTTTTGTTCATAATCTGTAGGAATAACTACTTTTTTAATCTCAATACTATCATTGAAAACAAATGTATATTCCAGTTTATCAGTTATACTATTTAGATCCGGAAAAGGATTAAAAAGCATTTTTCTTGAAACACTATTCCATTCAATGTTTGGAATAGTGTTTATACTTGGGGCTGTACCATTATTATCCAAAAATTTTTGTTGGATAAGCTTGTTTTGTTTGTCAAAAGCAGATATCTCTAGCCTGGTTAATTTAAGGCTATCCGTTGATTGGTTTTCTATAACAAAATCAAAATTCAAACTGTATTGTTGTTCATTGATTTTCTCTTTCAGCGGATGCTGCGGTTTACATTCAATTGTAAGTTTGTTTTGAGCATTAACAGCCAAGGCAGATATTCCAAAAATAAGTACTGCAAAAGATTGAATGGTTTTCATTTTTACTTATTCAGTTTTAATGATTATACCGTCTTTGTTGATTTTCAATTCTTTAAATTCTTTTTTTGTTTTAACAACAGAATCACTTTCAATAGTAACACCGTTTTTAGTGATGGTTACATTAGTTTCATTGTCATTGTCATTATCATCGCTATCATCATTGTCATCTTCAGGACAATTGATACATTTTATTTTGTTGTCCTCTACTCTGAAAATTTCATTAGTTGAATCAGCATGCCACAAAAAGGAATCACCATCTGTACGGTCATAATTTGACATAGATTCGTCAGGTTTCAATAAGGTGCCTTTTGTTAGAAACACAGTGATTTCGATTTCCTGATCGCGAAATTTGTTTTTCAAATCGGTGATTAAATAGTTGTCAAATATCAATTGATTACCCACAATTTTATAGCTGTATCTAATAGCATCAGCTCTTTTCTTAGCTTCAGACAATGATTTTCCTTTGGCTTCTTTTTCGATTTGTATGTAAGCATACTTTTCATCCGATTTTTCAATTCTGATACTCACTTGATTTGAGTAAATAATATCATTATTCGATGAATCTTTTGTAATCATAAAATCATTTCGATCATTTACATTCTTTGCAAAATAATCATTGTGTTTGAATTTAATTAGAAGTGTATCTGTTGGTTTTAGATTGAGTGTCTCTTTTTGAACCGATCTACCGTTTACGGCAAATGCAGTGGCTTGTTTTATTCCTATTGAAATTGCAATTGAAACAGCGATTAACCAAAGGGCTAATAGTGTGTATTTTGCAATATTTCCAATAGAATTCATATTAGGGGCCAATAATTTAAAGCCTAATAAAGTCATGAAAAAGAAAGGAATACCAACAGCAAGGAACATTAATAGACCAAAAGACCAGATTGGATAATCGGTAAAATTACCAGCTTCCACAAAACTTTGCCAAGGAAAATTCATAGAGACGCTAGTCCCCAATGTGAAAACCCCAATAAAAAGCATAACTAATACGGCTAAACCAGACATTATTAAAATCACTCCTAAGAATTTGGCAAAAATTTTAAAAACTGTCATGATGAAATCTCCTAGACCGCTTCCTATTTTTTCAGCTCCTGACTTAACTTGATTTCCAAATTTATCGTAATCAGCATTTTTTATTTTCCCTGAAACATTTTCGAACTCCTCACGAACCTTCTTTTCAATATTTGAAATTGTAACAGGCTCTCCTGTCATTTCTAGTTTTTCAGATGTTGTTATCGCTTCTGGAGTTACGATCCAAAGGATAATGTATGCTAAAATTCCAGTTCCAAATCCAGCAAAAACAAATATTAAGAACATGATTTTTAACCAAACGGCATCAATTCCAAAATAATGTCCTAAACCTGTGGCAACACCACCAATCATTCCGTTTTCTTTGTCACGGTATAATTTTTTAGTATGTCTGGGAGCTGAAAAGTCTCTGTTGTCATTTGAAGTTGGACCATCTTCTTCGATAATGTAATCCTCAGGTTGTCCCATAACGGAAATAACTTCGTCTACTTCTCTAATTGTAACTACGTGTTTTTCTGTTTTTTGTTTTTCTGTCAATAATTCCGAAACTCTCATTTCGATATCTTTGATGATTTCTTCCTGTCCAGATGATTTTGACAACGATCGTTTTATAGCGTCAAAATAACGGGTTAATTTTTGGTATGCATCTTCATCAATATGGAAGAACATTCCGCCTAGATTTATATTTACAGTTTTGTTCATGACTATTATTTTTGGTTGGTTATTAGGTTTACGGCATCGGACAATTCCGTCCATGTGCCATCTAGTTCTCTTAAAAAGGTTTGTCCAATTTCTGTCAAACCATAATATTTTCTAGGTGGTCCCGATGTGGATTCTTCCCAACGATAGTTGAGCAATCCGTCATTTTTTAATCGAGTTAAGAGCGGATAAATGGTTCCCTCCACGACCAACAATTTAGCGTTTTTCAAAGTGTCTAATATTTCTGAGGTATAAGCGTCTTTCTCTTTTAATACGGATAAGATACAAAACTCAAGAACACCTTTACGCATCTGGGCTTTTGTGTTTTCAATGTTCATAATTTTTTAATTTGAGTTGATTAGATTTGTTGATGAAACTGTTCATTTTTGATTGATGATTGAATGATTAATTTATTTTGTGATATTATGTTTCTATATTTAATTCAATGCTGATTTGAGCATGATGCTTTATTATTTAAGGAAAGATATTGTCAAAGGATAGCTATATTCCTCTCCATTAGATGCTTTGATTGAAGCATAAATGACTAAAAAGAATTCGGCTATTTTCATACAGGCAAATACAAAAAGTGCTAAAACACCCACTGTCAAAATTCCGATGCTGTTACCATAATCAAAATTTTCAAAAATAATATCGTTGTTGTTTACCAAATCATTGAATGAGATGTTTTTCAAAACGGTATATAAAAATACCGGAATGGCAATCATGGCTAATACCAAAGAGTAAATTAAAATACTCAATTGAAAATTCAAAGCTTGTTTACCATTGTGGTCAACAAATTCCGATTGCTCTTTTTTGGATGTCCAAAGGATAATTGGAAATATATAATTTCCAAACGGAATAATATATTGGCTAAAAGTGCTCAAGTGTGTAAATGCGGCAATGTTTCTTTCGGTTGAAGTTTCCATTTTTTTTGATTTTTTGATTACGTTTTTTGATTTTTTCCGCTACGCTCCAAACAATTCGGCTACGCCTCGGGTGATGATTGATGACAGAAATTGATTAAATGACTTACCTAGTAATTTCTTATACAAATATATGTCCAAAAGAGAGTATCTTGTATCGCATAGTAGTGTATATTAACATAATATTAACAAAAAATGATTATTTTGAAAGAAAATTACATCATTTAAGAGTGATTTATTGACTTGGGTTACTCTATGACGTTGATAGCAGTGAGCGTGAAGGATAAGAGCTAGCTACCGAAGTAGCGCGGATAGCCTGACAGCGCTAGAGAAAGGGGCTCTATATGTGTTCCTACTGTTTAGCCCCTTTTTCTAGTGGTGGCACGCCCAAAGATTTGAGAAAGTAATAATTTAATTGAAAGTAGAATTATTTTGGAGTGGATGAAAAGAGGTAGAATAAACTAATTGTGGTTTTTTATATGTACGCATAGTATTTTTTGTATTTTAGCAAAAAAATGTATCCCATGGAATTAACAGTATCTAAATTAAATCGATTCATATTTTTCAAATTGCCTTCTGCTTTTATTTGCGGGGTTAGAGTTAAATCTATAGATAAAGATAAATGTGTGGTAACCGTAAAGCACAGATGGATTAATCAAAATCCTTTTAATTCTATGTATTTTGCCGTACAAGCGATGGCTGCCGAGTTGACAACAGGAGCAATGGTAATTGATAAAATCCAGCAGAGCGGAAAGAAAATATCGATGCTTGTGGCTAATAATAAATCTAATTTTTCCAAGAAAGCGACGGGCCGAATCACTTTTGAGTGCCAAGATGGCCATTTAATAGAAGAAGCAATTCAAAAGGCAATTGCCACTGGTGAAGGTCAAACGTTTTGGATGAAATCTATTGGAACTAATGAAGAAGGTGTTCAGGTTTCTGAAATGGATTTTGAATGGAGTATTCGATTAAAATAAGGTTGTCTTTTTAAAATAAAAAAAAGCTTCGTTAACTAGAAACGAAGCTTTTTTTGATATAAGGCAATAGTGAATTAATAATTATATAGAAAACAACCTTACTTTCAATATTTGAGAGTTGTATCCTTGGGGGAGTGAATAAAAATCTGTTCCAAAATTAAACAAAACTATAACGTAATAGTCTTAAAATTATATTAAAGTTTTGTCTAAGATTAGATGATATTTTCTTTTGAAAAATTTTATTCTTAAAAAAAGATGACAATTTGACATTTTATAAGTTTTGGCAGTACTTTTGCAATCGAATCTAATGAATAAAACTATGTTTAAGAATTTTTTTAAAAATAAAAGTAATATGACTACAGAAAATACAGAATTCGATCAAGAAATAGATGACGTGACATTAGAGAATAATGCAAATGGTGAGCAACTTATTATTGAAGAATTAAGTGTTGAAGAGCAATTAGCACAAGACTTAGCTAAAGAAAAAGATAAGTTTTTGAGATTATTTGCTGAATTTGAAAATTACAAAAGACGTACTACAAAAGAAAGAATTGAGCTGTTTAAAACAGCTAATCAAGAAGTTTTGCTTGCTATGTTACCTGTACTGGATGATTTTGACAGAGCAATGGTTGAAATCAATAAATCGGAAGATGAATTGTTAGCCAAAGGCGTAGAATTGATTCATGAAAAACTGAAAGGAACGTTGGTGGCCAAAGGATTAGAGCAAGTTGATGTTAAAGCGGGTGATGCATTTGATGCTGATTTTGCTGAAGCAATTACTCAAATTCCAGCAGCATCAGATAAGATGAAAGGGAAAATTGTGGATGTTCTTGAAAAAGGATACAAACTAGGCGATAAAATTATTCGTTTCCCAAAAGTGGTAATTGGTAACTAAAAAATCAAATTGCAAATCCTAAATTCTAATGTGTTGAACGGTTGGAATTTGATCCTGAAACCTTCGGGATTAAAATTTGGAATTTACTTTAAATTATTATGAAAAAAGATTTTTACGAAATATTAGGCATTTCAAAAGGTGCAGATGCTGCTGAAATTAAAAAGGCATACAGAAAAAGTGCATTGAAATACCATCCTGACAAGAATCCTGGCGACAAAGAGGCAGAAGAAAAGTTCAAATTAGCTGCCGAAGCTTATGAAGTATTGAGTGATCCTGCCAAAAAAGCAAAATACGATCAATATGGTCATCAAGCATTTGACGGTTCCGGAGGATTTGGCGGAGGTCATGGCGGAATGAATATGGATGATATCTTTAGTCAGTTTGGAGATATCTTCGGGGGAGGTTTCGGCGGATTTGGCGGAGGCGGAGGCGGAGGTCCTCGTCGCGTAAAAGGAAGCAATTTGCGTATTAAAGTAAAATTGACTCTGGAAGAAATCGCCAATGGTGTTGAGAAAAAAGTAAAAGTAAAACGTAAAGTTCAAGCTGCAGGTGTATCCTATAAAACCTGTTCTACCTGTAATGGTCAAGGTCAGGTAATGAGAGTTACCAACACGATTTTGGGTAGAATGCAATCGGCTTCAACTTGTCCTACTTGTGGTGGTTCTGGTCAAATTTTGGACAAAAAACCAAGCAATGCCGATTCTCAAGGAATGGTTGTAGAAGACGAAACCGTTTCTATAAAAATTCCAGCAGGTGTTGTGGACGGAATGCAATTAAAAGTTTCCGGTAAAGGAAATGATGCTCCAGGAAACAGTGTTCCGGGAGATTTGATTGTTGTTATTGAAGAAATTGAGCATGAATTCTTGAAACGTGAAGGTGAAAACCTGCACTACGATTTATATATTAGTTTCGCAGAAGCCGTTCTTGGAATTTCAAAAGATATTGATGCCGTAAACGGAAAAGTAAGAATCAAACTGGAAGAAGGAATTCAATCTGGAAAAATCTTGAGATTAAAAGGAAAAGGTATTCCAAGTATCAATGGTTACGGAAGTGGTGATTTATTGGTACACGTAAATGTTTGGACTCCAAAAACTTTAAACAAAGAGCAAAAACAGTTTTTTGAAAAAGCGCTAACAGATGATAACTTTACTCCAAACCCGGAGAAATCGGAAAAATCATTTTTCGAAAAAGTGAAAGATATGTTTTCATAACTTTTAGAAACAATAAAATACAAACCCATCCTTTATTCGTTAAGGATGGGTTTTTTATACCATTTAAAGTTAGAATTTGCCGTAAAGAAAATTTAGATTTTTTTCTTTATTCGAAAAAGAAAAATAAAGCATAGCATCGCTACGGTATCTTTTTATTTTGACGAAGAAAGGAAAAAAGAACATTTTATTAGGGTAAATTCTAATTTTGAATGGTATTAATGTATAATTAAGAGAATTTAGGCTCGAAATTATTTACTTTTACGCCAATTAAAAAAATAGCATGAGTAATATACTTGAAGTAAATAAAGTCGTAAAGCAATATGGTGATTATGTAGCGCTTAACGAAGTTTCATTGACCGTTCCTAAAGGAAGTATATATGGGCTTTTAGGCCCAAATGGAGCAGGAAAAACTTCACTAATTCGAATTATCAACCAAATTACGATGCCAGACAGTGGCGAAATCATCCTTGATGGTGAAAAGCTTCAACCCAAACACATACAACACATTGGATATCTTCCTGAAGAAAGAGGTTTGTACAGCACTATGAAAGTGGGCGAGCAATGTTTGTATTTGGCACAAATGAAAGGATTGTCCAAAGCCGAAGCCAAAAAACAACTCGAATATTGGTTTGATCGCTTGGGGATTCAAGGGTGGTGGAATAAAAAAATTCAAGAATTATCGAAAGGAATGGCACAGAAAATCCAGTTTGTGGTTTGCGTTTTGCACAAACCAAAACTATTGATTTTTGATGAGCCTTTTTCTGGATTCGACCCTGTAAATGCCAATGTGATTAAAGATGAAATTTTGGCATTGAAAGACGATGGTGCCACGATTATTTTTTCTACCCATAGAATGGAAAGTGTGGAAGAATTGTGTGACCATATTGCACTCATCCACAAATCGAATAAGCTAATAGAAGGCAAGCTTATTGATGTAAAAAGAAAATTCAAGACCAATAGTTTTGAAGTTGGTATTCTGTCTGACAATGTAGAAGGCTTGATGTTTGACATTACCCAAAAATTTAAAGTAGGCCAAGCCAATTTTAAATCCTTGAATGATGAAATAAAATTGGAAATCCAACTTGGGAATGCCACACCAAACGAATTGCTGAATGTCTTGTCTCAACGCGGTCAGGTTATGCATTTTGTCGAAAAAATTCCAAGCGTGAATGATATTTTTATTCAAACAGTAACAGGATAGATTAATTGGATTTCTAGATTATTTGATTTTTATACTTTTCGATTAAAAATCAACAATCCAACAATCCATCTATCGAATGATCAAATAATCAAATATTCTAAAAATCGAATAATCTATATAAATGAGCATTATTTCATTAATCATAAAAAGAGAGTTTATTGCCAAAGTTCGCAATAAGTCATTTATTGTCATGACTTTTTTAAGCCCACTGCTGTTTGTTGCGATTGCGGGTTTTGTAGCGTATCTAAGTTCTATGAAAGCCGAAACGAAACGTGTCGCAATTCACGATGAATCGGGTTTATTTGTCAACGAGTTCATTTCTCAAAATAATAAAGACAGTGAATACAGATATCTGGATTTGTCGGCAATTGATGTTCACGCTCTTAAAGACAGTATTGCTAAAGAAGATTTTGAAGCCTTACTTTATGTTCCCAAAACGACCACTAACAAAGATTTGGAAAATAAAATTCAATTGATTTCCAATAATAGCCCCAGTATTATTTTTATCGAAAAAGCCCAAGGAATTATTGCCGATAAGTTGACCAAAAATAATCTCGAAATGGCTCATTTGGACACTTTGGCAATAAAAAATGCCAAGGCTGAAGTGGTTTTGAATCTATCGAAAGCATCTGGTGAAGAAAGTATCAAAGGGCTTAACGAAATAAAAATTGCAATAGGTGGTGCATTTGGTTACCTTATTATGATGTTCATAATCATTTACGGAAATATGGTGATGCGCTCTGTAATTGAAGAAAAAACGAATCGTATTGTAGAAATTATCATTTCTTCGGTGAAACCCTTTCAACTTATGATGGGAAAAATTATCGGAACTTCATTGGCAGGTTTACTGCAATTTTTAATTTGGACTGTTATCGGTTTGTCATTGATGTTTGCTGCCTCTGCATTTTTTGGTGTCAATATCGGTCCAACGTCTAGAGTTTCTCCAGAAATGATGCATGTTGCTCGGCAAGAATTTTCAGGAACTGCCCAAATGTATATCAAAGAATTATGGAATCTGCCTATCGCCAGTATTTTGATCAGTTTTGTGGTTTATTTTATTGGAGGATATTTTCTTTATAGTTCTTTTTATGCCGCAATTGGAGCTGCTGTAGACAATCAAACTGATTCGCAGCAATTTCTTTTGCCTATCATAATGCCGTTGATGCTTAGTGTTTATATTGGTTTTTTTACGGTTATTAATGATCCGCATGGAACTATCGCCGTTGTTTTTTCAATGATACCATTAACATCACCAATAGTAATGTTAATGCGTATTCCTTTTGGAGTACCGTGGTGGCAAATTGCAATTTCCGTATCTTTGTTGTTCGCCACGTTTTTTGGTGTAGTTTGGTTTGCTGCCAAAATTTACCGTGTTGGAATTTTGATGTATGGAAAAAAGCCGAGTTGGAAAGAGTTGTATAAATGGTTGAAATACTAAAGATTATTTCAATAGTTAAGTTATAAAGCCAAAATAAAAAAGTTATTTATGTCGAAAATTCTAATTATCGAAGATGAAGAAGCCATCAGGAGAGTATTAGCCAAAATACTTTGCGAAGAAAATGAGTCTTATGAAGTTGATGTAGCCGAAGATGGTGTTATAGGACTTGAAAAAATAAAAGAAAACGACTATGATTTGGTTTTATGTGACATAAAAATGCCAAAAATGGATGGCGTTGAATTGCTTGAAGCCGTAAAAAAGATCGATACCGAAATTCCCATCGTAATGATATCAGGGCATGGTGATATGGAAACGGCAATCAATACCATGCGTCTTGGGGCTTTTGATTATATTTCAAAACCACCTGATTTAAACCGATTGCTAAATACTGTCCGAAATGCATTGGACAAGAAAAAACTGGTTGTTGAGAATAAAATTCTGAAGAAGAAAGTCAGTAAAAAATATGAAATAGTTGGAGATAGCGAACCAATCAATCTGGTGAAAGTCATGATTGATAAAGTAGCTAAAACCGATGCAAGAGTTTTGATTACCGGACCAAATGGAACCGGAAAAGAATTGGTTGCCCATCAATTGCATGACAAAAGCGATCGCTCAAGCGCTCCAATGGTAGAAGTAAATTGTGCTGCCATACCAAGTGAATTGATAGAAAGTGAATTGTTTGGCCATACAAAAGGCGCTTTTACTTCGGCGGTAAAAGATCGCGCAGGAAAATTTGAAGCAGCCAATAAAGGAACTATTTTTCTGGATGAAATAGGTGATATGAGTTTGTCAGCCCAAGCCAAAGTTTTGAGAGCTTTACAAGAAGGAATCATAACAAGAGTAGGAGCAGACAGTGATATAAAAATTGATGTGCGTGTTATAGCTGCCACCAATAAAGATTTAAAAACTGAAATTGCAGAAGGCCGTTTTAGAGAAGATTTATACCATCGTTTGGCTGTAATTCTCATAAAAGTTCCTTCCTTAAATGATAGGAGGGAAGATATTCCTTCTTTGATTGAGCATTTTACAAATAAAATTGCAATCGAACAAGGTAATGCGGTAAAGCATTTTTCAGTAGAAGCCATTCGTTTATTGCAAGAATACGATTGGACGGGTAATATTCGTGAATTGAGAAACGTGGTAGAACGTTTGATAATCCTTGGTGGAAACGAAATTTCCGAAAGTGATGTTAAAGCTTTTGCCAGTAAATAAAGTAAAATAAAAAACAAGAATATTTTATGTAATAATTCATTAGCTTTTGGCTTATGTCTTATGCCTAATTACTAAAAAAAATGAAACTAAAGAAAATAAATCAAGTATTGCAAGAAGCCTTAATTGATAGCGGGTTGACTGAAGCTAATGAGATGCAAAAAGAAACTTTTTCGACTATAAAAAGTGGTGCAGATGCAATTATTGTTTCGCCAAAAGGTTCGGGAAAATCAACAACTATTGTGATGAATGTAATTCAGCAATTGGTTTGTGAAGGTGAAGAATCACCTCGTGCCTTAATTATCGTTGAAGACAAAACTAAGGTTCTTGAAATGGAAGAACTTTTCGAGAAGTTTGGAAAATTCACCAACTTGAGAGTATATGGTGTTCATGATAAAGGCGATATGGAATATGATAAAAACTATATTTCGACAGGAATTGATGTTCTTATTGGAACTCCAAATAAATTGAGTGATATGTTTACCACAGCGGGATATAATGTAAACCGATTGAGAATGTTTATTCTTGATGATGCAGACCCGATTTTGAAATTACGTCATGAAACAAAAATCATGCGAATCTCAAATAGTATAGCCAAAACGCAACGCATTATTTTTACTGACCAATTGACCGAACGAATTGAAATCTTGGCCGATAAAATGTTGTTGGAGCCTTATGTTTTCGATTTTGAGGAAGAGTATGACGAAGACGAGGAGGATTTAGAAGAAGAAGAATCAGTAAATCCAGACGTAGATGATTTTGAAGAAGAAGACGAAGAAATTGATGATGACGAGGAGGAGTAAAAAATAATAATAGATCAGAAGACAGGAAGCGGAACTCCGAACGGACAGGTTTTAAGGTGCTTTTAGTTTAATGATTTGATATAATAATAATTTAAAAAAATAAAAGCATCATGGGATTAATGAAAGTATTTTCGGGAAGTGAAATTTTGGCATTGGCTTTACAAGAAAAAATTGAAGCCGTTGGAGTGGAAACTACAGTTAAAAATAATGTTCAATCGGCTAGAATGTCAGGTTTTCCAAACTTAGACGCAGCTGTTGAGGTTTTTATCCAGGAAACTGATTTTGCAAAAGCAAATCCGGTTATCGAAGAATTTAGGTTGAATATCTAATTGAATAGAATGATTTTTTTTAAACCTTGAGACTTATTAGTGTCAGGGTTTTTTAATGGCATAATAATTGTAATTTATTAATTTATAATTTATTAGCCGAAAATTTATATAATGAAAGAAGTAAAATACAAAATGCTTGTTTTGGATATGGATGACACGTTGTTGACCGACGACCATACCATATCAGATGAGAATAAAGAAATGATTTTTAAAGCCCAGGAATTGGGAGTATATGTGGTTTTGGCATCAGGAAGGCCCACTTCTGCGATGACAGCTTATGCTAAAGAGTTGAAGATGGACTATTATAATTCATTTATGCTGTCCTACAATGGAGCTGTAATTACAGATCTGAAAGAAGATAAAGTTCTTTTTGAGCAAACCTTGACCAAGGAACAAATCCATGAATTGTATGACTATAGTTTAAAAAGTAAAACACATATCATTACTTATGTAAATGATGAAATTGTCAGTGAAACCGATTCGGAATATATAGATATTGAAAAACATATTACAGGTTTGGCACATAATAAAGTAGTGAGCTTTAAAGGCGCTGTACAATCGAATGCTGTGAAATGTATTCTGCTTGAAGAACCATCCTATCTAAAAACAGTTGAAGATGATTTGAAACTGGCCATGCCACATTTGAGTGTGTCGATGTCAAAGCCTTTCTTTCTTGAAGTCGCCCAACAGGGAATAGATAAAGCCTACAGTCTGAAAAAATTGGCTGAGAAATTAGATATTCAGCAAAGTGAAATTATTGCCGTTGGAAATGCAGGAAATGATTTGACAATGGTAGAATATGCTGGTTTAGGTGTTTGGGTGGACAATGTGACTCCAGAATTAAGAGATAAAGCCGATTTAATTGTCGCTTCCAATAATGATCATGGAGTTGCCGAGGTAATCAAGCGTTATATTTTAAATTTAAATTAATGAAATCCTATATAGAAACCGAAAGGTTGATATTAAGGGAAATGATTGCTTCAGATGATGAAGGAATGTTCGAATTGGATTCGAATCCTGAAGTGCATCGTTTTTTAGGAAATAAGCCTGTAAAGCATATTGATGAAAGTAGGCTAATGGTTCAAAATATAAGAAAGCAATATGTAGATAACGGTATTGGTCGTTGGGCTGTAATCCTTAAGGAAACCAATGAATTTATTGGCTGGTCCGGTATAAAAGTGATTAAAGAGACTATCAATAATCATCAAAATTTTTATGAGATAGGGTATCGTTTTATACAAAAGCATTGGGGGAAAGGGTATGCTACCGAAGCTGGATTGGCTTTTGTTGATTTTGCCTTTAATGAAATGAAAGTGGAAGTTCTTTATGCTTACGCAGATGCAGGAAATA
This sequence comes from Flavobacterium sp. 103, assembly GCF_003096795.1. NCBI lineage: Bacteria > Pseudomonadati > Bacteroidota > Flavobacteriia > Flavobacteriales > Flavobacteriaceae > Flavobacterium > Flavobacterium sp. 103. The sequence goes on along the minus strand of NZ_QENX01000001.1, from coordinate 892,782 downwards.
AAGGTTCAAGACATATACTGGAAAAACTGGGAATGCATTATGTCAATTCCTTTGAATACGATGGAGAAGAAGAAGTTTGGTATGAAATCACCATGATTCCAAATCGTAAATTTGAATGAAGAATGGCGATACCATATTCCAATAAAAAACAAATATTAACTTCATATGAAATGAAAAATCCAAATTTATAAAAAAACCTTTTTTACAAAATTAAAAATCCGTCTCGTTGTTGAATGAGACGGATTTTTTATGGGTTTTTTGTAGTTGTGTGGAAACGTACCTACCACATTGTTTTTTTATTTTTTAGCAACCGAAATAAAATAATTATTTCCGTCACCCATCGTAAGTTTTACCCTTTCGTCACATACATCGATGTTGAATTTACCATTGTCATAACAAGTACAAGTTGTTTTCTTGTCTTTTGACATTTCGTTGTCACATTTTCCTGTTTTATAACCTGTCAATTGTGGAGTGTAAAAAGAAACTAAATCGGTAGAAGCGGTAACCAATGAAATTATGCTTGCTGAGTTATCGTTAGCGATTCTGTAAACGATTCTGTCCGTATAGTTGATGTTGTCCACCGAAACTTTCCTGATATAAGTATAGGCAGTTGATGCCGTTTCAACTGATTTTTCTTCAAATTTAAAACCAAGACTTCTGATATCAAGATTGAATTTTTCTTGTGAATTATAACTAGCCCATGCAGTCAAAGTACTGATTGTTGGGAAAGGATTTTTAGTCGCTATTGATGGGGCATTTTGAGCTTGTGAGCAAAGTGTAATGAATAGTAGGGAGATTGTGAGGCAGAACGATTTCATTTTGTTTTTGTTTATTTAATATTGACCTACTCTTTATGGTTTTCGGCGATCCCATTTATTGTTGTTAATAGTATGTTTTTTGTTTCTTAAGTATGATTCCTCTAAAGATTAAGGTAAATTCAATTACAAGAAATGTAATGTCACTAATAATTTAATCCATGTTTTAAACAGATAAAATCATATATTATTACTTTCCTACTAAATTATTTTTTTAAAATAATTAGTTTTTGAAATTTCGAATAACGGAACACAGGAGCTTTATTTGGTATAAGATAAAGTTAGTGCCGTTGAATTGTTTTTGGAATTGTGAAATTAGTATTTAATTAAATAAGAACAAAACCTTGAAGAGAAAAATAAAGCTTTTTTAAAGTGCATAACATCATTAGTTTAAATGACAATATCATGTTATTGTGCCTAACGGTTGGAAATGATATGAATATAAATAATCATCGGCTTTACAGTGTAAATTTTTGTTCGTAAATTTGCGCACTTAAATTTTTTGACAACGATTTCATTAATTTAAGGTTAATTATGGAGAATAGAAAAAAAGTTGCTTTTTACACGCTTGGTTGCAAACTGAATTTTTCGGAAACATCAACCATTGCACGTAATTTGGAAGATGAAGGTTTTGACCGAGTTGATTTTGAGGAAGTGGCTGATATGTATGTAATCAATACTTGTTCGGTTACAGAAAATGCCGATAAGCAATTCAAACAAGTGGTGCGCAAGGCAATGAAGTTGAACGATAAGGCTTTTGTCGCTGCGGTAGGTTGTTATGCACAGTTGAAACCAGAAGAATTGGCCAATGTTGATGGAGTTGATTTGGTTCTTGGAGCGACTGAAAAATTCAAACTAGCAGATTATATCAATGATTTGTCAAAGAATGATTTTGGTGAAGTGCATTCGTGTGAGATAGCCGAAGCCGATTTTTATGTAGGCAGTTATTCGATTGGGGACAGAACACGTGCTTTTTTAAAAGTTCAGGATGGTTGTGATTATAAATGTACCTATTGCACAATTCCTTTGGCGCGTGGAATTTCGAGAAGCGATGAATTGGAAAATGTATTGAAGAACGCCTACGAAATTTCGAAACAAAACATCAAAGAAATTGTCCTGACGGGTGTGAATATTGGTGATTATGGAAAAGGAGAGTTTGGGAATAAAAAACACGAACATACTTTTCTGGAATTGGTTAAGGCATTAGACGAAGTTGAAGGAATTGAAAGATTGCGTATTTCTTCGATTGAGCCTAATCTCTTGAAAAATGAGACGATTGAATTTGTTTCTAAAAGCAGAACTTTTGTACCTCATTTTCACATTCCGCTGCAATCGGGAAGCAATGATATTTTGAAGTTAATGAAACGCCGTTATTTGCGTGAAGTCTATACCGAAAGAGTGAACAAAATTAGGGAAGTGATGCCACATGCTTGTATAGGTGTGGATGTGATTGTTGGATTTCCGGGAGAAACTGACGAGCATTTCTTGGAAACCTATCATTTCCTGAATGACATGGATATTTCGTATTTGCATGTTTTTACTTATTCGGAGCGTGATAATACAGAAGCTGCTGAAATGGAAGGTGTTGTTCCCGGAAACGTTCGTGCCAAACGCAGTAAAATGTTACGAGGTTTATCTGTTAAAAAACGTCGTGCTTTTTATGAAAGCCAGCTGGGAACCAATAGAACCGTACTTTTTGAAAGTGAAAATAAGGAAGGTTATATTCACGGTTTTACCGAGAATTACGTAAAAGTGAAAACACCTTGGAACCCGGAATTGGTTAACACTTTGCACGAAATCAATTTGACAAAAATTGATGAAGACGGAAGCGTTCGAATGGAATTTTTGAATGTTGAGGCTTAAAATTTAAGATAAAAACGATTTTTGAACATAAAAAAAAGCATCATTATACTTTTATAATGGTGCTTTTTTATTTGGTAAACTTTATACCTGCCCTAATTTAGCTACTTGTTGTTTTACTATTATTAATTCATTCCAACAAAAGTTTTTGTATTCAAGTTGTTTTGCAAAAACGTGTTTTTATTAATTTCTTTAAAGTTTAAAGGACTAACTTCATCAGAGACAGAACTTTCAATAACCATTTCAAGTTGCGTTATTTCAGATTCAATAGTGTTTTCAATAAAAAGTGGATAAGCTTCATTTGAAACTGTATTCTCAATTATTAAGTCAGATTGAGCTATAATATCTTTCATGGAATCTTCGAAAACTATAAATTCTATTTCATCCGAAGTTGTGTTTTCTGTTAGTTTATCGTTTTCAGAAATAATTTCGTTAACCGTTTTAGAATTGGACCCAATTACAGTTTCTGGATTAAAAGTTTCAGAATCCATAATTACTTCGGGTTTTACTATTGCTGTTTTTTCATTTGATGTTATTGTGTCATTTTCGCTCAAAGAAACTATTGCTTGATACGTAGCAACTTGACTGTTTATTGTGTTTGAAGCTTTACAAATATTAGATAGAGATACTAATGTGATTCCTAAGATTAAAATTGAATTTTTCATGATACTTGATTTTTGATTGTTGTTTTTTTTGATTGTTGTTTTTTGTAGATATTAAAATCATATAATAATATCCTATGCAAATATATATCTTAAAAAAGGTATTGTGTATCGCATAGTACTTAAAATTAACTTTATTTTAACATTTACAACAAATTTGTTAGTGTCATTGAGTTAATATGAAATCCATTTCTCAATCAATTTATACAAGTATTCTAATTAAGTTTAAAAAAAATGCAAGTATTAGGAGTAATGCAAAAGATTGTACAAAACATCAAATTATACAATAATGCAATAATTATATTTAAAAAAATGAGCCCGATACAATATCGAGCTCATCATTGTCAAAATAAATTAAATACTTGTCTATATTTTTAGAAGTAATCTGTTTTTTATTGTTTTTTTAGATTTATAAATATTTGATATCTATACATTTATTTATTACTGAATATTTCCCCAAAAGCTATTATCTCAAAATTCTATACCATTTACTTTGTAAACTAATGCATTTTGGCAAATTTAAAAGAAGCAGTTTTTAGTTTACGTTTTTTAGTTTACGCTGGTATTGGCTAAGGATTTGTTGACCAAATACTGCTATTTTTAATAAATACGCGTCGGTTTAATTTTAGCTGGGCAATGATTAATTCAGCCATATCTTCAGATTGCATTACTTTTTCAGGATTTCCATCAGTAAGGTTTAATTCCTTTGCCATATCGGTTGCAACAGTACTTGGCGTTAAAGCTGTAACGCGAATGTTGTGTTTACGTACTTCTTGCATCAAAGAGTCTGTCAGTCCCAAAACTGCAAACTTTGAAGCACTGTAAGCACTGGTTAATGCATTTCCGTTTAATCCTGCTGTTGAGGAAATATTGATAATATCTCCTGTTTTTCTTTCAATCATGTTGGGCAAAATAGCACGGGTTACATAATACGTTCCCATTAAATTAACCTGAATAATGCGTTCCCAATCGGCTGGCTCTAATTCTAAAAAATTACCAAAAGCAGCAATTCCGGCGTTATTGATTAAAATGTCAATGGTTTTAAATTCAACTAAGGCTTTTTCTACAGCTGAATTTACGGAGTTGATATTGGCAACATCGGCGGTTATGGCTAATGATTTTACGCCGAACGTGCTTGATTCTTTTGCTACTTCATCAATTTCTGATTGTGTTCGAGCCAATAAAATTACGTTTACACCTTCTTTTGCCAAAGCAAGGGCAACTGCCTTACCAATTCCTTTTCCAGCACCCGTAATTACGGCATTTTTATTTTTTAAGTCGTTCATTATTTTACTTTTAATGTTTTTTGTTTAATGTTAATTTATAAATATTGGCTTCCAATACTTCGGTGTCATTATCTTCACAAAGTAGAAACTCAATTGCGTCTGGAGAATTTTTATAAACCGTTAGTCCTTCAAATTTATGGGTGTCACTGATTTTTTTGGTGAAATCGATTTTCATGGTTTTGATGTCGATGCACCCAATAAAACTACCTAATATTTCTCCATCATGGTATGTGGAATCAGTGTCTTCGGCAGTTGATAAAAAGTAAATTTTATTGTCGATCGAAGCGGCATCGGTAAAACTGCTTCGCACTCCTTTTATTTTGGGTAATTTATAATTGTTGGAAAGGATGTTGAATTCATTAATCAAATTTTTTCCTTGGATGGTAAACAATACATTTTTGGCTGATTTTCCGTTGCCTCGGTTGAATAAGTACCATTCTTCTCCTGTATAAACAGCGCCCTCTATATTGAAATCTTCGGGTTTTATTTCGCCAAAACTTTGCATGACACCATATAAATCTGTAAGGTCATTGGTACTTATTTCTTTTTCAAGTGTATTGATCTGGATCATTTTATTTCTTTTTTCGGTAGAGCCAGACCCGAAAACGTAGAGATTGTCACCAAAATGAGTAATAGCCTCAAAATCGGGTTTTTCACTTTTGGCAATATTTTCGGTGGCGTTTTCTATGATTTCGTGGCGTTGCAGATTTTTGGATTCTATGCTGTATTCGTATAGAAATCCGCTGTTGTCACCTATGATAAATAAACTGTTGTCTTTGTAAATGAGTCCCGATGCAGAACCAATTCCGATAATGTGAAAAAGGATTTCAAGTGTGAATTTTTCCATGAAAAGTTGTTTTGAAAATGAATGCCCTAGCCCAGATGGACGTGGAAATCCTTTTGAAAAGAACAGCTATTTTTTCTTGTTCCGGGAGAGCGACTAACAGAAGCTCCTTCCGGGACTTAGAAAAAAAGCAGTTCTTGAAAAAGATTACAACGAACAGCTGGATTAGCTACCCAAAAGTAGTCTTTTTTGTTGGGAGAGGAAAACGGAACCTTTGTTTTGAAAGGGATTACGGAGAAAATAGGTGATTTTTTGAATTTTTGTTTTCTTTGCTGTTTTGTGGATTTATGTAAAATAATTGCTGTTTAGTTTGTTTTAGTTAACTTTTATTGAAGTTTTGTTAATGTTGAGTTCATTTTTAGTTAAAAATATGGAGGTTTCTTTGTGTCGAATTTAAACAAACAACCAAATGAAAAAAATTATTCTATCGATGCTTGCAGTTGCATCATTAGTATCATGTAACAATGATAAAAATGCAGAAGAAAATCCAATCAATAGCACTGTTTTGACAGCCAATCAATCAGTAACTCCAGTTTTATTGAAAAAGCAAGCTGGTTTTGAGAAACTGGAATTGTTTTCTGTTATTAGTTCTGACGATGTTTTGGCGGGAAGTCCAAATTATGTTTTTGGAGGTTCTGCAGACGGTTCCGGATTATTAAAAAATGAAGATGGGACTTTTACATTTTTAGTAAATCAGGAAGACAACTTTTCGGTATCCAGAATAACATTGGACAAAACATTTAAGCCAGTAAAAGGAGAGTATTTATTGAACTCAAAAGGAGGTACTTGGAGATTATGCGGTGCTACAATGGCTACTCCTGCAGAACATGGTTTTGGACCAACTTACCTAACTTGTGGTGAATCTGGAGAAGAGTCTCGTACACATGCCTTGAATCCTTATGGAGATGTAGGATCGGCAAGTGTTTCTAAAGAGTTGCCTGGTTTTGGACGCCTAAGCGCCGAAAATGCTTTGCCTTTAAGAAAAACTGCTTTTGCAGGTAAAACGGTGGTAGTCATTGGTGATGATGATTCTGGAACTTATGGAGGTCAATTGTTTATGTATGTGGCTAATACAGTTGGGGATCTTACAAACGGTTCATTGTACATGATGAAAAGAACGGATGGTAACCAAAGAGAGAAAGATATGGTTACGGGGAAAGATTATCCAGTTTCTTTTGTGAAAATTGAAAATCATACTACTTTGACTGGGGCACAAATCAATGCTGCGGTAAATACATTATCTGCCATCAAATTTGGTAGAGTGGAGGACCTTGATTATAGAAAAGGTGGCGATGCTGCCGATCGTGAAATTTACTTTAATGTTACTGGTCAAGATTACGTTAAAACAAATGCTGATGCGTCCAGAACCAAATATGGTAGAGTTTATAAATTGAACTTGGATGCCGCAAATCCATTGTCAGGAACTTTGCAGGTGTTACTTGACGGGGACGATCGTACGGGGATTGCCGGAAAATTTCAAAATCCAGATAATATTTGTGTGACTAAAAACTATGTTTATGTAGAAGAAGATGCAAATGGTTATGGTGATGAAACACATGACGCCTATATTTATCAGTACAATATTGCGACAAAACAATTAAAAGTGGTAGTTGAATTAGATCACCGTCGTACAGCAACAGATGCAGCCAAATATAATGTTGGTGGAACTTCTAAGTTTGGAGATTGGGAATATGGTGCTTTAATCGATGTATCTGAGCAATTGGGAATAGATGATACTTTTTTATTAAGTGTTCAACCGCATACTTGGACTGGAGATAAGTATAAAAATATTGACGGAGGAAATGGCCGTCCAAATGAAAATCAAGCAAGCCAAATTGTATTGATTAAAGGGTTAGCTAGATAATTTACTTTTTTATTTTTTTCAGAAGTCCACGGTTTTGTCTTGAAATCGTGGCTTCTGTTTTTTACATTTTTAATCATTTATATGAAAAATATTGTTTTCCTTTTTATCTCTTTTTTACTGTTTTCTTGTTCCGAATCTAAACCCAAAGCCGAGCAAATTAATGATTTGTACCAATCGGATTTGGTTGTTTTGCAAAAAAATGTTGTTCAACTACAACATTTAGTCGAAAATGGAGCAACTCAAAAGCAATTGCAAAACCAATTTTTAAAAGCACATCAGAGTTATAAAAGAGTTGAATCTATTAGTGAATATTTTTTTCCGTCAGTTTCCAAAGCGATAAACGGTCCAGCTCTTGATGAATATGAAGATGACGAAGGGATTACAGTTCCTCCTGCAGGACTTCAGGTTATTGAGGAATTTTTTTTTCCGGTATATGATAAGAATGCTAAAAATGAAATTCTAAAAGAAATAGGTATTCTCACCGCTAATGTGTACCGTTTGGAAATGATTTCGAAAACCAATGAGTTAACAGATGCTTCTGTTTTTGATGCGATGCGTTTGGAGGTTTTTAGAATAATTACATTGGGGATAACGGGATTTGATTCTCCGATTGCCCTGAATTCTTTACCAGAAGCGATAACTTCATTGGAATCTATCGAAAAACAGTTAGCTATTTATGATGAGAATGGACAAAATTCGACGACTTTAAAAATATTAAAAGTAGGAAAAGATTATTTGGATAAAAATTCGAAGTTCAATGAATTTGACCGCGCCTATTTTATTAAAAAATATTTGAATCCTTTGAGTAAAGCAATTTATGAATTGCAATCGGATTTGAAAATTCCTTTTTTTAAGGAAAGTCGAGGATTGAAAGTTGGAGCTCAGACATTATTCGATAAAAATGCTTTTGATGCAGAAGCTTTTTCAGGATTCCCGGATTATAAAACGACAAAGGAGAAAATAGAATTGGGTAAATTGTTATTTAATGACCCTGTTTTATCAGGGAATAATACTCGTTCTTGTGCTTCCTGTCATTATGCAGACAAAGCTTTTACCGATGGTTTGGAAAAAGCAGTTACATTGGATGGAAAACAAATGGTAAAAAGGAATACGCCAACGCTCTCCAATATTGCTTTTCAGCGTAGCTTTTTTTATGATTCGAGAGTGAATTATCTCGAAGATCAGGCAATTGCCGTGATTACAAATGAGAACGAAATGCACGGGTCTTTGGAGAAATCAGCTTTGGATTTAAAAAAGAGTGAAAAATATGCTGCCAATTTTGAGAAAGCATTTCCAAACAAAGAAATTACTGCTTTTGCAATCAAAAATGCATTGGCATCATACATTCGGTCTTTAAGTAATTATGATTCAAGATTTGATGGTTATATGAGAGGGGAAGAAAAATTTAATCTTGATGAAATAGCTGGTTTTAATCTTTTTGCAGGTAAAGCCAAATGTGCAACTTGCCATTTTATTCCGCTAACAAATGGAACCGTTCCGCCTAATTTTGACAGATCAGAAAGTGAAGTTCTAGGTGTTCCTGGAAAAGACAAAAAGATAGATGGAGATTTGGGTAAATTTGATTTGACAAAAGCAGAAGTGAATCGCTATTCGTTTAAAACACCAACGATTCGAAACATTGCATTAACCGCACCTTATATGCATAATGGAATTTTCAAAACGTTGGAAGAAGTAATAGATTTCTATGATGGCGGTGGTGGAAATGGTTTGGGTTTTAATTTATCCAATCAAACGTTACCAATCGATAAATTAAATTTAACACCATTAGAAAAGAAACAGCTAATTGCTTTTATGAAGACCCTGACGGATAAGAAGCTAGAATATAAATAAATAAAATGCCCCCAAATAGTTTCTAACTTTTCGGGGGCATTGCAATTATTAGGCCTTTTTTTGGCGAATTATTTTTTTACAAATCAAATCCGTATGCTACACGTAATGCAATTTGATCAGTATCATAATCTGTATAAGCTTCATAACGTAAACTTAAATCAATATTTTTAGTAGCATATCCAACTCCAGGTGACCAGATATAAGTGTTTTGGTCATAACCGTTGGTTACAGCAAAACCACCACCTACTTCTCCTAAAAGATAAAATTGATTTCCACCGATGAAAGCTTTAAAACCAGCTTTTACTGGAATGAAGCCTAAATCTTTTACATTTGGGTCAACGAATAAATTAGTAAAACCTGTTGTAAGTGTTAGAGATGCTCTTGGTGCTAAATCATATTGAAGGCGAACATCTCCACCCAAAGACCAGTCGTAATCATCATTGTCTGTTGGTATTCCTCCGTTAAGACCAATTCCTAAACGGAATCCCTGATTGAAGCTTTTTGTATCTTGAGCTTGTGAATTGTTTGCAAAGAATAGTGCGATTGCGAATGTAAATAATGCTTTAATTTTTACTGTAGTTTTCATAATTGAAATTTTGGGTATTTTTTTAATTGGTTCTGTTTATTTGTATCAGAACTACCCTGCAAATGTAAGGTTAGGATTTGCCGGGAATGTTATAGAATTATTGCTTACTGTTATAGAATTACTTGATTTACGCAAAAAATATCTAAAAAACGGATGTTATATTTTTAATACTGTTGATGCAATTGAAAGCTTCTATTTATCTTTGCTGACTTAATAAATTAAAATGAACGTTGAACAATACACTAAAGAATTCTCATATAATATAAAATTGGCTTATCCCGTGATTCTAGGAATGCTTGGGCATACTTTGATCGGAATTGTGGATAATTATATGGTTGGAAATTTAGGGTCAACTGAGTTGGCCGCAGTTTCTTTGGGGAATAGTTTTATCTTTTTGGCTTTGTCTATAGGGATAGGTTTCTCTACAGCTATAACACCATTAACTGCTGAAGCCGATGCTGAGAAAAGCGATAAGAAAATCAGAACTACATTTCACCATGGTTTGTTGTTGTGCACGATTCTCGGTGTGTCGTTGTTTATATTGACTGTGTTGTCGAAGCACTTGATGTATTTTATGAATCAGCCTCCAGCTGTGGTTGCACTAGCGGCACCTTATATTGATTGGGTTGCTTTTTCTCTAATTCCGGTTGTGATGTATCAAGGATATAAGCAATTTGCCGATGGATTGTCTTTGACTAAATATTCGATGTATTCTATTATTTTGGCCAATGTGGTGCACGTGTTTTTTAACTACGTATTGATTTATGGTTTTTGGATTTTTCCAAAATTGGGAGTTGTAGGGGCTGCTTTAGGAACTGTAATTTCCAGAATTATGATGGTGGTTTTTATGCATTATCTGATGAAGCACAATGCCATTATGAAACAGTATTTTAAAAATTTCACTTTTAAAGAAATAAAAAAATCAATCGTTAAAAAGATTATTGGACTAGGTTTTCCTTCGGCTATGCAAATGTTATTTGAGGTGACTTTGTTTACGGCGGCAATTTGGCTTTCGGGCACATTGGGAAAAAATAGTCAGGCAGCAAATCAAATTGCTTTGATACTGGCTTCGTCAACATTTATGGTGGCAATGGGTTTGAGTGTTACGGCCATGATTCGGGTGAGTCATTCCAAAGGGTTGGCGGACTATAAAGGCCTGATTATCGTTGCGCGATCTATCTTTTTATTGGCGGTAATGATTGAAGCTTTTTTTGCTTGTATTTTTGTTGTTTTTCATAATTTCTTGCCGCATTTGTTTTTGAATATGAATGATCCTGCTCAGGTTTTGGATAATAAGGAAATCATTTTCATCACTTCGAAATTATTGTTGATAGCTGCTATTTTTCAAATTTCTGATGGAATTCAAGTAGTTGTTTTGGGTGCTTTGAGAGGTTTGCAAGATGTGAAAGTTCCAATGTACATTACTTTTGTGGCCTATTGGATTGTAGGTTTCCCAATTTCTTTTTATTTGGGAAAATATACCGACTTAAAAGCGGTTGGTGTTTGGATTGGCCTTTTGGCAGGTTTGACTGCAGCGGCTCTGTTTTTGTATATTCGTTTTGCTCGTTTGACAAAAAAGCTGGTTCTTGAAAATTCAGGAAAATAAGTGTTTGTAAGAATGTAACTTATAATTGGTTTTAACGTATAATCAACGTACCAATTAAAAACTATAAAATGATACTATTTATTATTCTTGGAATAATTTTACTGATTGTTGGATTTGCATTAAGCCACAATGTTAATCCGTTTTCTAAATTTACTGGTCTATTAAGGATTATTGGATTTATCCTAATCGTTTTAGGAATTTTTTCTTCAATGTTTAAGCAAATTGACGCTGGGCAAGTAGGAGTGAAGTCTCTTTATGGAAGTGTGGATTCTGATGTATTGGAAAGCGGTTTACATGTTATCAATCCGCTTTTGGACATTACCACATTTGATATTCAAACACAAAATTACACGATGTCTGCTGTTCACGGCGAAGGCGCACAAGCAGGAGATGATGCCATTCGTGTTTTGTCTAACGACGGACTTGAAGTAGTTATTGATTTGACTGTTCTGTATCGTGTGGTTCCTACCGATGCACCAAAGATTTTTAAGACTATTGGTGTGGATTATACCGATAAAATAGTAAGGCCAATTACTAGAACACGAATAAGAGACAACGCTGTTTTTTATGATGCTGTGGCTTTGTATTCGACCAAAAGGAATGAGTTTCAGGCACGAATTTTTAAGACTATTGAGTCTGATTTTAAAAGCAGAGGTTTAGTTTTGGAACAATTGTTAATTCGAAATATTGATCTTCCAATTTCGGTAAAAAAGTCGATAGAAAGTAAAATTAATGCCGAACAAGATGCTCAAAAAATGACTTTTGTTCTTCAAAAAGAAAAACAAGAAGCCGAGCGAAAAAGAGTAGAAGCACAAGGTATCGCTGATTATCAAAGAATTATTTCTCTGGGATTAACCGATAAACAATTGCAATACGAACAAATTAAAGCACAAAAAGAGCTGGCAGCTTCACCAAATTCTAAAATTATTTTTATGAATGGAAAGGGAAGTGCACCGGTTATTTTGTCTGATAAATAAAATTTTTGGTTAATCGGTTATTTGTTTAACCGTTTAACCGAATAAACAAATAAACGATTAAACTTAAAAACATGGAATTACCAAAATTTTTACTGGGAGATAATACTGATTTTCCAGATGATATTTTTATCATTCACTTGGATTACCCAAGATTCATCATCAATTTGAAAGATGATGAGGTTGAATTTATGGAAGAGGCAGAAGACCTTGATGAAGCTGAATTAAACGCCGAAATGGAAGGACTGATTGTTCTTGCCAATGAATTTTATGATAGAGAAATGGAACGTTACGAGAAAGAATAATTATTTCGCTTTATTCCAAAGTAGACAGCATATATTTTTAACCATATAAGTCATTTAAGTTTAAAATAAAATAAAAACAGTTTGTCAAGTGGACAAAAAGCGCAAATAAGTAAATAATGTTCTTTATAATGTTCTTTACTTTTGCTTAAATGAAATTTTGGCTTTGCTTATTTTTTTTCAATCGAACAGCTTATATGACTTATATGTTTCAATTAAGTACTCAATAGAAAGCCGTTGTTTATAGAATTAAGCCAATTATTTCTTCATAACGATATAGTATATGCGAACCAATCGTTCATTGTGCTTTTTTGTATCTTTTGGAACATGATTCAAATCGATATACGAAACTTTTTTTAGATTGTAATTCTGAAATTCTTTTTTAGAATTAACACTATCTTTTTCCAAAGCCAATAAACCAAATTTACTCTCAGCGGGTAAGTTTAGTTTGTTGGTTTCTTCATTTAATAATATGGGGATGCTAAAACCATAATCCCAAATAATTTCGGGTGTAAACGAACTTAACTCATAAGTTCGAACGCCAAAAACTTTTTCTTTTTCCCTAATTGCTTTTGCACTGGCATAATCAGGATTTTTTAAAATCAATTCAGTGAATGGTATTCCAAAAACTATGACGGCTACCTGAACAGCTATTACCGCATAGAATACTTTTATGAAGTTTTTATTTCGAAGATTTGTAACAAGAACATAACCTATTGCCAATAACGATAAACTCAAGGCAATTAGCCAAAATTCAAATCCTGCTATTTCATTTTTTACTTTAATGAAAATCCCAACAGGAATGGCAATGCAAATGATTCCTATAAGCCCAAAAGCAAAATAAACAATTCCTTTTTCCTTTTTTAGACTGATATTTTTGAAATTGTTAATCAAGTATTCAATATAAAATCCTGTGTTCAAAGCCATCGGAATTAAAACAGGCAATAAATATCTTGATTTTTTTTCGGGTACTATCGAAAGTAAAACCACAGAAGCCAACGTCCAGATTAATGTAAATTGATAAGCTTTTAAATTGCTGACTTTGCTTTTTAAATACGGATAAATTAAAGCAATAAATGCAGGGACTGTCCAAATACCGCTTTGGGTAAAAAAGCTCCAATAATAATAAAAAGGTCTGGTGTTGTAATTTCCCCATCGGCTGCTTTCTATTTTGGTCACTTTTAAATAGGTTGCAGGATCTGCCCATTTGACATACAATGGCCATGATAAACCGATGATTATACCCAATAGAAGAATAAGTATAAGGTACATTTTTTTGTCTTTTAATTGAAACTTATAAGTGAAACCATAAGCAATTAAAAAAGGCAATAATAAGGCATAAACTGAAATTGGTCCTTTGCTTAAAAAAGAAAATCCAAAAAACAATCCTGCCATGACAGCATTAAAAAGAGGTTTCTTTGAACCATTCAATAAATCCCAAATGAACAGTATGCAAACGACCATAAAACTGTGGGTGTACATGTCCCATTGATTGTCTCTTCCTGCGAAATAAATATAAAAAGAAGTAATCAAAATAAGTCCGTTGTGGAAACTTTGCTGTTTGGACAAACCTAATTTTTTAGAAAATTTATAAACTCCAAATACAAGTAATAATGTAATTAACGCAACAGGGATTCGCATTCCATAAATACTGTCAAATCCAAAAATAATTCCGGAAACAGCCGTTAGCCAGGTTGGTAATGGTGGCTTTTCATAACGTGGTAAATCATTGAGGGTTGTCAGTATCCAATGATTATGAGTTGCCATTTCTCTTGCAGTAATAAAGTTTCGAGCTTCCATGATGTTCACTTCGATAACATCTAAATGCGGGAAAAGCATCAAGCAGGCTATAACAAAAAGCCAAAAAGTGTAATTATGAATTAATTTTGACATCCTTCTTTATGATTATTATATTTCTAGTATAAATGACTAATCCTATGGCGTGACCTGCTAATAATACTGGATCTTTTCTGATTATGGCATAAATGAATATGATAAGGGATCCAGTCAAACTAATGATCCAAAAGCCTAATGGCAATACGGAATCTTTTTTCTTTTCAGAATAAATCCATTGATAGACAAAACGTAATGTAAACAATACTTGCCCTATTATTCCTGTCCAAAGCAACCATTTAGGAATTGCTTCATTTCTTAATAAATTGTCCAAATCATAGACATTATTATTATAAGAATACCAAACTATAAAAGCAGGAAATAAAAGAATGAACCACCGGAGTGCCACATGTATTTTCTTCCAGTCATTTTGCAGTTGAATGTTTCTGATGTAAATGTAATAAGTGATTGTCTGTCCTAACATAATTGAGAAATCATGTCTAAAATAACCGTAAACAAACAATAAAAAAGAAGCAAATAAACTGATTTCCCAAAACAAAACAGGAGTCAATACCTTTTTGTTTTTTTCGGAAATAATCCATTGCAATATCATTCTGCTCGAAAATAAAATTTGAGCAATGAATCCTATGGAATAAATGATGATGTTGTTCATTATCCTTGTTTTGCTACACTATAATTGATGTATTTTTTCTTCATCCACAAATAAGCAAAACAATCTTGCAATGGTCCCAATAGTCGATTCCAAAGATTGAATTTTGAAACCCCTGCCACTCTAGGGAAATGTCTAACTGGAGTTTGCTTGATTTTACCATTTTGCAACAAAATCATGGCTGGTAAAAAACGGTGTAATCCATTGAACATTGGAATTTTTTTGGCCATATCCGTGCGGATTATTTTTAAGGGACATCCTGTGTCGTCCATGCCGTCATCCGTAAAAGCTCTTCGGATGCCGTTGGCTATGGTGGATGACATATTTTTGGTAAAGGAATCTTTTCTGTTGGAGCGTACCCCAGTTACAAGGTCATATTCTCCAGTATATTCCATTAGAATGTTAAAATCTTCTGGGGCTGTTTGTAAGTCGGCATCAATATAACCAACCCAAGGAGTGTCTGTATAATCAAAACCGGCTTTGATGGCGGCACTTAAACCAGCGTTTTTTTCGAAAGAAATAAAAGTGAATTCTTCGTTGTCTTTGCAGATTTTTTCAATTAATGCTTGACTGTTGTCTTTGGAGCCATCATTGACAAATAGGATTTTTGTCTTTTTCTTCGAAATGGACAAAAACTGTTTCATTTCTTGATGCACACGATCTAGGTTATCCTCTTCGTTATAAACAGGTATAATGATTGTTAATTCAAAATTCATATTTAGGATAGTTTTTACAAAAGTATTTAATTTTATGAAGATTCAGGTTGTTATTTCATTAAAAATACAAAGGTTAACGTTTAGATTTAATTTTTTTTATCTCTAATGGGCAACCTTTTTTTTGGCAATTCGCAAGTATATAAGTTTGACTGTGAAATTTGTTTGGACAGTTCATGTAGTTTTTTCGTTTTTAAAGTATTCTAACTTAAAATTTGAATCAATTCCAAATTTTATTCTTCAAATAACTCTTTCGAGTGGTTTTTATTTTGATCAATAATTGAAATATTTGAAAGTGTTTCGTTTTTGTTAAGCTCGTTTACTAATGCAGTATAACATAGTAAGGCTGGTTTGTTTAGTGTAAGTAATAGTTGTTTAATTAGTTATGATAAAAAGCATTGTAGGAATGATTGTTTTTTGAATTTTCAAGGCTGTTTTACAGCTTTATTCCTCGCTATGATTTTAATAAATTTTGAACGGAATTATTAGATAAACAAAGCTATATTTGCCCTCCAAAAATAAGGGGTTAAGACGTGTAGTTCAATACTTACTAGTCCTTCAAAATTCAACCGCTTTTTTATAATTTTATTAATCGTTTAAGATTCAATTGCTCTTAAATTTTAAATTTTTGTTAATGAGAAAATTCAATTTTCTAAAACCTATTTTGAATTTCATTTTATTTGGGTTACTCATAATGACGTTAAGTCGCTTGTTCTTGTTTTTTCTTTTTGAGGACAGAGTTGTAGAAACTCATAATTATTGGTATATTTTCCCTATTGGTTTACGAATGGATTTGATACTGTTGTGTTATATTTCGTTTCTTCCAGCGCTTTTAATTACTTTTTTGCCAAATAAATGGATCAGATTCACCAATAAATTTTTGGTTTGTTATAGTTTTTTATTTCTTTTTCTAATTCTTTTTATCGAATTGGCGACTCCAGATTTTGTTAAACAATATGATACAAGACCAAACAAAATATTTTTGGATTATCTGATTTATCCACGAGAAGTTGTTGGAATGCTTTTAAAAAGTTATTTGATTTCGATAATTGTTACTTTTTCAATTTTAGGAATTGCTTTGTATTTTGCTATCAAAAAAGGTAAAGAGTTTTTTTACACCAAGGATTCAGATTATAAAAGCAAATTGACAATATTTCCTTTGGTTGCTTTTTTATTGTTTTTTGGTGCTCGTTCCAGTCTTGCTTCCAAGCGACCGATTAATGGAAGTAATGCTGTTTTTTCGACGGATCAGTTGACAAATTCTTTAGGCATAAATTCATTTTATACCGTTGCATTTGCTGCTTATTCTCTCAAAAACGAAGCAAATACGGAGATGTATGGCAAAATGGACAAAGCCGAAGCGATTGCTCGTGTGAAAAAATATATGACTGTAGACGAGAATGAATTTAGTACTCCCGAAATTCCTTTTCTTCACGTTCAGAACCCGAAAGTACTTTTGAAGAGGCCTTATAATTTAGTGGTTTTTTTACAAGAGAGTCTGGGTGCAGAATATGTGGGAAGTTTAGGGGGAAAACCTTTAACTCCAGAATTTGACCGTCTTTCAAAAGAAGGACTTCTTTTTACAAATTTATATTGTACAGGAACCCGCAGTGTTCGTGGAATTGAAGCAGTAATTACAGGATTTCTTCCATCACCATCAGAGAGCGTTGTGAAATTAGGAGGGTCTCAGCAAGGATTTTTTACTTTGGCAGATGCTTTTAAAAGAAAAGGTTTCGAGACTAGTTTTATTTACGGAGGAATGTCAAATTTTGACAATATGGCTTCGTTTTTTAACGGTAATAGTTTTCAGGATATTGTAGATCAGGATGATTTTGATTCTGATGGGAATAAATATGCTTTCAAAGGTACTTGGGGGTATTCTGATGAGGATTTGGCAGTAAAGGCTAATAATTATTTCAAAAGTAAAGGAGATAAACCTTTCTTTTCTCTAATGTTTTCAACTTCAAACCATGAACCGTTTGAATATCCTGCTGGAAGAATCAAACATTATGATAAAAAAGCGGCAACGGTTAACAATGCTATGAAATATGCTGATTTTTCAATTGGTAAATTCTTCGAAATGGCTAAAAAAGAAGCCTATTTCAAGAATACTATTTTTATTGTTATTGCAGATCATAATACACGAACATACGGCAAGAATTTAGTTCCAATCAATAAATTCCATATTCCGGCATTGATATTGGGACCTGGTGTGCCAAAGGGTAAAGTGTACAGTCGATTGGCAAGTCAGATCGATATTCCACCTACTTTGTTAAGTTATGTTGGAGGTCAGTTTGAAACGCCTATGGTTGGTAGAAATCTAAATGGTAATCAGCCTGTAACTAAAGGAAGAAGCCTAATGCAGTTTAATGATATCAACGCTTTCCGAGTTGAAAATAATGTGGTAATCATGCAACCCAATTTGAAGCCGCTACAATTTAAAATCAAAAATGATACTACTTTCATTCCGGTTAAATTGAATGAAGAATTTGCAAAAGATGCTTTGGCGCATGTTATAGTGGCGGGAGATTTGTATAAAGAGAAAGAATATAAGTCGAGGGATGTGAAAAAATAATTTTTCATTTCTGTTGAAAACAAAAAGTCACTAAAGAAGAAGTTTCGTCTTTAGTGACTTTTTGTTTTTAATTGTAATAAAGTATCCATTTGTTAAAATATTTTTTATTTCTAAAAGGAGTAATTGCTGTTTTGATGTATTGGGGTAATGTTTCTTTTTTTCTCACCAAGAAAACTGTGTTTTGTGTTTTGAAATCGGTTTTGAATCGCTTGATTTCTTTGTTTTCCTCCAAGTTATAATAGGTTTTTCTATAGTTTAAATTTTGTTCGAATTGGACTTCTCTTTTGCAAGTGTAATTTCCATTATTAAGTGTAATTATGTTTTTATCGGTATAAAAAGACATGGACGGAACCAGATAATTATATACGTACACTTTTTTTGTTTTCAATGCTGTCACAAAAGTAGCGATAGGTTTTACGGAGTTGATGAGCAATTCGTTTGACCTCATTAAACAAGTTGAGAAAACCAGTAAAGAGATCGTGTTTATTAGAAGTGTATATAGGTTTTTGTTGAACCAGTTATCATTCTTTATACCAAAAATGCTAACTAACATTCCGGATAGCAAGATCAAAACATAAGGAAGTTCAAGTTCGACTTTGTGAATTAGGATAGCTACAAAAATGGCACTAAACAATAGAGTAAAATAGCCGTATAGATAAATCGTGAATTTTTTCCAATGGATTTCATCTAATCGAACCAAATGAGTTGAAGCAAACATTATCAGAAAAGGCAGAGAGGGTAAAACATAGAAAATCAGTTTGGTTTTGAATAGTGAAAAAATTAAAATAATTATGAAAAAGGAAGTCAATAAAATTTTTCCTTTTACAACTGTGGTGCCTGCTTTTTTTACAGACAGAAAAATATATATAACCCAAGGGAACAGAGACAAAGGAAGAAAAACGATATAATACCAAAAGGGCTTTCCTCTATTGAAAGCATCGTTTGAAGCAATTCTTTGGTAAAGTTGATTGCTGGTAAAGTAATCCAAAACCATTGGGTTTTCTTTTATAACGGCCAAATACCACCAACCGCAGGAAATAAAAAACACTACGATTCCCCAAAAATCATATACTGAAAATTTGATTCTTTTTTTGTTGTAATAAAGCCAAGTTAATTGAAAGACAAAAACTGGAATAAGCACCAATGGACCTTTTGTGAAGAAACCCAGTGAAAGTGATAAATAAAATAGGAAAAAGAATTTTTTTTCATCTAAATAGCGAAGCCAAAAATAGACTGACATCATGACAAAGGTGTTCAGGTAGGCATCGGTGGTTAAATTACGGACAGATGCTAAAACCAAAGGAGTTGAAAAATATAAAACGACAGATAGTAAGGATGTTTTTTTGTCATTAAACAAAAGTTGAGAGGTTTTGTAAATCAGAATCAATTGGACCAAAAGCGCAATTGATAAAAAGAAGCGCGCACCAAATTCATTAATTCCAAAGATGGCGTAGCCTAAGGCGGTTATGTAATATGTAAGTGGCGGTTTGTGATAATGTGAAATTCCCATTTTTCTGGGATGAATATAGTCGCCAGATTCAAACATTTCTTTGGCGATTTCTGCATAACGGGCTTCACTTGTTTCAGTAAGCCCCCATGCTCCGAGCTGAAATAGAGTAACGAGAAAAATAGCTATCAAGATTAAATTGACGGGCTCTCTTGAAATTAAGATTAAAAATTTATTATTCATTATAAAATGAAATTTTGGGTTAATAAAAATTTAAGTGTTGAATCGTTTTTTTAGTATTGTTGATAATTTATTAAAGCGGTAGTGCTATTTATTGGCTTTTTTTTAATGTTATTTTAAGAAATCTTATTGTCTCTGAATGAAATAATTAAATACATGATAATGACCAAGTTACATATATTTTTTATTAATACGGATTGTTTTACAAATATTTTTTATCACGTACTATTGTATTTGTTTATCTTTGTTTTGATTGAATAACTGAAAAGTTTTTTGGTTGAAAATAGAATTGAGATTTAAATTATTTGCTACCGATATTAATCACTAAAGCTTAGTTTATGAGAATTTTAATTACTGGTGCTGCTGGATACATTGCTTCACACACAGCCGAGCGACTGCAATCTCTAGGTCATGAAGTAGTTGGTTTGGATAATTTTTCAGATTATTATGATGTTTCTTTGAAGAAGTTGAATGCGAGCGTATTGTATGCTAAAGGAATTGAAATTGAGGAGAAAGATTTGAGGTTTGCAGAACAGCTTCAAGAATTGCCAACTGATTTTGATTATGTTTTTCATTTTGCTGCTCAACCTGGGATTTCTGCTACTTCCAGTTTTGAAGATTATTTGGGAAACAATGTAATTGGAACCAAAAACTTACTCGATTTTGCCTTAAAAAATAAAAACTTAGCTCTTTTTGTAAATATTGCCACATCTTCCATTTATGGAATTCATGCCACTTTTGATGAAACTGTAGCACCATCACCCGCTTCTTTTTATGGTGTGACTAAACTGGCAGCTGAACAATTGGTTTTGGCAAGCAGTAGACTTGGGCAATTGAAGGCATGTTCTTTGCGTCTGTATTCAGTTTATGGACCACGTGAAAGGCCAGAGAAGTTATATACAAAATTAATTGCGAATGCTTTCAATAACGTTCCATTTCCTTTGTTTAAAGGGAGTGAGCATCATTTGCGAAGCTTTACTTATGTTCAGGATATTGTCGATGGCGTAGTGAGTGTAATTGGAAAGGAAGAGGTGGTCAATAATGAAATTATCAATTTAGGTACCGAGGAAGAAAATACAACTCAACAAGGAATTGAAATTGTTGAGCAAATATTAAATAAAAAAATTGATTTGCAAATTGTTGAAGCCAGGACAGGGGATCAATTGAGAACCAAAGCTGTAATAGACAAAGCCAGAAGATTATTGGACTATAATCCTAAAACCAGTTTGTACGATGGTTTGAAAGCACAAGTACAATGGTATCAGGATAATTTTTTATAGCATATCGTTTTATAAACAAAAAACTGCAAAAGCTTTCAATTAGCTTTTGCAGTTTTTTGTTTGATGAAATATTATTCAGTACTATTTTTTAAAGTAACTGTCCAATAAAATTTGAGCTGCCGAAAAAGGGGATATTTCATTATTTTGCACCGCTTTTTTTGTTGAATCCAATAATTGATTTATGTCTGGCTGATTGTAGAAATGGCTTTTTAATTGATCATTAATGGTTTCCATCATCCAAAATTGATTTTGTTCCTTGCGTTTTTCTACAAAATAATGATTAGAATTTACCAAGTCAAGATAATTTAAAATAGTTTGCCAAACGCCACTAATTCCTTCTTGGGTCAAAGCACTACAAGTTGCAGTAGTTGGAATCCATCCTGATTTTTTTGCCGGAAAAAGATGTAAGGCCCTGTTGAATTCTACTTTTGCCAATTGTGCCTTTTTAATATTATCACCATCGGCTTTGTTGATAATAATGGCGTCGGCCATTTCCATAATCCCCCTTTTGATTCCTTGAAGTTCATCTCCTGCTCCTGCAATTTTTAGCAATAAAAAGAAATCGACCATACTATGAACAGCCGTTTCGCTTTGGCCTACACCTACCGTTTCAATGAGAATAACGTCAAAACCACAAGCTTCGCAAAGTGTTATAGTTTCTCTTGTTTTTCTTGCAACACCGCCTAAAGTTTCTCCAGATGCCGAAGGGCGAATGAATGCATTTTTGTCTTTTACCAATTCTTCCATTCGGGTTTTATCACCTAGTATGCTACCGTGAGAAATAGTGCTGCTTGGATCAACCACAAGAACGGCTACTTTTTTGCCCAAACTCGTTAAGTATTTTCCAAAAGCTTCAATAAAAGTGCTTTTCCCAACTCCTGGTACTCCCGTGATTCCTATTCGAATTGATTTGTTGGCATGAGGCAAACATCCGTTTATTACTTCGCTTGCTTTCTCCAGATGCGCAATATTAGTACTTTCAATTAATGTGATAGCACGGCTGAGTGCCGTTATATTTCCTGCCAAAACCCCATCAATCAATTCTTTTGCGGAAGGTTGTTGCTTTCTTGATATTTTGATTTGGTGTATAGCGCTGGAACTGATGATTTCTGGAGGCGAAATACCAGCTTTTTCATTTAAAGCGCTTGGATTATTTTTTTTGGTTGACAAAATAATTAATTTTGATAGTAAAAGTAATCAAAACAAAAACAGTTTCAAAAGACGAATCCTTGAAACTGTTTTATTGTTGAACTATTTGACTTCTTAATACGCTGCGGTAAAACGAACTTGATGGTGTTTTGGATTTTCTGCTTCATCAGCGATGACAACTGCTAAATCTTCTACTGAAAGTATGCTTCGTTGCTCTTCGTTAAAAACTGGATTTTCTAATCCCAATCGATATTTACCTGTTCTTCCTGTAGTTATTCCTTGGTGCATTTCGAAAGCAGGACTGAAAAAAGCCCAATCCAGCTCTTTTTCTTCTTTGAGAATATTTAAATAATCTCTGGCTGCGGTTGCTCCTGCATGATACTCTTTTGGGAAGTCAGGAGTGTCAACGGCTTGTAAATTTGGCGCAACAAATAAACTTCCGGCGCCACCAATAGTGATAAATCTTTTTACGCCAGATTTTTTTACAGCTTCTTGAATTGATTTGGATCCATTGATGAAATCATCATAGATGTTAGGGTTAGTCCAGCCAGGATTGTAAGCATTTATTATAACATCATTCCCTTTTAAAGTTTCTGCTAATGCGTCTGTGTTAAAGATATCTTCTGAAACCCAATTTGCTTCGGTATCTGTTTTTGGGTTTCTTGCAATAGCAGTAAGTTGATGGTTTCTGCTTGCTAATTCATCTAAAATTGCTGAGCCTACAAATCCTGTGGCTCCAATAATTGCGATCTTCATAGTTATATGTATTTAAAAGTAATAAAAAAAGTTACAGTTTAATTTAAAAAAATAGTATTAAAACTTATTGGCAAAATCTTCCAATGTAATTTCGTTCAATTGTATATTG
This sequence comes from Flavobacterium sp. 103, assembly GCF_003096795.1. Taxonomy (NCBI): domain Bacteria; kingdom Pseudomonadati; phylum Bacteroidota; class Flavobacteriia; order Flavobacteriales; family Flavobacteriaceae; genus Flavobacterium; species Flavobacterium sp. 103. The sequence continues at coordinate 869,360 of NZ_QENX01000001.1, read as the reverse complement.
ATTGTCTTGTTAATATCGTCATATAAGTTTTCTAAATTTTTGTTGATTTGTTTCCCAACAGGGCAATCAGGATTTGGTTCATTTTTGGAAAAACCTAATGTAACGGTATCAAAAGTCATTTTGAATATGGCATTCAAACTAATTTTTGATGCTGATTTTAATAATCTTGTGCCACCATTTTTTCCTTCCTTACTTTCTACAATATGATTTTTTTTAAGGTTCGCTATCTCTTTTCTAACCAAAACAGGATGTACGTTCATACTGCTAGCTATAAAGTCTGATGATAAATATTCATCAGGGAATTTAGAAAGCAATGTTAGAATATGTATTGTGATGGCAAATTTACCTGAAATCATACTGTAATAAAATATATTGCAAATATATGATTTATATTTGATTTGGAGTTGTTTGATTTGTTAAATAAATTTTTAGGTTTATTTTCTTTTAATTTATTCCTTTTGGGTTTAGAATTTTTTAGTGGTATTTTTGTCTTCCATTTCATGCGATGAATAACTTTATACTCATTTTTGTTTTCTTATTTTTAGGCATTGTTTTACAGAGGATAAAGCAAATACCCAAAAATGCGCATAAGATTCTAAATTGGATTGTCGTCTATATTTGTCTTCCCGCATTAGCATTATATTATATTCCGAAAATTAAATGGGACAATCAATTATTGTTTCCCATTGGGGTGGCTTGGATAGGATTTGTAATCTCATATTTCTTTTTTAGTTACTTAGGAAAAAAAAGAGGTTGGCCAAGAAAACTCATCGGTTGTTTGATTATTTGTGCGGGACTTAGTAATACCTCTTTTTTAGGTTTTCCGATAATTGAGGCTTTGTATGGAGAAGAAGGCTTGAAAACTGCTATTATAGTGGATCAGCCAGGATCTTTTGTGGTACTTTCTACTTTGGGTGTTTTAGTTGCAACGGTCTATTCTAAAGGGAATTTGAGTAGTGTGCAAATTGCCAAAAAGATTGCTTTTTTTCCTCCTTTCATTACTTTCTGTATTGCGTGTTTGATGAATGTCTTTCAATTCGATTTTCAGGAGTGGGGGCAGTTGTTGTTAAAATCGGTGGGGAGTGCTGTGACACCTTTGGCATTACTTTCGGTGGGATTGCAATTGCGTTTTGAAAAACGCAGTATGCATTGGGATTTCTTAGGATTGGGATTATTTTATAAACTAATTTTGACTCCCGCCATTATCTATTTTTTATATGTGATAGTACTACATCAACATTCTAAAGAGATTGAAGTTGCGATATTGGAATCGGCAATGGCGCCGATGATAACTGGCTGTATTTTGGCTTCTACGTATGGTTTGAAACCTAGACTGAGTAGCATGATGATTGGTTTTGGTATCCCCATTTCATTTATAACCTTGATATTTTGGGTTATTATGATGCGTTTTATATAAGAATGCTTTGAAATATATTCTTTGTTGAAGTAGTTGTTTTTTTATTTAATTTTAAGGGACTAAATATATTAAAACTATAGAATTATGGCAACATTACGATTAGGAGATACAGCTCCAGATTTTACAGCAGAAACCTCAATGGGGACTATAAAATTTCATGAATGGTTAGGCGATTCGTGGGGAGTATTGTTTTCTCATCCTGCTGATTTTACACCTGTTTGCACAACTGAATTAGGTACGGTGGCGAATTATTATCCTGAATTTGTAAAGAGAAATACAAAAGTCATCGCCTTAAGTGTTGATGGTTTAGAATCTCATAAGGAATGGATAAAAGATATAAATGAAACTCAAAATACAACAGTTAATTTTCCAATTATTGCTGATGAAAATAGGGAAGTGGCTATGCTTTATGATATGATTCATCCCAATGCAAGTGAAAAATTTACGGTACGTTCAGTTTTTATTATTGGATCCGACAAGAAAATTAAATTGACGTTGACTTATCCTGCCTCTACAGGGCGAAATTTTGAAGAACTACTTAGGGTTATTGATAGTTTGCAATTGACAGCCAATTATAGTGTTGCTACTCCAGCTAACTGGAAAAACGGGGAAGATGTAGTTATCGTTCCTGCCATTCCAGACAGTGACATTGCAGCTAAGTTTCCCAAAGGACATACTCGCATAAAACCATATTTAAGAATGACACCACAACCTAATTTATAAGTCTTGAATTAAAAACAAAAAGAGTACTATTTTAAAACATAGTACTCTTTTTTTGTGCTGTTTATTTCCTTTGTATTAAACCTAGAATCCGCAATAGAAAAAATGTCACGAAGATGCGCAATCCCGATAACTATCGGGACGCAAAGATGCGCAAAGGAAGAACGAATTCTTTGAATGGAGCTTAAAAAACTTTGCGAACCTTTGCGAATTCTTCGTGTGCCTCTGCGTAATAAAGTCTAATGCTGAATCTGGGTTAAACTAAATTATGAATTTTTGCATATTGCAATAGCATAATGGTTTTGGCATCTTTTATTTCGCCGGATTCTATCATAACGTAAGCTTGGATAAAAGGGATTTCTATAACATCAATTTCTTCATGTTCATTTGCTAATCCGCCTCCAGAACTTACTTTCATACTGGAATCGTATTCTCCTATAAAGTAATGTAAAACTTCAGTAACTGCTCCAGGAGACATGTAGGCTTCAAAAACTTTTTTAACCGAATCCAAGCGATATCCGGTTTCTTCTTCGGTTTCACGTATGATACAAGCTTCAGGGTTGTCTTCATCTAGTAATCCGGCGCAAACTTCAATTAATAAACCGCTCTTATTTCCGTTTAAATAACTTGGTAGTCTAAATTGTCGGGTTAAAATAACAGTTCCTTTAGATTGATTGTATAATAAAATAGCCGCTCCATTACCTCTATCATATACTTCCCGTACTTGAGTGTCCCAAGAACCATCTTTTTTTTGATAGTCTACGGTTACTTTATTCAGGATGTACCAATTGTCGGATAGCAATTCTGTTTTCTGTATTTTGTATTTAGGATTTGACATAATATTAGCTAATTAATGTTAAAAAAAACGTCCCGATTTATCGGGACGTTAGCTTATTATTTAAGAATTGTTTGTTTTCTATCTGGTCCGACAGAAACAATTTTTATTGGAACTTCTACCTCTTTTTCTATAAATTCGATGTACTCTTTTAACTCAATTGGCAATTGATCATAAGTAGTCATGCCTGTTAAATCTTGGTGCCATCCTTTGAATTCTTTGAATACAGGAGTTACATTTTCTGGTTCGATGTTATAAGGGAAATGTGAAATGGTTTTTCCTTTGTAGTTATACTCAGTACAAACTTTTAAAGTTTCAAAACCAGAAAGAACATCACCTTTCATCATCATTAATTGTGTTACTCCATTGATTTGAACAGCATATTTTAAGGCTACTAAATCCAACCATCCACAACGTCTTTGTCTTCCTGTAACCGATCCAAATTCGTTTCCTACTTTGGCCATTGTCGCTCCATCTTCGTCAAAAAGTTCTGTTGGGAAAGGTCCACTACCAACACGAGTTACATAAGCTTTGAAAATTCCGTAAACTTCTTTGATTTTGTTTGGAGCAATTCCTAAACCTGTACAAGCACCAGCGGCAGTAGTGTTAGAAGAAGTTACAAATGGATAAGTTCCAAAATCAACGTCCAACAATGAACCTTGTGCACCTTCGCAAAGAATTGATTTTCCTGCTCTTTGAGCTTGGTTTAAGTATTCTTCACTGTCAATAAAATCTAATGTTTTTAAAACCTCGATAGATTCAAAAAATTCTTTTTCCATTTCAGCCAAATTGTACTGAATATTAACATCGTGAAATTTAATCATTTCTTCGTGTTTGTCAGCCAATGCTCTGTAACGTTCTTTGAAATCCTCTAATTCAGTATCTCCAACACGCAATCCATTTCTTCCGGTTTTGTCCATGTAAGTTGGTCCAATTCCTTTTAATGTAGATCCAATTTTTGCTTTTCCTTTTGAAGCTTCAGAAGCTGCGTCAAGTATGCGGTGTGTTGGTAAGATTAAATGTGCTTTTCTAGAAATTATTAATTTGCTTTTGATGTCCAAATTAAATTTTTCAAGACCTTCAATTTCTTTTTGAAAAACTACTGGGTCAATTACCACTCCGTTTCCGATAATGTTTATGGCTGTTTTATGAAAAATTCCAGAAGGAATAGTTCTAAGAACGTGTTTTATTCCATCAAATTCTAAAGTGTGTCCTGCGTTTGGACCTCCTTGAAAACGAGCAATTATATCGTAATTTGATGTAAGAACGTCAACAATTTTTCCTTTTCCTTCATCTCCCCATTGTAATCCTAATAATAAATCTACAGTCATTCTATGTTTTATTTGTAGTTAATTTTCTATTGTATTTTCTGCGTTTGTTTTTTTTCTGTTTCCGTATAAGTATAGGGAATGATTGGTGATTTCGATATCAAAAATTTCTTCGATAGTTTTTTTGATGGTTTGAATTCGTGGGTCACAGAATTCAATTACTTCACCAGTATCGGTCATAATGATATGATCGTGCTGTTTGTCGAAATAGGACTTCTCGTAGTGTGCTTGATTTTGTCCAAACTGATGTTTGCGAACCAAGGCGCAGTCCAGTAATAATTCGATGGTATTGTAAAGGGTGGCTCTACTGACACGGTAGTTTTTGTTTTTCATTTTGAGGTATAGATTTTCTATATCAAAATGTTCCTCACTGTCGTATATTTCTTGAAGGATAGCATACCGTTCTGGGGTTTTGCGGTGTCCTTTGTTTTCGAGGTACATTGTAAAAACATTTTTTACAATCTCCTGATTTTTGTTGTTATCTGTGGAAATGAGTGTCATATCTTGCAAAGATAAATTATTATTTTAAAAGTATAAAAATTTAGAGTTTTAATTCTGAATCTAGTATTTTATTTTTTAGGTTTTAATGACGGATAATAAGCGATATTTTTGATGAAAACTAAGTATCTGGTTTAGTGCGTGAGGGATAGAAGCAAGCTACCAAAGTAGCGCGGATAGCCCGACAGCATTAGGGAAAGAGGCCGAATCGGCGGTTTGTTATTTTGGCCTCTTTTCCTAATGGTGTCATGCCCAAATGATTTTTGGGACTATTTGTTTTTGTCTTTTGGTAGCGATTATCACAATTTTGACTTTTAAAGTTTGTTTTTGTAATGAACTCTTTTTGTTAGTTTTTATAAACTCGAGTTACTTTGTCGATTCCATCAATTTTTTTGATGTTGTCCATTAATTTTTTTAGAATGGTGATGTTGGGGACAATTACAGATACTTGACCTTTGAAAATACCGGCTTCACCGTTTAGAGAAATGCTCTGGATGTTGACATTCATGTTGTTTGAAATCACTTTTGTCAATTCATTTGTAAGTCCCAAAGTGTCCATTCCCATGATGTTGATGGTCGCTTTGAAGTCTTGCTGAGTGGAATCGATCCATTTGGCCTGCATGATTCGGTACGCATAATTTGACTGCAATGAAATAGCATTTGGACAGTCTTTTTTATGGATTTTGATACCATCATTTATGGTTACAAAACCAAAAACTTCGTCTCCGGGTATGGGGTTGCAACAGCTGGATAGTTTGTAATCAAGTTTGTCGTGAGTTTTACCAAAAACAAGCATGTCATAATTGCTACTGATGACTTGTTTGTGGATGTCCTCGTCGGCAGTGCTATGGGAACGCTTGATTTTGTTTTTGAAAAAGTTGATTAAAGTGTTGCTTTTTTGGGCAGCATAATCTTTTAATTGTTGATTGTCAATAGAGCCTACACCGACTCTGTAAAACAAATCCAAACTTGTTTTTAGCCTAAAAAAGTTAACTAATTCGTTAATAGTTTGCTCGTTTAGCGTGACTTTTAGGTGCTTTAATTTACGGGTAAGGAGTTCTTTTCCGTCTTCGGCAATTTTCTTAGTGTTCTCGTTGAGGACGTTTCTAATTTTATTTTTTGCTCTTGAAGTGGTTACGTAATCCAACCAGTTAATTGTTGGTTTCTGGTTGGGAGAGGTGATGATTTCTACTTGGTCTCCACTTTTTAATTCGTAATTTAAAGGGACTAATTTTCCGTTGACCCTTGTTCCTCTTGTTTTTATTCCAATTTCGGAGTGTATGCTAAAAGCAAAGTCCAAAGATGTGGCTCCTTTTGGTAAGGATTTGATTTCTCCTTTTGGGGTAAAAATGTAAATCTCTTTGGAATACAGATTCATTTTGAAATCTTCAACAAAATCAACGGCACTTGTCTCTGAATTTTCAAGAGCTTCTTTTAAAAGGTTTAACCAAACGTCGAGACCATTTTCTTCGGTCGCTCCATTTTTGTATTTATAATGTGCTGCGTATCCTTTTTCGGCGATTTCATCCATACGTTCGCTTCGTACCTGTACTTCTACCCAACGGCCTTTTGGTCCCATTACGGTTATGTGTAATGCTTCGTAACCAGTTGATTTTGGAGAGGAAATCCAGTCGCGCAAACGACTTGGGCTGGGTCTGTAATGATCTGTTACGATGGAATAAATTTTCCAAGCTAGGAATTTTTCATCATGTGGATTTGATTTATAGACAATACGCAAGGCAAATTTATCATAGACTTCGTCAAAAGTCACATTTTGGGCCAGCATTTTTCTGTTGATGGAATAAATGGATTTTGGTCGGCCTTTGATGATGTAGTCTACATTTTCTTCATCTAATGCTTTTTGGAGTACTTCGGAAATGTCTTTAATGTAAAGGTCTTGTTCTTCCTTGGTTTCTCTTATTTTGCTGACAATGGAATTGTATCTTTCTGGTTCAGTATATTTTAGTCCTAAATCTTCAAGTTTGTTTTTAATTTTATAAAGGCCTAATCTATGTGCTAATGGAGCGTAAATGTATAAGGTTTCAGATGCCAGTTTGACTTGTTTGTGGTCTTCCATCGAGTCCATAGTGAGCATATTATGCAATCTATCGGCTATTTTTATCAGGATTACCCGAACGTCATCATTGAGAGTCAGTAGCATTCTGCGGAAATTCTCAGCTTGCATTGAAACATTAAGGTCTTTTTGTACCAATGATATTTTGGTTAATCCTTCAACCAGCTGGGCGATTTTAGGATTAAACATTTTTTCAATGTCTTTGACGGTGATTGGTGTGTCTTCAACAACATCGTGCATTAAAGCCGCGGCAATGGAAGTTGCTCCCAAACCAATGTCGGAAGCCACAATTTTGGCAACCGCAATAGGATGAAAGATATAAGCTTCTCCAGATTTGCGACGTTGGTCTTTATGGGCATCAACAGCTACGTCAAATGCCTTGCGTATCAGTTTTTTATCCTCTGCTGTTAGGGTTTGGTAACTAATGCGCAGTAACTCTTTATATTCTTGAGCAATTGCTTTGTTTTCTTTTTCTATATCGATTTCTATCATAACGGCATGGTTCAATTCCTAAAAATAACAATTTTTCAGGAGATGTGCAAGGGGAAGAAAGGGATTTTAGAATTTAATTGTTGATTTTAGAAGGCAGAATTTAGGAATCTAGATTCTGCCTTCTGCAGTCTAAAATACTTTTTTAAAGTCCAAATCCTGAAAATCGTAACTAAAATCGGTTAACTCTGAAATCGGTTTCATTTTTATTGCAATTGCTTTTCCTGTTGCATCAAATTCAAAAAACAAATGCGCATCAGCATGGAAATAAGCATTATTCCATTTTACCACCAAGTTTTTGTCTTTGTAAAGAAATAGCTCCCCTGAAAGCTGTGGAGATCGTTTTGATGCAAAATATAATTTTCCTTTCTTTTCACTAATTACAATTTCGCCCAACCAATTGTCTTTGTATGTGCCAACGTAATTATTGAGGTTAATTTTGTTATTTTCTTTTTTGTTTTTGGCAACCAATGCCCAAACTTCGTCAGTTACTTTATCAGCCGATTCTTCGGTGGCTTTTACTCTATTACTGTAAATAGTGACATAATCATCCGATTTGATTCCCAAATAACTGTCTTTTATGGTATTGGTTATCGCATTAAAAGCAGCGCCTGATTGCTGATTGGTCAATACTATAATTCCTAAATTTAATTCAGGAATTAAGGTCACCTGAGTCACAATTCCTTCTAAGCCTCCCGTGTGAGTTACTTGCTTGTATCCTTTGACATCACTCAAAAACCAACCCAATCCATATGAGCTAAAATGAGTGTTGTAAGGTGGTTTTGTCACCGCATGAATTATAGTTTGTGGAGTCCACATTTCGGTATGTTCTTTTTCGGAGAATAATTGTTTGTTTTCAGTACCGTATTTTCCATTGTTCAATTGCATGATTACCCATTTGCTCATATCGTTTACACTAGAATAAATTCCAGCAGCAGAATCAAATAATTGATTTTTATATCTTGAAATCACTTTTAGTTTTCCGTCAATAGGTACGTGGGGTGCGATAACATTAGTGGTGTCTTTCAGGCGAACAAATGAAGCAGCACTTTTATTCATTTCCAATGGCTTCATGATTCGGCTTTCAATAAAATCACACCAATTCATACCACTTATTTTGTGAACTACTTCTCCTGCAACGATATATAATAAATTGTCATAATCGTATTGCGTTCTAAAGGCAGAAACCGGTTTCAAATACTGTAAATTTTGAGTGATATCCTGCGCCGTAAAATTGCTTCCATCAGGCCAAATCATCAAATCACCTGCGCCAAGTCCTAGTCCGCTTCTGTGAGTCAGCAAGTCCCGAATCGTAAATTCATTGGTTACATAATCATTGTACATTTTGAAATTCGGCAGGTAAGTAATGACTTTATCATCCCATTTTAGTTTTCCTTCGTCTATTAACATTGCCAAAGCTGCACTTGTAAAAGCTTTGCTGTTGGAAGCAATTCCAAAAAGTGAATTAGCATCGACTTTTTCATTGGTTAGTATAGATTTTACGCCATATCCTTTGGCAAGTACCACTTTCCCATCTTTTACAATCGCTACTGCAATTCCGGGAACATTAAAGGCGGTTAAAGTTCTGTTAACAACATTGTCCACTTCTTGTTCCGAAATCTGAGCAAAAGAATGGATGCTAAACGCAAGAAGTACTAAAAGTGAAAGGTTAATTTTTTTCATATTTTTATGTAATTAAATTCGGAAATCTATATTATCTATGTGCTTTATTCTAAAATCTGCAGTCTAAAATCTGCAATCTAAAACCCCCTTTGTCTTTTGGCTTCAAATATCAAAATAGCAGCAGCTACAGATACGTTCATGCTGTCTATTTCGCCTTGCATTGGGATAATGATGTTTTGGGTGGCAGCATCACGCCATTCCTGTGTCAGTCCCGTGGCTTCTGTTCCAACAACCAAAGCTGTCGGCAAAGTGTAATCTTGGGTATGATAGGAAGTAGAATTTTGCAGCGTGGCACAATAAAAATTAATGTTTCGTTCTTTCAAAAAAGCAATAATCTCAGTAGTGGTACCCGTTGCAATTTGATTGGTAAACAAACAACCAACACTTGACCGAACCACGTTTGGATTGTATAAATCACTTTTTGGGTTGGCGATAATCACAGCATCAAGATTTGCGGCATCGGCAGTGCGCAATAAAGCGCCGATGTTTCCTGGTTTTTCGGGAGCTTCGGCAATAATAATTAATGGGTTTTCGGATAATTGTAAATCGGATAACTGCATCGATTTGGCTTTGGCTATAGCCAAAATCCCTTCGGTAGTGTCTCGATACGCCAGTTTTTGATAGACATCTTTATTAATTTCTATCAATTCGGCGTTATTCGATAATTTGCGGGTTTCCGTTTCCGAACAAACTTCGGGTAAAAACAAAATCGTTTCTATTTCATATCCTCCTTTTAAGGCAAGTGAAATTTCGCGTTTTCCTTCAATCAGAAATGTTCCCGATTGTTTGCGAGCTTTTGCTTTTTCCTGCAATAGTACCAAGGATTTAATAAAAGGATTTTGGATGGAAGTGATTTGTTTCAAAGGTAAAATTGCTAAGTTACTATGGTGCTAAGGTACTACCATTTTTTAAATTCTTAAAATAATCAATAGTAAGTCCTTTTTTATTTAATTTTGAAATCTTAAGCATAATCTACTCCCGATAGTTATCGGGAGTAAAACCTGCAATCTGCGATCTAAAATTTAACTATGTTTCACCTACTTGACATCATCGGAACCATGGCATTTGCCATGTCAGGCGCTTTAACGGCGATGAGCAAAAAACTAGACCCGTTTGGCGTTTTCATCATTGCATTTGTGACCGCAGTCGGAGGGGGAACTTTGCGAGATGTTATGATAGGACGCATGCCTGTTGGTTGGATGCAGGATTTGACCTATGTGTATGTAATTACGTTAGGTTTTATTTTGACAATATTGTTCCGAAAAAGATTAGATAAGCTCCGCACTTCATTAGCCTTATTCGATACCATTGGATTGGGTGTTTTTACCCTAATCGGAATTCAAAAAGGAATAGAATACCAACTTCATCCAACTATTTGTATCGCATTAGGAACCATGACGGCCTGTTTTGGAGGCGTTATTCGAGATATTTTATGTAACGAGATTCCGGTTATTTTTCGAGAGGAAGTTTATGCAACTATCTGTATTTTGGGTGGAATCGTATTTTTTATACTTCGAAAAATGAATTTGGAGAATGAAATTTTATACCTCATTACCTCATTGGTTATTATCGTCGTTCGTTTACTGGCCGTAAAATATAAGTGGCATTTTTCTCCCATAGAACATAAAAAATAAAGTCAATTTGTTTCTTCAGGTCATTATCGTTCTGGTGTGAATCGATATTTGCTTTTTTATTGCTGATTATTCACGTTTTTTTGCAATTCGTATTTAGAATATTACCCTAATTGTGTACTTTTCCACTCCTTAATGCTCAATTGTGAAAAATTACACTGTAAAACGATATCAAGAAAATGATTATAACCATTGGAATGCTTTTATAAGCCATGCCAAAAATGCGACTTTCTTATTTCATCGTGATTTTATGGATTACCACAAAGACCGATTCGAGGATTTTTCTTTAATGGTATTTAAAAACGAAAAGTTAGTTGCTGTATTACCTGCCAATAGAGTTGAAAATGTAGTTTATTCTCATCAAGGATTAACATATGGAGGTCTAGTTTATGGGGAGAAATTAAAATTAGCCTCGGTAATTCTTATTTTCAAAGCCATTTTGTTTTATTTAAATGAAAATAAAATTTTCAAAATCCAAATCAAAACGCTGCCGTCCATCTATCATAACAAACCAGCCGAAGAATTAAATTATGCCCTTTTTTTGGCGGAAGCCCAATTAATTAGAAGGGAAACACTTTCTGTAATTGATTTATCTAAACCAAATTTAATCGCAAACGGAAGGAAAGAAGGGGTGAAAAAAGGAATGGTAAATAGTTTGGAAATTAAAGAAGTGAATGATTTTGATGATTTTTGGAATACTATATTAATTCCAAATTTAGAAAAAAAGCATCAAGCAAAGCCGGTTCATAGTTTAGAAGAAATTACAGATTTAAAAAGAAAGTTTTCTAAAAGCATTCGCCAATTTAATGTGTATTACAAATACGAAATTGTAGCAGGCGCGACCTTATTTGAAAGCGAAAATGTAATTCATTCGCAATATATTTCGGCGGATAAGAACAAAAATGAAACTGGGAGTTTAGATTTTTTATATCATCACTTAATAACTGAAGTTTTTAGCAATAAGAAATTTTTTGATTTTGGAACTTCCAATAAAAATCAAGGCAGAATACTCAATAAAGGATTGTCTTTTTGGAAAGAAAGTTTTGGCGCAAGCACTATTGTACAGGATTTTTATGAAGTAGCGACTATCAATTTTTCGAAACTTGAAAATGTCATAAAATGATAAAATTCTTAGACTTAAAAAAAATAAACGAACCTTATGAAACCGCTTTTCAAGAAAAGTTGAAATCGGTTTTGGCTGGTGGTTGGTATGTTTTGGGCAAGGAAGTTCAGAAGTTTGAAATCAATTTTGCCCAGTATTGTGGTGCTAAATATTGCGTAGGAGTAGGGAATGGATTGGATGCCTTAACCTTGATTTTTAAAGGATATATTCAACTAGGAAAATTGCAAAAAGGAGACGAAGTTATTGTACCCGCCAATACGTATATAGCCAGTATACTCGCTATTCTTCAAGCCGATTTAGTGCCTGTTTTGGTCGAGCCAAAGTTGGAAACCTATAACATCAATCCGAGTTTAGTTCCAGACAAAATAACACCGAGAACCAAAGCAATTCTTGTGGTTCATCTTTATGGTCAACTGGCTGAAATGGATGCAATACATGAAATTGCCATTAAAAATAATTTACTGATTATTGAGGATGCAGCTCAATGCTCAGGTTCAATCAGCAATCAAAAATCAGCAATCAAAAATCAACAATCAAGCGCAGCGTACAGTTTTTACCCAACAAAAAATCTTGGAGCGCTTGGTGATGGAGGTGCTGTAGTGACAAATGATACAGAGCTCGCCAAAACGATTCAATCACTTAGGAATTATGGCTCGGAAACCAAATATAAAAACGATTTTATCGGAGTCAATTCAAGGTTGGATGAATTGCAGGCCGCTTTTTTGAGTCTAAAATTACCCAATTTAAATACCGATAATGAAAACCGAAGAGTTATTGCTAAGCGTTATTTAACCGAAATAAAAAATGATAAAATCATCTTGCCCTTTTGGGATTTTAGTAGCAATCATGTTTTTCATCTTTTTGTTATTCGGACAAAAAGTAGAGAGGATTTACAGAATTATTTAGCAGAAAATAATATAGAAACGGTGATTCATTATCCGATTCCACCACATAAGCAAAAGGCTTTCGAATCCTGGAATAATTTATCTTTCCCAATAACCGAAAAAATACACAATGAGGTATTGAGTTTGCCAATAAGTCCAGTTATGACAATGGATGAGGTAAGTTTTGTTGTTGAGATTTTAAATAAATATTGAAATAGTGACCGAAAGCAAATCTTCATATCTGCAAATTATAAAAGCAACATCTATTTTTGGTGGAGTTCAATTTTTTAATATTCTTATTTCAATTGTCAGAACAAAACTGATTGCGATTTTTATAGGTCCGGCAGGAATGGGAATTATTTCGTTGTTGAATTCGGCTCTGAATATGATTAGTGGTATTACAGGTTTAGGGATTGAAACCAGTGCCATAAAGCACATTTCAGAACAGTATAAAGAGGAGGATTTAAATACGGTTACTCTAATAATTACAATAGTTAAAAAAATAGCATTTGTAACGGGGATTTTTGGAACGCTGGTTGTTGCCTTATTTTCAAGTTGGTTGAGTGAACTTACTTTTGGGAATTCGAATTATACTTATTTATTTATTTATCTGTCAATAACCTTGTTGTTTAAACAGTTGTCTGTTGGGCAGATGGTTGTTTTTCAAGGATTGCGCAAGTTAAAAATATTGGCCAAAGCTAATTTTTATGGGAATTTGATCGGACTATTGTTCTCCATCCCTTTGTATTATTTTTATAGAATTGATGCCATTGTACCAACGATTCTGGTAATCTCGGTTTCTTCTTTGTTGGTGTCTTTTTATTATTCGAGAAAAATAAAAATTGAAAAAAGTACTGTTTCTAATGCTCAATTATTCGTTGAAGGAAAAAGTATAATCAAACTCGGAATAATGCTAACATTAAGTGGATTACTCACGCTGTTGGCGTCATACATAATTCAGATTTATGTTGGAAATAATGGAGGATTAAAAGAAGTGGGATTTTATAATGCGGGGTTTACATTACTGAATTCTTATGTTGGAATTGTTTTTACGGTAATGAGTACCGACTATTTTCCGAAATTATCCTCAATTTGCAACGATAATAAGAAAATCAGAGTAAGTGTGATGGAGCAATCCTATATGTCTATATTTATCATTACTCCAATAATAATTCTATTTTTAACGTTTGTTCCGCTTATCATAAAGGTTTTATACACTTCAGAATTTATTTCGATTATCCCAATGGTATGTTTTGGGATTCTGGCGATGTTATTTCGGGCTGTTTCATGGTCAATGGGCTTTATATTGATAGCCAAAGGAGACTCGAAAATGTTTGTCAAAACTGCTTTTGGATTTAATTTTCTGTCCGTGATTTTAAATATACTTGGATATTGTTTTTTTGGTTTAGAAGGACTTGGCTTTAGTTTTTTGATTTATTGTTTGATACATTTAGTCGCTATAAAAATAATTACTAAGATGAGGTATGATTTTTATTTTGATGCTGAATTTTATCGCGCTTATTTGATTTGCATTGTTATGTGCGTTGCCACTTTTTTTATGCGGTACATATCAAATTCAATTTTAAAATACGGCTTGATGGGAATAATGATAGCTTTGTCTTTAGGATTTGTTTTGCATCATTTGAATCAAAAAATAGGGTTGAAATTTTTATTTAATTCAATAATTAAAAGAAAAAATGATTAAAGAGTTGGTTAAGAAAATGTACCGAAAACTACGATCGGTATATCATAAATTAAAATTTTATTATTCTGTAAATTGGACAAAAACGCTTTATTTTAATTTTAAAAAATTTCCTTTTCAAACCGCAAAAAAGCTTCCTGTCTTTTTTTATGGGAAAGTTTATTTTCAAAGTATTCAAGGTGAAATCATAATAAACGGACCAATTAAAACAGCGATGATTGGATTTGGACAACAATTTGAAATTGAAATTAAGTCTAAAGGAATTGCGCAACTTTCACTTTATGGAAAGCTAACATTCAACGGATATGCACATATGGGGAAAGATGTTATTTTGTATGTCGGTCAAAATGCAGACTGTGAGTTTGGGTATATGTCTTGTTTGGGGTCTAGTGTTAAGGTGATTTGTACCCATAAACTTTTTATTGGGGATTGGTCAAGGATAGGGCATGAATCACAAATTATGGACACCAATTTTCACCCTATGATAAACACACTGACTGGTGAACAATATCCGCTAAAAGGACCAATCTACATTGGTAGTTATAATGCATTTTCCAACAGAATTTCGATAATGCCAAATACAAGAACTCCTGATTTTTGTGTTGTTGCCTCAAATTCGTTGTGCAATAAAGATTATACTAGTTTTGGAAGCAATATTTTATTAGGAGGAATTCCGGTCAAACTATTGAAAAATAATTATAGCCGTGATTGGGAGAATGAGAAAGAGCCTTTGATGAAATATTTGATTGTTCAGTTATAGAATTCAAACAATAATCAATGTTTAAAAAACTTTCTCTTAATCAACAAAATCCGTAATCCGATAAACTTCAAAAACAAACCAAAATCATTAATTTTTAATGTATGGATAATTTCATGATTTACTCTTTTCTGAATAGCCAAATCTTCGGCTCTGGTTTGGTTTATGGTGATTGCTTTTTTTAGAATTAAGTAAGTGGAATGATTTATTTTCTTGGCTCGACTATCCTTTTTTTTGAAGAAGTCACTTCCTAATGAATTTGCAACTATTCTTTTTTGAACAAGCGGTTCGTTAATAAAATCAAACTCATATTGGCGTGAAGCCCGAATCCAAAAATCCAAATCTTCATACGCCAAAGTTTCATCATAGCCTTGTAAATGATCAATTGCGGTTTTCTTTATCATTGCAGATACAGAACAAATACTGTTACCTCCAGAAAGGACTGATTGATAAATATCTCCTGTAATTCTGTTCTCGATTACTTTTTTTTGCTCATTTACCGGAAAATAATAAGAGACGAACGTGCCATTTTCTGAAATTAATTCAACATTGCCATAAACAACACCGAGGTTTTTGTAGCAGCTGTTTTTGAAAGCATCGATTTGTAACGCCACACAATTGGGTAATAGCAAATCATCGGCTGCCAAGTCAATTATATATTTTCCTTTGGCCAGTTTTAGTGCTTTGTTAAAGGATTTGGTGTTTCCTAAATTGGTTTCATTGGCTATAAACTGAATTTTAGGTTTTTTCTCCAGCCAAGTTTCAATGATGGTTTTTGAAGAATCGGCACTGAAATCATCAACTATAATGAGTTCAATAGAAGGATAGGATTGATTAATGACAGAATTCAAACTCTCAACTACGTAGGCTTCGTGGTTGTAGCACAAACAAATAATAGTAACGAGTGGATTGTCCTGCATTATTTTTTAAAATAGTTATATTTGAGACGAAAATAACAAAACGAAAATGATATTGCCTCACAAAAAATATAAAATCGCATTAATCGGTTATAGATTAAGTGGTGGCGGTAGCGATAAAGTGATGGCCAATTTATCTGTTTTCTTTGCGAAAAATAATATTGATGTTCATATTATTATTGTTTTGGACGAAGTCTCGTATCCTTATTCCGGGAAACTGGTTAATTTAGGTTTGCTAAAAAATAAAACTAACGGAATATTCAATAAGATTAAAAGACTGATTTCGTTGCGAAAGTATCTAAATGATAACGATTTTGATTTTATAATTGATTTTCGTTTTCGAACCAAAGTCATTCAGGAATTAATTTTAGCCAGATTTTTTTATAATACTAAAACAATATTTACCGTTCATAGTTTTTTGATTGACCATTATATGCCAAATAATTCTTGGTTGACACGATTGATGTACAATCACTGTTATGCCAATGTAGCAATAACCAATCAAATGGAAGAATTGATTCTCAAGAAACATAAGTTGAACAATGTAATTACGATCTCAAATCCGGTTAATTTGGAGGAGATTTATGAAAAGTGTGATGAACCAATTACTATTGATTTTGAATATATAATTGCAATTGGGCAATATGAAAATAATATAAAACAGTTTGATAAATTGATTCTGAGTTATGCTAATTCTGTTTTAATAGATAAACAAATTCACCTTGTGATAGTAGGAGAAGGGGATAGCAAAGAATTAAAAAAAGTAGCAAAAGAATCTAATGCAACTGATTTTGTACATTTTTTAGGGTATCAAAACAATCCTTTCAAATATCTAAAGAATGCTCGATTTTTAGTTTTGAGCAGTAAAAATGAAGGAATGCCAAATGTAATTTTAGAGTCATTGGCTTGTGGAACTCCTGTGGTTTCATTTGATTGTCCTTGCGGTCCAAGAGATATTATCAGTAATTTAAAAAATGGAATTCTGGTTGAAAATCAGAATATAGAAAAACTTACCGAAGCTATGAATGTATTAGTTGAAGATGAAAAATTATATCAATATTGCAAGCAAAATGCTAAAGAAAGTATTACTCCATTTTTGTTATATACAATAGGAAAACAATGGATGGATTTATTGCAAATTAATACGAATTAAGAATGGGAACACTAAATGCGATTCAATTATTAAAAATACCTGTCGTTGAAGATATAAGAGGGAATTTAGGAATTATTCAAAGTGATTTTTTGCCATTTGAATTCAAACGCGTCTATTATCTTTTTGATGTTCCAAGCAGCGCATTTAGAGGCGGACATTCCCATATAAATCAACAAGAAGTGCTTATCGCTTTGAGTGGTAGTTTTGAAGTAACCGTAAATGATGGGATTGAAAAAAAACGTTATCTGTTAAATAAACCAAATGTTGGATTGCTTATTCCCACAGGCATTTGGCGTGAATTGGAGAATTTTTCTTCGGGTGCTGTTTGTTTGGTTTTGGCCTCTGACGATTTTTTCGAAGAAGATTATATAAGAGATTTTGATGAATTCTTGAGCTCAAAAAAATGAGATTATTCTATATAGTTCCCAAACTAAATAATGAAGGTGGAGTTGCTAGAGTTTTATCGTTAAAGCTGAATTACCTTGTCAAAAACCTTGGTTACGAAGTTCATGTTCTTACCCAAAATCAAGGAAACTATCCATTGTTTTATTCCTTTCATGAAAAGATTGTTTTCCATGATATGATTCTGGAGGGAACAGTTTTTAATTTTTTTAACTCTTTTCGTAAATCTTTAAAAAGTAAGATAGAAAGCATTCAGCCAGATGTTATTATTGTTTGTGATAATGGTTTGAAAGCTTATACGATTCCTTTTGTTTTATCAGATAAAATTCCAGTTGTTTTTGAATGCCACGGTTCAAAATATATTGAAGAAAAACAATTGAAATTGGATTTTATTTCAAAAATTAAAAGTTCTCTTAAATATAGATTCAAAGATTTTGGCGCAAGCAAATTCTCAAAATTAGTGGCTTTGTCCGATGAAAGTTTGAAAGAATGGAATGTAGAAAATGGTTTGGTTATTTCTAATCCGTCTTGGATTCAAAATATTATTGTCAACGATTTAAAATCCAAAAAAGTCATAGCTGTTGCTCGAAATTCCTATGAAAAAGGCCTGGATAGATTATTGGTTATTTGGCAGAAAGTGGTCGCGAAACACCCCGATTGGATTTTAGATATTTACGGAGAATCGGTGACATATTTGAAGGAAGTTATTCTAGAGTTGGGAATGGAATCCAATGTGAATTTAAATGAACCCATAAAGAATATTTCAGAAAAATACCTGACTTCATCTGTATATGTTATGACTTCTCGTTCCGAAGGATTTCCTATGGTCTTGCTTGAGGCAATGGCTTCTGGTCTGCCTTGTGTAGCCTATGATTGCCCAACAGGGCCAAGAGCCATTATAGATGATGGAGAAAATGGTTTTCTGATTGAAGACGGAAATGTAGATTTATTTGTTCAAAAATTGGAATTGCTTATTGAAGATGAAAATTTGAGGATGAAAATGGGTATAAATGCTCAAGAGAGTGGGAAGAAATATGATTTAGAAAGCATAATGCAACAATGGAAATTACTTTTTGAAAGTCTGGTATGCAAATAATTACTTGGATTGAATTTTACAATAATACCCCAATTTGTAAAGGTCAAAAAGGAAAAGAGAAGGTTTTTTAGAAAGTAAATTAGAAATTATTTTTGATTCTGTTTTGTTGAAAATGTAAGCCGTTATTGCAACGAGCTTTAATCTTTTTAAAATGATAAAAGCGGAATTAATTTTGCTTTCGATATTAGGAAATTTACCTGAATTGACAATGAGAACTAGATTTTCAATAGCTGTTCTTGTTTTGTCTAAAAAAAGGATAGAAGTTTCCAAATTCAAATGATAAGTTGGATTATCAATATGAGAAACTTTAATGTTTTTGGTTTTTAACACAGATAAAAAACATAAATCTTCATAACCATAATTTGTAATGGTTGCATCAAAAGGATATTGTGAAATGATTTCTTTCTTAATTAATAAATTGGAAGTCAGTGCATTGAAATTGGGTTTTTTATTCCTGTTTTCAAGCGAAAGAGCTTCTCTTTTATTTCCATAAACCCAACGTAAAAGCTGTTCTTTGCTAGGGATTTTTTTCTCATATAGAATACCTCCAAAAACGACTGATGCTGTTGGAATTACTTCACAATATTTTTGAATAAAATCATTTTGGGTCGGAAAAGTGTCACAATCCATTAGAAGTAAAAAATCGTATTTTGATTTTTCTACTAATGAATTGATGTTATTTCCCCTTCCGAGGTTGGAATTATTTATGAAAAAAGTACAATTATCTAGGGAATTTATTTTTTGGTTTTCCGTATTCCAATTGGAGCCCGAAGCATCATCCTGACATAAAATCTCAAACTCAATCTCACAATCCAAACATTGCTTGTGTAATTCTAAAACAAGCGGAAATGTATTGTAATTGTAAGTAGGAATAAGAATGGATAACATTACACCGTTCTTTGTACCACTTCAAAAATGGTGGCATCCTCACATTTTAAGGTTTTGCTTGGGAACTTCATCAACAAGGCATAATCATGTGTAGCCATTAGGACAGTCTTTCCATTAGCGTTGATTTTTCTCAAGACTTCAAGAACTTCAATACTAGTTTGAGGATCTAAATTTCCTGTAGGTTCATCGGCAAGGATAAATTCAGGATCGTTCAATAACGCTCTTGCGATAGCTATTCGTTGTTGTTCTCCACCTGAAAGTTGGTGTGGCATTTTGCTTGCAAAGTCTTTCATATTTACTTTGTCAAGTACTTCATTTATTTTGGCATCCATTTCGTTTACATCCGTCCATCCAGTAGCTTTCAAAACAAATAGCATATTGTCTTTTACAGAACGGTCTGGCAGTAATTTAAAATCTTGAAAAACAATACCAAATTTTCTTCTCAAAAACGGGATATCATCTTCTTTTAAAGTGGCCAAATCAAATTCTACAATCTTACCTTCGCCTTCCAATAATGGCAAATCGGCATATAATGTTTTTAACAAACTACTCTTTCCAGAACCTGTTTTTCCAATGATGTAAATAAATTCGCCGTGATTGACCTCTAAATTAACATCAGATAAAATAATTTTTCCTTCTTGGTATATGTTTACGTTTTTTAAAGACAGTACAGATTGTGACATAATAGAATTTGTTTATTGGGTAAAAGTAAAAAGATAAAATCCAAATACAAAAGTAAAATGCAAAAATTAAATTTCAAATTCCAATTCAAGCTCCACTCTCCTTTGGAGTTAGGCAGAGTGTAGGGAATCTGTTTAAAAATAGTTTATAATAAAAGCCGTCAGCCTTTCGTTATAGAATCAGATTAAATATATTTGAACATTAAATAAAAACAACAATGCGTAAACTTCCCGGACTTTTTTTATTCCTTTTTACTGTTCAAATAACGTCCCTTTATTCACAAGAATCGACCATTTACACTTACCCATTAAAAGATTTCAATAAAGCACTTTCTTTATATGAGGACAAACAATATGCTTCAGCTCAAATCATTTTTAAGAATGTTCAGGATGTTGTCACGACCGAAGGTTTGCGATCAGATTGTGCCTATTATATTGCCAATTGCGCCATTCGCACCGATCAGGATAATGCGGAGGAATTGATTAACCGTTTCGTAGAAGAATATCCTGCAAGCCGTAAACAAAATCAAGCCTTTATTGATGTTGCGTATTATTATTTCGATCACAGGGATTATAAAGAAGCTTTGCTATGGTTTAACAGGGTGGATGAAAGTGTTTTAAAAGACAGTGAACGCAACAAGTATAATTTTCAAAAAGGATATGCTTATTTTGATTCCAAAAAAACAAAAGAAGCCCAAAAATATTTTAGTAAAGTCGTCAATACCGATGAATATGGAACGCAAAGCAAGTATTATATGGGTTTTATGGCTTACGAATCTGATGATTATGTAGAAGCCAATAAACAATTTGATCAGGTTTCAGGCAATGAGAAATATTCCGAAAAATTATCCTACTACAAATCGGATATGAGTTTCAAATCTGGGGATTTTCAAAAAGCTATTGAATTAGGTATTAAGGCAATGCCGAATTCCACTCCTGAAGAAAAATCAGAATTGAATAAAATTATTGGAGAAAGCTATTTTAACCTAAAACAATACGACAAAGCAATTCCTTATTTGGTAGGTTATAAAGGCAAAAAAGGGAAATGGAATAATACTGATTTCTATCAATTAGGATATGCCTATTATGTGCAAAAGGATTATGAAAATGCCATTTCGCAATTCAATAAAATTATTGACGGAAATGATTTCATAGCCCAGAATGCTTATTATCATTTGGGAGAAAGTTATTTGGAATCTGATAAAAAGCAACAAGCTTTGAATGCTTTCAAGAATGCTTCCGAAATGAATTTTAATTTAAAATTGCAGGAAGATGCCAGTTTCAATTATGCCAAGTTGAGCTATGAAATTGGAAATTCGTACCAAAGCGTTCCTGAAGTTTTATTGGGTTTTATCAATAAATACCCGACGAATCCAAATAATGATGTTATTGAAAAATTGTTGATTGATTCTTATATTTCATCAAAAAACTATAAAGAAGCATTGGTTTTATTGGAAAAAAACAAAACTCCAGAAAATAGAATTGCCTATCAAAAAGTAGTTTTCTATAGAGGATTGGAATTATACACCGAAGGGAATTATTCTGAATCTTTGTCGATGTTTGAAAAAGCATTAAAAGAACAAAAAGATGCCCTTATAACTGCACGTGCCACTTTTTGGAAAGCGGAATCCGAATATAATTTGGAAGACTACAAAGAAGCCTTGTTGAGTTATCAGCAATTCTCGGATTTGGCAAAAGCCAAAGAAACCGTTGAATTTAAAAACATCAATTATAATATTGCTTACGCTAATTTCAAATTGAAAGAATATGATGCTGCGGGGAATTCTTTCCAAAGCCAAATCGACAATAATAAAGCGGATAAATTTCGTTTGAATGATTCTTATTTGCGTCTTGCCGACTGCCGATTCGTAACAACCAAATACCAATCAGCTTTGGATGCTTATATTAAGGTAATAGAATCCAAAAGTGTAGATGCTGATTATGCTTATTTTCAAAAAGCACTTTGTTATGGATTTCTTTCGAAAAACAGTAAAAAGATAGAAGAACTCAATGCGTTTTTGACATTGTATCCAAAATCAGATTACCAAGATGATGCTTTGTTTGAATTGGGGAATACCTACGTGGCCGAAAACAAACAGGATTTAGCTATAAAGACCTATGACAAATTAGCGACAACTTTCAAAAACAGTTCATATACATCAAGGGCAGTTTTACGAGAGGGTTTGGTTTATTATAATTCGGATCGTGATGATTTGGCTTTGGCTAAATTCAAAAAAGTAGCTACGGATTTTCCTAAAACACCAGAAGCTTACGAAGCGGTTGCTACTGCCAGATTGATTTATGTGGATAACGGAAAAGTAGACGAATACGCCACTTGGGTAAGAACTTTGGATTTTGTGGCAGTTACCGATTTGGAATTGGATAATGATACTTTTGAGGCTGCCGAAAAACAATTTGAACAGGCAAATACCAAACAGGCTATTTCTGGATACGCTGGTTATGTTTCAAAATTTCCAAATGGAGTTCATATCCTGAAAGCTAATTTTCAATTGGCACAATTGCTTTACTCAGAAGGTTCAGAAAGTAAATCGGTTCCTAATTATGAGTATGTAATAAGCCAGCCTCGTTGTGAATATACGGAGCAGTCTTTGGTTCGATTGGCGCAAATATTTTTAAAAGATAAAAATTGTGACAAAGGAATTCCGGTTTTGGTTCGAATAGAAAATGAAGCCGATTTTCCACAGAATAAGACTTTTGCGCAAGCGAATTTGATGAAATGTTATTACGAAACCAAAGATTATTCAAATTCTGTGGTTTATGCCGATAAGGTGTTGGCTAATCCGAAAGCGGAGGAAAATGTAAAAAGTGACGCCCAAATTATTGTTGCACGTTCTGCTATGCAATCGGGTGACGAAACCAAAGCCAAAGTAGCTTACGCAAAATTATTAACGGTAAGTAAAGGAGAATTGGCTGCCGAAGCTTTGTATTATGATGCTTATTTTAAAAATAAAGATGGGAAATTCGAGATTTCAAATACTGCGATTCAAAAATTAGCCAAGAATTATTCAAGCTATCGCTATTTTGGAGCCAAAGGTTTGGTTCTAATGGCAAAGAACTATTACGGTTTGAAAGACAGTTATCAGGCGACTTATGTTTTAGATAATGTAATCGAAAACTTCACCGATTATTCAGATGTGGTTGAAGAAGCCAAAACGGAACTGAACAGAATAAAAACAGAGGAAGCCAAAACAAATTCATCAATTACTAAATAAAATAGCAGAATGAAATTACCTTTTTATATAGTAGATGTTTTTGCAGAGGAAAAATATGCCGGAAATCAACTGGCAGTTTTTTTGGATGCTGATGGACTGAATACAGAACAGATGCAAAAAATTGCACGTGAAATTAATTTTGCCGAAAGTACTTTTATTACTGCGATTCACCCTGAAAATAACAGTGCCGAAATTCGAATTTTTACAGTAGAACATGAAATGCGTTTTGCAGGTCATCCAATTATAGGAACATCTTGGGTTTTGATGAATAAAATTATCGAAAGCCAACCCCGAAATTTTAAATTATCGGTTCCAGTTGGTGAAATTCCAATTCAGCAATCGGGTGATTTAGTTTGGTTGCAGGCAGCTCAACCTCAATTTTGGGACGTTTTCGCAAAGGAAGATTTTTTGTCTTTCACTAATTTAAGTGCTGCTGATTTTGATGATAAATTTCCGATTCAGGAAGTGACTACGGGTAGCGCATTTGTAATTGTTCCGCTTAAAAGCAAAAAAGCTTTGGAAAATATAAGCCTTGAATTGAATAAAATGAAGGAATGGCTTTTGGTTCATTGCGAAACAAATCATAGAGCATTGTATTTCTATTGTTTTGATGAAGGAAAACTCTATAGCAGAATGTTGTGTGTTGAACACAATCAGATTATTGAAGATGCGGCCACAGGAAGTGCCAGTACTTGTCTGCAGGCTTTTCTTCTGAAATATCATTTGCCAGAAATTAAAATGGTCAATCATCAGGGAGACTTTATAAATAGGCCTTCTAAAATTTATTTTGAAGGGGAATTGGCCGGAGATAATTTTGACATAAAAATTGGAGGGAAAACGCAATTTATTGCAAAAGGCGAATGGGAAGTGTAAGGCGTAATTAAGATTGCAGAATTAAGATTAGAGATTGCAGAATTAGAAAACAGAAGATAGAAAAAACAAAAGATGAAAATTATAAACATAAAAACATTTAAAAATCAGCAATCAACGTTCTCGGCTCCATCCCCGTCGGGGAATGTTGGGATAGGGATTTTCTTTCTGTTACTTTCTCAATTATCTTTTTCGCAAGACAAAAAAGATAAAAATGACAATATTGGAACAGAGGTGGTAAATGTAGTAAAACCATATACGCCAACAATCTCTGATGCTTTCAAGGTAAAAGAAGTTCCGGTGATTACAAATGATGAAAATGCAAAAAAAGAAAGCGTGAAATATTCTATTTTGCCTTTTCCTGTGGCTTCTACTTTTTCTCCTTCCAAAGGAAATGCACAAGGAGTTGAGAAAGCAAAGCAAGAACGTTTGTTTAAAAATTATGCAACTTTCGGAATTGGAAACTATGGCGCTTTGAATGCTGAATTGTATGTGAATGAAGATCTTAATAATAATGAATATATAGGAGGGATGTTTCGTCATAATTCTTCACAGGGAGGTATAAAAGATATTACACTGGACGACTCGTATTTTGACACGAAAATAGATTTGATTTACGGTTCAAACGAACAGGAAATGGCTTGGAATATAAAACTGGGATATCAAAATCAAATTTATAATTGGTATGGATTGCCTGCCGATTTTGGAAATACATTAACGCTTCCAGAAAGTATGGCTTTGGTTAATGGTATTAATCCGCAACAATCTTACAATACTATTACAGCTGGAGGTTCACTGGTTTTTGAAGAAGCTTTTGTGAAAGATTTTAAACTTGAACTTACTCACTTTTCGGATGCATATAGTTCGGCGGAGAATCGTTTTTTATTAGCGCCAACTTTTAAGTTTGATGTTTTGGATGAAGCAATAAAAACAAAAGTATTTGTCGATTATGTTGATGGTAGTTTTAAGAAAGATTATACAGGAACCAATACTGCAGACATTCAATATGGCTTTACAAATTTGGGAATAGTACCGAGTTTTGTAATGAAAAGAGACGATTGGACGATCGATATCGGAGCAGGCTTGGTTTATAGTATGGGTAAGAATAACACGAGTAACAAGTTTTATGTTTATCCATCGGTTTCTGCTTCGTATAATGTTGTGGGTGATTTGATGATATTTTATGCAAGTGCTATTGGTAACTTGAAGCAAAATACCTATAAAGATTTTGTTGATGGAAATCTATTTGTTTCACCGACATTAAATATTAAACCAACCAATGAATTGTATGATGTTAATGCCGGTTTAAAAGGGAAATTGGCCAGTACGGTGAGTTATGATATCAAAGCTTCGTATATATATGATGAAAACAAAGCATTATTCAAAAGCAATGACTACAATGAAAAAGATACAAATGCCAATTATGCTTTCGGGAATTCATTTCAGGTAATTTACGATGACATGAAAACCTTACGTCTTTACGGAGAAATTAAAGCCGATTTAGCCAAAGGTGTCACAGTCGAAGCCGATGCAACTTTTAATAGTTATTCTAATAAAATACAAGGAGAAGCTTGGAATTTGCCAGAACTTCAATTGAATTCCAAAGTTGATTTTATGATTACCGAGAAATGGTTTGCAGGTATAAATTTGTTTTATGTAGGCGAACGTAAAGATCAACAGTTGAATACCGATATTGTTTATGTAACTGCTCCAGGACCAATTACATTGGATGGTTATTTTGATTTGAATGCCAATATTCGATTCAAATACAGTGAAAGGTTTACTACCTTTTTAAAAGCGAACAACATTATGAATAACGGATATCAAAAATGGTTGAATTATCCGGTTCAAGGTTTCCAGGTGATGTTGGGTGCGAATTATAAATTTGATTTTTAAGACTAAGTTTCTGAGTTACTAAGATGCTAAGCTTCTAAGTTTTTTTTAAGGATTATAATATTAATAGTTTTAATAACTTAGCATCTTCGTAATTCAGAGTCTTAGCAACTTAGTGTCTTAGGAACTCAGCAACTTTCTCCACAATGACTTTCAAACAAAAAATATACCACCAATACCATCAATTAGTTCAAGATAGAATAGACGCTTTCAGGGATATGATTGCGGCTTTGACCGAAGATTCTAAAAATGATGCCAAAGGTTCAGCTGGGGATAAACACGAGACGGCTTTGTCTATGATGCATATTGAGCAGGAAAAACTCAATGCCAAACTCAAAGAAGTATTGACTCAAAAGACAGTTTTGGATAAATTAGATTCTTCGGTTGTAGCTGAGACTATTATTTTAGGAAGTTTGGTAAAAGCCAATGGAATTTATTTGTACTTAAGTCTTGCTCTTCCAAAAATCAGTGTTGACGGCATTAATATTATCGCTTTATCTCCACAATCTCCACTTGGAAATAAATTGATGGGAAACAAAGTAGGATTTACTTTTGAGATTAATGGCACCAAATACACAATAGAAGAAATTTTATAGTTTATTCTTTAAAACAATTCATTTTATAATTTACGGTTTATTGGAGCTCTTTTTTTTATATTAGCTCCATTAACTAAACTGTTTATTATGAAGAAAATTTCTTTTCTGCTTTCATTGATTGTATTGGTTTCCTGTAATCAAAAAGAAAAAATTACTGTAGACACCATTATTACAGATGCCAATATTTATACCGTAAACAAAGATTTTGGTAAAGCGTCTGCTATGGCGATTCAATCTGGTAAAATTGTTGCTATTGGTTCCAATGATGAAATAGCAAATTCGTATGATTCTAAAAACACTATTGATGCAAAAGGGAAATTTATTTATCCCGGTTTGTATGATGCACATTGTCATTTTTATAGTTATGGGCTAAGTCTGCAAGAAGTCGATTTGCGAGGAACCAAAAGTATGGATGAAGTAATTGATAGGATCAAGAAATATCAAGATGAAAAAAAAACAACTTTTATCGTTGGAAATGGTTGGGATCAAAACGATTGGGATATAAAGAAGTTTCCAACCAAAGAAGATTTGGATGCAGCTTTTCCAAATATTCCGGTAGTTTTAAATCGTATAGATGGTCACGCAATTGTGGTAAATAGTTTGGCTTTGAAATTGGCTGGAATCTCAAAATCTACGAAAGTATCTGGTGGAGAGATTGTTTTAGAAAATGGAGAACCTAATGGAATTTTAATTGACAATCCAATGGAGTTGGTTTTTAAAATAATACCGAAACCCAATCGTAAAAAACAAATCGCAGGATTATTGGACGCTGAGAAAGTGATGTTTCAATATGGGTTGACAACTGTTAATGATGCTGGTTTAGATCCTGATGTTATTAATTTGATGGATAGCTTGCAAAAAGCAAAGGCTATGAAAATTAATGTGTATGCCATGATTACGGCAAATCAAAAGAATATTGATTTGTACTTGAAAAAAGGAATTTACAAAACAGATAATTTAAATGTATGTTCTTTTAAAATGTATGGAGATGGCGCATTGGGTTCACGTGGCGCCTGTTTGCATAAACCTTATTCAGATAGTCCAAAACAATATGGAGCGTTGCTTTCTTCTGTGGAAGAATTAAAAAAAGTAGCCAATCAAATAGCCAATTCTCCTTTTCAGTTGAACTCACATGCTATTGGAGATTCGGCAAATACTGTTTTGTTGAAAATATACAAAGATGCATTAACCGGTAAGAAAGACAGAAGATGGAAAATCGAACATGCACAAGTGATTCAAGAGGCCGATTTTGATTATTTTGCAACTGGAATAATTCCATCTGTACAGCCTACACATGCTACATCTGATATGTATTGGGCAGGTGAAAGATTAGGTAAAGAACGATTGAAAAATGCCTATGCCTATAAAAAATTACTTCAAAAAGCTGGAATAGTTGCTTTGGGGACGGATTTTCCAGTAGAAGAAGTAAATCCAATGCTTACATTTCATGCTGCTGTAGCCAGAAAGGATATTAAAAATTATCCAAAGGGAGGTTTTCAAATGGAAAATGCATTGACAAGAGAGGAGACTTTAAAAGGAATGACTATTTGGGCAGCCTATTCTAATTTTGAAGAAAAAGAAAAAGGAAGTCTTGAAGTAGGTAAATGGGCAGATTTTGTAATTTTTGATCAAGATTTGATGAAAGTTGAAGAAAATCAAATAGTTAAATTAATTCCAACTCAGGTGTTTTTAAAGGGAGCAAAAGTGAAATAATTTTTTTTGCAAAAAGTAAAAAAAGCACAATTTATAACTCAAAAAATGGATTTGATTCTTTTGTAGTTTTGCTAAATTCTCTATTCTACCTAAACTATTTTGAAATACTGTTATATATTATAATTAAATTTAACATAATGTTAAAATGTTGTTCTTTTATGTTGAGAACAGTCGAAATCATTAAAATAAACGTGATTCCCTAATAAAACTTTTGTAAATTCGCCACCTTAAAAGTTTGACTTTAAAACTAAATGAAATTATGAGCAAAACAATGACAGTCGACATATTGTCGAGTATTAAAGGAGCACAGCCCTCAGAGTCCGTGAACAAATTATTTGATGTAATTAAAAATGCAGTTCCATCAAATAATAATTCTTTTAATAATGTCAATCGAAATTGTGTGTCTGTAAATAATTTAAGAGAAGATGTTGTGATAGAGAGTTCGGCTATTGAGAAACAAATAATTTTGGAAAACTTCCCGAACAAGAAAAATGGTTTTTTAGTTGTTGCTAAAGTTATAGAAGGATAAAAAATGGATTCTCAAATAAAAAAAATACACCAGCAATTGGTGTCAAAACAAATAACTTGTACGGCTTTGGTACAAGAAAAATTAGACTTACTTAAACAAAATACTTATAATTCAGTAAATTCTTTATTAGATACTTTGGCTTTAGATTTGGCTGCTAAGGTGGATGCTAAAATTGAAAAAGGGGAAACAATAGGTTTGTTGGAAGGAATTCCTTTTGGAATTAAAGATGTATATATGTTGCAGGGAACTTACACTACTGCAAGTTCTGAACTATTGAAAAATTATAAATCGCCTTATACTGCTACTTCAATCCAGAAATTATTGGATGCAGGCGCTATTCCATTAGTAAAAGAAAACTGTGATAGTTTTGGTCACGGATCTTCCAGTGAAAATACCATTTTTGGTGCTGTAAAAAATGCTATCGACCCAACATTAGTTGCCGGAGGTTCAAGTGGTGGATCTGCTGTTAACGTAGCCAAAGAATATACTGTGTTTTCTATCGGTGGAGATACTGGAGGTTCTGTTCGTCAGCCTGCTGGGTACAACCATATTTACGGTTTAAAACCAACTTACGGAAGAATTTCCAGATATGGTCTTATGGCTTATGCATCCTCTACGGATTGTGTTGGTCCATTGGCTAGATCGGTGGAAGATATCCGAATTGTGTTGAATGTAATGAGCGGAAAAGATTCAAAAGATCAAACTTCAATCACATCATCAGAAATTAGGGAAGAAGCAATTGCAACTTCAACAGTTAAAACAATTGGTTATTTTAAAAACTTTATTGAAAGTGATGCCATTGATGCTCAAATAAAATCTGATTTCTTGGCAAGCATCGAAAAAATAAAAGCAAAAGGAATTGAAGTAAAAGAGTTGGATTTTTTCAAATCTGATATTTTAGTTTCTACTTACTATACATTGGCAATGGCAGAAACGGCTTCTAATTTATCTCGTCTTGACGGAACAAATTATGGGAACCGTATTGAAGCTGAAAATTTAATTGAAAGCTATGCTGTTACGCGTTCTGAAAACTTTTCAGAAGAAACAAAACGCAGAATTGTTGGAGGAAACCAAGTGCTGTCTCAAGGTTTTTCGGACGAAATATATTTAAAAGGATTGGCTTTAAGAGATCAGATTTCTGAAAACTTCAGTAAGGATTTTAATGAAGTTGATATCATTTTGTCACCAGTTACACCAAGTACTCCTCCTAAAATTGGAGACAGTTTAAAAGATCCGTTAGCGATGTATTTGTCAGATGCTTATACGGTTGGTTTTAGTTTGGGACAATTGCCAACTTTAACAGTGCCACAAGGAACAAGTACTGGACTGCAAATTACGGCAGCAAAAAATAATGATGAATTAGTGTTGAAGTTTGCAAACTTCTTAAAAGATACAATATAATGGAATTGGAGCAATTAACTGCGGCGATAAAAGCCCACGATTTAGAATTGGTAATTGGACTGGAAACTCACGTTCGATTGAATACCAAAACCAAGTTGTTTTGTTCTTGTCCAAATCAAGAAATTGAAACACCTAACGAAAATATCTGTTCCGTTTGTACGGGACAAATGGGCGTTTTGCCTGCCTTAAATAAAGAAGCAATTACAAAAGCTATTTATTTTGGAAAAGCGGTGGATTCGTCATTTAGCAATGAAGTGATATCATGGGATAGAAAGCATTATGAATATCCAGATAACCCGAAAAACATTCAAATTACACAATATCACAATCCGATAATTCCTGATGGACATGTGTCTTGTTACCGAAATGACGGTTCTCAATTTACCGTAAATTTAACTCAGGTTCATATTGAAGAGGATGCGGCAAAATTGATGCACGAAAAGAAGATTTCTTTAGTCGATTTTAATAAAGCAGGTGTGCCATTGATTGAAATTGTTACGGAGCCTTGTATTCGTAATATTGAAGACGCTTCAACTTACGCGCAATACATTCAACGTATTGTTCAGAACTTAGGAATATCTGAAGCAAATCTTGAAAAAGGAGAGTTTAAATCGGATGTTTCAGTGTCTTTGCGCAAAAAACATAGTTACGAATTGAATCCAAGAACGGAAATCAAAAACTTGAACTCGTTTAAGTTTATGGTGGAAGCTTTGAAAGAAGAGGTAGAGAAACAGTTTAATTATTTTATCGAAAATAAAGAGTTTAGACCGGATCAAACGACTGTATTATGGGATGCTGATTTAAAGCAGACTAAAGTAATGCGTAAAAAAGAATTTGAAGCGGATTATCGTTTTATTTCTGAGCCGGATTTACCTTTTGTAAATATTAAAGCTGAAATTGAAGCTATCAAAGTAGACACAAGCGCCTTGCCTTATGCTGTTGAATCTATTTTGATTAACGGTGGTGTTTTGCCACAAGATGCTAAATTTTTTACAGCAGATAAGTTGCGTTCGCAAACATTTGTAGAAATAAATAACGAAATTAAAGATCCTTCGTTTGTTGCTAAAACTTTGGCGAACAACATTAAGGCTGAAGATTACGCTGAAATCCATAGCATTGCTCATTTAACGGAAATTTTTCAATTATTTAAAGCGGAAAAAATTACGGCGGTTTTAGTTCAAAATGCGATTACATCTTATTTAAAAGACAGGGCATTTGACTATAATAAGTATTTTGATGATAATACCATTTCTGAAGACACTATTCATGAAGTTATTGCTAAAGTACTTTCAGAAAATGAAGCGGTTGCCAATGATATTAAAGCAGGAGACCAAGGGAAAGCAGGTATTTTAGTTGGTAAGGTTTTAGGCGTTATCGGAAAAGGTGCTAATGGTAAAGTAATTCGTCAAATTATTTTAGACAAATTAGGCGCTGACGCTATTTTGGAAAAGAAAGAAGCATCTGAGAAAGTTTCTGTAGCAACAGTTGCAGAGAATAAAGAAAGTCAAGAAGAATCGCTTCCTGAAATTCCGATTATTATAAAAGATACGTATAGAACACATAAAATTTCACAATTATCAGAAGAAAATATCCAACAGGAAGTGATATTGTCTGGCTGGGTGGCTAGTGTTCGTGACCACGGTGAATTGATGTTTATTGATTTGCGTGATTCCAGTTATGAGATTTTTCAAGTGCGAATCAGTAGGGAATCATTTCCTAATATAGATGAGTTAGTAAAATTAAAACCGGAATCGGTAATTTCTGTTACTGGTAAAGTTGTTGGTCGTAATGAAGATGATTATAATGCGGGACTGCGTACTGGTAAAATAGAATTGGAAACTTCAGTTTTGGAAATTTTAAATTTATCTAAAACCTTGCCTTTTGAAATTAAAAGAGCGGCAAAAACGAACGAAGCAATTCGTTTTCAATACAAGTTTTTAGATCACAGAAATGAAGAGGTAAGAAGAGCAATTGTAAACCGTCATAAAGTAATTAAATTATTGCGTGACATTTTAGATGAAGAAGAGTTTTTAGAAATAGAAACTCCGATTTTAAGTGCAGGAACCGATGAAGGTGCGCGTGAATTTATTGTTCCTACACGTAAGGGTTCAGGTATGTTTTATACGCTTCCACAAGCTCCTCAACAGTTCAAACAAATGTTGATGGTAAGTGGTTATGAGAAATATTTCCAAATTGCACGTTGTTTTAGAGATGAGGATTCTCGTGGAGATCGTCAGCCGGAATTTACGCAATTGGATATGGAAATGGCCTACGCAAGTATGCAGCAGATTATTGATTTAAACACAAAAATGTTTAATGAAGTAGTTAAAAAAATATATGGTAACAAGTGGATTTTGCGTCCGTTTGAAGTGATTACCTATAAAGACGCGATGGATTTCTATGGTTGTGACCGACCGGATTTGCGTTACGGATTGAAAATGCAGGACATTACCGATATCGTAAAAGATACTACTTTCCAAGTATTCAGTAAACCAATTGAAGATGGCGGAATTGTTAAATGTATCAAGGTTTCGGCTAAAGAGCAAGGAAACAAGCGTATGTCTAAAGGTCAAATCGAAAACCTTACGGCTGTTGCCCAGCAGCACGGTTTAGGTGGATTGGCTTATATTATTGTAAATGAAGATGAATTGCAGTCACCGATTATTAAGTTTTTAGGTGAAGAAATTGCGGCAGGAATTATAAAGGCCACTAATGCACAAGTGGGTGATATTGTTTTCTTTTCAGCGGCAGATTATGCTACGGCTAACAAAGCTTTGGATGCTGTTCGTCAAGAAATGGGTAAAATGCTTCACTTGATTAA
This sequence comes from Flavobacterium sp. 103, assembly GCF_003096795.1. Classification (NCBI taxonomy): domain Bacteria; kingdom Pseudomonadati; phylum Bacteroidota; class Flavobacteriia; order Flavobacteriales; family Flavobacteriaceae; genus Flavobacterium; species Flavobacterium sp. 103. Next base: position 836,027 of record NZ_QENX01000001.1, on the reverse strand, counting down.
TCCAAAGGAATTATGTCCGGCTTGGGTTGTTGATTTTCCAATGTTTGAAAGAACAGATGAAGGAAGATGGACATTTACGCACAATCCGTTTTCAATGCCTGCGATTTATGATTTGCAAAAACACATGAAAGGAGACGACAATGAAATTGGAACTATCATCGCACAACAATATGATATAATCTTAAACGGTTATGAAATTGGAGGAGGATCTGTTCGTGCGCACAAATCAGAAATCCTGGAAGCAACTTATAGAAATATGGGCTACAATAAAGAAGAAATGATAAAAAGTGTGGGAACGATGCATAAAGCTTTCCAATACGGCGCACCGCCACACGGAGGAATTGCATGGGGAATTGATCGATTGATGATGATTTTGGAGAAAAAAGCATCCATTAGAGAAGTAATGGCTTTCCCAAAGACAGGAACCAGCGAAGATTTATTATTTGGCGCACCATCTCTTTTGTCGGATAAAAAGGTAGAAGAAATGAATGTGAGAATTATTAAATAGCAATATCAATGGCAATTTCAATGTCAATGAAAAAATAAAAAAAAGTTTAAATTTTTCAAATTTCCAAAATGGCATTTTAAAATGTTTGTTTTGGAAATTTGTGCTTTTAGGGTCATTGCCATTGCCATTGAAATTGATTTTTGCAATTGCCATTGAAATTTTAAATGTTTGTTTTGGAAATTTTTGTTTTTATAATGGTTTTAATTTTAATTGCCTTTTCTTTTTTTATTGCAATTGATTTTTGCCATTGAAATTGCCATCGGAATTATTGCTTCCAAGTATTGCTAATTTTGGCTTTTTAGCCCCGACAGAAGGGATAAACCTTGTGAGTACTACTTTTTCTGCGGGGCTCGCAAGTTTAGGAATGATGGCGGGAACAATGCTGGCTAAAAAAGCCTAATCTTTCGCTCTAAATTCTTTTGAATGCAATTTGTTACCGACTAATTTTTATTATTTTTTTCTTTTTATTGTTATTGCAATTGATTTTTCACCATTGTTATTGATATTGAAACTGAATTTTTGAATATTCCATTAAAACTGATTTATATCATTGAAGTTGATATCTTTTGTTAATAACTTAGCCTCTTATAATTGGAATAAAACACTTATATAGGTTACATTTTTATATATTTGCTTGTTAGACGAAAAACACATTTTTTTAGATTAAATTATATGAGCGAAGAAATCAAGAAGGACAATTATTCAGCAGACAGTATCCAAGCTTTAGAAGGAATGGAGCACGTGAGAATGCGTCCATCGATGTACATTGGAGATGTAGGTGTAAGAGGGTTACATCATTTAGTTTATGAAGTAGTAGATAACTCTATCGATGAGGCAATGGGAGGCCATTGTGATACGATACGAGTTGATATCAATGAAGATGGTTCCATTTCTGTTGAAGACAACGGACGTGGAATTCCAGTTGGTATTCACAAAAAAGAAGGTGTCTCTGCATTAGAGGTTGTAATGACCAAAATTGGTGCAGGAGGTAAATTTGATAAAGATTCTTATAAAGTTTCTGGAGGTCTTCACGGTGTTGGGGTGTCTGTTGTAAATGCATTGTCAAATCATTTACGCGCAACGGTTCATAGCAGTGACGGAAAAGTATACGAACAGGAATACGAAAAAGGAAAAGCGCTTTATCCGGTAAAACAAATTGGAGAAACTACCAAAAGAGGTACAATCGTTACTTTTTATCCAGATCCTTCGATATTTACCCAAACAATAGAGTATTCATATGATACTTTGTCTGCTCGTATGCGTGAGTTGTCCTTTTTGAATAAAGGAATCACTATTACTTTTACAGACAAAAGAGAAAAAGATAAAGACGGAAATTTTGTTTCAGAAATTTTTCATTCTTCTGAAGGATTAAAAGAATATATTCGATATTTAGATGGAAATCGTGAGCCGATTATTGCACACGTAATTTCTATGGATAATGAAAAAGGAGAAATTCCTGTTGAAGTAGCTTTGATTTATAACACAAGTTACTCTGAGAATATTTTTTCTTATGTAAATAATATCAATACACACGAAGGAGGAACACACTTGCAAGGTTTTAGAACTGGTCTAACAAGATCATTGAAGAAATATGCCGATGCTTCCGGAATGTTGGATAAATTGAAGTTTGATATCGCTGGAGATGATTTCCGTGAAGGTCTTACTGCTATTATTTCGGTAAAAGTGGCTGAGCCTCAGTTTGAGGGTCAAACCAAAACTAAGCTTGGAAATCGCGAAGTAGTTTCTCCGGTAAGTCAGGCGGTGAGCGAAATGATTGAAAATTATTTGGAAGAAAATCCAAATGATGCTCGAATTATTGTTCAAAAAGTAATACTTGCAGCCCAAGCACGTCACGCAGCCAAAAAAGCGCGTGAAATGGTACAACGTAAAACCGTTATGGGTGGCGGTGGATTGCCAGGAAAATTATCAGATTGTTCTGAGCAAGATCCAGCAAAATGTGAAGTGTATCTTGTCGAGGGAGATTCGGCAGGGGGAACGGCAAAACAAGGCCGCGACCGTGCTTTCCAGGCGATTTTACCTTTGAGAGGTAAGATTCTGAATGTGGAAAAAGCAATGCACCATAAAGTATTTGAAAATGAAGAGATTCGAAATATTTTTACGGCACTCGGGGTAACTGTTGGTACAGAAGAGGATAGTAAAGCTTTGAATATTTCGAAATTGCGTTACCACAAAGTAATTATCATGTGTGATGCCGATGTCGATGGTAGTCATATCGCTACTTTAATTTTGACATTCTTTTTCCGTTTCATGAAAGAATTAATTGAAGAAGGGCACGTTTATATTGCGGCACCTCCTTTGTATTTGGTTAAAAAAGGAAATAAAAAAGAATATGCTTGGACAGATGTTCAACGTGATCAAGCGAATGAAAGAATGGGTGGAAGTGCGGCTATTCAACGATATAAAGGTCTTGGAGAGATGAACGCGGAGCAGTTGTGGGAAACTACGATGGATCCAGGTTTTAGAACATTAAGACAGGTTACAATAGACAGTTTGGTAGAAGCAGATAGAGTTTTTTCAATGTTAATGGGAGATGAAGTGCCGCCAAGAAGAGAGTTTATCGAGAAAAATGCAGTTTACGCAAATATCGATGCGTAGTTTTTAGAGTAACTGTATTTTTATTTTTTGGTTTGAAATTAATAAAAAACAAATAAAAAATGAAAGTTACCATTGTAGGAGCAGGGAATGTGGGAGCATCCTGTGCAGATTCAATTTCTTATAGAGGAATTGCAAGTGAAGTAGTATTATTGGATATTAAAGAAGGTTTTGCCGAGGGTAAAGCTATGGATATCATGCAATGTGCTACAAATACTGGTTTTAACACCAATGTTTCAGGGGTTACTAATGATTATTCTAAAACAGCAAACAGCGATGTTGTTGTAATTACTTCAGGAATTCCTAGAAAACCAGGAATGACTAGAGAAGAGTTGATTGGAATCAATGCTGGAATTGTTAAAACTGTTGCAGAGAATGTATTGGCACATTCACCAAATTGTATTGTAGTAGTAGTGTCTAATCCAATGGATACAATGACTTATTTGGCATTGAAAGCTACTGGATTGCCAAAAAATAGAATTATCGGAATGGGTGGAGCTTTAGATAGCTCTCGTTTTAGATATTATTTGTCTAAAGCATTGGATAAACCATCTAATGATATTTCGGCTATGGTTATTGGTGGGCATGGTGATACTACTATGATTCCTTTGACAAGATTGGCTGCTTATAATGGTATTCCGGTTTCTGAATTCTTATCTCAAGAGGAGTTAGAAAAAGTTGCTGCTGCCACTATGGTAGGTGGTGCTACACTAACAGGTTTGTTGGGGACTTCAGCTTGGTATGCGCCTGGAGCTTCTGTTGCTTATTTGGTAGATAGTATTTTGAATGACCAAAAGAAAATGATTGCTTGTTCAGTCATGTTGGATGGTGAATACGGACAAAGCGATATTTGTATCGGTGTACCTTGTATTATAGGTAAAAACGGAATTGAGCAAATTGTTGATATTAAATTAAATGATGCTGAAAAAGCTGCTTTTGCAAAAAGTGCAGAGGCCGTAAGAAGCATGAATGCTGATTTGAAAACTGTTTTGGCATAATAATTTACGTATAAAAAAAGAAGGCTGCAATTTCTGCAGTCTTTTTTTTGATTTTAATTAATAAATAAATTGGTTAATCTTTCCGTTAATTATATATTTGCTCGGTTTAAAAAAAATGATATAAATCGTGCAGTTCTTTTTTGTTTTTCAAAAATGACGTAATGGCTTATTTTATAGGGTTTAAAACAAAAATAATAAATAAAAAATAATTAATTTTTAGTAATAATGCAGAATAAAGGACTTATTAAATTTTTCGCAATTCTATTTGCATTGGTAAGTATTTACCAACTTTCTTTCACTTTTGTTTCAAGCAAAGTTAAAAGTGATGCAAAATCTTTTGCTGGCGGAAACCCAGAAAAGGAAGTAAAATATTTGGATTCAATTGGTAAAGAAAAAGTGTTTAGCTTAGGTTTTACTGATTTTACATTCAATGAAGTAAAAGATAAACAAATCAACAAAGGACTTGACTTAGAAGGAGGAATCAATGTGACTCTTCAAATCTCTGTTAAAGACATTTTGAAAGGATTATCAAATAATTCGAAAAATCCAGTTTTTAATAAATCTTTGGCGGATGCCACTGCAAATAAAAAAGGAAATCAAGCTTATATTGATGCATTTTTTGAAGCTTTTGAAGCTAATTCTAAAGGATCAGTGAAATTGGCGTCACCTGATATTTTTGCGAACAGAAGTTTGCAAGGTGAAGGTGGAGTAACTTTTCAAATGACAGATGCTCAAGTTCAGAAAGTAATCAAAAGAAAAGTTGATGAATCTGTTGAAAGTGCTTTTGGCGTATTGAGAAAACGTATCGATAAATTCGGTGTAACACAGCCTAATATTCAAAAACTAGGTGAGTCTGGACAAATTCTTGTAGAGCTTCCAGGGGCTAAAGATATTGATAGAATCAAAAAATTATTGCAAAGTACTGCTCAATTAGAGTTTTGGGAAACTTATAAAGTTGAAGAAATTGGTAATTTCATCATGGCTGCTAACGAGGCTTTGAAAAAAACTGAAATTGCTAAAGTTGAAACTAAAACTGTTGCAAAAGATTCATTAAGTGCTTTATTGACTGATGGAAAAGATTCTACTGCAACTAAAAAAGGAAATAACCCTATCATTGATAAAATTGTAGCTCAAGGTGGTGGACCAGTTTTAGGTCTTTTCTCTCCAAAAGATACTGCTACAATCAATTCTTACTTCAAAAGAGCTGATATCAGAGTTTTACTGGCAGGCGAACAACGTTATGCGAAATTTGTATGGGGAAAACCAACTACAATTAAGGATGCAAAAGAAAAAGAGGTTGAAGTTGTTGAGTTGTATGCTTTAAAAGGTAACAGAGATAATGTTGCTTCAATGGGTGGTGGTGTTGTAACTGACGCTAGTGATACTTTTGATCAATTAGGAAAGCCTGCTGTTTCTATGCAAATGAATAACGTAGGAGCCAAAGAGTGGGAAGAATTAACAGGAAGAGCTTATACTCAAAAAAGTAATATTGCTATCGTCCTTGATGATATTGTATATTCTGCACCAGGTGTTTCAAGTGGACCAATTGCAGGGGGTAGATCTGAGATTTCAGGACAGTTTGATGTTACGGAAACTAAAGATTTAGCGAATGTATTAAGAGCAGGTAAATTACCGGCTGCTGCTGAAATAATTCAGTCTGAAGTTGTAGGGCCATCCTTAGGTCAGGAAGCTATTGATAATGGTACTAATTCTGCAGTAATTGGATTGCTTTTAGTATCTCTTTGGATGATGATCTATTATGGTAAAGCAGGTTGGTATGCAAATATTGCTTTAGCAGTCAACTTATTGTTTATGTTTGGTATTTTGGCAAGCTTAGGTGCTGTACTTACATTGCCAGGTATTGCAGGTATCGTTTTAACGATGGGTACTGCGGTTGATGCGAATATCATTATTTATGAAAGAGCGAAAGAGGAATTAAGGTCTGGTAAAACTTTGGATGAGGCTGTTAAAGCTTCTTATAGTTGGACAGGTGCAATGCGTTCTATCGTAGATGCAAACGTAACGCACATCTTGACTGGTGCCGTATTGTTTATTTTTGGATCTGGACCAATCAAAGGATTTGCTACTACTTTATTAATCGGTATTATTACCTCTTTATTTACATCTATCTTCATTGCTAGAATTTTTATTGACAAAAATATTGCTGGTAAAAATGATTTATCTTTTGTAACTAAATTTTCTAAAAATTTCTTTACTAACTTCCATTTTGATTTCCTTGGAATTAAAAAATGGACTTACCTTTTCTCTATTGTTGTAACTATTGTAAGTATAGCATCTATTGCAACTCACGGTTTTGATCAAGGTGTAGACTTTGTTGGAGGAAGAACTTTCCAAGTTCGTTTCGATAAATCAATGAAACCTGAGGAGGTTAAAGATGAATTGACTACTGTATTTGGTAGTGCCGAGGTTAAGATTTTTGGTGAAGACAATCAGTTAAAAATCACAACTAAGTATAAGATACAGGAGACTGGCAGTGCTGCTGATGAAGATGTAAATAAAAAATTATTTGCAAGTTTGAAAAAGCATTATGGTGCAGACATGACTTACGATAAATTTATAAATGCTTATGAAGGTAAAAAGTTAGGTGTTGTACAAGCATCTAAAGTTGGACCAACCGTAGCTGAAGATATTAAAACAAATGCTTACTGGGCCGTATTAGGAGCAATGCTAATTGTAGGTTTGTATTTAGTAATCAGTTTCAGAAAATGGCAATATAGTTTAGGTGCTATTGCAGCGGTAGCGCATGACGTTATCTTTGTATTAGGAGTTTATTCATTGCTTTGGAAATACATGCCTTTCGGTATGGAGATTGATCAGCACTTTATTGCGGCTATCTTAACGGTTATTGGTTACTCTATGAATGATACCGTAATTGTATATGACAGAGTACGTGAGTTCTTGGATGGTAAGACAAAAGGTTCATTCTCTGAAATTGTTAACAAATCTATTAACTCTACAATGTCAAGAACAATCAATACTTCATTGACAATGATTTTTGTATTGTTAATCATGTTTATTTTTGGAGGAGAATCTATTAGAGGATTTATCTTTGCAATGCTTATCGGTATTATTATTGGTACTTATTCTTCATTGTTTATTGCAACTCCAGTATTGGTTGATACCATTTCTAAAGATGAGAAACATAATGTTGAGGTTAAACACCAAGAAAGCTAGTAATTAGCAACATATATTTATAAAAAAGATTCAACGTAAGTTGAATCTTTTTTTTTGGATTAGTGTGTAAATATTTGTGTTTAAAAATTGCTACATTATTTTCATGAAAGTGTCTTTTATTAATTGTATTTCATCTGTGTAAATTGTTTTCTTTTTGTTAGCAAAATAGAGAGTATTCTCTAAAGGATTTTTTCCTTCCCACAAAAGCTTTATTTTGCCGCTTTCCAGTTCTGTTTTGCACAAGAAATCCGGAATTACTGCCAATCCACTACTGTTGCTTAAACAACGTACTATAGAGTTTAAATTTGGAACAATATAGTTTGGTCTGAAATCTGCATGTTTATTGAAATTAAGTTGCCAAAAGCGTCTTAAATGCTCCATGTCTCCAGTAGTTCCATACCATTTTTGTTGTTTTAGCCAAAATTCTATTGCTTCTAGGTCATTTTGCTTTTTCAAAGAGTCAAAGGCATCGGAATCTGTTTCATTGCCACCAATTAGAACAATTGTTTCTGAAGAAAAGCCTTGATATTCGATAGTGTTCTTAACGATCATTTGTGGAGTAATGATTAAATCTAAAATTCCTTTATCCAGGTTTTCAATCATTTCTGGGTATTCTCCAAATTGAATAATCACATTAAACGGAAAAGTTGCCAAATAGGGTTCTAAAGTAATCTGAAAGGTTTCAAAACACATTCCGATACTAATGGTTGGTGTATTTTTTTCTGTGCTTCGCTGGAAATTTTTCTCTGCCTCTTCTAATTTAGACAATGCATCTGTTATAAAATTATAGAGCACTTTCCCTTTTTCGGTAGGAATCATTTTTCTACTGGTTCTGTCGAATAATTTATAACCAACATAACTTTCGAGTGAGCTTAAATGTAAACTAACACCAGGTTGTGAAATAAACAATGCGTCGGCGGCACCTGTTAAGGTTCCGGTTTTGTAAATATATTTGAAAGTTCTATACCATTCTAGATTTACCATTTCGTTTAGTATTATAATTATGATACAAAGGTATGAATTATGTTATTTTAATAATAATGATAAGGGTTGTAAATTTGCACTATCAAATTAATATAAAACAATATGAAATGAGCGTGACCGTAAATTGGTCGTAAACACCAATGAAGATATGCGAATTACATATGACCAATAAAAAAACAATAAACAAATACATATGAAAAAGATATTTATAATAAATGGGGGACAAAAGTTCGGACATTCAGGTGGAAAGTTTAATCAAACAATAGCAAATGCAACCGCTGATTTTTTTATAAATCACAAAGATTTTGAAGTAAAAAGTACTGATGTAAACGATGAGTATGATCCGGCTCAAGAAGTGGATAAATTTGTTTGGGCCGATGTAATTATTTATCATACGCCGATTTGGTGGTTCCAATTACCACACGCTTTCAAAAAATATATAGACGTAGTATTTACCGAAGGACATAATAATGGCATTTATAAAAGTGACGGGAGGTCTTCTAAAAATCCGGCTATAAATTACGGAACGGGTGGGATGTTACATGGAAAGAAATATATGGTGACCAGTTCATGGAATGCACCGAAAGAGGCTTTTACATTACCAGGTGAATTCTTTGGGGAAACAAGTGTAGACAACGGACCTTTATTTGGATTTCATAGAATGAATGCTTTTACAGGGATGAAACCTTTGGAAAGCTTACATTTTCATGATGTTATGAAAGGGGCTAATGTTGATAGTGATTTAGAAATGTATAGAAATCATTTGACTCAATTATTTTTGAACTAATTATGAAATGAGCATGACTTAAGGTTTGTCTTAAACGCAAATGAAGATATGCGAATTACATATTCCAACATAAACAGTATTAGTTGCATATGAAAATAAATTTGACAGTAATTATCAAAAGTAAATCTGAATATAGAGAAGAATTGAAGGCAATCTTGGTGGATTTAACGAAGAATTCTAAAAAAGAAGCTACCTGTCTTCAATATGATTTGCATCAAAATATAGAAGACCCAAATGTCTTTATTCTTCACGAAGTTTGGAAAAACAATGAAGGGCTTGATTTACATAAAGAACAATTGCATTTCTTGAAATTTAATCAAGTTTCTGAACTTTTTTTAGAAGAAAAAATAACAGTTTATACGACTTCAAGAATTGGGTAGTAAAAAAAATAGCCACTGAATTTTCAGTGGCTATTTTTAAATTAAATAAAATTCAATTTATATTTCATTTGTTTTTTTTGCTGTAATTACAAAATACAATCCAACTATTATAAATGGAATACTCAACCATTGTCCAGTTGATAATATGTTTCCTAAATCGCTTTCAAAGCCGCCTTGGCTCTCTTTTACTGATTCGACTATAATACGTACTGTGAATAAAAGTACTAAAAACAAACCGAATAAAAAGCCTGGTTTTTTTCTGGCATCTGTTTTCCAATAAAGCAAAAACAATGCCGCAAATACAAATATGTAGCAAAAAGCTTCGTATAATTGGGCTGGATGTTTGGCGGGAACTTGTTCTAATAAGTTGGCGTATTGAGGATTGGTGGCAATTGCATTGTAAGCTTCTTTTGGCGTAGGAAGTTGAGTCGCATTGACAGCTTCTCTTGGAGTAAATTGATCTCTCACAAAGCGAATCCCAAAAGAAGAAGTTGTTTCTTTACCGACAATTTCCGAATTGAAAAAATTCCCCAATCTCACAAAAATTGCTCCACTGGCAACTGGAATAACTACTCTGTCTAATATCCATAGTAATGGTTTTTGAAGTACTTTTTTACTAAAGAAATACATCGCAATGATGATAGAAATTGCTGCTCCATGACTGGCTAATCCTTGGTATCCTGTAAATTGAAATTTAGGGCTAAATCGGAAGGGTAAAATGATTTCAGCTAAATTGTTTCTGTAGTATTCCCAATCATAAAAGAAAACGTGTCCCAAACGTGCACCAACTAATGTTGCTAGTACGGTCCAAACAAATAAAGAGTCTAACTTGTCTATGGCAATATTTTCTCTATCAAAAATATGTTTCATGATGTACCATCCCAATCCAAAAGCAATTACAAACATTAAACTGTAAAAGCGAATAATGAAAAAACCTAAATCAATTCCTTCGGAAGGATTCCATACAATGTTTAAAGCGTGTGTCATTTATTTTTTATTTTTTGTGAAAATACTATTTTGATTTATTGATTGTGTTAATTAAAAGGTAAGAAATGAGCTAGAGTATAAATTGGTCGCAAATACTAATGCGGATTTGCGACCCGAGCGATAGCGAATTGGCGAAGCAATTACATATTCCAACATAAACAATATTAGCTACATATGAATTTTTCTTTTTTAGTGAGTGTGACTGCATTTTTTGTCAGGGACTGGATCGTAGCCTTTTCCACCCCAGGGATGACATCTTGAAATTCTTTTTATTCCTAAATATCCTCCATAAAACAATCCGTGAATTTGTAAAGCCTGAATCATATATGTGGAACAAGTCGGTTCAAATCGGCAAGCAGCGGGAGTAAAAGGGGAGATGGCTCCCTGATAAAATCGAACGAGTAAAATAAAAGGATAAACTATTATTTTTGAAAACATTTGAAATATAATTATCTAAATTCTGAATGCCCGGTAATCTGCTGTCTGCCTACTGAATACTAAACGTTGTTCCTTCTTTCCCGTCTTTCAATTGAATACCCAAAGCGATTAATTGATCACGAATTTGATCTGACAATGCAAAATCTTTATTGTCTCTTGCCTGTTTACGCATACCGATAAGCATATTTACGACACCTTCTAATTTATCAGTATTCCCATTGGTTTTTTCTTCTTCCAATCCCAAAACATTAAATACAAAAGCTTGCATTGTTGTTGTGAACGATTTTAAATCCGCAGCATTTAAAGTCTCTTTTTCTTCTTTTAATAAATTAACAAAACGAACGCCTTCGAATAATTGTGCAATAAGAATTGGCGTGTTGAAATCGTCATTCATCGCGTCATAACAGAATTGTTTCCAACTGGCAATATCTATAGAACTGGTGGCACTTGCAGAAATTCCTTTTAAAGATTCCATTGCTTCCATCAATCTTTTATATCCTTTTTCGGCTGCAATAATGGCTTCGTCAGAGAAGTCAAGTATGCTTCTATAGTGCGCCTGCAACATGAAAAAACGTGCTACCGATGCCGAAAAAGCTTTGCTTAAAAAAGCATTATCTCCAGTTAAAATCTCTCCAGGTAAAATATTGTTTCCAGTAGATTTGGCCATTTTTTTACCATTCAAAGTAAGCATATTGGCATGCATCCAGTAATTTACGGGAGTATGTCCAGTACAAGCTTCATTTTGTGCAATTTCACATTCATGGTGCGGGAATTTCAAATCCATTCCGCCACCGTGAATATCAAAATGATTGCCCAAATATTTGGTACTCATTGCAGTACATTCTAGGTGCCAACCCGGAAAACCATCGCTCCAAGGTGAAGGCCAGCGCATAATATGTTGTGGTTCGGCTTTTTTCCAAAGCGCAAAATCCTGTGGGTTTCTTTTGTCCGATTGTCCGTCAAGATCGCGGGTATTGGCCAACATATCTTCAATATTACGACCGCTTAATATGCCGTAATGATTGGTTTCGTTGAATTTAACAACATCAAAATAAACCGAGCCATTGGCTTCGTAACCAATTCCTTTATTAATAATGGTTTTTATAATTTCGATTTGCTCAATAATATGTCCCGTTGCTGTTGGTTCAATACTAGGAGGCAAAAAGTTAAAAGCATTTAAAATATCATGAAAATCCACAGTATATCGCTGTACAACTTCCATAGGTTCGAGTTGTTCCAAACGTGCCTTTTTGGCAATTTTATCTTCACCTTCATCTACATCGTCCACAATATGGCCAACATCCGTAATGTTACGAACATAGCGCACTTTATAATCCAAATGCAATAAGTATCTAAAGATTACGTCAAAAGACATAAAAGTTCTCACATTTCCAAGATGTACATTGCTGTAAACCGTCGGTCCACATACATACATCCCTACATTTCCTTCGTTGATTGGCGTAAATGTTTCTTTTTCTCCCGAAAGAGAATTGTATATTTTTAAGGTCTGACTTTTATATAAGGACATTTTGGTTTATTGTTTGTTGTTTATTGTTATGCGAAAATTGTTATTTGAATTTTAGGCCTTTGATTTCACAATTGTTTAAATAGTTCATCATAGAACCAATCTTGTTCTTTTCTAATTCAACCATTTCATGTAATTTCTAATGTTGTTCTTCAGAAATCAATTTTTTATCAAAAGCTCGATAAGATTATGATTTTACTTCTCCAGCAGAACCTTTTGCAATGCTTAAAAAGTGAATAAATTCTTTGTTGCCATTTCGTTCAAAGCCCTCAGCAATATTATCCATGATGGATCCTGAACTGCGGTCAATTAGATCTTTTAAAGAATAGTTTGTCTTTAGATTTGTGTTTTATATTAGGTATTCAATGTTTTGGCAGATTTCTCTAGCCAATCTCCATATTTCTAAATCTTCGAATTTTAGTATTTTCCCCATAACAACTAACTATAAACCAAAAACAATAAACTTTTTTAGAATTTAGTGTCTAATTTGATATAGTCCAAAAACTCTCTTTTTGTTTGTGGGTCTTTGAATTTCCCGCCAAATTCAGAAGTTACCGTACTACTTTCGATATCTTTGATTCCTCTTGAATTCACGCAAAGGTGTTTAGCGTCAATTACACAAGCTACATCTTCTGTACCAAGGGCTTGTTGGAGTTCTTGAACAATTTGCATCGTTAAGCGTTCTTGTACTTGAGGTCTTTTGGCGTAATGTTCTACAATACGATTCATTTTCGAAAGACCAATTACTCTTCCGCTGGAAATATAAGCAACGTGTGCTCTTCCAATGATAGGCAATAAATGGTGTTCACAAGTGGAGTAGAGTGTAATGTTTTTTTCAACTAACATTTCTCCGTATTTGTAATTGTTTTCAAAAGTGGAAGCTTTTGGTTTTTTGTCAGGATTTAATCCACCAAATATTTCTTTTACAAACATTTTGGCTACACGATTGGGTGTTCCTTTCATGCTGTCATCTGTCAAATCCATTCCCAATGTCAATAGAATGTTTTCAACATCTTTTTTTATTTTTTCAATCTTTTCTTCATCTGTAATGGCAAAGGCATCCTCTCTTACTGGATTTTTGGCATTGGTACTAATATGATTGTTTCCTATTTCGTCTTGAAATTCTTCGTTGTTTATCATTAAAAGGTACTATTATTATGAGTGTCTATTTTTAAGGGGTAAAGATAATTAATAAAAAGGAAACATTTTCTATCGTTTCGGGTTTTAATTATAGCAAAAATTGATGAAAAGATTGATTAATTCGATATTAAAGCAAAAAAGGCAATACCATTTGAATGCTATTGCCTTTTTGAAATTATAAGGTAATTTTTATTTTTTATTGTAAACCGTAATTGCTTCTTTCAAAATTCGAACTGCACTGATTAAATCTTCTTTTTTCAAAACATAAGCAATACGTACTTGGTTTAAACCTACACCCGGAGTCGAATAGAATCCTGCAGCGGGAGCTATCATTACTGTTTCACCATTTAATTCATATTTTTCTAAAAGCCATTGCGCAAAATCATCGGCATTATCAATAGGCAATTGAGCGATACAATAAAAAGCTGCTTTTGGAGTCTTTACGATTACGCCTTCAATTTTGTTCAATTCGCTAATTAAAATATCTCTTCGTTCTTTGTATTCAACTATTACTTCGTCAAAATAACTTTGAGGGGTGTCAATTGCAGCTTCGCAAGCAATTTGCTCGATTGTTGGAGGACATAAACGAGCTTGTGCAAATTTCATTGCGGCAGCAATAACTTCTCTGTTTTTAGTTACCATACAACCAATTCGTGCGCCACACATACTGTATCTTTTAGAAACCGAATCAATCATGATTACATTTTGTTCGATTCCCTGTAGGTTCATCACAGAAAAGTGTTTGTCTCTTTCGTCATATATAAATTCACGATATACTTCGTCCGCAATTAAAAACAAATCATGCTTTTTGACCAATTCTCCCAGTTGATTAATTTCAGATTCTGAATATAAATAGCCTGTTGGATTATTTGGGTTACAAATTAAGATCGCTTTTGTTTTTGGCGTAATTGCTTTTTCAAATTCTTCAATTGTTGGCAGTGTAAAACCACTTTCAATATTAGAAATTACAGGTACCACTTTTGCACTTGATTCTTCCGAAAAAGCACTATAATTAGCATAAAAAGGTTCAGGAATAATGACTTCATCCCCTGGATCCATAATACTTCCAAGAGCAAACAAAAGTGCTTCAGAACCTCCAGTAGTTATCATTATATCTTCATAGTCTACTTTTACATCTTGTTTGGTGTAAAATTGGGCTAGTTTTTTTCGGTAACTTTCATATCCCGCAGAAGGCCCATATTCGATGATAGTTAAATCAATGTTTTTTATCGCTTTGATGGCAATTTCGGGGCTTTTTATATCGGGTTGTCCAATGTTTAAATGATAAACCTTACGCCCCTGTTTTTTAGCTATGTCTGCATAAGGAGCCAATTTTCGGATTGGCGATTCCGGCATTCTTCGACCTCTGATTGAAATTTCAGGCATGATTGTAAAATTTGAGGTGCAAATTTGCAATTTATTTTTCAAAATCACTGTAAACAATGTATCTATTTTGTTGTTTTTTGCCCATTATTATTGTATAATTGGGTAATAATATAGAAATATAACTAAATGAAAAAAAAATGTATATTTTTTCTTTTATTAATAGCAATAATGCCTGTTTTTGCCCAGGATGGTTTTGTATTTGACAAAGGAATTGAAAAAGTTACTGTGCCGTTGGTTTTAATCAATAATTTGGTTTTTATTCCGATAAAAGTAAATGGAGTAGAGTTGAATTTTCTTTTGGATACCGGTGTTGAGGAAACTATTCTTTTTAGTTTAGAAGATAATCCAGATGTCAATTTTTATAATTCCGAAAAAATAACCTTGAGAGGTTTGGGTAGCGAAGAGGCAATCGAAGGTTTGAAAACCACTAACAATATTTTGGAATTAAATGGTTTGACATCCCATCATCAGCTTATTTATGTTATTTTGGATCAGAGTTTCAATCTGTCTTCCCAAATTGGGATTCCTGTAAATGGTATTATTGGCTACCAATTCTTTAAAGATAATTTGGTTCGTTTAGATTACGCCAGTAAAAAGGTAATTATTTATAAAAATGACGATGAAAAAAGAAAAAAATTTGAAAAAAAATTTAGCACAATTCCAATTACAATTGAGAAATTCAAACCTTATTTGAAGGGTAATGTTGTTATGGATAAAGGTGGTGTGGATGTGAAATTATTAGTTGATATAGGAAACAGTGATTCGATCTGGCTTTTTCAAAATTTATCGGAACTAATTAAAGTGCCTACTAAGAATTTTGAAGATTTTTTAGGCAAAGGTTTTAGTGGTGATATAGAGGGGAAAAGAGCTCGAATTCCTGAGTTTTCATTTGAGAAATATGACTTTAAATCTCCGATTGTTGCATTTCCAGATTCCAGTTCCATAAAAAGTGTTAGGATGGTTCGAGATCGAGTTGGGTCTGTTGGTGGCGAAATTTTAAAGCGTTTTTCGGTGATTTTTGATTATAAAAATGAAAGACTGTATTTGAAGAAAAATTCCAATTTCAATGAGCCATTTACCTATAATAAGAGTGGTATTGAAATAAAACATAATGGTTTGCAATGGGTGCAAGAAACTGTAAAGTTGGAAACGGTTCCTCTGTCAGGAGGTGTTACGTTTGATAGTAGCGGAAAGAATATAACCAATGATTTTAAATATAAGTTTCAACTCAAACCAATTTACGAGATTGCCAATATTCGAAAAAAATCACCGGCAGCAAATTCTGGTTTGCAAGTAGGAGATGTTATTATTTCTGTTAACAAATCACCTGCGTATCGATATTCATTACAAAAACTGAACGAAATGTTTAAATCGGAAGAAGATAAATGGATTTATTTGGAAGTAGAACGAAACAATCAAATATTAAAATTTGCCTTCCAACTGCAGGATATTTTATAAAAAAAAGCTCTTTTTTAAAGCGCTTTTGATGAAATTATTTTAGTTCGTGAGTATTTCTCCTTTGATTTTTAATGGTACTCGACCTTCTTCGTAATTTACCGCATTAGTCTCTAAAGTAATGGTTTTGCGTATTGGACCAGGAACCATATTGTATTTTATGTCAATTCGGTCTGATTTTCCTGGAGCAATTGCTTGGCCAGGTTTGTACAATATCGTGCAGCTTGCGGTAGATTGAATTCCAGTTATGTTTAACGGTGCATCACCTGTATTAGTAAATGTAAAACTTCGAACACCATTGTCACTTGATTTGTACACTTTTCCATAGTCAACAGTATTTTCTGCCTGAAGAATGTTGATTTTTGGACCACTTTGTGCAAAACCAATGCTACTTAAAAATAGCAATACGATAAAAGCTGTAATATTTTTCATTTCCTTATGTTTTTTTAGTAGGTATAGTAAATATAGTATGTTTTAATTAATGCACAATTTTTTATTTCCCTTTTTATACTGTGCTTAATTATTTACTTTTGTGCTTTATATCAGTATCAAAAATCAAACCAAAGTAGAAAGGTTTACTCGTTTAACTGTTGAATCGTTTGTTTAATTCAGATAAACGAGCAACAAACAAATCAACGAATAAACGATTAAACGAATAAACAATCCAACGAATCCACAATAAAATGACAATTCCCGCACAATTTGACGCTAAAACTATCGAGAATAAATGGTATGCGTATTGGATGAAAAATAATTATTTTCATTCGGAGCCAGACCATAGAACGCCTTATTCCATTGTAATTCCACCACCCAATGTAACTGGAGTGTTGCACATGGGGCACATGCTCAACAATACAATTCAGGATGTATTGATTCGAAGAGCACGTTTAAAAGGTTTCAACGCTTGTTGGGTTCCAGGAACGGATCATGCTTCTATTGCTACAGAAGCGAAGGTAGTTGCTAAATTGAAAGCGGAAGGAATTAATAAAAATGACTTAACCCGCGAAGAGTTCTTGAAACATGCTTGGGAGTGGACTGACAAATATGGTGGGGTTATTCTTGACCAGTTAAAACAATTAGGTTGTTCTTGTGATTGGGAACGCACCAAGTTTACTATGGATCCGGATATGTCTGCCTCTGTAATTAAATCTTTTGTGGATTTATACAACAAAGGTTTGATTTATCGTGGATACCGAATGGTGAATTGGGATCCTGAAGCTAAAACTACTTTGTCTGACGAAGAAGTTATTTATGAAGAACAACAAGGGAAACTATATTTCCTAAAATATAAAATTGAAGGAAGCGAAGATTTCTTGACAGTTGCAACTACACGTCCAGAAACTATTTTTGGGGATACAGCTATTTGTATCAATCCAAATGACGAGCGTTTTGCTCATTTGAAAGGAAAAAAAGCGATTGTTCCTATTTGTGGCAGAGTGATTCCGATTATCGAAGATGAATATGTAGATGTTGAGTTTGGAACGGGTTGTTTGAAAGTTACTCCGGCTCACGATATGAATGATAAAACGTTAGGAGAGAAACACAACTTGGAAATTATTGATATTTTCAATGATGATGCTACGCTAAATAGTTTTGGATTGCATTATCAAGGGAAAGATCGTTTTGTTGTTCGTTCCGAAATTGTAAAAGAATTAGAATCGAATGGTGATTTGGCTAAAACTGAAACACATCTTAATAAAGTAGGAACTTCTGAAAGAACCAAAGCGGTGATTGAACCTCGTTTGTCTGACCAATGGTTCTTGAAAATGGAAGATTTGGTAAAACCAGCAATCAAATCTGTTTTAGAAGATGGCGACATTAAATTACACCCAAAGCGTTTTGATAACACTTACGCACATTGGTTAAACAATATTCGTGATTGGAACATTTCTCGTCAATTGTGGTGGGGACAACAAATTCCAGCTTATTATTATGGAGACGGAAAAGAAGATTTTGTAGTTGCTGAAAACATTGAAGAAGCTTTAGTTTTGGCTAAAGAAAGAACCAATAACCAACAACTTACGACCAACGACCTTAAACAAGATGTTGATGCACTTGATACTTGGTTTTCTTCTTGGTTGTGGCCAATGTCGGTTTTTGGTGGAATTATGGATCCGGAAAGTGAGGATTTTAAATACTATTATCCAACCAATGATTTAGTAACCGGTCCAGATATTTTGTTTTTCTGGGTTGCGAGAATGATTATTGCAGGTTATGAATATACAGGAAAAAAACCTTTTACCAATGTGTATTTAACGGGATTGGTTCGTGATAAACAACGTCGTAAAATGTCTAAATCTTTGGGGAATTCACCTGAACCTTTAGAATTAATTGAAAAATTTGGTGCCGATGGAGTTCGTGTAGGATTGCTTTTGAGTGCTTCTGCGGGTAACGATATTATGTTTGACGAAGAATTATGCAATCAAGGAAAAGCATTTTCTAATAAAATATGGAATGCTTTCAAATTGATAAAAGGTTGGGAAGTATCTGACGCGATTCCACAGCCTGAATCTTCCAAAGTAGCAATCGAGTGGTATGAAGCCAAATTGCAACAAACGCTTTTGGAAATCGAGGATAACTTTGGGAAATACAGAATCTCCGATGCTTTGATGGGAATTTACAAATTGGTTTGGGATGATTTCTGTTCTTGGTTCTTGGAAATGATCAAACCAGCCTACCAGCAGCCAATTGACAGCGTAACTTTTGCGAAAGCGATAGAAATGTTAGAAAATAACATGAAATTATTGCATCCATTTATGCCTTTCTTGACAGAGGAAATTTGGCAAATATTAGCAGAAAGAACTGCCGAGGAGGCATTAATTGTTTCGACTTGGCCAGAAATGAAACCTTTTAATGCGCAGTTAATTGCTGATTTTGAAAGCACAATCGATGTGATTTCTGGAATTAGAACAATTCGTAAAGACAAGAACATTCCGTTCAAAGATACTATTGAATTGAAAGTGGTAAACAATGATAAAGCTTCTACTTATTTTGATTCGGTTGTGACCAAATTAGGAAACATCACTTCATTAGAATATGTTTCGGATAAAGTGGATGGAGCGTTGTCATTTAGAGTGAAATCGAATGAATATTTTATTCCAATCACTGGAAATATAAATGTTGAGGAAGAAATCGCGAAACTTACCGCTGAGTTGGTGTATACGCAAGGATTCTTGAAATCGGTTCAAAGCAAACTTTCGAATGAGAAATTTGTGAACGGTGCTCCAGAAAAAGTTTTGGCAAATGAACGACAAAAAGAGGCTGATGCACTTTCTAAAATTGCTACGATTGAGCAGAGTTTGGCTGGTTTGAAATAACAATCAGACTTTGATAAAAATATAAAACCCGACAGATTTTTGAAATTTGTCGGGTTTGTTTTTTTTGTTTAATTTGAGAAGAGATTTTAAAAATGCGTGATTGATTTAAAAACTATTTAAAAATAATTTACCATTATTATCTTTGTCATTTAATCTTAGGCAAATATCATTGTCTTCAATTAAATCAGGCATATCTTTGGGTAAATCTGAATCAATTAAAGTGACAATATATTGTAAATCGTATTTTTTGCAAAACTCTTTTACGAGTTTGATATATCTAATTTTTATTCTATCATCAAGACCTTCTAATACGCCATCGTGATATACAAATTTATAAAATGATTTATCTGAAAAATTAACTAACAGTGACAAGTCAAATGCTACACAGAGTAATTTTTTATAAGTTGTACCTTGTGATTCAGAAGTTTTTAATAAATCTATTTTGTTTTGATAATCAGCATTAAACTCAACATTTCCTTGATTGTTTAATTTTAAAGAAATCAAAGCATTAGTATCTATTATTTCCTTTATTATTGAATTGAATATTTTATTAATATTTGAATGCTTTCTTTCAGAAAGAGCTTCTTTTAATATTAAAATATAATTTGTAATTGATTCTTTCTTTTCTGTAATATCATTTTCTATAATTAAAGAACTATCAATTGCTTTAATTTTATCTTTGATTCGTTCAACCTCAACTTCTAATGCAATTACTTTTTTCTGATATTCCTTAAACTTGTAATAACTATCCTTTTGAGTTAATAACGATAATAAATCTCCTTTTTGATATTCAATTTCTTTAATGTTTAAGTTTAAATCTGAGTATTCAGTTTTTAATTCAGTGAGGGTTTCCAGAAGATATTTTTTACGCTCAATGGTTAATGATTTTTGAAAATTAATTAAATCATTATATTCTTTTTTTAGTTGTTGAGGATAATATAAATTTACTTCTTCAAACAAATTATTAATTGCTTTGTGATCAACATCATCATTTATATCAGAAAGTGATGATTCTATTTTATTGATTTCATAAGAAATTCTATATCTGTCAGTATTAAATGCTTGAAGCTTTACATCTATTTCTTCAACAAGTTCCTTGTTTGTTTGAATGTCTTCTTTGAAAAAATTGAATTTATCTATTTGATTTTTAATTTCAGAAAGTTCATTTTTTTTAATTTCCAAAAGTCCTTCAAGTCTATCCTTTTCGGAAGTGTCTATTTGCGCTTCTAATTTTAGAGTCTGTACTTTTTTCTTTAAAACATCAATTTCTTCTTCAACTTCTAATTTTTCTAAAATTAGTTTTCCATTAAACCCAAGTAAATCAAAAACAAAAGGTTTCCAGTCTTTATGTTTGCCTTTAAATTTATTTAACTTAAAAACATCTAAATAATCTTGTTGACTTCTTAAAAAGTAGGTTATTGATTTTCTATAATCCCAATTAAGTAAGATATTAAAGTCTAAGTATTCATTTAATCTTGCTTTTGCTTTTTTTAATGTTAGTTCTTCGTCCCAATCAATGTCTAATCTGAAATCATCTAGTTTTGAATAGTTTATTTTAAAAGATATTTTAGTAGGTGTGTTTATGGTACGTTTTATTATCAAATATTTACCATCATTTAATTTTAATTCTCCATAAAATTCTTGTCCGGTAAAAATATTATTTCCAAGTAATTTATCAGTGTTTTTGTCAAAACTTGATAACAGTAAAAAATCAATGACTCTTATTAAAGAAGTCTTTCCTAAATTATGGGTGTCTTCTTTTTTGTCACTTTCTATGAATGCAACAATTGCATTGAATTTTTCATTAAATTCAATGTTTTTGAAATTTTTATTAGAATAAATTTTACTAATCTTCATTTTCGTTGCCTAATAGTTTAACAGCATCAATATTTTTTAAATATTCAACTTTACCAATTGAAAATAAAAAAGTTAAGGCGAAATCAACATTGTTTTTTGACTTAACTCCAATATCTTGAATTAACATTTCTTTTAAATCATCATATTTAATTATAGTTTCTTTTGTTAGAAACGATAATATCTTTCCCGCAATATATATGACAGAAAATTTAATGTGAGTATGTTTTGTTGGTTTTAGCATAGATTATTCATTAATACCAATATCGCAATTATAATACATATAATGAAGAAAAAGGCGAACCAAACTGCGTTTGCTTTTTAATTCAGGGTTGCTCTCAATTATGAACTTGTATAAATAGTTAAAAATTAGATCGAATTTGTCAAATTCATCTCTGTGAACTATAATTTCCTCATTAATATCATCAATTGTATTTTCATATTTATTTAAAAATTCATCATTAATTGGATCCATTAAAAAATCTCTGATTTGATCTAAATAAATTAAATTCTTTTTAATGACATTGCTAAAGTACTCATTACTCAAATTATTTAATTCATTTTTCTTTTCAATATCTCTTTTGGGAATTTTTGATAAATCCCCTTTTTTCTTATCTATTTTACTGAAAGAATTAATTATTTCTTTCAAATCATTTTCATCAAAACTAAGAGGCAATAAAAGTTTATTTAGATTTAAAGCTTTTGCGATAGATGGGTATTTTTTTAGCCAAAGCTCAATTGTTTCTAATCCAATTAATCTATTCTCTATTCCAGTTTTTTCTTCAAAAACATCTTCAATTTTTGCATCTTGAATACCTGAAAGCTTTCTGTTTGTAAACAGTAAATAATATTCAATCTTTTTATCAGTTTTTAGTTTATTTATTGCTGGTATTACACTGTTTTTTAAAATTGTTTGAAAAGGACTGTCAGAGCAACTGGCATTTATTTTATCCGTATGTTTAGCTTGTATAACAATTTTGCCATCCCAAGGTTTAGATTTACTCGGAAAATTATTTGCTTTCCCATAAAATTTAGCATCTCTTCCTCCATCTTTTCCATCAGTAAAAATAACAGTACCTATTCCTAAAATCTCACTACATATTAGTGCTACAAGGTTTTCAAATTCAGTATCTGTTAAGTTCTCTAATGGGTATTTCATATTGTTTACAAAGGTATTAAATATAATGCGTCACAACTAATTAATAACTACTATGCATCTTTTTGTTGGTGTCTAATTATAAAGGTTTGTTATTTTATGTGGCTAATATATAAAATAAATAGTACAAATGAATAAAGCTTTAAAATTGAATTGAAAACTGAAAAATCCTTGTTAGTTAAGATTTTCTGAATACTAAATAAGACTGTGTTTTTTATAAAACGAAAATTAAAAAGAAGTCGGTGTTTTGGCTGCAATTGAGCAAAGTTTGGCATGTTTGAAATAACAATCAGAGTCTTTTATATAAAACTAAAAATCCCAATACTGAAATTATTCAGGATTGGGATTTTTTAGTTTTGCTATTTATTCTTTTTATTTCTGTGATCTAGTACTAAAAATAATGGATAGGAAATTAGCGTAATGATCAATATGATTGCAAAATTTTTAGTGTCACTATAAATGAAACCAATCAATAGCCCGGATGTTGCGATAATAGCAATTAGCGTTGACCAAGGATACCACCAAGAACGATAGGGCCTGAGTAAATTGGGCTCTTTAGATCTTAATTTTATCAGCGAGCAATAAGCTAATCCCCAAACAATAACAGACATGAAGGTTCCAAATGAAAATAATACCTCAAATGAACCTATGCTAATCAATAGTAAACTAAATAGAGAAGAAATTAAGAGTGTTACTATTGGAGTGCCGCCTTTATTGATAGTTGTTCCTTTTTGAAATAAAAAGCCATCTCGGCTCAGTCCATACAATATTCTTGCAGGAATCATCATATAGGCATTTAGAATACTAATCAAAGATAATATGGCGATTACGGTTACTATAATGGCTCCATTATTTCCAAAAACTACTTTGGATACATCAGCCGCCGCCAAATGGGAATTTGCCAATGCAGCAACGGGTAAGACGTGGAAAAAAGCAATGTTGATTAATACATAAATTAATATCACGAGTATGGCTCCAGTATATAATGATTTGGGAATGTTTTTGCTTGGGTTTTTATCTTCTTCGGCAAAAAAACAAACAGAATACCAACCGTCATAAGTACCAATGATGAGTTGTAGTGATTTGAAAAAGCCAAACAAAATCCCTATTTCAAAAAAAGAACTGTTTTTTTCGATGGGATTTAATTTTACTCCCGAATACATAAAGCAAGCCACAATTAATGCCACAAAACAAATAACTTTAATTAAACTGGTTATTTGCTGAATCAGGCTCCCGTTTTTTACCCCACTGATATGTATAAACACAAACCCAATTAAAAAGGCAATAGCAATGACTGTTGAGTAACTTTCCAAATTTGGAAATAAAATAACAATATATTCGCTAATAACGATGCAGTAAAAAGCAGGTGGAACCACATTGGTTATATAATCAAACCATCCTGATATAAAACCTGCATACTCTCCAAAAGCTCTTTTGATGTAGTTGTAGGAACCACCAGCTTTTGGTAACATTGTTGCTAATTCGGCATAGGAATTGGCGCCAATTAGAATATATAATCCTCCAAAAATCCAACAGATAATTATAAGCCAATAATCATTCAACATTCCTGCAATAGCGCCAGGAGTACGAAGAATACCAACACCAATTGTACCTCCAATTAAAACAGCAATATTAAAACTTAACCCTAGACTTTTTTTTAATTGGTTCTTCTTGGTTTCTGTCATGCTTTTATCGTTAAGTTTAGGAATCGATTAGTTATAATTAATTTTGGGAATACTATCAAATATAGTTAAAATACACTTCCTTTTACAAAACAAAAAACCTCGTTTATTGCTAAACGAGGTTTGTAAGTTTGTTGTAAATGGAATTTTTTATCCAAACAAAATCAGGAATAGCAAAGGGAACACAACTCCCGCAACAGCAAGTTTCCATCCTCTATTTTTCCAACTGAATTTCCCTGCCTTAATCATAATAGTTCCTGTTAAGGCGATGGTGATTAAACTCAAAGCAAAAATATCAGAATAGTAAATCCAAAAATCGGAAGTATTTTTGTGTAATTTCATTGCTTGACTGATGATTGGGGTTTTGATAAAAGAAACAATTTCACCTTTACCCGTTTCCATATCAATTTCTACATCGTGATTCTCAAATGATATTTTGAAGGTTCCTTTTTTGGTCATTTGACGTCTGAATTTATCGTCGATTCCTAGTTTTTTACCTAGATCTTCGGCAAAGTCGTCGTTGATTTCACTTTCAGCCGGGAGTTTTACTTCAATGGCTTTGGTCTCGGTACTGTATTTTTCTGGATGCCAAGATTCTCTGTGATTCATCATTAAACCTGAAAAGGCGAAGGATACAATAAGACCAATATAAAAATAGCCTAAATCACGGTGTAAGTTTCTGAAATTAATTTTCTTCATAAGAATTCAAAATTTGTTTTTAAATAGAAGATGTAAAGTTAAAGTTGTATTTGTAAAAGTTAGACTCTTTCTGTAGCAAAAGGTTTAATTTTTAAAAGGCGTAATTTAAAGTTATAGCATAATTTGTTGGAGCAATGGGGTTTACGCTATTATCATCGTGAACATTGTAGCTCAAAGCATTAAAGATGTTACTCAATTTAGCTCTAATAGTGATTTGTTTGAATTGGTACCCGACAGTTGCATCCGATTGGAAATATTCTGGTAATTTTACCGGTTTTCTTGGATCTGTTGGTGTAGTAAGATTTGTAGAACGTCCTGCATATCGAACACCAACGTAAGAATTGATCAATCCTAAATTTAATCCTTTTAGTTTTCCGTCTTCAAAATGATAATTGAAATTCAAGTTGGCCGTATTTTTAGGCATATATAAAATTTGGCTTCCCACGATATAAATATTGCTATCGGTATATTTTATTTCATTAAAACTATAACCACCTAATATAGATAATCCTTTTGCAGGATTGGCAACCAAGTCAATTTCGACTCCTTGACTTTTTGTACCTCCAGCTAGTTCTTTGTATGTTGCATCAATCAATGAGGTTTGGGCTAAGTTGTTATTCTCAATTTGATATGCAGTTACATTTGCAAATAATCGACCATCCCAAAACTCATTTTTTACACCAACTTCATATTGTTTAATTGTTGATGGAGCCAAAGCTTCTTTGGTGAAATAATCCAGACCTGCATTTGGTACAAATGAAGTGGAATAGCTGGCAAAAATAGAATGGTCCTTATTAGGTTGTAAAATTAAACCTAAACGTGGAGAAAAAGCATCGTCAATTTGTTTTGAAATTATTCTTTTTTCAGCGACTGGTTTTGGGTTTACAACAGGGTAAGTATAAACATCACTTGTTGTTTCCTGATAACTGTATCGTAATCCTGCCAGTGCTTTGACATATTTGTTTATACTAATTAAATCTTGAGCAAATACGCCAATTCGTTGAACGGGAGCTTTGGTCAATGTAACTTTATCCATTGTTGGAATGTCATTTCTTGCTGTCGATAAATCAGTGGTAAAAATATTTATGGTATCGTATTCGTTTTTATATGATTTCAAAGGATTTTTATACGTTGAAGCCAATGTTTCTGTTTTGTATTTGTCTTGGTCTGCACCAAAAAGGACTTGGTGATCGATGTTCCAAGTTTGGAATTTTCCTTTTGCATTCAGTTCTTGCAACCAGTAGTTGTCTTTTGCCTCCGAGCGCTGCAAGCCCATTGTCCAATCTCCGTTAGCTTTCATTGAAGTAATCGGGGAGTTTGGTCTTGTATTGGCAAACAAATCGGTTTCGTAAAATCTATTGGAATTAATAAATGATAAGTCCCAATTTTCAGACAATTGATGCCTCAAAGTAGCGGTCAAAGAAGCTTGTTCTGATTGGATTTTACCCCATAAAACTCCAACAAATCGGCTTCTTGGCAAATCAACCAATTCATAATTGATAATTCCTGCTCCAAAATCGGGAGTTCTGATATCTTTTATATAGTCTGCTTCTACCAAAAGAGAAGTTTTATCATTGAAATTTACCAAAAATGAGGGATTTACATATTTAGTCTCAGAGCTTACCCCAATTCTAAAGCTATTGGCTTGGGTGTTGGCACCATTCATACGGAACGCTACTTTTTTACTATTTCCTATTGGCCCAAAAACGTCAAAAGTGGTTTTATATAAGTCAAAACTTCCGATTCCTACAGATACATCAGCACCAAAATCGAATTTCGGTTTTTTGGTAACCAAATTCAAAACCCCACCCGCAGTAACGTTTCCAAATAATATTGCTGCACTTCCTTTTAAGAATTCTGCTTTTTCAATTCCACTCATTTCGGTCGGCATTCCATTAAAATAGCGAACACCATTTTTGAATGTATTGGAACTCCCCATTGCATATCCACGAGAAGCAATTTCTTCTTGATAACCACCAGAATTTCCCATGATATAAACTCCGTTGGTGTTTTTTAACAAATCAGACATGGTTGTGATTTGTTGGTTTTCTAATGTTTTCTGAGTGATTACTTGTACGCTTTGAGGTAAATCCATTGGTTTGATTCCAGATTTTCCAACACTAACAGGATTTTTTCTTTGATTAGCTGTTACAATAACTTCTTTCAGCACTTGCCCTTTTCTGTTTTTAACAGTATCGGTGGTAGATTTTATAGAATCCGAAGAGAAATAATATAAATCGTTATTATCTGTATTGCTCGCGACTTCTTGGGCTTGACTGTTGAAACAGAATAATATAAAAGTGAAAGGGAGTAAAATATATTTCATGATGTTTATTTGGAATAATTAAAAATAACGACGCAAATATAAATACACATTTTGGATTCGACAAACTTATTTAGACTAAATATGAATAATATTTTAAAATAATTTTAACAATCCTGAATGTCAGTATTTTGCATAAAAAAATCTTGCTTTTTAGGGCAAGATTATGAGTTTGAAATGAATTTTTTTGTTTTTAAAAGCTTCTTAATGAATAGTGGATTCCCATTTTGCTTTCTTATTTCGTCCCCACCAAATATAAAATCCTGAAATAGGAAGCGTGGCAATAAGCAAGCTGATTAAAAAAGCAAATATCTTTCCAGCAAGTCCAAATACTGCTCCTGTGTGAAGGTCGTAGTTCATGCGCATCAATTTATCGGCAGCGTCAGCATTATCATATTTGCCGTAAATGTGTTTTACCTCTTTTTCTTCCAAAGTATATTGGTCAAAATAGCGGTAATCGGTTTTCCAGAAGGTTCCTTCCTCAGGATTGGCGTTGGCGGCAATAGCGGTACTGTCATTTTCTGGCGGATGTACTTCAATGGATTTTGCCGTTGGATATTCTTTTTGCATTAATGTCCAAATTTTATCCAACGACTTGCTTGAAGCGGTTGTCTTTTTTGCTGAAACTGGGTCTTCGTAAATCAATGATTTTTCCCCTCCATATATTGTGTAATACGAGTAAGCAAACCACTGAAAACCCCAAACCAAACCAGTAATTGCAAAAATAAGCGCAATCAAAAGCACATAAAATCCAGTGACATTGTGCAAATCATAGTTTTTGCGTTTCCATTTTGTTTCATTTTTCCATTTGAACTTAAAGCGCTGTTTGGCCGCATTTTTGTTTCGGGGATACCAAAGATAAAGCCCAGAAAGCAGCAGTGTGAGAAATACTAGTGTGAATGAGGCAACAACTGGCTGTCCAATTTCAGGTGGTAGCCAAAGATAGAAATGTCCGTCGAGGATGAATCTGAAAAAGCCCTCGTCCATATTCGCCGTTTCTTTTACTGTACCCGAATAGGGATTTAGGTAAACGATATAATAATAAGTGGGCTTGTAATGGAAAAATATAGCTTCTGCTGATTTTTCGTTTCCATTGTATTTAATGGCATGCAAGGTTTTACCCGGGAGTTCTTTTTTGGCAATTTCTTCCAATTGCGAAGGAAGGAGAAAAGGTTTATTCTCTTTTTCGACAAAGCGGTATTCTTCGGTACTATTTTGTATTTCTTCCTGAAAAGCATACAAACAGCCCGTAATGGCAATTATAAATACAATTATGCCCGAAGATAATCCGAGCCATAAATGTAGTTGCCCAATCAGTTTTTTTAAGCTATTATTTTTCATTAAATAAGGATAAAACTCCCCACCTTAATGAGGAGTTTAGTTAAACAAAACAAAAACAATTTTAGAATTTATAACTTACGGTTACTCTTGCATTAGTACCTGCTTCCGCTTGCCAGTAGTACATATCGGTATAGCTGTAATACCCTCCAGAATACAGATATTTGTTGAGTATGTTGTTAACAATAAGGTTTATATATATTTTCTTGATTTGATAAGATACACCTCCATCCAAACGGAAATAATCAGGTAGTGAAGTAGTGTTATCAGGCGAAATATACCATGGAGCTCTTCCTACCTGATATTGGTATCCTAATGAAAGACCCAATCCGTTAAATAAGCCGTTATCTATTTTGTAATTTAGCCAGGTATTTTGAATATGTTTTGTACTTCCTGGAATTTGATTTCCTACCATATTTGGGTCGGTATCTTTTGTAGTTTTTCCTTCTGTGAAAGCATAGTTTACAACAACATCTAAATTTTTGAAGATTTCTCCTCGAATGTCAACTTCAAAACCTTTTACTTTTTGCTGACCATTTTCTTTGCTAAACTGCTTAGCTGGAGTAGAATGTTCAGCATCTAATGTAAGAACATTATCTGTGGTAATTTGATAAGCTGCAAAAGTAGAATTCCATTTTCCGTTTAACCAGTCTCTTTTGAAACCTAATTCTAAATTTGTTCCCGTTTGAGGGTTAAAACTTTTTCCTTGCCAATCGCTTCCATAATTTTCAGTAAAAGACTCATCTCTTACAAAATAGGCAGATGTATTTTTGTCAATTGAATAACTCAATCCAATACGCGGAGTGAATTTTTCGTTTTTTGAACTACCAGAATATACATCACCAGCTTTTAGTATAGTATATCTTCCAGCCAATGTTAAGCGAAGTGAATTATCTAAGAATCCTAATTCATCCTGTGCGTAAAAACCTTTATAGTTATTATAATATTTTACGCCTCTGTCTTTTATGTCCTTACTTCTGTCAAATTTTGGTGATTCTGCAATACCATGTACAGGATTGTAAATGTCTAAGTCAGGTAAAGTGAAATATTGTGACCAATCATGATAATAGGTTTTATCACTCATATCCAGACCTCCTAATATTTTGTGTGAAACAGATCCAGTTTGTGCCTGACCATTTACATAAGCTTGTCCAGTATATATTTTTCCTAAAATATCCCAGTTTCCACCAGCTCTTTTAAGAATGGCATCATTGTTAGGATCAAAACCGGCTGGCCATAAAGACATTCCTTCTTGTTCGTAATTTAAGTACGAACCTTGAGCAGTAATTTTCCATTTGTCGTTTATGCTATGTTCAAAAATACCCAAAAGGCTTCTTTCCAGCATTTGTGTAGGATCTAATTCTTTCTCTGATGTAGTAAAGCTTCTTGGTAATTCTTCGTAACCATTTTTGGCATATACATAGTTGCTACCAATTGCATTTACTTTAGAGAATTGCTGTGTATATTCAAGCGTTGCAGAAGTTTTGTCTGTAAATAAATATTTTAATACGGGTGCAAAAGTATAGCGGTCATTAAAATCAAAATCGCGGTAACTGTCTTTCTTTTCTCCCATAGCATTGAAACGGTACAAAAGTTTTCCGTCTTTAGTCAATTTACCGTCTAAATCCAATGTTCCTCTGTACATGCCATAGCTTCCCAAAGACAAACTTGCCTCACCTTTGTTTCTTCCGCTTGGTTTTTTGGTTACCACATTATAAAAACCACTTGGATTTCCGTTTGATAACATAAATCCTGCGGGACCTTTTACAAATTCAATACGTTCTACCATACTCATGTCTTCCGTCAGCGGACCCCAAGTTGTACTCACGTTCATACCATTTCTAAAAGCAGCAACTTGGCTACCTCTCATCGTAATATTGGCGTAATTATCCCAATGCTCTACACGTGTGGCTCCACTCACGTTGCGGGTTACGCCTTCAAGCATATTATTGATTTGTTGGTCTTGAATTAGTTTTCCTGTTACAACCTGAATATTTTGTGGGATTTCGATAATTGGGGACTGCAAACGAAGTGAAGATGAAACACGATTGGTTTTAAAAGCACTTTTATTGCTTAAAACAACCACTTGGCTCAATTCGTTATTGGATAAAGAAAGATTGATGTCTATAGTTGCAGTTTCTCCAGCTACTATTGTTATGCTTTGTTGGACATCATTGTTACCGACTAATGTCACTATTAAAGTGTAATTATCTGCCGGTATGTTTTTGAGGGTATAAACACCGTTGTTATCGGCGATTGTTGTTCTGTTTAATTCTTTTATTGTAACCGAAACTCCTTCTGCGGGTTTATTGTCACTGGTTTGAACAGTTCCTTTTAGGCTTCCAATGCTTTGCGCAAAAGAGCTGGCTGTGGAAATGATAAATAGACATAAGAACAATTTTAATAGGGGTAATTGTTGATTCAAATATTTCATAGATTAAGGTATAAAGTTTTTTAATGGTTTATTATTATTTAGAATAAATAAAAATAATGCAAATGTAAAAATTATACTTAATTTAACTATATTTATTTAGATTAATTATAAATAAAAAATTTAAGTCAATGATTTATGGGGTTTTAGAGCATAAAAAAACCTTGCTATAAAATAGCAAGGTTAGTATTTAGTAAGATAAAAGTTGTTATTTAGCTATTGAATCTTTTTTCATTCCGAATTTTTCCGAGCTTGGTTTCCCGAGTTGAACTCCAGAAATGGCTGCGACAAGGCTGTCTTTGTTAATTAGTGTATAGGTTATCTTTTGTGGATAGTCATGTTTTGGATTTTCAAAAACCAATTGTTTTTGGGTTTTGGTCGTGAGTTTAAATGCAACAGCTTTGTTCTCATTTTGTCCTTTTACTGTGGCGTTATAGAATAAGTCTTCTCCTTTTTGCTGTAATATTATGGATTCAAAATGCAAAGTGTCTTTGCCTTTTATGAAAAAGCATTCGGCTTGAAAAGTACTGTCGTTTAGTTGCTTCCAATTCTCGGAAAGATCACCATCAGCTGTTTTGGTGCTCCATTTTCCAAGTAACCAGTTGGCCGTTTTTATTTGGTCTTTCTCGGTTGCTTCAGAGTTTTTACAGGAAACTATGGCTAATAAAAGCAGTAAAAGAGTTATTTTTTGAAACATTTGCGTGAATATTTGGTGTTATTTTGAATGAGCTAATTTATGAAAAAATAGAATAGAAAGATTTTTGATTTTTGATTAACGATTTTTGATTTTAGATATTTTGACTTCTTAAATCAAAAAACGTTAATCAAAAATCAGCAATCATTTTACGCTTTCATTCAAAATAGAATAAACCAGTTCTTTAGTAGGTTTTTGATCTTTCAGTTTTTCTCTAACCACATCAAAAGTTACTTTAAAATCACAACCTAATTTATAATCGCCACAACCGTATGCGGTTTTTCCTTTTAGCACCGTTCCTTTTTTGCATTTAGGACAGGCCAATGTATCTGGTGATGCCTTCTCAGCTTTCTCGGTTGTTTTCTTCGGTTCTAATATCAGTTTGAAATTTTCATCGAAGCGGAGCAAACCTTCCACAATTCCGGCATCGGTTTTAAAGTCTTTCAAATTTACGGTGGACCCTTTTTGAAGCAAGCGCAAGTATTGGTTTTCGGATATCTTTTTCTCGGCAAAAGTATAAGGCAACACAAAAGCGCAACCCACTTTATAATCGCCACATCCATAAGCGGATTTTCCTTTTATAAGCGTGTTTTTTTTGCATTTCGGACAAACTTCTGCCAAGATTCCTGCGGCTTTCTTTTTCTCAACCGTGGCTTCTTGTTTTTGAATACTTCCTTCATGTGAAATATTGGCGCGTCGGGTTTCACTTCGTACTTCATAGACCAAAGCTTCTACCATCTGTTTCATGTTTTTGATAAACGCACCGGCTGTAAACTCCCCTTTTTCAATGTCTTTCAATTGTTTTTCCCAAGAACCCGTGAGTTCAGCCGATTTTATTAATTCATTCTGAATTGTGTCAATCAGTTGAATTCCCGTTGGCGTTGGCAATACCTGTTTTTTGTTTCGAACAATATACTGGCGTTTGAAAAGCGTTTCAATAATATTGGCTCGCGTTGATGGACGGCCAATACCATTTTCTTTCATCAATTCGCGCAAGTCTTCATCGTCTATTTGCTTGCCCGCGGTTTCCATAGCCCGCAATAAAGTTGCTTCCGTAAACTGATTGGGCGGTTTGGTTTCTTTTTCTAAAAACGAAGGTACGTGCGGGCCTTTTTCGCCAACAACAAAACTTGGCAATATATCTGCTTCTTTTTCTTTGGCGTTTGGATCTTCAAAAACTACTCGAAATCCTTTTTTCAGGATTTCCTTTCCAGTGGTTTTGAATAGTACATCGGCTGCTTTTCCAATTACTGTAGTGTTGGCAACCAAACAATCGTCATAAAAAACGGCAATAAACCGTTTCACAATAATATCATATACTTGTTGCTGGTTGTATTGCAAATTGGATTGTACGCCTGTTGGAATAATAGCGTGGTGATCGGTTACTTTTTTATCGTTGAAAACCTTAGGTGATTTTTTAATCTTTTTTTCTAAAAGTGGTTGGGTTAATTCACTATAATTCGTCAATTTTTGCAGAATACCTGGCACTTTCGGATAGATATCGTTTGGTAAAAAAGTGGTATCAACTCTCGGGTAGGTAACTACTTTTTGTTCGTATAAGGTCTGAACAATTTTCAGCGTTTCATCAGCTGAAAAACCAAATTTTTGATTACAATAAACTTGTAAACCTGTTAAATCAAAGAGTTTAGGAGCATATTCATTACCATTCTTTTTTTCGACAGAAACAATTTCGAACTCACTTTCCTTGACTTTGTTAGCTAAAACTTCACCGTCTTCCTTTTTCAGAAAACGTCCTTCTTCATAACTGAAAAGTGTCTCTCTATATAATGTTTGCAATTCCCAATACGGTTGAGGTTTGAAATTCTCAATTTCTTTAAATCGGTCAACGACCATTGCCAAGGTTGGCGTTTGTACTCTTCCAATGGACAAAACTTGTTTGTATCCGCCATGTTTTACAGTATATAAACGAGTAGCGTTCATACCGAGTAACCAGTCGCCAATGGCTCTGGAAAACCCTGCGTAATATAAATTATCGTAGTTGGCTGATGGTTTTAGGTTTTCAAAACCCTCTTTGATAGCTTCAGTGGTTAGGGACGAAATCCATAGGCGCTGTACTTCACCTTTATAATTGGCTTCATTCATCACCCAACGCTGAATCAGTTCTCCTTCTTGACCGGCATCCCCGCAGTTGATGACCAATTCGGCTTTGTCAAATAAACCTTTTACGATTCTGAATTGCTTTTGAATCCCTGAATTCTGAACCACTTTGGTCTCAAATTTCTCGGGAAGCATGGGCAGGTTGTTCAAGTCCCAACTTTTCCAATTGGGTTTGTAATCGTTGGGTTCTTTTAAGGTGCATAAATGTCCAAAGGTGTAAGTGACCTGATAGCCATTGCCTTCAAAATACCCATCGTGTTTGGTATTGGCTCCCAAAACGGATGCGATTTCGCGTGCTACACTTGGTTTTTCGGCAATACAGACCTTCATTTTCTCCTACTGATTTGAAGGCGCAAATTAGGAATTTAGAATTTGGTATTAAAGAGAAATTTTACGGAGTTATAAACGGCTACGACTAAGTCATTGCGAAGAACGAAGCACCTGAAAGAAGCGAACGGAGCGATAGTTAATCATATTTGGTATTTTCGTTCCGATAATTTGTTGGGTTTTGCTATTGATCGTTAGATTGCTTCGTTCCTGACATGGACTTTGATTTCAGGTTTGTATTAGGTCCGCAACATGTGGGGCGAAGTCGGGAGACTTCGCAGAGCAAAGCCGCATGCCCATATTAATTTTTTGGCATTGGTGGAGGTGGAGGAGAATCTTTTGAAATAGTGCCTTGCCAGCTTGTGTACATCCATTTCCCTTTTTCTTTGACAAATATAGCGGTGTATAAAAATTCGACAATATATTTTCCATCGAAAAAGACTTGACCTCTCCCATTAATAATCCCAACATTTCCATAAACCCTTATTTTTTTGTCAAAGAATTTAGTTGTTCCCATTTCAAACATCTTGAGGCGTTCAGTATCCGCAAGGCTCTGTTCTTTGTTAGCAACAACTCCGTCGGCGTTAATGGTAAAAAAATCATCAGAAACGTCAGTTTTGAAATAACTGTTAGCGTGTGTAAAATTTACATTCTGAAACATTTTTGTTTCAGCATCCTCCAGTTCTTTTTTTAAGGATTCAGAAACATTTTTTTGAGCATAACTAATAGGTGAAAATAGTATAACACACAAAATTAAGAGAAGTTTAAAACCATTCATCGTCTGCGTTTTTAAAGTTAGTTAGTATTAAATCTAAAAGTAAAAACTAACACTATATAAAATGAAAAATAGTAATAGTATAAGTATCTAGTTTTTAACTGATTAAGCAAAATTAATGGATTTGATTTAGAAAATGTATTTTTTGAAAAAAAAAATAAACATATTAGGTTGATATTTAGTATTATACGGTGAATTTACTTTGTCTGCTTGCTGTAGCCCAGATGTGAGACATGTACATAAAGATTAATTTTTTGCAAATAAAAAAAGCTACAAATAATGTTTAGTTGTAGGTTTTTTGGGTTGTGTATTAGCTTTGTCGCTAATCGTTGCGGGCAGGGATTATAAATCCGCGCAATCTTGGCGGACAATTGGAATGGGAAGGTATTAGTGTGATTTAGTTTTGGCTATTCCGAGAATCTGCTCGTGATAGAGGGTGAATTTGCAAAAATGTAAATTAACTTGTTGTCTTGAGTTTGAAAAAGTAATACCATTCTTGGGTTGCAGAAATTGCTAAAAAGAACAATAAAAATTGAATACTTTTTTTTGTACTTTTGCAAACCGAAAGGAATGAATGTTTTTTAGAAGATAGAAAATATAAATTACAACAGTTCATTTAGCCTTTTGGCAAAAATAAATAGACAAGAAATAAAGAAATATACAGATGTTAGATAGACTTCAATATGTAAAACAGCGTTTTGACGAGATTTCGGATTTGATTATTCAACCGGATGTTATCGCTGATCAAAAACGGTATGTGCTGCTTAACCAAGAGTACAAAAGTATTAAGAACTTGGTTGAAAAGCGTGAAGAATATATTTTGGTATTGGCCAACATAGAGGAAGCCAACGAAATTATTGCTGACGGAAGTGATGCCGATATGGTGGAAATGGCCAAAATGCAGCTTGACGAAGCCAAAGAAAGATTACCGCAACTGGAAGATGAGATTAAATTTATGTTGATCCCTAAAGATCCAGAAGATGCGAAAAACGTAATGGTGGAGATTCGTGCTGGTACAGGTGGGGACGAAGCCAGTATTTTTGCAGGTGATTTGTTCCGTATGTACACTAAATACTGTGAAGGACAAGGATGGAGAACATCGGTTGTGGATATGAACGAAGGTACTTCGGGAGGTTTCAAAGAGGTAATTTTTGAGGTTACAGGTGAAGATGTTTATGGTACTTTGAAGTTCGAAGCAGGTGTTCACCGTGTGCAGCGTGTTCCGCAAACGGAAACTCAAGGTCGTGTGCATACATCGGCAGCGACGGTTATGGTACTTCCGGAAGCGGAGGAATTTGACGTACAAATCGATATGAACGATGTTCGTGTGGATTTCTTCTGTTCATCAGGACCTGGAGGACAATCGGTAAATACTACGAAATCGGCAGTTCGTTTGACGCACATTCCAACTGGATTGGTGGCGCAATGTCAAGATCAAAAATCGCAACACAAAAATAAAGACAAAGCTTTGACGGTTTTGCGTTCTCGTTTATACGAAATGGAATTAGCCAAAAAACAAGCTGAGGATGCTACCAAACGTACATCTCAAGTAAGTTCTGGTGACCGTTCGGCTAAGATTCGTACTTACAACTATGCTCAAGGACGTGTTACTGATCACCGTGTTGGGTTGACATTATATGATTTGGGTAACATCATGAATGGTGACATCCAGAAAATTGTTGATGAGCTAGCATTAGTTAACAACATGGAAAAATTAAAAGAAGCAAGCGAAGTTTTCTAAAGCTTGCCCAGTTTATTTTACAAACACTTAATTGGATACAACCAATTAAGTGTTTTTTTTGTGGTTTATCCATATTAAATGAATTAAAATCTTATTAAAACAATCATAATACTATATTAACCTTAAATCAATTTGATGAAAAAATCTTTACTATTTTTAATTGTTCTATTTTCAATTGCACAGGCAAATGCCCAATCTTATATGGGTTATATTCCTGATAATTATGCAGGAGTGCAGGGAGTACTTTTTAATCCGGCTTCTATTGTTGACTCTCGTTTTAAAACAGACATTAATATATTTTCGACTAGTAGCTCTTTAAACAATGACTACTATGGTCTAAGTTTATTTGATTTGTCGAAAAGTTCTTATGATGTCAATAAGGAAGGGAAAAGAACACCAACTAAAAATAATGGAGGGATTGTTTATTCTGATGTGATGGGACCCTCATTTATGTTTAATATAGCTCCAAAACATGCGATCGCTATTTATACAAGAGCCAGAGCTATCATAAATGCCAATGATATAAATGGAACATTATATGATCAATTAAAAGATGGTTTGGATGATGCATCCAGTTTTAATATTAATGTTGGAAATCCAAATGTCGTGGGACATACTTGGGGGGAAGTAGGAGCATCTTACGCTGCTGTTTTATGGCAAAGCAAGCAACATTTCCTTAAAGGAGGTTTTACTGCTAAATATTTGATTGGAGGTGCAAATTCTTATATGAATGGTGAAAATGCCACAGCTGCTTTTATTCAAACCAATGATCCTGTAACAAGTAGCTTGATAACTACTGGAACCCTTACGATTGGAAGTAATCCGGATTTTATTACTGGAGACGAGGATTTTAAATTTGACCCTAATTCAAGGGGATATGGTGCTGATTTTGGGTTGATTTATGAGTGGAGACCCGATTATGAGTCTTATGATTTGGACAAAGCCAAAGCAGTTGACAATAACTTTAGAGACTTGAACAAATATAAATTGCGTTTTGGTTTATCGATAACTGACATAGGTTCTATTAAATACAATAATTTAAAAGAAGATTTTTATAATATTAACGGGGTGGTTACTCAACAGGATATTGATGATGCTGATAATTTAGGAGATTTTTTGGAAACTCATTATGGAACTCCTACGACAAGATATTTTACAAAAAAAGCCAATTTACCTACGGTAATGCATGTTGATGCCGATTGGAATATGTATAAGAAATTCTATTTGAACTTAAATGGAAACCTTAGTTTAGTAGATAAATCTGCTCTGGGTAAAACGAGTTCTGCAAATACTTGGATTTTGACGCCACGTTATGAAACAAGATGGTTTACATTCTCTTTACCTATAAATTATATGGAATATAGCGGAATGCAAGTTGGTACTGGATTGCGTTTTGGACCTTTGTTTGTTGGTTCTAGTTCTTTAATTACTAATGTGTTTTCTAAAGAATCAAAAGCGGCAGATGTTTATTTTGGTTTTAAAATTCCGGTATATGAAAAGAAATTTAAAGATACAGATGAGGATGGAATCTTAGACAAAAATGATTCTTGTCCAACTTTTGCAGGTCCTTTTGAAAACAAAGGTTGTCCTTGGTCAGACAGTGATGCAGATACGGTTGTCGATAAAGATGATACATGTCCAACCGTTGCAGGTCCAGTTGAGAATAAAGGATGTCCATGGGGTGATGCTGATAAAGATACGGTTTTGGATAATATTGACTCTTGTCCTTCAGTTGCAGGTCCTGTTGAAAATAAAGGTTGTCCATGGCCAGATACTGATGGAGATTCAGTGTTGGATAAAGACGATAAATGTCCTAACGAAAAGGGGTTGGTTGCCAATGCAGGTTGTCCTGAACTAGATGCTGATAAAGACGGTGTTGTTGATAAAGAGGATGAATGTCCTACTGTTCCTGGACCAGCAAGCAATAAAGGTTGTCCTGAAGTAACCAAAGAAACGCTAAAAGAACTTAAAGTTCAGGCAAGAGCCGTATTTTTTGTAACTGGAAAAGCGGTTTTGCAAACAGCAGATAAAGGTCAAACAGACGGAAGATTGGATGCGATTAAAGAAATTATCAAAAACTATCCAAATGCCAAATTCTCTATCGAAGGGCATACAGATAGTATAGGTAATGCTAAAGCGAATCAAAAACTTTCTGAGGCTAGAGCCAAAGTGGTTATGGATGCGTTAATTGCAAAAGGTGTTAATCCAGAAAATCTAACATATAAAGGATTTGGAGCTTCGAAACCTGTTGCCAGCAATAAAACGGCAAA
Source organism: Flavobacterium sp. 103 (assembly GCF_003096795.1). Taxonomy (NCBI): domain Bacteria; kingdom Pseudomonadati; phylum Bacteroidota; class Flavobacteriia; order Flavobacteriales; family Flavobacteriaceae; genus Flavobacterium; species Flavobacterium sp. 103. The sequence continues at coordinate 796,906 of NZ_QENX01000001.1, read as the reverse complement.
AGGAAGAGCTGAAAATAGAAGAACAGAAGTAATACATGTTGGGACAATATACGAAGGAAAATTATAGTTTTTTAAATTCTAAAAAAAGCCGTTCTTAATTGAATGGCTTTTTTTATTTTTGCATGCCAAATAAAAGAGAATTGTTTCTCAATAAATTAATAGTGATTAAAAAAAATAGAAATGACTACACAAGAATTAATCCAACAAATTAAAATTAAAAAATCATTTCTATGCGTAGGTTTAGATGTGGATTTAAATAAAATTCCAAAGCATTTATTGGAATTGGAAGATCCTATTTTTGAATTTAACAAAGCTATTATTGATGCTACCCATGATTTGGCTGTGGCGTATAAACCCAATATTGCATTCTTTGAAGCATACGGAATAAAAGGATGGATGTCATTGCAAAAGACTATTAATTATATCAATGAAAAGCATCCTGAAATTTTTACGATTGCCGATGCCAAAAGAGGCGATATTGGTAATACTTCATCGATGTATGCCAAAGCTTTTTTTGAAGATCTAAATTTTGATAGTGTAACTGTGGCTCCTTATATGGGAAAAGATTCGGTTGAGCCTTTTCTAGCTTTCGAAAACAAACATACCATAATGTTGGCGTTGACATCCAATGAAGGTGCTTTTGATTTTCAAACCTTAATTATTAATGGAACCCGAGGCGAAGCCGAACGGAGCGAAGCTAAAGAATTGTACAAACACGTATTGGAAACATCCAAAACTTGGAAGAATTCTGAAAATCTAATGTACGTAGTTGGCGCTACTAAAGCTGAATATTTTACCGAAGTTCGTAAAATTGTCCCTGACAGTTTCTTGCTTGTTCCTGGTGTTGGTGCACAAGGCGGAAGTCTTTCTGAAGTATGCAAATACGGAATGAATGACAATGTTGGATTGCTAATCAATTCTTCACGCGCCATTATTTATGCTTCGAATGGAACTGATTTCGCAGATGTAGCCAGAAACGAAGCCTTGAAAATGCAACAAGAGATGGAGGAAATTTTAAAGGGTTTAAATGTTTAAGAGTTTAAATCGTTTAAAAGTATAAAACTATTTAAACTTTAAACAAAATTAAACAATTCTTAAAATGAAACAATTAACGGACCAACTCGGAATTGCCCACACTTTTGAATCTTCTCCCAAGCGAATCGTTTCTCTTGTGCCTTCCCAAACCGAATTGTTATATGATTTGGGTTTGGAAGACAGAATAGTGGGAATTACCAAGTTTTGTGTGCATCCGTATCATTTTAAGTCTACCAAAAAAATCGTCGGAGGAACAAAGAAAGTGCATTATGATAAAATCCGTTTATTGGAACCGGATATTATCATTTGCAACAAAGAGGAGAATACTCAGGAAATAGTTGGAGAGTTGCGGAAAATTTGTACAGTTTGGGTAACCAATGTTGTTACTATCGAAGATAACTTTCAAATGATAACCGACTTTGGTCAGCTATTTGATAAAAGAACTGAGGCCAGAAAGTGGAACGAAAAATTGGCTTTTGCCTTGAGCGATTTTAAAAAATTCATCAATGATATTCCGGTTAGAAAAGTGGCTTACTTTATTTGGAAAGACCCTTACATGGTAGTGGGTTCGGGAACTTTTATAGATGAATTATTAAAGTTGAATCATTTTCAAAATCATTTTGCTTCAAAAGAACGATATCCTGAAATTGAACTTGAAAAAATGGAAACGGAAGGTGATTTGGATTTGATTTTGCTCTCATCAGAGCCGTTTCCTTTTAAAGCGGCGGACGGTTATGAAATTGCCAAATCTACCCATAATGCCCAAGCCGTTTTGGTGGACGGAGAAATGTTTTCCTGGTACGGAAGCCGATTGCTTAAGGCCTTTGATTATTTTAAATATTTGCATAAGAGCATTTAATTTTAACCGTATAAGAAATATAAGTTCATTTAAGTAGGATGTAAAAACGATAACTTATATTTCTTATATGGTAAACTTTTTGTGCTTTTCTAATGTTTCGGGATATTTTGTTTTTTTAGATGATAGTAAAAAAAGCAAAATGTTTCCCTTTAGCCCCGGGTGAAGTGGAAATCCTCCCGATTTTTATTCGGGAGATTGTAACGGAAAACGGGACGATGTTTCTAAAAATGCCTAATCTTTCTGCTCCAAATCAATAATCGAATTCAGATAAAAATGTCTTGAAAGTCGCTTGAGAACACCCAGAAATCTAAATTAAGTCTGAAAAAGAACTATATTTGCCAAATAAAAAAAAAGCTAAGTGATTAACTATACAGTATATAAGAACGAGAACAGCGATCAATGGGTCACTTTTGTGCATGGCGCTGGAGGAAGTTCATCCATTTGGTTTAAACAAATCAGGGATTTCAAAAAAGACTACAATATTTTGTTGTTGGATTTGAGAGGTCATGGAGAGTCCAAAACAACTTTGAAAACAGCTTTTAAACAGAAATATACTTTTTCGGCTTTAGCCAATGATATTCTGGAAGTTTTGGATCATCTTAAAATTGAAAAATCACATTTTGTTGGAATTTCATTAGGAACAATCCTCATCAGACAATTGGCAGAAATGTATCCGGATAGAGTGCAAAGTATGATTCTTGGTGGAGCCATCTTAAAAATGAATTTCCGTTCCCAGATATTAATGCGTTTGGGAAATACTTTTAAGTATGTATTGCCTTATTTGGTTTTGTATAAGTTTTTCGCTTTTGTTATAATGCCAAAAAAAAGTCACAAGCAATCACGATCACTTTTTATAAATGAAGCCAAGAAATTATATCAAAAAGAATTTATCAAGTGGTTTAAATTGACTGCTGAGATAAATCCAGTACTAAAGTGGTTCCGTCAGGTTGAATTGAATATCCCTACGCTTTATGTTATGGGAGAAGAAGATTATATGTTTTTGCCGTCAGTTCGTAAAGTTGTCGAAAGCCATTATAAATCGTCCCAATTATTCGTAATTGAAAATTGTGGACATGTGGTCAATGTAGAACAGCCTAATGCTTTTAATTCTGCTGTTTTATCTTTTATACATAGGGCCAAATAAAATCAAACTTATTCTAAATAAAAAATGCCTGCACCATATAGATGCAGGCAATTTTATAACTAACCAAAACCAAAGTAATAAATAACCAGTTTATTACATTGCAAAGATCAGCATAATGTTTATTTTTTGTTGTTAAGGAACTGTTATTACTTTTTCTTGAAAAGTTAAGTTTTGTATTTTAATTTTAACACATTAAAATTTTGATTTTTCAAAAACAGAACTAATTGATTATCAGTATTTTTTTGATTTGGTTTAAAATTGACATTTTTGAATTTTAAAAAAGCATAAAAATCACTTTAGCTATTGTTATTTAAATTGATATTGCCATTGTGACCCAATCTTACTTCTTGTCCTGTAAAGCAAAAACTTTTTTCAACACATCCGAAGTTCTGGCATTCAAATTGGTTCGGATGTTTTTTTCTTCAACAGTAATCATTTTGAAAACTCCTTCCAATGCTTTTTTGGTTATGTAATCCGTAAGGTCTGGATTTACTTTGGTAACAAACGGTATGGTGTTGTATTGCTTAATTATATTTGACCAAATCACATCAGCTCCAACCTTACCAATCGATTGTTGAACCACTGGGTTAAACTTGGCGTAAAGCGGTGTTTCTGTTGATGACTGCAAATAAACCGTTGCGGCATTTTCTTTACCCAGCAAAATACTTTTGGCATCGGTTATAGTGATATTTTTGATAGCCGAAACAAATATGGGTGTTGCTTCTTTTACGGCATCTTCAGCGGCTCTGTTCATAGCTAATATTCCTTGATCGGCCAATTTTGACATTCCCATCTTTCTCAGCGTTCTGTCCAGTTTGGCTAATTCTTCGGGCATTAGAATTTTAACTGCATCATTTTTATAAAAACCATCGGTAGCAGTAAGTTTTGATACTTGTACGGTAACCCCTTTGTTAAGGGCTTCTTTTAGACCAGCAGCTATATCTAAGCTATTATTTGATTTCGTTACAGCATTGATTTTTTCGGATGCTTTTGTCAGTATGTCTTTGAATTGTGCATTGCTGATTGCAGGTAGGATAAGGAATAGGAATAGGGCCTTTTTCATTTTGTTTATAATTTTTTTCAAAAGTAGACAAACAATATTTACTAATGAAAAGCAATTTTCCAATGAAATGCTAAAAATGATAGACATCGTTTGCAATAATCGCTTGGTTTTATTTATTATATTTGTAATGTGTTGAAAAATAGATATTTGTGTGTTTTTTTTTGAGTTGGAATAATTGCAATTTTAAAAAATGAAGATACTGGAATTGGAATTACTGTCGGATGATGTTTCAAGAACTGAAGCTTTTTATAATCAAGTTTTGGGATTGAATACTTTATATAGAGATCGCTCCAGTGTTTCATTCCATGCAGGCGCCACGAAACTGACTTTTCATTCGTCCCAAAATGTAAAACCGGTTTATCATTTTGCTTTTGATGTGCCAAATAATAAGCTTATTGAAGCTTTTTCTTGGATAGAAAGCAAAACCGAAATTATGTACGTAATCGCGCCCGATAAAATTGCCGATTTCTACAACTGGAATGCCAAGTCTTTTTATTTTTATGACAATAACGGGAATATTCTGGAGTTCATTGCGAGAAACGATTTGGATAACGCCTCACAAAATCCATTTGATGGCAAATCCATTCTGTCGGTTAGTGAGATGGGATTGGTTTCCAAAAATGTAACTGGACAATGTGATGAACTATTTGAGAAATATGGATTAACGCCTTATTCAAAGCAACCCAAATTACCCAAGTTTATTGTTTTGGGAACTGTAACGGGACTTTTTATCCTTGTGGAAGAAAACAGGGATTGGTATCCAACAGATAGGAAATCAAAATCATTTTGGACAAAAATAGTTTTTAATCATGAAGGAGAAACTAGAGTATTGGAAGTTTTAGAATAAATAAAATCAAAATAAATGTAATATTAAATCAAACAAAAAAATGGAAAATCAAGACAATCAGCCATCACCGGCTAGTATTATGCAAATCGGATCTGGGTTTTGGTCATCAAAATTATTGCTGGCTGCAGTAAAGTTTCAATTATTTACCAAACTTGCTGAAAAACAATCAATGTCGGCTCAGCAAATAAAGACGATGTTGAATCTGAAGTGCACTGATATTCATTTGTTTGATTTTTTGGATGCCTTGACGGGACTTGGATTTCTGAATAGGGAAGGACTTTTGGAGTCAGCAATTTATTCCAATAGCGTCAATGCCGATGCTTTTTTGGTTATTGACAAACCAGCTTATATAGGCGGAATGCTCGATATGCTGAATAATCGGTTGTATCAATTTTGGGGGAACTTGGAGGAAGGTTTGCTTACAGGTTTGCCACAAAATGAAATTAAGGCAGGAGATGATAATTTATTTAACGAACTCTATAAATCACCTGAAAGATTATTGGAGTTTATCAATGCGATGGGAAGTATTCAGATAGGGAATTTTAATGCTTTTGCCCAGCTATTTGATTTTTCAAAATACAAAACCTTGACTGATGTTGGCGGATGCGGTGCGGCTCTGTCTACAACAGTTGCCAAGCACCAACCCCATATGAAATGTACCAGTTTTGACCTTCCTGTTGTGGAGCCTATTGCAAAAGAAAAAATAGCAAAGACACCTTTTTCGGATAGGGTTACAACAGCAAGCGGCGATTTTTTTGCTGATCCATTTCCAAAAGCAGATGTCGTGGTGATGGGAAATATACTTCACGATTGGGATGAACCAAAGAAATTGGCACTTCTTCAAAAAGCCTACGATGCCCTTCCGGAAGGCGGTGCATTCGTCGCAATTGAGAATGTAATTGATGATGATCGATCCAAAAATGTCTTCGGAATGATGATGAGCCTAAATATGTTGATTGAAACTGGAACTGGTTTTGATTATACTTTTTCCAGTTTCAATAAATGGACAAAAAGCGTTGGCTTCAAATCGACCTCGATTGTTCCGCTCACAGGACCTGCAAGTGCGGCAATTGCTTATAAATAGTTTAAGTTTGCTGAAGAATTTTAAAAAAAAATCTGCTGAATCTGCGAAAATCTGCGTGCTAATTTTTTACGCAGATTCGGCAGATTAACAAAACGGATGTGCTTCCTAAGAAAACACAACCGTTTTGTTGTTATACACCATCGTTTTTCGCTCGGCGTGCAAGGTAATGGCTCTAGCAAGAACCATACGCTCCAAATCACGACCTTTCATAATGAAATCCTCAATCGAATGGCTGTGGGAAACTCTCGAAATATCCTGTTCAATAATTGGTCCTTCATCGAGCCCTTCGGTAACGTAATGACTCGTGGCACCTATAATTTTTACGCCGCGCTTGAAAGCTGAATGATATGGTTTGGCTCCAGGAAATGCCGGTAAAAAGGAATGGTGAATATTAATGATTTTGTTTTTGTAAAGTGCAATCAAATTTGGAGTGATAATTTGCATATAGCGAGCCAAAACAATAAAATCAATATCAAATTTTTTCAATAATTCCATTTGTGCTTTTTCGCCTTCTTCCTTATTATCTTTCGTAAACGGAACATGGAAAAACGGAATATTGAATCGCTCAGCAACCGGTTTCAAATCTTCGTGATTACTAATTATTAAAGGGATTTCTAGTGGCAATTCGCCAGCACAATAACGTCCCAAAATATCATACAGACAGTGATCGTATTTTGAAATAAACAACGCCATTTTTGGTTTTTGGTCTTGCGGATACATGTCCCAAGTCATATTAAAAGGAGTGGCAAGATTGGTTTGAAAGTGACTTTTTATAGCTTCAATATTCCAAGTGTCTCTGCTAAACTCACATTCCAGTCGCATAAAAAACACATTTTCATCGGCATCAACATGTTGGTCAAGGTAAATAATATTTCCATCAATCGAAGCGATATAATTAGTTACCGAGGCAATGATCGCCTTTTTGTCTTCGCAATGGATAAGTATGGTAATTTTTTGCATTTGTCTAAAATTTTCTAAAAATAATTAGGAGCTATTCCTATAGATTTTTGAATGATGATTGCCGATTTCTGATATTAGATTTTGTACTGTTAAGCATAAAGATTGTTGGTTTTATGAATTTTAAAACTTCAAAAATCAAATATCGTTAATCAAAAATCTTAAATTATTTTTATCAGGGCTAGACCTCGAAAATACCAATTTTTTCCGAAAACTAAGCTCGTTTTCTTAATAAAAAACATTGTTATCATATTTTGTGTTTTATGTTATTTTTAATGATTTTTATTTTAAAATTTATGTAAATTGCACCCTTAAATTATCATATTCACAAAATGGAATTACTTAAACCGTATGTACCCGTAAATAAAGTCCGAATTGTAACTGCTGCATCACTTTTTGATGGTCACGATGCCGCAATTAATATAATGAGAAGAATTATTCAGTCCACAGGAGTTGAGGTAATTCATTTGGGACATGATAGAAGTGTAGAGGAAGTGGTGAATACCGCCATCCAAGAAGATGCCAATGCGATTGCAATGACTTCCTATCAAGGAGGGCACAACGAATACTTTAAATATATGTATGATTTGCTTCAGGAAAAAGGAGCGGGTCATATCAAGATTTTTGGTGGAGGTGGAGGAGTGATCCTGCCTTCGGAAATAGCCGAATTGCAAGCCTACGGCATCACCCGAATTTATGCTCCAGATGATGGACGTGCGATGGGATTACAAGGAATGATCAATGATTTGGTACAACGTTCTGATTTTCCTATCGGAGATAAATTAACGAATGAACTAGATTTAATAGAAAATAAAACGCCGACGGCTATTGCCCGTTTAATTTCGGCTGCCGAGAATTTCCCAGAAATAGCAAAACCATTTTTTGATAAAATCCATACTAAGAATGAATCTTCAAAGATTCCTGTTCTTGGAATCACCGGTACTGGTGGTGCAGGAAAATCATCATTGGTGGACGAATTGGTGCGTCGTTTTTTAATTGATTTTCCAGAAAAAACCATCGGACTGATTTCTGTCGATCCATCCAAAAGAAAAACAGGTGGAGCATTATTGGGTGACAGAATTCGTATGAATGCCATCAATAACTCCAGAGTTTATATGCGTTCATTGGCAACTCGTCAATCCAATTTGGCTTTATCAAAATATGTAGCTGAAGCCATTGAGGTTTTAAAAGCCGCAAAATATGATATCATCATCCTTGAAACTTCTGGAATTGGTCAATCTGATACAGAAATTATGGACCATTCGGATGTTTCATTATATGTAATGACACCAGAATTTGGTGCGGCAACCCAATTGGAAAAAATCGACATGCTTGATTTCGCTGATTTAGTAGCCTTAAATAAATTCGACAAACGCGGTGCTTTGGATGCCATTCGCGATGTGAAAAAACAATACCAACGTAATCATAATCTGTGGGATGTGAATCCTGACGAAATGCCAGTTTATGGAACTATTGCTTCTCAGTTTAATGATCCAGGGATGAATACGTTGTACAAATCCATTATGGATAAAATTGTGGAGAAAACAAATTCCGATTTGAAATCGACTTTCCAAATCACCCGCGAAATGAGCGAGAAGATTTTTGTTATTCCGCCACATAGAACGCGTTATTTATCTGAAATTGCCGAAAATAACAGAAAGTATGATGCAACAGCTTTAAGTCAAGAACAAGTGGCTCAAAAGTTATACGGAGTATTTAAAACGATTGAGAGTGTTTCCGGAAAAATTCCAGTAATCAATAAAGCAGGAATTGATGAAGATTCAGTATTGCCAAGTGCATTAGAATCTGAAAAACCAGGTGGCGCAGATAATAAAATCTTTTTAAATCTTTTGCTGAATCAATTTGATAAAGTAAAAATGGATTTAGATCCACACAATTGGAAATTGATTCTTAATTGGAACGACAAAGTCAATAAATACAAGGATCCAGTTTACACTTTTAAAGTTCGTCACAAAGAAATAAAAATGGCTACGCATACGGAGTCGCTTTCGCACTCGCAAATTCCAAAAATTGCCTTGCCAAAGTACCAAGCTTGGGGTGATATTTTACGTTGGTGTTTACAGGAAAATGTACCTGGAGAGTTTCCTTTTACCGCAGGATTATATCCGTTTAAAAGAGAAGGTGAAGATCCGTCAAGAATGTTTGCCGGTGAAGGTGGGCCAGAAAGAACCAACAAGCGTTTCCATTATGTAAGTGCAGGATTGCCTGCGAAAAGGCTTTCTACAGCATTTGATAGTGTGACTTTATATGGTAACGATCCACATATCCGTCCTGATATTTACGGAAAAATTGGTAATGCAGGAGTGTCTATTTGCTGTTTGGATGATGCCAAAAAATTATACTCTGGTTTTGACTTGGTACATGCCATGACTTCGGTGAGTATGACGATTAATGGGCCAGCGCCTATGTTGCTTGGTTTTTTCATGAATGCTGCTATCGATCAGCAATGCGAAATTTATATCAAAAAGCATGAGCTTACCGAATCGGTACAGGAAAAAATTAATGAAATCTACAAACAAAAAGGTGTAGAACGTCCGCATTATCAAGGTGATTTGCCCGAAGGAAATAATGGTTTAGGATTATTCCTTTTAGGAGTAACTGGAGATCAGGTATTACCTTTGGAAGTATATAATGAAATTAAAGAAAAAACACTTTCGCAAGTTCGTGGTACAGTTCAAGCCGATATCCTAAAAGAAGATCAAGCTCAAAACACTTGTATTTTCTCGACTGAATTTGCATTACGATTGATGGGAGATGTTCAGGAATATTTTATTGCCAAAAACGTAAGGAACTTTTATTCGGTTTCTATATCAGGCTACCATATTGCAGAGGCGGGTGCCAATCCAATTACGCAATTGGCATTTACCCTTTCAAATGGTTTCACTTATGTGGAGTATTATTTGAGTCGTGGTATGGATATCAATGATTTTGGACCAAATTTATCGTTCTTTTTCTCGAATGGTGTCGATCCGGAATATGCAGTTATAGGTCGTGTGGCTCGTAAAATTTGGGCGAAAGCCATGAAAAATAAATACGGGGCCAATGAAAGAGCCCAAATGTTGAAATACCATATTCAAACTTCGGGACGTTCATTGCACGCACAGGAAATTGATTTTAATGATATTCGTACCACTTTGCAAGCCTTGTATGCTATTTATGATAATTGTAATTCATTGCATACCAATGCGTATGATGAGGCAATTACAACGCCAACAGAAGAATCTGTTCGTAGAGCAATGGCAATTCAGTTGATTATCAATAAAGAATTAGGTCTTGCCAAAAATGAAAACCCAATTCAAGGTTCATTCATTATCGAAGAATTGACAGATTTAGTTGAAGCTGCCGTTTTACAGGAATTTGACAGAATTACAGAGCGTGGAGGTGTACTTGGAGCTATGGAAACTATGTACCAACGTTCTAAAATTCAAGAAGAAAGTTTGTATTATGAAACTTTGAAACACACAGGTGAATTCCCAATTGTGGGAGTAAATACTTTCTTGAGTTCCAAAGGTTCTCCAACGGTAATTCCAGCCGAAGTAATTCGTGCCACTGAAGAAGAAAAACAATATCAAATTACTATGCTAGATAATTTACATCAGTGTCATGCTGTTTTGGTAAAAGAACATTTGAATACCCTACAGGAAGCTGCTATCAAAGGTGAAAACCTATTCGGGCATTTGATGGAAGCGACTAAAGTTTGTTCTTTGGGACAAATCACTGAAGCACTTTTCGAAGTTGGAGGTCAGTATAGAAGAAATATGTAAAAAACATTTGTTTCTATTTTTAGAAAATGTGTTATATTTTAAATTACAAGTCAAAAAAGACCCTTTAGCATTAAAGGGTCTTTTTGATTTTATTTTTATAAATTAGTATTATGAAAAAAACTTTTTTAAACCTTTTTATACTTCTCATTAGTATTTATAGTTATTCCCAAGAAAAACAATTGTTGCCAAAAGGAGTAATTGTTGATTCGGTTAAAATAGCAAATACAGCTAATGAATCCTATGCTGTTTATTTGCCAAAGCAATATAGGAGAGAGGTGCCTTCTGCGATTGTTTTTATTTTTGATCCAGGAGGAAGAGGGAAAGTTGGGATTGAACCTTTTATTTTGGCTGCAGAAACCTATAAATATATTTTGGTATGTTCCAATAATTCAAAAAACGGACCAACCGATGTAAATTTAGAAATCGCAAATCGTCTGTTTGAAAGCGTATCAACGGAATATAATTTAAATCCTTCAGAACTTTACATTTCAGGCTTTTCAGGAGGTGCAAGATTAGCGGGTAGTATGGCTGTTTCTTCGGTTGCTTTTCAGGGAGTAATTGCTTGTGGAGCTTCTTTTAATGAAGTGGATAAGTTTGCTTTGCAAGATGCTAGTTTTTCATATGTGGGCATGGTAGGTGACAAGGATATGAATTATCAGGAAATGATTCAAAATGAAGAATGGTTGAATAAAATGATGTTAAAAAACACTTTGTTTGTTAATCATAAAGCTCATACTTGGCCATCGCAAAAAGAAATGCTTCGTGCTTTTGATTGGTTAGAAATACAAGCTTTTAAAAATAGCATTAGAAAATCCAACGAAACTACCATTAAAAGAATCTATGATGAGAATTTAAAAATAGCCGATAGTTTAAAAGGAAATAATGAGATGATTACGGCTATTGCTGAGTATGATAGATGTTATGCTATTTATGATAGTAAGGATGAAAAAATAAAAACGACTATTGAGTCAATAAAAAAATCCAAAGAATATAAAGCTCAGATTGCAAAAAGAGATGAAATATCAGTTTTAGAAAATGAAATTACCAATTCACTTTTAAATCAATTTGATAAAGAATTGGAAGTTGCAAAAAGTGATGATGATTTTAAATTTTGGAAAACAGAATTAAAAAAGCTCGATGAGAGAAAAGCAAAGAGCAAAGATATTGCAATTAAAAATATGGTTGATAGGATACAATCTATGACCAGAGCATTGGTTTATGAAACAGCCAATGAAAGTAAAAGAAATTTTAAAAATGATAAATTGCTTTATTGTGAGGAATTGAAAAAAGTAATTCAATTGTATGATAAAAAATAATGGTTTTGAGTCAGGTTTGATAGAATATAAAAAAAAACAGCTCCCAAAGAAGAGCTGTTTTTAGATAATTCGAAGTTTTAGTTCTTAAATAAACTAACTCAATTAATTAGTTGTAGCTACATTTTGATTTTTCATTTTCAATTCTCCTTTGTAAACTTCAGCGACTGATTTTCTTGATAAGGTTGAAACTTCTTTTGAAATAACAATCTCATGTGTTACTTTTTTCAAATTGGTTTCAACTTCCAAAAAGTAAACACCATCAGGAAATTCTTCAAGACTGTAAGTTCTCAAAATACCACCTTTTCCAGTTGCAACCTCAGAATAGATTACAGTATGGTCTTTATCGTAGATAGTCACATTCGCTTTTGGAATTTCATTTACAGAAAAACTAATTTCTTTACCGGTTCCTTTTTTTACATTTAGTAAAAAATCACCATCGATTGCATAACTGCTCATTGTAGTCATTGCCACTAAAACTACCAGACTTAATTTTAAAATCGTTTTCATAATACTGTTGTTTTAAATTAGTAATCAAATTTCTATTGCTAAAGTAGAACGATAATCTATTTGATTATACAACTGTTTTTTCTTATTTATGTGTTATTTTAACCTTACGAAAACGATGTATGTTAATTTTTGATAATATAGAATTGTTTTGTGTTAAATTTGAATAGTTTTAAAAATGGGTCTAATGAAAAAAATGAGTCCAACACTTGAAATTATCACTCCTTCTTTTGGGAGTTCTTTTACTTTTTCCAGATATGTTGAGAACGCCAATTGCAAATCGGATCTATGGCATTATCATCCCGAAATTGAATTGGTTTTTGTCAATGGAGGTTCGGGGAAAAGACAAATAGGAAGTCATATATCCTATTATTCAGATGGTGATCTAGTTCTTATCGGAAGCAATTTGCCTCATTGTGGATTTACAAACGAGCAAACTGGTAATAAGAATGAAACGGTAATCCAGATGCGTCCAGATTTTTTGGGAAATGATTTTCTGGAAATCCCGGAATTAAAAAATATTCAGCATCTTTTGCATAAAGCAAAAGGAGGTATTGCTTTTGGCCCCGAAACCAAGAAGTTAATTGCGGGCTTGATGGAAGATATGGAAAAGCAATCGGGTTTTGATCGGTTGTTAAGGATAATCCGTGTTTTGAATACTTTGGAAACCAATAATGAATATACTATTTTGAATGCTGATGGTTTTACCATGGAAATGCAGGTTCAGGACAATGATAGAATCAATGTAGTTTTTAATCATGTTAAAGACCATTTTCAGGAACCTATTCAATTGGATACTGTTTCGAGTATGGTGAGTATGACAACACCATCATTTTGCAGGTATTTTAAAAAAATAACCAATAAAACATTTACCACTTTTGTAAATGATTATCGTTTGGTTCATGCTTCAAAACTCTTATCGGAAAATACCAAAAGCATTACTGAAATTTGCTATGAAAGCGGATTTAATAATTTTAGTCATTTTAATAAGTCATTTAAAGCATTTACGGGAAAAAGTGCTTCCCAATACAGACATGAATTGAAGTCTTATATGGAGTGATTTTGAGCTCATGGTTTGTTTGTTTTATATTACAAAAACAAATCAATTTAAGTGTAATTATTTGTATATTAATATTTTGTTGTTTTTTGTTCTTTAATCAAATAAAGAGTGTCCTATTATTGCTTTTGGAAATTGTATATTTACATTTCATCCAAAAAAAGGAATAATATGAAAAATTTACGAATACTGTTTATTGCATTTTTATTTGGCAATACGATTTTGTCTTTTGCTTCTACAGTAGACACTTTGCAAATTCCAAGTGCTGCTATGAGTAAAACCTATAAAGCAGCTGTAGTCTTGCCTAATTCGTACGCAAAAGGGAAAGCTGTTTATCCTGTGCTTTATCTTTTACATGGTGCTTATGGGCATTTTTCGGATTGGTTATCAAGTACGCCCAATAAAAATACAGTTAAAAATTTAGCCGATCAATATAATATTATAATAGTGATGCCAGAAGGGGAGACGTTCAGTTTCTATCTTAATAGTCCAGTAAATAAAGGCAGTCAGTTTGAAACTTATATAACTGAAGAAGTAATTCAAAAGATTGACAAAACGTATCGAACGGTAAATGATAAAAAAGGACGTGTCATCGCTGGGCTCTCTATGGGAGGACATGGTGCTTTGTCTCTTTCGGCTAAACATCCCGAATTGTTTTGTGCGGCTGGGAGTATGAGTGGAGCTGTAGATATGGGAACAATGTTAGGTCGGGAGCCAAATGATCAAGTTATAAAATTAATGCAGCCTGTTTTTGGCGATCAAAGCAATAATCCTGATTTATACGCACAAAATGCTGTAATGGGGATGGTTGATGAAATTAAAGCCAACAAACTACCACTAATTATAGATTGTGGAGTTGATGATTTTCTTATTGAACCCAATAGAGAATTACATAGGAGATTAGTTTATGCTAAGGTTCCTCATGACTATACCGAACGTCCAGGAGCACATACTTGGGAGTATTGGGAAAATGCTTTACCCTATCAGGTTTTGTTTTTTAGTAAAATATTAAAAAACAATGGGGTTCTAATTAATTAAACAATGATTAAAAATAAAGAAAGAGCTTTTCGGTTAGAAGAGCTCTTTTTCTATGAATTTTATTTTTAAAGTGTTTATTTTTAATTTGATACAAACAATTGTACTGGAGAAGGAATGAATTTTTAACAATGAATTTAGGTGTTTTCGCCCATTATTGTTTGTGTAAACCAAAAACTTTTAAATTATTTTTAATAATATTATAAAAAATAATTTTTTTTTGGCTCGATTTTTGAAATACCTTTATAGAACTTTAAATATATAAAAAATGAAAAAAATAATTACACTTTTGTCAGTTATAGGGATGTTTGGTTTTCAGGGATGTACTGGGCCAGAGGGACCTCCGGGCATTCCTGGACAGGATGGACAGGATGGATTGATAGCGGAAGTATTTGAGCTTAAAAATGTTAATTTTGTTAATGACCCATTGGATAGCCCAGATTTAGGTTATTATATTTATCGAAAATTGGATCCTAAAATATTAGATTCAGATCAAATTTTAATTTATAGATTGGCTGGGACAATTGATGCCAATACTCCAATATGGCAATTGATTCCAAGGACTTTATTTTTGCAGCAAGGAGAGTTGGACTATGATTTTGATTTTAGCAAGGAGGATTTTAGTATATATGCTGGAGGAACTTATAATTTATCGTTAACTCCGCAGTATCTAAATAATCAAACTTTTAGAATTGTAATTTTGCCGGGTTATTTTTCAACTTTAATTGATAAAAATAATTACAATGCTGTAATAAGTGCTCTGAATATAAACGAAAGTCAAATTAAGAAAATTGATTTGCAATAGTAAACTTTGTAAGCATAAAAAAAGGAAATCTCTCGATTTCCTTTTTTTATGCTCTTAATTTAAAAGAGCATTTCTGTTTTTGTAAAATCAAGTAATATATAAGGGCTTATTTTTTTATACGTTTAAATTTAAAACAGTATAAAAGTTAGACTTATTTAGTTTCTGAAATGTTTTCTTTTTTACTAATTTGAATAGAAACAATTACACCGATAACAAGTGTCAAAGCAATAAATGACAATGAAGCCCATTCAGGAATTTCGATGTAATCATGCAATAACATTTTTAATCCCACAAAACTCAAAATAGCAATCAGGCTGTATTCGAGGTGACTGAATTTCTCTAGCATATTGGCAAGGAAAAAGTACAAAGAGCGCAATCCTAATATCGCAAAAATATTGGAGCTAAATACTAAAAAAGGGTCGGAGGTAATGGCTAAAATAGCCGGGACACTATCTACCGCAAAAATTACATCCATTACTTCGATGACTATTAATGCCACGAATAATGGAGTAGCAGCATTCCCTCTTTCTGTTTTTATGAAAAAATGATCTTTTTCGGTATGGGTAGAAATAGGAATTATCTTTCCTAGGATTTTATAGATTAAAGATTTTTTAGGATTAAACTCTTCTTCATCCTTGGTGAATAGCATTTTTATAGCAGTGAATAATAAGAATGCTCCGAAGATATAAGCTGTCCATGTGAACTTATTGATCAACAATACACCAAAATAGATCATTAAGCCTCTAAAAACTATCGCTCCAAGGATTCCCCAAAACAAAACACGATGTTGGTATTTTTTTTGTATTTTGAAAGAAGCGAAAATCAAAGCGATTACAAAGATATTATCAATACTTAATGATAGTTCAATTAAGTAACCTGTTATGAATTTCATTGCAGCGACAGAGGGCTTCAATTGACTAGGGTTTAATACGTAATCAGTTGAATACAGCCAATAAACCACACCAGAGAATAACATGGATAAAGTAAACCATATAGCGGTCCATTTGCTGGCCTCCTTGGTGCTGATAATATGGGGAGTCTTGTTGAATATTCCTAAGTCAAGAGCCAGTATTATAAAAATCAATACAATAAATAATATCCAAACAATCATAGTCGTATCTATTTTTTAGTGGGTCTCAAATGTGAAATTTGATTTGTTAATTTGTCTCTATTAATTTTTAAAGGTACTGTAATTTGCTTAAATAAAAAAAGTGCCTTCAATTACGAAGGCACTTTTTGGTTTTTGATATGCTTATGATTATAATGCTGATTTTACAGTTTTGATAATTCTTGCAGCAATTTTGTATGGATCACCATTAGAAGCTGGTCTTCTGTCTTCTAAATATCCTTTCCAACCATGTTGAACAGTATATAATGGAATTCTAATTGAAGCTCCTCTGTCAGAAACTCCATAAGAGAAATCGTGAATAGAAGCAGTTTCATGTTTACCAGTCAAACGTTGTTCGTTGTATGCTCCATAAACCGCGATGTGCTCTTCAACAACTGGACGGAAAGCTTCACATATTTTTTCGTAAGTTTCTTTAGAACCACATGTTCTTAGTACTTCGTTAGAGAAGTTAGCATGCATACCAGAACCATTCCAGTCTGTATCACCTAGTGGTTTTGGGTGGTATTCGATATAGTAACCGTATTTTTCAGTCAAACGATCTAGTAAGTATCTAGCAACCCAGATTTCATCACCTGCTTTTTTAGCTCCTTTTGCAAACAATTGGAATTCCCATTGTCCACAAGCAACTTCTTGATTGATCCCTTCAAAGTTAAGTCCAGCAGCAATACATAAATCGGCATGTTCTTCAACTAATTTTCTTCCGTGTGTGTTTTTTCCACCTACTGAACAGTAGTACATTCCTTGTGGAGCAGGATAACCACCTACTGGGAAACCAAGAGGTAGTAATGTTTTTGTATCCATGATAAAGTATTCTTGCTCGAATCCGAACCAGAAATCATCGTTATCGTCATCAATTGTAGCTCTACCGTTTGATGGGTGTGGAGTTCCGTCAGCATACATAACTTCAGACATTACCAAGTATCCATTGATACGAGTTGGGTCTGGATAAATAGCTACCGGTACAAGTTGACAGTCAGAAGAACCGCCTTCAGCTTGTTTTGTCGAAGAACCGTCAAAAGACCAGTTTCCTATTTCTGCCAATGTTCCTTTGAAGTTTTCGTGTTCTTCAACTTTAGTTTTGCTTCTTAAATTTTGCGTTGGTTCGTATCCGTCTAACCAGATATACTCTAATTTTATTTTAGCCATAATATTATAAATAATTTGTTTTTTGATTTTTTTTCTGATGCAAATATAAAATAATTTAATTATGTCGTAAAATTAGGGGGTGGTTTTTATTTATGTGTATTTAATTTTTGATATTACTGCATTTTAGGAGGGGTATAATTGAAAAATTATAATTTTTGTAGGGTATAATAATTAAATTCGTAATTAGCGGGTTTTTAATATTAATTATAAGTTAAGATTTTTATTACTATTATTTAAAAATCAAGCTGTTGGTACAATTTTTTTGATATTACATCTAGCTCAATTGGATGCTATGTATTAATGGGGCCTTTAATTATTTTGTTTAGTAGAATAATTTATATTTGTATGTGTTTATTAATGATTATTAATTTAAGATTTATCATATGTCATCAATTCGTTTTCAAGCTTTAAAAGAAGCTTCAAATAGAAAGTTAGTAGAGTTTCAGGAGACAGGAAGAAAATCGGTTCTTTTTGGGGCTAATGTGTTCAATGATAAGGCTATGAAGCAATATTTGACTTCAGATGCTTTTAAAGGTGTACAAGGTGCAGTTCAACACGGAACTAAAATCGACAGAAAACTGGCAGATTATATTGCCATGGGAATGAAAGAATGGGCTTTGTCCAAAGGAGTAACTCACTATACGCACTGGTTTCAGCCACTTACGGGAACAACAGCAGAGAAACATGATGCTTTTTTTGAAACTTCTTATGACGGAAGTGATCCATTAGAAAAATTTGGTGGGGCTCAATTGGTCCAACAGGAACCGGATGCATCGAGTTTTCCTCATGGTGGAATAAGAAACACATTTGAAGCAAGAGGTTATACTGCTTGGGATCCTACTTCACCAGCGTTTATTTTTGGAACGACATTATGTATTCCAACTATTTTTATTTCCTATACAGGAGAAGCGTTGGATAATAAGATTCCATTATTAAGAGCATTGTCGGCTATGGATGAAGCTGCTACGGAGGTCTGTAGATATTTTGATAAAAATGTTAAGAAAGTAACAGCTACTTTAGGCTGGGAACAAGAATATTTCTTAATTGACAGATCATTGGCTAATTCACGCCCAGATCTTATCATGACAGGAAGGACTCTGTTGGGACATACTTCTGCCAAAGGACAACAGTTGGATGATCATTATTTTGGGTCTATTCCAACTCGTGCTTTAACCTATATGAGAGATTTGGAACAAGAATGTATGTTGTTGGGAATACCGGTGAAAACACGTCATAATGAAGTGGCTCCGAATCAATTTGAATTTGCACCTATTTTTGAAGAGACAAATTTGGCGGTAGACCATAACTGTTTGTTGATGGACGTTATGCAAAAGGTAGCTGAGCGTCATGATTTGAAAGTATTGCTTCATGAAAAACCTTTTAAAGGGGTAAATGGTTCAGGGAAACACAATAACTGGTCATTAGCTACAGATACTGGAGTAAACTTATTGAGTCCTAGTAAAACGCCGATGACTAATTTACAGTTTTTGACTTTCTTTATCAATACTATTAAAGCGGTGAATGATTATGAGGCTTTATTGAGAGGGTCCATTGCTACTGCTAGTAATGATCATAGATTGGGAGCCAATGAAGCTCCACCGGCAATTATCTCCGTATTTATTGGAGAGCAATTGACTAAGGTGTTGGCCGAATTGGAAGGAGTTTCCACCGGGAAATTGTCTCCAGAAGAAAAAACCGATTTGAAATTGAATGTTGTAGGTAAAATTCCAGATGTCCTTTTGGATAATACCGATAGAAACAGAACTTCACCTTTTGCCTTCACCGGTAATAAATTTGAGTTTAGAGCGGTTGGTTCTTCAGCAAACTGTTCGAATGCCATGACTACGTTGAATACTATTGTTGCAAAACAACTTAAGGATTTTAAAGTTGCTGTCGATGATTTGATTGAATCAAAAGACATGAAGAAAGATGATGCCATTTTCAATGTTTTAAGAGAATACATTAAGCAATCCAAAAAAATCCTTTTTGAAGGGGATGGTTATAGTGAGGCCTGGCAAAAAGAAGCTGCAAAAAGAGGATTGAGCAATTTTAAAACTACTCCGGAAGCTTTGAAAGCTAGAGCTTCTAAACAAGCGATTGATTTGTTTGCTGAAATGGGTATTATGAATCAAATAGAAGTTGAAGCACGTTACGAAATTGAATTGGAGGAATATACCAAAAAAATACAGATTGAAGGAAGAGTACTTGGAGATATTTCAAAGAATCATGTAATTCCAACGGCGATTAAATATCAAAATACTTTGATTGAAAATGTGAAAGGATTGAAAGATATTTTTGGATCGGAGTTTGAATCCATTGCCAAAGAGCAAATTATTCTGATAAAGGAGATTTCTGGGCATATTGAAGGTATCAATTCTAAAGTGGAAGAGATGACTGAAGAAAGAAAGAAAGCCAATAATCTGACAGATGCTCATGCTATGGCAGAAGCTTATTGTAATCATGTAAAACCATATTTTGAAATCATAAGAAACCACTGTGACAAGTTAGAGTTATTAGTCGATAATGAACTATGGACTTTGACTAAATATCGTGAATTACTTTTGACAAAATAATTTTGGCAAATCCATTAAGAAAGGGGCTATTCGTAAGAAAGCCTCTTTTTTTTTAAATTAAATTGTAAAATTAGTAGGATAAATATAGATTTATATTTATTCAATTTTACGCTTTATCGGTTTAGTTTTACAGTTTGTCGAAAATAGCTAATGAGTTAATAAATAAGGCATTGCCTTTTTTTGAATGTTCGGAACATTTTATAAATTTGTCCCGTGTCAAAATGAGATGTAGCTAAATGAAATTATCTTAATAATGTCACAAAAATGAAAAATCCCCTATTTCATTAAATGAATAACCTACAAAATATAATATAACTTGCCCTGTTTATATTATTAAAACCTACGTAATATTTGTATTAACAACCAATTAAATATATGTATTATGAAAAAAGTTTTATTGAGCGTCTCGATGATGCTATTAACAATGGTAGGTTTTGCCCAGGCAAACGTAAGTAACGTAGATCAGTATGGCTGGTTTAATGGGGCATTAGTTGCACAAGTAGGTGCTTCTAATGATTCTGATGTTCTTCAAATTGGATTAGCTAATGATGCGGTAGTAGGTCAAGTAGGGAATTTGAATGAGGCTTTTATTGGGCAATTAGGAGTTGCAAATGGAGCCCTAATAACTCAGAATGGATGGTCAAACGATGCTGCGATTGTTCAAGTGGGAGCATTCAATTATTCTGAAATTAATCAAAAAGGGAATAACAACAGTGCTACAAATTGGCAATTAGGATTTGGGAATGATTCTAAAATTGATCAAGACGGGAATGATAATACTGCTTTTGATGTACAAGGTTTTTGGGGAAATGCAATTGCCATAAATCAACTTGGAACTGGAAATAGTGCATCATCAATTCAACTTGGCTGGGACAATACATCTGACATTATGCAAAATGGTCTAGGTAACTTTGCCGCAACGATTCAAGTTGGTAATGATCATATTAGCACTATAAATCAATGGGGTGCGGGTAATGTTGCAGTGGTATACCAATCCAATTAATTAGTAAAATTTAATTATTTCAAAAGCAGAACTGATTGGTTCTGCTTTTTTTATTTTGAATAGTGAAAAGTGTCTAGGTCAGAAAATATAATTTAGAAATGCGTTTCATTTAGAAATTTTATAGGTAGTCTGTAATTTGATTTTTTATCGTTTAAAATTAATTTTTAATATTTTTTTCAGTTAATTCATTTTGATTAATCTTATAATTTAAATTGGAGATTGATATTAAATAATAGCCGTTTGATTTTTAGAAATATAAAAAAGAGCATTTTAAAAATATTTGATTGAATGTTCAAGTGAGAATGTAAATAATGTCTTTTTCAATGACATATTAAAATGTAGAATTAATGTAAAAGAGAGCGTAAAGGAGCTAATGTTATAACAGTTGTTAAAAAAGGAAAGCTATAGTTCAAGTTAAATTTACATGCTTTTTGTTCTTTGTCGATTTACTATTACACTTCATCGAAAAACTTGGAAATGTCTATAAAATAGGTGGTTATAAGTTTTTTTTATAAAAATAAAGTTATAAATTTGACTCGTAATACTTCATAAAGCACTTGTATTAAGATTGTTTAGATGTATTTATTAAGTAAGAAATTCCCAAATTTCATTTTTTTTTAAGCCTACGATATAGTACAATTTGCCCCTCATTGGACTATCTAAAAAACCTACAGAATTGAATAATATAATTCCCCTGTTATATTATTTTTAGCCTACATAATAATTTGTATTAACAACCAATTAAATATATTTATTATGAAAAAAGTTATTTTGAGCATCTCAGCGATGCTATTGTCCGTAGTAGGTTTTGCACAAGCAAACGTAAGTAATGTTGATCAAGTGGGATTTCTTAATGGAGCATTAGTTGCCCAAGTAGGATCATCTAATGATTCAGATGTTTATCAAATTGGATTGGCCAATATATCTATAGTGGCTCAAGTTGGAGATTCAAATGAAACCGACACTAATCAGGGAGGTATTTTAAATATTTCAACTGTTACTCAAGATGGTAATTCAAATGATGCATATGTTGGACAACTTGGATTATTTAATGTGGCAACAACAGCTCAATCTGGTGATAGTAATGATGCCGTAACAGGACAGTTAGGGGCCTTTAACTCAGCTTCAACTATTCAGGTAGGAAATGATAACAGCGCAACTACTTTACAATTTTTAGTAGGAAATTCATCTGACATCTATCAAGAAGGTGAATTTAATACAGCAGGGGTATTGCAATTTGGATTCAATAATTCCGCTTCTACCACTCAATTAGGTACTTATAATGACAGTAGTACTTGGCAATTAGGTTTTGATAACTCTGCAACTACTATGCAAGATGGAGACAGCAATTTCGCATTGACTATTCAACTTGGAGATTCACACATAAGTACTATCTCTCAAGCTGGAGCTGGTAATAATGCGATTGTATACCAATCTAATTAATTAGCAGAAAAATTTTAAAAAAGGAGAATTGAATTTAATTTCAGTTCTCCTTTTTTTATTTTAAATATTAATTATTTGCATTTAAAGTGATAAAAATGTTTTTATCGCTTTATTTTTTGTTTTTAAGTGAGTTTAGTTTTAAATAGTAGCCAATGTTTAAAATTGGTTAAAAAAGAAAGTAATTTCTTGTTTTTGTTTTACCTTATTTTACCCTTCAACGACTTAGTGTCGCTTTTTATCGAATAAGTGACTCACTGAGGTAAAATAGCTTATTTCAGTTAGTTATCTTTTAAAAACATTTTATAAATTTGAGTGTATAATTGAAATTTAAAGTTTAAAAGCGTTGCTTTTTTACTGAATTGCTAAAATTTTGGTTTCTGATCTTTTTTCTTTTTTACAATTAAAATTGGATTCTGTTAACTGGAATTATTGAGGTAAGCATTTTTTAAAATTTATTTTAGGACTTATATTTTTTAAATCCAAAAGCCATGATTATTAAAGTTAAAATATTTTTATTCCTTATGTTTCTCTCTTCTCCGGTCGTGCTTAATGCCCAAGAGGATTTTGACAATAAATCACTTGATGGGGTTTCATTAATGACAAAAGAACTGTTGATTAGAAATAATAAAGTAAATGTTGAAAATTCACAAAGTACCAATCAATTTCTTCAAAATAATAATTTAGTTCAAATTCAGCAAATTGGAAATTATAATTATTCAAATGTTTATGTTAGAAGTTATGCAGCCGAGGTTCAGTTAAATCAGAATGGAGATAACAATTTTGCTAATGTTTATAGAAACGCCTACATAATTAACGAAAATATTAGCCAAACTGGGAATAATAATTTCATTAGTGATTTCTCGGTTTATTCAGCGGAACCAGTAAACACAACATTCAATCAATACGGAAATAATTTGACAATAATTAACAATGGTTCAAATTCCATTTCCAAGAATTTACAGATCAACCAAACTGGAAATTCTGGCACTGTGTATATTTATAATCGTTAGATCATGAAAGACTTTGTACTCAAATGGGTTTGTTTGTTTGTGTTTTTTAGTTTACAAAAAATGTATTCTCAGGCTGTTTATAAAGAAGTAAAAGCAAAGATTGAAGTTGAAAAAGTTGAAAATATCCTTTCTGTTAAAGGTACAGTCGAAAATTTAAAATCTGAGTATAAAAGTATCTCCTATAAATTGACAGTTTTCAAAAAGAATAAAAGCAATTCAAATAGTTCCAAGAATTCTCAAGATGGAAGAGTTATTTTGGATCCTCAACAGAAAGTTGTCTTATCAAAAACTCAAATAAATGAGGGCAAGGACGATCAAATTATTCTATTGTTGATTATATATGATGAAAATAATGTCATAATAGGTAAAGATCGAATAGAAATGGGAATTGATGACGAGTCAAAAGTTGGGGAAGCAAAACCAAATGACGGCTTGGAAATGATGGGGATTGTGTCTAATGATACCAAGACAAAATTAGGAAATGATTTCTACGAACTGTTTTATAAAGAATATTCTAAATTAAAAATTAAGACCAATAAAATTGTTTCGGTTCAAGAAGAACTAACTTTTGGAAGGACAACAAAAATAATGGTTTCAGTAGATGGAGAGTTAATTAATGAATTTATATCACGACCTGATGAAGATTTTATGAAATACATGGCTGAAACCGTCTCGGATAATGTTTTTAAATATTTTAAAAATATTGAAAAGCAAAACAAGGCTATAATGAGATATTAAGAGTCGAGTAAAGTATAATTTATGTTTTAATAATTAAATCAAAAAGCAATGAAATCATATCTAGCTTTAATTTGTATGCTTGGTCTTTTTTTGAATGCAAATGCTCAGGCGTTAGTGTACAAACCCATGAATCCTAATTTTGGAGGTGATACTTTTGGTTATCAAATGTTACTTAGTTCAGCCGATGCACAAAATGATTTTAAGGACAATGGTGCAAGTACTTATAAGCAACCAACACAATTGGAACGTTTTAAAGAAAATTTAAATAATCAATTGTTGAATAAAATTTCAAATTCATTATTCAGTGACCAGTTTGGAAGTAACGGTATATCTCAGGGTACCTATAATTTTGGGACATTATCCGTCGATGTTTACCCATCGAATCTTGGTTTAACAGTAGATATATTGGATATAGAAACTGGTGAACAAACACAAGTAATTGTTCCGGGAAGTTAATATTATAAAAGTAATAGAATAGATTTTGCCTCAATTTTTGTTAAATAACCTTATTCATGAATCGAAAAATAACAATTGCATTTTTACTTGCGCTTCTTTTGACGAGTTGTGGTGCGTACTTTAATCAACCAGTTGGAGTTCAAAAGGCTGTTTTTGGTGAGAACACACCTGCAACTATAAATTTAAGAAGTTTACCACTCCCTAAAGAGCAAGTAGTAGTAGGTGTTTACAAGTTTAAAGATCAAACGGGTCAATATAAACCTACCGAAATAGGAAGCACATTTAGTACTGCAGTCACACAAGGTGCTACTTCTATACTAATTAAAGCGCTTCAAGACTCTAAATGGTTCGTGCCTATTGAGCGAGAAAACCTTAGCAATCTTTTGAACGAAAGAAATATTATTCGTTCTACAAGACAAGAATATGCTACCGATTCCAATACCAAGGATGCCCCTTTGACACCGTTATTGTTTGCCGGTGTTCTGTTAGAAGGTGGAATTATATCATATGATTCCAATATTATTACAGGTGGATATGGAGCAAGATATTTTGGCGCAGGAGCTTCGACCCAATATCGACAAGACAGAATTTCTATCTATCTAAGATTAGTTTCTACTTCAAATGGTAAAATTCTAAATACAGTTTATGTTTCAAAAACAATACTGTCCCAAAGTGTTGATGCTAGTTTGTTTCGGTATGTTAATATTAATCGACTCTTAGAAGTTGAAACAGGATATACTAGAAATGAGCCTATTCAGCTTGCGGTTACCGAGGCTATCGAGAAAGCGGTTGAAGGTCTGGTTGTTGATGGAATTAAGGATAAAATTTGGGATGTAAAGGCTACAGATGAGGAAGTTAAAGCATTTT
Organism: Flavobacterium sp. 103; assembly: GCF_003096795.1. Taxonomy (NCBI): domain Bacteria; kingdom Pseudomonadati; phylum Bacteroidota; class Flavobacteriia; order Flavobacteriales; family Flavobacteriaceae; genus Flavobacterium; species Flavobacterium sp. 103. The sequence goes on along the minus strand of NZ_QENX01000001.1, from coordinate 771,050 downwards.
TGGACAGTTATGCCAAAGAAAAGGAAGAAGCTGATTTAGCCTTGCTTTATGGTAGAGACAGAAATGAAAAAAGAGGTAAAGTTGGATTTGATTTAGCTGGAGGTGCAGCTTATATTGATGGAGATTATGCAAATCCAACACCTAAACCAATGGTGAAAGCGGGAATGAGATACTTTTTTACTCCCTATTTTGATATAAGCGGTTCGTTTAGTGTTTTTCGAGTCGGCAATAAAGATAGATTAGATGTTGGTTATGGATCTATAGATTTGAATCTGGATTTTTTAATTCTCCCGTATGATGCCTTTAGCCCTTTTGTTTATGTAGGCAGTGGTACTTTTTTTAACAGAGCTTACGAAAATATACAAACCAAAATTCAAGCAGGGATAGGTTTAGAGTATTTAGTGTCAAATAATTTTGGAATCAAAGCCTATAGTGAGTTTAATATGGATTTTTCGGATAAACTCGATTATATAACAGCTGGTAAAAGAGATGATTATTTTTATTGTTTTGGTCTAGGTGTGAGTTATTATTTGCCTCAACATTTTGGTAAAAAATCAGTAAAATAATGTTGATTTAGAAATGCTAAAGTTATACTTAGATTTTGCTAATAATAGATAAGTTATTTATAAAAAAACCTACAAATGGAAAAGTTAAGAATCGGAATTTTAATGTGCTTAATTATCTTAACTTCATGTTCTGAAGAAAAGATAACTGACGGCGGAACTGGTACTGTAAAAGGTAGAGTTGTGGATGCTGTTACTTATGCGCCTATTGAAAATGCAAAGGTATCTTCAAATCCGGCTACAAATACATACTATTCAGATAAGGATGGGTATTTTACTTTTGAGGGAATTGAAACAGGAAAGTATACATTTGAAGCGAGAAAAGATAAATACGTTGCTAAATTTGAAGCGGCAACAGTGGAGTTAAATAAAACCACTCAAATTATATTTGAGATGAAAGTCTCTACTGCAGATAATAGGCCTCCAGATGTTCCAGTATTGACTTCTCCTGTTGATCTAGCAAAAAATCAGGCCATAAATCTAAAGCTAACCTGGACTGCAACCGATATTGATAAAGATTCATTGACTTATGTTGTTACTGTTAAAAATGGAACTACAGATGAAATTACAACTTATAAAGACATAAAAACAAGAAGTTTGGACTTGAAAGGCTTGAAATATAGTACCAAATATTATTGGCAAGTAGCTTCTTCTGACGGAATTAATACACCTGTCAATAGTTTGACAAGTTCTTTTACTACTCTGCCATTTCCGAATCCAAGATTTTTATACATCAAAAAGGTAAATAGTAATAATGTGATTTTTACTGCTGATGAAGCTGGCAATGAATTACAATTAACATCTTCGTCTGTCAACAGTTATCGTCCTAGGAAGAATTTGCAATCCAATAAAATTGCCTATATCAGTTCTGATGGATCCCAAAACCAAATTTACATCATGGATCTTGATGGATCGAATGTTAAAAAAATAACAAATACGACTCCTATTGCTGGATTTAATATGGAAAATATCAACTTTTGCTGGAGTACCAACGGAAGTCAAATTATTTATCCAAATTTTGACAAATTATACCGAATAAATATTGATGGAGGAGGACTGATTGAAATGTTCAGGACGCCAAATGGAAAATTTATTTCTGAATGTGATTGGAGCCAAGATGGAAAAGAAATTGTGCTCAAGGTAAATGATATTTCGGGTTACAATGTTGAAATTTATGTAATTAAATGGAATGGTCAGGTGTTGTATAGTGTGTTATCTGGAATAACTGGTGCAGTTAGTGGTTTAAATATGTCCTTTGATATGCAAAAAATCGTGTTTACCAGAGATGTTTCTGGGAATGAAAATTCAACCTATAGAAGATTTGATTCAAGAATTTTTATTTATGATAAGGTTGCCAATACTATAACACAGCTGAATACTAGCAAAGATAATGGCTTTAATGATTTGGATGTAAAATTTTCTCCAAATGAAGCGGAAGTGATTTTTACCAATACTTCAAATGATGGAATATCAGTAAAAAATGTATACAAAACATCGCTCACAAACACAGGCACAGGTACTACGGGAAGTGCTAGAACTTTATTGTTTTCGGGAGGTTCGATGCCAGAATGGAAATAAGGATATTATAAGAGTCTAAAATATAAAGGTTGAAATACGTTTAAACTTTTCTTGCAATTTATGGAAGAGTTTAGGCGTTTTTTCTTTTTTGGGGTTTATTTAAAAAATTGATTTAGTAGATTTCTCCAAATTGATAATTCTGTTTTTGAGAGTTATTATAAACGGTCATTTGTGTTTTCTTTTTTTTCATGGAACTATCGATTAAGTTTTATTGTAAATTTGAGGAATTAATCCCCGAATCATGAAGTTTTTTGCTACTCTATTATTTAGTTTCGCGGTTTCTTGTGTTTTTGCGCAAGAACAAGTTTCGTTTTTTTTTGAAAGCAACAAGTTTGTTTTGAAAAAAGAGGAGTTAATAAAACTGAATAAATGGTTAAATGCAAATAATACTGTAAAAGTCGTTGGAGTTCATGGTTTTTGTGATGAAGAAGGATCTGTTGTTTATAATGACACTTTGGCCAAAAAGCGAATCGATTATGTGTTTAATATCATAAAGAGCAAAGTAAAAATTAGAGAGGATTTCAAAACAAGAAATTTTGGAGAGTTACATACTTCGTCTCCTATTCAAGCTGAAAACAGAAAAGTCACGTTGTATTATATTTTGCCAAAAGATTTTGCAAATGAAGAAAAAATAATAGCCAAAAAACAAGAAGTTGCACTAGAAAAGAAAAAGCCAAAAATTAAATTTTCGGATGTTTATGTTTTTGAAAACCCAGATGGTTCTGCAGTCAATATTAAAATTGATACTGTCTTTATGAAAAAAGTCAGTCTTGCCAATGTAGGGGAGAAGCTAAAACTGGAAAGCATGAATTTTTTTGTAGATACTTTTGCAATAATGCCGCAATCCAGATCGGTAATGTTTGAATTGCTCACAGTTATGCAAAACTGTCCCGATTTAAAAATACAAATTCAAGGTCATATTTGTTGTGTTAAGAAAGATATTCGGGATTTAAGTACCCAAAGGGCTAAAGCCATTTGCAAATTTTTGGAATATAATGGTATTGATAAAAGCAGAATGACTTTTATTGGATTTGGCAGTTCGAAACCATTATATGCTTTACCAGAAAAAACAGAAGCAGAACGGGAAGCAAATCGCCGTGTAGAAATTGAAATTATTGCCAATTAGTACAAAATTTTAGAAATCAGAAATTGGATTCCAGAATTTGAAATTTGCCACAGCCATTGCTATTGAAATTTAATTGTATAATTGTTACATTAAAATTATCTTTGCCCAACATACACACAACTAAAAAATGAGTTCAGATACTTCAAAAAGATATGCACAACGCGGTGTTTCGGCATCAAAGGAAGATGTGCATAATGCCATTAAAAATATAGACAAAGGTTTATTTCCTCAAGCATTTTGTAAAATTGTTCCGGATTATTTGACACAGGACGAAGACTATTGCTTAATAATGCATGCGGATGGTGCTGGTACAAAATCATCATTAGCCTATATGTATTGGAAAGAAACAGGGGATATTTCGGTTTGGAAAGGAATCGCTCAAGATGCCTTAATAATGAATATTGACGACTTATTGTGTGTAGGCGCAACCGATAATATTTTGCTTTCTTCTACTATTGGAAGAAACAAAAATGTAATTCCTGGTGAAGTTTTATCTGCCATAATCAATGGAACCGAAGAGCTGATAAAAGAGTTGGAGTCGTTTGGAGTTACTATCCACTCAACAGGAGGAGAAACTGCCGATGTTGGTGATTTAGTAAGAACCATCATCGTCGATTCTACCGTAACGGCTAGAATGAAGCGTTCCAAAGTAATCGATAATGCTAATATAAAAGCGGGTGATGTCATTGTTGGATTGGCTTCTTTTGGTCAGGCGACTTATGAAAAAGGCTATAACGGAGGAATGGGAAGCAACGGATTAACGTCTGCGCGTCATGATGTTTTCGAAAAATATTTAGCCAACAAATATCCAGAAAGTTTTGATGCGGCAGTTCCTAATGAATTAATTTATTCCGGGCAAGTAAAATTGACCGATGCCGTAGAGAATTCACCTATAGATGCAGGTCAACTAGTACTTTCGCCAACAAGAACCTATGCACCTATTATCAAGAAAATTTTGGATAAATATACTTCTGCGGATGTTCACGGAATGGTGCATTGCAGCGGAGGAGCACAGACAAAGATTTTACATTTTGTTCAAAATCTACATATTATAAAAGACAATTTATTTCCAGTGCCACCTTTGTTTCAATTGATACAAGAGCAATCCAAAACCGATTGGAAAGAAATGTACCAAGTATTCAACTGTGGACATCGTATGGAAATATACGTGCCAGAAGAAATCGCGCAGGATATCATCGCTATCTCAAAATCATTCAATGTTGATGCCCAAATTGTGGGTAGAGTAGAAGCCTCTGATTCCAAAAAACTAACAATTACAAGTGAATACGGTACTTTCGAGTATTAAAAATTGTTAAATCGTTTAGTTATTTAATTATTTAATTTAAAAAAATGTACGAACTACTATTTTGGAAATACTTGGAAGGCGTTTATCTGAATCATCACGAAGTGTATGAAGCAATAGATGAGCAGCAACTTGTGGACGGCTTAGAAACACTTCCGGTTGAGGTAATCCTAAATAGATTTCATACCGTTTTTTCAAAATGGGAAAAAGTCGATGAAAACAGCTGGAAAAATACCAATGGTAAAGGCGCTTTTCAAATAAGAACAACCCCACAAAGCATAAAAATAGATTGTTACGGCACCGAAGGCAAGACCATGAATTTACTTGTAGATACCATGGCAGAATTCAAATGCCCTCTTTATGATCCTCAAGTACCCGAACGTTACGACGAAATGAATGAATAGCTTTTTTAAGGAGCTAATCCAGCTATCCACTACAAGTCCACGCTGTAAAACACCATTTTTCTAAGTCATAAAAGGAGCTTCCGTTGGTCGCTCTTTTATAACAAGAAAAATTAGTGTTTTACAGCGTGGACTTTTCGTTTCTATCTGTGCTAAGACATCTGTGCATATTTAGAAAATTACTGTGATTTGTCTTTTTTTTATAAATTAGTAAAAAAAATAATAATGTCTACTTTTCAATTCCCGCAAGATATAATACTCGAAGACGAAATGGTTTTGCTTCGCCCCCTGCAAGCAACCGATGTCAAAAACCTATTGGATATTTCAATCAATGAACCTGAAACTTGGGAGTATTCTTTAGTTCGCGCCAACGGAAAAGAAAATCTTGAAAATTATATTCAAATAGCCCTTAAAGCCAGAGAAAATAAAACCGAATACCCTTTTATAGTCCAAGACAAAAAAACGGGCAAATATGCAGGCAGTACGCGTTTTTATGACATCAATATGGGATTTAAAACGCTGCAATTGGGATATACTTGGTATGGGAAAGATTTTAGGGGAACCGGACTCAATAAACACTGTAAGTATCTTTTGCTACAATTTGCATTTGAAACACTCGGAATAGAACGGGTAGAATTTCGTGCCGACAACAACAACCAGCGGAGCATAGCTGCCATGAAAAGCATAGGGTGTAAAGTTGAGGGAGTTATGCGTAGTCACATGCCAACTGTTGATCGTAATGTTCGCAGGGACAGCATAGTATTGAGTATTCTTAAAAGCGAATGGTTTGATGGGGTCAAAGAAAATTTAAAAGCAAAATTATAATTATTTTAATTTGGCAAATACAATTGGACCATTATTTCCTTTCTCATCCTCGTAGGATCCTCTTAAAGTATCTTCTTGTTTGTTTAATGTAAGGTGATGTTTTCCTTTTGTCGCCCAACCAGGGATTGCTTTTGTAACAACAGCATCATAAGTAACGGTTGTTTCTTTTATTTCTCCAATACCATATTCGACCATTTTATTGCCTTTAAATTCGAGGTAATGAGTCATGACTATTTTATTTCCGTCTTGGGCAATTATCACATAGCAATTCTTAAAATTACTGGAGTTTACATCTGCCCATAATCCACTTATATTTGCGGATGAAGGTTCTGTTTTTGAAGTACATGATGATAGGACTATAAAAAGCGTCAGTAATGCAATTATTTTTTTGAACATGATTTTAGGTTTTGTATAAGGTTAATGCAAAAGAGTGTAATGAATTAAATAAGGCTAGAGTTTTTGTTAGGGAAACTAATATAAAATGTACTTCCTTTCCCTTCTTCGCTTTCAACCCATATTTTACCTTTGTGTTTTTCTATAAATTCTTTACATAAAATTAATCCTAGACCTGTACTAGGTTCTTCTTCAGTTCCAACTCGGTTGTTTTGTACATCTAATTTGAATAGGTTTTCTACTGTTTTTGGATTCATTCCAATTCCTGTATCTTTAACTATAATAACAGTGTTGTAGAGATCTTCTTTTTCTTGGATGTTAACTGATCCTTTTTTTGGTGTAAATTTTATAGCATTCAAAACAATATTACGAATTATAGCTTGGAACATATTTTTATCAGCAAAAAGAGTTGCCGAATTAGAAATTGTTGTAGTGATACTTATTCCTTTTTTGTCTGCATTATCTTGTAGTGTGATAATGCTATCTAATAAAGTTGATTTTAGCGGGTGTTCTTTTGGAACAAATGGAATTAAACCTTGTTCCATCCGTGACCACTCCAATAAATTCTCCAAAAGGGCAAAAAGATTTTTGGCAGAACTTCTCATATTAACAGCGGCAAATTTTATATCCTCGGCGGACATCATGTCTATGTCTTCGGCCATTAACTCTGTTAAGCCTAAAAAGCCATTGAACGGACCTCTTAAATCGTGAGCTATAATCGAATAAAATTTGTCTTTTTGAGAATTTATATTCGAAATTAATGTGTTTTTTTCTTTGAGCAAGAGGTTGTTTCTTCTTTTTGAATCATATAGGAATAAGAACAAACCCAATAGGGCAGCAACTGCAGTAGCTATGGTAATTAGAAAATATACTTTTCGTGAATCGCTATTTATTCTGAGGGTCTGGATTTCTATTTGTTTATCTCTTAAATCTATTTCTCTCTGAAATTCAAGATTAGCTAATTTTTTCTCGCTTTCTTTCGAAAATATAGAGTCCTTTATGCGGGAATGTTTTTCAAAACAATCCAATGCCACTTCATAATTACCTTTTGACTTGTTAGTTTTGGAAAGATATAAATAGGTTTCCTGAATATCTTTTAAAGATTTGTATTTTTTAAAAATTTGTAAAGCATTTTCAAATAAAGAGATGGATCTATCAATAAGTGCTTTTTTATCCTTTTTATATTTTTCATCTTGAGACATTAAGTAATAAGCTCTGCCAAGATCATAAGTATTATAATTATTGTACAGGTTTGAATGATCATCATAAGTTGCAATTGACTTATTTAGCATCTCAATGCCTTTTTCATAATTTTTTAAGTTGATATAACAAATGCCTATATTGGAAAGATTTAAACCAATTCCTTCTGTGTCGTCAAGTTTTTTATTTATTATTAAGGCTTTGTAAAAGTAGTTTAATGCTTTTGGATATTCTTTTTTTTGCAAATAGACATCACCGATATTATTTAATAGCAACGAAACATTTCTTTCTTTTTTGGATTGGTAGCTTAGTTGAAGCGCTTTGTTATAAAAAATAAGACCTTGCTTATAATTTTTGAGGTCAATATAGATTAGTCCTATGTTATTGTAAACCGTAGTTAGACTTTTGACATCATTCAAATTTTCATAGATTGCAAGTGCTTTATAAAGGTTTTTTAAAGCATGCGCATAGTCTGATTTTATTTCATAAGCTGTACCCAAATTTCCATAGGTCTGGCCAATCTGCTGTTCGTTTTTTGTTTTTTGAGCATAATAAAGTGCTTTTTTTGCATATTTTATTGCTTCATCAGGTCCAATGTATTCTGAATAAGAGGAAAGTTTAGTTAGTAAAACTGTTTTATCCGAGTCCTCTTTTGTTTGGTTTAATGCTATTTTTAACGAATCAATGGTCTTATAAATAGGATTTTGAGCTTGTGCTGGAACTGTTGAAAAGATAAAAAAAAGTAATAATTGAGTAGTTTTTTGAATCATTTAGTGCGGTATTTTTTTCAAAAATACACTAATTTATGAAATAGCATGTGGAAAATTAAAATAAAAAGTAGTGCCTATATTTACTTCACTTTCTACCCATATTTTCCCATTATGTTTCTCCACAAATTCTTTACACAATATCAATCCCAGACCGGTACTGGGTTCGTTTTCGGTTCCATTTCTATTGGTTTTAACATCAAGTAGAAACAGATTATTGAGTATTTTGGCATCCATTCCGATTCCGGTATCAGCTATTGAAACGACGGTACTTTTCGAATCATCATGAGCCTCAATTTTTATGGCTCCATCTTTTGGTGTAAATTTCACCGCATTTGACAATATGTTTCGAATAACCGATTGCAGTATGTGATGATCTGCATAAATGGTTAAGTCTTCCGGTATTGACGTGTGAATTTTGATTCTTTTTTTATTTGCTTCGTCTTGTAACGTACTGATACTTTCTTTTACTAAGGGAAGAAAATTGCTTTTTTGAGGGGAAAAAGGAATCAAACCTTGTTCCATTCTCGACCATTCCAGTAAGTTCTCCAATAGACGGTTCAAATTAACAGCAGAGCTTCTCATGTTTGCGGCTGCAAACTGGATTTCTTCTTTGTCCATATTGTCAATATCTTGAGCTAATAGTTCTGTTAGTCCCAGAAAACCATTAAAAGGACCTCTAAGGTCATGTGCAATTATAGAAAAGAATTTATCCTTTTGTTTGTTGATGTTGGATATTACTTTGTTTTTTTCTTTTAATTGTAGGTTCGTTTTTCTCTTTGATAAGTATAGCCAAAAAAACAGCGCTAAAAGAATTATAACTGCAATGGTTATGGTGTATAATAAATATACTTTTCGAGCTTCATTTTTGATTTTAAGATTTTGAATCTCAATTTTTTTATCTCTCAACTCGATTTCTCTTTGCGATTTTAGAAATTCTATTTGTATTTTGTTTTCATTTGAAAAAATAGAATCGTTGAGATTTGAACTTTTTTCAAAAAATGAAAGTGCCAGTTCTGGTTTTTCTTGAGTTTTATAAATTTTAGATAAATAAGAATAAGAATCTCTGATGTCTATTAGTGATCCCTCTCTTTTAAAAATTTTCATGGATTCATTGATGTAGTCCAAAGATTTTTGTAAAAACTGATTGCTGTTTGTCGTGTTTTTTTCTGCTAAGGCAAGATAATAATAGGATTTCCCTAATTCTAATTTATTATAGGCATTGAACAAACTGGAATCATCTTTATAAATTGAAATTGATTGATTACTGGCTTCTATTGATTTTTCATATTGTTTGAGAAAGTTTAATGTAATGGCAATATTGGTATAGTTTAGCCCGGACTCATAACTGCTTTTTTCATAAGCGTTCATTTTAATTGCTTTATCAAAATAGCTTAATGCTTTTTGATAATCTTTCATTCTTAAATAGACATCCCCAATGTTATTTAAATATGTGGCAATTGATTTTCGATCATTTATTTCTTGACTTTCTTTCAATGCTTTTTTATAACAAGTTAGCGCTTGTTTATAATTTTTAAATTCCACGTAGATGGTGCCAAGTCCATTATTTGCTTTGGCAATACCGTTTTTGTCGTTTAGAATTTCAAATAAGTGAAGCGATTTATAATTGTAATCCAGTGCTTTTGGAAAATCGGCTCTTATTCTGTAATAAACTCCAAAATTATTGTATGAAAGAGCTATTCCTTTTTTGTAATTGGCTTTTTTTGAAAGAGCATATGCTGAGTTAGAATAATACAGACTTTTTTGAGAGTCGCTATAATACAATAAAGCAGATAAATCACTAAGCGCTTTTATCTTAATGGTATCTACCGTTGCTTGATTTATTACTGTTTTTATAGAATCAATTTTCTGTTCCTGACTTTTTTGAGAAAATGAATTAATACCAATAAAAAGTAAATAAATTAAAATGAGATTTTTTTTCATTTTGATTATTATAAAGCCATTTTAAATGGCATTGATTGTATTATTTTTTGGAAAACTAAAATTAAAAGTAGAACCTTTTCCTTCTTCACTTTCTACCCAAATTTTTCCTCTGTGCTTTTCCACAAATTCTTTGCAAAGAATCAACCCTAATCCAGCACTTGGCTCGTCATCGGTTCCCCTTCTGTTTGTTTTGACATCAAGTTGGAATATATTTTCGATCATTTTGATATCCATTCCTATTCCAGAATCAACTATTGAAATAATAGTATTTTTTAAATCTTCTTGCGCATATATTTTTATCTTTCCTTTTTTTGGAGTGAATTTTAAGGCATTGGATAAAATATTTCGGATAACAGACTGCAAAATGTGATGGTCTGCAAAAATTTTAAGATTTTGATTTATAATAGTTTCGATTGTTATGGCTTTCTTGTTAGCAGCATCTTGTAAGGGCTCTACACATTCTTTTATGACTTTGACCAAATTACTTTCTTGTGGAGAAAATGGAATCAATCCCTGTTCCATTCGAGACCATTCAAGTAAGTTTTCCAAAAGACGGTTCAAATTGTTAGCAGAACTTCTCATGTTGATAGCTGCAAATTGAATTTCTTCATTATCCATATCATCAATTTCTTCGGCCAATAGTTCCGTCAGTCCTAAAAATCCATTGAAAGGTCCCCGCAAATCATGCGCAATGATGGAGAAAAATTTGTCCTTTTGTTTGTTGATGTTTGATATCTCTTCGTTTTTGTTTAATAGTAATTCGTTTGTGTTTCTTTTGATTATATACAGCCAGAAGAATAAAATAAAAAGTATTGCAATTGTGATGGTAATAGTTACTAACAAATATACTTTTCTGTAATCACTATTTATTTTAAGTTTTTGAATCTCAATCTGTTTGTCTCTTAAATCAATTTCTCGTTTGGATTGAAGATTAGTTAATTTGTTTTGGCTTTCATTTGAAAATAGAGAATCTTTTATAGTATTGTGTTTTTCAAAATAATTTAAGGCTTCGGTGAAATCACCCTGTTCTTTTTTGGTTTTATAAAGTTCAAGATAGCAAATGCTCAGCCGGTCCAAAATACCTTTTTGTGTAAACAAATACGCAGCATTATTAAGAGATTGAGCGGATTGTGCTAGTAATTGTTTTTTATTGCTTGAATTTACTAAAGCCATTTTGTAATAGACAATTCCCATTCCTATGTAGTTATTGCCAATATTATAGGTTTGACTTTTATCGTAACTATTTAAAGCTTTTTTGAAATAATCAAGACTCTCTTCATATCTTTTTTGGTCAGAATATATTTGTCCAATTTTTGAATAACAATATCCTAAACCATTTAAATCATACATGGAAAGATTTAGGTCTTTTGATTTAGTATAATATTCAAAAGCTTTCCTATAATTTTTTTCATTGTAATAGGCCGAGGCAATATTATTCAAGTTATAAACCATTGATATTTTATTGCCCGTTTTTTTGTTTATCTCAAATGCCTTATCGAAGTACTTAAACGCTTGATTGTGTTTTTTTATTTCAACATATACCAACCCTAAATTGTTATAAGCTTCCGAAATACCAGTTTGGTCATTTAGTTCTTCATATTTGGATAATGACAGGTCAAAATAGTTGATGGCCTTATTATAGTCAGTTAATACCCATTGGCATACCCCAAGGTTATTATATGCCAAAGCAATTCCTTTTTTCCAGTTTATTTTTGTTGCCAGTTTAAGAGCTCTTTCTCCATAAGGAATTCCTTCTTTTGGATTGGTGTAAAAATAACTACTGGTCAATCTGTTTAGAATATTGATTCTTGTAGTGTCTTCTGTCGCTTTTCTGAGTGATTCTTTTAAAGAATCTGTTGATTGTGAATACTGTTGTTGTTTTGAAGATGTTTGTTCCAAAGCCTTCTTTGAAAGAGCGATATATTTGTTTTTATTTACAGTATCCGACTTGGACATCAAAAGATAAGCTTCGCTCAATTGCTTTAGTGCATTGTCAATGTTTCCTATTTGATTTTTATCGTATTTACTTAAAGCCATTGATAAATAACTTACCGCTTTTGGATATTCTTTTTGCTTTGAATAAATTTCGCCAATACGTGCGTAGCAATAGGCTAGTCCATTATTGTCCTTTATTTCTTCATTTATTTTAATGGATTGTTTGTATTGTTCAAGCGCTTTTGAATTGTTATTTTGTTTGAAATAAACATCGGCAATATCATTTAAACCATATACTATTAATAATTTATTGTTTAGTAGTTGGTTAATTTTTAATGCTTGTTCAAAATAGAAAAGTGCTTCTGGATATTTTTTTTGTACCAAATAAACAAGCCCAATATTTTTGAGCGTGCCAGAAACAGCTGATTTTTTTGGTATTTGTTTGTATAATTGTAACGCTTTCTGTAAATGATTTATGGCTTCAGTATAATTGGCTTCAGTTTGGTAGCAAATTCCCAGATTTTCATTTGCTTCGGCCATTCCTTTTTTCCAATTTAAACTATCTGATAATGATAATGCATTCCTCCCATATTTTAGCCCTTCTTGCGGATTGGAATACCTGTATGTTGCAGCAATTTCGTTTAGGATATTTATTTTGGTAGTGTCAACGGTCGTTTTCTGAAGTTTTATTTTTAATGTCGCTACTAATTCTGAATTTTGGTCTTGAGAATAAGCAAAGTTACCTAGTATGACTAGGCAGATTATCCATTTATTTATTTTGTGAAGGATGTTCATTGAAGCTTTTTGTCGATCTTTTTTTATTAAAATAGTATTGAAATAGAAAATTTCGTATTGTCGTTATCCAACAATCGTACCAAAAATACTAAACATATAGATGTATGACACTTTTTGATAGATAAAATGCATAATATGTTAATTTTTGTAGTATTAAATTTATTTTTATTTAATTTTTTTTTAATGCACTATTATGAATTTGGGATAATGACAGTTTTTTTTATGTAATTTATTGATTAAGAATTGTTTTGTCATAAAGTTATAAATTTATATTTACCAGAAATATTCATTTCATTTTTCTAAAGAATTAAATTTTGCTTTTTTAATTGTATTCTTTGTTTTTGATTTCTAAAAATGGAATTCCCTTAAAAAAGAATACCTTTGTGGGCTGTAAGAAATAAATTAATTAAAAGGTATCTATATGAAAATAAATCCAAAAAACGGAATTGACAAACTCATTTTCGGAATGAAACAAAATGATGTTATTGCTGTTTACGGTAAGCCTAATAAAAATTACAAAGACGAAGATGATAATGTGATTTTTGTTTATAATGAGCTTAAGATCCGTTTGACTTTTTATGAAGAAGAAGATTTGAAATTGGGATATTTAGTGGCCTCAAGCCCAAGTTTGGAGTTACTTGGTAATAAAATCATCAATAGAAAAATATCGGAAGTCAAAAAAGATTTGGCACAAAAAGGAATAACCAAATTTACTCAGGAGGAATTCGATACTTTCGAAAATTACTTCAATGAAGAAAATTGGATTATTCTTCAAACCGAATTTGATGAAGTAGTTAAATTCGAAATTGGAGCAATAATCAATAATAAAGACGAATTTGACTGGAAGTTTAAAAAGTAGTTTTGTTCATTTTATATAAATAATAAAACCCAACAGTTTCTTTAAATCTGTTGGGTTTTATTTATAATTGTTTAAATATTTATTGATTTATTTTAATCAATTCTACTTCAAAGATTAAATCGCTTTTTGGAGGAATAGCACCAGGATACCCTCGTTCTCCATAAGCCAAAGTATAAGGTATATAAAATTTATATTTCGCACCTTCCTTCATCAATTGAAGTCCTTCTGTCCAACCTTTAATTACCTGATTTAAATTAAAATCGATTGGTTCACCACGTTGAACACTGCTGTCGAAAACTGTACCATTGACAAAACTTCCTGTGTAATGCGCTTTGATATTACTGGTTAATGTTGGCATCGCACCCGTACCTTCTTTTAAAACAATATATTTTAAACCACTTGCAGTTGTTTGTCCATTAGCAAATTCTTTCAAAGCTATAGCATTTGCTGCAGCTCTTTCACTTTCTTCTTTCTCAGCTTTTAATTTATCTTCAACCGCTTTATTTCCGTAATAGTCAGTGAACACTTTTGCAGCATCAAATTTTTTGGCTGCTTCTCCTTTTCTGGAAATAGTAATTTTTGTGATTACATCATCTTGCGCAATAGCATTTACCACTGCCATTCCTTGTATTACTTGACCATAAATAGTATGTTTTCCGTTTAACCAAGGTGTGTCTTTGTGAGTAATAAAAAACTGACTTCCATTGGTAGCGGGACCAGAATTTGCCATTGCAAGAATTCCTGCTTTGTCAAATTTCGAATCGGTAAATTCATCTTTGAAAGCATAACCAGGTCCGCCAGAACCATTACCGTCAGGATCGCCACCTTGAATCATGAAATCTTTAATTACTCTGTGAAATTTTAGACCATCAAAAAAAGGTTTTCCTTTTAGTCTTTCAACTTTTACAAATGGATTTTTTCCTTCTGCCAAGCTTATAAAATTTGCTACTGTAATAGGCGTTTTTTTGTAAAATAATTCAACTGTAATATTTCCTTTGTTCGTTGCGATAGTGGCATAAATGCCTTCTGGAGTAACAGTAGAAGGCGCTTTTACAGTTGTTCGTGGTTTTTTTGTAGCAACAGGTTTTTTTGTGTTTTGTGCGTGTAAATTGAATAACCCTAAAAAGAGTAATAATGCGATTTTAGATTTCATTGTATAAAATTTAAGTGTCAACTATTTTAAAATTAATTAGGCATTTTTTCCATTAATTCAATCTCAAAAATGATATTGGTATTTGGTGGAATTACGTCACCTGCACCAGCTTCTCCATATGCAAGATGTGAAGGAATAAAAAGAACAGCTTTGTCTCCGATGGACATTTTTTCTATTCCTTCAATAAATCCAGGAATTAAACCATCTTTTCTCCCTGCTTGAAAAGGGATTGGAGTGTATTGATTGGCTGCTGCTCTTGCCGGATCAAATTTTCCAAAAGTTTTGGATACGTCTTCAATACTTGTGTCAAATAAAGTACCGTTTTCCAAAAATCCTGCATAATGAATATAAACAGTTGAACCCATAGCTGGCTTTTTGCCGCCACTTTTTTTAGTGATTACATACTGAAGTCCAGTTGCTGTTTTGGTGGCTTTACTTTTTAATTCCGTAAAAGAAGCTACTTTTTGATCACAAACGGCTTTGTATTTGGCTTCATATTCTTTTTTTGCAGCGGCTTCTGCGGCTACTTTTTGTTTTTGGCTTTCAGATTCTATTTTGAAATAATCGTAAAAAGTTTTTTTAGCATCAAATTTCTTGGCATCTTCACCATTTCTGATGATAGTTACACTTTTTATAAAATCATCTTGCTCTATTTTATTCACCACTTCAAGGTTGTAATCTACTACATGTCCAAAAATAGTGTGCTTTCCGTCTAACCAAGGGGTCTCTAAATGGGTGATGAAAAATTGGCTGCTATTGGTTCCAGGTCCATTATTGGCCATTGCCAAAATTCCACCTTTGTCAAATTTCAAATCGCTAAATTCATCTTTAAATTTGTATCCTGTATCTCCAGATCCTGTTCCAAGTGGATCGCCAGTTTGTATCATGAAATCTTTGATAACTCTATGAAATTTTAGTCCGTTGTAAAATGGTTTTCCTTTCAAAGTATCATTGACAACAAATTCATTTTCGCCTTCAGCCAATGTAATGAAGTTAGCAACTGTTACTGGAGCTTTTTTATAATCTAATTCCAATAGGATACTTCCTTTATTGGTTTCTATTTCGGCATATAAACCATCAGGTAAATTGTTGTGTTCTTTGTTACAGGAAATTAAAGTTGTAATGAGGAGTAGTGCAAATAAAATATTTTTTTTCATATGTAGATAATATTATTTTTTCATTGGAGTATGGAATTCGCATGTCTTTATTGGCATGGGTAACCTATTTAAGGTTATGCTCATTTCATTCTGCTTTTTTTAATTTGTTAACGTGTCTTTTATGGTTGATTTGGGTTTTATAGGCATAGGAGGGCTAACTTTTGCGACGGTATTAGGTTGAATTTGCGCATTATATTTAGATTCAGGCATAAAGTCGCGAAGGGTAACAGTGCAAAGTAAAGGTTGATTGGTACCTATTTTATTATTGTCACCATGATACCCATAACCCATATGCGAAGTAAAAAGGAAATGTACTTTTTCTGTTTTTCGCATAAGTTTTATTCCATCTCTCAATCCCATCATGATTTCCTGTTTGTCCACTTTGTAAATCTGAGGCTCTAATTCGGCTTCGGAATAAATAATATTGCCTTTCAAATCTTTTATTTCATAATCAAAAAAAGCAATATCTCCTTTTTTGGGAGTAAGACTATCGGTCAGGTTTCTGGTTTCGTAGTAATACCAATATCCTTTTTTGGAGGCTATGTATTTTTTGGTGGGATCACTTTTTATTACAGCTTCGATTTGGTCTTCTTCTCCAGCGATCATTTTCTTGTTTCGGGCTATAGATTGCTTCATGAAGCTTCCGGATGATTGTGAAACAGGTCTTCTGGCTTCTTGATGCTGTTTGCAACTCGTTAATAAAACGGCAGCAAAAAAGGTAATTAGTAATACTTTAAAATAGTTCATGGGCTATTATATTTTTAATTTTTGTACTAAACTTTCAAATTTGTGTAGTGTTTCCTCCATTGATACTTCCGATTTTCCTCCGGCAGCATTGCTGTGTCCCCCACCTTGAAAATGATCTCTGGCAAATTGATTTACATCAAAAATTCCTTGCGAACGGAAAGAGATTTTGATGATTCCTTCTTCTTTGTTTTCGATAAAAATAGCGGTAAAAATAATTCCTTTTATGCTTAAACCATAATTAACAATGCCTTCAGTGTCACCTTTTACATAATTAAAACTGTTTAATTCCTCTTGTGTCAATGAAGTGTAGGATGTTTTATGATCCATCATCACTTTCATGTTTTGTAAAGCACGACCCAGTAGTTGCAAACGATTATAGGAACTATTGTCAAATAATAAGGTTGGGATCAAACTATTTTCGACTCCTAGGTCAATTAATTCGGCAATTATTCTATGAGTTGTTCCAGTAGTCTTTGGAAAACGGAACGAACCAGAATCAGTCAAGATTCCAGTGTAAATACAAGTGGCAATCGTTTTGTCTAAATCTTGTTTTTTGCCTAATAAAGAAATGAAGTTGTAAACCATTTCGCAAGTAGAACCAAATGCAACATCCGAATAGGTGTAAGTAGCATAATCATCTGGCCATTGATGATGGTCAATCATGATAAAAGGAGCGGTAAGTTTTTCTAAAACCTGTTCCATTTCGCCCACTCTGTGGAGTGCATTAAAATCCAAAGTAAAAATAAGTTCAGCTTCTTCTAGTATTTTAGTACAAAACTCTTTATCTTTTTCGTATATTTTAACCGTTTCGGAGCCTGGCATCCACGCTAGAAAATCGGGAAAATCATTTGGAGAAATCACTGTAGGATTGTGATTGTTTTTTATTAAAAAATGATATAATGCTAATGTTGAACCCATGGCGTCTCCGTCTGGACCTCTATGTGGAATTATGGCAATTTTTTTTGGAGTTGATAATAACAACTGTATCGCTTGTATGTCTTGTATATTCATAGTTTGCGAAATTACATTTTTTAAACTAAAAGTTGAAAGCTTTTAAGAAATTATAAAGAAATATAGACTATAGGTATTCTGATTTTTTTTGCGCCTAAGACTTTAATGAAAAATTTATTTCGTTATCAGTTTAAATGGAATCACTATTTTTTTGGTTCAAAGCAAACTTAGAATTCCTGTGTTGAATTGTTTTTAATTACTGTCATAATCTTAGTAATCTCACTATTAAGATATCCTATTTTAGAATCGTATTTATCTGTGTTTTCATTTAATTTGTTATACGCAAGTTCGTATAATTCTGTCCGTAACTTACAATATTCAATTAAATTTTTGTTGTTGATGTGAATTTTTTCAGGAAGATACAACTTGTCCAACTCTTTTATTAATTTAATGTTTTCTTCCCAATAATAAATGCCTCTATCTTTAATCATGTAAAGCATTTGTTCTTTTGAAGAACTAGAGCCATAAGCTTCTAATGCCATTTTTTCCATATCAACGAAATCTTGCATTCTGTTTTCATATTCCATTGTTTGATATATATACATTTTGGAGTTTCTACAAATGATTGACAAAGCTATAATAAGTGGGATTGATACGGAATAGATTGCAATTATTGCCTTTTTTCTTTGTCCATCCAAGAGTGCGAGTATAATGCCAAATAAGATTCCAGAAAGAAATCCTCCAATATGTGCTGCGCCATCTATCCCATCCTTGTAACCACTGAGTAGATTTATGGAAATTAAACTAATAAGAGGTAATAATAAATTAGAATTTAATTTTTCGTCTAATTTTTTAAAAAGAACAAAAATTATTAAAATTCCACACAGTCCAAAAATGGCACCAGATGCTCCAGCACTAACTAAATTATCGTTCCAATATAAACTTGTAATACTGGCAAGTATTCCACAAAAAAGATAAGTAGTCAGTAGTTGCCATTTTTCCATGTAAGGTTCAAGCAGTAAGCCAATATAAGCTAAGCTGATACAATTCATGAAAAGATGAATAATTCCAAAATGAATGAAACAGGAAGAAAGTAATCTCCACCATTCATTTTCGGTAGTTAATGGGCCATAATTCCCACCCCAATCAATGATTTCCTGAATCTCGGGAATGAAAATATTGACTCCTGATAAGCCCATCAAAATAAAAATTAAGATGTTTAAATTGATAAGGATTGGGGTAATAAAATAATTTTTTGTTGGTATAAAAATAGAGAAGAATGAATAGAAGCGGGTTGTTTTTATGGCCTCTGTATTTTGATTAAGAATGTTGTTTTTTAGAGTAGTAATGTATTCAGAAAGCAAATTTTCAGAGAATTCTAAATTTTCATTTTGACTATCTGCTTCATAAAATAATTCTAAAAATGCTTCAATATTCTTCTTATTTCGACCTTTATCATAAATTTGGTTGCCATTACTAGAACTAATAAAATAGGCAGCTTCGGTTTCTATTGTAATATGAATTTTCTCATTCCAAGTGTTTTGAGAATTAACTGTTTCAAATGTTATTTCCTTTTTGTTAATCTCAATTAATTGCCAATTTAGTTTTTTGGAAATTTCAATAGCTTTGAAAATAAATTTATTTTTCGATAAATTGTTTAATGGTAGGCCGTGTAAAAAAGAAGAAGGGAATCCAAAAGCCATTTTTCTGATGATTAAGTTTGTAAAGTAACAATACTACAAAAAAAATCATAAATAAAGTGTAAAACATTTTTTTTAGGCTAAAGGTATTTCAATCCTTTTTTTCTAATGCTTTGATATAAAATAGATTTTGGACCTCTAACAATTTGAGATTTGTAAATCCCGATAGAGCCGGAAAAAAAGTAAGCAATGATACAGGCAATTCCGATGAAAACGCCGCTTTCTATACCAAAAAGTTCCATTCCCATAACCGTACAAGCGATAGGAGTATGGGTTGCACCCGAAAACACAGCCACAAATCCCATTCCAGCCAATAAAGCTATCGGTAATGGGACAATTACAGATAAAGCACTTCCCAATGTTGCCCCAACAAAAAAGAGTGGGGTTACTTCGCCTCCCTTAAATCCAGCTCCAAGGGTAAAACCAGTAAAAAGGATTTTTAAAAGAAAATCATAAGGAGCATTATGAATGGAAAAAGCATCTACAATCATAGGAACTCCTAATCCAATATATTTTGTGGTGCCAATTAGATAAATCGATAGGGATAGAATAATTCCGCCTATGAAAGGTCTTAATGGTGGGTATTTTATGGTTGTTGAAAATAATTTTCCCCAAAAATGAGTGCTTCTTGCAAAAAGTAAAGCGGCTAATCCAAACAAAATACTGGCGATAAGTATCCAAAATATAGCAGTGAAATTCATTTCGGGAACTGCAGGAATGCTATAATGAGTGTGTTTTATTTCCCAGAATTCAACGGTGAAATAAGCAATATAGGCTACAAGAAAAGAGCAGACAATACTTCTAAAATTAATTTTGTAAAAAAAAATAACTTCCAATGCGAATATCGCACCAGCTAGCGGTGTTCCAAAAACCGAAGCAAAGCCAGCGCTAATTCCCAGTATAATCAATGTTCTTCTTTCGGCATGATTTAGTCTGAAAATATTGGTACATAAATCGGCAATGGCACCACCCATTTGCACTGCAGTTCCTTCCCTGCCTGCTGAACCACCAAATAGATGCGTTATTAATGTGCCCAAAAGGACCAACGGAGCCATCAGGAATGGGATCTTTTTTTCGGGTTTATTGTATTCTTCCAATAATAGGTTGTTGCCTTTTGCAATTTTGGAATCAAAGTAAAAGTAACCATAGCCAATAAGTAAACCACCAAAGGGGAGGAACCAAATAATCCAATTGTTATGATTTCGGACTTGGGTTACAAACTCTAATGAAACCAAGAAAAAAGCAGATGCCGATCCAGAAAAAATGCCTATCAAACAACAAATGAAAGTCCATTTGAGTGTGATAAGCATTATTTGTTTTATTTTTTCAAAATTCATCGATTGCGTTACTTTTTTTAAATAAATTTTATGCTAAAGTATTACAATTCATACTATTTTTGAACTATTCTGATGCAATTGCTGTAAATTCTATTTCAACCAAGTATTCTGGAGCAACCAATTGGTTGATACCATAAAAACCGGTAGTGGGTTTTATGTCTTTGAAAAAAGTTGCATGTGCTTTTGCAACTTCTTCAAAAGTAGAAACATCGGTAGTGAAAATTCGGGTGCGGATCACGTCTTTCATTCCTACTTTAAGATCTTCCAATACTTTTTCGACTCTTTCCAAGATATTTAAGGTTTGTGCATATGCATCATCGGCTTTTACTTTTTCGCCGTCAACTATTGCAACAGTTCCGGATACTTCAATGATGTTTCCTATACGGACTGCACGACAATATCCCATTTTGTCTTCCCATGGTGACCCAGTTAAGATGTTTTCTCTTTTCATTATTTGGTTTTTTAGTTTTGTTAATTGCTGCTTAAAAGTATCTAAATCTAAAGATTTTCCTTTAAAGGGCGCAATTTATAAAAATTAGAATTAAAAAAACAATCACATTACGGCGTGAGGTCATCTTGAGGTAGTTTTTCATTTTTTATAACAAAATAAGCGAGATGTTTTAATTTCTGATAACGGTTCAGTGATTGGAGATAATTTTATTGTGTAGTTTTGTTTTTTCTAAATTTAGAATTTCTTAACAAGTCAGCAGAAATAAATTATGTTAGTTTTGTGATTTTATAAGCACTGTTTTTTTATTTTTGAAAAAAATGTTTTTAGATAGAAAACCTACTTTTTTAATGCTATGAAACAAATTTTATTTATTTTTCTGATAGGTTTTTCGACCTGTACTTATGCTCAATTTGAGTCGAGTACAAAGTTCAAAGCGATTCCGCCAGTTAATATAAAACCAAAAGAAAAGAAGCCTACACCTCCAATTGATTCTTCTGTTATTATTCCTCCCAATGTTTATAAAAGCCCAAATGTACAGTCGCCTCCGAATGCTGTTTCGGACTATAAACTAAAAGTTAAGAGTGAGATTTCCATGATTCCAAAGAATGAGTTCATTAATCCTGGGGATGAGGTAAGAGATAGATTGAACAAAAAAACTGACCGTCAGGAAGGAGTTGCGTACCGTCGCAATCAAAGTTTAGGTACTTATAAAACGACTTCTGAATCAGCCAAAGTCATGTATAGGGATGCCCAATATGTAGACGGAGATTTAATTAGGGTGTATTTGAATGGAGAGGTCATTCAATCTTCAGTGTATTTGGATAGTAATTTTAAAGGTTTTGAAATTACTTTGCAAAAAGGTTTTAATAAAATAGATTTTGAAGCATTAAATCAAGGGGATTCTGGCCCCAATACAGCCGAATTCAGAGTTTATGATGATAAAAAAAATCTGGTTTCGGCTAGTGAATGGAATCTTGGTACAGGTTTTAAAGCCACTATTATTCTTGTAAAGGAGTAGTTTTAATTTTTTTTAGAAAAAAAGATTAAAAAGGATCGGCAGTAACTTTAAATTTCATATCCGCTTTTACTGTTGTCTCTTGGGTCAAGGTTTCTTTTGTAATTACCGATGTTCTTATTTTGTAACTCGAAGCCTTAATATATTTGTCTAACTTTTGGGCAGTACAAGTAAGATTGATAGTATTTGTGGTTGAGCTGATATTATCCAGAAAAGCCAATTCGATTTCATCATCGGCAGTTGTAGAAATATACATGTGAACAGATTTTAGAAAACTAAATGTTTTATCAGCAGGACTTGTGATACTCAATTTTAGTTCATCCAATTTTACATCTTTTACTAAATCCACATTTGTGTTATTGTTCTTAAATTCTGAAGTAGAATTGGTTGTAACATCTGGCGTTGCCACTTCAAAAGGAGAGTTAAAAGGCAATCCACTATTTATTTTAAATGTAGTTTGATCGGAAATAGTAAAAGTCAATAATTTGTCTACTTCATTGCATGAGACTATCATTAAGGCTAAAAGAACTAGAATTGTAATTTTTTTTGTTTTCATTTAAGGTAAAAGTTTATGATTTGGAGTTTCGTGCAAATGTAATCTAACTAGATATACAATCTCATCATTTAACGGTTTTACCATTTAATTATTATATGAATCGAATTATGTAGGAATGTTATTTCAGTGTCAATGGATGAAAAGTTCTCCAACTATGCCAGTATTCTTGATAGGCTTTTATGGATTTAAGTCCATTATCTAAGGGGTTTGTTGATTTTCCAAGAAATGTATAGCTGTTTTGTCCATCATTTAATAGATTTCCTTCAAGAGTGAATTTTTGATCATTATTATTTCTTTGTAAAACCGTGAAACTTTTTTTGTCATTGGCCAAAACCAATACGATTGGTTTATTGTTGATTACATCATAAATGATTCTTTTCTTTACAAAGTCATTCCAGTCATAGGCTTTACTTTGATTGTCAATGGTAATACCAACAACCCATGACTTGTCTTTCCATGAAAGTGTATCTCTTCTTGTTAGATTTCCTTTTCTTCTTCCGGATTCATAATTACTCAAGCTGTCATACTCTGTTTTGAAATTTTTGTCAACTTGCATGATTAAACTTTTTGGGTTTAAGTCGAGCCATTTGTTTAATGACATTTGATTGCTTTGTAATTCGGGTAAAGATTGCCCTTTTAATGCTCCTGCAATTGCTTCTCCAGTAGCTTGTCTCCACCAACTTTTGGTCGTTTTGTCTTCAAACATAGCATTAAAATGATCCATCCCTACTAATCTAAAAGTTTCTTTTTTACCATTTACTATTGGTTCAAAAACACGGCCAGATCTGCAAACGGTACAATAGGTAACAAGTATCGGATGTTGGGCAATTGTGTCAAACACCTGGTGATGGTATCCTAAAAATTGTATGGGATAAGCTCTGGACTCTCCTTTGTAAGTGATGCCAATAACAATTCGGCTTGTATCCACTTTGCTTTTTGAGGCATCACTCATTTTTAGGTTAGTGGTTTGATGAAACATAGAATCTGCTGCCATGACATAATTTGTAGAATAACCAATCCCAATAGCGATAACTAAAGAGATTAGAGAGAAAATTTTTGATTTTTGAAAAGCGGCTTTAAAGCCAAAAAGGACCATTAGTATAAAAACCAATCTAAAAATCCATCGCCAAGAATATAAAAAATAGGCCAAATCGATACTGTTCATTTCCTGACTTCCAGGCATTGGCATTATAAAATAAACATTTGCAATTTCAAATATCAATAACCCCAGTATACCGAAATAATAGATTTTTTTTGCCATAGCGTGTAGATTTGGTTCTAATTAATAGTAGGTTTTGGTTTTTTATAATTGATTATAAATTGGATATTCTTTGTTTTTTGTTGCTTTTTCTTGAATTAATTTGACTCTTTTGCTTAAAATAAAGAAAAGTTATTCGATAAAAATAAAATAAAAATTTTTCAAAATACAATTTTTCAATTCCGAATATATAAAGTATTTTTGCGCATGCAACACAACGTACTTATTTTAGATTTCGGATCGCAATATACACAGCTTATTGCGCGTAGAGTTCGCGAATTAAATATATTCTGCGAAATTTTTCCTTACAATCATTTTCCAGATGATTTATCAAGTTATAAAGCCGTAATTCTTGGAGGAAGCCCTTTTTCTGTTAGAGGAGAAGATGCACCGCATCCAGATTTATCACAAATTAGAGGTAAGCTTCCTATGCTTGCCGTTTGTTACGGAGCGCAATATTTAGCCCATTTTAGTGGAGGAGAAGTTGCTGCTTCAAACACCAGAGAATACGGAAGAGCGAATTTATCCTACATTAAAGAAGGCGAAACTTTCTTTGACGGCGTTTCTGAAAACAGCCAGGTTTGGATGAGCCATAGTGACAGTATTAAAGCATTGCCTGCAAATGGAGTAAAATTGGCAAGCACACATGACGTTGAATATGCCGCTTACAAAATTGAAGGAGAAACAACTTATGCTATTCAATATCATCCTGAAGTTTTTCACTCTACGGATGGTTCAAAAATGTTAGAGAATTTCTTGGTGAAAATTGCCGAGGTTCCTCAAAATTTTACACCAAACGCTTTCGTTGAAGAAATCGTAGCTGAAATGAAAGAAAAAATCGGAAACGACAAAGTTGTTTTAGGTCTTTCTGGAGGTGTAGATTCAACTGTAGCTGCGGTTTTATTAAATAAAGCAATTGGGAAAAATCTGTATTGTATTTTTGTAAACAATGGATTGCTTCGTAAAAATGAATTCCAAAGTGTTTTAGATCAATACGAAGGAATGGGATTGAACGTAAAAGGAGTAGATGCTTCCCAACGTTTTTATGATGCTTTAGCAGGAGTTACTGATCCGGAATTAAAAAGAAAAGCAATCGGAAATGCGTTTATCGAAGTTTTTGATGCAGAATCACATCTTATTGAAGACGTTACTTGGTTAGCACAAGGAACGATATATCCTGACGTAATCGAATCGGTTTCGGTAAAAGGACCATCGGCAACTATCAAATCACACCATAATGTGGGTGGTTTACCAGATTATATGAAACTTAAAATTGTTGAACCTTTGCGTATGCTTTTCAAAGATGAGGTGCGTAGAGTAGGAGCAACATTAGGAATTGATCCTGAATTATTAGGAAGACATCCTTTCCCGGGACCAGGATTGTCGATTCGTATTTTGGGAGATATTACCTTAGAGAAAGTGCAAATTTTACAGGATGTAGATAAAGTCTTTATTGACGGATTGAAATCTTGGGGATTATATGATAAAGTATGGCAGGCAGGAGCTATTTTATTGCCAGTAAATAGCGTTGGAGTAATGGGCGATGAGCGTACTTACGAAAAAGTGGTTGCCTTGAGAGCTGTTGAATCAACAGACGGAATGACTGCGGATTGGGTACATTTGCCTTATGAATTCTTGATGAAAGTGTCGAATGATATCATCAATAAAGTAAAAGGAGTGAATCGTGTAGTTTACGATATAAGTTCAAAACCACCAGCAACAATTGAGTGGGAATAATATAATTTTTTTAACATTAAGTCGTTACATTTGTAACGACTTAATTTTTAAAATTATATTTATGAAAGGACTTTTAAGAGTTTTATTATTTATCGGTTTTGTTTCAAATGTCTCTTTTGGGCAGCAATCTGTAGCAAAACACACAGTTTTAAAAGGCGAAACAATCCCCCAAATCGCTCAAAACTATAACACTACTCCTTCTGAAATTTATAGACTTAATCCAGAAGCCCAAAACGGAATCGCAGAAAACCAAATGCTTAACGTTCCAGAATTACTTCCTCAATCCAAAAATACAATTACTCATACTGTTGCCCCAAAAGAAACATTGTTTGGGCTAGCGACAAAATATAATATCAAAGTCGAAGCCATTCAAAGTGCAAATGCAGTTGCTCTAGCCAATGGATTGCAAGTAGGACAACAATTAGTTATTCCACAAGAAAATACTCAGAAAACAGAAACAGTTATTGCAAAAAATACTCATTTGGTTCAGCCTAAAGAGTCATTATTCAGCATTGCCAGACTTTATAATGTATCTGTTGAAGATTTAGATAAAGCCAATTCGGCTATTTTAAAAGACGGATTGCAAGTAGGGCAAGAAATTAAAATTCCAAACAAAAAGAAAACTCTTGACGGTAGAGTGCGGGTCATCAATGCCGAAACTGTTTTTTATGTGGTAAAAGCCAAAGAAACCAAGTATTCTATAGCAAAACAATTCGGAATAACTGTAGAACAAATGGAATCTCAAAATCCTGAAATTGTAAACGGATTAACTGAAGGAAATAAATTGGCTATCAATGTAAAAGAAGTGAAGCCAACCAATGAAAATGAAGAATTGATGCTTGCTTTGGCAGAAAAACAAGTTGTGGTAGAAAAATCCAAGGCTAATGCTAAAGAAATTAATAGCCTTAAAGAAAAACTAGTATTACAAGAAGAAATTAATCAAAAGGTGATTAATGTAAATGGTCTTTTGGTGAATCTAAAAGAGATTGAAAATACCAAAGAAGGTTCGGCCGAAAAACTTAAATTGGTTTTGGAGGCCAATAAAAATATTCAGGAAATTCTTTTGGTCAAATTGGATTCATTAGTGAAAACAATGGGTAAAGATTTGAATGAATTGAAAAAAACAGAATTGGTCGATCTTGACGAATCCATTCGTTTGCAAAAAATATCCAATGAGAATATCCAAAAGACGAATGAATTGTCACAACAGCTTAAAAAGCAATTGGCAGAGAACAGAAAAGTATATTCTGGTTTGATGGACAAAGCAGAGCGAATTGTTGTAGAAGAGAATCAAGAATACAAGAAAAGTATCAGAGAAAACAGTAAAACAAAGGTTGATCAGAAAACTGTGAAATTTACTCCGGTGGATTTGAAAAACATGGAAATGGAACAAAAAACTCGTGATTTGAATAACATGAAGTTGATAACAAAACTGGATTCCTTAAATAATGAGAGTAAGTCAGAATTGAAATTACATATCAGTAAGGCTGCTTTTTATAGTAAACAAGCTCGATTGTTTGATGATAATTTGGCTAAATTAAAAAATCAAAGTTATCAGAATAAAGCATACGAATCTCAAACTAAAGCTAAGACAGCAGTGGTGTCTAAATCACTTACTTTAGATCAAATTAAAAAAGAGTTGGCTAAGCAACCAGCTAAGGTCAAAGCAATTAAAATTGAAAAAATTGAAGGTGTAAAGGATTTGAAATCTGGATATTATGTTGTGTTGGGGAATTTTCATGTAGCTAGTGAAAGAGATGCTTTTATTCGAAAATTAACCGATTCAGGTTCTTTGGATGCTAATTTTTTCTATAATATTAATATACTTTCGTATTATGTTTATTCTAAGACCTTTGCTACAAAAGAAGAGGCGCAATATGAGTTTGTTCAAAAACAAGGAAAACCGCTTTTTGAAAAAATGTTTATTGCTAATATAATTTCCGAGAATACAATTAAGGAATAAATTAACAACGATAGAAGGAATATTTGCCATAAACACAGTATTTTTACTGAATTAAAAACACACATGAACCACGCTAATATGAACTATTTTTCAGTAGTATTTTGTACTATTTTATTTTCTGTTACTTCAAGTTTTTCGCAAGAAAAAGTAGAGAAATATGTTGTTGGTAAAGGAGAAACGATTGCCCAAATAGCCCAAAAGTTTAAAACAACTCCCTACGAAATTTACAAACTCAATCCAGATGCACAAAACGGACTGAAACCTAATAGCATATTGCTGATTCCAAAAAACAATGGAAAAAGCAGCCTGACTTCGACAAAAACGGTAACGCAACAGCCAAAAACGCATGTAGTGATTGCCAAGGAAACTTTATTTGGAATTGAAAGCAAATACGATGTAACCGACGAAGCTTTGAAAAAAGCCAATCCAGATCTTGAGAAATATGGTTTGCAGATAGGTCAAGTTTTGAATATTCCTTCAAAAAATAATTCAAAAACTCCTGTAGTGGCAAAGAATGTAGCAATTTATCATACAGTACAGCCAAAAGAAACCAAGTATTCGATTGCCAAACAATATGACATTACTATTGAAGAATTGGAACGAAAAAATCCTGAGATTGTAGCCAATTTAACTATTGGGTATGAGTTGTTGATAAAAGGAAACGGAAGTAAAACAGCAGCCAAAGTTGTTCCTGCCGAAACAAAAGTTGTAAGTGAAAAGCATATTGCTGTTAGTGTTCCTGAACCAGTAAACTATATTGATTATACAGTCAAACCAAAAGAAACATTTTATAGCTTATCTAAAGTATTTGGATTGACACAGCAACAATTAATAGAATTGAATCCAGCTTTATCAGCAGGTGTTCAAGAAGGAATGGTTTTGAAAGTACCATCGAAATCAAATCAAATTGCGGTAAATTCTGCCAAACAAAAAGTTGTTTTGACAAAAAAAAATAGTCAGGACAAAAAGACTTTGGTGTTGCTGTTTCCTTTTAATATTGCCAAAAATGGGGGAGACACTATCACTTCAACCGTTAATCGACTGAACAATGATAAATTTCTGAATATGACTTTGGATTTTTATTCGGGTGCATTGATGGCGATAGATTCTGCTAAACAAGTGGGGATTTCTATGGATGTAAAAATTTTTGATTCCAATGAAACCAAAACGACTTCAAACGTTAGTTCTGTTTTTAGTGATAACAATCTTACCAATGCTGATGCGGTAGTGGGGCCATTTTATCAAAGCAATGTCGAAAGAACAGCTAGTTTACTTACTCAAAATAATGTACCGGTTATTTCGCCATTGTCAAAAGATGCTGGTAATCCAATGCCGAATTTATACCAGTCAATTGTATCAACATCTGTTATGAAGTCAGCGATGTTTGATTTTTTAACTGCTAAACAAGGGAATGTAATAGCAGTGATTGATAAGAAAAAAGAGACTATCAGAAAATACATTTTAGAAAATCAAAAAGAAATAAAAATAGCTCCATTGACAGCAACTGGTGGTTTGGATGTGGAAAATTTTAAAAGATTATTGGTAACAGACAAAATGAATTATGTTATTTTGGAGACAGGTAATACAGGAATGATTAAATACACGATGAATGCTATGCTTGGAGTTATGGCTAATTATCAAGTGCAATTGGTTATTTTGGAACCTAATGAGACTTTGGATACAGATGAAATAAGTTTTGAGAATTTGACAAAACTGCATTTGATGTATCCTTCTGCAACTCGTGAAAATAATACTCCTGAAGCTCAACTATTCATGCAGAGTTACAGAAAGAAGAACAAAGTCAATCCAAGTACTTACGCAATTCGTGGTTTTGATATTACTTTTGATACTATGATGCGCTTGTCACAAGATAAAACCTATCAGGAAACAGCCGAAACAATGATAACCGAACAAGTTGAAAATAAGTTTGATTATCACAAAAATGAAGAGGGCGGATATGCTAATAAAGGAGTTTATATCCTGTATTACGATACCGATTTGACTATTAAAGAAGCGAAGTAGTGTTTAGATAGCAGAAAAAAGAAAACAGAAAATTCAAAAAAATGACTTCAAAAGTAACTTATTTAGGGGATTTACGAACTTCCTCTATACACATACAATCGGGCAGTGAAATCCTGTCGGATGCTCCGGTTGATAATAATGGAAAAGGAGAAGCTTTCTCTCCAACAGATTCGGTTGCCAATGCTTTGGCTACCTGTATGATGACGATTATGGGGATAAAAGCAAGAGATATGAATGTTGATTTTAAAGGTTCAACTGCAGCGGTGACAAAAATCATGAATGCCGAACCAAGACGAATTGGAGCTATCGAAATTGTTTTTGAAATGCTTGGAGTTTCAGAGCAAAAAGATAAAACGATTCTGGAAAGAGCCGCTATGACATGTCCTGTTTTCTTGAGCTTGAATGCCGATATTGAGAAGCGAATTACTTTTAATTGGAAATAGAAGGTAGTGTTCAATTTTATGAACCCCATAACTCATAATTCATAATTCTTTATTTTGGATCAAAACCAAAAACAACTCATAAAACTGGCTCACACCAAAATGCCTTTTGGTAAATACGAAGGCTGGTTTCTTATTGATATACCCGAGTATTATATAGTTTGGTACAGTAATAAAGGTTTCCCCAAAGGAGAACTGGGCGATCAATTGAAATTAATTTATGAGTTAAAACTCAACGGACTCGAAGAATTAATTCGAAACATAAAAAAGAAGTACCCAAAACCTTAATTTAATTGTGGGGTTTGCTAGATTTTTAGATGGGTAGATTAAAGTTGTCTGCTAATTAGCCAATTATCCTACAAGTCTAAAAATCTAATATTGGACACTCCAGTATTCCAATTAAATTTGTACTTTTGCCACGTTTTTTACATAACTACAATACAAACAACAACAGAATGAATCAAACGAAATATATTTTTGTTACAGGTGGTGTGACTTCTTCTTTAGGAAAGGGAATTATAGCAGCATCTTTGGCAAAATTGTTACAAGCTAGAGGTTATAGGACGACAATCCAAAAATTTGATCCTTATATCAATGTCGATCCAGGAACTTTGAATCCTTATGAGCACGGAGAATGCTATGTAACGGATGATGGTGCGGAAACTGATTTGGATTTAGGACACTACGAGCGTTTCTTGAATGTGCCTACTTCTCAAGCCAATAATGTAACTACAGGTAGAATATATCTTTCGGTAATAGAAAAAGAACGTAGAGGAGAATTTCTAGGAAAAACCGTTCAGGTTGTACCTCATATCACTAATGAGATTAAAGAAAGAATGCAATTGCTTGGTAAATCGGGCGATTTTGATATAGTTATAACTGAAATTGGAGGTACTGTTGGTGATATTGAGTCTTTGCCATACATCGAATCTGTGCGTCAGTTGGTGTGGGATTTAGGTGAAAATAATGCAATTGTTATTCATTTAACTTTGGTTCCTTATTTGGCTGCAGCTGGAGAATTAAAAACCAAACCAACACAACATTCCGTAAAAACCTTGATGGAAAGCGGAATCAAAGCTGATATTTTAGTTTGTAGAACAGAGCATGAGATTTCAGATGAAATTCGCAACAAATTAGCGTTGTTTTGTAATGTAAAAAGAGAAGCGGTTATTCAATCTATCGATG
Source organism: Flavobacterium sp. 103 (assembly GCF_003096795.1). Lineage (NCBI taxonomy): Bacteria > Pseudomonadati > Bacteroidota > Flavobacteriia > Flavobacteriales > Flavobacteriaceae > Flavobacterium > Flavobacterium sp. 103. Next base: position 739,689 of record NZ_QENX01000001.1, on the reverse strand, counting down.
CTTCTACAATTTATGAAGTTCCAAATTTAATGTTGGAAGAAGGACTGGATGTTGTGGCGCTGAAAAAATTGGATTTACCTAAAAAAGCAGCTCCGGATTTAAAAAACTGGAATACTTTCTTACGTAGGTTGAAATTCCCAAAACATACCGTAAATATCGGTTTGATTGGAAAATATGTTGAAATGCAAGATTGTTACAAGTCAATTCTTGAGGCTTTCATTCATGCAGGTGCTGCAAATGAAACTAAAGTTAATGTTATTTCTATACATTCAGAATTTATAGATTCTGAGAATATTAAAGAAAAATTATCCGGTTTGGATGCCATTCTAGTGGCTCCAGGTTTTGGAGAAAGAGGAATAGAAGGAAAAATTGAAGCGATTCGTTATGCCCGTGAAAATAAAGTTCCGTTTTTCGGAATTTGTTTGGGTATGCAAATGGCGATTATTGAATATTCCAGAAATGTATTAGGATTGGCAGATGCTAATTCTACCGAAATGAATGATAAAACTTCAAATCCAGTAGTGAATTTGATGGAAGATCAAAAAAATGTAACTGACAAAGGTGGAACAATGCGTCTTGGCGCATGGAAATGTGATATAACACCAGATTCATTGGCATTTAAGATTTACGGAAAGACGTCAATATCGGAGCGTCACCGTCACCGTTACGAATACAACAGTCAATATGTGGATCAATTGCAAAAAGCGGGATTAATTTCTTCTGGTGTGAATCCTGATACTGGTCTAGTAGAGATTGTTGAATTAGCAGATCATCCTTTCTTTATCGGTGTACAATACCACCCAGAATATAAGAGTACTGTAGCAAATCCGCATCCTATTTTTGTAAGTTTTGTGGCAGCAGCTGTTAAGGCGAAAAAGAAATAAAAGCTTATAATTAGATTTTAGGAATGATTTTTGTCAAAATGTAACATTAAAGATATTTTGATGACTAACGAAATCAGTTTCTATTCATCTAAATTAGAAATAAGAAAACAACAATAAATAAAATGGAAGAAAAAAAATTAGACCTTAACTCGGTTATAGGTATTGTATTAATTATTGGTATTTTTCTTTGGATGATGTACCAAAACAAACCTTCAGAGGCGCAAATTGCTGCAGAAAAGGCTAAAAAAGAATTGGTTGCAAAAGAAGCACAAGCTAAAGCGGCAGCCGTAAAATCAATTGAAACTCCAATGGCTGCTGTTGCCGGTGATTCTACTCAATTGGCTCAATTGCAGAAAACTTTAGGTGGTTTTGCTTATTCTGCGACTTTACCTTCGGCAAAAAATGATGTTACAACAATCGAAAATGATTTTGTATTATTAAAAATTGCTAACAAAGGAGGTTACATTGTAGAAGCTACTTTGAAGAATTTTGAAAAATTCAAGAAGAATTCTGGTCAGTTGGTTTCTTTGATTAAAGACAACAATGCTGATTTAAATATTCAATTGCAGACAAGTGATAATAGAGTTTTGAATACAAAAGACTTGTATTTTGAGCCTACATTAACTAAAGTTGGTGCTGATCAAATTCTTTCGATGAAATTGAAATCAGGTCCAAATGAATTCTTGGAGTATAAATATATTTTGAAACCAAACGATTATATGGTTGGTTTTGATATTCGTTCCCAAGGATTGAATAAAGTATTGAATACGGCTAAACCTTTGGATTTACAATGGAATTTGAAATCGTTTAGAACAGAGAAAAGTATTTCTTATGAAAATAGATTTTCTGAATTGCGTTTTCAGTATAAAGATGGAAAGCATGATTACGTAGGTGCAGGGAAAGACAAGGAAGAAACTCCAGAGAAAGTAGATTATATAGCTTTCAAACAACACTTTTTTAGCTCTATTCTTTTGACCAATACTTCATTTGAAAAAGCAAGTTTGAAATCAAATAACTTGGTATTGGATGAAACAAAAGATACTATTTTTACTAAGCAGTTTAATGCTACAGTACCATTGGCTTTCCAAAATGGTGAAGTGGACTATAAAATGAATTGGTACTTTGGGCCAACAGATTATGCGACTCTGAAAGCTTATGATAAGGGTATGGAGAAAATAGTTCCACTGGGTTGGGGTATTTTTGGATGGATTAATAAATTTATCTTTATTCCATTATTTGGATTTTTGAGTAGTAATATTTCTTATGGGATAGCGATTATCATTTTTACGATTATCATAAAAATAGCAATGTCTCCCATTACTTATAAATCATTCTTGTCTCAGGCTAAAATGAAAGTATTGCGACCTGAGATTACAGAATTGGGTGAGAAATTCAAAAAAGACCCAATGAAAAAGCAGCAGGAAACAATGAAGCTGTATTCTAAAGCGGGTGTGAATCCTATGGCGGGTTGTATTCCGGCCCTGATTCAGATTCCATTTATGTATGCTTCGTTTCAGTTTTTTCCATCAGCTTTTGAGTTGAGACAAAAAAGTTTCCTTTGGGCAGATGATTTGTCTTCATTTGACTCTGTTTATAAACTACCATTCCATATTCCATTATACGGAGATCATATTGGTTTGTTTCCATTAATGGCTGCCGTAGCAATTTTCTTTTATATGAAAATGACTTCTGGGGATCAACAAATGGCGGCTCCGCAGCAAGAAGGAATGCCGGATATGGCTAAGATGATGAAATATATGATTTATATTTCACCACTTATGATGTTGATTTTCTTCAATAGTTACGGTGCAGGATTGAGTTTGTATAACTTCATGTCGAATTTAATTACAATCGGAATTATGTTTGTGATCAAAAATCATATTGTGGATCCAGATAAGATTCATGCTCAAATTCAAGAGAACAAATTGAAAGAGCCTAAGAAACCAGGTAAATTTCAACAAAAACTGCAAGAAGCGATGGAACAAGCCGAAGCTCAAAAAGCAAAAAAGAAATAAATATAAATTGAATATAAGTAAAAAAGCTCCTGTTTACCAGGAGCTTTTTTGTTTTAACAAAGTAGATTAACAACCAATTAATTATATTTATTAAAACGTGGGTAGTAGAACTTTGTCTAATACGTGTATGATTCCATTGGAACATTGAACATCGACTGCAATGATATTGCAATTTCTTCCGCTAACGTCCAATAATCGGGTAGGAGTAAATTTTACGGTAACATTTTGACCGGAAAAAGTAGTTACGACTTGATCATTTGTCAATTGTTTTGATTCTACATTGGCACCAGCAACTACATGATATTTTAATGTTTTTTCTAGTACATTGGCGGGAATAGCAGATAATCCAGAATAACCGGTTTCTGTTAAGAAAGCTCCAAATGCATCATTTGTTGGAGCGAAAACCGTGAAAGGTGAACTTGCTGTTCCAGACAATATTCCTGCAAATCCTGAGGCTGGATTATAAGTTAATGCAGCTACTAATGTGGTAAAGCTTGGATTGGCAATCGCATGATCTACAATCGTAGGAAGGCCTATTACAGCATCTACAACATGTATTACTCCATTTGTCGCCATAATATCAGCGGTAACCACTTTGGCAACTCCATTCAATTTTACTCCAGATGAAGTATTGACAAACATGCTTAAAGTGTTAGTTGTTGATGCTCCGCCTTTGGCAAGGGTTTTAATGTATCCCGTTGTTAAATCAGTAGATTTTACTTTGCCACTTACTACGTGATTTAGCAGTATTTGAGTTAACGCAGCTGTTGGTACATCTTTGATGGTAGCGTAAGGTGTGGTTTTGAGAAAAGCGGTAAACGCGGCATTTGTAGGTGCAAATACGGTATAAGGTCCAGCTCCTTTTAAGGTTGTTGCTAAATCGGCTTTTGTTAATGCTTCAACTAAAATTGAGAAATCTGGATTACTTGAAGCAATTCCTGTAATCGTATTATCTGCAACTGGTGTTGGAGTGGTGTTGTCATCATTGTTGCATGAGATACCAATGATTAATAAGAGAACCAAAGCTATTTCCTTTTTGAATTTTAATAAATTTTTCATCTTGTTGTGGTTTTATGTTTAATAATTAGTTTAAATTCTTAAACAAAACTAGTGATTTAAATAATTAGTTGTTTGATAAAAATTAAAAAAAATTAAACAAAACCAAAAATTTATGATTTTTTTTAAAAGTGTTTAATCGTTTATAAGTACTTGTAAATCAATTATATGTAATGTTTTAAAGGGTTGCTTTATTTGTTTGATATTGATTTAGGCGTGATATAGTTAAACATTATAAAAAAAAAATTTTTTTTAATGTATTGGAATTTTGGGTTGGCTGCTTTTTAGGATCAAATTTTTAGACAATAAAATCCAATTGATGATTTTGTTGTAAGTTTCGATTTCATTGAATTGGCTAAATCAGAGACTTAAAGTACTAGAAAATTGTTTTTAGGTAAAAGATTCTTAGCTTTTTTATTGTTCATAAATGAGATTATGTATTTGTAAATTATTTATCGAAATCACTTTAAATTTCTAATTTATGCATCCATTAGTATTTGGTTTTAGTTCAGTAATGATTATGTCTAAAATTTGATTGTAAAGGCCAAATGATGTTATGTTAGTATTTTTAAACCCTATTCGTGTATCAATGAAGGCTAATAAAGTAATCTGTGAATAGTTAGACAAAAAAATAACGGAAAATCTTATTTTGATATAAGTTTTCCGTTATAAAAAGTAATTATGGAAAATAATTTGATTTTTTAAAAAGTAGGTAAGAGTACTTTGTCTAGTACATGGATAACTCCATTAGTGCATTGCACGTCTACTGCTATAATATTACAATTTCTGCTATTTACATCAACAAGTCTTGTTGGAGTGAATTTTACAGTTACATTCTGTCCTGAAAACATACCTATAACTTGGTTGTCACTTAATTGGGAAGATAAAACATTGGCTCCCGTAAATACGTGATATTTTAATGTTTTTTCTAAAACGTTTGCAGGTATTGCTGAAAGGCCTGAAAACCCTGTCTCACCTAAGAATGCTACAAAAGCATCATTTGTTGGCGCAAACACTGTAAATGGAGAACTAGCGGTACCGGATAAAATTCCTGCGAAACCAGATGATGGATTATAGGTTAATGCGGCAACCAGAATCGAGAAGTTGGGATTTGCAAGTGCGTGATCTACAATAGTTGGTAAAGGAATTACTGCGTCAACAATATGCATAACACCATTTGCCGCCAATATATCTGCTTTTATAACTTTTGAAACTCCATTCAATTGTACCCCGTTTGAAGTATTAACAAACATACTTAGAGTATTATTGGACGATGCGCCTCCTTTTGCTAGTGTTTTAACATAACCTGTTGTTAAGTCGGTTGATTTTAGTTTGCCTTTAACAATGTGATTCGATAATATTTGTATTAATACATCTCTAGGTACTTCAAATATGCTTTTATAGGGTGTCGTTTTCAAAAATGCTGTGAAAGCTGCGTTGGTTGGTGCAAAAACAGTATAGTAGGTACCTTTGGCTGTCAATGTTGATGTTAAGTCAGCTTTTGATAATGCCTCTGAAAAAATAGAGTAGTCTGGATTCGAAACTGCAATTTCTGCAATAGAAGTGTTTGTTTGTGCGATTGGTGTGCTTTCCATTTCATTGTCATCTTTTGTACAAGAAATAAAACTTACTAGTACTAGAGCTAGTAATCCCAATGGTCTGAATTTTAATAAATTTTTCATAATAGTTGTTTTTGATTGTTTAACCAAAATTAAATATTATTTTCAATGGTTGTTTATTTAAATTAATTAAATATTAAACAAAAAAATAAACTTTATGATTTTGTTTTATTTTGTTTATACTTGAAAATCAATAAGTTGTGTTTTTGTTATCTATTGTTAGTGCTTATTTTTAGTGTTATGTAGCTTGATCTTTTGTTTTTAATAATTCAACTCTTTTTGCTAGTTTACTTAAACAAAAAACTGAGATAGTTAGTCTTTTTTTCCTATTTTTTCTATTTTGTAAGTTATAATTACGGTAATTTTAAGTGACTTTTGAATTGAAATATTTATGTACTTTTATATCATATTAAACCTTTGTATTATTAGTTTATTATTTTAAATACATTTGTTTTGTTCTAACCAAATTGTAATGCTATGTTCTATATTTTTAGGTTTTTAATTTTTTTCTTGTGTTTTCAAAGTGTTTTTTCACAAACAGATTCCAATCCATTAGATGAGAATGGAAAAAAGCACGGTGTTTGGAAAGGATTTTATGAAGAATCGGGAAGACAGCGTTATGAAGGGACTTTTGAACATGGCAAGGAAGTTGGTGTTTTTAATTTTTTTGACGATACAAAAGCAAAATCAATTATTGCGACAAGAACTTTTAATGCTAAGGACAACTCTTGTTATACCGTTTTTTATGACCAGAATAAAAATGTTGTGAGTGAAGGTAAAGAGATAAATAAACTGCGAGAAGGTCAATGGAAATATTATCATAAGGCTTCAAAAGCAATTATGACTTTGGAGAATTATAAAAATGGAAAACTCGATGGAGTCCGAACAGTATACTATCCAAGCGGTAAAATTGTGGATGAAACCATTTATAAAAGCGGATTAAAAGAAGGTGTTTATAAAAAATATTCTGAGAAAGGAATTGTTTTGGAAAATAGTTTTTTCAAAAATGGCGAATATGAAGGTGAGGCTGTCTATAAAGACCCGAATGATCTTGTTATTGCAAAAGGAAAGTTCAAAAATGGCAAGAAAGTTGGGAAGTGGCAGTTTTTTATCAATGGGAAATTGGAAAGTGAGGAGAATATGGATAAGCCTAAAAAGCCACAACTAAAAAAAGACAAAGTAAAAATAGATTAAGAGTTTAGGAATCTTTAGTCTATTTCTTGAGATATTATTTTGGGTTATTGTTGCATTGTTTTCATCAATCCTGATGTTGCTATAAGTAGGTTTATTATTTGTACTTTTGCAAAAGATTAAAATGTAAACAATCAATTTTTGACAATGAAACGTGTAGTTGTAGGTCTTTCTGGTGGTGTAGATTCAAGTGTAGCGGCATATTTGTTGCAACAGCAAGGATATGAGGTAATAGGTCTTTTTATGAAGAATTGGCACGATGATTCAGTGACAATTTCAAATGAATGTCCTTGGTTGGAAGACAGTAACGATGCCTTATTGGTTGCCGAAAAATTAGGTATTCCTTTTCAGACAGTTGATTTAAGCGAACAATACCAAGAAAAAATCGTTGATTATATGTTCAGCGAATATGAAAAAGGGAGAACCCCAAATCCTGACGTACTTTGTAACCGCGAAATTAAATTTGACGTTTTTATGAAGATCGCTTTGAGTCTTGGTGCCGATTATGTGGCTACAGGGCATTATTGCCAAAAAGGTGAAATCGAAGTGAATGGTGAAAAAGTATACCAACTCCTTGCCGGTGTTGATAACAATAAAGACCAATCTTATTTTTTATGCCAATTATCCCAAGAACAATTGTCTAAAGCATTGTTTCCAATTGGTGAATTAACAAAACCCGAAGTACGTGAAATAGCTGCTCAAATGGAATTGGTAACAGCCGAAAAGAAAGATTCCCAGGGACTTTGCTTTATTGGAAAAGTACGTTTGCCTGAATTTTTGCAGCAAAAACTACAGCCAAAAGAAGGTACAATTATCCAAATTGATAAAAACGATTCTGTGTATTCTTATGAAATGCAGAATGAATTGTCTGTTGAAGAGCAATTGCTTTTTGCTTCCAGAAAAATACCTTATACGCCAAAAATGGGTAAGATAATGGGGAAACATCAAGGAGCTCATTATTTTACGGTTGGTCAAAGGAAAGGTTTGAATGTTGGTGGGACAACAGATCCTTTGTTTGTCATTGCCACAGATGTAGAGACTAATACAATTTATACTGGTTTGTCAAGTATGCATCCGGGATTATTCAAAAAAGCTTTGTTTATTGAAAAATCCGAAGTGCATTGGATTCGTGAAGATTTGGCTTTGGCCAATGGTGAATCGATGGAAGTTATGGCGCGTATTCGATATAGACAGCCTTTGCAAAAAGCCACTTTGCATCAGTTTGATAATGGTATGTATGTTTCTTTTGAAGAACCACAATCTGCTATTACAGAGGGGCAATTTGCTGCTTGGTATTTAGAGGATGAGTTAGTTGGTTCTGGGGTTATTTCGTAATGATTGAAGAGAAGGTGGTTTTTGAAACATATAAGACATATAAGTTAAATTGGAGCCAACATGTGGTTAACATCATAAAAACTTTGAAACAGATAAGAAATATAAGTTTAGGAAATTGAAGCGAAACTGAAACTAATACCAAGCCAATAATATTAGCCATAGATTAAAAAAATTTACACAGATTTCTTTAATAACTAGGAATAAAATCTTGGTGAATCTGTGTAATCAGTGGCAAAAAAAGCTTGGTACTCTTTGCAGACAGTCATAAAACTTAAATGTACTTATATGACTTATATGGTTAAATATTGCTAAAACATGAAAAAAATATTGTTTATTATTTTGTTCTTTTCCTGTTTTGTGGGATTTTCCCAAGAAGATGCTTGGGTATATTTTAATGTCAAAAATAATTCTCAAAGTTATTATGACAATCCTTTGTTGATGTTTTCGCAAAGAGCCATAGATCGAAGAACTAAGCAAAATATTCTTTTGGATTCAAAAGATATTCCTATTAATCCCGCTTTTATTGGTCAAATAAAAGGGGTTTCGGGAATTACGGTTATGGCAAAATCCAAGTGGCTAAATGCTTTGCATATTCGTGGAACTCAAACAGCAATTAATTCCTTGAAATCTTTCTCATTTGTTGATAAAATCGATTTTGCCAATAAATCACTCAATACGACTGGAAAAAAAGCTACTTCTAACAAAATGAAAGCCGTTAATAAAGTATTGGCAACACAAATCGATTTTGCATATGGTAGTTCTGCAAATCAAATTCAAATGCTTCACGGAGATGTATTGCATCAGCAGAATTATACAGGTTCAGGAAAAATAATAGCGGTTATGGACGCTGGTTTTCCTGGAGTTAATAAAGCGCAACCATTCCAAAGACTGCGAGACAACAATCAAATATTGGGAGGTTATGATTTTGTGAATAAAGATGCTAATTTTTATACAGGAGATTCGCATGGTGCGATGGTTCTTTCTTCTATGGGAGGATATAAAGATAATGCTCTTATAGGAACTGCTCCAGACGCTTCTTATTATTTGTTTAGAACAGAAGATGCTGCAACCGAAAATCCTGTTGAAGAATCCTATTGGGTGGAGGCGGCAGAGAAAGCGGATAGTTTGGGAGTGGATGTTATCAATACCTCATTGGGCTATTTTGAATTTGACAATACAGCCTACAATCATACTTATAATGATATGGACGGAAAAACGACTTTTATGACTCGCGGTGCCGAAATTGCTTTTTCTCGTGGAATGATAGTGGTGGTTTCCGCTGGGAATGAGGGAGCTACTGCAAATCCTCATATAGCAGTCCCTGCAGATGGTATTTCTGTACTTACTGTGGGAGCAGTGAATGCAACCAAAACGGTAACCAGTTTTAGTTCCATCGGTCCTTCATTTGACGGAAGAGTGAAACCAGATATTATGGCGCAAGGTCAAGCAGTCGTTTTATCTGATTCTTCAGGGAATATTGTAACAGCAAACGGAACTTCTTTTTCGAGTCCAATTACGGCAGGAATGGTGGCTTGTTTGTGGCAAGCGTTTCCAAATAAAACTAATAAAGAAATCAAAGATTTAATTGTGAAATCAGCCGATAGGTATACTGCTCCGAATAATCAATATGGGTATGGAATTCCAGATTTTAGCTTGGCTTTGTCCAATGGATTGGGAATTAATGATTTTTCTATAAAAAATGTTTTTCTGTATCCCAATCCAACAACTGATGTAACTACTGTTTCGTTTTTGAGTAATTTTGATTCAGGAGTATTTCGTATTTATTCTATGCTAGGACAAAAAATAACAGAGCAGAAAATTTCAAAAACTTCACCAACTATTTCCCTAAAAGCATTGCAAGCTGGAATCTATATTTATGAAATAGATTGTAATGGCAATGTGACTACCGGAAAACTAATCAAACAATAAGCAACATTTATATATGAACAAAATTACAAGCCTTTTCAATATTAAATATCCTATTATTCAGGCAGGAATGATTTGGAACAGTGGTTATAAATTAGCTAGCGCCGTTAGTAATGCAGGAGGATTGGGCTTGATTGGTGCCGGTTCTATGTATCCAGAAATATTAAGAGAGCATATCCAAAAATGTAAAAAAGCAACAGATAAACCATTTGGGGTCAATGTTCCTATGTTGTATCCAAATATTGACGAAATAATGAAAATTATTGTCGATGAAGGAGTAAAAATCGTTTTTACATCGGCTGGAAATCCTAAAACCTGGACTCCTTTTTTGAAAGAAAATGGAATAACGGTTGTGCATGTAGTGAGTAGTTCTGTTTTTGCTTTGAAGGCTCAAGATGCGGGAGTTGATGCTGTTGTAGCCGAAGGATTTGAGGCTGGTGGACACAATGGACGTGAAGAAACGACGACCTTTACTTTGATTCCGATGGTAAAAGATAAAATTTCTATTCCACTAATTGCTGCTGGGGGGATAGCCACAGGTCGAGGAATGCTTGCTGCAATGGTTCTTGGTGCAGATGGAGTGCAAGTGGGGAGTAGATTTGCCGCTTCATTGGAGTCTTCTTCACATCAAAATTTTAAGCAAACTATTATAGATCTTCAGGAAGGAGGTACTCAATTGACGCTGAAAGAACTTGCACCTGTTCGTTTGATTAAAAATAAATTTTATCAAGACGTACAGGAATTGTATGAAAAATGTCCGACTAAAGAAGAACTGGCTACTCTACTAGGAAGGGCTAGAGCCAAAAGAGGAATGTTTGAAGGGGATTTGATTGAAGGGGAATTGGAAATTGGTCAAATAGCGGGACTAATCAAAGAAATATTGCCGGCAAAAGATATAGTAAATGAGATGATTGCCGAATTTAAACAAGCAAAGCTGGAAGTAGTTTCATTTGGTTTTTAAAATTGTTATATTTGTTTTAATACAAATTTTAAGATAATGAGTAAGTTAAAAATAGGGTCTCTATTATTGTTTCTTTTTTTGGGATTGAATCATGGATTTAGTCAAACCTATAAATTCAAAACAACGGGTTTAAGTGTTTCAGTAAAAGAGGGGAAAGGCAAATTTGGTGATTGGAGCGAATTAAAGCCAGTAAGTATATTGGTCAATTTGGATACCAACAAAAATAGAATTGTGATTTATTCGGAAGTAATTCAGTTGTTTGAAATTATCGAATCTCTTCCTGTTGAAGAAAGCACAACTGATCTTGTTTATCCATTTGTTTGTAAAGATAACAATGGAGAAGATTGTACTCTTTCCTTTATTACCCGAAAAAAACAAGATAACAGGAAACAACTGTACGTCAAATATGAAGATAGGGTATTCGCTTATAATATTGTCAATTTTGAATAAAAAAGAGTTGATTACTCTTTTTTAATCCTGATTTGCATCGCATAATCATAAGGATCAAGAGGCGTAAAAACTATATTTTCGGGTTTTACAAAAGGTAAATAGTTTTTAATTTTTTCTTTTGTAAATCTTTGTGACCAAAATTGCTCTTTGGTGGCAGTAAAGCTATCGCTGGCATTTGTGATTATTTTCATTCCCATTTTTTGATAAGATTGCTCCTGTTTTTTTCGGGTGTTGCCATTGTCAATGTAGCAGGCACCAAGAATTATTTCTCCATTTGGTTGTAGTAAAGAATAGGCATTTGAAAAAATAGTTGTAAATTTTTCATTCTTTGATAAATCCAATCTTTTATAGGAATCATTATACTCATTGAAAGGGAAATTATCGGGATAAAAATTGCCTGGAGTAAACCAAGTACAAATGATTAAATCATATTTTTTCTGAAGCTGATTTAAATTGACAGCATCGAGTAGATGTACTTTTAGTTTGTCTTCAATGTGCAGTTCTTCGGCTGTTGCTTGGGCAAGTTTTATACAGGCTTCGGCATTATCTGTACCATCGTAGTTTTCTATCATCTGCCACATTTCGGGAATGGCACTTAAGTGACGCGCTATTCTGGCACTTCCTATTCCAATGTCCAAAAGGGTAAGCGGACTTCCTTTTTTTGAATATGTTTCGGAGATGACTTTTTTGAGTTCCGTAAATTCGGCCCATTGGGCTTGTAAGAGATCTTCGGACAAATAAGTTTCATCAAATGATTTTTGAACGGTATTTTCGTTGTCGTACATGTTCATAGTCAGTGGTTTTGTACTCAAATTTAATATTTATTTTTTGTTTTTAGCTTATGAAAATGAAAGTTCTTAATTTCTCAAAAAGGTCTTGATTGCAGTGCGTGATGGATTACTTCACTATACATTTATTTTCATAGGAGTTCAGTGAATTTTATTTGAAGCTGGCTACCGAAGTAGCGCGGATAGCTCTACGGCATTAGGGAAAGAGGCCGAATACTCGTAAAGTTGAGTTGGCATCTTTCCTTAATGGGGTCATGCCCAGATTGTTTTGATGATTTACTAATTTTTGGTTATCAATGGGTTAATTTATTGTATTAGTTATTTTGTTTTAGACTTTTTTTACAAGATAAAGTGTATTTTTGTGTACTATTAAAAATTTATTATGAGAAAAATTGTTTTGTTTTTAGTATGTGTTTTTTCTATTAGTAGTCAAGCACAACAACGCCCTAAATTGGTTGTTGGAATCGTGGTAGATCAAATGAAAATGGAGTATTTATATCGTTTTTCGGATGATTTTTCAACTAATGGTTTTAAAAGACTGATGGATAAAGGGTTTACTTTTTATAATATGAATTATAATTATGTGCCTACGTTTACTGCTCCTGGACATGCTTCTATCTACACGGGTACAACACCTGCTGTGCATGGAATAATAGGAAATGATTGGTACATTCGTTCTGCTGGAAAAAACATGTATTGCACGGATGATGCCAGTGTTAAAACGCTAGTGGAAGGTACTGAAAAAGAAGGGGCAATGTCTCCCAAAAACCTATTGAGCACTACAATTACTGATGAATTGCGTATGGCAACCAACTTTAATGGGAAAGTGATCGGTTTGAGTATTAAGGATCGTGGCGCTATTTTGCCAGCGGGTCATTTTGCGAATTGGGCATTTTGGTGTACTAAGTCGGGAGCGTTTATTTCAAGTAGTTTTTATGGGGATAAAATGCCGGATTGGGTTACTCAATTCAACAATGAAAAGAATTATATGAAATACATTCAAAAAGGATGGAGTTTGTTGAAGCCAATTGATACTTACAACGAAAGTTTGCCTGATAACAATCCATATGAAGGAAGATTAGATAAATCTTTACCACCTGTGTTTCCGTATGATTTAAATAAAATTTACAAAGAAACCGGAATGGAAATTTTAAAAAGTACTCCATTCGGAAATGATTTTTTAGCTGAATTAGCCATGAGAGCGATCGATAAGGAAGAATTGGGGAAAGATAATATTACCGATTTCTTGGCTGTAAGCTTTTCTTCAACCGATTATGTTGGGCATACTTTTGGTCCAAGATCTATGGAGATTCAAGACACTTATTTACGTTTGGATCTTACCATTGCTGCATTTTTGGATTACTTGGATAAAACAGTCGGTAAGGATAATTACTTAGTTTTCTTGACTGCGGATCATGCTGTTGCCGAAAATCCGATTTATTTGAAAGATCATAAATACAATGTGACCAACATTCCTTCCAAAGATATTTTTGCTTCGTTGAGTAAATTTTCTACCGATACTTTTGGGGTTAATTTAGTGTTGAATTATTCCAACTTTAATGTTTACTTAGATAGAGACGTTATAAAACAAAAAGGATTGGAATTGGCAAGAGTGAAACAAAGTTTCAAAGACTTTTTAATGACGCAAGTGTATGTGAAAAGAGTGTATACTCAAGAAGATATTTTAGCAGGTTCTGCTCAAGATTATTATTTAAGTTTTATTTTTAAAGGATATGACCCAAAACAAAGTGGTGATCTTGTTATTCTTGAAGGTGCAGGGTATTTGGAAAGTATAGAAACTGGCACTACACATGGAACTCCTAATAGTTATGATACTAATGTGCCTTTACTTTTTTACGGATGGCATGTTCCGCAAGGAGAGTCAAATAAAAAAGAATACATAACAGAAATAGCTCCTACGCTTTCTAAAATGTTAAAGATTACTACCCCAAATGGTTCAGAATCTCAAGTTTTAGAAGAATTGTTTGTTAAAAAATAATTACTTTTTTGAAATTTTTATAATCCCATTCGTTTATGCGGATGGGATTTTTATTTTTATTACTTTTTTTCTTATTTTTGAAAGGATGGTCTAGGATGAAACTGTTAAATTTGAATTGTTTTGTCTAAATAAATCTAAATTATGAAGAAAATTATCAAAGGAACCTTGCTATTAGTTGTCATTGTGGTTGTGACAATTTTATTATATGTAAAAGTGGCTTTGCCTAATGTTGGGAAAATCGAATATCTCAGTGTCAAACCAACGGCAAGCCGATTGGAACGAGGAAAGTATCTTGCAACCCATGTTTGCGTTTGTATTGATTGTCATTCCACTCGTAATTGGAATGAATTTTCGGGACCATTGGTAGATGGGACTTTAGGTAAAGGAGGAGAAGTTTTTGATCAGAGGTTTGGTTTTCCTGGTAGTTTTTATGCAAAAAACATTACGCCTTCTGGTATTGGTGATTGGACAGATGGAGAAGTTTTGAGAGCAATTGCTAGTGGTGTTTCAAAAAATGGTGAAGCTTTGTTTCCAATAATGCCACATCCTCATTTTGGAAAAATGGATAAAGGTGATTTGGAATCCATCATTGTATATTTAAGAACTTTGAAACCTATCAAAAATATAGTTCCTGAATCTGAACCTGATTTTCCTATGAGTTTTATAATTAATACAATTCCGGATGAGCCCCATTTTTCCACTAAACCAAATGAAAGTGATGCTGTTGCTTACGGAGGTTACTTGTTTAATGCCGCTTCTTGTTCGGAATGCCATTCGAAACAAGAAAAAGGAAAACCAATTGAAGGCATGGAATTGGCGGGTGGTTTTGAGTTTCCAATGGTGACTGGAGGTATTGCACGTTCGGCCAATATTACTCAAGATAAAGAGACCGGAATTGGTAAATGGACAGAGGCTGATTTTGTTAAACGCTTTAAATCTTATACAGACAGTAGTTATGTTCCCAATAAAATTTCAAAAGGATTTTTTAATACAGTTATGCCTTGGACAATGTATGGCGGAATGAAAGAACAAGATTTAAAAGCAATTTACGCCTATTTAAAAACGATAAAACCGATACACAATAGCGTTGAGAAGTTCGCAAATCCTTAGTGGTATATATAAAAAAAAGAAATCCCGTCTTGTTTTTTAGAACTAGACGGGATTTTTATATTAAACTGTTGCGGCTGCACCTACAGGCAACGGAATTTGATTTTGAAGTAAGTCCTCAAATTTTTCGTGAGCTCGGATTAAGTATCCTTGTCCATTCATCCATAAAACCTCTGCTGGTTTGTATCTTGAATTATAATTAGAAGACATTGAAAAGCAATAAGCTCCAGCATTGCGGAAAGCTAAAATATCTCCTTCTTTAATTTCAGAAATTCTTCTGTTGGTTGCAAACGTATCTGTTTCACAAATGTATCCTACAACCGAGTAAAAACGCTCTTTTCCTTTCGGATTTGATATGTTTTCTATGAAATGTTGTGAACCGTAAAGCATTGGTCGAATCAAGTGATTGAAGCCACTGTCTATACCAGCAAATACTGTAGAAGTTGTTTGTTTTACCACGTTTACTTTAGCCAAAAAGAATCCAGCTTCACTTACTAAAAATTTACCTGGTTCAAAAATCAAAGTCAAATCTTTGCCATATTCAGTACAGAAAGCATTGAATCTTTTTGATAATTTTTTACCTAATTCGTCAATGTCAGTAGCAATATCATCTTTTTTGTAAGGAACTTTAAATCCACTTCCGAAATCTAAAAATTCTAGATTTTTGAAGTTTTTGGCGGCGTCAAATAAAATTTCGGCAGCGTATAAAAACACTTCAATATCTAATATATCAGAACCGGTATGCATGTGAATACCTACGATGTTCATATTTGTGTTTTCAACGATACGGACCAAATGAGGCAATTGGTGTACAGAAATACCAAATTTGCTGTCGATATGTCCTACCGAAATATTAGCATTTCCACCTGCCATTACGTGTGGATTGATACGAATACAAACTGGAACATGTGGATGTTTTGCTCCAAATTGCTCCAATATAGATAAGTTATCAATGTTGATTTGAACTCCCAATGCATGTACTTCTTCAATTTCTTCTAAAGAAACGCCATTTGGGGTGTAAAATATTTTTTCTGGTGCATAACCAGCATGTAATCCTAACTGTACTTCTTGAATAGAAACAGTGTCTAATCCAGATCCCATATCTCTCAATAATTGAAGAATGGCGACATTAGACAATGCTTTCATTGCATAATTGATGCGTAAATTGGAAACCTTAGAAAAAGCCTTCGTTAATCGATTATACTGGGATTGTATTTTTTCGGCATCATACACATAAAGTGGACTTCCAAATTGTTCTGCTAAGTGTAGTAAATCGTTTGCTTGCATCTTGATATTGCTTATTATTTTTGACAAATTTATTATTCTTTGCTATTACGACCAAACAATTTGAGGTTATTTAACAAATTATAACAATTTGTTTAAATTGTAACAAATAGTTCATGTTTGTGATTTTTTTTAACTTTAATTAAAGTTTAGATTTCATGCTATAAATTTATTATGAGTGCCTATAAATGATATAAATATTATTTAGTTAACGTTTGTTTTGTTGAATAATTAAATTTTTAACAAAGTTTGAATTCTGATGCGTTTTAAAAAATAAATCCCTTGACAAAAATGATATCAAGGGATTTTTAATTTTTAGTTCAAATATTATAAAGCGGGTAAATCGCCATTACCTTTTGTTGGTAAATTGGTGAAGCCCATTAAGTATAAATCAACTTCTCTAGCCGCTTCACGACCTTCAGAGATGGCCCATACAATTAAAGACTGGCCTCTTCTCATATCACCAGCTGTAAAAATATGTGGAACATTAGTTCGATAGTTGGTTGCTTTATAGTTAGTTCTAATATCGACTTCTATACCTAATTGCTCCGCTAATGTTTTTTCTGGACCTGTAAATCCAAGGGCTAACAACGCTAAATCGCAAGGCCAAATTTTCTCAGAACCTTCTTTCTCAATTAGCTCAGGTCTTTGTCCTGGAGTTAATTTCCATTGAACTTCAACGGTTTTTAATCCTACAAGTTCTCCTTTTTCGTTAGCAAGGAATTCTTTAGTATTAATCAACCAGTTTCTGTTGCAACCCTCTTCATGGGAAGAAGATGTTTTTAATTGCAACGGCCAAAATGGCCATGGTGTAGTTTCGCTTCTTCCTACTGGAGGTTTCGGCATGATTTCAAAATTAGTCACCGATTTTGCACCGTGTCTGTTTGAAGTTCCTACGCAATCTGATCCTGTGTCTCCACCACCAATTACGATTACATCTTTTCCAGTTGCCAATACTTGATCTTCAATTTTTTCGCCGTATAACACTTTAGTTTGTTGAGTCAAGAAATCCATAGCTTGAACAACACCTTTGCTATCGGCACCTTTAGTAGGTAATCCTCTTCTTTCGGTTGCTCCACCGCATAATACGATAGAATCAAAAGCTTCTAATTCTGCTACGCTAAAGTTTACTCCTACGTTTACATTGGTTTTAAAAGTAATTCCTTCGGCTTCCAATACTTTTACGCGTCTATCTATAATTCCTTTTTCCAATTTGAAATTTGGAATTCCGTAACGTAATAAACCACCTATTGCATTGTCTCTTTCAAAAACGGTAACCGTATGACCTGCACGGTTCAATTGTTGTGCTGCTGCCAATCCAGCTGGGCCAGATCCAACGACTGCAACAGTTTTTCCTGTTCTTTTTTCTGGTGTTTGTGGTTTGATCCAACCTTCGGCAAAACCTCTTTCAATTATATTTTTTTCAATATTTTCGATTGCAACCGGTTCTTGGATAATTCCTAATACACATGATTTTTCACATGGAGCAGGGCATAAACGACCTGTGAATTCAGGGAAGTTATTTGTAGATTGTAGAATCTGCAATGCACTTTCCCATTCTTCTTGGTGCACCATGTCATTAAAATCAGGAATTAAATTTCCTAATGGACAGGAGCTGTGACAAAAAGGGATTCCGCAATCCATACATCTGGAACCTTGCTCTTTGATTTTTTCTTTTGATAATGGAATTGTAAACTCATTATAATTTGTAACTCTTTCTAGAACAGCAACGTTACTTTCGTCGGCTCTATTATATTCTTTAAATCCACCTATTTTCCCCATGACTATTGTGCTATTAATTCTTCAATTTGCTTTTCTTCTGCCAATCTTTGTAATGCTTTTTTATAATCTGTTGGCATTACTTTAATGAAATGTTTGCTTTCGTTTTCCCAATCTGCTAAAAGGCGTTTCGCCAATGGGCTATTGGTATACATCGAATGATTTTTGATTAAGCGTTTTAATTTGGCTAAATCTTCGTCTTCCAATGTTTCTAAGGCAACCATTTCCATATTGCACAATCCATCTTCAAATTTCTTTTTGGCATCATATACATAAGCAACACCACCGCTCATACCAGCTGCGAAGTTTCTACCTGTTTTACCAAGAACAACTACTGTTCCTCCAGTCATGTATTCACAACCGTGGTCTCCAATTCCTTCAACAACAGCTGTCGCTCCAGAATTTCTAACAGCAAAACGTTCTCCGGCCATACCATTAATGTAGGCTTCTCCAGTAATCGCGCCGTAAAGAGCTACATTACCAATTATAATGTTGTCTTCTGGACTAAAAGTGGCAGTAGGAGGGACTTTAATAATTAATTTTCCTCCAGAAAGTCCTTTTCCTAAATAGTCATTACAGTTTCCGTGAATTTTGAATGACAATCCATTAGTTGCAAATGCTCCAAAACTTTGTCCGGCAGAACCTGTAAAGTCAACAAGAATTGTATCTTCCGGTAATCCTTGAGCACCATATATTTTTGAAATCTCATTACTTAAAATGGCTCCAACAGAACGGTCTGTATTTTTGATGTCAAAAGTAACTCTTGTTCTTTCTTTTCTGTAAATAGAAGGAATAGCAGCTTTAATGATATCAAAATCAAGTACATTTTCTAATGCGTGGTCTTGAGTAGTAGTATTATGGTTTGGAACTGTTTTTGCTTTCTCTGGTTTATAAAGAATGGTAGATAAATCCAATCCATTAGCTTTATAATGTTTAATTGCTTTATTAACATTCAATTTTTGAGATTGTCCAACCATTTCTTTCAATGTTCTGAAACCAAGTTGAGCCATGATTTCTCTTAACTCTTCGGCAATAAAATACATAAAGTTAATAACGTGTTCTGGTGTTCCTTTGAAATTTTTCCTCAATTCTGGATCTTGTGTTGCAATACCTACTGGGCAAGTATTCAAGTGACAAGCTCTCATCATGATACAACCAGAAGCTACAAGAGGCGCAGTCGCAAATCCAAATTCTTCAGCTCCAAGTAAGGCAGCAATAGCTACGTCACGTCCTGTTTTCAATTGACCATCACATTCTAAAACCACACGACTTCTTAAGTCATTCAAGATTAAAGTTTGTTGTGCTTCGGCTAGACCAAGTTCCCATGGAATACCTGTGTGTTGTAATGATGTTAATGGTGCAGCACCAGTTCCTCCATCATATCCAGAAATTAAGATAACATCGGCTTTTGCTTTGGCAACACCCGCAGCAATTGTTCCAACTCCAACTTCAGCAACCAACTTAACGTTTACTCTAGCTTCTCTGTTGGCATTTTTTAAATCAAATATCAATTGAGATAAATCTTCAATAGAATAAATGTCGTGATGAGGGGGAGGAGAAATAAGACCTACATAAGGAGTAGAGTTTCTTGTTTCGGCAATCCAAGGCACAACTTTTTCACCTGGTAATTGTCCACCTTCTCCAGGTTTTGCTCCTTGAGCCATTTTAATTTGAATCTCTTGAGCATTTGTCAAATAATTGATCGAAACTCCAAATCTTCCAGAAGCAACTTGTTTGATGGCGCTGTTTTTAGAGTCTCCATTCATTTCTTTTTGGAAACGTTTTGCATTTTCTCCACCTTCACCTGAATTACTTTTTCCACCAATTCGGTTCATGGCAATCGCTAGATTCTCATGCGCTTCTTGGCTAATGGATCCATAAGACATAGCACCTGTTTTGAATTTTTTTACAATTTCAGTCCATGGTTCTACTTCGTCAATAGAAATAGGATCAAGATTGTTGAATTCAAATAAACCTCTGATGGTCATCAAGTTTTCGCTTTGATCGTTGACCATTTTGGAGTATTCTTTATAACTTTCTGGGCTATTCAATCGAACGGCTTGTTGTAATTTTGAAATGGTAGTTGGATTGAACATGTGTTTTTCACCGTTTCTTCTCCATCTGTAAATACCTCCAATTTCTAATGGTAACAGATTTGCAATTTCTGCTTTTGGAAATGCATTTTGGTATCTTTTCTTAACTTCTCTTTCAATTTCCATTAGTCCAATACCTTCAATTCTAGAAGGAGTGTAAGGGAAATACTTTGAAGTGAATGTTTTGTTTAAACCTAAAATTTCAAAAATCTGAGCAGCTCTATAAGAATGTAAAGTAGAGATACCAATTTTATTCATAATTTTTAAAATCCCCTTTGCAATTGCTTTATTATAGTTTGTAATTGCATAATCTGCTTTTACCCCAGTAATAAATCCTTGGTTTACTTGGTCATGAAGAATTTCATTTACCATATAAGGATTGATGGCACTGGCACCGTATCCGAATAATAAAGCAAAATGATGTGGTTCACGTGGTTCAGCAGATTCGATTATAATACCAAATTTAGAACGAACTTTTAGTATGTTCAAAGAGTGGTGAATATAAGATGTAGCCAATAACATTGGGATTGGAGCCAATTCTTTGCTTACGCCTCTATCTGAAAGGATAACAATATTACATCCTTCAGAAACCGCTTTGAAAGTTGCTTGTACACATTTTTCTAAAGCACGCTCCATACCATTTACCCCTTTTTCTATTTTGTATAAAGTAGAAATGGTAACCGATTTGAAATCGACATGATCAATGCTTCTTATTTTATCTAAATCCTCATTAGAGATAACAGGGTTCTGAATTTTAATTTTTTTACAGTGAATGTCGGTAATGTCAAAGATGTTATAATCTCCACCAATTGCCAAACTAGTATCAGTGATTATTTCTTCACGAATACCATCCAAAGGAGGGTTGGTTACTTGTGCGAATAATTGTTTGAAATAGTTATATAATAATTGTGGTTGATCTGATAATACTGCAAGAGGGGTGTCATTACCCATAGAACTCAATGCTTCATTACCTTGACCACCCATTGGATTAATGATCGTTTTTAAATCTTCAATTGTATAGCCAAAAAGACGTTGTCTTGTTTCAAAATCTATTTTTTCAGTTGGAATTGGATTGTCCGTATAAGGGATTTTAGCCAATTGCAATAAATTTTTGTCCAACCATTCTCTATAAGGACGTTTAGTTACTACTGAATGTTTGATTTCTTCGTCTTCAATAATACGACCTTCGTTCATGTCAACAAGGAACATTTTTCCTGGTTCCAATCTTCCGTGTTGTACTACATCTTCTGGTTTTATGTCAAGTACACCAATTTCTGATGACATGATCACAAATCCGCTTTTGGTTAATGTATAACGAGAAGGGCGCAATCCATTTCTGTCCAATAATGCTCCAATAACGTTCCCGTCTGTAAATGGGATAGAGGCAGGACCATCCCATGGTTCCATGATGCAAGCATTATATTCGTAGAATGCTTTCTTTTCATCCGACATGGTTTTGTGTTTTTCCCATGCTTCAGGAACAACCATCATCATAACTTCCGGTAAAGAACGTCCAGTCATTAATAACAACTCAACAACCATATCCATAGAAGCTGAATCTGATTTTCCTTCTAATATAATTGGGAATAATTTTTTTAGATCTTCTCCAAAAACATCACTTTTCATCAATTCTTCACGAGCACGCATTCTGCTTACGTTTCCTCTCAAAGTATTGATTTCACCATTGTGACACATGTATCTAAATGGTTGTGCCAAATCCCAAGAAGGGAAAGTGTTTGTAGAAAAACGTTGGTGAACCAAAGCCAATCGGGTCACTAAATCGTCATCTAATAAATCAGTATAGTATCTGCTAATGTCTTCGGGCATCAATAGACCTTTATATATAATAGTAGTTGTAGAACAGCTTGAAAAGTAAAACATATGACTTTCCGAAGTTCTTGAATTACGAATTGTATGTTCAGCAATTTTTCTGGCCAAGAATAATTTGGCGTTGAATTGTTGTTCTGTGATATCTAGACCGTTTTTACCAACAAATACTTGTTTAACGGTTGGTTCTTTTTCTGCGGCAATTTGCCCTAAATTAGAAACATCTACAGGAACATCTCTCCATCCTAAAATAGATAGATTTTGATCTTTTATAGCGTCTTCAAAAGTGGTTTTACAAAATGCCACTTGGTTTGTACTTTTAGGCATAAAAACCATTCCTACAGCATACTCTCTAACTTCTGGGATTTCAAAATCACAAACTTTCTTAAAGAATGCGTGTGGGATATCAAATAAGATTCCAGCACCATCTCCAGTTCTTCCATCAGAGCTTACAGCTCCACGATGTTCTAACTTTATAAGGATATCTAGCGCTTTATGAATAATATCATTAGACTTAATTCCGTTCAAATTACATATAAATCCTGCGCCACAGTTGTCGTGTTCAAATTCGGGTAAATAAAGGCCTTGTTCTTTAACTCTCATGCTTGATATTTTTTTTTACAAAATTAAAGATTTCATAACATATAACTAATGAATACAGTGTTTAGGTTCTATTTTTGCTATAAAATTAAAAAAGGTATGAATATTTGATAATAATGCTGATTTTTCCTTTCGGAATTGACATATCTTCAAAAAATATTTTTATAAATTTTAAAAACGCTTGATTTTTGTAATAAATATAGGATTATACTTTTTGAGGATAATTATTTTAACAAAAATGCTGAGAATATTTAAATTTTTTATACTATAACGATTGAGATAAAAGATTCGCTATTTTTTACTTTTATATGTTATTATAATTAAAAAAAATTTCAATTAAATTAAATTTTGCTATTTTTGTGCCACTTTTATTCTGAAATAGATTCAGAATCCAGACAAATTCTATATTATGAACATACACGAATATCAAGGAAAAGAAATTTTAGCTAGCTATGGAGTTCGCATTCAACGCGGAATTGTAGCCAATAGTCCTGTAGAAGCTGTAGCTGCTGCAAAACAATTAACTACCGAAACTGGTACAAGTTGGTATGTTGTGAAAGCCCAAATACACGCAGGTGGTCGTGGAAAAGGTGGTGGAGTAAAGCTTGCCAAAGGAATTGACAAAGTAGAAGGAATTGCAGAAGAAATAATCGGAATGCAATTAATCACACCTCAGACTTCTGCTGAAGGAAAAAAAGTGCACAAAGTTTTAATTGCTGAGGATGTTTATTATCCAGGTGAAAGTGAAACTTCTGAGTTTTATGTTTCTGTTCTTTTGAATAGAGCTACAGGACGTAATATGATCATGTATTCTACTGAAGGTGGAATGGATATTGAAGAAGTGGCAGAACATACTCCACACTTAATTTTTACTGAAGAAATTGATCCAGCTGTTGGATTGCAAGGTTTTCAAGCAAGAAGAATTGCTTTTAACTTAGGTCTTTCTGGAAATGCTTTCAAGGAAATGGTTAAATTCATCGATTCATTATACAATGCTTACATTGGTTCTGATGCTTCTATGTTTGAAATCAACCCAGTTTTAAAAACTTCAGATGATAAAATTTTAGCTGTAGATGCTAAAGTAAATATCGATGATAATGCTTTATACAGACAAAAGAAATATGCTGATATGCGTGACGTTCGTGAGGAAAATCCAATCGAGGTTGAAGCAAAAGAAGTAGGATTGAACTACGTAGATCTTGACGGGACTGTAGGATGTATGGTTAATGGTGCAGGTCTTGCAATGGCAACTATGGATTTAATTAAGTACGCTGGTTTTGAACCTGCAAACTTCCTTGATGTAGGTGGAACTGCTGATGCAAAACGTGTTGAAACTGCTTTCCGTATTATCTTAAAAGATGTAAACGTAAAAGCAATTTTGATTAATATTTTTGGTGGAATCGTTCGTTGTGACCGTGTGGCACAAGGAGTTGTTGATGCTTACAAAAATATGGGTGATGCAATAAAAGTGCCAATCATTGTTCGTTTACAAGGTACAAATGCTGCTATAGCAAAAGAATTAATTGATAATTCTGGAATGCCAATTTTATCTGCTGTTGAATTCCAAGAAGCAGCTGATCAAGTTAAAGCGGCGCTTTCTTAATATAAGATTCTGTAGAGATGCACTGTAGTGCATTTCAAAGTATAATGAAATCCTGAGCGAAAGCTCGGGATTTTTTGTTTCTTCATTCTTATAAGCAAAACGATTTTGGTTATAAAATAAAATTATCATTACCGAATAATTAAGTGTAAATTATCGAATATCTTTACAATACTAGTTGTAATTATGCTAGTTTATATATCTGTTACCAAATGAAACTTCATATACAAAATAATTTTACTTCAGAATTGCCTGCTGATTCGATTGAAATCAATATTCCGAGACAAGTAGAACAAGCTTGTTTTTCTTATGTAGAACCAAAAAAGCCTTCAAATCCGTCTTTGATTCATGCTTCAGTTGAGGTGGCCAATTCTTTAGGATTGTCTCAGGAAGATATTCATTCAGATGATTTTCTAAATACTTTTTCGGGGAAAACCGTTTATCCAGAAACCAAACCGTATGCTTTAGCTTATGCTGGACATCAGTTCGGAAATTGGGCTGGACAGTTGGGAGATGGCCGTGCGATTAATCTAACCGAAGTACTGCATAATGATAAATTGTACACCTTGCAATTAAAAGGAGCAGGGCCTACGCCATATTCCCGTACAGCCGATGGTTTTGCAGTATTGCGTTCTTCTATTAGAGAGCATTTGTGTGCCGAAGCCATGCATTATCTCGGTGTTTCCACAACTCGCTCGCTTTCGCTTATGCTTTCCGGCGATCAGGTTTTAAGGGATGTTTTATATAATGGAAATCCTGCTTATGAGAAAGGAGCCATAGTTTGTAGAGTGGCGCCTTCGTTTATACGTTTTGGAAATTTTGAATTGTTTGCTTCGAGGAAAGATCATACTACACTTCAATTATTAGCAGATTATACCATTAAACATCATTTTCCGAATATTAAAAGTCAAGGTGTCGAAAAGTATCTAGACTTTTTTCAAACGGTAACTCAGACTACTCTTGATATGATTGTGAATTGGCAACGAGTAGGTTTTGTTCATGGCGTTATGAATACAGATAATATGTCGATTCACGGCATTACTATTGATTACGGACCGTATGGATGGTTGGAAGATTATAATCCCAATTGGACTCCCAATACAACCGACAATCAGCACAAAAGATACCGATTTGGCAATCAACCTGATATTGCGTTGTGGAATTTATACCAATTAGCTAATGCGTTGTATCCCTTAATTAATGATGCCAAACCGCTTGAAGCTATTTTGAATGCTTTCGGTAGTAACTATCAAAAAGAATATTTGAATATGATGCGTAATAAGCTTGGTCTAAAAATCATTAAACATGAGGATGCTATTTTAATTGAAAGCTTGACGGAACTTCTTCAGTTAATTGAAACCGATATGACCATTTTCTTTAGAAATTTGAGTAATATTCAAAAAGAGGATTCAACCGAGGTTGCTTTGGATAAAATCAAAGAAGCTTTTTATAATGAAAAAGATCTTAATGAATCTATACTGAATAAATGGCATATATGGCTCGAACATTATAGTAATAGAATAAATCAAGAAACACTAACCGACGATGAAAGAAAGCTCTTTATGAATTTGGTAAATCCCAAATATGTATTGCGAAATTATATGGCGCAGTTGAGTATTGATGAGGCCGATAAAGGAGATTATTCTTTACTGAATGAATTGTTTGAATTGCTTAAAAAACCTTATGATGAACAGCCAGAAAATCAAAAATGGTTTGCCAAAAGACCCGATTGGGCCAGAGATAAAGTAGGTTGCTCAATGTTAAGCTGCAGTTCTTAAATGTTTTTTTGTGTTAAATCTCAGGTTCTGAATCGGGCTCGGGTTCAATTTCTTTATTTATAATGTGAATATCCTGTTGTGAAAATGGTATGACAATATTGTTTTCTTTTAATGTTTTGTCGATAGCAATTATTAACTCACTTCTGGTCTCATTGTCAAAATCAAAGTGGCTAATCCAGTATTTCAGAACTAAGTCAATCGAACTGTCACCAAATCTGGTAAACCAAATTGCAGGCATCGGTTTCATAAGTACATTTTCGTTTTTTTCAAGGATTTCAAAAAGTAATTTTTTGGTCAATTCTAAGTCGGTTCCATAGGCTACTCCAAATCGAATTTCTGATCTGCGACTACTGCTTCCAAGAGTCCAATTGGTTAAATTTTGATTTAATAATTCTCCGTTTGGAATGATTACATCGGCTCCGTCAAATGTTGTGACTACGCTGCTTCTGATGCCGATTGATTTCATTTTTCCGGATTGTGTGCCAACTTCTATAATGTCATCCAAACTCACTGGTTTTTCAAAAGCAATGATTAATCCACTTATTAGATTGTTCACGAGGCTTTGCATACCAAAACCAATACCAACTCCCAATGCACTAATGATTAAGGTTATTTTGTCCAAAGGAATTCCAGCAGATGCAAAAGCAAGTAAAACGCCTAAAGTCACAATGGTTATTCGGGATAGAAATAACCAGCTTCCAAAATTTTTGGTTTTGTTTTTATTTTTGATGATTTGATTGTCTGATGCTAAAAAAGAAACTACTCTTGCAAGGAAACTGGACAATAGAATCACAACAATGAATGTTAGAATATTTTCAAATGTGAACGTGATGTTTCCAATGCTTCTAGGCTCGGATATGGTATTTCTGAAAGGATCAACGAAATTTTGGAAGGTATACGTGTTTCTTATCATCAACAAAAACCAGCAGAGAAAGAGAATTAGATAAAAACCAAGGGTAAATTGATGGGGAATACCGTTTAGAGTTTTCTTCGGTTCATCTTCATCATCAGCTTCCAGAATTTTGGATATCAAATTAATTTCTTTGACTATAATAAAGGTGCTGTAGAGAGAAAACACCACTATAATAGTATAAACTGCTTTTGTCATTAAAAATTTACCTAAATTATAATGGCCGTTTAGCAAATAATAGAAGGAAAAGAATTGAAAGATGGTTGCTATAATGATATACCAGAAATAAACTTTTCTTTGAATTTGTGCCCTGTTCTTGAATGCATAAACACCTATTCCGATTCCTAAACAATTAATCGCCAAAATTAAAAAGGACTCACCAACAAAGTGAATTAAAATTATAATGTCAAAAAAGGCAACCAAATTCAATAGAAAAATTGCTACCCAAATTTTCCAAATAAAAGTATTAATCGATTTCCACATCATTATAGTCAATGCAATGGTCGATATTGTCCAAGCTATAATTGAAAAAATAAGCGGTGGCATAGGAAGAACGAATTGGTACAAATTCAGGACAGCCAAAAGGGCGGTTGCAATAGGGCTGTTTAGAATATATATATTAAATAACATATTTTTTTCATATCCCAAATCAAGGAATTTTCTCTTTTGCAATTTAAAATATACTGCTGTGCCGATTATTAGAATCAGCATCATTAGAATCGAATTTTTATTGTTTATCAAATAAAAATATAGTACCAAATAGTTGGTTTTTAATGAAAAGGTCAGAGGGTCTTCAATCATTAACTTTTTAATGTCAAGGCGTTCAAAAACAGGAACTTTTTTTGTGAATAATTGATCCACTTCTAATTTCCGGAGTCTGTCATTTTCAATTATGTCGGACTCAATTTTAAATTTTAATTGGTCACCCATAATCTCCAATGTTTGGATACTATCTACTGCATTTTTTAACCTTTCAGAGATTAGATTGATGTCGGTGTTCATCTTTAGAGATTGCAGACGGTAAATTTCCCTAGCAACGGAATCGATTGGGACATAATATAGATTTTTTTCAGCTACCAAGGAATCAATTTTTTCTTGTGTTCTGCTTAACTGCTGATTTTCAACGCTTATTTTTTTTAAGCGATTGCTGGTACGTTTCAATAATTCGTCTAGTAAGATGGAAGTTGAGCTAAGATTTCTGTCAGTCATTACTCTGAATTTTTTTCCAACAATTCCCTTAACGGCAAATTCTTCCCATTCTTTCAATTGATGGATTTCTGCAGTAATGTCCTTATAAGCATATCCTCTTGTTAATAGAAATTTTGCATTTTGGACTTCTAATTCAATTAAATTGAAGATTCTATTTTGTTTTTGGACTTTTTGATAATTTATGTATTTCTCCTGTCTCGCTTTCTTCTCATTTTCTGCTTTGCTTTCAAGCATAAGCTGGTTTATTCTGTTTTTGATTCCAATTTCTTTAACAATGGAATCCATTTCCTTTTTTGGGGTTTGGGCAGCAGTAGAAAGGAAGGAAATTAGAGCAAAAAAAACGAAAATAGATTTCCAACTATTGCCGTTATTTTTTTTGGTAGCGTTTATATGTTGAAAGGTAAAATTTAACATGGGCTATAGTATGTTTTTTTTTTGCATTAATTTTTTAAGAAATTAGTGTTTTAGAAACGTATTTGTAGGAATTTAAAAAAAGGGCACAATATTTATTCATCTTTTGAATCAACAGAATTACTAAAATAGTATCGCCAATACTTGTTCTTCTTACTGTTTAAATTGAAGATTAATAGATGGTTGTATGTCAAATTTAACAAAAAAATATTAATTTTTTGACAGCTGTGCCTAAAAAATAGTTTGTTATGTTGAGAGTGAATTTTTATAAATCTTAGGCATAAAAAAACCTGAACTTTCATTCAGGTTTCTATTTTATCATTTTTCTATCTCTTGAATCGAGTCCGATTCATAAATTATAAATCCTTTGTTGTCTTGTTGAGCTATTGCAAAAAGAGCCTTGGCAACTTTGGCACTTTCTATAGGTTTGTATTTTTTCATATTTCCAACAAACATAAAAGAGAATGCTTTCATGAAAAAAGTGCCTACTTTTTCACCCAATCTGAATTCTGTTCGATTGCCTAAAAGGAGTGAGGGTCTTAGAATGCTTACTTTTTCAAGTGTTGAAGCTTTAAGAAAATTCTCAATTTCACCTTTCGTTTTCAAATAAAAATTAGATGAAGTTGCGTCTGCTCCAAGTGAAGATATAATCAGAAACTGGTTTATTTTTTTTTCTGCAGCAATTTTTGCGAACTGCATTGGATACTCATAATCGACTTTTCGAAAAGCTTCTTTGCTTCCAGCTTTGTTTATGGTTGTTCCAATGGTGCAAAAGAAATCATCACCTTCAATCAAATCGTGATAATTTTCGGGTTTGTCAAAATCAATAATGTGTTGCTTTAATTTAGGGTGTTGAATACCTGTATCTCTTTTTACGAAAGTGATAATCTTTGAATATTGATCACTTTCCAAAAGAAGTTGTAGTAATTGTGAACCGATAAGTCCAGTGCTACCTATTATTAAAGCTGTTTTCAAAATGGATTACGATTTTTTGTTTTTTCCAAAGTTATATTTAACTTTCTCTACAACTGGTGTTTTTGAATTCCCTTTTGGGTATTGTTTTTTTGCAGGTTTTTTTGCCGTACTAGATTTTCCAGGAGCTTGATCACCTCTTGCTCTTTCTTCATCTTTTGCTTTTGGTTTAAATTCAGCTCTTTTTGAATCACTTTCTTTTGCCGGAATTTGAGCTTTGTGTTTGGCCAAAACATCATTCGGGTTTTTAGGATTTTCTTTGGTTCCTCTCAAGTGAATTACCAATCCGTTTAGGAAATTACGTAAAACCTGATCTCCGCATTCCATGTAATTTTCGTGTTTTTCATCACGGAAAAAAGCACCCAATTCTGATTTTGTAATTCTAAAATCTACCAATTCCAAAATTTCCACTATTTGATCATCGCGTAACATCAAGGCTACTCGAAGTTTTTTGAATATATCGTTATTTGTCATTTTTTAACTATTTAAAACGCAAAGGTAAGCATTTACAAAATGAATTTCTTGATATTGTTTTCTTGACTGTAAAAACACTTTGTCAATTATTTGAAATTAGATTTAAATTCAATTATTTTTGGGATATAATAATTTGAATTATTTTCTAAAATTGTTTAACTATCTATTATAATAGTGTATCAAAGATTATTGTGAATTATGAAGAAAATTTTAATGAGTTTCGTTCTCTTTTTTGGTTTACTGTTTGCTCAAGCCCAGTCAGGTCATGAAATCAAGATTAATTTGCAGCATTGTAAAGATACCGTTGCTTATCTAGCCTTTTACCAATTTGATAAGTTGTACATTTCGGATACCTGCAAAAAAGTGGTGAACGGGAATATTGTTTTCAAAGGGAAGAAAAATTTAGACAAAGGTGTTTATTTTTTACTCAGTCAGGAAAAAGGAAATTATTTTGATTTCATTATAGACGAACAAACCCAAAAACAACAAATCAATTCAGATAAAACCGATTTACTCGATAATTTAAAGGCCGTTAATTCCAAGCAAAATGAAAATTTCTTTAACTACATTCGTTTTGTGACAACCAAAAATAAAGAATTTGAGGGTTATAAAAAATCAGTGAAAGAACAGAAAAAATCAGATTCTACAGCACTTCTAACCAAGGAATTCAAAGTCTTGAATGAGGCTATTCTGGAAAATGATTTGAATACTATTGCTCAAAACAAGGGAAACTATCTTTCCGAAATAATCAATTTAAAAACTGAAAAAGTAGCCAAGGACATTCCTAAAGCCAATAACGGAAGACCAGATAGTATTTTTGCCTATAACTATTATAAAAAACATTTTTGGGATGGCGTAAATTTCCAAGACGATGCCATGTTACGCAACCCATTTTTTGCCAATAAAATCAAGCAATATTTTAATTCGGTTGTGGTACAACATCCCGATTCGATTTGTGTGGAGATTGATCGTATGATGCTCAAAACGAAACAAGGCACCAAAATGAATATGCTTTTATTGGCCTATTTTACTTCAACATATGAAATTCCAAAAATTATGGGAATGGACAAGGTGTTTGTTTATATGGTAGATAATTATTTTAAAACGGGTAAAGCCAAGGGGGTTTATGATGACAGTGTGATTAAACTCATCATAAACAGAGGCAATATTTTAGCGCCATTACAACTAGGAAAGGCAGCGCCAGAGCTCTATATGATAGACATTCCGGGTCATGATAAAATTGCAAAAATGGGTTTTGATACCGCTAAAACAAGTGAGGAAATCACCAAAATCTATTATGATAATAAAACCGAAATTGAACAATCCTATGTGACTTTGTCGAGTATAAAAGCCGATTATTTGATACTTCTTTTTTGGGATGTGGACTGTGGGCATTGCCAAAAGGAAGTGCCGAAAATTCTCGAAATGTACCACGATATGCTGAAAGAAAAGAAAGATGTCAAAGTTTTCGGGGTTTATACCCAAAATGAATTCGATAAATACAAAAAATACATTATTGACAACAAAATAGATTGGATTAATGTCTATGACGGCGTCCATATCAATAATCTAAAGGATAAATACGATGTTGTGACAACGCCCGTGATTTATATTCTGGATAAAAATAAAGTCATCAAAGCTAAAGGAATTGGTTCTGAAGCCATAAAAAGCATTATTACTCAAATGGAAAAAGAGTATTCCAAAAAATAAATATTTTAGATTTAAGAATGATGATTAACGATTTTAGGAGTAATATTTTTTGTACCTGCATCTAAAAACTAAAATCGTTAATCTACAATCATTTATCAATACCCCAACCAGAGAATGGCATCTGTAAATCCATCTCTCCATAACTTCTCATTGTGATGTCCTCCTTTTACAATTACTTTTTTGTTTAAATGCAGACAGTAGCAACGGTTTGTATTTAACAGAGTTTCCATATGATTCAGGTCGGTTACCATACTGTCATCATCCCCTTCAGAATCACCGCATAGAAAGTAGATTTTAGCCTTAATTTTTTTACTGTTTGTCATATAATCATTTATATCCTTTCGGTTAATCCAAAAAGCTGGAGAAAAGACACCCGCTTTTCCAAAAACTTTAGGGTATTTTATAACGGCATAAAATGAAGTCAAACCACCCAGAGAACTTCCCATAATAGTAGTGTTTTTGGCATTGGCTTTAGTTCGGTATTTTTTGTCAATTTCAGGCTTTAGGGTGTTAACAATAAATTCGAGATATTTATCTGCATTTCCGCCACCGTATTTTTCGTTTTTATAGGGAGTCAGTTCTTCTAATCGTTTTTCACCACCGTTTTCAATTCCCACCACAATTACTTGTGCACTCAAGCTGTCTAGTTTTTCGTCCACATTCCATTCTCCTGCAAAAGAAGTCTTGGTATCAAATAAATTCTGGGCGTCATGCATGTAAATGACGGGATATTTTTTGGTTGAAGTTTCGTAATTTTTGGGTAAGTACAACCAAATTTTTCTGCTTGTTTTTAGTTGAGGAGCTTCCATGGTAAAAGTGGAAACCTGTTTGGAAGCAGTATTCTTCTGGGCAGATGTTTTACTAAGAAATAAAAATAGCGGAATTAGGTAAATTAACTTCAAGGTGATTTTATTTTAAGATTTAAAAAAAAAGAATATTTTAGCTAAAATAAATAAATAGATGAACACACACGTAGAAAAGATCAATTTGTTGTCTGAAATGATTGCATTTTCAGTTGTTGATGGCCGATTACATGAGCGCGAATATCAATTTGTTTGGATTGTTGCCCAAGAATTAGGAATCAGTAGAAAAGAGTTCAAAGATTTATTTCATCAAGAATTACCAACTGGTGTTATAAAATCTGAATTTGAACGGATTCAACAATTTTATCGTTTGGCATTATTGATGCATGTTGATGGTGTTTTGCATCAAAAAGAAGAAGAGGCTATTCGTCAAATTGCCATCAATATGGGATTAAATCCAAGTGCTACCAATCGTATTCTAAAATTAATGAAAGCATCTCCCAATACTATGATTCCTCCAGAAGTATTATTGGATCATTTTCAGGAACAACATAATTAATGATTTTTTGCTTGTAAAGCTTTAATCTCATCACGCAGTTTCGCAGCTTGCATAAAGTCCAAATCTTTTGCTGATTTTTCCATTGCTTTTCGTTTTTCGCGAATGAGTTTTTCCAAATCAGGTTTGGACATATAGGCAGTTTCTGGTTCGGCGGCAACATTCATAATGTGCCCCAATTCATACTCCACCAATTTGTTGTTGGTAAAGGCGCTTTCGATTTTTTTATTTAAAGCTTGAGGAACTACATTATTCTCTAAGTTAAAATTAATTTGCTTTGTTCTTCTGTAATTTGTTTCATCAATCGTTTTTTGCATACTATTGGTGATTTTATCAGCATACATTATGGCTTTTCCGTTTAAGTTTCTTGCGGCACGACCTATGGTTTGTGTTAGTGAGCGATGGCTTCTTAAGAATCCTTCCTTGTCTGCATCGAGTATGGCTACTAATGATACCTCGGGTAAATCCAATCCTTCTCTTAGTAAATTCACTCCAATTAAAACATCAAATAATCCTTTTCGTAAATCCTGCATGATTTCGATGCGTTCCAG
The DNA here is from genome assembly GCF_003096795.1 of Flavobacterium sp. 103. Classification (NCBI taxonomy): domain Bacteria; kingdom Pseudomonadati; phylum Bacteroidota; class Flavobacteriia; order Flavobacteriales; family Flavobacteriaceae; genus Flavobacterium; species Flavobacterium sp. 103. The sequence continues at coordinate 705,801 of NZ_QENX01000001.1, read as the reverse complement.
TGTGTCTACATCGGAGTGAATGTAGCGACAACGAATGGATACTTTAGTCAGGTATTTGGCTAGTTCTTCCGCCATTCTTTTGGTTAAAGTTGTCACCAAAACTCTTTCGTCCAATTCGCAACGGAGTTGAATTTCTTCGATCAAATCATCAATTTGGTTCAAGCTAGGACGAATTTCTATTATTGGATCCAATAAACCTGTTGGGCGAATCACTTGTTCTACATATACGCCATCACATTTTTGCAATTCATAGTCGGCAGGAGTGGCAGAAACATAGATGACTTGGTTTTGCATTGCCTCAAATTCGTCAAATTTTAATGGTCGATTGTCCATTGCAGCCGGCAAGCGGAAACCATACTCCACTAAATTTTCTTTTCGACTTCTGTCTCCTCCATACATCGCTTGTACTTGTGAAATGGTTACGTGGCTTTCATCAACGACCATCAAAAAATCTTTTGGAAAATAGTCCAATAAACAGAAAGGTCTCGATCCTGCTTCTCTTCCGTCCAAATAGCGTGAATAGTTTTCGATACCAGAACAATAGCCCAATTCCCGAATCATTTCGAGATCAAAATTGGTGCGTTCTTCGAGCCTTTTGGCTTCAAGATGTTTGCCTATTTCCTTGAAATAATCAACTTGTTTGACCAAATCCTGTTGTATCTCCCATATCGCATTTTGCAACACATCAGGAGAGGTTACAAACATATTGGCGGGATATATAGTGAGTTTTTCGTATCGTTCAATGACTTTGGACGTTTTGACATCGAAGCTTTCTATTTCTTCTATTTCGTCTCCAAAAAAGTGAATTCTAAATGCATCATCCGCATAACTTGGATATACTTCAACCGTATCGCCTTTTATGCGAAAATTTCCGGGAGTAAAATCGGCTTCGGTTCTGGAATACAGACTTTGAACCAAACTTTTCAATAATTTGGTTCGGGAAATCATTTGATTTTTCTCTACAGCAATAACGTTCTTTTGAAATTCAACGGGATTTCCGATACCGTAGATACAAGAAACGGAAGCAATGACTATTATGTCTCTTCGACCAGAAAGAAGGGAAGAGGTGGTGCTTAATCGCATTTTTTCCAGTTCTTCATTGATGGACAAATCTTTCTCGATGAAAACGCCGGTGACTGGCATAAAAGCTTCGGGTTGGTAATAATCGTAATAGGATACGAAATATTCCACGGCATTATTGGGGAAAAACTGTTTGAACTCCGAATATAATTGTGCAGCTAAGGTTTTGTTGTGTGCCAAAACTAAAGTGGGACGTTGTATTTCCTGTATAACATTGGCCACCGTAAATGTTTTTCCGGAACCGGTAACCCCAAGCAAAGTTTGGAATTGTTCACCATCCAGCAAGCCTTGAGTTAATTTTTCAATGGCCTGTGGTTGATCCCCTTTGGGTTGGTATTCGGATATGACTTGGAAATTCATTTGTTTAATATTTTCAATCGTTTAGGATCTTGTCTCGTATCCCAAACGGATAGAATTATAATGTGAGTTTTATTTATTTCATAGAAAACATAATAGTTTTCAATTAATAAACCGCGAACATTTATGAAATCGGTTTTTTTGCCAATATTTGGATGTTGGAGAAGTATCTTTAATCCGGTTTGAATTAGTGTGTTTAATTTTAAGGAATAGACTTTACTTTTATTTCTAAAATTAAAATATTCAAAAATGGTTTTTAATTGAAGTTTCGCAGATGATGTCCAAACTATTCTTCTCGCAACCATCTTTCCATTTCTTCATTTACGGAATCATTATCAAAATAATTTCCTTCTAAATATTCCTTTTGAGAATTTTGGATTTCCTTTTTTTGTTGTTCAGTAAGAATTATTATTTTTTGAGAACCTTGATTATAGCTTTCAATGCTTTTCGATTTACTGTCCAATATTGTATTTATTGCTGACAAAAAAACTTCATCATCAATTTCGGATATTTTAGAAATCAATATATTTTTTAATTCGATTGCGCTCATAAGAAAATAATTTACACAAATTTAATCAAAAGAGTGTTAGGAATAGTAGAACTTCTAATTTTTCTATTGAGTTTTATCGTTGAATTCTAGCTGGCTTATGATTTTTATGAATTCATTATGTAAGCCAAGAGGAGGGGAATAATTTGAATTTTGGTTTACTTTAAAAAATCAACAATAATTTCATTTACGTCTTTAGCTTGATCCATGCTCAAAAAATGACCTGCATTTTTAATAATTTCTGTTTTGTCGTTACTTAAAAATTCGTTGGCACGCAACAGACTTTTCTCTGAATTGATGACATCATGATCTCCAATAAGTACTAAAACAGGTATTGTTATCATTTTTAATTCCTCGTCAGAAAAGGGTTGCATCTGTAAAATACTGGCATTGGATTTGGAATATTTGTTAGCCAAATAAAATTGTTTTTTATAGACAGGATTAATTTTATCTGGGTAGTAAGAAAATGCACTTAATGTTTTTTTGAGTTTCTTTTTGTTTGGGAAAAATTTTAAAAATAGTGCTGATGATGCTTTTCCCTTTTGATCAACATTATTAAAAGTCTGGGCTGGACTTATCAATACGAGTTTGTCAATTTTGCTATTTTTTTGGATTGTCAATAAAGTGGCAATCCAACCTCCTCGTGAGGCTCCTATTATATCGAAATTTTTGAATTTATAATAGCTAAAAATTTGAGTGTACCAATTTACGATTTCATCAGTGGAGAGTGAATTTCCTTTAAATTCAGATTTTCCAGCTTCCAATAAGAAATCAACGGCGTATACGCGATGGTTTTTTGATAGTGCTGCGCTGTTGGGGAACCACATAGTAGAACTAGCATCCATACCATGAAGCAAAAGCAATGGTTTGGCATCTTTTGGGCCACTAATAATGATATGAGCCTTGCCAAAACTGGTTGCTACGTATTCTTCTTTATAAGGAACTTTCCAAAGTTGTAATGACTTATTGTAAGAGTTAATGTATTGTGTTTTTTCTTTTTTTCTTTTAAAAACGTATTCGTCAATTTTCTTCTCCTTGGATACGCTACAGCTTATAAGTAGAACAAATACAATGATTTTGGATACTAATTTATACATAGCGATTAAGTTGAATTTTTTTAAATGTAGTGAAAGCAAATCGTTTTTTAGCTTTTCTTACTGCTTTAAATAGTGATTCAAACTTAAAAGTGAAAATCAGTTTTTACAAATATTAAAATTTCCAAGCTTTTTGTTGTGCTTCACTCATAAAAGTCCATGCAACGATTCGGCTTGTTTTTTGACCTTGGGCCATTTCTATTGTTTTATGAATAGCCGCGACATTGTTTAAGGTTTTGTATATTGTATTCAAATTGGATTGTTTTGATACTAATGTAGTAAACCAAAGACATTGCATAGGATATTTGGCACTTTCATAAATCATTTGCTTGATAAAGCCTAATTCACCGCCTTCACACCACAATTCAGCATTTTGTCCGCCAAAATTAAGTATTGGTTTTGCGGCTTTTGGTGCATTTGGAGTAAGATTGTTAACTTTTCGAAGACTGCTTTTTGTTGCTTCTTCGGATGAAGAATGAAAAGGAGGATTGCAGATGGTAAACGTGAATCGATCCTCGGGAGCTATAATGTTTTTGAAAATAAAACGAGAATTTATCTGTAATTGCAGACTTATTGCTTCTGCCAATTTTGGATTGTGTTCGATGATTTTTTTACAATTTTGAATTGCATTTTCATCGATATCAGTTCCTACAAATGACCAGCCATAAATAGCATTTCCTAATATTGGATAAATACAATTGGCTCCAATACCAATGTCGAGACCCATAATGGTTTCTCCCTGTGGAATTACGCCATTATTTGTTGTAGCCAATAAATCTGCGAGGTAATGAATATAGTCGGCTCTACCTGGAATTGGCGGGCATAAAAAATCAGCTGGGATATCCCAGTTTTGAATATCGTAATTGGTGATTAATAAAGCCTTATTAAGCGCTTTTACCGCATCGGGATTACTAAAGTCAATCGTTTCTATGTTGTGTTCATTAACGAAAACAAAATCTCCCAATTCGGGGTGATTTAGTGTTAATAGTTCAAAGTTATATCCAAATCGGTGAAGATTTTTTGGATGTAAAGTTGTCTTTTCGGTATTCTTTGTAGATTTCATTTCCTAAATTTCGCTGCAAAGATAGTCAATCCTTTCTTGTAATTGATAAAACACCTATTTGCAGCTGTTTTTGTTTGTTATTATTACAATAATCAAGCCAAAGTGTTTGATATGTAGTTGGTTGTATTTTTTGTGCTGTGATAAATAGATTGTTTTTTGTACTGTTTTTTTTAAAATGAGTACAAATTTGAATAGTTTTTACTGTATTGAAAACTAGAATTTTACTAATCAATACATTCCATCAATAGCAAATCGCCATCGTTGTGGTTGATGGTTACAATTCCGTCATGGGCAACTTCGTTGCTGCTTCCTGTTCTGTACCCCATAGTCAAGGTGTCATTTTCTAAAGGATACACTAAATTTTTAGAATATATTCCGTTGACAATTCCAATGGGAATTAATGAAATAGGCGTTCCTGCAGTGTACCATTTTTCAAATTTATTGGGAAGCAAAAATATTTTGGAGTGATCGTCCAGAATGACGATTTTAATTAAATTTCGATAGCGAACTATATTCGTGAGATTGGTAATCGTGTGGTCAGCTCTTTTTCCTGTGGCCCAAACTACATTTACGGCAGGAATTTTTCTTTCGATTAAATAATCTAATGCTTTTTCTAGATCAGTTTTGTTTTGATCTGGTGTATGAACAATTTCCAATGGATATTGTGAAGTTTGATATTTTTCAGGATCAAAACCACGGTCAAAATCACCCAGCAGTACATCAATTTTAATGTCCAATTGCATGACACGTTCTATGGCCGAGTCCAACACAATTACTAATGGAGACCATTCGAGTAATTGTCCCAGTAATTCTGGATGACATGCTGCTCCGTTTGCAATTATTAAAGCGGGTTCTTGGTCGTCGCGAACGATATGATGTGAAGACATTTTAGATTTTAGATTTTAGAATGCAGATTTCAGAATTTGGATTTCGGAATGTAGAACTTAGATTCTAGATTTAAGAAAATAGAAGTTAGAACAAAGAATTTCAGATTTTTTGTAAAAGTATGAAAAATCTAAATTCTAAAAGCTTAATTCTGTATTCTAAAATCTGGAATGTGAAATCTTCTGTCACTAGCCCTGATAAAAACAGAAAGCCCGGAGCTCCAAAAACTTATTTTTTCTTACCCTAAAAAAGCGACCAAAGAAAGCTCCTTTTAGGGTGTAGAAAAAATGTTTTTTGGGGCGAGGACTTGTCGTGGAAAGCAAGACACGAGCGATAGCGTACTGACGAAGTAATAGATTCTTATTTTACTCAATTGTATATTCTTTCGAATCGCTTTCGCTTACCGAAAAATAACCTAAAGGATAATTGTCGGGATTGGTGGTGTTGACTACGTTACCTCTGACCGTGGATGGAGGAGACTGAAACGGACCGCCACCGTTTTGTCCCGCTAGGCTGATAATAATACTCATGTAGTTGTAATAACTTTTGGAAATTCCCAAATGCGTAACGTTGACTTTTTCACCCACTTTTAAAGAGTCATTTTGGGAGATACTAAAAAATTCATTTCCGTTAAAAAAGGTGTCATCGTCCGTATAGAGATTTGTTGTTTTTTGATTTTTATAATTATAGCGGTATAAATAGAAATTGATTTCGTCGGCAGGGTCATTAAAATAGGCTTTGACCTCAATGTCTTTTCCGCTAAATCCACCATTATTATTTTGTGTAAACTTTGTAATCGCCGCCACTGGGTACATTTTTTCGGTGGCAGTATATGTTTCTCCATTTGTTTTAATGGTTAAGGTATAGGTTTCATTTAGTTGAGGTTCAAAATTAGAACAAACATACATTCCTGTTTTTGGGTTTTCAATAAAATTAAAAATCTTATTGGAACTATTTGTCACAGTCACAACTGCCCCGGAGACCACAGGAATTACGTTCTCGAAATAACCTGTTGTCGTGGTTAGTTTTATGTATTGGACGCTTCCTTCTGTCCCTTTTTGCCAATTGATTGCCGCTTCAACAGCCAATCTAGGAGCCGCAGTATCTACATCTACTTTTATAACATCTTCACAGCCTGTGCATACAATGGCGACGATTATTATTAGGGTTGCGATTAATTTTTTCATCGGTTCTATGTTTTAGTTCTCGTCTAATGAGAATATTTTTAAAATTTGAAATTATAACTTACAGCTGGCACGATACCAAAAATGGATGTTTTCACGGCTTCGTTTGCACCTGTGTCCAGATTTTCCCTAAAGGCAATTGAAGCAGCATTTTTTCTATTGTAAACGTTGTAAATGCTGAAAACCCATTCGCTTCTCCAATTTTTATTGTAATTTGGTTTTGGAGTTAATGTGGCCGAAATATCCAAATGATTAAAAGACGGTAATCGTTCCTTATTTCGCAATCCGTAAATTGGGATGGTCATTCCCAAATATTGGTACTGTCCGTTTGGATAAGTGGTAGGCTGTCCCGTTTGATAAATAAAGTTGGCGCCGAAAGCCCATTTTGGATTTAGATAATAAGAACCGGTAACGGCTAGATTGTTGACTTTATCATAAGCCGTATTGTACCATTGACCATTATTTATTCCAGTTTCTTCGGGCGTTCGTCCGGGCGTTTGTTGTTCGGATTTGGAAAGGGTATAGGATATCCAACCAGTTAGTTTTCCTTCGTTCTTTTTTAGCATCAGTTCGAGACCATAAGAGCGTAATTGTCCGTTCAATAAAACTTGCTCAATTGCTTTATTGGCAATTAAGTTGGCTCCATCAATATAATCCAATCTGTTTTGTACTTCTTTATAAAAACCACTAACTTCGGTGGAATAGGCTCCTTCTTTGAATTTTTTAAAATAACCCAAGGCTACTTGATCGGCAATTTGAGGTTTGATATAGGTGCCGCTCGGAGTCCATACATCCAACGGAGTAGGTGAGGATGTATTCGAAATTAACTGTAAGTACTGAACCATTCGGTTGTAACTCGCTTGAAAAGACTGGTTTTCATTGAGCTGATAATTGACGCTTAATCGAGGTTCCAAATAGTCGAAGCTTTTAATTACTTCGTTTTTGCTGTACTGTTTTGTGCCAATAGGAGTTGCTTTTTCATAGATTTGAAATTGTGAATTGAACAATACAGGATTGTTATTCTCATATAAATTCACCGTTGAAGAGCCTACATTGTAAAATAAACTGTAACGTAATCCATAATTGATATCAATTCGTTCGGTTATTTTTTGCTCAGCATTGATATAAATTGCAGGTTCATATGCATATTTTTTTTCGAGTTGGTCAGGATTAATTCCCGAGTCAGGACTTGAAGGTTTTATGGTTCCTGGATTGAATTCGTAATAGATACCATTTACCCCGAAATTCAATTTTAATTTGTCTGAAACATAACTTCTGAAATCGTATTTAATGTTGAAGTTCTTAATACCCGATCTCCATTCGAAACCGACAAAATCAAGATCCAAACCATAGTAATAATCACTAAAAATAGCAGATAGGTTTGAGAAAAGTTTTTCAGAAAACAAATGATTCCAACGGGTATTGAAAGTGGTATTTCCGTATATATTCGTAAAACTTTTATTTATTGCAAATACATCTCGACCAAAATAGCCCGACATGTATAAGTTATTATTTGGAGTTAATTTATAGCTTAGTTTTGCATTCAAATCATAAAAATAGGCAGCGTTGTCTTTTTGATCTTCGGATAGTTTTAGAAATAAATGTGCATAGGAAGCTCGGCCGGCGATAAGAAAAGAGCCTTTATTTTTTACTATGGGTCCCTCGGCCAAAAGGCGGCTGGTTATCAACCCAATTCCACCACTCATGTGGAAATCGTTACTGTTTCCGTCTTTTTGATATATGTCCAAAACCGAAGATGCCCTTCCTCCATAACGGGCTGGAATTCCTCCTTTGTACAGTTTGATATCCTTTACGGCATCTGGATTAAAAATAGAAAAGAATCCAAAAACGTGTGAAGAGTTAAAAATACTGGCTTCATCCATCAAAATTAAATTTTGGTCGGCGCCCCCTCCGCGAACATTGAATCCAGAAGCAGCTTCACCAGCATTGGTAACACCGGGAAGCAATAAAATAGATTTGATAATATCGACTTCACCCAGTACTACCGGCATTTTTTTAATTGTTGCCACCGAAAGTTTGTTTACACCCATTTCGGGTTTTCGGTTTTCGGTTTGGCTATCGTTGCTATTGATAATGACTTCTTTCAGAACATTTTCACTACCCGTCAATTTGAAATTCATTTTGGTATTTTTATCCAAATTGACTGTCTCCTCGGTAGTCTGAAACCCTATTGAGGTGATTTGAATTTTATAGACACCTTTTGGCAATGTGATGGAATAAAAGCCGTACTCATTTGTAATAACTCCAGTTTTTAATTCAGGAATCGAAACGTTGACCCCAATTAATGTTTCATTACTATTGCTGTCCGAGATGGTTCCGCTAAGTGTGAACTTCTGTTTATTCGATTCGTTATTGCTCGTATCCTGCGAAAAAGTGTAAAAAGAAGTGAGCAGTAAAAGGAATAAGTAAATAATTTTCTTTGAAATCATTGTTTTGGTTTTGAATTACAAATGTCATTAAATCGGAGGTCAATTCGTACATAACATATGTTAATGTATCGTTAATAACGCTTGTTTGTTTTGATTTTGTATTGTTCGAAATAAAAATTATATGGAGCGAATGAATAGGCTTTATCAGGAAACAAAGTTCCTGCTGCCCGCTAAATTCCATCTCGTAGAAAAAAGGAGATGGGATACCGCTTGCATCAGGGCTTATATTTCTAACTGCGTCAAAGATGTGAGCCTCGATTGCTTCACTATGGTTTTATTTTTATAGGAGTTCAGTCAACTTTGTTTGAAGTGGAAATCCTTATAAGTCGGGGTTCAGCTTTCAGCATCGCGTGCTGGACTGTATTTCCAAAAATGCCGAATCTTTCTGCTACAAAAAATAATTGAATACAGGGTTTTAAATTCAGTGCTGATCCTTTCAATCATTGTTATCGGTCGTCTATCTCCACAAAAAAAAGACAACCGTTTCCAGTTGTCTTTTGAGTATAAAATGATAGCTTTTTGAATTAAGCCAGTTTGGCTAAAATAGCATTGAAAGTTTCGCTTGGACGCATTGCTTTGTCTGTCAAGGCTGGATTTGGTTGGTAATAACCACCAATATTTTGGGCTTTACCTTGAGAACCAATTAATTCGGCATTGATTTTAGATTCATTTGCAAAAAACTCAGTAGCGATAGGAGTGAATATTGCTTTCAATTCGGCGTCTTTGTCTTGAGCTGCCAAAGCTTCTGCCCAATACATTGCCAAATAGAAATGAGACCCACGGTTGTCAATTCCTCCTAATTTACGTGAAGGGGATTTGTCCGTTGCCAAGAATTTTTCGGTTGCTGTATCAAGTGTTTCAGCTAAGATAATTGCTTTTGGATTGCGTAAAGTTTGTCCCAAGTGCTCTAATGAAGCGCCTAGAGCCAAAAACTCACCAAGTGAATCCCAACGCAAGTATCCTTCTTGGATGAATTGCTCAACGTGTTTTGGTGCCGATCCTCCTGCGCCAGTTTCAAATAAACCACCACCATTCATTAACGGAACGATAGAAAGCATTTTTGCTGAAGTTCCAACTTCCAGAATTGGGAATAAATCGGTTAAGTAATCACGCAATACGTTTCCGGTTACCGAGATAGTATCCAATCCTTTGATGATGCGCTCCAAAGTAAAGTTGGTAGCTTCAATAGGATTTAAGATTCTGATGTCTAAACCAGTTGTGTCGTAATCTTTTAAATATTTTTCTACTTTAATGATTAATTCTCTGTCGTGTGCTCTGTTGTTATCCAGCCAGAAAACAGCAGGAGTATTAGACAAACGAGCTCTGTTTACTGCTAGTTTTACCCAGTCTTGAATAGGAGCATCTTTCGCCTGACACATTCTGAAAATGTCGTTTGCTTCTACGCTTTGTTCCATCAAAACAGTTCCGTTTGTATCGATAACGCGAACAACTCCGTCTGCTTTCAATTGGAATGTTTTATCGTGAGAACCATATTCTTCGGCTTGTTGTGCCATCAATCCAACGTTAGGAACACTTCCCATTGTAGTTGGTACAAAAGCACCGTGCTTTTTACAGAAATCGATAGTAGCTGTATAAACACCAGCGTAACATCTGTCTGGGATTATTGCAACGGTATCTTGTTGTTTTCCGTCTTTATTGTACATCTGTCCGGAAGTACGGATCATAGCTGGCATTGAAGCGTCTACAATTACATCCGAAGGAACGTGAAGATTGGTAATTCCTTTATCAGAATTCACCATGGCCAAAGCTGGTCCGTTTTCGATAGCTTGAGTAATTGCAGCTTCTACTTCGGCTTGCATTGGATTCCCTGCAATTTTCGCATACACATCTCCTAGACCATTGCTGGTATTGATGTTTAATTCTGAAAATAAAGCAGCGTATTTTTGGAATACATCTGCAAAATATACTTCAACAATTGCACCAAATATAATTGGATCAGAAACTTTCATCATTGTTGCTTTCAAGTGAACTGAAAGCAAAATGTTTTGTTCTTTGGCTTCTTTTATTGTTTTAGATACAAAAGATTTCAAAGCATTCAAATGCATAACAGAACTATCAATAATTTCCCCTGATTTCAAAGGAGTACTTGCTTTAAGAACTGTAGCAGTACCATCTTTGGCAACAAATTCGATTTTTACATCAGTGGCATCTGTCAAAGTCAATGATTTTTCACTTCCGTAAAAGTCACCGCTTTCCATTGAGGCTACGTGAGTTTTTGAATCGGCAGACCAAGCACCCATAGAGTGTGGATTTGCTTTTGCGTAGTTTTTAACCGCTTTTGGAGCTCTACGATCTGAATTTCCTTCACGTAAAACTGGATTTACAGCGGATCCTAAAATTTTAGAATATTTTGCTTTGATTGCTTTTTCTTCTTCAGTTTGTGGGTCTTCTGGGAAATCCGGCAAAGCATAACCGTGTGATTGTAATTCGGCAATAGCAGCTTTCAATTGTGGAATTGACGCTGATACATTCGGTAGTTTTATGATGTTTGCTTCTGGAGTAGTCGCTAATTGACCTAATTCCAATAAAGCGTTTTTTGTTTTTTGATCTTCTTTTAAAAATTCCGAAAAATTCGAGATGATTCTTCCGGCAAGTGAAATGTCTCTAGTCTCTATTTCGATATCCGAAGTAGCAGTAAATGCCTGGACAATTGGTAGAAAAGAATAGGTTGCCAATAAAGGAGCCTCATCTGTAAGTGTGTAAAAAATTTTAGCTTTTGTTGTCATTTTTTTTATTTTTTTTAATCTAAATCACAATTTATTTAAGGCCTTTTGTAGAATTACATCGTTTGAGTTAAGGCGGGCAAAGATAAGAAATGCAGTTGTAATAGTGGTTTTATTTGTATATAAAAAAATAAAATTAAATATATATTCTGTGATATTTTTAATTTGATATTTTAAGTACCATTTGATTCTTAAATTGTGATTTTTAATGCCATAAAATTATCAAAAAAAAAGTCCCAATCTCGATTTTCATCGGTTGGGACTTTTTTATCATTAAAGAAATAGCGTAAACTATCTTCTTTTGTCTCTAATCTTAGCTTTTTTACCAGTAAGTTGTCTGAAGTAGAAAATTCTAGCTCTACGTACAGCACCTTTCTTGTTGATTTCAATTTTTTGCAAAGCTGGCAAGTTTACTGGGAAGATACGCTCAACTCCAATTGCTCCTGACATTTTACGAATTGTAAAAGTTTCCGTGTTAGCAGAACCTCTTCTTTGAATTACAACACCTTTAAAAAACTGTGTTCTTGTTTTTTCACCCTCTTTAATTTCGTAGTAAACTGTGATTGTGTCTCCAGCTCCGAATACAGGGAAATCTTTTCTTGTTACGAATTCGTCTTGAACGAATTTCATCAAATCTGCCATGATAATTTGTTTAATTATGGTTTAAATAGAGCAACATTCGCGGTTTTCGCCAGAGGTTGGTCTAATGAGGGTGCAAATGTAAAAAATAATTATGAATTGTGAATTATAAATTTTTAAATTATTTAATTGCTAGTTTATTTGAAAAAAGCCGTTATTATTAAGAGCTGTTTTGTGAATTGTATTGCTAGAATAAATTAAGGAACCATTTTTGCTTGTTTTACTTTTTTTATGATTTCCGCAATTTTCTCGTCTGTTCTTGCTTTAATATCACTGTATTTGTTTATGCCCAACGATGAAGTCAACGTTTTGTCTCTTTTGTCAAATAATTTATCAATTTCTTTATCACGATTTTCTTTTGATAATTTTTTTTCGTCCAGACCAAATAATTCCAATACTAATGTGCTGTTCGCATTTCCGAAATAGGTTTTTTCATCTTCACTTAGTGCGATACCATAAGTTTTGTTGAGTTCATTCAATAAGGATGTTCTATTTATTCCTTGCGCAAAAGAAATAGCTGAAATGAAAAAAGTAACAATTAAAATTACTTTGAAGATTATTTTTTTCATGATTTATACTTTTAAAGGTTACTAAGAAGTGAACTAATTCTTGTTTAAAGTATAAATATATGAAAATTAATTATCTAATGATTTGAAAATTAATCGTTTAACAAGTCTGGTCTCCTATTTTTCGTGTGTTCATAGGCCGTGTCTTCTCTCCATTTATCAATTTTGGCGAAATGGCCACTCAATAAAACATCCGGAACTTTCCAGCCTTTGTAATCGGCAGGACGGGTATAGATGGGACCCGAAAGTAAACCATCCTGAAAACTATCGGTCAATGCCGAGGTTTCGTCACTCAATACTCCTGGAATCAATCGAATCAAGGCATCAGATAAAACCAAAGCACCCAATTCTCCTCCAGATAAAACATAATCACCTATCGAAATTTCCTTGGTGATAAAATGATCGCGCACGCGTTGGTCAACACCTTTATAATGCCCGCACAAAATGATGATGTTCTCATACATCGACATCGTGTTGGCCATTTTTTGGTTTAGCGTTTCGCCATCGGGAGACATATAAATGATTTCGTCGTAGGTTCTTTCACTTTTCAGGTGGGTGATACAGGCATCTATGGGTTGAACAGTCATAACCATTCCAGCTCCACCACCAAAAGGATAATCGTCAACGCTTTTTTGTTTGTTGGTCGTATAATCTCTTAAATTATGAAAATGAACCTCCACCAATCCTTTGTCAATGGCGCGTTTCATAATCGAAGCTTCAAAGGGACTTCTTAATAATTCAGGTAATACGGTTATAATGTCAATTCTCATGTTGCTTTTTTAGGAACGGCAAAGGTACAAATAAATTAGCAAGACCCATTTGTTACTTCAATTCAAAACAAATGGAATTTGGAGAACTTTTTTAAACCATATAAGTAATATAAGGCCTTATAAGAAAACTTAAATGAACTTATATTACTTATATGGTTATTTTTTTTCTCAGAATATTGTGGTTTAGCTAAAACTCCATTCCTTATAACTCAACTCTTTTTCTATTTTTTCTTCAATTTTTTCAGATAGTTTTTGGTTGAAATCAATTCCAGTAATTTGTTCAATTGCATCAATGGTTGTTGCAAAAGTATAAAGCGGAGCATCCGATTTTTCATTGGGAACCAAAAACGGAATCATTACCAAAGCATCGTCCTGTACCCGAACCACGATTTTGAAAAAATAATCGGGAACCGAGACTTCTTCGTCGCCAATAGTAACTAAATTATCATGCAAAATACTTCCCGTCACTATAAAAAGAGCCGTGTATTTATCAGCCCAATACCGAATTTTTTGTTCCAGTCGGTTCCAGACTCCGGCGTTAAAAGCTCTGTTTTGAGGTGACACATTCGAGGTGTAAAAAGTTTCATTGTAGGCTTCACTGGAAAATTTCATATCAGCGGCTGGGACAAGGTGGCCTTTGTCGTAACCGGTATCTTTATAATTTTTCCAATGTGCAGAATCGGTGTCTACCAACGGATCTTGTTTGAAATAAGGTCTTTCAAAATGATGCTCTTGTTGGGACTCCGCAGTCAAATAATAGGCTGCCCACTCCGCTTGTTCGTGTTCTTCGGAATATGATAAAAAGAAATGCTTATGTCTGATGATACTCATAAACGAATGTTTTTTTTAATGGTTTTGGGCTAAACTCCAAACTGCCTCAAATGATGGTCCGTATGTCTCCACATCAATTTATCCCAATCTTCATAAGTCATTTTGCCCCAAAAAGGATGATCCATAAGCTTGATCACTTGAGTGCCTTTTGTAAATTGGCTGAAATTTTCTGCAAATTCTTTTCTGCTGGATTCAAAATCATAGGAACCTTCAAATTTTAGCTCTTTAGCCGTAGGACTGTTTTTTCCAAAGTCACTATTAAAGGCTTTGTTTTTTATTAATCTGCCTAAAATACGCAACAGGAAATACTTCTTTAGTTCTTTTGTGCCAAACGCAACCTGAATCGCAGCGTTGCAATGCTTGCACATTTGGTCCACTGTCATCTTGCCCCACAGCGCTTTACTGTCAGGCGTAAGAGAATTGATTCTGGCAATTATAGCCTCATTATCGGCTTTGTCATATATTGAACCCATATTTTATTGGTTTAAAGTGATAAACAAATATAATCCTTTGCAACCAAATATGCTATCAAAACAGTATTGCCAAAAAGAATAAAGAGAGTAATTATTAGGAGCAATTTCAAGCTATCCGCTTGTATCTTTATAAGGCAAAGAAAAATTGCCTTATAAAGGATACCGCTTCTATCTGGGCTAGGCTTTAGTGGAATTAAGCGTTCTAAACAGCATTTTATTTCATAACAAAACGGCTCTAAACACAATTCTTGTTTTAAAAGTGGTGTAAGGGAAATTTTAATATATTTACTAGATTTGAGTTAATCTATTAGGAGTAAAAAAATAACACATTATGACAATGGAAAATAAAAAAGAGTTGTCACCCGAACAACATTTAACATTACTCGGAATATTAAAAAATCGTTTTGAGAAAAATAGAAACCGCCACATAGGTCTTAATTGGGACAATGTACAAGCTAAGCTGGAAACCAGTCCTGAGAAACTATGGTCGCTCAATGAAATGGAAAGAACTGGCGGTGAACCGGATGTTGTTGGCCATGACGAAAAGACAAATGAATACATTTTTTATGATTGTGTAGCTGAAAGTCCAAAAGGGCGTAGAAGCCTTTGTTATGACCGTGAAGCACTGGATTCGAGAAAAGAATTTAAACCGGAAAATAATGCTATTGATTTTGCTGCCGAAATAGGTATCGAAATTTTGACAGAAGCAGAATATCGAGAATTACAACAACTTGGGAATTTTGATACCAAAACATCGAGCTGGGTGATAACGCCTTCGGATATTAGAAAACTCGGTGGTGCCATTTTTGCTGATTTCCGCTATAACACGGTGTTTATCTATCACAACGGAGCTTCTTCTTACTACGCAGTTAGAGGATTTCGCGGGTCATTAAGGGTTTAAATATTAAATAGACAGTTTTGGAAAACGAATTTAATTTGGTTCACAAATCATTATTATAGAAAAGAAAAACATATGACAATTACAATTGATAATATTCTCAAACTAGAATTAATTACTGAAAACCATGTGCAGCCTATTTTTGAAATGGTTGATGCTAATAGAGCACATTTAAGACCTTGGTTGCCTTTTGTAGATAGAATGCAAACCGTTGAATTCGCGGATAATTTTGTAAAAGGAACCATGCAACGTAACAATGATGGAAACGAATTTGCTTTTGTCATTATAGAAAATGAAAATGTTATTGGCCGAATTGGTGTTTATAAAATTGATAACCAAAACAAAATCGGAGAAATTGGTTATTGGATTATCGAAGGATTACAGGGAAAAGGGATTGTCACAAAGTCTTGTAAAGCCATTATCGATTTTTGCTTTTCGGATTTACAGCTGAACAGAATCGAAATCAAATGCGGAACCGAAAATTTCAAAAGCAAAACTATTCCTGAAAAATTAAACTTTACAAAAGAAGGTGTGATTCGGCAAGGCGAATTGCTTTATGACACATTCATTGACTTGAATTTATATTCGCTTTTAAAATCGGATGTGGTTTAATTTAGCAGTAACAGATCAAAATATATTTTACCGCAGATTCGCAGATAAAAAAAACTAAAATAGATTATCCGCTTTCAAAATAAATCTGCGAATCTGTGGTCATTTCTTTGACTCATGTATTTTGTTTGCTTACATTCAAATCTCCAAATTTTCTGATTCTATAAATTTATTCGTAAATTTGCACCTCAATAAAAAACAAACACAATGGAAAACGGAATATACGCTAAATTCAACACCGCAAAAGGTGCGATTTTGGTAAAACTAACACATGATTTGACACCAGGAACTGTTGGGAACTTTGTGGCTCTTGCCGAAGGAAACATGGAAAATAAAATTAAACCTCAAGGACAAAAATTCTATGATGGTTTGAATTTTCATAGAGTAATTCCTGATTTTATGATCCAAGGAGGATGTCCTCTAGGAACTGGTACTGGAGATCCAGGATACAAGTTTGATGATGAATTCCATAAAGATTTGCGTCACAATGCACCAGGCGTTTTATCTATGGCAAATTCTGGTCCAGGATCGAATGGTTCTCAATTTTTCATTACTCACGTTGCAACGCCATGGTTAGATGACAAGCACACTGTTTTTGGAAATGTAGTGGAAGGACAAGATGTTGTAGATGCTATTGCTCAAGGAGATTCATTAGATACGGTTGAAATCATCAGAGTAGGTGAAGAAGCTCAAAAATGGAATGCAATTGAGGCTTTTGTTGGTTTAAAAGGAGCTCGTTTGAAAAAATTAGCGGCTATAAAAGCAGAATCAGAAGCAAAAATGGAAACATTAGCTGCTGGTTTTGAAAAAACAGAAAGCGGTTTGCGTTACCAATTCATTCAAAGAGGTTCTGGTAAAAAAGCAGAAAGCGGAAAAACAGTTGCTGTTCACTATGAAGGTTCATTAGAAAATGGCAAAGTTTTTGATTCATCGTACCCAAGAAAAAAACCAATCGAATTCAGATTGGGTCAAGGTCAGGTCATTGAAGGTTGGGACGAAGGTATTGCTTTGTTACAAGTAGGAGATAAAGCTCGTTTTGTGATTCCATCTGATTTAGGATATGGACCAGCAGGAGCAGGTGGTGTTATTCCACCAAATGCGACTTTGATTTTTGACGTTGAATTAATGGACGTTAAATAGTATTTAGAAAACAGTAATCAGTGATTATTGCGATAAATAGGAAATCCTAAAACATTTGTTTTGGGATTTTTTTTGTTCTTAACTCAGAACCTTACTATCTTAGTGACTTAGCAACTTAAAAAACAAACTATGGATTTAACGTGGTCAGAATTTGAAAGAGTAGAAATGCGAGTGGGAACAATACTAGAAGTCAATGATTTTCCAGAAGCCAGAAAACCTGCATTCCAACTCACAATTGATTTTGGAAGTGTCATTGGTATTCGAAAAACATCGGCTCAAATTACCAAAAGATATACCAAAGAAGTTCTGACAGGAAGGCAAATCGTAGCTGTAGTCAATTTTCCCAAAAAGCAAATTGGGAAGTTTATGAGCGAATGTTTGGTGCTGGGAGCAGTAGGTGAGGAAGGTGATGTGATTTTATTGGCCCCCGATTTCAAAATAGAAAACGGATTGCGGATAGGTTAGTATTACGAACTGTTGTTAGGGTTTTGCATTTTGTATTATTTTTTCAGTAATTCAATATTGGCATCTATCTTTACTTCATCGCTAATCAAGAAACCACCAGTTTCTATTGCGGCATTCCATACTAATCCAAAATCTCTACGGTTTATTTTTCCTTTCAATTTTAAACCTGCTTTTGTATTTCCCCAAGGATCGATATTACTACCTCCATATTTTATTTCCAAAATGGTTGGTTTTGTAACTTCTTTGATGGTTAGTTTGCCGATTATTTCAAAAGTTGTATCACCTATTCTTTTGAATTTAGTAGAGTGGAAAGTGATTTTTGGAAATTTTTCGGCATCGAAGAAATCAGGGCTTTTTAAGTGAGCATCTCTTTTTTGATCATTGGTATTAATGGAGTCAACATTTGCAGTAAAAGAAAAGACCGCATTTTCAAAATCTTCTTCTGCTTCAGCTGTTCCATTTATTTCATTAAATCTCCCTGTTAGAGTAACAATTTCAAGATGTTTAATTTTGAAATACACTTCTGAATGTGAGGGATCTATTTCCCATTTCATATTTTCCATGATGCTTGTTTTTGTATTTTGTTCTTCTTTAAAGGTAATTTGAGGTGTCATTCTATTGAGATTTAAATGTTATTGTAATTTGTAATTTATTCTTAGTTCTTTTCGTAATGGCTCATTACAAGCCCATTCGAAAAGATATTTGTATGCAAGTGTTTAAACGTAGTATCTTGGTCAAGCTGTCCAAATAGTGGAATACCATCACCAATAAGAACAGGAACTCTAGTGATTATTAGTGCATCAAGTAAATTTTCTTTTAGAAAGCTTTGTATCACTTTTCCTCCGTCAACATAGGCATTGGAATAACCTTCGTCGGAAAGATAATGCAGTAACTCTTTTGGCTTCATCGAGAGGATGCTAACTTTTTCTTTTAGGTTATTTGGTATTTCTTTGATTTGTGTACTTAAAACAAAAACTTTTTGTTGATACGGCCAAGAAGGAAAAGTGATCACTTTTTCAAAAGTGCCTCTTCCAATTATTATTACATCAATGTGGCTAATAAATTTGGTGTAGCTTTTATTGATTTCTTGGTTGTCAAATTGGATTAACCAATCGATTTCTCCATTCTTTCTTGCAATAAAGCCATCCAAGCTTGTTCCTATATATGCTGTTGTTCTCATCTATTATTGTCGAAAAAAGCCTCTTAAATTTTTCAAATTGACACAATTAAAAGGCATATGGTGAAGATTTTTACTTGCGTCAATTTGTTGTTATTAGTTCATGTTGTTCTCTTTGATTTGACAATAGGAAAATAGTTAATCATTACCCTTATTTTTCTTTTCTTTTGAAGCGTCATAAGGATGTTCCTTCAGTTCTACCAATAGAAATTTTATTGTTGTCGAACCACCATTTTCAGTTACATGTGGACGTTCTGGAGCGCTTACGCCTGACATTCCAGGTTTGAGATCAAATGATTCATTTTTACCGTCTTTGTAGTGAACTATTAATTTTCCGTCTGTAAGTGCATAAAAGAAATTAGCAGGGTGGGTGTGCATATCGCTCTTTTCTCCTGGTTGAAGTATGACTTCAGTTGCTCGTAGGAAAGTCGTGTCCGCCAAAACATGATTCATTTTTGGGTTCACATTTTTCCATTCCTGTGCGTTGGCACCAAATGATAATAGAAAGAGTATAAATATTCTTCCGAATGCAATGAATAAATTTCTTTTCATGATTATCTTTTTTTAATTTTTTGAGAATTAAAACAACATAAAAACATCATGTAAAGTTAGTGATTTAAACTCATTTTTAATTGATTTTTATCATGTAATAGTCTGTAGTTTAGTGTTTTAATTATTTTTTATTTCAAAAGAAAGAAAAGTTTTATGTTAGGAATTTTACTGTGGTATATATGAAAGAATTGAGGTTTAGGTTTTAAAGATGTCTAATTTTAAAATTGAAAGGAATTAAAAAAAAGGATAGTTTTATATGTAATAAAACTATCCTTTTTATGAAAATTATTGTTTGTTTTTTACTTCTCAATAGGTAAATCTGTTGCACCCCATTCGGTCCAGGAGCCATCATAAACTGCTTTTGGGTTATCCGAAATCAATTCACAGGCTAATAAAACGATGCAAGCGGTAATTCCGGAACCACAGGTAAAAAGTAAAGGCTGATCGTTTAGTTTTAGAATTTCTTTTAATTCTTCTGTCGATTTATACTTTCCGTCTTGTTGCAATTCTGTAAATGGAATATTTATAGAACCGGGAATATGTCCGCTTCTCAATCCAGCTCTTGGTTCTTCATGAGTAGCGTGGAATCGATCTGCGGATCTCGCATCCATAAGAACGGCTTTTTTGGTCGTGATATTCTCCAGAATCTGTTCTTTATTTTTGATTAATTCAGGCTGAAATTTTGCCTCAAAATTCCCTTTTGCATAAGTTGTTTGCTGTTGCTTTTCAGTTGGGAAACCTTCTTTGATCCATTCAGGAAGTCCGCCGTCCAATACAAAAACATTCGAATGTCCCATCGCTTTGAACATCCACCAAGCTCTTGGGCTGGAATAGATTCCCAAAGTGTCATAAACCACAATCGTGCTGTTTGAGTTGATGCCTAATTTTTGAGATTCGGCAGTGAATTTTTCTTCCGAGGGGAAGGTGTTTGGTAATGGATTGCTGGTATCACTAAAATTGTTTTTGATGTCAAATAAGCGGGCGCCCTTTACTTGTAAATCAGGATTTTGATTCTCTAGATTAGATTGGTTTTGGTCTAATCTCGCCTCAAGGATAATTAGATTTGAATCGTTTAAATGTTCTTGTAACCAAGCTGTGGAAACTATAGGATTTGTCATTTTTAGCGCTTACTTTTTGATATTAGTTGTTGTAAATAATTCTGGCCTTCTTCCCAATATTCAAGATTGGAATCAGAGTTGATGTGTCCTTTCTGTCCTGCGTTTATAAATTCGCTTCCCCAATAATTCGCTAATTCTTTGGCTCTTTCGAGCGACATATAAGTGTCGTTTTCGGTGCCAATTACCAGCGTAGGAAATGGGACAGCTTGGGTTGGAATAGGGGAAAAGTGTCTCAGAAAATCAGGTGTATGTGCTGGGGAATCCACATCGGCGGGAGCGACAAGCATCGCACCAACGATGTTTGGATTGCTGTTTTGGGAAACCCAATGCATTACTAGGGAAACTGCGAGACTGTGAGCGACTAAAATAGTTGGTTCACTTATTTGCTGAATGTTTTCATCAAGTCGGTCAAGCCATTCGTTAAGCTGAGGTTCGTCCCAGTTGTCTTGTATGACTTTGGTAGAATTAGTAAATTTTCGTAACCAAAAGCTTTGCCAGTGTTTTTCGCCAGAATCACCAAGTCCTGGAATAATTAAAAAGTGCGGGGTCATTTTTATTTCGTTTTTAAAGCTGTAATTCTTTGAATTTCTTTGACAACCAACGGAAAAGCGGGTTCGGTCATATTATGTCCAAAACCTTGTAATTCATACAAAGTCGTTTGTTTGTGGCCTGCAACTTTCATCATTCGCATCATATAGGCGTTTTCTTCATAACGCCCCAACATTTCTTTTTCTCTATCACCCGTAATTAGCAATAAAGATGGTGCATCGGCGCGAACGTGATACAAGGGTGCAAACTCATCAACTATGGGTTGGGTGTCTGGAATGCCTCTTTCTTTTCGGATTTCAAAATGAGTTATGGTTTGAGCGCTCAACGGAATCAATCCTGCGATGGAGTTGGCTTCTATTCCATCAGCTTTCAGCCATTTTTTGTCCAATCCCACCATTAGTGATAAGTACGCGCCAGCTGAATGTCCTGAAACTATAATTAACGAATCATCTCCGCCATAAGTGGCAATATTCTTGAATGTCCAAGCTACGGCTGCTGCAGCATCTTCAATGCATTTTTGTGCTTTTACTTTTGGGGACAATCGATAGTTCACCGAGACAACACAAAATCCTTTGTCTTTAAGTCCTTCGGGAAGTTCTTTGTTTCCGCCGGTTAATCCTCCTCCGTGAAACCAGATTACAGTTGTAAATCCTTTAGTATTTTTTGGGTAATAGATATCGATAACACAACGTTCTTTTATATAAGGGTCCGTGTTGGCTATGGCTTCGCTATAATATGGGATGTTTGTGACTGTGGTATATTCTGTTTTTTGGGCAGAAAGTAATGTTAGGGAAAGTAGTAGAATCAGGGAAATAAAGAATCTTTTCATTTTCGTTTTTTATTTTGAAAGCATAAAAATACAGAATTTTTATACGTTGACTGCATTGGTTCTTATGAAAATATAAAGATGTAGAATAGCCCTGATAGAAGCGGTATCCTTTTTCTTTTTTCTTTAAAAAGAAAAAGATATAGCGAATAGCAGGACTGAATAGGATAGATGCGAAAAATGTCTGCTCCAAAAAAAAAATCCACCAACTCGAGGCTGATGGATTTTCTATATTTAAATGAACTGCTAAAAATTAAGCGTCCAAATCTACTGTAGTTCTGCTGGCAATTTCTTTGTACGTTCCGTTTACCAATTTCTCACGGATCGCTTCAAAAGCAGTAAGTGTTTCAGCAATATCTTCCAATGTGTGAGAAGCAGTAGGAATAACGCGCAATAAAATCATTCCTTTTGGTATAACTGGATAAATTACGATTGATAAGAAAATACCGTAATTTTCTCTTAAGTCATTTACCATCACCATCGCTTCCGGTACACTTCCTTCTAGATAAACTGGGGTAACGCAAGTGTTTGTGTCACCAATATTAAATCCTTTGCTTCTCAAACCATTTTGCAAAGTATTTACGTTTTCCCATAATTTGTTTTTTAATCCTGGGTTGTCACGCAACAATTGCAAACGTTTCAAAGAACCAATAGTTTGAATCATTGGCAATGCTTTGGCAAACATTTGAGAACGTAAATTGTATTTTAGGTAATCAATAATGTCTTTATCAGCTGCCACAAAAGCACCAATATTAGCCATAGATTTGGCAAATGTAGAGAAGTAAACATCGATTCCGTCTTGGCAATTTTGCTCTTCACCAGCTCCGGCACCTGTTTCTCCAAGTGTACCAAAACCGTGCGCATCATCTACAAGTAAACGGAAATTGTATTTTTCTTTCATGGCTACAATCTCTTTCAACTTTCCTTGTTGCCCGCGCATTCCAAAAACACCTTCAGTAATGAATAAAATCCCACCACCAGTTGTTTCGGCTAATTTTGTAGCACGATCCAAGTTTTTCTCCATACTTTCGATGTCGTTGTGCTTGTACGTAAAACGTTTTCCGCTGTGTAAACGAACACCGTCAATAATACAGGCATGCGCATCTACATCATACACGATCACATCATTTCTAGTCACCAAAGCATCAATGATAGACACCATTCCTTGATAACCAAAATTCAACAAATAAGCTGATTCTTTCATTACAAAAGCAGCCAATTCATTCTCTAATTGTTCGTGATATTTAGTGTGACCGCTCATCATACGGGCTCCCATTGGGGCAGCAGCACCATATTCGATTGCTGCATCCGCGTCTGCTTTACGCACTTCAGGATGGTTTGCAAGCCCTAAATAGTCATTCAAACTCCAGTTCAAAACCTCTTTTCCTTGAAATTTCATTCTCGGTCCTAAGTCTCCTTCTAATTTTGGGAATACAAAATAACCTTCTGCTTGCGATGCCCATTTTCCTAATGGACCTTTATTGTTTTGAATTCTTTCGAATAAATCTTTTACCATAATATATAATATGTACTACTATTAATTTTAAGAAGTCGCAAAAATAATTATTTATAATGTATTAGCACCTTGAAAGTATATTTATTTTTCTAAAACCAATCCATTATAAATAGTAATATCGTCATCCTGAGCCAAGTCGGATGAAGGAGCTATATCCTGCTGTCCATTGCAAGCTCTCCGTCATAAACCATTTTTTCCATTGGGCTGGCAGGAGCTTCCGTTGGTCGCTCTGTCAGCCCAGGAAAAAATAGGTTTATTCCGTCGAGGCTTTCCATTTCCATCAGGGCTAATGCCAATGTCATTAAGTTAAGGATTTCTTGCTAGGCTTTTTCTAAATTTAACTCTCGCAAAGACGCAAAGGCGCAAAGAAATCGGTTCTAAACTTTGCGCCTTTGCGTCTTTGCGAGAAAAAATAAAGCTTAGCTTAATGACTGTGGGCTAATGCAGGAAATGATTACTTTTTTCAATAAAAACATGTATATTTGAATCAGGTTCGATTAATATGGCAATAAGCATGATGATTGCAATCTGAAAATTTAGAATCTAATAATCTACAATCTAAAATAGAAAAGATGTCTCAAAATGCAAAAGAACTAAAACTCGCCGTACTTATTGATGCCGACAATGTTCCCTACAGTAATGTAAAAGGAATGATGGAGGAAATCGCCAAATACGGTACTCCAACCACCAAACGCATTTATGCCGATTGGACCAAACCAAATGCCAACGGCTGGAAATCGGTCTTGTTGGAACACGCCATTACGCCCATTCAGCAATACAGTTACACCGTTGGGAAGAATTCTTCCGATTCGGCTTTGATTATAGATGCGATGGATTTGCTGTATTCTGATAAAGTGGATGGTTTTTGTATTGTTTCCAGTGACAGCGATTTTACCAGACTCGCTATTCGATTGCGAGAATCGGGAATGAAAGTTATTGGTATGGGCGAGAAAAAAACACCGAATCCATTTATTGTTTCCTGCGACCGATTCATTTTCATTGAGGTCTTGGAAGGAGCCATCAAAAAGAAAAAACCAAAAACAGCTGCAACAGTTCCTTCCGCAGATCTTAAAGAAGCTAAAGATACCAAAGACACCAAGAAAATTCCCGAAAAAGAAACTGCCATAAAAATTGATAATAAAACCATAGAATTGATAGAAGACACAATCGATGCCATTGGAGATGATGACGGTTGGGCTTTCTTGGGCGATGTGGGAAATCTCATTGTGAAGAAAAAGCCAGAGTTTGATCCTAGAAGCTACGGTTTTTCTAAATTGACTCCCATGCTCAAATCCCTAACCGATATTCTGGAAATAGACGAAAGAGATTCGGATAAAAAAGGAATCAAACATGTTTACGTTAGATTGCGTTATACTTAAAAAAAAACACAAAAAAAGGAGGGCTTTTCATTGCCCTCCCAACTTTGTAAGTTCTGATTTATCATTATCTAACTTATACTTAAATTCGGTATAGCTGACTATTGAGATACTTTTTCTAATATTGAATATTTGTGATATTATATGCTCAAGTAATTAATCAGAACCACGTTCAAATGTACGATATTTTTATATTTAATGTATTGAAAAATAGAGTTTTAACTATTTTTTTAACATACTGTTTTTTGACAATAAAATAATTGTTTGTTCATTTTAAGAATTAGAATGTTATTACTAAATCTGTTGTTTCTTTGAGTGCAGTAAACTGATATATTTGTATTCTTAATAATACTAAATACCAACAAATGAAAATCGTTTTTGCTACCAACAACGTCAACAAAATTCACGAAATACAAAGTATGCTTCCTGAAAGTATTGAAATTATTAGCCTAGAAAGTATAGGTTGTCACGAAGATATTCCAGAAACTGCCGATACAATAGAAGGAAATGCCATTATGAAAGCCAATTATGTAACCGAAAAATATGGTTATGATTGCTTTGCCGATGATACCGGACTTGAGGTAGAGGCGTTGAGTGGTGAACCTGGGGTTTATTCTGCCCGATATGCTGGAGAGCAAAAATCGGCTGAAGATAATATGGATAAATTACTTGTAAATTTAGAAAATTCAACAAACAGAAATGCCCAATTTAAAACCGTAATTACTTTAAATCTTAAAGGGAAGCAATATCTTTTTACCGGAATTGCGAAAGGTGTAATTACTTTGGATAAAAATGGCAATCAGGGCTTTGGTTATGACCCTATTTTCAGACCTGAAGGATATCAAGAAACGTTTGCCCAGCTTTCATTGGAAACCAAAAACGCCATAAGTCACAGAGGAAAAGCCACTCGAGAGCTTATTGCATTTTTAAATCAGAATCCAGCGTAAACAGTGTTTTGTTAAACAAATTATTAAACATATAAGTCATATAAGTTTTTTAGTTGAAACAAAATTAAGTTAGTAAAATCAATAGTTCATTCAAGCAAAGAATTTAGCTGGCTAAAAATATTTTTAACTTATATGTTCTTTTTAATCACTAATTTATTTTTTTAAAAACTTATATGGTAAAATTAAATGCTAGTTATTTTAGATCATAGAGAAATTTTTAACCAAATGATAGTTACAATAAAATATAGTACATTTGAAATGCGTTATAGCTTTTCACTCAAATAATTCAGTATGTTCAAAATCAAAACCATAATTTTTGCTTCCCTTTTTTTAATACCAACAGTTCATTACGGGCAACACACAGATGAAATTAACTCGAACAGACCTGGCGAATCCATGTCGGCTTTTGCTGTAGGCAAAACAGTTCTTCAAGTAGAAACAGGTGTGTTTGGTATTAAAGAAAGTCATAGTTTGTTGAATTATGACGCCAATGGTTTTGGTCTTGATTTGGAAGTGAGATATGGTGCATTTCTGGAGAATTTAGAGTTCATTGCAGACGTTCAATATGTGTATGAAACATTTAATTATCCGATGCAGGTTGATGACAGAGCCGATTTTAAGCAATCTGTTTTGGGAGCCAAATATTTGATTTATGATCCGAATAAGGGATATAAAAAAGAAGTTAATTTGTACAGCTGGAAAGCGAATCACAAATTCAACTGGCATCAAGTAATTCCTGCTGTTGCGGTTTTTGCCGGAGCCAATTTTACAGGAGCGGATAATCCTTTTTATTTTTCCCCAGAATCGGCAATCTCTCCAAAAGTAGCTATCATTTTGCAAAATCATTTAGGTGATGGTTCTTGGGTTTTTGTAACCAATATTATTTCCAATTACATGACGACAGATTATCCTAGTTTGAGTTACATTTTAACTTTGACCAAAGGAATTAATAAAAATTGGTCCGCTTTTATTGAAAACCAAGGTATAAAAAGCGATTTTTATAGTGATGCCATCGTTCGAGGTGGGGCCGCTTATTTGATTAATAGAAACATGCAGGTAGATGCGTCGATAAGTACCAATTTTAAAGACACTCCTTCGGTTCTTTACGGAGGTGTTGGAATATCATGGCGATATGACGGTCGATATAAGGAAGTTCGTCTCTTGACCAAAGAAGAAGAAGCTGCTGAAAAAATGGCCAAAAAAACCAAAACTCAAAAGGGCTTTAAAAAAACGAAGAAGTAATATATCGATACCCTATAAATAAAAACGGTTAGCATATACGAGGTCAAAAACAATAAGTACTCTTATAAAATTAATTATTGAAATTTTTAATAGATAGAAAATTTTCTTACATTTGATCTTGCAAAAAAAAAGTGTACTAATTTATTTCCAGCCACTTAATATCATGAAAAAACTTTTCATAGCCCTATTAACAATTATGTGCTTATCATGTAGTGAAAACATTATCGATAAATCAACAACTAGTTTTATCCTTTTCGCCAATATTGATATATATCTTAAAAATAGTACTGGCGAAAATATTTTAGGCTCTGATAAATATCCAGAAAATAGTATTCGCGTAAGATATCTCGTAGGAGGAAAAGACCTTGGTTATGGTTATAATACCCCTGGTGCAATTTTAGACAACCCTGGAGGTTTTTTTCTTGGAATACTCTCTGCAAATGAAAAAGGAAAAGGTATGCGTGTCTTTTTAAATTCTGATTCTTCCGAAGAATATCCAATTACCTATATTCATTGGAATTCTACCGAAACTGACACTATCAAAACAAAATACAGAAGAACGAGTAATTCAATAGTACTAGAAAAACTTTGGTTAAATGATGTATTAGTTTGGCGAGTTGAAGTCGAAGGACAAACAGGCAGTACTATTACGATAGTTAAATAAGAAAGTAAACGAAGATTTTTAAAGGTAAAAAGCCCATTAATTTGGGCTTTTTTTATGCAACTTTTTTTTATTGTGCCAAAGTTGGTTATATTCGTAGCGTTTCTATTATTTAACAAACAATCGCTTAAACAGCTATAAACAGACACATTTCATCTAAATGATTACCATTCAAGAAGCAAAGACCAAAAACGAGTTAATCGAATTCATAAAATTTCCTTTTTCTTTATACAAAGACAACCCGTATTGGGTTCCGCCCATAATTGCCGATGAACTGGAAACATTTGATAAAACCAAAAATCCAGCTTTTAACAGTGCTGAAGCTAATTTTTATGTTGCTCTCAAAGACAATCAAATAGTTGGAAGAATTGCAACAATTATCAATTGGGATGAGGTTAATCATCAAGAGAAAAAGAAAGTTCGTTTTGGCTGGTTTGACGTTATTGATGATATTGAAGTGACTAAGGCTCTGCTTGAAAAAGTATATGAATTAGGTCAAAAAAATAATCTGGAATATGTAGAAGGTCCAATGGGATTCTCAAATCTGGACAAAGTAGGTGTTTTAACCGAAGGCTTTGACGAATTGGGGACGATGATTACTTGGTACAATCATCCATATTATGCAACCCATTTTGAAAAATTAGGTTACGTAACTGAAAAAGAATATGTTGAAAATAAATTCCCTTTTGCGAACGCCAAACCAGAGTTTTTTGAAAAAATAAATGAGTTGGTCAAAAAAAGATACCAACTCAAACCTATCAACTTCAAATCGACGAAAGCCGTAATGCCATATGTTGATAGAATGTTTGATTTGTTTAATGAATCCTATGCTAGTTTGTCTTCGTTTGTAGCGATATCGGATGTTCAAAAAGAATATTTCAAGAAAAAATACATCAGCTTCATCAATCCTGAATACATAAAATATGTTGAGGACAAAGATGGAAACCTTGTGGCTTTTGCAATTGTAATGCCTAGCTTTTCTAAAGCATTACAAAAAGCCAATGGTAAATTATTCCCTTTTGGATTTCTTCATTTATTAAACGCAAGACGTAATAGTAAGGATGTTGTTTTTTACCTAATCGGAGTACATCCAGAATATCAGAATAAAGGAGTAACTGCTGTGATTTTTAGCGAATACCACAAAACCTTTACCGAAAAGGGAATTGAAAATTGCTTTAGAACACCCGAATTATCAGATAATATAGCCATCCAATTGATTTGGAAAAATTTTAATCCTGTAGTGCATTGCCGTAGAAAAACGTTTAGGAAATCACTTTAGATCAGATTCAATATTGATAAAAAGTACTATTTAATTTAAACATATAAGTCATATAAGTTTTTTTTAAAGTTAGTACTCAATAGTACTGATCAAAAGGGAATATAAGTTAAAAATGTACTTCCAAGGTCTATAGTAATTTGCTTAAATTAACTTTAATTTTATTTGACTTTATTCAAAATGAAGGCTTAGATGACTTATATGTTTTAATAATGTATTTGCTATAAAGATGTTATTCTTAGAATTAAGTAAAAATGGTTAAAAAAGCACAAACCATTTTTGACTATTAAGCCCAAAAAAAAGTCCAAGAATCAGGTGATTTTTGGACTTTTTATTAATGAGCTTTTCTTTAATTAAATATCGTCAAATTCGATATCCGTAAAACTAGATGTATTTGGAATAATGTCTTCGTTTGTTTTATCTAAAGCATATTCTTTTTTGAAATCTTTTTGGTGTCTTTCCGAGATTACCTCTTCGCCTTTGTGGTTCAAAACGTAAGAAGTCATATCTTCTAGAATTTCTGAAAAAGCGGTAAAATCTTCTTTGTACAAATAGATTTTATGTTTTTTGAAATGAAAAGAACCATCTTCTTCCGTGAATTTTTTGCTTTCGGTAATCGTAATGTAATAATCGTCAGCTTTAGTAGCTCTTACATCAAAGAAATAGGTTCTTCTGCCAGCTCTTAAAACTTTTGAAAATATTTCTTCTTTTTCTAACATATCATTTTCTCTCATAATCTTATCGTCATTTTTTTATTTAATAGCAATCAAAAATCATAAAAATATATGTATTATACAACAATTAAAGCAATTCTTTTTCCGAAAGTTGCTTTAAATAAAGTGCTGCATAATACCCGTCTTGGTTTATTAATTGATTATGAGTGCCTTGTTCAATTATGTTTCCATCTTCAAGAATGATAATTTTATCCGCATTTTTTGCAGAAGAAACCCTATGACTTACTATTATGGTAGTTTTGTTCTTGCATATTTGATATAGATTGTTCAAAATAGCCTCTTCGGTTTCGGTGTCAACGGCAGAAAGGCAATCGTCAAAAAGTAAAATTTCGGGATTTTTTATAATCGCTCTTGCAATAGAAACACGTTGTTTTTGCCCACCTGAAAGCGTAATTCCTCTTTCTCCCAATATCGTGTCGTATCCTTTGTTGAAACCGATAATATTGTCATGAACGACAGCGCTTTTAGCCACTGCTTCAACTTCTTGATCGGTCGCATTTTCTTTTCCAAACTTGATATTATTCTTGATGGTATCTGAAAATAAAAAGGCATCTTGGGGAACTACTCCGATGCTGCTTCGTAAATCAAACAAGTTGAGTTGACTAATCTCATGATTGTCTATCAAAATTTGGCCACTGGTTACATCATATAATCGGGATAATAAAGCCAAAACGGTTGATTTTCCAGAGCCTGTTTTCCCTAAAATTGCGAGAGTTTCTCCCTTATGAACTGTGAAGGATACATTCTGAAGTGCTTTTATTTGAGTATCATTATAGGTGAAACTTACATTGTCAAACGTGATACTGCCTTCTATTTTTGATCTATGAATATTTGTATTTTGAATTTCTGGTTCTATTTTCAAAAATTCATTCAATCTTTTTTGTGATGCTTCGGCTTCTTGAACCATCGATGATACCCATCCCAGGGAAGCAACAGGCCAAGTTAGCATGTTGACGTACAAAATAAATTCCGCAATGGTACCAATGCTTTTGATGGTGCCATGAATGTACATCAAACCTCCAAAATAAATCACAATTAAGTTACTCACACCTATCAAGGCAATCATTAAAGGCCCAAAAAGGGATTGTACTTTGGCTAAACTTAAACTTTTGCTTTTGCTTTCATTGGCCAAATCGTTAATGTTGGATTGATGCTGGTCTTCTAATGAATAGGCTTTTATAACTCGTATTCCTGAAAAAACTTCTTGTGTGTAACTGGAAACTTTAGATAAATATTGTTGGAATGTTGTCGATCTTTTGTTGATTTCAGAGCTCAATTTGAAGATGCAATAAGATAATATGGGCAAAGGTAATATGGTATATAAAGTCAATCTTGGCGACACATTGTACATATATCCAATTACGATAGCAAAACGGATAAATGTGTTTATGGTATACATAACAGCAGGGCCAACATACATTCTTACTTTGGAAACGTCTTCGCTTATACGATTCATTAAATCGCCTGTTCGGTTTTGCTTGTAAAAATTTTGGGAGAGATTTTCGTATTGACGAAAAACTTCATTTTTTAAGTCGAATTCAATGTGGCGGGACATTACAATCAAAGTTTGTCGCATCAGGAAAGTAAGGAAACCTGCGATAATTGTCGTTGCAATAATTAATAGAATATTCGAAATTAATTCTTGGCTTATAACGCTGGTGTCTACAGATTTAGTTTTAGCGAAAGCTTCAATTTCATTAAATGATTTACTAATTAGTTTTGGCGTAAATAAAGAAAATATTTGTGCGATTATGGTGATAATAATACCTAGTGAAAAGCTGTATTTGTACTTAATGAAATATTTGTTTAAATATCGTAATTCTTTCATGTTATAAGAGATTCGCTATTGAATTGTTTTTGTTTTTTATTTAATGTCTGAATTTTAACAATTGAGTTAAAAAATAATTTATTCTAAATTATTGACATATATTTATTTTTAGATAAATTTAATATTGTATATTTATTTTTTATGTATGTTTGACTTATCTTTTTGATAAATTCGTAATTTTTAACTAAAATAAATAGTACTATGAATGCTACTGTTACCACTGGGAAAGAACTTCAAAAAATGGATCCAGTTTTTGGACAATTGTCTTTCAATGATCACGAGCAAATCGTTTTTTGTAACGACAAAGATACAGGATTAAAAGCAATTATTGGTATTCATAATTCGGTTATGGGGCCTGCATTAGGAGGAACTCGTATGTTTAATTATGCCAATGAATGGGAAGCTTTGAATGATGTTTTGCGTCTGTCTAGAGGGATGACTTACAAAGCGGCTATCACAGGATTGAATATTGGTGGTGGAAAAGCAGTTATTATGGGTGATGCCAAAACTCAGAAAACTCCCGAATTGATGCGTAAATTTGGAGAGTTTGTACATTCTCTAAGCGGAAGATATATTACAGCTGAAGATGTAGGAATGGAAACTTCAGACATGGATTTGGTAAGAGATGTAACTCCTTACGTTACCGGAATTTCTGAAGAAAGAGGTGGAGCAGGTAATCCTTCTCCAGTTACTGCTTTTGGAGTTTACATGGGAATGAAAGCGGCTGCAAAACAACAATTTGGTTCTGAAAAATTAGAAGGTAAAAAAATATTGGTTCAAGGAATTGGACACGTAGGTGAAACTTTGGTTGAGTATTTGACAAAAGAAGGAGCTCAAGTTATTATTGCCGATATCAATGAAGAAAAATTGTATGAAGTAGCAACAAAATATGGTGCTCAAATATTTACTGGAGACGATTTATACAGCGCCGATGTTGATATTTATGCGCCTTGTGCGATGGGAGCAACAATTAATGATGCTACCGTAAATAAAATTAAAGCTAAAGTGATTGCTGGTGCTGCCAATAATCAATTGGCTAATGAAAATACACACGGATTGATTTTGCAAGAAAGAGGGATTCTTTATGCTCCTGATTTCTTGATCAATGCTGGTGGAATTATCAATGTTTATGCTGAGTTGGCTCATTATGACAAAGCTGAGATTATGCGTAAAACCGAAAACATCTACAATACTACATTGGAAATTTTTGATTACGCTGTCGCAAATGGAATAACAACTCACCAAGCTGCTTTGACTATTGCACAAAACCGTATCGATTTAAGAAAGATAGAAAACAGTAAAAAATAGTTTACAGTTTACAATTTATAGTCCCAGTTTGATATCCTGTTTTGGGTTGAGAACTGGGACTTTAATTTTGTGGTCAATTGAAAACTGGGACTTTGACTGAAAACTATATCAAATAAAGCAGCTATAAATTTTCATTTGAGCGATGAAATTCTTATTTTTGCAAACTAATTTTAAAAAGTTCTTACAAGGTGGTAAATAGAAGACACATCCGCGTTAAAGTCATGCAATCGATTTATGCAATGCATCAAAATGGTTCTGATAATCTAGAAAAAGAAGAGAAATTCCTTTTTCATAGTATTGACGCAATTCAAGATTTATACCTTATCATGCTTTCTTCACTGATAGAAATATGTAAAAAGGAAACTGTTTTTTTACATCTATCGAGCCAGAAACATTTGGCTACAAAAGAAGAACGTAATCCAAATGAGAAATTCATCAAAAACAGTATTTTTCAAATTCTTGCCGAAAACAATTCCCTTAGTATAGCTCTGGAAAATCGTTCGATTAACAATTGGACTTTAAATGATGATTATATTATTCTTCTTTTGAATGCCATAAAAGAAAGTGATTTGTATGCCAAATACATGAGCAACGAGGTAAACACTTTTGAGGAAGACAAAGATTTTATCGTTGATATATTCACGGATGTAATTGTTCCAAACGATAAATTATATGAATATCTTGAAGATGATAAATTAACTTGGATTGATGATATTCCTTTGGTGAACACTCATATCATCAAACAGCTAAAGGCAATTAAACAAGGTGAAGATGATAACTTCAGGGTTCCAAAATTATACAAGGACAATGAAGATAAGGCTTATGTGAAAGATTTGTTTAGAAAAACAGTTTTAAACGAAACGGAACTGGCCAAAGAATATGTTGATAAAACGCCTAACTGGGATAGTGAACGTATCGCCGAAATTGATACTATTATCCTTAAAATGGCTATATGTGAGTTCTTGAAATTCCCTTCTATCCCGGTGAAAGTAACTTTGAATGAGTATCTGGAATTGGCCAAAGAATATTCAACTCCAAAGAGTAGTATTTTTATAAACGGAATATTGGATAATTTGGTAAAAGAGCTTGAAGCAAACAAAAGAATTGTGAAAATCGGAAGAGGTTTGATGTAATAGTTAAATTCTAAATTTTACAATAAAATAAAAACAATTAACAAAAACTAAATTTTAAATTATGGGACAATTACAACAGTTTTTACCATTTCTATTAATGTTTGTGGTTATTTATTTCTTTATGATCAGACCGCAACAAAAACGTGCTAAAAACGAAAAAGAATTTGAAAGAGACCTAAAAGTAGGAGATAAGATAATTACCAAAAGCGGTATCCACGGAAAGATTGCAGAACTTACCGATTCTACTGTAATTCTTGAAACAATGGCAGGAAAATTGAAAATGGAGCGTTCTTCAATTTCTTTGGAATTGACTGCGACTTTGAACAAAAAAGCATAGTCAAGAAACTATAAAATTTAAAATCCCAAATTCCGATTTTTTAATTGGAATTTGGGATTTTTTTATTTGTAAACGGGTATTATTTTTTTTTGTTCTTTTTGGCTTTTTTAGCTTTAGCTTTTTTCTCTTTTATTTTAGTTTTTTGCTTAGCTTTTTTTGCTTTCTCTTTTTTTGCTTTCTTAGCTTTTTTCGCTTTTTTCTTTGCTTTTTCTTTAGCCTTGGCTTTTTTTGCTTTCTCTTTTTCTTTTTCCTTCATTTTTGATTTTTTTTTCTTTTTCTTTTTTTCTTCCTCTTGAGGTATTACAGCTGTTTTTACTGTTGTAGTCTTTACAGTAGCAGGGACTTTAATGTCACTTTTTACAATTCCAGTTGCAGGGGCGGTAACTTTGGCTTTGCTGGATCTTGTTGTGGTTCGTGTAGCAGTTGATTTTACAACTTTTGGTTTTGCTGTGGCACTTGCAACAGTTGTTACTGTCTTAGGTGCAACTGTTTTTGCAGTTGCAGGCTTTGTGGTTGTCGCTCTGGGAACTGTTGATCTTGTTGCTCTCGGCTTTGCAACGACAGGTTTACTAATTTCTGGTTTTTCCTCTTTTGACGTATCAGGACTAACTGCTTTTTCTGGAATTACTTTTTCGTCTTTTTTTTCTATCATAATGGTGTGTATTAGTATGTGATTTTTTTTTAGACATTGAAAAACAGATGGGCTATTCTCTTAAATCTTCAATGTTATTGAATTGTTACTTTTGTATTAACAAATATAATGAATAATTGAATGTGCTAATGTTAAGTTTTTACTGATTTTTAAATAGTTAGATGTGAAAAATTTATAGCTTTAAATAAAAAAATCCCAAATTCCTTTGCGATCGGAATTTGAGATTTTTATTAGAATTTTAATTTTTTCTGAGCTACCTGTATTTATCATTCAAACCAATATTGTCTAAAATCATTGGTTTTATCTTTTCGATTCTCGAAAGTCTGGTTTCTTCGCGTTTTGCCGTTTCGATATATTCAATAAATTCCTTTTGCTTATAAGGGCTGAATTTCAGGAAAGCTTCTTTTAAAACGCTGTCAGAATCCAATTCATTTTGCAATAGTGTTGGAATTGCAATTTCACTTTTTGTTTTTTCAGGTTTAATTATTTTTTCCTGTTTTTCATTCTCTATAGCTTCTTGAATGTAGGCCAAAATTTCTTTTTCATTAATTTCCTCTTTGGATGTAAAACGCCATTGTCTCAATGATTTGGTAACTCCTTCATTGGCATTGATCAAATGTTTCTTTTCATCTTTTAGAAATACACCATTGAAAAACCAAAGCGTAAAAAATTTTTTGAATCCTCCGACTCCAATTACGTTTTTATTGTTGTAAACGAATACGCAACCACCCCATTTGTTGGTTTCAACCAATTCGGTTTTGGCTATAATTGTTTTTAAAAGCTCTAATTCACTTTCCCATTGATCGTTTTGAGTCATAGAAAAAGAAAGGTTTTAACGTTTTTTGGATACGGTTTCTTTCTTTAGGTAGTCACCTTTGGCGGTCAATTCGGCAATTCTTACAATTACGTTTACTGCCTTTTGCATGCTTTCTACTGGAACATATTCGTATTTTCCGTGAAAATTATGACCACCTGCAAAGATATTTGGACAAGGCAATCCTTTATAGGACAATTGGCATCCGTCAGTTCCTCCTCTAATAGGTTTTATAAGCGGTTTTATACCAAGTTCTCTCATCGCTTTTTCGGCAATAAAGACAATATGTTTGACAGGAAGGACCTTTTCTTTCATATTGTAATATTGATCTTTAATTTCTGCAATTACGATGTCTTCTCTAAATTGTTTGGCAAATCTCCTGTTGAATTTTTTAGTGATTTTGGTAATTAAGTCTTTGCGTTTTTCAAATTTAAATTTGTTATGATCACGAATAATTAATTCCAATACCGTTTCTTCGATGCTTCCCGATAAATGGTGCACATGGAAAAAACCTTCATAGCCTCTAGTTTCCTGAGGAGTTTCGCCTTTCGGCAATTCGTTGATAAATTCATTGGCAATAAGCATGGAATTGATCATTTTTCCTTTGGCATAGCCAGGGTGAACACTTTTTCCTTTGAAAATAATTTTTGCTCCCGCAGCATTGAAATTTTCATATTCCAATTCACCTACTTGGCTTCCGTCCATCGTATAGGCCCATTCTGCTGCAAATTTTTGAACATCAAAATGATGAGCACCGCGGCCTATTTCTTCATCGGGTGTAAATGCAATTCTGATTTTTCCGTGTTTAATTTCAGGATTATTAATCAGGAATTCCATAGCGGTTACAATTTCGGTAATTCCAGCTTTGTCATCGGCACCGAGAAGCGTTGTTCCGTCTGTGGTGATTAGTGTTTGCCCTTTATATTGTAACAAATCTTTGAAATAGAAAGGGGAGAGGATGATATTTTGTTCAGCATTCAACACAATGTCTTTACCGTCATAATTGGGAACAATTTGTGGTTTTACATTGGCGCCAGTGAAATCAGGGGTAGTATCAAAATGCGAAATGAATCCAATTGTAGGAACTTCATGATCTACATTGCTAGGTAGTGTTGCCATGATGTAGGCTTTGTCATCAATGGTGACATCTTGTAGTCCGATGGTCTTTAATTCTTCAACCAATTTATTGGCTAAATCCCATTGTTTAGCTGTACTGGGTGTGGTGTTTGAACTTGCGTCTGACTCGGTGTCTATAGTTACATAACTTACAAAGCGATCAATAATATTTTGCATGGTATTTGTTTTTGAACAAAGATAAACATTTTTAAAAAAGTGATTGTTGGTTTTGAATGGTCTTGTTGTGATGTGCTTAAATAAAAAAAATCCGTTGCAAAACGGATTTTCATTTAAAATTGGTTATAAGTTAGGTTTGGTTTGGTTTGAGGGGTTAGTTTTATTTTGATGCTTTTTCTGCTGCTATTTTCGCATCGGCGGCTACTTTTTTTGCAGCTTCAGCTTCAGCTTTTGCCATTTGTTCTTCCAATAGGGTTGATTTTTGCAATGCTAATTTTGCAGACTCTGCTAATTTTTGATCAGCTTCTTCTTTTTCTTTTTTCAGCTTTTCAACATCTTTATATAGCTTTTCTTGAGCTTCTTTAGCTTTTTCTGCTTCTTTTTGGTAGGCAGCTATTTTTTCATTTGATAATTTTTCTGCTTCCTTGGCTGCTTTTGCATCAGCTTCAGCTTTTGCTTTAGCGGCAATAGCTTCTTCTTTGGCTGCTTTTGCATCCGCTTCGGCTTTTGCTTTAGCTTCGATAGCTGCTATTTTTGCTGCTTCTTTGGCCTCAGCTGTAGATTTTTTATCAGCTTCAGCTTTGGCTTTTGCGGCAATCGCTTCTTCTTTGGCTGCGGCTATTTTTGCTTCTTCGGCTGCTTTTTTATCTGCTTCAGCTTTTGCTTTAGCTGCTTTTTCTGCAGCTACTTTGGCTTCGGCTGCTGCTTTTTTTTCTGCTTCAACTTTTGCTAAATATGCTTTTTCCTGATCTTTTAAATCTTGCATTTGTTTTTTAAAATCAATTGGGGCAGCTTCTGTCTTAGCGGTAATTGTAGCGGAACTTTCTGTACCTACAGCTTCATTTTTGGATTCTTGTGCAAAAAAACTTTGGGAAAATGTTAGAAGAACAATGATCAATGGTAATTTTAAATTCATGATTTTGTGGTGTTTGGTTAAATTTTGGATTAGTTTAGGAAAGACAAATATAACTTTTTTTTCATTTTTTTAACTTTTTAGGTAAAAAATATTTTTATTTTTTGTTAAAAGGTGTTTTTATTAATTTCGAGTGTCTTATTTAGAAAATTTAAAAATGATTGTTAATAAAACAAGTGCTTTTTAAACAAAAAAAATCTGCCAGTTACGGCAGATTTTTTTAAGAATATGAATTTAGATTTATTCCCCTTTTTTTGTGGTTTCTTTATTTTTACCAGAATCCATCATTTCCATTAATTTTAGCCCTAATAACCCACTCATGGATCCATCAGTGCCGTTGTTACCGGAAATCAGAACATCAGGGATGACCTTTATTTTTCCTTTACCAATTTCTTCGGTGATTTTGTATTTTGTAAAGTTATCACCGCCCATTGCTGAAACTTGAAGTTGATATGCTTCGGCAGTGGATTTACCAATAGCCATAATTTTTTCGGCTTCTGCAAGACCTGTTTTGGAGATTCTTTCGGCTTCAGCACTAGCGGTAAGTTTTGTTGCTTCTGCTTGGGCACCTGCTCTTGCTTTTGTAGCTTCTGCTTCTGCATTAGCACGCATTTTAGTTGCCTCGGCTTCAGCATTTACATTAAGTTTTAAACTCGTGGCATCTCCTTCAGCCTTTTTAACGGTTGCATCGGCAGTTCGTTGAGCAATTTCTACACTTTGTGAAGCTTTTACAATTTCTTTTTGCATATCGGCAATAGCAGTTTCCTTTTCCATTCCTTGGCGTTGTTCCTGCGCCATTTTTTGAGTCTGGTAGGTTTTTTGCTCTTCTTCGGCAATTTTTCTATCAGTCAATGTTTTCATCAATGATTCTGGAGGAACAATATCTCCAATTAAGGTGTCAACAGCATTAACATTGTATTCGTCTAAAACTACTTTGATATGGTTTTTAGCCGATTCTTGACGTTCTTTTCTGGTGGAAAGGAATGAAATCACGTCGCTTTCCTGAGCAGAGTTTCTGAAGTAATTTCCAATGGTAGGTTCCAATACTTGAGAAACCAAGTTATTCATGCTTCCAAAACGAGCAAT
The DNA here is from genome assembly GCF_003096795.1 of Flavobacterium sp. 103. Classification (NCBI taxonomy): domain Bacteria; kingdom Pseudomonadati; phylum Bacteroidota; class Flavobacteriia; order Flavobacteriales; family Flavobacteriaceae; genus Flavobacterium; species Flavobacterium sp. 103. Next base: position 666,668 of record NZ_QENX01000001.1, on the reverse strand, counting down.
AACTTTTGGTGCTTCGTTCGCCGGTACGTGAATGATTTGCGATACATCAAGGTTAAAGGGAAAACCATCTTTGGAGCGAACCGTAATGGTAGAAAGATTTTGATCTAAGTTGTGAGATTCACTTCTGGCATCAGCCCAGTTCAATACCAAGTTTGTGGTTGGTACTGGTTCTAATTTGGTTGTATATTTGTTAAGAGCATATTTCCCAGGTCCAAAAGGTTCCATCCAAACACCGCGTTGTCCTTTTGAAACGATATTTCCGTGTTTGAAAGTGTCGCCAGTAACATCTTGTCCATCTTCACCAATATAAGAGATTACAACGCCAACATATCCAATAGGGACATCGGTCATAGGGGTTTGTTCAATTTGAACAGCCCATGAGTTGATATAATAGGAACCGGCAAGCATAACTTGTGGTTGCAAACCTCTATTTCCTCCATTTTTTAAGAATTGATCAAAATCCTGAAAGTTATTGTGGCCATCTACAAATTTACCAGCTATTTGTCCAATAGGGATTGGCTCTCCATCCATGGCTGTAACAATTCCGACCATGTTTTCCGAAATGACCACTTGGGGAGAAATGACTACTTCGAATAAATGAGTGTTGATACGATAAGATCCTGTAGTGACAAAGGCAGATTGTCTTCCTTTTTGCCCGCCATTGTCAAGAAACATTGTAGCATCTTGGAAATTATCAGAGTTTACTTTTTGGGCAAGAATGCGCCCTGTTGGAATTTCGGCACCATCTTTACTCAATAGCAAACCGATATTTCCTTCTGGGATAATAGTGAACGAGGCCATGTCTATCGAAAATTGCCATGGCCACATCGCCCAATACAATCCTGGAGCAAGTGTTTTGGCTTGATAACCCGCTTCTCCTTTGGTTGCGATAATTCTGCCGTCAGGCAATGATTTATCAGCGCCAAAAAGCACGAATTTTTTGGTGACTAAGCCGATTTTGTTTTCTGGAACGATAACCATTCCGAAGAAAACACGTAAAACAAATTTGTAAAAAAGAAAGGATAATACAATTAAGAATATCCACCAGTAGGTAAGAAAAAATGACATATCGGTTAAGGTTTAGATTACAAACATAATTTATTTTTCTTGTAATCTGATTCTTGTTTGAAATTATTTTCCAACTTTTTGAGCATTAAATTTTGAATGCATTTCTTTAGTTTTTTATAGAAATCAGATATGAATTATATTATTGTTAAGTAGAATTTATTGTCTAATTTGCAGTTAATAAGGAATAGATATATGGCATTATTTAATCGATTGAATTTGAAAGCAAAATCTCTAGTCAATACGGGGTTTGGCTCCAGCGCATCCAGTTATGGAGGTCGTTTTATTAATAAGGATGGCTCTGCAAATGCAGTTAAAAAAGGTGTTGGATTTTTGGACAGAATCAGTTGGTACCATACCATGCTGGATATGTCTTCCTGGAAATTCCTTTCGATTCTTTTGTTGTTCTATATTACAATCAATTTTGTATTTGCGTTGCTGTATTTTGGAATCGGAATTGAGCATCTCAACGGGATTCAAACGAACGATGATGTGTGGGTGCAATTTGGGCAGGCTTATTTTTTTAGCGCACAAACTTTTACCACTGTGGGGTATGGACATATTAGTCCAACTGGTTTTTACACGAGTGCCTTATCTTCTGCCGAAGCTTTGATGGGGTTGTTGAGTTTTGCTATTGCCACAGGTTTATTTTTTGGAAGATTCAGCAAACCTTCCATTTTTTTGAAATTTTCCCACCATGCAATCATTGCGCCTTTTAATGATGGAAAAGCATTAATGTTTAGGCTCGCTCCTTATAAAAACACCAATTATATTGATGCAGAAGTTAATGTGACACTTGGAATGCGAATCGAGGAGAATGGAGTGATGACGAATAAATTTTACACTTTGGATTTGGAATATCAAAAAATAAATTCGCTGGCACTGAGCTGGACATTGGTTCACCCAATAACCAGTGAAAGCCCTTTATATGGATTGAGAGCTTCGGATTATGAATCGATTTCGGGTGAAATTATTGTGATTATCAAAACATTTGATGATATGTTCAGCACAACGGTGGCGACTCGGACTTCTTATACTTTTGATGAAGTCATTTATGGAGCCAAATTTAAGGCGATGTATTCCCAAAGTGAAAATCATCAAAGTACTGTCTTGGACTTAGGTTTGTTAAGTGACTTTGATATAGTAGTTATAGATTAGTTTGTAGTTTTTCTTGTAAAATACGCACTCCTTCCGAAGCGATATTCGGAATTACTTCAAGGGAATTTCTAAGATTAGGAATTTTTATGGGTTTTGGATCGATATAATAAATTGGAGTTTTTTTTGGAGTAAAATTAATTAAGCCTGCTGCTGGATAAACCTGTAATGAGGTGCCAATTACTGCAAAGTAATCGGCTTGTTCTGTTATTGTGATGGCTTCTTCTAAAGCAGGAACTTGTTCACCAAACCAAACAATATGGGGACGAAGTTGATTTCCCTGTTGGTCAACATCTCCAAAATTTAAATCGTCATGCCAATCTAAGATGTAGTTTTCGTTTCTGGAACTTCGAACTTTTAATAATTGCCCATGTAAATGGATGATGTTTGTACTTCCGGCACGTTCGTGTAAATCATCCACATTTTGGGTGATGATGTAAACGTCAAAATCATTTTCCAATTCGGCCAAAATATGATGGCCTAAATTGGGCTGTACTTCTTTTAATTGTTGACGTCTTTGGTTATAAAAATCAAGTACCAATGCTGGGTTTTTGTGCCAGCCTTGGGGAGTGGCAACATCCATTACATTATGACCTTCCCATAATCCATCACTATCGCGAAATGTTTTGATACCGCTTTCGGCGCTAATTCCGGCTCCGGTAAGAACCACTAATTTCTTTTTATTATTCATCATAATGTATTAATAATTACTCTATTCAAAGATACTCAAATGGTTAGATTTTCAAATGAAATACTTATTTTAGCGGATATTAAATGACTAAAAATTGGAAACAGAACTAAAAGTAAAAATTAAAAGAAGTTTTTTGGATAATTATGAAAGGCCTTTACATCTTCATCCAAAATTTATTCAATTTGAAGATAAGGATTTAGTAAATAATAGTTTTACTTCTTTTAAAACCTCTGAAATAAAGGATTTTCGCTGTGGAATTAGTTGGTATAAGTATTATTTTGTTTTTGGAAGAGAATATCAATTTTATATTAGAAATTATAGAAATGAAATTTTAAAAATTAAGTTTAATACTTATTTTGGAATTAAGAAGAAAGAATATCATAGTCTTTATGAGAGTATAATCGATTCACTTTGGAATTTATATTTTAGACAGCAAGTGAATGATTTTTTGAAAGAATTCAAAGCAGGTGAATCTTTTTATATTGGTGATGTTGTCATCAATCCTGAGGGAATTATAGTTTCGGTTTCAAAACTTGTAAAGCAAGAAAAAGTACAGATTCTTTGGGAAGATTTGAGATTTAGATTATACAATTCGTATTTTTCTATATATTCTAATGAAAACCCAAGAAATATTAATAGGGGTTATTCGTATAAGGAAGATTGGAATACGTTTGTGCTTTATAATGTTATTAAAAATATACTTAGCAATAAAAAAATAAATAATGATTGATTTGGATTACCTTAATTTTCTTGAAGATATTATAACAGACAACAGGAAAGAAAAATTTTTGAAAGTTTTGAAAGACAGAACAAAACATTTTACAATTGCTGTCGAAGATGTTTTTCAAATGCATAATGCGAGTGCAGTAATGCGCAGTTGTGAGGTTTTTGGTATTCAGGAATTACATGTTATTGAAGAACGTTATGGTAAACGAATCGATAAGGAAATCGCGATGGGTGCCCAAAAATGGGTCGATATTTCTACTTATGACAGTGTTACGAATTGTATCGACACTTTGAAAGATAAAGGATATCAAATCATTGCTACTACACCGCACGAAAATGATTGTTTACTGGAGGATTTTGATATTTCCAAACGCAGTGCGTTGTTTTTTGGTACCGAAAGAGATGGATTGTCGGAAGAGATTCTTCAGAAAGCGGATGGTTTCCTTAAAATTCCGATGGTGGGGTTTACAGAGAGTTTGAACATTTCAGTTTCGGCGGCGATTATTATTCAGAATCTGACTAATCGTTTACGTAATTCCGATGTTGTTTGGGAATTGACTGAAGAAGAGATTTTGGAGAAGAGATTGGATTGGGCCAAGAAGTCAATTAAAGATATCAAGAGGATTCAAGCGAGGTATTTTGAGGAGAATCCTCAGAAATAAATTTCAATAGCAATAGGAAATTTCAATTTCAAAATTTAGAAGACTGTTGTTATTTATAAATATTTCTTATTCTTTTATTGCTATTGCCATTAAAATTGTCATTAAAATTGAAATGTTTTGCGTGAGGGATAGAAGTAAGCTACCGAAGTAGCACGGATAGCCCGACAGCATAAAGGAAAGGGACCAAATCACCGTTTTGCGATGAGTTGGTCCCTTTCCTTTGTGGTGGCACGCCCAAATATTATTTAATCAAAAATTTGCGTATTGCTAATTATTTTTTCTTCAAGATTTTGTACTGTTCGTAGCAACCGCTTATGGCATCCATGATTTGAAGGTCATTTGCGGATTTGATAAAAGCTTCGGAGTAACTACAACGGGTTAATATATCAGCAATTTCATCTTGAGAAACACCCAATAATAATGAAATGGTTTCTCTGTCGTATCTTGTTTCCATAAGGTTTCTTACGGTGTCATCCTTTCGCATCTCTCTAAGTTTTTTGAGCTGCTGTGGCTTTTTGCCAAAGAAATTGTAAAGCATATCTGCGGGGTTGAATATGGAACCCAATACTTTTCCGAATGCCTCGGGTGCGTATTGTCCTGCTTCGTAACCTTGACCTAAGCCTGAAATGCTGTAACGGTAGTCCTCTTTTATAGGGATTAATTTGGAATCGATTTCTAGGTAACCAGTTAGGTAATATGGGCTTATCACAACTTCGTGTAGCGGAATTGCTTTTTGGGTAAGTTGGATGGTAGTTTTTTTGTTTTTGACCCAGTCATTGGTAACGCGGACACGTAATGATTCGTAACCAAGAAGAGTTATGTGAAGGGTGTCACTTTGGGTAACAGCCAATTCAAAATAACCTTTGTTGTCTGTAGTGGTTCCTGTAACCTGATTGATGTTGATGATGTTTACACCAGCTAATGGGGTACCGGTGTTGTCGCTGATAATGGTACCAGAGATTTTTGTGGGGGCTTCAGTGATTTGGGCAACTGAACTTATGGAGGTAACTAAAAATAAAAAAAGTACAAAATATTTCATAAACTGGTTTAAAAGTTTAAAAGTAGTAAAACGGGATTAAATATTTTGTTGTTCCATTATAATTATAAGAAAATTAACAAAGTGACAATATTGTTGAGCTAAATCAGTCTGTTTTGGTTGATGAGTTTTTGCCTACTGATGATGTATTATAAAAAAAAATCTCCCGAATGTTCGGGAGATTTATATTTGAATTGCTAATTGTGTTAGTCTCTTCTTGGTCTTCTTGGTCTTGAAGAATCACCAAAGCTTTCAGAACGTCTTGGTGCTCTTTCTGATGAACCTTCTCTCGAAGCTCTGTCAGATGAAAAACCACCTTCTCTTCTTGGAGCAGCTGAACTTCTTTCAGATCTGAAACCACCTTCTTTAGGAGCAGAACCTCTGTCGCTTCTAAATCCGCCTGACCCTTCTCTTCTTGGAGCAAAACTTCCTTCTCTTCTTGGGGCAGAACTTCTTCCGGCACCAAATCCGCCACCAGAACTTCTTCCATTGTGGTCGCGTCTTCCACCGCCGTCATTTTTAGAGATTTCAACATTGATACGACGTCCTTCTAATTGTACGTTGTTCAATATTTCCATTACTTTATCTGTGTGCTCTGGATCTGTGTTGAAGAAAGAGAAACCTTCTTTTACATCTACTTTGAATACATCGTCACGACCTAAGTCTAATGTTTCTTTCAAGTAGTCTTTTAATGACATCCAATCGAAATTGTCTCTAGAACCGATGTTTACAAAGTATCTTGTAGCACCACCGTTGTTGTTTTCTCTCGGAGCTCCGTCTCTATCGTCACGCTCACGTCTTTCTGAACCTGAAGATTGATTAGAGATATCTCTGTTTTTCTTGTAGTAATTGATAAAACGATTAAATTCTACCGATACCATTTTCTTGATTAATTCTTCTTTTGATAAATCTTCAAGTACATTATTGATAGCAGGAAGATAGTTGTCAATTTCGTGATCAACTTCAGTGTCCTTAATCTTAGTTGCTAAGTGTAATAATTGGATTTCGCAGATTTCAATTCCAGAAGGGATTGTTTTTTCTTCGAATTTTTGTTTGATGATTCTTTCGATAGAAGAAATTTTACGCAATTCGCTTTTTGTAACGATTACGATAGAAGTTCCTAATTTACCAGCACGACCAGTACGGCCTGAACGGTGATTGTAAGTTTCGATTTCGTCAGGAAGTTGGTAATTTACTACGTGAGTAATATTATCAACGTCAATTCCACGTGCTGCAACGTCAGTAGCCACAAGCATTTGGATTTGTCTTCCTCTAAAAGATTTCATTACACCATCACGTTGTGCTTGAGATAAATCTCCGTGCAATGCAGCAGCGCTGTATCCGTCTTCGATTAATTTTTCGGCAACCGCTTGTGTGTCACGTTTAGTTCTACAGAAAACTACAGAAAAAATGTCTGGATTAGCATCAGCTAAACGTTTCAAAGCTTCGTAACGGTCACGAGCATTTACTAAGTAAAATTCGTGTGATACGGTAGCTGAACCAGAGTTTTTAGTACCTACTGTAATTTCAATAGGATCAGTCATGAATTGTTTTCCAATTCTGGCCACTTCAGCAGGCATAGTTGCAGAAAACAACCATGTGCTTTTTTCGTCAGGCGTAGTAGAAAGGATGTTTACGATATCTTCGTAGAAACCCATGTTCAACATTTCGTCTGCTTCGTCAAGGATGCAATAGTTAATTTGAGAGATGTTTACCAATCCTCTGTTAATCATATCTTGCATTCTACCCGGAGTCGCTACTATAATTTGTGCGCCTCTTTTAATGTCTCTCGCTTGTTCTGTAATGCTAGCCCCACCGTAAACTGCTACCACATTAATACCTTTTTCGTATTTAGAGTAGTTTTTAAGTTCGTTGGTAATCTGCAAACACAATTCACGTGTTGGAGATAAAATCAATGCTTGTGTATTTCTATTGTTGGCATCAATTTTCTGAATAACTGGAAAACCAAATGCTGCCGTTTTCCCTGTCCCTGTCTGAGCCAACGCAACTAAATCTGTGTCTTTTTCCAATAATAGGGGAATCGCTTTCTCCTGTACTTCGGTCGGATTCTCAAATCCTAGATCTAAAATCGCCTTCAGTAACGATTCACTCAATCCTAATTGTTCAAATTTATTCATATGTATTTTTAAAATAGGGTGCAAAATTACTGTTTATAATCCATAAAAACTAATGCTATTTTAAGAATTAGGTTTTTATTAGCTTTTGATAATCAGATTATTATACTTTTTAAATTACTTTTTGGATTTTAAAATAGATTTTTCACTGTGAAATTATGTCACGATTCAATAGTTTTTGTTAAAAAAAGAACTTAAAAACTGTTTTTAAGTTGTATAGAATTTAAAAGCAAAATGAATTTTGGACGTTGGAAATGTTTTTTCCTCGTTTTTTGAAGAGTTTCCTCGTTTTTTTATCATTTATTTAAGAATGATATTTTCAAATTGCTCCGAAGTTTCAATATTGATTTATTAATTTTGCCAAAAATTATTTGATTATGCAAACAGCCTCTTTTTCGGGTTTTATAGAAATGGTATTCTATATGATAGCTTTCTATTATATTTTTAAATTTTTGGCCAAGTTATTTTTACCTATAGTAGTAAAAAAGGTAGTGGAAAAAGCTGGACAAAATTTTCAAGAACAGCAACAGCGCGCCCAACAAACAACTTGGAAGAAAACAACCAATAATGATGAAATTATAATCGATACTGCCAATAGTAAAAATCCTCGTGAAACTAAAAAAGTTGGGGATTATGTCGATTATGAAGAGATTGATTAGTGATTTTTGATTTTCGATTAACGATTTTTGATTTTAGATGTGTTGAACCTCCTAAAGAATGCATTTAGTTATTATTGAGTAATCTAAAATCATTGATCATTTATCCTTAATATTGTTAATCTAAAATCTCTCTCGAAAATTCGAAACTAAAATCAGAAATCAAAAATCGTTAATCCTCAATCTAAAATCTATTTCTATATAATGAAGCAACTTCAAAAGTTCTTTCCGCACGCATTAGCCATACTTGGTTTTGTTATAGTTTCTACACTTTATTTCTTCCCTGTTTTGCAGGGAAAACAAATTTTTCAATCGGATATTGCTCAATACACGGGGATGGCCAAAGAACAAAACGATTTTAGGGCCACACATCATGAAGAACCATATTGGACAAATTCTGCATTTGGGGGAATGCCAACGTATCAATTGGGAGCCAAATATCCTCACGATTATGTAGGTGCTATAGATGATGTATTGCGTTTTTTACCAAGACCTGCGGATTATCTATTCCTATATTTTCTTAGTTTTTACGTTTTGATGTTGGTACTAAAAGCAGATCCGCTTAAAGCCTTTTTTGGTGCGTTGGCTTTTGGTTTTTCTACCTATTTGATTATTATACTAGGAGTTGGACATAATGCCAAAGCGCACGCTATTGCTTATATGCCAATGGTTGTGGCCGGTTTTGTAATGGTTTTTCAACGAAAATATATTTTGGGCGGGTTGCTAACTATGTTTGCAGTGGCATTAGAAGTTAATGCGAATCACTTTCAAATGACCTTTTATTTATTGATATTGTTGTTGATTCTTTCTGGGTATTTTATTTATGAGGGAATAAAATCAAAAGAATATAAATCTTTATTGTATTCGATAGGAACACTTATTGGTGCAGGAATTATTGCTATTGGAGCCAATGCAACTAATTTATTGGCAACAGCGGAGTATGCTAACTTTAGTATCCGTGGAAAAAGCGACTTAAGTTTCAATCCTGATGGTTCTAAAAGTAGTACTGATGGAGCTATGACTCGTGATTATATTACTGAATATAGTTATGGTATTGCCGAAAGTTTTAATTTAATCGCCCCTCGATTGTTTGGAGGTTCCAATAATGAAAAAGTAGGTACAGACAGTAGTATGTTTGAGTTTATGATTTCACAAGGAGTGCCAGAAGGACAGGCTACCGATTTTGTAACCGCTATGCCAACCTACTGGGGCGATCAGCCAATTGTATCTGCTCCGGCGTATATAGGTGCAGTGGTTTTCTTTTTGGGAATCTTGGCTTTGTTTATTGATGAACGAAAAATTAAATATGTATTCCTTGGCGGAGCTTTTTTAACCTTAATTCTTTCTTGGGGGAAAAACTTTCCGGCATTGACGGATTTTTGTATCGACCATATTCCTATGTACAATAAGTTTAGGGCGGTGTCGTCTATACAGGTTATTTTGGAATTGTGTTTTCCTGTTTTGGCTATTATGGGCTTGCAATCTTTTTTTAAATTGGAAAAAGAAAAGCAATTAAAACCATTATTACAATCAGGAGCTATTTGTTTAGGACTTATTATTGTTTTGTTTTTGTGTAAAAGTTTATTCAGCTTTACGGGAGCCAGCGACAGTTATTTAATAGAAAGTTACGGACCAAGTTTTGTAGATGCTCTTAAAGCAGATCGTAAATCATTATACAGTGCCGACTTATTGCGTTCTGGATTTTTCATTCTGATAGCTGCAGGTACGTTATGGTTGTTTGTAAAAAATAGAATTGCCGCAAAAACTGCCATTATTTTGGTTGGTTTATTTATGGTTTCCGACTTGTTTTTTGTGGATAAAAATTATGTATCGAACAAAGATTTTATAAATGCTAGAGAAGTAGAAGTGCCATTTCAAGAAACGCCTACTGATGTTGAAATTCTAAAAGATCCAACAAATTACCGTGTATTTGATATACAGGGATTGATGCAAGCAAGAACATCTTATTTTCATAAAGCGATTGGTGGATATAGTGCTGTAAGACCTAAAAGAATGCAACAATTATTTGATTATCAAATTGCCAAAAATAATTTGGAAATACTCAATATGTTGAATGTTAAGTATGTGATTCAAAACGATAAAGAAGGCAAGGAACATCCAATTATCAACCCAGACGCCAATGGAAATGCCTGGTTTGTGAATCAAGTAAATTTGGTTAAGAATTCAGACGAAGAGATGAAAGCTTTGGATAAATTCAATTCGAAAGAAGTAGCTGTTATTAATGAAAATGAATTTTCGAATATCAAAAATAAGGCTTTCGCCAAAGACAGTTCGGCGACCATAATTTTGGATTCGTACTTGCCAAATGATTTAAAATATACTTCAAATAATGCCAAAGAAGGTTTAGCCGTTTTTTCTGAGATGTATTATGAAAAAGGTTGGAAAGCTTTTATCGATGGCAAAGAGACATCAATCATGAGAGCTGATTATACTTTGAGAGCGATAGTGGTTCCAGGAGGAAAACATACTATAGAATTTAAATTTGAACCCCAAGTGGTGAAAACAGGAAGTGCAATAACACTTGTTAGTTGTATTGGAATGTTATTTCTTTTGGTTGGTGGATTGTACTTTGAGAAAAAGAAAAATAGTGAAGTGTAGAGAAGTATTGTAGATATGCATTGCGATGTATATCTACTATAATCAACAAAAGAAAAAATTGAAACCAGAATTAAAAAAAATCCTCATTATAACATATTATTGGCCACCAGCAGGAGGGCCTGGTGTTCAGCGTTGGCTTAAGTTTGTAAAATATTTGCCTGATTTCGATATTCAGCCAATTGTTTATATTCCTGAGAATCCAACTTATCCAATAGTTGATACTAATTTAGAAAAAGAAGTTTCGGAGAAAGCGATAATTTTAAAACACAAAATTTTCGAACCATATCAATTGGCATCTGTTTTTTCTAAGAATAAAACCAAAAAAATTAGTTCGGGTATTATTCCAAACCAAAAGAAGCAAACTTTTCTGGAAAAGACCTTGTTGTGGATTCGGGGGAACTTGTTTATTCCGGACGCACGAGTTTTTTGGGTTAAACCATCGGTTTCCTATTTGGAAAAATACATTGCCGAAAATAATATAGATACTATAATCACTTCGGGACCACCACATAGTTTGCATTTGATTGGGCTAGTTTTAAAGCAAAAAATGAAAGTTACTTGGTTTGCCGATTTTCGTGATCCTTGGACAACTATTGGATATCATAAATCATTGCGGTTATCCACTAGAGCGGAAAGAAAACACAAAGCGCTTGAATATCGAGTTTTGAATACAGCTGATACTATTATTGTTACCAGTAAGACAACCAAAACCGAATTTGAAGCAATAACCAATAAACCAATTGCAGTTATTACCAATGGTTATGATACAGAGTCGGTAACAAAAAGTGTTTTGGATTCAAAATTTAGTCTTGCTCATATCGGTTCTTTTCTTTCGGAAAGAAATCCAACCATATTATGGGAATCTTTGGCTGAATTACTTCAGGGAATCCCAGATTTTAAGTCTCATTTGGAACTAAAATTAATCGGGGCTGTCAGTCAGGAAGTATTGGATACGATTTCCCAGTTTAATTTGGATTCATATCTGAATAGTCTTGGGTATGTTTCCCATTCTGAAGCAGTTGCCCATCAAAGAAATTCTCAGGTTTTATTACTTATCGAAATAAATTCAGAAGAAACGAAAAGTATTATTCCTGGCAAACTATTTGAATATATGGTTTCCAATAGACCAATTATTGCCATTGGGCCAAAAGATTCTGATTTTGCCGAGATAATAGCAGGAACAAATACAGGAGTGTTTTTTGAGTATACTGAAAAGGAAAAATTAAAAAACACGATTGTCTCTTATTATAACCAGTTTTTGGAAGGGAAATTACAATCGTATGGTGTAGGTTTGCAAAAATATTCCAGAAAGAATTTGACCAAAGATTTGGTACAATTAATTAATTCAAAGATTTAAGGTTTTCCAACTTTAAACTTTTAAACCTTAAACTTTAAATTCCTATTAATGGGCATAGTATTAAATCAGTCATTAAAAAATACCATAATTACTTATATTGGTTTTGGAATTGGAGCCATTAATACGTTGTATTTATATCCAATTTTTCTGGGAGCCACTTACTATGCTTTGACTAATTATATTCTTTCAGCTGCCAACGTGATTATGCCTTTGTTTGCAATCGGAATGCAAAATACACTGGTGAAATTTTATGCACAATACCAGACAGAGAAGGAACGTTCCCAGTTTTTATCATTTACGGTTTTATTTCCGTTACTGATGTGTATCCCATTGGCTATTATAGGTTTATTTTTCTTTGATGATATCTTAGCTTTCGTTTCAAAGAAAAATCCAGTTGTTAAAACATTTATTTTGCTGATTCCATTCACTGGTTTGTGTATGGCTTATTTCGAGATATTTTATGCATGGGCAAGAGTTCATATGCATTCTGTTTTTGGTAATTTCATAAAGGAAGTGGGCTTGCGTTTGTTTTCATTGATTACTTTAATAGGTGTGTATTATCATTGGATAACTGTAGTGCAGTTTGTTTATGTTACTGCGGGTATATATTTAGTAGCATTGATTGTTACCATGTTTTATGCTTTTTACATAAAAAGACCTGTTTTTCAATTTGTTATTCCGGAAAATGTAAAAGATATTTTGGTTTACACTTTTTATATTATTTTGTCGGGTAGTGTTGCCAATTTATTATTGGATGGAGACAAAATAATGTTAAACCAATATATGAAGATTGAAAACATCGCTTACTATTCGGTTGCTACATATATAGCTTTGGTTATTTCTGTTCCAAGTCGTGCCATGCATCAGATTGTCTATCCGATTACCGCAAAATTGATGCACGAAAATAAACATGATGAATTGAATGCATTGTATAAAAAAACGTCTATCAACTTGCAGATTGTAGGTGGTTTTGTAATGCTTTGTATTTTTGTTAATATCAATCAGTTATATGAATTAGTGCCAAAAGATTACAGTGGTGGAATTACGGTTGTGTTCATGATTGGTTTGTCTAAATATTTTGATTTGATACTGGGGAATAATAACGCGATTATTTTTAATTCAAAGTATTATAGAGCCGTATTGTTTTTGGGTGTTGGATTGGTGGTTTTGACAGTCGTATTAAACATGATTTTTATTCCACTATTTGGGATTATTGGTTCAGCATTTGCTACTTTATTATCCATCACTTGTTATAGTTTGGCCAAATTGCTTTTTGTTGTAAAACGAATGCATTTGTATCCGTTTACTAAACAAACATTGCATTCTATTGGAATAACGTTTGTGGTGTTTTTATTATTTTATTTTTGGAAGTTTCCAATAAATCCAATTATTGCCATTGGATTAAAATCCATTTTAGTAACTATCGTCTATGTATTTATCAATTATAAGTTTGTTGTTTCGCCAGAAATAAATCAAACTTTGGACAAAGTTCTTTTAAAAATCAGGAGGGAGAAATAGTTTTAATTGGAGATTTAGTCCATAAGTTTCTCTGTTTGATATATTTAAAATTTTGTCGCTTAGTTTTTTTTATATTTGTAAGTATAGTTTCTAATGTTAGATACTTTTTTATGAATTAATGGAAAACTTTTAGACGATGATGAATATTAAAACTACGCTACTGTATTTATTTCTTGGGTCTTCAATATTGTTGTTTTCCCAAACTCAAAAGAGCAGTAATTCAAACTTAGATAAAAGCAAAACGGGAAGTGTTATACTTTATCAAAATCTTCCCAGTTTAAAAGGTTATCCTATAGCTCCTTTTAGAGACACCTTATTTTTTGTCTATAATAGAATAGGATCTTTTAATGCCGAGAATCGTGCCAATGCCATTACCAGTAGAATAGTATTACTTTACAAAGATCCTTTTTTTAAGAAAGATTCATTACGGCTAAGTAAATCTGATTTCGGTGTCGATATTGTCTATAACAGCGATTTTGTTGTAATGTCGGTTACGGATCTTGACGGGAAAACAATCGGGACCAGTAATTTTGCTTTGGCACAAAGAAATCTTGCTATTATACAAAAGACCGTGCTTTTTCAAAAAGAGAATAATGCGGTGGAGAGTTTGTTAAAGCGTATTGGGCTTGTATTATTGCTTATTGGGCTGGTAATTGTAATCGTATTTGCCATCAATAAACTATTTAGATGGCTTCGACTTTTTCTTATTAAAAGACAGGATAAGTATTTTTCGGGATTAAAAATAAAGGGGTCTTATGTTTTTTCACCACAAAGACATTTAGAATTCGTTTTAAGGATTGTGACGATGGCTAGAATAGTCGTTTTGATTTTTACATTTTATATTTCTTTACCAGCTATTTTTAGTGTTTTTCCCGAAACAAAAGCCTACGCAAGCACTCTTTTGAAATGGATTTTTTCGCCAGCCAAAGCTGCGCTGATGGGGTTTCTTGATTTCTTACCCAATTTAATTTCCATACTTGTAATAGTAACATTGTTCCGTTATCTTTTGAAAGCTATTAAGTTTTTTGTCGATGAGATTCAGAAAGGTCAAATTAAAATTGAAGGCTTTTACAGTGATTGGGCAAAACCTACTTTTAACATCATAAAGGTCTTGATTTATGCTTTTATGATAGTCATTATTTTTCCATATTTGCCAGGGTCCAATTCACCTATATTTCAAGGGGTTTCTGTATTTGTTGGTATTTTGTTTTCATTGGGGTCTTCCAATGCAATTGCCAATATGGTAGCGGGATTGGTAATTACGTATATGCGCCCTTTTAAAATAGGTGATTTTATAAAAATAGGCGATGTAAGTGGTACGGTTGTTGAAAAAACGGCTTTGGTAACCCGCGTTCGTACATCAAAACACGAAGATATTACAATTCCCAATGCCACTGTTTTGTCAAGTTCCTCCATTAATTATTCGGCGAATATTGGTGAGAATGGCAATGGATTATTAATTCACACGAAAGTTACTATTGGTTATGACAGCTCATGGAAAGATGTTCATAAAGCGCTTATTGAGGCTGCTTTGAGAACCGATTTACTCGAAAAGGTTCCAGCTCCATTTGTGTTGCAAACCAGTTTAGATGATTTTTATGTTGAGTATGAAATAAACGCCTACACCAAACACCCCAATGAACAGCCTTTGGTTTATTCAAATTTGCACCAAAACATACAGGATTGTTTTAATGAGGCAGGTCTCGAAATAATGTCCCCACATTACAATTCGCATCGCGATGGAAACAGAACAACTATTCCAGATAATTATTTGGATAATGGATATAAGCCTTCTTCATTTAATATAAAAGTTAATAAGTAGTTTTTTTATTATAAATTTGTTAATTTAATACTATTTATTAAAAATATTTTGTACGTAAAATAATGTTTATTTTTTGTTAGGATTAAGTTCAACGAGTATTTTTGCAGTTTTATAAATAATTAGTTTTTAACTACTTGGATTTTAGTTGTTTATAAATTCGTTTTTTTAATATCACCAAAAGTGGGTATTGTATGCTTCTTATATGTAACCTAAATTTGCAATATTCACAAATATTTGGATAAATACTTGTTTAAATTAATACGCAGAAGATGAAAAATCATTTTGTTAATCAAGATAAATTAAATCTCTTTACGAAAATTATTTCTGATAAGATTCAAAATGGATTTGTAGTTGTAGAGCGTAATGACAAATTGCCTTTTACCATTTTATATAAAGAAGGCAAAAAAATAAATCATGGCCTCAATTTTTTGGTTTGCTGTATGACGTTTGGGATGTGGTCTTTGCCTTGGTTGTATTTAACACAAGTTACTTCCAAGGACAAGAAAGTGTTGATTGCAATTGATGAGGAAGGTAAGATTTTTGAAGAAAAATGTTATTTAGGTTAGTCCTTTTTTGTGTTATAATCGCTAATAGATTGCCACAGATTGATTGGGACGTACTTCGTTTTTGAAAATTATAGAATTGGATTAGTAAAAAATCTGTAAATCTGTGGCAATATATTAAGTTGCTTTTAGATTTAGGGTTGATTGAAAATAACGAGCAATTCTTCTGGAATAAATATATAAAGGGATAATGCATAAAAAGTCACCACAAATTATTAATTGTGTGTGGCTTTTTTGTATGACAGTATGAGTAGTTAGCTACCCATTATAGTTTTTCTTTTAAATATTTTGCTGTAATTGATTTTTTGTTTTTTACTATTTCTTCGGGAGTACCTACAGCGAGTAATAAGCCTCCGTTTTCGCCTCCTTCAGGACCTAAGTCAATAACCCAATCAGCACATTTTATTAAGTCAAGATTGTGCTCTATTACAAGTATAGAATGCCCTTTTTCGATTAGAGCATCAAAGGAAGCCATTAACTTTTTAATGTCATGAAAATGTAATCCTGTTGTAGGTTCATCAAAAACAAACAGTGCTTTTTCCTTGATAGTTCCTTTAACTAAAAAAGAAGCGAGTTTTATACGTTGTGCTTCTCCCCCAGAAAGTGTCGATGAGGATTGTCCTAATTGAACATATCCTAAACCTACATCTTGCAAAGGTTGCAGTTTTTGGGTGATTTTTGTTTGTTTGTTTTTTTCAAAGAAATTAATGGAATCATCAATGGTCATCGTCAAGATGTCATGAATGTTTTTGCCATCATAAGTGACTTCTAAAACTTCCTTTTTGAAACGTTTTCCGTTGCAGGTTTCACATGGTAATTGCACATCAGCCATGAAAACCATTTCGACATTTATTGATCCTTCGCCTTTGCAGGTTTCACATCTTCCACCATCGACATTAAAAGAGAAATGCTTGGCTTGATAGCCTCTTACTTTGGAAAGTTTTTCTTTGGCATACAATTCCCTAATATCGTCATAGGCTTTGATGTAGGTTACCGGATTGGAACGAGAACTTCGACCAATTGGATTTTGATCAACGTATTCAATGTGTTTTATCTGTGAAAAAGAACCTGAAAGCTCGCTAAACTGCCCCGCTTTTTCTCCTGCATTATCCAGTTTTTTCTGCATGGCAGGAAAAAGAATTTTTTTGACAAGCGTGCTTTTTCCACTACCCGAAACTCCAGTAATTACTGTTAGGACATCAAGTGGAAAAATAACATCTATATTCTGTAAATTGTTTTCTCTTGCCCCTTTTATTTCAATGAAATTTTTAAAAGGGCGTCGCTTTTTGGGTACTGTTATTTCAAGGTCTCCGTTCAAATATTTTGCGGTTAAAGAGCTTGATTTAAGTATTTCGTCATAAGTGCCTTGGGCAACCAGATTTCCTCCTAAAGTTCCTGCTTCTGGACCTATATCGATAATCATGTCCGCGGCTTTCATGATGTCTTCATCATGCTCCACGACGATTACGGTATTGCCAAGGTTGCGTAATGACAATAAAACTTTAATCAGGCGTTCCGTGTCTTTTGGGTGTAAACCTATACTTGGCTCATCCAGAATGTACATGGATCCGACAAGGCTGCTGCCCAGTGAAGTCGCCAAATTAATACGTTGGGATTCCCCTCCGGAAAGTGTTGATGAATTTCGGTTTAGAGTCAAATAATTCAAACCAACTTCGGTTAAAAAAGACAATCGATTATTGATTTCGATTAATAATCGTTGGGCAATTTGTTTTTCATATTCATCCAAATCAATATTTTTGAAAAATTCAACCAAGTGTTTGATTGGTAAATCCACTAAATCGGATACAGTTTTTCCATTGATTTTTACATACGAAGCTTCGATTCTCAAACGTTTCCCTTTGCAGACATGACATTTGGTTTTACCTCTGTAACGAGAAAGCATTACTCTGTTTTGAATTTTATAATTTTTCTCTTCTAGTTCTTTAAAGAAACTATTTAGCCCTTGAAAATATTTGTTTCCTGTCCAAATCAAGTCTTTTTGTTCTTCTGTAAGTTGGAAGTAAGGTTTGTGTATAGGAAAATCAAATTTATAGGCATTGTTTACCAATTCGTCTCGGAACCAGCCCATGCTTTCTCCTCGCCAAGGAAATATGGCGTTTTCAAAAATAGAAAGTGAAGTGTTTGGAACGACCAATTCAGCATCAATTCCTATAATATTTCCGTAGCCTTCACAAACGGGGCAAGCTCCATATGGATTATTGAAACTGAATAAATGCACATTGGGTTCCAGAAAAGTAATACCATCTAATTCGAAATTATTGGAAAAAGTAAATTTTTTATCTGAATTTAATTCCTGCAAATAGCAAATTCCTTTTCCTTCATAAAAGGCTGTTTGAACGGCATCTGATAATCGATTATAAAACTCTTCTTCATCTTTGACCACGATTCTGTCAATTATGAGTAAAATGTCTTTATGGTCTAAAGTATGTTGTTCTGCCGGGGTGAAATCATCCAAGCGGACCATTTCATTATTTACCAAAATCCTAGCAAATCCTTGTTGCAATAAGACTTTTAGTTTGTCTTCCAATTGTCTTCCTTCTTCAAGATGAATAGGCGCGAGGAGTAGCCATTTGCTGTCCAGTTCAAAGTTTTTTACTTCCGTAACTACATCAGTAACTGTGTTTTTTTTGACTTCTTGCCCTGAAATAGGGGAATAGGTTCTTCCAATTCGAGCAAATAATAATTTAATGTAATCGTATATTTCGGTTGAAGTTCCTACGGTTGAACGCGCATTGGTGGTATTTACCTTTTGTTCAATGGCTATAGCGGGCGCAATTCCTTTAATGTATTCCACTTTTGGTTTGTCCAATCGGCCCAAGAATTGTCTGGCATATGATGATAAACTTTCCACATAACGGCGTTGTCCTTCGGCATACAAAGTATCGAAAGCCAAACTGGATTTTCCAGAACCTGAAAGCCCTGTGATAACCACAAGTTTGTTTCTGGGGATAGCAACATCTACATTCTTTAAATTATGTACCTGTGCACCTTTTATAATGATGTTTTTCTTTGGATCGAGTTTGGAAATATCAATTGACATACTAAAAATGAATTTTCACAAAAGTACTCAATTTTGATGTGAGAATGCTCAAAGAATTATAATCAAAAATTGGTTTTTTGTAGATGAAAATTTAGTTTATACTTTCCAGTCAAATGTTGATGACAAAGAATCTTCGCAAGAATTTATTGTTGATTATAGTAAAGTTTATCAGTAAAAGATAAAGCAGGAGTTAAAGTTTTTATGTTTTAGCATAAATAAAGTATTCCATCCTGCAAGTTCTTTGGGGGCTTGTAGGTATAATCTTCCGCTCCTTTTAGATTGGTAGAATATTTTTTATATTCTATGTTTTTCGAATATGCCTTGTATAACGATGTATTGCAGAGGTTTATTGTTTTGATATCAGGTTATAATTGCCTTGTATGAATTGATTTAAAATGGAAAAAATAACATTTATTGATTTTTTTCTTGCTACTTTTGATAATTATTTGTTAAATTTGACAAATAATTAACCTAAATAACCTCCTTAAGCCTATAGTATAGAACTACTTTTTAGAAGATTCCCCAAAAACTAACTAATCTAAAAAGGAATTGCTATGGCAAATTTACAAAAATCAGATGCTTTACTAGTAAAGGATTATATGGCTGGCGACGAAAGTGCCTTGGCTATATTAATCAAAAGACATGAATCTAAAATTTATGGATTTATCTATTCTAAAGTAGCCGATAGAGAGGTTTCAAATGACATCTTTCAAGATACTTTCATCAAAGTTATTAAAACTTTGAAAACACAGTCTTATAACGAAGAAGGTAAGTTCTTACCTTGGATAATGAGAATTGCACACAATTTAATAATTGATTTTTATAGAAAATCAAAAAAAATGCCGCTCTTCAGAGAAACTGAAGATTTTTCAATTTTTTCTATAATGTCTGATGATTCCCTTACGGTTGAAAACCAAATTATTGCCGATCAAGTTGAAGTTGATATTCGTAGATTAGTTGAAGAGCTCCCTCTGGATCAAAAAGAAGTTTTGATGATGCGCATGTATCAAGATATGAGTTTTAAAGAAATTTCTGAAACTACTGGAGTGAGTATCAATACTGCCTTGGGTAGAATGCGATATGCCATAATGAATTTGAGAAAAATTATAGATAAACATCAAATTGTTTTGACAAATTGACAATAAATAGATAATTCTCCCGTTGTTATATAAAATAAAATTTATACTTCATATGGAAAAGAATTACTCTAAAGCATTAAAAATTTCTAAAAAAATGAAACCGGATAAAGAGGTGGTATCTTTATTATTAAATTACTCTAAAGCATTAAAAATAGTGAAAATAGAGGGTAAGGTTTTTGAAATTATAGCCAATTAATCGACTTATTGATAAGAAGATAATTCAAGTTTCACAATGCTGGCTTGAATAACAAATTTCACTAATTTCTTTTTATGAGATTAGTGAAATTTATTATTTATGACCTTTTTACTTTTTGGTAAATTCGCTCAAAACTGATTTTCGTCCGATCGTTTTAGTGATAATATCTTTCTCTAAATTCCAGCCTCTAGCAGGCGAATACTCACGTCCGTACCAAATAATTTGAAGGTGAAGATCATTCCATAATTCTTCCGGGAAAATGCGTTTGGCATCTTTTTCAGTTTGAACTACATTTTTTCCATTTGTCAAATTCCATCGGTACATCAATCGATGGATATGTGTATCAACTGGAAAAGCAGGTACTCCAAAGGCCTGAGACATTACCACACTGGCGGTTTTATGCCCTACAGCTGGCAATTCTTCCAAATATTCAAAACTTTGCGGTACTTGTCCATTGTGTTTCTCAATCAAAATTTGAGACAAACCATGAATTCCTTTAGATTTCATCGGTGATAATCCGCAAGGACGAATAATTTCCTTAATTTCTTCCACCGACATTTTAACCATATCATAGGGATTGTCTGCTTTGGCAAAAAGTAAAGGTGTAATTTGATTCACGCGCACATCCGTACATTGGGCGGAAAGTAAAACCGCAATCAGCAAAGTATATGGGTCTTTATGGTCTAGAGGAATTGGAATAGTAGGATATAGTTCATTTAACGTATTTATAACAAATGTTACGCGTTCCTGTTTGGTCATTTTGATTAGATTTGAATTGTAAAGAAAAGAAATTTCAATTGTAATGACAATAGCAAAATTCAATGGCAATGAGAAATCTATATTCTATAATCTAAAATTATAAAACATGACTACATTAAAAAAAGGAGATAAAGCACCTCAATTTTCAGGAGTAGACCAAGATGGCAAATCACATCAATTAGCTGATTATGCAGGAAAAAAGTTAGTGGTTTTCTTTTATCCAAAAGCTTCCACACCGGGTTGCACTACTGAGGCTTGTGATTTAAGAGATAATTTCGAGCGTTTTCAAGCCAATAATTATGCGCTTTTGGGTGTAAGTGCGGATAGTGCAAAGGCACAAGCCAAATTCAGAGATAAATACGAATTTCCTTTTCCGCTATTGGCAGATGAGGATAAGTCTGTAATCAATGCCTTTGGGGTTTGGGGCCCTAAAAAGTTTATGGGAAGAGAATATGATGGGATTCATAGAACTACCTTTGTAATTGATGAAAACGGAATCATTGACGAAGTAATTTCGGAAGTGAAAACCAAAGCTCATGCTGATCAGATATTGGGGTAATAGTAATTTTTTTAAATATCAAAAGTTGTCGTTTTGTCAAAATTTCTTGTGACTGCGTGAGTGATGGGAGCAAGTTACCTTGTAACGCGGACAGCACGACAGCGGTAGGGAAAGGGGGCGAATGAGCGATTCTATGAGTTGCCTCCTTTTCCTTATGGTGGCACGCCCAAATTATACATTAAGGGAATTAAAATTCCCTTTGAACCCAAAAAAAATCCAAGAAAAACAATCAGTCTTTCTTGGATTTTTTAATAAAGTTATTTCTCTTTTGAATAATGAAATCTTAATTACTGGCTTCTAAAAGCGAATTGGGATGATATCCGAAAAGACGTTTTTCTTTAATGATTTCAGGTACTCCTGTAGGTAACATTTCTTCCCAGCCTGGTTTTCCTGCACCAATCATTTTTAATACTTCACGAGAAAATACTTCTAATATCTCAGGATTGTAACCTTCGATGTCAACCACTTTCCCATTGAATTTGAAAAATTTGTATAATTCTTTCATTCTAGGATGAACTTTTAGGTTTTTGGAAGTTATGATTTCGCCTTCTTCACCTAACATAGGATATAGAAATACTTTCATATCGCGATAAAATAATTTTCCAAAGGCTTCCAGTATTCCTCCGCTCAAATGACGGTAATATTTCTCGTCAAAAATATCCACTAAGTTGTTGACTCCCATTGCAAGCCCCATTCTGGCTTTGGTGTAATTAGAAAAATATTCGACAACTTTATAATATTCCTGGAAATTGGATATCATTACGGTTTGTCCCAAAGAGCAAAGTAATTCGGCACGATCCATAAAGTCTCTTTCGTCAATTTCACCATCAGAACGTAAATTTGACAATGTAATTTCGAAAATCACCAAGGTGTTTTCTTTCTCAACTTTGTTTTCTTCCAAAAACATTTTTAAAGACTCTTTGTACATATCCATATTTACCTTGGTAACCGGACGGAAACTTCCTCTAAAAGCGAGAATGTTTTTCTTGTACAGTATAGCGGCCGGCAAAACGTTTATGCCTTCAGGATTGAACATTACCGCATCGGTCATGCCATTTTTTACTAATTGTAAACTCATCAATCGATTGTCTACATCAGCAAAACGGGGACCTGAGAAATTGATGGTGTCAATCTCCAGTTGGTCTTTGTCCAAGTGATCGTATAAGTATCTTAGTAATTTTTTAGGGTCATTGTATTTATAGAAGGCACCATAAATTAGATTTACTCCCAATACACCTAATGTTTCTTGCTGTAATCTGGAATCGGTTTCTTTGAAACGGATGTGGATGATAATTTCGTTGTAGTCTTCGGTTGGATCCAGTTGGTATCGAATTCCTACCCAACCATGGCCTTTAAATTGTTTTGCAAAATCTATTGTAGCAACTGTATTAGCATAACTGAAAAACATTTTGTTGGGATGTTTGGTTCTGCTCAATCTTTCTTCAATCAATTCACTTTCAAAAGTAAGCATTTTTTTAAGTCTGCTTTCGGTTACATAACGACCGTCTTCCTCAACCCCATAAACCGCATCACTAAAGTCTTTATCGTAAGCTGACATTGCTTTTGCGATTGTTCCTGATGATCCACCTGATCTAAAAAAATGTCTTACTGTTTCTTGACCAGCTCCAATTTCAGCAAAAGTTCCGTATATGTTTTCATTCAAATTGATACGAAGTGCTTTATCCTTTAAAGAAGGAATTTGCTCAATAACTTTGTCTCCTTTTAGTTTTATTTTGGCTTCCATTTTTTTTTGTTTAATTTGGGCAATTATGTTACAAAGTTAACTAATTCGGCTTCTAATGAAAGAGAAATTAATCCTATTTTTGTAAAAAAAACAACGCAATTGAAGGTATATTTTTTAGGTACAGGTACGTCTCAAGGAATTCCAATTATTGGAAGTGATCATGAAGTTTGTAAAAGCACTGATTTTAAGGATAAAAGACTCCGGGTTTCGGCGTGGATCTCGTGGGAAGACCATTCGTACGTTATCGATTGCGGACCCGATTTTAGGCAACAAATGTTGGCGTCCAATTGCAGGAAATTAGATGGTATTCTTTTTACGCATGAGCATGCTGATCATACAGCTGGTTTGGATGATATCCGCCCCTTCAATTTTAAGCAGGGAGAGATTCCTATTTATGCCCATAAACGGGTGCTCGTTAATATCGAGAAACGATTTGATTACATATTTGAAACAGTAAATAAATATCCTGGATCTCCCTCTGTAAAAAGAATTGAAATATTTAATAATGTTCCTTTTCCTATTGGTAACAAGCTGGCAATTCCAATAACTGTAATGCATGGTAGTCTTCAGGTTTTTGGATTTCGAATTGATGATTTTGCCTATTTAACGGATGTGAAGACTATTGAAGAAGCAGAAATAGATAAGTTGAGAGGTCTCAAGGTATTGGTGGTAAATGCTTTACGTGAGGAGCCTCATAATACACATTTTAATTTGCAGGAAGCCCTCGATTTTATAGCTTTGCTGAAACCTGAAAAAGCATATCTTACGCATATCAGTCATATGCTCGGTTTTCATGAAGTCGTTCAAAAAAGATTGCCAGATAATGTTTTCTTGGCTTATGATAATTTAGAAATTACTATTTAATTCTGTTTACTGATGAAAAAATCATTACTCCTTTACGCTTTAATTTTGTCTTTAGTTTTTAATATTTATACCTATATGTATTTAAGCAAGGAGGTAACTTTTGAGCAGGAAAAATATAAAAAAACCACAACCAAGTTAAAAGATAGTTTACAGTCTGTTACCAATAAATTGTCTGATGCCAATTATTTTTCATTGGAAAAGAATGAAAATGCCCAAAATTATTTTGAATCGGCCAAGTCGGATAAAATCAGAAATTTTGAGACCTTAATTCCTTACGTGACGGGACAGCTATTGGATTTGAATGCCAATCCAAAAGGGAATCCTTATACTGGACAAGTACAATTGGGAGGCACTAAGTTTTCGATTAATAAAGTAAAAGTGTTGAACCACCGTTGGATAATTGCTGATTTCAGCGATGGAGAATATTGGGGTGAAGTATTGTTGAAGTATTTTATCAACGAGGACGAAAGCGTTTCTTTTGAAGTAAATCAGTCTTTTTTATACCAAAAGTAAAAAGTTAGTATGCGTGGTCAGTTTTTTAGTGTTCAGTTGGTAACTGATTACTAAAAAACTGATGACTGAATGCTAATTCTCAACTAGCCAATTCTTGAAATCATAAAAGTTTTGTGGGGCAACTCCATGGCCTACAGGATATTCTTTGTAGGTGATTGCCACGCCTAATTTCTCTAAAAGTGCAGGTGTTTTTCTAGCCCAATCCACGGGAATTACTTGATCTACTGTTCCGTGGGATGCAAATATTTTTAGTTTGCTTAAGTCGTTTTTTAAGTAATCTTCGGAAACAATTTCTAAATTGACATAACCGCTCATCGCTACCACCTTGTTCACTTTTTCCGGATACGAAAGTGCCACTGCATAGC
Source organism: Flavobacterium sp. 103 (assembly GCF_003096795.1). Taxonomy (NCBI): domain Bacteria; kingdom Pseudomonadati; phylum Bacteroidota; class Flavobacteriia; order Flavobacteriales; family Flavobacteriaceae; genus Flavobacterium; species Flavobacterium sp. 103. Next base: position 641,463 of record NZ_QENX01000001.1, on the reverse strand, counting down.
TCAAAATGGAACCCTGGCTGAAACCAATTAGATTTACATCATTGGTATCAATAGGATAATTCGCAACCAATTCATCAATAAAATTGGCAATTATATCTCTTGAAGTACGGGCTTGATCGTTATCTGAAAATTTATTTTGGTCAGCATCAAAATTAATGGCATACCAAGCATAACTTCCATATTGAAGATCATAAGGTGCGCGAGCAGAGATAATATAATATTCGTTTTGTAATTCACTTGCAAACGAAAATAAATCTGCTTCGTTACTGCCATATCCGTGAAGCAATAGTAATAATGGATTTTTGTCGAGAATCACTTTCGGTTCTCTTATTTTATATTCTAAGGATAGATTCATAAATCAGTTATCAGTTGTTGGTTTCAATCTAAAATCGTTAATCAGCAAGCTAAAATCTTAAATCAAGAAATGCTTTTAAGCCATTTCTGAAAGAACTCTCCAAGTAATGGAACTGGTTTTGTTTCACCTTTTATGGCGCTGAAAATACCATAAGTCCACAAAACAGAAACGAAAATCCACATAGGTGCAGAAATCATCAGACTGTCAAAATTGCTAATTATTAACCCTAAAGAAATAAAAGTAAGGGTAAGTCCTAGTCCTTGTCGAATATGGAAAGAAGCAAATTCGTTTTTGTCTTCACCACTATTCATTGACATGGCTATAAATACGCCAATTCCTAAAATATAACTGGTAATGGCTGCTGTTTTTCCAGCTTCAATATTGTTGTTCATGCTATTTGGTTATCCTAAGATTAATTTTCCTTGGTTCAGAATCCCATAGGCTTTACCTTTTAGAGTGGTGCCTAGAAATGCTGAATTCTTGGATTTTGAAAGTATGTTTTCTTTTGTGAATATGCTTATGCCTTCCGGATTGAATAAAGTGATATTGGCTATTTCACCTTCACTGATGCTGTTGTTTGGAATACTGAAAATCGCTTTTCCAGAGGTGAATTTTTCGATTATCGTTTCTAATGGAAGTACAGTCATCAAAGCGCCAAAAGCACTTTCTAAACCAATAGTTCCGTTTTTGGCCATATCAAACTCCATTTTTTTGTGTTCGATGTCGACTGGATTGTGATCGGATGTGATTATATCGATAGTTCCGTCTAAAACTCCATTAATTAAAGCTTGTCTGTCGTTTTCAGTTTTCAATGGTGGAGTTACTTTATATCTTGTGTCAAATCCTTCCAGTTTTTCATCGGTCAATACCAAATGGTGAACGGCTACGCTACAAGTAACGTTTAGTCCTTTTGCTTTAGCATCTTTAATTAATTGTACTGATTTTGCTGAGGAAATGGTTGGGACATGCATTTTGCCCCCTGTGTATTCCAATAAAAATAAATTTCTTACAATTTGTAGTTCTTCAGCTAAGTCTGGAATGCCTTTCAGTCCCAATCGAGTAGAAACAACTCCTTCATTGGCAACACCGTTTCCTTTTATTTTGTCGTCTTGAGCAAAAGCAATAACCAATCCGTCAAAATCCTGTACGTATTGCAATGCTATTTTTAGCAAATTGGCATTGTCTAAACTTTTGGTGTAATCGCCAAAGGCAACAGCACCCGAATTTTTCATATCATACAATTCGGCCATGTCTTTACCTTCGCTTTCTTTGGTTAAAGCTCCAATTGGAAAGAGTTGCGTGGCAAAACCATTGGCTTTGTTTTTTACGAAATTCACTTGAGCTTGATTGTCTATCACTGGGTAAGAATTGGGTTGTAATGCAATACCAGTAAAACCGCTTTTGGCTGCAACATCCAGTCCGTTTGCGATAGTTTCTCTATCTTCAAATCCAGGCTCACCAAGGGAAACACTACTGTCAAACCATCCTTGTGAAAGGTGAAGATTGTCTAGCTTTAGTTCTTGGCCATTATCGGTATTTGGAAGTGCCGTTCCTATTTTTTTTATAAAACCATCTACAATTAAAAGATCTGCAGTCTGATTGTGAAAAGGACTTTTCGGATCGATAATTTTGGCGCCTCGGATGATTATTTTCATGTGTAGATAATTTACTTTAATTGAAACAAAAAAATGCTGATAACATTAAAACTTAATTTTCTTGAACCATTAAGAAATTAAGTCAATAAAGGGAAAACTTAATATTCTTAATTTCTTAATGGTAAAAAAAAATTATTTCACAAATTTGATAATTGCCATTTCTAATGCTAAAAATAACAGTGCAAAGATAATAAACCATTTCCAAATTTGATTGTCGCTTCGGTTGGTTTGTAGCGTATCAAAAATGGTTGAAATGGAATCACTTGTTTTATAATCGGATAATATGCTTTCGTTGACTTGATCCAGATTGCTTTCGGTTCTTGGGTAATTAAAGCTGATGTTTTCTATTGCTTTTTTAGAATCATATATCGTGTAATTGCCTGCTTTTTCTGGGTAATCATTAAAGAATAATTGCACTTTATTATTCAGCAGTTGTTGTACTGGGATAAATTGTTCTTCCGAATTTTTTACGGTCAGAATTTCATCTTTGGATAAAAGTACTGAAACAATATAAGAACTGTTATTACCAATAGTGTTGGCATTTATACCATTATTTAGCTTACTTAAAGCCATTTTGTAAAATACAGGAACAATCAAAGGCGATTGTTGGAAATTGGAATTCAGAATATTTATCGGTGCCGAAAAAACATAAACCGATGAAACGGCATTTCGAAGTCCTATCAAAAAAGGCGATTGATCCTCAAAATTTAAAACCGCAGGACTTGTGGTAGAAATGGCGAAATCTTTTTTGGTTTTTGGATATTGAAAATTATTGGTTTTGTTTTCAAAAACGCCAGCAAACAACGGATGGCTGAAGTTGATTTTGGTAATCAGTTTTTCATTCGATCCCAATGATTGGAATTGAGTGGCGCCAAACTGATTCAATAACGCATTTAAATTGGGAATTGAACCTGTTTCAGACGGAATTATAATCAGATTTCCGCCTTTATTCACAAACGCTTTTAAAGTGGTTTGCAAGGCTTGCGGAATTTCATCCAATTCATTCAATACGATGGCATCTTGCTTGTCGATACTATTGTAGTCCAAAGTGTTTAACGTAAAAGAACTATAATTGAATTCATCATTAGTATAAATTCGGGCTAAGAAATTGTTTTTTTCAGGTGCTCCTATACTGATGATGTTTGTCTTTTTGATTTTTGAAATGCTAAAAAACAATCTATTGTCGTATGCCAAATCATTGTCTTCTATGGAAACATAACCATGAAAAGTTTGTTTGGGAATAGTGAAATTTATGGTTTCCTTTTTGTTCCTGAAATTAATGATGGTTTTGGCAATCAGTTTGTTTTGATTGTACAAAGCAACGGGAACGGGTTTGAAATCGGAACTGTAATTTGTCGTGTTGATGCTTAATTCATAAAAATCATCCAGAGTTTGACGAATAAAAACACTGTCGATGGCCACATTATTTTTTTGCTCCGCTTTTGGAATAATAAAATACGGAATGTTTTCGGTGTCAATATTTTTTAATTGATTTTGATTTAGGCCCACCGCATCAGTTATGACGACAATGTCTTTCTTGAAAGCCGATTTATGCGCTTTTATTTTAGCTATAATATTATCCAATTGAAAAGGAGTCGCACTGTATTTCAAGTTTTGCAATTCACCTCGAATGGTTTTAATATCGGTATTCCAGTAATTATCAGTATTGGTCAACAAAGAAAAATTGGCATTTTCCGGAGTTTCTTCAAGCAGTTCCTGAATGGCACGTTTAAGTAATTCCCCTTTTTTTCCTTTGGCTTGCATACTGAAGGAATTATCCAAGACTATATACATTTCATTGCTGGCATTTTTGCTGTCTTTGGATTCGAAAAATGGTTGGGCAAAGGCAAGAATAATGCAGGTGAGTAAAAGGATTCTGCAGGTCAAAAGCAACCATTTTTTTATTTTGGAACTTTTTCGGGTTTGAATCGAAAGTGCTTTTAGAAACCGGACATTAGTGAAATATTCTTTTTTGAAACGTCTTAATTGAAATAAATGTACCAAAATTGGAACAATCAGCAGAAATAGAAAGTATAGAATTTCGGGTTGTTTAAAGTGCATTCTAAGTTTTTGTTTGCTTCACAGGGTTTTATGACAATGAAGTTCGTAAGATTTTGTGTTTCAAAAATACAAATTTGTTGACAGTTTCTCATGATGTTGTTATTATTTTTCAAAATAGGAAGCAAATAGGGTAATTCTGAAAGAAAATAAGTATTTTAGCTATTCTGAAAACTATAAAATATGAAAAAAGTTTACCTATTTCTTTTATTAATTTTTTCTTTAGGCCCAATGTTGGCTCAAAAAAACAAAGTCAATCTTCTTGTAGGCACCTATACCAATCCATGTTATAGCAGAGGTATTTATGTGTATGAATTTGATACAAATAATGCTCAAATAAGATTAAAAAAATCATCAGACAGTATCGTTAATCCAAGTTATTTATCGCTTTCCAAGGATGAAAAATTTATTTATGCCGTAAATGAAAATGGAGCAGCAAGTACCGTAAGTTCTTTTGCATTTGATGCAGTAAGCGGGAAACCGAGTTCAATAAATACTGTAAGTTCCAAAGGAGCTGACCCTTGTTATCTTATCAACGATGATAAAAATGTGATAGTTGCGAATTATTCAGGTGGGAATATTTCTGTTTTTGGTAAAAACGAAGACGGTAGTTTGACAGAAGCGAAACAAGTTATTCAACATTATGGTAAAGGTGTGAATGCCGAAAGACAAGAAAAGCCACACGTTCACATGGTTTATTTTTCGCCGGATAAAAAATATGTTTTAAGTAATGATTTAGGAACCGATAAAATCTATATATACAATTATAACCCAACTGCGACTGCTGATATTTTAAGTTTAAAAGACAGTGTTTTGGTAAAAGCGGGAAGTGGACCAAGACATTTGACATTTAGCAAAAAAGGAAAATATGTTTACTTATTGCAAGAATTGGATGGTTCATTGACAACTTTTAGTTATGCAGACGGAAAATTAACGCAAATCGGTGAAACCACCATTTTGGCCAATGATTATAAAGGTACTTTTAGCTCAGCTGATGTTCATGTTTCTCCAAATGGAAAATTCCTGTATGCTTCAAATAGAGGTGACGCCAATACAATTTCGATTTTTAAAATTTCTGGAAAAGGAAAATTAAAATCAAAAGGGCAAGTAAGCACTTTAGGCAAAGGCCCGAGAAATTTTGCGATTGATCCAACAGGCAAGTTTCTTTTGGTAGCGCATCAATATACAAATGATATAGTGATTTTTAAAATAAACAAAAGAAAAGGAACGCTGACAGATACAAAGAAAAGATTTGATTTGTGTTCCCCTGTTTGTTTGGTGTTTGCAAAGTAACAAAAATGTTTAGTATTCGGTTTTTTATTATTCGGTAACTTCTATTTTTATAAAAACAAATGGTCCATAGTTTTAGCTATGGACCATTTGTTTAACTGAAGACTAATAACTTAATTCTGCCTACTATTTTTTGTCTTTTCTCTTTTTATCTCTTGTTTTCAACATGTTTCTATTTACTGAACCATGCGTTTTTTTCTTGGTTACACCAGGTCCTCCCAAATTGACTTTTTTATTCTTTTTACTTTTCTCTTGAAAAGCGCCATCGCCTTCCAGTTTTTGTTTTTTCATCAAAAACTTAATAGGTTGCCTGTCTTTTTCAGGTTCGATTAATTTGGATGAAACTTCAACTTCTTCTGGGAAAGTTTCAACGGCTAATTCGGTGTTCATCAAAATTTCAATGGCCACTTTTGACTCTTCTTCACGAGGAGTAATTAGACTTATAGCAGTTCCAGTAGCATCGGCACGACCCGTTCTACCAATACGGTGCATGTACAATTCTGGTAATTCGGGCATTTCAAAGTTGATTACATGGGTAATATTCGAAATATCCAAACCTCTCGCCATAATATCGGTAGTGATTAATCCTCGAAGATTTCCTTCTTGGAATTCAGCCATCGTGCTCAAACGGTAATTTTGAGATTTATTGGAGTGGATTACACCAAACTGACCTTCAAAATCTTCCTCAATACGTTGATGAACCATATCGGAAATCTTTTTGTTATTTACAAAAACCAAAACACGACTCATGTCTTCATTGGTTTCTAATAAGTGTTTTAAAAGATTAATCTTGGTATTGAAATTTGGAACTTGATATGTAATTTGTGTAATGTTTTCAAGCGGTGTTCCAGATGCTGAAAGTGTAACCTCTTCTGGATAATCAAAATAATCATTCAAAATTGCATCTACTTCATCGGTCATTGTCGCCGAGAATAATATGTTTTGACGTTTTTTTGGCATCATAGCCAAAATAGCCGTCAACTGGGTGCGGAAACCTAAATTCAACATTTCGTCAAACTCATCAATAACCAATTTTTGCATTTCTTCAAAACGAATAACGTTATCCAACGTTAAATCCATAATTCGCCCTGGAGTTCCCACAAGTATATCACATCCTTGATAAACCAATGTTTTTTGAGTATTGATATTTACCCCACCAAAAATTCCAATAGTACGAACCGACATGTATTTGGTCAATTTTTCGACTTCTTCTACCACCTGAACTACTAGTTCACGAGTTGGAACAAGGATTACTATTTTTGGAGTATGACCTGGAGTAAATTTGTATAATTTTAATAAAGGCAATAAATAGGCAAATGTTTTACCAGTACCTGTTTGCGCAATTCCCATCATATCACGGCCAGACATTATCACAGAAAAAGTTTTTTCCTGAATAGGAGTTGGGGATGTAAAACCTAAATCGGCTATTGCTTTTTGTACTGATTTAGGGAGATTGAATTGTTCGAAAGTACTCATTATTGTTTTAATTTTGTGCAAAGATAGGTTTTTTGAAACTAAGGAAAGAAAGGTCAGGCTAACTTTGGCTTTATTTACGGAATGGACAGATGCATTTTGAATAGGTGTAAATGGCTATAATGATAAAACCTCTAAAAATTACTTGGGGAAATAATAATCAGAGGTTTAGGAAAACAACCAAAACAAATGGTTTTAAGCACTAATGCTCACTTCCACTTCTTTTGGTTTTATGCTGTAATTCTTTTTTGCAAATAAACGTTTTACTCGAAGCAATAATTCATTTGGATTAAAAGGCTTAGATACAAAATCATCAGCTCCTAAATTAAAAGCCTCAATGACTGTCCCTTCTTCTTCACCCAATGATGAAACCACAATAACAGGAATGTTTTCAAAGGTTTCCTTAGAATATCCTATTATTTCAAGGCCAGAACGAAAAGGAAGCATAATATCAGTAATAATCAAGTCAGGTATAAGTACAGGAATTTTTTCTATAGCACTCAAACCATCTTTACATGATGTTACTTGGTATCCTTCTTTTTTAAGAATGAACTCGAGGATTTTTATCATCAATACATCATCCTCTGCAATCAATATTTTTAAATCTGAATTGTTCATGTTTTTATCTTTTAATCATTCCCTTAGGAGTTTATAGATTTTAAAAATCCATAAAATGCAAATAAATCTGTTGAAATGCATTTGTTCTGTATTTACAACAACTATGCCAAACATTTATTTGCTGTTTTTAAACCTCTTAAAGTTTTGATAAAGAGTCTTAAATTGTTCCCAATTTTATTTATCTAGTAATGATTGAGTTAGGATAAAGAAGTCGCCCAATGATTGAAGAAGCATCATTGAAAATATATAAGTGTTTGTAAACTAAGAAGAATTATAGAATGTTAATTTGGAGCAGAATGATTAGGCTTTTTTGTTAATATCGTCCCGCTTTCCGTTACAATCTCCCGAAAAAAACGGGAGGATTTTCACTTCATATGAGCGAAGCGAACTGGCGAAGCAATCGGGGCTAAGGTTTAGTATTTGGTCTTTTTGCCATCAGCTGAAAAAGAAAAAAGTATGATAGAATTTAGGGTGGCATTATTTATTATACAACTCAATTTCATCAATCATTACCATTGGCTTTTTGTTTTTTCGCTTTCTCCAAATGGGTAATTCTTTTAGATTTTCGACTTCAATTTTTAGAACATCGTATCGGTTAAAGTTATCCGACTTAAATTCCCAAGGTTTTATGGTAACTTCTAAACTTTCTGATAATTCCTCGCTTTTCTGCTGGGTGATAAGTTGCCATTTGTTCTTTTTGAGCCCGTAGATACTGATTTTTTTGGGTGTAAAAATCCAATGTCTTTGATCATTCAAGGAATTGATTCGGATGGTATTGAAATTTAATTTTCGGGTAGTAATTTCAATTTCGGGATTAGTGCCGTACCAGCCAATCCAGTTAATAGCAGGATTTTTGTATCCGCGAACACCGTCAACCAATCCATAAGTTCCTTTGCCTTTGTTTTCATCGGCTGGCGGAGTCAAAAATCGAACTTCGTATTTTTCTCCCAAATGGTTGCAGGTGTTTTTTTCTATAGCCAGCCATTCTTGATAGTATTGATCGGGAGTTAGACCACCTTCACTTAGTTCATAAATTCCAAAGTCATTACAGTTTTTTGAAAAGTTCAGTACTCGTTCTCTGAGTTGTTTTCCTTGGTCTTCTTTGTTTTTGCCCGCAAACATTCCGTGCTTGTCTTTGCCATAAAATTTGGCTTGTTCAAAATATACATATTCTAAGGACATCCTCAATTTCAAAACACGCTTTGCTATTATTGGATTATCAAGTGAAATCTTTTCTGCTTGACTTATAATTTGATCGTATTGATCCATGGCTTCAGGAGTAAGAAAGGTATTTCTGTTTTGGATAGGATCTGAATAAATGTCTAGATAGCGGTCTATTTTTTCTTGATATTGGGTAAGTAAATCGATGTATTTTTTAACAAATGGAGCCGCGTTTCCATAAAAACCATTCAGGAAATCATTGGTAACTGCTTCAACATCGGTTTGGGTATCCCAAATTATTTTAGCCAAAAGATATTGTCTTAATTCGTATAAATCCCCAGGGACATCTGCATATCCTTGTACAAAAAGGCCCTTGACCTGATTCTGTTCGAAGAGTTTGTAGTTCTTCGAAAAGGTTTGAAAATTAGGAAACGGGGAGAGGTAGTTTGTAAATTCAACGGTATAGTCCCATAAGTACAAATGTGGGGATGTGGTGCTCCAATTTTTGAGGATATCCAAAAAGGCAGCATTGTTTGGTATTTCTGAAATGGCCTTTCCGCGATTCAACTCAATTGGGCAGAATAGGGTGTAAATATTGGGTTCAATTTTTAGATTTACAGGAGCGCGATAGGTGTGGAGGTAAGCTAATGTGGTGATTTGGGTTTTAGGAAATTGGGATGCAATTTTATTCAGAAAATAATAAAACGAGCCTTGCGGGCCTCCATATTTTTCATTCAGAGTTTTGCATCTGGTACATTCACAATAAACGACATCGTCATTTTGGCTAACCGAAAAAAAGCTTGCATTGGGATTTTGAGCAATTATTTCACTCATTTTTTTGGTGACAATTTCGACCACAGTATCATTGGACATGCACAATGACTCACTGTTTCGTTCTCCTTCGTAGTACGCAAAAAATTCGGGATTGGTTTTGAAATACGTTTTTGCACTAAGTAATTTATAAAAGGAATGTCCCCAAATTCCAAAATCATCAATGTGCCAGTCCAGTTTGTGCCATTCCCTGAAAGCTTCATCATAACAATCGGGATAAAATAAGGCGCGGTATTCAAATGACGGTTTGTAGATTTGATTTGAATTTTTAGGAAAGGAGACTTGTTTTAGCTTAGGAATGAAACTATCGTTTGCTGTGTATTTTCTAAATCCCCAAATTTCCAATAAAGTATAAACGGCGTATCTTAAGGTTTTTTCATTTGAACCAATCAAATAAATATTTTTTTCGTCGCTTTTGATGACAAAAGAATTTTCTTGAGTCGCGTTTTTATTGGAAGCAATTTCGAGAATTATTTTTGAGTTGCCATTACTTTTTGTTTTGTCAACTTGTATAAGAATTGGATTTTCAAAGGCTTGGTCTAAATAAGTTTTTAAAAGCGTTGCGGGATTTTTTGTAGCATCACTTGTGGAAAGTATAAAAACTTCCTGTCCTTTTGTATTTGTTAAATTAAGTGAGTTTTGGGCCATAATTTTACAGTTTGCTACTAACAAAATAAAAATGATGGCTATTATTTTAACTTGTTGGCACATCATTTTTTTAAAATTGATATTGAAACATCAAAGCAATCTCGGTTTCGATTTGTTTCAAGCCGGGTGTGTATTCCTGATTGTTTGCAGATAATTGTAATCCTGTTACGAAATGCTCACCAAACAATCGATAATAACCGCCTCCAATTCTAAAAGAATCAAGAGATAAACGTTCTTCTATTTGTCCAAGGGTAGTTCGCTCATCTGGTGAAGTTCCGTAACCTGCAATTATTGTAAGGTAATCAAATCGGGTATTGAAATAATAGCGACTTGTTAGGGTAAAAGCTGGGTAAACGGTGCTGTTGTCAAATTGAAAGTAGGACCTTAGATTGAGCCAATAGGAACCCAAATATTTTCCAACTCCAACAACTGCAGTGGCAAAATTGGTGTCTTCGGTATCAATGTAGCGAACGCCTAAATCACCTTCCCATCCTTTATTGAAATTATGAAAAAAGGAATATCCGAGCCTTAATTTGGGAAATACAGGATCGCTGCTATAACCTGCTCCAATGTAGGAGTAGCTATTTTTGCTTGTAAAAAGATAACTTTCGGCTTCATACTGAATACCATTGACTACACTTTGTCCATCTGCGTATCGATTGGAATAATTGACTCTGGCAATGGCCGATCCCCAATTTCGTTGCCTAATGTATTGCAAACTTCCGTAATGCCAAGGGCCATAACCGGAGCGGTCAAAGGTGGTATAGTTGTAATTGACTCCAATTCGATCCGATTTCAATCGGCTATCAGCAATGAAATAATGCAGTTTGAAATCGGAATCTTTTGGATACATAGCCTCCATTTCTTTTAAATAGGCTTCGCTTTTTTCTTTTTCTCCCTGCAATTCATAGATGGCGAGTTTTTTGTATCTAAAATCTTTTTTTCCTGGGTGTGCAGCAATGGCTTTATTGACAACTATCTCCGCATCCGAATAGTTTTTTTCTTCGATATCCATATTGATTAGGTAAGTGAAGGCATCTTCATAAACAGGATTTTTGTCGATGACATAATTATAATAATATTGAGCACTGTCTTTTACATTTGTCAATTGATAAATTCTGCCTGTCAGTAAATAAAAATCCAGATAATCGGGAGCCAGTTTTATTCCCAAGTGGGTTTTCTTCAATGCCGACTCAAAGTTTTTGTCTTTGTTTACTTCTTTTATGGCAACATTCAAAAGACTGTCAACATCTATTTTTTGTGCCCAAACGACATTGTTTTTCGCCATTCCCAATACAAGAAAAAGAATAAAGAGGATTTTGATGTAGTTTTTATGTTTCATACCTTTTAAAAATTTACAATATGCAATCTAATTTTGTTTTGGAGTGGTATTAAATCCCTGCCTTTGCATATTTCCCCAACTTTGTTCTTTCTGTCTAAAAAAATGATAATACCCTTTTAACGATGCATACACGTTTACGGGGTGGTAACAAAAAGGTTCAATAATAGCCATTAATATTAAAACAATAATTTCCTTAGTATTGGCATAGTTTTTATAAATAACATCGTCCAATAGAATAGAAATAAAGGTTATGATAAGATAGAATAAATATACTATCAACGACAGGTAGAGGAAATTTACATAATTTACATCCAAAAGAAAAAAGCCAAGAATCAGAACAATGATGCCAGTTAGTTCTAGAATCGGAATCAAAAATTCAAAGAAAAAGAAATAAGGGAATATTAAAAATCCTGTTTTTTCATATTTCGGATTGAAAAAAATATTTTTGTGTAAATATAAAGTCTGGATCAATCCTCTTGCCCAACGCACGCGTTGACGAATCAAGACTTCTCTTGTAGCTGGAACTTCTGTCCAGCATAAAGATTCAGGAATGTATTGAATTGAAAAAGGTAATTTGTTGTCATACATATATTTTCTCATTCGAGTAATAAGTTCCATATCTTCTCCCAATGATTTGTGCCAATAACCTCCGGCCGCAACAGCAATTTCTTTGTCAAACATACCCAGTCCTCCAGAAACCAACAACAAACCATTGATCTGACTCCAGGCCATTCTGCCAAAAAGAAAGGCGCGAACATATTCCAGTTCTTGAAATCTAGGATACCATCCTTTGGGGAAATGGATTTTGACCAAAAAGCCATCTTTTACTTCGCAAGAATTAGAAATTCGAATACCAGCACCTGTTGCAATGACTCTTTTTTTACTTTCGATGAAGGGTTTTGCTAATTTTATGATGGTATCATTCTTTAGAATACAATCCACATCGGTGCATAAAAACAATGGATATTTGGTTGAATTTATTCCTGCATTTGAGGCATCTGCTTTACTTTTTCCATTTTCTTTATCCACCACCAATAGTTTTGAATAAAGTGAATTTGTGGATTTGTAATGACCTCTTACACGACTTGTTTTAATTTTTTCCTGATAATAAAAATCGACTTTGATTAATTCGAACTCATCAATTAGTTTTTGGAGAGTATCATCGGAACTGCCATCATTTACCAATACGACTTCATATTTTGGATAAGTAAGTGAGAGTAACGATTTAACATTGTAGACAACAGTCGCCCCTTCGTTGAATGCAGGTGCTACTACAGAGACACCTGGGATGTAATTGGATTTGATGATGACATTATTTGGAATATAATATTTCGTGTTTAGGTGTTTTTTAATCGCATAATAGGATAGCATTGCTAATATGGTATAACAAATGATATAGGTAAAAGAAAATACTCCTATGAAATATGCATATATGTTTAATATATTATCTAGCATTATAAATAAGGTGTTTTAACATGTTTGACTACTTTTTGTACATCTTCATTATCCAAAAAATGTTGCTCAAAATAATGTGAGTTTATTCTGTCGATACAATAAACGGCATCAAGCTTAATATCCTCGTCGGTTTTATTTTCTAATAATTGAGCAATAAAATGCTCAGAATCGGTTGTTCCTATTCCGGAAAGGGTATCGAAGATTTCTAATTTATTTAGAGTGTCTTCGTGTTTAAATTGTTCAATCAATATCGGTTCTGCCTGGTGGATATATAAAAATTTCACAGCTATAATTGCTTCATGTCGAACCGATTTGTCGTTGTGTTTTAGTAATTTTAGAATGGTTTCATTGTCATTGGTATAGTTGTAAAATACCATCAATTTTATTCCCAATTTGATAATTGAAAGATTATCTGATTTAATCCATTGACTTAAGTTGGAAGGAATTTTTGTTTTTTTCTGATGTAAAATATCCATAATATTGATTTCTTCAGCAATAGTAATTTGGTGTGAGAAATCAACTAAAGTCTCTAATTTGTTTGGTTTTAGTGAGATTAAGGACAAAAAAGCACTGGATTTGACACTTCTGTTTTTATGATTTAAGAATGGAGTAATGAGCGGAGCTCCTTTTTTATATTCTAAAGATTCCAGTTGGTACATCCCTAGACACTTTAAATAAAAGCGATTGCTTTTTAGAAGTTTTTTGGTGTATTCGAATAATTCAAATTGTTCATATAGAAAATGGAAAGTATTGGTGACTTCACCTTTTAGATTCAATTTCAAGAAAATAATCTCATTAAGAATTAATTTTTTGCACCATTTTTTTTCAAATGGAATTCCTTTTTTGAATTGCTCAATTTCAGTTTTAAAAAGAGTTTCATCAAAAGGCGAGAAAATCATGTTGGTTAGGAAACTGTCTATTTTACTTTTTGCGTCTTCAAATTTTGGTCTGAACAAATCGTATCTGAATCTATTGATTATCAGAAAAGCTATTAATAAGATAAGTCCACAAGTCAATATGGGAAGTGCGATGAGGACAAAATAATAAATTAATACATCCATTAATAAGAGGTGCGTTTTGAAAAGGGTTACAAAAAACTAAGCCAATGTTGGGTTGTATTTTTTTTATTAAAAAAAAAATCTACATAAAGATAATGATTATTTCAAATATTTTGAATAAAATAATGGAAAACAGTTTGTTATGAAGTGAAAGGGAGTCGGTTTATATGATTATAAAAAACAACTTTTTTAGAAGTTAAACAGATTGAAAAGTGAAATTTGGATTTGAAGTAAAAAGGATGAATGATTCTTTAGTATTTGCCTAAAACCCCTCAAAAACGCCCAATCCAAATAAAGCAAAATCATATTTTACGGGATCTATTGGGTCTAGTTCCCTAAGATTTATATCCAATTCGGTTAGAGCTCTTCCATCATTTTGTTTTCGCGTAAGTAAGCCTAATTTACGGGCTACATTTCCGGAGTGTATATCTAGCGGACAAGAAAGAAGGGAAGGGGAGATGCTTTTCCAAATCCCTAAATCGACACCTTTGTTGTCTTGGCGACACATCCATCTCAAATACATATTTATTCTCTTGGCCGCAGATCCTTTCAATGGGTCAGAAATGTGTTTTTGTGTCCTGTTAAGATGTGGGATTTCAAAAAAAAGCTGTTTGAATTTATGAATGCTATTTTGCAAATCGTTTCCTTCTATATTTTGGCTAAAGATTGTTTCTAATCCACCATGATTTCGATAAATATGCTGTAATCCTTTAATAAAGCCGATAAAATCTTGTCCGTTGAAAGTACGATGCACGAAATTTTCCAATCGTTCCAAGTCGGTTTCTTGGTGCGACATTACAAAATCATAAGGCGCATTACCCATCACATCCATCATTTTGTGTGCATTCTTGATAATCATTTTTCGATTTCCCCATGATATAGTGGCGCTCAAGAATCCTGCAATTTCGATATCTTCCTTTTGGGTAAATAGATGCGGAATTTGTACAGGATCACTTTCGATGAAATCCTGATTATTGTATAATAGTACTTTTTCGTCCAGAAAAGATTTAAGTTCAGTTTTATTCATTTTGTTATTCTTTCGAAGTGCTTTTGGAGTAAAAACCATCTTTCAAATCGGTAGTCCGCATTTGAGGTTTTACTTTATAATAGTAATTGAAATATTGGATTTGATTTTTATTCACACAAGGAAGTTTCCCGTCTCCTGAACTCCAAAAAAAATCATTTTCGACAGGAGAATAAAAATTGAGATTACCGTTTTGAAGATATTCAAAAGTAGTACTGGATTTTGTGTTTTTATATGGGAAAATAATATTTTTTGTAGAAAAATTACTGGTTGACAGGGCGAATTTATTTTTAGTAAAAAAATATAAATTAATTGGCATTAACAAAACAAAGCCAGTAATGAAAATTGAAAAGTAAAGAGATAAAAGGACGATTCTTTTTTGTTTCAGGAATAGAGCCGTCAAGAAAAAGGAAAAAAACAATAAAAAATTCATAAAGAACCGATATTGTGGGGAAGTACAAAATAGAAATGTGAAATGTAGGCACATTATAAAGTAAAGGGTCCATATTTCTTTCTTATGGAAATATTTGTATATAAATATCGGACTGGTAATAATGAGTATTATGCTTAATTTATTGAATAAGCCATGCAATTTAGGTAAAGTTAACCATCTTAAAAATAAATCGTAAACGGTCATTTTATCGTACTGCTCATGTGTCAAAAAATACCCATAGAGTCTGGTTTCTTCATAATACAATTTTGCTATTGTTTCAGGTATTCTATAGTCAGTTTCTAAGAAATGGAAATTGATTACCGGGAAAAATGGAAAACCACTAATGATAGTGTTCTTAATTACAAAAAGGACTAATATAATGATTGATATTAGGACTGATTTAAAAAGTTCAGGCAATAATTTTTTGAAATTTTTTGCCAATAAAAGAATAGGAATGAAAATTAATGAAAAGGAAGTTGTTTTGATGAACAAGGAAAAAAGAATCAAAATCACTATCAGGTTAAAATTTTCGACATCCAATTTTTTAAAATTTTGTAGAAAATAAAAGAAGATGATTAATGAAAAAATATATATCGGAATATCTGGGGAAGGTGAACTTATAAATTGGAAGAAAAATACGTTTGCCAATGGAAGTAATCCTATTATCAAATAATTTTCATCCTTGTTTTTGAAATAATCATTCAGTTTTGTAATTGCGAATATATTTCCGAGTAAAAGACAAAAACCACTGATGTCATTGAATTTATCATATAAAAATGAAAAACTATATGCACTCTGAAGAATGTGCCAACCACTTGTTTGGGCCAGAAAAAAATGTAAGTTGGCCAAACCTTTTACAAAACCATATTCATTAATCCATTTTATTGTCTGAATATAATATGATTCGTTATCTAAAATATAAGGAATGGAAGCGCATTGGGCCAAAATTAAAATAGTAATAATGCTTAACACTATTTTTAAAGGAGTTGTCAACGAACGTAATTCCTCTAAAAATAATTTATAAAGAAGCCTGATTTCTTTTTGAAATTTAAAAAAAACAGCAAGGTTAATTAAAAGAAGAACTATATGAAACTCAATGTTTACTCTTCCAAAAATTGCCGAAATACTAGTAAAAATGGTGGTGGTAAAAAGTCCTAAAATAGTATGGATAACAAAATTTTGATTCTTTAATCGTAGGATTCTGTCAGTTACAAAACCGAGATTGATTGTCGAAAAAAATATATAAATCCAACTTAAAAGAATCAATATCATTTTACAGCATTATTTGTCCATCGGTCATTACTAATTTTCTGTCAGCCATATTGGCTAATTCTTCATTATGGGTTACAATTACAAAAGTTTGTCCAAATTCATCTCGTAGTTGAAAAAATAATTGATGCAAATTTTCGGCGGAATGCGTGTCAAGATTTCCTGAAGGCTCATCGGCAAAAATAACATCAGGCCTGTTGATTAGGGCTCGTGCTACAGCAACACGTTGTTGTTCACCTCCAGATAATTCGTTTGGTTTGTGGTCTATTCTGTGCGATAAACCTAAATATTCCAACAGTTTTTTGGCTTCTTTTTCGGTTTCTGATTTTGATCTATTGGCAATAAAAGCTGGGATACAAACATTTTCCAATGCCGTAAATTCCGGTAGTAATTGATGGAATTGAAATATAAATCCCAAATTCGAATTTCTGAATTTGGACAACGATTTGTCGTTCATTTTCAAAATATCTTCATTGTTTATGAAAAGTGAAGTATCGTTTTCTGGTGTTTGATTTCCGGATTCCTTTTTTGTTGGACTGGGTTTATCCAATGTTCCAAGAATTTGCAATAGTGTTGTTTTTCCCGCACCCGAAGCACCAACAATAGAAACAATTTCGCCTTTTTTAATATGTAAATCCACTCCTTTTAATACTTCAAGTTGATCGTAATATTTATGTATGTTTTTTGCGTGTATCATTTCAAACTGTTTTTACAAAGAAACAAAGTATTTGGTAATTAACCCTCTGATTAAAGCGTTTTTTCTCCAGTATAAATTCTGGAAAATAACGACTAGATTTGTATATTTATATCGACTTAATCTCAAAAAAATGGAAAGTAAAAATGTTGTTGCCGTAAAAAACAACCTAAAAAGTAAAAAATTAGTTTTAGGGATTCTATTTGATGCGATTGGTATGCTGTCTTTTACCATTCCAGGCATAGGCGAATTTGGCGACGTTGTTTGGGCTCCTCTTGCCGGCTTTTTGATGACCAGAATGTATGAAGGTCGAGTGGGTAAGGTTGCTGGTGTTTTAACTTTTGTTGAAGAAATATTACCATTCACAGATGTTGTCCCTTCTTTTACTCTGACATGGATATATACCTATTGGATAAAAAGTAATAATAGTGAGGGAAAGAGTTAGTCTATATTTATTTCAAATTTGAAAATCTCTAACAATTTCTTTCAATTGATTATCAAATTCTGGATTTGAAATAACATTTGTCTCAACATCAAAATTAGCCTCGAAACTTGGTAATGAGAATACAGCTTTTATATCGGCATTGAAACGGGGAAAATTATTTTTAGCTATCTCCAGAACGCTTGCACCTCCTCTAGCGCCCGGCGAAGTGGCCATCAATAACATTGGTTTTTCCTGAAATATTTTTCCGTTTATCCTCGAACACCAATCCACGGTATTTTTGAAAGCAGCACTGTAATTTCCATTATTTTCGGCAAGTGAAACTACCAACAAATCAGCTGTTGCTATTTTTTCCAAAAAGGCTTTAGCCAAAGGATGTTGCCCGATTACAACTTCCTTATCAACGCTGAATAACGGCATTTCATAATCGTTTAAATCCAAAATTTCAACTTGGGCATTTTCAAACAGACCCGCTGCATAAGTGGCTAATTTTTTGTTGATGGATTTTTTGCTTGGACTTCCTGCAAAGGCTATGATTTTCATAATAAATTAGTTTTTTAGGATTTCTCAATTTCCAAAATTTCTTTTTTAATTTCTACTGAATATTCATTTGGAGAAATTTTTCCGCCATATGTTTTTGCATACACTTTGGTGAATTCTGCTCCAAAGTAAAGAATTATAGACGAATAATAAACCCATATCAAAATAATTATTACTGAGCCTGCAGCTCCATAGATAGAAGCAATCGTAGAATTTCCCAAATAAAAACCAATAGCAAATTTCCCAATCATAAATAATACAGCCGTGCAAGAAGCACCGAGACAAGCATCTCTCCACTTTATTATTCCATCCGGCAATGTCCTAAAGATAATTGCAAAAAGCAAAGTGATTATACTAAAGACAATTACTGAATTAACAACATAAAACAAGTAAATCGTACTTTCTGGAAAATATAGTTTCAACCTTGTATTCACTATGTCCAATATGGTATTTACGGATAAACTAACGATCATCAAAAATCCTAATGATACAATCATCGAAAAAGACATTATCCGGTTTTGAATGAACTTTTTGAACCCTTTATTGGGCTTAGCACGCAAACCCCAAATATAATTAATAGAGCTTTGAATCTCCGCAAAGACTCCCGAAGCTCCAATCAATAACATTCCTATTCCAAATATAGTTACAAAAACATTACTTCCAGAAAGCTCAACGTTCTTTATAGCACCTTGAATCTGAATCGCTGCTTCGTTACCAACCAAAGTATTAATTTGTCCATAAAGCTGGCCAGTTACTGCTTCATCTCCAAAGAAAAAACCACAAATTGTAATTATTATAATTAATAAGGGTGGAAGAGCAAAAATGGTATAATAGGCCAAAGCAGCACTAAGTTTTATCGCGTTATCATCTATAAATTCCAAAGTTGCATTTTTGAGTAAAAACCAAGACTTAGATAATAGGTCTTTAAATAGCATAATCTGTTTATTAAAATTGCAACTAAATTAGACCATTCCCTCCTTAAAGTTTTATATGATTCACTTTAGTTTTTACATAATAATAGACATTTCTTTAGTAACAAATTACATATTCTAAATTGGTCATAAAAAAAACCTGCAAAATGACTCTTGCAGGTTCCTATTTATTTTCTTTATTCCTTACTCTTTTCTTAAAGACTATACGTTGAATCTGAAGTGCATTACGTCTCCATCTTTTACTATATATTCTTTTCCTTCCACTTTAAATTTTCCGGCTTCTTTACATTTCGCTTCTGATCCGTATTGAACGAAATCTTCATAGGCAATCACTTCGGCACGGATGAATCCTTTTTCAAAATCGGTGTGGATAACTCCTGCGGCTTGCGGCGCTGTAGCTCCAATGTTAATAGTCCAAGCACGAACTTCTTTGACACCTGCAGTGAAATACGTTTGTTGCTTTAATAATTTGTAAGCTGCGCGAATCAAAACCGATGCTCCTGGCTCACTCAATCCCATATCTTCCAAGAATACTTGACGTTCTTCGTAGCTTTCTAATTCGGTGATATCTGCTTCGGCTCCTACAGAAAGCACAATTACTTCAGCATCTTCATCTTTTACCAATTCGCGAACTTGATCTACATATTTGTTTCCTGAAACCGCTGAATTCTCATCCACATTACAAACGTATAACACTGGTTTTGCAGTAATCAATTGAAAACTTTCCATTAATACTTCCTCGTCGTTACTTTGTGGAGTTACTGTTCTTGCCGATTTTGCCTGCAAAAGTGTTTCTCTGATTCTGTCCAAAAGTGCTTTTTCAGTTTGTGCTTCTTTATTTCCGGTTTTGGCAGCACGATTGACCTTCTCTAAACGTTTTTCAACAGTCTCTAGGTCTTTTAATTGCAACTCAATGTCAATAGTTTCTTTGTCACGGATAGGATTTACATTCCCGTCAACGTGAACAATATTATCATTGTCAAAACAACGCAAAACGTGAATAATAGCATTACATTCTCTAATGTTTCCTAAAAATTGATTTCCTAAACCTTCTCCTTTACTGGCTCCTTTTACCAATCCAGCAATATCCACGATATCTACTGTTGCCATTTGAACACGCTCCGGTTTTACCAGTAATTCTAATTTTTCGATTCTTGGGTCTGGTACATTCACTACTCCAATATTAGGCTCGATTGTACAAAATGGAAAGTTGGCACTTTGCGCTTTTGCATTCGATAAACAATTGAATAATGTTGATTTTCCAACATTTGGTAACCCTACAATTCCTGCTTTCATATTATGTTTGTTTACAAATAACAGTTGTCTACTACTTGTCTTTAGTAATTCCTTTTTTAAAGTTTGCAAATATAAGGTATAAAGACATTACTCCACAAATATTCGACCTTCCTTTTCATTCTTTAGCTTATATAAAGCCTTGAAGTACTCAAATTTTTATCTAGTCTTAACTGAAAGAATCAATTTGACACCACTAAATATTTTTATGTATGATAAACTGGATTTTCCTTTTGTTTCACACATTACTTTGATTTTTCAAATCATTATTGATGCTTGGAATGCCAAGTTAAAATAAATATTGTTTAATTATATAAAAAACACTCTCTTAAATAATAATATCAAAAAAAGGAAAAATATAAAATAAACTCCTAAAATCATCAATTACTTTTTTTCTAATAGTTATCAGTTGTTGGAATTACCGTATTGATAATTATTTTCTAATTTTTAGATAAAATATAACATTTTGTATTTTTTATGTTAATATTTTGTTATATTAGCCTTAGTAATTAACCAATAACCAACCAAACTTAATTGATTATGAGAAAAATCACGCTATTATTCTTTTTGTTAAATGTCACGTTTATGATGGCTCAAAGAGAAGTTTCAGGAATCGTAAAAGACAAAACGGGCACTCCGCTTCCAGGAGTTAATGTTCAGGAAAAAGGGACGAAAAATGGAATATCAACTGATATGAATGGTAGTTACAAACTAAATGTTAATGAAGGAGCTACATTAGTTTTTAGCTATATAGGATTTACAACAGTTACAAAACCAGCTACAACAGCCATTATCAATGTTGATTTAGAGGAAGAAAGCGGTGGACAAAAACTAGAGGAAGTTGTAGTTACAGGGACTCGTACTGCTCCTCGAAGTAATACTACAAGCGCATTGCCAATTGATGTATTGTCCTCGAAAGATTTGACTGCTACGGGACAAGCGACTTTTGATAAAGCATTGCAATACAGAATTCCGTCATTTAATACTGTAAACACACCTGTAAATGATGCTACTTCATTACTGGATCCGTATGAAATAAGAAATATGGGACCTAGTAGAACATTAATCTTAATCAATGGGAAACGTAAAAATTTAAGTTCATTATTATATGTTCAAACCTCACCAGGACGAGGAGAAACAGGAGCTGATATATCAGCAATTCCAACAGATGCTATCGAAAGAGTTGAGATTTTAAGAGATGGTGCTTCTGCTCAATATGGATCTGATGCGATTGCAGGGGTAATGAACATTATCTTAAAAAAGAATCATTCTGATGGCTCACTTACTATTAGATCGGGTATTACAGGAGAGGGAGATGGTGAAATGTTAGGAGTTACTTTGAACAATGGAACTACTGTTGGAGGTAATGGTTTTCTAAATTATACTATAGATTTTTCAAAAGTAAATCAAGCTAATAGACCTGGAACTGTTGATGCAGAAGGTGATGCAGGTGATTTTGGTGCTCCTTTAGCAGAAGTGCAGTCATTCCTCGCAAGACGTCCAGATGCGGGTAATATTAATGGATCTCCTGAAACTGCTGCAGCAAAATTCTTAATTAATGGTGGAAATGATTTAAATGATATAACTCAAGTATATTATAATGCTGCTTATGTTTATAAAAAAGTAAATTCATTTGCTAACTATAGAACTCCATATTGGAGAACATTAGATCCAGCGAATCCGTACTTAAATGATTTCTTTGGAAATGGAGATGATGCGAATCCTTCATACGATGGTTATGTGCCAACATTTGAAGGTGACTTAAATGACTATAATGCTACATTAGGTTTTAAAACAACTAAAAATGGTTGGAATACTGATATGAGTATAACTACTGGCGGAAATAGTCAAACTTACTCTGTGAATAATTCTGTAAACAGATCAAATATAAAACAATCAAGTATTGATCCTGATACAGGGCTGCCAGCTGTTGATCCAATCACAGGACAGGTTATTTATACTAATAAATACCAAGAAAATTCCCCAATCTCTTTTAAGCCAGGGGGAACTTCTTTTAACCATATCGTAGGTAATATAGATATTTCAAAAACGCTTTCAGATCATATTAGTATTGGTTTTGGATCGGAGTTCAGAACTGAAACTTTTGGAGTTCAAGCAGGTGATGAAGCTTCATGGGAAGGAATAGGTGCTGATTCATTTGCAGGTAACCGTCCTGAAAATTCTGGAAAATGGAACCGCTACAACTTTGGAGCTTATGGAGATTTAGCATGGGATGTGACCAAAGATTTTTTAATTAATGGTACCGTTCGTTACGAAGATTATAGCGATTTTGGAGATGCAACTGTTTGGAAATTAAGTTCAAGATATAAATTCCTTGATGATAAAGTTACTTTAAGAGGTTCTGTATCTACTGGATTCAGAGCACCAACTTTACACCAGATTTATACTCAAAAATCACAATATTCTTTTGTTCCTGGCCAAGGAATCCAAGTAAGTGGTATTATCAATAATATTTCTCCACAAGCGCGTCAATTGAATATTCCTCAATTGGATGCTGAAAAATCAACAAATATTACTGTTGGTATTGGATCAAAACCATTTAAAAACTTCAATTTTACTCTTGATTATTACAATATCAAAGTGGAGGACAGAATCGTATTAGGGGATAAGCAAAACACTCAATTTGGATCAGTTGCTTGGTTTTCTAACTCTTTCGACACTAGAACTTCAGGATTGGATGTTGTTATGAACTATAATAATATTGGAATAGGATCTGGAAAATTAGGATTTAATTTATCGGGTAATATTACTTTCCAAAATGAAAGAATCTCACCAGTAAGAGCTGGGGACAGCTTTAGCCAAACACTGGAATCATTAATGTTTACTTCAAGACCAGAAACCAAATGGATCTTGGGAGCCAATTATGAAATTGGTAAATTTGGGTTCTCTCTTAATAACACTTACTTTGGTAAAACAACTTTCAACCAAGATGGTTTAAATGCTGATCTGAAAACAGAGTTTATTCCTAAAATCGTTACTGATTTAGGAATTACTTTCTCTGCAACTGAAAAGTTAACTTTAGCTTTTAATGTAAATAATATTTTCAATGTATTACCTGAATGGAAATTTGTAGCTGAAAATGCTGCAGGAAGCGCTATTTTAGCAGATCCAGCGCAAGTGAAAACACAATATAACCTAATTACTTTCAATGGTCGTTACTCTCAAGTTACTTATGATGGATCTCATTTCAGTCAATTAGGGACAATGCTGAATTTATCATTAAACTATAAATTCTAATTTTGATCCACAATTTACAAAAGAGCTATCTTCGGGTAGCTCTTTTTTTATTTCGTTGAATTCCTTAAATTTATACAAAACAATACTACTATCATGGCAAATAATTTATATACTGGTAAAATGGCTGCTATTTTTGATGCCATGTACCAAACCTTTATCGATTATGACGAAGAATATGAGTTTTATAATACCTTAATCCAAGAAAAAAAATGCGATTCTGTACTTGAAATTGGAAGCGGTACGGGAAATTTAGCCAAACGATTTGAGGGAAATAATCAGAATTATTTAGGCCTTGATTATAGCCAAAGTATGATTGATATTGCGCAGGAAAGAAATAAAAACAGCACTTTTATACATGGGGATATGCGTAATTTTGTGCTTGAAAATCCAGTGGATGCCATTATCATAACCGGACGATCCACAAGTTATTTGACCAACAATGAAGATGTAATAGATACTTTTGAGTCGGTCTATAAAAATTTGAATCCAAATGGTATTTTTATTTTTGATTTTATCGATGCCAATCGTTTCATTCCTTTTATAAAAGAAAACCAAACTATACTCCATGAAGCTATTTACGAAGGAATAAAATACATACGGGAGAGTCATTGGGAAACCACTCCAATGGAAAACTTCATGTTGGATTGGAGTGCGCAATATTACAAGATTGTAGATAATGAAAAAGAAATTCTGTTGGATGATTTCTCTACCGTTCGGGTTTTTACATTAAATGAAATGCAACTATTCTTGTATCTCAATAATTTCGAAATCATCAAAACAATTGACCGAAAAACATATGCTTATGATACTTATGTGATTATGGCTAAAAAGATTTTATAATTTCATTAATTATCTCCAATTCTTTGGCAGTAGGAGTTAACCCGGAAACATTCCAGTAATCTGTTAATATAGAATTCTTTATGTTGAAAAGAGTTTTGTCTTTAAAAACATCACTTTCTTTATAAGTGTAATTTTGAATATTAAAATTTGTTGTTATTAAGTTGTTGAGCACTTCTATGTTTTTGGTTTCATTACCAGTATTGATCTCGTAATTAATCTCTTCTTTTGAACTAATTAAATAATAATTTTCTCCATCAACTCTATAATTGGTTTTAAATACAGACCTAATTATATTTTTGGATCCTTTTGAAGAGTCCTCTTTAAGTCCTGCTAATGTAATAGGAGATACTTCAGTATTTATCTCAATTATTAATTTTCTATTAACGTCATAAACAATTTTAAAATCATCTAATAATTCAGTTGTACCTTCCAGTGGACTTGCCGTTATTTCGTTATACTCTTGATTTAAAGGATATACCTTTACAGTAAAGTTATATTTTTTTCTTATTTTTTCATCCAATAATGGTCTTAAAACCGTAAAAACATAATACTTTTCCATCGATACATTTAAATTGTATCCTAAGAGATCCGTACTGATTTCATCATCGACTAAGCCAAAAGAGCGATTTTGTTCCACCAATAAAACCGATTTTACTTTTTTCTGGTCTTTATATAATTGAAAATTTATGAGACCGTCATTGAAATAAGCATAATTACCGTTTAATTTAAAAAATTCTCTTGAATAAGCTTTCAATCTAGCGGGTACGTTCAGTCTTTTAATTGAATTATTGACTAATTCTTTGATTATTTCTTGAGGGTGCTGTTTTGTTACGACTATGTCATCAAGTGTATTTAGTTTACTATTTAAATAGATAACATTTTCAGGTAGATTTAAAGAAGCCCATTTTATGATTAGTGGTAAATAGGACGAGTGTGTTACTTTTATATTTGAACCTCCTTTTAATTCAAAAATGACTTTTCCTTCACTGTTTGACATTAAAACTTGTTTTGTTTTTAAAACAACAACAATAGCACCTTCTATTGGAAGGTTAGAATCTTTTTCCATTAGTATTAATGTTCTTTCATTGGTTTGTGAAAAAACAGAAAAACATAAAAAGAATTGAAGTAAAACAAGACATTTTTTCATATTTTTTAAATGCAAATAAAAAATTAGTAAAAAAATATTCTGTTTAAAAA
This sequence comes from Flavobacterium sp. 103, assembly GCF_003096795.1. NCBI lineage: Bacteria > Pseudomonadati > Bacteroidota > Flavobacteriia > Flavobacteriales > Flavobacteriaceae > Flavobacterium > Flavobacterium sp. 103. The sequence continues at coordinate 615,597 of NZ_QENX01000001.1, read as the reverse complement.
TAGGAAAAAAATCAATTAAATATCATTTTTTTTAAAGAGAAAACGATATTGTATAAAAAAACCTGTGTAAAGACACAGGTTCTATGAAATTTCAAAAGATAAGCTTTATTCGTTGTGTAAGAAAGCTTGTCTGTTTAATAAAGTTTCTTCAGATTCAACATGATTGTCATCGGGTATACAACAGTCTACTGGACATACGGCGGCACATTGTGGCTCGTCGTGAAATCCTTTACATTCTGTACATTTTCCCGGAACAATATAATATATTTCATCAGAGATTGGCGTTTGTGCCTCATCTGAATCTATTTCGGTTCCATCTGGCAAAATCACTTTACCTTTCAGTTTTGTCCCATCTTTATATCTCCAATCATCTGCTCCCTCATATATTGCTGTATTTGGGCATTCTGGTTCACAAGCCCCACAATTTATGCATTCATCGGTTATTATAATTGCCATTTTATGTTTAGTTTTAAGGTTGAAAGTTCAAAAGTTTTATGTTCCGTAACACGAAATACGAATACTGAACACAACTTTTGCCTAAAGCTTATAAAAAGCTTATTTTTGTGCAAAATTACAATCAAAACTTTTCATAAACAAACATTATGACATTAGATACAAAAAAAAGCGCATTTGTTAAATTAGGTAAATTCCTAGGACAATTTAAAGAAGGCAATTGCACGAAAGACGAAACTGTATTTGGTAATGATTTATTTTTTGAAAAATTCATCGATTTAATTCAACTTTCCCAATCGCATAACGGCTGGTATACCCCAGAGCAAGTATATTTTTCTTTGCAATCTTGGGCAGAAGCATTAACCGAAGCTAATTTGGATAAATGGCTTTCTAACTACGACTTGAGTAAGGTAGAGCCCAAAAAAGTAGCTTTGGTTTTGGCAGGTAATATTCCCTTGGTTGGATTTCATGATTTCTTATCGGTTTTGATTACTGGGCATGATGTTTTGGTAAAGACTTCTTCGAATGACCAACATCTTTTGCCATTCTTGGCTAATTATCTTATCGCTTCTGAATCTGGATTTAAAAACAAAATCACGTTTGTAGAAGGGAAATTAGAAGGTTTTGATGCCGTTATTGCTACAGGCAGTAATAATACGGCCCGTTATTTTGAATATTATTTCAAAGACAAACCTTCCATCATAAGAAAAAACAGAAACTCAGTTGCAGTTTTAAATGGCAAAGAAACCAAAGAGGAATTAACGGCTCTTGGCGAAGATATTTTTAGATATTTTGGTTTAGGATGTCGAAATGTTTCCAAACTTTTTGTTCCAAAAGGTTATTCCTTTGATTCTTTTTTTGAAGCCATTTTTGAATATCAAGATGTGATTCATTACGAGAAATATGCAAATAATTATGACTACAACAAAGCGGTTTTCCTGATGAGTAATTTCAAATTACTGGATAATGGATTCTTGACTATAAAAGAAGATTCAAGTTACGGTTCGCCAATTACAAGCGTCTTTTATGAGTACTATGAAAATCTGGATGATTTGCAAAAACGTTTGGAGGAAGAAAGTGATAAAATTCAGTGTATTGTGAGTAAAGATATTGTAAAAAACAGCATTGAATTTGGAACCACGCAAAAACCAGATTTATGGGATTATGCAGACAACGTCGATACGATATCGTTTTTGTCAATAATATAAATCTATGTTTTTGTATTATTGCGAATAATTTAACTGTTTTTCAGCCCATATTCCCGAAATTTGCATTCTGAAAAATTAAACACAAAATACAGCTCGAAATGCTCATGATTGCCAATTACAAAAGGCATTTATATTGATAATTTCTTGTAAAAGTTAATTGGAACAAATAATAAACAAACAGTAACGACAAACTATACCATGAAAAAACACAACTACAGCGCAGGACCTTGTATTTTACCACAAGAAGTTTTTGAAAAATCAGCACAGGCAATATTGAATTTTAATGATTCTGGTTTGTCACTTTTGGAAATTTCGCATCGTAGTAAGGATTTTGTTGCCGTAATGGAAGAAGCTAGAGCTTTAGTTTTGGAGCTTTTGGATTTAAAAGGGAAAGGATATCAGGCTATATTCCTTGGAGGAGGAGCAAGTCTGGAATTCCTTATGGTTCCTTATAATTTAATGAAAGAAAGTGGAAAAGCGGCTTATTTGGATACAGGGACTTGGGCTTCGGCTGCTATAAAAGAAGCTAATTTTTTTGGAGAAACAATTGTTGTGGCATCTTCAAAAGAACAAAATTATAATCATATCCCAAAAGGATACACTATACCTGCCGATGCAGATTATTTTCACTGCACGAGCAACAACACTATTTTTGGGACACAAATGAAGGAATTCCCATCAACAGACTTGCCAATTGTTTGTGACATGAGTTCTGATATTTTTTCAAGAAAATTAGATTTTACAAAGTTTGATATCATTTACGCAGGTGCACAAAAAAATATGGGACCAGCAGGAACTACTTTGGTTGTTATCAAAGAAGAAGTTCTTGGAAAAACAGGACGTGCAATACCGAGTATGCTTGATTATGCCAAACATATCAAAGCAGACAGTATGTACAATACGCCACCAGTTTTTCCGGTTTATGCATCTTTGTTGACTTTACAATGGTTGAAAAAGCTAGGAGGAATTGAGGCTATCGAAAAAATAAATGATGCTAAAGCGGCTTTGCTTTATGCAGAGATAGACAGAAATCCATTATTCAAAGGAACGGCAGCTGTTGAAGATCGTTCTAATATGAACGCAACTTTTTTATTGAACGATGAATCACATGCTGCTAAATTTGATGCGATGTGGAAAGCAGCCGGAATTTCTGGATTGCCAGGACACCGTTCAGTTGGAGGTTACAGAGCATCAATGTACAATGCACTTCCTTTGGAAAGTGTACAGGTTCTTGTTGATGTGATGAAAGCTTTAGAAAGCAAAGTTTAATCGATTAATCGTTATTTGTTTAATCGGAATAATCAATGTAACGAATCGATTTTAAAGTAATAATTTATGTTAACCATCATCTAAACGATTAAACGGTTGACCAAATAAACTCAAAATGAAAATATTAGCAAACGACGGAATTTCAAAAAGCGGTATTGTCGCTTTAGAAAAGGCTGGATTTGAAGTTATCACTACAAAAGTAGCACAAGAACAAGTGGCTAATTTTGTAAACAAAAATAATATAAGTGTCATATTGGTTCGTAGTGCCACAAAGGTTCGCAAGGATATAATTGACGCTTGTCCGGGTCTTAAAATTATTGGTCGTGGTGGTGTAGGAATGGATAATATTGACGTTGAGTATGCCAAAAGCAAGGGGATTCATGTCATAAATACCCCAGCTTCGTCATCAGAGTCCGTTGCTGAATTGGTTTTTGCCCATTTATTTACCGGTGTACGATTTTTACATGACTCGAATAGAAATATGCCTTTGGAAGGAGATACCAATTTTGATGGTCTGAAAAAAGCTTATGCAAATGGTCTTGAGTTAAGAGGAAAAACACTTGGAATTATAGGAATGGGACGTATCGGTCAAGCTACCGCAAAAATGGCTATCGGACTTGGAATGAAAGTGATTTATAGTGATACACATATTCCAAAAAAAGATATAAAAGTACCTTTTTTTGATGGGCAGTCTATTTCTATATCACTGGTTTCACAAACTCAGGAATCTTTATTTCAGGAATCTGATTTCATTTCATTGCATGTACCTGCCCAGGATACACATGTTATTGGTGAAAAAGAATTAGAAATGATGAAAGATGGTGTTGGAATTGTAAACTGTGCAAGAGGAGGTGCTATTGATGAGGTGGCACTTGTAAAAGCATTGGATAGCGGTAAGGTGTTATTCGCGGGATTGGATGTTTATGAGAGTGAACCAAATCCCGAAATTATTATTTTAATGAATCCGAAAATTTCTTTAACTCCTCATATAGGAGCCGCTACCAAAGAAGCACAAGATAGAATTGGTACTGAACTAGCACATCAAATTATTAGTTTGTTAAGTAAATCATTAGTTAGCTAAAACAATCGTTTGATATTGAATTGTATAGTGGTAATTTGTTAACTTCAATTAATAAATTACCGCTTTTTTTGATTAAATTTGATATCTAATTTTAATCAAAAACCTATGTTTGAGCAATTAACACAATTAGTGCAACAATTTGGACAGGAAGCAGTTGTGAATAACAATGCGATTCCAAATGAACATAATGAAGCGGTAATGAGTGAAGCAGGAAATTCCATATTTTCTAGTTTACAAAAAATGGCTTCCGAAGGAGGAATCGAGAAACTTGCTGGACTACTCCAAGGGAATAATGCTCAAGATCCTTCGAACCCAGCTGTTCAACAAATTACGCAACAACTTACAGGAAGTTTGGGAGAGAAATTTGGTTTAAATAGCAATGATGCTGCTGGAGTGGCCAGTAGTATGATTCCTCAAATACTAGGAGGATTAGTTAATAAAGCCAATGACCCGAATGACAGTTTTCAAATAACGGATTTAATTGGGGCTATTTCTGGAGGTGGCGCTCAAACATCTGGAATAATGGATGCCATTTCAAAATATGGAACTCAATTTGGTTTGGACCAAAATGCCGATGGAAAACTGGATATGAATGATGCTATTGCAGTGACCAAAAGTAGTGGTGGTATTGGTGGCTTTTTAGGAAAACTTTTTGGGAAATAAATGAAATCTTGATTAATATTAAAAAAGACATTTACAAAGTCGTAAATGTCTTTTTTTGTATCAGAATATTTCGATTCAAAAAGTAAAAAATGGTGTTGATTTTTTTTGAAAAAGATATACTTTAAAGTTTGTTTTAATTGTAAAGAACAGTAAATCAGTGTAAAAATCCTTAACTTTGTGTAGCTCTACAGTTCATATTTCATTACAAATTAATTATAACTTATTCTTAGAATTGTTCTTTTTATTACATCCGCAAACAGCTATTATTATGAAAAATTTAATTTACATATTGATTGTTCTTTTGACAATTATAGGATGTAGTGCTTCTAAATCTAATGTTGCAAGTACAGAAAAAACAAAAACTGCAGGTAATGACACTATAAAAATTGAAAATAAGGAACTCGAATACGAAGTGATTATCATTGAACCGGGTTTTGATTTTTGGTTAGAATCAACGGCCTATCCAAGAGGATATTATTCACAATCCTATTTAGAAAACAAAAATAATTATTATGTAATGGAATGGAATAACCGTGTCCACCAACCACAAATCTATTCTCCTAATTTATATGAAATGACTATCGATTACAATCCAACTATTAATTATGGTTATGAAGTAAACTATCTTATCTACAATTATATGATTTATTTCCAAAACAAATACAATCAACGATTGTATGGGCGAGTACCAGCAAGATAGGAAATACAATCTGCTAAAAAGTATTTGCAATTAAAATTAATTTAAATCTTTAAAAGAGACATTTGCAAGTTTGTAAATGTCTCTTTTGTGTAAATTACTTATTAACAAGTATTTATTTTTGGTATATTTATACTTGATTTTTCTTCTGTTAAATTCAGAAAAAAAATATTTGACATCAGATGTCTTTAAATACCATCCCAAATCCTATTAAAAACTTCTTTTTAAAATTTTTAGAGCAACATAATAATCTTATGTATTGCTTCTTAAATTGCGGCATGATAATTGATTAAAGAGATTGAAAAATGCTTTTTTATTTATTTAAAGCTATTTGTCCAGATGTTTTTTTTTGAAAAAAAAACATATATTCTTTCTTCCTATGAAAAAAATAGAAGTTAAAAAAACGAAACCAAAAATAATCTTGCTTGTTGTAGGCATGAATGTGTTTTCAATACTATTGGTTTTAACCATACTATTGTATATAACTAATATCAAGAAAAGTATTTTAGATAATTACAATAACCAATTTCAAGATGAAATTACTAGAATTACGCAACTTGGTTTCAACCAAATTGTTGCTTCAATGGAGAGAAATGATTTGGTAGATTATCTTAAAACTAAAGATTCGAGTTTGTATAACGAAATGTATGCTGACCCAAGTTTCTTTAAATCTGATTATATAGGGGTTTATGGTTTGGACAATAAAATTATTAATCATACTAATTCAACTAAAATAAAAGAAGTTGATTTTGTTCCAAAAGAAGCTTTACTAGCTTTGAATAAATTAGGTAAATCCCGCTTTTATTTAAAAACATCCGATGGGATAATTCAGGTATTTGGCATTACCATTGCAAAATCAAATGGAACTATAAATCAGAAACCTGTAGGTTATTTTATAGTAGCCAGAAAAATTGATTCGTCTTTTAAACAAAGTGTAGAAAAAATAACCAATTCAACGATAACAGTATTCAATAATCAAAAAAGCAAAGTCACAAAGAATTACATTCTTCAATATAAAGTGGATTTGAAAGATTACAAAAATCAATTTGTTGCACGTGTTTATTTTGAAAGACCTTTTGAAAAATTTATTGCTACCATTTTAAAAAGTCTTTATTTTATTTTATTTGTTTCTTTATTATTGTTATTGTTTAGCTTTATTTATACCGAAAAATGGATTTCTGTCCCTTTAAACGCTATCACCAAAGCATTAGAAACTGGGAATAAGGAATCCATCGAAATTTTAAAAAACACGGAAGGGGATTTTAAAAACATCGGAACTCTTTTTGAAGAAAATGCCAAGCAAAAAAGTAAATTGGTAAAAGCAAAATTAAAAGCCGAAGAAAGTGATAAACTAAAATCTTCCTTTTTGTCCAATTTGTCACATGAGATAAGAACTCCCATGAATGCCATAGTCGGTTTTACGGAATTACTGATGAATACCGATTTAGAAGAGGAAGAGAAACAGGAATATTTATCGGTTATTGACAAAAGCGGAAAAAATTTGATTGCTATTATTGATGATCTTATTGAAATGTCAAAAATAGAATCCGATCAAACAAAGCCTAATTATGCCGCTGTCAATATGGAATCTTGCATCAAAGATTTGTATGACAGTATTAAAATCACAAATAAAAGAGCTAAAAAAATTGATTTCAAACTAATTGAAAGCAAAAAACCGGCACCATTTCCAGTAAAAACGGATGAGGTTAAACTGAAACAAATTATTACAAATTTGGTTACTAATGCGTTAAAGTTTACAGAGCAGGGTTCTGTTGAATTAGGTTATGAGATTGACGAACCAAATAATAAAATTGTATTCAAGATAAAAGACACTGGTTTTGGGATTGATGAAAATAATCAACAATACATCTTTGATCGCTTTAGAAGAGTGGGAGGAGACCATACAGTTAAAATTGGCGGACTTGGTTTGGGACTTGCGATTTCAAAAGCCTATGCCGAAATGCTGGGAGGAACCATTACATTAGAATCGAAACTGGGAAAAGGTTCCGAATTTTATTTTACCATTCCTTTGGAATATGTGAAATCACAAAGAATATCGGTTCAGCCTGTTAATGAACTTACTATTTTTAAAGGTGAAGAGAAAGGAACTATATTAATTGCAGAGGATGATAATATTAATTTCTTGCTGTTTCAGAAAATAATGAAAGGAAAAAATTTCAGGATAATTCGTGCCGAAAATGGCCAAGAAGCCGTTGATATTTGCTTTAATAACCCAAACATAGATTTGGTGTTAATGGATATCAAAATGCCTATTATGGATGGATTCGAAGCTCTTGAAAAAATTATGCCAATAAGACCCAATCTTCCCATAATTGCACAAACCGCATTTGCATCCAATGAAGATAAGGATCGAATTTTCAGGGCTGGATTTACGGATTACATAACAAAACCCATTAACAGAGAACGATTGTTTGAAACAATAGAAGTAATTCTAAAAAAGAAAGTTTCTTAACAATTGATCGTGATATATATTAGTTAAAATATAGAAACAAAAAAGGAAATAAGAATAAATTCAACAATTAAAACCTGTTATATTTGCAAAAAAGGAATTAACTAAAAATGAAAGGATTGAAACAACGTTGGGGACTTACATCCAATTGGCAATTAGCCGTCATATTTGTTGTTTTCGCCATTACAGGGTCAGCTTCAGCTTATTTATCCAAACCCTTTTGTGTGTGGTTGGGAATCGGGAAGGAAGAATTAGGCCACTGGTACACCCCGATTCGTCTACTGCTAATTTTTCCTATTTATCAAGTTTTATTGGTAGCAATAGGTTTTCTTTTTGGTCAATTTAAATTCTTTTGGGCTTTTGAAAAAAAAATGCTCAAGGGCATGGGTTTTGGGTTTATGTTTAAAGAGTAGATTTTTTTTATAATAATCTGAATCTAAAATTTAAAACCATCTGTCAATATCATTCTTGATAACTTTGCGTTATTCCTCTTTTTAATTTTATCGAATTACACTACATTAGCAGACTCGAGGTTTTTGCGAAAAGTAAAGGACCGAACAGAATACAGTTAAATTCGATAAAATTCCAAAATGTCAGATCAAAATCAATATACCGAAGATAATATCCGTTCTCTCGATTGGAAAGAACATATCCGTATGCGTCCCGGGATGTACATTGGGAAACTAGGTGACGGGTCTTCACCAGATGATGGTATTTATATTTTATTAAAAGAGGTTCTCGACAACTGTATCGATGAATTTGTGATGGGTGCTGGTAAAACCATTGAAGTAACCATTAAAGATAAAACGGTTAGCGTTCGTGATTATGGCCGTGGAATTCCATTGGGGAAGGTAATTGATGTTGTTTCCAAAATGAATACCGGAGGTAAATACGATTCCTTGGCCTTCAAAAAATCCGTTGGTTTGAATGGAGTCGGGACAAAAGCCGTAAATGCATTGTCCAATTATTTTCGCGTGGAGTCTGTTCGTGAGGACAAACAAAAAGCTGCCGAGTTTTCAGGCGGTAATTTGGTTCTTGAAGAAGATGTTGTTGAAACTACCAAGAGAAAAGGTACTAAAGTAACTTTTACACCTGATGAAACCATCTTCAAAAATTATAAATTCAGATTTGAGTATGTAATCAAAATGCTTAAAAACTATTGTTATTTGAACAATGGGCTGACGATAATTTTTAATGGAGAAAAATATTATTCTGAAAATGGATTAAAAGATTTATTAGAAGAAACCATTCACGCTGATGATTTAGAGTATCCTATCATTCATCTCAAAGGGGATGATATTGAGATGGCTCTGACGCATAGTAAAACCCAATATAGTGAAGAATATCACTCTTTTGTAAATGGACAAAACACGACACAGGGAGGAACGCATCTCGCAGCTTATCGTGAAGCAATTGTAAAAACAATTCGAGAATTTTATAATAAAAGTTTTGAAGCTTCGGATGTACGTAAATCGGTGGTGAGTGCCATTAGCATCAAAGTGATGGAACCTGTTTTTGAGTCACAGACCAAAACCAAATTAGGTTCTACAGATATAGGTTCCGAACCGGGAATGCCTTCCGTTCGTACGTTCGTAAATGATTTTGTGAAAACAAAACTGGATAATTATTTACATAAGAATCCAGCAACTGCAGATGCCTTATTGCGAAAAATTCTTCAGGCCGAACGCGAGCGTAAAGAATTATCAGGAATTCGAAAATTAGCCACAGATCGAGCCAAAAAGGCCAATCTTCACAATAAAAAATTAAGGGATTGTCGAGCCCACCTTCCAGATACAAAAAACCCTAAGAGCTTAGAAAGTACTTTGTTTATTACCGAGGGAGATTCGGCTTCCGGGTCGATTACCAAATCTCGTGATGTGAATACTCAGGCGGTGTTTAGTTTGCGTGGTAAGCCTTTGAATTCGTACGGAATGAGTAAAAAGATTGTGTATGAAAACGAAGAATTCAATTTATTGCAGGCCGCTTTGGATATCGAAGATGGATTGGAAAAATTGCGTTACAACAACATTGTAATTGCAACCGATGCCGATGTCGATGGAATGCACATTCGCTTACTTTTGATTACTTTCTTTCTGCAGTTTTTCCCGGAATTAATAAAAGAGGGGCATTTGTATATTTTGCAAACACCACTTTTTAGAGTTCGAAACAAAAAAGAAACCATTTATTGCTATTCGGAAGAAGAACGGAAAGATGCTATAGAAAAATTAAAACCAAAACCGGAAATCACTCGATTTAAGGGATTGGGAGAGATTTCACCAGATGAGTTCAAGAATTTCATTGGAGAAACCATTCGTTTGGATCCGATTATGATGGATAAAAATACTTCTATCGAACAATTATTGTCGTTTTATATGGGTAAAAACACTCCTGATAGACAGGATTTTATCATCAAGAATCTGAAGGTTGAGATCGATGTTTTGGAAGAAGTGAAATAAAATAGATTTGCTAGTGTCAGACAATCTTCAAAATAAAGCTTTATTCTTTCAAGTAACCGAACTATTGCAAAATGCTCGGCAACAGGTTTTGCGTACTGTAAATTCAACAATGGTTTGCGCCTATTTTGAAATAGGAAGAATGATTGTAGAAGAAGAGCAAAACGGAAAAGACAGAGCCGAATATGGAAAGCAACTATTAAAAGGACTTTCTGAACAATTGACTAATGAGTTTGGGAAAGGGTTTTCATTGAGGAATTTGGAGCAATTCAGAAAATTTTATTTATCTTATTCAAAATCCGAGACAGTGTTGGGGATTTTCAGTATTCAAAAAACGCAGACACTGTCTGCGGAATTGAATTCAATAAATTCTCAAGTACTACTTTCATTTTTCAAGCTGACATGGTCTCATTACACTTTTTTAATTCGAATTGACGACGAGAAAGAGAGACGTTTTTACGAAATAGAATCTGAAAAATACAATTGGAGTGTTCGAGAATTAAAACGGCAATATGATTCGGCACTTTATACACGATTGGCTTTAAGCCGAGATAAAGAAGGGATTTTGAAACTTTCTGAAAAGGGTCAGATTATAGAGAAACCAAAAGATCTTATCAAAGATCCATATATTTTGGAATTTCTAGGATTGCCAGAATTACATCAGTATTCTGAATCGGAGCTGGAAGAAGAGATTATCAACAAACTTGAGCATTTTTTATTGGAATTGGGTCAAGGTTTTACTTTTGTAGCCAGACAAAACAGAATTACTTTTGATGATAAACATTTCCGAATCGATTTGGTTTTTTATAATCGAGTTTTAAAATGTTTTGTTTTAATTGATTTAAAAATAGGCGAATTAAAACACCAAGATTTGGGACAAATGCAAATGTATGTCAATTATTATGACAGAGAAATGCGTTTGGAAGATGAAAATAAAACGATAGGAATTGTGCTTTGCCAAAACAAAAGTGATTTGGTTGTAGAATACACTTTACCTGAAAATAACGAGCAAATATTTGCCAGTAAATACAAAACAATTCTGCCTAGCAGAGAAGATTTAATACAATTAATTTCGGAATCAAAATAAATGAAAGACGAAGAAGACGATAACATAATTCCAGATAGCGAAGAAAATAATTCGGAAAATCATTCTATTGATGACAATCAAGATGATAATGATTCGGATGATATTATTGAAGTAGAAGCCAAACATTTTGAGGGGCAGCATTTTTACGAAAACACAGAGGATGAAAATGATACCATCACCAAAGTTACAGGAATGTACAAAGATTGGTTTTTGGATTATGCTTCCTATGTAATTTTAGAGCGTGCCGTTCCAGCGATTGAGGATGGTTTCAAACCGGTACAACGAAGAATCATGCACTCTTTGAAAGAGTTGGATGATGGTCGTTACAATAAAGTTGCCAATGTCGTAGGTCACACGATGCAATATCACCCGCATGGTGATCAGAGTATTGGTGATGCGATGGTGCAAATTGGGCAGAAAGAATTATTGATTGATTGCCAAGGAAACTGGGGGAATATTCTAACTGGTGATGGAGCTGCGGCTTCTCGTTATATTGAAGCGCGTTTATCAAAATTCGCTTTGGAAGTTTTGTATTCTCCAAAAATTACCGATTGGGGCGTTTCCTATGATGGACGTCGCGCCGAACCAAATAACTTACCGGTAAAATTCCCATTGTTATTGGCTTCTGGAGCAGAGGGAATTGCTGTAGGTCTTTCGACCAAAGTATTGCCCCATAACTTCAATGAGCTAATAGATGCTTCGATTAAAATTTTAAAAGGAAAACCATTTACGTTATATCCCGATTTCTTGACACAAGGTATCGCGGATGTGTCCAATTATAATGACGGAATGCGTGGTGGACGTGTTCGGGTTCGTGCCAAAATTGGTCAACTCGACAAAAACACCTTGGTAATTACCCAAATTCCATTTTCGACCAATACGACTACTTTGATTGACAGTATTTTGAAAGCCAATGATAAAGGTAAAATCAAAATCAAGAAAATTGAGGATAATACAGCGGCTGAGGTAGAGATTTTAATTCATCTTTTTCCTGGAGTTTCTCCAGATAAAACTATCGACGCTTTGTTTGCATTTACTGCTTGCGAAACTTCGGTAGCGCCATTGGGCTGTGTGATTGAGGATAACAAACCGTTGTTTATTGGGGTTTCGGATATGTTGAAAATTTCGACTAATCGAACCGTTGATCTCTTGAGGAAGGAGTTGGAAATTCAATTGAGCGAGCTCGAAGAGCAATGGCATTTCTTGTCTTTGGAACGTATTTTTATCGAAAATAAAATCTATCGTGATATTGAGGATAAAACAACTCGCGAAGATGTTATACAAGCGGTTGATGATGGTTTAAAACCTTTTATTCAACATCTGAAACGTGCGGTTACTGAAGAAGATATTTTGAGATTATTGGATATCCGAATCATGCGTATCTCAAAATTCGACAGCAACAAAGCGCAAGATAAAATTGAGGCTCTTGAAGGAAATATAGAGCAGGTAAAATACGATTTGGAACACATCATCGATTTTGCGATTGCTTATTTTACAAGATTAAAAGAGAAATACGGAAAAGGCAGAGAGCGCCAAACCGAATTGCGTATTTTTGATGATATTGAAGCGACAAAAGTGGTTTTAAGAAATACTAAATTGTACGTAAATAGAGAGGAAGGTTTCGTTGGAACCAGTTTGAAAAAAGACGAATATGTAACTGATTGTTCGGATATTGATGATGTAATTGTGTTTTTGCGAAATGGAAAAATGATGATAACCAAAGTCGATGCCAAAACATTCGTTGGTAAAGATATCATCCACGTTGCTATTTTTGACAAAAGTGACAAACGTACCATTTACAATATGATTTACCGTGACGGAAAATCAGGACCATCGTATATCAAACGATTCAATGTTTCGGGAGTTACCCGTGATAAACCGTATGATTTGACCAATGAAACTGCTGGTTCGCAAACTTTGTATTTCTCTTGTAATCCGAATGGAGAAGCTGAGGTGATTACAATTTTATTGCGTCAGGTAGGAAGTATCAAGAAACTGAAATTCGATATCGACTTTGCTTCTTTGGCAATCAAAGGGCGTGCTTCCAAAGGGAATTTGGTAACCAAATATCCTATCAAAAAAATTGAATTGAAGGAGAAAGGAATTTCAACTCTATTGCCAAGGAAAATTTGGTTTGATGATACCGTTCAGCGATTAAACGTTGATGCCAGAGGAGAACTGTTAGGCGAATTTAGACCAAGTGACAAAATTCTAGTTATTTCACAGGCAGGAAAAATTAAAGTTATTACTCCTGAACTGAGTACTCATTTTGATGAAGATATGATTGTTCTGGAAAAATGGGTTCCCAAAAAACCAATTTCGGCAATTTATTATGATGGTGAAAAAGAGCGTTATTACATCAAACGTTTCTTGGTGGAAACCGAAAATAAAGAGGAATCTTTCATCACGGAGCATGCCAATTCTAGATTGGAAATCGTAGCAACAGATTATCGTCCTGTAGCCGAATTAGTTTTCACGAAGGTAAAAGGAGTTCAAAAAGAGAATATGACTGTGGATATTGAGTCTTTTATTGCTGTAAAAGGATTTAAAGCACTCGGTAATCAATTGACAACAGATAAATTGAAGCAAGTAAACTTATTGGAGCCTTTACCGTATGAAGCTCCAGAAGAAATTATTCCCGAGGAAATTGAAGTTCAAGGAGAAATTAATTCCGATGAAACTGATGTTCAGTTGGATGATGACGGACAGGTTGTCTTGTTCTAGAAAAAAAAAGCTCCTTTTGGAGCTTTTTTTATTTAAACAAATCTTTTAAAGTGAATTCTGTTTTTCCTTTTAGATCCTTTAATTTTTTTACGATTTTTAAAAAAGCAATTGCAGTGATATAAGCATCACCCATAGCGGTGTGGCGGTCTTTTTTGGAGATGTCAAATTTATCGGCAAGATCATCTAAGGCATAGTGTTCTTTGCGTTCCAGTAAATTAGACATAATGAGTGTTTTTTTATAAAGATAAGCAGTGTCCAATGTTTTATTCGTTAAAAGTGGAAGACCATTTCGTTCCAATGCCTTATTGATCATTGTAATATCAAAGATTGTATGGTGTGCAATGATAATGTCATCTCCCAAAAAATCCAAAAACTTTTGCAACGCTTCTAATTCGGAAGGTTTGTCCATAACCCAATCTTTTAAAATTCCATGAATTTGTGCACTGCTTTTATCGTAATGATCTTGGTGGATGTAAATTTCAAAACTATCTGGAATTGCAATTACATTGTTCTGTAGGACAACAGCACCTATGCAAAGTATTCGGTCATTGTCATAATCAAAACCTGTTGTTTCAGTATCCAAAACTACAAAGCGAGTGCTTTCAACGGTATTTGAAAGTGTTTCGTCAATTGATTTTTTGGGAATTTTCAAAAAATCAAATATGCTTGCTTTGCTTCTTTTTAAAAAGTCCCTCATTACAATATATTTGATGGATTAAAGCGTATGGAAATAACTTCTTGTATCTCTTTAATAGTTTTAAAAGTACTTTTAAGCTTTATTTTTTCAAGTTTTGTAAGATCTCCGAGGGCAATATATTGACCAGAATCATTATGCAAAAGACCTTGTTTGGTTCTGAATTTTAAAAGAGCTCTATAGGAATAAGAGCAGGCCAAGTACAATTCTCTATTCTGAGGTTCCAATTCTGCTAATTTCTCAAAACGTTCGGGAGTATTGCTAATTGATTTTACGGCATGTGAGAGTATCAAAACTCTTGCTGCATCACTCAAAGGCATCAAAGCTCTTCTTTTTATATCAAAAGAATCTTTGTTTGCTCCGTCTTGTTCCAATAAAAATTCTCTAAAAAATCCTGTTGGAGAAGGGCTTTGCAAAGCGCCACTAACTAAATGAAGGTAAAATACAGGGTTAGCCTTTATATCCTCTAAAATATAATCGGATAAGTTGTTTACGATTTCGCTGTCGCCATACGAGAGGCTGTAGTCAAAAAATATAAACGACAATAATACTTCGTCTTTTCCGGTATTTGTGATCCAATGGTGAACCAGTTTTTTCCATTCGCCCAGACTTAAACACCACTTTGGATTGGAGGCCATCATCTCGGCAGGGCAATAATCATATCCAATTTCAAATAATCCTTTGTTGACATGAGTTGCTAATTCTAGGAAATATTTTTTAGTTTTCTCTTTTAATTCTTCTGGTACATCTTCATAGACTAGGGCATTGTCCTGATCGGTCTGCAATAATTGCTCACTTCGTCCTTGGCTTCCCATTGCCAGCCATGCAAATTTTACAGGAGGTGGAGTACTCATTTTTTTTAATGAAATGGCTATAACTTGTTGAATGCAAACATCATTTAATTCGGTAATGATTTTTGATGTCAGTGTTATTGGGATGTTCTGATCCAAATAGCCTTGTAATAAATGCATGATATTGGCGCGTATCGGTTTGATATCTTTGTATTTTTTTGCTCTTTTTACGGCTTTTATTAAAACTGCAGGATTGTTTCCCAAAGAAACCATAACATCGTGCTTCGAAAGGATTCCAACCGCTTTTGTGTTTGGTGTACCATCTTTTGTAAGGCATATATGGCTGATATTGCTTTTCATCATCGCCATTTGTGCCTGGGTTGCTGTCAGTTTTTTGGGATAGGTAACAACAGGGCTTGTCATGATTAAGGAAGCCGATGTAGTGATAGGATATTCTCCAGTTACAATTTTGTTCCTTAAATCCTTGTCGGTGATAATACCAATAGGCAGTTTATCTTCTACCACAAGTACAGCTCCAACATTTTTTTTAGTCATAATTTCGGCTATGGCTTTTGCTGTGGTTATAGCGGAACAAGTAACTATTTTTTTGGAATATTTTACGGGTTGAATATCAAGTAGTTTAGTTTCTGTTTCCAATAGATCTCCCGCCAAAGTTTCGCCATACAACTTTCCTCTATGGCTTTTAGAGTAAGGATTGTTGGTATTAGAGGCAAAACTTTGTATTAAGAAATTACCAACAGCTTCATTTTCTAGTGCGTATGGTCTAAAAATTGAGATGGGAATAGCATAAAGGATAGTTTCCTCATAAGCTCTGGCTTCCATTTTATAATTCTCATTGGCTATAAGAGGTCTCAGCCCAAAAATATCTCCTTCGTCACACATATCTAAAATATCATTTTTTAGACCTTTTCTAAGTGCGACAGCTCCTTTGTGAACCACATAAAATGAGCTATGCGTTTCTTCATTTTCTGCAAAAATGACACTATCTTTTTCTTTGTATATAATGGATATTTGCTCCGAAAGTATTTCAATGTCTTTTTGATTTAAAAAAGTAAAAGGAGGGAAGTTCTTTAAGAAATCAGCAACTCTATGCGAAATAGTATTTTTCATTGGTATTATTTTGAAACTATATTTATGTAAAAAAAAAACAGCTACTTTGAGGTAACTGTGTTTTTAATGGTTGTTTTTTCGAATGATTTTGATGCTAATGTGGAAGAATATAAGGAAACACAAAACGGAGTAATGTAAGTGAATACTATTCTTAAAGTATTTCTAAATGTAAAATCACCTTCCCAGATTACGTCGTAACTGTTAATAGTGTTCAAAATAGTCCCCACTACAACAGCAATAATCAAAGCGTTTTTTATGTTTTTAGAAAGCATATTATTTCTTTTTGGTCATTCTCATATTTAATATTTCTACAAATAACGAGAACGAAATGGCAAAGTACAAATACCCTTTTGGTACTGGAGTCACATGACTGCCAAAAACAAGAGCATTGGCCAAGTGTGCACTTTCAGTCAATAGCATGAATCCTATCAAAATCAAAAAGGATAATCCTAAAATTTGTATTGATGGGTGCTTGTTGACAAAATTTCCAACAGGAACTGCAAACTGCATCATAATCAAAACCGATATCACTACAGCCGTAATCATAATAATCAAAGCACCTTCAACACCGTTTGTCATTCCCACAGCGGTTAAAATACTGTCAAATGAGAAAACCAAGTCGATCATTATAATTTGGAGAATAACACTCTGAAAAGATTTTGCGGCTGCTCGTCCCAATTCTTTTTCTTCATGACCTTTTTCATCAACTTTCTCACGAATTTCATTTGTACTTTTATAAATCAAGAACAATCCTCCCAACAATAAAATGATACTTTGTCCTGTAACCCCAGCATGTAGCCAACTCCAATCAATCGTAAACCAAGGCTTTTTCATTTTGGTTAAAAAATTAATTCCAAATAAAAGAGCTATTCGCATGAACATGGCTAGAAACATTCCTATTTTGGTTGCTTTTTTGCGGTCTTCCGGAGCTAATTTTCCAGTTGCAATAGAGATGAAAATGATGTTGTCTATACCTAATACAATTTCAAGAAAAGTTAGTGTTAATAAGGCAATCCAAGCATCTGGGTTTAAAAATACTTCCATTTTTTATTATGGGTTTAAATTATGGGTTTTTTGCAATCTGCAATCTGAATTCTCTAATTTGAAATCTTAATAACCGTTCCTCTTTGTTTAGAATCGACACCAACCATTCCAAATTCAAAGGTATAGGAATTTTTTGAAGTTGTCAAAATTTTCATGTCAATCGCTTTCTCTTCGGCCTTGTTTTTCGGGTGTTTTTTCTGTAAAACATATTCGCAATCATTTACCCAACGAACAGTTGAAGTATCCGTTTTTCCATCAAAAGTTTCGATTTCAATACTGTCATTACGTTCAAAAACCGTAGTTTTTTTAACGCCGTCAATCTCGTATTCAAATTTAAATTTCCCGGTTTTAAAGTCGGCACAGTTACGTTCAACATTATAGCAGGACATTAGCAGCAGTAAAGGAGAGAGTAGTATTATTTTTTTCATTTCTTCGTATTTATCTTTTTTTATTTGGGCCTAATCCAGCTATCCGTTACAACTCCTCGGTCTATCCCCTTTTTTTCCAATGTCTCAAAAGGAGCTTCCTCTGGTCGCTCTTTTGGGGCAAGAAAAAATAAGATATAGCCCTGCGGGGTTTTCACTTCCATCTGGGGCAAGTATTAGGCATTAACATTGATATTGCTTTTTGTCATTGCAATTGCCATTGAATTTTGTCTTTATTTTAAACGTCTGAATTCTTCTTCCGTAAAATTTTTAATTGTTTTCTCTTGTGCAAATTTATCTGCGTTATAACTATTCGATTTATTTTTTGGAATCGATAAACTATCCCATTCGCTATTTTTAAGTTGTTTGGCATAAAAGACAATTTGTCCAACATGATATGGATAATGTGCCAGTTGCCTGTTGATGGCTTCAATAACCGTATGGCCTTCATTTCGAATATAGATAATCTCAGAAAGTTGTTCAGGCTTCAAGCTGTCCAATGCTCCCAAAAAGCAATCCCAACCTGCATTCCAAAGAGTCAATACTTGATCCTTTGTGTGCAAATCATTTTCAAATTCACCGTCTCTATTTCTAGTTTCTTTTTCACCATCGGTGGTCAGGAAATCCGTCCAACGCGAAAGCATATTCCCCGAAAGGTGTTTTACAATCACGGCAATACTGTTGGTGTCTTCGTTTACAGTAACAAAAAGCTGCTCCGGTTCCAATTGATCTATCGCTTTTTCTCCCAACATTTTATAGTAGAGAAATTGCTTTTTTACGCTTTCAAGATAGGAGATGGTTGCATTCATGATTACTCAATTTTTATATCGTATTTATCCAAAAGCCCCGCGATTCCCTGACTGGAAAATTTTGCTTTTTTCATCGGGTTGAATTCGGGGTCAATTTTATAGTTATAGGCTGTGGTAAAATCGGCACCGGCCAAAACAGTGTCGTTAAAAATAGCATTGTCCAAATTACAGTTTCCAAAAATCGATTGGGTCAAATTCGTTCCAATAAAAGTTACTTCTTTCATCGAACACGAATTGAATTTGGTTTTGGGCATTTTTTTATTTGCAAAAGAACTATAGTCCAAAATGCAATCTTGAAATTGCACATTGAATAAAAAATCCTGACACGATTGAAATTGAATCCCCATTAGTTTGCAGTTCTTGAAGCTTACAGTCTTCAGACTAGAACCGCCCAATTGGGTCATCGATAAATTACATTCTATGAATTCACAATCCATAAAGCTATTATTCGAAAAATCACTATTTGAGAAATCGCAGTTCTTAAAAACGCAATCCTCAAATTCACGATTGTTAATCTTCTTACCAATATAGGTTACTTTTTCAAATGTTTTTTGAATGTGTATTAGGTCTTCCATTAGTCGTTAAATATGCCTTTCATTATTATTTTCAAACCTAAAAACATTAAATACATGGATGCGAGACAAGCAATGATTCCAATAGCCAAAACCAAATAATGCCAATCATTTTTCTGGTTCATAAAGGCATTATAAATGACTGATGGTCCGATAAACATTAGTGGCAATGCGCCTGTTAAATATTTAATTCCTTTTGCTAAGTGTTCTTTGTTTGCCATTTAGACTTGTTTGTTTTGTTAAATCGTTTAATTGTTAAATCGTAAATTATGTAATCTGATATCTTTTATCTGCCATGTGAAAATGCTTATTGAGCATTATAATAATCAACTGCTTTTCTAACGCTTCCGTGAGTTTTTAGCAATTCAGAGCCTTCTTCGTAAGTTACAGGAATTTCTCCCATAATCATTTTTACACCACGATCTACAAGTTTGACATTGCTCAATTGCATATCAACCATTTTGTTTCCCTTCACTTTTCCAAGCTGAATCATTGTGGCTGTGGTAATCATGTTCAGAACCAATTTTTGAGCTGTTCCAGCTTTCATTCTTGAGCTTCCTGTTACAAATTCAGGTCCCACAATAACTTCGATTGGGAATTTTGCGGTTTGTGAAAGCGGACTTCCCGCATTACAGGAAATACTTCCAGTACTTATATTTTTAGCATTACAGGCCTGTAAACCTCCAATCACATAAGGAGTTGTTCCAGAGGCAGCAATACCAACAACCACATCATTTGCGTTTACGTTAAAAGCTTGTAAGTCAATCCAAGCTTGAGTAGCGTTGTCTTCGGCATTTTCAACGGCTTTGCGGATGGCAGTATCTCCACCTGCAATAATTCCAACAACCAAATCAAAAGGGACTCCAAAAGTTGGAGGACATTCTGAGGCATCCAAGATTCCCAAACGTCCGGAAGTTCCGGCTCCAATGTAAAATAATCGGCCACCCAATTTCATTTTGGCAACAATTTCGGTTACCAATGTCTCTATTTGCGGCAAGGCTTTTTCTACAGCAAGAGGTACAGTTTTGTCTTCGTTATTGATGTTGGTAAGTAATTCTTGAACCGACATTTTTTCTAAATGTTCGTATTTGGAAGATTGTTCGGTGGTCTTAGTGAAGTTCATTGTTTTGCTTTAAAATTGACAACTTTTATACTTGGTAAAGTTAGGGAATTTTAAAACTTACTATTCTCTGGAAAATGAAAAATAGTAATAAAAATGTTTATTTTGCTTAAGATAACATTTTAGTAAACCAGTAATACTTTATCTGGAATGTTGTATTTTGGTTGGTAATAATTGAAAAAAAAAGGTTCAACTTTAATTAAAAAGTTAAACCCTTATTTTTAAACGCTTTTTAGAAAAGTGTCTTCTTCTCCTTCTTTTGTTTCTTCCTCCTCATTTGATTCAATAAGGGTATTATGTAAGCGTTCTGCCATTTTTTCGATACTATCCGTAATTGAATCGCATACCAATTCCATTCTACGGTGTTTTTCTTCTTTGACGGCCCTTAAAACATTTTCAACAAAAACTTTGTCATATTTCTCTGCAACAGAATCACGTGTGTTGGTCATTCGTATCACAGATTCATTACTGAATATGGTAACTCTAAAATGTTGCTCTTCGTTACTTAAATAATATTTACCACCTAATTCATCACAATTGATGTCGGTTGAGCTAATTTTCAATAACTCCGTTATTATACCAAAAATATGATTTTCAATTTTGGTATATGCTTTAGGTTTTTTTCTAAAAAAATTAAACATGCAAACAAATGTATATTAAGGTCTTTAGACAATTTTCTCTCATCGCTTTTTCTGTGAATTTAGTAATAATTTGGTATCAATCTCATAAAGACAGAAACTTCTCAAGAATATATTTTTTGACAAATTAATGGTAATATTTTTAATAATGCAAATTATTTGAATTATATGCAAGTTAGTTTAGGTGATTGACGCTAAATACTTGATTATTTATAAAATATCTCCATCAGAATTAGATTGGATTAAATCAAAATTTAACCAATAAAAGGGATTAATTTAAATGATTCTTATAAATAAAGAGAATTGGAAAACAATTAAAAATGGTTTTTTTTCGAAGATTGTATTCGTCTATATTAAATACGCCAGCAGAATACCAATTACAATCATTGATACTTTGGCGATATTGAATTTGTGTCCTTCGCTACTTTCAAAAATAATAGTCGATGAAATATGAAATAGGATTCCAATGACTATGGCTGTTATCTCATTGTAATAGTTGTTCAATTGGGGTATAAAGTCAGAAACAATGGTGCCTAATGGTGTCATGATTGCAAAAGTGACCATAAATAAAAAGATGGCTTTTCTATTAAGACTGGAACTGACGAAAAAGGAAGTCAAAATAATTGCAATAGGCAAATGATGAATAGCTATTCCTAGTGCTAAATCACTATGATGACTTACTGGAAATCCTTCTAAAAAAGCGTGAATACAAAGACTGACGAACAGTAACCACGGAATTTGGTACATTTTGGCATGTCCATGTACGTGACCGTGCTCTGCTCCTTTAGAGAAAAACTCCAATATGATTTGGAACAAAATACCCATCATTATAAAAATACCGATGTTATGGTTTTTACTTTCATACACTTCTGGCAGTAGATGCATTACGGTAAGTGAAAGCAAGAACGAACCACTAAACGCCAGCAATAATTTGAGGTTGGTTTTGCTTTTTGGTTTTAGAAATAAAGCTATGAAATAACCAAGAAGTACGGACAGTAATGGTAATAGGTAGTTCATGTTTTTTGTTTAATCGTTTGTTTCGAGGTTTAACCGTTTAATCGTTTTTTGTTTAATCGATTAAACGGTTAAACAATTTCACGATTAATCAATTACTTAAAAATCATAATTAATCTTTCGCTTTCTGTTTTGTGGAATTTTTTTAGTTTATAATCGCCAAAAACATCCAACAAAAAGATACCGGCTTCTTCCATCATTTCTTCAAAATCTTTTAATGTAAGAGCTTTTACTTTTTCGGTAAAATGATAGTTGTGACCTTGGTCTTCAAAATTAATTTCTTTGAAAATATGTCCGTCTTTCAGGTAGCGTTTGATATGGAAATCGATTCCATCAACGTGTTTTACTTCTTCTGGAACCAAATTATTGAGCACATTGGTAACATTCATAAAATCAATCACTGCAAAACCATATTCTGATAAGCTTTCTTTTATGGCTTTTAGAGTAGTAAGGTTGTCCTCATCGTTTTCGAAATAACCAAAACTGGTGAACAGATTGAAAATAGCATCAAATTTATCTTCAAATACTTCCCGCATATCATGAACCTGAAAATGCAAGGTTTCATTGCTGTTTTTTTGAGCTTCCAAAATACTGTTTTCGGATAAATCGGCGCCTATAACATTAAACCCTAATTGATTTAAATAAATGGCATGACGGCCTTTACCGCAAGCTAAGTCAAGCACTTTGGCTTTCTCGGGAAGATTGAGGTAATGCGTTAGATTGTCCATAAACAACTGCGCTTCTCTGTAGTTTCTTTCTTTGTAAAGTATATGATAATATGGACTGTCGAACCAAGAGGCAAACCAATTTTCAGGATTGGAATTGGTAATTTGTGTTTTGTTATTTGTAGAATCGGACATTTATTCTTTTTCAATTAATTTAAGTCCCGCAAATTTAGTGTATTTTTGCCGAATATTAATGATAACAATTCCCCCATTTGGGGGTTAGGGGGCTATGGAGAATTTTAAGATGATTGCCAAAACCTTTTTTGGTTTTGAAGAAATACTGGCAAAAGAATTGACAATGCTGGGCGCACAGGATGTGGAGCAGGGAGTGAGAATGGTGAGTTTTAAGGGAGATAAAGGATTTATGTACAAAGCAAATTTGTCTTTGCGCACGGCTTTGAAGATTTTGAAGCCGATTTATTTTTTTAAAGCGAGAGACGAGCAATCGTTATATAAAGGAATAAGAGGGACGAATTGGTCTAAATACATCAACGCTAATCAGACTTTTGTGATTGACGCAACGGTACATTCGGAGTATTTTAATCACTCTGAGTTTGTATCTCAAAAATGTAAAGATGCGATTGTAGACCAGTTTCGTGAAAGAACGGGACAGCGTCCGAGTATTGATAAAGCTTTTCCTGATTTAAGGATAAATATACATATTGATAAAGATCAGGTTTCGGTAGCTTTGGATACTTCCGGAAATTCATTGCACCAACGTGGGTACAGAACGGCTACCAACATTGCCCCTATAAACGAGGTTTTGGCAGCGGGTATTTTGTTGCTTTCGGGTTGGGACGGACAAACTGATTTCTTGGATCCGATGTGCGGTTCTGGAACATTTTTGGCAGAAGCAGCGATGATTGCTTGTAATATTCCAGCGAATATCAACCGTAAGGAATTTGCTTTTGAAAAATGGAATGATTGGGATAATGATTTGTTTGACAGCATACAAGAAAGTTTGTTGAAACGCGTACGTGAGTTTCATTATACTATAAAAGGATATGATAAAGCACCATCTGCGGTTCAAAAAGCCAAAGACAATGTGAAGAATGCCAATCTAGATGAATATATAAAGATAGAGGAAAAGAATTTCTTCGATACTGAGAAAACGTCTGAAGGGAAATTACATATCGTCTTCAATCCGCCTTATGATGAACGTTTGGATATTCATATGGAAGAATTTTATAAAAATATTGGTGATACTTTGAAAAAGAATTATCCAGGAACAAATGCTTGGTTCATTACAGCAAACCTGGAAGCTTTGAAATATGTAGGATTAAAACCTTCTCGTAAAATCAAACTTTTTAATGCGAGCTTAGAGGCTCGTTTGGTGAAATATGAAATGTATGAAGGAAGTAAGAGAACGAAGTTTCAGACTGTTCCTGACGGTGGCGCTGAATAATTAGTTCTAAATATCTAAAAATTTAATCCCGATAATTGCTATTTAAATCTAGTAATTATCGGGATTTTTGATTTCGTATTTGTTTTGTTTACTGATTGAAATGATTTTTTGACATTATTTGTTATAAAAAGGGAGCTACTCTATTATTCCTTTTTCTTCCCATTTAGTTTTACTAAAATCGAAATCTTTGGGGAATTGAGTGATGTTATTTATTTGAAAAACACCTTTGCTAACAACTCTTTGAAGAACAATATCTATTAGGGTCGTACTGTTGGGTTGAATTGTTTTTTGTAATAAGTCTTCGTTGGCTTTAATTTCACAGGTTACAAATCGAACGAACCCTTCTTGTGGTCGAGGAATAATTTTTAACCCAATTTGGGTAATTCCCTCTGTCTTTTGTCTAAATTCATTTTTGGGCGCACCAACAATCAAGTCGTAGTTAAAATAATAAGTAATTATTTCCTTGTTTATTGAATTTTGTTGGCGATCGGCCACAAATCCAGGTGGGAAATCGTTGGGATTATTGTTTTGGCCCGCAGTAAGCAGTAGGTCAAAATCTGTAATGGGGTAACCCTCAGAATCGGTAATTCTAAAAATTACTTGCGAAAATCGATCATGAATAAAATGAGTATGGAAAAATAAAAATTCAGGTGCTGTTTCTATTAATTCATTTTTTTGAACGGTATTAGTTTCTAATTTAAATTGCTCTTTTAACTCATTGTATTTTTCAATAGAGTCAACGTTTATACATTTAAAAATAGAAGTTATGATTTCTTTACTTTTTGGATCCCTAGACTTACGTACACTATTCATAATTCCTTTTTCTGATCCAGAATGTGATTTTCCGGTTATAATTCTTAAAGGCACCTCGGGAGATTCCTTATATTCAATGATATCAAGTGTTGAGGAGATTTTGACTTCATTATTTTTGTTTTTTATTGCGTTTTGTTTTAACTGTATGTATCTAGAATTCAAATTTGCTGCCGCAGTTCTTACAACTCCGTCAGAGCCTAGTTCGCCTGTATAGGAGTTTAAGTGGTCATACAGTTTTCTGTCAATAGTTTGTCCGGTCAATACAAAGGGGAAAATACCCTGTTCTCCAATTTGATGTCCATCAGATAGAATCCACTTTTTATTTAATTCCCAAGAAGATTTACTGCCTAATTCAAGCCAGTTCAAAACTCTCTGACCAGGTTCGACTCCATCAAAGAACGATTTAATTCGGCTCAGTTTTGCTTTACCAAGTTGGGCTAGTGCTGATCCAAAATTGGCAGGAGCAAGCATAATTAAATGACTTATTTTAGTTGGACTATTATCATAAAAATAACTCCACCAATGACGCACTACTGGTCCGCCTGTAGAATGAGTTATGCATACAAAACTTTGAATTCCTCTAAGTTGTTCCTTAATTGCTGAATCGAGTCCCTTGGCAATATCATCCAGGCCAACCTCGTCGTGAAAGCTAATGTATCGACTTAAAAAAATATGTTGTATATCAATTTCTACACCGTTAGCAGCTGCTTCCAGTTGTAACCTTTCAGGCAATTCACCATAAGTGTTTAGATTTGTGACACTCCAGCCATGTATAAATACTAAAGTTTTTTTCATTTTTTTTAGTTAAAAGATTTCTTTTTAGGATATATCCCAAATGTTTTATTTTGTTTAAATTAATTGAAGTTAGAGGTCATCTAGAACTGTGGTTTTCAGATTAAAATTGAATTCGTTTTTTTGTCGAAGATGTTACCTTATAATGCTTGGTTTATGTATATTAATAAATTGACACTATTGGGAAAATTAGAAGACAGTTGGTTATAATACATTTAAATTTTGTCAAAATCTCTTTCATCCATAATAGAGTTAATTTGCATTTTTTATTTGACTTCCGTAAGATTATAGTTGTTTTTTAGCTTACTATATAAGTCCCTTCTTGGCTTATGAAGTTTTATCCATTGTTAAATTGTTACAAATTCACCGCTATTAGCATCATATTTCATCGAGAACTTGCCTATATCTGTTAATTTTTTTATTGTATTTCGTACTGTATTTATTCTGGTTTGATAATTAGTGTTGCCTATTGTACATAAGTTAGAAAAGGCTTTGTCGTAGTTTCCATTGGTGTTAATTGCCAGTGCAATACGGTCACTCGTGGCTCTTCCTTGGTGTCGAATATCACAAATCATTTGGCAGACATTTGCAGGAACATTGTTTAACCCATATCGTTTATTATAGGACTTCATATTTTCTTTATACATATCAATTGCTGTTTCAACTTGAGTTTTTCGATGATTGGGATCATTTGTGGCCCAGTGAACAAATCGTGCAGCACAAATTAATTCTTGATTTTCTATATCATTTAGTGTTGGATTGAGATAATCCATCAGTGCTTGTGAACTCGAATCATTTTCTAAAGGAGAAAGTACCCCACTGGAAGATTTATAAAAAATCCTGTTATTGGATAAAACTAATTTTGGGAAATAATCGGTTGCATTAGGTAATTGCAATAGCTTTCTGAAAAATTTTATAAAATCTCCATTTGGGACATGTGCGGCATACTGCATAAAGCTAAAAGTAAATTGCGCTCTATCATATGTATTCAAACATTTGAATGAACCTGAACTTTCTGCCATGGCAGTTGGATAGATAAAATAGGCCCAAAAACCATATTCTGCACTATAATCTTCCGGTTTATAGGCCAGTCCTGCAGTAACTGAAGTATTGAATAGTCCAACATTCCCTTCATATCTGGTTTTATTCCCAATATTGAATTTTGTTTCAGTTGAATTAATGCTTTGTGCATTGAAAGCTGTTCTTCCACTTGATGTTACTGCGCTAGTAATAGAAAAATCAATCGGCATAGTATTATTTTTTTAAAATTATGATGAATTTTTTTTTAACTAATTTTAATCTACTGATGATTAAAATGGAATGCAATTATAAATCTGGGGAAAATTATTTGTATGTAGTTGTAAGTTAGTTGCTTATGATTTTAATTTTAATAAAATATAAAATTAGTGCAAAAAAACAATAGGAAAAAGACTTAAGTCAATTATTGTTAAAGTTTTATTTATTGAACGGTTTTTTCGAGATAAAACTAAAGCTCAAAATAAATAGTGGTTATTACTTAGAATTATCTAGATTTTCATCTAATTTTGAAAAAATATATTTAAATACAATAAAATGACAAAATTACAAGTAAGAGCATTTCTATACAATCTAGGTTGCTTTGCCATATTGTTTATATCATTTCGTTATTTGGTAGAACAGTATACCAATCTTTCTGGATTTTGGATTCCAATGACGGCTTTTATAGCAGGAACGCTTTTGTCCCCAAAATTTCAAGCTGCCAAAACCAAAGACGGTGAAAAACTATTCATGTCTTGGTTATTTGTAAAAGGAATTAAAGAAATCGGATAATCGACTTAGACTAAAAAATAAAAGGAGTAAAACTGAATCGATAAACTCAGTTTTACTCCTTTTTTATTAAATTAAATTTTGACTTATTTCTTCTTTGGTGTTGTTTTTACAGGTACAACTTTCTTTTTGTAAATAGGGATAAAATAGGAAACGGTATAGTTAAAACCTGCTCCAAAATTACCATCATAAGTTCTGTTGAATCCTGGGATATAAAGGTTCTCAAAGTTACCAGGCTCAGAATTTGTTACCAATACTTTCAATTGTAAACTAAAGCCAACATAAATATTGTTGAAGACTTTTACGTTTACTCCAGCAGCGACTTCAGCCCAACTAGCTGTTAATCCATCGTATTTTTTTCCGGAATCTATCAATCCCGATTGTCCAAAATAAGGATGTGGATTATAGATAAGATAGTTATTTAATTGTTCGTTAAATGTACTAAAACCATAACGTACACCTAGCGTAATAAGGTTTTCCATATCCAGCCAATTGGTGTATGCATTATAATCAAAACCTACTTTAAGATAAGAGCCTTTGGTTGTGGTGCTCAATAATGGATCTTCGACTGTGACTTCTTCACTACCAATTTCTCCGTACAAATAGTATTTTTTGGTCAATCGATAATCTGCGGTAAATCCAATTCCATTGTAATTAGAATCATAAATAGAGCGTGCAATTTTGTTTATATCAGCACCAACAATCAAACCATAGCGATCTGTTTTGGGTTTTATGGTGTCTGTTGCTGCAGCTTCGAGTTTTTTTTCTGGATTCTTTTTTGTTGGTGTAACATTTTTAGTTTCCGTTATTTTTACATCTTGCTCCGTACTTGTTGTGGTAGTCGTTTTTTCTTGTGCCTGTACAAATAACAGTGACAACAAAAAGCAAATACTAAAAGAATATTTTAATAATTGTTTCATTTTCGGATGTTATGTTATTTTTTGCGACTATTACATAGTGAATCCACATTTCGTCGGCAGGTGTTGTATCTGATAGTACGAAAGGGTTTACTGAATCCAGATCATAAATGGTCTTAAAACCGCAAGCTCTAGATACATATTTACTTTCTCTGGTATATTTAAATTCTAGGTTGTCTGTATTCACCAAGAGAGGATTTTTATTGCCGGAATTTAGAATAAATTTATACTTTACAATATCGGCATCTGTATTCAATGGGAGCAGTATACTGTCCGCACTTGTTAAATACTTAGCTTCATCAATTCCAGACGGATTAAAAACCACTCCTTCGGTTTTTCCTTCACCGATAACTTTTAAATTCGTCACGTTTTTTCTAACTGAAGGATTCGAAATATCGAAAAATTGGATAAGCATTCTTGGGGTGGTGGGTGTACTTGGATCACAAATATCATCTGGTTCGCAACTGGAAGAGGCGAAACCAAGAATCATTAAAAATGCAATTATTTTTTTCATATTTATTTTCTTCCCCTTTAGGGGTTAAGGGGTGAGGCTTATCGTTTTTCCAAAAGTACAACATTTTCAACATGATGCGTTTGCGGGAACATATCCACTGGTCGCACTCGTGTTACTTTGTATTTTTCGTCCATTAAAGCCAAATCTCTAGCTTGTGTAGCCGAGTTGCAACTTACATAAACAACTTTTTCAGGAGCAATTTTCATAATTTGTTCAATTACGTCTTTGTGCATACCATCTCTTGGTGGGTCAGTAATAATTACGTCAGGATGTCCGTGCTGTGCTATGAAAGCATCATTGAAAACAACTTTCATATCTCCCACAAAGAACTCACAATTAGTGATTTCATTGCGTACAGCATTGGCTTTTGCATCTTTAATGGCGTCTGGAACACTTTCTACTCCAATAACTTTTTTAGCTTTTTTGGATACGAATTGCGCAATAGTTCCAGTTCCGGTATATAAATCATAAACAATTTCATTACCGGTAAGACCAGCAAAATCACGAGTTATTTTGTATAATTCGTATGCCTGATCCGAGTTGGTTTGGTAAAAAGATTTAGCATTAATACTAAATTTTAATCCTTCCATTTCTTCAAGGATATAATCTCTTCCTTTATATAATTTTATGTCGGTATCATATAAAGTGTCGTTTGCTTTATTGTTAACGACATATTGTAAAGAAGTGATTTGAGGGAATTTCTCGTAAAGATGATCAAGGATTAATTCTCTTTTGGCTTTGTCATTTTCAAAAAACTGAATCAAAACCATGATTTCTCCAGTTGAAGCCGTTCTCAGCATCAAAGTTCTTAGTAAACCTTCATGGGCTCTAGGATTAAAGAAAGTTAAACCATGCTCATTGGCAAAGGCGCGAACTTCATTACGAATTGCATTCGAAGGATCTTCCTGTAAATGACATTTGTTGATGTCCAAGATTTTGTCCCACATTTTTGGAATATGGAAACCAAGGGCATTTCGGTTACCTAAATCTTCTTCGCTTCCGATTTCATCTTCGGTCAACCAACGGCTGTTCGAAAACGAAAATTCCATTTTATTTCTATAAAAAAACTGTTTTTCAGAACCCAAAATTGGCTCAAATTCAGGAAGTTCAATTTTGCCAATGCGTTGCAAATGATTTTTTACCTCATTTTGTTTAAAGATCAACTGTTGACTGTATTTCATATTTTGCCACTTGCATCCGCCACAAACACCAAAATGTTCGCAAATTGGATCCACACGATGCTCCGATAATTCATGAAAATGAACCGCTTTCCCTTCATAGTAAGCCTTGCGCTTCTTGAAAGTTTGCACATCAACAACATCCCCGGGAACAACATTTGGGATAAAAACTACTTTTCCATCGGGAGCTTTTGCCACCGAAACGCCTTTTGCACCAGCATCAAGGACTTTTATTTGATGAAAGACAACTTTGTCTGTATTTTTCTTAGCCATAGCGCAAAAATAAGGCTTTGGATTTATTTTTGGATTTTAATTCTGATTTTTTTTAATAAATGGTATAATTATCCAATGCCCGCAACCATTTACTCAAATTCATCCTTCCAGTCTTTGGTCGAAATTGCCGAAGCTTTATTTTCCGAGTTCATCGTTACCCTCATTTCCTTATTTGCTTTAGTATATTCAAAAAGAGCCTTAAATCGAAACACATTTGTATTGTCGGTTTTGTTTGGAACCATTTCCACGAATTCAAGATCTTTGAAAAGACCATATTTTAGGCTGTATTTTACGCAAATTTTTTTGATGTTCTCGGGTGTGGATTTGGCAATAACCTTATCTGTGGCTTCACTTTGTGTAAAAGGCTTGAATTTAATGTCATTACAGGTCATCAAAACTCTTTTCCCTAACTCGTAAGCTTTGTTTTTTTGCGCTTCATCGGCAGTGTTCATTTCTGTCGGTTCAACACTTTTTCCTATTTGTTTCCCATTTACGGTTTTAGTTTTACATCCTATCAACAAGAAAACACAGCCTATTATAATTACGTTCTTCATACTATTATAAGTTTCTATAAGAACGTAAGTTAGCGAATTAAAGTATAGTTTTCTCTTTATTAGAGCCTAATCCCGCTTTTCGCTTTAAATTCTCGTCTTAGAAGTAACATCACTAAGCCTGGAAATGAGCTTCCGTTGGTCGCTCTTTCTGGGCAAGTGTTATAATACTTCCAGAACGTTCTGGTATTACAGTTGGTTTGGGACTAAATTAAGCCCATTATTGGATTTGCAATATCATCCCAAATACAAAACCAACTTTCCATTAAGCAAATTACCCAAATCTGCTGTAGTTGTTGCTGGTAGTTTTTTATTTGGTTTGTATTATTTTCACTCCATCATAATAGTCGCCATTTTGCATACTTATAACTAGAATTCTTTCAGAATTAGTATTGTTTTGGTTTAATGTAATAATAATTTTTTTTCCGTCTTCTTTGCGTTCAACTTGGAAATCAGAATTTGTAATGACAAAATTTTTAGAAAGTTTGTCAACATTTATCAAATCAATATTATTATTGTTAAAAGAAATGCCACTTAACCACCAAGATGTAGATTCGGTTGTAATAGTAATAGAATTCTTATTGGGATTTAGAGTTGCTGTCTTTTGAGATAATTTAATATTGTCATCCCATTTTCCTATAGGATCCTCATTTTCACTAGTGCTGCAAGAAATCATAAAAATTCCAATCAAAGTAAGAAATCCATAAATGATAATTTTTTTCATAATATTTTGTTTTTTATTGTTTTTAAGGAATTCGGCTTTAAAATCGCCTAAAAATCAAGTATTTACGCTGTAATCGGAGGCAGGGGATGTATGGAGAGATTTGGGATTTAAAAATATTAAGAGGCTTAATGTCGAGAATTAATTAGTTTCTAGCTAATCCTTAATTATCCAAATCAGAGTATACCAATGTTGGTTTTCCATTAACGCAATCTACTCCAGTTGGAGGCAGTATTATTTCACACGTAGACATGATTCCCCATTTTTTATTAAAGGTTGCTTGTGCATTGGTATAGTTTTCTACTTTTTTTAGAAACTCAGGAACATTAATTTTTAAGGAATACGTAATATATCCTGTTGAACCTCCACATGCTTTTGAACCAATAGCCGCAAAAGACCATTCTGCTGGGTTAGTACATGGAGTGGTATTAGCCATGGAGGCCGAAATGATTTCATCATACATTTTCGTTATATTCTTAGTTTCTGTTTCTTTTGTGGATGAATCATCATTATTGCAACTGAATAAGAATATACTAAACGCGATAAATAAAAACTTTATATTTTTCATAATTGTTTGTTTGATAAATAGATGGCTATTTAAATGAAAGGTTGCGTCAATTTTGAAAATAATAATTTAAATATTGCCATTGAAATTGCTATTGAAATTATTTTCCATCACTCAATAACAGTGATAGAGATTTAAGACTTTCTGTTCGGTCTGCTATTAGTTTTAAAATGCTAATAAATGGAATGAATAAAATCATCCCCGCAGTTCCCCATAGAATGCCTCCTGCAATGACCATAATCAGAATTACGAGTGTATTAATTTTCAAGCGGCTCCCTACAGCGTATGGAAATATAATATAAGCTTCCAGTACTTGCACCAGCGAAAAGACTAAGATAACTCCAATAGGGTACCAAATGGAATTAAAAGTGATCCAAGCTACTGTAATTGGTAACAGCGACGAAACCATAATGCCCACATAAGGTATAAAGGTAAGTACAGAAGCGGTAAACCCAAAAAGGAATGGATAGGGAATGCCGATAATAAGAAGTCCAATGCTATTCAAAAGCCCGACTATTACATAAACTACGAGCATCCCTTTTATAAATTTGTAGTATTCATGAATAGTTTCAAAGATAATTTCGCGAATCATTTCTTTTTTGTCCAGAGGAAAAATATGGTATAATGCCTCAACTAACAATTGACGATAAAATAATATCAGTGCCGAAAAAATGGGAACTATTAAAAGATAAAATAGTGATTCCGAGAAAGAATAGACAGCGTTTTTAAGGAAAGTGAATATTTGTGAACCTGAATTGTTTAGCGTGTTTTTTATGTAGATCATTTGTTTTTCTTCGTTTACTCCAAATTGATTGGTTAAAAACACACTCAGTTGGTTAATGGTCTCTTCTAATTTTGTTTCCAAAGTTTGCCATTCATTTGAAAATTCTAAAATTTGTGAGAAAAGGAGAAATAGTATGATAGTAAATAAAAGCGCTACTGCAATTAAGGAAAGTCCAATCGCTACATTAAAGTTTACTCCTTTTTGTTCCATCCATTTGCAAACAGGATAAAGTATAAAACTGATAAGTAAAGCAAAGCTCAACGGAATGAATAAAGATTTTCCAAAATACAAAATTACCAATGTAATGAACAGATACTGAAAAACTTCCAAAGCATTAGTTTTTTTAGAAAAATCGGGTGGAATGGGTATCATATTAGACTGAATTTGACTGTTGCTGTTTCTTCTTCTATTAAATTTTATTGATTATAAAGTATGTAAATAACTGATTTACAAGTTACAAAATATTTTGGAGACAGAATTATTTGTTGCTATTCATTATTAAATTTTCGTTAAAAAAGATGTTTTTAAAAATGTATTTTTCATTTAAAACCTAAATTTGAGTAAACTAAAAAGACTATTATCATGAAAAGAAATGCAACCGCAGTTTGGAATGGCTCCCTGATGGAAGGCGCCGGTAAATTAACGACACAAAGTACAACTTTAGAAAACACCCAATATTCATTTAAATCTCGATTTGCCGAAGGCGTAGGCACTAATCCGGAAGAACTGGTTGCGGCGGCACATGCAGGTTGCTTTACGATGCAACTAACGGCTTTTATTGGCGAAACCACTGCGGTAATTGATAGTATAGAAACAAAATGCGCTATTAATTTAGTCGACGGAACTATTATCGGTTCACACTTAATCGTGAATGCTAAAATAAGTGGTATTTCAAACGAAACGTTTCAAGAATTAGTTACTAAAGCGGAAAAGAATTGCCCGATTTCAAAACTATTCAATACCGAAATTACTTCAGCAGCGACTTTGGTTTAGTCATTTAACAAAAATATCAAAAGGTTCGGTTTACTGTTTAACCGAACCTTTTGTTGTTTTATATAATTCCTTGATTTTAAAAAGTCTTACCCTTTCTTTTTAATCCATTCGTAATTGACGATGGATAAAAAGTAGAAAAAACTATCTGCTGTTATTTTTCCTAAAATAATTCCGATGAAATAACTGCCTGTTAATATTGGCATCCAATACATACAAAACGGGCGGATAAAAAAGAAATCCAAAGCAGCAGGATAACCAAATTCGAGAAATAAATTCCGAATTAAGTACATGATTCCCTTTAGAGTTGTTTTTTCATTGTGAAGTTTATGTGTTTTGTATGACCTATAAATCATAACTCCATAAAAAGCAAAATATTCGGCAAACGTAATCAAATACGCTGTTGTCAATCCGCTAAAAATCCTGCTGAATTGTGATGCAATCAAAGCGGCGCTAGTGGCTGCCAATTCGGAGTATTTATAACGATCAAACCATTCTTTAAAATTTGCTTTATTGAACATTTTGTGTTTTTTTGAAAATTAGAATTAAGCTACTAGCTTTAAACCTTTCTTGTAAAAAGTTTGTTTTTGGCTAATGCCAATAAAGTAATGATAAGAATGATAAAGTAAATGGTGGTGAATACACTCTTTACAACAGTAAAGAAACTTGTGGTTTGAACTTGTAATGTGCTAATATTGGGATAATCTTTCAGCATATTTATAATTCCAATGTTTTCTCCATAATCGAATAAAC
Organism: Flavobacterium sp. 103; assembly: GCF_003096795.1. Lineage (NCBI taxonomy): Bacteria > Pseudomonadati > Bacteroidota > Flavobacteriia > Flavobacteriales > Flavobacteriaceae > Flavobacterium > Flavobacterium sp. 103. Next base: position 580,467 of record NZ_QENX01000001.1, on the reverse strand, counting down.
CAGATAATAGAGGGAGTAAACACAAATAGAATAATGAACTTTCAAGTTTTCCTAATTTGTTTAAAAAATAAGCGAGTATCAAACAGGAACTAATTCCAAAAAGGAAAGGATAAATCAAATCTAATGGGAGCTGATGGTACAAGTACGAATCTCTACCAGTAGTTCCCAAAGTGTTAAAAAGTGTGCTGACATATTGAACATCATAACCGGTTGGCATCATATCCAAGATTTTCATGTCTCCAGAAAATTTCATTATCTCAGGAATCGTTATTATAAGCATAATACCATACACGGTATTACAAAGTATAAATAACAATAATACAGTTTTACCTTTTATATTTCGTTTGATACATTCTCTCATAGACTATTTGGATAGATTACCAAAGCTGATGCACTTGTGGTTTGATATACTGCTCGTAAATGGCATTCATTGCAGAAATTTTTTCTGGAGTCAGTTTAGGTATATCATATAAAGAAAGATTAGATAAAACATGGCTTTGTTTTGATGCTCCCGGAATAATACAGCTGATTTCGTTAAAACTCAGAATCCATTGCAGGGCAATAGGAGCTAAGTTAGTAGCTTCTGGAAAAAGTGCTTTTAAGGCTTCAACGGCTTTTAATCCCAACTCATAATTAATTCCGGAGAACGTTTCTCCTTTGTCGAAAGCCGCTCCTTCACGATTGAAATTTCTATGGTCCTGTTCACCAAAAGTGGTTTTGGAATCAAATAATCCGGTCAATAATCCGCTGGCCAGTGGCACTCTTGCAATAATTCCGATGTCCTTTTTTTGTGCTTCTTTGAAAAACAATTCAGAAGGACGTTGACGAAAAAGATTAAATATAATCTGAACTGTCGTTACATTAGAGTATTCAATAGCTTTTAAGGCTTCTTCGACTTTTTCTACACTGACGCCCAAATTTAAAATCTTCCCTTGTTCTTTTAAGCGGTCGAACATTTCAAAAATTTCCGGACGGTAAAATACTTGGTTTGGTGGGCAGTGTAACTGAATAAGATCTAGTGTTTCCAATCCCATTCTTTTCAAACTGTCTTCAACGTATTTTTGCAATACTTTGGGTTGATAGCCTTCATTTACATGCGGATTGATCTGTCTACCACATTTTGTCGCGATATAAATGCGTTCTGAACGGGAACGAACCACTCTTCCCACGGCTGTTTCGCTCAATCCATTTTCGTAAACATCGGCAGTGTCAATAAAATTCACACCCTTATCAATGGCGGTATTGATTAATTCGTCTGCGGTTTTATCATTAAAGGGAGAACCCCATTTTCCGCCTACTTGCCAAGTGCCAAGTGCTATTTCTGAAATATTGAAATTGGTTTTTCCTAGTTTACGATAGTTCATTTTTTTATTTTTAAGTTTCTAAGAAGCTAAGTTTCTGAGATTTTTTCTAATTTTTTTAGGATGTTTATTTCTAAATTATTGAGATTTAAAAGTTTTAAAGAAAAACTTAGATGCTTAGTGTCTCAGGAACTTAGAAACTTTTCTTAGTCAAATAAATCAGAAGATAAATAACGGTCTCCACGGTCGCAGACGATGGCGACAACCACACCCGATTCGAGTTGATTGGCAATTTTTACGGCTACAGCCACCGATCCTCCGCTGCTCATACCTGCAAAAATGCCTTCTTCCTTGGCAAGTCTTTTTGTCATTTCGCGGGCTTCTTTTTCGCTGACATCAATTGTGGTATCTACTTTTGAGGCATCAAAAATCTTAGGTAAATATTCTTTTGGCCATTTTCTAATACCCGGAATTTGTGAACCTTCGCTAGGCTGTGCCCCAATGATTTGAATCTTTGGATTTTTCTCTTTCAAGTAAGTTGAAGTTCCTATAATCGTTCCTGTAGTCCCCATTGCCGAGACAAAATGGGTAACGGTTCCGTCTGTATCATTCCATATTTCGGGTCCCGTAGTTTTATAATGGGCCTTCCAGTTGTCATTATTGGCAAACTGATTTAGCATTACATAGCCGCCTTCGGCTACTTTTTTATCCGCGTAATCCCTAGAGCCAATTATCCCTAAACTTGCTGGAGTCTGGATAACTGTCGCACCATAAGCCTCCATCGTTTGAGTGCGCTCGATAGTTGAATCTTCGGGTAATACCAACTCGATTTCTATATTGAATAATTGGGCTATCATGGCCAAAGCAATTCCGGTGTTGCCGCTTGTTGCTTCAATTAATTTGTCTCCTTTTTTGATATCTCCTCTTTCAATGGCTGATGCAATCATATTGTAGGCCGCGCGGTCTTTTACACTTCCTCCAGGATTATCACCTTCAAGTTTCAATAAAAGTTTTACGTTTTTGTTTGCAACTAAACGGGTTGTTTCTACCAATGGGGTATTCCCGATTAATTCTACTAATTTATAGGTTTTCATTTTATTTTTTCTCTTTTACTTTAACTTCGGTTGTAGTGGTGTTCAATACAATTGAATCTTCAGGAATAGATTTGGTTACCCATGAATTTCCACCTACAATACTATTTTTTCCAATAATTGTCGTTCCTCCCAAAATGGTTGCATTGGCATATAGGCAAACGTTTTTCTCAACGGTAGGATGTCTTTTTGAATTTTTCATGTCTTTACTCACGCTCAACGCTCCCAAAGTCACCCCTTGATATATTTTTACATTTTTTTCAATAACGGTGGTTTCGCCAATTACGATTCCAGTGGCATGGTCAATAAAGAAAGGAGATGCGATTGTAGCTCCTGCATGAATATCGGTTCCCGTAATTCGGTGTGCATATTCGCTCATTAATCTTGAAAAAAGCATCAAATCCAACAAATACAGTTCATGACTTAATCTGTAAATGGCAATGGCATAAAATCCAGGATAGGCAAGATAAATCTCTTCAATACTATTGGATGCCGGGTCATTTTCTAGGATGTATGAGGCGTCTTTGTTCAGGTTTTCGAGTACGGAGGGCAGTTTGTGTAAAAAATTCCCCCAGGCACTTTCACAGGAATCTTGTGCTTTTTTGCAGGCCAAAGAAGCTATTTCTTTAAATTGTTTTTCTAACTCATCAATACTTTCGTCGAGTGGCGCATTAGAATCAAATAAAGTGTAAAAAAGTTTTTCGGTAAAGGCTTCCGTTTTGGTCTTTATACTATAATTTATAGAAAAATGACTTTTTGAAGCGCTAATATTTTGAACAATCAGATCTTTGGTCATGATTATGAAATTGAATGTTATTTTTGAAAGGATAAAAGTAAGGCGTTTTTCAGAAAAAATAACAATGATTAACTAAAGAATTAGGTTAATAACCATTGAGACAATTGGGTTTGAAAGGATATTACAGAATCGCTATTTTTTTGAAATTATATCACATTAATTACAAATAACCAATGATTGTTTCAATAATTGGTTCCATAACTTGATAGCCTTCTTTATTTGGATGAACTCCATCTTCTGAATAAACGGATTTTAAGCCTTTTCGTTCATCCGCCATAGCCGAATAATAATCTACATACGGGATGTTATTTGCTTTGGCATATTTCAGAATCATTTCATTCAATGCTTCAATTTTATTGGCGGGTTCCATTCCTCGTTTCCAAGGAAAATCATTGGCGGGGAGGATGGAACATAAAATGACTTTGATGTTATTTACTTTGGACAATTCGCACATAGATATGAGGTTTCCTAGAATTGTTTCGAGTGTTGCTGGTCCAGTATTTCCTGCAATATCATTTCCTCCAGCCAAAATAACGACAATTTTGGGTTTCAGTTCAATTACGTCCGGTCTAAAACGCAAGAGCATTTGTGAAGTGGTTTGTCCATTAATTCCTCTGTTGATATATGATTTGCCAACAAAAAAATCTTGATGAATGGTTTTCCAGCCTTCGGTTATGGAATCTCCAAAGAACACAATCCGTTTTTCTCCAGAAGATGGAGCTAAAATCTGTTCATTCTCGATTTTGTATTTGTTTAAATACCCCCAGTCGAGGATTTTTTCTTTTCTTTCCATAAATAGTGGGTTGCAATTGAAATGGCCTTATAATTTGTTTCAAAATTACAATAATGATTAGTTTCTTATGCGTTTGTATTTTTCGGTTATTATTCGGTCAACGCCCAGTTTTTCTACTTTTTCAACTCCTTGTTGGATTAGAGTGTCATTTTTTATGGAGACTTTAAATTCAAATTTGTTGTTTTCCCAGGCTCTGTTGGAGAAATATTCCAGATATTCAGTGTAGTTATCATTTACCAAAGTATATCTACCGGCACCAGCAGAAAATTTTGGATTGGGTTCTTTACCCATAGTCAAATCGTGAACGAAAAATGCAAAATGGTCCGGATTGATAATTTTGATCATTTTTACTTTTGAATCAAAAGTAGAAAAAGTAGAATCTTTTTGAGTTGATGTTGCCGAAATGAGTTCCCAAGTTCCGATAATTGGCAAATCATTATGTTTGGTTTTATTTTGGCTAATACCGTTGGAGTAACTGATTATCGCAATAAATAGTAGAGATAGTTTGATTTTCATTTTTAGGTTTTAATGATTGAAAATTATAAAACTAAAGTACAATTTATTTTTCATTTGGATTTATTTAGAATTGAAACAATGGTTTAAAACATGTAAATTAGCAAGAAATAGTTGAAAATAAAGTTGTCAAAATGGATTAGTGCTTTTTTAAATAATTATAAAATTCTTGAATGAACAATAAAAATGTATTGAGAAAAAGAATCGCTCACTATTGGAGATTAATAGGGCCTGGACTTGTTACAGGCGCCAGTGACGATGATCCTTCTGGAATTGCAACTTACTCACAAGCGGGTGCTGCCTATGGACTTACAACTTTATGGACTTCTATTGTTGCTTTCCCGTTGATGGCAGCCATACAACAAATGTGTGCGAGAATTGGTTTGGTAACTAGCCAAGGACTTACGGGAACTTTAAAGAAAAATTATCCTAGACCCGTTTTATACTTGATGCTTTTGTTTAGTTTTCCTGCCATAATTATGAATATTGGAGCTGATATTGCGGGCATGGGAGCTGTAGGGAATTTACTTTTTCCTTCTATTGAGGCGTCTTTTTTTAGTGTCTTTTTTACTATTTTGCTTTTAGGACTTATTATCTATTTGCCATATCAAAAAATAGCTTCAGTGCTTAAATATTTATGTATTGTAATGTTGGTTTATTTTATAGTTCCCTTTTTGTATAAACAGGATTTTGGGACTATTATAAAAGCCACATTTGTTCCAACAATTCAGTGGAATAGAGATTTTATTGCAATCCTTGTTGGTATTTTGGGAACAACAATTTCACCCTATCTTTTTTTCTGGCAAGCTTCAGTTGAGGTTGAGGAAATGAAGCATAAGAAAAAACATTTAATGGTTAACAAAAGAATCATTCATGAAATGAGGCAAGATGTCGATTTTGGAATGACTTTCTCAGGATTGGTGATGTATTTTATTATTCTTACAACAGGAACGGTTTTGTTTAAGGGAGGTGTTCATCAAATTGATACAGTGGAACAAGCAGCGCAAGCTTTGAGACCTTTGGCGGGAAATATGGCTTATTTGCTTTTTGCAATAGGAGTTATAGGAACTGGACTAATTGCTATTCCGGTATTGAGTGGTTCACTGTCTTATATTTTTAGCGAAACTTTTGGATGGGAGGAAGGATTGGATAAAAAATTCCATGAAGCAAAAGGATTTTACGTCATTATCGCAATGTCATTATTGCTTGGTTTGTCTCTGAATTATATTGGAATTTCACCTGTCAAAGCGCTGATCTATACCGCAATATTGTATGGATTGACAGCTCCTGTTTTGATTGCCATCATTTTGCATGTTTCCAATAACAAAAAAATTATGGGTGAATTTGTAAATGGATGGTTAACCAATGTTTTAGGATTTATAGCTTTGATTATAATGTCTTTGGCAGCGGTATTGTTACTTTATTTTCAATTTGAAAGTTGAAACAATACTTAAAATCCAACCACAAATTCACTCGAGGCTGGATTTTTCAGAATTAATAATCAATGTATAAAGATAAATTTCTCAAACTTTTGCAAACGAAATGTAAATCTAGAAATTGAATTCTGCGATTTCTTCGGGGTTTTCAATGCAATTTTCTACGTCATTGATGAATAGGTCAATTTGTTCTTTGGTTACATTGGGCATGCAAATAATATGGGAGATGTCGCCCTCGGTTGCCAATTGCCATTTTGATTTTACTTCTTCAGCTGTTTTTGGGAAAACCACTGTTATGGAATTCGGATTTCTCCAAGCAGCGATTCCAATGTTTTTTAGTCTTTGTTCACAGTATTCGGCTACTTCCAAGCTGTGTAAATAACGATTTTTTAAACCTTCAATACCCAGTTTTTTTATGGCATACCATAAAAACAACGGACAATGACCGTTTCTAGATCCAGTAATAGTGGTGTCTAAAGAACCGATATACGAAATTCCTTTTGAAATTCGATCTCTATTAGAACGCTTCGTGATAATAACACCAGTTGGAATAGGGGAGCCTATAAATTTGTGACCACTGATTGAAATACTGTCAGCACCATCTTTAAAATCAAAAGGAAATCTTGGTTCCATAAAAGCTCCGTAGCTTCCGGATAAGGCCGCATCACAATGGATGTAACTGTCTTGTATGGCCAATCCTTTTAGAATATCCCTGATTTTTGAAACATCGTCTTTGGCTTCTTTCATAGTTGTGCCAAAAGTGGTAAGCACAATTGCTGGCTTATGACGATTCATTTTTAGGGTATTTTCAAAATCGACATAATCAATTTCGCCATTTTCCTGTGAGCGAATTACAATGCTCGGAATATTGAGTAAGTGAATGTTTTTGCGTACGCTGTAATGGGTCGATTCTGAGTAATAGACCATCGCTTTTGGATATAATTCTCGGGCATGATACAATCCATATAAGTTACTTTCGGAGCCTCCATTGGTTACGTAGCCCCAATAATCTTTTGGATTGGCGCGAAATAATTTGGCAAAAAAGCCAACCACTTCTCTTTCGAGTTCGTGGGTTTGAACTTTGTAAGTGCAGTCCTCAAAAGGATCGCCCAGATTATTGATTGGATATTTGAAAAAATGATTGATTTCTGAATAATCAAAATCTTTGGATACAGGATAGCCCAAGAAATTATCTCTGGCATTTTCTATGTATTGTTCTAACTCAAATAAGCGTTGATTGTCTTGTTCGGATAATGATTCTGAAATAGGTAGCATACTGTTTGATTTTACTGTAAATGTACTTTTAATGATTTAATATTCTTTATACTAGATTATATTCAAAATATAATTCTAATTTTGAATCACAATTCAGTTTTTAGGTATTGTATTTAATGCTTACTTTTTTTAAAACCATATAATTATTCTGAGATGGATTCGATAGACAAAAAAATATTGATGCTTTTGCAGCGGGATGCAAAACAAAACACAAAAGAAATCGCCGAAAAAGTAGGTTTGTCCGTTTCACCCACTTTTGAGAGAATTAAAAAATTGGAGCAAAAAGGTTATATCAAAAATTATGTGGCTTTACTGGATGCTACCAAAATTGGAAAATCAATAAGTGTGTATTGTCAAGTGACTTTGGCGGTGCATTCCCGGGAATTGATTGATGATTTTAAACAGCATATTCTTGTACTGCCCGAAATTACGGGTTGTTATCACGTGTCTGGGAATTATGATTTTTTGTTGAAAGTGGCTGTCAATGATATGAATGAATATCAAAAGTTTGTCATCGATAAATTGTCGGTTATAAAAGGGATTTCGAATGTGCAAAGTTCTTTTGTGATGGAAGAAATCAAAAATGATTTTGCCTATAACTTATAAAACTGAAGATTTTGTAATTGCATCTGATGTTTTTGTGTGAAGGATAGGAACGGCATCTCCCGATTTAGAAAAACAAGGCTTTTTTGCCGTAGTTTTTGTTAATCGGGAATACAGTGGATAGCCTGACCTTGTTGCTTAACAAATTATCCTATTTGCAGAGTATAGCTAGCAACAAGGACACACCATAAAAAAAAACCTGACTCTTAAAAAGGAATCAGATTTTATGGATTCTTAAATTGTTGCCCAAAAAGGGAAAAATGAATTGCTTTGTTTAAAAATAGTTATTACATTTTTTTTGCAGGCTTTATTTCCGTCACTATTAATTTTAAAGTGGTGGTTCCAATATTTTTTGCCATATGCGTTACGGCTGGGAGATACATTGCAGTTCCCATTTTGACATCTATAGTCGTCGCTGGTTTGCCTTTGTCGGTGATCTGAATTTTGCCACTAGTCAAAGCATAGACTGAATGGTTCGGGTGACTGTGCCATGCGGTTGTTGTGCCCGGAGCAAATACAACTTCCAAAACTCTTACTTTGTCATTTTCAAGTAACACTTTTTTATACACATTTGGCGCTACTTTTATTGGGTCTTGTGCATACAAACTGGTGCTTTGAATCAGGAATAGTCCGAAAAAAAAGGCATTCATTAAAAATATTTTAATTGTTTTCATCTCATTTAAATTTAAGTCAAACTTTTTTGAATTTAATTGATCTACACTTTTTGTTTTTAGAGTAGTCAGATGGTTTTATTGAGAATATTTTGTAGTCGAATTGACAAGGACAGTCTAGTTAGGTTAGGGTGTGTTCCAGCAGTTCGTGTTTGTCACCAGCCTTTTTAATAGTTTGTTCTATTTAAAAAAGCTTTTTTGCCGAGCAATTCATTTGATTGTTTTTTGAGAAGCAATTTCCTCTTTTTTTGAGGCCTACTAAATTACAAAAAATATAGAGTTGGATTTTAAAAACTGAATTCTTTTTTAAAATGATTTTTAATTAATGTAGTGAAATTAAGGAAGTTGATTTTTTGTTGGATATAGAATGATAAAGTCAAAAAAAAACCAATCTGCTTTCGCAAATTGGTTTGATATATGTGGGATTTGTTTTTTATTCAAATAAACCTTCAATACTTAAATAACGTTCTCCAGTGTCGTAGCAAAAGGTCAGTACTTTCGAGCCAGAAGGAATTTGCTTTAGTTTTTTAGCCACGGCAGCCAAAGAAGCACCAGAAGAAATCCCCAGAAGAATACCTTCTTCTTTGGCTGCTCTTTGGGCATATTCAAAAGCTTCGTCTTTGCTTACCTGAATTGCTCCATCCAGAATATCAGTATGCAAATTGGTTGGTATAAATCCGGCTCCAATTCCTTGAATAGGGTGGGGTGAATGCGTTCCCCCACTTATAACAGGAGATAATTCTGGTTCTACAGCGAAAACTTTTAGGTTTGGAAAATGCTGTTTTAGTACTTCGGCACAGCCTGTGATGTGACCGCCTGTTCCAACTCCTGTGATCAGATAATCCAATCCATCAGGAAAAGCTTTTATGATTTCCTGTGCAGTCGTAGTTTTATGGACTTCAATATTTGCCGGGTTGTCAAACTGAAGAGGTATCCATGAATTTGGAATTCCATTTGCTATTTCTTCAGCTTTTGCAAGAGCACCTTTCATACCAAATTCTCGGGGAGTAAGCACAAATTCGGCTCCGTAAATGCTCATCAATCGGCGTCTTTCTACAGACATCGAGTCGGGCATTACCAAGATTAGTTTATATCCTTTTACTGCGGCTACCATAGCCAGGCCAATACCAGTGTTTCCAGATGTGGCTTCGATTATGGTACTTCCTTTTTGCAGTAATCCTTTTTGCTCTGCATCTTCTACCATAGACAAAGCAATTCTGTCTTTGATGCTGGCACCTGGATTTGTTTTTTCAAGTTTCACCCAAACATTTGTATCAGGACCAAATAATTTATTGATTTTTACGTGTGGCGTATTACCAATGGTTTCTAGTATGTTATTGTATATCATAGTCTTTTCATATTTGATAGTAAATATACTTAACCTATAGAGATTAGCAAAATAGAATCAAGATTATTGTTTGTTGAAAATCTGATTTTTTGATTAAAACAAAAACCCGATTTGAAATATTCAAATCGGGTTTTAAATTTATAAAAAAATGTTTTATTACAAGTGGATTACTTCTCCGTATGCATCAGCAACAGCCTCCATAACCGCTTCACTCATTGTTGGGTGAGGGTGAATAGATTTTAGGATTTCATGTCCTGTAGTTTCCAGTTTACGTGCTACAACTGCTTCAGCAATCATATCTGTAACTCCAGCTCCAATCATGTGACATCCTAACCATTCGCCGTATTTAGCGTCAAAAATTACTTTTACAAAACCGTCTGGAGTTCCAGCAGCTTTCGCTTTTCCTGAAGCAGAGAATGGGAATTTACCAATTTTTAATTCGTATCCTTTTTCTTTAGCTTGCTTTTCAGTTAATCCTACAGAAGCAATTTCTGGAGTTGCATATGTACAGCCAGGAACGTTTCCATAATCGATAGGATCAACGTGCATTCCTGCAATTTTCTCCACACAGTTAATTCCTTCGGCAGAAGCTACGTGAGCCAATGCTTGTCCTGGAGTTACATCACCAATTGCATAATATCCTGGGATATTTGTTTGGTTGTAAGCGTTTACCAAGATTTTATCTCTGTCAACAGCGATTCCAACTTCTTCCAATCCGATGTTTTCGATGTTAGTTTTGATTCCAACAGCAGACAATAAAATGTCAGCTTCCAGAACTTCTTCACCTTTTGCAGTTTTAACGAATGCTTTTACTCCTGCACCAGTAGTGTCAATGCGCTCAACTGAAGAGTTGGTCATAATTTTGATTCCGGCTTTTTTCAAAGAACGCTCAAATTGTTTTGAGATATCTTCATCTTCTACAGGAACTACATTTGGCATAAATTCTACGATGGTTACATCAGTTCCCATTGAGTTGTAAAAATGTGCAAATTCCACTCCAATAGCCCCAGAACCTACAACAATCATAGATTTTGGTTGTGTTGGCAATGTCATTGCTTGACGGTATCCAATTACTTTTACACCATCTTGAGGTAGGTTTGGTAATTCACGTGAACGAGCTCCAGTAGCGATGATAATGTGGTCTGCACTGTATTCAGTGACTTTTCCGTCTTTATCGGTAACGTCTAGTTTTTTTCCAGGTTTTAGCTTTCCAAAACCATCAATTACATCAATTTTATTTTTTTTCATCAAGAATTGAACTCCTTTGCTCATTCCTTCTGCTACCCCACGGCTACGTTGAACCACTGCCGGGAAGTCTTTATCAAATGATGAAACAGTCAATCCGTAATCTGAAGCGTGTTTTAAGTAATCAAAAACCTGAGCTGATTTTAATAATGCTTTAGTTGGAATACATCCCCAATTTAAACATACACCACCAAGGTTTTCTTTTTCTACTACAGCTACTTTAAATCCTAATTGAGAGGCTCTAATTGCTGTAACATATCCTCCAGGTCCACTTCCTAAAACTATAATATCGTATTTCATTTCAAAGTTTTTTTATTTGTTTTTTAATGGTGAAATGAATTTGTGAAAACTCATTTCTTTTAATGTTATCGTAATAAATTGAGATTGCGAATTTAAGGATTTATTTGATTATGGGAAAATTTAGCAAGAACAAAGTTTTTTGACATTTTGTTATAAAAAAGTGTCCGAACTGGAAGTGCTAAACTGCGAATCATACAAATTCTTATAATACCCTTTTTCCTGGTTTATTAATTCCTGATGGGTGCCTTGTTCTACAATCAGACCTTTGTCCATAACTACAATTTTATCGGCATTGACAATGGTTGCTAATCTATGTGCAATTACGATGGATGTTCGGCCTTTGGTTATGGTTTCAGTTGCCCGTTGAATTAATTCCTCAGAATAAGTGTCGATTGACGATGTGGCTTCATCCAGAATAAGAATACTCGGATTGCTAACGTACGCCCGTAAAAAAGCAATGAGTTGTCGTTGACCCGAGGACAGCATCACGCCACGTTCTTTTACATCAAAATCATAATTATCGGGTAAGCTCATAATGAAATCGTGAACACCAATTTTTTTGGCTGCAGCCAAAACCTGATCACGAGTAATTTCGGGATTGTTTAGTGTAATATTATTGTAAATGGTATCGGCAAAAAGAAATACGTCCTGCAAAACCACAGCAATTTGCTTACGCAACGAACTCAAAGTATAATTTTCAATATTGTGATTGTCAACAAATATTGAACCACTATTGATTTCGTAGAAACGATTCAGTAAATTAATGATCGTCGATTTTCCTGCTCCTGTAGATCCTACAATAGCAATGGTCTGACTTGCTTTTACTTCAAGATTAATCCCTTTTATCACTTCTTCATTTGGAATATATCCAAAACGAACTTCTTCAAAACGAATGTCTCCGTCAAATAAAGGCGCTTCGATGGTTCCGGTATCTTGTATTTGGTCTTGTGTGTCCAATATGTCAAAAACACGGTTGGCAGCAATCATTCCCAATTGCATCTCGTTGAACTTATCAGCAATTTGACGTAACGGATTAAACAACATTCCGATGAACATTGTATATGAAAATAAATCTCCAAAAGTGGTCGAAGTATCACCTTCTAAAATATGAAATCCTCCGTATAAAACAATAAAACCAAGCGTTAACGAAGAAATGATATCAGCAATAGGGAAGAAAATAGAGTTGTACAAAATGGTTTTTATCCAAGCTCTATTGTGTTTGTCGTTGATTACCCTGAATTTTTCTGCCTCAATGTCTTCGCGGTGAAAAAGCTGAACAATTTTCATCCCTGTAACTCTTTCTTGAACAAAAGAGTTCATATTGGCAATTTGAGTACGTACTTCCTCAAAGGCAACCTGCATCTTTTTTTGGAAAATACGGGTAATAAAAACCAAGATTGGCATGGCGACAATCACAATCCACGTCAGTTTCCAGTTCATATAAAACATAAAAATAAGAACCACCAGCATTTTCATCAAGTCACTTATAATCATAAATAATCCTTGGCTAAAAATACGGGCAATCGCTTCAATATCCGAAACAGAACGAGTTACGAGTTGGCCCACAGGCACCAAGTCGAAATATTTCATCCTAAAACTCAAAATGTGTTTGAACAGTTTTACCCTAATATCCTTCACAATATCCTGTCCAAGCCAGTTGGCCCAATAGACAAAGAAAAATTGGGAAAAAACTTCCAATAAAAGTATAATTCCCATCAAAGTGATATACATCAATAAGCCGTTTTGGTCTTTGGGCTGGATATAACTATCGACAGTTTGTTTTAGTAAATAGGGGCGAAGTGCTGCAAAAACCGATAATGAAATGGCGAAAATAATTACGCCATTAAAACGCCATTGATAGGGTTTTGTGTATTTTAATATTCTCTTGAATAATCGGGTATCAAATGCTTTTGCTTTCATTTATTTTTTTGGAGCTATTCCTGCTATCCGCTTGTATCTTTTTATTTTTAAAGAAAAAATAAAAAGGATACCGCTTCTATCAGGGCTATTTCGTAATGTAATCGTATTCTATTTTGGTTAAATATAACCCATGTGCCGGAACCGAAAATCCAGCTTTGTCTCTGTTCTTACTTTCAATAATCGATTCAAAATCATTCAAAGTGATTTTGTGTAATCCAATATTAATTAAAGTTCCCACTATGGAACGAACCATATTTCGTAAAAAACGATTGGCCGAAATGGTGAAAATTAATTTCTCATCCTCTTGTTTCCAATAGGCTTCAAATATACTACAATCAAAGGTATTTACATCGGTGTTGACCTTGGAAAAAGATTGAAAATCAGTATGATTTAACAATGATTTTGCAGCTTCGTTCATTAAATCTAAATCCAGTTTTTGATGAAAGTACCAGCTTTGCTCTTGAAGAAACGCATCTTTAAAAGTGTTTATATGGTATTCGTAAGTTCTTTTTGTGGCGTCAAAACGAGTGTGAGCTTCATCATCAACGGGGAAAATATCATAAATAACAATGTCTTTTGGTAAAAAGGAATTTAGCTTGTGTATTATATTCGGAATATCAAATGGTTTTTCCAAATCAAAATGGGCATACATTTCTTTGGCGTGAACTCCAGTATCTGTTCTTCCAGCTCCCATAAGATTAATCTCGGTATTGAGAATAATCGAAAATGCTTTGTTCATTGTTTCTTGAACAGAGGCGGCATTGGGTTGGTATTGCCAACCGTGATAGTGAGTTCCGTTGTAAGCTAGTTTTATAAAATACCTCAAGGTGCAGATTTTAGATTGCAGTCCCGATAGCTATCGGGATAGATTGCAGATTTTAGATTTTAGATTTTGAATTCCGACAACCTATAACTGAGAACTGCTATTTTTTTGTTGCAAATTTACAAAGAATGTATCTTGTTTGGTTGTTTTTTATTTAAAACTAGAATGTCTATTTTTGCTTAAATCTCATAGCCCTGATAGAAGTGGAAATCCCACGCTTTTGGGCGTGGATTGAAACGGATAGCAGACACGAGCATAGCGAATTGACGAAGTAAATAGCTCCCAGAAATATGAAAAAAATTCTCCTTCTTTCTGATACTCACAGTCACATTGATGATACGATTTTAAAATATGTCGCACAAGCTGATGAGGTTTGGCATGCAGGTGATATTGGGGATTTGGTCGTTACGGACACCATAAAGAAGTTGAAGCCTTTACGTTGTGTTTATGGCAATATTGATGATGCCCAAGCACGTTTGGAATTTCCTTTACACAACCGTTTTTTTTGTGAAGGAGTAGATGTTTGGATCACACATATTGGCGGTTATCCAGGGAAATACAATCCGTCTTTAAAAGCTGAAATAGCGTCAAATCCGCCAAAGTTGTTTATTTGCGGACATTCACATATTCTAAAAGTGATTTTTGACAAAAAAAATAATCTGCTACACATGAATCCGGGTGCTGCCGGTAAAAGTGGTTTTCATCAGGTGAGGACAATGCTTCGTTTTATAATAGATGGAGAGGCAATTAAAGATTTGGAGATTATCGAAATAGATAAAAAAGCATAGTGTTCTTAATATACTATTGGAATTTTTAAGCTAACCACTGTGCCTTTGTTTAATGTGGAATTAATAATAAATTCTCCTTTCATATTGTTTATTCTTGCTCGAATTTGGTTGATTCCAAAACCTTCGGTGACTTCAAGTTTACTGTCCATAAAACCATTTCCATTGTCGGACACTACTACAAAAAGTTTATTTTCCATTTCTTTGATCGTAACATCTGCGGTAGTTGCTCCACTGTGTTTTATGATATTGTTCAGTAATTCAGCAATTATAAAATAGAGTTTCATTTCAAAATCTTCGTTGTATCTTTTTTTAATTGAGATGCTTGAATTAAAATTAATCTTAATTCTTGAATTGGATGTTTTTTCACATAAATCTTCCAATGCATATAATAATCCAAATCGAACCAATAGAGTAGGCATCAGTTCATGGGAAAGGTTTCGGATTTGATTGTGCGCCTCTTCGAGGATTTCTTTTGTTTTGTTTATTTCTTCGGGTTGGGCTTTATTGATTGAAGTAAAAACATTAAGATGTAAACCAGCCGAGGAAAGAAGGGAGCTGATGTTGTCGTGCAGAAAAGAGGCGATTTTTTTTCGTTCCAATTCTTGTCCGTCAATAGAAGCATTGATGATATTTTCCTGTATTTTACTTCGGATATCTTTGAGTCTGTTTTTTTGTTTCAAACGAATGTTTTGAACGAAAAAATAGAAGAAAATAATCACACACAATAAAAGAAAAAGTACGATAATGGCAATTTTTTTATTTTTGGATTGTTCTTGAATGAGTTTGTTCTGCTTTATTTTATAAGTTGTTTCAATCTTGTCGATCTCTCTCTTATAATGGTCAATTTCGAGATTCACCCCTATGACATTGGCTTTGGTTAGTTTTTCTTCTATGTTTAGCTCATTGGTAATTTTGTAATACAACATGAGATTCTCATAGGCTTTTTTGGGCCGATTAATTTTATTTAAAAATTTTGAATATTCTAAATAGGAGTAGGACAGGTCGGATTTCTCATTTCCAATAGTGCCAAGTTTAATGGCTTTTTCGAAATAAAAAGTGGCTTTTTCAATGTTGTTGATAAAACTATAGTACATACCGTTCAACATATTCAAAGCTACAATAGTAGAGTCATTTCCATCAATAGATTGGTATTTATTGATATATCGCAAATAAGTGAGTCCTTCAGCAAACTTTTCAATGTCAAAATAAGCCCAAGTAATATTTAGTTTTGTGAGGAATATTTGTTTTCTGTCAAGAACTGTCTGACTAAGCTGTAGCGATTTTTTGTAATAAAAAATTCCTTTGTCATATTGTTTTTTGTCAAAACAATAGATGTTGCCTAAGTTATTGTAGAACTGATTTTTTAGAGTGTTGTCGTTTGTTTTGTTGACATAGTAAAGCCCAATGTTGTAATAGTATAGCGCTTTTAAGGGTTCTGTTAGTTCATCAAAATTGGAAGCTATGATTAAGTAACAATTAGCAATTAATGAGTTATCTTTGTTTTTAATGGCTTGCTCTAATGCTACCCTTGATTTTAATAATGAGTTTTCGTAATCGCCATTAATTCTGTTTGCCCTAGCATCTTTTATGAGTTTAGTAGTTTCTTTTTGTGATAGAGTTTTGTTTTGGGCGAGTGAGGTTTGACTAAAATAGATTAGAAATAAAAAAATGATTAGTATTCGAAACCTAATTTGATGCATACCATTTATTGTAGAAGCGATAAATAAATTTTCGAAATTTTCCGAACTTAAGATATAATTAAATGATTATTCATGGCATACTTAACAATGCCAATTGTGTTCTTTGCTTTTAATTTTTTCATAATGTTTTTTCGATGCGTTTCAACTGTATTAATACTGATGAAAAGCTGCTCGCTTATTTCTTTACCACTATATTCCAGAGCAATCAAAATGATGATTTCTATTTCACGTTCGGTCAGTAATGGATTTATATTGGGTTTGTAAGTGTTTAGTTTTGGATTGTTTTTGGTGGCATTTGAGAATATTTTTTCTCGAATGGACTCGCAAAAATATTCTTCACCATCTGCAACAGCTTGAACTGCCTCAATAATATTGTCTCCGGCACATTGTTTGGTCAAATAGCCACTTACTCCCAAGTCCATGATTTCTTTAATTAATTTTAAATCATCATAACTGGAAAGGATTATTACTTTGCAAGGAAAACCTTTTTGAGCAAATTCTTTAACGACTTCAATTCCGTCTTTTTCGGGCATACTAATGTCTAAAACAAGAACATCAGCTTTATTCTTGGTTACGTCATCGTAAATAGTTGTTCCGTTGAGCGATGACCCAACAACTTCGAAATGTGGTATTGTTTGTAGTAAAGTTTGTATACCGTGTAAAATTATCTGGTGATCATCGGCAAGATGAATTCGTATATTCTTTGTCATATTATCTATTACAGTACTCAAATTTATAAAAAAAAAGATTCCTAATCTGTACTATTTTTTTATTTATCAAATAAAAAAAAATTATCCTTTTAATAAAAAAACCCGAACTGTTACATTCGGGATTTCTTCGCACATTAATAAATTAAATTTTATAGGTTTATCTCAATCTGTCCACAGATTTTACAAGATCTTCATCCTTCTTGATGGCTTTGTTAGCTAAAACTAAGAAAACAATGGCCAAGATAGGTAGAAACATCCCAATACCTTTCTCAGAAACAACGGGTGTTTCTCCAGATAAATTTAGTGAATGATAAACAAACAATCCTAATAAAATCAAATTTAATACTATAGTCAATCTGTTGGCAACAAATTGAGTTTGTCTTTTTTTAAATGATATTATGCTGTAAATGGTTATTGCAGTACTTAAGCCAAACAATATTACATAAAATTGGTTTTGCATAAAAAAATATTCTTTACCATCGCTTAAAGTCCACAGCGGAAAAATAAATGGTAAGACACCTACCACCAAAAAGGTAAGGATTAAATATACGGTTTGAATTCTTTGTATCATGTCTTTGTATTGTTGTACAAAAATATATTTTCTTTTTAATAAATACTATTGTATGATAAATTTTATTTGTATTATTGCATAACATTACCGTAAGCACTTCATACTGCGGTTCATTAAAATAAGATACTACCTAAAAAATCTTTTGCATTATTTCCAAATTAATTAAACAAATAGAACATTCATGTTTGATATTTCTGTATTAAAAGAAATGAAGCTTGCTGAGCTTCAAGAAATAGCTAAAACGGCTAAAACCATAAAATTCAACGGTGTAAAAAAAGATACTTTAATTAGTCTTATTTTAGATCATCAAGCTGCTACTGTCGTTAAACCCACGGTAGAGAAAGAGACAGAAGAAGAGAAGCCAAAGCGAGCTAGAATAGCACCTGTAAAAAAAGTGGCGATTCAAAAAAGCGAAGCTCCAGTTTTGTTGGAAACTAAAGTAGAAGAGGAGGTAATCCAAGAAATAGTGGCTGTTCCTGAAAAAAAAGAGAAGGTTATTTCTTCCAATAGTGATATTTCTAAAGAAGAAGGAGTTGCTTCAAAAAAGGAAGTTAAAGTTGTTAAGTTTAGCAAATCTGCTTATGAAAAAAAGATGGCTTTGCTAAGAGAAAAAGAGGCTTTGAAAGAAGTTGCAGTTTCCGAAGAAACTCCATCAGATTCGGATTCAGATGTAATTGTAGAGAAAACAGAAAGTTCTGTTCCTGAAAAAAAAATAAATCCACTCGAGCGTAAGCGAACTGACGAAGTAAATCAGTTAAATAAAAAAGGACAAAACCCAAATATTAAGGTTAATCCAAATCCTAATGGAAATTCCAACCAAAATGGAAATTCCAACCAAAACACAAACTCAAACCAAAATCCCAATCAGAACCCAAATTTTAAAAACAAAAAAAGCAATTTCAAAGATGCTGATTTTGAATTTGACGGGATTATAGAAAGCGAAGGTGTTCTTGAAATGATGCCTGATGGTTACGGTTTTTTACGTTCCTCTGATTATAATTATTTAGCTTCACCAGATGATATTTATTTATCGACTTCTCAGGTGCGTTTGTTTGGTTTAAAAACCGGAGACACCGTAAAAGGTGTGGTGCGTCCACCAAAAGAAGGAGAGAAATTTTTCCCGTTAGTACGAGTTTTAAAAATTAATGGGCATGACCCGCAAGTAGTTCGTGATAGAGTTTCTTTCGAACATTTAACTCCAGTTTTTCCTTCTGAGAAATTTAAATTAGCCGAAAAACAAAGTACAATTTCAACACGAATTATTGATTTGTTTTCTCCAATAGGAAAAGGACAGCGTGGTATGATTGTGGCACAGCCAAAAACGGGTAAAACGATGTTATTAAAGGATATTGCGAATGCAATTGCAGCGAATCATCCCGAAGTATATTTGATTGTTTTATTGATAGATGAACGTCCAGAGGAGGTTACAGATATGCAACGAAGTGTACGTGGGGAAGTAATTGCATCTACATTCGATAGAGAACCACAAGAACACGTTAAGATTGCTAATATAGTTTTGGAAAAAGCCAAAAGGTTAGTAGAGTGTGGCCATGATGTAGTTATTTTATTAGATTCTATAACTCGTTTGGCAAGAGCTTATAATACAGTGCAACCAGCTTCGGGAAAGGTTTTAAGTGGAGGTGTTGATGCAAATGCTTTACAAAAACCAAAACGTTTCTTTGGTGCTGCCCGTAATGTTGAAAATGGTGGTTCTTTGAGTATTATTGCAACTGCTTTGACAGAAACTGGTTCCAAAATGGACGAAGTTATCTTTGAGGAATTCAAAGGGACTGGTAACATGGAATTGCAATTGGATCGAAAAATTGCCAACAAACGTATCTTCCCTGCTATTGATTTAACATCATCCAGTACAAGACGTGATGATTTATTGTTAGATCAAAAAACATTGCAAAGAATGTGGATTATGCGTAAATATTTATCAGATATGAACCCTGTTGAAGCGATGGATTTTATCAATGATCGTTTTAAGAAAACCAAAAATAACGATGAGTTTTTAATCTCTATGAATGATTAATGAAATAATATTGTAGAAATATATTATGTAGATGTAATGCTTTGCATTTATATAATAACAAACAAAAAAAAGTCCTCGATTTCGAGGACTTTTTTATGAATGATATTGAAGGTTTAGAACTTTAAACCTTTTCAGGTTTTTCTGCAGCTTCTTTTCTTTCTAACAAAGCCATATAAAAACCATCAAAACCAGACTCTGATGCTAATATTTTTTTGTCTTTTATGAAATTGAATTGTTTACCAATATCAGTTGTCAAGAAACGGGCAATTTGTTCTTGATTTTCAGAAGGCAAAATGGAACAGGTTGCGTAAACTAATTTACCGCCTGGTTTTACGATTTTTGAATAGCTTTCCAATACTTCCGACTGTACTTTTCTAATGTTATCGATGAATTCGGGTTGTAATTTCCATTTTGCATCTGGATTTCTTTTAAGTACACCTAATCCACTGCAAGGGGCGTCAATCAAGACCCTATCGGCTCTTTCATGAAGTTTTTTGATAACTTTGGTAGAATCAATGATACGGTATTCGATGTTGAAAGCACCGTCTCTTTTGGCTCTAAGCTTTAATTGTTTTAATTTGCTTTCGTACAAATCCATTGCAATCAATTGCCCTTTGTTTTCCATCAAAGAAGCGATATGCAGTGTTTTTCCTCCTGCACCTGCACAAGTATCTACTACTCGCATTCCTGGTTTTACATCCAGAAAATGTGCTACTAATTGTGAATTGGCATCTTGAACTTCAAAGAATCCTTGCTTGAAGGCATCCGTCAAGAAAACATTTGCTCTTTCTTTTAGAACTAATGCATCTGGTTGGTCTTTTAGAAATTCTGTTTCGATGTTTAAATCCATCAAAATAGCTCTTAGGTTTTCTTTGGTAGTTTTAAGTGTGTTTACTCTTAAAATAACTTTGGCAGGTTGGTTTTGTGCAGCTATTTCTGTAGCCCAAACTTTTTCGCCTAATTCTTTTACACCCAGTTCATCCATCCAATCCGGAATAGATTCCTTTAGGGCTCTTATTTTTGATAGTTCGTCAAAACGACCTTTTATTTTTCTTTCTGGAGTTCCTTCCAATTGTCTCCAATCTGGAATTGGATATCCTCTTAAAACTGCCCATACTGAGAACATTCTCCAAAGATTGTCTCTGTCATAAGGTTCTTTTACTTCGGCAATTTCTGCATATAATCTTTTCCAACGTACGACTTCGTAGATGGTTTCTGCTACAAATTTTCTATCGGAACTTCCCCAACGTTTGTCTTTTTTTAGGGATCTTGCTACTACTTTGTCGGCGTATTCTCCTTCGTTGAAAATAGCGTTAAGTGCATCAATAGTAGTATAAACTAAATTTCTGTGTAATCTCATTTTAAATAATTGAAGTGCAAAGGTACTATTTATTGGTTAAAACTAAGTTTTATATTTTAATCAAAAAAAAAACACTGTTATTGAAACAGTGTTTTTGAATGAATGTTTTTAGTTTTTGACAAAAACTCTTGTTAGTCCGATGTTTTCTGGTGGGTGAAGAACCATTGGGAATTTTTCAATTTTCACTGAACTACTGTCGAGTCCAAATGCACTTTCTTCGGATAAACTTAGTTTTTTAATAAAGAAATAAGAATTCATAATTAGTTTTTCATGCCATAATAAATCACTGTCATTTGACAGGAATTTCTCAGATAAAACGAATTTGAAATCTCCAATAATATTGTTTTTATTCAGTGATTCATATCTACTGGTAACATCCACCTCACCATTTTTTACCATGTCTTTGATAACTTCTCTAAACATTAGGTTTATTTTGGTAGGCTCTCTGAATCCTAGATTGAAATCTACTCGGTATAAATCGTCTTTAAGAATTTCTCTTACTTTATATTCAGTTTTATAAGGCTCAGATAAAATATTTACGTGAACAAACCAGTAAATGTCAGCTCTTTTTGGTCTTTTTTGCAAGATAGAAAACATTACTTTTTCTTCTATTTCATCACTACGGTTAGCATTGGTCATATAAACCAAATGGGTTGCGTATTTTGGAATAGATAAATCGGCACTTAATTCACTAAGTACTTTTTTGTAATCGTCAATTTTTACAACTTTAGTGTAACTTTTGTTAATTTGTTTGGCTCTGTACCAAATTGTCATTACACCGATAAGTACTAGAGCGATGAAAAGTGTAACGTAACCACCTTCTGCAAATTTTGTAATATTTGCGGCAAGAAAGCTCAATTCAATACACATATAAATTGTAATTAAAGGAACAAAAAAGTACCATTTTACACGTTTCATTATCAAATAGAAATTCAACAATATGGTTGTCATTATCATACATAGAATAATGGCTAGACCGTAAGCATGTTCCATATTACTGGATTCTTCAAAATGCAATACAATACCAATACAACCAATAAGTAATAACCAGTTTATAGAAGGAATGTATAATTGACCTTTAAGCTCTGTTGGATATTTGATTTTAACTTTTGGCCAAAAACTTAATCGCATTGCCTCATTGATTAATGTAAAAGAACCAGAAATAAGGGCTTGAGACGCAATTACAGTGGCTACAGTCGCAATTACAATCCCAAATGGTTTAAACCATAACGGCATTATCAAGTAAAATGGATTGGCAAAATCACCTCCAAGTGCTTGTAATGTAGTTCCTTCGTGATGAATTAAATACGCTGCCTGTCCAAAGTAGTTTAAAACTAAAGCTAATTTTACAAAAATCCAGCTTATTCTAATATTCTTTCTTCCACAATGTCCCATGTCTGAGTATAGAGCCTCAGCTCCAGTGGTACATAGGAATACAAAACCTAATACAAAAAAACCTTCTGGATGAATACTTAATAAATGATAAGCGTAATAAGGATTAATGGCTTTAAAAACCTCTGGATGTAAAGAAATTTGGTTTATGCCCAGAACGGCCAACATACCAAACCATATCAACATCATAGGGGCAAAAAACTTTCCAACTAATTTAGTTCCAAATTGCTGAATAGTAAATAACATTACTAAAATACCAATTACTATAGGAACCGTATTAATTTGAGGGAAATAACTTCTCATTCCTTCAACAGCAGACGATACTGAGATGGGAGGGGTGATGATTCCGTCCGCCAGCAAGGCGCTTCCGCCAATAATTGCAGGGACAATCAACCATTTGATTTTTGTTTTTTTAACCAAGGCATATAAGGCAAAAATCCCACCTTCTCCATGATTATCGGCACTTAATGTAATAAGGACATATTTGATTGTAGTTTGCAGTGTAAGTGTCCAAAACACACAGGATACACCTCCTAAAACAACATCGGCATTTATTATGTATTCGCCAAGTATGGCTTTCATTACGTATAATGGAGAAGTTCCAATGTCTCCATAAATTATTCCTAAAGAAATTAATAACCCACCCAGAGTTAATTTACTATGGAGGTCTTTGTGCGTTGCGCTCATGTATTATTTTTATAAAAACTCGACAAATTTACTGTTTTTAACATAATAAAAGGACTTATTTTTTAAAATAATAAAAGAGGCTTAATATGTTACTATTAAGCCTCTTTTTCGCTTTTTTAAATTTATTTAGATTCTTCTGTTATTGCCTCTCGCTGCATAATCGTTACCTCTTTGAGATTCAGTTCTTTGGGTGTTATTTTCTCTTGGTGAACTAGTTCTGTTTTGAGAATTATCCCTTTGAGATTCAGTTCTTTGAGTGTTATTTTCTCTTGGAGAACTGGTTCTGTTTTGAGAATAATCCCTTTGAGGTTCTGCTCTTTGAGTGTTGTTTTCTCTTGGAGAACTGGTTCTGTTTTGAGAATAATCCCTTTGAGGTTCTGATCTTTGAGTGTTGTTTTCTCTAGGAGTAATGGTTCTGTTTTGAGAATAATCCCTTTGAGGTTCCGCTCTTTGAGTGTTGTTTTCTCTAGGGAAACTAGCTCTGTTCTCTGCGTATTCTCTTTGTGGTTCTGTTCTTTGAGTACTGACTCTGTTTTGTGTATAATCTCTTTGGGACTCTACTCTTGCAGTGTTAGTTCTGTTCTGTGCGTATTCTCTTTGAGTATTACCGTTGTAATTAATATTGTTTCTGGAATACCCTGGATTGTTTCTGGTGTTAGCTACTTCATTTTTTAATCCATTATTAGTGCTGTATCTTCTTTTGTCTAACTCATATCGGTTTGAAACCATATTGTTTCTTCGGGAAAATGCATATTGTGGATATTGTCTTTCATAACTATTACAGCTGTAATTGTTGTAAATTGCCGGTGCTCTGTTACATCTTCTGTAACTTACATAATTATAGGTGTTGTAATAGTTTACACAACCATACACATTTTGTCTGTATCTATATATCGGATAGGGATTCCATGCATAATAATATGTTGGATAATAGTTCCAAGTCCAAGTTGAATAGTAAGGTCTGTAATAGCTGGCCCAAAATGATGCGTAAATTTGTGGTGTGTAGCAATATTCAGGTTCGTAAATGTAATTTTGCCCATAAATATATGCGTTTCCAACTATTTGAATCGAAATTTTATTACTTCTATCTTTTTCGATTTCAATAGTAGCAACGTCTTGGTACAAATCACGACCAATAACTGACTGAATAATTACTACGTGCGTTCTGTTCTCAACAGATTCGATTACTCTTAAGTAGTCAACACGATTGTCGTTGTTCAAATCTAAATTTGAAATTTGAAGTTTTGGATCGTTTAATCTTCTTTCAAAATCGTTTAAGTTTTCAGATTCCCCAAAGATAGAAGACACCGCAGTTAAATCTAAATTATCACTAATTTCGGAATTAGTTGCGCTTATAGTGGTTCTGTTTTGTGCATTCATTTGAAAAGCAAAAAAGGCGGCGATAATGGCGGCAAATTGTAATTTAGTTTTCATGGCTTAATAGGTTAATTGTTTGTGTTAGATTATATACAACAATTGTGCCAGAAATTAGTTTTATCTTTAATATGTCTGGGATAAAATTATATATTTGAAAAAAATAAAGAAGATATGTTAAGAATAATTACTGTAACTGTGCTGTTTTTTAGTTGTTTGTGTTTTATGGAAGCTCAGAATATAAATAAAGGAAAGCAAACTAATTTTAATTCAATTCAAATCGATACCCTTTTTCAAGATAAAATTAGTATCAGAGCAATTGTATTTGATCGCGATAAGATTTGGTATGCGGGAGACAAAAATCGATTTGGTTGTTATGATTTGCAATCCAATAAAAAAAATGAAAACACCATCGTAGAAGATACTTTGAAAATAGAATTTAGAAGCATTGCTAAAACTTCTAGTTATATATATGTACTAAGTGTAGCGAATCCCGGATTGTTGTATCAAATTACCAAAGATGGAAAAAAAACCAAATTGGTCTATCAGGAGAAAAATAAAAAGGTTTTTTACGATAGTATGCAGTTTTGGAATGATAAAGAAGGAATTGCAATTGGAGATCCTATAACAGATTGTCTTTCTATAATAAGGACGCATGATGGAGGAAATACCTGGAATAAATTACCAGATAATAAGCTTCCAAAAGTTTTTGAAGGCGAAGCTCATTTTGCGGCAAGCAATACCAATATAATTATAAAAGGAAATGATACGTGGATTGTTTCCGGGGGAAAGAAAGCAAGAGTTTTTTATTCACCAGATAAAGGAAATTCTTGGAGTGTTTACGAAACGCCTATAATTCAAGGAAAACAAATGACTGGGATTTTTACGGCTGATTTTAATGATTCTAAGAATGGATTTATATCGGGTGGTAATTACGAGTTGTTAAATCAAAATTCTGAGAATAAAGCAATAACTGATGATGGTGGGAAAACTTGGAAACTTATAGCTAATAATGAAGCTTTTGGATATGCCTCCTGTGTTCAATTTGTTCCTAACAGCAAAGGGAAAGGAATTGTTTCAGTTGGAGCTTCGGGATTGTATTATTCCTCAAATGGTGGTGTAAATTGGGTGCAGTTTAGTAAAGATCCAAGCTTATATACTATTCGATTTATCGATGAGAGTACAGCAATTGCAGCTGGTCGTAATAAAATGATTCGAATTCGTTTTAAATAGAAAATTCCCGTTTTATAATGAATTTTATAAAACGGGAATTGTTTTGAATTAATAGAAAACTATTTTTTTAAGCCTTTGTCTTTATATTGTTGCAGTAGTTTTCTGTTGAAATCTTCTTCCGCTTTTTTGAGCTTTATTATTTTTACCGAAGGAAGAATTTCTTTTAAGCTAATTGTGAGTTTTTTTCTTAGATTGAACAAGTCTTCTTCGCTGTCTTCAATTTGATTTAAAAGCGTAGCAGCATCTTTTTCGGATAATTTGTCAAGTTCATCATCTTGCATTCTTTTGAAATAGCCTTTCATTTTTTGATGTCTCAATTCAAATTGCTTGTCATCAAAGGTGTTGTAAATAGGCCAGAATTTTTCGGCTTCACTTGAAGTAAGATTTAATTCGCTAGTCAAAAAAGCCACTTTCATTGTTTTGATTTGCTCTCTTTTTTCTTTAAATCTTTCGCCTTGGGCGTAAAAATTAAAGGATAAGAATAAAAATAGTATGGGATACAGTTTTTTAAAGTCCATGGTTTTTATTTTTTTAAATACATTCATTTTTGCAGAATTTTGAGTTTAATTTTCAATTACTAGATTTTCGATATTGGGATTGGTAACTAAAACATCTTCAAGTGTTTCGGA
Source organism: Flavobacterium sp. 103 (assembly GCF_003096795.1). Lineage (NCBI taxonomy): Bacteria > Pseudomonadati > Bacteroidota > Flavobacteriia > Flavobacteriales > Flavobacteriaceae > Flavobacterium > Flavobacterium sp. 103. The sequence continues at coordinate 553,873 of NZ_QENX01000001.1, read as the reverse complement.
TTCTAATTCTTTTGTGTTTGAAATTATAGTACTGTTTTCAGGTTCAATTTCACTAATTAATTCGTCTTGATTCAGATTGGTTTCTTCGGCTAAATAATTTTCTAAAGTAACCGTATCTACTTCTTTGTTTTTTGTATTTGTTTGATACGCTATAGGAATCATTAAAGCAAGTACAAAAACTGCGGCAATAGCCATAAGAACGGTTTTTCTTTTTCTGAAAATAGACACCACTTTGGTTTCCTTTGCAACTGGCTCTTCTGATAATTTTTGAAGCAAGTTTGCCGAAAAATTTTCAAAATAGTTGTCTGGAGTTTTAAATCCTGAATCTATTTTTGTTCCGTTTTCTAATTTAAATGTTTTCATAATTGTGTATTTGACTACGTCCTGACTTAAAGGTTTAATTGGAGAATTACAAAAGCTTCTATTTTTTTTACAGCATGATGATAAGATGCCTTTAATGCGCCTACCGATGTTCCTAGTATTTCCGAAATTTCTTCGTATTTTAAATCTTCAAAATATTTCATTTTAAAAACTAATTGTTGCTTTTCTGGTAATACCGCAATTGCTTTTTGTAATTTGATTTGAATTTCGTCCCCTTCAAAATAAACGTCTGCTTTCAAATTATCAATCGCCTTGTTTTGTAATTCAACCGATGAAATACCACTTTTTCTTGCTTTTTGATTTAAAAAAGTCAATGCTTCATTGGTCGCAATGCGATACATCCAAGAAAATAGTTTGCTTTCACCCTTAAAGTTTTTCAAATTTTGAAATACTTTTATGAAGGTGTTTTGTAAAACATCATCCGTATCATCATGACTCAAAACGATGTTCCGAATATGATTGTACAGCGGTTTTTGATATCCATGCAGGAGTTCTTGAAACGCTTGATTTTGCGTTTGTGGGTTCAATAGACGAACAATGAATTCCTTTTCTTCCTGCAATTTGTCCTGTTTTAAACTTAGATGCGAATGAATGAAAAAGGTTTAATCCGAATAGGAAAATAAATTAAAATTCGGATTGCACTTCATTTTTAATTGTAGTTGGAACTACTCTAGTACTGTCTTTCACAACTTTTCTATACGGTGGTGGTATAACTTTAGGTTTTATTGGGAAATACATATCCGTCAGCCATTTTGAAGGACTTAGACTTTCATTTTTGCCAATCGTAAATATTTCCAAATGCGAAAAAGTAGATCCTATAAGGATATGTTTGTTAGTGGTGTATTCAATTGTTTTTTCTAAGGCTTTGTTTTTGTATGTGTAATTACCAGTTAAACTAGTTTTTAATGCTTCAAAAGCAACCAGTTTTCCAGCTAAGATTTCGCTTCCTTCACTGGTGAAAATCTGTTCTTTTATCGGGATGCAAAAGGAGACTTTGGTTAAATTATTAATTGTATCGTATGTGTGATAGATAATAAAAGGTTTTCCGTTCAAGGGTAAATTATTTTGTTTGCAAAATGTAAGAATCTTTGGAAATACAACATTCGCATTTCGTGTAATGTCGGATATTTTGCTTGTGAAGGATTCTCTTAAATAAAAAGTCTCCAGTTTTTTTACTATCCCATTTATTTTTACACTAAAAGTAGTGTTTTCAAAATCAAGAGTCTTATCAAGATTTGCTAAACATTTATCATAAACTTTGGATAGTTTATTTTGAGTACCCCCGCCAAAAAAAGAATTTACTTTAAGCATGAAATCCATTTTTCCAACGGATTTCCATGTTACCTTAGTTCCTCCTACAGTGTCTTTAAAACTCCAAAAGACATCAGAGGAAGTGCCATTATATTCCATTTTTTGAACAATACTGTCATTTCCTTTTGTGTATAAAGTTTGAATATTACCAATATCATTAACACCTTCCCAAGTTAGAGTGCTTCCTTGGCCTGCAGTTGTAGGGGAATAGGATAATTTCATATCCTTATCTAATGCAATCCATGAACTGAATTTTTGCCAGTTTTTATAATCATTTACATAGCCAAAAACGGTTGCTTTTGGAGAATTAATTACTTTACTGCTCTTTACTGTAAAATTTCCTTTTTGTGTTGCAATATATATGGTAAGTGCCACAAGGCTTAATAGAAATAAAAGAAAAAGGTATTTGATAATTCTCATGATGGGGATTGATTGTTTTCTGTTGTAAAGTTAGAAATTTAATTAATTATACTATAATAACAAGAGATAAAATGTTAAAGTGTTTTGGGCCACTTGTATTTTCTTATGTTAGGACAAAGACTAAAATGGAACGAATTTTTAGGATGTAAATTGTACGGGTAAATTCTATGTTTTGAGTTGATAATTATTTTTGAGTTGATAATTATGTAAATAAGGAATTATTCAAGGCTTTGTTTTTATTATTTATTTAAAGAATCAGTATATTTGTTATGTATTTATTTGTTTAACATCTAAAAGAAATATAAATGAAATTAGTTAAAATAGCAGGTCTTTTCATGGTTTTTGCGATTTCGATTGTAAGTAATGCACAAGGCGATAAAAATGCAACAGCAAAATCTACTCAAAAGGAATCTTCCGATTTCTTCGTAGAACAGTTTTCGGACATAAAAGTTTTACGTTATCAAATTCCAGGATGGGAAGATCTTACTCTTAAAGAGCAGGAATTGGTTTATTATCTAACACAGGCCGGAAATTCTGGTCGTGATATAATGTGGGATCAGCATTATAAATACAACTTGGCAATCCGAAAAGCATTGGAGAATATTTATCAAAATTATAAAGGTGATAAAAATGTAGCCGATTGGAAAAATTTTGAAATTTATTTGAAAAGAGTTTGGTTCTCAAACGGTATTCACCATCATTATTCGACTGAAAAAATCAAACCAGATTTTTCAATAGCCTATTTCAATACTTTGTTGAAAGCTACCAAAACAACTTTGTCTCCTAAAATAGTTGCCATTTTATTTAATGATGTTGATTCGAAAAGAGTAAATCTTGATACTTCAAAAGGATTATTAGAAGGATCAGCAATTAATTTTTATGAAAAAGGAATCACTCAAAAAGAAGTAGAAGCTTTTTATGCCGCGAAAAAAAGTCCAGATCCAAAGAAACCGTATTCTTTTGGTTTGAATTCTAAATTGGTTCGAAATGCGAATGGTCAATTAGAAGAGAAAGTTTGGAAAAGTGGCGGTATGTATGGACCAGCGATCGATAAAATTATTTATTGGTTGGGGAAAGCACAAAAAGTTGCCGAAAATAAAAAGCAAGGCGATGCAATTGGACTTTTAATAAAATATTATAAAACAGGAGATCTTAAAACCTGGGATGATTATAATATTGCTTGGTTGCAGGCGACAGAAGGGAATATCGATTATATCAACAGTTTTATAGAAGTTTATAATGATCCATTGGGATATAGAGGTTCTTATGAAGGAATTGTTCAAATTAAGGATTTTGATATGTCCAAAAAAATGGAAGTAGTATCGAAAAACGCTCAATGGTTTGAAGATAATTCTCCATTGGCACCAGAGCACAAAAAGAAAAATGTAGTTGGTGTTTCCTATAAAACAGTTGTTGTTGCTGGAGAAGCAGGGGATTCATCGCCAAGTACCCCAATTGGGGTGAATTTGCCAAATGCAGATTGGATTCGTGCAGATTATGGTTCTAAATCGGTTTCACTTGGAAATATTATTGATGCTTACTCCAAAGCAGCAGGAAAAGGAAAACTGCAAGAATTTGCAAATGATGAAGAGGAAATAAGATTGGCTGAAAAATATGCTGAATTGGGAAGTAAATTGCATACTTCTTTACATGAAGTAGTAGGACATGCATCGGGTCAAATCAATCCTGGTGTTGGAACTCCGAAAGAAACTTTGAAAAATTACTCTTCAACTTTGGAGGAAGGAAGAGCTGATTTAGTTGGATTGTACTACTTATACAGCCCTAAAATTCAAGAAATCGGATTGGTTGACAATTGGAAAGAACTAGGAATGCAATGTTATGACAGTTACATCAGAAACGGTTTGATGACTCAATTGGTTCGTTTAGAATTGGGTGCAAATATTGAAGAAGCTCACATGAGAAACCGTCAATGGGTAAGTGCTTGGGTTTTTGAAAAAGGCAAAAAAGACAATGTAATTGAAAAGATTACTCGTGATGGAAAAACCTATTTTAATATTACCGATTACGATAAACTACATGATTTATTTGGTCAATTATTGAAAGAAGTGCAGCGAATTAAATCTGAAGGTGATTATGAAGCAGGAAAAGCTTTAGTGGAAAATTATGGTGTAAAAGTTGATCAAAAATTGCATGCTGAAGTATTGGAACGTAATAAACAATTTCCAGACGCTCCTTATAGTGGTTTTGTAAATCCAGTTTTGGTTCCTAAGTTGAATGCGAAAGGAGAGATAATATCGATAGCGATAGAACAACCAAAAACATTTGCGGAGCAAATGTTGAACTATTCTAAAATTTATGGTTTCTTGCCATTAGAAAATTAAAAAGTATAATGCTACAATACGAAAAACGCCCACAGTGATGTGGGCGTTTTTTAATTTAGCGAAAGCACTAAATTTCAGTTTGAGATCTTTGAATCTAATCGTCTTAGAAACTTAGCATCTTTTTGAAATTAATGCTTAAAATAAATTTTGATAACAAATAAGAGTCCTATAAATACTAAGAAACCAATTAAGATTTTATAATTTCCTTTGTAAAAAACTTTATGTAAGTTGGCGTCTTTTCGGTAAGCAAATACCATTGCTATGACAAATGCGATAAAAAAACAGAGAGCAAATAGTAGTTGACCTTGACTGAACATGTTTGAATATTTTTTTTGCAAATTTAGCTAATAGTTTAGAAATAGTTGTTAATTTTCCATTTCAAATAAATAATAATAAAGGATGGAAAAACAAATCAACGCTGTTAAGGAATTTCATACAGCATTTAGGATAGGTCACAGTGAAACGCCTATTGCTAGTTTAGGTGAAGCCAAAAATATACTTCGTTACAATTTGATGAAAGAAGAGAATGAAGAGTATCTTGAAGCAGTTCAGAATAATGACTTAGTAGAAATTGCCGATGCATTGGGAGATATGATGTATATTCTTTGTGGTACTATTATAGAACATGGGCTACAACATAAAATTGAAGCTGTATTTGATGAAATCCAACGTTCTAATATGAGTAAATTAGGAGAAGACGGAAATCCTATTTATCGTGAAGACGGGAAAGTAATGAAAGGGCCTAATTATTTCAAGCCTGATTTTTCTAAGCTTATTTAAGGACTATACATATTTTAAAAAAACAAAAAGCGATTTTCAATTTGAAAATCGCTTTTTTTATAACTTCAATCTGCAATCTTGACTCTGCAGTCTAAAATTTATACCTTAACTGTCCAACCAAACGTATCTTCAGTTAGTTTGTTTTGAAGGTTTGTTAGTTTTTCTTTCAATAAAGAAGCAAATGAATTTTCAATTTTTGGTAATTCATAATAAACGTCTTTGTAAGAGTAACCAGCAATCGGGTTAACAACTGCAGCGGTACCAGCACCAAAAATCTCTTTTAAAGTTCCATTTTTAGAAGCTTCCACAAGTTCAGAAACTAATACAGGACGAACCTCTACCGATATTCCTTCTTTTTTGGCCATGTCGATAAGACTTTTTCTGGTAATACCATCTAAAATACGTTCGCTTACTGGAGCAGTCAATAAAGTGTCGTTTATTCTAAAAAACACGTTCATTGTACCCGCTTCTTCAAGTTTGGTGTGCGTAGCGTCATCAGTCCAGATTACTTGTTGGAATCCTTGTTTGTTAGCCAAAGTAGTTGGGTAGAATTGCGCAGCATAGTTACCGGCCGCTTTAGCAGCACCAATACCTCCATTGGCAGCTCTACTATAATGTTCTGCAATTAATACTTTTACTTCTCCAGAATAATAAGCTTTTGCTGGTGACAATAAAATCATGAATTTATAATCTTCAGATGGATTGGCAACTACACCAGTTCCAGTGGCAATCATGAAAGGTCTAATGTACATCGTGCTTCCATTTCCTTTTTTTACCCAAGCTTGATCTAATTTTAATAATTGTTTCAACCCTTCCATAAAAACAAATTCAGGAACTTCTGGCATAGCCATTCTTACGGCCGATGTATTGAAACGTTTGTAGTTTTCATCCGGTCTAAAAAGCCATACATCATTATTATCATCTTTGTAAGCTTTCATACCTTCAAAAATGGCTTGTCCATAATGAAATACTTTCGCAGATGGATCAAGTAAGAAAGGCGCATACGGTTTAATAATTGGTTGTTGCCATTCTCCATTGATGTAATCACACTCAAATAAATGATCTGTGAATACTGCTCCAAAGCTTAAATTATCAAAATCAACTTCATTTATTTTTGAAGTAGCTGCTTTTATTATTTCTATTTTGTTGGCTTGAGTGGTACTCATAATTGTTGCTTAATATGTTTAAAAAAATAGTTATTTAGTTAATAAAATGGCTGCAGTAAAAAAAGTTTTCTATTACCAGTAATATTGATTGCAAAATTAAATAAAAATCGGATAAATACTTGTCAAAATATCATTAATTATGGTGTTTAACTGTGATTTATTTATTGTATAATTTTATTTGGAAATTGAAGTAAAATTATGTGGATTATATAAAAAATATGGTTTTTAGATAGCGATAAGAAATTCTTTTATTTAATTTTGAACACATTATAGTGTTCGGAAATACTATATCACCTCAAAAAATACATTTTGGAAAGAGAAATTATACGTACTCAGGATGGTTCTACAACAATTCATATCAAAGAATGGAATGAATGTTACCATTCTAAACATGGTGCAATACAGGAAGCTAAGCATGTTTTCATAAAAAATGGATTGGCATTGTTTCCAAATCAAAGTATCTCCATTCTTGAAATTGGTTTTGGTACAGGCTTAAATACTTTTATAACCTTTTTGGAAGCTCAGGGTCTTGGTCAAACAATTAATTATGTTGGGGTAGAAGCCTATCCGATTTCTGAACATGAAATTCAATCCATGAATTATTTGGAGGAATTGGATGCTTTGGATTCAAAAGCTGTTTTTGATAAAATACATTCAACAAATTGGGAAGAAAAAAATGATTTGTCAGAAAATTTTTCTTTGACCAAAAGGGAACAATTTTTTCAGGATATTGACGATATAGAAAAATTTGATTTGATTTATTTTGATGCTTTTGGTTATCGTGTTCAACCGGAATTATGGAGTACCTCAATATTTGAAAAAATGTACAAAGCGCTCAAACCAGATTCAGTGTTAGTTACTTATGCGGCTAGGGGTGTTGTGAAGAGGAGTATGATTGAAGTAGGATTCACAGTTGAAAAATTAGCAGGACCTCCAGGAAAAAGAGAAATGTTTAGAGCAAGAAAGTAAGTTTTTCTTTTGCCTTTGATTTATAAAGTTATTTTACGAAAACGTTATAATTTTTGAATTTCTATGTTAAAAAAAATAATTGTATATGAAAAAAATGTACATTTACATCACGTTAAAATCAAGATCTAACCCCAAAAAAATCTTAATTTATTATGTCTAAAGTAATGTTTGATTATACAAAATCTGTGCTAGAAAGAGTGAGTTTTGACCCTGTCCTTTTTTGTAAAGAATTAGAAAAAGCAATAAGAACACTTTTACCTTTCGAACTGGATCAATTAAGAGAGTGGTTGTTTAGCTTCACAATTGAAAAGCCAGAATTGAAACAGTGTTTAATAATTGTAAACCCATAAATAAAAGGAACCAAGAAATTGGTTCCTTTTATATTTTTACAAGTTTTGCAACTGGGCCTAAAATTGCACATTGTAGTTATTTAGCTTCGTATTACATATATAACGTGTAATTTGTCGATGGTATTTGTTTTTGATGGATTATTTTTTTTGTGAGATTAAAATATTTCAATACTTTTGTACCTGTTTACTAACGAAATATTTAAACCTTTTTTGTTATGTCTAGAATGATTTATGATTATACAAAAATGGTACTCGAGAGAGTAAGTTTTGATCCTGAGCTTTTTGAAAAAGAGTTGAAAAAAGCGTTAAGGAGTTTATTGCCTTATGAGATTGAACATTTAAGAAATTGGTTGTTGTTCTTTACGGATGAAAAGCCAGAATTGAAAAGATGCTTAATTCACATATAAGGTAATTAAGAATATAAAAGGAACCAAATTGGTTCCTTTTTTTATGAATTATTTTTTCGGAAGCGGACTAACGATTTGGACGTTTTGAAAGACAATTGCGCCTTTAACAACTCCTGCAATTGTGCTTCTTAAAGCGTCGATGATTTGAATCTTCAATTCACTTTTTGGATATATTAAGCTCACTTCACGAGCTGGTTTAGGTTCCTTGAAATGTCTGAGTTTTAATTTGTCCGATTCTTTTAGATCTAAGGTGTGTAAATAGGGAAGTAAAGTAGTTCCCAATCCTTCATCTGCCAGTTTTATTAATGTCTCAAAGCTTCCGCTTTCAATTTGAAAAGATTTTAACCCCGACTCATTTCTATTTTTGCATAAATTCAAAATTCCATCCCTAAAACAATGCCCGTCTTGAAGCAACAAGATGTCATTGATGTTAAGGTCGTCTACTTCAATTTCCTCTTTTTGAAAAATGGCGTTATTTTCTGGAATGTAAGCAACAAAAGGTTCAAAGTAGAGTACAATTTCTTTAATTTTTTCGTCTTCTAGTGGTGTTGCGGCAATTGCAGCATCGAGATTACCGTTTTTTAATTTTGTAATTATTTCGTCGGTATTCAATTCCTCAATGATCAACTTTACTTTTGGGTATTTCTTGATGAAATTGTTTAGAAACATTGGAAGTAAAGTGGGCATGATTGTCGGGATAATTCCGAGCCTAAACTCACCACCAATAAATCCTTTTTGTTGTTCCACTATATCTTGTATGCGATCGGCTTCGTTAACGATGTTTTTCGCTTGGTTAACAATTTTTTGGCCAATATCAGTTAGTTGAATCGGTTTTTTGGTACGGTCAAAGATTTGTATACTCAGTTCGTCTTCAATTTTTTGAATTTGCATACTCAACGTGGGTTGAGTCACAAAACATTTTTCGGCAGCCAAAGTGAAATTTTTGTGTTCGGCTACAGCCAAAACATATTTGAGTTGTGTGATTGTCATTAGATAGTATATTTTTATGCAAATATAAAAACAATCAATTTAATTTATAGTTATTTTTTAAGTTTAATAGATAATTTTGATAAAAAAGAAAAAGGATGTAGAGTATTGCTGTAGCTTTAAGGTTACATCGTAATAAATAAATAGTTCCAAATACAAGTAGGAACATTAATAAATAAAACAGAAAGCATGAAACTAAATACAATTGGATTACCAGTAGAAGAGTCAGAGGTTATAATAGTTGAATTGAATGTACTTTTGTCGAATTATCAAATCTATTATCAAAGTTTACGAGGTTTACATTGGAATATTAGAGGAAGACGATTCTTTGATTTACATCTGAAATTTGAAGAGTTGTACAATGATTCCCAGCTAAAAATTGATTTAATTGCTGAAAGGGTTTTAACATTGGGCGGAAGACCATTGCATACTTTTGAAGATTACATTAAATTCAATCAATTACCGGTTGGAAAGAATATTTCGAATGACGTGGCTGGTATTGAATTAATAGTGAATTCACTTTCTCAATTGTTAAAAATAGAAAGAGAAATTCTAATGAAAGCCTCAGAAATAAATGATGAAGGAACGAATTCTATGATGAGTGATTTTATTGTAGAGCAAGAGAAAACCATTTGGATGATGAACGCTTGGTTGGAAGAAAGTTTATAAACCAAGCAGATTTTATGGATAGTCTAAGTAATATATTGTATTTCTTAGGCTTTTTTTCGTGTTAAAAATAAATTAATTTTATAGAACTCATTTTTTAATTCAATTTCTATCCTCTACTTTTGCCGACATGAAAGTTTTTGCAAGTATCGTATTATTGTTTTTTGTTTTATTTCTGGCAGGGCCTACAATTGTGGCTTGCTTGGAAAAAGACAAAGATGGTACGAGCCTATGTGAAGATTGCAATACTCGTTCTTCGTCTATTGAAGAAATCAAACATGACATAAAATATTATACGTTCAATCCTTTTTTAGAAATGTCATTTTTGGATGTTGAAAAAGGCTCTCGTCTAATAATTTTTGAAAATTTATCAAAGCATGATTTAATTAGTGCTTCCATATTTATTCCTCCTCCAAATCTAGTTTAGTTTTTTTACCAATTTTCATTATCGATTGATAGTTTTAGTAGTTAATAGAGCAAATTCTTGATTTGTTCATTTATTGTTGGTATAATTATCGAATTACTTTAATTTTAATTTAAAATACTGAAAATAAGAATGTTACTTAACTGCTTTCTTGTTTATTGGATAAATCTGTTTTTTTGTTTCCAAACTAATTAATTGAATATTTTACAAAAATTAATGTTGCTTTAATGATAATGGTATTCTTTTTTTTGGATATATCAGTGTTTGAACATTGATTATCTTCCTGCCACTGCAATATTGTATTGCAGTAAAAAATGAATTTAAACTTTTATAATTAATTTATATTATGTCAAAAAAAACTAATCTCTTTACTCATTTTAAATCTGATTTTGCTTCTGGTTTGGTTGTCTTTTTAGTGGCGCTGCCACTTTGTTTGGGAATCGCAATGGCTTCAGGAGCGCCTTTGTTCTCAGGAATTATTTCTGGAATTATTGGAGGGATTGTAGTCGGTTATCTGAGTCAGTCACAAATAAGTGTTTCTGGACCTGCTGCGGGACTAACCGCAATTGTATTAACGGCAATCACCGATTTGGGAGCTTTTGATGTCTTTTTAACAGCTGTTTTTATTGCAGGATTAATTCAATTGGCATTGGGTTTCCTAAAAGCAGGAAGTATTTCCAATTACTTTCCAACCAATGTGATTGAAGGAATGTTAGCCGGTATCGGTGTTATTATTATAATGAAACAATTACCTCATGCTTTTGGATACGACGCCGATTTTGAGGGTGATGAATCTTTCTTGCAGGTAAGTGACAATAATACTTTTTCAGCTCTGTTTGATGTAATTAATCATCTGCAATTAGGAGCAATATTGATTACCTTAATTTCAATAACGATTTTAATTATGTGGGATAAGGTTCCTGCTTTGAAGAAATTAAAGTTGGTTCCAGGTGCATTGGTTGCCGTAGTCATTGGAGTTTTATTGAATGAGTTTTTTATTGCTTCAGGAAGTTCTTTGGCTATAGGAAAAGACCATTTAGTTTCGTTACCAATTCCAACGAGCGTTGAGGAATTTAAAGCAATTATTGTGACGCCTAATTTTGCAGGAATAATGAATCCAAAAGTTTGGGTTGTAGGTTTGACTATTGCGATTGTGGCTTCTATTGAAACCTTATTGTGTATTGAAGCTGCTGATAGAATGGATGTTCACAAACGTTTTACAAATACCAATGTTGAATTAAGAGCGCAAGGAATAGGAAACATAGTGAGTTCGCTTTTGGGTGGATTGCCTATGACATCTGTCGTGGTTCGTTCTTCTGCAAACAATGCAGCAGGTGCCAAATCAAAATTATCAGCAATAATTCATGGAGTTTTATTATTGGTGTCTGTACTTACAATTCCTTTTCTTCTGAATAAGATACCTTTGGCAACATTGGCTGCCGTTTTAATTTTAGTTGGTTACAAATTAGCAAAACCAGCAACATTCAAGCATTTTTGGCACTATGGTAAATATCAGTTTTTACCTTTTATAGCTACTTTTTTAGGTGTTGTATTTACAGATTTATTGAAAGGAGTGGCTTTAGGAATTGCAATTAGCATTGTGTTTATTTTAAGAGGAAATCTTAAAAGAGCCTATAGTTTTAGAAAAGAGGAGTATCTCGATGGAGACGTTATTAACATTGACTTGGCTCAAGAAGTTTCTTTTTTGAATAAAGCGGCTATCAAATTAACATTGGCAAATATCCCTGAAAACAGTAAAGTTGTTATCAATGCCCACGATACTGTTTATATAGCTCACGATATTTTGGATTTAATCCATGAATTTAAATCAACAAGAGCTGTCGATGAAAACATAAAGGTGAAGCTAAAAGGATTCAAAAAAGAATACGCATTAGAGAATAGCGCAGAAACTCAAAACCATGTAAGCATAGAGCATCATTACGATTTTGTGAAAAGAGAAATCGTAGAAAAAAAGGTTGTAAAAGAAGAGTTTCCAGAATAATTTGTGATTTTAAAAGTATTAAGACTTTTATACTTTTCTTTGTATTATATTTAATTTGAAAAAAAACAGACTAATAAAAAAAAAACTAAAATGAGTGATTTCTATAAAAAAATACTAGACAATAATAAAAAATGGGTAGAAGATCAATTAGAATTGGACCCAGAATATTTTAAAGATTTGGCTTTGGGGCAAACACCACCATTATTATGGATTGGATGTTCGGATAGTCGTGTTCCTGCAAATGAAATTATAGGTGCCAAACCAGGAGAGGTGTTTGTTCATAGAAACATTGCCAACATGGTTATTCATTCGGATATGAATATGTTGAGTGTACTTGATTATGCCGTAAATGTGTTGAAAGTAAAACACGTTATTGTTTGTGGTCATTATGGTTGCGGTGGAGTAAAAGCGGCAATGGGTAACGACTCAATAGGTATCATTGATAACTGGATTCGTCACATAAAAGATGTATATCGTTTACATGATAGATATTTAAATTCTATAGTAAACGAGGACGAACGTTTTAATGCTTTTGTAGAAATCAATGTAAAAGAACAGGTATTTGACTTGGCTAAAACATCCATTATACAATCCGCTTGGAAGAATGGCACAGAAGTAACTATTCATGGATGGGTTTATGGTCTAAATTCAGGTTTTGTTACTGATTTGGGAGTTAATTTTAGTTCAGATAAGGATTTGGATGAAGTGTATCAGTTGAATTTCAAAGAATAATAATAATATGTTCTAATATAACTAGCTGTGGTTATAAAAAAAGGCTGTCTATTTTGACAGCCTTTTTTATGTTTAATCTTCATTATCCAAATTTTCATTGAATGAAGAAGGTAATAATGTTGGGATAAATTTAATCAAAATGGGAAGTAATAAACTGCCTCCTGGAAGTAAGAATATGGTCAGTGATGGCACAGTTTTGCAAATGTCCAATAATTGTTTTTTTACCTTTTTCTTTTCTTTTTCGTCCAAATCTCTATGTGTAGAATGTGCCAAAAGCAGCATCAACTCTTTACTTTCTAGTATCTCTTTTATTAATCTCGATTTATTGCGTGAAATCAAAGTAATGACACTTTTTGTGGTTTGATCGTAAAAATGTTTTACCGGATTTGAATAATTAAAATAGGGAATGTCTTTTTTGTGCTTGGCAATGAATCCATCGGTGCTGAGAATACTTTTTGATACAAAATCATCTTCGATTTGTAAGGTTTTAGCCAGTGTATGCAAAAAGTAGGCTTCGTTATTTTCTATGACTCCATCACTCCATAATGCCATTCCCGCAATATCAATCAGATATTTTTTTTCCAACTCGGCATTGAAATAGTCCAACTCTAAATTCTCTAATGTTATATTTCCTTTTTTGGAAAATTTACTGTATCGAATGGAGGCTTCAAATAATTTGATTAATAAATCATCATATTGAGATTTATTGGTTTTAATTTTTAATGCCAGAGTTACAATATTGACAACCGTTTCTTCAATTTTCTTAAGATATTTTTCAGGAATTTCACCATGAATTAAGTATTGACGAAATGCCAAAACATCAATGAATAGCAGTGCATTGGTAACTAAATGCGAAAAGTTTTTATTGATTATATTTTCGTTTGTCTGTACGCGTTGGTCAATTATGTTTTCCAACGTTAGGGCGGTATTGTTTTTGGGTAGTATTTTTTTAAATAAACTAAAGCCTTCCGGATGCATTTGTTTATAAAAAGCATTGGCTTGTTCAATAAATTCAGAAGAATCTTTTTCTTTATTCGTTAATGAATAAATACCATATAATGCATTTAGTAAGGCTATTTTAGAAATTTCTTCTTTGAACCAACCTTTGGTTTTTATTTCAAAAGGCGTATCAAATGAAATGATGTGACCGTAGATGAAACCAGTATTTCTTAATTTTTGATAAAAACTATCTTCCGTTTCAGATACATTGTGTTCTGATAACTTTAGTTTTGTAAAGAATTTATCTATCCAACCAGATGCTGAAGGGTTAATCATTGCTTAATTTTGATTTTGCAAAGCTATGTTTTTTTATGAATCAATGGGGACTTATTAGATTTATAAAATTAGCTCATGGTGAATTTTTGTGAAATTTTCACTTTTCACTTTTGGAAAATTAAGATTCAGTAATTCAAAGTATTCGTATACCTATATTATGGTCTAATGGTGTATAAATATTTTTTTTGGATTTACAGAAAAAAATGGGATGACTAATAAAATCAGTCTCTCGATTTTTTGTTTTGTTGGCAAAGGTCAATTATAGAGGCAATTCTACTGTTTCTGGTTTCGGCTCTTTTGGCATGATTGAGCCAGTACAGATAACTTTTTCTATAGGAAGGGCTAAAGTTTTTATAGTTCTCAAAAGCCATCTGATTTTGTTCGAATGCTTCCGCTAAATCCTTCGGAATTATCAAATCTTCAACAGCATCTAATGAAGTCCAAGAACCGTTTTGTTTGGCAATCTCGATTTTGGCCAAGCCACTTTCGTGCATCAGATTATCGGCAATGAGTTTTTCGATATAGGTTTTGTTGAGTTTACTCCAAACGCTTTTATTTTTTCTGGGAGAAAAGATTTGCTTTCGGCTGTGTTCATCTACATTTCTCACGGTGGAATCAATCCAACCATAACAAATGGCTACTTGAACCGCTTCCTCCCAACGCATACTTTCAAAAGGACTATTTACTTTATAGAAAATTAAATACACACCAGTTGACAAATGATGATTGTTATGCAACCATTCTCGCCAATCTGATGCGTTTTTGAAATAAAGATGTTCCTTTTCTTTCAAGAGATTTTTTATTTTATTATTGCTGAACAAGCTACTCTTGCACCCGCATTTCCTGTTGGTTGGGTTACAAAATCATCGGCACCTTGATGAACAATAAGACCTTTACCAATAACGTCTTTTGTAGCATCGCCACAACCAATACACCATTCATCTGTTGTCAAAGTGATAGTTCCGTTTCCTTTTTCATCAGCGGTAAAATTACCGATATCTCCTTTGTGATATTCTCCTTCACCCCATTTACCATGTTTTTTGAAGGTAGGATTCCAGTGCCCTCCTGCAGAACTTCCGTCAGCTGCAGAACAATCTGATTTTTCATGAATATGAATGGCATGGATTCCAGGTTGCAATCCAGCAATTTTTGCAACAAAAGTTACTTTACCATTTTTCTCTGTAAAAGTGGCTGTCCCTGTTACTTTACTATTACTTTTTGGTTCAAAAGTAAGGTTTAGGGTTTTGGCATCACTAGATTTGCTATTGGTTTTACAGCCAATGATTACAGCAATAATTAGGGCAGCGGAAAAGATTATTTTTTTCATGATTTTAAAAAATTATAATTGGATTATAAAATTACGTATAAAAAAGCGTATTAAAATTAATTGTTTCTTAAAATCTATTTTGACTTTTCTCCGACAAAATGGTTGGTTGGTGATTTAAATAATATATTGAACGAGGTTAGGCTGCCATAAATACGGGTAATATATTGCTGTAATTCTATCTTTTCTATTTCTTCAATTTTGCTGCTGTTTATCTTTTGTTCCATAACGCGCAAGCGATCACGTACCATTATGATTTTATGGAAAAAAGTGTCAATTGGAATTTCTTTGGGAGCCAATCCCATCTGACCCGGTTCCAAAATTATTTTTCCCCCTTTCCATTTGTCTCCAATAGGTACAATTTCGGAAACATCCGACCATTTTTTCAAAAGGTCCCGTAAACTCTGTTCCACTTCCGAAAAGCTTACAGTATCCACTTCGTCAACAGTAGCTTCGATGACTTTGAATTCGTCGTTCAAAGGGATAGTTTCTAAGCCATTTTCTATAAACGTTACCCAATACTCTTTTGAAGAAACATTAGTTATTACTCCTTTTCCATATTCTGGGTGTTCAATTCGCGAACCTATTCCTAGTAGTGTCATGGTGTTTTTTCTTTTTCACGAAAATAATCATACCTTTTTTAAAAAGCAAATTTGAATTGGAAACCTCTTTTTCTTATTAATTTTTCTTATTTTTACGCAACATGATTTTTAAATTATTGACCATGAGTAAAGTAGCGCTATTGATAGTATTTGTTTGCTTGTGTTGTGTTTCATGCACTACATCAAAACCAACTGCAAAAATGACATCACTTGAAGGAACTTGGGAATTGAAATACATAACAGGACCCAAAATTGCTTTTGACGGTTTGTTCCCCAACAAAAAACCAACAATTGCATTTGATTTGAAAGGTAATAAAATTACAGGAAACAATAGTTGTAATCAGTATTTTGGAGCTTTGCTTATGGATGGTGCCAAAATTAATTTTAAAGATGCCAAAATTGGTATGACAATGATAGCCTGTGAAGGTAATGGGGATTCAGTATATATGGATACCCTGAATAAAATAGAATCGTACACGATTACTGATGATGGGAAAACCTTGAATTTTTTGTTAGGTAATATTGTAATGATGCGATTTACCCATCAAGAATAAATTTTTTGTAATCATTTGTTTATCATAAAAATTAAGAACTCATGAAAACTGTGGTATTATCTTTTTTCCTTTCTTTTTCAATGCTAATAGGTTTTGCACAAGAAAAAACGAAACAGCAAATAAAAGAGGAAAAAAAATTGGCAAAACAAAAAGAAGTGGAAGCTCTTATAGATTCCAAAGAATATGAATTTACGGGTGTAATGGCCTATCCGCATGGTGGTAGAAGCATCGATTTGACTACAAACCCAAATTTTTTGAGATTCAAAAAGGATTCGATTCATAGTGAAATGCCTTATTTTGGGAGAGCATATAGTGGTGTGGCTTATGGAGGTGGTAACGGTGGTTTATATTTTAAAGGTCCTATAAAAGATTATTCGGTAACAAAAGGCAAGAAAAATTATATAATAAAAGCCGAAGTTAGGGATAATTCAGATAATTATTCGGTTACTTTAACTGTCTATTTTGAAGGTGGAGCTTCTTTAACTATTGGGTCAAATAATCGTGATTCAATTAATTATAGAGGAAGTATCGAAAAAATAAAAGTGAAATAATTCGTTTGGATTTACTGTTGCTTAATTGTGATTTTGGATTTAATGTAATTGCATTATTATACTTATGTTTTTTGTTTCCAATAAAACTAATTAGTAGGATTAGTTGAAACCCACATTTAAAAAAAATCTTCCGATAAGATGAAAAAGTGGGTTCCGGACAACCAAAGTTGAAATATTTTTTCGGAAAAAAAGTAAATATCTGTTATGATAAAATTCTTAATTCCTTTTTTTATTGTTTTATTTGGAAATCAAAGTTTAGTTAATGCTCAAACTAATCCGGATATTGACAATTCTTGCCCACCCAAAACGGTTTTTGAATTGTTTAAAAAGAAAGACTCAATTCTGATTGTAAAACCTATTAAGAATAGTTTTTTGCTGGTTATTCCTATAATCGGGATACAGCCGGCAACAGGGTTTAGTTACGGGGCGACGGGACAATATACTTTCAAAGGTAAAGGAATTTCAGACAAATATTCTTCTGCCAATCTTGGGGTGACTTTTACTACCCAAAAACAGTTATTGGTTAATGTCAAAAATAATATTCTATTAAAAAGCAATAGTATTTATCTTAGGGGCGATTATCGACTGTACATTTTTACACAACCCAACTATGGTCTGGGAACTAATATTATTCCAACAAACAGAGAAGATCCTGATTTTGATATAGAATCGATCAAAGAGCCGATGGATTATAACTATTTTAAGTTTCATCAAACCGCTTCATGGGAAATAAAAAAGGATTTTTATATAGGTGGAGGAATTGAAATTGATTGGTATTCGTCAATAATTGATAAGAACCTTGATGTTGCAAACGGAAAATTCACTAACCATTATAATTATAGTGTTCTTAATGGATTTAATGAAAATGAATATTTTGTAAATGGGCTAAGTTTTAATTTTATCTACGATTCCAGGGATAACCAAATTAATACGCGAAAAGGCTGGTTTGCTAATGTCGATTACAGGCTTAATGGACATTTGTTTAATGACCAAAAGGCAAGTAATGTACTTTATACTGAGTTTAGGTACTTTATTCCAATGGATCCCAAAAGAGAACAATTTGTGCTAGGTTTTTGGGCTTATGGACAGTTTGTAACCAAGGGAGTTGTTCCCTATTTAAATTTGCCCGCCATAGGTTGGGATCAACGAAGTCGGAGCGGGGAGGGTTATACACAAGGCCTTTTTCGTGGAAATAATTTAGCTTATTTTCAGGTCGAATTAAGGTTTCCCATAACCTGCAATCAGCTTCTTAGTGGGACTGTATTTACAAATTTTACATCTGCAAGTAATAAGTATGACCACATTGGACTTTTTGAATATGTTCAGCCTGCTTATGGGGTTGGTTTAAGACTTCTGATAGATAAAGCTACTCGTACCAATCTTGTTTTTGATTATGCGGTTGGAAATCATTCTAAAGGTTTTTATTTAAATGCAGGAGAAACGTTTTGAATTATTTGTTGTTGATAAATAGTGGTTTATGATGAATTTGTTTTTTAGATTTTGTAATATTTTAATGAGAAATTCTTATATTTGAGAGAAATTAACTAAATTTAAAACACATACACATGAAAAAATTATTTTTATTATTTGCAGTAGCGTTTTCAGCTACAACATTTGCCCAATCAACTTTGAAAGATGATATTGATGTTGTACAATCTGTTTATGGTAAGTCCAAATCAGAATTGGTAAGACAATATATGGCATTGTCTGGAACTCAAGCTACAGATTTTGCAAAAATCTATGATGCTTATGAACTAGAAAGAAAAAAACTAGGAGAAGAAAAAGTCTACTTAATTAATCAATATGCTACAGATTATGCAGCTTTAACAGATGACAAAGCCGATGCAATAGCTAAAGGTGTTTTGAAAAATAATATTGCATATGATAAGTTATATAGTTCTTATTATGAGAAAGCCAAAAAAGCTATAGGAGCAATAAATGCCACAAAATTTATTCAACTCGAAATTTATTTGCAAACCGAGATTAGAAGTAGTCTGCAAAATGCAATACCTTTTGTAGGTGAATTGGAAATGACAAAAGTGAAATAAGGATTTGTTTGCTCAAAAAAAAGAGGCTGTCTAAAAAGTATAGACAGCCTCTTTTTTTTGTAACTTTAAGTACATTTTTAGGGACTAGTGATGAAAAAAGCAATAGTATCTCAGATTGTGACTAATTATAAGTTCTTTTGTCATAAAAAGTGTTAATTTTTGTTTCTTTATTTTAGAAAAAAACGTTAAATTTGTTAATGTACTTTCCTAGTTTTATGTAATTTAAAAAATAAATCATGAAAAATTTAACTACTCCATTTAGAATTGTATTCATTTTTGCATTTGCGTTATTTATATCTTCAAATGATGTTTTCTCCCAATCTGATTTTAGAGATTTTAAGAATTCAGTTAAGTTTAACGTCTCGAATACGTTACTTTATGATAATTCCTATCAGTTTTCGTATGAGCGGATTATTAAAGAAAATCAAAGTTTGAATGTTTTTGTGGGATATCAGGAGTTTCCTTTAATAACAATTGATCTTGATGGGGTTGATTTTGATAAAAAGAACAATAGAACTGGTTTTTCAGTTGGTGCAGATTACAGATTTTATTTGGGAAGTATCAATAAATACAAAGCGCCCAGAGGGGTGTATTTGGCTCCATTTGTTAGCTTTTTTCAATTTTCAACGGATAGAGATTTAATTTATACCAATCCAGATACTGGAGTTGTTAGTAATTCTAATATTTCTACAAAGTTAAATTTGACCAATGTAGGAGGTGAATTAGGGTATCAGTTCGTATTGTGGGATAGATTTGTTATCGACTGTGTTTTATTTGGACCTTCTTTGACTCGATATAAATATAATGCAAAACTAGATAGCAATATTCCAGGGCTTGATGAGAATGAGGTTTATCAAAAGATAATCCAAGCGATAAAAGATAAATTCCCTGGCGTTGAAGGAATCACAGGAGATGAAGGGATTGAGAAAAAAGGGGTGCAATCTGTAACCGCCGTTGGGTTTAGATATAATATCAGTATTGGTTATCGATTTTAAATATACATGAAAGGATTACTTGTAACCTCAAAATTTTTTTGAGGTTTTTTTAGTTTCAATTTTTAGAAAGGTATATTGATTTTTTTGAATGGCATCTAAAATAGTTTCAAATGCAATTTTAGAAAGATTTTTAATTTCTTATGAAAATTCAGGATATGGTTGTGCAAAGCTTAATTTGTGTTAGAAAGACTAAATTTTTATTAATTGCCCTTTTCTTTATTTACAATTGTTGTGTGGCACAGGATCTTGAGCCAAGAGTTTATGCAAATTTGCCTAAAGGTGGTAATATTATAGTGGGTACTTATGGGTTCATGAAAGGAGACGTGGTCTCAGAACCAACTTTGCCTATCGCGGATTTTGTCATTTCAAGCAATAATTTTGGAGTTGGGTATATGCATACGTTTGGTTTGGCTAATAAATTAGCTAGAATTCAAGTCGCTGTTCCGTACGTGACTATGGATGGTAAAGCTACAGTAAGTGGAGAAAAAGTCACAGGAAATCGAACAGGTTTTGGAGATATGCGTATACGATTTGGAATCAATTTATTAGGTTCTCCCGCATTGGAAAGAAAAGAGTTTGCCAAATACCAACAAAAAACAATATTTGGGACAAGTTTAGTTGTCTCAGTTCCTACAGGTGTTTATTATGCCGATAAAAGAATTAATATAGGTTCCAACCGTTGGGGATTCAAGCCGGAGGTGGGTATTTCCAAACGATTTGAACATGTTTACGCCGAATTCTACTCTGGGGTTTGGTTTTATACCCAAAATAATGAATTTCTTAGTGATAAAGATTTGAAGCAAAAACCAGTGCTTTCTTTACAGGGTCATGCCAGTTATTTTTTCAAAAACCACATGTGGGTTGGGATTAATCTTAACTGGTTTAGCGGCGGAAAAACGGTTATTGATGACTTGCCTGCTGGAAGTGTAATCAATAGTTCAAGAATCGGGGCAACATGGTCTGTACCATTATCAAGAAGTCAATCTGTTAAATTGCAATTTAATACAGGAACGTTTAAGAGTATTGGACTAAATTATGATTCCATTAGCCTTGGTTATCAATATGTTTTTTTCTAACATTTGGAGAACTGCTGGTGGCTACATTACTTCTTGAAAGTATTTGATTATGAATTTACTTTGTAAAGGTGTTATTTTAGACGCTGGTTATTATTAGTGTAATTACTGTTATAAAATTGTTAAAATGTTTATATTTGTTTAAGGATATTATTGATTTCGAGTGAGAAATAAAGTTTTGTTTAAGATTAGTGTAGCATTTTTTTACAAGTTGTAATTTTTTAAATTGAAAATTAGCTAATGGATTACCTTTTTTTAAAAAGTCTTAAAAGTGAATTTGTTATTCTGATAATAGCATGTTTTTTTTCTGAAATTGGATTTTCCCAAAATGATGAAAGTGTCAGAATCATAAGATTGGATGAAGCCATAGAATTGGGTATTCGCAATAATAATCAGCTTAAAATAGCCAATTCCGACGTTACTATTGCCAATGAAAATTTGAACCAGTCCCAAATAGCCAAAGCACCGGTTCTTGGCTTAAATATGGGATATAATTATATTGGAAATCCTAAAGTCTTTGAGGGTTTTTATGAAAAAAATACGACAGTCGATTATTTTAATCACCAAGGATCAGCTAATGTTTTTGCATCCATGCCTTTATATTATGGAGGGGCAATCAACAATCAAATAGACAAGCAACAACTAATGGTCAGTATGCAGGAATCGGTTGCCAAGATGACCGAAACTGAAATTAAACAAGCAATAACAACCCAATTCTTCACTCTCGAAAAGTTATATAAGGAAATTGAAATTACTAAACAAAACATTGTCAATACGGATATACGAATCAGGCAATTGGAATCCAGAGTTTCCAATGGACAAAATCTTAAAAGTGATTTGTTAAGAACCGAATTGCAAAAGTCGAATTTTGAGGTGGCGGTTTTTCGCAGTTCCAATTCAATCGAGTTAATCAGCAATTATTTGGATATATTGACAGGGCTTCCTACCAATACCAGACTAAAACCGGTATTGGATGGTATTTTAATTCCTGCGAAAGAAGTCAGTTTGCAGGAAAGTTTGTCTGAAGCCTATGAAAATCGTTATGAAATCAAAAGATCACAAATCAATGTTAAAATAGCCGAATCATCTTTGGATATAACCAAGAGCGGTTTTAAACCTTATATCAATGCCAACTTGCTTTTCAATACACAATATCCCGCGCAATGGCCTAATTATTCTGATAATATTCTCAATTATTGGGCGGCGGGAGTGTCTCTCAGTTGGGAAATTTCCAGTTTTTATAATATAAAACACCGTGCCAATGCGGATAAGCTGCAAATAGATAAAAGCAATATTGCACTTGCGGCTACCAAAGATCAAATCAATCAAGATGTAAAGGCAGCCTATATTCGATTTACGGAAAGTGCGAGAAACATAACAACTTTTAAGAAAGATGTTGATTTGGCACTGAGCAATTACAAAATCGTAAAAAGCCGTTATGACAATGATTTTGCCGTAATCAGCGATATCGTTGATGCCGAATTGCAGTTGAACGAAGCTAAAATTTCACTGAATAATGCCAATATAGATGCAATTATTCAATATTATTCCCTGCAGTATGCAATGGGTAAACTTTAATTTTTTTTTTATGAGCGAAGATAAAACCATCAACGAAGCTGTCGTAAAAAGCGAAAAAAAGAGAAATACAATATTGACTATTCTTTCTTTTATTTTCATTATAGGAGGAGGCATTTGGATATTAAGCTTGATTTTCGATTTTCATCGGTATGAGACAACCAATAATGCCCAAGTTGAATCCTATATTAACAGTGTTACGGCCAGGGCAACGGGGCATGTTGCTTCAATCCATTTTGACGCCAATCAATTTGTTCATAAAGGCGATACTTTGGTTGTTCTGGACGATGAAGAATACAGGATAAAAGTAAAACAGGCCGAAGCTGATTTGGCTGTTGCCGAAGGGAATCTCCATTCATTGGAACAATCCATAGTTACGGCCACTGCAAATCAGGCTGCATCCAAAGATAATCTTGAGGGTGATAAAGCGAGTCTTGACAAGGCCGAAAAGGATTATCAACGTTTTAAAAATATGATTGCCGATTCAGCAGTTACCAGAAATCAATACGATCAAGTAGTTTCAAAACTACAATCGACTAAAGCGTATCTCGATGCTGGCCAAAAACAATTACTGGCGAGCGTATCAACCACTAAACAAAGTTATACCAATCTTGAAGCGGCCAAAGCCACTGTAGCCCGCAAAAAAGCCGATTTGGAAAACGCTTTGTTACAGTTGTCTTACACGCGAATTATTGCCATGGCTGACGGTTATGTAGGTGAGAGAACCATATCGATAGGTGAGTTGATTAATGCCAATCAGGTTGTGGCAACTCAAGTTTTGAACCAAAAGGTTTGGGTCACTGCCAATTTTAAGGAAACCCAAATTGGAAAAATTAAACCAGGGCAAGAAGTGACCATTACTGTTGATGCGCTTGACGACAAAGAATTTAAAGGAAAAGTGGTGGGTTTTTCGCCGGCTACTGGAGCTAAATTCTCAATGGTGGAACCGGACAATTCGACTGGGAATTTTGTGAAAATCACGCAACGTATTCCTGTAAAAATTGATTTTGAAGCTTCCGCAAAAGAATTGGAATCCGTAAAACCAGGGATGAGTGTGACTGTGGAAATAAAAAAGTAAAAAGTATGGGTTCAATAAAAAGAGGAAGTGTGTTTACCCTTGTAGGACTTTATTTCCTTACAATTCCTTTTTTTAATGCACTGAATGTAACCTCTTATGACAATTCACAAATATTGGGACATTTTGGAGCTTCTGCCACAGTTTTTAACTATTCGACCTATATTCCTTTTTTTGCAATGTTGGGCTTTTTGCCGTTGGGACTGAAAATAGGAAATCAGATTCCGATGCGAACGATGATTTTATCCGTTAGTTTTTCGTCCATAATCTGCAACACGGCTTCGTTGTATGCAACCACAATTGAATGGTTTACCATTTGGCGGGCTTTATTGGCCATTTTATCAATCATCGGGATTTTTGCAACCATAATTCCTATAATCCTAAAATACAATCCAACTTTTAACATGCCCATTTTGTATGGTATCGTTCAGTTTATTCTTCAGGGCAGTAAGCAGTTGTACCAATATTTTGGAACAGAAATGACAAGTATTCATAACTGGACTTTTGGGATTTACTTTTTGAATATCAATTTTTTGGTGGCAATACTTTTGGCTTGGATTTTTTATAGAAAAGATGTGGCGCCCATGAAAGGAGTTTTTCAATTTGATTGGAGAGGCTGGCTCATCATGCTCTTGTTTCTTATAATTATTCTTTTTCTTTGTGCCGAAGGGCAAACTCGCAATTGGCTAACCGATCCAAAAGTAGCTATGGCAACTGCTTTTTTACTCGTTATCGGAGGTGTTTATCTCCTCCATGTTCGATTTACCGACAATCCCATAATCAATACCGATGTGTATAAGTACCGAAACGTAGTTCTGGGGTCTTTGCTCTTTTTTTATACTGGGATGATGAATGGTACAGGAAGTATTGTGACTGGATTTATGACCAATATTTTAGGTTTTGACAGTATTTATGTGGCAAGAACACATTTAGCCATTTTGATAGGGCTTTTTATAGCCATCCCACTATCGACTTACCTTTTGTTCAAGCGAATTTATTTGGCAACAATTTGGGTTACGGGTTTTGCCTGTTATGGAATGTATCACACTCTTCTTTATTTTAGATTTTATCCCGAAATTGATGCAGCCGATTTTTTTGGACCTTTTATATTCAAAGGATTGGCCATTGGCTTTTTGTACCCAGCAGCATCACTTTATATTTCTGAAAATGTGCCTAAAACTTTGGGGGATTCCAGAATGATGAGCGGTGTGATTTCACGTGCTGTTTTTGCCTCATTATTGGGCGGGGCTATTTTGGGAACTTTTATTTCCAATATGAACGTACAACATAAAACAGGTCTTAGCCAACAATTAACGGAATTAAACCCAATGGCCAAAGCACAATTAAATAAGAATAAAAAATACTATATGCTTCAAGGATTATCGGGATGGGAAGCACAAAAAAAAGCCGAAAAAAGTCTTTCAAACCAAACGTCACAGTCAGCGATGTTGTTGGCTTACAAAGATATTTATCTGGTAATGGCAGTACTGTGTTTCTTCCCAATTCTAATTCTTCTGTTATTTCGATTAGGACGACGGCCAATCGGAAGGGTTGATGTGGAGCCGATTCCTTTTTAAGTCAAAAGTCAAAGGTCAAAAGTGAAGA
This sequence comes from Flavobacterium sp. 103, assembly GCF_003096795.1. Lineage (NCBI taxonomy): Bacteria > Pseudomonadati > Bacteroidota > Flavobacteriia > Flavobacteriales > Flavobacteriaceae > Flavobacterium > Flavobacterium sp. 103. Next base: position 528,259 of record NZ_QENX01000001.1, on the reverse strand, counting down.
TGTAATTCATAACTTATAAATCATAATTTTAAAATATGATGACAAAAAATAAAAAATATCGTTTCTTAAATCATTTTTGGGATAAGGAAAGTGGACTCAGCGGAATGTTGGTCTTACTTTTTATTATGCATTTTTTCCTGATTCCAATATTTGGAAGCTATTCTTCCTTCATGGTTATTATCAACGTGTTTTGGATGCTGTTTCTTATAGCTGGGATTATTTCTTTATCCAAATCCAAAAAACAAACGATCTTGTACACAATTATTCCATTCCTTTTTATTCTATTCGGCTGGATTTCGGTTTTCCAACCGAGTCCATTTGTTTTATTGGCCGATATTGTTTTTACCATTGCCACTTTTATGCTGTTGATTTTTTTGGTTTTGAAAAAAGTTTTTGAGCCGGGGCCAATAACCGAATATCGAGTGATAGGTTCCATAGTGGTGTATATGATTTTAGCCAATTTTTGGTCTGTAATTTATTTGTTTATCTACGAACACATTCCCGGTGCTTTCCAAATCACGTTACCGCCTTTTGAAAGCAACACTTTGCAGGCAAATTTCTTGTATTTCAGTTATATAACAATCACAACAACAGGTTTTGGTGAGATTGTACCTTTGCATCCCTTTGCTAGGGCAATGGTGCAAATCGAAGCTATTATAGGGGTTTTGTATCCCGTGATCCTTATTGGCCGTCTGGTTTCGGATGCCAATGAAAACAATGCTAAAAAGAAACAAAAGCAATAGACATATTCACAATTTTTAACTAATCTTTAAATCAATTCTTATGGAAAATTCAAACCCATACAAAAGCAAACAGATTTTTGAAGTCATCTTACAGCTAGGACTAGTTTTCCTAATTTTGGGATTTTGTATCAAACTTTTATTGCCTTTTATGATGCCAATTCTTTGGGCAATCATATTGGCTATTGTATTCTACCCTGCTTTCAATTTTTTGCAAAAAAAATTAAAGGGTCGCAAAAGCCTTGCTTCATTTATAATAACAGCAGCCTTATTGATAATCATTATTGCACCAACTGTATTGTTTGTAAATTCGGTTACAGCAAGTATAACTGAATTAAAAACAGGGGTAGAGAATGGTACTTTGAAAGTGGCAACACCAGGTCAAAACATCAAAGACTGGCCTCTAGTAGGAGACAAAGCCTATGATTTTCTTTATTCATTATCCACAGATCTAAAAGCTGGAGTACTCGAGTACAAAGAACAAATTGTAGAATTATCTAAAAAATTGCTGGGCAGCGTACTCAGTTCTACAGTTGCTTTATTACAGGTAATTCTTTCCGTAATTATTGCAGGAGTATTGATGGTTTCAACTAGTGCTCAAAATTTAGCAACCAATTTCATCAAGAGAATTGCGGGTGATTCAGGTGACGAATTTTTAGATATTTCAGTGTCAACAGTATATCAGGTGGTGAAAGGAATATTGGGTGTAGCCATTATCCAAACCCTGATCCAAGCCGTGGGGCTCTTTGGTGCTGGTATTCCTTTTGCGGGGGTGCTAACAGTCATTTGTTTGATGCTTTCCATTATCCAAGTCGGTCCCATCATTATCAACCTTGGGGTAATTGCCTATCTATTTTCATTGGATAATACCACCGCAGCAGCTTTATGGTCAGTGTTTTTTGTCCTAAGCGGACTATCAGATAACGTCCTAAAACCATTGCTATTAGGAAAAGGGGCGCTAGTGCCTATGTTGGTTATTTTTCTTGGTGTAATCGGCGGATTCATGATGTCTGGATTCGTAGGTTTATTTGTGGGGCCAATCATATTTTCTATAGGCTATAAATTATTTGCCGCCTGGATGGATAACAAACCCGAAAGTGCTTCAGCTGAAATCTAAAGTATAAGTATAATTTACTTCATCAGTGCGCAAAAAGCTCATGTGGACATGTTGCCATAAAGCCACGGGGGGCAACTCATCTATAGCGGTGAGTTGGCCCCCGTGGCTTTATGCTGTCGGTCTGTCCGCGCTACTTCGGTAGCTAGCTTCAAATGAAATTGACTGAACCCTTATGAAATAAATATACAGTGAAGTAATCCCTCACGCGGTTCTAATAACCTAAGGAGAAGCGAAAAAGTTTGTTTTTTAAAAGTCATTTTTACTGAAGTTATCACTAAGATGTTTTATGGCTTTTAATAAGTATTTAATACATTTGGAAATAATTAAAATAATTGTTTTTGAAAGTTTTGATAAGGTTAGAGCATGTAATGGACAATAATTTAAATTCAATAAACTAAATTTAAAAATGACAGCCCCAAATAAGAATATAAAATTCCCACTTCAAAATTATGACCGCCTTTGTTTTCTAAAAAACGTTATCAAAAATCCTAATATCATTGTTGGTGATTATACCTATTATGACGATTTTGAAAATGTGGAGAACTTTAAGAAAAATGTAAAATACCATTTCGACTTTGTTGGTGACAAACTGATAATTGGTAAATTTTGTATGATTGCTTCTGATGTGAAATTCATTATGAACGGAGCCAATCATTTGACAAACGCTATAACTACGTATCCGTTTGCAATTTTTGGAAATGGTTGGGAAAATGCTATGGAAGGAAAACAATATCCACAAAAAGGTGACATTCATATTGGTAATGATGTTTGGATAGGTTATAATGCAACCATTATGGCAGGTGTAACCATCGGCGACGGTGCTATTATTGCTACAAATGCAACGGTAATCAAAGACGTAGAACCTTATACAATTGTCGGAGGAAATCCAGCAGCTGAAATCAAAAAACGATTCTCAAATGATGTTATCGAAAGGCTTTTAAAATTAAAATGGTGGGATTGGAGCATTGAAAAAATCACAAGAAATATTCGAAACCTTACGGATATAGATATTGATAAATTAGAGCGTGATTAGTAATAATTTCAGTTAGGATTATTTAATAAACCAAATCATCATCACATAAAAAAGCCGCTTTGTCATTCAGGGACAATAGCGGCTTTTTACAAATAAAAACTAAAAAAGATTGTTTAATTAGAAGCAGTATGCGTTTTCTGCAACTAATTTAGTTGTGATTGTTTCTCTTAAACCAACCACATTTGGCATATTCGTATATTTAGTGTAACGACGTAATCCCATTAACATCATACGTTGCTCATCTCCTTCGGCAAAAGAAATAATGCTTTCTTTTCCTTTTTGAGTGATGATATCAACTGCTTGGTACAAGTATAATTGTGCCATTGCGATTTGTTCTTTGATTTTGTCAGCACCGTTTGTTTTGGCTAATTTTTCGGTTCTTAAGATCGTACTTTCAGCCATATAGATTTCGATTAAGATATCTGAGGCAGCCATCAATAATTGTTGGTGAGCGTCTAAGTCTGGACCGTATTTTTGAACGGCTCCACCAGCAACCATTAAGAACGCTTTTTTCAATTTACCAATCATTTCTTTTTCCTCAGCAAACAATTCAGAATAATCAGGAGTTTCAAAAGATGGAATTCCCATTAATTCTTCCTGTACTTTAGAAGCAGGTCCTAGTAAATCAACGTGACCTTTCATTGCTTTTTTGATTAACATACCAACAGAAAGCATTCTGTTGATTTCGTTTGTTCCCTCGTAGATACGAGCAATACGAGCATCTCTCCAAGCACTTTCCATAGGAGTGTCTTCTGAGAACCCCATTCCTCCAAAGATTTGAATTCCTTCATCAGCACAATTTTGAACGTCTTCAGAAACTGCAACTTTCAAGATAGAACACTCGATAGCATATTCTTCAACACCTTTCAATTCTGATTCTTGGTGAGATGCACCAGCAGCTTCACGCTCTGTAATACGATCTTCAATATCTTTTGCTGCACGGTAAGAAGCACTTTCTCCAGCGTAGCAAGAAGTTGCCATCTCGGCCAATTTAGAACGGATAGCTCCAAACTGAGAAATTGCAGTGTTAAATTGGATTCTTTCATTAGAATAGTGAACCGCTCCTGTGATTACTCTACGTTGAGCGTCCAAACAAGCAGCTGCCAATTTGATACGTCCTACATTCAAGGCGTTCATTGCGATTTTGAAACCATTTCCTCTTTCAGACAACATGTTTTCAACAGGAACTTTAGTCTCATTGAAGAAAACCTGACGAGTAGAAGAAGCACGAATACCTAATTTATGCTCTTCTTCATTCATCGAGATTCCATTGTCTGGAGTGTTTTCTACGATAAATCCAGTGATGTTTTTGTCGTCACCAATTCTTGCGAATACGATAAAAACAGAACAGAATCCTGCATTCGAAATCCACATTTTTTGTCCAGTGATCGAATATGTTTTTCCGTCTTCTGATAAAACAGCTTTAGTTTTTCCAGAATTAGCATCAGATCCAGCACCTGGTTCAGTCAAGCAATACGCTCCAAACCATTCTCCAGAAGCTAATTTTGGTACGTATTTTTGTTTTTGTTCTTCTGTTCCGTAAAGAGTGATTGGCATTGTTCCAATTCCGGTGTGCGCTCCAAAAGCAGTCGAGAATGAACCCGTTGCCCCCGAAATATAATCACATACCAAAACTGTATTTACAAATCCCATTCCCATTCCGCCATAAGCTTCCGGTACAGCTACGCTCAAGAAACCAAGATCTCCCGCTTTTTTCATACACTCTTGTGTATAAGCGTAATCTTTTTTCTCAAAACGATCTTTGTGTGCCCACAATTCTTTATCAACGAACTCTTTTACAGAGTCACGCATCATTAATTGCTCTTCATTGAAATCTTCTGGTGTGAAAATATCTTCACATTTTGTTTCTTTTACGATGAATTGACCACCTCTTGTTTTGTCGCTCATATCAGCCCCCTAACCCCCGAAGGGGGAATTCCTACTAGGGGTAAGTAGGGTTTTAAATTCTTTAACCTAAATAAAGTTAAAGATGTGATTATACTTTTTTTAAAGAACTTGTAAATTTATTTTTTGTTGGTAATTTTAGTGATTCCCCTTCGGGGGTTAGGGGGCTTTTACATCAACTCATAAATCCCCGCAGAACCTTGTCCAGTTCCCACACACATAGAAACAATTCCGTATTTGCTTCCTCTGCGTTTCATCTCGTCAAACAATTGAACAGATAATTTGGCTCCAGTACAACCTAAAGGATGACCTAAAGCAATCGCTCCACCATTCACATTGATAATATCGGGATTCAAGTTCAATTCGCGAGTAACTGCCAATGCTTGTGAAGCAAAAGCTTCGTTCAATTCAATTAGATCAATATCATTCAGAGTCAATCCCGCTTGTTTCAACGCTTTTGGAATTGCTTTTACAGGACCAATTCCCATAATTCTTGGCTCAACACCTGCAGAGGCGAAGTTTACCAGACGAGCAATCGGTTGAAGGTTTAATTCTTTTACCATTTCTTCGCTCATAACCAGTACAAAAGCAGCACCATCACTCATTTGTGAAGAGTTACCGGCTGTTACACTTCCATCGGCAGCAAAAACAGCTCTAAGACCAGCCAATGCTTCCAATGAAGTTCCAGCTCTAGGGCCTTCGTCTTTGTTTACAACGTATGATTTAGTTTCTTTTTTACCCTTTTCATTGATAAAAGTTTGCTCTACTGTAATAGGCACAATTTGTTTGTCAAATTTACCTTCTGCTTGCGCTTTCAATGCTTTGTTGTGTGATTGAAAAGCAAATTCATCTTGGTCTGCACGAGAGATGTTGAATTGTTTCGCCACCGCTTCCGATGTCAATCCCATTCCCCAGTAATAGTCCTCGTGTCCCGCTTTTGCGACAGCATAATCCGGAGTAGGTTTATAACCTCCCATTGGAATAAAACTCATGCTTTCGGCTCCACCGGCAATGATGCAATGTGCCATACCTGATTGGATTTTGGCAGTTGCCATTCCGATTGTTTCCAATCCTGAAGCGCAATATCTGTTTACGGTTACACCCGGTACATCGTCTACTTTTAATCCCATCAAAGAGATTAAACGTCCCACGTTCAAACCTTGTTCTGCTTCCGGCATGGCGTTTCCTACCATAACGTCGTCAATACGTGTTTTGTCAAAATCAGGTAACTCATTCATCATGTATTGAATGGTTTCTGCAGCCAACTCATCAGGTCTTTTAAATCTAAAAACTCCTTTTGGGGCTTTACCTACCGCAGTACGGTAAGCTTTAACTATATATGCTGTTTTCATTTGTTTTTGTTTTTTAAGATTTATTAGAAGAAAGAGGCAAGAGGCAAGATATTTCTAAAGTCTTGCTTCTTGTTTCTTGCATCTATTCTCTAATTGCGAAGCGGTTTCCCTTTGGTTAACATAAATTGGATACGTTCCAATGTTTTTCTTTCGGTGCAAAGTGACAAGAAAGCTTCACGTTCGATATCCAATAAATATTGTTCAGACACCAATGTAGCTTCAGATAAATCACCACCAGCCATAACATAAGCCAGTTTGTTTGCAATTTTAAGATCGTGCTCTGAGATGTATTTACCGGCAACCATTTGGTTAGTTCCTACCAAGAACATTCCCAATGCTTGTTTACCCAAAACTTTTACATCAGTTCTGCGGATAGGTTGTGTATAACCTGCTTCTGCCATTAACAACGCATGTTTTTTGGCTTCTGCAATTTGACGGTCTTTGTTTACCACCACAATATCTTTACCGTGTTGTAAAAGTCCTGTGTCAAAAGCTTCGTAAGCCGAAGTTGATACTTTTGCCATAGCGATGGTCATGAAATATTCTTGTAAAACATTCAATTCCACATCGTTTTTACGGAATAGATCTGATGCACGCATGGCCAATTCTTTCGAACCTCCACCGCCAGGAATTACCCCAACACCAAATTCAACTAATCCCATATAAGTTTCTGCAGCAGCAACCACTTTGTCAGCATGTAAACTCATTTCGCAACCACCACCAAAAGTCATTCCGTGAGGAGCAACTACGACAGGAATTCCAGAATAACGCACACGCATCATCGTGTCTTGGAACATTTTGATGGCCATATTCAACTCATCATATTCTTGCTCCACAGCCATCATAAATATCATTCCTATATTGGCACCAACAGAGAAATTTGCTGCTTGGTTTCCAATAACTAAACCTTGGTATTCTTTTTCGGATAAATCTATCGCTTTATTGATCGCAGCTAAAACGTCACCACCAATAGTATTCATTTTGGATTGGAATTCTAAGTTCAAGATTCCATCTCCTAAATCTTGGATGATAGCACCACTATTACTCCAAACTTTTTTGCTTTCGCGAATGTTGTTCAGGATTATGAATGCATCTTGTCCAGGAACTTTAGTTTGCGATTTTGTTGGAATATTATAGAAATAAGTTGCACCTTCTTTGATGCTGTAAAAACTTGTACTTCCAGAAGCAAGCATTTCGGTAACCCAAGCAGCAGGTTCAAGACCTTCGGCTTTCATGATTTCGATTCCATTTTGAACACCAATAGCGTCCCAAATTTCGAATGGACCATTTTCCCATCCAAAACCAGCTTTCATGGCATCGTCTATTTTGTATAACTCATCAGAGATTTCAGGAATACGGTTGGAAACGTAAGCAAACATTCCAGAGAAACTTTTTCTGTAGAATTCACCCGCTTTGTCTTTTCCTTTAACCAAAACTTTAAATCTGTTGATTGGTTTGTCGATTGTTTTTGTTAATTCCAAAGTAGCAAAAGAAGCTCTTTTGGCAGGACGGTATTCAAGAGTATCCAAGTCCAAAGAAAGAATGTCTTTGTCTACTTTTTTGTAGAAACCTTGGCCTGTTTTACTTCCGTACCATTTGTTTTCCATCATTTTGTTGACAAATTCAGGAAGTTTGAACAATTCGTGTTGTTCGTCTGTTGGGCAGTTTTCATAGATTCCGTTGGCAACATGCACCAAAGTATCCAATCCAACAACATCCACAGTTCTAAAAGTAGCCGATTTTGGACGACCAATAACCGGGCCAGTCAATTTATCGACCTCTTCAATAGTCAATCCCAATTCTTTTACCAAATGGAACAAACTTTGGATTCCGTAAATACCAATACGGTTTCCGATAAATGCTGGAGTATCTTTGGCAACAACTGAAGTTTTACCCAAGAATTTCTCTCCGTATATGGTTAAGAAATCCAAAACCTCAGAAGAAGTTTGTGGACCAGGAATAATTTCGAATAATTTTAAGTAACGCGCTGGGTTAAAAAAGTGAGTTCCGCAGAAATGTTTTTGAAAATCTTCGCTACGTCCTTCGCTCATGAAATGAATTGGAATACCAGAAGTATTTGATGTTACCAAAGTTCCCGGTTTTTTGAATTTTTCAATTTGCTCAAAAACCAATTTTTTGATGTCCAAACGCTCCACAACCACTTCGATAATCCAATCTACATTGGCAATCTTAGCCATATCGTCCGTAGTATTTCCAGTGGTGATTCGGCTGGCGAATTTTTGACTGTAAATAGGAGAGGGCTTCGATTTTAATGAGTTGGCCAAATGTTCGTTTACCACACGGTTGCGAACAATTTTACTTTCAAGCGTAAGCCCTTTTTTGGTTTCGGCATCAGTCAATTCTCTTGGCACAATGTCCAAAAGTAAGACTTCGACTCCAATGTTGGCAAAATGACAAGCAATTCCCGAACCCATAATTCCGGATCCAATTACTGCTACTTTTTTAATGGTGCGTTTCATCATTACTGTTTTCTTGTTGATTAAATATGTTTTTATTCTGAATTAGTTCGTTGATAATTTCTGCAACTTCTATGAAGTTATTTATCTTTTCTTCCGAGATGTGTTTTCTCACGGATTCATTAAATTTCAAAACAGTATTCTTAGAAAGCTCTCTTTTTTCTTTTCCAAAATCGGTTAGGTAAATCAAAACTCCTCTGCCGTCTTCTGGATTTTTCTTTCTAATTATTAGCCCTTTTTCCTCCATTGATTTTAAGGTTCTGGTCAAGCTTGTAGCCTCCATTCCCATTCTTGGCCCTAATGCTGTTGAAGGTGTTCCTTCTTCTCTGTCAATGCTTAATAATGCAAATCCAGTTGCCATCGTAGCATCATATTTATGAGCTTCTTCGTTATACATTCTGGATACGGCTTGCCAAGTTGCTCTTAAGATATAATCTATTGTTTTGTTTTTCATATTCTACTATATCGATTTCAAATGTAATAAAAAAAATACTATGCATGCATAATAAAATTTGTTTTTTTTTAATTTTTTATAAATATAAATAAAAAACTCCTTTAAAATAAGGAGTTTGGGAAATATTATGCATGCGCAGTATTTTCTTGTTTTAACAAAATTGATGGTTTTTTTGAGTTAGAAAATTTATTTGTAATTCATTTAAAAAAAAATGAATTATCCCTTCTTAAAATCCCCACTATCCACATCCCTCAAAAATTGAATCACCCCTTTAAAATAATTTTTTTGATCATCGTATTGCGAAAGGTGGCTTCCGTTAGGGCAAAATAAAAAGCGTCCATTTTGTACTTCGTGAGACATCCATTCCATGTGTTTGGGATCCATCGTGTCGTATTTGGCACCAATAACCAAAGTAGGAACGGTAATTGTTTTAAGTCGGGCAGTGACATCCCAATCTTTTAAAGTGGCATTTCCTGTAATTCCAAATTCACTCGGTCCTTGCATATATACATACACATTAGGATTGATGTGTTTGAAGCATCTATTAATGGATTCTGGCCATTTGTCAATAGGCATTCTTAAAATATGTTCGGTATAATAATATTTAAAAAGCAGTTCGGTGTATTTTGGATTGGTGTAATCCTTGTTTTTTTCGAATGTTTTTATTTGGTCAAAAACAGTTTTTGGGAGTTTTGGCCCAAGAACTTCTTCGGCATATTTGTTGTAAGCAGGTGCGCTTGCCATCATATTGGAAATAATGAGCCCTTTGAGATTTTTTTGGTATTTCAAGGCGTATTCCATAGCCAGGATTCCACCCCAGGATTGTCCCAAAACATAAAAATTGGTATTGTCACAACCGAGTGCTTTTCGAACCTGTTCCACTTCTTCCACAAATCGTTCATTTGTCCACAGACTGTTGTCGTTCGGCTGATCGCTGTAATAAGAACCCAATTGATCATAGTAGATGTATTCGATACTTTCGTTCGGGAAATAGCCGTCAAATGACTCATACAGTTCATGGGTGAGACCTGGACCTCCGTGAAGCAACAGCACTTTTATGGTTGGATTGTTTCCCACAGTTTTTGTCCAAACTTTGAAAGTCCCTTTTGGAGTGGTGATAGGAATAATTTTGATACCGCCCGTAAATTGGTCATCCCTTTTGGAAAAATCAAGGTAATTGGCTTTTATGGTGTCTTCGGTTTTTTCTTTACAGCCAATAATTAAAAGTAGGCTGATGAAAAGCATAGTGTAGATTTTGATTTTCATGCGTTGATATTTTTTGTTTTTAATAGATTATGGCAGTTATCACGTAATGTTTTTTTCTCGCAAAGACGCAAAGGCGCAAAGGCGCAAAGGCGCAAAGTTTATAAACCTTCTCTTTGCGTCTTAGCGCCTTTGTGAGAGTTTGATTCAAATACATTCATTGCATGAAACCGTAACTGTTATTTTTAATTAATTGTGAAGATAAGAAGATTTTAAATACAAAAAAAAGTCCCGATAGTAACTATCAGGACTTTGAGGTTTTTTAAATATAAAAGTCTACAGCGGATGACCGTATATTTTTTCATATTGTTTTTTGTAAATTTCCAATATGATTTTTCTTTTTAATTTTAGAGTAGGAGTAAGGTGTCCACCGTCAATTGACCAAACATCTGGCGTTAATTCGAAACGTTTTACTTGTTCCCAATTTCCAAATTTTGGATTGATATGGTCAATTTCTTCCTGAATACGGGCAATTACTTTTGGATTTGAAATTATATCTTGGTTTGTCTTTCCAACTTCAATTCCGTGAAGTTTTTCCCATTCTTTGATGAACTCAAAACTAGGTTGAATGAACGCAGCTGGCATTTTTTCTCCATCACCAATAACCATAATCTGCTCGATAAAACGAGATTGTTTCATGGTGTTTTCGATAATTTGAGGTGCAATGTATTTTCCTCCAGAAGTTTTAAACATTTCTTTCTTGCGGTCTGTAATGGTCAAAAATCCGTTTTGATCAACATTACCAATATCTCCCGTATGGAAATATCCGTCAATGATAGCTTCGGCTGTTTTTTCAGGATCTTTGTAATAACCTATCATAACATTTGGACCTTTGCAAAGAATTTCACCGTCTTCGGCAATTTTTACTTCAACGTTGTCAATGGATTTTCCAACAGTCCCAACTTTGAATCCTCTATTTCTCATGTCATTTACAGTAATTACAGGAGAAGTTTCGGTCAATCCATAACCTTCCATAACTGGAATTTCGGCAGCGGCAAATACGCGTGATAATCTTTTCTGTAAAGCGGCACTTCCGGAAACCATTAAATCTAAGTTACCTCCCAAACCTTCTTTCCATTTGCTGAAAATTAGTTTGCGGGCAATTTTTAATTGGAATTCATACCAAAAACCATTGGCTCCATAAGGCTCGTAACGCAGTCCTAAATCGATAGCCCAAAAGAAAAGCATTTTTTTAATTCCTTTCAATTCGGTTCCTTTTGCAAGAATACTATCGTATACTTTTTCCAAAAGTCTAGGTACGGCAGTAATTACAGTTGGTCTTACTTCTTTTAGATTACTGCTGATCTTGTCTATGGATTCTCCAAAATATACTGAAACACCATAATATTGATATAGATACAAAATCATTCTTTCGAAAATATGGCAGATAGGAAGGAAACTCAATGCCACACTTTTTCCTGCTTCAAATGGAATTCTGGAAGCACTGTTAAGCACATTTGAAACAATATTTCTGTGTGACAGCATAACTCCTTTTGGTCGTCCTGTTGTCCCAGATGTATAAATGATAGTCGCTAAATCGTCTGGTTTTACATTGTTTTTTCTATCTTCAACAACATCTTGATTACTTTTGTCTTCACCTAAATTTAATAATTCAGTCCAGTTTCTGCATCCCCCAATTTCATTGAATGAAAAAACCTCTTTTAGGGAAGGTACATTCGCCTTTATATTATTTACTTTATTGTATACTTCAATATCCGAAACAAATACATACATAGCTTCAGAATGATTTAGAATATATTCATAATCTTCTTGAGCAATAGTTGGATAAATCGGCACGTTTTGGGCGCCGGTTTGTAAAATACCAATGTCCATGATATGCCATTCCGTTCTATTGTTGCTTGAAATGATAGCTATTTTGTCGTCTTTTTGTATGCCCATCCTTAGCAATGCCCTAGAAATTGCATTGGCTTTATCAAGATATTCTTGGGTTGAGGTTTTTACCCAAACATCACCTTGCTTGGTAACCAAAGCATCTAATTTGTTGTAATTTTCAAGCTGATAGTAAGGGAAATCAAAAAGACGGGTAATCGTTCTCATTGTATGATTGTTAAATTTTTTCGCAAATTAAATAAAAATTAATAATAATTTTTATTTTCTAATGATTAATTACGATTAATATAATTACATTATTGGTAATCAACGAAATCGATTTCTTAAAATTGTTTAAATTAGATGAATTGAGTTTAGAAAAACGCTTTTTTAATTGGTTTTGGAGTAAAATAATTTGCGAAACAGGAGATATACAAGTATTTACGGTTTTTGATACAGAATATTGTTATTCGATATATTCTTTTACTCTCTCTCCAGAAATGAACATCTTCATTTTGTCATGATGAATTGAAAATTGTTGTAAAATCCATTCGTTTTCATCCTCTGATTTTGATTTGGTCGTATCACTTTTTTTATACCAAAAAGAGTAAGAAGCACTATTGAATCCTTCTTTAAAAATAGGAACTCCAGATTCCGAACATTCAATTCCCCAAAGGATATTTTCTTTTACAAGATTTTCATTTTGCATAATTCCTGTGCCGTCAGCATTGAGGATTGTTATAGGCTCAACTTGATTTACAAAAGTATAAAGACCGGTAACAGGATAGCCAATGACTGTAGCGATATAGTGGTCTTTGTCCTTGTTTCTGATTTTGGTAACTTTAATTTGGGCATAGGAATGTGTTGCACTTAATACAAGTGCAGCAAGCAGCAAAGTAATTTTTTTCATGGGTGTAGGTTGATTTTAAAAAAGTCTAAAAAGCAAGGGGCGTTGCTTTTTAGGTAAGGTTAAATGTTTATTCTTTTGGCTAAGATACAAACGGAATTTTAGATAAAAAACTACAAGTAGGTATAATTATATAAAATTAAAAATCCTTCAAGAAACTCCTTGGTACCTTTATTGTTATAAAGATAGGTCACCATTTTTTTTTCGATTACGTTTCCTTTTTCGTCAAGTTTGTAGGTCAAAATGATTTCTTTGTTTGGGTATTTTGTATTGTTATCAGAATTAATTGTTGAAATCTTGATTAGCCTATTATTATGGTCGTATTTATAAATATTTTTATGGGATAAAATGCCTGATTTAATGGTATGCACTTCTTTTACCAGTGCATTAGAATCGTAGATGTATTTTGTGGATAAATCTGTAGGTTGGTAATCAATCTGGAAGATTTGGTTATCATCATTGAAATGATAAAAGTACTCATTTCTGGTAGTTGCCTTTTTTGGCGAACTTTTGATAACTTCTTCTCCTTTGTACAAAATGTTTTTCTTTTGTACATATTTGTAATCAGCCATAGAAAAATCTGGAGTTTGAGTTTCATTCTCCAAATTGGTTTCGGTTGTATCTTTATTTTTGCCAACATTGACAGTCTCGATATCTATATGCGAAATATAACCTTTGTTGGTGTAGCTGAAAAAGTGCTTTTTTGAGAGCACATACTTATAATTTTGCTCAAACTCTTTGGTTGAACCTTCGGGATAAAATTTATAAAAATTATTGATCAATTCAGAATCACCTGTTACGTTCCCTTTTGAGTTTATCAAAAATTGCTGCTCATGCATTTGGGTTACATTTCCTTTAAGACCTAGAGTTTTTGCATTAGAACCAAACAATTCTAATAGGGGATTAATTTTTAAGGATTCATCTGAAATTTGTGCAAATACTGGATTTATTAAAAGTAGGAGGCTTATAATAATAAGGTTTTTGATGGTATTCATTGGTGGTTTTTTAGGTTAATTCAGATTTTAGGGCAAAAATCTTCATGAAAAACCCGTCTCTGAAAAAAGTTAGAGACGGGCTTTATTTGGAAATAAAATTTTAATTATTAAAATCTTACTTGTTTGTATTGTCTATCCATTTTTTTGCATTCACAAAGGCTTCGTGCCAAGGGGTAACCTCGTCATTTCTGTCTTTTGGATAATGTGCCCAGTTCCATTGGAAAGTGGAACGCTCAATGTGTGGCATCATTACCAAGTGGCGACCTGTTTTGTCACACATCATTGCGGTGTTGAAAGCCGATCCATTTGGATTGGCAGGATATTCTTCATAACCGTATTTTCCAACGATGTTGTATTGGTCTTCTGCGTATGGCAAATTGAATTTTCCTTCACCATGCGAAACCCAAACTCCAAGTGTGCTTCCCGCCAAAGTCGATAACATTACCGATTTGTTTTCCTGAATAGTTACCGAAGTAAAAATACTTTCGTGTTTGTGGCTGTCGTTATGAAGCATTTTTCCGTGAACTTCATGCTCTGGGTTTATTACTTCCAATTCCATGAATAACTGACAACCGTTACAGATTCCAACAGATAAAGTGTCTTCTCTTTTGAAGAAGTTTTTCAATGCCGTATTTGCTTTTTCGTTGTATTTGAATGCTCCGGCCCAACCTTTGGCAGAACCCAAAACATCTGAATTAGAGAATCCTCCAACAGCTCCGATGAATTGAATGTCTTCCAGGTTTTCACGTCCCGAAATCAAATCGGTCATGTGAACGTCTTTTACGTCAAAACCTGCCAAATACATTGCATTCGCCATTTCACGCTCGGAATTACTTCCTTTTTCACGGATGATAGCTGCTTTTGGACGTGGTTTTGAAGTATCAATTGCAGGTTTTTTTCCTGTAAAATGAGCTGGGAAAGTATAGTTTAATACTTGGTTTTTATAATTGTCGAAACGTGCTTGGGCAGTTCCGTTTTTAGATTGTTTTTGGTCTAACAAGAAAGAAGTCTTGAACCAAATGTCTCTGTATTTCGCAATATCCAATTTACAAGGACCAAAGTCTAAAGTAGCTTCGCTTGTTGCATTTCCTAATTTGAAGAATGATACTCCGTTTGCTTTCAATTTAGCTTCAACAGCTTCATCTGAATTAGCTTGGAAAACAACCGCGATATTTTCAGAGAATAGGTATTTAATAATATCTTTTTCTTCAAAAACAGAGAAATCAATTTTTGCTCCTAAATTCACATCAGCAAAACACATTTCCAATAAAGTAGTAATCAAACCACCGCTTCCGATATCGTGTCCAGCCAAAATCTGATTGTCTAAAATCAATTCTTGAAGAGTATTGAATGCATTTTTGAAAAAAGCAGCGTCTTTAATTGTTGGCGCATCGTTTCCGATTGCATTCAGTGTTTGTGCCAATGAAGAACCTCCTAGTTTGAAGTCGTCTTGGGACAAATTAATATAATAAATAGAACCTCCGTCTTTTTGCAAAATAGGTTCAACAACTTTTCTAATGTCGATACAGTTACCTCCAGCAGAAATAATTACCGTTCCCGGTGCAATTACTTCGTCGTTTGGATATTTTTGTTTCATCGAAAGTGAATCTTTTCCTGTCGGAATATTGATTCCCAATTCGATTGCAAAATCTGAACAGGCTTCAACGGCGGCGTACAAACGAGCATCTTCACCTTCGTTTTTGCAAGCCCACATCCAGTTTGCAGACAATGAAATTCCTTTCAACCCGTCTTTAATGGGAGCCCAAACGATGTTTGATAATGACTCGGCAATTGCTGTTCTTGTTCCTGCAACAGGGTCAATCAAAGAGGCGATAGGAGAGTGTCCAATTGAGGTTGCAACTCCTTCTTTTCCTTGATAATCCAAAGCCATAACACCACAATTGTTCAATGGCAATTGCAATGGTCCAGCACATTGTTGTTTGGCTACTTTTCCGCCAACACAACGATCGACTTTGTTTGTCAGCCAGTCTTTACAGGCAACAGCTTCCAATTGCAGTACTTGCTCCAAGTATGTTGCTATATTTTTTACGTTATATTCTAAACCGCCATAGTTGTAATCGATGGTTTTGTCTGTCATTATCGTTTTTGGAGAACTTCCGAAGAAATCTTCCAAAGCATAATCCATCGGTTTTAAACCAGTGGTTTTTGATTCGAAAGTAAAACGATGATCGGCAGTTACATCACCCACCTGGTACATTGGAGAGCGTTCTCTGTCAGCAATTCGTTGTAAAATGTCGATGTCTTTTTTACCAATAACCAATCCCATTCTTTCTTGAGATTCGTTACCGATAATTTCTTTTGCAGAAAGTGTCGGGTCTCCAACAGGCAATTTGTCCAAATCAATTAATCCTCCTGTTTCTTCTACCAATTCAGAAAGACAGTTTAAGTGTCCGCCCGCACCGTGATCGTGAATAGAAACGATTGGGTTATTGTCACTTTCTACCAAACCACGAATGGCGTTGGCAGCACGTTTTTGCATTTCTGGGTTGGAACGTTGAATGGCATTTAATTCAATTCCTGAGCCAAAAGCACCTGTATCTGCTGATGAAACGGCAGCACCACCCATTCCAATTCTATAATTTTCACCACCAAGGATAACGATTTTGTCTCCTTCTTTTGGTTTGTGTTTAATGGCTTGATCTAATTTTCCGTAACCAATTCCACCTGCTTGCATGATTACTTTATCGTAACCAATTTTGCGGTTGTTTTCTTCATGTTCAAAAGTCAAAACCGAACCGGTAATAAGCGGCTGTCCAAATTTATTTCCGAAATCAGATGCTCCGTTTGAAGCTTTTATTAAGATATCCATTGGAGTTTGATACAACCATTTTCTTTCGGCAACGGCGTCTTCCCAAGGTCTGTTTGCTGATAAACGAGAGTAAGAAGTCATATAAACAGCCGTTCCTGCCATTGGCAAAGAACCTTGTCCTCCAGCCAAACGATCACGAATTTCGCCTCCTGATCCTGTTGCAGCTCCGTTGAAAGGCTCCACAGTGGTTGGAAAATTGTGAGTTTCTGCTTTTAAAGAGATAACCGAATCAAATTCTTTTATTTCGTAAAAATCAGGTTTGTCGGCAGTTTTTGGAGCAAATTGCTGTACTCTTGGTCCTTTTACAAAAGCAACGTTGTCTTTGTAAGCCGAAACAATATCGTTAGGATTTTCCTGAGATGTTTTTTTGATTAATTTAAAAAGAGAAGTTTCTTTTTCCACACCGTCAATAACAAAAGTTCCATTGAAAATTTTGTGACGACAGTGCTCTGAATTGGCTTGAGAGAAAGCGAAAATCTCTGAATCCGTTAATTTTCTACCTAATTTAGTTGACAAATTATCCAAATATTCTACTTCTTCCTGACTCAAAGACAAGCCTTCTGTTTTGTTATAAGCAGCAATATCATCAATATTCAAAATAGCTTCAGGCTGAATGTGAATCGTGAAAATATCTTGATTCAACTCGGTGTATTTTTGGGAAAGCATTGGATCAAAATCATTGAAATCGGCCGTTGCTTTCTGGAATTCTTCAATACGAATGATTCCTGAAATTCCCATATTTTGGGTGATTTCTACCGCATTGGTACTCCAAGGGGTAATCATTGTGGCACGTGGTCCAACAAAAAAATCCGACAAAACGGATTTTTCTATTTTATTTGCATCTGCAAAAAGCCAGTTAAGTTTTGAAATGTCTTGAGCCGAAATTTCGTTTTGCGTTTGTACTGCAAAAACAGTTTTGCTTTGGTTTTCAAAGAAATGGATCATTGTTGTGTAGTTTGTTGTATTTAACGGTGCAAATTTAGGTTAAATATATAGTAAGAGCAAATGTGAAAAGCAAAGTCTTTGAAAAATTAGATTGATAAAGAGATAGACACGAATTTCACAAATTAGCACGAATTCTGAGTAGAATTTTTCAAAATAGAGCTCTCGCAAAGATGCTAAGCCGCAAAGAAAACGGTTTTAATTTTGCGTCTTTGCGCCTTCGCGAGAAAGAACAATGCCAGGCCTTTCTGTTTTGAAAAACAATAAACCTAGATTCCGCGTTAGAAAAAATGCCGCGAAGTTGGGCAAAGGACTAGCAAAGATGCGCAAAGGAAAATGAAATTCTTTGAATAGAGCTTAAAAAACTTTGCGAACCTTTGTGCCTCTGCGTAATAAATTCTAATGCTGAATCTGGGGGTAAATGAACTCAGGATGAGAAGTTTGTGTATTTTTTTTAGACAAAGAAATTTGTGTTAATCTGTGCAATCTGTGTTGTAATCTTACTTGCTTTTCGGAAACGGTTTACTTTGATAAGCCCCCAAATCTGGTGGAAGTGTTCTGGTAATTCCTAGTATGTCAAGTGGTATTAAATAAGTTGAATTTCCTTTTGCGAAAGCGGAAGAAGTATCGTCGATATTGAAATTGTTGATATTGGGATTAAAGAATTTTGGGTCTTTGTTTAGAATAATAGTATTATAATGAACGGGATCAGTGTCGAATTGATAATCTGGATCTTTGGTGTTGTTTGATTTGATTAAACAATTATTGAATTGGTATACGAAAGCAGCCCCCGATTTTTTGTCCAAAAGCATTTCGTTCGAATACGAACCGTAAATGATACAATTGTTGAATGTTGCTCCAGTAAGGTCCCTGGTTTCTGGAGTGGCACCATCTATATAATTGCTAATATAAACTGCCGCTTGTTCAGGACTAGACCAGTCGTTGTTGAAGGTTGAGTGTGTGAATTTGTAATTTCCTCCGTAAGTACAGGCTAAGCTGGCTTGTCCTGTGTAATTAATAGCAATATTTTCTCCCTCGATTAAAGCATTTTTGGCTTGAATTCCATAATGGGTGCAATTATAAATCTGTGTGTTTTTTATAGGCATGGTTGTTCCGTCATTGCCTTCGATAAATAGTCCAACAGTAGCATTTTTGAGTGTTAGATTTTGAATTGTGTTATTGGTGCTTCCGTTTTGCAACCAAATAGTGCCCCATTGTCCCGGAATATAACCAAAATCCGGTTGCTGGCGATCACCGCCGAAAATCACTTCATTTTCTAGTTTATCAGTTGTGGATGTACTTCCATTAATGTGTATTGAAGCATTTTTGGGTACGATAAGGCCGGAATCAGAATGAAAATATACTCTTGCTCCTGGTTCAAAAGTCACGGTTTCTGCTTCGGGAACGGCAGCGTATCCGTAAATCACATAGGCTTTTTTATTAGTAAAAATAAGTTCATTACCATGAATTGGGTCATTTTTGTCCAAATAAAATCCACTTATTTTTTCATTCCCAATTGGTAGCGTTTCTGTAGTTCCGTCTGCATTGCGGTTTGGGTGTAATAAAATGGCGTCTTGCACCAAAGTTACTAATTCCACTTTCTGAAGATTCGCGCCACTGTCAAATTCAATTTGGTCGGTATATAGAAATTCGGTTGGGGTAGTGTTGTCACTTTCTACGGTTGTTTCTATAAAGATATACAAGCTGTCTTTGGCTAATAGTGTAACATTTTCGAACATCTTTCCTTGATTACCCTGAGCACCATCAACGGACATTCTGTATCTTGAGTTTGCTCCATTGGCAAATTTAATGATCGGTATATTGATGTCATTTTTGGAATGGTTATACACTTTTAGGGCGTATGTACTCGAACTCAAATTGGTGAAAACCGTATCCAAATAAACCGTGTCTTTTGAAAAAGTTAAATCACCAGTACTGGCCACGGTTTCAAAATCACTACGACA
This sequence comes from Flavobacterium sp. 103, assembly GCF_003096795.1. Classification (NCBI taxonomy): domain Bacteria; kingdom Pseudomonadati; phylum Bacteroidota; class Flavobacteriia; order Flavobacteriales; family Flavobacteriaceae; genus Flavobacterium; species Flavobacterium sp. 103. The sequence continues at coordinate 508,450 of NZ_QENX01000001.1, read as the reverse complement.
AGAGCAAAATGAAAGTATAATTCCAGTTAAAAACAGTAAGGTGATTCGACGCATTTCGTTTTATTTTTTGTAAAAATAACAATAAATTAGATTTTTGGGTTTGTTCGAGGGATTAGATTTTTAGTTTCTTTAGCATTTCATTTATTTCTTTTTTGAATTATCAATTTAGCGTATTTTTACAATCTTTAAAATCAAGATATGCTAATAGATAAAGATAAAATGCTCGAATATTGCAATCAGTTTTCCAAAAATACTTTGATGGAGACGCTAAATATCGAGTTTATAGATGCTGGCGAAGGATTTCTTGTTGCCAAAATGCCTGTGAATTCATCTGTACATCAGCCAATGGGTTTGCTGCACGGAGGTGCTTCGGTGGCTTTGGCAGAAAGCGTTGGGAGTGCCGCTTCGCATTTTTTTATTAATGATAAAAACCAAGAAGTACGTGGTATCGAAATTTCAGCGAATCATTTAAAAAGTATTCGTGAAGGCTTTGTTTTTGGTACTGCCCGTATTATCCATAAAGGAAGAAGCTTGCATCTCTGGGAAATTAAAATCACGGATGAAGCTGGGAATTTAGTTTCGCTTTGCAAATTGACGAATATGGTTTTGACGAAAGAGAAACAATAATTATGAATGATTTTTTTGAAAAAGTGAAACAGCAACTACAGCAAAACTTGCCTTTTGTTTTGTATTGCAAGCCCAATTCGGATGCTATAATTGGAATGTTTCAGCAAAATGATAATTTGTATGATGTAGTTGATTTTACTGAAAAAGGTTTTGTTTTTTCTTCTTTCGACGGACATAAAAAATATATTATTCCTGAAGAGTATTCCGAAATCAAGCATTTTGTATTTGATAAAAAAGAACTTTCTGAAAATGAAAAAGATTTTGTTTCTCCTGATGAAATTATCAAGACAAATTTTGAAAGATTAGTTGCTAAAGGAATTGAAGCGATACAAGAAAATGAATTTCAGAAAGTAGTTTTGTCTCGAAAGGAAACTATTTACTTACTTGATTTTGATTTGGTTACCAATTTTAAAAACTTAGTTCAATTATATCCTGCGACTTTTGTGTATTGCTTTTTTCATCCAAAAATTGGAATTTGGATGGGTGCAACACCCGAGCAATTGTTAAAAGTGGAAGAAGATATTTTTAAAACAATGGCTTTAGCTGGAACACAAAAAAATACTGGTTATGAGGAAGTTGTGTGGGCGGATAAGGAAAAACAGGAGCAGCAATTCGTTACCGATTATATTGTCTCGGAGTTGAATAAAGTCTCAAATTCAATTTTGGTTTCGGAACCTTATAGTGTAAAAGCGGGAAGTATTTGGCATATAAAAACAGATATCTCGGGTCAATTGAATTCGGTACAGAATTTGAACGAAGTTATTGGTTTATTGCATCCGACTCCTGCAGTTTGTGGTTTGCCAAAACTGGAATCCAAACAGTTTATTTTGGACAATGAAAATTACGACAGGACTTTTTACACCGGTTATTTGGGAGAATTGAACAGCAGCTCCACATCGGATAAAACTAGTTCTGATTTGTTTGTCAATTTGCGTTGTATGGAAATTGAAATGGGTTTTGATCTCAAAACGGCAAAAGCCAATTTATTCATGGGTTGCGGAATTACAAAAGACAGCATCCCCGAAAAAGAGTGGGAGGAAAGCGTAAATAAGTCAATGACGATGAAGAGGGTTTTTGATTTTTGATTTTAGAATGAAGATCAACGATTTAAGATTTTTAATTGCTATTGAAATTACCATTGAAAATAATTAAAATAAAACATAGATGAAATTAGATATACTGGCTTTTGGAGCACATCCCGATGATGTAGAATTGGGATGTTCCGGAACAATTTTAAAAGAGGTTTCTTTGGGTAAAAAGGTAGGGGTTATTGATTTAACCCGTGGTGAACTAGGTACGCGAGGTTCAGCTGAAATTCGCGATCAGGAAGCAAATGCCGCTGCGAAGATATTAGGGGTTTCCGTTCGTGAGAATTTGAATATGAGGGATGGTTTTTTTGTCAATGACGAAAAGCATCAATTGGAAATCATAAAGATGATCAGAAAGTATCAACCTGAGATTGTATTATGCAATGCGATTGACGATAGACATATTGATCACGGAAAAGGAAGTAAATTAGTTTCGGATGCTTGTTTTTTATCTGGTTTGATGAAAATTGAAACGGTTCTTGATGGTGAAATCCAAAAACCTTGGAGACCCAAAGTGGTTTACCATTATATACAATGGAAAAACATAGAACCAGATTTTGTAGTGGATATTACTGGGTTTACTGATAAGAAAATCGAATCTATTTTGGCGTACCGTTCGCAATTTTATGATCCTAATTCTAATGAGCCTGAGTCGCCAATATCGAGTAAAAACTTCTTGGAAAGCCTGAATTACCGTTCTAGGGATTTAGGGAGGCTAACTGGCGTTGAACATGCCGAAGGTTTTACAGTTGAAAGGTATTTGGCAGTCAATAGTTTAGGAGATTTGAAGTAAATTTGCTGAATTTTTTTTAATTTTTTGTTTGTAGAAGTAAACATTTGTTCTATATTTGCAACCGCTAAGCACAAATGGTGGTTGTAGCTCAGCTGGTTAGAGCATCGGTTTGTGGTGCCGAGGGTCGCCGGTTCGAACCCGGTCATCCACCCAAAAGGCAAAAGCCTCGAAGTAATTCGGGGCTTTTTTTGTGGAGTTAAGTTTCGTGTAATAATAAATATTAATTTCTTGAATTAAAATAAATTAGATTTTACTAAATTGCTTATAATTAATCAATTTAGTAAAAATATATGGGAACATTTTTAGTTAGCAAAAGAAAGAATGATGAATTTCAGTTTGTTTTAAAAGCAGGAAATGGACAAGTTATTCTTGCAAGTGAAGGATATGCATCTAAAGCAGCTTGTGAAAACGGAATAGAGTCTGTGAGAAAGAATTCTCAAGTGGATGAAAGATTTGATAAATTGGAAGCCAAAAATGGAAAGCTTTATTTCAATCTTAAAGCGAGTAACGGTCAAATTATAGGTAGCAGTGAAATGTATGAATCGGCTGCAGCACGTGACAACGGAATTGACTCCGTAAAGAAAAATGCACCCGATGCTGATGTAAAAGAAGATTTGTAATCAATTATAATGATTCCACAAAAAAGCTTCGAAGAAATTCGAAGCTTTTTTGTGGAATAAATTTTCGTGTTATGATTTTGTTTGGGGTGAATCTTTTTTAAACGATATAGTAAATTTTGCTCCCTCATTAACTTTACTCTCCACTTCAATTTTACCACCCAAACTGGTAATGTGGTTGTTTATTAAATACAGACCGATTCCTTTGCTGTCAATATGGTTGTGGAATTTTTGGTGCAAGCCAAAAACTTTGTCTTTTACAAGTTCCATATCAAAACCAAGACCGTTATCAGAAAAAATCAATTGATCGATTCCATTTGTCCTTTTTGAATGTATAGAAATACTAGGTGAACTGCCAGGTTTGGCATATTTTATGGAGTTGGTTATTAAATTCAGGAATATGCTTTCTAGGTATGATTTATTGAAATTTACTTTTTCAAGTTCTCTAAAATCAACATTAATCGTGACCTTTGAATTTTGAATCAAAGAACTTATGGTTTGTATTACTGTGTTTAGCGATTCACTCAAGTCTAATTCTTCAACTTGGGTAATTACATTATCTTCATGAATTAAAATATCTACGTAATCATTTAAAGCCTGTTTTAAGCTTTCGCTGGTTGACTTCAACAGTTCAATAAATTGCAGAGTTTCGGAATCTTCAATTTTTGAAACATCTAAAAGACTAAAAATAGAAAGCAGATTGTTTACAGGTGATCTTAAATCATGGGAACTGGTATAGCTTAATTTTTTGAGGTCTTTATTGATTTTTGTAATTTTTGAGAGAAGTAAATTTCGTTCCTCTTCTAGTTTTTTGTTGTGCGTGATATTTTTGGCAACTGCATAAACTAATTTTTCATCAGTTATTGGCATGGATGTCCACGAGAGCCATACAATGTTCCCGCTTTTTGTTACATATCGATTTTCGAAATTCAACAACGGTTTATTGTTAAGTAGTTCTTTACGGACTTTTGAGGTGTAATCTTGATCTTCGGTATAAACAAACTCGTTTATGGGTTTTGAAAATAGTTCTTCTTTAGTGTAGCCTAATAATTCAGTAACCGCGGGATTTATTTTTTTGAAAAAACCATCAAATCCTGCTATGCATAATAAATCAGCTGATAGTTCGAAGAAATGTTCGAATATATGGTTGTTTGAATCCAAAATTGAATTTGTTTTTTTTGCCATTATCTATTACTACAAATGTTAGTGTTTTTGTTTTTTGGACTCAAAAACGGGAAGATTTTCAACGAAGTTTCGCAGTTATTATTAGTTTTTTAGCAGCGAATATATTCGAGTGGGCTAAATTACATAACGTACGATAGAACTCCAAATTAATTGGATTTGTTTTGTTTAATTGTAATCTGGGAAAAAAGTAGTTTATAAGGAAAAAGGAGCTTCAAATTTCTTCGAAGCTCCTTTTTTTTGGGTAGATCTATTTATTTATTGAATAGCTTTGTCAACTACAATTCTTTCAGATCTGTTTGCCAAATCCCAAGCAATTACAAAAGCCAGTTGTGCTCTTTTTGCTAAAGCATCATATTCAATTTTGTTAGGCTCATCTGATTTTTGGTGATAATCGGCATGAACTCCGTTGAAAAGAAATACGGCTGGAATTCCGTTTTTAGCAAAGTTATAGTGGTCTGAGCGCTCATAGAAATGATTTGGATCTTTTGGGTCGTTGAATTTGAAATCCAAGTCTAAATGTGTGTATTTGTCGTTTTGTGCAACTGTGATGTTGTGCAAATCGCTTGATAATCTATCGGCACCAATTACATATACATAATTGTTGGTATTTGCATGTTCTATGTCGCGACGGCCTATCATGTCAATATTGATATCGGCTATAGTATTAGCTATAGGAAACAATGGATTTTCGGAGTAGAAACGTGATCCGTGCAAACCGTGTTCTTCGCCAGTTACATGAAGAAACAGTATGGAACGTTTAGGGCCGTGTCCTTCCTTTTTTGCTTTTTGAAAAGCTTCGGCAATTTGAAGAACAGCAACTGTACCGGAACCATCGTCATCGGCACCATTATATACGTCACCGTTTTTTACACCAACGTGGTCATAATGCGCTGAAATTACCAAAACCTCGTCTGGTTTTTCAGAACCTTCAATGTAAGCCCAGATGTTCTCTGAATCTGGCAAGTTTTCGTTGCGTTTGGCATTCAAGTATGAAGCTGGTACTGGCTGGTAATAGTTCGTAGCTCCTTTTGGATAGGATATTTTGCTTTTTTTGTATTGGCTGATAAGATAATTTCCGGCTTTTTTTTGTCCTTTGGATCCTGTATCGCGACCTTCCATTTCATCAGAAGCGACAATATAAAGTCTGGTTTTTAGCTTATCGGCTGTTATGGTGTTCATGAACTTGGTCGGGTCATCGTTGTTGACCGCTTTTTTTTGAGCAAAACTGGAAATAGTTGTGATAAACAACAAGAGGGCTAGGACTTTTTTCATTTAGAGATTGGGATAATTAAGTTATTATTTTTTTAATACTTCGTTTATGAATAGTTTGAAATGCTCGAAAGAACGTTTAGCTGCTTTTTCATTATAGGCAGCACCTTTTGAATTGTCATTTCCAGATTCTGGATTGGTAAAGGAATGGACAGCATTGGCATAATAAATCATTTGCCAATCGGCTTTTGAATCTTTCATTTCTTTTTGGAAAGCTAAGATTTCTTCGGTTGATTCATAAGGGTCGTCGGCTCCATGACATACCAAAACTTTTGCGGTAATAGGCTCTGTGGATCTTAAATCATCCTTGCCTAAACCTCCATGAAAAGAGACGACTCCTTTTACATTCAGATGACCACGGGCTGCTTCAAGTGCTCCAGTTCCTCCAAAACAATATCCAATAACGACAATGTTTTCTGGATTTGCTCCGGCTGCAATTAATTGTTGTAAAGCTAAAGAAATGCGTTTTTGATAAGCTTCAAAGTTTTTTTTGTAGAAACCTGCATTATTTCCGGCTTCATTATTGTCTTTTGGGTAATTCCCTTCGCCGTAAATATCGGCTATAAAGGCATAATACCCCATTTTCGAAAGTTTGTCGGCGGTGTCTTTGGAGAGTTTGTCAATTCCCTTCCATGCCGGCAAGATTAAGATACCCGGTTTTTGGGTACTGCTCTTTATAGGTGCAATCTTAAAACCATTCAGAATTTGGCTACCATCTTTGTATTGTACTGGTTTTAATTGTGCAAAAGATTGACCACCAAACAATACCATTCCTAAAATTATAAATTTTAAATTTTTCATGGCTTTATTTTTTTACAAATATCTGAATAATAATGTTATAAAAAAACCTTGAAAGTTACTTCTTTCAAGGTTTTGTTTGGATTATAAAAGTGAAGTGTTTTATGAATTATTCTCCAGGATGGTAGGTGCGTTCGGCATTTTTTTCAATGTCTTCCCTGTAAAATAAAACATCCTTGAACAGGCCTTTTTGGTACATTACGGCTTGATCCATAAAGTGTTTTGATTTTAGATCACCGCTATTTCCTCCTGCCAAAAGTGATTTGGCTTTTATTTTTGGGCCAAATTCAACGGCGCAAACAAAACTATTTCCATTATAACCGTATCGCTTTTTGGTTCCGTTTTGATAGCTACTTTTATATGCTGGTAAACTTCCCCAAAGTGCTGGTCCATTTCCTATTGGTAAACTTTCGAGCGTGTCATTAAAAGCTAAATCAATGTCTCCGGAAGAACGCTGAAATCTGTTAAGGTCTCCCCAAGGGATTTGCCAAGTTCCAAATTTTGTTTTTAATTCACTTACCACAGTTTGTAACTGAGGAATAAGTTGATCGGCGGTTGCGGTTTTTGCAAATTCAATAGTGTTTTCTACTTGATCCATTTCGCCTTCGTCTATATACACTTTTTGTATAATTGGGTTTAGTTTGTATCCCCATTCATTGGCCAATGTTGTGGCTACAGAACTTTCGTTGGCATAATAGTCCCATTTTTTTAATAGCGTAATTGGTTCTATTAACTCTTTGTACATTGGATTTTCGGGTTGTATGTTTTTTTCAAAACTAGAAACCAAGGCCGGAATTAATACTTCAAAAATAGAAAGTTTTGTATCGTAGCCATCGGCAATTACTTTGTCTAATGTATAACTGTTTCCTTTACTTAAAAGACGAACAGCATTTATTGCTCTAAAATTCTCTCCGTCGGGAGCCATGTATGGCAAATAATCGCCTTCTTTTGGACTGTTGATTCCGGCAACACTGTAGGGAGTTGAATTGCAGTTTTGTAACCATCCGTTATTAGGATTGAAAAGATGTACGGTTTCGGAAGGATCGTGCAAACCTTTCCATTGTGTTGCCGAAGTAGATCCGTCAACAACTTTACCCCAGTCTAGGTCTTTATTTCGAATAGGAATAAAATTACCGTGCCAGTAGGCAATATTTCCTTTATTGTCTGCATATACGGTATTATTTGAAGTGTTGGCTTTCAATTCCATTCCTTTTTTATAGTCATCAAAGTTTTTGGATTTTGTTCGCAACCAACTTTGCTCCAAACTTTTCATCGAACGGTTGTTGGATTTTAGACTAATCCATTTTCCGTCTCTTTTTGCCATTATTGGGCCGTTATTGGTAAAATAAGTGGTAAAAGTTTTAGGAACTAATTTGCCTTTTTCTAAATAACTGATGGTAATTTTCTTTTCTATAACCGGATATAATTTTGAATCATATTCGTAAAACAGTTTATTGTTTTTGGTTACGATTTTTTCAGCGTACATATCGGCAACATCGACATTCGAAGAGGTGTGCATCCAGCCGCAATTTTCATTAAAACCTTGGTAGATAAAAAATTGCCCCCAAGTTACCGCTCCATAGGCATTCAACCCTTCTTCACTGTTAATTTGTATTTCGGGTCTAAAGTAAAAGGTTGTGTGCGGATTGATGTATAAAATAGCATTTCCACTTGCTGTTTTTGAGGGAGCGATTGCAAAACCATTCGAACCCGTTTGCATATCCTTTACTTTTTCGACATAAGTCAATTTATCAGCACCTCCATAAAAAGATTTTAGTTCAGCATTGGATAAGTCGGCTGTACTAATTGCTCCAATGCTTCCGTCCGTCCAAAGTAAAGGATACCAAGGTTCGAAATGATTGAGCATCAAAGGTTTTACTTCAGGATGTTTGTGCAAATAGTAGTTTATACCATCAGCGTAACTATTCAATAATTTTTTTAGCCAAGGAGCTGCATTCTTGTAGTCGGTTTTAGCTTCATCGACATCAATTAATAATCTAGTTTCTAAGTCATTATATAAAACGGAATGGCCTTTTACTTCCGCAAGGCGGCCAAGTTTGTCTATGTAATTCATTTCTACTCTCTTGAAATCATCTTCACATTGTGCATAAAGCATGCCAAAAACAGCATCAGCATCAGTTTTTCCGTAGATGTGTGCAATCCCCCAATTGTCTCGAATGATAGTAACCTGTTGGCCAATTTTGTTCAATCTGTTTATTTCTTTGGAGTCCAATTTTTGGGCATAACCAATTAAAGAAAAGCAAAAAAACAGCATTCCGGCTCTGACAATATTTTTGTAATTAAGCATATTATTTGATTTTGAATTTTTGACCTTCGTAGTAAATACCCATTTCTAATTTTTTGATTCCTATGGCATTGTTTCTAGGCGCCTTTGTGATTTCGTTTGGATTTTGAACGACAATGACTTCGCTTTCTCCAGCAATTTCAATTTCTTTATTGCGTACAATTATTGCGGTACTTTCGTCTATACCTATGCCGATGTGAGTAGGGAATTCAACCAATCCGGAAAGGAGTCGGTTGTAACGACTTCTTTTGAGAAAATGCTGATCTATAATTACATTTTTGATCAAGCCTAAACCTTCGGCAGTTTCTAGATTGTCATATCGTATATTATTAAAGGTTTCTGTGTATTTTGTTTCCAGTTTTTGGTTTCCGGTAATCATATGTTCACACATGACCGCTGCTCCTGCACTCGTTCCTGCAATGGTGCTTCCGTTTTGATAAGCTTTATGTATGGCATTGAAAACAGGAGTTTTGCTTACTATTCCCATAAATCGGGTTTGATCACCACCACTTATAAAAATAAGTTTAGCTTTTTGTAATGAATCAACTAAAACAGGATTTGTTGCCGTCTGTTTGTTGAAATTTAACATTACAATACGATTAGGTGTTAATTTCTGAACTTGTTCTTTGAAATAAATATAAGCACTATCAGGCTCTTCACTTGACATCGGTAAGACAACAATATAATCTTTTTTTTGTAAACCGGAAATTGATAAAAGCTGAGTCATTAGTTTGTCTGAGCGGTTTCCTCCACCAATAATAAAAAGTTTTCCTTTTGGAGTTTGTGCTTGATTGAAGTTGCAAAGCAAAAATATTAGGAATAATGGGAATAATTTTAAAATAGTTCTGCTGGTTATTTGATTGGTGTTCATAGTTTTTTGTTTTAGAAGGATTTATAGTTATTCAATAGTAAGTACTCCATTTGTACAATACATATTTTTATAAGTTCCACCTGAAACAGTTGACCAATTAGTAAGATCAAAACTGCCATTGCCTGAAGTATTATTTCCTGAAATGGTATATACTTGAACGGCTTTTTTGTTTATAACCCAATTTAAAGGAGTTGCAGAGGAGCAGTTTTCAGGAGCGCCTTCTTTTGCATTTAAAAAGTAAGCGGTTCCGTTTCCAAATACGATTGCTTTACCATTTTCATCTATGCAAACAGCTGTTTCTTCTTCAACGCCAATTCCTTTTGGAGTTGTAATTGAAAAATCTTTTAGTAAACGAGCCAGAAAAGTAAAGTGTCTGCCTTTTCGGTCTGGATTGTTGTAATGTGTATCGGTAATGGTGTTTTTCAAATACGGATTGTTTACAAAATCCCTTTGTATTGTCATGTTTGCGTTATATGGATTTGCAAGTGCTTCAGCAGAGGTTACAGAACCCTTTTCTGCGGTATATACAGCATCGCCCATAATGGCACAACCAGCGCTCGTTCCACCAATGGGAATTTTTTTTGTCGTTATCAAATAATTCAATGCGTCTTCTACTAAAGTGTTTTTCCAATAACTGATGTAATTGAATTGGTCACCACCAGCTATAAAAACCATTTCGGCTTGTTTAATTCTTTCTGCAACTTTTGGGTTGTTGGCTAATTCTGCACTATTGATTAATAAGGTTTCAACTGAGTTGACTTGACTTTTACCATCTGCTTTTACCAAGTCATATAGATATTGATTATATCCAGTGCTACCTGTTGCTCTTAATACTATGACATCGCCTCCTCTACTTTTGTTGATCATCCATTTCATAGCGGCATCAACATCAGTTGATCCACCCATTAAAACCGTTCCAAAACTTGATGATACATTTACATTACTGGTGTCTCCTACTATACCTATAGATGATGGTAATTTGAATGTAGGTTTTGGAGTAGGAATTGATTCGCTTTGATTACTGTCACAGGAAAGCAGCAAGAAGGCTAAACTTAAACAAGATGAAATAAATGCAATTTTTTTTGTGGTTTTAATGAATGGATTTGAAGACATTTTTTATAGTGGTTTATAAAGTTACGTTTCGCTTAAAAGCACAACCTAACTCGATGATAGAATCGGTTTTGGCAATGCCTGGTATATTGTCTATTTTTTCATAAAGTAATTTTCTCATATGCTCATGATCTTTGGCTATCAATTTAATGTATAGTGTAAAAGATCCGGTAATGAAATAACATTCGGTTACTTCGGGTATGTTTTTTAAAGCTTCAATGACTTTATTAGAGTCTTGGTCTTTGTTTAAAGTAATTCCTGTAAAAGAACCCCAATCATAACCAATTTTTTTTTCGTTCAATACTGGTTTTATACCTGTAATGATTTCTTGTTCTATTAATCTATTGATGCGTTGATGCACCATTGTATTCGATATTTTAAGATTGTTTGCAATTGCCGAAAAGGCCATTCTACCATCTTTCTCTAACTCTTTAATAATGCTGATGTCAAATTCATCTAATATGTCCATTTCTAGTTTTTTAAGTTAAAATCACTTTTTTTTTCAATTATAAAAGTAATTATTTTTTAAGTATATGCTATACCAAACTATAAAATGAATTCTAACATTAGTAAAATGACTTTATATTTAAAAAATAAAACTATTTTTAACCTAAAAAATCAATATTTAAGTCAAAATTAATATTTTATTTGGTAAATAAAAAATTTTTGCTACTTTTGTGTAGAGTTTTTAATAAAAAAAAGAATTATGATACATGCAACACAAGAACTTTCTTCAAAATCGGAAGTTTTAATTGAAAAAGAAAATAAATATGGTGCTCATAATTACCATCCACTACCGGTTGTTTTGGAGAGAGGTGAAGGTGTTTATGTATGGGATGTTGATGGGAAAAAATATTTTGATTTCTTATCTGCTTATTCAGCGGTGAACCAAGGACACTGTCATCCAAAAATTGTTGGGGCAATGATCGAACAAGCGCAGCGATTGACTTTGACTTCACGTGCATTTCATAATGACCAATTAGGGGTTTATGAGGAATATGTAACCAATTATTTTGGGTTTGATAAAGTGTTGCCTATGAATACCGGTGCTGAAGCTGTAGAAACGGCTTTGAAATTATGTAGAAAATGGGCTTATGAAGTAAAAGGAATTGCTGAAAATCAAGCGCAAATTATTGTATGCGAAAATAATTTCCACGGAAGAACAACAACTATTATTTCTTTTTCAAATGATGAAGGAGCAAGAAAAAGCTTTGGTCCTTTCACGGAAGGATTTATAAAAATACCATACGATGACACTGAAGCTTTGGAGAATGTTTTGAAATCTTCTAAGAATATTGCAGGTTTTTTGGTAGAACCAATTCAGGGGGAAGCTGGAGTTTATGTTCCTAGCGACGGTTATTTGGCGAAAGCCAAGGCACTTTGCGAAGCACATAATGTGTTGTTTATAGCTGATGAAGTTCAAACCGGTATTGCCAGAACAGGTAAATTATTGGCAGTTCACCATGAAAATGTACAACCTGATATCTTGATTTTGGGGAAAGCCATTTCGGGAGGAGTTTATCCAGTATCTGCAGTTTTGGCCAATAATGGAATCATGAATGTTATCAAACCAGGTCAACACGGTTCTACTTTTGGGGGAAACCCAATTGCAGCTGCTGTTGCCATTGCAGCTCTTGAGGTAGTGCGTGAAGAAAATTTATCTGAAAATGCAGAAAAATTAGGAATCCTTTTGAGAAAAGGTCTTAATGAAATTGCTGAACGTAATCCATTAATCGCTTTGGTTAGAGGGAAAGGTTTGTTGAATGCCATTGTAATTAATAGTGGAGAAGATTCAGATTTGGCTTGGGATATTTGTCTTCGTTTTAGGGATTATGGATTGTTGGCAAAACCAACACATGGTAATAAAATACGTTTCGCACCGCCATTGGTTATTACGGAAGCTCAAATTCAAGAATGTCTTGTCATTATTGAAAAGGCTTTAAATGATTTTAGATAAGTTACTAAAGAAAGCTACTAAGTTGCTAAGCTTCTGAGATTCTAAGTTTTTTTCTTAGATTCTCAGAAACTTAGATTCTCAGAAACTAAAATAAATTTTTTGATGCAAAAAGTAATAAAGATTATCAAAAACCGATCGGATATTGGGGCAGGAACCCGTGGATCTGATATGGGGATTGATGCAATAGAGATTGCGGCGATAAACAAAAACAGTGATTATTTTAATGAATATGAATTTGAAGATGTAAAAACGCATAACGAATCCATCTATGATAAATACCGTAGTTCTGTTGCCAAAAGGATAGAACATGTTGTTGAACAATGTACTCGTGTTAATAATGCAGTAAAAAAGAGCTTGACCAATAATTATTTTCCTATAGTTTTATCGGGAGATCATTCTTCAGCTTTGGGAACCATTAGTGGTATAAAAGCTGCTTATCCTGCGCAAACGGTTGGCGTTATATGGATCGATGCGCATGCAGATTTGCATTCGCCATATACAACGCCATCTGGAAATATTCATGGAATGCCATTGGCGGCTGTGCTTGGTGACGATAATTTGGACTGTCAGGTCAATGATGTCGCTAAGGATACGCAAGAACATTGGGACGAAATGAAAAACATAGGCATTCATGGTCCGAAAGTATTGGCTGAAAATTTAATTTATTTTGGAGTTCGGGATACCGAAGAAGCAGAGGACAAGCAAATCGAAAAACTGCATATTCGAAACTATAAAGTTGATGAGGTTCGCTATCGAGGATTAGAAACTTGTGTAGACGAGGCTTTGGCTAAATTATCACACTGTGACGTATTGTATATTTCGTTTGATGTTGATTCCATGGATTGTGACTTGATTTCGTTTGGTACAGGAACTCCTGTTTCAAGGGGATTTGATCAATATGAGATTATTGATATTATTAATCAAATTATTTGGTCCAAGAAGGTTGTTTGTATTGAGGTAGTTGAGGTAAATCCGCTATTGGATACCAAAGGTAATAAAATGGCTGAAACTGCTTTTCAGGTTCTGGAAGCCATAACAGCAACTTTGGTTTTGCCTATCGAATAATAAGTTAGTTTGGTTATTACTGTTTTTTTTGAATTTGGTAACGCCTAAAAGCATTTTGTTTTTAGGCTTTTTTTATTGATTTTAGTTGATTAAATGATATGTTTAATTGCATTTTAAGGAAATACTTTGATTAAGAATTATTAGAACATTCCCACTTTATGTTTTTCGAATTTCCATAGATTTTTATAGTGATATTAATTTGGAATAATTGCAGATCTAGCTTTTTTTTAAGATTTATTGTTTAAGGAAGAACACAAAAAAAAACCATCCGATGAGGCGGATGGTTTAATTCAATCTAGGAAACATGTTGTGTTAACTTCCGTATCCTGGATTTTGAGTGATTTTATTATTGGTATCCATTTCGCTTAGCGGAATAGGGAATACTAATTCGTCAGCATCATAAGGGATACCAATTAAACTTTGTTTGGTTCTTTTGATGTCATGTATTAAAAAACCTTCAAAGCCTAATTCCAGTTGACGTTCTTTTAAAACGGTTGTCAAATCAACTGTAACGAAAGGAGCGGCAAGTGCTCTTTTTCTTATTTTGTTAATATCGTTTAATGGAGTGTCGCCAACTGTTGTTCCTAAGGCTACATTTGCTTCTGCACGGATTAAGAACATTTCGGCCAAGCGAATTAAAGGTACATCTCCAAATTCATTTTTGAATTTTGAAGTCATTCTTCCTCCATATTCAGCTCCAGTGTAAAAGAAATATTTTCTTTCGTCGGTGCTACTTGTAAATTTATTTACATAAGCTTTGTTTACTTCAATGTCTGCTCTTCCTCCGTTAGCTTTGTCTGCATAGAAATTATTGAGCTGATTGTCCCCAGTTTGTGTTGTGATTTGTATGGCAAAAACATCTTCTGTTCCATTTTCATTACGGTTGAAAGCATTTGCATAATTAGAAGCTAATGCAAAACCACCATTGGTAATTACATCGTTCGCGGCATCTCGTGCTGCTGCATAATTTCCTTGTTGCAGATACACTCTTGCTAAAAGTGCTTTAGCAGAATATTTATTGGCATAAATGCCGTTGTTCGCTGGTAGATTAGTATAGGCAACATTTAATCCGTCAATTATTAGTTGGTAAACTTCTTCTACAGAACTTCTTTCTTTAGATAGATCTGCACTAAAGTCATAAATGGCATTAGGTCTTATAACTACCCCTAGTTGGCTATTTGTTTTGCCAAATTCATAAGGCTTAGCAAAGAATCGTACCAAATCAAAATAGGCTAAAGATTTTAAGAAATTAGCTTCTCCAACCATCGTTTTTTGCTTTGCAGGATCTTTTATTACAGCAATGTTTTCTATAACGGTATTTGATGCATTTATGATTTTATAATTTGCTGAATAAATTCCGGTTACATAACCGTTGTCAGCATATATTTTTTTATCATACATCTGTTGCAAGTCATCAAAACTGCCATAAAAGCCCATTTCATTATTTGTTCCTAATAATTCGGCACAAACAAGATTGATTCCTCCAAAGAGACTTCCTGATGCTGCAGTTGCATAGCCACCAACTAAAATACCTGTAACGCCGGCTTCAGAGTTTAAAGTAGCAGATTCGCTCATACTTTGTTGAGGCTCTATATCAAGTTTATCTTCACAACTGTAAAAAAATACAGCTAGAATGATACATAAGATTAATTTATTTGATTTCATCTTTTAAGTTTTTTAAAAATTAATATTTACACCCAATGCAGTAGTTTTTGCTGGTGGAGCTGAATAAAATTCTTCTCCAATACCTCTATCATCTCTTCTGGCTTCAGGGTCGAATCCTTTGTAATCTGTGAAAGTCAATAAGTTTACTCCTGTTAGATAAAAACGCACCGAGGTCATTGCCATTTTGGATACTACTTGTTTTGGTAGTGAGTAACCTAAAGTTAGATTTCTCAAACGGATAAAATCAGCTTTGTCCAAATAACGAGTAGAAGCTTGAGTACCGTTTCCTCCAAAAAGTCTAGCCTGTGGTACATTGGTTATATCACCTGGCTTTTGCCAACGATTTAATTGATCTGTTGTCTGGTTGTCAAAATAGTCAGCTGATGCAGATTGAAATCTACCTCCATCATTGTATATACTTGCTCCCCATTCTCCTTGTAAAGTAAATGAAAAATCAAAACCGCTAAAATTCATAGTATTGGTTAAACCAGCCATTAACTCAGGAAAAGGATTTCCCGTAATAACTCTTTTTGCCTCACTATAATCATTGGTTGTGCTTTTATCTAGACTACCATCAGCATTTGTAGTGTTTTTAACAAATAAAGCATCTCCATTTGATGGATCTACTCCTGCAAATTCCACTAAATAAAATGAAGATACATTCTCTCCAGTTCTATTTACAGTAAAACGGTTTACAATATCTGAATTGTTATTTGGTAATGAATTTACTATAGTTTGATTGGTAGTGATATTGAAATTAGTATTCCATTTTAATTTATCTGAATCAACAATTTTTGCATTTAATGAAAACTCGAAACCTGAGCTTTCAATTTCACCAATATTTTGATTAATTGACGAAGCACCAGAGCTTAGTGCTAATGGAACTTTGAAAAGCAAGCCATTTGTTTTTTTGTTGTAATAATCGGCTTCTATATTGAATCGATTTAAGAAACCAATTTCAAAACCAACATCAGTTTGATCTGATTTTTCCCAGGTTAAATTTTTGTTTCCTGCTTGGCCAAATGAAAGACCAGAATCAGAGGCATAAGGATTGGAATCATACAATTGCAAGGAAGCAAAATTACCTATTTCGGCATTTCCTACTTTACCCCAACTTCCTTTCAATTTTAAGAAAGAAACAATTGAATTGTCTTTTAGGAAATCTTCTTCAGAAGCAATCCATCCAGCAGAGAATGCGGGAAATGTCCCAAATTGTTCATTTTTTCCAAAACGGGACGAACCATCACGACGAATACTCGCTTTTAATAAGTATTTGTTACCATACGAGTAGTTCGCTCTTGCGAACTGAGA
This sequence comes from Flavobacterium sp. 103, assembly GCF_003096795.1. Classification (NCBI taxonomy): domain Bacteria; kingdom Pseudomonadati; phylum Bacteroidota; class Flavobacteriia; order Flavobacteriales; family Flavobacteriaceae; genus Flavobacterium; species Flavobacterium sp. 103. The sequence continues at coordinate 491,789 of NZ_QENX01000001.1, read as the reverse complement.
AACAAAAGTGTATCCAGTTTCATTCCCCGATCCTGCAGAAATTGTAGCCGCACCATCAACTGTTTGGAATGAATCATTTGGAAAATTAATTCCAGTAACCGATTCAAATCTTCTATGTGAGTTATTATACTCCATACCTACTACCACATTTACATTATGAACATCGGCAAATGTTTTGTCATAAGTAAAATAATTACTCCATACATAATTTTCATTATTTACTGAGGAAGCAAAAACTTGACCGTTTACAGATTTACCTTCATCTGTTTTTGATCCATACCAGTTGTCTTCTGTCTGTGCTAAAAGATCATAGGCGAAGTCAGAATTAAATTTTAACGAAGGTATAATTTGATATTCACCATATATTTTCCCCGTTAATCGTCTCATAATTGTTTTCCAAAACGCATTGTCTTTATACAATAAAAAGTTAGTGTATAAGGTGTTTTCATTTACACTTCCATCTGCCAAATGTGTTGGAGATAAGGGTGATTGTGCAACCGCTTGAAGAGGAGTTGTGAATTCTTTGTCATTTTGAATACGGTCAATTTCAGATCTCGAATAGCCAAGATTCATTCCGATGTTGAGTTTCTCCAATACTTTGTGCGAAAGGTTAATTCTACCAGTGAGTCGCTCAAGATTATTCCCAAAAACAATCCCTGTTGTGTTATTGTAAGCACCAGTCATAAGGTATTTTGTTTTTGCGTCTCCTCCAGAAGCTGTAAAGTCAGCATCCGTATTATAACCACTTTGGAAAGCTTCATCCTGCCAGTCGGTATCAACTGTTGAATTTCTCCAATCTGGATTTAATTTGTCAAATTTATCTTCTGCATCCAGTATGTCTCCATTTCCTTTTCCATCAGAACCATTTATTGCAGCTTCACTGAATAATTCTACATACTGTGCTGAATTCAACCATTTCTTTTTATGAGTCGGAGTACTGGCTCCTTGTGCAAGATTGATTGAAAAAGTGCCTTTTCCTTCTTTTCCTTTTTTGGTTGTGATTAATACAACTCCATTTCCTCCACGAGCTCCGTAAATTGCTGCTGATGATGCATCTTTTAATACATCGATAGATTCAATTTCATTTGGACTCAATGTTAGTAGTGGGTTAGTTGGCGCTCCATTGCTGGATTCGTTTGATGTAATTAAAGCAATACCATCTAATACATATAATGGTTCTTTTCCTGCACTGATACTTGCTGCACCTCTTACACGAACACTCATACCGCCTTCGACTTTTCCGTTGGTTTGAGTGACTTGTACTCCAGCTAATTTTCCTACTAATGCATTTTGTACGTTGGCAACTGGAACTTGTTGAATGTCTTTGGCAGTAACTCTTGAAGTAGCATCAGTTGACTTTTTTTTCGTAGCTGTACCATATCCTACTACTAGTACAGTTTCTAGTTCATTTGTTGCATTAGCCATTTTAACATTTACAGATGAAGAAGCAGCTAGTTCAACCGTTCTCATTCCTATGAAAGTAACAATTAAGTTGTCACCTTTTTTTGCATCAATGGTAAATTCTCCATCAAAGCCAGTTTCAACACTTGATTTTGTCCCTTTTATTAAGACGTTTGCTCCAGGAATTGGCATTCCTGCTTGATCAGTAACTTTTCCGGTTACTTTAATTTCCTGGGCGCTAACTATTTGTACAAATAGTACGAATAGTAAAGCCAAAAAACATTTAAAATTAATTTTCATTTTTAGTTTTTTTATGATTAGTTGTGTCAAATATCATAATATATTGTTAAATAAAAAATTATATTTTATATAAAATGCTTTTTTTACCTCATTATTGTGAATTATTCACTTATTGTTGTTTAAAAATGAGTTAAATTGACTAAATAATCGAATAAAATAAAAAATATCTAAATGTTAGTTGTGGGATAATTTGAAATAATAAACAATATGACTTAAATATGGGTAATATTTATTCAATTCTACAACAAAAAACACTTAATAAAGTTAATTTTTTATAACTCTAGTTTTTTTGATTGCTTTTTACCTTGTATTTTATGTTTTGGAGCTTAATCTACTGGTGTAATGAAGTAAGTATTTATAATTAATGATTTTGTATTAAAGAATAGTTCAAATACAAAATTAATACTTACATTTGTATAAGTATTAATACTTAGTTGTTCAAAAAATAGTACCATTTATACCTTGAGATCATGATACAAATAAATAAGCCAAAGTTAACAATAGTAGGAGCTGGACCTGGTGATGTTGAATTGATTACCCTTAAAGCGATAAAAGCATTAGAAGAAGCTGATGTTGTTTTGTATGATGCCTTGGTCAATGAAGAGTTATTGCAGTATGCCAAACATGCTGAAATTATATTTGTTGGAAAACGTTTTGGTTGCCATGCCTACAGCCAAGATCAAATTAACGATTTGATTGTATCAATGGCCAAAAAGTATGGTCATGTTGTTCGCTTAAAAGGGGGAGATCCTTTTGTTTTTGGAAGAGGAAGCGAAGAAATAGATTTTGCACATCAATTTGGAATTGAAACTGCCATTGTTCCTGGAATATCATCTGCATTGGGTGTGCCAGCTTCCAATGGAATTAGTTTGACACAAAGAAAAGTAGCCGAAAGTTTTTGGGTAATTACCGGAACAACCTCGGATCATAAATTGTCTAAAGATGTTGCCTTGGCTTCACAATCTTCAGCGACTGTTGTTATCTTGATGGGAATGAATAAACTCAATGAGATTGTTGCTTTGTACCAAAACAATAGAACAGATGATTTACCGATTGCGATTATTCAAAATGGAACCCAAAAATCACAGAAGAAAGTTATAGGGACAATCAGTAATATTAAAGATTTAGTTAAAAATAACGAAATTTCTTCACCAGCGATTATCGTTATTGGAGAAGTGGTTAAAAATGCTTCGACCTTGACTTCGTATATGAAAGCGGAAATGTTTTCCGATGCATTTTTGGAAGAAGAATTTATTTTACAAAATTTGAATGTTTTTTGATGATTACAAGAAGGTAGAATGCTAACCTTTAGCCCCGATAGCAGTGAAAATCCTCCCGTTTTTTTGGGAGATTGAAACAAATAGCGGGAACAATGCCTCCAAAAATGCCAAATCTTTCTGCTTCAAAATCAGAATCAAATTCAGGCGAAAACTCCTAAAATATTCCTTTTTTTTACAAATAAATAGCATACTTTTGGTGTGCTAACCCATTATTTGTAAAAATAAAATATGAGAAAAATTATTGTAAGCGCATTTGTTTTAAGTCTGTGTATTAGTGCGCATGGACAATCGATTGATAAAATTATTACTTCCAGCGAAGTAACGCGAATTGAGAAAGTACTCGCTGCAGATGATATGCAGGGGAGAAGAACTTTTACTCCTGGCATTGATAAAGCATCGGCTTTTATTGAATCTGAATTTAAAAAAGCAGGGTTGCAAACCTTTATGGGAGCAACCAATTTTAGACAAGAGTTTGCTATGACGGAGTCTAAAGCAACTGCATCCAAAATTATCATTGATGGAAAAGAAATCGATAATTCGAAAGTTGTTACATTTTCATATCAACCACAAGTCTCTTTAACGGAAAAAAGCGATATAACCGTTGTTAAAATCATCAAAGGAGATAATCTAGGTCAAAAATTTAATGAGTATTACAACGGAACGAAAAGTTATTTAGTACTGGTTGATGCTTCTTTTGACAAGGTGTTGCCAAATATTCAGCATATTGATAGAATTAAGGCTAATCCAGAAAATAATACGGTTTTATTTGTTTTTGGAGTTCCAGAGGTGACTACTTTTTCAATCGAACTAAGCAATACTATCTCCAAAAAAATGCTGAATAATGTGGTTGGAGTATTGCCAGGGAAAAGCAAACCAGATGAATATGTTATTTTTTCAGGTCATTACGATCACCTTGGTGTAGGTTCTCCAGAAGAAGGAATGCCTCATCCAGCAGCCGATTCTATTTATAATGGAGCGAATGATGATGCAGCGGGAAGTACAGCAGTTATTATGCTAGCCAATTATTTTAAAAAGCAGAATAACAACGAGCGAACTATAATTTTTACAACATTTGTAGCTGAAGAATTGGGAGGTTTTGGATCTAAATATTTCTCGAAACAACTTAATGCCGATAAGGTGATTGCTATGTTAAATTTAGAGATGATTGGAACTGAGTCTAAATGGGGAAAGAATTCTGCTTATATTACTGGGTTTGAAAAATCGAATATGGGAGAAATTTTGCAAAAGAATTTGGCAGGAACAGCTTTTAAATTTTATCCTGATCCGTATCCGCAGGAGCAATTGTTTTACCGTTCTGACAACGCAACTTTGGCTAAATTAGGAGTTCCAGCACATACGATTTCAACTTCAAAAATGGATAGTGAACCGAATTATCACACTGCAGACGATGAAATTGAAACATTGGACATCGCTAATATGACAGAAATTATTAAGGCTATTGCAATAAGTTCATCATCAATTATTAGCGGAAAAGATACTCCAACAAGAGTTGACAGTTCTCAGTTGAAATAATTATATATCAGTTATAAAATTAGAAAAGCCCCGAATTTATTAGATTCGGGGCTTTACCTTTTAACCGAAATTCCTAAATAGGAATTAATTTCACGAAGATACTCAAAGGAGACACAAAGATTCGCAAAGGAAAAAGGATCCTTGAGATTAAGCATAAATAACTTTGCGAAACTTTGTGAATTCTTCGCGTTTCTCTGCGAAATAAAATCTAATGCTTATTCTTATTCTGTGTTTAAAATATAATCTTTATATTATTCGGTTGATAAAACGATTGCCTTTCCTGGTAAAACGGAATAGGTTTTTCCATCTTTCTTAAAAAAGATAGTCAATGAACTTGGATTCATTACTATGCTTTTGTTTACAGAAAATTTCAGATTGTTAAAAGCATTGATGTAGTCGACAACGTCAATTTGTTTTACGTAATAAATGCTGGGATTGTTGGAAATCATTTTGAAGAATTTCTCCGTTTCGTTCCATTTGTTTTCGTCATTTCCAATTTCATAACTGTGTCCCCAAACATCCATTAATGCTAAATTTTTGGTTTGAAGAAATTCATTTATGGTTTGATAAAAATGTTCCAATTCTTTTCTGTCATTTTCAGGGTTATTGGGTTCTGTATATGCTTTTCCAAATTGGTGCATAGTCGGTCGCCATTGAAGGAAATCTTTGGGAATGTTAAAATCATAAGAATCATAAACCGTTCTTGCATATTCAATCCCCAATCCTTTGATAGTCTCAATTAAAAAGTCATTATAATTACCAAAGGGATAAGCCATTCCTCTAACGGGATAATTTACCAATCGTTCCAATTCTTTTCTGTCCTCGGCAATTTCATAAACGATATCAATTTTGGACAAGGCTGTTAAATTAGGATGATTCGCCGAATGAACCGAAACTTCGTGACCAGTAAAAAGCTCTTTTATCTCAGCTTTATTGAGGTAATTAGTAAGTCCCAGTTTATTTGAATTGAGATGAAAAGTTCCTGTTAGTCCATATTTGTTCATTAGTTTTACCAATCGTCTGTCTTCAGAGCGTCCATCATCATAGCTCAAAATTAATGCTTTGGATTTTCCTTCCGGAAAGAGCATTTCTATTGGAACACCTATTTTGGTAATTTCAGGATTGACCTGAGCGTGAGCTGAGTTAAAGAAAGCAATTAGAATAATGGATAATAAGGATATTTTCATTTGTATTACTTATTTAGATTTACTTACCCACCAAGTAGGAGTTAGTGAATGATTAGAATCGAATAATTCACCTATTTGAGGTAAACAATATTTAAGGTTTTTGTTAATTGCTTCTTGACTAAAGCGTTCTACAGGTTCTGTCCAAGTATGTTGAGCCAAGGCAAAACCTGCCCAATGCACCGGCATCATATTTTTTACATTGGCGTCTATTGAGGCTTGTATACTTTCCTCAGGATACATATGAATTTGGTGCCAGTTTTCATTGTATTGTCCACATTCCATGAAAGCAAAATCAAATGGACCTAAGCGTGTGCCTATTTCTTTGAAATGTTCACCATAACCGCTATCACCGCTGAACCAAATGTTTTCTTTAGTAGTTTTTAATGCCCAGCCACCCCAAAGTGATTTGGCTCTGTCGACCAATCCTCTGCCCGAAAAATGTCGGGTAGGAGTGAAGGTGATTTGGATTTCTCCGAATGGATTTTCGTCCCACCAATCGAATTCGGTGATTGTGTTTTCGGGAATTCCCCAAGAAACCAAATGTCTTTTGACTCCCAAAGCAACATAAAATTGTTTGGTTTTGCTTTTGAGTTTTTGAATACTATCATAATCCAAATGATCATAATGGTCGTGGGAGAGTAATACTAAATCTATTTTTGGAAATTCATCTATGAGGTCTAATGTATTTTGACTAAATCTTTGAACTGCAAAAGGGGCAATAGGTGCAGCATTTGACCCCAACATAGGGTCGATTAGAATTGTTTTATTGTCCAATCGCATCAGTATTGCCGAATGACCGTACCAAATGCTTTGCATAGATTGATGAGGTTGAATAAAAAGTTCTTTATCGAATGGAATAATAGATAAGGGTTTCTGAGGTTCTCTAGCTTCTTTTTTACAAAATTGTTTGTATAACAACTTTGGTAAGGTCTGAATGCTGATATTCATTTTGGTTACTTCTAAATTCTCGAAGATTTTTCCATTCCAATACTTTGATTTTGAATATTTTTCAATGTCCGATTTTTTCGCTTTTGCACCAAATTGCTTTCTCATTTTATCTAAATTGACTCATTATTATTTTAGTCCCCGTTTCTATTTACTGTCCAAGTAAAGTTATTAAGTTTTTGTTCAATTTGGTTGTTTTAATAATGAGTAAAGAGATTTTTTTTAATTGTTATACCTCCTTTTTGATAATATCTATTTTAACTTAGAAACAAACAACCCCGTTTAAAAATAATTAAACGAGGTTGTCTTTATAATTTGTCTAAAAATTAGATTATAAAAAGGCTTTACAAAGATTACTGTTGTTGCGTGATTTCCTTTATTTTTTATAAATCATTGTAGGTGCAGATTGGGCTTTAGAATATATTGTTACATCGGCAATCGTTACTCTATCTGGAGCGTTGACGGCATAAGATATAAAATCAGCTATATCTTCCGCCAATAATGGATCGTAGCCTTCATACACTTTTTTGGCTTTTTCTTTATCTCCTTTAAATCGAACTTCCGAAAATTCTGTTGCAACTGCACCCGGCGCAATATTGGTTATTTTGATTCCATGTTCGGTTAGGTCAAGTCGCATTCCTTCACTTATGGCCTCAACTGCTTTTTTTGACGCACAATAAACGGCGCCGTTCGCATAGGTTTGTTTTCCGGCAATCGAACTTAAATTTATGATATGCCCTTTTTTTCTTTCCACCATTTGCGGAATTATGGCTCTTGAAACATATAATAATCCTTTCACGTTTCCGTCTATCATCGCATCCCAATCGTCAATCTCCCCATTCTGAATTGAGGAAAGTCCGTGGGCATTACCAGCACTATTTACCAGTACGTCAATATTTTTCCATTCGGCAGGCAAGGAATTAATTTGAAGTTCTACTTCTTTTCTGTCGCGAACATCAAATATCAAGCGGTGAATTTTCACATTCGTGGATAGTACATTTTTTAATTCTTTCAGTTTCTCTGAACGTCGTCCGCACACTATTAAGCTATATCCATCTTGGGCTAATTTAATCGCAGTGGCTTTTCCTATTCCTGAAGTTGCACCTGTTATTAAAGCAATTTTTGTCATTTTTTCTGTTTTATATTTTCTGTAAAAAGTGTGGACTTCTAGTAAAGCCCTTTTTTACATTTTGTTTTTGAATCCTAGTTCTTTAAATGAACATCAAATATACGATTCCTTCATGTTTCAGCTATACACCCTAGCGTTCTGGCACTACAGCGGTTCTGGGACTCAATTAAGCCCTATTTTCGGATTTGCCAAATCTTCCAAATACAAGACCATTTTAAAATTAAGCCAAATCCCCAAATTGCTTGTAGCGTGTGTTGGCAGTAGTCGCTTTATATAATGCTACTTAAATACTCCTCGGCTGTCATAATTGGAATTGTAGAGTGCTTAAAGTCTTTTCCGTTTCTGGTTATAATCATTGAGGAGTTAGATTGTAAAGCAGAAAAATATTGAACAGCATCTTCAAAATCTTTAAAACTCGAATTCAGCACTTTATCTATTGTTTCTTCATTGATCTCACAAACTTCACAGATTATTTTAAACTTTCGAAGTTTATTCAAAACAGATTCAGATGTTTCATATTTATTTAAAACGTAATCTATTGTCGTGAATGAAAGAGGTGAGACAATTAGAGTAAGCTTTTTTTGATCAGCCAAAGTAGCAACTTTAGCAATAGAATCAAAAAAAGGAACTCTTTCCCCCAACAAATCTAATATAACGTTAGTGTCTAAAAAAATTCTGCTCATTTGTATTTTTGTTCTAAATAATCAGCACGATCTTTTTTATAATCATAATCAGCTGGAATTTTAATTCCTGAAGAAAGACTTTTTACAAACGGCGAAATTTGTATGTCATTATTTGTTTTATCTGAAGTCAAAGAATTAAGGTAGTTTTCTATAATTCGAGATAAGCTTAATTTTTTTTCAGAAGCATAATGTTTAGCTTTTTCAATTATCTCTTGGTCAAGCTTCAATGTGAGTTTAGTATCCATAGCGTAAAATATTTATACGTACAAATATATGAATTTAGGACGGAATAAATATAGGTTTACGTTTTTTTTGCGATTACTGCCAACGTCTTGGCACTACAGCGGGTTTGGGATTATTTTAAGCCCTATCCTCGGATTTGCCAAATCATCCCAAATACAAAACCAACCTTCCATTAAGCCAATTGCCCAAATCCGTTGTAGCATCTATGTAAAAGCATAACTTAGAATTACTAAAAACAAAGATTATGCAATTACAAGATGCCTTAATAAAACCAAAGATATTCATTGGTTTAGATATTCACAAAAAAAGCTGGACAGTTTCCATTCAAACTGATTTGTTCTTTCACAGAACGTACTCGATGCCTTCCGTTGCCGAGGATTTATTTCAATATGTGGAGCAAACATTTCCTGATTACGAAGTGGATTTAGTTTATGAAGCAGGCTGTTGCGGGTTTTGCGCCGCCCGCTATTTTTTAAACTTAGGTTGGAGTGTTTTGGTTGTCAATCCATCCGATGTCAAGACAGGAGACAAGGAACGATATCAAAAAACAGACGCCTTAGATTCGAGAAATCTGTCCAATCAATTAAAGGCGGGTGTTCTGCGGGGAGTTTATATTCCTACTGAAGAACACGAACAGTTTACGACTTTGGCCCGTCATAGAACCCAAGTCACCAAGAAACTCCGACAAAGCAAATTGCATATTAAAAGTATGTTGCTCTTTCATGGCATAACAATACCTCAAGAGTTTGATAATTCAAATTGGAGCAAAGATTTTATTGTCTGGCTAGAAAATATAAAATTCAGCAATACTTGTGGAGAATTGGCTTTGCAGGGCAAAATACGGATGTATAAATTTATCAAGTCAGAGTATTTGGAAATTGCGAATCAAATGCGTGCTCATTGCCGAAAGACCCATAAGAAAGATTATAATCTCTTGAAGAGCATTCCAGGAATTGGGGGTTATCTGGCAAGCGTGATTCTGGCCGAGTGTGGTGATTTGCGCCGATTCAATAACGAGGGACAATTCAGCTCTTACATCGGATTGGTTCCTGGGATTTATAATAGCGGCGGTTCGGAAAAGTGTTTGGGAATAACTCCCAGAAGCCGTTCACAATTACGGAGTTATTTAGTGGAAGCCGCCTGGGTTGCCATTAGAAAAGATACCGAAATGCAAAACTATTACCGCAAACATCAAGGCAAGAACGTAAAGAGTATCATCATTAAAATAGCCCATAAAATGGCACGAAGAATACTCTCGGTCATTAAAACGGAAACACCCTATCAAATCAATAGAAATTTAGTGTTAGAAAAATAAAAACAACCTTCTTAAAAAGCTCAATTATAACAGAAGATAGACTGCAAAACAGCTAAGGTGGTTCTATAAAACGAAGCCACATTTTGTAGCAGGCAGCTATTTTTTATTCTTACAATCATACAGATGCTGGTGGTCTCGTTCTGAAAACGAGAACCACATATAGGAGTGTGAGCCTTAAGAATTTTAAAAAGAAAGACTATGAAATAAAAGAGACATGAATTCCTGGCATTATTGAAAAAGTTAGAATAACTTTTTCAGTCCAAGCCTTCGGCGGACAAAAAGTTGTTTCCAACTTTTTCAACAAGCCGCTGGTATGGAATTCTATACTCGAAAAATAACCGACATATAACCCTCTCAAAAGTTGTGAATAACTTTACGATGCTTTACATAGGAGTAGCTGTTGGCAGTAGTGTTTCTGTATAGATTGTCACTTTATATAAATGAAAATATTTAGTTTTATTTATTAATTATTTTATAAGTGTATTTTTTGTTATTTATGAAAAAACGAACAAAGTACAATCCACTCGGGTAGTTGGCAAGATTAATACTAGTCATTCCTGATTCGTTGAACTGATGAAAGAGCTCCCTACCTTGAATATCATATACAGATAACAAATCATAATTTGTGTCTGAGCTAAAATTAAAGACCCCATTTGCAGGATTAGGATAAATGCTAAAGCTAATTTTTTCAGTTGCATCAATTATTCCTAATGAGTTATCAAATTCATACGCTCCAATATCAATAGTATTTAGAATTCTTTGATAGCCGTCCAGATCAGTGTTTGGGAAATTTATTACTCCTCCGTTCGCCCTAGGCCAAGTAGCTGTGATTATGGCTAAATTGGTTGTCCCTGCATTGATTAATGTAGATGTGCTTTGCAAATGGAAATTATTATTAGCTGCATCTGTAAATAAAGGGTTGACATCTATATTGTCTTGATAGACTATCACATTACCAGAGGTTACTAAATTCGTCAAACCTCCTTGTATGTCACAATATCTAAAATCAGGCGACCAGTTTCCGTTACCATTAATAGTCTTTATTTGCGGACCAATCGGACTAGTGTTACTATAAAAAAGACTATTGGTTACATCGGGATTAGCTCCGGTAATATACAATCCACCCCCTTGACTTGCAGCAGAATTCTGAACCACAGTATTGTTTATAAACTGACTTCTATTAGGATCATAATCCATATAAATTGCTCCTCCATACCGTGTTGCCTGATTGTTGAAAAATAAATTATTAAAACAATATGTTGTCCAACCTAGAAATAATGCACCACCATCTCCAGATTTATTTCCACTCACAATATTGTTAGTGAACAATACCTCATAATTACTGTCATTAACGAAAGCTCCGCCTTCATTTTTTGCAAAATTATTCGTTATGGAATTGTTGGAAATTGTCGGGCTTGAATAGGAACCAATACAAATTCCTCCACCTCTTAGAGAACTATAGCCAGAAGTTGGGAAATTGTCCGCTATATTATTATCAATATGGCAGTTATTAATTATTGCCTTCGTATACTCTAAATACATTCCCCCACCTTGGAAAGCCTTGTTGTTTCTGAAAATGCAATTTTCGATTATTGGATTACTATTAAACACATACAATCCCCCGCCATATCCTATGGCATAATTTTCTTCCAAGATGCAGTTTTTTACTATAAAACTACCTGAGCTGGTTTGATTGACATAAATTCCTCCTCCTTTTTCATTTCCAAATCCATTTGCAAGCTTTGCATATCCTCCTTTTATTGTTAATCCGTCGAGAATAGTGGTGGAATTTAAATTTACATATTCGCAGGAGAAAACATGAATCACATTGTCGGTATATAAATTTTCATCACCGATATTGCCGCTAAGTATTGTTGGGTAATTTGTCCAATTTCTTTGATTTAAATTAGTCTCAATACCACTAAAACCACCATAAATGGCTATGTTTAATTTTAATTTGAAAGTATTTAATTTAGCATCAATAGGTATTTGTCCATTCAAATCTGTTGTTGGAAAATAAGTTCCTTGAGCCACCCAAATTTGTCCAGAATTAGTAGAATTAATAGCCGTACTTAAATCAGTATATGCATTTTGCCAACTAGTACCATTATTTAAGCCTGTTGCATCTTTTTTCACATATACCGTTTGAGAGTTAGAGTTAAGAACTACAATTAAAAACAATAGTGCAGAAAGTAATTTTTTTGTCATTTTTTTAATTTGAAATTATGTTAGATTTTTGATTTTTATATGGTTTCTGAACATTACTGCCAACGTTCCCTTGCTACAAGTGGTTTGGGGTTAAATTAAACCTTATTTTCGGATTTGCCAAATCATCCCAAATACAAACCCATTTTCCCATCAAGCCAAATGCCCAAATCACTTGTAGCAAGTGTTAGCAGCAGTCATTCTTATTGGAAATTGATAATTACCATGTTTTCAGTCGTCACGTTTCTTCCTAATATTTTACCAGGTGTACAGTTTTTATATTTTATAAGTTCAGTCAAAACAAGAGGAAAAAGCCTTTCTCGCTCATCATCTAAATTATCGTCCATGTATTTGTACAGCTTATAACCCGATGGATTTCCATTTTTGTCTATATAAAATTTGACATCCAGATTAATTAGTTGTCCATATTTGTTTTTCTTCACTTTAAGATTTTTACTCGGTAAGTAAATTCCTCCATCTTCAATATTAACGATTTTTGGTTTTATGTCACATTCATAAGCATCAATCGTATCATTATTAGCGATACTCAATTGATCTGCTTCACGAAGAATTTTTTTTCTGAAATTTTTTCCTAGTTTTTTTTCGATTGCTTCGTCCATATAAGCCCCATAGCAGCCAGGTGTATCATGTTCATTTTTAAAAAAATCGGTAATCTCCTCATAAGAAAAATGCAAACCATATTTTGGACAAAGTTTTTTAAGATTTTTGGCTTGTCTAGTATTATAGCTTCCAAATCCGACTTGTAATGTAAAATATAACTTGCCACTATCTATTTGAGATTTTGCTAATTGAATATTTGCTTTACATAAAGAATCTGCGGGATGAATATCGTGAATATAATTCCCAATACTTCTAATTGTCTTTTTCTGTAAAGGAATCTCATTTTTTAAGGTTGAGTTATTCTCTTCCTGATTTTGTTTACAGGAAAATAGAATAAAAAATATTAATCCGATAATTACTTTCTCTTTCATTCTGATAGGCGGTTTCAAGTTTCTATCGCAATTTTTTGCTTTAGAGTTTTGCCTTGTTTTTCAAATTCAGAAAGCCAATTTTGATTGTGCTTAGGCTTTCTAAATTCAAAAAATAAAGCTACGATTTATTTTGAATTTACCTAATAATTAAATGAAATTTTGGTTCATATACAATCGACTAATGGTGTTTAAAGGCGATTCATATTCGAGTGTTTTTCTAGGTCTTTCGTTGAGTTGATTTTGCACTTCCATTATGTCTTTTTTTGATAGTAATTTGAAGTCAGTTCCTTTAGGGAAATAGTCTCTGATCAGCCCGTTTGTATTTTCATTTGTGGGTCTTTCCCATGGCGAATATGGATGTGCAAAATAGACTTTTACTTTGGAATTTTTGGTAAATAATTTGTGTTGTGCCATTTCGGTTCCGTTGTCATATGTCAGGGATAATTTTAAGTGTTTTGGAATGTTAGAAAATGCTTTTTCAAATGCTTTTCTAACAGATGTTGCATCTTTCTTTTTTAGGGGCACCATTATTAAAAAACGAGTTGTTCTTTCCACAAGAGTTCCAATGGCTGATTCTCTATTCTTCCCCAGTATTAAGTCTCCTTCCCAGTGTCCAGGCACTTCTCTTGTAAGGACTTCATCTGGTCTTTCGTCTATGCGAATTGGGTCTTTAATTGTACTTCTTTTGTCAGCCCCACGACGGGTATTTCCTCTGTAATTTCGCTTTTGTCTAAGTTGGGAAATAAGTAACTTTTCAACCTCTTTTTTAGGTTGAACATAGATGTGATAATAGATGCTTTCGTGTGAAATTTGCATTGTTGGATCGAACGGATAAAACTGTTTTAAGGCATTGGAAATTTGTTTGGGAGACCAGTGTAATTTGAGATGTGAATATACAAAATTTTTAAGTTTTGGATTACTGTCAATTTTGGTTTTCCCGAGTCTTCTATCGAGTAGATTATGGACGTAATTTAGTTCTGCTTTTAGGTTGTTATAATCCCCTTTTTCGACACGTTTTAATTCTCTAGAAATGGTACTTGGATGCACCGATAGAGTAGTGGCAATTTGCTTTTTGTTTTTGCCTAAAGCGATTAGTTTTTCAATCTCAATTCTATGGTTCCGATTGAGTCTTTTGTAAGCTGTTTTCATAACACAATTTTAAGTCATTTTTGTCTTAAAAATTGCGTTAGATTCTTGAGTCTGCCTGTTGCTTGCCACCAACGTTCCCGCGCTACAAGCAGTTTGGGACTAAATTAAGCCCATTATTCGGATTTGCCAAATCTTCCAAATACAAATCAATTTTTCCATTAAGCCAAATCCCCAAATTGCTTGTAGCGTGTGTTACCAGCCGTTGACTTTAATCAACATAAGTTTCTTTCAGAACCTCTTTTACTTTTGAAACTTCTTTTTCAGCCAAATTTCCAAATACTTTTGTTATTCTTTGTCTATCAACAGTTCTGATTTGGTCCAAAGCAATTTGGCCTTTGGTATCGTTGTGTAAAATTTCAACTCTTGTCGGATAAGATTTTGAACTGCTAGTCATAGGAGCTACAACGATTGTCTGTAAATATTTATTCATTTCGTTAGGTGAAATGATAACACAAGGTCGTGTTTTTTTAATTTCACTTCCAATCGTTGGATCAAGATTGACTAAAACGATTTGATATTGTCTTAACTCCATTCTTCAAAATTTTCGTCTTCAAAAATGTCGTTAATCAGCAATTTGTCTTCGCCGTTTTCATGCATTTTTTTAAATGATTTTTCCCAGCCATTTCTTGGTTCAGCTTTGGGTTTTAAAATTATATAGCCTTTTTCAAGAATGAGTTCGACTTTATCTGTGATATTATATTTTTCGAGTAAGGTTTTCGATAAACGAATTCCTTTTGAATTTCCAATCGGAATAACTGAAATGTCCATAACTTTTATTTTTTGTATATACAAAGTTATTACAATTTTTTAGAAAGTCTAATTTTTAGCAGATTTTTTTCAATGGCTGGTAACGTCTTGGCACTACAGCGGGTTTGGGACTAAATTAAGCCCTGTTTTCGGATTTGCCAAATCATCCCAAATACAAAACCATCTTTCCATTAAGCCTAATGCCCAAATCCGTTGTAGTGGCTGTTAGCAAACGTTATTCTAACGTGAAATATTTGTTATGAACAGCAAAAAATGGCCAGTTAGTTCTTTCGTCTAAGCAATAATAAAATGCATTTTTATTGAAGCTCAAGGCATTTTTACCAATTAAAATGTCTATTTTGTCGAATCGAATATCTGCTTTTTCTACTGGTTTTGCAATTCCACTTCCTATCCCGATTATGATTTCTTCATCAGGCATAATTTCTTTTGAAATACTAATAGATTGTTTATCAATTTGATAGTTTTCAAAGTATATATTTTCTTCGCTTATATCATCAAGGTTTTTAAAAAACATTCTTATTTCAATTTTACTATTAGTTTTATTTTCGATTATTATTGAATTCACTGGGTCACAAGAAGTAAATAATACGAAGATTAATAATAAAAAGAATATTCTATTAGTTTTCATTGATATCGTTTCAGGTTGGTGGATTCAAGACCTTAATGCAACAGTTGGTCTTTTTGTTTATGATCAAAAATACTAATTTGGTTTCAAATTGAGGTATTTGATCTTATTTATTTCTAGTTCCAACATATATGCTGGTGTTTTATATCCTAATACTTTTCTGGGTCTATTATTAAGTTTGTTTTGAACTTGATTTAGCTGTTGTTCGGTAATGTTATTAAAGTCAGTTTTCTTTGGGAAATAGCGTCTTATTAGCCCGTTTGTGTTTTCGTTTGTACCTCTTTCCCAGGGCGAATATGGATGAGCAAAATAGATATCCATTCCTGTATTGTCTTTAAGCCATTTATGATTCGACATTTCCATTCCATTATCGTATGTCATTGTTTTTCTTGCCTCTGGAATTAAGATGTTTAAGGCTTTTGCGACGGCTTGTGTCATTGTTTCGGATGTTCTGTCTTTGAGGAAAATGATATAAGTAAATCTTGTTTTTCTTTCGACCATTGTTGCAATTGCGCTTTTGTGTCCTAGACCTACAATTTGGTCGCCTTCCCAATGACCGAGCTGTTTTCTGTTGTCGATATCTGGTCGCATTTCGATACTAATGGCATCTTTAATTCTAGATCTTTTAGAGCCAAATCTCTTTTTATTTCTTCTTTTAGAATGGCTGTAGGGTAGTAGTTTGATTAATTTTCTTCCTAACCTAGATTGTCTATGCTTGTAGATATGCTTATATATTGCTTCATAGGAAATAGACATTATTGGGTCATTTGGATATAAATCTTTGATGCTTCCTGCGATTTGTTCTGGTGAGTGATCATTGAGTAATCCTTTATAAACAAACAGTTTTAACCTAAAATAAGTGTTTATTTTGTCAAGGTTTCTTTTGTTTAAATACTCTTCTTTAGCGCAAAAATCAGCAAGATGTGCTTGGTATTTATCACTAGGGATACGAATCCATTTTTTGACTTCTCTGTGGATCGAACTCCTGTTACGGTCTAATTGTCTAGAGATATATAAAATTGATTTCTTTTCGGATAGCAAAGTCTCGATAATAACACGTTCAGCAAAGGTTAATCTGTTACGTTTCTTTTCCATATACAACAAATTTAAAAAATTAAAAGTGTTGCATTAAGTTATTGAATTTACGAGTCTGCCCTAAGCTTGTTCATAACGTTCTGGCACTACAGCGGGTTTGGGATTAAATTAAGCCTATTCTTCGGATTTGCCAAATCATACCAAATACAAACTAATTTTTCCATTAAGCCAAATGCCCAAATTGCTTGTAGCGTGTGTTGGCAGTAGTTATTTTTCTTCTTTTTGGATTAAATTGTCAATCTCTATTTTCAATTTCGGTAAGTGATTGATTAAGATTGACCAAATATTCTCGTCAGAAACATTATCATAAGCATGAATCACATGATTTCTGAGCCCAATAATTGCTTTTGCGTTTGATATTTTCTCAACAAAAGAATCATCTCGAGTAATTATTCGGTTGATTGCTTCGCCAATAATTTCAAGATTTCTTTCAACAGCTCTTTTACGCATTAAGTTACTTCTATATTTGAAAAAATCTTTCTCTTCATTATGGAAGAACTCGTTTATTTCATCAATGGACATTTTTATATCAAACAACCATTTAAGAATCCTTTCATCCATAAATTAGTTCTTTTGAATTGTCGATTGATTTAATTAAGATTGGATTTTTTAAAGTCTGTTCTTCAAGTAAGTCAACATCTCTACCAAATAAGGACTCTAGTTTTTCTTTGAAGTTTATGTAATTATCAAAATATTTTGAAAGTT
This sequence comes from Flavobacterium sp. 103, assembly GCF_003096795.1. Taxonomy (NCBI): domain Bacteria; kingdom Pseudomonadati; phylum Bacteroidota; class Flavobacteriia; order Flavobacteriales; family Flavobacteriaceae; genus Flavobacterium; species Flavobacterium sp. 103. Next base: position 474,234 of record NZ_QENX01000001.1, on the reverse strand, counting down.
CAATTTGCTTAAACTTAACTAATAAATCAACATCGCTTTTTTCATTAAAGCTGGAATTGAGGGACGAACCAAATAGATACATTTTTTCCACGTTGTATATTACACAAAGCTTTTTTAAGTTATCTATATTGTTGTCAATAATTCCCATACCACAAATTTAAACAAAAATATCTTTTAAAATCGATTCGTCAAATAATTACTGCCAACGTTCCCGCGCTACAAGCAGTTTGGGATTAAATTAAGCCTTATCTTCGGATTTACCAAATCTTCCAAATACAAACCAATTTTTCCATTAAGCCAAATCCCCAAATTGCTTGTAGCGTGTGTTGGCAGTAGTTGTTTTTTGTTCGTCCTTTACAGGCCGTCTTCACGTTCCGATAACCACTCTTTATATTTTTCTTTATAAGAATCTCTTGTTTGACTGTCTTTAAAAATAAAGTCAATCCCTCCGTCATAAGGGACAACGATTATATTCTTGACAATTGAAACAAAAAAAGCACTTACATTATTGATAGCTATTTCTTTAAGCAATTTGTCATAATGATTTAAATTCCAAATTATTTCGGCAAATGCAGGTCTATAAATTTCTCCTTTATCATAATCATCGGAGTTATATTCAAACATATCTATGTTGTCAAGTCTCAAAAACTTGTATTGTTTAAAAACTTCTTCTTCGTCAGTAATGAAAGTAGTTCGTTCGCCCCAATTATATTCACCTGTAACAAGTAAAATTTTTTCGTTTTCGCCAAATAAGTCAGTGATTATTTGATTTTGTCTTTCCAATAAAATTCCCCATTCATTTTCACTTTCAGGATATCGTTTTGATTTTGGCAAACTATGGATTCTGAACCATTTTTGAGAATGATTATTTTTAAATAGATACGAAATTGGTATCGTGTTAGGATACATTAAATTCCAAAATGTTTTAAATTCTTCTTTAGTCATTTTTATTGAATTCTCCTTTTTCGGTCACAATTACTGCCAACGTCTTGGCACTACAGCGGGTTTGGGACTAAATTAAGCCTTATCTTCGGATTTGCCAAATCATCCCAAATACAAAACCATTTTTCCATTAAGACTATTGCCCAAATCCGTTGTAGCATCTATGTAAAAGCATAACTTAGAATTACTAAAAACAAAGATTATGCAATTACAAGATGCCTTAATAAAACCAAAGATATTCATTGGTTTAGATATTCACAAAAAAAGCTGGACAGTTTCCATTCAAACTGATTTGTTCTTTCACAGAACGTACTCGATGCCTTCCGTTGCCGAGGATTTATTTCAATATGTGGAGCAAACATTTCCTGATTACGAAGTGGATTTAGTTTATGAAGCAGGCTGTTGCGGGTTTTGCGCCGCCCGCTATTTTTTAAACTTAGGTTGGAGTGTTTTGGTTGTCAATCCATCCGATGTCAAGACAGGAGACAAGGAACGATATCAAAAAACAGACGCCTTAGATTCGAGAAATCTGTCCAATCAATTAAAGGCGGGTGTTCTGCGGGGAGTTTATATTCCTACTGAAGAACACGAACAGTTTACGACTTTGGCCCGTCATAGAACCCAAGTCACCAAGAAACTCCGACAAAGCAAATTGCATATTAAAAGTATGTTGCTCTTTCATGGCATAACAATACCTCAAGAGTTTGATAATTCAAATTGGAGCAAAGATTTTATTGTCTGGCTAGAAAATATAAAATTCAGCAATACTTGTGGAGAATTGGCTTTGCAGGGCAAAATACGGATGTATAAATTTATCAAGTCAGAGTATTTGGAAATTGCGAATCAAATGCGTGCTCATTGCCGAAAGACCCATAAGAAAGATTATAATCTCTTGAAGAGCATTCCAGGAATTGGGGGTTATCTGGCAAGCGTGATTCTGGCCGAGTGTGGTGATTTGCGCCGATTCAATAACGAGGGACAATTCAGCTCTTACATCGGATTGGTTCCTGGGATTTATAATAGCGGCGGTTCGGAAAAGTGTTTGGGAATAACTCCCAGAAGCCGTTCACAATTACGGAGTTATTTAGTGGAAGCCGCCTGGGTTGCCATTAGAAAAGATACCGAAATGCAAAACTATTACCGCAAACATCAAGGCAAGAACGTAAAGAGTATCATCATTAAAATAGCCCATAAAATGGCACGAAGAATACTCTCGGTCATTAAAACGGAAACACCCTATCAAATCAATAGAAATTTAGTGTTAGAAAAATAAAAACAACCTTCTTAAAAAGCTCAATTATAACAGAAGATAGACTGCAAAACAGCTAAGGTGGTTCTATAAAACGAAGCCACATTTTGTAGCTGGCAGCTATTTTTTATTCTTACAATCATACAGATGCTGGTGGTCTCGTTCTGAAAACGAGAACCACATATAGGAGTGTGAGCCTTAAGAATTTTAAAAAGAAAGACTATGAAATAAAAGAGACATGAATTCCTGGCATTATTGAAAAAGTTAGAATAACTTTTTCAGTCCAAGCCTTCGGCGGACAAAAAGTTGTTTCCAACTTTTTCAACAAGCCGCTGGTATGGAATTCTATACTCGAAAAATAACCGACATATAACCCTCTCAAAAGTTGTGAATAACTTTACGATGCTTTACATAGGAGTAGCTGTTAGTGGCAGTTTTTATTTTAATCTGTTGTTTAAAAAATGTTTTGCTTTCATCTCAATGTCTTCTCCAGTTTGTCCATCCCAACTAAACTCAAATAATTTTTGTTCTCCATTTTTGCTATAACTTAATGTGATTTTATTTTTATTTATTCTTGCAGAAGCCCATTGAAATTTATATTTGTCTTTTGTTTCTGAGTTTCTAAGAATGTTTTTTGTCAGACGCTCCATCTTTCTGTTTGCATCTTCCCAACTAAAATCATTTTTTGTAATTTCAACAGTGTTTAAATAATCTTCTTTATCAAAAGTTAGGTTAAGTCCATTTTCATCTGTCCAAATAATTCTGCTTTCATTTACTTTCACTGTAACAGGAAAATCGCAACAGCCTTCGCAACCGCACGAACAGCGTCCAATCATTAGTTCGCCATTTTTATCAAAATTGGTTTGGTCAAAAAAAACTGGCGGGTCAAGTCCCAAATAGTCGTCACCTAAAAAATCTTCATTGTCAATTAGAATTCTAACTTCATTGTCATTAGATTCTGGACTCGGTAATATTTTTAATGAAAGTATGTTCATTGTCTTCCTTGTTCTTTCGGTCTGCAAAATTGCCACTAACGTCTTGGCACTACAGCGGGTTTGGGACTAAATTAAGCCCTATTCTCGGATTTGCCAAATCATCCCAAATACAAAACCATTTTTCCATTAAGCCAAATACCCAAATCCGTTGTAGCATCTATGTAAAAGCATAACTTAGAATTACTAAAAACAAAGATTATGCAATTACAAGATGCCTTAATAAAACCAAAGATATTCATTGGTTTAGATATTCACAAAAAAAGCTGGACAGTTTCCATTCAAACTGATTTGTTCTTTCACAGAACGTACTCGATGCCTTCCGTTGCCGAGGATTTATTTCAATATGTGGAGCAAACATTTCCTGATTACGAAGTGGATTTAGTTTATGAAGCAGGCTGTTGCGGGTTTTGCGCCGCCCGCTATTTTTTAAACTTAGGTTGGAGTGTTTTGGTTGTCAATCCATCCGATGTCAAGACAGGAGACAAGGAACGATATCAAAAAACAGACGCCTTAGATTCGAGAAATCTGTCCAATCAATTAAAGGCGGGTGTTCTGCGGGGAGTTTATATTCCTACTGAAGAACACGAACAGTTTACGACTTTGGCCCGTCATAGAACCCAAGTCACCAAGAAACTCCGACAAAGCAAATTGCATATTAAAAGTATGTTGCTCTTTCATGGCATAACAATACCTCAAGAGTTTGATAATTCAAATTGGAGCAAAGATTTTATTGTCTGGCTAGAAAATATAAAATTCAGCAATACTTGTGGAGAATTGGCTTTGCAGGGCAAAATACGGATGTATAAATTTATCAAGTCAGAGTATTTGGAAATTGCGAATCAAATGCGTGCTCATTGCCGAAAGACCCATAAGAAAGATTATAATCTCTTGAAGAGCATTCCAGGAATTGGGGGTTATCTGGCAAGCGTGATTCTGGCCGAGTGTGGTGATTTGCGCCGATTCAATAACGAGGGACAATTCAGCTCTTACATCGGATTGGTTCCTGGGATTTATAATAGCGGCGGTTCGGAAAAGTGTTTGGGAATAACTCCCAGAAGCCGTTCACAATTACGGAGTTATTTAGTGGAAGCCGCCTGGGTTGCCATTAGAAAAGATACCGAAATGCAAAACTATTACCGCAAACATCAAGGCAAGAACGTAAAGAGTATCATCATTAAAATAGCCCATAAAATGGCACGAAGAATACTCTCGGTCATTAAAACGGAAACACCCTATCAAATCAATAGAAATTTAGTGTTAGAAAAATAAAAACAACCTTCTTAAAAAGCTCAATTATAACAGAAGATAGACTGCAAAACAGCTAAGGTGGTTCTATAAAACGAAGCCACATTTTGTAGCAGGCAGCTATTTTTTATTCTTACAATCATACAGATGCTGGTGGTCTCGTTCTGAAAACGAGAACCACATATAGGGCGGTTTCAAGTTTCTATCGCAATTTTTTGCTTTAGAGTTTTGCCTTATTTTTCAAATTCAGAAAGCCAATTTTGATTGTGCTTAGGCTTTCTAAATTCAAAAAATAAAGCTACGATTTATTTTGAATTTACCTAATAATTAAATGAAATTTTGGTTCATATACAATCGACTAATGGTGTTTAAAGGCGATTCATATTCGAGTGTTTTTCTAGGTCTTTCGTTGAGTTGATTTTGCACTTCCATTATGTCTTTTTTTGATAGTAATTTGAAGTCAGTTCCTTTAGGGAAATAGTCTCTGATCAGCCCGTTTGTATTTTCATTTGTGGGTCTTTCCCATGGCGAATATGGATGTGCAAAATAGACTTTTACTTTGGAATTTTTGGTAAATAATTTGTGTTGTGCCATTTCGGTTCCGTTGTCATATGTCAGGGATAATTTTAAGTGTTTTGGAATGTTAGAAAATGCTTTTTCAAATGCTTTTCTAACAGATGTTGCATCTTTCTTTTTTAGGGGCACCATTATTAAAAAACGAGTTGTTCTTTCCACAAGAGTTCCAATGGCTGATTCTCTATTCTTCCCCAGTATTAAGTCGCCTTCCCAGTGTCCAAGCACTTCTCTTGTAAGGACTTCTTCTGGTCTTTCGTCTATGCGAATTGGGTCTTTAATTGTACTTCTTTTGTCAGCCCCACGACGGGTATTTCCTCTGTAATTTCGCTTTTGTCTAAGTTGGGAAATAAGTAACTTTTCAACCTCTTTTTTAGGTTGAACATAGATGTGATAATAGATGCTTTCGTGTGAAATTTGCATTGTTGGATCGAACGGATAAAACTGTTTTAAGGCATTGGAAATTTGTTTGGGAGACCAGTGTAATTTGAGATGTGAATATACAAAATTTTTAAGTTTTGGATTACTGTCAATTTTGGTTTTCCCGAGTCTTCTATCGAGTAGATTATGGACGTAATTTAGTTCTGCTTTTAGGTTGTTATAATCCCCTTTTTCGACACGTTTTAATTCTCTAGAAATGGTACTTGGATGCACCGATAGAGTAGTGGCAATTTGCTTTTTGTTTTTGCCTAAAGCGATTAGTTTTTCAATCTCAATTCTATGGTTCCGATTGAGTCTTTTGTAAGCTGTTTTCATAACACAATTTTAAGTCATTTTTGTCTTAAAAATTGCGTTAGATTCTTGAGTCTGCCTTAAGATTGCCACCAACGTTCTGGTACTACAGCGGGTTTGGGACTAAATTAAGCCCATTCTTCGGATTTGCCAAATCATCACAAATACAAAACCAACTTTCCATTAAGCCTATTGCCCAAATCCGTTGTAGCATCTATGTAAAAGCATAACTTAGAATTACTAAAAACAAAGATTATGCAATTACAAGATGCCTTAATAAAACCAAAGATATTCATTGGTTTAGATATTCACAAAAAAAGCTGGACAGTTTCCATTCAAACTGATTTGTTCTTTCACAGAACGTACTCGATGCCTTCCGTTGCCGAGGATTTATTTCAATATGTGGAGCAAACATTTCCTGATTACGAAGTGGATTTAGTTTATGAAGCAGGCTGTTGCGGGTTTTGCGCCGCCCGCTATTTTTTAAACTTAGGTTGGAGTGTTTTGGTTGTCAATCCATCCGATGTCAAGACAGGAGACAAGGAACGATATCAAAAAACAGACGCCTTAGATTCGAGAAATCTGTCCAATCAATTAAAGGCGGGTGTTCTGCGGGGAGTTTATATTCCTACTGAAGAACACGAACAGTTTACGACTTTGGCCCGTCATAGAACCCAAGTCACCAAGAAACTCCGACAAAGCAAATTGCATATTAAAAGTATGTTGCTCTTTCATGGCATAACAATACCTCAAGAGTTTGATAATTCAAATTGGAGCAAAGATTTTATTGTCTGGCTAGAAAATATAAAATTCAGCAATACTTGTGGAGAATTGGCTTTGCAGGGCAAAATACGGATGTATAAATTTATCAAGTCAGAGTATTTGGAAATTGCGAATCAAATGCGTGCTCATTGCCGAAAGACCCATAAGAAAGATTATAATCTCTTGAAGAGCATTCCAGGAATTGGGGGTTATCTGGCAAGCGTGATTCTGGCCGAGTGTGGTGATTTGCGCCGATTCAATAACGAGGGACAATTCAGCTCTTACATCGGATTGGTTCCTGGGATTTATAATAGCGGCGGTTCGGAAAAGTGTTTGGGAATAACTCCCAGAAGCCGTTCACAATTACGGAGTTATTTAGTGGAAGCCGCCTGGGTTGCCATTAGAAAAGATACCGAAATGCAAAACTATTACCGCAAACATCAAGGCAAGAACGTAAAGAGTATCATCATTAAAATAGCCCATAAAATGGCACGAAGAATACTCTCGGTCATTAAAACGGAAACACCCTATCAAATCAATAGAAATTTAGTGTTAGAAAAATAAAAACAACCTTCTTAAAAAGCTCAATTATAACAGAAGATAGACTGCAAAACAGCTAAGGTGGTTCTATAAAACGAAGCCACATTTTGTAGCAGGCAGCTATTTTTTATTCTTACAATCATACAGATGCTGGTGGTCTCGTTCTGAAAACGAGAACCACATATAGGAGTGTGAGCCTTAAGAATTTTAAAAAGAAAGACTATGAAATAAAAGAGACATGAATTCCTGGCATTATTGAAAAAGTTAGAATAACTTTTTCAGTCCAAGCCTTCGGCGGACAAAAAGTTGTTTCCAACTTTTTCAACAAGCCGCTGGTATGGAATTCTATACTCGAAAAATAACCGACATATAACCCTCTCAAAAGTTGTGAATAACTTTACGATGCTTTACATAGGAGTGGCTGTTGGGCGCAGTTTTTATCTTTCGAATGCATGAAAGTATCCGCAACTAAATATAACTGCAAGAAATTCTCCTAAATCTTCTTTTAAAAGAGAAAAAGTCACGTCTATTTCTTCCGAATCGCTACTACCGATATAATCTACGTTAGCAATCCATTCGTAATTTAATTCTTTTAATTGCTTTATAACTGTTTGTAACTCGTCGTATGTGAAGTGTTTGGAACGAATATATAATTTATCCATTCAATTAATTTTTCGGAATTACATATTCAGCCAATTTCACACCTTTGGTTAATTCAGTTAAATATGATGAAGAAATTCCAGATTGTGTAATTATATCTTTTTTTGAGTAATTACTTCCTTTAATTTCGCTTGCATATTTAATTCCAAATAAATGTATCATTGCTACAGAATCACCTTTTGGAGCATTATTATACATTTCGCTAAGTTTGGCTCCTAATTCATTTAATGTCATATTTTATAGTTTTAGTTTCAATTTCAGTTTCTGTCAAGCAGCAAAATTGTGCCCAACGTTCTCGCGCTACAAGCAGTTTGGGACTAAATTAAGCCCATTATTCGGATTTGCCAAATCTTCCAAATACAAGACCATTTTCAAATTAAGCCAAATCCCCAAATTGCTTGTAGCGTGTGTTAGGGTGTGTAGCTTGACGATGCTGAGCACGAACGATTAGACTTTCCAATTATCGATTCCAATTACCCAAAGTTTTCCGCTTTCCGCTTTCCGTTCCAAATAGTTTCCGTTTTTGAACTACAAACTTCAGTTAAACATCAAAGAAAATCGACAAAAAAATTCCGCTTTCGGTTTTCCATAAAGCAGTTCACGTTTCTTTGTCCGCAACAATTAAGTTTCAGATTTCGGTTCGAATTTCGGTTCGAATTTCGGTTCAGATTTGAGTTCAGATTTCGGTCAGCTCGGTTTCTGCTTCGTTATGTATTTTCCGAACTAAAGTTTCTGATTAAAATCGACTGTTGATCGTCAACAGGGCGGTTTCAAGTTTCTATCGCAATTTTTTGCTTTAGAGTTTTGCCTTGTTTTTCAAATTCAGAAAGCCAATTTTGATTGTGCTTAGGCTTTCTAAATTCAAAAAATAAAGCTACGATTTATTTTGAATTTACCTAATAATTAAATGAAATTTTGGTTCATATACAATCGACTAATGGTGTTTAAAGGCGATTCATATTCGAGTGTTTTTCTAGGTCTTTCGTTGAGTTGATTTTGCACTTCCATTATGTCTTTTTTTGATAGTAATTTGAAGTCAGTTCCTTTAGGGAAATAGTCTCTGATCAGCCCGTTTGTATTTTCATTTGTGGGTCTTTCCCATGGCGAATATGGATGTGCAAAATAGACTTTTACTTTGGAATTTTTGGTAAATAATTTGTGTTGTGCCATTTCGGTTCCGTTGTCATATGTCAGGGATAATTTTAAGTGTTTTGGAATGTTAGAAAATGCTTTTTCAAATGCTTTTCTAACAGATGTTGCATCTTTCTTTTTTAGGGGCACCATTATTAAAAAACGAGTTGTTCTTTCCACAAGAGTTCCAATGGCTGATTCTCTATTCTTCCCCAGTATTAAGTCGCCTTCCCAGTGTCCAGGCACTTCTCTTGTAAGGACTTCATCTGGTCTTTCGTCTATGCGAATTGGGTCTTTAATTGTACTTCTTTTGTCAGCCCCACGACGGGTATTTCCTCTGTAATTTCGCTTTTGTCTAAGTTGGGAAATAAGTAACTTTTCAACCTCTTTTTTAGGTTGAACATAGATGTGATAATAGATGCTTTCGTGTGAAATTTGCATTGTTGGATCGAACGGATAAAACTGTTTTAAGGCATTGGAAATTTGTTTGGGAGACCAGTGTAATTTGAGATGTGAATATACAAAATTTTTAAGTTTTGGATTACTGTCAATTTTGGTTTTCCCGAGTCTTCTATCGAGTAGATTATGGACGTAATTTAGTTCTGCTTTTAGGTTGTTATAATCCCCTTTTTCGACACGTTTTAATTCTCTAGAAATGGTACTTGGATGCACCGATAGAGTAGTGGCAATTTGCTTTTTGTTTTTGCCTAAAGCGATTAGTTTTTCAATCTCAATTCTATGGTTCCGATTGAGTCTTTTGTAAGCTGTTTTCATAACACAATTTTAAGTCATTTTTGTCTTAAAAATTGCGTTAGATTCTTGAGTCTGCCCAGCTATACACCCTAACGTCCCCGCGCTACAAGCAGTTTGGGACTAAATTAAGCCCATTATTCGGATTTGCCAAATATTCCAAATACAAAACCAACTTCAAATTAAGCCTAATACCCAAATTGCTTGTAGCGTGTGTTGGCAGTCGTTTTTATTTTTCAAGTACGAGATTGAATTGTCCATTACGAATTTTATGATATAATGGAGGTTGTTCATTTCCTTCTGCACCAGCTCCAATTCCAACATTTCCGCTGAACACACCTTTTACAAGCGAATCAATTTCAATAATTGTTGATTCGGACGAGTAAAATTTGTCAACATATCGGTTTGAACCATAGTTATATAAATCATTTCTCCATATATTATTAAACTCCAAATAGTGATAAATTTGTTTATTTAAATCTGGATATTTGCCCTTGTCAATTTCTCTGACTGGTGTAACAAAAAACCATATTAAAATATTTTCAGAATTTATATCATTAGATTTTTTGGCTGATATAGATAGTTTAACAGCTTCTTGACCAAAACTCAAAAAAAATAGTATCAATTACCGCTTTCGGTTGTATATCAAAAGTCGTTTGAATTCCGTCTATTTCCGCAGTTATAGTTCCAATAGGAATATTGACTTTAGGAATTTTATTTGATTCGTCATCTTTAGAACAGTTCAAAAAAATCAATGGCACCAATAAAATAATTAAAATTCTTTTCATATCGTTCTAATTTAGTTCAATTTATCAGCAAAGTTCAAATGACTGCCAACGTTCTGGCACTACAGCGGGTTTGGGACTAAATTAAGCCCTATTTTCGGATTTGCCAAATCATCCCAAATACAAAACTAACTTTCCATTAAGCCCAATGCCCAAATCCGTTGTAGCATCTATGTAAAAGCATAACTTAGAATTACTAAAAACAAAGATTATGCAATTACAAGATGCCTTAATAAAACCAAAGATATTCATTGGTTTAGATATTCACAAAAAAAGCTGGACAGTTTCCATTCAAACTGATTTGTTCTTTCACAGAACGTACTCGATGCCTTCCGTTGCCGAGGATTTATTTCAATATGTGGAGCAAACATTTCCTGATTACGAAGTGGATTTAGTTTATGAAGCAGGCTGTTGCGGGTTTTGCGCCGCCCGCTATTTTTTAAACTTAGGTTGGAGTGTTTTGGTTGTCAATCCATCCGATGTCAAGACAGGAGACAAGGAACGATATCAAAAAACAGACGCCTTAGATTCGAGAAATCTGTCCAATCAATTAAAGGCGGGTGTTCTGCGGGGAGTTTATATTCCTACTGAAGAACACGAACAGTTTACGACTTTGGCCCGTCATAGAACCCAAGTCACCAAGAAACTCCGACAAAGCAAATTGCATATTAAAAGTATGTTGCTCTTTCATGGCATAACAATACCTCAAGAGTTTGATAATTCAAATTGGAGCAAAGATTTTATTGTCTGGCTAGAAAATATAAAATTCAGCAATACTTGTGGAGAATTGGCTTTGCAGGGCAAAATACGGATGTATAAATTTATCAAGTCAGAGTATTTGGAAATTGCGAATCAAATGCGTGCTCATTGCCGAAAGACCCATAAGAAAGATTATAATCTCTTGAAGAGCATTCCAGGAATTGGGGGTTATCTGGCAAGCGTGATTCTGGCCGAGTGTGGTGATTTGCGCCGATTCAATAACGAGGGACAATTCAGCTCTTACATCGGATTGGTTCCTGGGATTTATAATAGCGGCGGTTCGGAAAAGTGTTTGGGAATAACTCCCAGAAGCCGTTCACAATTACGGAGTTATTTAGTGGAAGCCGCCTGGGTTGCCATTAGAAAAGATACCGAAATGCAAAACTATTACCGCAAACATCAAGGCAAGAACGTAAAGAGTATCATCATTAAAATAGCCCATAAAATGGCACGAAGAATACTCTCGGTCATTAAAACGGAAACACCCTATCAAATCAATAGAAATTTAGTGTTAGAAAAATAAAAACAACCTTCTTAAAAAGCTCAATTATAACAGAAGATAGACTGCAAAACAGCTAAGGTGGTTCTATAAAACGAAGCCACATTTTGTAGCAGGCAGCTATTTTTTATTCTTACAATCATACAGATGCTGGTGGTCTCGTTCTGAAAACGAGAACCACATATAGGAGTGTGAGCCTTAAGAATTTTAAAAAGAAAGACTATGAAATAAAAGAGACATGAATTCCTGGCATTATTGAAAAAGTTAGAATAACTTTTTCAGTCCAAGCCTTCGGCGGACAAAAAGTTGTTTCCAACTTTTTCAACAAGCCGCTGGTATGGAATTCTATACTCGAAAAATAACCGACATATAACCCTCTCAAAAGTTGTGAATAACTTTACGATGCTTTACATAGGAGTGGCTGTTAGCGGTTCGGTTGTTGCTTACCGATATGCCTAATTATTAATCGATTCTTAGCCTTATCTTGGCAGGTTTAAAACCCAATTCTTGCCCAAATCTCGGCTAAATTTCATTCCCTTTTTTCGTTTCAATTTCACAATCAAAACATTTGTTTCGCTTCAATTAGAAAACCCGAGAATTTAAGTTTTCCCGCTTAAAACCTCGAATATTTACATTCCAATATTCACGTTTCTGCTTTTCAAGTTCCAATTAAAAACTCAGATTTTCAAGTTTCAATTGTCAGATTCAATATTTAAATTTCGGTTTTCAGCTTTCCAATCTTAAACATCAAAAAAATCGAATTTCGCCAATTCCGACCCAATTTTCACGCTTGCTTTTTCAGTTTCTGCATTTAAAAAGCCAAATCTTTAAATCTGGTTTTCTCCTCGTTTCTCGTCAACTGACCGCTAACGTTCCCGCGCTACAAGCAGTTTGGGACTAAATTAAGCCCATTATTCGGATTTGCCAAATCTTCCAAATACAAAACCAACTTCAAATTAAGCCTAAAACCCAAATTGCTTGTAGCGTGTGTTAGCGGTAGTTTTTTATATATTCATAAAGTATTTCCCTAACAGTATGTATAAAGCTAGAGGAATTAAAAGAATTAATGTTCCAATTATTTTTGATTTTCTGTAAAAATGAAAACTTAAAAGAGCATTTGCGATTAAAACAAATGAATAGGAATTAATTAGCAGAAAGTATAGAAATTCAAGTCCGCCTGATTTTGGAGAATCAAACATAAATATTGAAAAATAAAAAACAATTGGACAAGCCAAAATTGGTAATGATATTAAAATACATATGATTAAAAACCAATCAGGGATGTCAGAAATTACAAATAGTGATTTTAAGCTTCTACTCATTGTTATATATAATTTAAAAAATAATTCCAGTTCTAGTTCGATTTCTGTTATGTCCTAAAATACGTTAGCCACTTTTAAATTATATATTTTTTCGAATCTTTTTTTTACTCGAAAAAGCTATTTTTAGTTTTGGACAATTTTTGTTTACTTCAATATGGATTAAAGTATCGTTTCTAAGATGAAATTTTTCGTTATTAAAAATAATATAACTTTTCTCACTATTGGGATTACAGTTTTTTATAGTTTTATTGTCATTGATTATTTTATCAAAATCTTCTTTTGAGCATAGCAATCCAAAATTATTTTTCCAAATACATTTTTTTGTTTTAAGACTATTTAGGATTAATATATTTTTTTCAATTTTCCAGATGCCTTTAGATTCAAAGCTTGAAGTACAAGCACCACCACTATAGTCAAAAGTATTATTTTCATTAATTGTTAATTCGGAAGTAAATGGCGTCATTCTAACGGTGTCAAACCAAGTTTTTACAAATTTTGAGTTTTTGTTAATTTTTGGTTTGTCATTTTTACAACTTATAAAAATTACAAGTAAGAGGATTGATAATAATTTGAATTTCATATGTTGTTTTAATTTATCGAATTCTCCTTTCGGTGGCAAAATTACCGCTAACGTTCTCGCGCTACAAGCAGTTTGGGATTAAATTAAGCCTTATCTTCGGATTTGCCAAATCTTCCAAATACAAAACCATATTTAAATTAAGCCAAATACCCAAATTGCTTGTAGCGTGTGTTAGCGGTTGTATTTTCTTGTCAGATTGTCTTCTTCCGAATCAGTTTTTATAATAATTTCATTCTTCGTCACAGTGTCAATTACGATACAGTTTCTTAATCTACCAGTGTGAGTACATTCTAAATTATCAAAATCGGTTATTATTTTTTCTTTATTATTTTTGATGTCAAGCAAAATTAATTTTTCGTTTTTCTTATGTTCGTTTTTTATATAAAGTAACACTTTTTCAATTTCATTTTGGTCAACTAAAACACCAGTAGTTATTACTTTTCCATTTTCCTTTTCAATAAGTTGTATTTCGTGAGGATTTCCAGAACCAAATGATTGAACAAATAGAAAAGTTTCTCCAAAATCAGCGCCAATATAGCCCAAGTTTTTATGCAACATTGGAAAACTTGTTTCACTAATTTGTCTTATATCTTTTTTCCCTTTTACCAAAGTTAAACTTTGTAAAGTTTCATTTTCAATTGTGTCTTTATAAACTCGATAAGATAAATGAAAATCATTTTTTAGTATTGTATCAAAATCATAAGGTTCGATTTCTAATTTTTTCGGTTCCTCAATTATAGGTGTTTGTTTTAGACTTATATTTTTAGTTATTGGACTTTTTTTATTAGAAAAATTTATGACTTCTGATTTCTTTTTTGCACAAGAAATTAGAATTGAAAATAGTAATAATATAAAGGTCTTTTTTCTCATTTTTTTTTCTAATATAACCGCTAACGTTCTGGCACTACAGCGGGTTTGGGACTAAATTAAGCCCATTCTTCGGATTTGCCAAATCATCCCAAATACAAAACCATCTTTCCATTAAGCCCAATGCCCAAATCCGTTGTAGCATCTATGTAAAAGCATAACTTAGAATTACTAAAAACAAAGATTATGCAATTACAAGATGCCTTAATAAAACCAAAGATATTCATTGGTTTAGATATTCACAAAAAAAGCTGGACAGTTTCCATTCAAACTGATTTGTTCTTTCACAGAACGTACTCGATGCCTTCCGTTGCCGAGGATTTATTTCAATATGTGGAGCAAACATTTCCTGATTACGAAGTGGATTTAGTTTATGAAGCAGGCTGTTGCGGGTTTTGCGCCGCCCGCTATTTTTTAAACTTAGGTTGGAGTGTTTTGGTTGTCAATCCATCCGATGTCAAGACAGGAGACAAGGAACGATATCAAAAAACAGACGCCTTAGATTCGAGAAATCTGTCCAATCAATTAAAGGCGGGTGTTCTGCGGGGAGTTTATATTCCTACTGAAGAACACGAACAGTTTACGACTTTGGCCCGTCATAGAACCCAAGTCACCAAGAAACTCCGACAAAGCAAATTGCATATTAAAAGTATGTTGCTCTTTCATGGCATAACAATACCTCAAGAGTTTGATAATTCAAATTGGAGCAAAGATTTTATTGTCTGGCTAGAAAATATAAAATTCAGCAATACTTGTGGAGAATTGGCTTTGCAGGGCAAAATACGGATGTATAAATTTATCAAGTCAGAGTATTTGGAAATTGCGAATCAAATGCGTGCTCATTGCCGAAAGACCCATAAGAAAGATTATAATCTCTTGAAGAGCATTCCAGGAATTGGGGGTTATCTGGCAAGCGTGATTCTGGCCGAGTGTGGTGATTTGCGCCGATTCAATAACGAGGGACAATTCAGCTCTTACATCGGATTGGTTCCTGGGATTTATAATAGCGGCGGTTCGGAAAAGTGTTTGGGAATAACTCCCAGAAGCCGTTCACAATTACGGAGTTATTTAGTGGAAGCCGCCTGGGTTGCCATTAGAAAAGATACCGAAATGCAAAACTATTACCGCAAACATCAAGGCAAGAACGTAAAGAGTATCATCATTAAAATAGCCCATAAAATGGCACGAAGAATACTCTCGGTCATTAAAACGGAAACACCCTATCAAATCAATAGAAATTTAGTGTTAGAAAAATAAAAACAACCTTCTTAAAAAGCTCAATTATAACAGAAGATAGACTGCAAAACAGCTAAGGTGGTTCTATAAAACGAAGCCACATTTTGTAGCAGGCAGCTATTTTTTATTCTTACAATCATACAGATGCTGGTGGTCTCGTTCTGAAAACGAGAACCACATATAGGAGTGTGAGCCTTAAGAATTTTAAAAAGAAAGACTATGAAATAAAAGAGACATGAATTCCTGGCATTATTGAAAAAGTTAGAATAACTTTTTCAGTCCAAGCCTTCGGCGGACAAAAAGTTGTTTCCAACTTTTTCAACAAGCCGCTGGTATGGAATTCTATACTCGAAAAATAACCGACATATAACCCTCTCAAAAGTTGTGAATAACTTTACGATGCTTTACATAGGAGTGGCTGTTAGCGATAGTTTCTATTTTTTCGCAATTACAATCGTTTTTTCCGCTTTGTCTTTTGTGTCGTAAATATACTTTTCTTTATGATTCCATTCCTCGTTTGCGAGTTTCAATTCTGAACCTTTAATTTCTTCGGAATTAAAAAACAATGAAATTCCATTAAGTACAATTTTTTTTCCTTCTTTATTTTTCAAAATTGTTGGATAAAAACCCATTCTTTTTTCTTCAGCTTTTTCAGCTTTATTTCTTATTTCTAACGAAATTCCAAAATCACTTTCAGAAATATTTTTCACTTCGTCTATGAAAAAAATATTCTTAAAAGTCTTGTAATAATGACCCAAAGGTGGTTTGTTTGACAATTTAATTGTTGCAAATTCAAATTTTTCTCCGTTATTCAATTCAATTTTACAAGGAGCAATCCTGCTTAAATTACAATCATTTGTTAAACCAATTTTTTCGATTTCTTTTTTTAAGCTTTCAGGGCAAATTAGATTTATTTCGCTCCATTTTTTTAGAAGTTCGATTTGATCGTCAAAAATTTTTTCGTACATATTCCCATTGATGTAGAATTGAGTCTTGCATTTTTGACATTTGTAGATTTTTATTCCACCTATTTCATCTGTTAATTGGATATGGGAATCAATCTTGTTTTCCAAATAGTCAGTTCCAAAACTAATGGTATTTTGTTCGTAACAATTTGGGCAACCGCTTTTCTTTTTTCTTTTGAATAAATTGAACAAGGTTTCTGTTTTAGTTAAAGTTTCTGTTTTGCGGTGAAATTATCGCTAACGTTCTGGCACTACAGCGGGTTTGGGACTAAATTAAGCCCTATTTTCGGATTTGCCAAATCATCCCAAATACAAAACCAACTTCCCATTAAGCCAAATGCCCAAATCCGTTGTAGCATCTATGTAAAAGCATAACTTAGAATTACTAAAAACAAAGATTATGCAATTACAAGATGCCTTAATAAAACCAAAGATATTCATTGGTTTAGATATTCACAAAAAAAGCTGGACAGTTTCCATTCAAACTGATTTGTTCTTTCACAGAACGTACTCGATGCCTTCCGTTGCCGAGGATTTATTTCAATATGTGGAGCAAACATTTCCTGATTACGAAGTGGATTTAGTTTATGAAGCAGGCTGTTGCGGGTTTTGCGCCGCCCGCTATTTTTTAAACTTAGGTTGGAGTGTTTTGGTTGTCAATCCATCCGATGTCAAGACAGGAGACAAGGAACGATATCAAAAAACAGACGCCTTAGATTCGAGAAATCTGTCCAATCAATTAAAGGCGGGTGTTCTGCGGGGAGTTTATATTCCTACTGAAGAACACGAACAGTTTACGACTTTGGCCCGTCATAGAACCCAAGTCACCAAGAAACTCCGACAAAGCAAATTGCATATTAAAAGTATGTTGCTCTTTCATGGCATAACAATACCTCAAGAGTTTGATAATTCAAATTGGAGCAAAGATTTTATTGTCTGGCTAGAAAATATAAAATTCAGCAATACTTGTGGAGAATTGGCTTTGCAGGGCAAAATACGGATGTATAAATTTATCAAGTCAGAGTATTTGGAAATTGCGAATCAAATGCGTGCTCATTGCCGAAAGACCCATAAGAAAGATTATAATCTCTTGAAGAGCATTCCAGGAATTGGGGGTTATCTGGCAAGCGTGATTCTGGCCGAGTGTGGTGATTTGCGCCGATTCAATAACGAGGGACAATTCAGCTCTTACATCGGATTGGTTCCTGGGATTTATAATAGCGGCGGTTCGGAAAAGTGTTTGGGAATAACTCCCAGAAGCCGTTCACAATTACGGAGTTATTTAGTGGAAGCCGCCTGGGTTGCCATTAGAAAAGATACCGAAATGCAAAACTATTACCGCAAACATCAAGGCAAGAACGTAAAGAGTATCATCATTAAAATAGCCCATAAAATGGCACGAAGAATACTCTCGGTCATTAAAACGGAAACACCCTATCAAATCAATAGAAATTTAGTGTTAGAAAAATAAAAACAACCTTCTTAAAAAGCTCAATTATAACAGAAGATAGACTGCAAAACAGCTAAGGTGGTTCTATAAAACGAAGCCACATTTTGTAGCAGGCAGCTATTTTTTATTCTTACAATCATACAGATGCTGGTGGTCTCGTTCTGAAAACGAGAACCACATATAGGAGTGTGAGCCTTAAGAATTTTAAAAAGAAAGACTATGAAATAAAAGAGACATGAATTCCTGGCATTATTGAAAAAGTTAGAATAACTTT
The DNA here is from genome assembly GCF_003096795.1 of Flavobacterium sp. 103. NCBI lineage: Bacteria > Pseudomonadati > Bacteroidota > Flavobacteriia > Flavobacteriales > Flavobacteriaceae > Flavobacterium > Flavobacterium sp. 103. The sequence goes on along the minus strand of NZ_QENX01000001.1, from coordinate 455,918 downwards.
TTCAGTCCAAGCCTTCGGCGGACAAAAAGTTGTTTCCAACTTTTTCAACAAGCCGCTGGTATGGAATTCTATACTCGAAAAATAACCGACATATAACCCTCTCAAAAGTTGTGAATAACTTTACGATGCTTTACATAGGAGTGGCTGTTATGGGCAGACATTATTTTGCAAAGGGGTCGATAATTTCTATAACCGAACTAATCTCCTGTGTTTTTATGACATTAACGATTAACTCTTCGACTTCTTCCATTACTTCAAAAATAAAATCCCACGTTACAAAATCTACTGGTTGGCCAATATTAAAGTTGTAAACTTTAGCCTTATAGGTTATGCTTTCGCTTATGCCACTTTTATGAAAATATACTCCATTATTATGGATAGTATTGCGAATTAGTCGAAATAAGTCAAGTAAGTTTTCGTGGTTTTGCAAATTGACTCTTTTTAGAAGCCATGAATAAATACTCTTAAATTCTGCTGTCCCGTTATTGCATGCGTTAGGATCCAACGATTTAACGTATATTCTGAAGGCACTTTCAATAGATGAAAAGGTAAATTGGATGAAACCTATTTTAGTGAACATTGCATATTCGTTTGCATAAATCTGAGCGTCATTTGCTGGGATTTCACTTTTTGCAATTTCTTTCCACCAATCTAAGTTGATTAAGTGAAAATGCATAAAAGTAAAAGATAATTGGGTACTGTTGCACACATTTATACACTTAGAGAATACTGTAATTCTGGCATCTTTGATAGGATCCCAAGTCTTGAATTGAGCAATTAGTGTATCTTTGCTATCAGAGAAACTGTTTTTAATTTTTTGAATTGAATCTATTTCTTTCATTTCCATATTTTTGTGATGTTTGCCCATAACGTCTTGGCACTACAGCGGGTTTGGGACTAAATTAAGCCCTATTTTCGGATTTGCCAAATCATTCCAAATACAAAACCATCTTTCCATTAAGCCCAATGCCCAAATCCGTTGTAGCATCTATGTAAAAGCATAACTTAGAATTACTAAAAACAAAGATTATGCAATTACAAGATGCCTTAATAAAACCAAAGATATTCATTGGTTTAGATATTCACAAAAAAAGCTGGACAGTTTCCATTCAAACTGATTTGTTCTTTCACAGAACGTACTCGATGCCTTCCGTTGCCGAGGATTTATTTCAATATGTGGAGCAAACATTTCCTGATTACGAAGTGGATTTAGTTTATGAAGCAGGCTGTTGCGGGTTTTGCGCCGCCCGCTATTTTTTAAACTTAGGTTGGAGTGTTTTGGTTGTCAATCCATCCGATGTCAAGACAGGAGACAAGGAACGATATCAAAAAACAGACGCCTTAGATTCGAGAAATCTGTCCAATCAATTAAAGGCGGGTGTTCTGCGGGGAGTTTATATTCCTACTGAAGAACACGAACAGTTTACGACTTTGGCCCGTCATAGAACCCAAGTCACCAAGAAACTCCGACAAAGCAAATTGCATATTAAAAGTATGTTGCTCTTTCATGGCATAACAATACCTCAAGAGTTTGATAATTCAAATTGGAGCAAAGATTTTATTGTCTGGCTAGAAAATATAAAATTCAGCAATACTTGTGGAGAATTGGCTTTGCAGGGCAAAATACGGATGTATAAATTTATCAAGTCAGAGTATTTGGAAATTGCGAATCAAATGCGTGCTCATTGCCGAAAGACCCATAAGAAAGATTATAATCTCTTGAAGAGCATTCCAGGAATTGGGGGTTATCTGGCAAGCGTGATTCTGGCCGAGTGTGGTGATTTGCGCCGATTCAATAACGAGGGACAATTCAGCTCTTACATCGGATTGGTTCCTGGGATTTATAATAGCGGCGGTTCGGAAAAGTGTTTGGGAATAACTCCCAGAAGCCGTTCACAATTACGGAGTTATTTAGTGGAAGCCGCCTGGGTTGCCATTAGAAAAGATACCGAAATGCAAAACTATTACCGCAAACATCAAGGCAAGAACGTAAAGAGTATCATCATTAAAATAGCCCATAAAATGGCACGAAGAATACTCTCGGTCATTAAAACGGAAACACCCTATCAAATCAATAGAAATTTAGTGTTAGAAAAATAAAAACAACCTTCTTAAAAAGCTCAATTATAACAGAAGATAGACTGCAAAACAGCTAAGGTGGTTCTATAAAACGAAGCCACATTTTGTAGCAGGCAGCTATTTTTTATTCTTACAATCATACAGATGCTGGTGGTCTCGTTCTGAAAACGAGAACCACATATAGGAGTGTGAGCCTTAAGAATTTTAAAAAGAAAGACTATGAAATAAAAGAGACATGAATTCCTGGCATTATTGAAAAAGTTAGAATAACTTTTTCAGTCCAAGCCTTCGGCGGACAAAAAGTTGTTTCCAACTTTTTCAACAAGCCGCTGGTATGGAATTCTATACTCGAAAAATAACCGACATATAACCCTCTCAAAAGTTGTGAATAACTTTACGATGCTTTACATAGGAGTGGCTGTTATAGGGCGTTTTTTTATTTATCTCTAAAATCGATATTAATTCTATCATTAGTTTTCCCCCAATAGCTAAAAATTATTTTGCCCTTAATTTCGTCTTTATTGACTACACCAACATATCTAGAGTCCATTGCATTATCTCTATTGTCTCCAAGCAAATAATAGCAATTTTCGGGAATTGTCATTTCGGATATTTTCCTTTTGTTTTCTTCAAATGGCTTTTTAAAAGTATATATTTTATGTTTGTGACCATTTGGAAGCTGTTCTTCATATTCATTAACATCCAATCCTCCATTTTTAGTTTCCTTGACAAATGATGTTCTACACTTTTTACCATTTATTATTAAAAAGTTGTTTTGGATTTCAATTTTGTCGTTTGGCAATGCAACAATTCTATACATTGAAGATTTTAGGCTGTCCTTTTTCTGAAAAACAACTAAATCTCCATAATTTGGTTTTCTTTGGTCATAAGCTTTTGAATCTGCTATTAATCTATCGCCAAGTTTAATATTAGGTTCGCTTGAAGTTGTTGGAATAATGTAACTTCTAACTCCCATAATTGAGTTAACTGTATTGGAATCGTAAAGCCAAAGTATGGTACTTATACCAATTATAATTGCAAGATGATAATACCAAGTGTTATAAGATTTAAGTTTATATATTTTTAATTTTTTTGCGGTTTTTGTTGCATCATAAATGACATAAATTCTAAAAGCAAACCCGATAATTATAATTGAAATGAAGCCAATAAAAAAAACACCTAATCTTGTAAAGCCAAAAATGAAAGGTAAGGTAAGTTCAATAAGAAGAAATATAATACCTTTTTTGATTTGTCCATTATAGACTTGTCCGAATCCAACAAAAAATAAAGCAAAGAAAAAAGCTAATATTGGGTTTCTAGGTTTGTTTTCTTCTTCAGTGATTTCAGAATTCATAATGTTTATTTTCTGTTTTGCAGTTTCTTGAATTAAAATGCCCTATAACGTTCTCGCGCTACAAGCAGTTTGGGATTAAATCAGCGTTATCTTTCGGATTTGCCAAATCTTCCAAATACAAGCCAATTTTTCCATTAAGCCAAATCCCCAAATTGCTTGTAGCGTGTGTTGGCGGTTCGGTTTTTTATTCATTATCTAAGAACATTTTCCAATAGTCAACATCCATATATTTGTTTTCAATTTTCGTCTTTTCTAAAAATAAATCTATTTCAGTTTTAGAAATTCCTTTTTTTTCTTTTTCTTTTAATTTTCTGAGATCATTTAAAATTATGCGGAAATTGTCTAAAGAAATAGCAATATATGTTTCAATCCATTCATCTTCTCCATGTTCAGAAGTAAAAACTGGTAAATTTAGCTTTTCGAAATCAACAAATATTGGGTCTCCTAAACCATCATAACCAATTACGACCCAACTTTTTTTCCAATCTCCATTTTTTGTTCCAAGTAATGATTTTCCAATATGATTAAATCTATAACCAACTTGTCCGTCTTTAAGATTATCTAACTTAAAAAACTCTATCGAACTGCAGTCAATTGTTATGTTTTCAACTTCAAGAATAAATTTTTTAAATTTTTCATTTTCTAAAAACGAATTAAAATCTTTATCAACGTTTTTTTTAAGATTAAACAAGCTGTCTATTAATTTCATATGTGTTTTACTTGATTTAGTTCTGCTAAACTGACCGCCAACGTCTTGGCACTACAGCGGGTTTGGGACTAAATTAAGCCCTATTTTCGGATTTTCCAAATCATCCCAAATACAAGACCATCTTTCCATTAAGCCCAATGCCCAAATCCGTTGTAGTGGCTGTTAGCCGGCGTTTTTTTTAGTCACAAGCGATTCCAAATAAGTCTAAACCTTCTGTCCACAAAGTTTCTATTTCGCTATTTTTCTTTAAAAGTAAAATAGCTCTTGTTGGGTATAGACATTTTGATTTATTCGGATGTTTTCCCCATGCAAAATCATCATCGTATGTGAAATAAATTGAATCTATATTCGCAAAAACTTTAGTTCTTACATTATCTGTATAATCGTAATTCTTTGACTTATTATATTTTTCAATTAAAGTTTCAATTTTACTATAATTGTTTTTGTATTCTAATTTTAATAATTTTCTGGAACACAATATTGGTTTTCCATTTTTCAGCGTATCAAAATTTTTAATAGTTAAACCTATAATATTCGTTTTGCATTCATCAAGACCAAGAATTACTTCATTTATTTTCATTTCTGAGTAACCTTTTGTTCCATAAATATAATATTTTGCATCAACATTCTTTTTTATTTCATTGGTTAAATTTATATTTTTAATTAATTTATACTCTCCCAATGTATCAACAAAATTGATGTTTTTAGATTCTTTTGTATTATGATAAAAATCGTTTGATATTGAATTTTTAAGATCTATATTTTCGAATATTTTATCAAATTTGGTTTGTTTTTCTGTGTCATTTATGTTTATTATTATCGCAGTAGTTTTTTCAGATAAATCATATACTGACATAAAAACATTTTCAGCAAAATTGAATTTTGGTTCTGGTTTAATTTCCTTTTTTTCGACAGTTATTGTTTTTTTTATTTCTTTTTGACAAGAATAAAACAATAAAATTATTGCAAAAAAGTATAATGTTTTTCTCATGTGTATTTTCGTTTTTTAGGCAAAATGACGGCTAACGTTCTGGCACTACAGCGGGTTTGGGACTAAATTAAGCCCTATTTTCGGATTTGCCAAATCATCCCAAATACAAAACCATCTTTCCATTAAGCCCAATGCCCAAATCCGTTGTAGTGGCTGTTAGCGATAGTTTCTATTTTTTCGCAATTACAATCGTTTTTTCCGCTTTGTCTTTTGTGTCGTAAATATACTTTTCTTTATGATTCCATTCCTCGTTTGCGAGTTTCAATTCTGAACCTTTAATTTCTTCGGAATTAAAAAACAATGAAATTCCATTAAGTGCAATTTTTTTTCCTTCTTTATTTTTCAAAATTATCGGATAAAAACCCATTCTTTTTTCTTCAGCTTTTTCAGCTTTATTTCTTATTTCTAACGAAATTCCAAAATCACTTTCAGAAATATTATTCACTTCATCTATGAAAAAAATATTCTTAAAAGTCGTGTAATGATGACCTAAAGGTGGTTTATTTGACAATTTAATAGTTGTAAATTCAAATTTTTCTCCATTATTCAATTCAATTTTGCAAGGAGCAATCCTGCTTAAATTACAATCATTTGTTAAACCTATTTTTTCGATTTCTTTTTTTAAGCTTTCAGAGCAAACTAGATTTATTTCGCTCCATTTTTTTAGAAGTTCGATTTGACCATCAAAAATTTTTTCGTACATATTTCCATTGATGTAGAATTGAGTCTTGCATTTTTGACATTTATAGATTTTTATTCCACCTATTTCATCTGTTAATTGGATAAGGGAAATAATCTTGTTTTCCAAATAGTCAGTTCCAAAACTAATGGTATTTTGTTCGTAACAATTTGGGCAACCGCTTTTCTTTTTTCTTTTGAATAAATTGAACAAGGTTTCTGTTTTGGTTAAAGTTTCTGTTTTGCGGTGAAATTATCGCTAACTAGTATATATGTGTGACTCCGTCACACATATCCACCCAAAATCGGGTGTGTAAGTGTGATAAATAACACACTTTTTCAAAACCAAATATACAAATTAGTACTTACAAATCGTCAAAGGGACTTTTTATTTGTTGAATACTTTTCGTACTGACATGAGTGTAAATTTCGGTTGTTTTACTGCTGTTATGTCCCAATAACTCTTGAATATAACGCAAATCGGTGCCACTTTCCAGTAAGTGTGTTGCAAAACTGTGTCGCAGCCAATGTAACGTGACAGGTTTGGTAATTCCTACTTTATACAGTGCTTGTTTCAAAACGCTTTGTAAGCTGTATTCAGAATAAGGCTCACCAGGAATTTTGCCTTCAAATAAATAGATTAGGGGTTTGTTTGCTATATAATAATCCCGTAACATCGCCAATATTTTATCCGATAATGGTGCAATTCGGTCTTTCTTGCCCTTACCTTGTCTGATGATTACTACTCCTCTTTTAGATTCAATATCGGCAGGCTTTAAATGCAAGAGTTCGCTTCGGCGCAATCCGCAAGCATAAATTAAACTCAACATCGTTTTGTGTTTGAGGTTGCCGTGAGCATTCAATATCAGTTTTACTTCTTCTTTACTCAACACATTAGGCAGCAATTTTTCTCGCTTCGGACGGTGAATTTTGTCTAGCTCTATTTTGGTTTCTCGTATTGTGGAGAAAAATAGTTTTATGGCGTTGACAATCTGATTTTGAAAGGAACCTGACAAATTATTATTTAAAATGTATTCGTTATTGTACCGTATGACATCGTCATTGTCAATTTCGGCTACTGGTTTTTCATTGTAAAATGTCAGGAACCATTTTAATGCTTCGGTATAAGTTGTTATGGTGCTATTGCTGTAGCGTCTGGACAATAACCAATGTTTGAACTTTTCTATTTGTTCGATTCCCTCAGTCGAAGGAAGTTTGATTGGTGCTTCGACAATTTGAAATAACATTCGGTTTTCAAAGGTGTCTGGCAAATGCCAAACGCCTAATGTTTGACTCCATCTGGATCCCTCTTGTTGCTTAATGCGATCAATCCAATCTTGATCTTTTTCGAAATAAATAGCGATACGGCTCTCGCCACCGCGTTTGATGAGTTTGGCTGTCCACTTCATAGGGCGTATAGTTAAAGTAAAAGGCGTTTAGTTGAATGATAAAGATAAGGAAAAGATTGCAGAATAGAGAATAAAGGGAAGAGAAAATAGAAAAGTGTTAACCTGAGTTTGATTATTAATTTTTAGGAGCAGAAACATTAGGCTTTTTAGGTAATATTATCCCGCTTTCCGCTACAATCTTATAAGCCGAACCCCGGCTTATAAGGATTTTCGCTTTAATCGGGGCTAAAGGGAGATATTTTGCTTTTTTGTTATTATCCGAAAAAGGAAATACTCTAAATAATTGAATTGAGTTCTTGTAATAACAGGAAGCCCGCGAGAAGGATGGAAGCAAGTTACCGAAGTAACGCGGACAGCCTGACAGCATCCCGATAAAAGGGCGTATACTCGCAAAGTGAATTGCCCTTTTTTCGGGATGGTGGCTCGCCCCAATAATTATGATTAAACTGTTGCTTCTGTCAATGGAATGAAACTGCTTTTTGGGGCTTCACATAACGAACAACAGTAATCTTCGGGAAGATCCTGGAAGAGTGTACCTTTTTCGATACCCTGAATGACATCGCCGTAGTCCGAATTATATACCGTTAAGCAGTCCGGACATTGATGAATGTCCTGTGCTTTGGTCTCTTTTTTGGCGCTTGTGTTTTGAAATTCAAGTACGCTGGTCCCAAGGTCTTCGAAATACTTTTTGCTCAATTCAATCAGGATATTGGGCAATTCGAGTTTGTCGACATCTTGTGTATGCACGATGTATTCCTTGGTGTTGGGGTCAAAGTTTTTAGCATACAAAACATTGAAAGTATCTCGGATTTTGATGGATTCGAGGTCTTTTGGCGATTCATTTTTTTCGATGACCACCGAGGTGAAATAATGACCGTCTCTATTGTAATCGGATAGTCCGAAGGTAAGTCCGTAGGTGCTGATGTCGAACTGGTCGAGGGTGCGCACCAAAAATGTTTTGAGGTTCAAGGCCCATTCCGTAGCTACGGGTAAGTGCCAGTTGAGTTCCAACAGGGAGTGGCGAACGTTGATTCCTTTTTTGCCCAAGAATTTTTCCCAATCAAGTTTACGATCTTTTGGGATACCTTTCACGATGAAGGATTTCCAAGGGGTGATGCATATTTTTCCGATTTTACAGTCGAAGCATAAATCACACATTTCTTTTAGGAATTCCAAGTCGTAAAGGTTGTTGCGCCAGTAAAGTCCCAACCAGTATTGATCGATGCCGAGTCTGTTCATGCCTTCGTAATAAGGGAAGGGGTAAAACGGAATGTTTAGTGGCTGGTCGATGGTTCTATTATTGGTGTCCAAATCACTGATGAGTTGGAAAATCATATCAACAGTATCGGGTTCTTCTTGGAGAATTTTTTCTATTTCGTAATATATTTTTCCAATGTCCCAGCTGTAGATCAATACGGGGAAAAGTTCCATTTTGTCCCATTTTGGCAAGCGCACATACAGGAACCAATAGTCTTCGTGGTGTGAAGCCACAAAGTTGATGTGTCCCGTGAATAAGGGAACAAGCTGTTGTTTCGGGTCGGTTATGTTGACCTTGAGTTTAGGCTGTTCCTTGAATTGTTCCAATATGTAAAGGAATTTATTTCCGGTAAGCCAAGGCGTATTCCTGAAAATATCGGTCGATACGTAGGAGGATACGATGTTATTACCACTTTTTTCATTTGGTAAAACAAAATGATGTTTCCCGATTTTTTCGGGAGTGTTATTTTTGAATCCTTTTGGAAATATAATGTCTTGTCTGGAACCAAAAGAGATGGCTTCAAGACCTTGCTCCAATGCCATATTTACAATTTCTCGTAATTCCCCCGGAGATATAACCCCGCCTTTTACTATGAGTCTTGTTAATTCCATGTTTTTAGTTTTTATTGTTGGTTGTTTAAAGGTTTAAAATTGTTTAAATGTTTAATCGTTTGAAATTGTTCAAGGTTTTTTGTTTTAATATTGATGTTGTTTTTTAGCATGAGGAGACTATTAAACAATTTTAAACTTTAAACAATTTAAACCCTATTTCACCTTCGCCAATATCTCCTTCACTTCGGTTTTGCAACTGCCACAACCGAGTCCTGCTCCGGTGGTTTTACAAAGTTCGGTAAAATTGGTAACGCCGCTTTTGATACATTCTTCAATATTTCCGCTTCCTACTTGGCTACAAGAGCAAACGAGTTTTCCTAGCACTGGTTTGGCTTCGGAACCGCTTCCTCTTAATAAGGTGTTTCGTTTGTCGGCCAATTCGATTTTGCTTTCAATCATTGTCTTGAATTCGGCAAACTCATTTTTGTCACCCATTAAGATGGCTCCAATAAGCAAATCGTTCTTGACGATACATTTTTTGTAATAGCGTTTTCCTAAATCGGCAAAAACAATTTCTTCATAGGAATCATCGTTTTCTGGCACTTCAATTTCACCAATAGAACAAAGATTGATGTCTTCCAGTTTTAGGATGTTCATTAGTACCGAACCTTTGTAAAAACTGCTGATGTCACCGGCTATAAAGTTGGCCAAAACATCGGCCTGTTCTTCGGCAGCAGAGGTGATTCCGAATAATTGGTTGTTGAATTCGGCAATTTCACCTATCGCAAATACGTCGGGATTGGAAGTTTGCAAGTACTGATTGACTTTTACGCCACGTCCACAAGCCAGTCCTGTTTCCTTGGCCAATTCTATGTTTGGAATGGTTCCAATGGTGTAAACAATGGCATTGGCGGTAATGATTCGACCACTTTTTAGTGCGATTTCCAATTCGTTTGCATTATCGGTTTCAAATACGGTGCTGACTTCATTATCAAAATAAATTTGAATGTCTCTTTGCTGTACTTCTTCGGCCAATAATTTACTCGAGATTCTGTCCAATTGACGTTCCATCAATCGGGAAGCTCTTTGTATAATCGTTATTTTAACTTTTTTGTGTTTAAGGGCTGCTGCCAGTTCCAGTCCCAGTAATCCACCACCCACAATCACTACGTGTTGTTCTTCGGCGGGTAAATTGGTTTCGTCCAGGTAATTTTTCAACCTATCGGCATCTGTTTTCTTTCGGATGGTAAAACGTCCCGGAAGATGCAATTGGGCATTTTCAGGGATAAAAGGGCGGCTTCCGGTTGCCATTATCAGCATATCAAATTGATGAACGGTTCCGTTACTGTCGGTTATGGTTTTATCGGTAGTACTTACGTTTTCAATTGCCACACCCGATTTCATCGTGATATTCAATTGGCTCATACCATCGCTTTTTATTTTCAAAAGGCTTTCCCAAGTAAATTCTCCAGTCACATATTCTGGTAACAGAACGCGGTTGTAGAATGGGTTTTCCTCATTGGAGAAAACAATGATTTCATCGGTAGTATTGATTTCCCTGTAATTTTGAATAAAACGAAAAGCAGCAGCTCCGGCGCCAACAACGGCAATTTTTTGAAACGGTTTTATGTATTTGGTTACCGCTACCGTGGTGTATTTAAAATCAGGTTCTTTGGATATAGGATCGACAATGGTATTAGTCAAATTGTTGGTTCTATTCAAGTCATTGTCCAATTGTTTTCCCCAGTGCATAGGCAAAAAGAGAACACCTTCTTTGATAGTGTCGGTTACTTTTGCTTTCACACGAACTTCACCATTTTTGCTGCTTACAACAACAATGTCACCGCTTTTTATTTCAGACTTGTAGGCATCTATAGGATTGATTTCGAGAACTGGGCTAGGAGTGTGCGTCATCAATCGGGACACTTTACCCGTTTTTGTCATTGTGTGCCATTGATCGCGAATTCGTCCCGTAGTCAATATAAATGGATATTGAGCTGAAGGCATTGCCGATGTGTTTTCGATACTCGTTGGAATATTGAAAATTGCTTTTTGCGAAGGCGTAAAGAATTTTTTATCGGCGAATAAACGAGGTGTTCCTGGGTGTCCGTAATCCGGAACGGGCCATTGGAAAGTGCCTTCGTTTTTTAGTCGGGAATAATTTAAATAGGAAATATCAATATTGGTGCCTTTGGTCATTAGGCAGTATTCTTTGTAAACGGCTTCGGTATTGTTGAAGTTGAAACCGGAGAATTTCATTTTTTTGGCAAAATTCAGCAAGATTTCCACATCCGATAAAGCTTCACCTGGGGCGTTAATTCCTTTTGGCAAATACGAAATACGTCTCTCCGAGTTGGTCATTGTTCCCTCTTTTTCCAACCATCCGGCGGCAGGCAATAATAAATCGGCAAACTTGGCGGTATCGGCATTATGGGAGATGTCTTGAACGACAACAAATTTTGCGTTTTGCAATGCTTTTTCAACTCTTCTGGCATCTGGTAAACTCACCATTGGGTTGGTGCAAATAATCCAAATGGCTTTCATTTTACCCGATTCCAAGGCATCAAACATTTCGGTTGCGGTCAATCCCGGTTTTTCAGAAACGGATTCCACTCCCCAAAAATCGGCTACTTCCTTGCGGTGTTTAGGATTGTTTAATTCTTTGTGAACAGCAAGTAAATTAGCCATTCCGCCCACTTCACGACCACCCATTGCATTGGGTTGTCCTGTCAATGAGAAAGGACCTGAACCTGGTTTTCCAACCTGTCCGGTTATCAATGAAAGATTAAGTAAGGCTGTATTTTTGTCAACACCAATGGCGCTTTGGTTCAATCCCATAGCCCACATGGATATAAATCCTTTGGCTTTGCCAATAATATCGGCAGCCAAGTGAATGTCGCTTACGGAAACGCCACATAATTTAGATGCTTTTTCATAAGAACTTCCCATTACCATGTCTTTGTATAACTGATAATTTTCGGTATGGTTTTTTACAAAATCCGAATCCACATATCCTTTTTCGATTAATCGTTTCCCGATAGCATGGTATAAAACAATATCCGTCCCTGGAAGTATTTGCAAGTGTAAATCGGCTGCGATGGCTGAGTCTGTTCTTCTCGGATCGACAACAATGATTTTTGTTTTTGGGTTTTTCTCTTTATGTTGTTCGATTCGTCTGAACAGAATCGGGTGACAAAAAGCGGGATTGGCGCCTGTTATCAAGAAAGTATCGGCAAGTTCTATGTCGGCATAAGCAATTGGAACGGAGTCTTCACCAAAAGTTTTTTTGTAACCCGCCACGGCCGAGCTCATGCAAAGTCTGGAGTTGGTGTCTATATTGTTGGTTTTTAAAAAACCTTTTACGAGTTTGTTAACCAAGTAATATTCTTCGGTCAAACATTGTCCGGAAATATAAAATCCAACGCTGTCCGGTCCGTGTTTTTTTATAATTGAAGAAAAAACTGCAGCTGCACGATCCAAAGCGGCATCCCAGCTTACTCTTTCTTTCGGATGTGATTTACTCCACCTCATTTCGGGGTAGAGAATCCTGTCCGAAGTATCATTGACTACATAATGTAAGTTCATTCCTTTGGAACAAAGCATTCCTCTATTTACGGGATGGTCTTTGTCGCCTGTAACCGTCACTCCATTTTTAGAATCATTTTTTACAATAATTCCGCATCCTACTCCACAATAGGAACACGTAGTTTTGATTTCTGTATTTTGCATTATGTATGTCTTCGTTTATAAAGTAGCTTTGTAAGAATCAATATAGATGATATTACACAAACAAAAATAAGTAAAAAATAAGTATTAATACGTATAAGTCTAATTTTATTTTGATCTCAGCGCAAATAAAATTAGAATGGTAAAAATCAGTTTCCTTTTTTGAATTATTAAAAGTATTGGGTGTTATAGCAGATTAATAATTGTGTTTTTGCAAGATTGGTGAGAAGAAAACAGAAAAACAGTAGGCAGTAGGCGGGGAGCAGAAGGCAGAAAACAGAAGGAAGAAAGCATCGGATAGAAAATTACAATCTAAAACCTACAATCTAAAACCTTCAATTTGAAGTCTGCAATCTGAAGTCTGCAATTTGAATTTGGGCGTGCCCCTCAGTGAAAAACTTCGGGTCGGGCTTTCCGTTCCCGCTTTTTTATGTCTAGCGAATAAAAATCGCCAGACATAAAAAGAGCTCCACTGCAATCCCTCACGCGGGCTATTAACACATTCAGTACACTTATAAGAAACTTAACTAAAAAAAACTTGATGTATTTTCTAGATACATCAAGTTTTTAAGGAATATTTTTTTGTGATATTGACTTGCTTCGTATTTGGGGCACGAAAGGATTGAACGACAAATTAAATTTTAAAAAAATCTGCGCAAATCTGCCAAATCTGCAAGCAATTTTTTATCTAAATGTGGTAGATTAGATAGGTTGATTTTTCATAAAACGGGAGTTTATTTAATTTTTTAAACCAATTTTAAACCCATTGATATACTCGACAGGTTTTTTTCCGTCATAGGACATGTTGTCAATAAAATCGGTTGTTGCCGGCTTGAAGCCATCAGTGTAAGGGATGTCGGTTTCTGAAATAAATCCTTCTTCTAACAATAGATTTGCAGCACGAATCCAAATATCTGGTTTGTAAACTTCTTTAATTTTGCTCAAATACCATTCGTTAGGTTTTGATTCAGTTATTTGTCCCCAACGTTTCATTTGAGTCATAAACCAAATTCCATCAGAATAATATGGGTAAGTAGCATTGTATTTGAAGAAAACATTAAAATCAGGTATGGAGCGTACATCTCCTTTTTCAAATTCAAAAGTTCCAAGCATCGAATTATCGATTATGTGTTTGTCCCCGTCCACATAAGCAGATTTTGACAAGATACGAGTAGCTTCTTTTCGGTTTTCGGGATTATCCAGCCATTTCCCCGCTTTGATCAATGCTTTGGTAATCGCAATGGCAGTGTTCGGGTATTTAGCAACAAACTCCTTGGTCAGTACAAATACTTTTTCAGGATGATTTTTCCATATCTCCCTACTGGTCACTATGGGAACACCAATGGTTTCTTCAACAGCCTGCTGATTCCATGGTTCTCCAACGCAATAGCCGTCAATAGTTCCCGATTTTAAAGTTTGAGGCATTTGTGGCGGAGCCGTAACATTCAGCAAAACATCTGCGTCAGTATTTCCTTTGCTTCCTTGTATGTTGTTATTGTTGTAAAAACCTGGATTTATACCGCCAGCAGCCAACCAATATCGCAATTGATAATTATGCGTTGAATAAGCCGCAACAATACCAAAAGTAAAAGGCTTGTTCATTTTTTTGTAAAAATTTAAGGCTGGTTTCAAAGCATATGAAGGAATAGGATGCACAGGTCTGCCATATTCTTCAGGTATACTATCTTTCATTTTGGACCAAATGGAATTGGAAACTGTTATCGCATTTCCGTTCAAATCCATGGAATAGGTGGTGACCAATTGAGCTTGTCTTCCACATCCCACGGCTGCTGCTATCGGTTGTCCAGCTAACATCTGGGCTCCGTCGAGTTGATTGTCAACTACTTTGTCTAAAATATCTCTCCAATTGGCTTGAGCCTCGAGGGTAACGATAAGTCCTTCATCATCAAAATAACCTAAAAATTTAGCAATCGCAAGCGGTGCCATGTCGGTTAGTTTTATGAATCCAATAGTTATGTTTGGTTTTTCCAATTGTAGTTTTTTGGTTTTCGGCGGTCCTATACTTCTTTTTTTCAAAATGGGATTGCCAGGTAGTTCACTTTTAAAGCTGGTAACAGTGAATGCTATTAATAGTATCACTGTTAATTGTAAGGTTAGTTTTTTCATGGTTATTGGTTTGGCTGTTAATACTTTAGTAAATATACGTAATAGTACTTATTTTGTAAAATTTAAATTACGTATTAGGCTATTTTTGAGGAAATTAATATTATGACCTATTCTTTATATATAAATCTTAAAAAAAGGTTTTTAAAAAGTAGAATTATCATTTTTAGTGCTATTTTTTAGTAAGTTAAAGTTTGATAATTTTATAAAATAGTACTGATTAATAGGTTATTATGGTTTTTTAACGGAAATATTGCTTTTTAGTTTATAGAAAAATTTTCACTAAACTTTTTCTTTATTTATAAAAAAAGCTGCTCCCAAAATGGCAATTTTTTGGGAGCAGCTATACACAAGTAATTAAAATGGAAATTATTATTTTCTATCCATTTCTTTGGATAAGATGGGTTGTTTTTCGTTCATGATTTTGGTTACAGTCATGTGCATCCATATCAAGCAGGCTGCAGATAACAGTAATATAAAAATCCAAGAGCTTGACCAAATTCCGGTAGCTGTCAATAAATATCCAAAGATGATTGGACCAAAGAAACCGCCCAGTCCACCAATCATTCCTACCATACCGCCTACAACACCTACTTCGGTAGGGAAATATTCTGGGATATGTTTGTAAACGGCAGCTTTACCAATTCCCCATGAAATTCCGATAAGGATTACTAATATGAGATATACCCACATATTGGCGCTAAAATGGATGGCTGTTACTCCTTTGGCAATAAGTTCTTTTTTCTTTACTTCTTGATTTTCACTTACTACAACTTGTTGCCAAGAATTACGTGTTGGGAATATGGTGTTTTCTAATGGTTTATTTACTTTTAAATTGATAGGGAATTCTTTTTCGCCCACTTTTACAAGAGTATTCGAAACTGCTGTGATGATTCCTTTTTTGGTGGCCATAACACCAGGGCCAGAGGTGGTGATGTCCATTTTTGGAATCATTAATAAGGCACTTAGAATTACAGATGAACTCAATACCCAGTACATAACTTTTCTGGCTCCGAATTTATCCGATAGATATCCTCCAAAGGCACGAATCACCCCAGACGGTAAGCTAAACATGGTGGCAAACATTCCGCCCATTACCAAACTAGTTTGATATACATTCATAAAGTTGGGTAGTAACCATTGAGAGTATGCTACAAAACAACCAAATACCAAGAAATAATAGGCTCCAAATCTCCAAACTCTAGTGTTTTTTAAAGATTGTAACATTTGAGGTACCGTTTTGGTTTGGTTTTCATTTTTCTTGTTTTTGGTAAAAAGCAAAAAGATAATACCAATTACGACCAATGCAATTCCATATATAACAGGAAGTAGTTTCCATCCATTTTGAGGGTCGGATATAGAAAATTGATTTAATAGGGATGGAGCCAAAAACGTGGTGATCGCTGCACCGGCATTACCCATTCCAAAAATCCCCAAGGCTCTTCCTTGCCATTCTTTTGGATACCAAATAGAAGTGAAACCAATACCAACTGCAAAACTGGTTCCAACCATTCCAAAGAAAAAGCTTAGTAATGCAAACATGAAAAAACTATCTGCGAAAGGCAATAGAAACAAAGGAATCGAACAAAGCAGAAGTAATAAAGAGAATACATATTTACCACCAAATTTATCAGTTAGCATACCTATTGGTAAACGCATTACAGATCCCGTTAAAATTGGAATTCCTAAAAGCCATCCTACTTGGACTACATCCCATTTGAAGATTCCATTATCTACCAAAAAAGTGACAAGAACCCCATTGAGAGTCCAAGAGGCGAAGCACACCGTAAAAGCTAAAGTATTTAAGAATAAAATGCGGTGCGATTGTGAGAGAGAGTGTGTTGTTGACATAATACTTATATTTTTATACAAAACTAAGTAGTATGTTCTAGAAAAAAACTGCGAAAACGCAGTTTTTGAAAAGTAATTAAGTATTTATACGTATTTTTTTAAAAGATTCTAAGAAACTAAGTTGCTAAGTTTTTAAAATAGAAATCCAGATTTAACCTTTAACTGTTTAAACCCTTAAACTTTTAAACCTTTAAAAAAATCTTAGAATCTTAGTAACTCAGTAGCTTAGAGACTTAAAGAAGCGAATACTCCGCTGCCTTATTGGAAAGTTCCATCAGGTTTTTTACTTTTAGTTTTTTCATCAAATTGAATCGATGTACTTCAGCAGTTCTTTTACTGATATCTAAGGCTTCTGCGATTTCTTTGTTTCCTTTACCAGTCAATAAAAGTTTTAGTATTTCTTTTTCCCTTTTGGTGATTATTTGATCCTCCCCAAGAGATTGTTTTGGTTCGGCAGTAAGTACAGGATTTGTTAGTTGACCAATTAATATGGAAGAAATGTCACCACTGAAATATTTTCCACCATTGGCAACAGTATGAAGTGCTTTTAAAAATTCTTCTTTACTGGATCCTTTAAGTAAGTATCCATCGGCTCCCGCTTGAATGGATTTCAATACGTATTCCTCGGATTCATGCATGGAGAGCATTACTATTTTTACCAAATTGTTTTTGCTTCTTAGTTGCTCCACAACTTCAATACCGGTCATATTTGGCATCCGAATATCAAGAATAAGTAAATCGGGTTGGACACTGTCTATTAAGGCTAAGGCTTCCAGACCGTCTGTAGCTTCGCCTACAACAGTGATGTTTGCTTCGTTTTCTAATAAAGATTTTATGCCATCTCTCACAAATACGTGGTCGTCTGCAAGAATTACTCGAATTTTATCACTCATAATGTACTTATTGTTCAATCCTGACTTTTTACGTAGATTCATCTAATTTACGACGCTAAGATACGTAATTTTCAATTTCAATAACAATTTCAATGACAATTTCAATATCAAAAATCAATTTCAATAACAAAATTTAAAATTAAAAAAATGGATAAATGTTTTTTATTGATTCTGATGGGAAGAATGTTATTATAAATTTTTGCTGGATAGAATGATGTATTACGGTAATTTCTTTGTTGAATTGTGTTGCAAATTTTTGTACTTAAATTCCTTTTTATTATTTTTCATTGCCATTGAAATTGAATTTTGAAATTGAATTTGATTTTTTTAAATTGGAACATTAAATGTAATCCTAGTTCCTTCATTAGGAATAGAATTAAAGAAAACACGGCCGTTAATATATTGTATTCTTTCTTTCATAAAAAGCATGCCCATTCCGGATTCGCTGTTTCTCTTTTTTTCGACTGCATTAATATCAAATCCTTTTCCATTATCGTCAACAGTGATGCTTAAGAGCGTGGTACTATGCGAAAGCTGTACTATAATATGAGTAGAGTCGGCATATTTGATCGCATTGTTGATGGCTTCTTGGGTCAATCGATAAATATTGATTTCGATTAAAGAATCCAATCGGCTGTTGAAATCGGTTTTGTTGTAAAAGAGAATACTCTTTCCGGTAAGTTTAGAAAGTTCCAAAGTAAGTTTGGAAAGAGCCGAGTTGATTCCGTGGTCGCTCAATTCGGGAGGCATCAAATTGAAAGTGGCGGTGCGAACTCCCTTTATGATATCGAGAGATAGTTTCTTTAGGTATTCTATTTTTATACCTGCTTTTTCTTTATCGTCTAGGTTTATGCTTTCAAGGCTGAATTTTAATCCCGTTAGCATTTGTCCAATTCCATCGTGAATTTCTCGGGCAATTCTATTTTGTTCGTTTTCTTGGTTTTCGACAATCTTGCTCGAAATTACTTTTTGTTGGTTTAGTTTGTCGGCAACATTGGCCGCATTCAAACGTTCCACTTCTTGAACAGCTTTTTTGCGTTCAGTAATGTCAAAGCAAATAATCAATAGTTCCGATTCATCTTTTTTTATCGTAACCGGTACCATAGATAGATCCAACCATAGCGATTGTTCATTCCGCGTGGTGATGTTCAATTCTCCTTGCCAGCCTCTACGGTGGTTTTCGAGTACAATACGGTCGATGATAAGTTGTTCTTTTTCAACAGGAGTCAGTACTTGTCCGAATTTTTTATCCGAAAGGAAAGGGTTATACTGTATTAGTTTGGAGAATTTCTCGCCAATGTGAATAATAGTTCCATCGGTGGCAATTCGGCAGTAGAGTAGGGTGTTCTCCATTGCATAATTCAGCGATTTCAATTCTTTAACGGAGTTTTCTTTTGCTTCGCTGATGATTTCAGTGTCCTGGGCAAGTTTTATTGCTTTTCTTTCTGAAGATAGGAGATTGGAAATTAACGACTCCACTTTTTTGTTGGTAGGTTTGAAAATGAAAATGAATTCCAGTAATAAAACTAATAGGGTAAAAGCGAGAATAGCGTATTCGGTTTTACTTTGAAGGGTTACTTTTTCTAGGGCTTCTTTATCATATTCACCCACAATTTGGTTCATTTTCAAAAGAAAAACGGCTTCATTGTGGAGTATGGTTTGAATCAGTTTTTGGTTTTCCTGCTCGTTTTTATTTTGTTTTTTATTGTCCAAAAAAGTACCGCTGGCCTCAAGTAAAGTGTCAAAATTAGGTTTTAGATTTTTAAAATATTGAACCAGGATGGGATTTTTTCCTTTTGGAAAACCTAAGCTGTCGTTCCCGTTTACCAAGGAATAATGGTTGAATTTCCATTCAGATATGATTTTCGAAACTTTATCGATTTGCTTCTTTTTTTGCAAAGAATCGGTAATGAAATTAAGAATCAAAACTTCTTTCGTCAATTTTTGACTGAGCATTCTTTGCTTTCCAGAGGTGTTTATTATTCTGGAATCGCTGAGTTGGCTGTTTAAGTTGTATTGAATTAGGAGTTGGCTCAAAAGTACTGTTACGGCTATAGTAACTAAGGCGAATAGATACATTCGCCTTAATTTTATAAATGAAATTTTATCAAAAGATGCTTTGGATTTTTTTTTCATATAGAAGACTGTACATTTTTTTGTCACTAATTTTTTTTGGCCACAAATTACACAAATTTTCACAAATTAATTTTAAGGAAATAGTCCTAATTAACTTCCTGAGCAATACTAAACAGACTAAGCAAATTTGTACTTATTTTTTGCCACAGATTGAAATGATTAAAAGTTTTTTTTAAAATTAATCTGTGAAATATTTTTAATTAATTGTTTTAAATAAACTTAATTTTTATTGTTCCAAAAAATAGTTAAAACTATCCATTTTAGTGCATTTCGCTTTCGGTTTCTAATAACATTTTAGCCACAAATTACACAAATTTCCGCAAATTGATTTGTACAAATTTGTGTAATTTGTGGCTGATTATATGCTGTTACCTTAGGCTTTTAGTTTGCTAAAGCAAAATTATGGACTTCAAGTCTATAGTGTTTATTTAGTTGGATTATAGCTTTTTGATAAAGTAATCTTTGAAAATATTTTTAATCTGTGGCTTTAATTTTTTTAAATCTACAATCCCAAAGAGTCTTTTATTAACTGAAGATTTTCAGGGGTATAGCTAATTTTCAACGCTTCCTGATGTCCCTTGTCTGACATTTTATTCCAAGTTTTCAGAATAATGTTTTTTAGTTTTTCGGTATCGTGTTTGTGGACGAATGGGTCTAGATAAAATTCTAAAAACACTAAACAAATAACGTCTTCCAATAGTTGGGTTTCTTCGTCTTTTTTAAGTAATTTTTTCTCGATCAAAAAAGAAACACGATCAATGAAGTCATCTTCATATCCTGCTTTCTTTAAGATTTCGGAAGTCATTTTAGCGTGGAATTTTTTTAGATCCTCTCGCCATTTCAGATATCCCACACGATCCATGGGATACGATTCTCTTGCTATTTTCCAACGGCAAATGTGTTGTGCTTTGGCTGCTATTTGAACGGCTTCTGAAGCTTTGGGCTCAAAAGACATCAGCCTTTCGTACATTCTGTCGGAATATAATAACTCTTTTGGGTAGGTTACGTCCTGGTATATTTCATTATTTGGATCGGCTTCGTTTTCGGCATCAATCCACGCACTGGCGTTTAAAAAGGGGATAGTTTTCATTTGGAATAGTATATATTCAAAGATAGTAAAGGTTTTGAAATAAGGTATGCAAAATTTAACGAAGTTATTTTAGTCTTTTTCAAGGCAAAAAATAATTGAATAGCTGGGCTATTGAAATATTTTTTAACAAAGAAAAAGGGTAAAAGAACGAGAGAAATTGTATGGTTTATTTTGAAACATTTACGCATATACATTATTCTAAAAACCCAACGAATACTTCATTCCCTTCAATTTTTACAGGGTAGGTAGCTATTTTAAAATCATCACCATTTAAATTAGATCCATCTACTAGTGAAAAAGTTTTTTTGTGCATCGGACAGGCGATTTTTGGAATTCCATCTGTAGAACCCGTCATTCCTCTTGATAAAACCATTTCCATTTTGTGAGGACAGGCATTTTGGCAAGCATACCATTCGTTTCTTCTTTCGAAGTTGAAAATTGCAATTTGCTTGTTTTTGTATTTAATGCAACCGCCTCTGTTACTTGGGAAATCTTTGATGCTTCCAGCTTTGAACCAAATTTTTACTGCACTTAGGTTTACGGTTTCGTATTGGCTTAATAGTTCTTCCATTATATTTTTATTTAAGTTTTAAATAGTTGCTATTACGCTAAGATTCACAGAGTAGGCGCAAAGAAACACAGAGAGATTAATTTGTAGTTGCCTTGTGTTGTATTTTTCTTAAAAAAATCTTAGCGAATCTCTATGTTTCCTTCGCGAATCTTCGTGAAATAATTATTGTTGTTTTACCAAGCTCTAGGCATTTTTTGGTCTCTTAACGGCACATATTCTATGTTGTCGTCTTTCTCATCTGTATTAACAAAGTGACTGAAACGTTTCATCAATCTTGGTTTTTCAAGTACTTGTTTCCATTCACATTCGAATGTTCCGACCAATTTTTCCATGTCTGCTTCCAATGTTTCGCAAATTCCTATGCGGTCATGGATGATTACTTCTTTTAGATAATCCAATCCTCCATCAAGTTTTTCCAACCAAGTAGAAGTTCTAACTAATGGTCCTGCTGTGCGGATATAATACATAAGGAAACGATCCATATATTTGAAAACAGTTTCTTTGTTTATTTGCTCAGCTAAAAGTACCGCGTGTTTTGGATTGGCTCCACCGTTACCGCAGATGTAAAGATTCCAACCGCCTTCAACTGCAATTACTCCAAAATCTTTACCTCTGGCTTCGGCACATTCTCTGATACAGGCCGAAACTCCGCCTTTTAATTTATGTGGAGAACGAATTCCTCTGTAACGGTTTTCTAATTCGATGGCAAAAGTGGTACTGTCATCCATTCCGTAGCGACACCAAGTGTTTCCTACACAGCTTTTTACAGCTCTTAAAGATTTTCCGTAAGCGTGACCGCTTTCAAAACCGTTGTCTATTAATACTTTCCAGATTTTTGGTAAATCATCTAATTGAGCACCAAATAAATCGACACGTTGTGCGCCGGTTATTTTGGTGTATAAATCAAATTGTTTGGCCACTTCTCCAATGACAATTAATTTTTCAGGAGTGATTTCGCCACCTGCAATTCTTGGAACAACAGAATAGGTTCCGTTTCTTTGAATATTAGCCAAATATCTGTCATTTGTATCTTGAGTAGTTACGTGTTTGTTGGCGGTATCATTATAGATACTGGAGAAAATAGAAGCTACCACAGGTTTGCAAATTTCACATCCATCTCCATTTCCGTGATGGTCGATTACTTCGTAATAGTTAGTGTATTTATTGATTTTTACAAGATCAAATAATTCTTGTCTAGTATAATTAAAGTGCTCACAAATACTTTCTTTTACTTCTCTTCCTATTGATTTTTGAGCTGCTTTTACTAAGTCAGCGACCATTGGTTTACATCCTCCACAACCTGAAGTTGCTTTAGTTAATTTTACGACATCGCCAAATGTATTAGCAGTTCCGTCAAGAATCGAACAGCAGATAGCGCCTTTGGTAACGTTCTCACAAGAACAGATTACGGCTGTATCTGGCAAATCGGATGCGCTTCCAAGCGTAGATCCTTCTCCGCCACGAGAACCTAGTATTAAATCTTCCGGATTTGGCGGTAATGCCATTGCGTTGGCATAAATTTGAAATAATCCGTTATAGTCTGATGAATCTCCTACAAGGATTCCACCCAATAATGTTTTTCCGTCTTTGGTAACATTTATTCTTTTGTAAATACCACTGAATTTGTTCTCATAAACAATTGCAGTAACATCTTCATTTTCAATAAAAGGATCACCAAAACTCGCAACTTCAACTCCAATCAATTTCAATTGAGTAGACATATCGATGGTGTCTCTCATCGTTTTATCCCCTTTTAGGATTTGCTCGGCGGCAACATCAGCCATTTCGTAGCCTGGTGCCACAAGACCATAAATCATTTGATTGTATAAGGCAACCTCACCAATGGCAAAGATATAAGGATCTGATGTTTGCATTTTATTATTTACCACGATTCCGCCTCTAACGCCTACTTCAAGTCCAGAGACTCTTCCTAGTTCGTCGCGAGGTTTTATCCCAGCCGATATAACCAACATATCTACGTTTAACAATTCATCATCTGCAAACATCATCCCTTTTATACTTTCTTCACCGGCGATGTATTGTGTTGCTTTATTAAGATGTATCCCTATATTTAATTCTTCTATTTTGGATTGGAGCATATCACTCGCGCCTTTGTCCAATTGTCTTGGCATTAATCGAGGTGCAAATTCAACTACATGAGGATTTAATCCTAAGTCGCGTACTGCTTTTGCAGCTTCTAATCCTAATAATCCACCACCAAGAACAGCAGCTTCGGTTGCTCCGTTGGCTTTAATTTTTTTGGCATAAGCCATAATTGCGTCAAGATCTTCGATGGTTCTGTAAACAAAAACCCCTTCTTTTTCTACCCCATCAATTGGCGGTACAAAAGCGGCAGAACCTGTAGCTAAAACTAAGTAATCATACTCATATGTTTTTTCTAAGTGAGTATGTATGGTTTTTTGTTCTCTGTTGATATCTGTAATTAACTCCGAAGTGTTTAATATGATATTGTTGTCTTCATACCATGATGTCGTTGATAGAGACAGATCGTCCGCAGTCTTACCGGCAAAGTATTCACTCAAGTGAACTCTGTCATAAGCGCGTCTTGGCTCTTCTCCAAATACTGTAATTTGATACTTTTCTTGCCCAGATTTCGAAATGAATTTCTCGCAAAATTTATAACCTACCATGCCGTTTCCGACTACTATCACATTAATCATAATCTGTTAATTAAGTATTACTACGCAAACATACGTATAAATACTTAATTTAAATACTTAATTTTTATTTTTTTTCTAAAATAAAATGATTTTTAATAGCGGCTGTTTGATACAGTGAGCAGCTGGTAGTGGTTCCTAATCATTATTAAATGAATTAAGTAAAGATGTTTTCTACTTATAAAACTCTCCAATGTGCCATAGAATTCCGGATGGGTCGTGAATAAAGCATTCTTTGCCCCAATCCATTTCGCGAATCGGGACTAATTTTACATTTTCATATTTAGCGGGCAAGTTCAATTCCAAAAGTTCAGTCCAAAATAGGTTAACATCTTCGACTTCCAAAAAAAGCATGGTGTTGTCTATCCAATCTTTGACATATGCATCTTGCAGATAAAATCCGATTCCTTTGGTTTCAAAATACGAGAAATTGGGTCCCAATATAATTTCCGTGAAACCCAAGTCTTGATAAAAACGTCGTGAAATCCCAAAGTCTTTGGAACCGATAAATGGTCTGATTGATTTGGCTTTATGTTCCATATTTTTTTTCTAGATACTAAGTTTCTGAGATGCTAAGATACTAAGTACAAAGTAACTTTTTAAATTGTCAGCTTAAATCTTATAAACTTAGCACTTATTGTTTAGTAAATTTTTGTTCGTTTTCTTTTACTCTAAATATAACGATTTGTTCTATTAGCCAATATGGAATTGGGTGGCTGACAGGAAACTGAACCGAGCCTTTTCCCTGTTTGTAATTGGAAAGTTCATTGGAAAACTCTGTGTGTCCGGTTGGCGTTGCATAAAATCCGATATGGTTTTTATATCCAGCGAAATATACCAAGGGTTTTCCGTATGTCTTGTAGGCGGGCATTCCGTAGGATATGCATTCCAAGGCTTCGGGCGCTTTTTTAATGATGGTCATGCGAACGTTTTGCAAAAGGGTTTGTATGTCTTTTGGGAATGTTGCAATGTATTCGTCAACGGTTTTAAAATCAGTTTTCATTGGTTTCCTTTCAATTTGTGTGGTACGAATATTTATTTTTTTAAACTAAGTTAGTTAGAAATAGGATGTTTTCTGCTAAACGAAAATACAAATAAAAAAGATATTTTGGTCAAGTAAAGAACTATTCTAAACTGAGGTTTTTAATTGTTGTTATAGAATTTATCTATTGAAAAAATATTTTAGATAAAAATAATTTTGGTAAATTCGTGAGTAAGTTTTTAAAAATCATCACATTATGGAAAATTACGAAAATCTGAACACATCGAATGCTGAGCATGGAAACGAGGGAGGCAAATGCCCTTTTTCTGGCGTTACCTCAAAACAAATTGCTGGCTCTGGCACGAGAAACAATGACTGGTGGCCCAATCAGTTGAAACTAAATGTCCTTCGTCAACACTCATCGCTATCCAATCCGATGGGAGAGACGTTCAACTATGCCGAGGCTTTCAAAAGCCTTGATTTGGCTGCTGTAAAAAAAGATCTTTTCGATTTAATGACCGATTCTCAGGACTGGTGGCCGGCTGACTACGGTCATTATGGACCGTTCTTTATTCGGATGGCCTGGCATAGTGCGGGTACCTACCGTATTGCTGACGGTCGCGGAGGTGGTGGGGCTGGTACCCAACGATTTGCTCCACTCAACAGTTGGCCGGACAACGTGAATCTTGATAAAGCACGTTTGCTGTTATGGCCAATCAAACAGAAATATGGTAAGAAAATTTCATGGGCAGACTTGATGATTCTGACCGGAAATTGTGCACTCGAGTCCATGGGACTCAAGACTTTTGGCTTTGGAGGAGGTCGTGCCGATGTTTGGGAACCAAATGAAGATATCTATTGGGGTTCCGAGGGAAAATGGCTGGATGATCAACGATACACGGGTGACCGAGAATTAGAAAATCCTTTGGCTGCCGTGCAGATGGGCTTGATTTACGTGAATCCCGAAGGGCCAAACGGTAATCCGGATCCTCTGGCATCTGCCCGTGATATTCGGGAAACCTTTGCACGTATGGCTATGAATGACGAAGAAACTGTTGCGCTTATTGCGGGTGGACACACTTTTGGTAAAACCCATGGTGCTGCCGATCCAAACGAGTATGTTGGTGTAGAACCGGCTGCTGCTGGAATAGAGGAGCAAGGTCTTGGTTGGAAAAATACCTTCGGAACTGGAAATGGTGAATATACTATTAGTAGTGGTCTTGAAGGGGCTTGGACAACAACGCCCAATAAGTGGAGTAACAATTACTTCGAAAATATGTTTGGATTCGAATGGGAATTATCGAAAAGTCCAGCTGGTGCACATCAATGGAAACCAAAAAACGGAACTGGTGCCGGAACAGTTCCAGATGCTCATAATCCATCAAAAAGTCACGCTCCAACCATGCTGACAGCTGATCTTGCTTTGAAGGTAGATCCTATTTATGAGCCAATTGCTAGACACTTTCATAAAAATCCTGATGAGTTTGCTGATGCCTTTGCTCGTGCCTGGTTTAAACTGACGCATCGTGACATGGGACCAATTGTACGTTATTTAGGACCAGAAGTGCCTAAAGAAGAACTGATTTGGCAGGATCCCATTCCAGCGGTTACTCATCAATTAATTGATTACAATGATATTAATGATTTAAAGTCTAAAATAGTGGCTTCTGGCTTGTCTGTTTCTCAATTGGTAGCTACAGCTTGGGCTTCGGCATCAACATTCCGTGGATCCGACAAGCGTGGTGGTGCAAACGGGGCACGTATTCGCCTTGCTCCGCAAAAGGATTGGGAAGTGAATAATCCGGCTCAGTTATCAACTGTATTATCTGTCCTTGAGGGTATTCAAGCTTCATTTAATAACGCTCAGTCTGGCGGAAAGCAAGTATCACTGGCTGACTTAATCGTTCTGGCTGGAGGTGTTGGAATTGAAAAAGCAGCTCAACAAGCTGGTCAAAATCTGACTGTTCCCTTTACACCCGGAAGAGCTGATACTTCACAGGAAAAAACGGATGTGGAATCTTTTGCTGTTCTAGAACCTGAAGCAGATGGTTTCAGAAATTATATTAAAACGCAATATACTATTTCTACAGAAGAAATGCTTATTGACAAAGCACAATTGTTGACGCTAACTGTACCTGAACTGACTGTTCTTGTTGGTGGTTTGCGTGTTCTTAATGTGAACTTTGACCATTCTAGACATGGAGTGTTCACGAGTCGTCCTGAGACATTGACTAATGACTTTTTTGTAAATCTGCTAGATTATGGCACAGCTTGGAAAGCTTCTTCAGAATCGCAAGAGGTGTTTGAAGGTCGTGATCGTAAGACAGGTACATTGAAGTGGACAGGGACCCGAGTGGATCTTATCTTTGGATCCAATTCAGAGCTTCGTGCTATCGCTGAGGTTTATGGATGCAGCGATTCTAAAGAGTTGTTTGTGAAGGATTTTATAGCCGCATGGAATAAAGTAATGAATTTGGATCGCTTCGATTTGAACTAAATAATTGTATTGTATATTACTAAAAAAGTGGTCTGGAAACAGGCCACTTTTTTAATTGTATCATAAAAACCTAAACCGAAATTTTTTCAATTAAGATCTCAGAACCTGATTGATCATAATATGTACAGGTCATTTCAATAATATCAACTCTCCACCGTGCAATACCACATTGGCCGGCATGACGGCAAAACGTCAAATAATCGGTTTGACCGTTTTGGTGCATCACTAAAAATTCGATGAATCGCTCTTTATTGGCTGATGCGGCAATTTTTATTTCATCATATTTTTCATTAGAAGCAACAGAGTAATTATTTACTCCATAATAGTGAACGTCGCCATCATTTACAAAGGTATCGTATCCTTTTACGCCTAAAATGATTAAATCTTGTATGTAATTTGGAAAATCAGCACCACTTTTTACTTTAGAATGGGCTTCTTTTATTTGTTCTATTGTAAACATATTTGATAGGTTTTTGATTAATTATAGTGCAATAAAATCAGCTGTTTTTGGGAAAACACTTAAGGCATCAACAACAACTTGTGGAGTTGGAGTGGCTAATTTACGTATTTTAGTATCCATCCAAGCACCATCAACAGTAATAACGGCACACAATATATCTTCTTTGTAGAACTCATGGACAATTGACCAGCGTGAAGCATCAGCTTTCATTTTTGCCATTTTGGTTTGCATGATAATCTCATCCGAGAGATTGATTTCTCTTCTAAAGACACATTCTTCTCTAAATAATATAGGGCCAATATGTTCCTTTTGCATCACTCTTAATGTTAATCCTAATTGTGCTAGTATTTCAACACGATGTTGTGCCCCAAAATCATAATAGGCACTATGACGTAAGTGAAAATTTGGATCTAAATCAGACCAGCGAAAGGACAGTTGTTTGCTAAATGTAGCCATAGGATTTATAATTTATGTATGTTTTTGTAAGCAAAGATAGCTAGGATTTTCATATGGGCAAAGCGAACAGTTCGAACATACAACAATTTAAAACAGGAGTTCGATTATTAATTTGGAGCAGAAACATTTGGCTTTTTTGGAAACATCGTCCCGTTTTCCGTTGCAATATTATGTGCCGAACCCCGGCACATAATGATTTTTACTTCAACCGGGGCTAAAAGGAGGTATTTTGTTTTTTTCCATCATCCGAAAAAGGAAAACTGTAATAATCGAACTTTCGTTTAAATTAATTTTGAATTTCCCTATGCGTCAAGCAATCCTTGTACGTTAAATTTTGTCATTTGCATAAATGCCTGCATAACCTTTGGCGCTTTTTCAGGATCAGCCATTAGCTCGCTCAATATTCTTGGGACAATTTGCCAAGTAACGCCGAATTTGTCATCGAGCCAACCGCATTTATTATAAATTCCGCCTTCGCCTAATTTGTCCCAATAATGGTCAATTTCTTCCTGTGTTTCGCATTCTATAACATAAGAATTGGCAGGCGATAATTTATACATGGGACCGCCATCCAAGGCCATAAATTTAGTTCCATTCAATTCAAAGTTGACAACAAATGAATTCTCGAAAGTGATTTTTGAGTTTTTAAAAATGTAGCAATAATGTGCTGCTGCTGCTTTGGCCTGTCCGTCAAACCATAAGCAAGGATAAATTTGATTTGCCATTATTATTTTAATTTTTATGTAAAAGTTTTTTTCTATTTTTCAATTGCATAGCGCTAAAGTACTAACGAAGTTATAGAAAATAAAGACGTAATCTAAGAGGCATCCAAAATTGTGAATATCTATTTTCTAAATTGTGAATTTTATTTTCTTTAAAATCTATCTTTGGCATCCTTAAAAAAAATATATGAGCACAATTTGGTACGAATGCAAAGTAAAATATAGAAAAACGGATGAAACTGGCGGACAAAAGGTTGTAACAGAACCTTATTTGGTTGATGCTTTGTCCTATACCGAAGCAGAAAGCAGAATTAATGAAGAGATGTCTGCATATGTTAGTGAAGAATTTAAAATCACGAATATAAAGGTGGCAAATTATGCCGAAATACATCCTTTCGAAAATGCTGACCGTTGGTTTAAATCAAGAGTTTCTCTAATGGCTTACGACGAAGAAAGTGGCAAAGAAAGAAAGTCAAATATGTATTTGTTGGTGCAAGCCAATGATGTAAAAGAAGCTTTTGATAACACCACTCATGTAATGAGTACCACGATGGGAGAATACACTATTCCGGCTATTTCGGAATCTCCTATTATGGACGTTTTTCCTTATTTCAGTGGTGAAGAAGGAGAAACAGAACAATTGGAAAGGTTCAATGCGCTGAAAGCTTCGAAACCTGCAACAGTTGAGGTAGAGGATACAACGGAATTTGATCCAGCTTATTTGGAGGAAAGTATTTAATTCGAGCGGTAATAGTCCTAGATTTATTTGGGAGTACATTTAAATTCTTCGCACCAAAATTCGGAAAGTTTACCGGATTGCGGTGCGAAGTTTTTTATCGGTTAATGAGAGATGCCTATATAAATCAGGAAATCTGTTTGAGAATTTCCCTCTCGGAATGGCGAACCAAGACTTTGAATTTTTCGTACCATCCTTTCCAATTTGCGGCACCCATGTCTTTTGCAAGTTCTTTTTCAAAATCTGCAAGTGCGGCATAAGACGATTCAAAAATCAGTCGGTAGCTTTCTCCGGTAAAGTCGGTTAAAACCCGGTTTCCGGGTGTCTGAGGGAACAATCCGCCATGTGTGGCTTCATCAATCAAAACTTTGGCATCTTTATAACGGCCAAATTGCAGATAAAAAATTTCGCGAACTATATACATGAGTACAAAATTTAATTGTTAAACAAAATGATTTTACTCGTATAAAGTTAAGGAATAATGCAATTGAATAGGTTCTAATGTGTTGGTAAACATTGGTTTAGTGCTTAAATAGAAATCAAAGAGCAGTTTGCTTTATCCAAAAGCTATACTTTGTAGGGTTGAATTTTAAGCGTACAGATCTTTTGTTAATATAATGTTGTAATGTATTTATTTATAGATGTTTGGCATAGATATTGAAAAGAAGTATCAGTAACTAGTAAAACATATAAATTATGAGTATAGAAGAATTAGGAGCGGTATTGAGTGATATGTTTAATAATTCTCCAAAAGAAGATGCAGCATTAATGATACGTTTATTTGGAATAAGATATGCTGCTGAAATTAAAAAGGATAATTACTCTAATGAGGAAATTATGAAAGCATCCGGAATTTCGGATGTATATCTTAATGAATTGTCAAAAGGGTTGAAACTGTCAGAATATGTTAGCTCGAAACAATTATAGACGAAATACTGTTTTGGTTTTAAATTTTAACAAAATAAATAAGCTGCAATTCCTAAATTTTATGGAATTGCAGCTTAACTTTTTTAGAAAATAAATCTTCTCTTATTAATGGGGTTAGTACAACATTTGTACAAGTGGTGTCAAAGCCGAAGCAGATTTTGGCAATAATGCTGTAAGTGCCGTAAATTGTGTTGGACTAACTATTTTTTTCATTTTGGCTGTAAATGATTCTCTGTTGGCAGTCATTTTGGATGTATATCCCGCTTTGTCGGTTGCCATGGTTGGCAAAAGATTTTTCTTTTTGTTCAAGGTTTCGTTAACCAATGAATTTACCGCAGGTTTTTGAGCATCGGTTAATTTTAATTTTGGGGACAATACTTCCATAACTTGATTGGATATGCTCGCAACATCAAAAGAGCTGGCTGACGCAGTTTTTGCTGTACTGGCTGCTTTTGTAATATCTCCCATGCTTTGTGCATTGGCAAATGAAATGGTTCCTAATAGAACGGCTGTGATCAATAGTTTCTTTTTCATATCTAGATAATTATTAGTTTGTTTTTTGAATTATAAAGATATAAAATAAATGTAAGTTTTTAGTGGGTTTATTTTGTTTAACCATTTAATAATCAGTGAAAATAAAAAAAATCCTAGTTTTTAAACTAGGATTTTTTTTGTGGACTTTCCATTTGGAGTATGTGAGCCATGTTTTTGATGAGATTGTCGTGTTTTTTTACAAATGGATTTTCTTCATCCCAAACATAGCCTGCGAGTACGGCACATATTTTTCTTTTTACATCTGGGTTTTCTGGTTGATGAAAAAATAAAGTCTGTAGGTTTCCTGTGTACCACTCTTTTACGTAAGTGGTAAAAACAGCAATTCCTCTTTTCATGTAACCCGTAAATTCGGTTTCCCAATCTACTGTTATTCCTTGTGATTCTTTGAGGTATAATTTGGCGGCAAGCATACCTGATTCGGTAGCAAATGCAACACCAGACGAGAAAACGGGATCCAAAAACTCGGAACTGTTTCCGGTAAGTGCAAAACCATCTCCGTACATTTTTTTGACTGATCGGGAATAATTTTCTAATTTGATTGGTTCAAATATAAAATCAACTCCACCAAATCGTTTAATATAAAAATCAGAAAGCTGAATGGCATTTTTCAGCGCTTCGGCATTGTCTTTATTGGCAGAAAGTGAATTGATAAAATCCGTTGGGCCCACAACGCCAAGACTTGTATTGCCATTCGAAAAAGGAATAACCCATAGCCACACTTCGGTTTCAAGTATGTCAAATGAAATCAGAGTGCCTTCCTCTCCTTCGGGACGGTTGATATCTACAACATGCGTAAAAATTGAGGAATGCGGGTCTAATTTAGAAGGCGTGTCCAAATCCAAAAGTCTTGGTAACACTCTTCCATAGCCGCTGGAATCGATAATGAATTTAGCGTGAATTTCTTTTAGATTCCCTCCCTTTTCTTTTACCACAGTAATCGAATTTTTCCCTTGAAAAGAAACCGAAATCACTTCTGATTCAAATTCTAAATCAATGCCTTTTCGTATCACTTCTTGAGCCATAGTGTTGTCAAAATCGGCTCTTGGTACTTGCCATGTCCAATCCCAACCTTCGGAAAATTTATTGCTGAAATCAAAAACACAGATATCTTCTCCTCTTATAAATCGAGCCCCTAATTTTTTTTCAAAATTCATGGCATCCAAACATTCGAATAATTCAGCTTCCGCAAAATGATCCATAACTCTTGGAATAAGACTTTCACCTACAACAATTCTAGGAAATTTTGTTTTTTCTACAACCTTAATTTTGACTCCTTTTTTATGAAGATAAGAGGCAGATACACATCCGGATGGTCCTGCTCCAATGATTAAAACATCTACGAATTCTTGTAACATTTATTTATTGCAATTAAAGTTTTTGTAAAGAGTGCATAATGGTCTATTAGGATTGAAATACGCTGTAATAGCACAAAACACAAAATTAAAGATTTATCGCCTTATAATACTCTTTTTTTGCATTTAATCAATGTATGGCTCATTCCAATTATTTCATGTATTTCAGCCACTACAAATCCGGCTTTTTCGATTACTTTCAAAATGTCCTCTGAATGGAACATTTGACTGTTTCCATTGGCAACCGCAGTAAAGTATAAAGAAGTGGCGTGTAGGCTGTATGTTGATGCTTGAAATTTTTGCAAATCCCAAAACGTTTCCAAAATATAGAAACTGGCATCGTCTGTCATTGCTTCATAAGCTCTTTTGAAAAGGCTATAAACTTCTTCCAAAGAAAAGCAATCGATAAACTGACTCATCCAGATAATGTCTGCTCCTTTTGGGAAAGGAATTGAATCGTCCAATAAATTAGCTCCTATTGTAGAAATTCGATCTTCAAAACCAGCGGCCTCTATATTTTTCTGTGCTACTTTGATCTGTCCCGGCAAATCTAAAATGGTGATTTTTACTGTTGGATCATATTTGGCACATTGCAAAGAAAATTTTCCTGTATTGCCCCCAACATCCAAAAATGATTTAGGATTATTGTCAAATAAAATGGGCATAATTTCTGGAAAAGTATAATCCGAATAAAAGTGGTCAAAGTCAAACCAGCTTTTTTTGATTTTTTCAGGTAATTCGGATAAACCGATATAAACAGTGTCCCAATTTCCTAATTCTTTCAGACCTTCGGGTTTTCCATTTACTATAGATTCTTCCAAATGGTTTATCGCTAGATAATTTACATCTTGGGTAAAATCCATATTTATATTGGTCATTTTATCCCTTAATATGAAATAACCAGTTTTTGTGAGTATGAATTCATTGTCTTTCAAATAAACCATTTCCAAGCTTAAACCCGCTTCGAGTAAAACTTTTACACCATAGACTGATAAATTCAACTCGGTCGCTATGGTTTCTATACTCGCTTTGTCATTATTAAATAAGTATTCTAAAATACCCAAATTCCGAAGTGATTTTGCTGCTTGAAACATAATTGGGGCAAAAGCAATTTTTTGTGCGTCTAAATTCGCTTGAACAACATTTTTTTTGTCAGAACCAAAATCTTTCATTCTTTTTTGATATTTAAGATGGCGTTGTAAGTGCTTGTTAATATATTAGTTATGCTTGTTTTTCTAATTTGTAAAACAAAAAAAATATAGGTTTACTAATTTTAGCGATATTGTGCTACATTTGTTTATCCAAATTAACCACATTAAATTCTAAATAAAAATTAATTTTTAATATATTTAGTTGAAAAAATAATACAAATTGAATGAATACTATAAAGGAATTTTTAAGTCTAGAAGAGTTTGAATCTGTAATCTTTAATAATGACAAAATAAATATTAGCCAAGTTGTTTTAGATCGAGTTAATGAAAGTTTTGATTTTCTAAAAGAATTCTCAGTTAATAAAATTATTTACGGTGTAAATACCGGATTTGGGCCAATGGCTCAATATCGTATTAAAGACGAAGATCGTATACAATTGCAATATAATTTAATACGAAGTCATGCTTCTGGTACAGGAAAACCATTGAATGCAACCTGTGTTAAAGCGGCAATTTTGGCTAGGCTAAATACACTTTCTTTAGGTAATTCTGGAGTTCATTCTTCAGTGATTCATTTGATGAAAGAATTAATCAATAGAGATATTACTCCTTTAATTTTTGAACATGGTGGAGTAGGAGCCAGTGGTGATTTAGTGCAATTGGCACATTTGGCTTTGGTTCTTATTGGTGAAGGAGAGGTGTTTTATAAAGGAGAAAGACGACCTACACAAGCCGTTTTTGCCATAGAAAAATTGGAACCTATTCAAGTCGAAATTAGAGAAGGATTGGCTTTGATGAACGGAACATCGGTGATGACCGGAATTGGAGTTGTCAATGTGCATCATGCCAATAAATTATTAGATTGGTCAATTAAATTTTCTTGTGCCATTAATGAGCTTGTACAAGCTTACGACGACCATTTTTCGGAAGAATTAAATAATACAAAACGTCATAAAGGACAAAGAGAAGTAGCTTCGAGAATGCGAAGAAATCTTGAAGATAGTACTTTAATCAGAAAAAGGGAAGATCATTTATATTCAGGAGAAAATACCGAAGATGTTTTCAAAGAAAAAGTGCAGGAATATTATTCTTTGCGTTGTGTTCCTCAAATTTTGGGGCCAATCCTTGAAACCATAAACAATGTGTCTTCTATTTTGGAAGAAGAATTTAATTCGGCAAATGATAATCCAATTATAGATGTGAAAAACCAACATGTATATCATGGTGGTAACTTTCATGGGGATTATATTTCGTTGGAAATGGATAAATTGAAAATCGTAATTACCAAATTAACGATGCTTGCCGAACGTCAGTTGAATTATTTATTGAATTCAAAAATAAACGAAATCCTTCCTCCATTTGTGAATTTGGGGACATTAGGATTTAATTTTGGAATGCAGGGAGTACAGTTTACGGCGACTTCTACAACTGCCGAAAATCAGATGTTATCGAATCCTATGTATGTTCACAGTATTCCAAATAATAATGACAATCAGGATATTGTAAGTATGGGGACTAATGCTGCCGTAATTACATCTAAAGTTATTGAAAATGCATTTGAAGTATTGGCTATCGAATTAATCACCATTGTTCAGGCAATTGATTATTTGGAACAAAAAGACCAAATTTCATCTGTAACCAGAAAAATATATGATGATATTCGTGTCATTATTCCAAGATTCGAAAAAGATCAGGTAATGTATCCTTTTGTGCAAAAAGTGAAAGATTATTTGATTAATAACTAAAAAGAGTTTGAAAGTTTAAGGGTTTAAAAGTTTAAATCTAAAATCAGCTATCTGCAATCTAAAATAAAAATATGAAATGTGCATTGGTAACAGGAGGTTCTAGAGGAATTGGTAACGCTATTTGTGAAAAACTATCACAGGACAGCAGTTATCATATTTTGATTAATTATTATTCCAATAAAGAAGAAGCCGAAAATACATTAGAAAAAGTTATCGCAAACGGAGCTACTGGAGAAATTTTAAAATTTGATGTTGCCAATTTTGATGAAGTAAAATCGGTATTGACACAATGGCAAGAGGCAAATCCGGAAGCAATTGTAGAAGCAATCATAAATAATGCAGGGATTACCAGAGACGGTCTGTTCATGTGGATGAGTCTGGAAGATTGGTCCAGTGTTATCAATACCAGTTTAAATGGTTTTTTTAATGTGACTAACTTTTTTATGCAAAAAATGTTGCGAAATAAATACGGCCGAATTGTGAATATCGTTTCACTTTCGGGAGTAAAAGGAACAGCAGGGCAGACAAATTATTCTGCGGCAAAAGGTGCGTTGGTAGGAGCAACTAAGGCTCTGGCACAGGAAGTTGCCAAAAGAAATATTACTGTCAATGCAGTGGCTCCAGGTTTTATAAGAACAAATATGACCAGCCATCTTGATGAAAAAGAATTAATTAAAATGATTCCGGTGAATCGTTTTGGCGAAGCCGAAGAAGTCGCTGATCTGGTTAGCTTTTTGGTTTCCAAGAAATCAAGCTACATTACTGGAGAGGTTATCAATATAAATGGTGGGATTTATTCATAAATAATATTGTAAGGAAATGAATAAAAGAGTTGTCATCACGGGAATGGGAATTTATTCCTGTATCGGAACATCGTTAGACGAGGTAAAAGATTCATTATATCAAGGAAAATCTGGTATTTCATTTGATCCAGAACGAAAAGAATTTGGTTTTCAATCAGCCTTGACCGGGATGGTTCCTAGGCCAGATTTGAAGAATTTGCTTACCAGAAGGCAAAGAATAAGTCTTGGTGAAGAAACCGAATATGCATACATGGCAACGGTTGAAGCCTTAAGAAATGCCAATATTGACGATGCTTTCTTTGATGAAAATGAAGTTGGAATCATGTATGGCAATGATAGTGCTTCAAAATCTGTTATAGAAGCAACCGACATTATCCGAGATAAAAAAGATTCTGCTTTAATTGGTTCAGGTGCTATTTTCAAGTCCATGAATTCAACGGTAACGATGAATTTATCGACTATTTTTAAAATGAGAGGGATTAATTTAACCGTAAGCGCTGCCTGTGCAAGCGGATCTCATTCTATTGGATTGGCCTATTTTTTAATAAAAAGCGGTTTTCAGGATGTAATCATTTGTGGTGGTGCACAAGAAATTAACAAATATGCCATGTGCAGTTTTGACGGTTTGGGTGTTTTTTCCCCAAGGGAAGACGAACCAACGAAAGCCTCAAGACCTTTTGATATTAATCGCGATGGTTTAATTCCTAGTGGCGGTGGAGCTACTTTAGTTTTAGAATCGTATGAATCAGCTATCAAAAGAGGTGCTCCTATTCTGGCAGAAGTTGTGGGCTACGGATTCTCGTCGAATGGCGGTCATATTTCCACTCCAAATGTTGAAGGTCCATCTATAGCCATGCAAAGAGCGCTCGATGAAGCGGGAATAAACGCAAGTGAAGTAGATTACATAAATGCCCATGCTACATCTACACCAGTTGGCGATGATAATGAAGCAAAAGCAATCTTTAAAGTCTTTGGTGAAAGCAATCCTTATGTGAGTTCTACAAAGTCAATGACAGGGCACGAATGCTGGATGGCTGGTGCCAGTGAGGTCATTTATTCGATTCTGATGATGCAAAACGATTTCATCGCGCCAAACATTAATTTGGAAACGCCAGATGATGATGCTGCAAAATTAAATTTGGTTAAAACCACTTTAAATAAAAAATTTGACATATTTTTGTCGAATTCCTTCGGTTTTGGAGGAACGAATTCAGCATTAGTAGTCAAAAAGTATAAAAAAAAGAATGAATAAAGAAGCAATCATAGAGAAGATTAATGATTTTTTAATTGATGAGTTTGAGGTAGATGGAGATGATATTCAGTCAGATGCAAATTTGAAAATCACTTTGGGATTGGATAGTTTAGACTATGTAGATTTAGTTGTTTCTATTGAATCAAACTTTGGTGTAAAATTAGTTGAAGCAGATTTTGTAGGAATAGATACATTCCAAGATTTTTATGATCTTATCGAAAATAAATTAAAAGCAAAAGCATAATTTATATTTTTTAGATGTCACAAGCATTCTAAAATCTAAAATCTACAATTTAAAATGAGTCAATGGGATGGAAAATCTAAAGGGACTGTTCTAGGATACAAAATTTTTGTTTTTTTTATAAAAAAAGTAGGGATTAAAGCAGCTTATCTTGTCCTTTATTTTGTAGCAACTTATTATTTTATTTTCCTAAAAAAAAGTAATACCTCAATCTTTTATTATTTTAGAAAAAGATTGGGGTATTCCTATTTTAAATCCAAAAGGATGGTTTTTAAAAGTTATTATACTTTTGGACAGACTATTATTGATAAAATTGCCATTGGTGCCGGATTGAAAAATAAGTTTACCTATGAACATGATGGAGGCGAAATTATTATCAAACTTTTGAAAGAAAAAAAAGGGGGAGTGCTGATTAGCGCACATATTGGAAATTTTGAAATTGCCGAGCATTTTTTCAGTGAGGTTGATGTTAATTTTCAAATAAACCTTGTCACTACCGATTTAGAACATTCTGCAATAAAAAAATATCTAGAAAGTATTACCCAAAAACCAACAATAAACTTCATATTGATTGGTGATGATTTGTCACATATATTTGAGATTAATTCGGCTCTAGCCAGAAATGAACTGGTTTGTTTCACCGGAGACAGGTATTTTGAGGGCGTAAAATCATTAAGTGAAACATTATTGGGAGAAGAAGCTCTTTTTCCGGCTGGGCCATTTCTAATATCCTCTCGTTTAAAAGTCCCGGTTGTTTTTGTTTATGTAATGAAAGAGCCCAATTTACATTACCACCTTTATACCAGAGAAGCTACTGTAAAGCATCGTGATGAAAAGGGGTTGTTGAAAGAATATGCCCAAAGCGTGGAAACGATGGTTAAAAAATACCCTTTGCAATGGTTTAACTATTTTGATTTCTGGAATCAGATCGATAAATAATAACAATTATTTAAATTACTGTTTTTTTGTGAATTTGATATTAGGTATTTGTAATTACTTAATATTTAATGGATTAATTTGTGTTGTGAGTCATTTACTAAAGCAACACACTTTTTTGTTTGGAAAGAAATAAATTGTAATTAGGATTAATTATAAATTTTAAGTTATTTTCGTTTTTATAAAAATTAACCTAAATGAAAAACGTTCTTGTAATCTACTATTCTCAATCGGGACAACTAGAGTCTATTGCTAGAAATATTGCAAAACCACTTTTGAATTCAGATAGTATAAATGTTTTGTTTCATGAAATTCAGCTAGAGAAGCCGTTTCCGTTTCCTTGGAACAATGACGCATTTTTTGGCGCTTTTCCAGAATCATTTTTGCAGATTCCAGCCGCGTTGAAGCCGGTTTCAGAAGAAATAATGAATACCAAATTTGATTTGATTCTTTTGAACTACCAAGTTTGGTATTTAACACCTTCAATTCCTATAAATTCTTTTTTGAAGAGCCCGGAAGCTAAAATACTATTAAATAATACTCCCGTTATAACCATAACCGGTTCCAGAAATATGTGGGTAATGGCACAAGAAAAAGTAAAGACTTTATTGAAACAAAATAATGCATTGTTAAAAGGAAATATCGCTTTAGTTGATAGAGTAGGAAATTTAATAAGTGTTATCACTATTGTAGAATGGATGTTTTCTGGAGTGAAAAAAAAATATCTTGGAATCTTTCCTTTACCGGGTGTTTCAGACAAGGATATTAATGAATCCACAAAATTTGGGGAAGTAATTCTTTCCAGTTTGAAAGATAATGATTTAGATAATTTGCAATCTAAATTAATTGATATTGATGCGGTTAGGATTAGTTCATACTTGGTTACTGTTGATAGAACGGCCAATAAGATTTTTGCAAAATGGTCAAATTTGATTATTAATAAAGGAGAATCCAGAAAGTTTTGGATAAAGGTTTTTAAAGTTTATTTGTTATTGGCTATTTGGTTAATCTCACCAATAGTTTATATCTTGCACGTTCTTACTTATCCGTTAAAAGTTAAAAAAATAAGGAAAGAATTAGAATATTATAAAGGAGTAAAATAGATTATTATGTTTGATGTATATATTACAAAAGCGGCCAAATGTTTGCCAAATGAAGCTGTTTCTAATGACGAAATGGAAGATTATTTGGGTTTAATAAATGAAACCGCATCCAAAGCAAGAAGACTGATTTTAAGAAATAATAAGATTGTTAGTAGGTATTACGCTTTGGACAAAAACGGGAAAAGCACTCATAATAATGCCGAATTAACAAATAACGCGATTCAAGGATTATTTGATAAAAATTTCACAGCTCAAGATATGGAATTATTGTCTTGTGGTACAACTACCCCAGATGTTCTGGTACCTTCTCACGCGTCAATGGTACATGGATTATTGAAGAATAAATCGTTAGAATTAAATTCTTCATCAGGAGTATGCTGTGCAGGCATGAATGCCTTGAAATTTGGATATCTTTCTATAAAATCAGGTAATACTAAAAATGCGGTTTGCGCCGGTTCCGAAAAACTATCCACTTGGATGTTGGCTGAAAAATTTGAGAATGAAGTTGTGAACTTAAAGAACCTTGAGGAGCAGCCGATTCTGGCCTTCAAAAAAGATTTCTTGCGTTGGATGTTG
Source organism: Flavobacterium sp. 103 (assembly GCF_003096795.1). Lineage (NCBI taxonomy): Bacteria > Pseudomonadati > Bacteroidota > Flavobacteriia > Flavobacteriales > Flavobacteriaceae > Flavobacterium > Flavobacterium sp. 103. Next base: position 415,326 of record NZ_QENX01000001.1, on the reverse strand, counting down.
TCTGATGGTGCTGGAGCTTTTTTATTAGAAAATAAGCCTAACGGCCCAATCTCTTTAAAAATTGAATGGATGGAGGCTTTCTCATACGCATACGAACTGGAAACTTGTATGTATGCTGGAGGAGATAAAATGGAAAACGGTGAAATAAAACCTTGGAACGATTACAATCCAGACCAATGGTTGAATGAATCTTTGTTTGCTTTCAAACAGGATGTTAAATTATTGGACGAATTTATTTTGGTTAAAGGTTCTCTGAGCATGGAAGATGCTTTGTCTAAAAATAATGTTTCGGCAGATGAAATTGATTTCTTCCTGCCACACGTTTCTTCTCATTATTTTGTGGATGGATTGAGTAAGTCATTGGCAGAAAGAGGTATGGTGATACCAATGGAAAAATGGTTTATGAATTTGGCTTATGTAGGGAATGTAGGTGCTGCTTCAATTTATTTGGCTTTAGAAGAATTAATGAATTCTGGTAAATTAAAAAAAGGAAATAAAATTCTTTTATCAGTTCCTGAGAGTGGTCGTTTTTCTTATGCCTATGCTTATTTAACGGTCTGTTAATGATAGGGTTTGGAAATAATCCATTAGGAGATAAAGATTTTGTCGAAACTTTAATCCCTCAAAAATTCCCATTTGTAATGGTGGATAAATTGTATTCTTACTCAGAAACCGAATTGGTTTCAGGATTTACAATACAAAGCGATGCTATTTTTCTGGAAAAGGATAATTTTCTAGAGTCAGGGATAATAGAACATATGGCACAATCTGTGGCTTTGCATACCGGCTATCAATTTTATTTAAGAAACGAAAAAGCTCCTACAGGGTATATTGGCTCCGTAAAAGATATTGTAATAAATAAATTGCCCAAACTTCATGACGAAATAAGAACAACAGTTTCGATATTACAGGAATTTGGAGGAATTACTTTGGTTGATGTTGTAACCAAATTGAACGATGTTGAAATAGCTAAAGGTCAAATGAAGACCGTTTTGGCTAAATAACTTAGAACACCGTGAGTAAAAAAGAAACCTCAAATCCAGTTGATATAAAAAAGTATCTGCCACATCGAGCTCCGATGCTGATGGTGGATCTGATTCTGGAAATGGATGACGAACAAGTGGAAACCTTTTTTGAAATTAAAACAGATAATATATTTCTGGAGAATGGTTTTTTTACAGAATCAGGCTTAGTTGAAAATATGGCTCAAACCTGTTCATCTGTAGTCGCCAAAGATTATTTTATCGATGAAAATTATAATGATAAAGAGGGTGTGAATGTCGTTGGTTTCATTAGCGGTATCAAAGCATTGAAAATTCATGCTTTGCCACAAGTTGGTAATGTTATTTATACAAAAGCTTTGTTAGTCTCCAAATTTATTACAGAATCCTATAGTTTGTGTACCATGAAATGTCAAACTTTTAGAGCCGATGAATTGCTCTTGGAAGGTGAGATTACATTATTTATTCAAGAAAATAAATCATAGTAATAGTATGAAAAAAGAAGAAGTTCCTCAAGACAAAGGCAATCTTTCCAATAAAAATATGAAGGAGTTGGTTTATGCCACAGATGAAAAAGGCAATTATACAACTGCTTTGAGCACTGGTTGGGAGCCAAAAACTATTGCACTTTCTAATTCTATTGAAGAAATTAGTGAGCGAATTGCAATTGCAAAAGCGCAAGTAGAGAATAACGAGGTGAGTCCCATTTGTTATTATATGGAGTTTTGCAGAATGGATATTGGAGTGCTCTCCAGTTATGTAGGAATGTGGCAATGGCGTGTTAAAAGGCACTTCAAACCTAGAGTTTTTGCAAGATTAAGCGATTCCATTTTGAAAAAATATGCGGAATCATTCAATATTACTATCGAAGAATTGAAAAATTTTAAAACAAATTAATGGAAACAAATTTTGCACATCATCAATCGGCCCATTGTGAAAATGGAGTTGCTTCCAATTTGTTAAAACATAACGGATTGAACATTAGTGAGCCTATGGTCTTCGGGATTGGTTCAGGACTTTTCTTCGTTTACTTACCTTTTTTGAAAGTGAATTATGCGCCTGCGATTAGTTATAGGCCCATGCCAGGTTCTATTTTTAATAAGTTGGCCAAACGTTTAGGGTTAAAAATAAAAAGACAAAAATTTTCCAGTGAAGCTAATGCCATTAAAGCATTGGACGAAAACTTAAAAAATAATATTCCCTCCGGATTACAGGTGGGAGTGTACAACTTAACGTATTTTCCTGATGAATATCGTTTTCACTTCAATGCCCACAATTTGGTGGTTTATGGAAAAACGGAAACAGATTATTTAATCAGCGACCCCGTTATGGAAAACGTAACGACACTGACTCATGCCGAATTGAATAAAGTTCGTTTTGCCAAAGGCGCTTTTGCGCCAAGAGGTCAAATGTATTATCCAATTCAGGTTCCTGCCAATGTAGATTTGAAAGGTGCGATTATCAAAGGAATAAAAAATACCTGTCGGGATATGTTGGCACCAATGCCAATAATTGGTGTACGAGGTATTCGATATGTAGCCAAGCTAATTAAAAAATGGCCAGTAAAAGAGGGAACGAAGAAAGCCAATCATTATTTGGCTCAAATTGTTAGAATGCAGGAAGAAATAGGAACTGGTGGCGGTGGTTTCCGATTTATATATGCTGCATTTTTACAGGAAGCAGCAGTTATATTAGGAAATGACGAGCTGAAAAACTTATCATTGGAAATGACCGCTATTGGTGATTTATGGAGAGATTTTGCTGTAGAAGCTTCTCGTGTGTATAAAAACAGAAGCACGAAAGTAGATGTTTACAATACGCTTTCAGACGAGCTTTTGGTTATTGCCGATAGAGAAGAAGTGTTTTTTAAGAAGTTGAAAAAAGCAATTAGCTAAAAAAATATTACTATTTTGAAAACCATTATCCAAATATCAAATCTATCTAAAATTTACAAAGATGCAGAAGTGTATTCTTTGGATGATTTTTCTTTGGATATAAAAGAAGGACAAATCTTTGGTTTATTGGGCCCAAACGGTGCTGGGAAAACCACTTTGATTTCGATACTTTGCGGATTGATAAAACCTACTTCGGGTTCTTTTACAATTGATAATTTGGTTTATGCTAAAAACGCAAATGAAATCAAAAAAATAATTGGTGTCGTACCCCAGGAATACGCTTTGTATCCAACCTTAACAGCTAGAGAAAATTTGCTGTATTTTGGAAGTATGTACGGTTTAAAAGGGAATGATCTTAAAGAAAAAGTTATAGATAGTCTTGATTTTTTGGGATTGTTAAAATTTGCAGATAAGCGTATAGAGACTTTTTCGGGAGGTATGAAACGACGCGTGAATTTGATTGCCGGAATTCTGCATAATCCAAAAATTCTTTTCCTTGATGAACCAACCGTAGGTGTTGATGTGCATTCAAAAAATGTTATTATCGAGTACTTAACGGAACTTAATAAAACAGGAACTACCATTATTTATACTTCTCATCATTTATCAGAGGCACAGGATTTTTGTACCAATATTGCAATTGTAGATGGAGGAATAATTCATGCCGAAGGAACACCAAAGGATTTAATTTCCTCTACTGCAAATGCCAGAAATCTGGAAGATGTTTTTATTTCATTAACCGGAAAAGAATTGAGAGATGTTATATAAACTTTGGATGTCTGTTTATAAGGAATTCTTGTTGCTGAAACGAGATATGGGAGGCGTAGTGACGCTATTTTTGATGCCGTTGGTATTAATTATAACGGTGACACTCATACAGGACAGCACTTATAAAAAAGGCAATGATGTCAAAATACCAATCCTTTTGGTGGATTATGACAAAGGAAATGTCTCAAAAACGATTTTTGATAATTTACAAAAGAGCAATGTTTTTAGTGTTGTTACTACTATAGACAATACACCAATTACGGAGGCTGTCGCCAAAGAGGCCGTTTTTAAAGGGAAATATCAGTTGGCTATTATTATTCCGTCTCATTTAAGTACCGATTTGCAAGCCAAGATTGATCAGAATGTTCAAAAGATTGTCAGTAGTCTGGGCTTTGCTGATTCTTTGGCAACAAAATCAAAGGCTAAATTGGTTAATCAAAAAGAAGTCAAGCTTTATTTTGACCCTGCTGTGCAACTGAGTTTTAAAAGCGGCGTGATGAATGGGATTGACAAAATGATTTCTCAAATAGAAACCAAATCAATCTATACCACTTTTCAAGAGCAATTAGGGGAGGATGATGCTAAATTTGAGCAAAAAAGTTTTATTACGTTCAAAGAAATTGTTCCTAAAATAAACAACAAAGATATTACTCCAAACTCGGTACAGCATAATGTTCCGGCTTGGACACTTTTTGCTATATTTTTCATTGTAATTCCTTTGTCAATCAATATGGTGAAGGAAAAAACACAAGGTACTTTTATTCGATTACGTACCAATCCGGTTTCTAATAAAATTGTTTTGGCGGGTAAAACGGTGATGTATTTAATCATCTGTTTGATTCAATTTTATATGATGGTTGCCGTTGCCATATTTCTATTTCCGCATTTGGGATTACCTGCGCTTAATGTAGAAGGAAATCTTATTTTAATGAGTGTTGTAGCTTTGTTTTCAGGTTTAGCGGCGATAGGGTTTGGTATTTTATTGGGAACAATTGCCAAAACGCAAGAGCAATCGGCTCCTTTTGGTGCTACTGCAGTTATTATTTTGGCGGCAATTGGTGGAGTTTGGGTTCCTGTATTTGCAATGCCTAAAATAATGCAAATCATTGCGCAATCCTCGCCTATGAACTGGGGACTGGAAGCCTTTTATGATGTACTTTTGCGCAACGCAACATTTTGGGACTTGGTTCCAGAATTATTTTTATTATTTTTATTTTTCGTAGTTACCACAACATTAGCATTGCTGTATGATAAGAAGAAAAGAGCTGTATAAAGAGGCAACCGATTTGACCGTTTCAGAAGAAATCCGAGTGAGATTCAACGAAACTGACCCGCTAGGAATAGTGTGGCACGGTTACTATATTACTTATTTTGAAGATGGAAGAGAAGCTTTTGGCCGTCATCATGGGATTTCCTATTTGGATATTGCTGATAGCGGTTATACTACTCCAATTGTAAAATCGACTTGTGAACATAAATTATCACTGCGTTATGGTGACGTGATTCGTATAGAAACCACTATTGTTGATTCGCCAGCAGCAAAAATGATTTTTAGATACAGGATATTTGATGCCAAAAATGAAATTGCCTGTACTGGAGAAACCGTTCAAGTTTTTTTGGATAACCAAGGTGAATTAATGTTGACAAATCCTCCATTTTTTGAAGAATGGAAACGAAAAGTTGGTTTGATAAAAGAATGATGAAAGAAGTATATATAACCGAAACGAATTGCATTACACCCATTGGGTTTGATGTTGCTGCCAATATAAAAAATATTGGTAATGAAGTTTCCGGGATTCAATTGCACGACAAGCCTGAGCTGTTTAATGTGCCATTTTATGCTTCTATAATTAATGATCTTGATTTGGATTTGGCTTTCGCCAAAGTGACTTCGGCTAGGAACTATTCCAGGTTGGAAAAAATGATGATTTTGGCTTTGGAACCAATCATCAAAAAGTCTAAAGTTGTTTTAAATGAAAGAACAGCATTTATACTTTCTACCACAAAAGGAAATGTTACTGCATTAGAAAATCAAAATATAGAACCTGCGTATTTGGATCAATTGGCGAAAATTATTGCTGATTTCTTTGGTTTCAAGGTGGAACCGATTGTGGTTTCCAATGCCTGTGTTTCGGGAATATTGGCGGTTTCTGTGGCCAAAAGATTAATTCAGGCTGAGATGTATGACAACATTTTCATAGTGGCTGGAGATGAAGTTTCGAAGTTTGTTTTGTCAGGATTCAATTCGTTTCAGGCGATGAGTGATTTGCCATGCAAACCGTATTCAATAAATAGAACAGGAGTAACCTTAGGAGAAGCTGCCGCTGCAGTTTTGGTTTCCTCAAATAAAGAAAATGCAAAAATAAAAGTTCTTGGGGATGGTTCCATCAATGATGCAAATCATATTTCAGGGCCATCGAGAACTGGTGAAGGGCTTTATAGAAGTATTCAAAGTGCTTTGGCGGAAGCCAAAATAAACAGCAATCAAATTGATTATATTTCGGCGCATGGTACTGCAACTCCTTTTAATGACGAAATGGAAGCCATAGCTTTGAATAGATTAGGACTTGAAAATGTTCCAATGAATAGTCTTAAAGGATTTTATGGACATACATTAGGGGCTTCGGGATTGTTGGAAACCGTTATCGGAATTCAATCGGCGCTAGAAAATAAATTGTTTGTTTCCTTGGGTTTTGATACCATTGGAGTGAGTCAGACGATTAATGTTATTGAAAAAAATGAAGACAAAAATATTCGCTTTTTTCTAAAGACGGCATCGGGTTTTGGAGGTTGCAATACGGCAGTTGTATTCGAAAAAGTAAACTAATGGCGGCAAACAAAACCTATATACAATCCTTTTGCACGATTCAGAATAATCAAATTTCACTGAATGGGGAAGTTGTTTTTAGCACTGAACCGACTGTATTTAGCGATTTTTCAAAGAAAACGTATCAGTATTTGGAAATGAATTATCCTAAGTTTTTTAAAATGGATAATTTAAGTAAATTGGCTTTTCTAGGAGCAGAATTACTTTTGAGACCAGAAAATAATACTTCATCAGAAAATAATACGGCATTGGTATTTGCCAATAAATCATCAAGTTTAGATACAGATGTGAAATATCAAAATTCAATTTCTGATCCGGAAAATTATTATCCAAGTCCGGCTGTTTTTGTTTATACACTGCCTAATATATGTTTGGGAGAAATTAGTATCAAGCATCAATTGAAAAGCGAAAATTCTTTCTTTATATTTGTGGATTACAACCCTGAATTTATGGAGAAATACAGCAACATACTTTTGGAAACCCAAAAGGCGGATAAAGTATTGTGTGGCTGGGTTGAATATTATAATGAAGATTACAAAGCTTTTCTGTATTTAGTGGATATGAAAGGCGAAATAGAACATAATCAAGAAATATTAAAAAAACTATACAATCAATAATTATGGAAGCATTAAAGCAAGAATTAAAAAGTAAAATCATTGAAGTTTTAAACTTAGAAGATATAGCAATAGCAGATATAAACGATGATGATGCCTTATTTGGTGACGGATTGGGACTTGATTCTATTGATGCATTGGAACTTATTGTGATGCTGGATAAAGATTATGGAATTAAATTAGTGGATCCAAAAGAAGGAAAAACTATTTTTAAGTCGATAGAAACTATGGCTGCTTACATAGACGTAAACAGAGTTAAATAATTTTAGATTTTAGATTAACGATTTTAGATTTCTGAATTAGTAGATTCGGATTTTAGAGTATATCAGTTTTTTTAGGTTTTGAACAAATCAAAAATCGTTAATCAACATTCAACATTCAAAAATCAATGAATATAGGAGTCGCCATAACAGGAATGGGTATCATTTCTTCAATCGGTAATTCGGTTGAGGAGAACTACAATGCATTGCTGAAAAGTCAAGTTGGAATTACTACTATCGAAAATATAGCAACAGTACATGTTGATGTAATAAAGGTTGGCGAAATAAAGAAAACCAATCGGGAGTTAGTTGAAGAATTGCAATTAGGGAAAGATAATAATTTTTCCAGAACGGCTATGTTGGGAACAATTGCAGCTAAACAAGCCTTGAAAAATGCAGGTATAACTTCAATTAATGAATACAGAACTGGATTAATTTCGGCGACGAGTGTTGGCGGAATGGATATGACTGAACGCTATTACCACGAATATTTTGATAATCCCGAAGTTGTAAAATACATTAGCAGTCATAATGCCGGTGATAATACCGAAAAAATTGCCAGTGAATTAGGACTGAAAGGCATGGTAACTACGATTAGTACGGCCTGTTCTTCTGCTGCAAATGCTATTATGCTGGGTGCGCGATTGATAAAATCGGGTAAATTGGATCGTGTTATTGTAGGCGGAACAGATGCTTTGTCCAAATTTACCATTAATGGTTTCAAAACGCTTATGATTTTGTCTGATGGCTACAACAAACCATTTGATAATGACCGAAACGGTTTGAATCTAGGTGAAGCCGCCGCTTATTTAGTTTTGGAATCAGAGGAATTGGTCAAAAAGGAAAATAAAAAAGTACTGGCACGAGTTTCCGGTTATGGAAATGCAAATGATGCTTTTCATCAGACTGCCTCTTCAGAAAATGGTGATGGCGCTTTTTTGGCAATGGTAAAGGCTTTTAAAATCGCCCAATTGCAACCAGAACAAATTGATTATATCAATGTTCACGGTACAGCAACTCCCAATAATGATTTGTCCGAAGGTAGAGCCATAGCTCGATTGTTTGGCGAAAGTAAAGTACCGGATTTTAGTTCAACCAAACCTTTCACGGGGCATACTTTGGCGGCTGCGGCTGCGATTGAAGCGGTTTACAGTGTATTGGCTATTCAGAATAATGTGGTTTTTCCAAATCTGAATTTTAAAACACCAATGGAAGAATTTAATCTTCTGCCACAAACGACTCTAAAACACAAAAACATAGAACACGTACTTTCTAATTCTTTTGGATTTGGAGGAAATTGTTCAACTCTTATATTTTCTAAAAGCGAATAAGAACGACGTATGAAAAAGACATATATCAATGGATTAGGTTGTATTTCGGTTCAAAAAACGTTCGACACTGTTTTTTTGGAAGAAGCAGAATTAAACGAAAATGATACTATTTTACCATTAGAAACACCTGTTTATAAAGATTTTATACCTCCAGTTGCCATCAGAAGAATGGCAAAAGGAGTCAAAAATGGTATTGTGGCTTCTGCTCTTGCTCTTAGAGAAGCACAGTTGGAAACCGTTGACGCAATAATTACAGGAACGGGAATGGGATGCATCGAAGATTCTGAGAAGTTCTTGAAAGCCATATTGGATAATGACGAACAATTTTTGACTCCCACTTCTTTTATTCAATCGACGCACAATACGGTTGGAGGTCAAATTGCTTTGGGATTGCAATGCAAAGCCTATAATCTGACGTATGTAAATGGTTCTGTTTCTTTTGAATCTGCTCTTTTTGACGCCAAAATGATGATTGAAGAAGAAGAAGCTTCAAGCATATTGGTTGGAGGAATTGATGAAACTGCTGATTATACCATGTCATTGTTTAAATTGGCAGGATTTATAAAGAAAGAAAATCAAGGACCATATTCGATTTTAGGGTCTACTACAAAAGGAGTCGTTTTTGGTGAAGGAGCCACTTTTTTTGCTTTAGAAAACGAAATAAGAGAGAATACAATTGCCGAAATTTTGGATGTAGAAATCCTTAATAAATTGAATGTGTCGGAAGTTGAAAATAAAATCGTTTCTTTTCTTGCTGCCAATAGTTTAGAAATTACCGATATTGATGCTGTTTTGCTCGGGTATAACGGTGATGTTGACTCTGACTTATATTATAAAAATCTGTCTAATACAACTTTTATAAACATACCACAAGTATACTATAAGCATTTGAGTGGGGAGTACGATACGGCTTCGGCATTTGGGTTATGGGTTGGATCCAAAATTATCCAAACTCAAAATATTCCTGATATTATAAAGCTAAATGCGTTGGATAAACAATCCTATAAAACAATTCTTTTGTACAATCAACGCAACGGAATTGACCATAGTTTCACTTTAATCTCGAGCTGTTGAAACATAAAATAGTAAATGCTTTTTTTGTGTTGGTTTTAGTGCTGCTCGCTATGGTAAGTTTTTTTGCAGTGGTAGAAATCAAGTATTTTGCGCTTGTCGCTTGTCTTTGGTTATTGATTGTGTTTTGGGGTTCTACGTTTATTGCTTCCAATTATCATGTCAAAACCTACTGCAGCAATCCATTCGAAACCGAAAAAAAAATTGCTCTAACCTTTGATGATGGTCCGAATGAAATGACGTTGTTGGTTTTGGATGTGATGAGAAGATACAACGCTAAGGCCACTTTTTTTTGCGTTGGAAAAAATATAGAAGTACATCCTAATATTTTAAAGAAGATAATAGATGAAGGACATATCGTAGGAAATCATTCCTATACTCATTCGCCTTTTTTTGATTTTTACAGAAAAAATCAAGTGATTACCGAAATTAGACAAACCGATGCTTTGATTGAATCTGTTTTAGGAAAAAAGCCAACGCTTTTCAGACCGCCTTATGGTGTTACGAATCCTTCCATTCGTAGAGCACTATCAGTTACGAAGCACAAGACGGTCGGTTGGAATATTAGATCTTTGGATGGAGTTGTCAAAAATGAAGAATTTCTTTTGAATCGAATTATAAAAAGAATTAAACCTGGAGGAATCGTACTTTTGCACGATACATCGATTCAAACGGTAAATGTGTTAGAACAATTGCTATCGTTTTTAAAAACCAATAATTATACCGTTGTTCCTTTAGAAGAACTTCTGAATATAAAAGCTTATGAAGACTAAAATTTTTCTATTACTGATTTTTTTGAATATTTCCATTTTTAAATCTTTGGCTCAAGAACAAAAAATGAGCGAAAGTGAAATTGCTGCATTCAAACAATCTGTTGCGGTAGTGTCCAAGAAAATCAAGACTTTGAGTACTGATTTTGTGCAATACAAACATCTTGATTTCCTGTCAAAAGATATTGAAACTTCTGGTAAAATGGTTTTCAAAGAACCTAATTCATTGCTCTGGCAGTACAAAAAACCATACAGTTATTCGATTGTTTTTAAAAACGGAAAAATACTGATTAATGATGAAGGAAAGAAAAGTGCTGTAGATATTGGAAACAGCAAATTATTTGGAAAAATTAACAAACTGATTGTGGGAAGCGTGAGTGGCGATTTATTTGATGATAAGGAGTTTTCTATTTCGTATTTTAAAAACAAAGATCAAAATATTACCAAGTTTATTCCAAAAGATGCGACGCTCAAAAAATACATCAAGCAAATTGAATTGACTTTTGACAAAGAAGATGCTACAGTTGTTCAGGTCAAATTATTGGAATCATCTGCAGATTTTACCCGAATTGTATTAAAAAACAAAGTAATCAATGGCAAAGTCGATGAAGCTTCTTTTACGAATTAGCAGTATGCTAGTTTTTGTTTTATCATCCTGTTCAGCTAATAAAGTGGTACAAGATTATAAAAGTGCACCTTTAGAAAAAACGTCTTTGGAAGTCCCTTATTTTTCAAATCCCGCAATGGATTATGTTTACAAAGCAAACATTACAGTTTATGGTAATGAGCTAACGGGTGTCTTTATTGCCAAGAAAATAAATGATACCACGCATAGAGTGGTGTTTACTACCGAATTTGGAAATAAACTAATGGATTTTGAAATTTCAGAGACTGATTTCAAAGTCAATTTCATTCAGGAAGAACTGGACAGAAAAATAGTGATTAACACTTTGATCAACGATTTTAGATTGCTTTTGCGAAGTCATTACACCATAAGCGAACAGTTTGAGAATAACGAAAATAATGTTTATAAGGCATTAGATAAAGACAAAATGAATTATCTATTCGTTTCAAAAACAACAAATAAAATAAATAGAGTTGTACATGCGTCTAAAAGAAAAGAAATAATAAACCTCATTTATACTTCAGAAAACGATATTTTTGCTGAGAAGATTGTTATTCAGCATCAAAACATAAAATTAAAAATAGAACTGAATTATTTTAACCAACAAGCCAATTAACCATTATGAATAAAAGAACTAAAGGAATACTGATTTTACTTTTTTTGTTTTTTGGAATAGTACAAACACATTCTCAGGTGAGTTTTAGACCCGGATTTAGAGGAGGAGCCAATTTTAGTCATTTCACGAAAGGAAGTAATTATTATGCAGATCCTTATGCCCCTGCTTATCCAAGCGTTTCAACTGTCGATTATTCAACTAAAACGGACTTTTATATTGGCTTTTATGGCACTTTGAAACTGTCCAAATATTATTCTTTGCAACCGGAAATTGATTATTCATCGCAAGGTTCAAATTATAGATCGGGAACCAACAATGAAATTACTTTGGATGTTGATTATTTATCTTTTGAAGTTCTGAATAAATTTACGTTTAACGATAGATTCAATATGCATTTTGGCCCAACCCTTGATTTTGTAACAAGTACAAACTTCAATACGGATGCGAATGTTGATATGGCTTTTGTTTTGGGAATGGGAATTAATTTAACACGCAATTTTGGAATTGAAGGAAGAGTTAAAAAAGGAATAATTCCTGTTGTTGATTTTAATGACAACCATACTAATGTGGTCTTTTCGATAGGTGGAACTTATACTTTTGATGTAAAATAAAGCTATGTTATTAAAAGATTTTTATAAAATAATTTCATTGGAAAATACTGTCGATTCTAAATATAAGGCAGTGATTTCAATCAATGAGCAGCACGATGTTTTTAAAGGACATTTTCCTGGAAACCCGATAATGCCGGGTGTTTGTATGATGCAAATTATAAAAGAGCTGACGGAGCAAATTACTGGCAGTTCTTTGTTTATGCAATCATTATCCAATGTGAAATTTATGGCATTGATTAATCCGTTTCAAACCCCAGAATTACTTTTGGAATTGGATATTACCACAACAGAGGATAATTTGGTTAAAGTTAAAAATGTGAGCTATTTTGATGAAACCATTGCTTTGAAATTGAGCAGTGTTTACAGAAAAGTTTAGATTAAAAACGTATTAATTTTTTAATTTTACCTAAATGAAAACTATCTTTTTAGCCTTTTTTTTATTCGTTTTCAGTAGTCCTTCCATTACTGAAATTAGAAAATTGTATGCTGACGCCAATAACTCAGAAAGTAATGCCAAAGAGTTTGCTGCAAAGTTGAATGAGGTAAGCAAAGAGGATAATAAAATTCTGGTTGCCTACAAAGGCGCTTCATTGGCAATTCTTTCAAAACTGGAAAAGAAAGTATCGGACAAGTCCAAAAAATTCAAGGAAGGTTCGAGTTTAATTGAGTATGCTGTGGCAAATGAACCCAACGCTATAGAAATAAGAATGATTAGATTGAGTATTCAGGAAAACGTTCCTAAGATTGTTAATTATAGAGGAAATAAAAAAGAAGATAAAAAGTTTTTATTGGATCATTATAAGGAACAAACGGGGACTTTGAGAACTTATATTGGTGATTTTATTTCGCAATCAAAAAGTTTTACGGCAACAGAAAAACAGTCGATTAAATAGTTAAAGAATTGAGTAAATGAGTATAAGTTTACCCGGAATTGAAGGCATAGAACAGTATAAAGTATGTGTTATTATACCCACGTATAATAATCACAAAACATTAAAGCGGGTTTTGGATTCGGTTTTGCAATATACTTCCAATGTTATTGTGGTCAATGACGGTTCTACGGACACCACAGTCCAAATTCTGGAAACGTATCCAAATTTGGTACAAATTCACCATCCCAAAAACAGCGGAAAAGGAATGGCGATACGCAATGGTTTCAAAAAAGCATTGGAATTAAATTATAATTACGCCATTACCATAGATTCTGACGGACAACATTTCGCCTCAGACATTCCTAACTTTATTGATACTTTGGGAGCAAATTCCGACGAACTTTTGATAGGTTGCCGAAATATGACTCAGGAGAATGTGCCTAAAAAAAGCAGTTTCGGAAATAAATTTTCAAATTTTTGGTTTTGGTTTGAAACTGGAAATAAGCTTGAAGATACCCAATCAGGTTTTAGAATGTACCCTTTACGGAAAATTCCGAGGCGCTATTTTACCAATAAATTTGAGTTTGAAATTGAAGTTATTGTTCGGTCGGCTTGGAAAGGTATTCCGGTAAGGAACATTCCGGTTCAGGTTTTGTACGATCCTGCTGAAAGGGTTTCTCATTTTAGGCCTTTCAAAGATTTTACCCGAATCAGCATTCTCAATACCGTTTTGGTTACCATTGCTATAGTTTATATCAAGCCGAGAGATTTTTTTCTGAAACTAAAAAAAAAAGGACTTAAGAAATTTTTCCTTGAAAACATATTAGAAAGCAGGGATTCGAATGCCAAAAAAGCATTTTCAATCGCGCTCGGGGTTTTTATCGGGATTTGTCCTTTTTGGGGATTTCAAACCATTCTTGTCTTGTCTTTGGCGGTTTTGCTGAAGCTGAATAAAGCCATTGCTTTTACCTTTTCCAATATCAGCTTTCCACCTTTCATTCCGTTTATTATTTATGGTTCGCTAAAAATTGGCAGTTTTTTTGTTACTAGCGATAAATCTTTGATTTTGAATTCGGATATGACTTTTGCTGATATTCAAAAAAATATAGCCCAATATATTGTCGGAAGTTTTATTTTAGCGACTTTTATGGCTATTCTATTTGGTCTTACGAGTTATTTGCTTCTCGCTTGGGTAGATAATTTAAAAAACAAAAAGTAGCAGCATGCGCAATTATCTATTCGATTTATATTCATTCATGACTAAGAGAAAGTTCCTTTCTGCAGGTATAGTAATTGCTATAGCTTTGTTTTTAGGTTTCTTTGCTTCCCAAATAACGTTTCAGGAAAATATAAATCAGTTAATCCCGTCCAACGATAAATCGGGAGTGACTTCAAAAGTATTGAATCAGGTTAATTTTGCCGATAAAATCACCATCATTATTTCGACAATAGACAATGGTTCCCCCGAGAATCTGACGGAATATGCCAATATCTTTATCGATAGTTTGGATGCCAATTGCAAGCCTTTTGTGGCCAAAGTGCAGGGCAAAATAGAAGAAGAAAATATTCAGGAGACGTTTGATTTTGTGTATGCCAATTTGCCTCTTTTTTTTGATCAAAAGGATTATGAGCAAATTGAGAATAAATTGCAAAAGGACAGTATTGCCAATATTGTTGCCTCTGATTATAAATCCATAATTTCTCCGGCGGGATTGGTTTCAAAAGATTTTATCCTTCGGGATCCCCTTGGAATTTCGTTTATTGCCTTAAAGAAATTACAACAACTGAGTGTTGGCGACGATTTTGCAATTCAAAACGGATTCATACTAAGCAAAGACAAAAAGAATTTATTGCTTTTTGTGACGCCTAAATTGCAAACCAATGAAACGGACAAGAATACCACTTTTATTCATAATTTGGAGAAAATCAGAGTAGATTTGAATGTACAGTTCAAAGGAAAAGTGGAAATGACTTATTTTGGAGCGACACCAGTTGCGGTTGCCAACGCGACCCAAATCAAATCCGATGTGAAAAATACTTCTATTTTTGCTGGAGTTACGTTGGTTTTAATTTTGGCTTTTTTCTATAGAAACCTGACAACCCCGATAATCATTTTTATTCCATCTTTGTTTGGAGCTCTTTTTGCTTTAGCAGTTTTGTATTTCTGTAAAGGGAGTATTTCGGCTATTTCTTTGGGGATTAGTTCTATTTTGTTGGGAGAAACTACTGATTATTCTATTTATGTTTTAACCCATTTGAGGAATAATAAAGATGTGAAATTACTCTACCGAGACATTACAAAGCCCTTGTTGCTTTGTGGTGTGACAACATCAATCACTTTTTTGTGCCTGTTTTTTATCAAATCAGAAGCTTTGCAGGATTTGGGAATTTTTGCGGGTTTGAGTGTGGTTTCTACATCTGTTTTCTCCTTGATTTTAATACCGATTTTGTACAAGTCGAATGGAAAATTATTCATTCCAAAGCCTAATGTTATTGATAAACTCGGCGCTTATTCCTATCATAAAAATAAATTTTTGGTTGGTTCAATGCTCTTGTTATTGGTCGTTTCGCTTTTTACCTATTCTAAGGTTACTTTCAATAATGATCTTTCGGCTTTAAATTTTATGACTCCCAAGTTAAAAATGGCCGAGAAACAGTTGGAGCATATTGCCAATGATGACTCATCAAAATCCATTTATTTGGCTACTTACGGAAAGAGTTATGAAGAAGTTGTGGCTAATAACAATAAGCTTTTCAAGACATTGGAAAAGGACAAAAAAGACAAAGGAATCTTGAATTTCAGTTCGATTGGGGGTATTGTTTTTTCTGCAGAAGTTCAAAAACAAAAAATCGCGGAATGGAATACTTTTTGGAGTTCCCAAAAAAAATCAAATCTGACGCAAGCCTTAATCAGTGAAGGAAATCAATATGGTTTTAAAGCGACTACTTTTGATAGCTTTTATGAATTATTGGACAAAAACTTTTACCCAATATCGATTCAGGAATTCCTCAAGGTGAAATCCTTTTTCTTGGATGAGTTTATCTCCCAAAAAGACGGCTTTTATACCATTTCTACCTTGGTGAAAGTACCTAAAGTAAAAAGGGATGTCTTTGTGAATCAAATAAAAAAACAACCCAATTTAATTGTTATCGACAGGCAACAAACGAATGAAACTTTTCTTGGAACACTAAAAACAAGTTTTGAAGATCTTGTCAATTATTCTTTTATAGCCGTATTTTTTGTGTTGTTATTTGCTTTTAGAAAAATAGAATTGGCCATTATCAGCATTATCCCGATATTCATAAGTTGGATTTTTACCACCGGTCTTATGGGAATTTTTGGATTACAATTTAATGTGTTTAACATCATTGTCTGTACTTTGATCTTCGGAATAGGAGTAGACTACAGCATTTTTATGACATCGGCATTGCAAAAGGAATATACTTTTGGTAAAATCGAATTGCCAAGTTACAGAACCTCCATTTTATTATCGGTTGCAACCACAATTTTAGGAATTGGAGTGCTTATTTTTGCGAAACATCCAGCCTTGAAATCAATAGCTTTAATTGCGATTATTGGGATATTCTCGGCACTGCTGATCACCTTTATTTTACAGCCTTTAGTGTTTCACTTCTTTGTTACCAATCGGGTAAAAAAAGGAAAAGCTCCATATGAAATCAGACGATTATTGCATTCAACTTTTTCATTTGCCTATTTTGGTTTGGGAGGCTTTTTATATTCGATAGTGAGCGGAATTCTGATGAAAATCATGCCTTTTCCAAAAAAATCAAAACTGAGAGTTTTTCATTATATCTTATCTAAGTTTATGAAATCGGTTTTGATGAGCTATCCATCGATAAGACGAAAAATTATAAATAAATCCAATGAAAAATTTGATAAGCCAGCGGTAATTATAGCCAATCATAGTTCATTCCTTGATATTTTGGCAGTAGGATTGTTGAGTCCCAAAATCATTTTTTTGGTAAGTGATTGGGTTTATAATTCACCTGTTTTTGGAAAAGTAGTGCGTTTGGCAGGTTTTTATCCCGTTTCCAGTGGTATGGATAATGGAGTAGAACATTTGCGAACCAAAGTGGAAGAAGGATTTTCTATTATGGTTTTTCCTGAAGGAACGCGATCTGAAGATAATTCGATAAAACGTTTTCATAAAGGTGCTTTTTATTTGGCGGAACAATTGCATTTGGATATTGTTCCAATTGTTATTCATGGCTATTCGGAGGTTTGTCCAAAAGGGGATTTTATACTCAATGGAGGAAATACTACTGTGACTATTTTGGACCGAATTTCACATGATAATTCAGTTTTTGGAAACAATTTAGCAGAACGGACAAAAAAAATAAGTACTTTCTTTAAACTAGAATATAAAAAGATACGTTTGAATTCAGAAGGTTCTGATTATTTCAAAGCAAAGTTGATGAACAGTTATGCGTTCAAGGAAGAGCAAGTTATATTAGCCATAAAAGGAAATTTAGAAAAATATTTAGATTTATACTATAGCTTGAATAAATGGATTGACTCTAAAGCCAGAATTCTACATTTTGCTAATGATTTTGGACAGTTGGATATGCTTTTGGCTTTGCAGGAACCGCAGAGAAAAATTGAATCCGTAATCGTTTTGGATGAAAACAGAGCGGTTGCTCAAACAAATTACATCGTAAAGAAAAGAAAGATTCAGTATTTAAATCCAATTAAACCGATTGTTCCAAATAAATATGATGTTATTTTGATTTCGGATAAAAACGCCTCAAATAATTTGGAAGCAATTTGTAATTTGGCTACAACCATCATTTTGTTAAATGCTGAAAATCTAAAAGACAGCGTATTGAATTTTGGATTTGATATTACTTTTGATAATGAAAAACTGATTGTTCTAAAAAAGAAGATACAATGAAAATGAAAAAACACTATGATGTAGTCGTAATAGGAAGCGGTTTGGGTGGACTCGTTTCGGCTGTCATTTTGGCCAAAGAAGGTTATAGTGTTTGTGTGTTGGAGAAAAACAATCAATACGGAGGGAATTTGCAGACTTTTGTGCGTGATAAAACCATTTTTGATACAGGAATTCATTACATCGGAGGATTGAGCGAGGGACAGAATCTGCATCAGTATTTCAAGTATGTCGGAATTATGGATGGCTTGAATCTCAAAAAAATGGATGAGGATGGATATGACATGATTTCTTTCGATAACCATGAGCAAGAATTTCCGCATGCACAGGGTTATGATAATTTTAAAAAACAACTGACCCAATTTTTTCCCGAGGAAAGAGAAGCTATTGAAAAGTATTGCGAAGCAATAGTGAAGACTTGCGATGGATTTCCGCTTTATAATTTAAGATCGGAAGGAAAATATGACAGCGATGTTTTGGCGATAAATGCTAAAGAGTTTATTGATGGACTGACTGAAAATAAAATATTGAGAGCTGTTTTTGCGGGAAGCAATTTTTTGTATGCGGGAATGGGAGACAAATCTCCTTTTTATGTCCACGCATTAACAGTGAATACCTATATGCAAAGTGCTTGGCGTTGCATTAATGGTGGAAGCCAAATAACTAAACAGTTAATAAAAGAACTGAAAAAATACGGAGGCGTAGCTTTTAAATACAAAGAAGTTTTTGAGTTAAGTGTTGAAGATAACGCTGTCACAAAAGCCAAAATGAAGGATGGATTAAGTGTTTCAGCCCAATATTTTATTTCTAATATTGAGCCTAAAACCACTTTGAAAATGGCAGGAGAAGACCATTTTCGTAAGGCTTTTGTCAATAGAGTGACCAGTTTAGAAGGAGGAGTTTCTGCATTCAGTTTGTATATTGTTTTTAGACCTAAAAAGTTTAAATATTTGAACCGAAATTATTATCACTTCAAAAACAGTGACGATGTTTGGACCGCTCAGGATTATACTGAGGAAACTTGGCCAAAGGCGTTTTTGGCTTCTATGAATGCCACAAAAAAGGAAGATGGTTGGGCTGAAGGGATGACTTTTATTGCTTACATGAAATTCTCAGATGTAGAGGCTTGGAAAGATACTTTCAACACGATTGCTGAGGAAAATGAAAGGGGAGAAAGTTACGAAGCTTTCAAAGCGCGTAAAACAAAACGTTTTCTGGAAGAAATTGAGAAAAAGTTTCCCGGAATTAAGGAGTGCATAAAATCGGTACATACATCGACACCACTGTCTTATAGGGATTATATCGGCGGCCATAATGGAAATATGTATGGTTATGAGAAAGATTCCAATAACCCAATGAAAACATTTATTCCCTCAAAAACAAAGCTGGATAATCTTTATCTGACTGGACAAAGCATTAACATGCACGGGGTCTTAGGCGTAACGATAGGCGCTGTTGTTACTTGTTCAGAGATTTTGGGCAGAGAATATTTAGTCAATAAAATTAATCAAAATACGGATTGATGATAAATTGAGGTGTATGAAGAAACATATTCGACATATTGTTTTCATCGTTTTAGCTTTTGTGGTCGTATCTTGCGGTACTTCAAAATCTATGCACCATCAACCAGAAATAACAAGTTTTAACAACACCATTCCCGTTGTCACAAAACAATCCAATACCACTTTTTGCACTGGGAATAATTTTTTGCTAAAAAACAAACAAAATTTTTGGGAACTTTATGTTGAAGGCGATCCATTGGAACGAGGTTTGGCAATCGGAAGTTTGACAGATTCTTTGCTAAAAAAGCAAGAGTATGTTTTTTTTGATAGAGTAGATGTTTTGATTCCATCCAATTTTAAGAGGAATGTGATGATGCGCTTTTTAAATTGGTATAATCGAAAATTATACTTGAATGTTGATAATGAGTATCAAACCGAAATTTATGGGCTTTCACAATATGCCCCAAAGGATTTAAGTTATATAGCACCCAGTTTTTTAAGAGATATGTATTTGCATGGTGCTCATGATATAGGTCATGCCGTTCAGGATTTGGCTTTGGTAGGCTGTACCTCTTTTGCGGCTTGGGGAAACAAAACGGAAGATGGAAACTTAATACTTGGTCGAAATTTTGATTTTTATGCTGGCGACGCTTTCGCAAAAGACAAAATAATTGCCTTTATCAATCCAAAAGAAGGATATCCATTCATGATGGTAACCTGGCCGGGAATGATAGGCGTTTGTTCAGGAATGAATGCAGAAGGGTTGACACTGACAATCAATGCCAGTAAGTCTAAAATTCCGTTGATTGCCAAAACACCTATTTCTATATTGACACGGGAGATATTGCAATATGCAAGAACTATTGATGAAGCAATTGCAATAGCTAAAACGAAAAAAGTATTTGTATCCGAGTCGATTATGGTAGGAAGTGCCAATGATAATAAAGCTGTTTTGATAGAAATCGCACCCGATAATTTAGGGGTTTTTGAAGTTTCAAATGGTAATCAGTTGGTTAGTTCCAATCATTTTCAAAGTGATGCTTTAAAAGAAAACGATCGAAATAAAGAACAAATTAAAAACAGCCATTCGCAATATCGTTTCGAACGGATGACTCAATTATTGGATGAAAATCCAAAAATAACACCTCAAATAGCTGTTGATATACTCCGAAACAAAGAGGGATTAAATAATTTACCTTTGGGATATGGGAACGATAAGGCTTTAAACCACTTATTGGCTCATCACGGAATTGTGTTTCAACCCTCAAAACGATTAGTTTGGGTATCGGCAAGTCCCTATCAATTGGGTGAATTTGTTTGTTATGATTTGAATACTGTTTTCAAAAACAGAAAAGGAAGTGACACTATAGTTTCATTAGAAGATGAAACTAGAAATATTGCCAAGGATCCATTTCTGGAAACAGTTGCCTATCAAAACTATGAAAGGTTTCGGATTGAGGATAAAAAAACGGATCTCTTATTAAAAAATAAAGAGGATTTACCTACGGATTTTATTGAATATTATCAATCTTTAAACCCAGATTATTGGGTTGTTTATTATAAAGTAGGATTGTACTTTTATCAAAATAAAAAATACGTTTTGGCTCAAGAGCAATTTGAAAAAGCATTGACCAAAGAAATTAGTACCCTTCCTGAAAAAGAGGAGATTACCAACTATTTAAAGAAAATTAAAAGAAAACGATAATGATTCCAAAGATAGAAATTGCCACTACAGCCGAAATAAAATCGTTTCAGGAAGATAAATTGGTAGAACTTTTGCGCTATGTGAATGCCAATTCCCCTTTTTACCGTTCCCTTTTTACTAAAAAAAATATTGATATTGCCAATATAAAAACAATTGAGGATTTGACTCAGTTGCCGGTTACCACTAAAGAAGATTTGCAAAAACACAACGATGATTTTTTATGCGTTCCTGCGAATAAAATTATTGATTATGCTACCACTTCCGGGACTTTGGGAGATCCAGTAACTTTTGGGTTAACCGACAGTGATTTGGACAGACTGGCTTATAACGAAGCCATTTCGTTTGATTGTGCCGGTATAAAAGAAGGTGATATTGTGCAGTTGATGACTACAATTGATCGCCGTTTTATGGCAGGATTGGCTTATTTCTTGGGTCTCCGAAAGATGAAAGTTGGTGTTATTCGTGTTGGTGCCGGAATTCCGGAACTGCAATGGGATTCCATTTTAAAATACAAACCGACTTATTTAATTACGGTTCCTTCCTTTTTGTTAAAAATGATTGAATATGCCGAAAATCATAATATTGATTTCAATAATTCCAGTGTTAAAGGTGCTATTTGTATAGGTGAATCTCTTAGGAATCAGGATTTCACAATGAATGCATTGTCCAAAAAAATATCAGATAAATGGAAAATAAAGTTGTTTTCGACTTATGCTTCGACCGAAATGAGTACCGCCTTTACCGAATGTGAACACGGAGTAGGTGGGCATCATCATCCCGAATTAATTATTGTGGAAGTATTGGATGAAAATAATGATCCCGTAAAAAATGGCGAGTCAGGGGAATTAACCTTTACCACTTTGGGAATTGAAGCCATGCCTTTGATACGTTTCAAAACGGGTGATATAGTTCAGTTGCACACTGATCCTTGCCTGTGTGGACGAAACACGTTGCGGGTTGGCCCCGTTATCGGAAGAAAACAGCATATGATAAAATACAAGGGAACGACTTTGTACCCACCTGCAATGCACGATGTTTTGAATGATTTTGATACTATAGAAAGTTACATCATTGAGATTGGAACTAATGATTTGGGAACAGATGAGATTCTGATCAAGATTGCGGTAAAAGATCCAACACCAATTTTCCTGCAGGAATTAAAAGATCATTTTAGAGCCAAATTGCGCGTCACTCCAAAAATTGAATTCACTACGAATGAAGTTCTAAGACCTATTATTTTCAACCCCATGAGCAGAAAACCGATTCATTTTTTTGATAATAGGAAGAGTGTTGTTTAAGTTTTTTTATTAATGTGAAAAAAGCACAATATTTGCTCCTTAGCCCCGATAGCAGTGAAAATCCTTGTTTGCCGGGGTTCGGCAAACAAGATTGCAACGGATAGCGGGATCCATGCCTGCTAAAAAGGCCTAATTTTTCTGCTCCAAATTAATAACCGAATCCCCTTTATGCTAACGATATTGTTTTTGTATAAACTGATAGGTATTAACGCCCATTATGCGATCAACGATTTCTTCGGGATCAATACGGTTATGACTTTGGGTTAAATTGTTTGGGAAGTCTTTCCTGTAGTTATGGGCTTGTATTAAGAGGTAATCCGAAAGAGTAGGGTAGTTTTCTACTGTCCAATATCCGTTGAGAGGATTAATCATTCCATCAAAATCACTGCCGAGGCTTTGGATTCCCCAAGCAAAAAGACCTTTGGAGTCCAATAATTCGGCAATATGTTGTATTTGCCTCCAAATTAAAACGGATGAATGAAATAAAACTTTTCGTCTTTCCATCCCATGTGATTTTTTTAATTCCTTATCTCCCGGTGCTACGATGCGTCTTTCGTCGAGTTGTATGCCAAACAAACCATTGGTTTCTGCGATTTTGATTATTTCATCATCATAAAAATTAATGTCTTCCTGCAGAAATAAATGTTTGTCTTTTTCATTGCCAATTACAGCACCATGACTGACAATTATAGGGATGTTTTCATTTTTATATTTTGTTTCCAATAACTTAAAATATTCAAGGCGTGATTTCCTGCTCATGTGTTTGATGTCAATTAGGATTCTTTTGTTATTGGAGTTGTCGAGCAATTTTTCAAGGACAACAAGACCTAATGGGGTAAATCCTTCGTTCATACCATAGCTTTGGTCTGTAGCTTTTTTCACAATTCCTGTTAGACTTTTGGCATGGCCACATAATTCGTTGTAAAAGTGATGCGTCAGGGTGATAAATACAGGACGATGTTCCCAGTTTTTGACTTTATCTACATTGGCAAGAACCTGTTTTGGGTCGGCAGGATTCGTTTTTGGTTTTATTCCTGTTCCAAATGCATGAGCGCCTTCAATAGTGATGAATACGGCTATTGAGCTTACTTTTTTATTATTTATAGCATCTTGATTCAGAATTGCGTCTAGATGACTTGCACTTTTTGCAAGTGTATATTGATAGTTTGCCCGATCCGCAAGCGTAACTGTTTTGCCGTCTAACTGTTTTAGGTAATTGTATTCATTTTCAAGATCAATAAAATAATCGGTAATAGACTGAATATAATCAATTCTGCTTTTACCTACTGACGTTATAAAATTCAAGAGCATATCGTTGAAGTCTCCCGTTTTTAGCTTGTTGTCAAAGAAACTCCGCTCCATTGGATATAATGAGGCAAATACAATTCCAGTGTTACCAAAACCTATAGCCGAAAAATTGCTCTGCCGGTATTTTACAATTCCTCCTAAAAGATCAATAAGTTTTTCAAAAAGATTAGGAGGATCATAATACCAAATGGAACTGTTAGATAATGGATTTTGACTATTTTCTTTTGATGGAAAGCTATGTCCATAGGACTTCATGGTGGGATGACTGTGAATGTCTGCAAAGTATTTCATGGCTTTACTATTTAAGAATTTATCCTGTTGATAGTCTTTTGCTTTTATACCAATTTTTTTTGTAAATATTAATTAAATGTAGTTATTATTTTTATATGTCCGCAATGTTATTCTTTAATAATGAGGTAATTATGATTTACAGGTACGGTTGTTAGGAGTGAATAACATATAAAGGGACAACTTTTAATTCGCTACTAATGAAGCTCTGAGGCCTCTAATTTATAATCTAATGAGCCGAAACCTGTTCATTTTTTTTGATAACAGAAAAAACGGTTCTTTAATCTAAAACTTCAATTTTAAACCCTGCCTTTTGAACCGTATCAATAATTTCGTTTTTTGAAATACCGTTGGAGGTAACGGATAGAATTTTGTCATTATCTGTTGTGTCAACTGACCATTGACTAATGCCTTTTGCAGCATCTAGAAATGGAGTTACTGTGGCTACGCAACCACCACATTTTATATTTGTTTTGAAATGAAATGTGGTTTCTTTTTCGTTTAAATTAGTGTTCATTGTTCGTTTATTTTATTGTTGTTTTAAATTTTGCATTAGTCAGTTTGTAAATTTATTATTAGCCTTAAGAGCGCCTTAGATGCAATCAACTGTCCGAGATAATTTTTATCTGTGATCTGCGTAAATCTGCGTGCTAATTATTTTTAAAGCAGATTAATAATTGAATTTTAAAATTTATATGACTTACATGTTTAAGCGATGTCACTTCCATTTTAATCTAAGACTGTTGCTCACCACACTTACGCTGCTCAATGCCATCGCTGCTCCGGCAATCATTGGATTCAGCAGGAATCCATTGATGGGGTACAAAATACCCGCAGCTATCGGAATACCGATGACATTATAAAACAAAGCCCAAAACAGGTTTTGTTTGATGGTCGCAACGGTTTGTTTTGAAAGTTTTATGGCTTCTGGAATTTTGTTAAGATCGGACGAGATGATAGTCATTTTTGCCACATCCATAGCAATGTCACTTCCTTTTCCCATGGCAATGCTCACATCGGCTTGAGCCAGTGCAGTGCTATCATTGATTCCGTCTCCAACCATCGCTACAATTTTTCCTTCGCTTTGCAATTGTTTTATGAAAGCTGCTTTTTGTTCGGGCAAGACTTCGGCTTTGTAGTTGGTGATTCCTGTTTTTTGGGCAATTGAAGAAGCCGTAACTTCATTGTCGCCGGTAAGCATATAAATCGCAATCCCTGATTCTTGTAATTGCTGAATAGCCTCAATAGATGTTTCTTTAATTTTATCTGCAATGGCGATTGTTGCTATTGCTTGGCTGTCATCCGAAAACCAGATAACCGTTTTCGATTCGGTACTCCATTGATTGGCTTTTGTAATAAGTTCATCCGAAAGTTTAATGTTCTTTTCTAACAACAGTTTTTTGTTTCCAACCAAATACATTTTATCTGCTACGTTTGCTGTAACTCCTTTCCCTGTAATGCTTTCAAAATGTTCCAATGAAATACTGTTATTGTCATCAAAATGTTTGATTACGGCTTCCGCCAAAGGATGTTCAGATTGTTTTTCAATGCTAACCAAGATTTGTTTTAGAACGGCACTTTCGTCAGTCCAGTGGGAATCAGTCACAACAGGTTTTCCCTCGGTTATAGTACCCGTTTTGTCCAGAACAACGGCATTCACTTTTTGAGCCAATTCCAGACTTACCGCATCTTTAATCAATATTCCGTTTTCGGCACCTTTACCAATTCCGACCATAATCGCAGTGGGAGTAGCCAAACCTAAGGCACACGGGCAAGCAATCACCAAAACGGTGGCAAAGGCTATCAAACCTTGGGAAAATCCATTTGCACCGCCAAGAATAACCCACGAAACAAAAGCAATAATCGCAATCACAATTACTGTTGGAACAAAAATACCCGCTATTTTATCGACCAATTTTTGCACTGGCGCTTTGCTTCCCTGTGCTTCCTGAACCATTTTGATGATGCTGGCCAACATCGTTTCGGAGCCCACTTTTTCGGCTCGGAATTTAAAGCTTCCTTTTTGGTTAATGGTTCCGGCATAGACTTTTTCGTTTTCTTTTTTCAAGAGTGGAATTGGTTCACCGCTCAGCATACTTTCGTCCACGTAAGAGTTTCCCTTGGTCACGATACCGTCCACCGCAATTTGTTCCCCCGGTTTTACAAGAATAATATCTCCGTGCTTAACTGTATCGATCGGTATCGTGCATTGTTGTTCATCACCTGTAATAATGGTTACCGTTTTGGGCTGTAATCCCATCAGTTTTTTAATGGCAGTCGAAGTGTTTCCTTTGGCTTTTTCTTCCAATAATTTGCCCAATAATATAAACGTAATGATTACCGCTGCTGCTTCAAAATAAACATGGGCGTGCAATCCTCTTTCGTGCCAAAAATGAGGAAATAAAGTATTGAATACACTAAAAACATACGCTACTCCTGTTCCCAAAGCCACCAACGTATCCATATTAGCCGAACGGTGTTTGGCTTGTTTCCAAGCATTTATGTAAAAATTTTGACCAAACCAAACAACCACAGGAGTCGATAAAACCCACATGATTTGATTGGCGTAGGGAATATCCATGAAAAACATCCCAATGATCACCACAGGAGCTGTAAGCAATCCCGCCCAAAGCGTTTTCAATTTCAATTGGCTGAATTTTTTTTCGTGTATTTCTTCCAGCGATTCCTGTTCTTTATTGGCCTCTTCTATAAACAAATCATAACCGGCCAGCTGAACCGCTTTCTTGATTTCGGCTACAGAAATCATATTCGGTAAATATTCTATCGCCACAGTTGCAGTGGCAAAATTGACTGATGCCGAAACAATTCCAGGTTGTATTTGTATAGCGGTTTCTACCCCAATTGCACACGAGGCGCAACTCATCTCCAGAACGGGAACCGTTTTCTTTACCGTGGTCACGCCGTAACCCAAATCCCGAATCGCACTCACAGCTTCCGGTAATGCTTCGGGTTTCGAAGTCGTAATCACGGCTCTGTTATTGTTGAGTTCCACTTTATGGGAATCAATATTTTTTAATTTCCCCAAGCCGTTATCAACGATAAGCGCACAATGTTCGCTCTCGACATCTTCCAGTGGAATATAAAATGTATTATTTATAGGAGTTGCCATTTTTGTATTTCTTTTAATTTATAGTACAAAGTTCAGCAGATAATCTTCTAATAAGTTACAGATTCTTGTGAAAGAGTTGCAAGACTTTGGTGGGTTTCAATTTGGGCATGACCTCGTTGTACAGCATTTGTTTTCTTAACATCAATTTTGGCAACGAGGTCGGGCTCTCCACTATATTCCCGATTAACAAAAACTACGGCAAAAGCCTTGTTTTTCTAAATCGGGAGATGCCGTTGCGATCCCTCATGCAAATCCATTTGCATAACAATATTTTGATTTCATTCCCAATTCCTTTGTTTTTTTAATTAATTTAGATTGTCTTTTGAATGACATTATTCCATTCCTAAGGATTTTAAACTCTCAAACAATATGTTATGTCAAATATTGGATTAATAATAGAAGAAAGAGCTGCCGATATAGGTAACTTTCTAGTGGGCAGATTGTTACCCTTCCGTGAAAAGCGTGCCGTTGGGCCTTTTGTTTTTTTGGATCATATGGGGCCTGCAAAACTAAAAGAATACCAAAACTTAGATGTCGGACCCCATCCGCATATTGGTTTATCGACACTTACATATTTGTTTGAGGGAGCGATACTGCATAGGGACAGCCTTGGCACCGAAATGGAAATTACGCCAGGAGCCGTCAATTGGATGACCGCAGGAAAAGGAGTAGTCCATTCGGAGCGAACACCAGAGCGTTTGAGAACTACCGATAAAAGTTTGCATGGTTTACAAATTTGGGTGGCATTGCCCAAAGCAAAGGAAAATATAGAACCTTCTTTTTTTCATATTGAAGCCAAAGACATACCCGAATGGCAACAGGATAATGTCTCCATAAAACTCATTGCAGGTAAAGCTTTTGGAAAAGAATCACCTGTTCCCGTTTACAGCCCTTTGTACTTAATCGAAATTAAAAGTACCAGTCCAGCCATACTGAATATTGGCAAAGACCTGTTTGGGGAAAGTGCTTTGTATATTTTGGAGGGCGAAATCAAAAATGACGGCAACACTTACGGATCAAAGCAAATTTTGGTAGCCAAGGAAAGCAGTCTTTGCCAGTTTGAAATGAGTGAAAATTGTACGATTTATATTTTTGGAGGCGAACCTTTTCCGGAAGAACATTTTATTTATTGGAATTTTGTGCATTCTGATAAAGCGGTAATCGAAAAAGCCAAACAGGACTGGATTGATCAAAAGTTTCCGAAAGTACCCAATGAAACCGAGTTTGTACCCTTACCACAACCTAAATTTTGATAATTTAGGTATTCCATATCATGTAAGTTTGTTGTCGCGAATAACCTTAGTTTTTTGTATTTAAGTCAAAAAATAAAGTTCATCCTTCTTCAAGATTGTCGGGCTACTTGTGGCAATTCCTTTTTTCTACTAAGATACTATTGAGTATTCCTTTTGTTTTGAAATAAGAAGCAAGCTCACAAATGCCGCAACAACGGACAACCGATAACAAATTCTTTTAGATTCAAATATTAATCCTTACTTTTGAACCTCATTAAAAAAACAAACATTATGGCGTCTATAACATTAGGTGGAAACCCAATACACACTTCAGGTGAATTACCAAAAGTTGGTTCAAAACTGGCTGATTTTAAATTAGTTCAAAACGATTTATCTGTTGCTGATTTAAGCACTTTTGCAGGTAAAAAATTAGTTTTAAATATTTTTCCAAGTATCGATACAGGAACTTGTGCAACATCAGTTAGAAAATTCAACGAAAGTGCAAGTAACTTAGCAAACACCACTGTTTTGTGTATTTCCAGAGATTTACCTTTTGCCCAAAAACGTTTTTGTGGTGCTGAAGGACTTGAAAATGTGGTGAATCTTTCTGATTTTCAAGATGGAGCTTTTGGAAAAAATAATGGTTTAGAGATTGTTGATGGCCCATTGGCTGGTTTGCACTCAAGAGTGATTATCGTTGTTGATGAGAACGGTGTGGTAACTCACACGGAACAAGTGGGTGAAATTGCAAACGAACCGAATTACGAAGCCGCTTTAGCTGCACTTTAATAGTATATAATGGAATTTCAAAAAGACAATACATTACTTACGGGCCGATTGAAAAGCGTAAAATTCGCTTTTCTGGGTGCCGTAAAATTAATTACCACCGAGCACAGTATTATGGTTCAATTTTCAATTGGAATCTTAATGACCATTGCCGGTTTTTATTTTCATATCTCCACTACCGAATGGCTTTTTCAAACGATGGCCATTGGTTTAATTATGAGCATTGAAGGATTGAATACAGCTGTTGAAAAAATAGCTGATTTTATTCACCCTAATTATCATGAAAGAATTGGTTTTATAAAAGATATTGCTGCTGGAGCAGTATTTTTTGCTGCATTAACAGCAATCGCAATTGGTCTAATTATTTATATCCCAAAATTTTTATAGGTTCAATTAAATTCAAGAATGGCAAAATCTACAAAAAAAGAATCTTCAGATACAAAAAAAGAATCGGAATCTAAAGGCATAAGATCATGGGAATTCACCAAACAGCACAAAATTGTTTTGGGATCTCTTTTGGTATTATTTTCAATCGCTTTATTAGTCGCATTTGTTTCCTTTTTTATCTATGGAAAAATTGATCAAAGTGCTGTTTCCGAATTAACAGACCGCAAAGAAGTGGTTCAAAACTGGCTGGGTAAATTTGGTGCTTATCTTGCCGATTTATTTGTGTACAGAGGTTTTGGTATTGCTTCCTTTTTATTTGTGCGTTTATTTTTCCTGACCGGAATGTATTTGGTTTTGAGTCTTTCGATAAAGAAACTAAAAGGAGTTTGGTTTTGGGATTTATTTGCTGTTATCATTTTATCTGTTCTATTTGGCTTTTTTGCCACTTCAATGCCTGAATTGGGCGGAACGATTGGATATGAATTGAATTTATTCTCACAAGATTACATTGGAAAAACAGGAACCCTTTTGGTTCTGATTTTTGGTTTGATTATTTATTTGATTTTCAAATTGCAGGTATCACCTGAAAAAGTGCAATCCTTTTTTGAAAGCACCAAAAAAGAAATTAAAGAAGACTTGGCTAAAAGTCCAGTATTATCGCCTAATGACAGTGTCTATAATCTTGAGGAGTTTGCAGTTGAAGAAGCTGAAGAGGAATTGGATGATATCCATTTGAAAACATCAGGGTCCCAATTTGAAATCAACAAAGAAGCTTTGAAACCAACAATTTCAAATGCTTCCGAAATTAATTTGGAGCCTACTCTTAAACCGCTTCCAATGGAGATTTTGCCAACGGCTGCACCTGTTAAAGAAGAATCATTTGTTATTGAAAAAGCAGTAGAAGAAGATATTATTGAAGACAATCTGGCTTCACGCTTGGTTTCGGATTTCGGATTGTTCGATCCTACTTTGGATTTATCCAATTATAAATTTCCAACTATCGATTTATTAAAAGAGTATTCAACTGGTGGTATTACTATCAATCAGGAAGAACTGGAAGAAAACAAAAACAAAATTGTAGATACGCTTCGTAATTATAAAATAGAAATAGCGCAAATCAAAGCGACTGTTGGCCCATCGGTAACCTTATATGAAATTGTACCCGAAGCAGGAATTCGTATTTCGAAGATTAAGAGTTTGGAAGATGATATTGCTTTGTCACTTTCGGCATTAGGGATTCGTATTATTGCCCCAATTCCTGGAAAAGGGACAATTGGTATCGAGGTTCCGAACAAGAATCCAACGATGGTTTCGATGAAAAGCGTTATTGGTTCCGCTAAATTCCAAGAAGCGGAAATGGAATTGCCTATAGCTCTTGGAAAAACTATTTCGAACGAAACTTTTGTGGTCGATTTAGCCAAAATGCCCCACTTATTGATGGCGGGTGCTACAGGACAAGGAAAATCGGTGGGGTTGAATGCGGTTTTGACATCGCTTTTATACAAAAAACATCCAGCCGAGGTGAAATTTGTATTAGTTGACCCTAAAAAAGTAGAGCTTACTCTTTTTAATAAAATAGAAAGACATTATCTAGCCAAATTACCCGATACCGAAGATGCCATTATCACCGATAATGCCAAGGTTGTTGCTACATTGAATTCACTTTGTGTGGAAATGGACAACCGTTATTCGCTATTGAAAGATGCGATGGTGAGAAACATCAAGGAATACAACGAAAAATTCAAGGGAAGAAAATTAAATCCAGAGAATGGACACCGCTTTTTGCCCTATATCGTATTGGTAGTCGATGAGTTTGCCGATTTGATTATGACAGCCGGTAAAGAGGTTGAAGTACCTATTGCGCGTTTGGCACAGTTAGCCCGTGCTATTGGTATTCACTTGATTATTGCGACACAAAGACCATCGGTCAATGTAATTACAGGTTTGATAAAAGCCAACTTTCCTGCGAGAATTGCTTTTAGGGTAACCTCCAAAATAGACTCCAGAACGATCTTGGATACACAGGGTGCGGATCAATTGATAGGACGAGGAGATATGTTATATACGAACGGAAATGATGTGGTTCGTGTACAGTGCGCCTTTATTGATACTCCAGAAGTAGAAAAAATAACCGAATTTATTGGGTCACAAAAAGCGTATGCCACTGCTTATTTACTTCCTGAATTCGTAGGAGAAGATGGAGGAATTAGTTTGGAAATGGACATTTCTGAAAGAGATACTTTGTTTAGAGAAGCTGCCGAAGTAATCGTAAATGCACAACAAGGATCGGCTTCGTTATTGCAACGCAAACTGAAACTGGGTTACAATAGGGCAGGGCGATTGATTGATCAACTGGAAGCTGCCGGAATTGTTGGTCCTTTTGAAGGAAGTAAAGCCAGAAGCGTGAACATACAGGATATGACGGGGTTGGATCAGTTTTTTAATAATGAAAGTTAGAATTTTAGAATGCAGATTTCAGATTTCAGAATAAAGATAAAAGAATAAAGATAAAAGAATAAAGAGAAAAGAATTTAGGTTGCAGATTTTGGATAATTAGACTTTTAAATCTTTCAATCTTTCAATTTATAAATTTTTTCAATATTACAAAAGAGCGTTGATAACAGAAATTTAGCTTTTTTTTAGATGCTTTTCATTTTTTAGGTCTTTACATTTGCACCAAATATGATATTACACGGATGCGTGAGGGATAGAAGCTAGTTACCGAAGTAACGCGGATAGCCCGACACCGTTGAGGAAAGGGGCTTTGTAAGCGGTGCTATCAGTAAGCCCCTTTTCTCAATGGGGGCACGCCCAAGTGATTTCAATATTCAATTACATACAAAAAATCATTAATAAGCATACAACAAAACACAGAACAAATGAGATTACAAAACAAAATGGGAGTGAAAATGGTGATGGGACTTTTGGTTGCCTTTTTTATAGGATTTACGACTCAGGCACAAGATAAAAAAGCAAAAGATTTACTGGATAAAGTAACTGCCAAAGTAAAAAGCTACGAGAATATTACAATTGATTTTAAATATTCTTTGAACAATGCCAAAGAAAATATCAATCAGGACAGTAAAGGAACCGTGGTGATGAAAGGGAATCAGTATGTGTTGAATTTTATGGGAATCACCAAGATTTTTGACGGTAAAAAGAATTATACTATTGTTCCTGAAGATGAAGAAATCACTATATCGAAAGTGGATGAGAAAGACGATTCGGCTATCACACCATCAAAAATGCTGACTTTCTTTAATACGGGTTATAAATTCTCAATGGATATTGCCCAGAATGTAAACGGTAAAAAAATACAATACATAAAACTGACTCCTACCAATGCCAAAGATCAAAGAAAAGAGATTTTGGTGGGTATTAATTCTAAAACCAACAATATTTACAATGTAATAGAAATTGCCAAAAAGGGAACGAAAACAACATTGACGGTTAATTCTTTTAAAACAAATCAGACATTGCCGAAAAATCAGTTTACCTTTGTTGCAAGCAAATATCCCAATTATTACATCAATAAATTAGACTAATTATTTAGGTGAAGATTCTAGACAGATACTTATTAAAAACATTTCTGGGTACATTTGCTACGGTATTTGTTATCCTTTTTTTTGTGTTCATACTGCAAACCGTCTGGTTGTTTATTGCCGAATTGGCCGGTAAAGATTTGGATTTCGTAATGGTTATTAAATTTTTGGCGTTCTCCATGCCTCGAATCGTGCCTTTGGTTTTACCGTTATCTATTTTATTGGCTTCGATAATGTCTTTTGGAAACCTATCTGAACATTATGAATTTGCGGCTATGAAATCTTCAGGGATTTCGTTGCAAAGAGCGATGCGAAGCTTGACTATTGCTATAGCGATATTGAGTATAGTCGCTTTTTTATTTGCCAATAATGTTATTCCGTATGCCGAATTTAGATTTGTCAATTTTAGAAAAAATATTGCCCAAGCCAAACCGGCTCTTGCCATTACCGAAGGACAATTTAGCGACGTTGGCACGTATAATATTAAAGTGAATAAAAAATCGGGAGAAAATGGAAATCACCTTACCGGAATTACCATTCATCAAAAATCCGTAAATGGCGACGGCAGCAAAACGGTGATTCGCGCCACGGACGGAGAATTAATCAGCAGTGATAAAACAAGTATTTTACAGTTGGTTTTGAATGACGGTAATTATTATCAGGATATTGTGCCTAAAAAATACGAGGATCGAGATAAATTGCCTTTTGCCAAAAGTTCCTTTAAGAAATACCGCATCAATATTGATCTGTCCCAATTGAATAAAGTGGATACAAAAGATGAGAGCGTATCCAATACCAGTACTATGTTGACGGTGGGTGATTTGAAGTACACTTTGGATTCCTTGACTAAGAACAGGAACACCGAAATTGTTTCATTTTCTGAAAACAGCGGAGCAAGAATAGGTACCCTAACCAATAATAATGCTCCTCAAGTTGCAAAGAAAAAGGCTCTGGTTAAAAATTTGTTGTCAATCTACGATAACAAACAAAAAGTTGAAATTTTAAAAGCTGCCAGCAGTAATGCGCAAAGCACATTGTATACTATTGACGCTACGAGAAGCGAACTGGACAATAAAAAGAAAAACATAAACAGTCATATTTTGGCCCTTTATGATAAATTTGTTATTGTTTATGCTTGTTTCCTGATGTTCTTTATTGGAGCTCCGTTGGGAGCCATTATACGAAAAGGAGGTCTTGGTTTGCCTATCGTATTCGCCGTTTTAATTTTTATATCCTTCCATTTTATCAATACTTTTGGGAAGAGGATTTCTCAGGAAGACGGTTTGCCGCCTTTCTTTGGGGCTTGGATGTCGTCTATGATCCTGACGCCGTTGGCCGTTTTATTGACCTATCGTGCCACCAATGATATTGGTTTAATCAATATGGATGTACTATTGGCACCTGTACAAAAAGTATTTCAAAAGTTGTTTCAAAAAATAATTCCATCTCAAAATAAAGAATAAGATGTCTACCACAAAAATACAACTCAACACAATAGAAGAAGCTATTGAAGATATTCGTCAAGGCAAAGTAATTATTGTGGTTGATGATGAAGACCGTGAAAATGAAGGTGATTTTCTGGCCGCTGCCGAAAAAGTAACGCCCGAAATGATTAACTTTATGGCTACGCATGGCCGCGGTTTGATTTGCGCACCATTAACGGAAAGCCGTTGTAAAGAACTTGGATTGCATGTGATGGTAACAAACAACACCGATCCTATGGAAACTGCTTTTACGGTTTCGGTGGATTTAAGGGGTAATGGAGTGACTACAGGAATATCCGCTTCTGATAGAGCCAAAACAATACTTTCGTTAGTTGATTCAAATACAAAACCACATGATTTGGCGCGTCCTGGACATATATTTCCGTTGATAGCCAAACAGGGAGGCGTTTTGAGAAGAACGGGACATACCGAAGCTGCCATTGATTTTGCACGTTTGGCAGGGTTTAAATCGGCCGGAGTGATTGTCGAGATCATGAATGAAGACGGTTCTATGGCGCGATTACCACAATTGGTAAAAGTGGCCAAGAAATTCGACTTAAAATTAGTCTCAATTGAAGCATTGGTTGCCTATAGAATGCAACACGACAGTTTGATTGTCAAGAAAGAAGATTTTGATATCGAAACCCGTTTTGGTACTTTTAGACTTAGAGCGTATCAGCAAACAACCAACAAGCAAATACATATTGCCTTGACCAAGGGAACTTGGAATATTGGTGAACCAATTCTAACCCGTATCAACTCCACTTCGGTGAACAATGATATTTTAGGTACATTGACCAATGATGCCCATAAAAAGTTGGATGATATGTTTCAAATAATCAATGCAGAAGGCAAGGGGGCAGTATTGTTTATTAATCAAGAATTGCAATCAATAGATTTATTGAATCGCATTGTTGAATTGAAAGAATTACAGACGAAAGGGGAATTCAAAGCGCCACAAATCAAGATGGACAATAAAGATTTTGGTATTGGTGCCCAAATATTGCACGATATAGACATTTCCAAAATTCGATTATTGTCTAATACCGAGCAAACCAAACGCGTTGGTATGATAGGATATGGCCTGGAAATTAAAGAATATGTGAAGTATTAGATTTTTAGTGAATTGTGAATTGCGAATCGCTAAAAGTGAATAGTAGAATCCTTCGGAAATAATTTCGAAGGATTTTTTTTGATCCTTTTTATTCTGAATGAGCAATTGTATAAGGGGTCGAAGTCAATTATTAATCACTATTTATAAATCATACCGTTATTGTAAAAACTTTTTTAAAAAATATTTCTATTCTAAAACAAAGCAAATGAAACAATTAAAAAGTTACTTGTAAAATAGATGTAAATTTTATAAAAATACATTTGCATAACCAAAAAAGGTTCTTATATTTGCACTCGCAATCAGGTAATGAAAGCGACATACTGGAGAAATGGCAGAGCGGTCGAATGCGGCAGTCTTGAAAACTGTTGACTGTAACAGGTCCGGGGGTTCGAATCCCTCTTTCTCCGCCAGTATTTAAACCCTCAACAAACGTTGAGGGTTTTTTGTTTTTATGCCTAATTTAACATGCGATATTACGGATCAGGGGTTAATCATGAATCAGTTTTTGATTATATTTGGTGATAGATGTCAAATTAAACATTAATGGATTTTTAGAGTTTACACAAAATAAAGTCCAGTCTTCTTTTTTATATTCAAAAGAATATAATTGAGTGGTTTTTATTACTTTTATATGCAAATACATATAGATGAATACAATAGCAGATTTTGTAAAGAAGAGACGAAAACAAGCAGGGCTTACGCAAGAAGAATTTGCCATGAAAGCTGGTGTAGCATTGACCGTTGTCCGAAAGATTGAACAAGGTAAGGACAATTTAAGTTTATCTGGAGTAAATCAGGTACTGAAAATGTTTGGGCACGTTTTAGGTCCCGTAAATGAGAGAGAATTATTTAAAAATGAGGAGTAAGGAGTTTGAACATTGCTGTCAAATAAATAGTGTTTTTTTTTCATAAATTTACGCAATATCAAAAGGTTACCGATTAACTTTACAGTATACCAATTTAGCTTACGGTGAGGGTTAAGAGTAAAATCTTAATTTTAACTTAGAAACGAGAGAAAAAAATGTAATCCAGTTTTTAAAACAAAAGCAGTGAATTCTATCGCATTCGTTGATACCGAGATTGATCCTAAGAGCCAAAGGATTCTTGACATAGGGAGCGTCAAAAGCGATGGTAATTCATTTCATTCCAATTCCATTGCTGACTTTATAACCTTTCTCAGTGGAGCACAGTTTATATGTGGGCACAACATAATAAATCACGATTTACATTATATTTACAATGCGATCACAGATGCTAAAGTTGATTCTGCAAACATAATTGATACTTTATTACTGTCTCCTCTGTTGTTCCCGACAAAGCCTTATCATGCTTTAGTAAAAGACGATAAGTTACAAACAGAAGACACTAACAACCCACTTAATGACTCTATAAAAGCTAAAGATCTTTTTTTTGATGAAGTTTCAGCTTTTAATCGAAGTGACGAAAAACTTAAGCAGATTTTTTATCTATTGTTAAATGAAAAAATAGAGTTCCACTCCTTTTTTCGCTTCATTGGATACAAAAGCAGTAATACAGAAACAGAAAAACTAATTCATGAAAATTTTGATTCTGTTATTTGCAAGCATGCAGACTTATCAAAAATAATTTCAGACCATCCAATTGAATTAGCTTACTGTTTATCACTGATTAATTGCAACAATCGATACTCAATTACACCTCCTTGGGTTTTAAAAAACTATC
The DNA here is from genome assembly GCF_003096795.1 of Flavobacterium sp. 103. Classification (NCBI taxonomy): domain Bacteria; kingdom Pseudomonadati; phylum Bacteroidota; class Flavobacteriia; order Flavobacteriales; family Flavobacteriaceae; genus Flavobacterium; species Flavobacterium sp. 103. The sequence continues at coordinate 377,678 of NZ_QENX01000001.1, read as the reverse complement.
CTAAAGTTGAGCGAATAATGTTTCTTCTTAGAAGCAATCCCTGTCTGACTGGTTGCGAGTACTGCAATCAGGCTTTGGACATCCACAAGGGACTGAAAAATTATTTTGGATTTGATGCTTACAGAACTTATTCAGGGGAACCTCTCCAGGAGAACGCAGTTCAGGCCGCAGTTGACAACAAATCATTATTAGCCGTATTTCCGACAGGTGGAGGAAAGTCAATTACTTTTCAAGTTCCTGCTTTGATGGCAGGTGAAAACATAAAAGGCTTAACAGTTGTGATTTCACCATTGCAATCGCTTATGAAAGACCAAGTGGATAATCTTGAAAGGATTGGAATTACAGATGCAGTTACCATAAACGGTTTGCTTGACCCGATTGAAAGAGCGAAATCTATTGAGAGAATTCAAAACGGCAAAGCATCCATACTCTATATCTCTCCTGAATCACTTCGTTCAAAGACAACTGAAAGATTGCTCTTAGGCAGAAAAATTGTCCGCTTTGTAATTGACGAGGCTCACTGCTTTTCTTCATGGGGACAAGATTTCAGAGTCGATTATTTATACATTGGTGATTTCATTAAATCGCTACAGGAAAGCAAAAATCTTGAAGAACAAATTCCTGTTTCTTGTTTTACTGCTACAGCAAAGCAAAAAGTCATTGAAGACATTTGTGAATACTTCAAAGAAAAATTGGGAATCAAATTTGAAATATTTCCTTCCAAAGCGTCAAGGACAAATCTGCAATATAGGGTTTTTGAAAAAAGAGATGATGAAGAAAAATACAACACCGTTCGCGATTTAATAGAGGAGAAAGATTGTCCGACTATAATTTATGTTTCAAGAACCAAACGGGCAAGAGACCTTACAACAAGATTAAATGAAGACGGATTTAATGCAAGAGCATTTTACGGTAAAATGGAAAGTCAGGAGAAAACAGAAAACCAAAATGCTTTCATTACTGGTGAAGTTCAAATTATGGTGGCTACTTCAGCTTTTGGGATGGGCGTTGACAAGAAAGATGTAGGCATGGTAATTCATTTTGAAATTTCCGATTCACTTGAAAACTATGTTCAGGAGGCAGGAAGGGCAGGCCGAGATGAAAATATAACTGCTGATTGTTATGTTTTATTTAATGAGGAAGATCTGGGTAAACATTTCATACTGCTGAACCAAACCAAACTAAATTTACATGAGATAAAACAAATTTGGAATGCCATAAAGTTCATTACCAAATTTAAGTCAAGTGTTCAAAAATCTGCTTTGGAAATCGCAAGAGTAGCTGGTTGGGATGACAATCTGAGTGAAATTGAAACGAGAGTTACAACAGCAATTGCAGCATTGGAGGAAGCTGGCTATGTGAAACGAAAACAAAACATGCCAAAAGTGTTTGCAAATAGTATTTTACCAAAAACAGCGCAAGAAGCGATTGATAAAATTATGCATTCGCAAAAATTTACTGAGGACCAAAAAATAACTGCAACTAGGATTATTAAAAGCTTATTTTCAAGCAAAAGTAGAAAGCAAACAAAATCTGATGAGGCAGAATCAAGAGTTGATTATATCTCTGATACTTTAGGTCTTGACATTAAAAATGTAATTTCCATTGTTAATTTGTTAAGAGATGAAAAGATATTAGGTGACACAAAGGATTTAACCGCATTCATAAAAAAAGGAGAAAACAAAAATCGTTCTCTTTCAGTTACCCAAAGCTATGGACTAATAGAAAATTTCCTTTGTCCACTTTTCGAAGAACAGCAAAAATCATTTCACATTAAAGAACTTAACGAGCAAATCGAAGAAAGTGGCTGCAAAGATGTTTCTCCAAACAAGATAAAAACCGTAATCAACTTTTGGGCAATAAAGAATTGGATCAAACGACATAATCAGGATTACTCAAAAAATCATATTATAGCGATTAGCTGTCAACCCAAAGAAGAATTAAAAGAGAGATTAGAAAAGCGACACATTTTAGCCGAGTTTATTGTTGGTTATTTATATGATAAAAGCAATTCCATAATTGGAAAAGAGGAAACCAGGAGAGAAGAAGTTTTGGTTGAATTTTCAGTTCTTGAATTACAAGAAGCATTTGGAAATCAGGTTCAGATGTTTGAAGTGAAAGCAACAATTGAAGACATTGAAGATACTTTGTTTTATCTGTCACGTATTGAAGCAATAAAAATTGAAGGTGGATTTCTTGTAGTTTACAATAAACTCACTATTTACAGGCTTGAACAGAACAACAGAGTTCAATACAAAGAACAGGATTACCAGAAACTAAGCCAATATTATGACCACAAAGTTCAGCAAATTCACATTGTAGGTGAATATGCTAAGAAAATGGTTGACGACTACTCTGGTGCTTTAAAATTTGTTGATGATTATTTCCAGTTAAATTTTCCCTCATTTATAAACAAATATTTCAAAGGCAGCAGAGAGCTTGAAATAAAAAGAAATATAACCCCAAAAAAATACAAACAGCTTTTTGACTCTTTGTCTGATGTTCAGCGAAGAATTATAGACGACAAAGATTCAAGATATATAGTTGTTGCTGCAGGACCAGGAAGTGGTAAGACAAGAGTTTTAGTTCACAAGTTAGCTTCATTGCTTTTGATGGAAGATGTTAAGCATGAGCAGTTACTTATGGTAACTTTTTCAAGAGCAGCAGCAACCGAATTTAAAAAGCGTTTGATTGAATTAATTGGAAATGCCGCTCACTTCATTGACATAAAAACATTTCACTCTTATTGTTTTGACTTGTTGGGAAAAGTAGGAACAATTGACAGAGCGGGTGCGATTATCAAAAATACTGTTGAGAAAATAAAAACCAACGAAGTTGAAACCAGTAGAATAACAAAAACTGTTTTGGTAATTGACGAAGCACAGGACATGGACGAGGAAGAATTTGAATTGATAAAAGTGCTGATGGACAAGAACGAGGAAATGAGAATAATTGCAGTTGGGGATGATGACCAAAATATTTATGAATGGCGGGGAGCAGATTCAAAATATTTATCAAGTTTTATTACAGAAAAGCAGGCAACAAAATACGAACTCATAACGAATTATAGGAGCAAAAGCAATTTAGTCTCATTTACTAATCAATTTTTAAAGACTATTGATAAGCGCCTTAAAGAAATTCCGATTGCCGCTAGTCAGCCCGGCAACGGAAAAATTAGAATAATTCATTATAATAACGGAAATCTTATCACTCCGTTAATTAACGATATACTTTCAACTGGACTTTCAGGAACAACTTGCATCCTGACTCACAAAAACGAAGAAGCATCACTGGTTGCAGGACTTCTGACAAAAAACGGACACCAGGCAAAGTTAATTCAAAGCAACGATAGTTTTAGCTTGTATAATCTTGAAGAGGTTCGTTTTTTTTTGAATGAGCTGAAATTAAACGATGGTATTTTTATTATCAGTGATGATGTCTGGGTAAACGCAAAAAGAAAATTGATTGACAGATACAAGTTAAGTTCAAAGTTTGAAATCTGCAATAACCTTATCAAAGATTTTGAAGGGACAAACACAAAAAGGAAATACAAATCTGACTTTGAAATTTTCATCAGAGAATCAAAGCTGGAAGATTTCATAAGCACAAATGGTGAAACAATTTTTGTTTCAACGATTCATAAAGCAAAAGGTAAAGAGTTCGACAATGTGTTTTTGCTTCTTGATAACTTTGATGCAAGAGAAGATAAAATGAAGAGACAAGTCTATGTTGCCATGACAAGAGCAAAACAAAATTTGACTGTTCATTTGAACGGGAATTATCTTGACCAAATAAAAACTGAAGAATTAGAGAAAATTGAAAACAACGAAACATTTCAAAAACCAAGCGAATTGGTGATGCACCTTTCACATAAGGATTTGAATTTAGGATACTTTGAGTATGTTCAGAAGCGATTAAACACATTGACAAGCGGAGATTCAATTATTATTTCTGATGAAGGCTGCAAAAATGATAGAGGGGAATTGATTTTAAAGTATTCCAAAAGATTTCTTGAAACAATATCAGAGAAGAAGAAAAGCGGTTATGAATTGAAAGAAGCCAAAGTGAATTTCATTGTTCATTGGACAGATGAAGACAAAAAGATTGAAGTAAAGATTGTTCTACCTGAATTACATTTTGAAAAAAATCAATAATTACCGATTAACTTTATAGTATACTAAAGCCTAATCAGAGCTATAGATAGTGTATGAAAACAACGTCCAAGAGATTATGTCCATTCTGAAATAATGATACACAAAAACCATCGTTATGGAAGAGAACATAAATTATGTGAAACGGATCCAAAAAGCTATTTGATGGTTAGTGGGGTTGCAAATGTCGTGGTGTTGGATTTCAGAATTGTATAGTGGTTGGAAGGTAGATTGTAGAAGGCGGAAGGCAGGTTGCAGATTGGAGAAGCAAGAGGAAAGAAGGGAGAGGAAAGAAGGGAGAGGAAAGAAGGGAGAGGAAGGCAGATTGCAGGAGCCAGAAGACAAGAGGAAAGAAGGGAGATTGCAGGAGGCAGGTTGGAGAAGAAAGAAGAAAGATGAAAGAACAAAGAAATGTTTTTTATTTTGAATTGCTTTGCCTATTCGCTATCACTCGGGTTTGAATGAAGGGTTACGTAAATATTATAGGAATTATGAAGAAGGTAATACTGTCTTTTGTAATGCAAATATTGAATCTTTAGGGTAATCTATTTATGAGAATCGCGTTGCAAACGCTTTATTCAGTTCATATAAGTAAGTAGATACTCGATACAAACGAGCACCAGAGGGGGTAGTTGGTCTTTGTAAACTTCTTTCAGGACGAGACATTCATTTGTAATATTATAAGTCCTTCTCATCGTTTAACTCTTCTTCATTGGGTTTTTTAAAGTAGTTTAATTCATTTTCAACTTCCTTTTCATCTTTGTTATTTTGCTTTATTAATACGATAATTAATAGTAGAGCACCAAGAAAGACTATCGATAATATATACCAATTGATTTCCATTAGATTTGTATATTACAATTTGCAATCTGATATTTACATAATCAGAATATGATGTATTCCCCTATCTGGTCATTACATTTTAATAATAAAATTTGATTAGCATTCGCTTTAAATTCATCGATGTCATAATGCTCTTTATTAGGATTGTGGTTTGGGCAGTTTATCTGACTTAAGCAGTTTCTTTTCATTCTTGAATAGTATAGTTTCTTTTTAAATCATAAAAATTTATATCTTTTAAAGTTAAACATAAATAATCAATATTTTAAATATACTTCGTTAATAATCATTTAGTTGTGTAATTTTTGGCAAAAATTAGAATCAAAAATGGATATATTGAATAATGGAAGATTAATATCTTAACTGTCTGTGAAGGCTACTTTAGTATGTTCGATTACATCTAATTGGTTCCGTTCAACAAAGGTTTATCTTGTTGGCACTTTTTTTTTTAGTATGTAGTGATTTTTAATTCATTACTTTGTCTGATCGCCATCGCTATGGCGTTAGTGCTGCCCAGAGAACGAAACCCTTGCCTCTTGAGATAGTTACTATTTCATCTCAATGTCAAATATTTTCTGCCCATTTTCTCCCAAATAATGCTTCAATAACTTTTCATATACACTTGCGCCTGTGTCAGAGTTTGTGAAAATCAAAATACCTTGTTTTGTTTTAGGAAAAATAAACACAATAGTCTGAACGCCATTGTCTGAACCGCCGTGAGATAAAGCGTACTCTCCGTTACCCAAATCATAAATTTCGAAACCCAAACCAAAATGCTTTCCTTTTGTGCTTGCAACTTGAGGAGAAATCATTTCTTTAAATACTTTTTCTGTGAATCCGTCACTATTCATTACGCTAATCAAGAAATTTCCTTAATCTTCAATGGTAGTCAATAAATCATCCGCTGCATTTGGAGTTTTGTTCTTTACGGTTTCATAGGCATTTCCGTCTTTATCATAACCAATAGCAAGCCTTGATGGGTCTATGTTTTTGTCCCAAACATATCTAGTGTCATACATCTTTAGAGGCTGAAAAATAAGTTCGCTGGCCAATTGCTGCAGTGATTTTTGAAACTTCTTTTCCAACGCTTTTCTTAAATATTCAAAACCCTCGCCCGAATATTGGTATTTTGTTCCAGGATCAAACTGGAAATTGAGCTTTTTATCCTCATTCATCCAACGCCAATTCGGAAAACCTGTTTGATGGCTCAGAATAAGTCTTGTTGTCAATTTTTTATTTCGAGGGTCATTTGCAATTTCCGGGTCAATCCAATAGTTATAAAGAGGTTCGTCCAAATTCCATTTTCCTAAACTAACCAATTTCAAAGCTAGCATTGCTGTGACAGGTTTTGTTAAGGAAGCAACATTGAAAATAGTGTTGTAAGGTGCGGAAACACCTTTTGTTATTTCTCCGTAAACTTTTATCTGTTCGAGTTTTCCATTTTCAATTATTCCAAGCCCAAGAGTTGGTACTTTGTTTTCTTGAAGCCATTTTTCAATTCCAGCATCATCGTCAAATAGTGAAGTATTTGCAGTTTTAAGCTGTTTTTTAATATGTTCGTAGCTGAATGATTTTGAAAGTTTCCATTCTCCATTTTCCAAAAGCCAAACGTGGGTAAATCTTGCAGAACTGCCAAACTTTTCAGATTTTCCAGTTTGTTTTTCAAAAAACTGATGCACACCAATTTGAATGGCACCGTAAATTTTGCCCTGATTTGATTTATTGCAAAGAGCATAAATTTCGGTACTTTCTGGTAGCAATTCTCTTCTTGCCTGATAGTTTTTCCTGTCACCACACAAACCTGTTTTGAGATCGTTTAAAAATTTATTTCTATCAGAAACACCATCTACATCGTGAAAGAATTCAAATTTTTCACTCAACAAATTTTCAAACTGCGAAATGTCGCATTTGTTGAAGCCAATTGTAAAAAGTAAACTGTCTTTAGAAATAATGACTTTGTATAGTTCCGAATTTTTGTCAACCTGCGCTTCGCTGTTTGCATTAAAAAAGAGGGCAATAATGAAGCTTAAGAGAATTTGTTTTGTCATCGTGAATTTTGTTTTGCTATAATTATTTTTTAGCAAAGGTTAGAAACTCTTGTTTTCTACCCTAAAAACTTCCCCGACAATAACCTGACAAAATCCCGACAATTTTTATATCATGCTAAAATTCAGTTTGTAATGGAGTTTTTTGTTTCTATCTATTTCTGTTGCATTCCGAAGAATAATGAGTACATTAGATAAAACAATAAGTATAATAATCAGTAATGTGAATTGACGTCCCAGTTTCAAAAAAATGCCTAACATAAATACAATAGGTGCAATTATGGTCCAAAGTATTTGAACTGAAATTATTTGTTTAGTTAAGTGATTTTTTTGCTTCATTACCAACATGAGGATCAACGGCACGAGAATATTTAATGGTGGAATTACTATAAATGGAATAGAGGAGAGGTTGATTAATTTCAAAGAGGAATAATTAATGAAAAAGTCTTCTTTAGGCTCTTCGTTTTCTTCAATAATCTTTGTGTTTTGTTCTTGTGTTTCTTGGTTTAGTAATTCGTTTTCTTCTAATTGTAATGCTTTTGCCAAAAGGCGAAGTGTATACCCTTTTGGGTCTTTTCCTGACTCGATTCGCTGAATTGTTCTTACCGAAACTCTTGATTTTTCTGATAATTCTTCTTGAGTCAGATTTTGTAATTCTCTTATACTTTTTAATTTTGACATTTTACGATTTTAAAATTACTGCCCAGGTCAGTTTGTCTAAAAACTACCTTTCATCCATATTTTGGTTAAAAATCACGTAAATATAGAAGATTTAAACTACAGTAAATGTGCTTTTCCTAAAAAATGAATTTTGTCTTGATAAAAAATAAACAGTGACAAAAAGCCATTTAAAGTCACGAAAAATGATTGTGCAGTGCATTAAAATTAATACTCATTGCTAACGGGAATAAGTTTAAGTAAAACCAGTTCCGTTTATCGCGGCCTTCCTTACTACCTCCGTTCGCTATTACTCGTCTATTTGTCTTTACTCTCAACAGAATCCTTAACTGTAAGATGAGGACGTGAGACCTCGAAGAGATTTTTTGTTTTTATGCCTAATTAACATTCGATATCACACAGGCAATTACTTTGCCTCGTGTGTTAGAAGTAAAAGAAGTAGTTGAACTGCTAAGTTAACAGATCTTGTTACGCTATAGTTGAGTGATAGAATTTATAATTCTTGGATTCTTATCCGATTATACAACGTAAAACATGTTCCAGTTGAAGGCCTGAATACGAACAAAATTCCTCTATAGAAATTAATTGATGTGGTTCTTTATTCAAGTTGTCTTTAATTTTGTTTAAATACAACCTTGCCTGTCTGTATGTTTTACCGGTAATACGTTGTACATCTTTTGGATAAATGCATACCCTGATGTTTCCTGTTATCACACTAGTACTTTTAATACATTATCCCAACTAAAGAAGCTTTTTTTTTGTACATCACCATTAAATGTATTTACAGTTTTGCAGACATAAAATAAAAGTTTAATTTTACGTTTAATTATTACGGCTTCCTTGCTTATCATCACTAAAATAATCCTTCCTAATTATTTTTGATAAGAGTAATTTTAAAATTAAGCATTTTAAAAACAATCCATTTTCCTAATTTTATTATGTTATGAATACTATTATCAAATATACATTGCTATTATTTGTAGCATCACTCAGTTTAGTGTCTTGTAAGCAGAAAAAAAGTAACAAGATAAAAGTTGGTTTTTCACAGGCCATGACTACAGATGATTGGCGTAAGCAAATGAATAGTTCCATAAAGGTTGAGGCCTCGTTACGACCTGAAGTTAATCTTAGTATACGGGATGCCAATAATAATGTAGATAAACAAATTGAAGATATTGAAAGGTTTATTTCAAATAAAGTAGATGTCATTATTGTATCTCCAATTGAGTCAAAACCACTGACTGCAGTTGTAGAAAAATCAATAAAAGCCGGTATCCCGGTATTGGTAGTTGACAGAAAAATTGACAGTGAAAAATACACAGCTTATCTTGGCGCTGATAATATTGAAGTAGGTCGAATTGCTGCGAAGTATATTATATCCAAAAGTCGGGGATCTGGAAAGATAATTGAAATTATGGGAGCAAGTGGGTCTTCACCAGCTTATGAACGCAGTCTTGGTTTCAATCAAATTATTCAAGATAATACTCGATTTAAAATCATAAATAAAATACAAGGGGACTGGGAAAAGGAATCAGTTAAAGAACCTTTGAGAGAAATTCTATTGCAAAACCATGATGTTGAATATATTTTTGCCCATAATGACAGGATGGCTTTGAGTGCATGGGAAACTGCAAAAACATTAGGGCTAGAAAAAAAAATAAAATTTATTGGAGTGGACGGATTAAATTCTGTAAATGGGGGGATTGAACTAGTTAAAAACGGTATTTTAGATGGTACCATATTATACCCAACAGGCGGGAACGAGGCTTTAAAACTTGCATTAAAAATATATAACAATGAACCAATAGCTAAAAACAATATATTAAAAACTATTGTGATTGATCAGGTAAATGCTGAAATTATTGAAAATCAAATGGATAAAGTTGATCAGCAGCAAAAAGTCATTGAATCACAGCAAGGTGCTATAAAAATTCAGGAAAGAGAATATGCTTCGCAGAATAACCTTGTTCGTTTACTTAGTTTTTTCTTAGTGATTATTTTGAGTTTAACCATTTATAGCATTTATTCTACTATTTCTATTTCAAGGAAGAAAAAACAACTTGAAAGAATTAATCAAACTGTAATTGATCAGAATGATGAAATTCAGAAGATGTCTGAAATTGCTAAAAAAAGCAACGAAGCAAAATTAAATTTCTTCACAGGATTGTCGCATGAGTTTAAAACACCTATTACTTTGATAATGAGTTATGTGGAATCGTTAATTGAAAATGATAAGATTAAAGGAACTGCACTGATAGAAGAAATAAAGCTAATCCATAAAAACTCCAATCGATTATTGAGGTTGATTAATCAATTGCTGGATTTTAGAAAAATAGAAGAGCAAAAGTTTACTTTAAGAGCATCAAATACCAAAATTTACAATTTCACCATTGACGTAATGGCGAATTTTAAGGGGGAAGCGGCCCGGAGAAATATTGATTTTCAATTGACTTGTAAAAACAAGAATCTTGAGTTGTTTATTGATAGAGGTTTGATGGATAAGGTATATTTTAACCTACTTTCTAATGCTTTTAAATTTACTCCTGATAATGGTAAAATTGCTATTGTAATCACTGAAAGTTTAGATAATACGGTAAAGATTAACTTTAAGGATTCCGGAATAGGAATTCCTGAAAATGAATTGGATATGGTATTTAATCCTTTTTTTAGAGCATCAAATAACAATAAAAACAGTTCAGGAATTGGATTGTATTTATCAGAAGAGTTCGTGGAGTTGCATCACGGTAAGATTGAATTGAAATCAAAACAAGGATGCGAATTTACAGTTACATTACTTAAAGGGAATAAGCATTTAAAGGCTTCAGAAATTGTTGATAAAAGTGACAATCAAAATAATATATCCAATTTTTTAATTGACAATATAAATTCAGAGGCTGATATAGAAATTGCTAAAGTACATTCGGAATCAGAAAAGCATACATTATTGATCATTGAGGATAATGTTGAATTGGTTTCATTTTTAAAAGTAAAACTTTCAAATGAATATTCTGTTTACTTGTCAGATGGCAGTGATGCAATCGAGAAAGCAATGGAAATTATACCTGATATTATTATTTGTGATATCAATTTAGTAGATAAAAATGGTTATGAAATTAGCAAGGAATTAAAGAAAGATTTAAGGACATCACATATACCAATTATTGTTTTAACGGCCCAAAGTAATAAAGAGTCCGTTTTGAAAGGATTTCAAAGTGGGGTGGATCAATATCTTACTAAACCATTCAGTCTTTCTGTTTTAAGACAATCTATTTCGAGTTTACTTTTTAATAGAGAAAAACTAAGATATTATTATACCAACAATATATATAGAGTAGAACCAGAATCGAAATTTGGAAATCAAGAACAATCATTTATTACTAAGATGAATGATATCATTAATTTAAACGTCGAAAATCCAAAATTTTCAGTTGAAGACCTGGCAGAAAAGCTTAATGTTTCCAGAGTACAATTGTATCGCAAAGTAAAAGCTATAATTGGAATTAATATAAGTGATCATATTAATAATGTAAAATTGGAGAAAGCCGCAGAGCTCTTAAAGTCAAATACGATGAATATTTCTGAAATTGCATACTCTCTTGGATTCTCTTCTCCAAACTACTTTTCCACTGCTTTTAAGAATAAATTTGGAATATCACCTAAAGAATACAAATCTTCAAATTAATTAGTTACAAAATTGATATCATTTTAGGTATCAATTTTGAACGTTATGTAACAGAATCGAAACTACAAGGTTTTCGTAAATAATTAAAAATTAACGTAAACACTTGAAAACAAAGGCATTGTCTTTAAAATACGAAACCAATAATAATTGATGAATTAAATTGTAACATCGTTAAAAATAAGTTGTTTTTTTTGCGGATATCTTAGCAACAAGTTTTTAATACATGTACAATGAATAAGATATTACTTTGGTCTGTTACTGCTGCACTGGCAGGTTTTCTATTCGGTTTTGATACCGTAGTTATTTCAGGAGCTGATAAACAATTGCAGCTTCTTTGGCATTCATCTGATGCTTTTCACGGATCTGTTGTTATGGCAATGGCGCTTTGGGGAACTGTGATTGGTGCAATATTCGGAGGAATTCCAACAAATAAAATTGGTAGAAAAAAGACATTATTCTGGATAGGGGTTTTGTTTCTTATTTCTGCTATTGGTGCGGCATTTGCAAACAATCCTTATGTTTTTGCTGCTTTTAGATTTTTAGGAGGCATTGGGGTTGGAGCTTCAACGATTGCTGCACCTGCCTATGTTTCTGAAATAGCACCTGCTGACAAGCGTGGGCGTTTGGTCGCTTTATATCAGTTTAATATTGTGTTGGGAATTCTGATTGCCTTTGTTTCTAATTATTTCCTGAAAGATATTGGTGCTAATTCCTGGCGATGGATGATTGGAGTTCAGGCTTTCCCATCATTAATTTACCTTCTTTTTATATTGGTTATTCCAGAAAGTCCAAGATGGCTTCTGTCTAAGAACCGTGTTGATGAAGCACGTTTGATACTTTTCAAAATTGATCCTTCTGCAGACATTAAGAGTTTGATAGATGACAGCAATGAAAATCGTGCTAAAAAACATGAAAATATTTTCATGAAAAAGTATCGTTTTCCGTTAATATTGGCTTTTTTGATTGCGTTTTTCAATCAATTTTCAGGAATAAATGCCTTTTTGTATTATGCTCCAAGAATTTTTGAAGAAGCTGGTTTAGGACAAAATACCGCTTTATTAAGCAGCATCGGAATCGGAATCACAAATCTTATATTTACTTTAATAGGAGTTGCATTAATTGACAAATTAGGAAGAAAGTTGTTAATGTACGTTGGTTCTGTTGGATATATCATTTCGTTAGGTTTGGTGTCAGCTTCTTTTTATTACAACTGGGGAGGTTTATCGGTGCCTATTTTTCTTTTCATATTTATTGCTTCACATGCCATTGGTCAAGGGGCTGTTATATGGGTTTTCATCTCAGAAATTTTTCCAAATCATATTCGAGCTTCAGGACAAGCTTTTGGAAGTTCCGTGCATTGGGTTTTGGCAGCAATAATTCCATCATTGATTCCAATGTTGTTCTCTGAAATAGGGACGGCCACCGTATTCTTAATTTTTGCATTAATGATGGTATTGCAATTACTGTTTGTGATTTTTATTATGCCTGAAACCAAAGGAATTTCTTTAGAAGTATTAAGTGAAAATCTAACTAGAAAAAAAATTAAAAAAAATGAAATCAAAGAAACATCTGCCGCTGGTATTATATAGTGCTGCATTATTATCGATAGGAGGCTGTAAACCAGCTTTTGCACAAACGGCTGTCGTCTCAGCTTCAATTGCTACAGAAGAACAAATGTACCGTCCTAATTTTCACTATAGCCCGAAAAAGGGATGGATGAATGATCCTAATGGAATGTTCTTTGCCAATGGCAATTATCATTTGTTTTACCAATATTATCCTGATGGAAATACTTGGGGGCCTATGCATTGGGGGCATGCAATCAGTAAAGATTTAATTAAGTGGGATGAGCAGCCAATAGCAATTTATCCAGATAAAGACAAATATATTTTTTCTGGAAGCGCTGTCGTTGATGTCAATAATACTTCGGGTTTGGGTACTGGTAAAGCAGCTCCAATTGTTGCGATTTATACTTTGCATGATATGACAAAGGAAAAAGCAAATACAATCGATGTCGAGCAGCAAGATATGGCCTATTCGAATGATAATGGTTTTACATGGCAGAAATTTGAGGAAGGAAATCCTGTCGTGAAGAACCCTGGAATTCGTGATTTTCGTGATCCAAAAGTGACTTGGGATGAAACCCATAAGCAATGGATAATGATTTTGGCCGCACAAGACCGAGCACAGTTTTATAAATCCAAAAACCTTAAAAACTGGGAATATGCATCTGATTTTGGGAAGGATATTGGTGCACATGGTGGTGTTTGGGAATGTCCCGATTTCTTTCAGATTAAGGTTAAAGGAACCAATGAAACCAAATGGGTTTTAATTCAAAGTTTGAATCCGGGAGGAGCAAATGGAGGTTCGGGAACGCAATACTTTATTGGTGATTTTGACGGAACGACTTTTACTTTAGATGCCAATTTTGCACAAAGAGTTGCCACTGAAAAAGCGGTTTGGTTGGACTATGGAAAAGATAACTACGCAGGAGTTACTTGGAATAATATCCCAAATTCTGATGGAAGAAAATTATTTGTCGGATGGATGTCAAATTGGGATTATGCGCAACAGGTTCCAACAACTGGCTGGAGAAGCAGTATGACAATCCCACGTGAAATTCAATTAATCAAAAAGGAAAATGACTATAGTTTGATCAGTAATCCAGTTTTAGAATTGGAAAACTATTATTCTAAAACCAAAAAAGGGAAAAAGCTGAGCGCAAAAGGTAATCTTGAAATTGTGTCATCAGGAAAAATTGATCTGACTAAAGCCGTGATCTCTTTTAGATTGGAAAATTTAAAAAAAGCCACTTACAATTTTACATTATCTAACGAAAAAGGGGAGTCGGTAACTTTTGGGATTAATAATTCAGAGAATTACTTATTTCTAGACCGTTCAAAATCTGGTAAAATTGATTTTTCTGAAAAATTTGCTTCAACCATTTCAAAAGCACTTTTGAATAAAAGTCAAAAAACAGGTGACTTTAAAATTGTACTTGATAAGACCTCAATTGAACTATTTTATAACAATGGTGAAAAAGTAATGACAGAATTATTTTTTACAACTCAACCATTTACTCACTTTTCAGCCTCTTCAAATGAAGATATTGAAATAAATAATTTAATAATTAACCAATTAAATATTAACTAAAACCACAAATTTATGAAAAGTAAAATTTTTTATTTACTGTTTTTATTTTTTCCATTGCTTGCAACGACAGCTCAGGAAATAGTAGTAAACGGTACCGTAATTTCTTCAAATGATGGACTGCCAATTCCTGGGGCTAATATACTTATTTCAGGTACCAATAAAAGTGCTTCGACAGACTTTGATGGGAAATTTATTATTCAAAATGTTTCGTCTGAGGCTACCTTGATAGTTTCTTTTATGGGGTATACTTCTCAAACGATTGCGGTTAGCGGTCGAACCACATTAAAGATTGCATTAAATCCAGAAAATAAACAATTGAATGAAGTTGTTGTTGTAGGTTATACAAAACAAAAGAAAAGAGATATTACCGGGGCAGTAGCTGTCGTTAATATGAAAGAATTAATGAAGCAACCGGAACCAAACCCAATCAAAGCTTTACAAGGAAGGATAGCTGGGGTAAAAGTTTCATCTGATGGTTCTCCGAGCGGTGGAAACACAAGAGTTGTGATACGTGGAGTAGGAACTTTAAATAATACGGATCCACTTTATGTAATTGACGGAGTGCCTACTAAATCAGGTATGCATGAACTAAATCCCAATGATATAGAATCGATGCAGGTTTTAAAAGATGCGTCTTCTGCCAGCATTTATGGCTCCCGTGCTTCGAATGGTGTAATTATTATTACCACCAAAAAAGGAAAAGATGGTAAAACTAGAATTAATTTTAATCAGTACACTTCTTTTTCAAATTATGCCAGCAAACTGAAAGTTTTAAATTCAGAGCAATTTGGGCAAGCGTTGTGGCAGGCTAATATCAATGATGGATTGAATCCGAATAACAATAATTTGAGTTATCAGTTTGACTGGTCAGTAGTAAATAACAAACCACAATTGAATAAAGTTTTGGTTCCAGAGTATTTAGATTCCGGGCAAACATTAAAGTCTTCAAATACGGACTGGTATAAAGAAATTTCACAAACCGGAATTGCAAAATCCTATGATTTGGAAGTTTCCAATGGTTCTGATAGAGGTAACTATTTATTTTCTCTTGGTTATTATAACAATGAAGGAGTTGTAAAAACAACGGAATTCGAAAGAATCTCAGCCAGAATGAATGGTTCTTATAAATATTTTGACGGCAAATTAGTTATAGGAGAAAACTTCAGTTTTAACAGAACAAATGAAGTAACAGATCCAGGTGTACTTGATCCGGCACTTCGCGCTTTGCCTTTAATTCCAGTTCATACCGTGGACGGAAAAGGTTGGGGAGGACCAGTAGGAGGTATGAACGACAGACAAAATCCTGTTAGGTTATTAGAATATAATAAAGATAATAAATACGATTATTTGAGACTTTTTGGGAATGCATATGCTGATTTGGAAGTCATTAAAAATCTTCACGTTAGAACAAGTTTTGGTATTGATTATAGTTATTATAACAAACGCACTTTGCAAAGAAGTTATAAATCAGGATATCTACAAAACGACCAAAATTCGGTAACTATAGATCAATCGGTTGGTGATAAGTGGACTTGGACAAACACTGCAACCTACAATTTGAAATCAGGAAAGAGTAATTTGAATTTGATGGCTGGAACAGAAATGTACAAAGACATTTTTGACACGAATACTTTACGTAAAAATGATTTTTTAATAGAAACGCCAGATTATATGTATCCTGATGCAGGAACCGGCGAATCGTTTACGAGTGGTACTTCGACTGCTTATTCTTTGCTTTCTTACTTTGGAAAAGCGGATTATGAGTATGATAATCGTTATTTGGTTTCGGGGACAATACGTCGTGATGGTTCTTCCCGTTTTGGAAAAAACAACCAATTTGGTACTTTTCCTGCGGTTTCTGCAGGGTGGAGAATTAGCAATGAAAGTTTCATAAAAGACAATGTTTCTGCTATTTCTGATTTGAAATTGCGTGCTGGATGGGGACAAACCGGAAATCAGGAAATCAGTAATACAGCGGTGTATTCATTGTATGTTGCCAATTATGCAGGCGGCAGCCCTACTTGGGCGACTTCTTTTGGAACTGCTTATGATATTGCAGGAAACGGAAACGGATTACTGCCATCAGGATTTATTGCAACTCAATCAGGTAATGATGATTTAAAGTGGGAGACTACCACCCAAACGAACGTAGGTTTGGATTTTGGATTTTTTAATCAAAAATTGAACGGTTCGGTAGATTATTATATCAAAAAGACTGATGATATTTTAGTGTTGCCCCCTTATTTGGGAGTAATTGGTGAAGGTGGAAATCGTTGGGTAAATGGAGCTTCTATGGAAAATAAAGGATGGGAATTTACCTTAGGTTATCAAGATGAAACTTCGTTTGGACTTAAATATGATGTGTCTGTTAATTTATCGGCCAATAAAAATAAAATTACGGAATTACCTGCTGAAGTTAAAAACAATTATGGAGGAGATGGTGTAAATGACAATATTTTGGGTCGTCCGATAAATTCTATGTACGGTTATGTTGCCGATGGACTATTTAAAAGCCAAGAAGAAGTTGATAATTCGCCTAATCAAGAAGGGAAAGGTCTTGGACGTATTCGTTATGAGGATTTGAATGGCGACGGAACTATTACTGATAAAGATCGTACTTGGATAGGAAATCCGAATGCAGGATATCTTTACGGATTTAATTTAGGCTTGAGATATAAAGATTTTGACTTCACTATGTTTTGGGAAGGAGTGAATGACGTTGATGTAGTCAATACAACAAAATATCAAACGGATTTTTGGAGTGTTGACGACGTAGGATCTAACAAAGGAACTCGTTTACTTAATGCGTGGTCATTGGATAATCCAAATTCTACAATTCCGGCTTTGACAACGGTTGATAAAAATGCCGAATCCAGATTTTCAACGTATTATGTTGAAAATGGAAATTATTTAAAACTTCGTGTACTGCAATTGGGATACACTATGCCGAAAGATTTCTTGAAAAAAACGGGCTTAGATACTTTTCGTCTTTATGTAAGCGGACAAAATTTATTTATAATAGATGCTAAAGAATTCACAGGTGTCGATCCTGAAAGTCCTGCATTTGGATATCCACTTCCAATGACATTTACACTTGGACTCAATTTAGCGCTATAACTAACCATTAAATATAAAAACATGAAAAAAATACTATATATAACAGGATTTTTATTGCTGGGGATATTTTCTTCCTGCTCTGATTTTCTAGAAAATGAGCCACGAGGGGTTTTATCTGAAAAGGATATTATTACACCGGAAAACATAGATGGCTATATGAATGCGGCCTATGCCCAATTGGGTAATGATCATTATGATTCACCATATAGTTTATGGCCTTTTGGAAATGTTCGTTCTGATGATGCCTATAAAGGAGGAAGTGGAACCAACGATATTCAAGATTTTCATTTTTTTGAAGTGTCTAATAACATAAGACCTGATTTTGGAGAATTGGACTCATTTTGGTACATCAGTTATGTAGGAGTTTCCAGAGCGAATAAAGCTTTGCATGCTTTGGAACAACTCAACGAAGCGGATTATCCATTGAAAAAGACACGCATTGCCGAAATGCGTTTCTTGAGAGGACATTTTTATTTTATGCTTAAAATCATGTTCCGAAACGTTCCTTACATTACGGAAGATATTCCAGTTGAAAAGTATAATACTATTTCAAATCATGATTTATCAAATGAGGAACTATGGAACAAAATTGCTGAAGATTTTGAGGCGGCAGCAGCTGTTTTGCCAGATACTCAAACACAAGTAGGAAGAGCCACAAAAAAGGCTGCCTATGCTTATTTGGCTAAAACTCGCTTATATCAAGCGTATACCCAAGATGATAATTTTGCAGTGACCGGCATAAACCAACAACATCTACAAGAGGTTGTTGCCGCTACGGATAAAGTTATGGGTTCAGCTTCTTTAGAGCCTGATTTTGCAAATAATTTTTTACCTGGAAGTTTTGAAAATGGCCCTGAATCCATTTTTTCAATTCAATTTTCCGATAGTGACGGTACTCTGTATGGCAGATTAAATTTTTCAGATGTACTTTCAACGCCACAAGGATTAGGATGCTGCGATTTTCACAAACCAAGCCAGAATTTGGTTAATGCATTTAAAACAGGTTCAAACGGTTTACCAGAATTTGACACCTATAATGATAAGGATTTTGATTATAAAAAAATAGACGATTTCACTGTTGATCCAAGATTATACCATACTGTTGCAATGCCAGGTTTGCCGTATAAATACGATCCTGAATTTCTATATGTAGAGGCTTGGGTAAGATCTCCAGGAACATATGGCTATTATGCTTCTTTAAAAGAAAATGTGGCTCCAAGCTGCCCTTGTGTTGTAAACATTGACCCATTTTACGGAAATTCAAAAAACAGAATACAAATTCGCTATGCTGATGTAATACTAATGCGTGCTGAAGCTTTAATCGAATTAGGAAGACAAGATGAAGCTTTACCATTGATTAATGAAATTAGAAATAGAGCGTCAGCAAGTACAGGAAGACTTCCTTACGTTACTAATTTTAAAATAAGCCCTTACATTAATGGAACAAATTGTTCTTGGACACAAGATTTTGCTCGTAAGGCATTGCGTTGGGAAAGACGTTTAGAGCTGGCAATGGAAGGAAATCGATTTTTTGATTTAGTTCGTTGGGGTGTTACCGATGAAGTTATGAATGAATTTTATGCGAAGGAAAAAACAAAACGCACGTATTATCAAGAAGCCTTTTTTGATAAACATAAAGAAGAGTATTGTCCGATTCCATTAAAGCAAATTAATTTCAGTCAAGGATTATACAAACAAAATCCAGGTTACTAATCACTTATAAAACGATAAATATGAGAAAATTAATATATAAAAATATGACTAAAGCCTTTATGGCATTGGCATTAATATTTGTGATTTCGGCTTGCGAAGATAGTTTTGAAAATGGCGGTTTTGAGGTTGATTCTCCCTCAAATGTTACTGCTTTTAAAATAAATGGAGTAAATGGAAGCATTGACCAGAAGACAGGAAAAATAAATGTTACGATGCCTTACGGCTCTGAAATTACTGCCGTCACTCCGGAAATCGCATTACAAGAAGGGGCAACAACAAATTTGGATCTAACAAAACCGATAAATTTTACGAACCCGGTTAAGTTTAGAGTTGTGAATGGTAATTTGTATAAAGATTATACCGTTACGGTTGTGGTCTTGAGTCCCATTAAGAGTTTTAAAATCAATTCTGTTGCCGCAATAATCAATGATGTAAATAAAACGATTACAATGACTTTGCCTGAAAACACCAATTTGAAGGCTTTGCAACCTGTAATTGAATTAACGGAAGGAGTTTCAATAGCTCCTGCATCAGGAACTACTATTGACTTTACCAATCCGGTTATTTTCGTAGTAACATCTAATGGAAAAAGCGTTAACTATACCGCAAATATAGGCGTACCAGTAACTGGTTTAGTCGTTGCTTTCTTAGGAACGGCGGCAACTAGAGCAGGAATAACAAATATGGATGAAATTACTGCTGCAGACTGGTTGTTCCAAAATTTTCCTGGAGCAAAATACATATCATTTGACAATATACTTAGTGGTGCTGATTTAAGTGATGTTGATTTAATATGGTGGCATTTTGATTCGGCAACGAATTTACCTGCAGTGGCTTACAATCCTGTTGTTACGAATGCTTTAAAAAATTACCGCGCCAATGGAGGTAATTTATTATTGACCACTTTTGCATCCCAATATGTGGATGCTTTAGGGATAGTTCCTTCTGGAAAAGGACCAAATAACGTTTTTGGTGATTTTCCTCCTAATGGGTTTGTAGATGGAAATTCGTGGGGAATGTCCTTTGTTGGACATGAAAGCCACCCGATTTTCGAAGGACTAACTACCTACGAAACTGGAAAAGCTAATTTACTACAGAGTGGTACTTTCAGACAGAATCATACTGCTTGGTGGTTTGTTCCGGAATGGGGAGGTTATGTTAATGGAGAAGGTTGGAGAAATCAAACAGGAGGTACAAATCTTGCCAGTGAGTCATGGGATAATTCACTTGATGGTCGAGTAACTATTGCTGAGTGGCCCAATAATGCCACAGATAAAAACGTAATTGTAATTTCGATGGGAGCTTACGACTGGTACAATGAAACCAATAGTAGTGGTGTTCCAAGTCAGGCTAATGAATTTTTGAATAACATTAAGCTTTTGACACAAAACAGTATTAATTATTTAGTTAAAAATTAATCACACTTACACAATTACAATGAAGTATAAAAAAATAGTACTGTTATCATCAATCTTTTTTTCGCTGGTTTCCTGCAGTCAAAATGATGATACCTATATTGGGGGTTCCATTTCTGGAGGTCCCGTAGAAATGACAAGTATTTATCCTGTACCACCATCTCAATGGATGGGTGGTACGGATCCTTACTACAGTGCAGGTTATACTGGTGATATAATGCCTTATTTTGATAATGGGAAATTCCATATCTTTTTTCTGCATGATGCACAAAATAAACCTGCCGGAAAAGGATTTCATGATATCCATGAATTTCAAAGCACTGATTTAGCCAAATTTTCTTATGAGGGTCAAATGATTCCATTCGGAAATGCTACCGATCCGGATTTTGCGGTAGGAACAGGTTCGGTTGTCAAGGTGGGTAATGTATATTATTTTTATTATACAGGCCACAATGAAACGCCAGCTTTTATGCAATCTAATGCAAGAGAAAGCGTGTTATGCGCCACAAGTACCGATTTAAAAAACTGGACAAAAGTTCCTTCGTTTAAAATCACCGCTCCTGCAGGATACTACAATTATGATTTTAGAGATCCTCATGTGTTTTATAATGAGGAATTAAAAAAATACTCAATGATTGTGAGCACCCAAACTGAGCCAGGAAGGAAAGCCGTTTTGTTGCATTTTACATGTGCGGATCCTGTATCTGGTAAATGGGATGTTCAAGAACCTATTTATACGACTACAGCACAAGAGAATTATCTGATGATGGAATGTGCTGATGTTTTTAAAATGGGCAATTATTGGTACTTATTTTTCTCTGAAAACTGGGGCGGTTCAAAAGGAACACATTATAGAATGGCATCTTCAATCAATGGACCTTGGATCACTCCTGAAAATGATATGATTGATGGTGAATATTTTTATGCAGGAAAAACAGCTTCAGACGTAAACAAACGTTATGTTTTTGGTTGGAATGCCAGAAAATCACCTGAGAATGATACTGGAAACAAAGAGTGGGCGGGTAATATGGTTATTCATGAGTTGACACAAAATGCAGACGGAACTCTTGGAGCTCAGGCACCGAAATCGGTAAAAGATTTATTTTCTAAAAGCATCAAGGTTGAAACAGCTACAACTTTAGGGAATGTAACAGAAAGTAACGGTACTTATAATTTAAATGGTGCATCGGAGAAGGCGATGGTGTTGTTTAAAAATATTGAGAAAAAAGTTAAGATAAAAGGACAATTCACTCTTGGAAATGCAACTGGTTCAGCTGGTTTTGTATTTCAGACCAATGATGGCGGAAGCTATTATAAAATTGCTTTTGAGCCTAGTAAAGGTAAAATTGTAGGCTACAATTCGGCTTCACAAGAAGTAACCAGGATTCCGTTTAAATTTCAATCGGGCGTGAAATATGATGTTGAAATTGTTGCCGAAGGAAGTGTTTGTATTCTTTACATTAATGGAAAAGCAGCATTGAGCAATCGTATTTATGGAAGGGATAAAAATAAATGGGGAATCATAGCAGAGGGGCAAAATTTCACAGTTTCAGATCTTCAGGTGACAAAACCAGAATAGCACGGGGATTTATCGTAATTCTGTTGATTATTAGTATACAAAGTAAGGTTAGATTAAGTTAAGTAGTTATAGGGTAAGGCCATTTTCTTACCCTTTAATTTATTAAAATTAGAAAAAATGATTAAATTATTTAAAGTTAAAGCGGTCACATTCGGAGAAGTTTTATGGGATGTATTTCCAACCCATAAGAAAATAGGAGGGGCACCATTGAATGTTGCACTTAGAATGAAATCCTTTGGAGCTGAATCTACTA
Source organism: Flavobacterium sp. 103 (assembly GCF_003096795.1). Taxonomy (NCBI): domain Bacteria; kingdom Pseudomonadati; phylum Bacteroidota; class Flavobacteriia; order Flavobacteriales; family Flavobacteriaceae; genus Flavobacterium; species Flavobacterium sp. 103. The sequence continues at coordinate 355,052 of NZ_QENX01000001.1, read as the reverse complement.
TTATCAGTAAAATTGGTTCCGATGCTGATGGTAAAGAAATTGTTTCTTTTTTATCAGAAAAAGGGATTGATACGGATATAATTCAAATTAGTGAAGAGTATAAAACGGGTGTTGTTAATGTAATGATTAATGAAAAGGGAAATGCATCATATGATATTTTATATCCTTCTGCATGGGATAAAATAGTATTGAATGAAAATATAAAGAAAAAGGTTTCTGATGCTGATGTTTTTATTTTCGGAAGTTTAATCTGTAGGGATGAAGAATCTAGGTCAACTTTAAAAGCTTTATTGGAAGAAGCAAAATATAAAGTTTTTGATGTCAATTTAAGAGCTCCCTATTATACAATTGATGTATTAGTAGAGCTTATGATAAAGGCAGACTTCATCAAGCTTAACGATGAAGAACTTTTTGAAATAAGCAGAAAATTAAATTCTCCCTATAATTCTTTTGAGCAAAACATTAAATTTATTGCAGACAAAACAAATACAAAACAAGTATGTGTTACCAAAGGTGCATTTGGAGCTGTTTTGTACTACAATGAGAAGTTTTATTATAATAGCGGTTACTTTATTAAGGTAGTGGATACTGTTGGTGCAGGGGATTCATTTTTAGCATCGCTAATAGTAAGGTTACTAAGAGGGAAGTCGCCTCAAAAGTCATTGAATTATGCTTGTGCAATTGGGGCTTTAGTAGCTGGAGAAGAAGGGGCAAACCCGAAGATTTCTGAAAAAGTAATTAGTGATTATATGAAAATCGATAAAAAAAGCACTATTACTAAATAGTTTTACGCTATCCAAGACACTGTCCCATAAAGTGTGTAAGTTGAAAAGTTAAGGCTTCTGTTATAAAATCGAAGCCTTAACTTTTTAAATATTACTTTTTCTTATTCTTTTGGATATTATTTTTAGGTATTATTGGATTGGCATTGGCTACTGTAGGCGGTACTGTTTGGCCGCATCAATTGCTTTGCCTGTAGTCGTTACTTCAATTGAAGGCTATATGGTTGTGGCTGCTGTTATTTTGTCTACTATCAGCCAGCTTACGACGCAAAATGATGATGTAAATGCAGTCCAGTAATTTTAATAGTTTTATTGGACTTTTTCTTTGTTAAGAACATTTTACTTTTTTAGCTCACTTAATTTTTATTATAAGTGGTGTTCATTGAATCTTCGATTTGTCTTGATGAAAAAAGTAACAAAAAAATGTTCATGGGTTAGTATTGTTTTGTGGTATTCATGAATCTTCGATTTCAAGCCTGAATATTTTTATAGCAGAAAATCATCGAACGTATTTATCTCACGAATCACTTATTGTTATTGGTGTTCGATGAACCTCACTTCGTTTCGGTTTTCCTTATCGCGGCTCCAGCCGCTCGTGTTTCACACTCCACTCCGAGGTCACTCCCTACGGCAATGGCGCAAATCCTTACCTTGATTTTTTGGCCTAAAAATATAAGGGCAGTGGAGAGGACGTTTTTCATGCACATCCTCTTTTATGTGGATTGGCAATATTATGTGGTATTGCATATTTTTAAAAACAGGAATTAAACCATATAGGACATCAATATTTTCATGAGATTGTAGAATCAATAGGTTTATGTGAAGTTGAATTAATAATGGACAAAGTAAGGGTATCAAACTGACCTGAAAAATAAACATCCAATACTTCTTTGAATATGGGATTTGTATTTTTTACCGAAGCAAAAAGAGTCATTGAAGAACGTAATTTGAGGGCATCTAAGTCTCCAAATATTGCTTCTGCAGATTTATGTTTCAAACGTAGCAGCAGTGTTGTAATCTCGATAAGGTGTTTGCCCAATATGGGGTGCCCCAGAAATTCTTCCGCTTCTTTTAGGTTGGCAATGGCGTAATAATTTGCAGTATCGCTGTGTCCCAATCCTTTTATCTGAGGAAAGATAAACCACATCCAATGGGTCTCTTTTTTACCTTTTTCAATTTCAGAAAAAGCGGTGAGATACATTTTGTTTTGTGCCTCTAAAAAGCGCATTAAAGTAGTGTTAGAGTATGGCATTTTTGGTATTGTTTAAATAAAAAGGGTTTATAAAATTACAAAAAAAGTCAGCGTTTAGTTAATGAAATTAAATCAAGAAATCATTCTGTGTCTAGGGAGATGTATCTCATGTTCCTGTGGATAAGGTGCACGATGGGTACTGCTGACATCTTCCTTGATTTGGCTTTGGGTTTTGAACTGGTCTTTGGAATCCATATATCTAGGATCGGGGATAAAGGGCATCTTGGCCATTTTGGTTATGGTAATAGTTGGAAAATGATAGTCGACTTCTACAGTTCCCAAAAGAAGATAACAGCCACCTCCCAGAAAAGGATATTGACTTAGACTATCGGGAAAATGGGCTGTGTCAAAATAAGAACCTTCATGGTCAACCCAAGTTCCAAAATACATAGTTCCTCTTTTGGTGGGTACCTGTTTTCTGGAGATGAGATAGGCCAGCATTCGTACTTGTTTTTTATGACAGGAAAGAAGATCTTTGGCCATTATGTCGCCGCGTGACTTGGTCTGCAAAAGGTCAAAGGGAGTGCAGGAAACAGGGAAACTGAGTAGTTCAATTTCGTCAAAAGCGTCTTCAAACAGTGAACGCTCCAGCGTTGGGAGTTTGTATTCTTTAACAGGTTCTTGTATCAATAATAAGTTTCTGTTTTCGGGTTTGAAATTATTCAAGAGTAAACTGGCGATAACAAGCAACTGGTTTTTGGTTTTGCCAGTAAAACGAAAAGCGCCTATAAAAATTAAGATTTTAATTCCTTCAATGCCCATTGGGATGCGATTGATGAAATCTTCCAGCGATTGAAAGTCACCATTTTTGTTCCGATACGAGACTATGAAATGTGCCATTTTGGATTCCAAACTTTGTAGGTGCATAAACCCCAAATAGACATCAGTGCCATAAAGCGTGGTTTCGTATTCGCTTTTGTTCACGCAAGGATTATGGATGGTGGCTCCTGCCATACGCGCTTCGTGCACATAGACTTCAGTTCTGTAAAATCCGCCCTGATTGTTGATGACAGCAACCATAAATTCAATAGGGTAATAGACCTTAAGATACAGGCTTTGATAGCTTTCCACGGCATAGGAAGCAGAATGCGCCTTGCAGAATGAATAACCGGCAAAGGATTCAATCTGGCGGTAGATTTCCTCGCTAAGGGCAAGGGGATGTCCTTTTTGGGCACAGCAGGCGAAGAAATTGTCTTTTACTTTTTGAAGAGCTTCTTTAGAGCGTCCTTTGCCACTCATGGCACGACGGAGAATGTCTCCATCTGCTGCGGGAAGTCCACCGTAGTAGAGGGCAATTTTAATGACATCTTCCTGATAGACCATAATGCCATAGGTTTCCCCAAGCTGTTCTTTAAACACTTCGTGAAAGTATTCGAATCTGTCGGGATGGTTGTGACGAAAGATATACTCTTTCATCATTCCAGACTGTGCCACACCTGGGCGAATAATTGATGAGGCAGCTACCAGTGTTTTATAATTATCACATTTCAGGCGTCGCAATAAACCTCGCATGGCCGGGCTTTCTATATAAAAGCAACCAATGGTTTTGCCTTGAGCCAAATAGTTATTGGCTAAAGCTTCATCTTTAGAGAGGGAAGTGTCGCGAATATTCACTCGGATTCCCCTGTTTTTTTCAATAAGTTTCACGCTATCATCAATATGTCCAATGCCCCGTTGGCTCAGGATGTCGAATTTTTCGAAGCCGATGTCTTCGGCGATATGCATGTCAAAAAGCACAATAGGGAATCCCTTGGGAGGCATTTCCAACGGTGTATAATTGGTGATGGGGTCTTCGGAGATTATAATTCCGCAGGAATGCATACTGCGCTGGTTTGGGTATTTCTCTAATAACATGCCGTATTCTTGTACCAATTTCACTATGCTGTTGCTGTCGTGCAACTTCATTGGATTCTTGGCGAGTCTATCGAGTTCTTCTTTGGGTAATCCAAAGACTTTACCCACTTCCCGAAAGATAGAACGGTATTTGAATTCAACATTCGTACCACAGAAGGCCACATGGTCGGCTCCGTATCGGTTAAAAATGTATTCTAAAATTACATCGCGTTCTTTCCAACTCCAGTCGATATCAAAATCGGGCGGGCTCTTACGATTCAGATTCAAAAAGCGTTCAAAGTACAAATCGAGTTCCAACGGGCAAATATCTGTAATCCCCAGGCAGTAGGCAATGATGCTGTTGGCCCCGCTACCACGACCGATGTGCATAAATCCACGGCTGTTGCTGTAGCGAATAATATCCCAAGTGATTAAAAAATAACCGCAGAACTGGAGTTGGTCAATTACTTTAAGCTCTTTTTCCACACGAGCTTTGGCCAAAGTATTGTCTTTACCATAACGCCACAAAAGTCCTTGATAGGCTAGGGTGGTTAACAGTGCCAGATCGCTTTCCCGATTGGTGGTGTAGAACTTTTTATTTTTGGGGGTATTGAATTCAAATTCAAAATTGCACAAATCCATTACTGCTTGTGTATTGGAAATAATTTCGGGGTACTCCTCATAGGCCAATAAAAGGGATTCCAAGGGCAACATTACTTCGGAAGTCTTGCAATAATCCGACTCGGTAAGTTTGGACAGGATGTTGTTGGTATCTATGGCCCGCAGAATCTTATGCAGGTTGAATTCTCTTTTGGTTCTAAAAGTTACGGGCTGGAGGATGACCATTTTTGAAATTTTACTTTTCCATTCCAACAGAAATAGCTTCGGTAGTTCTTCCGGTCGAATTCCAATATACTCGTTCTCCCGAAGCGTAGCAGGAGCTTCCTCTAAGTAATAAATGATAAACACGTTATTGAATTTGGGAGCGCAAATAGGCAAGGACTCCCCACTGAAATTATGGGCAGTCAAAAAGCGGTTCATCTCGGCGAGTCCATTGGTATTTTTAGCCAAACCTATGTATCGCAATTGGTGATGACAACGAAATTCGATACCTACAATCGGTTTGATTCCCACGGCATCACATCCTTTTATAAAGTCATAAATTCCGGTTACGGTGTTAATATCCGTAAGTGCCATTGTTTTTACCCCACAAGCGACCGCCTGTCCAATGAGCTCTTTTAGAGGAATAGTGCCGTAACGCAAGGAATGGAAGGAGTGGCAGTTGAGGTACATTGTTTTTTGTTGTTTAATCGTGTAATTGTTTATTGTTTAGAGTTTAGAGTTTACGTCTTAAAATTTCATCTTTGGTGTTGGGTTTAAAGGATGCGCCGGCACAACGCATTACGGCATCAAATCCATAGCGACTTTTCATTTTGTCCATTGCAGCATAAAGGGACAGCATTTCCTGTGTGTCTTCAAAGAGATTGATTTGGTAGGTTCCCCTGACGAGTCCGCTGAAACGGATGCCTATTAAACGAAGCCGCATTCGTCGCTGGTATAGTTTATCGAAGAGATCGGTTACATTTCGGGTTAGGACGTGGTCTGCTGAGGTGTAGGCTATTTTGCATTGTTTGGTTTCGGTGTCAAAATTGGCATAACGTATTTTAACCACTATCGTTGAGGTTAGCCACTGTTCGGAACGGAGTTGGAAAGCCAGTTTTTCGACCATACCCATCAGCACCGATTTGAGTTTTATGATGTCAATCGTGTCCTGGGAAAAAGTATGCTCGGTAGAAATAGATTTTCGCTCCGTATAGGGTTCTACAGGAGTATTGTCAATGCCATTGGCTTTCTTCCATATTTCCAGACCATTTTTGCCAATCATGCGTTGGAGTACTTCGGCAGGCATTTCGGAGAGTGTCTGGATGGTGCGAATGCCAATTCGGGATAAAAGCTGAAAAGTCACATTGCCCACCATTGGTATCTTTTGGATGGACAGCGGATTTAAAAAGGCTTGTACATTATTCTCGGGAATTTCTAAATTCCCTCTGGGTTTGCCTTCACCCGTGGCTATTTTGGAAACCGTTTTATTGACAGACAAAGCGAAACTGATAGGTAATCCCGTTTCTTTAATTACCGATTGTGCCAGTTCATTCGTCCATTTATAGCTGCCATGAAAACGATCCATGCCCGTAATATCGAGATAGAACTCATCAATACTGGCTTTTTCCATTATAGGGGCTTTTTCCTGAATCACCTGGGTTACATCATGCGATAATTTGGAATACAATTCCATATCGCCTTTGACAATCTTGGCCTGTGGGCAAAGTCGCATTGCCATATTGATTGGCATAGCCGAGCGTACTCCAAAACGACGTGCCTCATAGGAGCAGGAAGCTACCACACCGCGATCTCCACCACCAATAATTAGTGGAATTCCCTCCAATTGAGAGTTTTCCAATCTTTCGCAGGATACAAAAAAGGTATCCAAATCCATGTGTACAATTGCCCGTATCATTTTCCTTTGTTTTTGTAGTGAACAAAATTAGTACAGGTTGTAACATTTTTTAATATATTTGCTGTTACAAATTGTAACAAAATTGCTATGTCCTTATTTTCAGACAATATCAGAACCCTTCGGGTAAAGCATAAGATATCGCAGGAGAAACTTGCCGAGAATCTTTGTATTACCAGGGGAAGGTATGTGAAGTATGAAGATGGCACATCGGAGGCTCCCTATGATATTTTGAAGAAAATAGCGCATTATTACCACATCAGTATCGATTTGTTGTTGTCGGTAGATGTGCGTAAAATTGACACGCAAGATTTACTGAAATTGGAGAATAATCGATTAGTGCTTCCGATTATGGTGGATAGGGAAGGAGAGAATTTTATTGAAGTGGTGACACAAAAGGTGAAGGCCGGTTATTTAAACGGTTATGCCGATCCCGAATATATTGAGAGTCTGCAGCAAATTTCACTCCCTTTTTTGGGTGCTGGCAAGCACAGGGGATTTCCTGTAGAGGGGGATTCTATGCCTCCGCATGAGGATGGTTCCATCATTATTGGTCGTTACGTAGAATCACTGGGCGAGGTGCTTGATGGCAAGACCTATATATTCATCACTAAGAGTGAGGGGATGGTTTATAAGCGTCTCAATAAAAACAAAAAGAATGCACTTGTTTTGGAATCCGACAATCGGTTTTATCCTAACTATGAGGTTAAAGCTTCTGATATATTGGAGATATGGGAGTATGAATGCAATATTGGGCGAAGTGATATTAAGCCCAAGGTTTCTGAAGCTGTAAGTGTGGAAGAGATGTTTTTGGAATTAAAGCGTGAGATTTTTGAAGTGAAAGAAAGTATTAAGAAGTGATTTTTCTTTTAACTCATTTAATCTTTATTTTAAGTGGTGTTCGCTGAATCTTCGATTTGCCTTGATGCAAAAGAAACAAAAGATCAAGTCTAAAATATTTTTGCACAAAAAATCATCGGACGGATTTATCTCACTTATCCCTTATTGTTGTTGGTGTTCGATGAACTTCACTTCGTTTCGGTTTTCTCTATCGTGATTTTTAGCACAAAAAAATAAGGGTGGGGAGAGTACGTTTTCATGAATTTATTGATGTTTTTATTTATGAAGGGTATTTTACTTTTTTCCTTGATGAAAAAAGTAACAAAAAAATCAAGCCTACAATATTTTTGCACAAAAAATCATCGGACGGATTTCCTTATCGTGACCCCAGCCGTTCGTGCCGGGCACTCACTCGGGGGTCACTCCAGACGGCCAGCGCGCAAATCCTTACCGTGATTTTTAGTGCAAAAATATAAGGGCGGGAAGAGGACGTTTTTATGAGTTTATTTCTGTGGCCAACGCGCAAATCCTTACCATGATTTCAGGTGTAAAAATATAATGGAGGTAGAAAAGACGGTCACAGAATGCAATTCCGAGTATCGGGAATCAAAGAAGTTGATATAACGTCTGTTTTTTAGCAAATCAACAATAAACGGTATTCTCCTTCATTTTCTATTGGTGCTCTGTGAATACAAGGTAGCACCTGTTGTTTTGGATGATCCACCGCCAGACGCCAAAGATGTCCTAATCCTAAATTAATAGGCACTGCATGGGGTTGCGCCTGATAATGCAAATCAAAATAATTTTCCTTTAAAAAGTTTTCAAATTCCTCCGATGGGCCGTTATGCAGCTCTTTGAGCTTTTTTCGAATTTCAGGGATTAGAATTTTTTGCTCCGCTTGTTCATTAGAAATAATATCACTTGCCATACCGTGATAGGTACATAAAAAAGTATCCGTTGCAATGGGCGAACGATCAACATGATATGAATACACATCGGTGGATATGAAATCAAATTCATCATCCCGTTCGTAACATTTAAGTAAATTAAGAGAAGGGGAAGCTCCGAAATCGGCTAATAAGCGTAAATCATTTAAGATAATTTCCCTTGCTATATTTCCCTTTTCCGATAGTTGGAGTGCCAATAAATCTTTAGGATAAACTTCCGTTATATTTTCTTTTATTTGCAGTTGATTTACAATGGCTGCAAAATCGCCTTCCAAATTTCGGTACCAGCATAGGGCATTCATTTCTCCCTTAAAATCCGTATTTACAAGTTCAGAAAAAGTGGATACCATTCCAATTTGGCTGCTGTCAGAAAATGTATTGTTCATAGTTTGATATCAAGAGGCTAGTTACTTAATGCACTACAAAATTACGCAATTCCGCCTTCAGGCTTATTGTCCCGTCCTAAAATAACTATACAGGCTGTTAAATTAAATTGACATTGTGAACAAAGTAGAATGGAATTTTGAACAAAGTGACTTGTATGTTGTCTCCTTAATTTTGCCTTATAACATTTAAATAAACACTAAAATGAGATAAAACAATTATCAAGGAGCATTACAAAAACCTTTAGATTCTGGTTTTAACGCAACGTCAACAGCAAGTGATGTAATAAAAGGCATCAGCCTTAAAGGAAAAACAGCAATCGTTACAGGAACATATCTCAAAATATTTAACCCCTGAAATCAAGCTTTCCTGCTATGATGACAAACTGTTTAAATCCGATTTGATGTTTGATGATCATATGCTTATTTGGTTTATTTCGGGTGAGACCAAAATCATACAGGCCGATGTCTCTTTTTGCTTTAATAATTCAACGACTCCCAATACCGTTTACTATTGAAGTTAGAATTTTTCAGGTCTGTCGTACTCCACTTCAGTGATATTGAATTTTGCATAACTGAAATCTCCTTTGTCCAATCGCCATATAACGTCAAAAGCTGTTGGTATAATTACGTTATTCCATTCTTTGTAATTTGCCGCTTTTATAACCCAGGTTTCTAAATTGTCTTCGCCCATATATCTTTTGGTTTCCATTTCCGTTATTTCGCCTATTTCATTAAACGTGATTTTGAAAAACAACGAAAGTCCGTTATACTCAAAAGTGAGTTTTGCTGTATTTGAATCTATCGGGAACCATTGTAATCTTTCACTGGGTAAAAAATTTGTCGGATATAAAACACTCTCTCCCAACCAGCGAAGCAGTTCGCCTTCATTGTATTTGTCCCCTTTTGCATCCACAACATTATACAGTGAAAAAAGCGTGGCAATCAGTCTGCCTTTGTCTGAAATATACATATCCCGGGCAACAAACATTGCGGTTGTGCCTTTCCAAATAAAGCCCGGCTTTTCTGTTGTTGCATATTGTTCCCCCGTTATGTTTATCCAACCTTTGTCAAGCCCTGTTTTGAATAGCCCATTGTGCTTTATTCTAGCATAACTGATGTAGGGTTGCCCTTCTTTTAGGATATGGTTAAAATAGCGTTGCACGGGTTCCGGTAAACTGTCCAATTGGGTTTTATGGAATGACTGGCCAGCTATTCTCTTGGATTGAGCAAAAAGTGCTTTTACTTCCCTGCCGAATTTTATGGACAAGTTTACTTTGCCAAGAATGAATAGGATCAGAATGAAGATTACTATAGATAAAGTGGTTGTCATAATTTTATTTTGTTTCATTATGTCTTCGGTGGTATAACCGAATTCTCATTGTACAAAAGTCCGTCTTTTACTTGTATAAAGTGTTACATCATTAAAAGTAAAAGTTATGCCACTCCCACATTTCTAAATTTATTTTTTCAATTCAAAATATTCTAAAAGCATTCACGGAAAAAGGTACCATCTTAAAAATCAAGAAAAAAATACAAAATAGCGAGACTTTGCCGAACTGAGGTCAGGAGACTTCTAAGAGCTGGGATGCTCGCTATGGCAAGCACGCAAATCCTTACCGTGTTTTCTGTTATAAAAATATTAGAGCTGGAAAGAAGACGTTTTCATCAGTTTATGCTGTTTTATTTTAAGAGCATTTTTTCTTTTCCCTTGATGGAAAAGAAACAAAAGATCAAGCCTGAATATTTTTAAACTAAAAATCATCGGACAGATTTCCTTATCGCGCCCCAACCGCTCCGCTAGGGGGGCACTCCCAGCGGCCAGCGCGCAAATCCTTACCATGATTCTTGGTATAAAAATATAAGGGCGGGGAAGAGGACGTTTTCATGAGTTTATTGTTAACTCTCTGTAAAAACAGGTGAACACGCGAGCGATAGCGAATAGACGAAGTAAATCATTCGAAATACAAAACCAACTTTCCATTAGGGCAATTGCCTAAATCCGTTGTAGTAGTTGTTCTACGTTCGTTTTTCTATTTATTGTTCATTAATATTGATTCTGTAAATATTTACTAACATTCCATTATAATCAATTGTTTTGTCATTTTTCATTCCGTTTTTCTGGGCAACTTTTTCAGAATTAACATTTTCAGTATTAATTATTGAAATTAAGCTTTCAGAAAATTTATTTGCAAAAGCAAACTCTTTACATTTTTCAGTCGATTCGGTTGCGAATCCTTTTTTTCTAAATGCTGGCAAAATTGAATATGCAATCTCTATTTCTTGCTTACCATCAATTTCTCTGACTATAAGTCCACTTTGACCAATAATTTTATTTGTCGATTTTTCTATTAATACGTTCGCTCCGCCCAAATCTTTTTTATATCTTTCAAATGTCATTTCAAACCAAAGTTTACATCTTTCTTTTGGTGTTTGAATTTTGTCCACTCCTAAAAACCTACAAACTTCAATATTTTCAAAGAATTCAACCCAAACATCAAAATCCTCAAGATTTAATAACCTGAATTTTAACCTTTCCGTTTCTTCTCCTACTAGTGTATATTTCATTCTGTAATTCTTATTTTATAATTGATAAAACTACAAATTTATTCCCCTTTGGATTAGTTTTCTTTTTTTTATTATGTTGGGGCAAAATGACGTTCTTGTACTGGAGCGGCTTTGGGATTAAATTAAGCCCTGTTTTCGGATTAGCCACCCGAGTCCCGATAATTATTGGGACGAATAGACGAAGTACCCGAGCGATAGCGAACAGGCGAAGCTAATCATTCGAAATATAAGACTAACTTTCCATTAAGTTTATTGTCCAAATCGGTTGTAGTAGGTGTTGTATGCAGGTTTATTAGATTACTTTGTGTGATTTTATCATATCACACAAAATTAGGTTTGGAATAACATTCAGTTAGCTAGGTCAGGAGACCTCGAAGAGAGGTTCGGGTTATAAGTGTATTTTGATGAGAATGCCATCCTTCATATACTTTATGTTGATATTCAATTTCTATTTTATAGAAACGCATTCAGTTGTACTATATACATTTTTCGAATTTTCTAAGTATTTTTTTTTCTAAATTATACATTCTTTACCGTTTGAAATGAAATTGATGTTAAAGTATAAAACAGTTTGAACAAATCGATTTTTTGATTGGTTTAACGCTAGACATCCGTTTTTGCTTTTGCTAAGGTGTAGCTTTTTTTACATAAAATACAAACGCTATTTGTGGGAATTAGTAAGTCAAGATTAAACCGTTAGATATCTGTTACTGTAAAGCGGGTATCTTCTTACCTTCCTGAAAATGATAGGTAAACGATTTCATATCTGCACAAAATAGCTCAAGAAAGGATTTTTTTTGCAAAAAAAAAGAGTAATTTTAAGCTTAAGCTTGATCATCTCAAATCCAAGTTTTGTTCATGATTTAATTTTATGCACACTTGTTATAACAGGCAAAATCTTTCTCGCAATAAACAATAAATTTAGTTATGAAGCGTATAAAAAAAATAGACGAGGATGACAATGTTTCGTTGTATAACGGGTAGTAAGAATAAATGAGACAAATTTTAAAAGGAGTCTATAACGGCATGCATAGTAAGAAACAGCTTTGTACTGATACAAGATTAGGGGGCAATATTGTGGAGTGTTATTAAGGGGGGCATTCTTTTATTTTTTTAAAGTTTAATATATTTAGTTATGTTTGCTTAACCAATAGTTAACCAACTAACCTCCAAAAACGTATTATGAAATCACCATTGCTCACTTCAGATGAGTCAGTTATTTTATTAGAATTAGCATCAGGGAACGAAATGGCTTATAATTATTTCGTAGAGAAATATTGGCAAAAAGTGTTGCAACAGGCTTTGAGTTTTGTAAAATCGTATCCTGTAGCCGAAGAACTTACCCAAGATATTTTTATACAAATTTGGCAAAAAAAAGAAAAGTTGTCCGAAATAAAAAGTTTTGACAATTACCTTTTCATCGTTAGCCGTAATTTAATTATCACCCATATTCGTAAAAAATTGATCGAAACAGAATCCTTTAAAGGAGAAAAACTTCAGGAAATGTTTTTAAAACCGGACGAGCAATACGAATATAAGGAATTAGATAAAATCATAAATGAGGGAGCCAATCTTTTGACAGAACCAAGACGTACTATATTTTTATTGAGTCGTGTAGAAGGAAAAGATACGGATTTCATTAGTTCAGAACTTGGTCTGGCCAAAAGAACCATACGTTGGCACTTATTAGAGGCCTTAAACTTCCTTAGAATTTATCTTCACAGGCATTATGGTATCCGTTTGCTGATCCTTTTGGGTATAGGTCTGCGTTCTTTTATTTCTTCTTTTTTGTGATTTTTATTGAGCTCACAATATTTTTTTATTCTTTTTTTAGTTTTTTTATAATTTTCATTGCCACTTTGTTGAAGTATCCTCGTCTTTATATAAGAAGGACATCATCACAAGGCTTAAATCTTTTAGTTATGTATCAAAAAGAAGTGTTTAAAGAACTTATGTACCAGTTTGTTTTAGGGGAAATATCTCCTGAAGGGAAAGCACAGTTGTTAAAAATGATTGATGATCCTCAATATGCGGATGATTTGGATTATATCCTTCGCGAAAATTATGAAAGTATAGAACCTATTAGTGAGAGTTCGGAATCGACTCAGCATTTTATTGAAAAGCTTAGGGTGAAAATGAATGTTAATAAGGAAATTGAAGAAGAAGCGGACTTTACTTTATTTAATTGGAAAAGATTAGTTGTTGCTGCGAGTGTCGTAGTTGTTCTTGGGCTTGGATATTTTAAATTTTCTCAAAAAGATACTATTGCTCCAGCTGTAGTTAATAATGAAAAAAATGTAATTCCTCCAGGAAGAACAGGTGCCATACTTACATTGGCAGATGGCTCTCAAATTGTTTTGGATAGTGTAGCCAATGGAGTTTTGGCCAATCAAAGTAATACAGCTGTTTCAAAAAAGGATGGAGAATTGGTTTATAAGGGAGAGAACAATGCTAAAGCCGTTACTAATATTATGACTACGCCGAGAGGGAGACAATATAAATTAGAATTGTCAGATGGTACAAAAGTTTGGCTTAATGCTTCTTCCTCGATTACATTTCCAACTTCTTTTGCCGCTAATGAAAGAAAGGTTTCAATAAAAGGAGAAGTTTATTTTGAGGTGGCCAAAGATAAAAGCAGACCTTTTACAGTAAGTGTTAAGGATGTTGAAGTAAAGGTATTGGGAACTCATTTTAATATCAATAGTTATGATGATGAAAGTGAAATTAATACCACGCTTTTAGAAGGTAGTGTCTTGGTAGGTAAAAAAGATAAAAAAGTACTTTTAAAACCTGGTCAGCAAGCCGAAATAAAAAATACTGGAGCTGTAGCTGTTAAGGAGCTTGATAATTTTGATGAAGTGATGGCTTGGAAAAAAGGCATGTTTTATTTTAACAATGCAAGTTTAGAAACTGTTCTGCGTCAATTAAGCAGATGGTATGATGTAGATATTGTTTTCGAAAAAGGGGTTGTTTCCAGAAATTTTGAAGGTGAAATAAATCGTGATTTAGAACTATCACAAGTATTAAAAATTTTAGAGGGAAATAATATTCATTTTAAAATAGAAGGCAAAGTTTTGAGAGTAATGCCTTAAGAAAAAAGACAAATCGAGGAAACTCATTTTATAAAATATTTATCTGTAATTCAATAAAAAAAGCCAGCAGATGTTGGAAGCATCGCTGGCTTGTTCCTTAGTACAAAGGAACTATGACTTGAAAAACGTATAAATAGACCAAGCAAGGAAAATTTATTATTAACCAAAATCATTACAAAAGTATGAAATTATTACCAAAATGCAAGTCAAGAAATTCTTGGCTTACTCCTAAATTCTGGAAAGTTATGAAATTAACGTCCATATTGATAATTGCTCTTACGCTCAATGTATCGGCAGCAGTATCTTCTCAAACGATAACTTTTTCTGGAAAGAACGTGTCAGCAAAAAAAGTTTTGTCAGTTATTAAAGAACAAACAACCTACGTTTTTTTCTATGACGTCACTATTTTAAAGAATGTAAAGCCAATTTCAATTGATGTGAAAAATGCTTCAATCGAAAAAGTATTGCAAGAAGCTTTTAAGGAATCATCTGTAAAATGGATTATTCAAGGTAAAACCATTTCTTTAATTCCAAAAGATGAGCCTACTTTAAAGAAAAGCACAATAGCACCTATCAATAGAAAAATAAAAGGAAAGGTTTCCAATGAAAAAGGAGAGTCATTGCCTGGAGTAAATATATTGGCTAAAGGCACAAAGGTTTCTACACAGACTGATGTTGACGGCTCTTTTGAAATTGAAATTCCAGATGATGTGACTGTATTGGTTGTAACTTATATAGGTTTACAAGATCAAGAAGTTAAGATTGTAGGCGATGCACAACTGAATATTGTTTTAAAAGAAGTTGGACAACAAATGAATGAGGTAATTGTTGTAGGGTATGGTTCTCAAAATAGAAGAACTGTTAGTACTTCGGTTTCTAAATTAGATAGAAAAGTTTTAGAAAACGTACCTTATTCTAATGTTACTCAGGCATTGCAAGGGAATGTAAGTGGTGTAGTTGTTCGTACAGCATCTGGTCAACCGGGTAAAGCTTCAAATATTTTAGTTCGTGGAGGTACCTCTATTGATAATCCTGCAGGAGCTACACCATTATATATTGTTGACGGGGTAATTCGTAGCCAAATTGACGATATTAACTCGGCCGATATTGCTTCATTGCAAGTATTAAAAGACGCTGCATCAACTTCCATTTATGGTGCACGTGGGTCTAATGGGGTTGTTATTATTACTACCTCTACTGCTAAGGTTGGGAAAACTAAAATTACTTTTGGGTATTCTTCTCAGTTTAGTCAAATCGCAAAACAGTACGATTTTTTGGGAGGAGAAGATTTTATACGTCTATCTCGCTTAGGGGTTAAAAATGCTGCTGATATTATGGGTGGTACACGTCCTAATGCAAGAGACAATCAATTACTTGGTGCAACTCCTTATGGGACTGGGAATAATTTGAATAATAATACACCATTTGCAACATTATTAAAATCGAGTTTGTCAGCAGATACGATTGCCTCTTTGCAAGCCAAAGGATGGCAAGAAATGGCAGACCCTCTTAATGCTGCGAATACAATTATGTTCAAAAGTACAGATTGGAATGATGTTTTGTTTCAAGATGCTTTTACACAAAACTATAATTTAAATTTTAGTGGGGGAACAGACAAAGGTCTTTTCGATTTAAGTTTAGGATATTTAAAAGGAGATGGAGTGACAATCTATACAGGTTACGAAAGATTTACAGCAAAAATGAATGCATCTTTTAACTTGGCGGATAATTTTACATTAAACGGTAAAATGTTATATGCTAGGTCTAATAATAATCAAGTGGTAAGCAATAGTGTTGTTTTTAATAGATATTTAGGAAATGCTCCAACCACCAAGTTTTTATTGGAAGATGGCACTTTGGCTCCGGGGCAGAATAACATTAACGGAAATCCATTGTATCAAATGGGGAAAGTCAAAGGGATTAATGAAAATGAAAAATTGCAATTAGCTGTTGATGGAGATTTGAAGATTACAAAGGATTTGAATTTTGCGCCTTCGATGTCTTTGTATACCGAAAACACTTCTGGAAACACTTTTCAACAAGCTTTTTTGAGTGGAAGTACTGGATTAGTAGATAATACTCGAACTGCAACTCAATTGAATAATCGTTTGTTTCAAACACAATTTGAGGGAGTTTTTACCTATACCAAATCATTTGATGAAATAGGAAATTTTCAAGCCAAGTTAGGAGCTTCAAATTATGGAAGAACTATAAAAACATTTAATGCTTCAGGAAAAGGAAGTCCTTCGGATCTGGCACAAACATTAGATTCGTCTCCAATTCCAGTTTCAGTGTATGCCAATAATACCAAATTAGTTATGAACGGCGTTTTCGGACGTTT
This sequence comes from Flavobacterium sp. 103, assembly GCF_003096795.1. NCBI lineage: Bacteria > Pseudomonadati > Bacteroidota > Flavobacteriia > Flavobacteriales > Flavobacteriaceae > Flavobacterium > Flavobacterium sp. 103. Next base: position 338,499 of record NZ_QENX01000001.1, on the reverse strand, counting down.
GAACTACGATTATAAAAACAAATATTTATTTACAGGATCTTTCCGTTATGATGGTGCTTCAAGTTTAGGACCGGATAATAAGTATGGATTTTTCCCAGGGGTATCTGTTGGGTGGAATGTCCATGAAGAAGAATTCTGGAAAGCAATGCCAACCGTTTTGTCTTCATTTAAATTAAGAGGAAGTTTTGGTATCAATGGTAATTTAGGAACTCTAGGTGACTTTCAAGCTGGAGGATTATATTCTGGTTCAGTAAATGGAATTGCCAATAATTACAACGGTCAGTCTGCTATTGTAAATTCTCAAATTGCAAATCCCGGACTAAAATGGGAGCAATCACAAACGAATAATATTGGTTTTGATTTGGGGATAAACGAAGACAAAATTCGATTAATTGGTGATTTCTATAATAAATTGACTTCAGATTTATTGACCAATTTGACTTTACCTTCTAATAGTGGTTTCTCAACCGTTTTGACCAATCTAGGTGGTTTAAGAAGCAAAGGATTCGAAATGGAGTTATCAGCTAATATTTACAATCAAAATGATTTGAAAATTAATGCAGGATTTATTATCTCACACAACACTAATGTTATCGAAACACTTCCTTACAACGGAAATTTAAACAATAGAATTGGTGGTACTCAAATTTGGGATGCTGGAAGTAAATCGTATGTATATGTTGGTGGATCACAAGAAGGACAAAAAATTGGAGATTTTTACGCTCACAAACAATTGTATATTCTTCCAACACAAGCCGCTGCGGATGCTTATAATGCAACAACAAAAGATACTTATGTAACTAAAACTAACGCAGCAGGTGGAAATCCAAATGGTATAAAATATCCTGGAGACGCTGTTTTTGAAGATACTGATGGCAATAATGTTATCGATAGTAAAGATAGAACCTACATGGGAAATATGTTTCCTAAATATGTAGGAGGTTTTAATTTTGATGTAAGTTATAAAGGATTTTCATTAGTGGTAAGAACCGATTATTCTTTGGGAGCAACAATATACAATGAAGCCAGAGCTCGTTTTGTAGGTCAATTTCAAGGAAATTATGGGTTGTTAGCTGAAAGTTTACAGTCTTGGCAAAAAGAAGGAGATATTACAGATGTACCACGTTACCGTTGGGCAGATCAAACGAATCAAAACAATTTATTTAGATCTGAGGCAAGCGGAGCCGCTTATAATACAAATATGTTTCAAGGAAATAGCCGTTATTATGAAAGTGGAGATTATTTATGTTTAAGAGAAATTACTTTAGCATATACCGTTCCTAGTTCTTTTGCAAATAAAATAAAATTGGCATCTGCCCGCTTTTATCTAACGGGAAGTAATCTTTATTATTTCACTAAATATACAGGTTTAAATCCTGAAGTTCAAGGTATTGATGGAGGGTCTAGCCAAGGTTTAAATTCGGCTGGAGCTACAGGAACATATCCTGTACCAAGAAATATTATACTTGGATTAAATGTAAGTCTGTAAATTTTAATATTAAATATCATGAAAAATAAATATATATTATATTCTATCTTATTCGCTTGTCTCTCGCTATTGAATTCTTGCGCGGACGACTTAAACTTAGAATCCGAAAGTGTAATCACCTCTGACGTTTTTTGGAAAACTGAGGATGATGCCAAGGCAGCTGTCAATGGACTGTACTTTAATTTTAGAACACAAACTCAACAAAATTATTATTTATTGGGTGGCGCAAGAAGTGCCGAAATTAAAGGAGGAGTTCAGTCTCCATTAACTTTAGCGAATTATTACAACAATAATCTTACGGCTCAAAATGTAGATGTAGATTGGGGTGGTTTGTATACTGTTGTACAACAAGCGAATCTAATTTTAAAGTATGTTCCAACTATTCAATTTAGTTCATCTACTTTAAACGAACAAAAAAGATATCTGGCTCAAGCCTATACGATGAGAGCTTTGGCTTATTTTATTATGGCTCGTTCTTGGGGAGGCGTTCCAATTGTGACAACGCCAACAGAGAACACGAATCAAAACGAATATATTGTTCCCCGTAATACTTTGGAGGAAACTTTTGCTTTCATCAAATCGGATATTGAATTAGCACTTGCCAATTTCCCTGACGAGAGTATCAATAAAGTACAATTGTCAAAATCGGCTGCGAATGCTCTAAAAGCAGAAGTTAATTTGTGGACAGCCAAACAATTAAATGGAGGATCGGCTGATTTGAATACTGCATTAAGCGCTATAAACGCTATACCAGCAGGATTTACGCTACTTCCTAATTTTAAAGATGTATTCAGTTATGCGAATAAAGGAAATAATGAAGTTCTTTTTGCAGTTCGTTATTCACTAACGGATGTTACTTCAAATTTATCGGATAACTGGAATTCTTTTATGTATGTAGGCCCTTCAGATTATCCAGGAGCAACGACAGCAGCGGCTACAGCAATGTTTGGAACATTGGGTTCTGGTGCCGGTAATGCCGGTATTTCTAGAGTGCAACCTGATCCGGCACATTTTAATTTTGCAGCTACAGACACTAGAAAAGATGCTACTTATTTGACACTGAGAAATACTGCAAATACTGCAGATGTGGTTACGGGTTTAATGAAATACAACGGTACTGTTGACGGTACTTTAAGACGATTTACCAGTGATATCATTATTTACCGATGGGCAGATATCCTATTGATGAAAGCCGAAATTAAAAATGCTTTAGGTCAGGATCCAACTGTAGAGATGAATCAAGTGATGAAAAGAGCAGATGCAACCGCTTCATTTGCCAATTCTTCTCAAGCGGCAAATGATGATGCTATTTTGAATGAGCGTCTAAAAGAACTGGCTTTTGAAGGAAAAGCATGGTGGGATTTAGTTCGTTTTAATAAAACGGCTAACGTACCTTCTATGACTGGTAAGCAAATATTATTCCCAATATCACAAAATACAATTAACTACAATCCAAAAGTAACCCAAAATCCTGGGTACTAATCTAGATTAAAAACTTACTGTTATTGATTGAGTCGAAAATAAAAAAATTTTCGGCTTGGTCAATTAACACCCATAATTTAACGAAAAATCATCATGAATATACAACATTTAGAAGGACTTATAGCGGCACCATTCACACCATTTGACAACAATGGAAAATTAGATGTAAGTTTAATTGCACCATATTACGCATTCTTAAAACACAACAAAATTACAGGAGCTTTTATAAATGGTTCAACAGGCGAAGGGGTTTCTATTACTTTAGAAGAAAAGAAAGCTGTAGCACAAGCTTGGGCAGATTGCTCCAATCACGATTCCGATTTTAAAGTAATGGTCTTTTTGGGAGGGACTTGTCTCTCAGATTGTATCGATTTGGCAAAACACGCTTATGAAATAGGATTGTATGCTGTTTCCCTTACGGCTCCTTTTTATTTTAAACCTGCGAATGTTGATATGTTAGCTCAAGCGTGCATCATGGTTGGTGAGAGCGTACCAAATATGCCATTATATTACTATCACATTCCGGTTTTGACAGGCGTAAACGTGCCTATGTTTGATTTGGTTCAAGCACTAGATGGTAAACTGGACAATTTTGCCGGAGTCAAATATACCCATGAAGATTTTATGGATTTCCAAAGTTGTATGAGTTATAAAGACGGAAAATACGATATGCTTTGGGGGCGTGATGAGAACATGTTGTCAGCTTTAGTACTAGGAGCAAAGGGTGCAGTGGGGAGCACTTTTAATTATGCAGCACCTTTATATCATAGATTGATTGATGCTTTTAATTCTAATGACTTGGTTTTGGCTCGTGTTTTACAACAAAAATCGATTAACATGATTCGTCTTTTAGGCAAATATGGAGGAATTTCAGTTGGTAAATCCTATATGAAAGTTGTAGGATTGAATTTGGGTGATTTTAGATTACCGGTTAAAAACATGAATGCAGAACAGTTTGTGGAGTTCCAAAAAGATGTTGAAAGCTTGGATTTCAAAAGCTTTAAATCAAATCCGGCTAGTTAATTATAAATGAACTCAATAGAAAAGTTATTACTTTCTCTAATTCCATTATTTTTTATGATGTCAATAACAACAACGGTCAGTTCTCAGGTAAAAGATTTTAATACCATCGAATGGGAAATTGCAACTTATTTGCAAAATAACGAAGGAAGTAAATCTCTTGGATTTGCAGGGCCTATAAATGGGGTACATAAGAATGTCTTGATTGTGACTGGTGGCGCTAATTTTCCAGATAAAATGCCTTGGGAAGGAGGAGTAAAGAAATATTCTGATGAAATCCATGTACTGCAAAAACAGGGAGAGAATTTTGTTTGGAATAAAAAGACAAAAGCTAAATTACCTGAACCGATTGCGTATTGTGGTGTTACTTCAACAGATTTAGGAGTTGTATATGTAGGAGGTGAAAATGAAAATGGACTGTCGAATAAGGCATATATTTTGAAATGGAAAGATTCTAAAAATGACGTTGCCATTCTTTCGTTACCACAATTTCCTTTGGCGATGGCAAATATTGCATTAACCCATATTGGAAATACGGTATATGCAATTGGTGGTGATGAAGCTAAAAAATCATCAAATCATTTTTATAGTTTGGATTTAAATGTTTTGAATCCAGCATGGGAAGAGTTGCCTAATTTACCTATTGCTTTGGCCAATGCTGTTGCTGTTGTTCAAAAAACAAAAGAAGGTACTGCCATTTTTGTTATTGGAGGAAGAACCAAAACGGCTACTGGTATCAGTGAATTACACAATACTACTTTTGTTTTTAACATAGAAAAACAAACATGGACTAGAGCTGCCGTAATATCCGATGGAGTAAATACCACAAACTTTTCAGCGGGCGCGGCGGTTGCGGTAGGAACCCATTCGATTTTAATTCTGGGAGGTGATAATGGTGTGACTTTTCATAAAATAGAAACCTATTTGTCTCAGATAGCGCAAACAAATTCGCCTGGAGAAAAAGTAAGACTTATTGCCGAGAAGAATGTGTTGAATACGACACATCAAGGGTTTTATAAGGGTATGTTGTTTTATAATACGCTTACGGATGCATGGACAAAAGTAGGTGAATTGCCGTTTTTGGCTCCCGTTACAACAACTGCAGTATTATGGGGAGATGATATTATTTTGTCTAATGGTGAAATAAAGCCGGGAATAAGAACACCTAATGTAATGTTGGGAAAAATAAAATAATTGAATTTAATCTTAAATTTTTCTGGTTAGCTATTTTTCACTCCAATAGAAGAGGAGAAAATCATTAGAATACATTTTTAATCATAAAGAATTATGAAGAACTCAAAATATTATCCTTGGATGGTAGTGGGCTTGCTATGGGTTGTAGCGTTGCTCAACTATATGGATAGGCAAATGTTGGCTACGATGCGCCCTTCAATGGAAGCAGATATTCCAGAATTGGTTTCAGGCGAGAATTTCGGACGGTTAATGGCAATATTTCTTTGGATATATGCTTTGATGAGCCCAGTGTCAGGCCTTATAGCTGATAAATTAAATAGGAAGTGGTTGATTGTTGGGAGTTTATTTGTTTGGTCTGCAGTCACGTATGCCATGGGATATGCAACGGGTTACAATGAAGTGTATTGGTTAAGAGCACTAATGGGAGTTAGCGAAGCATTGTATATTCCTGCCGGTTTGTCTTTAATTGCTGATTATCATCAGCAAAAATCAAGATCACTTGCCATAGGAATTCACATGACGGGTCTTTATGTCGGGTCGGCTTTAGGAGGATTTGGAGCAACTATTGCAGCTGCTTATTCTTGGCATACAACCTTTCATTATTTTGGATTAATAGGAGTTGTTTATGCTCTTGTTTTGGTATTCTTCCTTTACGAGAAAAAAGCTCCTGAGAAAAAAATGGTAGTTACAGATTTAGATAAAGTAAAAGAAAAAAGCTCTGTTTTTAAAGGATTAGGATTGTTGTTTACGAATATTTCGTTTTGGATTATTTTATTCTTTTTTGCAACAATCAGCCTACCGGGTTGGGCTACCAAAAATTGGTTACCAACATTGTTCTCGGATAATTTAGGAATTTCTATGGAACAGGCCGGGCCATTGGCAACAATAACAATTTCAATGTCTTCTTTGTTAGGGGTTATTTTCGGAGGAATATTATCCGATAAATGGGTTGTCAAAAATATCAAAGGGAGAGTGTATACAAGTGCTATTGGATTGAGTTTGACGATTCCTGCCTTATTGTTAATTGGTTTTGGAAATTCTCTCTTTCATATTGTGAGTGCTGCTCTTTGTTTCGGAATTGGATACGGAATGTTTGATGCCAATAATATGCCGATACTTTGTCAATTTGTATCGTCAAAACAAAGAGCAACGGCTTATGGAATTTTGAATATGACTGGAGTTGGCTGTGGTGCATTGGTCACATCAATATTAGGGAAATATGCTGATGAAGGAACCTTGGGAAGTGGTTTTGCAATGATGGCAGGTGTAGTATTGGCTGCATTATTAGTTCAGATTATTTTTCTGCGTCCTCAGGTTAACGATTACATTGATGTATAAATAAGTTTTTTAGTTTTTAGAATTTTTGAGTTGGTTATTTGGTTGTTTATCTGCTGAGGTGGAATTAAAATTTTCACCTTGGCTGATAACTTTAGTATGCATTTTTTTTATAAATAAAAAATTTCAAGATTCATAAACACAAACAGGGATTGATAATTACGATGCCATTTTCTATTAAAAAATAAATATTAGCTGCACATGAATAATTCTAAAGGATGCCTATTATCTCTACTGATTCTTTTATTGTTTTTAGCAAACAATAGAATAGTAGCGCAAACTTCTTTGGTGAAGGTAGCGTGTATAGGAGATTCTGTGACTGCAGGTTATCTTTTAGCGAATCCTGTTACGGATTCCTATCCTTCCCAACTCCAAATAATGATGGGGAATAACTATGAGGTAAAAAACTTTGGGCACAGTGGAGCAACACTTTTAAAAAAAGGACATACGCCCTATTATAAAACCAAAGAATGTGCTGATGCGATTGCTTTTGCACCCGATATAGCGATTATCCATTTAGGATTGAATGATACAGATCCAAGAAATTGGCCGAATTACAAAGAAGAATTCGATGCCGATTATGCTTGGCTGTTGGATACTTTGAAAAAGCAAAATCCAAAAGTAAAACTATATATCTGTCGCATGACACCAATCTTTAATGAACATCCTCGCTTTAAATCAGGGACTAGAGATTGGTTTTGGGAAATCCAAGCGCATATCGAAAGAATTGCAAAAGTGAATCAAGTTGGTTTAATCGATTTGCACGAAAAATTATATAACCGTCCGGATCTTTTTCCAGATGCATTACATCCAGTCAAAGAAGGAGCAGCTATCTTGGCACAAACTGTTTATGGGAATGTCACAAAAGATTTTGGCGGACTAAAATTGGAAGCTGTTTTTACAGATAATATGGTTTTGCAACGCAATCAACCTATTGTTATTTATGGCAAAGCCAATGGAGGTGATCCAATAGAAATCTCATTCCTGCAACAAAAACAAACAGCAATTACAGATGAATATGGTAAATGGAAAGTCCGCTTTCCGGCAATGATTGAAGGTGGGCCTTATCAGATGACTATTCAAGATAAAGGAAATAGCATTGTACTCAAAAATATATTAGTTGGAGATGTTTGGTTCTGTTCGGGGCAATCGAATATGGCTTTTCCGCTCCAAAAATCTGAAAATGGGATGGCCGAGGTGCAACAGGCAATTGCTAATTCGAAACTTCGTTTGTTGAATTGGAAAGCGATACAAGAAACAGATGATATGGCATGGGATTCTGTCACTTTGGCTAAAACCAATCAATTAAAATTTTTCTCGGGAAGTTGGGCTGTTTGTGATTCAATATCAGCAAGAGACTTCTCGGCAATTGCCTATTATTTTGGTAAAAATATCGCTCACGAGGAAAATGTTCCAATTGGTTTAATACAAGTTGCAGTAGGCGGTTCTCCCATCGAATCTTGGATGGACAGATACACATTGGAACATGATGACAAAGAGGTAGACGTATTGACCAATTGGCGAAAATCAGATTTTATAATGCCTTGGGTACGCGAACGAGCTGAGGTAAATTTGAAAAACGCTATCAATTCCAAACAACGTCATCCATACCAACCCTGTTATAATTTTGAATCGGGAGTAGCAGATTTTACTCAATTTCCAATCAAAGGTGTTCTTTGGTATCAAGGGGAAAGTAACGCTCATAATGTTGGTCTTTATGAACATCTTTTGCCTGTAATGGTGCAAAGTTGGCGTAAAGCTTGGGGTGCCGAATTTCCTTTCTATTACGTTCAATTGTCAAGCACCGATCGACCAACTTGGCCCGAGTTTCGAGAGATGCAAAATAGATTGCAAAATAAAATCCCGAATAGTGGCATGGCCGTTAGTATGGATTATGGTGATGAAAAAAATGTGCATCCCATAAAGAAAAAAGAGGTTGCAGACCGTCTCGCCCGTTTGACATTGCATTATACGTATAAAAAAGCAATTGCTGCCAACGGACCATTTGCATTAAAAGCAGAACAAAAAAAGGAGACGATTTGGATTTCTTTTGCGTCAGCGAAACATTTAAGTACCTCAGATAAAAAAGCAGTATTAGGTTTTGAATTAGTAACAGATAAAGGGAAACACATAGAAACTGAGGCTTCAATTGTAAATAATCAAGTAGTTATAAGCATTCCGAAAGGGGAGAAGATTACAACAGTTTTATACGCTTGGAAACCTTTCACATTGGCCAATTTGGTTAACGAATCAGGTTTACCGTGTTCTACTTTTAGATTAGAAGTGGACTCTTTACAAAAAAAATAAATAAGTCAGCAAGAACAATATAGAGATAAATATTAATGACAGATCGATCGAAAATTTGCTTTGCATTATTCGTTTCGGCTTAAAAATTCCAAAAAAATGAGCTATTCAAATACAGAACTTCAAAACCTTAAAGATTTTTATCAGAACCAATTACTAAATGATACAATTCCTTTTTGGTTTCCCCGCTCGATAGATACTGAATATGGGGGGTATTTATTGATGCGTGATCAAGACGGAAGTTTAATAGATGATGATAAAGCGGTCTGGATTCAGGGGCGTGCTTCGTGGTTATTGGCAACGCTTTATAATACAGTAGAACCTAAAAAAGAATGGCTGGAGGGGGCAAAATCGGGTATCGATTTTTTAAACAGTCATTGTTTTGACACGGATGGACAGATGTTTTTTCATGTCACACGTGAGGGACTGCCTATTAGAAAAAGACGTTATTTTTTTTCTGAAACTTTTGCAGTAATTGCAATGTCTGCTTACGCAAAAGCGAGCGGGGACGAAGCTGTTGCTGAAAAAGCTCGTTTTTTATTTGGAAAGTGTATTGAATATGCTACGGTACCAGGTTTATTGGAACCTAAGTTTACTTCAACCCGGCCATCCAAAGGGATTGGCGTTCCCATGATTATGATGAATACAGCCCAACAATTAAGAGAAAACATTGGTGATCCACGCTGCGATGAATGGATAAGCAAATGGATTGCCGAAATAGAACGTGATTTTGTAAAAGAGGATATCAAATGTGTGATGGAGCAAGTCGCGCCTGATGGATCTATTATGGATCATATTGATGGGCGTACTTTGAATCCAGGTCATGCTATTGAAGGGGCTTGGTTTATTTTGCATGAAGCAAAATATAGAAACAATGATCCTCATTTAATTGCTCTAGGCTGTAAAATGTTGGATTATATGTGGGAACGCGGTTGGGATAAAGAACATGGTGGTATTTTGTACTTCCGTGATGTCTATGATAAGCCTGTTCAAGAATATTGGCAAGACATGAAGTTCTGGTGGCCACATAACGAAGTAATTATAGCAACACTGCTGGCTTACACTATGACAGGAGATGAAAAATATGCCAATTGGCATAAAATGGTTCATGATTATGCCTATGAGAAATTCCATGATGACAAGAATGGAGAATGGTTTGGCTATCTGCATAGAGACGGGAGTATAGCGCAGACCGCCAAAGGGAATATGTACAAAGGACCCTTTCATTTGCCTCGCCAAGAATGGTATTGTCTTCAAATCTTAAATGAGCATTTGAAAGAAAGTTAGTTTTTAACTCGTTAAAGTGATTGTCAAACGACTTGATTTATTTAAAATATCAAGTAAAATAAAAATGTAATTTTAAAAGATGAAAAAGGCTATTATAAACGGGATAATTCATACAGGTGATGAAATACTAATTGACAGTATTGTCATTATCGAAAATGATATTATTCTTTCCGTTCAAAATGAAATCCCTACGGATATTGAAGTTATTGATCTGAAAGGAAGGCATCTTTCAGCTGGATTTATTGACATCCAAATCAATGGAGGAGAAAGGCATTATTTTAGTCAGTATCCTACAGAGGAAACCATTCAGGATATCTATGAATCCAGTTTAAAATATGGAACAACCCATACGCTTCCTTGTTTAATATCATCATCAAAGGAAACCATTCTTCAAGGGATTCAAGCGATTAGAGACTATCGGTCAAAGCACAAAAATGGGGTATTGGGAATGCATTTAGAAGGCCCTTTTTTAAATCCTTTGAAACGAGGGGCGCATAGTTTGAATCAGGTTCGGAAGCCTACTAATTCGGAGTTAGAAGAGATTATTCGTTATGGTAAAGATGTTATAAAAGTTATTACTATTGCTCCAGAATGTTTTACAGAAGAGCAACTGGATATGCTTTTGGAAAGTGGCATTGTGATTTCGGCTGGACATTCAACAATGACTTACAAAGAAGCGCAATATTATTTTTCGAAAGGGATACATTTAGTGACTCACTTATTTAATGCGATGACTCAGTTTGGGCATCGTGAACCGGGTTTAGTTGGGGCTACTTTTGACAACGAAGCTGTTTATGCTCCTGTAATTTTAGATGGTGCGCATTGTGATTATGCCGCTGCGAGAATAGCTTATCAATTAAAGAAAGAGAAATTCTTTTTGATTACGGATGCTGCATTTTTGGGACGTAAAGTTTCCAATTTCAAATGGGAAAATTTTGATGCTCATCTGGAAAATGGTTTCTATAGAAATGATGAAGGCAATTTGGCCGGTGCCAGCATTTCAATGGATGAAGCTGTTCGTAATGCCCATCAGTATTTGAATGTGACTATAGATGAGGCCATAAAAATGGCAACTTGTCGGGTAGCAAGTGCGATTAAAATGGAGGATAAATTGGGTAAAATAAAACCGGGGTATCCAGCCAGTTTTGTTCGTTTTAATGATGATTTATCAAAAGTTGAATCGTTAATTTTTTAATAAAGAGTAAAAAAATACATTTTGAGTGAAATAATTAAAGTGAAGAGTTTGTTAAGCAGAGTTGAGGTTAAAGAATGGAAAAGTGTTTTTGCAGGGATAGTATTTGCTTTCCTTTGGTCTTCTGCTTCAACTGCAACCAAGATTGGATTGGTTTCTGCTCAACCCTTTGTAATATCTATTTTTAGATTTCTTATTGCGGGAAGTATTATGTTATTCGTTTCTCATATAGTGTTAGGAAATCGCATGCCAGTTAAAAGGGAATGGATACAAATTAGTATTTATGGATTTCTAAATATTACATTTTATCTCGGGTTATATGTTATTGCCATGCAACAAGTTTCCGCAGGTTTGGGGAGTTTGGCAGTCGCTACGAATCCCGTTTTTATTGCGATGATGTCTGCCTTTTGGTTTTCTCATAGAATCAAGTTCAAAAATATTCTGAGTTTATTATTGTGTTTTATGGGAGTGGTTATGGCAGCTTATCCGCTTTTGCAAAACAGCTATGCAACGCCTTTTGGGATAATAGTTTTATTGATAAGCATGATTGCTTATTCACTGGGTACTATTTATTATTCTAGAGTGAATTGGAATGGGTTGAACATTCTAACTATCAATGGGTGGCAGACTATTTTGGGAGGTGTTTTTTTACTGCCGGCTTTATGTGCAACTTATGAATCGGATAAGAATAATTTCGACACTTCTTTTTGGACTTCGGTTTGTTGGTTGGCTATTCCGGTTTCTATAGGCGCAGTGCAGCTTTGGCTTTATTTATTAAAAAGTAACCCAATCAAAGCTTCGTATTGGCTGTTTTTATGTCCAATATTTGGTTTTTTGATTGCTCATTTTATAATGAAAGAACCGATCACTTTTTATACTGTTTTTGGAGTTATTCTTGTTATAAGCGGATTATACATAGTTCAAAAGAAAAGCAAGTCCTGAATTTAAGATTTAGAGTTTTTGGCTAAAAAATAACTTATTGTTAAACAGTTGTTATTGAAGAATAAAAGAATAAAAGAGATTTTTACAGAAAAATTAATCTCAATATTTAAAGAATAATAAAATTTATTAAAAATAAGAAAATGGAAAACACATTAGAATCAGAAAGAGAGATAAGCTTCAAAAAAGCAGGTCAGTTTGAAGATACCCGTTTTGAAAAAATCCACAACGTAATTTTTAAAAACTCAACGGATGCTTCAATAATTGTTGCCCAGGAGATTGCCGATTTAATTCGTTCGAAACAAGAAAAAAATAAAAAGTGTGTATTAGGATTGGCTACTGGTTCTTCTCCAATAAAAGTATATCAGGAATTGGTTCGTATGCACAAAGAAGAAGGTTTGAGTTTTGACAATGTTGTGACTTTCAACTTGGACGAATATTATCCTATGCCTAAGGAAAGTAACCAAAGTTACCATTATTTCATGCACCAGCATCTTTTTAACCATGTTGACATTAGACCGGAAAACATCAATATTCCTGACGGAACTGTTTCTTTGGAAGACCTAAACCAGTTTTGTGTTGATTATGAAATGAACATTAAAAATGCAGGAGGTCTTGATTTTCAATTGTTGGGAATTGGTCGCACGGGTCACGTCGGTTTTAATGAGCCGGGTTCGCATATCAATTCTGGAACTAGAATTATTACTTTGGATCATATTACAAAAGTAGATGCCTCGGGTGATTTTAACGGAATTGGGAATGTCCCTAAAAAGGCTATCACAATGGGAGTTTCTACAATTCTTCGTTCTAAAAGAATTGTCTTGATGGCTTGGGGACAAAACAAAGCATCCATTATCAAGAGAACCATTCAAGGCGATATCAGCTCTGAAGTTCCTGCGACATTTTTGCAAAATCATAACAATACTACTTTTGTGTTGGATGAAGGAGCAGCTTCGGAATTGACGAGATTGGAAACACCTTGGTTAGTTGGAGAATGTATTTGGACGGAACAGTTGAAAAATAAAGCAATTGTTTGGCTCTGCCAACATACCGATCAATCAATCCTTAAATTGACTGACAGAGATTACAACAACAATGGAATGTCGGATTTGTTGGCAGCAGGAAGTTCGGCTTACGATTTGAACATCAATATGTTTAATGTATTGCAACATACCATTACTGGGTGGCCAGGAGGAAAGCCGAATACAGATGACAGTAATAGACCGGAACGCTCGAATCCCGCCAAGAAAAGAGTGATTCTGTTCAGTCCACATCCGGACGATGACGTTATTTCGATGGGAGGAACGTTTGCCAAATTAATCAAACAAGGTCACGATGTACATGTGGTGTATCAAACTTCTGGAAACATTGCGGTTACTGATGATGAGGCATTGAAGTTTGCTGAAGTGTGCAATGATTTTGTCGAAAAAGATAAATCAGGAATCAATTTTCAAGCTGTAATAGATTCAATCCATTCAAAAACAATTGGACAAAGCGATTCTGCCGAAGTGCGTAAATTAAAAGGATTAATTAGAAGACGCGAGTCGTATGCCGCAACGAGATACATTGGTTTGAAGGACGAAAACACCCATTTCTTGGATATGCCATTCTATGAAACGGGTATGGTTCAAAAGAAACCATTAGGGCCAGAAGATATTGCTATTGTAAAGGAAATTATCGAGAGAATTAAACCACATCAAGTATTTGCTGCTGGGGATCTTGCTGATCCGCACGGTACGCATGAAGTATGTCTGAATGCTATTTTTGCGGCCATGAAAGCATTAAAATCGAAACCATTCATGAACGATTGTTGGTTGTGGTTGTACAGAGGAGCTTGGCACGAATGGGATATACATGAAATTGATATGGCTGTTCCATTGAGTCCTGATGAAGTTATGTTGAAAAGACAAGCCATTTTGTACCACCAATCCCAAAAAGACAGAGTAATGTTCCAAGGAAATGATTCAAGAGAATTTTGGGTTAGAGCCGAGGATCGAAATAAAAGCACGGCAAAATTATACGATAAATTAGGACTTGCCGAATATGAGGCGATCGAAGCTTTTAAACGTTTTGAGTACTAAATACCAATTGCTTTGATTGTTTGCTAAAACCACAAATCCTAATTTTGTACCGGCCCTTAAACAAATTAAACTATAATTCAGAAAAAAATCAGGAATGCGGGTGATTCAAGCACAGATTAATAAAGGACATCTTCAAAAGTATTTTGAGTGTTACTTTTTTTTTCTTAAATCATTTAATTTGTTTGAAAACCAAAGGAAAAACAAAATCTCATAACTTAAAAGTATTAATTTAAAGAAAATCTTGTATTCCAAAAGGAGCAATCTATAAAATCAATAAATTTCAAAGTGTGAATAATTTATCTGATTTTGTAAAAAAAAAAGAAACTAGGTAATGCCATACAGGAAGACTTTGCGGAATGAGTTGGAGTATCACTTATGGTTATTCGAAAAATAAAAGAGCACAAAAAAATCTGAAACTTAAAAAGTAAAACAGGTACTCAAAATGTTTGGGCATCCATTAGCTCTTAGTACTAATAGATAAAGTATGAAGTTCACAATACCCCATAAAACAAAATACTCTGCACTTTCAATGCAGAGTAATTTGTTTAGATCAACTAATGACTTCGAATTAATTATTCAGTTTGATAAATCCACCATCAATTGGATAATCGCAACCGGTAATAAAACCAGCTTCATCACTGCATAAGAACAATGCCAAAGCAGCAACTTCTTCTGGTTTGGCCATACGGCCTATGGGTTGTGATTTTGATAATTTTTCAAACATTTCGGCTTCTTGACCTGGATAATTTTTGGAAATGAACCCATCCACAAAAGGAGTGTGAACTCGTGCCGGAGAAATCGAATTACAACGAATATTATCTCCCAAATAATCTCTGGCTACTGATAAAGTCATTGCCATTACCGCTCCTTTTGCCGTAGAATAAGCAAATCGATCCGGGATTCCTACCCAAGCCGCAATTGAGGCCATATTCAGTATAACTCCACCACCAGAAATTTTTAGTTGTGGCACAGCCATATGCAAACAGTTGTAAACACCTTTCACATTTACGCTCATGATGCGATCAAAGTCGGCTTCTGGAGTGGTTTCTACTTTCCCCACATGGGCGATTCCAGCATTGTTAACCAAGATATCGATAGCTCCGATTGTCTCGAATGTTGCCGATACTTCTTGCTGATTGGCCACATTGCAGGCGTGAGAAAACACTTTTCCCCCAGACAATTTTATTTCTTCCACTGCTGATTGTGCGCTTTCTTGAGTCAATTCAACAATATGGACTTCGGCTCCTTGCTTGGCAAACAAAACCGAAATAGCTTTTCCTATTCCGCTTCCGCCTCCTGTTATTACCGCCTTTTTATTTTGTAGTGAGAACATGATTTTTATATTTTAAAATTATTTTATTTTTTTATAATGAAACACCACGTTTCCATGGGATGAAATCATCTTGGTTTAATTGTACTGCTTTGGGGATAATTTCTCCACTGGCCGCCTTTATGCAATACTCCAAGATATCTTCGCCCATTTCTTCAATGGTTTTTTCTCCACTGATTACCGGTCCACAATCGATATCAATAATATCACTCATTTTTTTAGCCAAAATGGAATTGGTAGCTACCTTAATCACAGGACAAACCGGGTTGCCTGTTGGAGTTCCCAATCCAGTGGTAAACAAGATTAATGTTGCTCCAGAAGCCGCTTTACCAGTTGTTGCCTCTACATCATTTCCTGGAGTACAAACCAAACTCAAACCTGCTTTTGTTGCTGGTTCAGTATAATCCAATACATCTACTACAGGTGCTGTTCCTCCTTTTTTGGCGGCACCGGCACTTTTTATTGCATCGGTTATTAATCCGTCCTTGATATTTCCTGGTGAAGGATTCATGTGAAAACCAGAACCCACTTTATGAGCCAAAGCATCGTAGGACTGCATCAAATCAATGAATTTTTTAGCCGAAGTTTCTGTTGTACAACGGTCAATCAGGTTTTGCTCCACTCCACATAATTCAGGGAACTCAGCCAATAAAACTTTGGCACCTAAAGCTACCAATAAATCTGAAGTATATCCTACGGCTGGATTTGCGGAAACTCCACTAAAACCATCGCTTCCACCACATTTTACACCAACACACAATTCGCTTAACGGAGCTTCTGATCTTTCATATTGATTGATTTCTATTAAGCCCTCGAAGGTCTTTTTAATGGCATTGGCAATTAATGTTTCTTCGCTTTCGGTTTGCTGTTGTTCAAAAATAAGTAATGGTTTATCGAATGCCGGATTTTGTTTCTTCACGTCATTCACAAAATCCTGCACTTGCAAATGCTGACAGCCCAGACTTAACAACGTTATACCTCCCACATTTGGATGGTTAGCATAAGATGCCAATAAAGCACTTAAAGTTGCCGAATCCTGACGTGTACCTCCACAACCCCCTTGATGATTGAGAAATTTTATTCCATCTACATTTTTAAAAACACGATTGGCACTATTATTTGGCGTAAGTTGTAGGTCAACTGAATCAATATTTTCTCCGCTTTGGTAAGCCTCCAATAATTGGTGAGTATATTGTGTGTATTTATCGCTTACAGAATACCCCAATTCATTATGTAGCGCTTCTTTAATTACATCCAAATTTCGGTTTTCACAAAAAACGGTTGGTACAAATAACCAGTAATTGGCAGTTCCCACACGTCCGTCTTTTCTTTTGAATCCCTTAAATGTCTTGTCTTTGTATTTTGAAACATCTGGGGCTTGCCATGTAAAATCTGTTTGACGATACCCGTAAGGTTCAGCGGCATGTTTTAGATTTTCGGTGGTCATCAGACTTCCTTTGGCCACATCACATTGTACTTTTCCAACCAAAACACCATACATAATCACTTCATCCCCTTTACTCAAATCAGAGGTGTAAAATTTATGTTTTGCTTTAATATTGTCTTGAAGGATATATGTTTGCCCTTCAAAAATAACACTTTCTCCTTTTGATAAATCGATCAAAGCCACCAATGCATTATCGCTTGGGTGCATCTTCACTACTAATCTTTTCATTTCCATAATTATATTAAATAGAATTTATGCTTGATTTGTTTTATGTCCGTTAAATGCAAACAACAGTATTACTGAAAAACAAGTCAATGGAACAACATAACCGTTTTGAATGTTTCCTGTAGCATCCGAGATTAATCCTAAAACCGGAGGTAATAAAGCTCCTCCCACGATTGACATTACGATCAACGAAGATCCAATTTTAGTATTGTGCCCAAGTCCATCAATTCCCATCGAAAAGATAGTTGGAAACATAATGCTCATAAAAAATGCGATTGCAATTAAAGTATAAACCACAATCATACCTGTACCCATTATCGCTAAAATTGAAAGTAAAATATTGATTATTGAATATATAATCAGTAATTTTCTTGGCTGTATATATTGCATAAAAAATGTTCCGGCAAAACGTCCTATCATGAACGTTAAACCAAAAATGCCTAAATATTTGGCTGCAGTATCTTCTGTAAGAGCTGCAGAAGTGGTTGCCATTTTTATAAAAAAACTAGCCACACAAACTTGTGCTCCCACATAAAAAAATTGTGCCAGAATTCCCCATCTTAATCGCATCGATTTCAGGGCGCCGGCAAAACTTGCACCGTCTACACCTTCTTTATCTTCGTCTTTTACATCAGGCATATTGGTAAAATAAAATACTACGGCCACAGCCAAAATAATCAATCCTAAAATTAAATAAGGCATTTTTACACTCGCTGCCTCCTCCAAAATATGTGCATGCAATTCAGATGGATTCATGGCATCCATCTGCTCTTGAGTCAAATTTTTCCCGGACAAAATCATGGGTCCAATATATGCTGGAGCTATAAAAGCGGCAAGACCATTAAAGGATTGGGAAAAATTTAATCTTTTGGTTGCCGTTTCAGCTGGGCCTAATATTGTAACATAAGGATTGGCCGCTGTTTCTAAAAAAGTAAGTCCGCAGGCGATAATGAACAAAGCTCCAAGGAAATAAATATATTGTAATGAATTGGCTGCAGGCACAAATAAAATAGAGCCAATACCAAATAAGGTCAATCCTATCATAATACCCGATTTGTATCCATACTTTCGCATGATATAACCCGCTGGCAAAGCCATAACAAAATAGGCTATAAATACGGAAGAATCTATCAAAGAAGACTGTAAATCTGTAAGATTAAAGGCTTTTCTTAGATGAGGAATAAGGATTGGATCCAAATTGTGTACAAATCCCCAGAAAAAAAACAAGCTGGTTACCAAAATAAAGGGAAATAACCACTTTTTATTTTCTGTAGAATCAACGCTCTTTCGAACAACTGAAGTAGGTGATAATGCCATACGGATTTTATTAATTTTTTACTGTTTTAGAATTCGAAAGGTATAATTCCTAAAGTATATTTATTAATTCAATATTATCTTAGTTTAACTGTTTATTATCTCTGTAAAAAGAAATAATAAAAATATGTTATCTAAGTAATTGTATGTCTGTTGTTTGCTGTAAATATGTTTGCCTAGAAAAGAGAATTACTGAAAGGGGTATCTAGATTGTTGTATCGTTGGGCTTGGAGATTTCTTTGTTTTTAAAAAAAACATTATAAATTTTGTACAATATAAAGGAGTCCTGTATAAATTCGAAAGAAATTAGTTTTCTGTGTTTTTACGGTATTCTTTTGGAGTGGTTTCGGTCAGCTTTTTGAAAAGTTTATTGAAATTGGAAACAGTTTTGTATCCACACTCGTATGCAATTTCAGACATGCCCATGTCGGTTTCAATTAGAAATTTGCAGGCATTGGAAACCCGAATCTCGTTGAGATATTCCACAAAATGTTTTTGGGTTTTTGACTTAAACATTCTGCAAAAGGAGGTTGGTGTTAGATTGGCAATTTTGGCAATTTCATCCAGCGAAATATCTTGTTTAAAATTATCTTTTACATATTCGAAAACATCCGAAAGGCGATCGTTTTTGGCACTTTCATTTGCCGGAGTGTAAGCTTCATTATTTACAAATGCAATATCGCTACTCTCGGAAAGCATTGATAAAATCTCAAAAAGTCCAATAATGATTTCGAAGTTTTTTTTGTGAACTAATTTCTCTAATTTTTTAGCAATCAGTTCGTTTGTTTTTCCCGTAATCGATAAGCCTCTGCCTGCTCGATTAAAGAGATTGTTTATTTTTTGGGTTTCTTTTAATTCATAAAAAATGGGACCAAAGATGTCTTTGTTAAAATAAACAACTATGGCCTGGGCCTTTAGTGTATTTATTCCTTTGTAATAAATTTCGTCATTTAACCATACATGAGGAATGTCTGAACCAAGAAAAACCATGTCGCCAGACACAAATTGTTCTACAGAATTCCCAACAATTCTCTTTCCATAACTTTCTTTGATATAGACTAACTCGAGTTCCGGATGCGAATGAAAAGGAGATTGAAAAAAAGGATCTTCACGAGAAATAACAGAAATGTAGCTATTTAGGTATGATGTGATTTTTGTTTTTTCAATTTTCATTATTCGTTTTTTTTACAAAGATAATTAATAATTAAACTAAGATAATATTGAATTAAAAAATATGCTTTAGTTATTATATCTTTCAAATTCCCAAATAATGCAAATTTAACTAAAAACTTGGAGTTTATCTGAAGGTTAGTGTGGAGATTCTTGTTATTGCGCTATACTTTTTTTGTAAAATTTTATAAAAATTAATAGGGTAATTTCTAAGAAGAAAACCTTTCATATCTGGGAAAAAATGATTTTTTTTAAAGTGATTCATAAAATAATATAAACCTGTAAAAAATGAAAAAAACAATTTTATTGACGGTATTGCTATTCTCCATGTTATCGAGGGCGCAGCAGGCGGTTCACATTATTCCGCAACCCGTAAGTTTAGAAATGAAACAAGGCAGTTTTGTCATTGATGATAAAACAACAATAAAATTTTCCAAAAAAGATAAGGAAACGGAGAAAGTGGTTCACTTTTTCACAGAATATGTAAAGAAAGTTTCAGGCTATGAGTTAAAAGATAATAAGACCAAAGGTGGAAAGATTATTTTTAGCATCGATAAAATTGGAGAAATAGGGGATGAGGGCTATTTGATTAGTGTGAATCCGAACGAAATTCTTGTAAAGGCAAATACCTCCAAAGGATTATTTTATGGGGTCCAATCATTATTGCAAACTTTACCTTTTACAAGAAACAATGATTTGGTTCAGATTCCTAGTATGGAAATCAAGGATTATCCTCGTTTTCAATGGAGAGGGTTGATGCTGGATGTCAGTCGCCATTTTTTTGCACCCGAATTGGTGAAAGAATTTATCGATTTGCTTGCGACTTATAAAATGAACGTTTTTCATTGGCATTTGGTTGACGGAGCCGGATGGCGTTTGGAAATCAAAAAATATCCTAAACTTACCCAGCAGGCAGCTTGGCGTGTAGATGATTGGGGGAAATCTTGGAATTGGGCCGAGGTAGAATTTAATGCAGACAGAAGTAAATCGACTTATGGAGGTTATTATACGCAGGAACAGGCCAAAGAGATTGTGGCTTACGCAAAAGAAAGAAATATTACTGTGGTACCAGAGATTGAAATGCCAGGACATTCAGAAGCGGCGATGGCAGCTTATCCAGAACTTTCCTGTAATTCAAAAAATAATTTCGGTCAATCAGGAAATTTCTTTGCCAGTAAAGGCGAAAGTAATTACTGTGCGGGCAATGATCAGGCTTTTGCTTTTTTGGAAGATGTACTTACTGAGGTGATGGCAATTTTCCCTTCTAAATACATTCATATTGGAGGAGATGAAGTGGATAAAACGAGTTGGAAAAATTGCGCAAAATGTCAAGCCAGAATGAAAACGGAGCAATTGAAAGATGAAAAAGAATTGCAGAGTTATTTTATTCGTCGAATGGAAAAATTCTTGGTTTCAAAGGATAGAAAAATGATTGGTTGGGATGAAATTCTGGAAGGAGGATTGGCTCCAGAAGCCACTGTTATGAGCTGGCAAGGCGAAGCAGGAGGAATCGAGGCTGCCAAGATGGGACACGATGTTATTATGACTCCCGGTTTTCCGTGCTATTTTGACCATTATCAGGGTGATCCAGAAACAGAGCCAGCTGCGATTGGAGGTTTTAATACTTTGAAAAAAGTGTATAGTTATGAACCGATTCCTGCAGAATTAAGCAAGGAAGAAGGTAAGCGCGTTTTGGGTTCACAGGCTAATCTATGGACAGAATATATACCAACAGCGGAACAGGCAGAATATATGATTCTTCCTCGTATGCCCGCTTTGGCAGAAGTATTGTGGTCTCCAAAAGAACAACGCAATTGGAAAAATTTTAATGAGCGTTTGCAGCCTCATTTGGTAGGTTTTGAGCAAAAAGGGCTTCATTATTCCAAAGGGAATTTTAAAGTGGATATTATGCCAATCGTGGAAAACAACAAACTTTCTATTGCTCTCGAAACAGAGAATACAGATGGTTTAATTTATTATACAATCGATGGAAGTATTCCTTCAACCGGAAGCACTAAGTATGAAAAACCTTTTGAAGTCAATACATCTATGACAGTAAAAGCAATCATGGCATTGAACAACAAGGTGATGAATGCCAAACCAGCAGAACAATCATTTACTTTTAATAAGGCTACAGGAAAAACAGTGACGTATGCAAATGCCTTTAGTCGCTATTATCCTGCTAATGGAGCCAATTCACTAACGGATGGTTTTAGAGGGACAAAAAATATAAGCAAACAATGGCATGCATTCAATGGAAATGATTTGGTTGCCACTATTGATTTGGGAGCGAGCACTACTGTTGGCAGCATTACTTTGGGGTGTATTCAAAATTGGGGGCAATGGGTGTTTTTACCGCTATGGGTGAAGTTTGAAGTATCGGATGATGGAATTAATTTTAAGGAAGTAAAAACAATAACCAATACTATTCCAGTTGCAGAAAGAGACACGCAGATAAAAGACTTTACGGCCAAATTTTCGGAACAGAAAGTGAAAGTTGTTCGCGTTACCGCCAAAAACCTAGGTCAGTGTCCTGCGGGCCATCCCGGCGAAAATCAATCTGCTTGGTTGTTTGTTGATGAAATTATGGTGGAGTAATAAAGAGATTTCTCAAAAATAAAACAGCTGTGATTTTCGTTTAAATCACAGCTGTTTTTTTATGTTAAAGGATTTTTAATTATAATTGAGTGATATCAACTGAAATATAATGTATATTTTTCCTGTTGTCGGTATATGAAATGTGAATATTTCCGTCCCCACTCTGTATGATTGCAGGATAACTGTATTCTCCTTTTTCGTGTTTTTCTAAAGTGCAAATATCCGTCCAGTTTTTTCCGTCTTTAGAAATAGCCAATCTTAGTTCCGAGCGTCCCAACCACCAATCTTTTCCAGAAATCATTGGATTATAAACTAAAAGCTGACTACCGTTTTTAAGCATCACGGAATCAATACCTGAATTGGGATTGGGAAGTGAAATCGCAGCTGGTTTAGACCAAGTCAGGCCTTCATCTGTTGACCAGGTTTCGACAATTACATTTTGTCGGCTTCGGCATAGCATTTGAAGACTTCCATCGGCGTATTCCACAATAGAAGGCTGAATTAGTCCAAATTCTCCATTGTCGATAGCTATCTTATTCCATTTGGAAGCATTACTGTCGCTAATTTCTATATGGATTTTCCAAATATTATCCTTTACGCTTTCTGTGCTTGAAGGATAAATAATTTTACCAGATTTGAGTTGAATGGGTTTGTTTTTAATTGGCCCCAGAATTTCATTGGGCAATCTTATGGCTTTTCCCCACGATTTTCCGTCGTTGTTGGAAACCTTCATTTCTCCCCACCATTCCCGTGGATTTGGACCTACTTTGTAAAACAAAAACAATTTCCCTTTTTTGTTTTTGAATAAAACTGGATTCCAACAGGCAAAACGAACTGTATCATTTTGAATCCCATTGGCAATGGATTTAGGTTGACTCCATTTTCCGTTTTCCAAAACTGATGTCCAAATCGCTACATCATTGGCACCTTCATGCTCGCCTGCAAACCAAGATGCCATTATTCGATGATCACTCAATTCGACTAAGGTTGAGGCGTGACAGCTTTTGAAAGTGCTTTCGGGAAAAATATTTTCCTGAGTAATTAATTTGACTTTTGAGGAATTCTGTGCTTTTACAACCATCATTGATAAAACCAACATCAGTATGATACTATTTTGTTTTAAAATATGCATGGTTCTGTTTTAGATTTTATTTTAGTGTTTTCACTCCCAATTCAGCAGCACTGATATAATTTCCATCCACGCTGGTTTTTCCGATGAATTTAAAATATCTGGCTTTTGCAGGCGTTTTTAAAACAATGTTTTGCTCCACCGGATTGCTTTTGATGTTGGAAAATTCACCTTCAGTTACTGTTGTCCAAGTTACATTGTCTATACTTGTCTGCCATTGGTAGTTTTTCACAATTCCACCTGTTCCGTTTTGGCGAGGCAAATATGACAGGGAAACGATTGACATTTCTTTGCCCATATCGACAGTAATAGATTGAGGTAAGGCTGTTGCCGATGTATTATCGGAAGTGTTCCAAAGGGTTTCTTCATTTTCGTCAATTGCATTCGATGATTTTCCTTTTTCCTGATTATCAAAAGAAGCAGCGACTATTTTCCAGTCTTTTTTGCAGACATTAAAGGATTGAATTACTGTTTCGCCAGATTTCATATTAGTGCCAAATGATTTGGCTTTGATTTCACCAGATGTTAAAAATGAAAAGGCACCTTCATAGACCGGAGATTGAGCAGTAGGCTCGGTTCCGTCAATGGTGTAACGGATTTGGTTTACCGCCATGTCGGTAGTTATTGAAACCATTCCCACTTTGTCTCTTTTGATTTTTGGAAGCGGTAATTGTTCCGGTTCTTTAAACACTCCCACATCGCTTAAAGCAATACAAACAGGTGATTCTTCGATACGAATTCTCAGTTTTGAAGTGGATATATAATTTTGTAAGCGCACTAATCTATTAGCTCCAATACTTGTAGCTTCGCCCACTTTTTTCCAATTACCATTGATAAAAGCATCAATTTCAATTTTTTCGATGCGTTGACCAAGTTTGATGTTTTCTCTCAGACGGATGATATTAAAAGTTTGTTCTTTTTTCCATTCTAAAGTAACTGAAGCTTTTTTTACATCATCACTGGTAGCCCAATAGGAGTAACGATCGTCATCAGTCAGATTTTTGGTTCCGAATGATTTGTTATCACCTCCTCTAATTTCCGAAGCAGTAATTACAGCCGATTTTGCTAGATTATCGGCATATAATTGCTTTAAGAAATCACCAAAATCTTTCAATGCTTTGACGTCGTTTGGATGTAATAAACCGTCTGTATTAGGTGAAATTCCTAAATCCAGACAACCACCTCTTCCAACAGATTTACAGTAAATCTCGAATAATTTTGAAACTGATTTTACCTGATTGTCTTCGTTTGTGTGGTAAAACCAACCATTTCTAAGCGGTACATCACATTCTGCAGGTTTCCAAAACTTACCGTTTCGTGTTCCTTCCGGAGCTTTCTCTGAATTGGTTTCGCCAGGAGCAGCAATTGTTTTACCTTTAGCTGGTTGTGGAGTAAAGGTTGCCCAAGAGGTTTCAGCTGCAAAACCGTGTTCATTACCTACCCAACGGACATCTCCCATATCGGCAAAAATAACCGCTCCGGGCTGCATTTTTCTGGAAATACCCCAAGTGGTTTCCCATCCGTAATAAGTACCACGATCGATACTTCTTTTTTCATTTTTACCACCATAATAACCATCACCACCATTGGCACCATCAAACCAGGTAATAAATAATTTTCCGTAATTCGAGTACAATTCTCTCAATTGATTACGATATTTGGTAACATATTCAGGCTTTCCATAATCTTCATTATTTCTGTCCCAAGGTGAACAATAGAGTCCAAATTGCATTCCAGCATTGCGTGTTGCAAGTTCAAATTCTTTCACCATGTCACCTTTTCCGTTTCGGAAAGGACTTTTACTAATATTATAAGCTGTTGTTTTAGTTGGCCATAAACAGAATCCGTCATGATGTTTGGCAACAAGAATCACTCCTTTGAAACCACCGTCTTTGGCGGCATTCACGATTTGGCTTGCATCAAATTTTGCTGGATTGAAAATTTTTGGGTCGGCATCACCATATCCCCATTCTTTGTTCTGAAAAGTCGTTGGTGTAAAATGGACTAAAACATATTGTTCCAATTCCTGCCAACGCAATTGGGCTTCGCTAGGCAAAACTCCATAAGGTACTGGGGCAGCCGTTTTCTGCGCTGTCATTGACAAAAACATCAAGCATCCCAAAACTGTTAATAACTGTTTTTTCATCTTTTACAATTTTAAATTGAAACAAAAAATAATCAGTCAATAAATGATGATATTACTGACTGATTATTTCTATAGCTTCTTCCGAAGAATTATTTACTCACTTTAATAACTACCGCTTCTTGACCGGCTAAAGAAGTTCTGAGTTCTTTTGGAATCGTGATTTTGATTCCGCCTTCTACTTTTTTGCTGGTCAATTTTTGTTTGTTGCTCAATAAAGTAGCTTTTAAACTGCCTTTCATATCCGTTTTGATGGTGATTTCGGCAGGCAATTCTTTTTCATCTTTTGCAGGCATATAAATACCGTAAATTGCATTTCCTTTTTGAGTATAACCCACTTTTCCGTCTAAATATGGCGCAACTGGTTTAGTATCGTAAATAGCTTCACCATTTACTGTCAACCATTTTCCTACGCTAGCCAAAGTTTTTTCAATTTTTGGATCAAATTCCCCTTTGGCATCAGGTCCAACTCCCAATAACAGGTTTCCACCTTTTACCACGATAGAGGTCAATAATTGTACTACTTCTTTTGAAGATTTGTAATTGTCATTTGGTACCCAGCCCCAAGCTCCTCCAAGAGTGATGCAACTTTCCCATGGCACAGATAATGGCTTCTCCGGTGTTTTTTGTTCTGGGGTTAAATAATTTTCATATTCGCTCGGAACCCAACGATCTACAACCAACATTCCCGGTTGTTTTTTGCGAGCCGTTTCTGAAATTAATTTCATGTTGATGTCCATGTCATATGGATATTTACAGAATTCTTCCACTTTTTTATTAATGGTAGATAATGGTCTAACCCAACATCCATCAAGCCAAAGAATGTCAACCTTTCCGTAATTTGTAGTCAACTCGTTCAACTGATTTTGAGTGTATTGTACATAGCTTTTCCATCTGTCTGGAAATTTTGTGATGTCATACGTAGGGTTTCTATCTTTTGGCGGGTAGTAGGACCACCAGAAGTTTTCGGTTGTCCAATCGGGCTTGGAGAAATAAACACCCACTGCCAATCCTTCTTTTCTGGACGCATCCAATACGTTTTTCAACACATCTGCTTTAGGGTTTTTGGCATAAGGCAGTTCTGGATTTGTGATTTTAAAATCGGTAAATTTTGAATCATACATACAAAATCCATCATGGTGTTTGGAGGTAAAAATCAAATATTTTGCTCCGGCACTTTTGAACATTTTTGCCCATTTTTCTGAGTCCAGATTTGTCGGATTCAATTTGTATTTGGTATTTCTGTAATCGGTGGCATATTTGTAATAACTGTCATAACCGTCTCTGGTTACCCAATCTTCCGGAGCCAAGCCCCAAGATTCCACTGTTCCTAACTGAGTGTAAAGTCCCATGTGGATCAATACGCCAAATTTGTAACCCTGCCATTTATCAAGGTTGGCTTTTACAAGAGGATCTTTTGTCCATACATAACCTTCCTCTTCCGATTTGTCAGCCTTCATACTGAAATCGTTTTGGGCATGAAGCGAAATTGCTTTGGCAAAGATTAATGCTGTAAACAATAACTTGAATCTGTTTTTCATTTTCTGTCTTTTTTAAAATGATAAATGGCTCACAAGCAAAATATTTATGAGAGTGTTTTTACTTTAAATTAGTAACTAAAGCTTTTATTTCTTTGCCATCGGCTATTTCTGTTCCATCGGTTATTGCCGATGAATGGTAGAATGATGTATTCATTTTTTCTTTTAGCATGGTTATATTCGAGGAACGAACACCTCCGCCAGGCATGATGACAATACGGTTTCCTGCTTTTTTGGCCAGTTGTTCCAAAACTGAAATTCCTTCCACTACATTTGGTTCCTGTCCAGAAGTCAAAATGGTTTTGAATCCACAATCAATAACGGTTTCTAAGGAATTATAAACATCAGTAACCACGTCAAAAGCACGATGGAAAGTACAAGGCAACGGTCTTGCCAAAAACACCAACTCTTTGTTTCGTTCTACGTTGATACTGTTGTCCTTATTTAAAATTCCGAATACAAATCCGTCAACTTTAAATTTTTTGTATTCTTTTACTTCTTGTTTCATTTGTTCGAATTCCGCGTCGCTATAAACGAAATTTCCGCCACGTGGACGAATCATTACGTTCATATCAATCGTCAATTCTTCGCGGGTTGTGATTACCGCTTCCGGTGATGGAGTTGTACCTCCTTCAATCATTTCATCACAAAGTTCAACGCGGTTTGCTCCATTTTTTTGTGCAATCACTGCCGATTCCGGATTGAAACAAGCAATTTCCAAATTGTATCTTTTCATTGTACTGGTTAATACTTTTGTTTTTTTTTATGGTTTTAAATAAAAATCTGGATCGATCAATCGGTTTCCGGTATCGTCATAAACGGCATAGTTGAAACCGCTTTGTACGCAATAGGAACCGTAATCGCCTTTTTTGTTTAAGGCTATAAATCCAACCTGAATATCTTTCAGATTCTTATTTCTGTTTTTCATCAGTTTTACCACTCTCAAAACTGCTTCTTCACATGCTTTTTGAGGAGATCTGCCCTGACGCATCAATTCGACAACCAAGTGACATCCTGCAATTCGGATTACCTCTTCGCCGTGCCCAGTTGCTGTTGCAGCACCAATTTCGTTATCAACATATAAACCCGCACCGATAATAGGGGAGTCTCCTAATCGTCCGTGCATTTTGAATGCCATCCCGCTAGTAGTGCAGGCTCCCGATAGATTTCCAGCAGCATCCAAAGCAATCATCCCGATGGTATCGTGATTTTCGATATTGGCAATTGGTTTGTATTCTGAAGTTTTCAACCATTCTTTCCATTCTCTTTCAGAATCGGGAACCAATAAATTTTCTTTTGGAAATCCTTGCGATAAGGCAAATTGAAGCGCTCCGTCTCCCACCAACATTACGTGTGGTGTTTTTTCCATCACGGCACGTGCCACAGATATTGGGTGTTTGATAAATTCCAGACATCCTACTGACCCTATATTCGACATTTCGTCCATGATGCAGGCATCCAGCGTTACGCGTCCATCTCTGTCGGGACGTCCTCCGTAACCCACACTTCTTTCTTTCGGATCGCCTTCGGGTACTCTTACACCAGCCTCAACAGCATCTAAGGCACGTCCTCCTTTTTTCAATACTTCCCAGGCCGCTTCATTGGCCTCAAGCCCAAAACGCCAAGTAGAAAGAACAATAGGCTTTCTTACTTTTGAAGAATCAATAATTGTTTCTTCACCTTCTGAAGCAATTCCTTTGAAGGAGCTCAATGCAACTGCTGCCGATGCAATGGCTGTTTTTTTTAGAAAATTTCTACGATTTGTCATCTCTCTTTATTTTTAATCTGATTTTTAAAATCAGAAAGTATTATTATACGTTAACTTCGTAAAGCAAAGTGGCTACTCCCAATAAAGCAGCTGTTTCATTATCACTTGAGATTACCAGTTCAATTTCAATTCCTGCGTCTTTTACTTTTTCTCTGAAAATATTCAGAAATAAATCTCCCGCGTTTGCTAATTTACCACCAACAACAAGCATATCTGCATTAAAGCTTTTTAACCAAGGAATTACAACCTCGGCTATGTCTTCTCCAAATTTATTAAAAGATTTGATTGCTTTTTCATTTCCCTCAATAGCCAAGTGATATAGTTCTATGCCTTTTTTTAGTTGGATGTCGCTTAAATGATGGTAATTGGAAAGTAACCCTCTTAATGATATAGAATCTTCTGCTATACCGTTTTGATAAGGATGATCCCATATTTCACCATGCTTAGGGACGTTTTCACCTGAATTTACAATTTTTCCGTTTTCGATAAAACAAGAACCAAGCCCTGTTCCCAATGTTATTGCCATTACTTTTTTAGAAAGGTTTTCAGTGTTTTTGTAAACTTCTCCTTTTCCGAAACTGATGGCATCATTTTCGAAAACAATTGGGAAATCCTGATCAAAATCAAAACGTTCTCTTAACAGGTCTTTTATGTTTAGACCGTAGAAATTAGCGTATTTATTTTGGTCTTTAATCCAGCAAGTTCCATTTTCGTAATCAAATGGACCTGGAATAGCCATTGCAATTCCGGATAATTTTCCCACCTGTGTTTTTTCACATAAAGAACGAATAGCATTTTCCCAAAAATCCATTACCACTTTAACTGGTAAATTAGAATTGAAAGAAACTTTAGAAACAGACCCTTCAACGACTTTCATCTCATTTATATCAATAATTGCGGCAGTAATGTGCGAACCGCCAATATCCATTCCTATTGCAAATCTTTTTTTCATTTTTATACTTTTGTTCCTTTATTTTTTTCTTTTTTTAGATTTTTTGCTAAAAGTAGGTAAATTTTATTGAAATACTAAATCGTATTAGTAAATTGAATATCAGGTACCCAGTTTTTAACATAAAACCAATATTTTCCTTTTTTTATGCTTAGTTTTAATTAGTGTTTTTGATTCTAATGCAACTTTTTTTTAATGAATTAATAGAATTATCTTGACATAGTTAAAGCTAATATGCCTTTTAAAATTCAATTTCTATTTGTTATTCGACGACATACCAAGTATAACTTTCCGGTTCGATTGTGAAAGTCAAATCCACTTCATAATTGCGGTTGATCTTGTAACTTTTGGCAACATCTTCTTTCTCGCGAATCATGGCTTTGTCGGTCAATCCCGAATAATATAAAGGGACTTTGATTGTTTTGATCATTTTTTCTTTGGTCGGATTGTACAACATTATAAATGCTTTTTGTTTCAATGTTGGATTCATATGCAAAAAACCGTCCCAGTCTCTGCCATCGGCACGACGCAATTGAATCATATCGGAATTCAGAATTTCACGGTATTTTTTGTACCAGTTGATTGTTGTTTTGACCAATTCTTTCGTGGCATCGGTATCATACAATCGTGGACCTCGGTAACACGCCTGAACTCCCGCTCCGTAATATTGAACCATTAATTGTTCGTAATCTTTTAGATGTTCGCTCAAAGGTTCCAAAACTGCCGAAGCGTCTCCTCCTTGATAAATGGTCAGAGGAACAAATCCCCAAGACATCGAAGCCGATTTTTCAATGGTTCCATCGTGGATATTCTGACGGTTCAAAATACGTTGTTGTTCTCTCGACCTAGAGAAGTTTGTTTCTCTGTAGCCCAAGGCAATTTTGTGTGTTCCGTCAAGGAAATACCAGTCGGGAGCGTTGATATAAACTCCTTTTTCGTTTAACCAACGGTACAACTCTTTTTGGATTTCCATTTGCTTCCACTGTGAATCATCCAAACCTTTGTGTCCTGGATGTGTCGTCGAAGCACAAACATCACCAGGGTAAGGACCATCATTTTCCCAAATATCAAAACCTGTTATTGTGAAAAATTTCTTGATATGGTCTCTATATGACAATCCCCATTTACTTCCAAAACAAGCTGCATTTCCAAAAAAAGCACCTCCAGGTTTACCTGTTTTTGGATCGACCACATCGTCTTCATCACTGATTCGTCGACTGCTAAACAAGGAATATCCTCCGATTTTAACTCCTTTGCCGTGAGCGTAATCGGCCAAAGCTTTCCATTTTAGGTGATTTTCGGGTGTGTCCAATTCCATATTCAAATGACTTCCGAAACTCAAAATTAACGCTTCATAACCCGTAGCGGCACATTGGTCAATCGCTGTGCATACTTGTTCGTCATTTTGACTTACCAAGTGCATGAAAATTGGATTTTCGGTAGTCCAAGGTGCAATTGTACTGTACATTCTCTTAATCATCAGTCCGCGACGTTGACGGTCGTAGGTATCAATCAGTAACTCATTAGAACGAACCGAATTATAAACTTCGTTTGGTTTCAACTCAATTCCAGGAGCTTTATCGGGATACACTTCAAGAAGACATGGCGTTTTGTAGTTATAATGTACTTGGGAAGTATAAACAGAATCCATTTTCCAATGGGTCGTTTGATCGCTCAACTCATAGCTCATCGAATTGTTGAAAGCATAATTGGTTTCTATATAAAATCCGTGTTGGCTTCTCATTTTTTCGGGATTGCCTTCTACTGCGCTTTGTTCTTCGACCATTGCGATGGTTTCGCTTACAACTTTATTTAGTTTAAAAACTTTCTGGCTTGCATTTTCGATTGAAATCGATTTTGTAATTAATGGTAATCCATCATACAATTCGTAATTTACTTTTACTTTCAAACCTTTCATTTTCGGTAGGGAAGAGGCATATTCAAAAACCAATAATTTTCCTGTGGCTTGTTTTTTGTTCATTGCCCAATTGGTCGATTTCCAATTGATATACGGTTTTATATCCGAAATTGTATAGTTCACGAATGTGAAATCTTCTTTTCCAACTTCCATTTTATCAACCCATTCCGGTAATAAATAGGCATTTTCTTTCTGACCTCTCAATCCTCCGATGGCATATTCTTTTCCGTCAAGTGTAATTTTTGCTTCCGGTTTCACTGCTCTTATTAATTGTTGATCATTTGTCAGATTGGTAAAATCGGTACAGGCAACATTGGGCGTAATTCGAAAGCTTCTCCTTACTAGTCCATTATTCAGAATAATATTTTTTCCTTCCGCATAAACTGTGGCTTTTTGAGTAATCGGCGTAACTAGCCAATCAACATTAGTTAGCTGATTGGGTGAGTTTTGTTTGCGCTCTGTCTTATTTTGCGCTTGTGTAAGGCCTAGATTTAAGATCGTCAGGATTGAAAACAGAAATCGATTCATTTAAAAATTTATTTTGAAATTAAAAGCATTAATTGTTCAAATTCTGTCTAAATCTGAGTTCAATTAATAAACAAAATACGACGGATATTTTTTTAAAAAACTTATTGGATAACTGAAAATTATTGATTCATTAAAAAAACGATTATTCGAAAAAAGTTTATTATTTCAATACTTCTGTTATTTCTTTAGCTATAGGATGTTCTGCTTTGAAAGTATATCCCATCAGTTTAGCAATGGTCTGGGCAAATTGTTGTTGATATAGCTGTCCTTCCATTTTAACTTCTCCTTTCGAACTAATTCCAGGTCCCATAGCGGCAAACCATATTTCGGATGCATCCTGAATAGAACTACCATGACTAGTCCATTCCTGTTTTATTTTATCACCACGACCATGATCCGTTGTAATGAACAAAGCTGTTTTGTTTTTATATTTTGGATCATTCTGTACAAAGTCCCAAATTTGTTTAACCCAAGCGTCAACCTGATGAGCCGCATCCAAATAAGAACGATATTGTCCCGCATGGGCCCATTCGTCTGTTTCTCCAAAAGCAACATACAATACTTTTGGCTTATTTGTTTTTAATTCTTCCATGGCTTCGTATTGCGTAAAGACATCAAAGCACTCATCGGCATGCCAAGGTTTGTAAGAATCCCTAAGCATGTTATTGATTAGTTTCTGCTGTTCAGTTGGGTTGTTTCCTCCTACATTATCAAAAGCTGAAGCCACGGGTATTCCGCTTCGTTTTTCATTTAAGATTCGGTCAAATGCTTCCCATGCACCAAAAGCCGCCACTTTCCCTTTTAGTTTTGGTTGTTGGTTTAAAAATTCCAGTAAAGTAACATGAGGGTTCGGAGCATAATCATTTGAATTTATGGCAGGATCGGCATAACCAGTCATTATTTCGCTATAACCCGGATAACTGAACCAATGAGGATTGGCATTATTTACTTTATTTCCATAATTTCTGTTGCCATATAATTGTCCTTTTGAAGCAAGAATTGACCAGATAAATGGCGTCAATTTTTCTCTACGTTCTTTAATGTCAGGACTCCAGTATTTATTAAAAATATAGGTACTGTCCCCTTGATTAAATTTTCGGTCTTTGGCAATTGTCTGATCCATTCCTTCAAAAAGCTCATGCCATCTTAGCCCATCCGTCGTTATGATAATAATGTTTTCTGCTCGTTGTGCATAAGATAAAACACCTGTAAAAATCAGCAATAGTAATAAGTATTTTTTCATAGGAATGTATTTAAATATTTTTATCGGCTAGAATATTTGGATGATTTTTGCTGACATTGACAATCAATTCCCCGAACAAAGTATTTGCCCAAGCAAACCATTTGCGAGTGAATTTTGTGGCGTCGTCTTTATGAATTGATTCGTGCATAAACCCTGTATCGGCGTGAGTTTTCTTTAAGGTGCTGATACAATTTCGAATTTCGTTTTCATCCACACTCGTAATTGCTCTTAGAATGATACTCATTGGCCAAATCGTGTCGGCTCCTGTGTGTGGTCCGCCAATTCCTTCGGCTGCTTTCCCTTTGTAGAAAAATGGATTGTTGTCTGAAAGTACCACTTTTCGCGTATTCAAATACAATTTATCATCTGGTTTTACAGCTCCCAAATAAGGCAACGACAATAATGAAGGCACATTGGCATCATCCATAAAGTGGAAACTGCCATAACCGTTTACTTCAAATGCTATGATTTCACCGAATTTAGGGTGGGTAATGATTCCGTTTTCTTTCAGTCCTTTTTGAACTTGCGCTCTCAACTCGATTGCTTTTTTTACGATTTCATCATCTTTCAAAGCCGAAGTCGAACACATTTCAATCATGTATCCCAATATTTCGATGGCAAACATATTGCTCGGAATCAAATAACCAAACAAGGTGCTGTCATCACTCGGACGGAAAGTTGAAACAATCAATCCACAAGGTTTCACGGGATAACCATAACCTGATAAAGGAACACCATCAGTTGCCCAAGCAGTGTTTCTTTGGAAAGTGTATGGTCCCTTATCTGTCCAACGCTGCTGTTCTTTGAACGTTTGTAAAACCAAATTCATTGCTTTTTTCCAATTGTCATCAAACATTGAAGTATCACCAGTTTCTTTCCAATAGCCGTACGCCAATCGAACTGGATAACACAAACTGTCTATTTCCCATTTACGCTCGTGAATTCCAGGTTGCATTTTGGTAATATCGCTTTTCCATTCACTAACTTGATTGAAATCTTTGTAAAAAGCATTGGCGTAAGGGTCTAACAAAATACATTTCGTTTGACGGTTGATTACTCCTTTTACCAATTCTTTCAGCTTTTTATCTTCTTTTACAAAAGGAATATACGGCCAAATCTGAGCTGTAGAATCACGCAACCACATGGCATCGATATCGCCTGTAATTACATAAGTATCTGGTTTTCCATCGATGATTTCAAAATCGACCGTTGTGTCCAAAGTATTTGGAAAACAGTTCTCGAACAACCAGGCCAATTCCGGATTGGCAATTTGTTTTTTGATTCTTACAATGGCGTCTTCAATGGCTTTACTGGTGAATTTGCGTTGTGCCAAAGGAGGACGTTGGCTCACGAAATCGGGAGCAAGATTGAAAAAGGAATTAGTATTTGAAGCAAAAACTTCAGTGTTCAAGGCTAGCATTCCTGCCGATAAAAGTCCTGTATTTTTTATAAATTTTCTACGTGATTGCATATGTTTTATTTTTTGAGTCAAATTGAACCAATTTTTGGCAAATGATTAGGTTTGTAAAAAATGGTAAAATCTGTGTTTGTTTATTTTTTCTGTGTGGAATAGGAATACGGATAACTTGTTTTCGAAGTTCCTCGTTTTTCGTTGGGTTTATTTACCATATCGAAATCCAATTCGGCTCCTTTTTGCAATTCAAAATGGTTGATGTAATTTTTGTCATATACTTTTTGATTCCATTTCAATTCCTGAACGTACTTGTTTTCGGCTGAATTTTTTTCTGCTTTGATAACTATTTGTTTTCCGTTTTCTAAAGTAACCGTAACTTTTTTGAACAAAGGCGCACCCAAAACATATTCATCCGAAGCTGGGCAAACAGGGTAGAAGCCCATTGAAGAGAAAATATACCAAGCTGAAGTTTGTCCGTTGTCTTCGTCACCACAATAGCCATCAGGCGTTGGTTTGTATAAACGGTTCATCACTTCCCTTGACCAATATTGCGCTTTCCAGGGTTGTCCCGCAAAATTGTATAAATAAATCATATGCTGAATCGGCTGATTTCCGTGGGCATATTGTCCCATATTCATAATCTGCATTTCGCGTATTTCATGAATCACGCTGCCATAATATGAATCGTCAAATGTAGGTGGTAACGAAAATACCTCGTCCAATTTTGCAGTAAAGGCTTTTTCGCCCCCCATCAAATCAATCAATCCCTGAATGTCATGAAAAACGCTCCAGCTGTAAT
The DNA here is from genome assembly GCF_003096795.1 of Flavobacterium sp. 103. Taxonomy (NCBI): domain Bacteria; kingdom Pseudomonadati; phylum Bacteroidota; class Flavobacteriia; order Flavobacteriales; family Flavobacteriaceae; genus Flavobacterium; species Flavobacterium sp. 103. Next base: position 302,663 of record NZ_QENX01000001.1, on the reverse strand, counting down.
GCAAACTATTCCCTTCGGTAAAAGCATCACCCCATTTGAACGGATTGAAATCCTTGGTAAAACTACCGTCTTTGTTTCTTCCACTCATCAATTTGAATTCCGGATTGAAAACGTTTTTATAGTTCATCATTCGTTTTTCGTACAAAGCAATTTCTGCAGTCGGACGGTTTAAGGCTTTCGCCAATTTCCAAATCGTAAAATCATCATAAGCATATTCAAGAGTACGAGCGGCATTCTCGTTGATTTTTACATCATAGGGAACATAACCCAGGGTGTTGTAATATTCCACACCTTTTCGTCCCGTGGCATTCGGGCCTTCGTTGTTTGCACCGTGCTGTAAAGCTTCATATAAAGTGTTGATGTCGTAGCCTCTTAAACCTTTTAGATATGCCTCAGCAACTACTGAAGCAGAGTTGTTACCCACCATGCAATCCCTTAAACCTGGACTTGACCACTCAGGTAAAAATCCACCTTCTTTATAATCGTTAATCAAAGCTTCCTGCATTTCTTTGTTGATTGAAGGATAAACCAAATTCAACAGAGGATATAATGCGCGGAAAGTGTCCCAAAATCCTGTTCCGCCATACATATAACCGTCCAAAATTTTTCCGTTGTACGGACTGTAATGCACAATTTTTCCTTTGGCATCTATTTCATATAATTTTTGTGGAAAACAAACGGTGCGATACAAACAAGAGTAAAAAGTGTTAATCTGCTCTTCGGTTCCGCCTTCTGCTTTCAATTTTCCTAAAGTGGTATTCCAAGCTGCTTTGGATTCAGCCACTACTTTTTCAAACGGGGCATTATTCAATTCGGCTTTCAAATTTTGTTCCGCCTGTTCAATGCTGATGAATGACGAAGCTACACGAACATTCACTTTCTCTCCTTTATTCGTTTTAAAACCAACAACAGCTCCTGAATGGTCGGCTTTCATTTCGAGTTGGTCCTTCGTCAATCCATTGTCGTTCCAAGTGTATTTGGTTTCAAAAGGTTTGTCGAATATCAAAACAAAATAATTTTTGAAATTATCAGGAACACCACCGCTATTTTTGGTTGTGTAACCAATGATTTTATTTTCTGAAGGAATGATTTTGATGTATGAACCTTTGTCAAAAGCATCAATCACAACGGATGATTGTTCATTTTTTGGAAAAGTGAATTGGAAATGAGCCGCTCTTTCGGTGGCAGTCATTTCGGCATTAATGTCAAAATCGGCAAGATAAACGCTGTAATAATGCGGTTTTGCAATTTCTGATTTATGGCTGAACCAACTCGCTCTGTCGTCTTCTTTGTAAGCTAATTTCCCCGTAACCGGCATGATTGAAAATTGACCGTAGTCATTAATCCAAGGTGATGGCTGGTGCGTTTGTTTGAATCCGCGTATTTTTTCGGCGGTGTAGGTATACATCCATCCGTCACCCATTTTGCCTGTTTGCGGCGACCAAAAATTCATTCCCCAAGGACGTGCAATTGCAGGATAGGTATTTCCGTTTGACAAACTGTAAATCGATTGTGTTCCCATTAAAATATTAACGTGATCCGCAGGACTTTCGGTTTTGTTTTGTGCATTTGCAACAAAGCTCAAAAAAAGAAATGCCAAAAAGAAGAAGCTGTTATTTTTCATTATAAAGTTTTTATTTTGAACAAATGTTGATTATTTAGAAAGAAATGTTGATAAACACAGGTGCATGATCCGAAAGGAAAAGATCGTTTAAAGTTTCTGCCAAGACACCATATTTATGAACTGTAATTCCTTTGGTCACTAAAATATAATCAATGAGTGGTCGGTCTTTAAAAGGCATTTTTCCAAAATCGTGAAAAGACCAATTTGGGCCATATACAAGTGAAGCCAGTTTTTTGGAATCCAATAAACTTAACGATTTATCTCCAGTCAGCAACGATTGTATCACCGATGAATCGGGTGTTGCATTCAAATCCCCCATCATGATTTGAGGCATTCCTTCACTTAGTTGGGCAATTTTTGTTTTAATCAAATTCACACTTTCTCGTCTTGCGACTTCGCCTATATGATCAAAATGTGTATTTAGAACAAATAGCTTTTTTCCGGTTGCTTTGTCTTTCAGTTGCACCCAAGTCGCGATACGTTCGCAAGCGGCATCCCATCCTTTTGAAGGTTTTTCAGGAGTTTGGCTCAACCAGAAATAGCCCGATTTGATTAACGTAAATTTATTTTTATTGTAGAGGATTGGGCTGTATTCCCCTTTTTCTTTTCCGTCTTCTCTACCTACACCTATAGCTCGATATTCAGGAAGATTTGCGGTGAAATCTTTCAATTGATGAGCTAGAACTTCTTGCATTCCGAGGATATCAATTTCGTTGAAACGAATCATTTTTATTGCGTTTTCCTTTCGATACTGCCAGCTGTTCGAACCATCGCCCGGATTATCATAACGGATATTAAACGTCATGATATTCAGATTCGATTTTGTTTTGGTTTGCGCATTTGCATTTGCAAAAGCGAAAAACATTCCTAAAAAAACTATTATTTTCTTCATGTTTCTTTTCTGAATTGGTTGTGTGTTTTTCGTACGCCTACAGTGGTCTATCCGCTTTTGCTGTTCCAAAGTCCAATGAAGGCTGACTTCCCATATACAATTTTAACTCACCACCTTTTACGATCATGTCGTGAGTGATGTATGATTTTGTATATGGTTCTCCGTTGTATTCCACTTTTTGTATGTACATATTCGTTTTGCTGTTATTTACTGCAGTCATTTTGAATGATACATTTTCTTTGTAATGAACAATCGCTTCATCAACTGCTGGACTTCCAAAAACGTAAGTTCCGTTTGCCGGATTCACAGCATAGAATCCCATTGAGGAAAGCACGTACCAAGCCGACATTTGTCCGACATCTTCGTTTCCGCAAATTCCGTCAATTTTGGTTGTGTAAAATTGGTCAAAAACCTGACGAACGATCTTGGCTGTTTTCCAAGGTTGCCCCACATAAGCATACAAATACGGAATATGGTGACTCGGCTCATTTCCTTGAGCGTATTGTCCAATTAATCCACTAATGTCTGGTGAAGCTTCCGCACCGGCTACTTTTTCACTTTGTGTAAATAACTGGTCGAATTTTTCGATGAATTTTTGGTCTCCGCCAAATAAATCAATTAAACCATAAGGATCCTGAGGAACCAACCAAGTGTATTGCCAAGCATTTCCTTCTACATAATCATCTTTACGGTGAGCGGAAGACATTGGATCAAAAGGCTCATTCCATTGGCCATTAGTCAATTTTCCACGCATGAAACCACTGTTTTTATCAAAATAGAGTTTGTATAATTCCGCTCTTTTTGTGAAATAAGCGTAATCTTCCATTTTATTTAAATCTTTTGCCATACGGGCAATGCACCAATCATCAATTGCATATTCTAATGCATTGGCAACAGTTTCGAATTGGCTGTCTGCAGGAATGTATTGTAGTTTTTGTATATAATCCATTCCGGCACGGGTTTGCATCGCTGTTTTTTTGATGGCTTCGTATGCCAGATTCACGTCGTAATTTCTATACCCTTTAAAATAGGCATCCACAATTACGGCTATCGAGTGATTCGCGTTCATACAATCGGTTTCATTACCCATCAAATGCCAAACCGGTAATCTTCCCTGTTGTTGGTAAATTGCTAAAAATGTTTTTATAATATCGTTGATTTTGTCCTCTTGGGTGATAGTGTAAAGTGGGTGAAGCGCACGATATGTGTCCCATAAAGAGAAGGTGGTGTAGTTTACAAAACCGGCATTTTTATAGATTTTTTTGTCTGTTCCTCTGTAATCACCATTTGCATCATTGAAAATTGATGGAGCAAACATCGTGTGATACAATGAAGTATAGAAAATTGTTTTGGTATCAGCATCAGCTTTGATGTCGATTTTTGACAAAGCTTTGTTCCATTTTGCGTCGGCATTTTGAACCGCTTTCGCAAAATCCCATTGTGGAATTTCGGCTTTGATATTTGCAACAGCATTTTCTACACTCACTGGTGAAATTCCCACTTTCACCATAATTACATTTCCTTTTTTGTTTTTGAAATCCAAAATGGATTTCATTTTTCGGCCTTCGCCCTGAAGACCATTTTTTACGGCAGTGCTATCATACAATGCAATATTTGAAATTTCTTCCGAAAATTCCATGGCAAAAAACAAACGTTGGTCATCGGCCCAACCTTTTGAATGGCGATAACCTACAATTGTTTTGCTTCCTGTTTTTTGAATCATAGTCTGTTTTGGACTATCCCAACCCACACCATCAGTAAGGTCAAGCAACACATGAGCTTCATCTTTCGAATTGAAAGTGTATTTGTGAAAACCAACTCTTTCCGAAGCAGTTAATTCGGCTTTTACATTGTATTTGTCCAAAAGAACACTGTAATATCCTGGCTTTACAACTTCATTTTGGTGTGAAAAAGTGGAACCATAACCGCTTGGGTCTTTTTTCTCCGCTTTGACCAAAGGTACTTTTCCCGTTGCAGGCAGCAATAGAATGTCATTCAAATCACCGATTCCAGTTCCGCTCAAGTGAGTGTGTGTGAATCCTAGAATTGTATTACTGGAATAATTATAGGCACTGCACCAATCCCAGCCTTCAAAAATGGTGGAAGGGCCCAATTGAACTGCACCGAAAGGAACATTTGCCCCAACAAAAATATGTCCATGACCACCAGAGCCGATGTACGGATTTACAAATTGGGTATAATTGGCATTTGGAGATTTTTTTGCTTTGCCCTGAGAAAAAACAGGCATTGCAAAAAACAAACTTGCCATTGCCAGAATTGTGCCTTTTAATTTGTTTGGTTGCATCTTTTTTATTTTTAAAATTATTTTATTTAGTTCTGCTCAAAACATCAAACAGCGAAGTAATTGTAATTACTGGTTTTGATGTTGGAGTTTGTATTGTGATGGTTTTTTCTTCACCCGCTTTCAAATCGAAATAATTATCACTCAATCTTCCAGTGTAACCTTTAATGTCAATCCACACATATTTTGCGTCTTTTGATGCTTTTAAAGTGATGTTATTGCCTTCCACTTTGAATGTAATTTGTGGATTTTCCAATTTCAAATCAATTGGACGTACTTTGTCGATTGTAGGTTTCACGTCATCTCTGTAGGCTTCTTTCACTGCATACCAGGCGGCTTTTGGCTGACGGTTGTAATAATCGGTGATACTCCAACTTGCCACTGGCCAACAATCGTTCAACTGCCACAATAAGGTTCCCATATTGTATGGTTCTTTAGAGCGGTGAATTCCGATGATGTTCTTAAAAGAATAATATTGTAAACACTGTGTCAAATACGTATAATCTTTTACCGACCAGGTTTTTACATTCGTTGTGTCCTTGAAATAACGTTTGATATAAGAATTTAGTTTTGTAAACCCTTTTCCGGCTTTTTGATGCGCTTTCAATACATCCGAATACAGTTTTCGATCCTCTTCTAAAGTAATTTTTTCAATTGTGGAATAATTTGGCATTGCTTGCATTCCGTATTCGCTTACAAAACGACCGGTTTTTTTGTGTACTACCTCAATGTCTTCTAATCCCCACCAGGTTCCCCAATAATGACTGTCGCCTTGTTTGATACTTTCCTTTTTGCCCCAACCAAAAAGAGGAGAACTGCTCACATAAGGACGGTACGGATCGACTTCTTTCACCCATTTCGGGATACTGTCCTGAAACAATCGTTTGTAATCGCCCCACAATTTGATAGAATCTTTTTTGTTCATTTTGAATTGTTTTTGCCAACCCCAATTTTTAAAAGCTTCATCTATCTCGTTATTTCCGCACCAAACCACAATTGACGGATGATGGCGTAAACGTTTTACTTGGTATTTTACTTCTTCTCTTACATTGTCAAAAAAGTCTTTGTCACCAGGAACCATTGTTCCGGCAAACATGAAATCCTGCCAAACGTAAATTCCGTTTTTGTCGCACAAATCATAGAAATAATCGCTTTCATAGATTCCGCCACCCCAAACACGAAGCATGTTCATGTTCGCGTCTTTTGCCGTGGCAATCACTTTGTCGTATTCTGCATTTGTCATTCTTGACAAAAATGCATCTGATGGAATGTAATTAGCACCTTTCATATAAACAGCTTTGTCGTCTATTTTAAAATAAAACGAACTTCCGGCAGTGTCTTTTTCCTGAATTAATTCATATTTACGAGGTGCTTTGTATTCTTCTTCAGTCTCCTTTTCATTGTAAGCTTCCAAACGAACGGCTTTCCAAATTCCGCAAGTGGTGAATTTTGGTCCCCAATCCCAGCCGAAATGATATTGTGCTTTACGTACATAACATCTTGGATTGTCTGGAATAACAAATGGCAAATCTTTTTTTGCCAAAGAATCCACCACATTTTGGGCAGATTTAAACACAATCTTCAACTCGTTATTCTCCGCTTTCAAGTTTTGTTTCACATCTGCAGACCATTGACGGAACATATTATTGGCATTCAAAATTTCTATTCCGTTGATATAAACGGTGGCATAAGTGTCCAATCCGTCAAAAACCAACAGATTATTTTCTTTTTTCAGAAATTCAGGAGAGACATCAAAAGTGGTTTTGTATTCCCAATCTTTTTTCTCAATCCAGACTAATTTTTTCTCGTTAGCACGATAAAACGGATCCGGAATCATTTTGTTTTTCAACAAATCGGTATGCACTTCGCCGGGAACTGTTGCAGGATGCCAATCATTTTTTGTTACTTCGGTAAACTGCCAACCTTTGTTGATTTCCATCGAAATTTTTTCCTGGTTGCTGGAGCAGCTTGTCCCCAAAAAGTACGTTGCCACTAAAAGGAGCAACACGCTTAAATTGTTTTTTTTGATTCTGTTCATTTTTTTGTTTTTTAACCACTAAATGTGAATTGGATATTTTTATTTTGTCTCTCCTTTTTCAGGTTGTAGGTCTTCCAAAATTGGTGTCTCGATAGATTTTACAGTCGTTTGAAGTTTATCGTTTTTTTGTTCGAAAATCACAATTTCATTAGCGCCTTCTTTCAACCAACAGCCAGGTACATATAATGTTTGTTGCGGCCCAACACTCCAATAGCGCCCAATATTGATTCCGTTGATGAACACAATTCCTTTGCCCCAATCACGCATATCAAGAAAAGTGTCTCCTTTTTTAGTCAATTGAAAAGTGCCTTGGTAAAGGATGGGTTGACCTGCTTTGGCATTGCTTTTGGCATCAACCAGATTCGGCATTTTGTCCATCGGTAGTGAATACATGTTCCAGTCGCCAGTGATTTTTTCACCGTTGATAATAACTGGAGAAATAATCCCTTTAGTACTGTTGATGATGTTTGCTCCGTAGTTAATGCGTCCCATATTTTCAACGATAATATCCAAAGTTGCATTGAAAGGGACGTCAATTGTGCACTCGTAATTTTTATAATAACTATTCAATTCGGCTACTTTTTGACCATTGACATACACAATTGCGTAGTCGCGAAGTCCGTTCAATTCTAATTTTCCGCTGATAGGCTGTTTGAATTTTTTGCTGTACCAAACATAACCATGCCCTTGATTCAATTCTTCAAAAGTCAATGGATTTTCGTTGTTTACCGGTTTTATTTTATTTTTCAATGATTCCAAAGTCACTGCTTTTGTCAATTTGATTTCAGGAATCGAAATCACATCTATTTTAGCGGGAACAGCTGGTGTCTTTGGCGTTTTCAATAATTCGCGTAAAGCATTGTATTTTTCAGTTGCCCAGCCTGCTTCACTTATAGGGGCATCATAATCATAAGTAGTCAGGTCTGGTTGAATATCGTGATTACCGTCGTAATTTGCTCCAGAAGTAAATCCGAAATTCGTTCCTCCATGAACCATGTAATAGTTGAAAGAAACACCTGCATCAAGGTACTTTTTAGTTTGCTTGGCTACAGTTTCGGCAGGAACTTTTGGGAAAGGCTCCGCCCAGTGATCTAACCAACCCGGATAGAACTCAGCGACCATATAAGGGCCTTTTCCGCCGTTAAATTTATTTACAACTTCTTTTAGTTTGTCAACATTGTCTTCACCATTTGCAGTAGCCAAAGCACCTGGAAGAGCTCCTTCGGCAAATAGCCAACTTCCATCTGAAGTAAAGAAAGGCACGTTGAAACCAACATCTTTTAATTGTTGGAAAACCGCTGCACTGTATTTTTTGTGTTCTTCTATCGAAATATCTTTGCGTTGGGCAACATAGGAGCCAAATTCATTTTCACCCTGAACCATGATAATTGGCCCGCCATTAGTCACTAATAAATTTTTCACTTGTCCGTAAAGTGCAGTGAAATACGATTTTGTCGCTGCCAAATATTGTGGATTGTTTCCGCGAATCACCATTCCCGGTACTTTTTGCAGAAACCATGGGTAACCGCCAAATTCCCATTCGGCACAAACATAAGGTCCCGGACGTAAAATCACGTACAGTCCTTCTTCTTGCGCAATTTTGATATATTCAGCGACATCACGGTTTCCGGTTTTAAAATCCCAAACTCCTGGTGATACTTCGTGATAATTCCAGAAAATATAAGTCGCCACAGCATTCAGTCCCATCGCTTTCATCATCTGCAAACGATTGCGCCAATATTCTTTAGGAATTCTGGCATAGTGCATTTCACCACTATGAATCTGGATGTTTTTTCCATCCAAAACGAAATTACCGTCTTTGATGGCAAAAGTGTGTTTTTTTTGTCCGATTGCATTCGAAATCAACAAAAAGAAAAGAAAAATGGAGAGAATATTTTTTTTCATTTTATAAAAATTGTTTTTTATTGGGAAAAACGATTATGTTTTAAGTTCACCACTAAAACGCTAATTTATGCTTGCAACATCTTGTTTTAATTAGCGAATTAGCAGTAAAATATGTTTTCTTTTTAATTTAAAAATTCAAGTGTTCTGGTTGACCAATCGTTATCAAAGAAACCGGTTACCTTCATTTCCGGTAAACTTTTCAAAAGTAAATCGGCTTTGAAAATCATCACATCTGGAAACCCCGTGATTCCTGAAATATAATTATTTGCCCAAGTTGCTTTCATTCCTGCTTCCGAAGTTCCTGCCACAACACCTACCATCGCCGTTTTGCTATCTTTTCTCGGTAACACAAAATAAGCAGCCAAATCATTTCCTTTTAGCACTTTGTCGCCCACTTTTACTTGTTGGTTGTCAATTTGAATTGGAGAATTTTTCAATAACAATTTCCAGGCACTGTTGTTGGAAGCATTTCCGTAAATCACCACATTCCTGTCTTTGTATTTTTCCAATGAAAATTCTTTGTCTGAAATCACATCAATACTTCCGTTTCCTCTGTAATAAAAAGTTTCTGCATCAAAACGGGCTCTGTTTAGATACCATTCACGCTCTGAGGCCGACCCACCAGTAGCATACACAAAAACGACGTTGTTATTGAACGCAAATTTGAATCCACCTTGACGATCAGCGTATTTTTCGGCTGTGTTGATTTCGTTTATCAAAGTCCACTTTCCGTCTTTTAAAGCCAGAATTGCTTTTTTATCTGATGCTGCTTTTACAGTTTGATCGTTGATATTTATCGTGATTTCTCCTTTAAATTCCAATGAAACCAAATCAAGTTCTAAGATAGAGACATTTTCTGTTTTTACTGTAATTTGTTGATTATCAATTTTTGCGTTGATGTTAGAAAAATCAAACGGACGAATTTGTTGTTGTAATTTTATCCAATAATCAGTTGAAGAGACCGCAGGAGTGGCTGTGTGGAAATCAATTTCTTTTACTTCTTTGTTTGTCGGAATCGTTTGGCGTTTAAAGAACTCAAAAATAGGGAACCAATCCACAGAATGATCACCATACCAATGTTCGCCACCCGGATATTCGTAATAGCAGAAATTCGGGTGAAAAGTGCTTAATATCTCACGCATTTCTCTCACTTGCGAAATTGGCACTGTCGAATCGGCATCGCCGTGAAGAACATAAACACCGGATTGTTTCAGGTTTTTAACGATACTTTTTACACGACCTGAATTGGCTGAACGTTTGATTGATTCAAAAGCTTTGAATTGATCGTGCATTTCATCGCCTTTATCTGATCCATAAGTTGAAATATCAGGGTAGGAGGCACAAGGTGCAATAGCAGCAAATTTATCAGGATAGGTAGTTCCCAGGAACCAGGTTCCATGACCACCCATTGAGTGACCTGTTAAGTAGGTTTGGGCAGGAATGGTGTTGAATATTTTTTTGGCTTCTGCTAAAACTTCCAACGCATCGATTCTTCCCCAATCTTCCCAGTTGAAACCAAAAGGGCGACGATTTGTCGCTGCAACAATGTGTGCCCAATCTTTTTGTTTGTAAGCACGTGCCTGATTTCGTGCTTCAACAGAAGCGCCGTGAACTGAAAGGATTAAGGCTTTTGGTCCGCTTCCCAATGCAGGAGCCACACTATAGTATTGAACGCTGTTATCTACTTTACTCACAAATGTACGTTCGTGGTGAACGGTTGCAGAACGTTGTTGAATCGGAACTTCGGTTTCGTCAATCACTTTTCCGCTTTTGTCCGAAAGCGTTATTTTCATTTTTAATTCACCGGTATAATCAGTTTTTGCAGCCGGAACTTTAAATTTTACTTTTCTGACAAACAAGGGTATAATTGCATCGGTTGCATAAGTTGCAATTTCACCACTTGACAATTTTGCAGTAATGGCAAGGTTTTTTAGGTCTTTTTCGGTTGCATTGATTACACGAACCGAGGCCCATTTTTCGTCTTTTTCACCATTAATAACATCCGGAAGTGTCAAATCGCGTTTGGTAAACAGTATGCTTTTTGAAGGGACAACAATTTTTGATTTCACACGTCCAAAGCGGCCTTTAGTATAAACAAATTCGTTCACGCCTTTGCGAAGTTTAAACGGAATCAAAGTATATCCAAAATCATAATGATCTCCTTCGTGAGGCATGCCGTTGATGTAAGTGCGTGTTCCGCCTGTAGTTTCCAAAAGAACGATTTGCTCTCTTGGTGAATTATATTCAGTAAAAAGAAAAGCCGATTTCATTTCTTTTTGGCTGAAAGCCCCGGCAGAATCAATTTTGATAGGCTGCCAGTCTCCTCTTTGTTTGTTTGGATTAATGAATTTTCCAACCGCATATTGCCAAGCGATAGGGTCTTGCCCGTTAAAAAGAGTGCCGGTTCTTTTCTCGGCAGGAAGAAAATAACCATTATTGAAATGGTGTAAAACGCTCCCTTCAGCTGTCGTTACAATTTTTTCTTTCCCAAAATATTCAACCACATTTCCGGTAACTTTTGTTTGTGCAATCAAACTAGTACTCAAAACAAGTAACGATATCATCAACTTTAGCCTCATTTTTTATCAAGTTTAGTTTTTATTTATTCTTGTTTTATACTTAATTGTCATCACAACTTTTATAAATCACCTTTCACTAAATCGGTTTAGTATAAAGGGTTAAAAAAATGGAAACACTATGATTTCCATTTTTAGATGAACAGCAATGATTCCCATGCTGTTGTCACAAATATAAAGAAATTAAATTCACTAAAACAATTATTTTTCTTTCTGTAAAATCATTTTTAAATTTTCTTAATATTTAGGTTAATAGCCTTTGGCTCTTATCAGAGTAATCGGATTTATTTTTGTTCCATTAAGTTTTTCAAACAAAATCCAAGTATTGTTGTCTTTTCCTTTTTCGAGAGTCCAATTTCTTTTCGGATTGGCTAGTTTTTTCTTCAAATCATCAGGGAAAGCATTTGCTGCCCTTGCATCTTCCCAAGTTCGGATTGCTGTGAAAATTTGATATTTTTGAGGGCAACTTTCTACACTTTTTTGATTGATTCCCAACATATATGTAGCTCCAATGCCAACCGATATGGCTTGAACATGTTCATAATCTTCCACTTTTGAAGATTTATCGATACTAAAGTTGCCTCCAAAAGTTGCTGGAAAATAATTGGCATAGGCCACATCACGTATGTCTTTACCTTCGCTGGTGGTACTTCTCCAAACACGTTTTTCTACATCATACATGTTTTTTCCGCCACCAACGTTCCAAACGCTTTGATAATGCCAAGAACCTTCGGAAAGGGTTGCTCCAGTAATCCTAATATAATCTATTTTGTGATAGGCGGCTCTGTCAAACATTTTTCTAAAGAAACGTTTTACACCATAATAGCCCTGACCTGTGTTGAACAGAAATTCCTGTCCGTCCAAATCCATAAAATAAATTCCGTTGATTTTAGCAACATCCGCATAATCTGCAGCAACGGCATCCTGTAAGTTCAAATCCGGAATCAAACCGTCATAGCCGTAGTTGATGGTTACCTGTAATTTATAAATAGCGTCATTCGCTTTATGGGAGGAAGGAGTTGTATCCCAATAACCTCTTTTTACATTCAAAAGGTGGTAAGGAGCGGTTTTTGAAACACCCAAATAATGAATAAGTTCTTTGCCAATCTTTACCATATTTAGGTTTTTGCAATGACCTTCCCAGCTGGCAATTTCGTCTAAATATTTGGGGTCGTTTATCGCTATAATCGTATCTGTTGCCGAAATTGATTTCACTAAAAGGCGCTTTTGTAGGTAACACAAACTGTCGCTTGGAATCGGGCTTGCATCTCTTGTACCTGGAGCCAAAGCCGTTGCAATTGTATGCCGGCCCATGAAAATTCCTTGTGCGTTCGAAATATCAGTGAACTCTTTGTGCGATTTATTTCCAGAAGTAAATTTGAAAGGTTTTGTTTCAAAATTTTTCCCGTCGATATAGCCTTTATAACTGCGGTTAACTTTATAATAAGGTAAATCATTCGCTTCGATGGCTTTAAAACCCAATTGTTTTGTATAGGAAACAATGCTGTCAAACAAATTGCCTTCGGAAGTTACATCGGGTGTATATCGAGCAGGATCTTTTACCCATTTGCCATTAACGGTAGGATAGGGAAGTCCTTCGGATACAACAATATTCTGAAGAACATCCATTAAGGCTGTGTTGTCGGGACTTCCCCAAAGCGCAATCGATGAACCGATATAATCAACTCCCGGAATTGGTGCAATTTCCTGGTGGTTGGGAATGTTGGTTGCCAACATTGGAATCAAAGAAAAGAAAATATCGCGTTTTTTGGTTCTGTCTTTTGAATGATAGGTTATGTAAACTTGTCCTTTGTTATCAATCATTGCCGCATTTCCATATAAAATTCTGTAATATTCTTCGGGATGACTGTAAAACGCCACGTCACTTATTCCGTCTCCTCCAATTGAGAATATTTGCCCTTCATGCAAATTTGCAGGCAAGGGAAACTTTATTTTATCAGGAGAGTGAATAATGTATTGAAAAGGGGCTGCCTCGCCTTCTGTATTTGCAATTCCGCCTGTAGTTTGATCGTTCAGCGCCATTGTTCCAATAGCATAATTAACAGCTTTGGTGGTATCTCTGGCTACACCAATGATTTCTCCAAACAAATTCGTAATATTTGTATGGTAAGAGCCCCATTGAATATCATCGATTCCTTCTCGTTTCGTGAGCGATTGAAGAGTTAATTTAAAATATTTTGTTTTTGGTGCCAGTACAACTTTTGCAACAGAACCATTTGAATAATTTAGTGTAAAAGTGTTGTTTTTCTGCTCGAATTTGGCTTGTTGAGGCTCGTAATATTTCTTTTTTGAACTATCATACAAACACATCAACGGAGATGGTTTGTCCGTTGGGCTGAACTCACGATTGGATGCTACCGTCGTGTTTTTCATGCTCGTAATAAATCCTTTGTCATTAATATGGATTTTGAAATAATTAGTATTGAAATCCCATTGAGCTTGGACTTTTAAACCAAATAGCAATTGCAATGCAATAAAAAATGTCAGATTGCCGAAAGTGAAAATTCTCTTTTCCATCTTTGTGTTATATAATTTCTGTTTTTTTAGAAAATCTAAATTACTTCTTAATTATTTTAGCGATTAGTTCAATTTTATCCATATTTAATTAGTAATTATCAATCCTGTCCGAAATAGAAAATCAACTTGTAAAAACAGACAATTTTATTGGGTTTGTATTTTGAACTGGTCATTTTTTCTGAAACCATTTTGTTGAATTTTGAATTAAAAGTTACTTCAAAAATGAAAATTGCAAAATAAAAATTGTGTCCTATTATATATGTATATCATTTTTGTATTTCCTGTGAAGACTATTTTTAGTCTTTTTTTCATTTGAATTCCTATCAAAAAAGCAATAACACTTGATGAGTGTATTAAAGCATTTTTCTTCAATTTTTTTGAAATATTCTAATTATTTCTAAAATAGCAGAATATTTAAGAGTGTTTTTTGATACTAAATGTTAAGATAATAATTGCTTAATTAATGATAATTTTGAGTTAAAATAAAACTTAATTATGCAATAACTTTATTTTTTTTAGATTGAGTCAAAATGCTGTGTCTGAAAATATAAAACGTTTTAGTTGATAATGTTATTTTTGGTAGGGTACGCCTTATTACTACTACTAAATCGTTATCGTTCAAGAGAAAAAATACAATAAATAAAAACATGAAAAACAGAATAAAACTTGTATTGGCCGCCTGTTGTTTTGCTACTGCGACTTTGTCACACGCACAAGGAGATATTATGGCCGAAAACGAAAAAACACCTTATGATTCTTATATTGCTCCAAAAGATGAGGCAGTAAAAGAAAATCTATCAAAATGGCAGGATTACAAATTTGGTGTTTTAATTCATATGGGGTTGTATAGCCAATTGGGGATTTGCGAATCGTGGGGTTTAGCTCCAGAAGATTGGGTCACCCGCAACGGTTATGATGATTATGATTCTTTTGCCTCTGATTATCGTGGTGCAAGATTTAGTTTGAATCCAACAAATTTGGATTCCGAAAAATGGGCAAAAATGTTCAAAAATGCAGGAGTAAAATATTTGATTTTTACATCCAAACACCACGATGGTTTTTGTATGTATGATTCGAAATTCACCGATTTCAAAATCACAAATCCAAATTTGCCAAACGCCAAAAACAAGAAGCCTGATGTATTGAAAAACGTTTTGGATGCTTCCCGTAAAGAAGGTTTATCGGTTGGAATTTATTTTTCAAAACCAGATTGGACTTCTCAGGATTTCTGGTGGAAATATTATCCTCCAAAAGACAGAAATCCAAATTACGATATCAAAGCATATCCTGAAAAATGGCAAAGCTTCGTAAAATATACCCAAAATCAATTGGATGAATTGACTACCAATTACGGTAAAGTTGACATATTGTGGCTTGACGGAGGATGGGTTCGTCCAGTTTCTACCGTAAAGGAAAACGAAGGAAAAAAAGGACGTCAGAATTTAGACATCAATATGAAACTCATTGCAGAAACCGCTCGTAAAAAACAACCAGGATTGATTGTAGTGGATCGTTGGGTGCCAGGCGAATATGAAGATTATCTTACTCCCGAACGAAAAGTGCTTGAAAAACCAATTCCTGTGCCATGGGAAAGTTGTGTTACCCTTGGAACCGATTGGGGATGGGTACCAAATGCAAATTATAAATCAGGTGCAGAAGTGATTCAATTATTAACTGGAATTGTTGCCAAAGGAGGAAATTTATTGCTTGGTGTTGGCCCTGACGGAAAAGGTGATTTTGAGCCAAAAATTCAGCAAACATTGGCCGAAGTTGGAAAATGGCTTGATATTAATGGAGATGCCATTTATGCTACAAGACCAATCGCACCATATTCTGAAGGTAATTTATATTATACTTCGAAAGGTGAAAAAACAGTTTACGGAATTTACCTTCCAACTGCAACTGAAAAAGAAATTCCTTCACAAATTGTCATCAAAAACAATTTAAAAGGGAAACTAAATGTTACGCTTTTGGCAAACAAACAAAAACTAAATTACAAAAACGTTACTGGTGGAATCAGTGTTATGATTCCTAATTCATTGAAGGCGGAATTGGTAAAACAAGGAGGAGTCACCATTAAAGTGAGTGCTCAGTAAATGGTATTTTGCTTGGATTGTTTTTCAATCGATCAATCATTAACTTTAATCTTTTTAACCTAAAATAAAATAGAATGGTAACCCAAAAATATTGTCTTGCATTAGACTTGATTGAAGACCCAACATTAATGGAAGAATATAAAAAATACCATGAAAAAATTTGGCCGGAAATCACAAAAAGCATCACTGGTTCAGGGATTGAAAATCTTGATATTTATTGCGTGGGCAACAGGATGTTTATGATTATTGAGGCCAATGAGACTTTTACTTTTGAAAGAAAAGGAGAGATGGATGCCAATAATCCGAAGGTTCAGGAATGGGAAGAATTGATGTGGAAATATCAAAAAGCATTGCCTTGGGCAAAAGAAGGTGAAAAATGGATGATGATGGATAAAATATTTGACTTGCATAAAAATGGATAATCCATTGTCAAATTTGAATAGAACGATAGATAAGAAGAATTAATAAGGATAAAGACGCAGCTTTCAGACCAAACTGGAAATCATTTTATGATAGTCAAAAAGGTTTATAAGTGGAATTTCAAATTCAAAAAAATATAGAAAATGAATCTCAATTTAAAAGACAAAATTGTAATCGTTACAGGTGGAGCAAAAGGAATTGGACTTGGAATCTGCAAAGTTTTGGCTTCGGAAGGAGCTATTCCTGTAATTGTGGGAAGAGTTGATGCCGATAACCAAATCGCTATCAAAGAAATTGAAGCCGAAGGCGGAAAAGCTTTATCTGTCGTGGCTGAATTAACTAATCCAGAAGAGTGTAAAAGTGCCGTTGACCAAGTAATAGCTCTATGTGGTCGCATTGACGGATTAATTAACAATGCCGGCGTGAATGACGGTGTAGGTTTGGAAAGTGGAGACTACGAAAAATTTCTAGCATCCATTCATAAAAACTTGGTTCATTATTATTTGATGGCGCAACACGCTTTGCCAGAGCTAAAAAAAACAAAAGGAGCAATTGTGAACATCGGCTCAAAAACTGCCGATACGGGACAAGGAAATACTTCGGCTTATGCAGCTTCTAATGGAGGGCGAAATGCCTTAACCCGTGAATGGGCAGTTGAATTATTGAAATATGGAATCCGCGTAAATTCGGTTATTGTTGCCGAATGTTATACACCATTATATGACAAATGGATTAAAACTCTTGAAAATCCAGAACAAAAATTAAAAGAAATCACAGATAAAATTCCGTTTGAAAACAGAATGACGACTGCGGAAGAAATTGCAAACATGACGGTTTTTTTATTGTCTGACAAATCGAGTCACACCACAGGTCAGTTGATTTATGTGGATGGCGGTTACACACATTTGGATCGTTCGTTGTAATCAATAATTGAAACCTTTATTTTTAATCTCAGACTTTTAACCAAAAATGAATTTTTCCATAGTAAAAGGCATGCTGTTTCTATTTTTCCTGATAACATTTGGTGTTTCAGGACAAGTTGCCGATACTATCAAAGTGACGCAATTTGGCGTGGAATCAAATAGTTACCTGAATTCCAGTAAAGGTATTCGTCAAGCTTTGGAAAAATGCAAAGGCAAACAAAATGTAGTTGTTCAGTTGCCGGGCGGAAGAATTGATTTGTGGCCTGAGGATGCGGTTAAGAAAGAAATTTATATTTCGAATTCGACAGAAAGTGATACTTTATCGAAAGTGAAAAACATTGGCTTTTTCTTTGACCATTTGAAAAATGTCACTTTAGACGGAAACAATACTTTGGTCATTTTGCACGGAAAAATGATTTCGTTTGCTTTGTTCAATTGTCAAAATATTGCCATCAAAAACATACAATTTGATTATGAGCGTCCAACGATGTCGGAGGTTACTATTACTTCGGTTTCACCATCTGCTATCAAAATAAAAATTCATCCCGATTCCATATATTTTATTGAAAATGGTAAAATCGGGTTTTATGGTGAAGGTTGGAAAAGTAATTCGTATCACACAATCTCATTGGATAAAGAAAAAAATCTGATGCGTTATTCTTCGTTTGCCCCGTTTTTTAAATCAAAAGCGATTCAGGAAGAAAACAGAACTGTTTTGTTTGAGGGTGATTTTACAAAAGAAAAATATAAAGTGGGAGATGTGCTTTCTATTCGTGATACTTACAGGGATAATTGCGGCGGATTTATCACATTAACTAAAGATATTGTTCTTTCGAATGTAAAAATGCACTTTATGCACGGATTGGGAATCGTTTCTCAATTTGCCGAAAATATTACGTTTTCAAAAGTTGTCGTTGTACCGCGGGAAGATTCTGGTCGTGTGATCGCTTCGTTTGCAGATTGTTTTCATTTTTCAGGATGCAAAGGAAAAATCTTGGTTGACGGTTGCAGAACATCAGGTTCACACGACGACCCGATGAATGTACATGGAACCCATTTAAAAATTACCGAAATTTCAGCTGATAAGAAGATAAAAGTACAATTCATGCACCATCAAACGTATGGATTTGAAGCTTTTTTTGCAGGTGACAGCATTAGTTTTGTAAGTCCACAAACGTTGAAACCAATTGTTTCCGGCAAATTGAAATCGGCAAAAATGATTGGTAAAAAAGATATGGAATTGGTTTTGGAGGGTGAAATGTCGAATAAAGTAAAAGTGGGTGATGTGATTGAAAATACGACTTGGACACCTGAAGTTACCATCCGTAATTCGAGATTCGAACGCACCAACACAAGAGGTTTGTTGCTGACTACCCGCAGAAAGGTATTGATAGAAAACAATACTTTTTACCGCACGGGAATGCACGCAATCCTGATTGCAAACGATGCTTCGAGTTGGTTTGAGTCGGGCGCTGTTGCCGATGTAACGATTCGTAACAACACTTTTGAAGAGTGTGCCTACAATTCGGGAACAATCATCAACATTGCACCCGAAAACCATGAATTAGTTGAAGGCTATTATGTGCATCGTAACATCCGAATTGAACACAATACGTTTAAGATTTTTGACAAACCTATTTTGTCAGCACGTTCCACTGATGGATTGTTTTTTTCGAATAATACAATCAATCAGTCTGATTTGCTTCCTGCCGAATCCAATGAAAATTCATTTGCCCTTACTGCTTGTAACAATGCAGTAATCAAAAATAACAAGTTTAACACAACTTGGAAACCGAAAATAGCAGCCTTTAAAATGACGAAGAAGCAAATTAAAACGGATATAAAAGATTTGAATATTAAATAAAGAATATTAACTAAATACCGTTCGTTTTTCGAACAAAACCAAATAAATAAATAAATGAATATGAACAAAAAGATGTTTTCGCTGAACAATTGCCTTGCTTTGGTATTTTGTTTGATGATGGGATTGTCTGCCTTTTCACAAAATACAACGATAAAGAGAATGGGTTCGACCGATACTCAGTCATTTGACGATAATTGGCTTTTTTCACGATTTGGGCTGCAAGCCGATGGATTGATTAAAGACGAGCCTAAGAATTTAGAAGCCATTTCATCCAACGAAAATAATTGGGAAAAACTGAATTTGCCACACGATTGGGCAATCAAAGGACCTTTCAGAATTGAATTAAGAGGTGAAACCGGAAAATTACCATGGAAAGGAATTGGTTGGTATCGCAAACATTTTACTGTACCAGCTTCAGATTCCGGAAAAGAGATTTTTGTTGATTTTGATGGCGCTATGGCTAATGCCAAAATCTATTTGAACGGAAATTATGTTGGAACCTGGCCTTATGGTTACAATTCTTTCCGCATGAATTTGACGCCATTTTTGAAATTTGGACAAGAAAATATCTTAGCCGTTCGCTTGGATACAGAAAATTGGGATTCCCGTTGGTATCCTGGTGCCGGAATCTATCGCCACGTTTGGTTGGTAAAAACTAATCCGGTGCATGTTGGTCATTGGGGAACTTACATCACCACTCCAAATATTACCAAAGAAGCCGCTGATATCAGAATGATTGTAAATGTTGACAATGCATCCAACCAAAATGTAAAAGCGGTGGTGACGACAGATTTATATGAAATGGATATCAACAATACGCCTAAATTAAAAGTAGGTTCATTAATTCGTTCGACAATTGAAATTAAACCAAACGCTACTGGAAGATCTGAGGCGCATTCAGTTTTAAACAATCCAAAATTATGGGATTTGAAAACACCAAATCGTTATTTGGCACAAACTAAAGTAACTGTTGACGGGAAAGTGGTGGATACTTATAATACTCCTTTTGGTGTTCGTACAATTGAATTTACACCAAGGAATGGATTCCTTTTAAACGGAAAAAGAGTTGAAATTCAAGGAACCTGTAACCACCACGATTTAGGGGCTTTGGGAGCTGCCATCAATACATCGGCATTGAAAAGACAATTGGTGATGTTGAAAGAAATGGGCTGTAATTCTTTGCGTACTTCGCACAATCCTCCAGCTCCTGAATTATTGGAATTAGCGGATAAAATGGGATTCTTGGTTTGGGACGAAGCTTTTGATGCTTGGAAAAATGGTAAGAAAAAATTGGATTACAACGTGATTTTCGACGAATGGCATGAAAAAGATTTAATAGCTTTAACTCATAGGGACAGAAACAATCCTTCGGTGTTTATCTGGTCAATTGGTAATGAAGTTCCAGACCAACAAAACGTTGCAATGACCAAACATCTGGCTGATATAATGCGAAGAGAAGATCCAACTCGTCCTGTTTCGAATGGTTACAATGATCCAGATGGAGGACGCAGTTCTGGTGCAGTTGTGGGATTGGATATTATGGGAGTTAATTATTTCTTTAGCCAACAATCTAAATGGGATGTTGATCCAAGATATGAGAAAAAGCCAACCATTGGTAGTGAAACTGCTTCAACAGTGAGTTCTCGTGGCGAATATTTCTTTGGTGACCCATATAATAAAATGTCTTGGCAAATTTCATCCTATGATGATGCATTTCCAGGTTGGGGGTGTTCACCAGATACCCAATTCCGTACCAATGCCCAATTGCCTCATTTATTGGGTGAATATGTTTGGACAGGATTTGATTATTTAGGAGAACCAACACCTTATAATTCGGATGAAACTAATCTGTTAAACTTTAGAACCGATCCTTCAAAACAAGCAGAATTGGAAGCTAAATTGGCAGAATTGCAAAAAAGCAATCCGCCTTCAAGAAGCAGTTATTTTGGAATTATCGATTTGGCCGGTTTCCCAAAAGACCGTTATTACAGCTATAAATCTCATTGGAGAGCGGATGTACCAACAGCTCACATACTTCCTCACTGGAATTGGAGCGAACGTGTTGGGCAAATTGTTCCTGTACACGTTTATACATCAGGAGATGAAGGAGAATTATTCCTTAATGGAAAAAGTCTTGGAAAAAAGAAAATGGAAGCAGGAAAAGATTTCCGTTTAATTTGGGACAATGTGGTTTACACGCCAGGCGAACTTAAAGTTGTTTGTTATAAAAAGGGAAAAGTATGGGCGACCGATGTCGTTAAAACTACCGGTGCTGCTACAAAATTGAAAATGTCTGCAGACAGAAACGAAGTACTTGCAGACGACGTTGATCTGGTTTTCGTAACTGTGGATATTGCCGATAATGCTGGTTTGATGGTTCCTCGTTCCAATCAATCAGTTAAATTTTCAATTGAAGGAGCTGGAGAAATCGTAGCAACCGACAATGGTGATGCTACTAGTTTTATTCCTTTCCAAAGTCACGAACGACCTGCTTACAACGGAAAAGTTTTAGTGATTGTAAAAGCTAAAAAGGGACAAAAAGGACAATTTACCGTGAAAGCAGAAAGCGCTGGATTACAAGCTGCTTCGACAGTTATCAGAATCAAATAAAAAACAAACTCAAAAAAGATATAAACTATGATAAAGAAATTAATATTTGGGGCTCTACTTATTGGAACTTCGATAGTGGGTAATGCGCAGAATAAAATTCAAGCGAAAGATATTGCTGAAAAAATGAAATGGTTTGAAGACGCTAAGTTAGGAATCTTCATTCACGCCGGAATTTATTCGGTGGCGGATGTTTCGGAGTCTTGGAGTTTTCATAACGGAAACATTTCTGTTGAAGATTACATGAAACAACAAAAAGGGTATAATTTAAGTAACTATGATCCTGCTGCTTGGGCAGAAATGATTAAAGATTGTGGTGCCAAATATTGTGTAATCACAACCAAACACCACGACGGTGTGGCAATGTACGACACCAAATTAGGTAAATTGAGTTCGGTAAAAACGTGTGCTGCCAAAAAAGACATGATAAAACCTTTATTTGAAGAGCTGCGCAAACGTGATGTGAAATGTGGTGCTTATTTTTCATTAATCGATTGGACACACAATGATTATCCAGGTTTTCTAAAAGATAAGGAACGTTATGATATCAAAAAAGAACCAGCTCGTTGGGAACGTTTCCAAAAATTCTTCCAAGGACAAATCAAAGAAATATCTGATTGGTACAATCCTGATTTGTGGTGGTTTGATGGTGACTGGGAACACAGCGCCGATGAATGGCAAGCTGAAAAAACACGTAAAATGATGTTGGACAGAAATCCAAATACAATCATCAACGGTCGTTTGCAGGGATATGGTGATTATGACACTCCAGAACAAAATTTTCCAGTGGTGCGTCCTGCATTTAAATGGTGGGAATTATGTATGACCATGAATGAAAACTGGGGTTATCGATTAAGCGACAACAATTGGAAAACACCTTATGAAATTATTACCATTTTTGTGGATGCGGTTTCAAACGGAGGAAACTTATTATTGGACATTGGACCAAAACCTGACGGAACTTATCCTGAAACAGTTGTTTCTACATTGAAAGAATTAGGGGATTGGAACAGAAGAAACGGTGAAGGAATCTTCGGGACTATACCTGGAATTCCACAAGGGCATTTCTACGGGCCAACAACACTTTCTAAAGATTCAACAACACTTTATTTATTTGTTCACGGAAAAACTTCTGGACAAGTAATGTTGAAAGGATTGGACAACAAAATTCAGGACATTACTGTTTTGGGATCCAATGTGAAGTTGACTCATAAAGTGGTTGGTAAAATCTCTTGGAGTGCAGTTCCTGGATTGGTTTACATTGACTTGCCAGAAACCGCTATCGATAAATATGTGACTTGTATCAAAGTAACATTAGACAAGCCGATCAAATTATACAGAGGTCAAGGTGGTTTCTTGACCAATTAAAAAGAAATGAAAATGTCATCTTCATTCTTTGGAGATGGCATTTTTTTATCAAATTTATTTAATCGATTTAGTAATCAATTAGCTTGATTTGTAAATGATTAATAAAAATAAATGTTATCTAGAATATGAAAAAAACAGTTTTAATTTTAACATTTTCGCTTTTACCTTTTTTGGGAATAAGTCAGAAAAAAAACAAATCAGAGACTCCAAAGGTTGATGAAGTTATCGTCGTTTTTAAAACCCATTTTGATATTGGTTACACCGATTGGTCCGATAATGTGAGGTACAATTATGCCAATTCGATGGTGACCAGTGCGCTGAACACTATCGAACAATCTAAAAACTTACCCAAAGACCAACAATTCAAATGGACGGTTTCGGGCTGGCCAATGAAAGAAATGCTTTTGAAATCAAAACCGGAAGTAAAAGCGAAGATTGAGAAAGCCATAAAAGACGGAAATCTTTTTGTTCATGCTTTGCCTTTCTCGATGGAAACAGAATCTGCCGATTTAGAACCTTTAGTTCAATCATTAGGTTATGAATCTAAAATACATCGCGATTTGGGGATGCCTTTGGCTATTGACGCCAAAATGTCGGATGTGCCGAGCCATTCTTGGATTATACCTACAATGTTGAATAATGCAGGAGTGAAATTTTTGCACATCGGCTGTAATCCGGCTTCGAGGTCGCCTCAAGTTCCTTTACTGTTTTGGTGGGAAGGCCCGGACAAATCCAAGTTGATGACTTTCTATTTTGGAGAATATTATGGAACAAGTCCAGCACCTCCAAAAGAGTGGAATCATAAAACCTGGTTGGCAATCATTCAAACCAACGATAATTCTGGTGCACAGTCTTATGAAGAGTACAGAGCAGCTGTAAAAGAAATTGAAAAGCTTAATCCGGGTGCCAAAGTTAGAGTGGGTAGTCTGGCGGATTTTTACAATACCATTACTAAAGAAAATCCAAAACTGGAGACCATCAAAGGAGATATGCCAGATACTTGGATACATGGTTATATGTCAATGCCACGCGAAATGAAAGCGAGTCGTGCTTTGAGTAAATCGACTTTGAATCTGGAAGCATTCAGTACTTTATCAACGATTTGGGGACAAAAAGAAGAAGAGCCAATACAAAAAATCGTAAGCGAATCTTTGGAAGGTATTCATTTGTTTGATGAGCATACGTGGGGATTGTCCATGAGTCACGGTCATTCAGGTTATTGGGCGTATGGCAATGAATTTGAAAAACTGCGTGCCAAAGGTTATTATGATGTGATTGAATATTCATGGAAAGAGAAGGGAAATCATATCACTGGTTCCGAAAAATTTATTTTGCCAACATTCAGCAGAGAATTAAAACGTTTGGCGACAGCTGTAAATGTTGAAGGTGACCGTATTGTGGTGTACAATCCGCTTCCATGGGAACGCAACGATATGGTAACGGTTCAGACAGTTACTTCTTTTAAAAAATCATTGAAAAACGTAGCGACTGGCGAAATCATTCCGATTATCAAAAACAAAAATATTCTGCAGTTCCAGGCGAATCAAATTCCTGCAATGGGATATGCAACATTTGTTTCCACTGATGAAGAAGCAGCTACTGCAAAATCGAATTTATCTTTTGATACTGAAAAGGGAATAATGGAAAATGTGTTCTTCAAAATCACTTTCGACAAACAAAACGGAACCATCCAATCATTGATTGATAAAAAATCAAATAAAGAGATGGTGAATGCCAATTCGGAATACAAATTTGGGCAATACATCAACGAAAGATTCGCCAAAACGCAAACCGATAAATATGCCAAAGATTACATCAAAGCGGGTTGGGACTGGGCGTATCAGGAATTGGGACGAATCAATCTTGATGATTCTCCTTATAAAAGAGCTTCAGGAAAAAATGCTGAAATCGAATTCTCTAAAGATGCATTGTCGGTTTCGGCTACAATGAAATTTAAAGGCGATTCCGATTTAAATCACAATTACACAATGGTTTTTACTTTGTATGAAAACAAACCTGCGGTAGAAGTAATTTGGAGTATTAGCGGAAAGCCTGCGGAAGCTTGGCCTGAAGGCGGATGGATCAGTTTTCCTTTCAACATTGAGAATGCTCAGTTTAAGTTGGGACGTTTGGGAGGTATAGTTGATCCTACGAAAGATTTTATAAAAGGAACAAATCAGGATTACGGTTTCATCAATACTGGTGTTGGAGTGTTGGATAAAAACAATCAGGGGTTTGGTGTAACATCGGCTGATGTGCCGGGAGTAAGTTTGGATCGTCCGGGATTGTGGAAATATTCGACTGATTTTGTGCCACAAAAGGGAAATGTGTTTTTCAATTTGTATAACAATCAATGGAGTACCAATTTTACCGAATGGGTAGAAGGTTCTTGGACAGCAAAATTCTATTTGTGGAGCATTGATAATTATAAAGATGGAAGTTCAATCGTTGTTCCTTCTGAGGAAATCAGAAACCCTTTAATGGTATCATATGCCAGCGGGGCAGCCGGCAAAATTGCGGCTTCTGCCAAAGGAATTTCGGTTTCTGAAAAAGGAGTTTTGGTGACTTTCTTCGGAAAAAACAGAGATGGAGAAGGTGACTTGATCCGACTTTGGGAGCAAAACGGAAAAGATACTGTTTGTACCTTGACTTTACCACAAGGCGGGACCTACAAAACAGCACAATTCTGTAATTTGAGAGGAGAAGAAAAAGGAGAAGTATTGTCTGTTTCAAACAATACAATTCAAGTAAAATTGAAAGTAAACCAACCGGTTTCTTTGATTTTAAAATAATGATTAATTATAACTCGTTGAGTAAATTTAAACAGCATTAGTTTTTTAAACACATAGATACATAGAAATAAACGCCCTATTTAAGGGAATAATAGAAATAAAACTATTTTCCACATAGCTTGACTATGTGAAATGAAATGTCTATAAGGTCTTTTCAAATTTTATAATTTCTATGTCTCTATGTGTTAAAAATCAAATATATAATTGCGCCTTACTGGTTAGCCAATAGCAAAGACATGAAGAACAAAGCACTTTTACTATGTTTCCTTTTGGGAACTCCGATGTTGTTTTCCCAAAACACGCCAAAGTACAAAAATCCAAAATTACCCGTGGAAGAACGCGTTCAGGATTTATTGTCCCGAATGACGCCGGAAGAAAAATTCTGGCAGATGTATATGATTCCGGGCGATTTGTCGGACGGTACCGAGAACTATAAAAATGGAATTTTCGGTTTTCAGGTAAGTGCGAAAGGAAGTGCTGATGCAGGTAACCAAATTTTGGATTACAGTGCTGCGAGTACCGCTCAGGAAACGGTAAAATTGATTAATAAAATACAGAAACATTTTGTTGAAAAAACGCGTCTTGGCATTCCGATTATTGCTTTTGACGAAGCATTACACGGATTGGTAAGAGATGGAGCAACTGCTTTCCCGCAATCTATTTCATTGGCGGCGACATTCGACACAGGATTGATGAAACGTGTTTCGACTGCCATTGCATTGGAATCCAAAAGTCGGGGTATTCGTCAAATTTTATCACCCGTTGTTAATCTTGCCTCTGATGTTCGTTGGGGACGTGTGGAGGAAACCTACGGAGAAGATCCTTTTCTTTCTTCCAAAATGGGTGTCGCTTTTGTGTCTTCTTTTGAAGAAAGAGGAGTAATCACAACTCCTAAACATTTCCTGGCAAATAGCGGAGACGGTGGTCGTGACAGTTACCCGATTGATTACAACGAGCGTTATTTGGAGGAATATCAACTTCCACCTTTCAGAGCTTGTTTTACGGAAGGCGGAAGCCGAAGTGTAATGACTTCATACAACACCGTGAGTGGCAGTCCCTGTACTGCCAATGATTGGTTGTTGAACAAAAAACTGAAAGGTGAAATGAATTTTAAAGGATTCATTATTTCGGATGCCAATGCCGTTGGGGGAGGAAATGTGTTGCATTATACAGCCAAAGATTACCCAGAATCAGGAGCCAATGCCATCAATAACGGTTTGGATGTGATATTCCAGTCGGCTTATGAACATTATAAACTATTTCAACCGCCTTTCCTTGACGGAAGAATCGATGCAAAAAACATCGACGAATCGGTGGCAAGAGTGTTGCGATTAAAATTTGAATTGGGACTGTTTGAGCATCCGTATGCCGATGAAAAAGAAACCAATAAATGGAACGGAAATCCTGCCCATAAATTATTGTCCAGAGAAGCCGCCGAAAAAGGGATGGTTTTGTTGAAAAATGAAAATAAAGTTTTGCCTTTACAAAAAAACATTAAATCAATCGCTTTAATCGGAAATGATATTACCGAAGGACGATTGGGAGGTTACAGTGGACCCGGAAACGGAAAAGTGAGTATGCTTGACGGAATTAAAAGCAAACTGGGGAAATCGGTGGCAATCAATCTAGCCGGAGGTTGCGCAAGAAAAAGCACCGAATATGTTCCTGTTCCAACGAGCAATTTATTCACTGTTGAAAAAGGAAAATCAGTTAACGGATTATCTGCCGAATATTTCAATAATGTGCAATTGACGGGAAGTCCCGTTTTGACGCGATTGGACAACGCAATTAATTTTGATTGGACATTATATTCGCCGGATCAGGCAAAAATTAACTATGATTTTTATTCTGCCAAATGGAGTGGAAAAATCAAATCACCAACTACAGGAACTTACAAAATAGGTTTTGAAGGGAATGATGGTTACCGTTTGTATTTGAACGGAAAACTAATCATCGACAATTGGAAAAGCCAAACGTATTCAACAAAACTGGTTGATTTTAATTTTGAAAAAGACAAAGAATATGATATCAAAGTGGAGTTCTTTGAATCGCAAGGATATACCAAATTCAAATTGGTTTGGAATGTTGGTGTAAACAACGATTGGCAAAAGAAAATTGACGATGCTGTGGCTGCAGCCAAAAAATCTGATGTGGCGGTGATTGCTGCCGGAATCGAAGAAGGTGAGTTCAATGACAGAGCCTATTTAGGTTTGTTGGGACATCAGGAAGAATTGATCAATGCCGTGGCAGCAACAGGAAAACCTGTTGTGGTGCTTTTGGTGGGCGGAAGTGCCATCACAATGGACAAATGGATCAACAATATACCGGCGATTTTGGATGTATGGTATCCAGGAGAAGACGGAGGTAATGCCGTAGCGAATATCCTTTTTGGCGACAAAAATCCTGCTGGACGTTTACCAATTACTTTCCCTGTTTTTGAAGGGCAATTACCTTTGGTTTATAACCATAAACCAACCGGCCGTTCGGATGATTATACCAATTTGAACGGAGCGCCTTTGTTTCCTTTCGGATATGGATTGAGCTATTCGACTTTCGAATACAGCAATATGCGATTTGACAAAAAACAAATCGGAAAGTCCGAAACCACAAAAGTCTATTGTACCATTAAAAACACCAGCAATGTTGACGGGGATGAAGTGGTTCAATTGTATGTGAGAGATGTTTTGGCATCAATTGCTCAGCCAATCAAGCAAATGAAAGGTTTCCAGAGAATTTCGCTGAAAGCTGGCGAATCAAAAGAAGTTTCGTTTGAAATCAACAAAGAAACACTGCAAATGCTGAATGGTGACATGAAATGGGTTGTGGAGCCGGGTGATTTCAGAATCATGATTGGGGCTTCTTCAAGAGACATCAAATTGAGAGATATTCTTAACGTTACGGAATAATTATAAATGCTATTCAAAACCTTTTAAGGATTTATTTGAAAGAGGAAACTAGATATTAAAAATAATACTGAAAATGAAAAAACTGCTATTATCATTCTCCTTATTTTGTGTTGCAATAGGTTTCGCGCAAGATAAAAACAACTTCCCGAAAGAGGAAAACAATCTGATATTGCAGGCTCCCATCAGTTCGTGGGATGAAGCAATTCCGTTGGGAAATGGACTAGCAGGTGGGCTTTTATGGGGAGGAAAAAGCACAATTAAACTTTCGCTCGACAGAGGTGATTTGTGGGACGAACGCACCAATGGACCAAAAGATTGGTGGAAAACCCAAACTTGGATTAAAGGAGGTAATATGTGGGAAGATGCCTATTATGGCGCTTATCCAACCAAATTGCCAGCCGGTGGAATCGAATTTACTTTAAATAACAATACTGTCAAATCGTTTGAATTAGACAAACAAAAAGCAACTGGAATAGTTCATTTTGTGAATGGAAAACAGGCTAAAGTTTTTTTTAGTGCCGTAAAATCGGTTGCAATATTTCGTATTTCGGATCAGGATTTGAAAGGATTTGAAGTTTTGAGTCCATTGCAGGTTTCGGCGAAATATAGAGGAAAATCGGCAGGACCAGATAGTCATTCGGTAAACGCATTGGGCTATCCTGAAGCAACAAACGGTGTGGAAGCTAATGCCAAATGGTATGTTCAACAGGCCGCCGAAGGATTAACCTATTGTGTTTACACCGAGACCCGTCACGTAAAAGGAGAATCGATAATTGCCATTTCCATTACGACGAATCGTGACGGTGGTGATCCTATTGTATTGGGAAAACAACATTGCACGGAAGCACTCAACGAAGGAATCGATAAATGCTTTTCGGAGCATGTAAAATGGTGGAAAGCATTTTGGGGACAGTCACAAATCAATCTGCCCGAAAAAAGGATACAGGATTATTACACATTTGCCCGCTATTTGTATGGTTCAGGATCAAGAGCTGATGCACCACCAATGCCTTTGCAAGGTGTTTGGACTTCTGCGACTGGTAGTTTACCACCATGGAAAGGCGATTATCACAGTGATTTGAATACCCAAATGACTTATATCGCTTATCAAACTGCAGGAAATTTTGATGAAGGCAGCAGTTACCTGAATTTTCTTTGGAACAAAAGAGACCTTTGGCGTGCTTTTGCAAAAGATTTCTATGAAACGCCTGGATTGGCAGTTCCCGGCGTGATGACGGTTGCAGGGCAGCCTTTGGGGGGGTGGGCAGCTTTTAGTTTGTCTCCTACGATGACTTCGTGGAATGCGCACTTGTTTTACCTTCATTGGTTGTATACTGCTGATGATACTTTTTTGAAAGAACGCGCCTATCCTTGGTGTAAGGAAGCAGCCGAGTGTTTGCGCGGACTTCTAAAACCGGATAAAGATGGTAAATTAAAATTATTGCGGTCTTCATCGCCTGAAATATTTAATAATAAATGGTTGGAACCCAATACCAATTATGATTTGATGAGTATAAAAATGCACTTTTTGGCTGTAGCCGAAATGGCAGAAGCACAAGGATTAACTTCTGAAGCAAAATCTTGGAACGAATTGGCCACCAAATTAGGCGATTTCCATGTGGCTCCCGATGGAGAATTGATGTTGGATTCAAAACTACTTTTGAGAGAACATCATCGTCATCTTTCGAATATTATTGGAATTTACCCTTTCAATCTTATTACTGTTGAAGGAAGTAAAGAAGATCAACGAAGAATCAATACGACTTTGAATCGTCCAGAATGGAATGCACCAAAACACAACGAATGGTGTGGGTATTCCTGGGTATGGATGGCCTGTATGCAGGCACGTGTGGGCAATGCCGAAAGTGCTTACCATCATCTGGATGTTTTTGAAAAAGCTTATATTTTGAAAAATGGTTTCCATGTGAATCAAGACCAAACTCCAGATGAACGTTATGGTAGTGGAGGAGGAAAACCATTTACATTAGAAGGTAATTTTTTAGCGATGCAGGCCGTCCAAGAAATGCTGTTGCAGAGTTGGAGTGCAACTCCTGGTAAACTCGATTCGGGGGTTATCCGAATTTTTCCGGCCACGCCAAAAGAATGGGCAGATGTTTCGTTTACCGATCTGAGAGCCGAAGGCGGATATAAAGTTTCGGCTACCCGAAAAGAAGGTAAAATAAGTTCTTTCAGCATTACTGCAAAAAAAGCAGGAACTGCTAGAATAAAGGACAATTTTGAAGGAAAAACGCCTAAATGGAATTCTAAAAAAGTAAACCTTCAAAATGGTATTTATGAAATTAATTTGGAACCTGGAGGAAAATTAGAAGCGAAGTTTTAAAAAGAAATACAGGCGAATAGAAATAAACAAATAATAATGAAGAAAATTATTTTTACAATGCTGTTGGGAACATTGTTTTTTAACAATTGTGTTACAGCACAGAAAATAGAAATTTTTGATGAGGTAAGAGTTAATCACGATGAAAATCGTAAGGATTTTTCAACTGATAATAACGAAAATATCTACTACGGTGGAGGTCAATATGTGTTTAAAAAAGTGACTTTCCCAAAACAAAAATTGAATACCAAAGTTGAAATCAGCGTTACCGTAATATCAGGAGGGGATCGCTACGACCGTGCAGGGTCTATTTATGTACTTCCTGTGGACAAGAACAATTCGCTTGAGGATGTCGTAAAAAACAAAAAGTTTGCTTCTAATGAATATACCAAAATCAAAACAATTGTTCCAGAAGGAAATTTTTCACCAACCATCGAATTAATGCGTTTTATGACCACATTCGGTATTGGTTTTTTTAGTAATGATTCGTTGCAACGCAAACCTGTTTACATTCCGTATTGGGAAAGGGAAGTGAAATGGAAAGAAGATATTTCGCAATTCTCCACTTTATTGCAAGGCGAAGTTTGGATTGGTGTTCACATTGGTAATTATACCAAAGGAGGACATATTGTAAGCGCATCAATCAATCTTACTCCAAGTGAATTGAGTTGTGATATTGCCAAAAATAAAGTGATTGTATCCATATTAAACACGGATCCTTTTGGAACCAACCAAGGAAACGATGAACTTTTTGCCTATAAAGATTTTCAGGTGGAATTCAATTTGCCAAAAGGGGCCAAAAACGCAAAATTATATTATATCACTACCGGTCATGGTGGTCACAGCGAAGGTGACGAGTTTGTCAAAAAACAAAATATCGTAAAAATCGATGACAAAAAAGTAATTGATTTTATTCCGTGGAGAGATGATTGTGCTAGTTTTCGTCGATTCAATCCGGGAACCGGAGTTTGGTTGAGAAAACGTGTGGCGCCCTATATACAGGAAGATAAAGGGACTTATACAACCAAAGAAATCGAAGAACCTATTGCGAGTAGTGATTTGAGTCGTTCCAATTGGTGCCCAGGAAGTAATGTTCCCGCGATGGTGGTTCCTTTGGATTTGAAAGAAGGAAAGCATACGGCAGTTTTCAGCATTCCGGAAGCGCAAAAAAATGCCAACGGAACTTCAAATCACTGGATGGTGAGTTCTTATATCGTTTACGAATTATAAAATAAAATCATTCGAAACAATAAATCATTATCAAATGAAATGAGCATGATTGTTAATTTGGTCGCAAATACCAATGAAGATATGCGAAACGTAGTTCGATGGCTCTAATAAAATGATAACAACCATCAATTACATATGACAGATAAAAAAATAGTAGCTACATATGAAAAAAGCATTTTTACTTTTATTGTTGCCATTCCTTTGTTTGGCACAAGCACCTTACCGGGTTTCGATTATACCAAAACCTCAGAAAATAAGCTTTAGCGAAGGAGGTTATATTTTGAAAAATGGTTCGACAGTAGCTGTAACCGATGCGAGTCTTGCCCCTTTGGCAAACTATCTCGTGGTAACAATCGGGAAAGAAAACGGTTTGGATTTGAAAATTTCAAAAGATACAAAAGCCGATATTACACTTTCATTAGGTTTCAAAAACGAAAAAGCGGAAGCTTATAAAATGGGGGTTTCTGCCGATGGAATTGCAATTAGCGGAGCTTCACCAGCTGGAATTTTGATGTCTGTTGCCACATTACAACAACTTATTCCCGTTGGCGCAAGGCAAACTAAAGTGCAGTTTCTGAAAATGGAAGATTATCCAAAATACAGTTACCGTGGTGCACATTTGGACGTAAGTCGTCATTTTTATAGCGAAGACGAAGTCAAACATTTCTTGGATTTGATGGCAAGATATAAACTGAACAAATTCCACTGGCATTTGACAGACGATCAAGGATGGAGAATCGAAATCAAAAAATATCCACTGTTGACCGAAAAAGGGGCTTGGCGCAAATTGAACAATCAAGACAGAGATTGTCTTAAATTAAGCAAAGAACAAGATAACAGCGATTTTAATTTGCCCAAAGAACATTTAAAAATCGTTGGAAATGACACACTTTATGGTGGATTTTATACTCAGGAACAAATCAAAGGGGTGGTGAAATATGCCAAAGAAAGAGGTATTGATGTTTTACCCGAGATCGATATGCCGGGTCACTTTATGGCGGCAATCATCGGTTATCCGTATCTTTCCTGTAAAGGAGGAGCGCATATG
Source organism: Flavobacterium sp. 103 (assembly GCF_003096795.1). NCBI lineage: Bacteria > Pseudomonadati > Bacteroidota > Flavobacteriia > Flavobacteriales > Flavobacteriaceae > Flavobacterium > Flavobacterium sp. 103. The sequence continues at coordinate 269,196 of NZ_QENX01000001.1, read as the reverse complement.
GGAACTACTTTTTCTGATCCATTGTGTATTGGAAACCCAGAATCTTTGAAATTGGTCAAAGAAATTTACACCGAAGTGGCTGGTTTATTTCCTTATGAATACATGCATTTGGGCGCTGATGAAGTAGAAAGAACCAATTGGAAGGAATGTCCAAAATGCCAGGCGAAAGTAAAAAAAGAACATTTGAAAGGTGTTGAAGAGTTGCAGGCTTGGTTTGTTCACGACATGGAAAAGCATTTCAATAAGTTAGGTAAAAAACTCATCGGTTGGGATGAAATTTTAGATGGAGGATTATCACCAACAGCGACTATAATGTGGTGGAGAAATTGGGCGCCAAAAGCGATATCAACAGCTACAGAGCAAGGAAACTTGGCAATTTCAAGTCCGTGTTTCGAAATGTATTTTGATTTACTCGAAGGACCAACTTCTTTGGAATCGGCCTATACGTTTGAACCGTTGAAAGGGCTTACGCTAAAACAATCGAAGAATGTGATTGGAATTCAAGGGAATCTTTGGACAGAAACCGTTCCGACAGTACGTCGTGCCGAACATCAGTACTTCCCAAGAATATTTGCACTTTCAGAAGGTGCTTGGAATGGAGGAAATCGCAATTGGGATGAATTCAGAAGTAGAGTGGTGAACGAAATCGAATATTTGGATGCCAAGAAAATCAATTACCGTATTCCGAACCTAACAGGTTTCAACGATTTGAATGTTTTTATAGAAAACGAAACCGTAAATGTAAATTGTATTTTACCGAATATCACTGTACGATACACTACCGATGGCTCGATTCCACACTCGAATTCAACAAAATACATTGCGCCGTTTACGGTTTCAGAAAGTACAAATTTTAGTTTTAGATCCTTTCGTCCCGACGGAAGTGGCTCGGAAGTGTATAAAGCTGAATTCCGCAAGGAAAGTTATTCAAAAGCCTATGAAGGAGCTTTTACTGGTGATGGAATCGTAGTAAAAGAATACGAATCGAAATCGAAAAAATGTGCTGAAATCAAAAACAGCAAATTGGTCAAAGAATCGAAAGTGGAAAGCATGGAAATGCCAAAAGACTTTAAAGGATTTGCAGGGCTGATTTTTGAAGGTTATTTTGAAGTTAAAGCCGATGGAGTTTATACCTTTGAATTGGCATCCAATGACGGTTCGATGTTGTATGTGGATGGTGCAATGGTTATAGACAACGATGGACCACACGGAAACAAAGCCAAGACTGGTCAAAAAGCGTTGGCGAAAGGCTGGCACAAAATGGTGTCTGAATATTTTGATTTGGATTCGGGAGGAAACATTTCGGTTAAAATCAAATCAGCCGATGTTAAAGAATTCACGGTGATGAGTCATTTTAAAAATTAGTAAGAATACGTATTGGCTTGAACTCGAAAGCAAATATCACTTTTACAGGATAGATTTTTGTACAAAATTTTACAAAATGGCCAAAACTTGAAGTGAAAGCGGGAACAGAGGTATCGGTTTCATTAAACAATAATGGTACTGTGAAAAATGTGAAATAATTGATTTTTAAAAAATTAATGATAATAATGCCAAATAAAACTATAAACCATGAATACTAAGAAGAAATGGATTTTTTTGACTTTGCTAATGAGTATCTTTTCTATAGGTTACGGGCAGGGACAAAACAAAAATTACCCTTTCCGTAACCCGGATTTGGATATGGAGGTAAGAATAAAAGATCTAATATCCAGATTGACTCTAGAAGAAAAAGTGAGTATGATGAAACATCAGTCTCCAGCTATCGATCGTCTTGGCGTACCTGCCTACAATTGGTGGAACGAAGCCTTGCATGGCGTTGCTCGTACCAGCGAAATAGTAACTGTTTTTCCTCAAGCCATCGGTATGGCCGCGACTTTTGATAGTGATGCTTTACAAAAAATGGGTGATATTGTTTCTTCTGAAGGACGTGCACTTTTTAATGAAGACTTACGAAACGGTAAAACAGGTTCAATTTACAGAGGATTGACGTATTGGACCCCGAATATCAATATTTTTCGAGATCCACGTTGGGGAAGAGGACAGGAAACTTATGGCGAGGATCCTTATTTGACAGGAAAGATGGGATCGGCAATTGTAAGAGGATTAGAAGGAAATGATCCAAAATACTTAAAAGCGGTGGCTTGTGCCAAACATTATGCCGTGCACAGTGGTCCCGAACATAACCGTCATTCTTTTGATGTTCAACCTTCAAAATACGATTTGTGGGATACCTATTTGCCGGCTTTTCGCGAACTCATTACCAAGGCAAAGGTTCATGGTGTGATGTGTGCTTATAACCGTTTGGACGGACAGCCTTGTTGTGGAAACAGTAAACTATTATCAGATATTTTACATAATCAATGGAATTTTGATGGCTATGTAACTTCCGATTGTTGGGCAGTCAGTGATTTTGCACAATTTCATAAGACACATGCGAACAATACGGAGGCTGTAAGTGATGCTTTGTTGAGCGGAACGGATCTGGAATGCGGCAACTTGTATCAATTATTGGAACAGGGGGTTAAAAAGGGATTACTTTCGGAACGTGATATTAATGTTTCATTAACCCGTTTGTTTAAGATTCTCTTCAAAATAGGAATGTTCGATCCGGCAGACAGAGTGCCTTATGCATCTATTGGCAGGGAAGTAATTGATTGCGATGCACACAAAAAACACGCTTACGAGATGGCGCAAAAGTCAATGGTACTGTTGGAAAATAAGAAAAATGTGCTTCCGCTAAATGATTCTAAAATTAAGAGAATCGCTTTAATAGGCCCCAATGCAGATAATGGTCATACACAGTTAGCCAATTATTTTGGTAATCCAAGTGAGATTATTACACCTTATAGCAGTTTGCAAAAACGCTTTGGAGGTAAGATTAAGGTTGACTATATGAAAGGGGTTAATATTGTCGATAAACTGAAAGATGGATCTTCATTTGCACAAGTAGCGGCACAGGCCAAAAAATCGGATGTGATTATATTCGTGGGCGGTATCAGTGCCGATTATGAAGGAGAAGCTGGTGATGCGGGTGCCGGCGGTTATTCGGGATTTGCTAGTGGAGATAGAACCACCATTGCATTACCACCAGTACAGACAGAACTTTTGAAAGAACTAAAAAAAACAGGGCGTCCATTGATTGTGGTTAATATGTCGGGCTCCATTATGGATTTTCAATGGGAAAGCCAGAATGCAGATGCTATTTTGCAGGCATGGTATGGAGGGCAAGCTGCAGGAGATGCCATTGTCGATGTGCTTTTCGGAAAATACAACCCTTCGGGACGAATGCCATTGACAACTTATATGAGTGATAAGGATTTGCCTGCCTTTGAAGATTATTCAATGGAAAATCGTACTTATCGTTATTTTAAAGGAGCCGTTAGATACCCATTTGGTTACGGGTTGAGTTATACAAATTTTAGCTACGGTCCATTAGAAAATGATTCAGTTTTGCAGACAGGAGCTAACATTCAAGTGAGTACAATAGTGAAAAATATTGGAAATAGGGATGGGGACGAAGTGGTACAATTGTATCTCGTACATCCAGAAGATAACAACAAAAGAATGCCAATCCATTCCTTAAAGGGATTCAAAAGAATTCATTTAAATAAAGGGGAATTTGCTAAAGTAAGTTTTACCCTAACTCCAGAAGAACTCGCCTTGACTGATAGTGATGGTAATTTGACAGAGAGTGCCAAAAAGATTGATATATATATCGGGGGCGGTCAACCTAATAAATCTACAGGTAGTTTTAACTCTCTAACCATTCAAGGGGAACCTTATAAAGTATTCTAATTTTGCCTAAAGAGCAGGCCAATTTTATTATTTAAGCAATAATAGAGGTGAGAAAAATAATTTAGCCTCAATTTCCTGAAATGGTTAAAGAATTAGAAATAATACTTAATGAAAAGTTGGAAGTCAAAAAGTAGTGCAATGATTTTAGTGAAGTATGGGATTTGTTAAAAAAATGTATATTTTTTTATTTTGATTAGATATTTTTTAGAGTTTTAAGTTTTACAGGATTCGGATTGTTTATTGAAATATAGTGAGAAATTATTAAATTGTATTTGTTTTATATGTAGTGTGTTGCGAATTTAATTTAGAAGAATTGGGAGATTAAAAAAAAATGCTCTTTGTGAAAAAAAAAATACTAAAACGTTTTTGTAAAACGTTTTATTGTATATATTTGTTAAAAATAACTTAACTATAGTTTAAGACAGAATTAACACTTTATGAAAAAAATGATCACTATAAAGGATATCGCCAAAGCAGCAAACGTATCGGTAACAACGGTTTCGTTTGTCTTGAATGATAAAGGGGAGAAGATGGGGATAAGTAACGAAGTGATCAAGAAAGTTCTTAAAGTAGCTGAAGATATGAAATACAAACCCAATATGATTGCCAGTAGTCTTAGGACTGGTAAGACAAGATCTATTGGGCTTATTGTGGAGGATATTTCAAATCAGTTTTTTTCTGAATTGGCAAAAGTGATTGAGAGCGAGGCTATAAAATTAAACTATAGAGTGTTTTATTGTAGTACTGGAGGAGATGATGTACGTGCGGTTGAGTTGGTTAACAGTCTGTTACAGGCAAATGTTGACGGTTTTATCATCACACCAACGGCGGGTATGAAAACTACTATTGATCGATTGTTAGAGCTTCAACGTCCTGTTGTTTTGATTGACCGATATTTTGAAGGCCAAAACGTTAGTCACGTAGTGTTGGATAATTTTGGAGGAGCTCAAACAGCAACCCGTTATTTTTTGGAAAAGGGATTAAAAAAAATTGCATTTGTAACTAATTTTTCTCAATTGGTTCAAATGCAGTTAAGGAAAAAAGGATATGCAGATACGTTGAAAGAATTGGGTTTGTATGATGATTCTAGAATTCTTGATTTGGAATACCATATTACCGAAGAAGAGCGAATTGAAAAGATTAGTGATTTTTTGAGTAATACTCCAGAAATTGACGCTGTATTGTTTGGGGCAAATTATCTGTTGCTTGCAGGCTTGCAGTCATTTAAAAAATTAAAAATTAAAATTCCTGCGGATAAAGCAGTGATTAGTTTTGACGACCATGACAGTTTTAGGTTGCATTCTCCGTCAATTACCGTGTTATCGCAGCCAATCGAGGAAATGGGTAAAAAAACAGTAAGATTATTGATGAAGCAGATGAATGATAAAAGTAATTATTTGATCGAGAAAGAAGAAAAAAAAGGAAGCTTAATTATAAGGGAGTCGGTTTAAAACTGATGGCCTTTTTTTTTAAAAGCAAAACTAAAACGATATAGTAAGATTTTTAAAGTATTTAAAGAAAATTAAACAGAATGTTGAATGAAAAAAAACAATTGCTTATGATATAAAAGAAGTAGAGATATGTTAATCTAGTAAACTAATTGTTACCAAAAGCTTGATCAAGAAATAGGTAATATATAATTAAAGGGCCTAGTGTTTAATATTTTTCCAGAAATAAAAACCTTTTAATTTAAATAAATTCAAAACAAAACAAAACCAAACTAATACTAATTATGAGAAAACTGTTATATGAGTCGCTGTTAGTTTTTCTAACGGTGTTGTGCTTCCAAGGTGCGAATGCGCAAAACAAAAAAATCTCCGGGGTAATTACGGATAATGCCAATATGCCAGTTCCTGCTGTTACTGTTAAGGAAAAAGGAACAAAAGAAGGAGGAGCTATTACCGACGAGAACGGACAATTTCAAATTTCTGTAAAAGAAGGTGCAACTTTAGTTGTAAGTTCGATCGGGTTTAAAACTGTGGAAGTAAAAGCTGTTGATGGAGTAAAAATCAAATTAGCCACTGCTACTAACGAACTTGAAGGTGTTACTGTTACTGCTTTGGGGCAATCTAAAAAGAACAAATCGATTGGGTATGCCACAAGTATCATTAAATCGGATGTGATTGTAAAGACAGCTTCACCTAACATCGCTAACTCTTTGTATGGAAAAGCGCCGGGAGTTCGTGTTACCTCTACGCCAGGAGGAGCTGGACAAATCAATATCCAGATTCGTGGGTTAAACTCTATCACTGGTAAAAATCAGCCACTTATCGTTATGGATGGTGTGCCTATTCGTGATGGAGAGGTAAGTAACAATAATTATTGGAATGATTCACGCATTAGAAGTAATGGTTTAGCAGATATTAACCCTGAAGATATTGAGAATATCTCTATTCTTAAAGGAGCTTCTGCTGCTGCATTATACGGTTCTGAAGCTGTTAATGGGGTTGTATTGATTACTTCTAAATCAGGTAAAGGGAAAAAAGGTTTAGGTATTGACTTTAGTAGTAGTTATTCAAGTAACGAACTTGCATACTTACCAAGATTCCAATATGAAAGAGGTCCTGGTTATGCAAATCCTGCTTATGCTCCGTCAGCATATTTGGCTCCAGATGGTTTTGCTCATTACGATGTAGATGGTGATGGTATTAAAGAGACGAGAGGGGTATCAAATGGAAGTTCTAACTTTGGTAACTGGTTCGATGGCAAGCCTATTATGTCTTGGGATGGTGTGGTTCGTCCTTATTCACCTCAAAAAGATGGATACAAAAACTTGTTCCAAAATTCTTGGGATACGACAACAAACCTTGCGCTTACAAACAATACTGATAATAGCAGTACTCGTTTTTCTTATACACACGTTGAATCACAAGGGTTGAGTATGGGTAATTTGAATAAGAAAAATACACTTAACTTGAATACATCATTCAAAACAGGTGAACATTTAAAAACAGATGTGATTGTGAGTTATATGAATCAAAATGTTCATAATCGTGCTATTGCTATGGATCGTTTGATAAATAACTTTACTGGTATGATTAGTCCGTTTGATAATGGTGATTGGTACAAAGCTAAATATAAAACTAGTTTAGGTTATAAATATGTTAGGGGTACAGACCAAAGTTTAACTCCAAACGAAAACATTATACGTAATGGATTCAAAGCGGATGTTGGTGATTATTTCTGGAATACAAATGCTAATCAGCAAGACGAAATTACAAACCGTTTGATTGCAAGTGTTACAGAAACGTATAATATTAACAAGGATTTTGCGCTTCGTGGGCGTGCATCTACTGATTTAACTTCAGTAAATATTGAAACTGAAAATCCGGTGGAAAAACCTTTGGTTTATGGATTTGGAACAGGTTCTTATCAAATGGATTCTCAAGATTACAATATTCTTTATGGCGATGTAATGTTGACTTACAACAAACAAATCAATGAGGATTTCGGTGTAAATGCAGCTGTTGGTTATACAGGATCAACTGAAACAGGTAAAGCTTTATCTCGTTTTACCGATGGTGGTTTAAGTGTTGAAGGGTGGTACGATATGAATGCATCTGTAAATACGGCAAAAAGTACTTCTTCAAAATATGAAGTAGTGAAAGATGCCCTTTTTGGAACTTTGAGCGGGAACTATAAAAACTATTTGTTCCTTGAGGGAACCATTAGAAAAGACCGTACTTCTACTATGAACCCAAATAACAATGCGTTTACTTATCCTTCTGTAAATTCAAGTTTCGTATTATCGGATGCGGTTAAATTGCCGGAGGTTATTAGTTATGCAAAATTACGTGGTTCTTGGGGTATAGTGGGGAATTACCCAGACAGATACCTTGCTAACGTAGCTTTCAATCAATCTACTTTGGGAACTCAAGGGACTACTTCTCCAGTATTGATTACTAATTCAATGTCTGCTTATGGAAATGAGGGTATCAAACCAGAGATGAAAAATGAGTTTGAGTTTGGTTTCGAAACTAAATTCTTAGACAGAAGACTTGGATTGGATTTTTCTTACTATAATGCAAAAGTTAAAGATCAAATCTTGAATTTGACATTGGCACCTACTACTGGAGCTAATAGTATCTTGGCTAACGTAGGAGAATTGAGTAACCAAGGTTTTGAAATCGCTTTGACAGCTTCACCTTTTAGAACTCAGGATTTTTCTTGGGACATCACTTTGAACTGGGCAAAAAACATAAACAAAATTGTAAAATTGGCTAACGGTGCAAATGAATTATTGCATGCTGACTATGATGGATCGGCTGCTCAGTTGAAATCAGTTGTAGGTGAACCAATGGGAGGAATTTATGCTCACCCTGTTAAAACAGATGCTAGTGGTAATAAAATGGTTGACTCTGATGGATTTTATATGATCGATGGAGATAAATGGGAGAAATATGGAACAGCTACGCCTCAAGGTGTTGGTGGTTTGTTGAACACATTTACATATAAAAACTTAACTTTAGATGTGAATATCGATTATACTTATGGAGGTTATTTAATGCCAACAGGGGTTAACTGGATGAAATCTAGAGGATTGACAGAAGAAACTTTAAACTACAGTACTAATGATCGTGGAGGTTTAACGTACTATAAAGATGCTAGCGGTCAAGGTGTTCAAGTTGCTAATAGTCTAACTACTGGACCTAACGGAGAAACATTATACCGTGACGGTATGTTAATGGATGGTGTGACTGCAAGTGGAGCAACAAACACTAATGTTATATCTCAGGCAGGTTACTATAATATGACTTATAACTGGGGAGGTCCTCAATACAGTAGCTCACGTTACGAATTGTATATTCAAAAGAATAACTATATTAAAGTGAGAGAAATATCATTGTCTTATGGATTACCAAGTGTTTGGGCTAATAAAATAGGTGCTTCTAAAATCAGTTTTTCTGCTTTCGGACGTAACTTGTTCTATATCTACAGAACAATTAAGGATATGGATGCAGAGGCAACTACTGCAGGATCTAGATGGTCTCAAAACGTAAATAATTCCGGAACGACTCCTGCAACCAGAAGTTTTGGAGGAATGGTGAGAGTATCTTTCTAATTTTTGATAAATCATAATTTAAAAAAATATAACATGAGAAAATTATTATATATATCATTAGCGTCAGCGGCTGTTTTCTTTGGCTCTTGCTCGCAAGATGATTTTGCGGATGCTTATAAAAATCCTGCAAATGTTGAGACGACTACAGTTGCTAAGCAGTTTGCTGGATTCATGAAAATCAACTATGAGGATGTAATTCCATCATACTGGAATTATTTTACAGTTTTAAGAACAACTTCCCTAACATACACGCAAGCACACGGTTTTACAAACCTAACGGGTCGTTTTGTTCCGGGTGCTGCTGTAACCAATAGATGGGATAGATATTACAAATTCATTACCCAATATAGAGAGTTGGAAAAAGTTATGGCTTCTTTACCTGCAGCTGAGCAGACTGAAAAAAGAATCTTTATGATTACTTCAACTATCTATTTGTATGATCATACAGCAAAAATGGTTGATAACTTTGGAGATATTCCTTTTTCTGAAGCTGGAAAAATTAGTTTAACAGGTGGAGATTATGCTAGTGCATCGGCTAAGTATGATAACCAAACTGAACTATATACCATGATGTTAGATCAATTGAAAGCTTTCTCTACCGAATTGAATTCAATTACTTTGTCTGCAGGAGTTGGTTTAGAATTCAAAAATCAAGACTTGATCAATAAAGGTAACTTGGATAGTTGGAAAAACTATTGCAATTCTTTGCGTTTGCGAATGTTAAACAGAGTTTCTGCAGTTCCTGCTTTTGCAGCAAGAGCAAATACTGAAATTGCTCAAATCATTGCTGATGGAAAAATTGTAGATGAAAACTCAGAAAATATTGCATTCAGAGTTTACACTCAGGATACTGATTTGGATACTTCAGGATTTGTTGAAGCTTTAGAAAGCTGGAACAACAATGTTGCTCCAAAACCTATGATTGATCACATGAATGCTAATAATGATCCTCGTAAACCTTGGTTGTTTGAAGAAGGAGTTAATACAGCAGGTGTTTATACAGGACTTGATCCACTGTTGGCTTCATCCGTACAAGATCAGTTAATCACTGATGGAAAAATTTCAACCTATAATAGATCTGTAATCAGTAGAAACGACTGGTTGCCAGGAACATTAATCAATGCGGCTGAAGTAAACTTAATTCTTGCAGAGTATTATGCAAGAACGGGTAATGCTGGTACGGCAAAAACTCATTTCGAGAAAGCTATCAGACAATCAGTTGAATATTATGTAAGATTAGGGGATAAAGCTGATGATACAACTTGGAAACCAACTACAGAACCTACAACTGCTGAAGTTGATGCTTATATTGCTAAAATCAACTTCGCTGGAGCTGCAACACCTGCTGCTCAATTGCAGTTAATTGCTTTCCAAAAGTATATCCATTACAATATAATGCAAGCTGATGAATCTTGGGCTGAACAAAGAAGATTAAAACTTCCAGTTTTAACATTCCAAGAGGATGAGACTAGCAGTATTAGAAAAACACCACCAACACGTTGGACATATCCAAATTCTGAGAGTGTTTACAATACTGAGAATTACAATGCTGTTAAAGCAAATGATAATTTGAGTACTAAAATCTTTTGGGATGTAAAATAAGCTCATTTTTTAGTTAATATTTTTTGTTAGTAATGGGTAAACCCCGGACTCTAGATATTTCTTGAGGTCGGGGTTTTCTTTATATGATATAATGATATATTAAATAACAAATAAATGAAATGAGAAGAATCATATTCAGATTATTACTGATTACCTTGTTTGGATTGGTACAATATCATTAAGTTAAGGATTTCTCTCTAAATTTTTAAAAATTTGGCTCTCGCAAAGACACGAAGGCGCTAAGAAATTGGTTCTAAATTTTGTTTCTTTGCGGCTTCTCATGAACAATTAAGGCTTAACTTAATGACATTGTAATACTGCTACAATTACTGGAAGAAAGTAAAAATCGACACCGATTCCGAGTCGTCTAAATAGTAAAACTACGCACACAGCGATTCGTTAAAAGTTTTGGTATTGGATAATACAATAACCAAAGAAGTAAAATGGTCGGCTTCGTTTAAGAAATAAATCTTTATCACATAAATAAATCGGCGAATCTGCGGTTAATTTTACCGCAGATTCGCCGATTTTATTTTTAAAAGTAATTTCCTTTATTTCTTCCAATTATCGCTCTAAATAGCTAAAATGGACAATTGAGGAAATCTTGAAGTGCTTTAGTTTTACTTGATAAAACTTAGCGGTTGCTCATAGTTAGCAATAGCTGTCAGAGCATTGTAAATGTATTTACAAACCAAAACTGCTCCTTCACTGTTAATTAAAGCAGAATCGTCTTCCGGCGTATGGTATTGCGGGTGTCCGCCTGTATGTAACCCAATAGCCGAAATGTCATTTTTGTAAAAAGTGACGTGATCTGAACCGCCTACATCTCCAGCAAAAACAATCGGATTCAGTCCGCTGCCTTCACCCAGTTTTTTCATCAATTCCACTCCATCAGGAAAAGTGCCTGCACCACCCATATACAGCTCTTTTTTGTCGTTCAATCGACCTACCATATCCATGTTCATCATTACTTTTACAGCACTTTTATCTACAGGGAGGTGATTTACAAAATATTTGGAACCCAATAATCCTTCTTCTTCTCCACTGAAGGAAATAAAAATGATGCTTCTCTTGGTAGTGATTTTATCATTTTGGCATTTCTCCAAAATGGACAACAAAGCCGATACGCCCGAAGCATTGTCATCGGCTCCGTTATGAATTGCTACCGTGTCTTTTTTCTTGCTGCCCGAACCTTTTCCTCCCCATCCCCAATGATCATAATGTGCTCCAATCACGATAAATTCTTTTTTCAAGTTTTCATCAGAGCCTTCTATATAACCAACTACATTTTGTGTGGCTACACTATCCGATTTCATTTTGTTGATGTCTGGTTTTATAAAAACTTTGAAGGACTGATAATAATTGTCATTAAATTTTTTCAACCCAAATTTTTTAAAATATTTTTTGATATAAGCTGCTGCTTCATTGTTGCCTTTTGTCCCAACAAGACGACCTTCTAATTTATCTGAAGCCAAATAACTGTCATGCTTGAGGAATTTTTCAGCTGAAAATGTTGATTGTGCGGTTCCTTTTTCGGTTGCTAGAAAAGCAACGACAAAAAGTAAAATAATTTTTTTAAGCATGTATTTTAGAATTTAATTATAAAAAAAGAAATCCTGCAGGGTTTTTAAAAGCCCCACAGGATAACAAAATTTACTGTATTTGCATTTCGATTATCGTATCTATTGAATCGATTTTCACACCATCCAAGTACACAAAAGTTCCTTCAGGTTGTTGTTTGAATTTCAGTTCTTTTTTGCCGTCCATCAAATAACATTTTTTTATTTTTTGCTTCATTTCAGGTACAAAAATATACTCTGTTTGTTTTGGATTGTTGATGATGTGTGCATACCAGATTTTGTCTTTGGCAGTAAATACACCCCAATCTTGGGTTTTCATTACCCCACCTCTGGTTCCGTAAATGGTGTTTCCGTTTTGCTCCATCCAAGTTCCCATTTCTTTCAATGTAGCCACAAATTCTGGTTGGATTGTTCCGTCGGCCATTGGACCAACATTCAAAAGGAAATTGGCGTTCAAACTGGCTGCATTTATCATGTAATGCAATAAGTCTTTGGTTGATTTGTATTTTCTGTCAGTGATGTTGAACCCCCATGAATTATTCATCGTTTCGCAGGTTTCCAAAGGCAATTGAGAGATGGATTGTCCGCCAAAACCAGAAGTGTTTCCGCCTGGCAAATCTTTTTCAAACGCCTGAAAATCCTCTCCCGCAATTGGAGTCAGGTGATGATTGTTTGAAATCAAACAGTCGGGTTGAAGTGAATGAATCAATTTATAGATTTCATCATAATGCCAATTTACTTTTGAAGACAATGTTTTGTCTGTATCATTATCCAATTGATCCCAATGTCCGTCAAACCAAATTCCTTCGATTTCTCCGTAATTGGTTAGCAACTCAGTCAATTGTCCTTTCATAAAACGAATGTAGCTGTCCCAATCACTTTTTTGAGTTCTACCAGTTCCTTTTCCTGTTTTTCCAGTTTCGTATTGGTAATCGGTTCTAGTCCAATCCAAAAGAGAATAATAGCAGAACAATTTGATGCCTTGTTTGTGGCATTCATCTGCCAATTCTTTTAATAAATCTCTTTTGAAATGTGTATTTGTAATTTTCCAATCGGATAATTTGGTGTCAAAATTGCTAAAACCATCGTGATGGCGTGTTGTGAAAGTGATGTATTTCATTCCTGCCGATTTCGCAATCCCAACCCACTTTTTTGCATCAAAATCCTGCGGATTGAATACATTAATCAATCTGCCGTATTCGGTAACTTTTATGTTTTGATTGTTCATAACCCATTCGCCATTGCCAAGAACACTATATGGACCAAAATGAATAAACATTCCGAATTTATTGTCCTGAAATTCTTTTCTGTTTTTCATATTTCCCTCCGAAGGGGTGTACGTTTGTGCCTGTATTCCCATCCAACTCATCGAGCAGAACAACAGACTAAGTGCCAGTTTTTTCATTTATATTTAAAGGTTTAAGGTTTTTTGAAATAACAGTGTCAATAGGTATTGAAACTGCAATTAGTTAATGTATTTGATAATGATATTATGTTTATTTTTCTCCAATCAAAAATCCGGAAACATTCCAGGCACTACTGCTGGTTCCCTCAGGCTTTCCTAGTGGTATCGAAACACGAATTGTATGTTTTCCGGGTGTAAGATTTCCTAAATCAATCAAATTTGGATTGGTTGTTGTTCCCGGACACCAGTTCGAGCGACTTTCATCAGATGAGGATAATCCGTTACCAAAATTTCCCGAAGCAGGATTACTCAATCGGTACGAACCGCAATCGGTACGCCAGGGTGTGAATCCAAAAACTTCCTTTCCATCAATTAGAATGGTGTTCTTTTTTTGTAAAAACTCATCTCCATTTTCCCATCCTCCGTGGCCAGTTGTGGTATAACTCAATTTGAAATTTTTATATCCTTGCGGTACTTCAAAAGTCATTTCGAGTCCTTTTTCGTTGTCAAACATAGTAGAGTATTCCTGCCCAGCCATTTCCATTACGTTCAGTGTATTGAATAGGGGTAAAATAAAATCACCTTTTGGATTGTTGTCTTCGCCTTGGTGAATTGTGATGTTCAAACTCGCTTTGTGTCCGCCCGCATCATAATTCCCGATAAACATTCCGATATAGACTTCTTGATTGCTCAATTTGGGCTGCAATAGTGAAATGTCCTGACGATAAATAACACTGTCTTGCCAGGCTTTGTTTTTTAGCTCTAAATAGTTGAAATGTTTCACTCCAAATGGGGTAAAAAAACGCATCATTTCCAGCAAAGGATTGTATTCATCTGTTGCCACAACGCCTTGGTATTTTTTGCCGTTTCCGTTTTCATAAGCAGGCAATGTTTTGACTCCATTTTTCAATCCGTCAAGAAATGATTGTTTCTTGTCCATTGGAATCATAAAAACCGAACCGGTTCTGTCGTAAGCATCACCGTTCGACTGTTGGGTAACATCAACATAAATAGCGCTTCCTTTTTTTATTTCTGGGAATTTAATTTTTCGAACGATTACCGTTCCGCTCGCAAATCGGAAAATGCTGTCATTCGATTTGGCATCTGAAACAAAATGTATTTGCTCTTTATTGAAAACAGGAATATTGACAAAACGGCTTTTCCACAGTAAATCTTTATAAGTCAATTGGTCAACTGCTGGAACTGAAGGAATAGCCAAAACCGAAGGGATTGCTTTTATAGTCTCAATTTTTGTAGCTGTCAAAGTGCTATTTCCGTTGCGGATGGTTTCGAGAACCAAACCTAAATCTTGTCCCAAAACTCCTGGACCACCTTTCAATCCCAATTCGTTGGTGTACCAAATTTCAATTTTATTTGAGTTTACCGAAGTCGTTGCTTTTTTGCAAGTATAATTCAGAATTTTTTTGGTTTCATTGCTGAATTCAAATTTTTGTTTTCCCAAAGCCTCAGTGTCGTGACTTAGAATCGATTTGGTTGCATTCAGTTGTGCCCATTGTGAAATGGTTTTGGTATTAAAATCAACAAAAGTTTGTTCGAACGGAAAATCTGCTTTCTGTTGGATGATTTTGTCAGAGGTGATTAAACTCAAATCTTTGGAAGCAAATACAAACATCAAATTTTGATTTTCGGACAGTTTTCCATTTGAAGTCCTTTGATATGTAATTTTAATTGCTTTTTGAACTTTTTGAGCAAAAGACAAATTGATTGCACAAAATGTAAAGAATATAAATAGAATTTTTTTCATGTTTTAGTTTTGATAGGTAGTGTTAGGTAGTGTAAATTGATAATAGGAATTTAATTAACTAAATCGTTTTATTAAATAGCAAATATAATTAATAACTCTATATAAAAGTGAAGGGAAGCAATATTATTATTTTCCAATTGTATATGAACATATCATTTTGTATAAATGAAAAAAGAAATTTTTGGCGCCTCATTTGTTGAAAATCAGCCATTTTGCTATAACGTTTTAGTATAAAAGAAATTTTAGTAAACATTACTAAAAATCAGCAGCTTACATTTTTGTTAAATAATTTTTTTCATAAGATAAAAAAACTATTTTTGTCATATGTATGAACATTTGAACAAACTGCCTTTGCTGGATCACGACAGCAAGATTCCGTTGCATAAGCAAGTGGAGGAACAATTACGTGAACTAATCAAACATCCCGATTTTAAAGATGGCGAATTATTCCCAAAAGAAGTCGATCTGGCTAAGCGTTGGGGGATTTCCCGGAACACGCTACGCCAAGCAATTGCCATTTTGGTAAATGAAAATCTTTTGGTTCGAAAAAAAGGTTCAGGAACACGGGTTTCTCAAAATAGAATCACTACCAATCTGAATAATTGGATGAGTTTTACTCACGAGATGGAGGATATGGGATTGGAATTTAAAAATCTTTCGGTGAATGTGAAAATGGTTCCGGCCAGTGCCAAAGTAGCTAAACATTTGCAGATTAATGAAGGTGATGAAGTCCTGCTTTTGCAACGCACCCGAAGTATTGATGACAGTCCGATGGTGTATTTCGAATCCTATTTTCATCCACGAATAGGTCTTTCGATTGAAGAAAATTTTGAAATTCCTTTGTATGAAATTCTTGGTAATAAGTACAATGTGGTTCCAGTGTATTCTCAGGAAGAACTCAAAGCCATTGCTGCAAGTAAGCGAATCTCAGGCCTTTTGAAGATCGAAAAAGACCAACCCGTTCTGGAGAGAAGACGTGTGGTACTGGACACGGCCAGAAAACCCATTGAGTACAATATTTGTTATTACCGAAACGACTGGTTTACCTACACGATAGAAATAAAACGCACGATTTAAAAAGGAATGAAGAAAATTGGAATTGATGTAGGTGGAAGCCATGTTACTGTTAGCGTTATCGAAAACAGTACTGTTGAAAATTGTCCACAGACAATAATGAGAAAGGAAATTAATGCAAAGGAAAATCCAACTGCCATTATTTCGGTGATTGGAAATTGCATAACAGATATTTTAACTGATGGAATTACTGTTGACGCAGTGGGAATCGCTTTTCCTGGGCCTTTTAATTATGAGAAAGGCGTGAGTGAAATTATGGGAGTTGGAGGAAAATTTGAACCGACTTTTGGGGTTCATGTTCAACAGGCACTGAAAAATTTTACAGGTTTAAATACAGTTCCTTTTGTGTTTGCCAATGATGCACATTGTTTTGCCGAAGGCGCTTATTTCCGTCATCAACTAAAAAGTAATAGAACTATTTTCTTGACTCTGGGAACTGGTTTTGGTTCTGCTTTCATGATTGATGGAGATTTGGCAGAAAAACATCCAGACGTACCGGAAAATGGAGTGTTTTATGATAAACCTTTTCTAGATACAATTGCAGATGAATGTTTTTCGACTCGGTGGATTTTGGCCGAATACAAACGTCTTTCGGGAGAAACTATTGAGTCGGTTAAGGCTATTGCAGCTTTAAATACGGAAGTTTCTAATGCCGTTTTTAGAAATTTTGGAGCCAATATGGGAGCTTTCCTTTTTCCTTGGTTCGAAAAATTTGGTTGCGAGGAACTTGTCATCGGCGGAAATATTTCTAAAGCCAGAGCTTTGTTTTTGCCGGCTTTGGAAGAAAAATTGAATTCATTAAAAAATAAAATTAACATCGTTTTCTGTGATGATGCGGAGCAAAGCATTTTAAGGGGAGCGACAATTATAGCAGATAAGAAAAATAAAATACAAATGGAGCAAGCGATTCAATCCAAAAGAAAAACCACACAAGCTTTATTACCGGTAAATGCGGTCGTAAAAAACAATTCAGAATACAATATCTTTCCTTCTTTCCCCACCAATTCGGATGTTTTTGTGGGATTTGATTCCTTGGCAAATGCCATTACCCAACAAAAAACCGTTGTTATTGATGGATTTGGAGGGGTACTTTGGGAAAATTTTAGAAATCATTTGAATTCGGCTTTGACCGAAAAAAAGATAAATGTGCTTTGGTACGATATTGATTCCTGTTTGAAATCATCTGCTGAAATCGACGCAATGATCAAACCTAATATGAATGGGGATGATTTGGTTTTCGGAAAAAGATATGTGGGTGAGCTTTCGGATTTCTTTGATGCCGAAAAATTGAATATGCTGAAACCAGACGCAACAGCTGATGTTTGTATCGTTTATGGAACTGGAGCTTCTTTGGCGAATTGGGAAGGACAACAAATTTATGTGGATGTTCCGAAAAATGAAATTCAATACCGAATGAGAGCCTGTTCGACCAAAAACATTGGTTGTACCGATACTTTGGCATATTCTCAAATTTACAAGAGACTGTATTTTATCGAATGGCCGGTTTTGAATGCGCACAAAGAGCGTTTGTTACCAAAAATCGACCTTATTGTTGATGAACAGCGTATCGATGAAATCACCTGGATGCAGGGAAGTAATTTCAGAAAAGCATTGGATTCGATGTTGGAAGGTCCGTTGCGTGCCCGTCCTTGGTTTGAAGCAGGAGTTTGGGGAGGTCATTGGATGAAAAACCATATCGAAGATTTGAATCAGGACGAAGTGAATTACGCCTGGTCTTTTGAATTAATCACTCCCGAAAACGGAATCGTTTTTGAAGGGAATAACCATTTGTTGGAAGTTTCTTTTGACTTTTTGATGTTTCAAGACAACAAAAAAGTATTAGGCAAAGCGGCTGACCGTTTCGGAAATGATTTTCCAATTCGTTTTGACTATTTGGATACTTTCGATGGAGGAAATCTTTCGGTGCAATGCCACCCGCGTCCTGAGTACATCAAAGAAAATTTTGGTGAATCCTTTACGCAAGATGAAACCTATTATATTTTGGATTGTACTGATGATGCTAATGTTTATTTAGGCTTTACGGAGGACATCAATCCGAAAGAATTTGGAAACGCTTTATTGGAATCTCAGAAAACAGGCGAGCCGATTGAGATTGAAAAATATGTACAAAAATTCAAAGCCCAAAAACACGATTTGTTCTTGATTCCAAACGGAACCATTCACGCTTCTGGAATCAATAATATGGTTCTGGAAATTAGTAGCACACCGTACATTTTTACGTTCAAAATGTATGATTGGGTTCGTCCGGGATTGGACGGAAAGCCTCGTCCTATCAATGTTGAACACGGATTAAACAATGTTTATTTCGACAGAAAAGGAGAAAGGGTTCCAAACGAATTCATTTCAAAACAAAAGGCAGTTCAAGAATTTTCGAACGGTATAAAAATGAGTTTACCAACTCATGAAGAGCATTTTTATGCGATTGACCGTTATGAATTTACTGGTGAAATCGAGATTGAAACCCTCGGTCAATGTCATATCTGTATGTTGGTCGAAGGCGATAGTGCCGAAGTGTCTGTTGGAGAAAATACTCAAACATTCAAATATGCCGAAACTTTTGTCATTCCAGCAAACGTTCCGAAATACAAAATCAATTACAAAGGTGACAAAAAAGCATTTGTGGTGGTTTCATACGTAAAAGACAGTTGGTGTTAAACGTCAAAATATTAGACAACCTAAATTAACCTATTAAAATTATTATTACCAAAACTAAAAAGAATATGGGAACAAAAGGATCAAGCTATTTTATATCGCTTATTACACTGATTGCGGCTTTAGGCGGATTTTTATTCGGTTTTGATATGGCCGTGGTAAGCGGTATTATTGAACCATTGAAATTGCAATACGGATTATCATCAGGACAGGAAGGATTATTTGTATCCTGTGCTTTGTTGGGTTGCATTGTCGGAGTGGGTTTTTCGGGTTATCTCAGCGATAAAATTGGAAGAAAAAAAGTATTGTTTGTTTCTGCCGTATTATTCTTGATCAGTGCTGTAGGTTTTGCATTTTCAGAGGCATATCCAGTGTTGATTTTGTTCCGAGTTCTTGCCGGTATGGGTGTTGGAGTGGCTTCGAATGTGTCTCCACTTTATATTTCTGAGGTGGCACCTTCTCATAAACGCGGACAGTTAGTAGTCTTTTATCAACTTGCTATTACGGTTGGGGTTTTGGCAGCTTATATAAGTAATTATTTTTTACAAGGTTATGCCTCTTTGCATGCAGCAGATGAAGATCATGGTTTAATAAATTGGTTATTTATTGAAAATGTATGGCGCGGAATGTTCATCGTAGGTGTTATTCCTGCATTAGCATTTTGTTTGTTATTGCTGATAGTTCCCGAAAGTCCACGTTGGCTGGTACAATATGGCAGAAACGTCGAAGCTTTGGTTATTCTCACTAAAATAAGTGGTGAGGAGACCGCACGTGTGGAACTCAATTCCATCAAAGAAATGGCCGGTCACAAATCAGGAGGTTATAAAGAATTGTTGCGTTTACCGTTGCGTAAATTACTAGTTTTGGCTATGGTACTTACCGCTTTGTCACAGTTTAGTGGTATCAATGGCGTAATTTTTTATGGCCCCACTATTTTAAAATCAGCTGGAATTGTTACCAGTGACGCCTTGTTTTATCAGGTGATATTGGGTGCAGCTAATGTGCTTTTTACTTTTATCGCCATTTCGAAAGTAGATACCTGGGGGCGCCGACCTTTATACATTGTTGGTTCACTTTGTGCTGCTTTTGCATTGGCATTGACAGGCTTTTGTTTTATGATGAATATAACAGGTTGGTTCATGCTGTTTAGCATCATTTTGTTTCTTCTATTTTTTGCCTTTTCACTCGGGCCTCTAAAGTTTGTCATCTCAACAGAAATTTTTCCAACACATATCAGAGGGACTGCTTTGTCGATGTGTATTATGACGATGTGGGTTTCTGACTATGTTGTGAATTTGTTATTTCCAATGATGAGAGACGGATTCGGAATAGCAACTACATTCTTTATTTTCTCTTTCTTTTGTATCCTTTCTTTTTTATATGCAAAGAAGAGATTGTTTGAAACCAAAGGAAAAAGTTTGGAAGAAATTGAAAAAGAATGGAATTCTGATTTGAAGGCAGAAAAGGAATTGTCCGTAAATAAAATGGAAGTTTTGGAAGAAATTAAATAAGTGCAAATCATGAGAATACATTTTTTTTATCCGAGATGGGGTTCAGAAGATATTGATTGGGAGCATTTTTGCCAAAAAGTAAAGCAGGCTGGATATGATGGGGTAGAAGCGCCAGTACCAGAATCTCATGATGAGCAAAAGGTAATTTTGAAAGCTTTGAAAAATAATGATCTAAAGCTAATTGGTCAATATTATCAGTCTTTTGAGAAGGATTTTGAAAAACACAAATTTAATTATGCCAGGGAGTTGCATGTATTGGCTTCAGCCCAGCCAATAAAAATTAATGCACAAACTGGGAAAGATTATTTCAGTTTTGAACAGAATGCCGAATTATTTGCCATTGCCAATAGAATTACCCAGGAAACGGGTATTGTCATTTGTCATGAAACGCATCGGAATAAGGCTTTGTTTGCCGCTCATATTGCTTACGATTTTTTAAAAAAGATGCCTGAGCTAAAAATAACTGCCGATTTTTCGCATTGGTGTAATGTTGCCGAAAGTTTGCTCGAAGACCAGGAGGAAGCTCTTGCTTTGGCCTGTAAACAAGTCGGACATCTCCACTCAAGGGTCGGACATTCGCAAAGTGCGCAAGTAATTGATCCTCGATTACCGGAATTTAAAAACGAATTGGAAGCGCACTTAAAATGGTGGGATGCAATTGTAGATGATTATCGGGATACTAAAGACGAGGCATTAACGATTACCACCGAATTTGGTCCAGCACCGTACATGGTTCATTTGCCATTTACGAATATGCCTATAGCCAGCCAATGGGATATTAATATACATATGATGCATTTACTGAAAGAGAGATATTGTAAAAAAAATGCTTTTTAAAAGCTTTAAAAATATATAGTTATGGAAAACGTAAATTTAAATTTTTCAAAAGATTTAGCCGATTACAGTCACCCAATAAGCAAAATGTTTGTGCAGCCAAAAACGGCCAAAGAGTGGGAACATTATATGCTGTCTGAGGAACAAATAGCTGACTTTAAAAGAGACGGATTTGTAAAGGGAATTAAAATTCTGACCGAAGAGCAAGTAGATTTGCTCAACAGCGAACTGGTAAAATTGCAAACCGCAAATGAAGACGAGAAAAAATTATTTTACCACTACGAAAGCAACGAATCCGAAGATCCAAACAAAGTGCTTTTTCATGCCATCGGAGCTTGGCGTTTGACTCCAGGATTCCATGATTTATTTTGGGCGCCAGCATTTCGTATGGCTGCCTATCAATTGTTGGGACAATCGTTCCGAATTTTTCATGACCAATTATTTTGCAAACCAGCTAAACATGGCGGGGTAGTGGCTTGGCATCAGGATTTCTCGTATTGGACATTTACAAAACCAATGCACCATCTTACTTGCTGGCTTGGTTTGGATGATGCCAATAAGGAAAATGGCTGTCTTTATTTTGTTCCGGGAAGCCATAAATGGGGCTTACTTCCTATTACAGGTTTAACGGGAGATATGGATTCGGTAAGAACAGTATTGAATGAAGAGCAATTAGAAGCTTTTGAAAAAAGAGTGGCAAATGAGTTACCAAAAGGATATGCCAGTTTTCATCATCCTTTGACTATGCACGGTTCTTATGCCAATACTTCGGATCGTCCCAGAAGAGCGACTGTTCTAAATGCAATGAGTTCCACTACGCAGGGAAACACCGAAGGTTATTACAGACTTGATGCTTTGCATACCTTTCCAGAGATGCCACAGGATCAAGTATTAGACAGTAACTTTTTTCCGCTGCTGTTTGATGGAGATAAAGAATTAGAAGCTATGGGAAAAGACATTCCTAAAGTGGATTATAGAGAATTGTATGATGTTATATAAAAAAGCGATGGTTACAGATAAAATAATTTCAGCATTAAAAAGATGCTTCTTCATATTGTTGGTTTTTTTGATGCAAAATACATTTGCTCAAAAAGAAGTTCCTTTTTTTGGAAAAATCAATTGGATTAATGGTTTTGCCAAAGAAATTAGCGGTGAAAATATTAGTTATAATTCGGCTTTTCAAGATTATGCCACGGTGGCTCTTTTGACAAGAAATACCGATGGAAATAAAACGATAGAATGGGAAACTGCTCCTGTTCCAAAGGCTGGCAAAGGTGATTATGTTTATTTCAGTTGGGTGGCTGGGCATTCTTCGGGAACGAGTAGTGGTGACAGAAATTTCGATTTGTATGTCGATGACAAAAAGATTTTGACTTTTACCACTTTGCCAAAAAATCAAAAACCAAATTGGATTTTCAAAGGAGAAGATGGGGCGGCAATGGTATTTCAACAAATCAAATTAGATGGTGCGAATGATTCACAAGGATATGCTTTCTTGCGTCTTCCTGCTAGTAAAGTAAAACCCGGACAGCCAGTTCGTATCAAAATTGTTGGTCAGAAACAAAACAGCAATGATTGGTTTATGACTTTCAAATTTGCATTTGAGGAAAATGTAAAAGTTGTTCCAATGCCTTTTCTTCTGAAAAATGGTAAGCAAACTGTTGTTCTTACCGTTTTGCATTTAGGTAAAGACGAAACCGTAAAAGTGAAGATCAATGACAAAGAAGATTTTAGCTATATCGCCAAAGATGGAATGAACAGTTTTGATGTTCCAATCACCGCGGTGAGCAAAGAGGAAAAAGTAAAAGTGCAGGCGACTATTGGAAATAAAATTTTTATCAATGATTATTTTACAATAAAACCGGTTGTGTACAGAGAACTTCACTTATTGCATCATGCTCATACTGATATTGGATATTCCCATTTACAGCCTGAGGTTTTAAAAATTCACAATAAAAATATTGATGATGCCCTCGATATGATTGAAAAAACAAAATCATATCCTGAAGAGGCAAAATTCAAATGGAATATAGAATCTATTTGGGCTGTTGAAAATTATTTGAAGCAAGCGACTCCAACTCAAAAAGAGAAATTTGTAGCTGCTGTAAAAAATGGAGATATTTTCCTTTCGGCATTGTACGTGAACATGCTTACCGGTATGAGTCAGGCCGAAGAGATGTTTCATTACACGGATTATGCGGCCAAGCTGCGTAAGAAATTTGGATTTAAAATCAACAGTGCAATGATTTCGGATGTGCCGGGATTTGCTTGGTCAACGGTGACGGCGCTTTCAAAAGGCGGTGTTAAGTATTTCTCAATTGGTTCTAATTTTATGGGATTGGATCATCCGTATATGGGGGACAGAGCGGGACATTTCCTGAAGAATTGGGGAGACAAACCCGTTTGGTGGACATCGCCTTCAGGTCAGGAAAAAGTATTGTTTTGGGCTGGAGCCAAAGGATATTCCTCTTGGCACGGTATGCAACCAGGAGCTATTTATGAAAGAGGGTCTAAGAAGATTGCTGATTATCTCAATGAACTTACGGCCAATAATTATCCATATGACATGGTGCAATGGCGTTTTAACATTGTTGCCGATAACGGTCCGATTGAGCCTAATGCCTCTGATTTTGTTAAAAATTGGAATGAAAAGTATGCTTCTCCAAAACTGGTTTTGAACACGACGGAGAAAATGTTTGAAACTTTCGAGAAAAGATACGGGGATAAAATTCCAACTGTAAAAGGTGATTTGACACCCTATTGGGAAGACGGTGCGATGTCAACAGCTGAAGAAGAAGGAAAAAACAGAGTGAACAGTTTGCGTTTGCAACAGTTATCAACACTTTACACCATGTTGGATCCTAAAAAATACAATGAGCAAAATTTCTATGAAGCATGGAGAAATATCATCATGTTTCATGAGCATACTTGGGGAGCGCACAACAGTACCACCGAGCCCGATGTACCTTTTGTTACGGAACAATGGCGCATAAAAAAACAATTTATGCTCGATGCAGACACAGAAATTAATGCATTAGAGAAAAACTTGTTTGAAACTGTAAGCAATTCCCAATCCAAAAAAATTGCTGTTTTCAATACTTCATCTTGGAAAAGAACCGGATTGGTAATTGTTCAAACAGCTGTAGAAGGAAAATCGGTAAAAGATACCAATGGAAATATTTTGCCATTGCAAAAATTGAGCAACGGAAAGTATGCTTTTATAGCCAAAGACGTTCCTGCTTTTGGAACTCTTACTTATGAAATTACAAACAAAGCGGCTCCTGCTTTGTCCAGCAAATTTGTTTTGGGGGAGAACTCATTATCAAACGGAAAAATTGAATTCAGTTGGGACAAAAACAATGGAAGTATCACGAATCTAAAGACTGTTTCGGATTTTAACTATGCCGGAGATTTCAGCAAACAAGGATTAAACAGTTATTGGTATGTACCGGGATTGAATCCTGAAGAAGCACAGACCAACGGAAATGTTCAGGTAAAAATTATCGAAAAAGGACCGGTTATGACGGCAGTTTCGATTACTTCGGATGCTCCGGGAGCCAACAAATTGGAACGTATTATTTCACTTTACAGCGGAAGTGATGAAGTGTTGATTCAGAATGTTTTGGACAAAAAAGCCATCCGAGCTAAAGAAGGTGTTCATTTCGGATATCCGTTCAATGCACAATTTACCAAAACTACTCTTGATGCCGGTTATGGATCGATGGAGTTTTTGAAAGACGAATTGGCCGGATCCAATATGGATTATCTCTATGGAAGAAGATGGGTGGATGTTTCTGCGGGAGACAAAGGAATCCAGTGGATGTTGTTGGAATCACCTTTGGTGGAACCGAACAGTATCATTGATGAAAGAAAAGTGGTTGCGCCCAACCATAAGGAATGGAAAAAATCAGAGAAACCCGCTTCAACATGGTTCTCTTATGTGATGAATAATTATTGGCACACCAATTATAAGGCAGATCAGGAAGGAATTGTAAACTTTAAATATGCACTTCGTCCTCACGGGATGGTAAATGATGGCGATATAGAAAAAGAAGCCGAGGAGTTTACACAGCCTTTGATTGGAATGACTATAAATGAAGATGTAAAATTACCATCCAATCTTTTTGAATTGACCAACTCCAAAATTGTGGTTACCAGTTTGACGCCAAATGAAGATGGAACAATATTGATGCGTTTATTCAATCCGGAACAATCAGCGCAACAAACAAAATTTGTATGGAAATCATTAACTCCAAAATCCATTATTGATCTGAATACCGGAAGTGAAAAATCAAATTCATCTGAAATTAGTATGGTTGGAAGCGGCGTTTCGGAGTTTTTGTTAAAGAAATAAGGAGGTTAATTGGATGAAATCCAATTTAAATAAAAAATGAACCACATAGAAACATAGATCAATAATCAATCTTTAAAGACTAGATAGAAAATAGCACTATTTTTCACATAGATTGGCTATGTGAAAAGTAAAACGTCTATCAAACTCTTATAAACATAAAAAAAAACTATGTTTCTATGTGGTTAAAAAACATCCTCAAAGGTTTAAAAAAATAATTTTAATTTCAATAAATAGATATGAAGACAATATCAAAAGGAATCTTACTATTGATAATGAGCATTTCAATTTTTTCCTGTTCGAAGAAAAAGGATGATTTCAATCCCGCTTCTTGGGTCGATCCACAAATTGGTTCCGTACATGGACGTTGGTTTTTTTACACGCCAGCCTCTGTGCCTTTTGGTATGGCAAAACTGGCTCCACATACGAACGCCTATGGAAGTGGAGGAAGTTGGGAACCCTGTGGCTACGATAACCGTCACAACTCGATTGAAGGTTTTGGTCATTTTCATGAATTCCAAATAGGAGGTCTGGTGGCAATGCCGGTGACAGGAAAATTACAAACCACTCCAGGAACTTTGGATAAACCGGAAACTGGATATCGATCGACTTTTGACAAAGAAGATGAACACGCCGAGCCGGGATATTATTCTGTTTTCTTGAAAGAATACGGTATTAAAGCGGAATTGACTGCAACAGAAAGAGTTGGTTTTCATAGATATACTTTCCCAGAGTCAAAAGAATCACGCATTATTTTCGACATTGGGCATCGTCAGGGTGAAAGCAGTGGCGTAACTGGAGCGACTATGAAATTATCGGGTAAAAATACTTTGGAAGGAACGATTGAAACCTATCCTGAGTATTTGAAATTCTGCGATCCCGAAAAGCGAGTAAAAATGTATTTTGTGATTCAGTTAAGCAAAACGCCTGAGTCGTACGGTTCATTTGTTGAAGATAAAACTTTCGATAATCAGTCCTCAACCAAAGGAATTGGGAATGGAATGTATGTGAACTTCACCACCAAAAAAGATGAAGTTGTCGAAATGCAAGTCGGACTTTCTTATACGAGTATTGAAAATGCAAAATTGAATTTGAAAACCGAATCGAAAGATCAGACTTTTGATGCCGTAAAAGAAACTGCACAAGAAAAATGGAATGAGAAATTAGGACGAATCAAAGTTGAAACCAAAGACAGCATCAACAAAGTAAAATTCTACACAGGTTTGTATCACGCACTTTTGGGTCGTGGATTAGCGAGTGATGTGAATGGAAGTTATCCAAGACACGACGGGAAAATAGGGCATATTCCGTTGGACGGAAACGGAAAACCACAATACAATCACTACAACACGGATGGAATCTGGGGTGGATTTTGGAATTTGGGACAGCTTTGGGCTTTGGCTTATCCCGATTATTTGAGTGAGTACATTCAATCGAATCTTGATTTTGCAAAAGAAACAGGTTGGTTGCACGATGGAGTTGCCGCCGGAGCACATTCGAATGGCGTACAAACGAACTGTTTCGGTTTGATGATTGCTATGACTTATAACTGTGGCATTCGTGATTTTAATGTGGAAGAAGCGTACAATATTGCCTATAAAAATGAAACGGGTTATAACAACCGCCCATTTGGTTCAGGGAAATACGATTTGGCTTATTTTGTAAAAAATGGTTATATCCCTTCAAAAGATACTGTTTTAGCAAACGGATGGAAATTCAATTTTGGAGCATCCCACACACTTGAATTTGCCTATACTTCCTACGGTGTTTCTCAATTTGCAAAGGCTTTGGGTAAAAAAGTAGATTACGAAAAACTGATGAAACAGGCTGGAAATTGGAAAAATATTTTTGATTCGGAAACCAAATTCATTCGACCACGATACGAAGATGGGAAATTCATCGAAAACTTCAATCCGATGCAGGCTTGGAGAGGATTTCAAGAGGCCAACGGTTATCAATATACTTGGTATGTACCGCAAGATCCAGCAGGATTAATCAAGGTCTTGGGCTTGGATTTGTTCAACAAACGTTTGGAAACGACATTCAATGAAAGTCAGAAATCAACCTTTGGTGGTGGAAACGGAATTGACAGTTTTTCTGGATTGGAGATGCTGTACAACCACGGAAACCAGCCTTGTTTGCACCATTCCTTTTTATTTAATTATTCCGGAAAACCTTGGCTGACGCAAAAATGGTCGCGTACGATTTGTGACGAATTCTATGGTGCAGAACCACTTCACGGTTACGGATTTGGACAAGATGAAGACCAAGGACAATTGGGAGCTTGGTATGTGATGGCTTCAATGGGATTGTTTGATGTTCAGGGCCATTCAGCCATGAATCCGACGTTCCAATTTGGAAGTCCATTATTTGATAAAATAACTATCAAACTGGATAAAAAATATTATAAAGGCGAGGAATTGGTGATTGCAACCAAAAATAATTCGAAGAAAAACAGATACATCCAATCGGCTTCTTTCAATGGAGAAAAAGTCGAGAACGCATGGATTGACCGAAAAAAACTGACGGACGGAGGAACCTTGATTTTTGATATGGGTGCAAACCCGAACACAAAATGGGGAGTAAAAATACCACCGCCATCGATGAGTACAAGCAAATAATTCAAATTTGATATAATGAAAAAAATAATTTCGTCTGTAGTAGCACTTGTATTTGCACTTACTGCCATAGCTCAACAAAAAGCGACAATTGACAAGAAATTGTCGGAGAAAATAAAAAATGATTACTATATGCCTTTTGTGAAAAACAAGGCTTTGGAAGTAATGAAAACTGGAGTTAATGCAGGTGATGGTTACCGCGAAGTATGGATTCGCGATTATAATACCTTTATAGAATTGGCTGCAGAAGTCACTAAAAAAGAAGATATAAAAGAAAATCTTTTGGTGTTTTTCAGAATGCAAGGCGAGGATGGAAACATTATTGACGGTTATACGCCTAAAGAAAAAATTGGGAAGGGAGAAACAGATTTTTCGTATTCGAAATTAGAACCAAGATATGCTGCCCATAAAAATACAGTAGAAACCGACCAGGAAACCTCATTGGTACAAGCGGTTTATAAATACATTAAATTGACAGGTGATAAATCAATTTTAACTGAAAAGGTCGGAGATAAAACCGTTGCCAAGAGATTGGAATGGGCGATGGATTTTCTAATGAAAAACAGATACACTAAAAAATATGGCTTAATTACCGGAGCAACTACAGCCGACTGGGGTGATGTACAACCAGAGCCGGGTTACGGAGTTGACGTTGATGGAAACACACATATTGCTTGTGATATTTATGACAATGCGATGTTTGTCAATGCTTTGGATAACTTGATGGAAATGATTCCGACTACTAAAACGAAATGGAGTAAAATTAAAACGGATGTGGCAAAAAACTGCCGCACTTATCTTTGGGATTCAAAAAAGCAAAAGTTTATTCCGCACTTGTATTTGAATGGATCTCCTTTTCCTGCTGATTTCGACGAAAACAATATTTTCTACTTCGGCGGTACTACCGTAGCAATGGAAGCGGGATTGTTGAGTAAAAAAGAGGTAAAAGCTTCATTGGATGAAATGGTTAAAAGAGTAAAAGAAGCAGGAGCGCCATCCATCGGTTTGACACTTTATCCTCCTTATCCTAACGGTTATTTTGTAAACAAAATCATGAATCCAGAGTATAGTTACCAAAACGGAGGTGACTGGACTTGGTTTGGAGCGAGAACGATTCAGCAATTAATTGAATATGGTTATGTGGAAGAGGCTTACAGAGAAGTACAGCCAATGCTGAAACGTGTAAAGGACAACAATGGTTTCTACGAATGGTATTCGGTAGATAATAAACCAAGAGGTTCTGGGACTTTCAGAGGCGAAGCAGGTGTTTTATACACGGCTATCGTGATGTTTGAAAAGCTGAATAAAAAATAGAATTAAAATAAGGGACGAAGTTGGTAAGAATAGTTTATCAATTTCGCCTTTTGTGTTTTATATGAACAAATCAAAAAAACAAATGAAAAAAAGTATAAACCAATTTATAGGAGCTAAAGGTTTTAAAATTTTGCTCTTTTTACTGTTGACCAGTTTTCAGTTTAATTCTTACGGCAAGACAATTCCTCTTGTTGCTAACGGCAAAAGCGATTATGTTATCGTAATTTCAGCCAAAGAAAACGAGTCAGAAAAACAAGCAGCTTTGCTTTTGCAAAAATACGTTTCCCAAATTTCGGGTTATGCGCCTCCTATTTCTAAAAATCAATTAGGGAACAGAAAAAAGACAATTTATATTAATGTTTCCAATGCCATTAAGAATCCTGATGGATTTTCGATAAAGACCAAAAATGGAAAGCTTTACATTGAAGGCGGAAACAAGAAAGGATGTATTTATGGTGTGATAACATTACTCGAAAAGTATATGGGCTGCCGTTATTATAGTTCATCCTATGCAGTGATTCCTTCGACAAAGGATATTAATTTGCCGGAGATTGATTTGAAAGACGAGCCAAAAAACGATTGCCGAATTGTTTATATAGTGGATAAAGTGGGACAGGAATTTCTGGATTGGAATAGACTCAATACCGTTGATGAAATTTTTGCCAAAGGTTATTATGTTCATACGTTTGGGAAATTGGTTCCGTGGCAGGAGTACTTCAAAACTCATCCGGAATATTTCTCTGAAATGAATGGCAGAAGAAATATCGATCAGTTGTGTTTGTCAAATCCTGAAGTTTTGAAACTGACTTTAGAAAAATTGAAAAAAGAAATGGCACTTCAACCGAATGAGGAATATTGGTCAGTGAGCCAGAATGACAATTTTTCGTATTGTCAATGCGAAAAATGTAACAAGATTATCGCTGAGGAGGGAAGTCCGTCCGGTCCGATTATCCGTTTTGTAAATGAAGTGGCCAAACAATTTCCCGATAAAATCATCTCTACTTTGGCTTATGAATATTCACGAAAAGCGCCAGTCATCACAAAACCTGCCAAAAATGTTCAGGTGATGTTGTGCACCATCGAATTGAATCGCAGTAAATCAATAGAAGATGATAAAGGAAGCGAATCGTTTAAAAATGATATCATCGAATGGGGAAAAATTTGCAATCACATTTATCTGTGGGATTACAATATTGATTTTGTCAATTCGGTGAGTCCTTTCCCAAATTTACACGTACTTCAGCCCAATATTCAGTTTTTTGTAAAGAACAATGTTTCGGCTCATTTTCAGCAAGCTAATGCTTCAGTGGGTTCTGAATTTTCGGAGTTGAAAGTCTATTTACTTTCCCGTTTGTTGTGGAATCCAAATGCAGATGTAGCTCAAATAACTGATGAGTTTTTGAACGGCTATTACGGTAAAGCTGCTCCTTGGATAAAAAAATATATTGATAAACTGGAGAGTGAATTGAAGAAAAGCAGTGACGGACTTGATATTTACGGACATCCGACAAGTCATCAGAATACTTTTTTATCACAAGACAACATCAATGAATACAATTCTTATTTTGATAATGCAGAGAAGGCAACTCAGAATGATTCAGTCCAGTTACTACATGTGAAAGTAGCGCGATTGCCGTTGCAGTTTGCTATTATGGAAATCGGTAAAAACGATATGTTTGGGCCGCGAGGCTGGTATTCGGAGAAAAATGGAGAATACACCGTGATTCCCGAAAAAGTGCAAATGATTGAAGATTTTTATTCGGTTTGTCAGCAAGCCAATATCGATCATCTGAATGAATCTGGTTTGACTCCCAAATCGTATTATGAAAGCACCAAACGATTTATTGATGTACAGGTCAAAGGAAATTATTCCTTTAAGAGAAAGGTAACTTCAGATGTGGCTCCATCGCCCCAGTACAACAAAGGTGATTTGGCTTATCTGACCAATGGTGTGAGAGGCGACAGTAATTACAAAGTGCATTGGTTGGGTTGGGATGGAATTGATTTTACTTTAACACTCGATTTGGAGAAAACGATTCAAGCCGAAACAATCGAAATCAGTTCGCTTTGGGATGCCAAAAGCTGGATTCTTCATCCGGTTGGTGTGCGCTGTTTAGTTTCAGATAATGGAAAAGATTTTACGGAAGTTGGTAATGTGTTAACAGAAAGCAATCAAGAAAAAGCAGAAGTAAATAAAGTTTTTGCTTTTAAAGCGCCACAAAAAAGCATTCGTTACGTGAAATTTGAAGTAAAAGGAACTAAACAGTTGCCCGAATGGCATCCTTCGGCAGGATCGAAATCCTGGGTATTTATCGATGAAATTGTGGTGAAGTAAAAGTTGAAATAATAAAGAATAAGCAGTTTTAAATCATAAATAATGAAATTTAAATTATTAGGATTATTGTTTTTGGTGACATTAAGCCTTTCGGCAAAAGAAATACACGTGTCTGTAAAAGGGAATAATACCAATGACGGAACAGCATCAAAACCATTCCGAACGATTAACCATGCTGCCCAAATTGCTGTGGCGGGTGATATCGTCTTTGTCCATGCAGGAACGTATCGAGAAAGAATCAATCCAAAAAATGGTGGTGAGAGCGACTCTAAACGAATTACCTATCAAGCAGCCAAAGGCGAGAAGGTCATAATCAAAGGTTCGGAAGTCATAAAAAAATGGGAAAAAGTTAGTAACTACACATGGAAAGCGATTGTGCCGAATACGATGTTTGGTGCTTTCAATCCGTTTAATGATTTGATTCGTGGTGATTGGTTCATTCCAAAAGATCGCCAACATCACACGGGCTGTGTGTATTTGAACGGAAAATGGCTGATGGAAGCTGCCAAAAAAGACGATGTTTTAAATGGAGTTAATGTAAATGATCCTCTTTGGTTTGCCGAAGTGGATGCCCAAAAAACAGCAATTTACGCACAATTTATTGGTGTAGATCCAAACAATGAATTGGTGGAAGTAAATGCCCGTGAAACTGTTTTCTATCCAAAGAAAGCGTTTGTGAATTATATCACAGTAAAAGGTTTTACGATGTGTCATGCAGCAACTAACTGGGCACCACCAACAGCGGAACAAAAAGGATTGATAGGTACCAATTGGAGCAAAGGATGGATTATCGAAAACAATGATATCAGTTATTCAAAATGTTCGGGAGTGGCTCTTGGAAAATATGGTGATGAATGGGACAACAAAGCCGAATCAGCAGAGGGTTATGTGGGAACCATCAACCGTGCCTTGGTTAACAAATGGGAAAAAGAAAGTATTGGCGGGCATATCGTTCGCAACAATACTATAGCCTTTTGTGAGCAAACGGGAATTGTAGGCAGCATGGGATGTGCTTTCAGTACGATTTCCGGAAATACTATTCATGATATTCATTTGAAAAGATTATTTTCAGGGTACGAAATGGCTGGAATTAAATTTCACGGAGCTGTTGATGTACAGATTATAGGGAATCATATTTATCGCTCCGATATGGGAATTTGGCTAGATTGGATGGCGCAGGGTGTTCATGTTGCCAATAATTTGATGCACGATAATACCGCATGGGATTTGTTTTTGGAAGTGAATCATGGTCCGATGATGATTTATAATAATATATTTCTTTCGAAAGTGAATTTATACATGAATTCGAGAGGTGCTGTATTTGCACATAACCTTTTCGGAGGAAAAATAGGTGTTATTTCATATGATAGCCGTTTGACACCTTATCATAAGCCACATTCTACCGATATTGTAGCTTTACACGATAATCCGGCCGGTGATATTCAATTTAGAAATAATTTATTTGTGAAAGATGGTGATGTAAGCCAGTATAAGAAAAATATTTTGCCCGTTTTTTTTGATGGTAATGTATATACAAAAGGTTCATTGATGGCTATTTCTGGTGATAAACAAAGAAGTTTTGGTGAAATATCAGTACAGGCAAAGGAGAAAATAAAAAATGTCCCAGATGTTGATGCTGTGGAAAATAATTTTATTGTAAATGATAATTTTGATGGAGATACCAAGTTGATTACAGAAGGGGCTTTTATGTATTTGGTAATTAATTTGGATAAAAATTGGTTAACAAATCAAAAAAGAGCTATCGTTTCTACAGAGAATTTGGGAAAAACAATTATCTCAAATCTTCCTTATGAAAACACGGACAGTACAAAATTAGTCATAGACAAAGATTATAGTGGTACAAAGCGATTGGAAAAAAATCCGTCTCCTGGACCATTTGAAATTAAAACTTCCGGAGTTCAAAAGATAAAAGTGTTTTTGGGAAATAAATAGCTCATATACACCGCAAGTTTAATTTTGAATAAAGGACAAATACTAATTAAACAAAGATAATATTGAGTTAGTAAATCTATTTTGGCTATTATATCTTTAGGATTTTAATGCATTAGGTAAAAAGCGAGTTATGTAAAAGAAGCAGATGCATTGATTATGAATTTAATATACCGCTAAAATCTAAAAGTCTAAAAATTTAATAACTAAAAAAATGAAGGTTGCTTTATTCATACCCTGCTATATCGACCAATTTTATCCAAATGTGGGTATAGCTACTTTACAATTACTAGAAAAATTGGGCTGTGATGTTACTTTTCCTTTGCAGCAAACTTGCTGTGGACAGCCTATGGCTAATAGTGGTTTTGCAAGTCTGAGTAAGGGCTGCGACGTCAATTTTGTTAAAAATTTCTCAGGATTTGATTATATAGTTGCTCCTTCGGGTAGTTGTGTTTTGCACGTAAAAGAACATTTGCATGATGACAAACATCCGGGAGAAGCATTACAGATTCGCAATACTATTTATGAACTCAGCGAGTTTCTCACCGATATCCTTAAAGTAGAAAGCATTGATGCCCGTTTTCCCTATAAAGTTGGGCTTCACAACAGTTGTCACGGTCAAAGAGGATTGCATCTTTCTTCAATGACCGAAAGAATGTTACCTGAGTTTTCCAAGCCGGAACAATTGTTAAACATGGTCAAGGGCATAGAGCTTAGTAAACCCAAACGCAATGATGAATGTTGTGGTTTTGGAGGTACTTTCTGCGTGTTTGAAGAAGCGGTAAGCGTTAAAATGGGGAAAGACCGAATAAGCGAACACGAAGCCAATGAGGTAGATTACATAACCGGTGGCGATACCAGTTGTTTGATGCATTTGGAAGGTATATTAAAAAGACAAGGAAGCAAGACAAAAACGATTCATATTGCTGAAATATTGAATAGCTTGTTATAAAAAATAATTAGTCTTTAGTAAAGATTAAAATAAATTTAAAAAGTATGACGGCAAAACATGCTGCATTAGCGGAAAAATTTATAGCAGACGAGCCCAGAACCGATTGGCACGATGAAACGTTGTGGTTTGTTCGTGAGAAACGGGATAAGGCTGCCCATGGTCTACCGGAATGGGAACAGTTAAGGGAATGGGGTTCACAGATAAAAAATCACACACTCTCCAATCTTTCTAATTATTTAAAAGAATTTGAAGAAAAAGCCACTGCCAATGGTATCAAAGTGCATTGGGCCGCTGATGGTGATGAACACAATAAAATAATTCATGAAATTATTCGGAAACACAATATTCAAAAAATTGTGAAAAGCAAAAGTATGCTTACCGAAGAATGTCATCTAAATGAATATTTACAGCATCAAGGTA
The DNA here is from genome assembly GCF_003096795.1 of Flavobacterium sp. 103. NCBI lineage: Bacteria > Pseudomonadati > Bacteroidota > Flavobacteriia > Flavobacteriales > Flavobacteriaceae > Flavobacterium > Flavobacterium sp. 103. The sequence continues at coordinate 233,952 of NZ_QENX01000001.1, read as the reverse complement.
TTGAGGTAGTCGATACTGATCTTGGAGAGCGCATTGTTCAATTCAGAAAAGAGCCTCCAAGTCATATAGTACTGCCTGCAATTCACTTAAAAAAAGAGGATGTAAGTGCTACTTTTCACGAGCATTTGCAAACCGAAAAAGGAAATAACGATCCGCAATATTTAACCGAAGCCGCAAGACAACATTTACGTAATAAGTTCGTGGAGTCAGAGTTAGCAATAACTGGAGTTAATTTCGCCATTGCCGAAACGGGAGGTTTTGTAGTTTGCACCAATGAAGGAAACGCTGATATGGGCGCGCATACTGCACCCGTACACATTGCTTGCATGGGATTTGAAAAATTAATTCCGAAAGCAGAACATCTTTCTGTTTTTTTAAGATTGTTGGCCAGAAGCGCCACAGGACAGCCAATCACTACTTATTCCAGTCATTTTCACAAACCAAGACCGGGACAGGAAATGCATATTGTGATTCTTGATAATGGCCGCAGTCGACAATTGGGCCGCGAAGATTTCAGAAATTCTTTGAAATGTATTCGCTGTGCTGCCTGCTTCAATACCTGTCCAGTGTATCGTCGTAGCGGAGGTCATAGTTATCATACTGCAGTGGCAGGGCCTATAGGTTCTATTCTAAATCCAAACTTGGATATGAAGGCCAATGCCGATTTGCCTTTTGCATCGACCTTATGTGGCAGTTGTACCAATGTATGTCCTGTGAAAATCAATATCCATGAGCAGTTGTGGAAATGGAGACAAGTGGTTGTAGCCGAAGGATATGTAGCGACCAGTAAAAAAATAGGCATGAGAGGAATGAATTTTGTACTCTCGTACCCCAAAGTATATCGTTTTGCTGGAAAAATGGGAAGATTGTGCATGCATTTATTTCCTTTTGTGGTGAACAATAAATTAAATGTCTGGTATAAGCAAAGAGAAATGCCAGAAGCTCCAAAAGAATCATTCCGTGATTGGTATTTAAAAAACGGGAAAACAATAAAATAAAACAGAACTCCAGACAACGAAAGAATATGAGTGTAAGGGAAAATATTTTGAATGCCATAGCGGCTAATCAACCTGAATTGGTTTCGCTTCCTGTAATAGATAGGGCCTCTGTTATTCGTTATGAGGATCTGTATGCGCAATTTAAAACAGTATTGGAAAGCATCGGAGGAAAAGTGGAATTGATTTCAAATACAGCTGTGCTAAAAGAGCAGTTAGATACTAATAGATCAACCGGAAGTTTTATAGTGAATACGATAGCAGCCCTTGGAGATGTTGATAATCATGTTGCTTCTTTAACGGCAATCGAATTGGAAAAAGTTGATAAAGCTTATATCGAGGGAACTGTTGGAGTGGCAGAAAATGGTGCTGTATGGATTTATGAAAGCCAAATGATAAACAGACTTGTTCCTTTTATTTGTCAGCATTTGGTTTTGGTTATTGATAAAAAAAATATTGTGGCAACTTTGCATCAAGCTTACGAAAAAATAGAGGTAGCACGAGAAGGCTTTGGGGTATTTATAGCTGGACCCTCTAAAACAGCCGATATTGAACAGTCACTAGTGATTGGTGCACACGGAGCAAGAAGTGCAACGGTTTATGTTGTTGAATAAAAATAAATGTAAGTCAATAGGTTAGTCTTGTGGATTAAGTTATAATAGTCCGGAAAGACTTATTTTTAGAATTGTGGATAAATAAGAATTAAATAAAGATAATATTGAGTTAGTAAATATAATTTAGTCATTATATCTTTAGAGTTTCAAAGTAGTATAATTTTAGTAAAAAATATGCGGTATTAATTGTTTTGAATTTGACCACATAAATATAAGATAGATTACAAGAATAGGTTGAGGTAAAATAGATTCTGCCAGTAGTTTTGATTGAATCGAATTGTTTTTATGCCAATATCCATGTAATTTTAGGAATTATTTTTTAGCCTTAATAATGATGGAAATAAATAGGAAAAGAGAGAGTAAATTTTAAATAATTTTCTAAAACGATTTACTAAAATTTATAGCTTTCAAAATAAAGCTTCTTGATTGAAAGGGCGTATAAAGAGTGATTGATTTACAGTATAATATAGGCAACAACTAAGTATAATATAATAATAGCAAGAAAATGAAACTAATACGTTTTGGAGAAGTCGGAAAGGAAAAACCAGGTATTTTAATCGGTGAAAAAAGATTTGATGTTTCATCAATTGTAACTGATTACAATGAAGCATTTTTTGAAAATAATGGATTGGAAAAATTAAAGAAAGCGTTGGAAAGCAATCCTGTTTTACCGGAAGTAGATGCAGCCGTTCGATTGGGATCTCCGGTAGCCAGACCTTCAAAAATTATATGTATCGGGTTAAACTATGTGGACCATTGCCTTGAAACCAATGCTCCAATTCCGGAAGAACCGATAATTTTTTTCAAATCAACTACTGCTTTATGTGGTCCAAATGATGATGTTATTATACCAAAAAACAGCGAAAAAACAGATTGGGAAATCGAATTGGCTTTTGTGATAGGCAAAAAAGCGAGTTATGTGGAAGAGGCTGATGCTCTGGATTATGTGGCTGGATACTGTTTGCATAATGATTACAGTGAAAGAGCTTTTCAAATAGAACGTGGCGGACAATGGGCCAAAGGAAAAGGATGTGACACATTTGCTCCACTTGGGCCCTTTTTGGCAACACAAGATGAAATTGTAGATGTCAACAATTTACGAATGTGGTTAACGGTTAATGGAAAAATATTCCAAAGCAGTAATACATCTAATTTGGTTTTCAAAATTCCTTTTTTAGTACATTATTTAAGCCAGTTTATGACTTTGCTTCCAGGTGATGTAATCAGTACGGGAACTCCTCCAGGAGTTGGTTTGGGAATTAAACCAGAGCCTATTTACATCAAAGCAGGAGATGAGATTGAATTAGGAATGGAAGGATTAGGGTCAAGTAAACAATTGGCTGTAGCTTACAGTAAATAAATTACGGTTGTAAAAATACATTCTTGTATTGGAAGTTATAGTAGACGCATTTCATATTCATTAAAATATAATTGTAGTTATTTATGAAAATTGACAGTCATCAGCATTTTTGGAAATTTCATCCGGTAAAAGATTCTTGGATTAATGATGATATGAAGATACTTCAACGGGATTTTTTGCCCTTAGATTTACATTCATTGCTACAAGAGAATAGTATCGATGGCTGTGTGGCTGTTCAGGCAGATCAAAGTGAAGAAGAAACTCATTTTCTATTGGAATTGGCCTCCGCAAATGATTGGATCAAAGGAGTTGTGGGATGGATTGATCTTAGATCTGAAAATTTAGAAGATCGATTACGATATTTTTCACAATATAAAAAGCTGAAAGGTTTTCGTCATATAGTGCAGGCAGAACCCGAAGATGATTTTTTGTTAAGAGATGATTTTTGTGCGGGAATATCAAAATTGGCAAAATATAATTTCACCTATGATTTATTGATTTTTCCCACGCATTTGCCTTATGCTGTTGAATTGGTAAAACGCTTTCCACAACAGTCTTTTGTGATAGATCATTTGGCAAAACCAGACTTTAAGCAATCTGATTTTTCTCTTTGGGAAAAAGGAATTCGTGAAATTGCAAATTGTCCAAATGTATTTTGTAAAGTATCAGGTTTAGTTACTGAAACCGATTGGCACAGCTGGAAAGAATCGGATTTTACCTATTGTCTGGATGTCGTTACAGAAGCTTTTGGAGTAAATCGTTTGCTTTTTGGTAGTGATTGGCCAGTAAGTTTACTTGCTGCATCCTATGAGCAATCTTGCGAGATTTTAGTGCATTATTTTTCGAAATTTTCAACGGAACAACAAGATAAATTCTGGGGAGGAAATGCAATAGAATTTTATAATTTATAAATAAAAAACAGTATCATAATAAATCAAAAAATGTTAAAAAGCAATATAGATAAGTCGACGGGATTTGAAAAAAGATTTGAGAACATCAACACCGTAGTTTTTGACAACTCAACTTCGGCTTCGGTGGCTGTTGCAAAAGAAATAGCAAATCTTATCCAACTAAAACAGGAAAACAACCAATCCTGCGTATTGGGATTGGCAACGGGTTCTTCCCCAAAAGGGTTGTACGCTGAATTGGTTCGTTTGCACAAAGAAGAAGGACTGAGTTTCAAAAATGTGATTTCATTCAATTTGGATGAGTATTACCCAATGGAACCGGATTCCATAAACAGCTATGTGCGTTTTATGAAAGAATTGCTGTTTAACCAGGTTGATATTTTACCTGAAAACGTCCATATTCCCGACGGAACTTTGTCAAAAGAGGAAATCGCGGATTATTGCGCCGATTATGAAGCCAAAATAGAGGCTTTGGGAGGCATTGATTTGCAGATTCTGGGAATTGGCGGTAACGGTCATATCGGATTCAATGAATCGGGTTCGTTGCAGAATTCCAAAACGAGATTGGTCGCATTGGATCATATCACGAGAGTGGCAGCAAGTGGCGATTTCAAAGGGTTAAGCAATACTCCAAGAACAGCAATCACATTAGGTGTTAAAAAAATAATGGAAGCCAAACAAGTTATTTTAATGGCTTGGGGCGAAGGAAAATCGAACATCATCAAAGCCTCTGTAGAAGGTACAGTGACCAATCAAATACCGGCTTCCTTTTTGCAGGAGCACAAAAATGCCCTTTTTGTTTTGGACAAAGAAGCTTCCTCAAAATTGACCAGAATCAACACTCCTTGGTTGGTTGAAAAAATTGTGTGGACCGACAAATTGATTCGAAAAGCAGTATTAGGGTTGGCCCTTCATTTAAAAAAGCCAATTCTGATGCTTACCGATGCGGATTACATCGAAAACGGAATGAGCGATTTATTGGCCGATTCAGGTCCAGCGTACGACATCAATATCAAAATATTCAACAAATTACAGAATACGATTACCGGATGGCCTGGAGGAAAACCCAATGCAGATGATTCCAACAGACCCGAAAGAGCAGAACCATCCAGAAAAAGAGTACTGATTTTCAGCCCGCATCCAGATGATGACATCATTAGTATGGGAGGGACTTTCATGAGACTGCAACAGCAGGGACATGAAGTGCATGTAGCTTATCAAACCTCTGGAAATATTGCCGTTGCCGATGATGAAGCCTTGCGATTTGCACGTTTTGTTTGTGATTACAATGAAAAATTTGCAATACAAAGTACTGAAGCGGAGGACATCTATAAAAAGGCCGAAGCTTTTCTTAAAAACAAAAAAGTCAGTAAAATAGACATTCCGGAAGTTCGATACTTGAAAGGGCTAATCAGAAAAGGAGAAGCCCGAGCAACGGCTCACTTTGTAGGTTTGCCAGACGAACAAATTCATTTTATGGAGCTTCCTTTCTATGAAACGGGAACCATTGAGAAAAGACCTTTGGGAGAAGAGGACATCCAATTAACCATGAATCTTATCGAAAAGATAAAACCGCATCAAATCTATGCGGCCGGTGATTTGGCGGATCCGCACGGTACACACAAAGTGTGTTTGGACGCCATTTTTGAAGCCACCAGACGCCTTAAACCAAAAGATTTTATGAAAGATTGCTGGGTTTGGCTTTACAGAGGTGCTTGGCAGGAATGGGGAATCGATGAGATCGAGATGGCTGTGCCGATGAGCCCGGATCAGGTATTGGAAAAAAGACAGGGAATATTCAAGCACCAATCCCAAAAAGATGGTGTGGTTTTCCAAGGATCCGATGCTAGGGAATTCTGGCAAAGGGCCGAAGACAGAAATAGAGAGACCGCCATGTTTTATCAACAACTGGGACTTGCCACGTACGCGGCTATGGAGGCCTTTGTTAGATGGGAATATTAGTAAAAATTCAATAGTAATAAATAAATTAAAATATAATCATGGTTAGATCATTTATCGTTTCACTTCTTTTATGCAGCGCATTGTCGTTTGCACAGGAAGTAAATATCATTCCCCAGCCAGTACAAGTTACCAGAAACACAGGGGATTTTGTAATTAACACTAAAACAAGTTTGGTTGTTACCATTAAAGAGGATAAGTCTACAGCGGCTTTCTTGAATAAATATTTATTGGATTACTATGGTTTTGAATTGCCGATAGTTAAAAAAGCTGATAAAAACTCCATTAAGTTGAAAAGTGGCAAGCACGCCGAGGGACTAAAAAGCGAAGGCTATAGTTTAAAATCAGATGATAAAGGTGTTGTAATTAATGGAAATTCGCCAATTGGTACTTTCTACGGAATGCAAACATTGATTCAATTGTTGCCTGTTGAAAAAAGCAATAGTCTTACAATTGCATCAGTAGATGTGAAAGACGAACCTCGTTTTGTGTATAGAGGTGCTATGCTGGATGTTGGGCGTCACTTTTTCCCAGTTGCTTTTGTTAAAAAATACATCGATTATTTGGCTTTCCATAAAATGAATTATTTTCATTGGCACCTAACCGAAGATCAGGGATGGAGAATCGAAATAAAAAAATACCCTAAACTTACCGAAATAGGTTCCAAAAGAAATGGATCCATTATTGGCCATTACCCAGGTACAGGAAGCGATAATACTCCAGAAGGAGGATTTTACACTCAAGAAGAAATTAAAGATATTGTAAAATATGCTTCTGATCGTTTTATTACGGTAATCCCAGAAATCGAAATGCCGGGACACAGTAGCGCTGCCATTGCCGCTTATCCACAGTTGAGTTGTTTTCCAGAAGAGAAAACCCAACTTTCAGATAAAATGATTTCGGATAAGAGCAAACAAGAATTGGCAAACGGAAAAACTAAAATTGTTCAGGAAACATGGGGTGTTTTTACGGATGTGTATGCTCCAACTGAATATACATTTAAATTTTTGGAAGATGTTATCGATGAGGTGGTGACATTATTCCCTTCAAAATACATTCATGTTGGTGGAGACGAATCTCCTAAAGATGATTGGAAAAGAAGTGAGTTTTGTCAAAAGATGATAAAAGAAAAAGGATTGAAAGACGAGCATGAACTTCAAAGTTATTTCATCCAAAGAATGGAAAAATATATTAATGGCAAAGGAAGAACATTAATAGGCTGGGATGAAATTCTAGAAGGTGGCCTTGCACCAAATGCAATTGTAATGAGTTGGAGAGGAGAAGCTGGCGGAATAACAGCAGCACGAGATAAACATCAAGTAATTATGACTCCAGGAAGTCACGTTTATTTAGATCATTCCCAAACCAAAAATGAAAAGGAAGTTACCATTGGTGGTTTTACGGACTTAGAAAAAATCTACAGTTATGAGCCAGTTCCAAAGGAATTGAATGAACAAGAAGCTAAGTATGTTTTGGGAGCCCAAGGAAATGTTTGGACAGAATACATGCAAAATCCTGCCAAAGTGGAGTACATGATTTTCCCACGCTTGAGTGCATTAAGCGAAGTTTTGTGGTCTCCAAAAGAAAACAAGAACTGGTCCGATTTTCAAACAAAAATAAAAACCCAGAAAAAAAGATACAGTTTGTGGGGCGCGAATTATTTTAAAGAAAAAGAGTAATGTTGAATAAATAAAAAAGAGCATTGTTTTAAAAGTTTGTTAGTTAAAAAAAGGGTTTGACATTTAAAAAGTCAGGCCCTTTTTTGAATTTTGTCATGCAGATAGTTTTTTTATGGATGCAATGCTTTTCAGAAATCACTTTAGTTACTGTAATAAATTCAAGCCAATGGTTTATATTGCATACTAAAAAATAGGGATATGAATGATTTAAAAAAATCCAGCAATAAAACCAAAGCTGCAATTGTTTTGCTGATTGTTATGGTTATTATATTAATTAGCAATTTTATCAGACTGCAAAACTCCCAAAAAGCAAACGAAAATATCAATGCACTCTATAATGACCGATTGGTGGTTGCTCACTACATCTTTCAGTATGACAATGAACTTTATTCCATAAAAGCAAAGGCTCTACAAAGTGAATTTAATGACTTGCAAAAAAAAGCTGCTATCGCGTCTGCCATACAACGTATTCATAAAATTGACAAATTGTATTTGAATACATTTTTGACTCCCAAAGAAAAAACATCCTTTGTGTCCTTTTTGGCTTCTTGCTCAGCTATTGAAATAGAGTCGCAAAACAATAACTGGGTTCAAGTGATCGAATCCGGTGACCAGGCCTTGAAAACGCTAAAATTGTTATCACAAATCCAGATTAATGAAGCTAAAACCAAACTGGAAAGCTCCAATTCCATTCACAGGGATAACACGACCTGGTGTGAACTTCAAATTGCTTTATTGGTGGTTTTAGGCAGTTTCGCATTATATTTGCTACTCGCAAAGAAAAAAAAGATTCGAGTTAAAATACCGGAATCTCCAAGTATGAATTAACGACAACGGGTAAAATAACGCAACTGCAAAAACTCAATTTCATGGATTGCGACCAATTCATTTTCTGCCTCGAAGCTGTTCCCGATGTAGAGATACGTACCACTACCGAAGTGGTTAAAAATCTGGAACAGTTAGCGATAGAACAAGGTATAGCAAGCATTTATAAAACCTGTGACACCATTGAAGGATTAGAAGACAGTTTGAATGCATTACTTTATCATGACCATAATTTTACCGATTACGAAATCATATATTTGGTAATGCCTGGAAAGGAAAACAGCATTTGCCTTAATAATTATTACTACAGTATAGAAGAAATAGCCGAAATTTTTGAAGGCAAAATGAAAGGCAAAATCATCCATTTTGCCAATGCAAAAATATTGGACTTAGACGTAGAAGAAGCACAATACTTCTTAGATATTACGGGAGCATACGCTGTTTCGGGTTATGGTGCGAAATATAATAAAATAGCTAGTTGCAGTACGATAGACAAGGCTTTCTTTAGTTTATGCCAAGAATATGATGATGTAGTGGAAATTGTGGAAAAATTATATCAAAAGCACTATGCTCTATGTAAGTTGTTGGATTTTAGGCTGTATTATTAGTTAATGACTTCGGAAAAATGAACATCCCTTTTGAAGTATCTTTGTATTATAAACTTCAACAATAATGATTCTTTATATCAAAAATATGGTTTGCAACCGTTGCAAAATGGTTGTCAAAGCAGAATTGGAAAAACTCGGCATAACTCCACTCAATATTGAATTGGGAGAAGTAACCATTGAAAAAGATTTGGATGCCTCAGAAAAAGAACGATTGGATCTTGTACTCAAAGAATTGGGTTTTGAATTAATCGATGATAAAAAAAGCCGATATATTGAAAAAATAAAATCCTTAATCATTGAATTGATCCATGAGCAAAACAATGACTTAAAAATAACTTTATCGGATTACTTGGTGCAAAACGTGTATCACGACTATTTTTATCTTTCCAATCTTTTCTCCGAAATTGAAGGAACAACTATTGAGAAATACTTTATCGCCCAGAAAATCGAAAGAGTAAAAGAATTATTGGCTTATAAAGAATTGTCTTTGGGTGAAATTGCTTTCCAGTTGAATTATTCCAGTGTTGCCCACTTGAGCAATCAATTTAAGAAAGTCACAGGGCTTTCGCCAAGTCATTTTAAAAACATACGATTAGGAGGAAGAAAATCTTTGGATGAAGTTTGATGTTGTTAATGAAAGTTTGCGGCAATTTTTTGTTCTAAATGTGTTTTAAACAAAAAAAACGCAGCCCATTACGGAATGCGTTTGTATCAACTTAAGAAACGATTTTATTTATCGATTGACCCGAGAACTCTTTTCATGAAAGTGTTTAGGGCTTCTTTTTTGTCGGTGCCTTGTTGTACCATTTTGTGGACTTCAATGGCGCCATACATGTTTGAAATCAATTCTCCGATGACGTCCAATTCTTCATCTTTCAATGAGGGAATTTCGGTCATGGCTTCCAATACTTCGATGGTTTCAATGATGTAATCCTGATCGTTTTCCTCGATGAACTGGGTCAGGTGTTTTATTACGGGTAACTTCATTTTTAGATTTTTAGATTGCTGGATTTTTAGATAAAAGATTCAAAAATCTAACGGTCTAAAATTCCAATGATTGATTTAAACAATTTCATTAACCAATTCGATTAAAACTTCTTGTTTGTTGGTTTGGGTTTCGTTTACCAATTTTCCATTTACGAAAGTGGCGAAAGTAGGCAAATTGCTTACGTTGGCTAGTTTTCTGGATTCTGGAGAATTCTCGGCATCTACCAAAACAAATGAAATTCCATCATTTTCTGAAGCCAATTTTTTGAATTTTGGTTTCATGATTCTGCAATTTCCGCACCATGAGGCTGAATATTGAACCACCACTTTTTCGTTTTGTGCTATTAAAGCCCCTAACGTATCTTCGTTTAATTCGATTAACATAGATTTTTATTTTAAGTTGCTAAGATTCTAAGTCTCTAAGTTCCTAAGTTCAAAAAAAACTCAGAATCTTAGCGACTTAGTAGCTTAGTGTCTTTTTTAAATTAGTTAAGACTTAAATATTCAGCAGTACTTTTTCTGTCAGCATTCATTGCTTCTTTACCAGCTTCCCAGTTTGCAGGACAAACTTCACCTTTTACTTGAATGTGAGTATAAGCATCAACCATACGTAAATATTCGTTTACGTTACGTCCTAAAGGCATATCATTAACGCTTTCGTGGAAGATTTTTCCAGTCTCGTCAATTAAGTAAGTAGCTCTGTAAGTTACGTTTGATCCTTCGATAATAACTGAATCTGTATCTTCGCTGTAGCTAGTAGATTCGATGTCAAGAATTCCTAAAATGTTAGCTAAGTTTCTGTTTGTATCTGCAAGAATTGGGTAAGTTACACCTTCAATTCCACCGTTGTTTTTTGGAGTATTTAACCAAGCAAAGTGTACTTCGTTAGTATCACAAGAAGCTCCAATTACGATTGTGTTTCTTTTTTCAAATTCCGGTAAAGCAGCTTGGAAAGCGTGTAATTCTGTTGGACATACAAAAGTGAAATCTTTTGGGTACCAAAACAAAAGTACTTTTTTGTTGTTTTTTGTAGCTTCCTCGAAAATGTTGATTTTTAAATTATCACCCATTTCTGAAATAGCGTCTACTGCAATACTTGGGAATTTTTTACCTACTAATGACATTTTTTTAGTTTTAAAGTTATTTTATGCCGCAAATATAATAGATATAAAAAGGTGTTTTAAATAAATTTTGATTATTAATATTTATTTAGTGATAGTGTTTGGTTATTGATAATTGTTAAGTACCTGTGATTGAAACCGGTAAGCTTCCTTTTCCTTTTTTGTCTTCCAATAATTGTTCAGCAGCACTTTCCTGAAATTCCACAAAATCTTGGTACATCTCCACAATTCCGTTGGTGTGTTGCAAATTTGGGATTACTTGCAAAGCATATGGGTTTCCAAAAACATAAAGAATGCATTTTTTGGTTTGAAACAATTGTCCTAAAAATTCCAAAACTGAATCTTCCAGATCGAATTTATTCAAAGGTTTTGCTTTGGGAACAAACAAAGAAATAAGTATGGTGTCAAATGGTTTTAGATCTTCTACGAGTGTTGTGTCAATTAAGTCATTGGCATTTTCAATCGCATATTCAGGGGATGGCAAGATGGGACCTAAGGTTTTAAAAAATGGATTATCGATAGGTTTGTAAATACTCAATTTAGCCAGACGTTCCCTGTTTTTGGCATCAAAAAGAACCACAGAACTGTTGTTGTCCTTGAGGTCGGTAATGCAATAATCGGCTATTTTTCGATTCAATTCCGAAGTGATTTTAAAGTCAAAATCAGCAGCAGGACTTGGATTTTCGTCAAAAAGACCCGCTTTTTGTTTGCATTTCATAATGCGGTTCAAACTAGCCTCGATTCGCTCCGGACTTGCATTTTTTAATATTTCCTGAATCCCTTCGGCTACGTTTTCGGCAAAACAAAGGACGTCGTTTCCTGCGTTGAAAGCTTCCCATTCCAGTTGGCCTTTAACATCATATAATTTGGAAACACTATGCATATTCAAAGCATCCGAAATAACCAAACCATCATAGCCCAATCGTTCGCGCAAAAGAGATTCAATAATGTTTTTGGATAAGGTTGCCGAAGTTTCCTTTCCGTCGTTCAAAGCGGGAACAGCCAAATGACCAATCATAATGGAATCAACTTGGTTTTCGATCCCTTTTTTAAATGGAACCAATTCATTTTCGAGCAATTGCTCTAAATTTTCCTCTAAAATAGGTAAGCCCAAATGGGAATCCACATTGGTATTTCCGTGTCCTGGGAAGTGTTTCAAACAGCCTAAAATTCCAACATCCGACATTCCTCGAAGGTATTCCAAAGCATACTGTGCCACTTTTTCTTTGTTGGAACCAAAAGAACGGTACCCAATCACCGGATTGTTAGGGTTGTTATTGATATCGGCCAATGGAGCCAAATTGTAGTGAATCCCCGCCGATTTTAAGTCCAATGCAATTTGTTTTCCCACTTGGTACACCAAGTCGATTTTCCTTTCTGGTAATGCGCCAAGGGTAATGGCATAGGGATATTGCGGTGTTTTTTCTACCCGCATGGCCAAGCCCCATTCGGCATCAATACTCATCAATAGGGGAGTGGTGGCACATTTTTGATAACGTACAATCAGGTCTTTCAAACGTTGATAGCTATCGTCATTGAATTCTACTTTTTTCTTGCTCTCATAGTTGGTAGCCGCACTGGCTCTGCTATGAAAAAACGTCAATCCACCAATGTTATGTTCCTTGATTAACCGTTCCGTTTCCTGAATATTCTCTTCCGTGTCGTTGATGAAAACGGCAGGAAAAAAGAATTGTCCTATTTTTTGTTCTAGTGTCATTTTAGTCTTTTATAAGTTCCTCACTTTTAAGAATTTTGAAATTGATGCTCGCAAAGTCGCAAAGACGCAAAATGAAACGGCTATCAATGTTCTTAAATAGATAAAATGTTATTATTAAAATTCAAATTTATGTTAGTGTTTTCTCTTTTGCGTCTTTGCGACTTTGCGAGAAAATAAAATAATAATTTTGTGTGAATTTAAACTTTCTTTTCTTCAACTTTCTTTCCAAAATCAGCTGGATACTTTAGAAATTGAGATAAAATTAAACCCGGAATTGTGGCACAAAATACCCAGATAAAGAAGTTTCCGTATCCTAAATATTGCTGAATGTAACCGCTTAGCATTCCTGGAAGCATCATTCCCAGAGCCATAAAACCTGTAGCTATGGAATAATGTGAAGTTTTTGATTCGCCATCGGCTACGTAAATTAAATACATCATAAAGGCCGCAAAACCAAAACCGTATCCGAATTGTTCTATCACTACTGAAAGGACTACGTATGGATTGTAATGAAAAACTGAAGAGGTCAGGTTTAAGTAAAAAGGATCTAAAGAATATTCAATATAGGGAAGGTTCATATTAAAAATAATTTCAGGATGAAAATGAGAAATCAAAATGAATCCAATAATAGGTAAGTGCATTGCTAAAATCATTGGAAGCATCCATTTTCCTAATCCATCTCTTGATATTACAAAGCCTCCAATTAACCCTCCAACAACTAGTGCAATAACCCCAAAAATACCATAAATAATTCCATAGTCCATATTGGATATACCCATACCTTTTTTAGGAATGGCATCGGAATTACCTTTTTCCTTAATTAATTCATCAATAAACTTTGTTCTTTTTGACATTACATCATTATATGTTGTGACATCATCTTTAGGTATTTTTTTTAAATCTAATGCTGTTTTTTCATTTTGCATTACAGCTAATATTGGTAATTCAGAATAGATTAATTCTAATTCGGTTTTAGATGATTCTCCTCCATTTTTGATGATAGAATAATAAGATTGCAACGCTGCTTTTTGTTTTATATTTGCTGCGGATTCATCTAATTCATACTTAATAGGTTCTACTAAAAAAGGATTAAGCATTTTTAATAATTGAGATTCTCCTAATCGGAATAGTAAAATAAATGCCAATATCAGAACTATTTGTTTTTTTTGAAAAAAAGTAGCGAAAACTTTGCTGAAATTGGGTTTTGTTTTAGTTTCTAATTCTCCATTAGTTTCTGTTTTTGGAGTAAAAAAGAAATTATAAATGGTAATAGCAATCATAAAAATAGCTACAAATATCATTGTGTATGACCAGGCTTTATGTTTGTCTCCGTATGCAATTTCCAGATATCCTGCTAAAATCACAACTAATCCATTTCCTGTTAGTATTGCAATTTTATAAAATGTACTTCGAATTCCTAGAAAGAAAGATTGTTGTTCTTTTTCTAGAGCCAACATATAAAAGCCATCGCTCGCCACATCATTGGATGCCGAAGCAAAGGCAGCTACCCAAAAGATAGCTAAACTCAATATGAAGAAATTACTGGCAGGAATAATAAAACCTACTATTAAAAAGGCAATCGAAATAAATAATTGCATACTTAAAAACCAGTTTCGTTTGGTTCCGTGTAAGTCAATAAAAGGACTCCAAAGCGGTTTGATTACCCAAGGTAAATACATTAAGCTTGTATATACTCCAATATCTTCATTGCTAACACCAAGGCTTTTATACATAGTTCCTGAAACAGAAAGAATAATTGCATACGGGAATCCCGAAGCAAAATTTAAAAACGGAATCCAATACCAAGGTTTGTTGTCTTTCATTTGTTAAAGTGGGTTTAAAAAAGTTTAAAAGTTTAAAAGTTTAAAAGGTTTAGTTCGTTAAACCAATTCTTATTTAGTTTGCGTTTCTACTTGTAAATCGATTATGGTCTCAGGACTTTCGTTGGCATAATAATCCACGAAAGTAAAAGCAAAGGCCGTTTTGCCAATCATTTTATAATCGGGCACTTCGATGCTGAAGCCTTCATTTTCTTCTGTGACAGCAATTTTATCCAGAATTTGTGACGCATCATTTATGTTTATTTTAGAAGCATCTTTGGCACCGTACACCACTATATATCTAACTTTTGACAGCAATTTTGGTTTCTGAAAAGAGATATAATAATTGGCTGTGTCCTTTGTGATGGAATTGATAGCGAGTGTTTCTGTAATTGCCTTTTTGAAATTAGGAACCGGCAATGGCAATGCTGGATATTTGTATTCATACTCTTGAAGTACTTTGACCACATCCATATTTTTGTTCATAAACCATTTGGCACTAAAAAATCCATTTCCCTGCACGTTAGGATAAGAACGGGTAAGGTCAATTTGATTCGGAATTTCGAATTTATTATTCCAGTGTTTATCAGAATCGGCTTTGATTTTGTAGGTGCTGTTCCCGACATACAATGCGGTGTTGCTTGGCACATTTTCAGACCACCATTTCATTAATTTGGCATACGAAGCCGTTTTATGGTCAATGCTCCAGTACAATTGCGGTACGATATAATCAATCCAGTTGTTGTTCATCCAATCAACAGGATCTGCGTATAGGTCGTCATAATTGGTTTGTCCTGAAGATGTATCGGAACCTTTTGGGTCAACCGATTTGTTGCGCCAAACCCCAAACGGGCTAATACCAAATTGTACCCATGGCTTTAGTTTTTTGATGCTGGAAGAAATATTTTTGACAAAAGTAGTCACATTGGAACGTCTCCAATCCGCAAGGGAAAGTCCGTTTCCAAACTTTTGATAGGAAGCAGCGTCATTAAATTCGATTCCTTTTATTTTGTAAGGATAAAAATAATCATCAAAGTGTATGGCGTCAATATCGTATTTTATCACCACTTCTTCAACAATCGATGTTAGGTGTTGCTGCACTTCGGGCAGGGCAGGGTTGTAATAGTATTTGCCACCATATTCAATCATCCATTCGGGATGTTTGTAATAATCGTGGGTTGGACTTAAGGTTTCGGTTTTCAAGTCGAAAGTCGCACGGTAGGGATTCAGCCAGGCGTGGAATTCAAAACCACGTGCATGGGCTTCGGTAATCATCCATTCGAGTACGTCATAATTTGGGTTTGGTGCTTTTCCTTCCCTTCCTGTCAGGTAACGGGACCAAGGCGCAAGTATCGTTGGATATAACGCATCACCCACAGAACGAATTTGGACAATTACTGCATTGTAATTGAGTTTTTGATAGGTGTCCAAAATGTCGATAAAATCAGCCTTTTGTTTCTCCACCGAATCCATACTGCTTTTTGGCCAGTCGATATTGACAACAGTGGCAATCCAAACGGCTCTAAATTCGTTTTTTGGGTGCATCTCTCTTTTTTGGGCATGCCCAATTACAGCAAAAAACAGGAGATATATAGTTGGGAATAACAGGGACTTCTTTAAGATCATTTTTACTCTTTTTATAAAGAAATCAAAAGTAGTTTTTTTAGCTAAGTTTATTAAATTAATTGGTAATAAAATTAGTCATACCGTTTTTGTTTTGCATCATTGCTAAAAAGTATACTAATGTGCCTTATCCAGCTATCCACTATAGCCCTCCATTAGAACGCTTTTTTTTACTAGCAACTCCAGGAGCTTCCGCCGGTCGCTCTGTAGTAGCTGTAAAAAATAGTGTTCCAATTCTCGCGGCTGCCGCTGCTATCTGGGGCAGGGATTGAGTGTGTTGATGAAGCTTTTTTGTGATGATTTGAAAAAAACTTAATAATAAAGTTAGTCACGGGAAAAGGCGGGAGACATTTGGCATATTTTTATGGTTTTTGATGAACTTTAAAAAGCTACGCAAAGTCATGAGACTTTGCGTAGCTTTTAGAGATATACACTTCGTGGAGTGGGGCGATCGGGGTATTATGTCTCTTTCTTTTTAATAAAAAAAATTGGCTCAACATCAAAAGCAAATCCCTCAATAGGTTTACGTTCTTCCCATATTTCTTCCATTTCATTTTCTTTAGCTTCATAACTGGGATCATATCCGTGATGCGGAAAATCTCTAAAATGCTCTTGAGCTTCTTTTAGCGGTAATAACGTAAAAATGTCTTCAAAAGAATTCTCTATAAAAAAAACAAACCCTTTATATTTGCAATAAGTCGAAACTTGATAAGCCGAAACAATTTCATTAATGTCAAGATCTATATATATCTTTTCTTTAAGTTCTTTTTGAGTATATTTTTTAAATCCTAGGTTTAATAAATTTTGGCTTATGCTTGCCTGTAATCTATAACTATTATCTTTTTCAAAAAACCTATATTCCCCTCCTCTATATTTAGCGTAGCAATCATTTCTAATTTCCATATTCATAAATTATTTACTAACAAATTTATTTAAATCTTTACTATAAATACCTCTTAAGATTTCAGAACCATTATTATATACCTCCCATAATTCGGCTCCATCCTCAAAATAATTATTGTATCCATCCAACAACCATTCTGGTGCACCTAATCTTCCTTTATTACCTGATGAAAATCCATGGTTTGTAAATGGAAATTTATTTTTCTTTACTAAATCTTCACCTATTGGAATAATTGCATTTTTTGATTGTTTTGATTGAAATCTAATTACTCCACAACTACCTTCTTCAACATAATTGAATAATTTGCCCCGCTACGCAAAGTCTCCCGACTTTGCGCTTTTTTTAAAGTTTCTAAATAGTAGTAAACATAATAAAAGTCTCCCGACTTTTTCCGTGAATACCTTAGTAATTTATAGCATTTCAGAATTATAAAATAAGTGATACAATCAATACAAATTGAATTTTGTAAAAGAATTTGGGTTCAAAACATCGACAATTGGATTATCTGCTTTTTCTATTTTTAGTAATCCTGTATCGTTTACATAATTACTTGCACTTGAATAAATGTAATATGATGCTTTCTCAACAATTCCTGCACGTACAGGATTTAGATGAATATAATTCAACTTTGACCACATAAACTTGTTAGTATAGATTTCTTCGGGATGGTTGCCATATTGCCAAAATTGGTAATTTTTGTTTCTTGAATGGCTTTCGGTAGCCAATTTAAAACGTTCCAACATCCATTGGCTATGCCGAACCACTTCGTTAGGTTTGTCTTCGACTTTCGGGTTCGATTTGTATTTTTTCTAAGATTTTGTTGGCTATGTATTTTTTGAAATCACGTATTAAATCCGAAAGTTTACCATCATTGGATTGAACAATTAAATGAATATGATTACTCATAATAACATAGCCATAAAGAACCATCGCTTTGTTTGTGATACAATAATCTAAACACTCAATAACGGTGTCTCTATATGTTTTTCGTGTAAAAATATCAATCCAATCGAAAACTGTTGCCGTTATAAAATGTGGCAAAGTTTGATCTCTTATGACATAGCCTTCTTTGGTTGTTGTATTATCTTGACTCATTCTAAAAGTTTTTTAACCTATAATTCAAATATAGAAAAAACTACAAAAATATGGGTTTGTTATTTTGTAGCTTTTTATAATGATTTGAAACGCATATAATTCTAAAGACATTCACGGGAAAAGTCGGGAGACTTTTGACATTTTCTTTGCTTTCAAGAGCTTTAAAAAAAAACGCAAAGTCGGGAGACTTCGCGGAGCAGCTACACTTTGCGGAGCGGGGGTAGAGATATATCCGCGCGATCGGGTCGGGTGCGTAAAACTTGAATAATCCTTAAATTTTTATCTATTCCAAAATGGCAAATGCGGTAAACTGGTTTTGATATAATTTTCACCATAGGAATAGTTTAATATTTCATTTATGGCTTTCCCATCTTCTGCTTCTTCGAAATTGGGATTTGACCAATTTTTCATGTCAAACCATTGCTTAAGCGTTAAATTATATTTCCTAAAAAAACCTGCTCCTGCCAAAAAACCTATAAATTTCTTTGTATCATTACCAATCCTATCTTCATTAATTAATTCCAAATAAAATTTATTTTGAACTACAAAATCATAATATTTTTTTTCAGCATATCCAAAGTTTTTTATCATTTCATCGTGTCTTTTCTTATCAAAAGCAAGTTCGATGTATTTATTTTTCCACCTTTCCCAACTTGTTAAATCAGGGTTAGTATAATATTTAACTAAATAATCTTGAAACGGAAGAAATAAACTGTCGTAATGTCGCTTTGAGCCACTGCCTTCAGGGTAATCTTTATATTTTAAAACTTCTTTTTGTGCATCTGTCATCACTTTATTATTTTTTATTTTATAAAATTTGGACTATAAATTTGGTTAGATTATCCTAAAATAATTAATTTATAGTTTATTATAAACTGTTTTTAATAAAATTAATAGCCTCTAGTTTTTCTTCATCACTTAATATTTTACTGGTTTTATTTTTAGAAATAAAATCTATAAATTTTGACGGTAATTCAATAGATTCTTTATCAAAATAATAGTTTAAATAATTTGGCCAAATCCAATATCCATCTGTTAAATAAGTTATTCCTCCAATAATACTTAAATCATCTTTAATTAAGGATTGTACAACTTGCATTGTTACCGCTATAGGAATTCCATTTTGCAGATAATTTAAAATATTTTCTTTATTATCATAATTACATTTTGTTTTAAACTTTACATATTCTTTTCCTTTATATTCAGGACTGTATTCTTTGATTATACCTATTAATTCCATTGTTTTATATTAATTAAAGTCCAGGATTAAATATTTGCCAATTTCCACTATTTGAAATTATATAACTTCCATCTTCAAAAACTGTTATATACCCTTTTGGAGCTTTAACGTTAGCCCCTATTTTATTTGCTAAATTTTTTGCAATTGCATCTGGAAAAACCCCAGTATTACATGATATTAATCGGATTGGAGTTCCATTTTTATAACCTTTGCTTGTTAAATAATTTACTAAATCTCGATGAGTAATACTTACCCATTTTTCACCTGTGTAGATCATAAAATTATCAGGTGTGCCATGAATTACTACATCATACCAGCCAACTTCAGGAATAATCCATTTTGATGCTAATATTGTTGCATCATCCATTCCTAATTTTGTAGCATCTAAAGTAACTCCCCACTTTCCAGATATTTTATCTAATGCTTTAGGAACTTTACTCACCAGTATATTATCAATATAATTTTGATCAAACAAAATAATACTTTCATAATCCTTTGCACCTCTTGCTCCGGGAGCAATTATACCGTTATAGCCATTTTTCCTTGCCCAAGATGCTATCTCATTAGTAAATTCATAATTAATTAATTTAGCATCATCAGGATTGAGCGTTACAACATTTTTGACCAAATCATCAAATTGGGTACCCAGCTGTTGTCTAACGACATCATCTGTTAAATCTAAAAGATTATCTACTTTAATATTTTCAAATTTGTAGGTACTGTAATCTGCCCATTGTCCATAAGCAGAAAGTTCGGTTTGGTTTCCAGAAACTGTCTTATTTAAATACATGGCATTTTGCGCACCATCTAAATCGTATCTTCCCCATGAACTCCAATCTTTATCGGAAGTCATTTTATTAGCTACAGCTTTAAACTCATTTTCAGATTTTATGCTTAAAGAACGTATTAAATCTCCATTATAACTTTTACTTATAGGTATGGTTGCAAGTTTCGAAAGATGGGTTTTTAGTTCTGCGCCTGTCTTAGCAATAAACCTCACCGCCTCATTCGCTGCCTTCCACTCTTCATTCTCAAATTTAACAATTATTTTATCATCTAAATCTTTTATTATAATTTCTTCACCCTGTTGTACAATTTTATTACCATTGGCCAAATACTCTTCTAGCTTTTTGATTGTATTAGCAAAATCATCGCCCGAGTTGTTAATTAGTTTTGCCAATAAATCTTTAGATACAGAAGCCTTATATTTTACCATAAACTTTGCCACAATCGATTTCTCGGCATTGGTGAGGGTTTTGTCAATTAGTTTTTTAATAGAAAACCATTGCCCTGCTTCTTTTACAGCGTTTACATAATTTATAGAAACTATTTTGTGCAAACCAGCACTTATAGCACAAAGTACTGTGGCATCATCTATTGTAGCTCCAATAGGTTTTGCTTGCCCCGTTTTGATATTATGAATGACGGTATCACCCAAACTAACCAGTGCACCCATCCCACAGGATTCTAAGCCTCCAATATTACCCAAATAAGCAGAACCACAAGCCACGGCTGGACTTGTATAAGAAAAAGGGATGCCTTCGCCGTTGTAACTTCTTACTAAAGCATCAATCAGGTACTGCAAAGCAATATCAGCCAAAAAGTTGTTTAGACACTTTCCGTTTTGGGTTTCTAGAAATCCTAAATAAGTAGTATAGGCTTCGGAAGCTATCAAATATTCGGCAGCAGCATAAACTGCGGGTATGGTTACTGAGGAAACCAAAACAGTTTTACCTATTAGATTTGAAAGTGCTTCGGCTGCAGAAGTTCCTTTGGATAGATTATCGATAGTAACCGTTTCTGTAGATGATTCTAGCGAAAGGTCGAATGCAACATTGTTATCATTTACAATATTCTGATTTAATGCACAGCTCATTGTGAAGATACTTTCAACTTTAGCTATTTTATAGTTTTCTAGGAGTTGAATTCTAAATTGGTCTTTTCCCGAATTGTTACCCAAATATTCCAATCGAAATGTTTTTGGATACTCTAGTACTTCTCGTTTTGCACGTACTTCACTTAATATTAAACGGCATATTTTGTCTTTATTCTTTTCGTCTAACAATAGTGCTTTGATCGCATTTAATTGTTCTGTAACTGCTAGTTTGGTTAAGTCAACTCCTAAACTATTTTTTTTCTTTTCTAATAATTCTATGATTTTATCCCATTCTGCTACCGAATATTCTTTTCCGAAAATGTCATAACATTCTTTTGCAGTTGGACATATTTCGAGCACTTCATTAAGCGGTAAAGATTCTAATAATGAAATAATTTTTTTAGCTCGAATGGCATCTAATTTCTTAAGTTTTTCATTAATAGTAACTAAATCATTACTAGGAAGACTGCCTTTGAATGCTTCGACCTCATAATTTGCTTTTGGATATAGAGCATAGAACTTTATCAAATCCTTTTCTGTATAAACAAAACCAGATTTTGAATCGGATATTTTCGGAACTTGAGGTAAAATTTCGGTATAACAAAGAATTGGTATTAATGAATTTGAATAATTTAATACCGTGAGCGTTGATTTTATTCCATTCTCGCTAACGTTGAATTGCCTAGTATTATTATCAAATTCAACTTGAAGGTTCTTATGCTTAAATATTATCTTATAACCACGATAATAAAATTCGCGTGTTTCATTATTTACAAATTTAAATACGGTTGCGTTTTTATAATCCAGTTCGTCAAAAACAGATTTGACAGCCAAGTTTCCTGCCAAAGCACCCGCGCTACTCCCTTGAGTAAACTGATACAACTGCAATCCTGGAGCATGCATTATTTCCCAATCATTATGGCTTAAAGCAGTTCCAGTTCCATAATCCATTAATAAATCTGTAGGGACTGCAGTGTTGTATTCTGTGAATGGGTGTTGCAGACCAAAAACACCATGTCCAAGTTCGTGTGCTAGAGTATGAAGTTTTTTATCCTCAGATTGAGAAAATACAAAACCAAACTGTCGTTTGAGTGGCATAAAACCTAGTGTGCCAGGCTTACTAGATGTTACTTTAGTAAACAAAACATAATAAGTATTTGTTTTATAACTAGTTCCTAATTGGGTTTGGAAATTGTTAGTAATGGTTTGTTGACCATTGGTATAAGTATTGAGCAAATCACTGTCGCCAGTTTCTATGCTAGCACCCCAACTATCAGTTATATCAACTTTTATTGTACTAACTTCAAATTGAATTCCTGCTTTACCATATATGCTATTAAGGTAATCTTGAGCATCTTTTTGTGTTGGTGTTTCTCCACCATTAAGCCCAACCAAAGTAACATTTACTTTCTTGCCGGTCATATGCCACAAATTCAGTGTACCTGCAATGTCGTATTTACCTGCAACTACAGGATTTTTCGGATCTGCTGTTTCTTTTTGAACAGGAGGTCTTACCGTTGCCAGTATCGATTCTTTGGCAAAATCTAAAGTTCTTTTTAATGGAAGCGTTGCTACATTTCCTGACCAGACAGGCTTAATTTCGGTACCGTTTTCAGTTTTGAATACTACATCGGCTGTGGTTTTTCCATTGCTGAATGTCGCTTTTGCAGTAACATAGTCTTCTGCATTGGGAGCATCCGAGATGACTTTGTAATTTACATAATAGTTGCTACCGTCCTTTCTAGGAATTACATCATAGGTTTTGTTAAGTTTGGTATTGGCTTTAAGTTTAGGATCTTGGTTTGGATTTTCATCCAAGCTATAGAAACCAGTGCCTGCTGCAAAGGTTATAGAAACATCTGGAGAGGAAATTTCTTTTATATTACCACCAGATCCCATTCCGTTTGTATTTTGGGGAGTAGGTACACCTCCGGCTGCTGCTTTTCCAGTAGATTTGATTTCGCTTGCTGGCGTATTGGGTGAAACAGCATATTGGTTACCGTTTCTGTCAGTGATGATTACATCATTTGCTGTTTTTGGCTGGATATTAACAGCACCATTTGTACCTGTTATTGTTAGAGTTCCATCTGAATTTTTTACAACACTTTTAATTTCAAACTGTACATCAATAGGAATAACAGTTCCCGTATCGCCCATTATATCATTAACGAGTTTATCCCCATCAACCATACCTCCCCAATTCTTATCATAACTGGCCACAATCTCTCCCGAAATCAACTTGAAATCGGTATTGATGCCAATGTTGTTAAAGGTGATGCGTATGCGGGAGTACTTTCCAATATTAACTTTATCGCCTCCTAAAGCATCAGCGGCATCTATGAGTTCTCTAAATTTTTCCAAAAAGGGCAAGGTAACATAGCCTTCGCCTGAGAAAGTACCGTTGCTTCCTGTGGATTTGAGTACTACAATAGGAAAGTCTCCTGCCGTTACCACATCATTTGTGAACAAAGCAGGTAGGGGTGTTTTGTTGGATAAAGCGGCAGGGTCGGGCTTGATGCCACAACCTACAAACGCAATTTCGTCTTGTGCCAGTGTAGTAAACTCCTGTATGTTGCTGTGGGTGTATTCGCCAGGGTCGCAGGCAGCGCCTACCGTGTACTCGTAGGTAGTTTTGGGTTTAAGGTTGCTTATGGTAATGTACTCTCTTGGTGTTACGAGTTTGTACCACTTCGAATCGGCATTTTTCTCTCTATAATTTACTTGGTAATCATAATTATCGACTTCCCCGCTCCAAGCTACTTTGGCTTGATCCTGACTTACATCGGTGGTAGTAATGGCCAATGGTGCTTTACAAAACGTGAGGTATTTAAAAGAAAAAATCTCACTGTAACCGTTGTTTTTGAAAACGCCAATTTCTTCGGCGCCAACCAGGGCTTTGGCTTTTACACGCCACGCATAGGTTTTTCCTGGAATAAGTTGGGGTTCCGCAATACTGTATTGTACTGTGGTATTTCTGGTAGTGATGGTATATAGCGGTGGCGAGTAGGCAAAGGCATTTTGAATAGGCGTATTGGTGTTCCAAATCTCCACCAAGGAGAATTCGTATTCTACATTACTCACATTGATGCTTCGTGGTGTCCAGCTAAATATGACATTCTGAATGTTCTGTTCTACAATACCAGCTTTGTTTACAGGCAGGTTTAAGAGCGGCGGTTCGTTTTGGAAAATAACTGTGGTAACACTTGATTTTTTGGATAGTTTTTTGTTGGTTGCAAAGTCATAAACTTCAAATGATATCGTATATATTCCCTCGGGCAATGGCTTTGCATATTGATTGGGATTAATGCCTTGGAGGTTTTGGAATTCGAAATAATGTCCCAGTTCAACATTGGTCAATAGTGTTGGAAATCCGCCTTCGAGGTAGATTGGTGTTGCTCCCACCACAAAATCATTGGAAACAAAAGACACAGCTCCCTGAAAATAGCATTTCAATCGCACCTGCCTGTTCATAATGGTCAAATCGTTAAGAATCAATTGTACTTTTATAGGACTATTGATACTCGCAGTATTGGCATAATTACTCAGGTAAATAGGCGAGGGCTGCGTAAGTTGTGTGCTTATAGTAACGGGGTAGGTTTGGGCAAAAGCCCCCCAGCCCCCAAAAGGGGAGCATTGCAGGAGTAAAAGGGTAACAAGGATGTATAGTTTTTTTTGCATTTGGGTAATTATATTTTTGACTACTTAGATTATTTGACTATTAGATTATTAGATTTTTTTAAATCAACAAAAACACACCCCCAACCCCTCTTGAGAGGGGAGTTCGGACGGGAATAGATTTTGGTTGTTAATTTCAATTTTTCAATCTTTTTAAATTACTTCTGAATGTATTTCAACTCAACTTCCTCATTCATTCCATTTGCCAGTGCCAGTTCGTGGTAAAACGGAATTAGATTTTGTTCCAGCTGGGCGATGATTTCGGCATCTGTTTTTTTGTCGGTGATCAATTTATAGACTTCTTCAATTTCTTTTTTGTTATAGCTTAGGAGGTAATCATTTTGTTCCATTTCTTTGGTATCTGCTTTTGAAAGTTTCAAAAACTCGGTTTGCATAAAACGATGTGCCTGTAGTTTCTGCTTTGCTTTGTCACTTCTTTCTATCAATTTCAGATACGAATTATAGCCAACTTTATCGGTTATTTCGCTTGGATTAACTCCATGCAGTTTATGGCTATTCACGCGGCTAATGGCTGTGGTGTATGTTTTTTCAAAACTTTCGTCTTTGTTACTGATTTCTTGTGCTACTTTTTGAACAGCCTGGCCAATCAGTTTGTTGTATTTTTTTATTACTTCGGATGCTGCTTGGTATTCTTCCAAATAATCAATCACTTTGTCTTTGAAGCTTGCTTCATCCGGTGTTAAAGTGGCAAGTGTCAAGAGATGTTCCAATTTGCTTGCTTCTTCATTTGGTAAAGGTTGTAATTGTTGCTGTAAATCCTTTAATTGTTGCGTAATTTGCGCTAGAGTTCCTTCCAGTTTATAGTCTTTGAAATTTATTTTCAGAATATTATCTCCCAATTGTTTTTCGTCTTTTTTCTGTTCTTTTGGAGTTGGTCTTAATTTTATTTTATCGAATGAATAAGCATACGTCAAAGTTGCGGTAAGGTCGTTGTTTCTGTTGCTTGTGGTTTTGCCAAATAAGTAGATAACCCCCAAATTGAAGCTATGTTTTTCTAAATATAAATAAGAACTTGTGAGTCGCAAATTGAAAATATCGTTTTGCTTGTTGCCATTACTAAAAGTGGTGTTGTAGCTGGTAGAAAACGAAGAATTTAATTTTCTATCCATAAACAATTTGGTTACCCCAAGGGTTGGCCCAATGATTAAACTGTTCCCTGTTTCCATTAAACTGTAGGTATTATTGATGGAACCCATAAAGTTTAAATCTTTTGTTGGATAGCCTTGAACATAGGAAATAGCCGAGTTGTAAAAAGTGGTCTTTCCGCCAGCCACTGCTTTTCCTTGTTGCTGATTGGCAGACTCCTGCATAGAAAAATTGGCGCTAACGGATTTCTTGAGTTGCTTGTCGTTTTTAAGCAAGTAGTTTGCCGTTAAGCCCAGATTCTGATTGACTTGTCTGAAATTTAGAGTATCTACATAAACTAAACCAGGGGCTTGATTGATGTAATCAAACTGGTTGCGGCTGTTGGTATAGGATTGAAAATTGGAATAATTGAAATTCAGGTTTAATTTTTGGTTCGCTTTATAATCTGCTGTAAGCGAGGAAACCAATCTTTTGGACTGACTTACTTTTTGTTTTTCTAAATTGTCTTTTTGCATCCCTAAGCTTAGGGCTAATGAGACTTTGTCTTTGAAAACCTGTTGGGTTGCATTTACAGTAATATTCTCCAAATCATTATTAAAATAGTAACTTCCTAAGGTTCTGTAATTTGGGTCAATGCGCTCGTAGCCCAATCCTAAAGTTCCTTTTCCGGCAGGATATACCAATTGTGCCTTAATCGCTTTTTGGGAAGTTGTTGTTACATTTGGATTTAAAAACAGAGAGGCAATTCCTTTTCCTTTAGCTGAGCCGCTAACACTAATGTCTTCGGTTATGCTGCTGTTGGCATATTCGGTCATGACTTGCAGTTTTTTGAATAATTTAAAACTGGTTTCAAAACTAAGTGCAACGTTTTCTTTTGGTGTAAACCCTAATTCAAATGGGACTGGATTGGATAACGAGCTCGCTATATCAGTTGCTTTAAAAAAGATGATTCCTAAATTTACTTTTTCGAAAGCATATGCTGTTTTGAATCCGTATCCATAGCGTTTGTAGGTTGGAATTGCAGCAGGAAAATTGACCTCATACTCATTACTTTTCAATAGACGTCCATACATAGCACTCACCTTGAATTTGCCGGGTGGAGTAAGATCTACTCCAAAACCAGTAAACAGATGTCCGTTTAGGGTATAAGGGGAAAAAGTCATGCTCACATCCCCGATATGGGTTGTTATCCATTTATAAGAGGGATGAATGCTTAACGTTTTTATGGCAACGGGTTTGGTGTACCCAAATTTTTGAGTAGAGTAGGAGAAGGAAAAGGGTAAGTTGTACAATCCTGCCACGTTGATGTTGATATTTCCATTTAAAAAATAGGAGAAAGGTTCCCTAGTTGCATTGCCCGAATACATAATTGCACTTGCCGACGCACCACCCGAAACATTAATCAGTTTGGTCTTTGTCAATTGTTCTACATTGAAGTTTTGTGAATAGCCAAGGGTAGTCGCAAAAAACAATACAATAAAAAATAGTATTCTGTTTAAAATCATTTTAATGTTGGTATAAAAAGGGTAGAAAAAAGATGTTTCTCTTTTGGCCTTTTTATGGGTTATTTTTTTAAGTCTAAAAATTTATGAACCTAACTGGTCTATTCGATAATTATTTTTCTTAGCTGATTTCCTTGTTGTGACTCTACTAAAACAAAATAAACACCAGCTGTTAGTCCGTTCAAACTAAAGTTGAATTTATAAGTGTCTTTTCCTTCTTCATATTTTGAGTCGATTATCATATTATTGGTCAAATTAAAGACTTTGATGTGAGCCGGCATTACTTTATCAAGGGTCACATCAACTGTAAAAATTCCGTGTGAAGGATTTGGATAAATCTTTAGATCAAATTTTTTCTTTAAATCAGTATTGTCTGGATTTATGTACTCGCCTTCGACTACTACAATTTTTTTGGTTTGGGTAGCCGTACAGTTTCCTTTTTTGGTGTTTAATGTTAGTTCGTATTCTCCTACTTTGCTAAAACTCAATTCGGCAAAATCTTTGTTTTTTGAAACTACTGTAGCTTCGGGTGGTAAGATCCATTCGATACTGTCGGCAATAGGATTACTAATATCTACAATAATGAATTTTTCGTTCATAAAAACTTGTGAAGAAACCGCAAATTCAGCGCTAATTGCGGTGTCTTGCTTGGATATTTTTAATTTATCGGTGGCTTTACAACCTAATTTATTCGTTACAACAAGCGTATAATCAGCCGCTTCCGAAACAGTAATAATGGGTTTGTCACTTGTAAAACCTTTTGTCGATATCCAAGAATATTTGGCTTTATCATCGGCAATAGTCGAATTAATTGTTAGTGATTGGTCGAAACAAAGAGTAACATCATCACCTAGATTAATAACGTCTTTTGGTGGATTTTCGATAGTATAGGCTTTGTTAATTACACAACCTTTGAAATCTGTGATGGATACTGTATATGCTTTTGCGGAAGCGTTTCTCAAAATATTTGATTGCTCACCGGTATTCCATAAATAAGTATATGGGCCTTGTCCTCCGGATGAAGTTAAAACAATAGTAGCATCCGATCCTTCAAAGCAAGTTGGTTTTGTAATGGTTTCGGCTGTAGCCAAATGGGGTGGAGCCGTAATTGTGATGCTTTTCGTTATGGTACATCCGTGATTATCGGTTACCAATACGGAATAACTGCTAGGTGTAATATCCTGTAAATTTGCTGTTCGCTGACTTGTATTCCACAAGTATGTGTAGGGTGCTGTTCCTCCGGTTGGCGCGGTAGTAATTGTCCAATCCTTAGCATCTCCACAACGCGTGTATTGTGAAGCCAAAGTGTTATTTAATGGTGTAGGCTCAGTAATGGTTATGTTTTCGCTTTGTTTTACCAATCCGAAAGAATCCGAAAGCACTACATAATAGGTACCTGCGTTTACATTTAACAAAGTTTCGGCTAGTCCAACAGCGTTTAATGGGTCGGTTGTTTTATACCATTTGTAATAATAAATTGGAGTCCCGCCCGAAGCAGAAGCTTTGATACTGGCCGTAGCATCTCCATTACATTTTACTATGTTGATTTGATTTATAGAAAGAACCAAGGGGTCGATTTTGTCTAAATCTTTTTCGATAATAGCACAGCCATTGGCATCTTTTACTGTAACGAAGTATTGCCCTGCATAAATATTATTGATGCTCGTGTTAGACGGTTGGTTTAGATCCGAATAGATTAAATCTTTACTGCCATTGTACCATAAATAATTATAATTTGGAGTACCGCCCGTTACTTGGATTTCGATACTACCATCCTGTAATCCTAAAGCGGAAGGAGGATTTTTGGTTATTTTACTCACGTATAAAATGTCAGGTTCTGTGATTGTTATAGTTTCAGAAGTTTGACATTGATTTTGGTCAGTAATGGTTACTGAATAACTTCCAGCAAAAAGATTATTTATGGTAGTAGCGTTCTCTCCTGTGCTCCAGTTTATGGTTGGTACGCCTGTTCCGCCTGAAGTTGAAATCGTTATGGAACCATCATTTCCGTTTTTGCAGGAAACATTTTTCGGGGTAGAATTAATTTTCAAAAGAAGTGGTTCACTGATTGGATTGCTTTTCAAAGAGAAAGTATTACCATTTGCATCTGTCACTTTCAATTCATAAGTTCCTGCTATCAATGTTTCGGATGGATTGATAGTAGATGCGGTAATGGTTGGCGTAAGAACATTGTGCCAATTGTAAGTGTAAGGAAGTACACCACCGGTTATTGTCGCCTCTAATATTCCAAATTTATCTCCATAACACTTAATGGTTGAGCTTGGAGTTTGAGAAATATCCGTAATTAATAATTTGTCGGGTTGAGTTAAATTGTAGTTGTTAAAAGTTGAACAACCATTTGCATCTGTAATCGTCAGTGTATAAGAACCTATTGGGAGATTGTCTAATAGTAATTCACTTCCAACAATAGAAACATTGGATTGGCTACCAAAGCTATATTTATATGGGCTCGTTCCACCTGTTATTGCTACTTTAATACTACCGTTTAAGGTTTCAAAACCAGTTAGGTTTTTTATGACTAAATCATTTATTGCTAAAGGAGCAGTAGGTTGGGTAATAATTATAGGGTTTAGCAGTGTTGCAGTACAATTATGACCAACGGCATCTGTAACAATAACTTGATAGGTGCCAGCACCTAGGTCAATTAAATTTTTATTAGTTGAATAATTTACACCGTCTTTTGTCCATTGTTGTGTATAGGGCGCAGTTCCTCCGTTTATAGTGATTCCAATAGTACCTGTACTAGCGTTATGGCATAAAACATTGGTTTGTGATGTAGCGGTTACAGTTAATAAATTAGGTTGTTTTAAAGTAAATATAGTTGCTGTTTTTGTGGCACCAACAAAATCGGTTACTATGACCTTATAATCTCCAAATTCCAGTCCTTTTTGTTCAAATGAGTTGTCACCAAAAGCTAATCCATTTTTGAACCATTGATAATTATAGTTAGCAACACCACCACTAACTACCGCCTGCAGTTCACCATTGAAATTTCCATTACATTTTATAGCAGAAGATTCTTTTATACTGATTTGTAACAAAGGTGATTCTGTTATTTCGAAAGTTTTGGAAACAGAACATTGATTACTATCTTTTATTTCAAGAGTATAAAAACCTGCTTTTAACCCTGAAATATTTTTTATGGTTTTTGGAGTAAAAGAGGTATCAGTACTTGAAGTCCAATTATAGGTATAGCCACCATTACCTCCTGTTGGGTCTTGTGCAAAAGTTATAGCTCCCGTACTTTGACCGTTGATTAAGACAGGAGAGATTGATTCTTGAGGGAGGGTAATGGCTAAAGGTTGAGTTATTTCAATATCGGATGAGGTGTTTGTGCAACCAATAGCGTCTGTTACTGTAACAGAATATGTTCCTGCGATTAATCCTGAAAGATCTTTTGTTGTATCTGAATTACTCCATTTATAAGTGTATCCAGGTGTTCCACCAGAAACAGTTATTTCTATTGCTCCATCTATTCCATTACTACATTTTACAGGTGTAATTGTAAAAGGATTAATCACAATTGCTGGATTAGTTGATTTAAGTAAATCTTTAGTATCATTTATCGTATAGTCTCCATCGAATACTTCTACTTTATAGTTACCTTTCGTAACATCAATTCCTGTCAGGATTTTACTAGTTCCAACTATTGTTGAAGAACCATCTTTATACCAACTATAATTGTAATTTCTAGTTCCACCTTCAGCCACTGCTTCTAAAGTTCCCGAATCTCCAATGCATTTTATAGGTTTAGTTATTTTTATTTTTACATTTAATGCTTGTAAAGTAATTGGATCACTTGTAATAGGGCATCCAGAAGAAGAGGTAACTGTAATCAGATAAGTACCGTTACTTAATGCTGTAATCGGGTTAGTTCTTGCTATGTTATCAAATTTTGGTTCATCTGTTTTTGATAATAAATAAGAATAAATATCAGAGCCACCTTGGAGTACACCTCCACTTGGATTAATCTGAATTTGCCCGTCTGTAAGGATTGTTGGGGAGGGTTGAGTAATAGTTGATGTGATTTCTAAAGACGAAGTTGGTTGTTTAATTGTAATAGCACTGCCATTATATGTGGCTACTGGAGTGTCGTTGTCTGAAATGGAATAAGTGTATGCACCCATCTTAAAACCTGTTGCGATATAGTTATAGATAACGTTGTCTGTAGTTGTAATTGGAGTTGAGGTTACTGTATAAGGTTTATTGTCGCTATCTTTCCAAGTCACATTGTAATTTTTAGTACCTCCTTGTATTTTTAATGTTATAATGCCATCAGTACCTCCGTTGCATTTTACATCTGTTTTAGTTGTAATGCAAGTTATTTTTTGTTTGACTTCTATTATTGTATCTTTTGAGCAATTATTACTGTCAACTATTTTTATTGTATAAGAACCTGCAATAAGTTGGCTTAAGTTTGGCGCTTCAGTGGTGCCCAAAAATATTTTATAAGCAGGTGTACCCCCTGATATATTATTAAGTTCTATAGAGCCGTCGGCAATATTAGGGCCTGATGAAGGAAAAGTTTTTCCTTTTATTGATATGGGTTTAAGAGGAGCACTTAATGAATCTGCTTGCGTAGTTGTACATCCTTTTATGTCTTTTACTGTTATTTGATAAGTTCCAGCCTCTAGACTTGAAAAAGTTTTGTTGTCTTGGAAGTTTGTTCCGTCTTTGCTGTATGTGTAACTGCCATTGCCCCCTTGTGGGTTTATTATAGTAATACTACCAGTAGTGTCTCCATTACATAAAATATCAGTTGGTGTTGTTTGAAAGGTTATTGGGGTTACTTCTTCATATAGAAAAGTTTTTGTAGATTCTAAAAAACCTAATAAAGCATTGCCTTTCTTCATTTGATATACTATTTTATAAGTATGTCCATTCTCTAAAGCATCAAAATTAACGAAAGAATATATTTTTGTATTTATATCATAGCCAACATTTGTTCGTTCATTTCTTTCTGAACCATAGGTAACGTCTTTCATTTTAATACGGTCTAATATTTCATCATTTTCTAAAGGTTCATTGAATGTAACTTCAACTTTACGAATATTGTCACTACATATTGGGGTATAATATAGAACATCAGTTATAATTGGCGCACAAGGAGAAAATGTTATTGGTATTACATTAGAAAATGGTCTGTCTTGACCATAACCCAATCTGAAATAAATTTTTTTGTTGAAATAATCTTCATAGTTAGTTCCTAAAAGATCATTAATACTAAAATGCGTTTGTGGAGTGTTGTTAGTATTTGTTATTCCAATTGTTAAAGGAACATCAATCCAAGTGGCTTCGTTATCCGTAGAATATTGCCAATGATACGCAACGTTTGGGAATCCTGCAGTGGCGGCTAAATCCAATTCATCTCCCGAACAAATTGAGGAGGTTTTATTATTTGTAATAGACACATTGGGTTTGAATTCATCGATTGAGACACCTCCATTACATCCCCCCAGATTTATAAAAATTCCTCTGATTAAATTTATAGAAGTTTCAGTTCGCGAATTTAAATTAGCGGGAATATTACAATTGTTAGTACTTGCGCCAAGAGCAATGCAACTACTATTGCTTGATAATGTAAAAGTCCCGCCAGAAGCTGTATAAGTACGAGTACCAGAAACATTCATAGAATTTCCTCCAGCGCTAAAAGAGTCAATTCCTAAAAGATTCCAATCAAAATGTGCAGCATGGCAGTCAGAAGCTGATGCTTCATAACTTAAAGTTATCGTATAGTCTTGTCCAAAACTTTTAGAAGCAAAAAGAAATATCATTAAAAAAATTATCTTCCTCATAATCTTAAAATTTTATATCATAAAAAGCCATTTTTGAAATCCTTCCGTCCGCAAAAAGGGCTCTTATGGCATATTTATAGGTTGTATTTATCGTAATGCTAGGGTCGGATATTTTTTTTGTTTGAGCTGTGACCATTTGCATCAATTGCATGGGTTCGTCTGCTGTGGCTTTGTAAATTTCAAAACTTTCGACACCCGTTGCTCTGTATTCCCAAGATAAATCAATGCTGTTGGTGGTAGTATTAGCTTGTGCATAAAATCCTTTTACAACTGGCATAACTGAGGCGAGAGGAATAAAAACAACTATTTCTGGTGATGGATTTGAAACCAAATTATTTTCGTCTTTAGCATATAGGGCATACCGATAAGTACCGCCTTCTATAATGCTTTTATCTACGTAGGATTCTGGTTTGTCTTTGGTATCCAAAATCAATTGCCAGTCTTTTTGTTCATTTTCTTTACGATAGAGTTGATGCGAGGCTGCATCTTCACTTTGGCTATTAATCCATTCTAAAGATACCATTCCGTCTTTTATCTCATAATTGGTAAAAATTGGTGAAGTAGGAGGAATGACATCCGGTTTTTTGACAATCAATACTTCTGAAAAGGGTGACATGTTATAATGGGTGTCGACTGCTATTATTTTGTAATAGACTTTACTGTTCAAACTTTTAACGATGACACTGTCTTGGTATTTATTAGATTCGCTTGGGCTCACCGTCAATTGACTAAATTCTTCGTTCGGATTGTAGGCTTTGTAAATGCGGTAGCCCATTAAATCCTTTTCTTTATTAAGATCCCAGTATATTTTAACTACTCCCAAACTATCAATAGCTCCTTTTAAGTTTACAGGCTTAGCTGGAGGAATAGAATCCACAGGTTGCACCAGCATCGGGAAAGATGTTCTATTGCTGCCTTGTTTGCCTATGGCAGTTATGGTAAAATAATTGGTTGAGGCTAGTTTGTTGTATGTTACTGTTCTAGTTTTTGAAGCAATGTTTTTTATGACAGGGATGTATTTATCATCATCAACATCGGAACGATTGAGTTCAAATCCAGAGATTTCGTCATTGCCTTCTTCGTTGAATTCCCAAGTTAGCGTTACCGTTTTATCATCCTTAAAATCTTTTATGGTAAGATGAGGTACAAATTTTAAGATTGATTTACCAGTCCCTGAAACCACTTCAGAGTAAGGACCTAATTCTCCAAAAGCAGAAATTCCCTGAATTCGATAACTGTATTGTAGGTTATTGGCAATTGAATCAACATAAAAAATACGATTATTATTTTCATTTTCTTGATTCATACTGGTGTAGGGCTTATTGGTAATTCGCTCAAAATGAATTTTGTCTTGGGAACGTTCTACATAATAGCTGCCATAAGCATGAGCTAATATCTTAAAGTTCCAACTCAGCATGGCGCTTTTGTCTGTAAAATGGGCGGAAAAATCCATAGGTTTGGGTAAATCTTCATATTCTTTTAAGCCCACAAATACACCTCCATATTCTATATCAAGTTCGGATTCAGGCGCGTTAGACGATACTCTATAGGTGTATTTTTCATTTTTCAAAGCCGTTATATCTTCAAAACCCAATCCTGCTTTTTTTGCCATTTCAAAATCCTTATCGGCAGCAAATAATGCAAAGGTGAATCGTTGTTCGCTTTCCTCGGATATATTAACGATAGATTGTAATTGATTTACACCAGTTACTCCAAAACTTTCTCCATAAAGCGCTTGTGCAATGATGGCTCCATTATCGTTGTCTGCTATTATTTTTTCCCAATTTTCAAGTGGTTCTGGTTTTAGTTCTTTTGCTAAAATTATTTTTTCAGGATTTGCCAATATTTTGTTATCTCTTGTTACGGTATAGCGTTCGAGTTGATACCCATATTTATTTAATTTTTTCCATGCAAGTGCATCGCTAGGTGCCCAACGCAAAAGAATTTTATCTTTTTGAACTCTTACGATTACTTGAATAGTTGATTCTTTTTTAGGCTTTTCAATTTTTTTTACTTGAGAATAGCCTTTGAAAAGAACAACAAAAATTAATGCAACCAAAAATGTATGCTTCATGCGAATTATTTTGTTGAGAATAATAGAGGGTACAAAAACGAATTGAAGCAGTATGTGAATTATCACATACTGCTATGAAATTACAGATTTCGTTTTAAAATTTTAGTTTTTGAGAAAGCCCAAATAACATTATCCTTGTAGGCTATTTTTAAAATATCTTCATTATGGTTGTACTCGATAGACCAGGAAGCTCCTCCATCGGTTGTTTTATAAATAACATTTTTTAATGTTGCCCAACCAGTAGTAGCATCTTTAAATACAAAGTTTGAAAAATTTTCACCATTATATATTGAAATCCAATTGTCTCCTCCATTGTTACTCTTATAAATTTTAGAAGAAGAAGGTCCTACAAGCAGCAGCAGTCCTGAGTCAGCATCAAAAAACTGTATTTCTCTAATATATGTGTCATTTGGTTCATCCGTAAAGAATTTTTCTTTCCAACCAGCAGAACTAGTATTTTTATAAATCATAAAAGGCTTCAAAGTGTAACTTGAATTTACAGTTATTCCTTTGTATCCCGTTACCCAAATGTGGTTATTGTCTAAAGCAAAGGATGCAAGACCTAATCCTACATAAGTATCGGTATTGCTTGTATATACGTTGGAAAAATTGATTCCGTCATTTGTGTCGTAAACAGTTCCATTATATGTAACAATTGTTCCTGCGGTCAAATTTTCGTTTGCGGTTACCACCCCAATCGTTGATGTGCCTTTAAAAACAAGATCTCCCCTCGTTCCACTAGAAGCGAGCGTCTTATATAAGTTTGCACTGCCGTATAAAGACCACCCTTCATCATTTGTTGTAGCAGAAAATGGAAATCTAGAATCCGATTGCGTATCTATCCAGATTCCCCATGTTTTTCCTTCATCAAAAGATCTATAAACATAAAAATAAGAAATACTACTTCCTCCAGAAAGGGTGGTTTTACTCTCCGTATGGTAATATATAGCTCTGTTATCCAAGATTTGAACATTGCTTACTGATGCATTTATAGAAGGGCTGTTCATAACAATCCAAGGACTAGGGCTCCTGTTTCCTAAAATTGCAATATTGCCATTGTAACAATTCTTAACTAAATTTGTTACTTTTGAATTCGTGATAATAATTGTTAATATTGGTATTTGCGTGCCCATCGTATCCGGTATCTTAAATTTTATTTCCGTGGAGGTGGCTGAAATAATCTTTGCTGGGATGCCGTCAAAAACCAAACTAATATCTTCGATTTTGTCTGTAAAATTTTCTCCATAGATTGTAATTATATCATCCTTACGACCATAGTTTTTAGAATACGAATTTATTTTAACTTCTACCAAAGGCACTGGAGTTGGTTTTGGTTCTGGTACAGTAGTATCTACTTTAACCGCTTCTACTTCTGAATCTTTGCTGCAGTTGCCGAATAATAATACAAATGGCAACACCATTAATAATCTGATTTGTTTTTTCATTTTTTTTTGTGTATTTTATTTATTGTTTTACCCACTATTCTTGTCTTTTATTTATAAAATTTCATTTTATCTTTTAAGATTTTTTCTTTCATTTAATTTGATTTTTGGAAGGTGAAAATTGAACCAGAACTAGTCCCTGCTTGTCCACCAGGAAGAATGTAGTTCAACTTTATCTTGTAAGTTCCTTGTTTTATATATGGGAATTCTCCATTTATGAGGTAATCGTATTTTTGAATCATTGTTTGATTTGATGAGTTTATGTATTTATTGGCTACTTTGTATCTAAGATCTTTGAAATCAGTTTTATAATAAAATGGAAGGTTGTATCTAAATGGTAGATATTCTTTTAGCATAAAGCTGGAAGGACTGTTTATGATGTAATCCTGATACCAAGCCAAAACTTCAACAGCTCTTATGGGCGGAACTCCTAATGAGTTTGTATCTCTATCTAATTTTATTACATTTTCCAAAGGATAGCCTTTGTAGATAAGAGGATATATTTCGTTTAAATAATAGCTGTCATCTAATACGGCTTCAACACTAATTAAAGGTTTATTTAATGTTTTTGAATTTCCTATTATTTCTATTTCGTCAAATGGTTCAGTAGACTCATTTAAGGATTGTAAAGCATGTACATCTGTATAAATAATCTCTACTAATGTTTGTTTCGGTTTCTTAGCTTCCATTTTTTCTTTGAAACTAAAGTATTGACTAGTGTTGAATTTGTATTGCAATATTTCTGTTCCTTCTCCACCAATTGCCGTTTCATTGAGTTTATTGCTTTTTATCTCAACATTAACATCAGTTGCAAGTTCTTTTTTCTCATAGTTTTGAGACAAGTTATTGGTTACATCCGTTTTTGTTTCAAGAGTCATTAAGGATAATGAATAAGGTTTTGACGTTTTTAATAGTGGTAGTTCGATATTCACTCTTTTGTTACTGACATCGTAACTTATTTTACCCGTACCGGTATTATCGGTTGTCTTATAAAAAGCTTTTTGGGATTGACCGGGTTTTAAATCAAATAGATAAGGTTGACCTTGTTTTAAAACTACATAGGCCTGCTTACTTTCGTTTTGATACACATATTTTTGGTCAAAAACAGGGTAACAATAGGCAATATTTGTAGTTGGAATATTATTTGGAGCTGTCCCAGTTGTAAAGTTTCGAACTTCTGTTTCGGTAGCAATTTGACCTTTATCATACACGGTAACCCAAGAACCATTTACATTTTCTTGAAAACTGACTTTTACTGTAAGGATTAGTTTTGAATTTTGCGGTAATACGTCCGTAGCGTTAAAACTCACTAAATCTTTAGTATTGTTCCAACTTACAGTTCCTGCTATTGGGACTCCTTCTTTCTTTATAGTATATTCTTCCAGTTTGAGTCTATATGTTTTTGTGCCTCCGTCGCCATCAATTACAAAATTTTTCTCAATAGGCATATTAAAACCAACTTGAGGTATAGTAAATACGTTAATTTCTTTGCTTGCTTCGGTAGGGTTAATGTCGGCAATTGTTTTAAGTCCTTCCAAAGGATTACTGCTTATAAATTCACATTGTGAACCAAATTCTAGTTTAAATCTAAAACTGCCTTTTACTGTTCCTCCCAATAAATCATAATACCCTCCCAAATATCCTCTAATCCAAACTGGATTGGGTAATTTGGCCTGTAAAATAACCGCTCCGCCACCTTTTATAATAGAGATTTTTTTACGAATCATAAATAGTTTTACATCTATTCCCATTTCACCTTGTAAATAGGCATAAGATTGTCCATTGGCATACCAACCATTTATACCTATTTGCCCAGTTCCTTTGCACATGGCTTCTCCGTAATCTTTTACCATGACATCAAATCCAAGTCCAGCTTCGAAATTGGCATAGAATACTAGAAAGTTCATATTTCCTGTTTTTAGGCTAAAGTCGGAGCCAAAAGCAAAACCCTTTCCAGAACCTAAAGTGCTTGCATTTTCAGATCGCATATAATCTAATGAACCTACATCCAATTTTAGTATTTGCGCTACAATTGCAGGAGGTGGTGGACTAGCAGGAATATCGTCTCCCAACATAAAATAACCACCAGCTTCAACTTCTATAGATCCAATAGCCATTTTTAAACCCAGCCTGTCTGTTGGAGTACCCATTCGGATGTACCATTTATTTGGGGCAAAATGAAGTACAGCCCAACCAGCTCTGTTTTGGGAAGCTCTTCCTTTCAATAATCCTGCTGCGGCATCTACATACAAATCAAATGAGCCATGAAGTGTTTTAGCAACAAAATCATACTCAATGGCTGCAAAAGCATTTATCCCTACTTTTCCTGAAACTTCATCCGGATATACAGTTTTTGCAGCTTCAGTAAGATTGCTTTCTTTTAATTTATCCAAAGTTGCAGTGACAATTTTACTTTCGGCTGTGACAATTTTTTCTAAGTTTTTAGTTAAGGAATTTGCTGGGATT
Organism: Flavobacterium sp. 103; assembly: GCF_003096795.1. Taxonomy (NCBI): domain Bacteria; kingdom Pseudomonadati; phylum Bacteroidota; class Flavobacteriia; order Flavobacteriales; family Flavobacteriaceae; genus Flavobacterium; species Flavobacterium sp. 103. The sequence goes on along the minus strand of NZ_QENX01000001.1, from coordinate 194,539 downwards.
TTAAAACCAAAATCTTGCATTACATGACCTTCTCCATAAATACTAATTCTACGAATGCCACCGGTTTTTAAAAAAGCAATTTCGAAACCGGCTCCACCCCAAAAAGCATCAGGTTTCGCCGCATTAGCAAAATGGATCATTGCTTTTATTCCCAAACCGGATTCTACATCAGGAACATAATTTGCACCAGAAGCAGTAAAACTAGAACTGAAACCATCTTTTTTCATGTTATAATAGGCTCCACCTCCAAAACCTTTTATTACAAAGGCACTGCACGGAATGTTTAGACCATCAACCATAGCGTCAACATACCAATATCTAAAATCATCTTTTTTTCCAAAAATTGCATTGGCCTCAACTATTATTCCCGCTTTGAACTCCGCTTTTAGTCCTCCTTTAAATCCATCTCCATAGACGGGATCTTTATCCATTAAAACAATATATCCGTCAAACTTGGCACCACCAATGTCTGCTTTTAGGCTAATTTGTTCAAATTTTAAATGATCAAACTTCCATTTTTGAATACCATCATTTTGATCGAATTTTCCAATGATATTGAATTTTGTTCTGCCATTAAATTGATCTTTCATCAAATTGATGGATAAATCTATTTTTAGAGTGGCGGATACATCATCTGCAATAATGGCAATTTCATGAATTGTTATAGGAAAATTGGCAACTTTGGATGATTTTGGATCATTCTCGGTTTCATTTTTATACCCAAAATAGTCTGCTTTAAATACAGGAGTAACCGTTTGCAGTTGAAGGTTTTGGAATGTTATCCCTTCAAACGCTACAGTTTCTTTTTTGGCTGGTTCTTCGGGTTTGTCGGTTTTAGGTGTAGTAGTTGTAGGTTCTTTTAGTGGGTCGTAATATGTGAAATTTGTTGTTGGAACATTTGTGTTTGCTGCTGTTTTTGGAGCTTCAGCATCAGGTGTTGGTGTGTTACTTCCTTTTATAGCAAGACTTCCGTTTAACAATGCTTTTGGTAAAAATTTCCCGTCTTTGACTTTCAATTCAATATAGGAACCCTTGTCAATTTTTGCAGTAGCTTTAAATACTTGAAAACAAAGGTTGTTATTGACTTCTGCTTTTAATAGGTATTCATTGTCTATCGGGTTGATTATTGCTGTGTATCCAATTTCACCTTGTGAGTTGGAAGCGCATTTCTTAGATTTATCTGAAACAGGTAAAACAATTGCACCGCCAAATCCTCCTGCAACTAAAGCATTTGCTCTAAATTTTAGATTAATATTGTTTACCGAAAATGCCCATCCACCTGCAGATCCTTGATCAATGTTCAATATATTGTTTCCTGTAAAATTACCCGAAACTCCCATTCTGTCAATCAGTAAATCGGTAGCTTGGAAGGTAACTCTGCCTTTGCTGGAATTAAACTTAAACTGTTCAGGAAGTGTAATCAATAACGATTTTACATACAATCCTCTCCATAGATTTTCGCTTCCAGGAACCAAATAATCTTTGGCGTAATTATCTGGCCAAGATATATTGTCTGAATTCCGCAAATCACTTAAGTCTATGACTGCATTGTTGAGTTCGAAGAAAGTTCCCTTGAAAGATGTTAATTGAAATTTAGGTAATGAAATATCAATTAAGATATCATTCCAATTGGTGATTTTTGTTTGAAAAGTGCCTTTAACTCTAGTTACAGAATCAATTACTTTATTATAGGCATTAACGGGTTCTATTATTTTTCTTGAGAATTCAACGTCGGCAGTAATACCTAAATCTTTAAAACCATTGCAATCAATAGTTACATAAGTTAGGTTGTCAACAACTCTTGTATTCATATTCATGCCTCCTTTTAAAACTAAAAGAGCTTTATCTCCACATATTTTTAAAGGAAAATCTCCAAGTAAAACTAGTTTAGTATCTCCAATCAGACCGCCTTTATGGGAAAGCTTGATGTTGTTTGCTCCAAAAAATATTTCTCTGGGCTTACCAAGTGAATCTATTTGTGGGATAATTATTCTGACAAATGCTGTTAATTCAGTATACTCTGGGGTGAATTTTGCATTACTTATCCCCAACATGTATTGGGTTTTATGAATAGTCTTTTTGATGCCAATTGGCAGCATCGAAAGGGATTTATTCTCTAATAGTTCAGTATTGTTATTTGTACTGTCAATTTTTTGGAACACAGCCTTAGCTGTTTTTAAATCTTCACTTGTACTCTCTGATGTAGGGAATTTTTTCTTGATAAAACTCTCAGTAAATTCACTTCTGATAGGAGATGTGTTTATTTGTTGAGCAGCAGTTTTTATGTAACTATTTTTTGGAGTTACATTTAAAATTAGTTTTGACCTGTTTTTTTTTGAACTATTTAGGGAATCTTTAAATGTATTGGAGTGGCAATTTAAATTTATAAATAACAACAAAAGTATTAAAGAGTATAGGTTTGGGGTGTTTTGGTTCAATTTATCACAAATTATAGGTTACTTTAAAATTACAGAATATATGTATTTTTTATTAAAAATTAGATTTAAAAGGATTACAAATATAATAAATTATATTTTTTTTAACAAGAAAAAATTCCACTTATAATTTAATTATTGTTATAAAAAAAAATATAAAAATTAAACTATTTTGGCTCTTTTCGTTCAGGGAACTATTATAATTTTGGAGAATTATAATACGTTAAATTACTATATTATGTCAATAATCTTCAATATTACAGTTTTTGCTATTTTAAACTTTTTAAAATAAAAATTGAATTATATTTTGTTTTAATATATCTTTTTAGTGTATATTTGACTTTTTTTAAGAATAAAAAGAGAAATATTGTTTTAATATCCCAATATTATAAAAAATCAGAATCATGACTTTAAAGAATGAATATGTTTTTTATATTTGGCCTTTACTATTTTTTCTTTTTTACTAAAACACTATTGCAAAAAATATAAAATATTAATTTTTTAACGGTAACATATATAACATGGCATTAAAAGGGCTTTTTAGAAAAAAAACGGTTCAAGATATCTTAAAGCAGGTCGAAAAAAACAATATGGAAGGGCATGAAGCGCTTGGAAAACATTTGACAGCCAAAGATTTAACCGCTTTTGGAATTGCAGCCATTGTTGGTGCTGGAATTTTTAGTACTATCGGGAAAGCCAGTTTTGATGGAGGTCCAGCTGTAATTTTCTTGTTTTTGTTTACTGCGGTTGCCTGTAGTTTTGCCGCTTTTGCTTATGCCGAATTTGCTTCAATGGTGCCTGTTTCGGGAAGCGCTTATACCTATTCCTATGTAGCTTTTGGTGAATTAATTGCCTGGATTATTGGCTGGGCTTTGATTATGGAATATTCTGTTGGGAATATAACGGTCGCCATATCTTGGAGTGATTACTTTACGGGGCTGCTCTCCAGTGGCGGAATTGACTTGCCACAATGGGTACAAATGGATTATTTAACAGCTTCTAATGGTTTTAAAGACGCCACTGCCTTGATGGAAGGAGGGAAGACTTTTGAGAACTTGAGTTCTGGATTGCAAAATGCTTATACCGCCTGGACGACGTCTCCTGTAATTGGTTCTTTTCATTTAGTAGCCGATTTGCCTGCGCTCTTGATTATTGTCTTGATTACAGCCTTGATTTATAGAGGAATGAAAGAATCTCGTAATGCGAGTAATATCATGGTTGTTGTTAAATTGTGTATTGTTCTTTTGGTTATTGCTGTCGGTATCTTTTATGTGGATACTACGAATTGGCATCCTTTTGCTCCGAATGGAGTTTCAGGGGTTTTAAAAGGAGTGTCAGCAGTGTTCTTTGCTTATATCGGTTTTGACGCTATTTCGACTACAGCTGAAGAGTGTAAAGATCCACAACGTGACTTGCCAAGAGGGATGATGTGGGCGATTATTATATGTACACTTTTATATATTGCCATTGCATTGGTTTTGACAGGGATGGTGAGTTATAATACCTTGAATGTTGGGGATCCATTGGCTTTTGTATTTGATCAATTGCATTTGAAATGGATGTCAGGAATCATTGCGGTAAGCGCTGTGGTTGCCATGGCTAGTGTATTGTTGGTTTTCCAAATGGGACAACCGCGTATTTGGATGAGTATGAGTCGTGATGGTTTGTTGCCAAAGAAATTCTCTACTGTGCATCCAAAGTTTAAAACACCTTCTTTTGCCACAATTGTAGTTGGTTTTGTTGTTGCTGTTCCAGCTTTGTTTATGAATTTAACTATGGTTACTGATTTATGCAGTATTGGAACATTGTTTGCCTTTGTTTTGGTTTGTGCGGGTGTTTTGGCTTTGCAAAACAGAACCGATATTCCAAGAGGGAAATTCAAAACGCCTTATGTTAATTCCAAATACATATTTCCATTATTGATTATTATTGCTTTGGTGATTTCTTTTACCTACAATAAAAAAGCAACAATGGGTTTCATTACCAATGAGACCAAAATTAACAATTCGGAATTTATTATTACTTCATTAAATAAAGAGGAGACACAAAAAGTATATGATTATTTAGTTAAGATTGAAGGAAAAACGAATGCAACTGAGAAACTGGATGTAGAGCATTTGTTGAGTCAGTATCAGGAAGATGATGCTAAATATGAAACAGTAGTTGCTGGATTGCCAATTTCGGATTCCATAAAATACGAAAGTGGATTTGATTTATTCAAACACAAAATACCGATGTGGATTTTTTTAATCGTAATTGTTGGATTGGTTTATTGGTCCTTCAAAGAAAATTTGTCTTTGATTCCGCTTTTGGGTTTAATCTGTTGTCTGTATATGATGGCAGAGCTAAGCGTTTGGAATTGGATTTACTTTACTATTTGGTTGCTGTTAGGATTGGTGATTTACTTTGGCTTCAGTCGTAAAAATAGTAAGCTGAATTTGGAAAAAGAATAGTTTTTTTAAAATTGTGAGTTGTGAATTGCGAAAGCGATTCCTGAAAACGGAATAATTATAAATAGTATAACGTCTTGAGCCATTATGGTTCAGGACGTTTTTTTTTGAGAGTGATGCTTTTGAAAATTTCTTATAAAAAGCAAAATGTATGGAGCCCCGATTACTCCACTATATTTCTATTTTTATCAGAGTTCAGTGAACTTCGTTTGGAATGATAGTGGGAGAAATGTTGTTAAGGAATGTATTTTTTCTGCTCCTAAATTTATAGACTAAACTGCTTATAGAATTTGTTGTAATGAATCAAAAGGGATTTAGGTTTTACTTGAGGTATTTAAAAGGTTTGTCTGTAATTCTTGATGAAATCGTTATAATTCGAACAAAAAACCTCTAGAATTAAACTTTAAACAAAACTTTATTCCTTAATTTTGCATCACTAAAAATAAAAATCACATACTATGAGTTCATTTGACGTAGTCATTATAGGTTCTGGTCCAGGCGGATATGTTTCGGCTATTCGTTGTGCACAATTGGGTTTCAAAACAGCAATTATAGAAAAATATTCCACTTTGGGTGGGACTTGCCTAAATGTAGGTTGTATTCCATCGAAAGCATTATTGTCTTCTTCACATCATTATGCAGAAATTAAACATTTTGCCGATCACGGAATTGAAGTTTCAGGTGATGTAAAAGTGAATTTGGAGAAAATGATTGCCCGTAAACAAGCAGTTGTTGATCAAACATCAGGAGGAGTAAATTTCTTGATGGAAAAAAATAAAATCACTGTTTTTAATGGTTTGGGTTCTTTTGTTGATGCGACTCACGTTGCAATTGCAAAAGCTGATGGAACTTCAGAAACGATTGAAGCCAAAAATATCATTATTGCCACGGGATCAAAACCGTCTTCATTACCTTTTATCAAAATCGACAAAGAAAGAATCATCACTTCGACTGAAGCTTTGGCTCTTAAGGAAGTGCCAAAACACCTTGTGATTATTGGTGGTGGTGTGATTGGTATCGAGTTAGGTCAAGTGTATTTACGATTGGGAGCGCAAGTTTCGGTTGTGGAATTCATGGACAGAATTATTCCAGGAATGGATGGCGCTTTGTCTAAAGAATTGACGAAAGTGTTGAAAAAACAAGGAATGAAATTCTACGTTTCGCATAAAGTGAAATCGGTAGAAAGAAATGGTGATGCCGTGATTGTTCAAGCTGAAAATGCAAAAGGTGAGACGATTACTTTAGAGGGTGATTATTCTCTTGTATCTGTTGGTCGTCGTCCGTATACAGATGGATTGAATGCCGATAAAGCTGGAGTGAAAATTTCTGATAGAGGAATGGTAGAAGTAAATGACCATTTACAAACTAACATTTCTAATATTTATGCAATTGGTGATGTGGTTCGTGGCGCTATGTTGGCTCACAAAGCGGAAGAGGAAGGAACAATGGTTGCCGAAATTTTGGCGGGTCAAAAACCGCATATTGATTATAACCTGATTCCAGGAGTGGTTTATACTTGGCCTGAGGTTGCTGCTGTTGGGCAAACAGAGGAGCAATTGAAAGCGTCTGGTGCTGAATATAAAGTGGGAAGTTTTCCTTTCAAAGCTTTAGGGCGTGCTCGTGCGAGTGGAGATTTGGATGGATTTGTAAAAATTCTTGCTGACGCAAAAACAGATGAAGTCCTAGGTGTTCATATGATTGGCGCCAGAACAGCTGATTTGATTGCTGAGGCAGTTACAGCAATGGAATTCAAGGCTTCTGCCGAAGATATTTCCAGAATGTCACATGCGCATCCAACATTTGCGGAAGCGATAAAAGAAGCGGCATTGGCAGCAACAGATAACAGAGCTTTGCACGTATAGTTTAAAAGCTTGTAGAAATAGAAAACCCCGTCTCGTTATATAAATGAGACGGGGTTTTGGTTTATAAAGGTTTTAGCTTATGCGGTAAATAAGCCTTTGTAACTGTCCCATTTGGTATAAAGAAAATAGGTTTCCTAGCAATAAAAAGCTAGCCACAGGAATGCCTTATGGAGCAAGGAATAGATGTGTGCAAAGGATATTCACGGAAATAGGTATTAATAGAATGAAAGTTATTTTGTTGAATTTCCCAGTTATAAAAGATAATCCGCAAAGCAGTTCTACTGTTTTTACCAATGGCATTAAATATCCTGAAGCTTTGATTCCATCATTGAAGAGTTTCATGTTTCCAGTCAAAGGGGGATCGGGAAATAAATGTAAAAAATAGCTGACAGAAGCGAATAATAGTAATAATCCAATTAGTGAACGAATGATGATTGTTGCAATTTTCATGTTTTTGTAGGTTGTGATTTGCTGACGTTTATGTCTTTTTTCTTTTCAAATATATTTTTTTTAATCAAAATGCATAACTGATTTTCTGTGAAACAGGTTTTTATAACTTTTTCGATGGACGTAGATTAAAAATAAATTTCCTAAAAAAATAAATAAAGCGAGAGGTAGTCCATTTGGATTTAAAAAGAAATCGATGAATAATATATTTGTGCTTACCGGTAAAATAATGATATTGGATAACACTACGTATTGACCAGTGAGGTATGAAATTCCACACAATAAAACGATTGTCTTAATTAATGGCATTAGATAAACGGAAGAAATCAATCCTACATTGAAAGCTTTGAAATTTTCTGTGCTTTCTAGTTCAGGCATTAAGTTAAAAAAATAGGCTATTGCTATACAAATTAATAATAAGCCAATTATTGTGCGAATAAAGAAAGTTGCAGTTTTCATATTTCGAGTATTTAAGAAGTTGAATGTTTAAGCAATACTATGTGATCACAGATATGATCACCTTTCATTCATTTACTTACATTGATAGCTTTCGGAGGCTGAAAACTAAGTCCATTTCACTAACAAATTTAGTTAAATTTTTTCTTATTTATTGTGTTTTTAATTATTTTATTAGTGATATTTTCCTAGTATTGAGTTGTTTGTGAATTTTTATTGTCTAATGATGGTACTTTAAGTAATTCGAGCGAAACCCTAAACTTTTTAGTTTTGGCTTCGCTCGATATGAGGATGGACGATTAGAATTGGATTTTGTCTTATTTAGGACAGTTTGTGTTCTCTATTGCTTTTTGAGATATTTTTTGTAAATAAAGAATCCACCAATGACGATAAATAACAACCACCAAATTTCTATAATAAAAACGATAACGTCTTGTAGTACGTACCAACCCGTTTTTAAAGAATCGATGATGCGGATTCCAATATTGGGTTTGTAGTAGTTGTAATCCTTAGTATTTGCAATCATTTCTTGTTTCACTGATTCATGTTGGTATATTTGAATGGTCAGTGTACTAAAGTCTATTTGGTCTTGGATGGATAAATTTTCAAGTTTGGAATTATCGTTTTGTTCTTTTTGGGCAGCCAAATTATTTTCGGCCTCCATAATATCGTTGATTTTTTTTCCTCTATTGTCAATGGCTTTTTCCACTCTTTTTTCAGTAATGCTGCTTCTTTTTTGAGAAAGTTGGTTTGAAAGCATTTTTAAGGAAACATCATCCGCTTTTATAATTCGGTAATCGAGAAAATCAATTTGTTTGGCAATGGATTTTATAACTGTGTCAAGACGTTTGTTGGGAACTCTTATAGTGATATTGTTCTCTACAGTGTAGCGGGTCGTTTCGAGCGTGCTGTCCTGACTTATTTTGGTTTCAAACTTATCGATAATACTGCTTTGTAAATTGGTGTAGGTAACAAAACCATCAAATTTATTGGTGATGTTTTCAATTGTATAAGTAGATTGGGTAACATTTTTAACTTTGAATTTCAGGTCGGCAGTACGAATGAATTTTCGAGTGCTTCCTTCTTTTTCAACAGCTGCGGAGGAGGAAATGCTGTCAGCAGATATTGCGATGTCTGGAGATGATTCTTCGCTGGCATCACTCTTTTTGCAGCTGATAATTAGAGTAATAATGGCTAAAGAAATTAGGCCTTGCTTCACAATTTTGTTCATAGATTTGGTTTTTAAGGATTGATGATTGTTTTCTAATGTTCGATTGTTTTTAAATTTTTAAGCTTGAATTTTGTATCAAATATATAATGTTTTAACAAGTAAAAACTTTTTTAATATTTATTTAACTACGGTTTAGTTTTATGATATTTCTACTTGAGAAGCGATTTTTTTTGTTGTAATTTTGAGGTCCATAAACAGATTAATTTTTGAGAACTTCCATTTATAAATTTATTGAAGAACCATTGCAGTTCAAGCAGCAGCTTGTTGCTTGGGGACAACAATTTCGAGAAATAACTTTTCTAGACAGTAATTCTTTTTCAGACGAATATTCCAGCTTCGATTGCGTATTGGCTGTTGATGCTTTTACGTCCATGAAAACGGATTACCACAATGCTTTTGAGGATTTAAAACAATACCAGCAAACCACTAAAGATTGGCTGTTTGGTTATTTGTCCTATGATTTGAAAAATGATGTGGAGCATTTACAGTCCAATAATTTTGATGGACTTGACTTTCCTGATTTGTTCTTTTTTCAGCCTAAAAAGTTGTTTTTGCTAAAAGGAAATCAGCTTGAGATTAAATATCTTAATATGTGTGATGATGAAGTTGAAGATGATTTTACTGAGATAGCCAAAAGTCAAAAGTTAAAAGTTGTAAGTAAGGATAAAATAATAATTAATCAACGGATCTCAAAAGACAGCTATATTCATAAAGTTTCGGAATTATTGAAACATATTCATCACGGGGATTTGTATGAGGCTAATTTTTGCATGGAGTTTTTTGCTCAGAATGCCATTATCAATCCTCTGGAAAAATTCCTTAGGCTTAATGAAATTTCTCAGGCTCCATTAACTGTTTTTTTTAAGAACAACAAGAATTTTTTGCTTTCGGCATCACCAGAGCGTTATTTGAAAAAAGAAGGAGTAAATCTAATTTCGCAACCCATAAAAGGAACTTCCAAACGATTTGCAGATCCATTGGAGGATGAAAAATCTAAAAATACTTTGGCTGAAGATCCTAAAGAAAGAGCCGAAAATATTATGATAACCGATTTGGTTCGCAATGATTTGTCTCGAACCGCCCAAAAAGCATCAGTAGAAGTTAAAGAACTATGTGGGATTTATTCTTTCCTGCAGGTACACCAAATGATTTCGACCATAACATCCAAAATCGATCCCCAATATACAGCAGTAGATGCAATTAGAACCACATTTCCTATGGGAAGTATGACGGGAGCTCCTAAGTATGCCGCCATGAAAATTATTGAGGAATTGGAGGAAACCAAACGAGGATTGTACAGTGGGGCAGTGGGCTATTTTTTGCCCAATGGTGACTTCGATTTAAATGTTGTTATTCGAAGTATATTGTATAATCAAGAAAATGAGTATGTATCGTTCTCCGTTGGAAGTGCCATAACTTCTTTGTCAATTCCCGAAAAGGAATATGAGGAATGTTTGCTTAAAGCAAAAGCAATGCATGAAGTTTTGCTGTAATTGAATTCATTTTGGATTAAATAATAATCAGTATTTTTGATAAATGAAATCGCAATGATTCAAAAATGATGATTGGAATGAAGAATGGCGACCCGAGCGATAGCGAACAGGCAAAGCATACCATGTTCCTAAAAAAAAAACAATATTAACTTCGCATGAAAAATATACTTCAAAATCATATCGATAAAAAAATCCCATATTTGAAGCAAAAAAAACTGCTTCTTGCCGTAAGTGGTGGTTTGGACAGTATGGTTTTATTGCATTTATTTCAGGAATTAAACTGTGATATTGCCATTGCCCATTGCAATTTTCAGCTTCGGGGAGTAGAGAGTTTTGGAGATCAAAAATTTGTACAAGACTATGCAGAGGCTAATGAGATTCCAATTTTTGTGACTCAGTTTGATACTGAGGCATTCGCCAAAGATTATAAATTATCAACTCAGGTTGCTGCCAGAGAACTACGATACAATTGGTTTTATGAGTTATTGGAAACCGAAAAATTTGATTATATACTGACAGCTCATCATGCCGATGACAATCTGGAAACCTTTTTAATCAATCTCACACGAGGAACAGGATTAGAAGGATTGACAGGGATTCCGGTGCAAAATGACAGAGTAATTCGACCTTTACTCTTTTTATCCCGTCAAGAAATTGAAAATTATGCCAAGGTAAATAATATTCAATGGAGAGAAGACAGCAGTAATTCATCTGATAAATATGTGCGGAACAAAATACGGCATCATTTGATTCCTGTTTTGAAGGAATTGAATCCGCATTTTATGACCTCATTTTTGAAGACCGAAGGTTATTTACAGGAATCCTTGGCGATGGTTGAAGATGCTGCAATTATGATTTATCAGCAAGTAGCCAGTGAAGTGGAAAATCAAATTCATTTTGATTTGAATAAATTACTGCAATTACCCAATTATCAATCCTATTTGTACCAATGGCTAAAAGAATATGGTTTTACCGCTTGGGAAGATATTTACGATTTGGTTGACAGCCAATCCGGAAAACAGGTTTTTGCTGTTGATTTTCGTTTATTAAAAGACAGGGATTCCCTGATTTTATCTCCTATTGAGGATGTAGCGGATGAGATAGAATTTTTAGTTAATGAAAATGAAACAGAAGTTAAGATTCCCTTAAATATGACATTTTGTAAAGTAGCCGACATATCTGTTGCCTCAAATAAAACTATATTTGTCGATGCTGATCAATTGGTTTTTCCATTGGTGATACGCAAGTGGAAAACGGGAGATGTTTTTCTGCCTTTTGGTATGGATGGAAAGTCAAAAAAGGTGAGTAAACTTTTTAAGGATGAAAAATTATCATTGATAGAAAAAGAAAACACTTGGCTTTTATGTTCCGAAAATCGAGTAGTTTGGGTCATTGGAATAAGAGCTGATCATCGATTTAGAACCTCAAATGCGACCAAAAATATACTTAAAATAGAATTTGAGAATTAGAAAATAGAATAAAGAGTTAGAAAATAGAAAATAAAAAATGAAAAAAATAATAGTTATACTTCTTGTTTTTTTGGCTTTCGCCAAAGGGAATGCTCAAGTTTTAGATCCTGTAAAATGGACTACTAAAATCGAAAAAAAATCGGAGACCAAATATATTTTGACTTTTAGTGGTGTGATCGAAAAAGATTGGCATCTGTATTCACAATTCACCCCAGATGGTGGTCCACTGCCTTTGGAAGTTGTTTTTAAAGATCAAAATGGGAATTTTGATTTAGTAGGCAAAGCTAAAGAAAGTAAAACGACTACTGCTTTTAATGACGTTTTTGGAGTGAACGAAACTTTTTTTCATGATAAAGCTCAAATTCAGCAGGAAATAACTTTAATAAATCCAAAGATTACTTCAATTAAAGCGGAATTGAATTATCAAGTGTGCAAAGAGGTTTGTATTAATCTAGAAAAGAAATTCACTTTCAAAATTCCAATGGTTGAATCAGCGGCTGCTGTGGCAACTACTCCAGTTGCTACCGTAAAAATGGATACAGTCAAAGTTGATACGGCAAATACATTTACTGTGGTGACTAAAGAAACTGCGGTTGCAGCAGTTGAAAAGAAAATTATTGAACAACCGAAGCCGACTTCGGAAAGAGGATTGTGGTCAATTTTCTTTATCGCATTTTTCTCCGGTTTTGCTGCTTTGCTGACCCCTTGCGTGTTCCCAATGATTCCGATGACGGTTAGTTTTTTTACCAAACAGAGTAAAAATAAAGCGGCTGGAATCAGAAATGCCATTATTTATGGGATTTCGATTATTCTGATTTATGTATTATTAGGATTTTTGGTAACCTGGATTTTTGGTGCCGATGCGCTGAATGCTTTGTCAACCAATGTTTGGTTTAACATCTTATTCTTTATTTTATTAGTGGTGTTTGCTACTTCATTTCTTGGAGCTTTTGAAATCATGTTGCCTAATTCATGGGCAAATAAAGTAGACAATCAGGCCGATAGAGGTGGAATTGTAGGGATATTGTTCATGGCTTTGGCCTTGGCTATTGTTTCGTTCTCTTGTACTGGACCTATTGTGGGAACACTTTTGGTGGATGCAGCTTCCAAAGGGGGAATCGCCCCTATAATTGGAATGTTTGGGTTTTCATTGGCTTTGGCTTTGCCATTTATGCTTTTTGCAATGTTTCCGGGATGGTTGCAATCTCTACCAAAATCGGGTGGATGGTTGAATACCGTTAAAGTTGTTTTAGGATTTTTGGAATTGGCTTTGGCTTTCAAATTTTTATCAAATGCCGATTTGGTTTTACAATTGCATTTGTTGGAAAGAGAAGTGTTCTTGGTGATTTGGATTGCAATTTTTGGAACCTTGGCTTTTTATTTGTTTGGAAAAATCACGTTGCCACATGACAGCCCAATATCACATATTTCAGTGGGAAGACTGTCTTTAGGTTTGTTGGTTTTGTCTTTTACAATTTATTTAATACCAGGGCTTTGGGGTGCTCCACTTAAATTGATAAGTGCATTTCCTCCTCCAATGGAATATAGTGAAAGTCCTTTGGGTGTAGGCGGTTCCAATGTTGGAAATGCTTCGTCGGTTGTTTTGCCAGAAGGAGCAAAATTAGGTCCAAACCAAATTGTTGTTTTTGATGATTATGATAAAGGACTGGCTTATGCCAAAGCAGTGAACAAACCTATAATGCTTGATTTCACAGGTCATGCTTGTGTGAATTGCCGAAAAATGGAAAACAATGTCTGGTCGGATGAAAATGTGCTTCCAATTCTTAAAAATGAAGTTGTAGTAATTTCATTGTATGTGGATGACAAAAGACCATTACCAGAAGGCGAACAGTTTATTTCCAAATCAACTGGATCTGAAATTGAAACGATAGGCGATAAATGGACAGATTTTATGATTTCCAAATACAACACCAATACACAGCCTTTGTATGTTTTAACCGATTTGCAAGGGAATAATCTGAATGAAAAGCAACCTACTATAAGCTATGTAACTGTTGAAGAATATTTGCCTTGGTTGAAATTAGGTATTTCAAAATTTAAAAAATAGTGATTTTTAATAGCTATTGCTATTTTTTAAAAGGAAATCCCAATCGTAACAGATTGGGATTTCTTTTGTCTTATAATTTACGAATCCGATTTGTCATTGACCAGTTTTGTTAAACTTTTTGCAGCATTTGTAAAGTCTGATGGTATAAGGATTACGGTTGTGGTATTATTGTCGATACCTATTTCAGCTAGCATTTGCATACGTCTTAATTCTAATGCAATTGGGCTTTCTTCCATTTTTTTTGCTCCTTGGGTTAGTTTTATGGATGCTTCCAGTTCGGCTTCCGCTTTTACAATTCTCGCTCTTTTTTCTCTTATAGCTTCTGCTTCGCGTGCCATGGCTCTTTGCATTGCTTCTGGAATTTCGACATCTTTCATTTCGACCATTTCAATTTTTATTCCCCATGGTTCAGTTGCCGAGTCTACAATTTTTTGAAGAGTTCCGTTGATCTGTTCTCTTTCTCTTAATACTTCGTCAAGGGAATGTTGTCCGATAATATTTCGTAATGCAGTAACAGAAAACTGATAAACTGCCTTATTGTAGTCTGCCACTTTGATAATTGCATTTTCGGGGCTCGTTATTTTGAACCACAGTACGGCATTTACCTTAATCGTTACACTGTCTTTCGTAATGGTTTCCTGTTGTTCCAAATCGACGGTTTTTGTCCGAATGTCCACGCGTTGTTGTCTTTCAATGAAAGGGATAATCCAATAAATCCCAGGACCTTTTATGTTTTTGAAACGACCAAGTCTAAATACTACTGCTCGTTGATATTCTTGTGCGATACGAATACCTGCTATAAGGAAAATAACGAGTATGGTTACGATAATTTGTAATGGTGTCATGTTTGCTTTTTTAAGCGTTGTTTTTGTTTGTGATTTGTTGTTTTAAGAGTTGTAGATTTAATTTAGAATTTGTTATTATTTCTCACCATAAATTACAAGGGCGCTGGAGTCAATAATGACGTTGTTGTCAGGGTATTTTTGATTTATTATGGAATAAACTTCTTCTTTTATTTTTTGTCTCATAGAGTTGTCCGCTTTGCTGAGGGCGGCTACAACGGGGGCGGCAACATCATTCATCATGCTCCAGTATATGTCTGTTGTTTTGCTGTTTAATTTCCCTGTGACTTCATTTTCTGAAATGTTTTTGAGACCCGCTTGTGAAAATAAATCGGTCATGAGCCCGCTTTTTGAACAGCGAAACATTCCTGGTGCTCCGGGTGGAGGGGGAGGTATCTCTATATTTTTGCTGATAGTTCCCATGGTAGCGGTTATCCAGAAATTTTTTTCGGGAATGTTCCAAACGGCGGTTGCGATTTTGCCTCCGGGTTTGAGGACTCGTGTCATTTCTTTTATGGCCAATAGCATGTCAGGGAAAAACATAAATCCAAAGCGACAACTAATGGCATCGAATGTGTTATCTGCAAAGGGGAGTTCGCTAACGTCACACACTATGGTTTCAAAATTTTTGATTCCTCTGTTTTTTGCATTTTCTTGGGCTACTTCGAGCATTCCCTCGGCTAAGTCTGTAGAGATTACTTTTCCTCCATTTAAATGAGATGCAATAGTTAGGCCTGGTTCTCCAGTACCTGCGGCGACATCCAGAACGATAGCGTCGTTTTTTAAATTGAGAAGTTTGATGATTTCATCTCCCATGGGTTTTAGGAAATCCATTGTGAGTTCATCCCATTTTTTCCAACCGGAAGAAAACTTGTTCCAGGTTTCTTTCTGTTGGTCCCTGATTTGTTCGATTTCTAGTTCCATAATAGTATAATTTATTGTTGTTAATTATATTGTGGATGCACGACTTTGTAGGGAAAGAAAAGCTGGAGATTTAAGGGGGATGTTTTTGTGAAATGGAGTATAAATTTAAGAATATAATATGTCTGCTTGTGTTAAAGGCGTCATATATTTTTGTAGTAAATAGGAGGGTAATTAATATAAAAAAAAACACTCTAAAATGAATTCTAGAGTGTTTTTTGAGGTGTTAGAAAATTGAGTCTTATAAGAATTCTCCGTGTTGAGAAATGTCTAATCCCAGTTCTTCTTTTTCTTCAGTAACTCTTAAAGGAGTAATTTTATTTACAATGAAGAACAAGAAATAAGAAACACTGAAAGCAAAGATAGAAACAAGAACCAAGGCTTTCAATTGAATTAAAAATAAAGTTGGATCTCCAAAAATTAAACCTTGGTTATCACCAACAATTGGGTTTATGGCTTTTGATGCAAAGACACCTGTTAAAAGCATACCTACCATACCACCAACACCGTGACAGGCGAATACATCCAAGGCATCGTCGATTTTTCCTTTAGGAAATTTGCTCACAACAAGGTTACTAACAATACTAGCAATAATACCAATAGCCATAGCGTGAGGAATGCTTACGAATCCTGCAGCAGGAGTAATGGCAACCAACCCAACTACAGCACCGATTGAAGCTCCCATTGCTGAAAGTTTGTGTCCCATAATTTTATCAAGGAATACCCATCCCATTGCAGCAGCAGCAGCAGCTACTGTTGTAGTTCCTAGTGCTTGAGCTGCAAGACTACCAGCCCCAGCAGCAGATCCAGCGTTGAAACCGAACCAGCCGAACCATAATAAACCAGTTCCTAATAATACATAAGTAATACGAGCAGGGTTAGCTTTTTGTACTTTTCTTTTTCCTAAGAACATTGCACCTGCAAGAGCTGCCCAACCAGCACTCATGTGCACTACGGTTCCTCCAGCAAAATCCAATACTCCCCATCCGAAGAATAATCCATCAGGATGCCAAGTCATATGACATAATGGTGCATATACAAATAATATGAACAATACCATAAATAATAAGTAAGCCCAAAAACGTACTCTCTCAGCAAAAGCTCCAGTGATTAATGCAGGAGTAATGATTGCGAATTTTGCTTGAAATAAGGCAAACAGAATAAAAGGAATTGTTGGGGCTAATTCCCAGGCAGTATTAGCACTTACTCCGCTAAAAAACAGATTTGAGGTTGGATCTCCAATAAAACCTCCAATTGAAGGACCAAAACAAAGACCAAAACCAACTACAACCCATAATATGGTTACTATAACCATAGCCATGTAGCTTTGTAACATGGTGCTTATAACATTCTTTTTACCTACCATTCCACCATAAAAGAATCCAAGTCCTGGTGTCATTAATAATACAAGGGCTGTGGCTACAATCATCCAAGCCGTGTCTCCAGTGTCTAATTTTAGTTCAACAACGTGTGCCCCTAGTTTTGATGATTCATTCAGTAAATGAATTGAAAAAATGGATAATACCAGAATGGTGATTAGTATCACACTTAAAATAATTTTTCGCATAGTTTTTCGGTTTTTAATTTTTTATAAATGTATCAAATGATTTTATACCCTCCAAAAAATATGGGTCAACACGAGTATTTTTACGGATATTATATTTCATACCCCTATATTTTGACGGGTATTTAATTTTTGAAGTAAAAAAATAGAATGTGTTAATGGAATTTTAAGTTTTTTTTAAGGTTTGGTCTTGTATTAACTGATTATTCGTGAAATTATCGCTGATTTTGGTAATTAAGCGAACTTTTTGTTAATGATAACTTAAAATTGTTTTCTCTGCGATGAGTTTTAGCAGGGATTTATTTTTAATTATTTACGTCGGTTTGGGTGGCAGTAAATGGTGTTTTGAATACTTTTTTGTTTTTATCATTGTAGTCAAATTTGTTAAATTTATTAAAAATATGTTTACTATTTATAAATAATATGATGATTTATTTGTTTTGAGTGAATTTACTGAGTTGTTTGTTAAGGCTTTAGTCTCGAAAAAAGTATGGTCATTGTTTGGGAGTGATTTGCTTTATGCAATGAATAGGGTGAATTTGTTGGTGACTGAAATTGAGTAAAAAAAAACACCCTAATTTCTTAGAGTGTTTTGGTTTTGTGATTGAAAATAGAAATTATAAATATTCTCCGTGTTGTGAAATATCCAATCCTAATTGTTCTTTTTCTTCGGAAACTCTTAGAGGAGTTATTTTGTTGACTATATAGAAAAGGAAGTAGGACATTGTGAAAGCAAATATGGAAACGCCTACTAAAGCAATCATTTGATGATTGAATAATTTGGTTTCACCAAAAGCAAGTCCTTGGTTAATAACGGCAGGGTTGATGTCTTTGGAAGCAAAAACTCCCGTTAGTACCATTCCGACCATTCCGCCAACACCGTGACAGGCAAATACGTCCAAAGCATCATCGATTTTTCCTTTTGGAAATTTACTGACCATAATATTACTTACAAGACTTCCTAGAATTCCGATGGTGATAGCGTGTGGCATACTAACATATCCAGCGGCGGGAGTGATAGTTACCAGTCCTACTACAGCACCAATACAAGCGCCCATAGCTGAAAGTTTATGTCCCATAATTTTATCAAGGAATACCCAAGCCATTGAGGCTGATGCGGCAGCTACAGTTGTTGTTCCCAGTGCTTGTGCGGCAAGACCATTTGCACCCATGGCGGATCCTGCATTGAATCCAAACCAGCCAAACCATAATAAGCCAGTTCCTAGTAATACATAGGTGATACGGGCTGGATTTGCTTTTGGTACTTTGCGTTTTCCAAGAAACATAGCGCCGGCAAGAGCTGCCCATCCTGCACTCATGTGTACAACTGTTCCTCCTGCAAAATCGAGTACTCCTAAGTTGTATAGTAATCCGTCAGGATGCCAAGTCATGTGAGCCAATGGTGTATAAACGAATAAAATGAATAAGACCATGAATAAAAGGTATGCCCAAAAACGAATGCGTTCGGCAAAAGCTCCTGTTACAATGGCGGGAGTTATAATGGCAAATTTAGCCTGAAATAATGCGAATAATAAAAAAGGTATTGTTGGTGCCAATTTCCATGAGGTACCGATACCTACGCCTTGAAAAAAGAGATTAGGTAGAGGATTTCCAATTATGCCTCCTATAGATGGACCAAATGATAGGCCAAAAGCAATCAGTACCCATAAAACAGTCACTATAATCATTGCCATAAAACTTTGAAGCATAGTGCTGATGACATTTTTTTTACCGACCATACCACCATAAAAGAAGCCTAATCCGGGAGTCATTAATAATACCAATGCCGAAGCTACCAGCATCCATGCAGTATCTCCAGTATCGAATTTTGAAATTTCAGAAAGGTTGGTTGGGTTTTTTGTTAAAAAGTAATTAGAGCAATAGGATAGTACCAAAATCGTGATGAGAATCACACTTAAAACTATTTTTCGCATTTTGAATTATTTTATTATTTTTTTTGATGCAAAAATAAAAAATCATTTCAATCACCCTCTTAAAATAGATGTGTGTTTGTTATTTTTATCATTTTTGTATTTTGAACCCCCTATATTTTTAGTGGGTGATGTAAAAATCATTAAAAAATAACAATAATTTAATTTTGAAGGTCTTTTTACCCTCTATGTAAAAGCTGACTTATATAAATTGTAGCTGTTTCTTTCAATTTATTGTGGGATTATCAGTTTGAAGTTATAGATCTAATAATTGTGTTGTACATTGTTATAAAAAATTACGATGCTTGCAATTAATTCCAATCTATCGGATCAGAATTATATAAAACTACAGCACAAATCTGATGTCTCCTTCAAAGCCTGAATTCATTTGCGTAAAAGTATTTAGTTGTTGCACCATTTTATCCAAGTCGGCTTTGGTATGATGGGCACTAATTACAATCCGACTCAGTTTTCCAGAAGCCGTTGGATACGGAAAGGATGTTGGAATAATATTATTGTCCAAGAGCAATTGCAGTAGTTCCTCATGGTCAAAATAAATTGCGGGGTAATTTTGGGTAAACGTAAAAGCAGCGTTGTGAATTAAATGCTTGGCAACATAATTTAAATTGTCTTTTAGTTGCTGTCTTTGCAAATGATAAAGTGTCTGTGCATTTACAAAGGTTTCCAAAAAAGCAGGATTCATTCCGGAGGCTCCCACAAAATTTTGCTGTTTTTTTATTGCGTCTATAAATTGAGAATCCCCAGCAATAATACCTCCGGAAAGCCCCATGGCTTTTCCCAAGGATGCAATAATTATTTTGTGGCGAACATTTGGAAGTTCATACTGATTTAAAACACCCTGTCCTTGGTCGCCTAAAATTCCGATGCTATGAGATTCATCAAGCAGTAAAGTAATTTCTTTATCGCTAGGAATATTTTGCAGAATACTCAAATCAATGGGAGTAACTTCCAGAGACGGAATAGCATCGGCAACAATTCCTATTCTTGAAACCGTTGGATCTAAAAGAAACGGATTCAGTTTCCCGTTTTGAATTAACGGCAGTGAAAAAGGATGTAACAATGCGGGGTGTGTATTAGGGAAATGAAAGACCAAATCGGTGGTATGCTGTAGTTGTTCCAAAGCCAGTTTTCCTGCCAACATCCCTGAGGAAATCGTAACAGCTGCTTCAGTACCAATTTGTTTAGCAATTAAATCTTCTGCTGTTTTGTAAATCTCCAACTGGATGTTTGCCGAACGGGAACTTCCATAGCTCGTTCCCCATTTTTGGAGGCTAGCCAGCAGAATATTTTGAAACTCGGGTAGGGTAGTGACACCCAAATAATTGGTGCCACCAAAGTACAGAAACTCTTCTCCGTCCTTATAAAATACTCTATTCGGGATCTCTTTTACCTCCATTAAGTTATCTGTTTATTAAAGAAGCACCTATTCCATTCGAATCGGCATAATGAATAATTCCGTCTGTAATCGTAACGCCGGTGGCAATATCTTCAGATAATAACAAAGCGCCATCCATATCCACATAATCCAACTCGGGTAATAAATGAGCAATAGCCGAAATACCGACCGTGGATTCCGTCATACAACCCACCATTGTTTTCATGCCATAGTGTTTGGCTTCAGCAATCATTCTTCGGGCGGGTGTGAGACCACCACATTTTACTAGCTTTATGTTCACCCCGTGAAAATGGTTGTGACATTTGGCAACATCTTCCTCTGCAATACAACTTTCATCGGCAATAATTGGCAAGACAGAGTGCTTGAAAACCTCTTTATGCGCCGCCCATTGGTCAGCTTTCATAGGTTGTTCCAAGAATTCTACTCCCAGTTTTTTCAGGGCAATTGCATTATTAATGGTTTCAGTAACCGTCCAACCACAATTGGCATCGATCCGGAAACGCGCATCGGTATGTCTGCGCAATTCGGTAACAATGGCAATGTCATCTTTGGTTCCTAGTTTGATTTTGTAGATTGGCCATGGCATTTCTTTCAGCTTCATCACCATTTTATCCAATTTGTCAATCCCAATCGTATAATCGGTTTTAGGATTGTGCAAAGGAGAATTCCCCCAAAGTTCATATAGTTTTTTGCCTTTTTTCTTGGCATACAAATCATTGTAAGCCATATCCAAAGCACATAATGCAAACATATCATTCTTCAATAAAGCCGAAGCACTATCCCAAAATTCCTCTGGAGTTTCGTCATTGTGTGATTCTATGAACGGAATAATAGCTTCCAGATGAGCCCTCATACTATCCACCGTAATATTATAATATGGATTCGAAGTCGCCTCACCAAAACCCGAAAACCCCTCACTTTGCAATTCCACAATCAATGTAGGTTGAATATCGTGCGACTCTCTCGAAATCGTAAAAGTGTGCTTTAGCTTGAGCTTAAAAGTGCGTATGATTATTTTCATAGGAGGTAGGTTTTAAGGAGTATCAAGAAGTGAGTATTAAGTATTAAGAAATCAACAAGTCTTAATACTTAATTCTGCATACTTAATACTTATTTCAAAATATGTTGGCTCAGGATTTGATACACTTCATTGATATTATTTCCGCCCTTGCCAAATTGTTTAGAGATAGGAGCATCTTCTCCAGTCAGCCAAATCTTCAATTCTGCATCCATGTCTAGGATACCGGCGCTTTCTTTAGAGAACTTTTTAATGGACGAATACGGAATCGAAAGATAATCGACCTTACTGCCTACCAATTGTTTTTCGACCAAAATCAGTCTTTTATTCGTGAAAACAAACATATCCTTAATCACTTTATATCCTTTTTCGATTCTTTCGCCCTCTATCAATAAAGGTTCAAATTCCTTCGAAAGATTTTCAAGATTTACTTCCGATGCATTGCCCAGAATGGCATTAAATAGTCCCATGGTATTTTCTTTAAGTTATTTGACTCAAATTTAAAGAATTTACTTGTTTTAGCCTTGCAATTTGCCATAAAATCATAAATGGGTTTTAAGGCGTCCGTTCGTAAAAACTCGTTTGGGCGTAACCCCGTGACACAAAGGGACTTATTTATAGTGCCGCTTATACAGCCCCTTTGTGTCACGGGGTCGGGCTATACATGCTACTTTGGTAGCTTATTTCTATCCCTTACGCGAGCACACAAGATCTTAGTATTGAAGAGAAAAGTGAGATATTATTAAAGATAATCTTTGAGGCATCATCAAAGAGACAACCTAATTTTTAATGAATTTCACTACTGAATATATCGAATTAAAAATTAATAGAAGAATACTAACTAGAAAAATGACAAGAAATCCTATTGGTAAATAAACGGTCTGTAATTCGAAAAGAAAAGGATGTGCAAAATAATATCCTGGAGAATAGTGCTGGGTAACGATATCATATATCATAAAGTAAATTATGGGTAATGCAAAAAACAGTAGTTGAATCCAAAGTAATTTTTTCGAAACGAATTTTTGGAAAGTAAATGATAAAATGGCAGGAATTAAAAACAGTAACAATAAAACAATTCCAAAGTCAGAAGAACTTATTATATAATAAGTGTCATAAATATTAATTACTTGGTTTTTATGATTGATAAATGATATCGAAGCTAAAATCACTCCTAGAAAAATAAAAATTGCGATAGGGAATTGTTTTTTCATATGTTTTGTCTTAATTCGTATTCAATTTCGCTATCGTCCAAATCTGCAATTTTTCTAAAGTTAAGGTTCTCTAGAAGTTTTATTGCTTTCTCGTTTTGTTTAGTTGTTATGGCATAAATTCGTTTCAACCCGATAGTATTTATTCCAAAGTCTATGGCTAATAACATAGCCGAAGTCATAAAACCTTGCCCACGGTATTGCGGTAATAAAACGCAACCAAGTTCCCCCGTTTCTTGGTCAAGTCCACGATAGTAACCACAAGTCCCGATAATTTTATTTGTTGAATTGTCTGCAATACCCCAATGAATAGAATTCCCTTCAAGATAGTCTTTGTTTATTTTATCTTGCATCTCATTCGCTTCTTGAAAGGTTGTTGCCTGAAAAGCATCATAAAACGAAATTTCAATAAGGTCTTCAATATCTGTAGTTGTAATTTCTCTCAGCGAAATTTTGTCGCCAGAGATAATTGGGAAAATGGCGTATGGAGGTAGACTCATTTTGTATGTAATTCGTCTTTGTATTTTTACTTCTAATGCTCTGGTTTGGGTACTAAGTTAAAATTTGTTTGTTCTTATTTTGTTTCATTTAAAGTATATTTTTTAACCGACCAATTCACTACTACAATACCTGGGAAAACGGTTAAACCAAATATTTGTCCCAGAAGAATCATTTTTAATCCGTTTTCAAAATAATCAAGAAAATTAACTTTATGTTCTTCAAATATTGATTGTATTGTTCCATAAGAAAATAGAAAAATAATCATGCTTAAGTAAAATATAATTGTCTTATAAAACCAATTTTGTTTAAGATTTAATAGAGGATATTGAAGAAGTATTATTGGAGTAGAAACCATTATCATTATTATAAACATATTCCATGGAAATTTGTTTTCTGAATTTCCATTACTCATTGATAGTATAAATAAATCTGAAAATGCAATTAAACTAAAATTCAGAATAAAAAATATTAGGAACATTTTACTGTTGAATCTTTTTTCAATTTCTAACATAATTTTCTGATCTTTAGTTTTTTTATTCTTTGCTGTGTCTCGATACTACAGCAGGGTTTGTTATTAAATTATGTCCATTATTCGGATTTCCCAAATCATCCCAAATACAAATTTAACTTTCCATTAAGTCTATTACTCAAATCCGTTGTAGCTGTTGGCAGATAGCCGTATTTGTTTAATTATATTCGTCATTTCGATTGAGTTTAATTGTTTTCATAATCTCTTTATAATTTTCAAAAGTGTCAGGACTGATTAATATTTTTTCATTTGTTTTTAGAATTAATATACTTTCGTAATATCCTAAAGTTATTTCACCAGCATCACTACTCATTCCTTCAACTTTTTCTAAACGAACTTCTTTAATGTCGCTAAATAATATTAATTCCTCTTTGTTGTTAAAAATGGGAATTTTTAATATTCCATTTTTAACAACTTTAATTTTATAGATTTTCCTAATATCGTTTTTCAGTATTATATAAGATATAGCTAATATTATCAATGAAATTACTATTATTACCCATTCATTTCTTACAAATCCAATATTCATTAGTAAACAACAAATAACTAATAAAAATATAAATCCTGAGATTTTCCTTAAAATAAATAATGTTCTAAATTCAGAGGTTAATTCCATTTTATGCTTCTTTTGTTTTCCTATTCTAAACGATTTCTGCCAACTCGTTTATAGGTCTGATAAAATCATTCCAATCTACCTTCATTTGAGCTAGCTTGATCTGATTTGTCCTTATTTTTCAAATTTAAGAAATTATAATAACAAACTTACAAAGTGTAATTTTTCGTTTGTTTTATGTTTGAATGATTTCTGTTTTTAATTCGTATTTTCGTTTACCATAAAATTCGCTAACAGAATACTAACAAGATGAATGAAGAAATAAAATTAGCGCTAATTAGAGTGTTTCCTTTTGTGATGATTTTGGTCGGTTTGTTTGTTGCCACCAAAAGAGGAAAAATTGACCGAGCAGCAGATTTAGGTTTACAAAAACCAAGTTCAATGACTCATTTTTTCTTTTGGACTTTTGGATTTCTGAGCTTTATTCTACTGATAGAATTTTTTCTTAATAAATCGGGAATTTTAGAAATAGATAAATGGAATCATCCATTCTTTTCTTCCATAATAAGAATTGTTGGTGCTGTAATTCTGGCGCCAATATCAGAGGAACTTATTTTCAGAGGTTTGCTTTTGAGTAAACTTTCCAAAAAAGTTAATATGCATCTTGCTATTTTAATACAGGCCTGTTTCTTTGTTTTACTTCATAATTTCGCCTATCAAAATACATTGACATCCAACATTGTCATTGTTCAGGCTCTAATTGACGCCACATTATTTGGCTATGGCAGACATTATACAAAATCAATTTATACTCCAATTACTATGCACGTTACAGGAAACATAATTGCGACATTGGAACGGTTTATTTTTTAAATGATGGATTGTATGTTAGTAAATAAATTTTCAGCAGCGATTAAAATAATCAGCCAAAATTCAAATAATAGGAATGAATCCATTGATAAGAATGTTTTGAGAGCCGTAAACTTTTTACTCGGAAAAGAAAGATTCATCGGTAGAGACAAACCTTAAGTTTAACCACAAAGTCCACAAATGAATCTGTAGGAACACTAAGCTTTGTGAACTTTGAGTAATTCTTTGTGAACTTTGTGGTTAATTTTTATGGTAACCATATCAAATGCAGTTTATTTTTTCTTCAAAACAATTATATTTACTGTGTTCAAAAAAAAGTTTCAATGGGAAATAATATAAAAATAAAATGGGGAATCGTAGGTTTGGGAAAGATTGCCAATCAATTTGCCAAGGAATTACAATTGGTTGAATCGGCTGAACTTTGTGGAGTAGCTTCTAGGAATCTTGACAAAGCCCAAGAATTTGCCAATAATTTCCAATGTTCAAAAGCTTACGGTTCGTATGATGAACTTTTTAAAGACGAAAATGTCGCTATTCTTTATATTGCCACACCACACGATTCCCACGCTGAGCTAACCATCAAGGCGTTGCAAAACAACAAGCATGTGCTGTGCGAAAAGCCAATAGCTTTGCATTATCAAGATGCTTTGCAAATGATAACAACGGCCAAAAAGCATAACAAATTTTTCATGGAGGCGTTCTGGACTCGTTTCAATCCTTCGGTTCGGGAAGCGCTGCATCACGTTCAAAACGGAGTAATTGGTGATGTGAAATACCTTAATGCTGATTTTGCCTTTGCTGCCGAAAATCTGGAAGGCAACCGAATGACCGATATAAAACTCGGAGGTGGTTCTTTGATGGATGTTGGTGTTTATCCATTGTTTTTGGCTTATTTGATGTTGGGAATTCCTAAGGAGATTGTAGCTAAATCCAATTTTCATTCCACTGGTGCCGACTTGCAAACGTCCATCATTTTGCAATATGAAACAGCGCAAGCAATATTACATTCCAGTTTTTTATCAACTTCTAATTTAAAAGCTTCGATAAGTGGTACACATGGCCGAATTAATCTTAACTCACCTTGGTATATGACGGAATCCTATACTTTGATTCAAGACGGACATAAAGAAAAATTCAAAAGACCAACACTTGGCAAAGGCTATACCTACGAAATAGAGGAATGTCATTTCTGCATTAGGGCAAATAAAATAGAAAGTGAACTTTGGTCACATCAAAATAGTTTAGAACTCATTACAATTGTAGATGAAGTGAGGAAACAAATAGGGTTGATGTATTCTTGATTTAAGTGTTACGAAGCATAAAAATGTGTATAAGTAAGAATTTGATTAAATATTTTTGGTTTGAAGTAAAATAGTATTTACATTTAAACAAAACTATTTTATATGTTAATCAAAGTTTACGGAAGTGCCGTTTTTGGAGTAGAAGCCACCACGATTACTGTTGAAGTTAATATTGATAAAGGCGTAGGCTACCACTTGGTAGGTTTACCGGATAATGCCATAAAAGAAAGCAGTTACCGCATTGCTGCTGCTTTGAAAAATAATGGGTATAATCTTCCGGTTAAAAAAATAACCATTAATATGGCTCCCGCAGATTTACGGAAGGAAGGTTCTGCCTATGATTTGACCCTTGCCATAGGGATTCTTGCCGCATCAGGACAAATCAAATCAGATGAGGTAGACAAATATCTCATTATGGGAGAACTTTCGCTTGACGGAAGTTTACAGCCTATAAAAGGAGGACTTCCCATTGCCATTAAAGCCAAAGAAGAAGGTTTTAAAGGTTTTTTTCTGCCCAAACAAAACGTAAAAGAAGCGGCTATTGTTGCCGGTCTTGACGTTTATGGTGTGGAAAATGTATTGGAAGTCATTGATTTTTTTGAAGGAAAAGGAACACTTGAGCCTACGGTTATTAATACACGGGATGAATTTTATAAAACCTTAGATTTTCCGGAATTTGATTTTTCCGAAGTACGCGGACAAGAATCCATTAAACGCTGTATGGAAATTGCGGCTGCCGGTGGACATAATATTATTTTAATAGGTCCTCCTGGTTCCGGAAAGACAATGATTGCTAAACGATTGCCCAGTATTTTGCCTCCAATGACTTTGAAAGAAGCTTTGGAAACTACAAAAATTCACAGTGTCGCCGGAAAAGTAAAGGATGTGGGATTAATGAATCAGCGTCCGTTTCGGAGCCCTCATCATACGGCTTCGAGTGTGGCACTTGTGGGCGGGGGTAGTTATCCGCAACCCGGCGAAATTTCGTTGGCACACAATGGGGTTCTGTTCTTGGATGAATTGCCCGAATTTAAACGTGAAGTGCTGGAGGTAATGCGACAACCATTGGAAGATAGGGAAGTAACCATTTCGAGGGCAAAATTTACGATAACGTATCCCTCGTCATTTATGTTGGTGGCAAGTATGAACCCGAGTCCGAGCGGATTTTTCAATGACCCAGATTCTCCCAATACTTCATCGCCTCATGAAATGACCCGCTATTTGAGTAAAATTTCCGGTCCCTTATTGGATAGAATTGATATTCATATTGAAGTGACGCCTGTTCCTTTTGATAAATTAACCGAAAAAAGAAACGGGGAAAGTAGCGTAGAAATAAGAAAACGCGTTACTGCTGCACGTGAGATTCAGTCTAAGAGATTCGAAGAAATGGATTATATACATTACAATGCCCAAATGGGTTCGAAACAAATACGCGAGCATTGCGCACTTGATGATGCTTCACTACAATTATTGAAAACTGCCATGGAAAGATTGAATCTTTCGGCCCGTGCTTTTGACAGAATCCTGAAAGTCTCCAGAACCATAGCCGATTTGGAAGGAGCAGAAGTGGTTGGTTCAGCTCATATTGCCGAAGCTATTCAATACAGAAGTTTGGATCGCGATGGTTGGTTGGGGTAAAGATTTCAGATTTTAGAAAATTTGAAAGAAGCCAAATAGTGTGTTTTAGCCCCGATAGAAACGAAAATCCTTGTGGGGGCTAGCATTTTGCCCCCATAAGATTATAGTGGATAGCGGGAGGGATGTTCTTATGAAAATAAAATCCTCCGCTCCTAAAAAATAATAAAACTCAATTTTTTAGATAATTTATCTATTAGAACGTCTGTCATTATTTTGACTTGGACGTCTTGGACCAAAACTATTATTTGCGCTTCTATTTGGAGTATCCGTTTTTGGTTTTTTGGGAGTTGAATTGCGTTGCTGTCTCCCTTGGCCTTGTTTGATAGGCTCGGTTGATGCGTTAGGATCTGGTTCAAAACCTTTAATGTTTTCTTTGGGCAATTTCAGACCAACTAATTTCTCGATATCGCGCAAAAAAGTGGTTTCATCTGGGCTAAACAACGAAATAGCTTCGCCACTCGCTCCGGCTCTTCCTGTTCTACCTATTCGGTGAACGTAATCTTCTGGAATATTCGGCAATTCAAAATTGATAACATGTGGTAACAACGGAATATCCAAACCTCTAGCGGCAATATCTGTAGCGACCAAAGCGGTTAGGCTTCCGTTTTTGAAACCGGCTAAGGCTTTGGTTCGTGCCCCTTGACCTTTATTACCATGAATGGCTGCTGCTTTTATACCAGAACTAATCATACTTTCGGTCAGCTTGTTGGCGCCCTGTTTGGTACGTGTAAACACTAAAATCTGTTTCCAATTGCCCTCGGTAATAAGTTTAATAATCAATTCTGTTTTTTTCTCTTTGGCAACAGGATATATTTTTTGAATAATAGCATCAACAGTTGTGTTTTCGGGAGTGGCTTCAACCTGAACAGGTTTGTGCAAGATACCCATTGCCAGTTTTTTAATGTCTTTTGAAAAAGTTGCCGAAAAAAGTAAGTTTTGTCTTTTTGGAGGCAATACTTTCATAACGCGCTCAATGTCTCGTAAAAAGCCCATATCCAGCATGCGGTCTGCTTCATCCAAAACCAAAATTTCAACTTTTGAAAGCGAAATTAAACCTTGATTTTGCAAATCGATTAATCTACCAGGAGTAGCGACTAAAATATCCACACCCTGACGCAATTGACTAACCTGTGGATTTTGGTTTACACCACCAAAAATTACGGTGCTGCGTAAATCTAAAAATTCACTGTATTCCTTTATATTAGCCAATATTTGTGCAGCTAGTTCTCGTGTTGGGGTTAATATTAAGGCACGAATGGGTCTGTGGCTTAAGTGTTTTCCTTGTGATAATAATTGTAATATTGGAAGTGTAAAGCCTGCTGTTTTTCCTGTTCCTGTCTGTGCAGATGCTAAAACGTCTTTACCTTCTAAAATTGGTGGAATTGCTTTTTGTTGTATTGGGGAAGGGTTTGTGTACCCTTTTTTGCTGATGGCTTTTAATAAAGCATCAGATAAGCCTAATGAGTTGAATGACATAAAAAGTGTTTATGGAGTAAACACTATATATTTAGTTTACTCCTTTAATTTGGCGCAAAGGTACTGCTAATTTATTTGATCTGCCTTTTATTGCTTTACTTGTTTAATTTGAGATAGATGGGATGTTGTTGTAAGTTGTTGGAACTTGCAGTTTGATTATTGCTATTTGGAGCAGAAACATTTGATGTTTCATCAACAGTTGTCCCGCTTTTCGTGTCAATCTTTTGTGCCGAACCCCGGCACAAAAGGATTTCTACTGCAATCGGGGCTAGGCGAGATATTTTATTTTTTTATCATCATCAAAAAGAAAACAATAATTGCACTCAGTCTTTTGAATTTATATTGTCATTGCTATTGCCATTGAAATTGAATCTATTTTAATTCATTTCTGAAAAAGTGTCTCCTTTTTTGAAATCTCCTGACACAAAACCTCTTTTGAACCAATACATTCGTTGGTCGGAGGTACCGTGGGTAAAGGAATCAGGAACTACTTGACCTTGCATTTTTTTCTGGATTGCATCATCGCCAACAGCATTTGCGGCGCTCAATGCTTCCTCAATGTCGCCCTCTTCGAGCATGGCATTTTTATTTTCGTTATAATGTGTCCAAAGACCTGCATAAAAGTCAGCTTGCAATTCTAAAGCAACAGAAAGTTTGTTGCCTTCTTTTTCGCTTTTGTTTTGTTGTAATTGATGCACTTTTCCGGAAGTTCCCAATAAGGTTTGTATGTGGTGTCCAAATTCGTGTGCGATTACGTATGCGACTGCAAAATCCCCTCCTTTAGCTCCGAACTTAGTTCTAAGTTCTTCAAAAAAAGACATATCCATATAAATGGTTCTGTCTCCGGGACAATAAAAAGGACCGGAAGCCGAACTGGCTCCTCCGCAAGCTGTTTCAACCTGGCCACTAAAAAGAATAAGTTTTGGGGCTTCGAATGTCAAGTTGTTTTCTTCAAATATTTGAGTCCAAACATCTTCATTATCCGCCATTAGCGTTTTGACAAATTCGCCTTCTGTCTTTTCGGCATCGGTCAAAGTTCTACTTTCGGTTTGTGTGGTTTGCTGTTGGTTGAATTGCTCTAAAATGGGTGTTATCATTTGAGCATTTTCACCGCCAAAAACATTTACAAGTAAAATAATAATTCCGATTATTCCTCCGCCAATAACGGTTTTACCTCCAGAGGACATGCCTCTGCGGTCTTCTACATTATCGCTTTGTCTTCTGCCAATCCATTTCATATCTAGATAGTATTAGTTTTATAAGAATAAGGTATTGCCATTCTCCATCAACTTATGATTTTGGAATCAGGGCAATTTTATAATGCGTTGCTTTTATCTTTTAACCATTTTTCTAAAATATCTTCAAGTGTTTTCTTTACAATTGGTTTGGGGACATAATCATTCATGCCTACTTCTATACATTTTTCTTTC
Organism: Flavobacterium sp. 103; assembly: GCF_003096795.1. Taxonomy (NCBI): domain Bacteria; kingdom Pseudomonadati; phylum Bacteroidota; class Flavobacteriia; order Flavobacteriales; family Flavobacteriaceae; genus Flavobacterium; species Flavobacterium sp. 103. The sequence goes on along the minus strand of NZ_QENX01000001.1, from coordinate 163,429 downwards.
TCGCCCATAACGGTTCCCGCAGTAAGGGCGATAATAATGGTGTCTTTAAATTTTTCGATTTCTCGAATTTGTTTAGTGGCTTCATAACCATTAACTAAAGGCATTTGAATGTCCATTAAAACGATATCTGGAATGACTTCCAATGCTTTTGCAAGAGCCTTTTCGCCATCAATAGATTCATAAATTTTACATTTTGGAATAATCTGTTTGACTAATGTTTTAGTCAAAAGCATATTGATTTTGTTATCTTCAACAATCAATATTTTTGGCTCTTCATTTTCTAAGGTTAATGTACGATTTTCTGTGATACTTTTTTCTGCATCTGCCACTTTTTTTTGTTTTGATTTATTGCTGCTTTTTAGCTTTATATCAAAGAAAAAGGTACTGCCTATATTGAATTGACTGTTAATCTGTAGTTTACTATTCATTAATCCCAGTAGTTGATTGGAAATAGTCAATCCCAATCCTGTTCCCCCAAATTTTTTGGTGGTTGAACTGTCTTCCTGTGAAAAGGCCTGAAAAATTATTTTCTGGTTGTTTTTTCGAATTCCGATTCCGGTGTCTTTTACTGAAAAACGCAATACGGTTTGACTTTTTTGAATTTCTAATGCTGAAATAGTAAGGTCAATTTTTCCTTTATGGGTAAATTTGACGGCGTTTGTTAATAGATTGATAAGTACTTGTTTTAAACGGATATAATCAACCCAAATGTATTTTGGCACATTTTTCTCGATAATATAGTTTATCTCCAGATTTTTGGAATGGGCTTGATAATTGATTAATTCTTTTATTTGAAGAATTATATCGTCTACACAGTATTTTTCTATATTGAGTTCTAGTTTTCCTGATTCAATTTTTGAAAAATCCAGAATGTCATTTACCACTTCCAATAAAATATTAGCCGATTGGTTAATGGTGTTCATGTACTGTTTTTGGGTGTTTTCCAGTTTAGAATTCATTAATAGATCAGTATAGCCAATGATTCCGTTTAAGGGAGTTCGTATTTCATGACTCATATTTGCAAGAAATTCCGATTTGGCTTTATTTGCAGCTTCTGCCAATTCTTTCTCCTTGACGATGGATTCATTTTTTTTCTTTTCGGTAATATCAATTAAGATACCTTCCATGAAAGCAATTTCACCATTCTTTACAATTGAATCCCCAAATTCTTCTACCCAAACTATGGAACCATTTTTATGAATAATTCGATAGATAACATGCAATGGCTTTTTTTCTTCTAAAGCAATCTTATTTTTCGATAAAACGTTTTCTAAATCTTCTGGAAGGATTAAGTCTACAAAGTATATTTTATTTTCTAAGAAATCAGATTTCGGATAACCTGTCAATTTTTCTATTTCGTCATTTAGATAAATTTTGGTGTATTTTTCATCATAATTAGATAGAAAAACAGTTCCTGGGATGTTATTGGCCAGTAATCGGAATCGTTCTTCACTCTCTTCAATAATGGCTTCATTTATGTTTCTTTCTATTGAAGAGGATATGTTTTTTACCAATAAATGTAAAATGGAAATTTCATCGCTGCTCCAAATACGTTCTTTGGTTGAATCATCAAATACAAAAAAACCATCAAATTCATTTTTGATAAAAACTGGAAATAATAGCATTGAATCTGGGTTCAAACTTTTTAAAAATGATTTTATGTTTTCATTCTGAATTTTATCCTTAATACTTTCAAAAAATTGTTGAGGGGATAAATCTTTTATATTATTGTCAAATTCAGAAAATGAAAGGTTCTGTAATTTAGGATGTACCGTGTCAAAATCTTGTAGCTCATTTGTCCACATACATTTTTGGTCAAATAAATGAGTTTTTGGATCTTTCTTAAAATAGGAAATGCGTTCTGATAAAGTCACTTTTCCAAGCTCATTTATGATTCCCATAATTAGTTTGCTGGTGCTTTTTTGTAATAAAAATTCATTTGTGTTTTTATTGATAACTAAAAGCAATTCGCTTTTATAAGCAAGTCTTTGTCCTATTTCCAAGCGCATTTGAGAGGTTAATGCGATTACAATTAAATCAGAGATAGATTTGGCAAAATTAATATCCTCATTGTCCCAGTTTTTAATATTTTCTGTGGATTCATAAGAAAGAATACCTTTTAATTCTCCATCAATAAAAATAGGAGTATCAAGTGTTGAAAATACGTTATTAGTATTTACATAATTACTTTTTATCTCATTATTGAAAGCATAAGATATAATATCGGATTGAACAACTTGAAGTTTATTTTCAATTTTTTCGAAATAATCTAAATTTTCATTTCTATAAAATCGAAGCCCGCTTTCTATTGTGTTTGTTTTCGATATATAAAGTTTATCGCATATAATTTTATCAGTATCATATATCCAATAACTTGCTCTAGTTACTTCCAATTCTACAGATGTAATTTTTAGGATATTAATAATTGTTTGGTTAAAATCATCACCATTAGAGTGGTTAATGACTGCTAAATCTTTCAGTGTTTTACTGTATTTTTCTATTTTTTCCTGTCTTTTGTTTTTTTCTTCGTCTAAGTTTTTAAATAATGTAATATCTCTCGCAATACCCGAATATCCTGATATTTCTCCAAAACTATTTTTTCGAACAAAAACATTTTGCGATATCCAAATTGCTTCACCATTTTTTTTGATGATTGGGAACTCAAGGGTAGTATAATTCTCCTCGTAATATTGAATGTTTCTATAAAAACTCATTGTATTGGTTACATAGTCTTTATGAATAATGGATTGGAAATCTTTAGTGAGAAATTCTTCTTTGGAGTACCCCAACGTTTTTATACCATAATCATTTACGAAAGTAAAGTTTCCTTGGTAATCTGCTTCAAAAATGATGTCTACAGCAGTCTGAATTAATGTTTCATACTGGTTTCTTATTTTTATTTCATTAGTTATATCTTGGCCTATCCCGATAATGGAGTCTTCCGAAAATTGTTTGTCAATCCATTGGATAAATTTATATTCACCATTTTTGCATTTTAATTTTCTAACGTATAGTCGATTGTCTATAAAATTTGTATGATAATCAATGCCAATAAATTCAGGATCTTCTGTTAGTTTCCAAAATCCCATTCCCATTACCTCTCCAGGAGTATAACCTAAAATAGGAATAATGGTATCACTGCAAAAAGTAACTTCCCCTTTTTTGTTAGTGGCTATTGTGAGCGAGTTCCCTTTGTTTACAATTTCATTGGTAAAATTAAATTTCTCTTGGATTTTTGTTATTGAAACGTGTCTTATATGGTTTATGATAAATACCATAATACCATAATTGATTAGTATAATAGCCCTTTTGACAGGAACTAAATCAAAAGCAAAAATGAAGAACAAATAAATAAAGACAAAGCCTGAAAATACCCAATATTTTTTTATTGGTTTGATTATAATATATGAAAAGAAAAATAAAACTATAAATGCATAAGTAGGAATAATATCATTCTGTAGGAATATAATGTTGTATCCAATTAACAGCGAATATAGATAAAATAGGAAAATATAAATAGTTCTAATTCTATCATACAAGTATTTTGATTTTTCGCTTATTAAAAATAATAACAGAAAAAAACAGCCTATTGAAAAATTGTTGATTAATAGACTTTTGGGTCTGACATGAAATAATTCAAAGAAGATCTCTAAAAATGGAATTATTAACCCCAGAAATAATAAATAAAGTTGGTATTCCCTTTTGTCTGCTTCTTCTGCAGGAAGATTATCTATGTTTTTTAAAATAGAGTTTATTTTGGTGTTTGAATACAATAGTGCTATTATTAATATAACTAGTATTGCTAACAGGGTTACATTTCTAAAGCTTGTCATTATTATATGCGTTGACTCTAGACTTAATGACATAGGAATACAAACTAAACTTGGTAAAGAAAAGTTGAAGTTTGAGTAGAGCAGTATGTTACAAAATAATAACATAGATTTAGGGGTAACTATTTGATTAAAATGTTTGCTTCTATGATTTAATTTTTAAAACTTTATTATTCGACAAATTGAAATTGTTTATTCTATTTCTTGTGCATCAATTCCAACAACTGCACTATAAATTGCATAATTCATGGAATACAGAAAGGGTAAGGTAAAAAATACACCAATACAACATCCCATAAAACCTACTAATGAACCGATAAATGCTACAATAATTAACCCGAGTATAACGAAGGGCTGCTTGAAAATAAGTAAAATACTGTATTTTATTGCTTCGATAGCTTTTAAATCACCAAAAATTACCAGTGGAGTAACAAGGAGTGTGATAAAGGAAATAAAATAGGTTATAATTGTTCCGAGAAAGTCAAAATGAACGTATGATAGTAAAGTAGCTTGGGCAAAACCAATTGCTGAAATTAAAAATGTGGATATAATAATTTCTTTAAGATATGGAAGTCTATAATAGCCAAATAAATCGGAAATATGGAACTCTTCATCTCGGTCTCCACAGTGTGCCATTTTTAAAAATGATGCCTGAAAAGGGCTCAAGATGCAGGATACTATAAGTGCTATACTGCCAAAAACTAAAAAATTAGATTCGGAAAGATTTTCAACGTTCAATTTTTCTGGGGAAAGTTCACGTGTCATTGCAGTAACTCCCATTACAGAGATTAATGATACTCCAATGAAGATGACAAATAAAACGCTAAAAATGAAAAGAACTAATCCAGCATACACTGCTATTTTTTTATAATTTTCGAAGGCATGATTAAATACGTTGGCAAAATCAATTTGGTATCCATTTTTTTCAATATCGTTTAATCTTTCTTTTGTTTGGTTCATTTTGAATAGGTTAATTATGTTGGTTAGGTTGAGCTATATTCTTTCAAAATAGTCTCTATAAATATTATTTTTTCTCTGATGCCAGAATCAAAAACTATTTTGATTTTGAAATCAATGGGCAAATTTACTATTTTTTATTCTTTAAGAGTTAAAATCTCACTTATGGCAAATGTCGCAGTTACTGACAGTCTAATCGTGAAATTTTGAACAGCTAGTGTTTAATTTAATTATATAACAATCCAGATTGAACTTCTTTGGTTTGTCTTTAAAATAGATTTAAATAGTCCGATAATTTAAAAAGCAAAGTACTTGATATATATCAGAATTCCTAAAAAAATAAAAATAAAAAGTTGGAATAATTTTGTCTTAAAATACGGTGGTAAATTCTTCTTCTTTGCTGTAATCAACTTCCTGTTTATGAATGTTTTTGTTTTGAAAAAAAAGTAAAAATCAATACAGAAGCCATGGGTTAAAAATTAATTATATCAACGAGTAGGACTGTTAGTTTTTTTTTTAAATCTTCTTTATTTTATAGATTTACTAACAAATTTTTTATTTGCTAGAGCCAGTTCAGCAATTTCTTTAAGGTACCTATTTTTTTTGCATAGGGAGCATATCGTAATTCCAAATCCAACCAATTGGCTTTTTTTACAATTCCTTTTTTATGGGAAAAAGTATCAAAACTCAGTTGGCCATGATAAGCACCTATTCCACTATGGCCAACACCTCCAAATGGAAGTCTTTTGTTAGCAAAATGAATAACCGTATCGTTGACACAGCCACCTCCAAATGAAAAGGTGGTGACTATTTTTCTAGCAAATTTTCTATCGTCGCTAAAAACGTATAGTGCTAATGGTTTCTCGTATCTTGAAATGGTTTGCGCTATTTCTTTTTCGTCTCTATAGCTGATTATTGGTAATATTGGCCCAAATATTTCTTCTTCCATCAGTAAACTGTCAAGGGAATTTTCTTCGATTAGGGTTGGTGCAATGTAATGATCTTCGATGTCGGTTTCACCACCAAAAATCACCTTTTCAGGTTCAATCAAACTCATTAATCGTAGACAGTTTTTTTTGTTCACAATTCGAGCAAAATCTGGAGATTCCTTTGGGTTTTTACCATAAGCTTTTGTGATTTCTTTTTTCAAAAACTCTACAAAATGACTTTTCATATCTTCTTGAATCAAAATATAATCCGGGGCAATGCAAGTTTGTCCTGCATTTAAAAATTTCCCCCAAACAATTCTCTTGGCGGCTAACTTCAAATTGGCCGTTTCATCTATAATACAAGGATTTTTTCCACCTAATTCTAGGGTTACTGGAGTGAGGTGCTCGGCGGCTGCTTTGGCAACAATTTTTCCAACAGCAACACTTCCGGTAAAGAAAATATAATCCCAACGTTGTTCCAATAATTTTTGTGCGGTTTCAACACCACCTTCAATTACTTCTACATGCTGATGTTGGAACGCATTTTTGATAATTTTGAGTATTATTGCTGAAGTTTTGGGTGTCAATTCCGAAGGTTTTAAAACCACTTGATTACCAGCAGCAACAGCAGATACCAAAGGACAGATTGCTAATTGAAAAGGATAGTTCCAAGGTGCAATAATCAAAACTTTTCCGTAGGGTTCTTTTACGATATAATCGGTTGACGGGAAATTAAGCACTGAAGGAAATACTTTTCTAATTTTTGACCATTTCCCAATGTTTTTTATGGTGTCTTTTAATTCGGATATAACATAGCTGGTTTCGGTAGCAATCGACTCAAAAGGAGGTTTTTTGAAATCATCATATAACGCCTGAATGATTTCATTTTCATGCTTGATAATTACATCCAACAATTTAATTAAAGCTTCTTTTCTTGAACTAATGTTTAATTTGTAATTCATTGCAAAACAGGTTATTTATATACTGCAAGTTAAATTTTAAAATTCATATATAATATTTTTTTCATTAAAATATTATATAGCTTTCCAAATAACTTCGTCTGGAGTTGGGGCAATAATAGTGATTTCTTCTTTAGAAACGGGATGGATAAAGACCAGTTTTCGGGCATGAAGATGGATTCCTCCATCCGGATTACTTCGGTCAAAACCGTATTTTAGATCCCCTTTTATTGGACAGCCAATGGCAGAGAGCTGTGCTCTTATTTGATGGTGCCTGCCGGTGTGCAATTGAATTTCGAGACCGAAATAATTGTCCAATTCTTTGATGATTTTATACTCCAAACTGGCCAATTTACTATCTGGAACTTCTTTTGAGTGTGCTTTTGAAGTATTATTTTTCTCGTTTCTTTTGATATAGTGAACGAGGGTGTCTTCATTTTTGGAGGGTCTGTTTTTTACTACGGCCCAATATGTTTTTTTGGTTTCTCTGTTGCTGAATAATTCATTCATCCGAGTCAAGGCTTTGCTGGTACGGGCAAAAACCACAATTCCTGTAGTGGGTCGGTCCAATCGATGCACCACTCCCAGAAATACTTCGCCAGGCTTGTTGTATTTATCTTTGATGTATTCTTTGACAACATCGCTCAATGGTTTGTCACCTGTTTTGTCTCCTTGCACAATATCACCTACACGTTTATTGACCACGATTAGATGATTGTCTTCGTGCAGGATTTGGAGATTGTTTTTATTTGAAATTATTTTATTCGACAATGGTTAATTGTTTTAGCAAATTTTAATGAATGAAAAACTAGTATTGTTCTTTCTCGTTTGGAAAATCCTGTGATTTTACATCTTCAACATATTGACTAATCGCAGTTGTCATTCCTTCGTATAAATTCATGTAACGTCTCAAGAAACGAGGACTGAATTCATTATTCATACCCAACATATCATGAATAACCAATACTTGTCCATCTACACCGCCACCGGCACCAATTCCGATAACAGGAATAGAGATACTTTTGGCTACTTTTTCAGCTAAATTTGCAGGAACTTTTTCGATAACAATTGCAAAACAACCTAATTTTTCCAGTAATATGGCATCTTCAATTAATTTTTCGGCTTCTTGTTCTTCTTTGGCACGAACGGTATAAGTACCAAATTTATAAATAGACTGAGGGGTTAATCCCAAATGTCCCATAACCGGAATTCCTGCATTCAAGATTTTTTTGATGGATTCTTTGATTTCTTTACCACCTTCCAATTTCACGGCGTGACCACCACTTTCTTTCATAATTCTAATGGAGGAGCGTAACGCTTCCTTAGAATCGGATTGGTAGCTTCCAAAAGGTAAATCAACAACTACTAAAGCTCTTTCTACAGCTCTAACTACGGATGATGCATGATAAATCATTTGATCTAACGTAATAGGTAAAGTCGTTTCATGACCAGCCATAACATTGGAGGCTGAATCTCCAACCAAAATCACATCAATTCCAGAGCTATCCACAATTTTGGCCATTGTATAATCATAAGCCGTAAGCATGGAGATTTTTTCACCATTGGATTTCATCTCGATTAAGGACTTAGTGGTAATTCTTTTGTAATCTTTTTTAATTGCAGACATTGGATTTATAATTTTATTTCCGAAAGGCTCGGTATTGATTTTATTTTGAGAGTGTAAAAGTAATAAATTGAATTTTTTTAAATTGAATTTTTATAAGGAATATCAAAAAGTAGACTGGCGAAATTATGAGATTGCTATTTAAGCAAACTATTTTGAAGAATTTCTATAACAAACGGCTAAAAAAACTAATTTTGAAAAACTAAATATAGAAAGCAGAATTTTGAAAAATATCCTCATTATTGACGACGAAGAAAAATTACGGCATCTTCTGGCCCGAATTATAAAATCGGAAGGGTTTGATGTCTTTGAAGCTCCCGATTTAAAATCCGGTTACAAAAAATTGGAAACTAATGATATTGATGTTGTTCTATGTGATGTCAAGCTTCCCGATGGCAATGGTGTTGATTTTCTTCAAAAAATCAAATCTGCATTTCCATTAACAGAGGTCATTCTACTGACTGCTTTCGGCAAAATTTCGGATGGTGTGCAAGCAATGAAAAACGGAGCTTTCGATTATATCGTGAAAGGGGATGACAATGATAAAATTATACCACTTTTGTACAAGGCTTTGGAAAAAGTGCAACTCCAAAAGAAAGTCAAGCAACTCGAAAAACGAATTTCCGATAAATATTCTTTTGACGGCATTATTGGAAAATCAAAAGGATTGGAGCAAGTAATTGATTTGGCCAAAAAAGTTTCCAAAACAGATTCAACCGTACTTTTAACTGGTGAAACAGGAACAGGAAAAGAAGTTTTTGCACAAGCGATTCACGAAAACAGTAACAGAGCAGGAAAATCGTTTGTAGCATTAAATTGCAGTACTTTCAGTAAGGAAATTTTGGAAAGTGAATTATTTGGGCACAAGCAAGGAGCTTTTACAGGAGCGATAAAAGATAAAAAAGGTTTTATCGAAGAAGCCAATGGCGGAACTTTGTTTCTTGATGAAATAGGGGAAATGCCATTAGAACTGCAGGCTAAATTGTTACGGGTTCTAGAAACCAACGAGTATATTCAAATTGGTGATACGACTCCCAGAAAATCCAATTTCCGTTTGATAGCCGCTACCAATCGTGATTTAAAAACAGAAAGTGATGAACACCGTTTTCGTTCGGATTTGTATTTTAGATTAAATATTTTTGAGATTAAGATTCCACCGTTGAGGGAAAGAATAAAAGATATTGCGCCTTTAACCAATTATTTTGTAGAGCAATTTTCATCAAGAGGGAATAAGAAGATATTGACCATCGATCCTAATTTTCTTCATAAATTAGAAACCTATCATTGGCCAGGAAATGTCCGTGAATTGAGAAATGTGATTGAACGTTCTGTAATTCTAGTTAATGGCGATGTTTTGACACAGGATGTTTTGCCTTATGAAATACAACATCAAATAGATCATGCAAACAAAACGCTATCGGCATTTTCGATGCAAAGTGTTGAAAAACTCCATATTCAAAAAGTATTGAATTATACCAAAGGTAATAAAGCCGAAGCTGCCCGTTTACTCGAAATTGGTGTTGCAACACTTTACCGAAAATTGGACGAATACAATATTCAATAACAAAATTGTCATTTATAGAAAAGCATAGGATTTACTGGTTTTTTTATATTCTTTTTTGTTATAGAAATATCAAGGCGATGTTTTTTTTAATAATACACGCTGCTATTTTTTTGAATTGGGGAAAGTGAGCAGAAGATTAAAAGCAATCAAAAAAGAAAGTGTTCCTAAAATGGCGATGCCGAAATTGGCTTTTTCCGCTGTATGTTTGACAATATCACTTTTCTTTTTGATGGCAAACGTATTTAATTCCAAAATATGAAATATATTTTGACGAATTTGACTTTTCATAGCTTCATCATCCCAGTTTTTTTTCAAAGAATCGAAATTATTCTGCAGAGTAAAAGTTGCTGTATCTTCACCAACTTCGGTAATATTTCCCATTTGTTTGGTTAGATTAGCTTCAAATTGGGATATTGCTTTTTCTTTATTAGAATTATTTTCGTCTAATGAAAGGAGCATATTTCTAGAGTACTCGAGTGTGTTATAATTATCTTCCAAAATGTTTTCAGTATCATTTTTAATCGAAAAATTATAGTATGCACTCACTAATGAAAGTGAAATTATCATTATGAAAAGCAATCCAATTCTTAAGTTAAATTTTATTTTCATTTTCAAAAGTATTATTATGATGCTTGTTTTGTTATTATTGCTTTCTAAGTTAAAGTGTTGATTTTTATAGGTTCTAATTTACAACTCTTAAATTTCTAATCCTAATTTAGGACTATTAACTTTTGAAGTGTTAGCTGTCACGTAATATAAACACAATATTTTATGATGAAAAAGTCTTAAAATAAATTTATCGTTTTGAGAAAAGCCTATCATTTTGATAGGCTTTTTTTATGCCCTTTTTTGATGAGAAATAGTTAATTGCATTAAAAACAATGTTTTACGATTTTTTTCTTTTTTTGGAATGCTTTTTGGCATAAGGGAGGAAGAACAAAATAAACCATTACCAAGAATGAAAAATAAAATAGCAACGATTTACGAAAAAGCAGAACGCTTTGCCGAAATCACAAAAATTGCAATTATTACCGGAAATATTAACCGGGCAAAAAAATGTTTGGCACTTGCCGAACGATTGTTCGAAACGGGAAGCAACGAGACAAAGAATGCAATTTCGAATGTGTATGTTTTTTCGGTTTCTTCTTTTATGGAATTGCGTCATTGCAGTATTTCCAATCTGTTTCCAAAATTGTTGAAGGCTGAATATATCAAGCAAATTAATACCTCTGGAGTTTAAATTTAACCTTAATTTTTAATAATATGATAATCACTATTCTTTTACTCGCATTAGGAGTTTTGCTTTTTGCGATTTGTTTTAAATCCGTCGAATTTTTTGAAAAAATCTAGATCATGACAGCACTATTTATTGTCGCACTTGCCGTTTTCGGTTATTTGGTTTATGTATTAATCAAACCCGAAAAATTTTAAAAATGAAAAAGGCAGATAGAAAAATATCCCTAGTAATTATGGCTTGGACATTAGCCTTTATAATGCTTATTGTTTTCTTATAAAAGCCGAAAAAATTAATTTCTAACAAATAAAATATGAACACAGAATTTTTTGGAGTCATCAGTATTTTTATCGTCACGATAGTTTTGGCTATTCCTGTTGGAAGGTATATAGCCAAAGTGTATTTGGGAGATAAAACAATGCTTGATGCAATTTTCAATCCTATTGAAAAATTTATTTTCAAAATCAGTGGTATCAATTCTACTGAAGAGATGAACTGGAAGCAACATCTGAAAGCGCTTTTAAGTGTCAACATGGTTTGGTTCTTTCTATGCTTTTTAGTTTTAATTTCTCAAGGAAGTTTACCACTAAATCCAGACGGGAATCCATCAATGACACCGGATTTGGCATTCAATACCGCCATTTCATTTGTTGTAAACTGTAATTTGCAGCACTATTCAGGTGAATCAGGCCTTTCATATTTAGGTCAGCTTATGTTAATGTTCCTTCAATTTGTTTCTGCTGGGACAGGAATGGCTGCTGCCGCTATGGTTTTTGTTGCCATGAGAGAAAGAACTACTGATAAACTAGGGAATTTTTATAATTTTTTCATCAAAAGTTGTACCCGTATTTTATTGCCTCTTTCTGCTATTGTGGCTGTAGTTCTAGTATTTAGCGGAACTCCAATGACATTTGAAGGGAAAGATAAAATAGTGACTTTGCAAGGGGATACTGTTGAAGTTTCCCGTGGTCCAGCCGCTGCATTTATTGGGATCAAACATATAGGAACCAACGGTGGTGGTTTCTTTGGAGCCAATTCGGCACATCCATTCGAGAATCCTACCTATTTCACTAATGCAGTTGAATTGTGGGCGCAATTAATTATCCCGTTTGCAATGATCTTTGCATTAGGTTTTTTCCTTAACAAAAGAAAATTTTCTTATGTAGTTTTTGGCGTCATGACAGCTGGTTTTTTGATGCTGGTCATACCAACAATGGTAAGCGAAATTAACGGAAATCCAGCTATCGAAAGAATGGGAATTACCCAAGCGACAGGCGCGTTGGAAGGTAAGGAATTACGTTTTGGTACTGCAGTCACCAGTTTTTGGGAAATTGCTACAACAGTAATTTCTACAGGATCAGTTAATGGAATGCATGATAGCACAATGGCTGCTTCTGGAGCTATGCAACTGTTGGCCATGATGGTCAATGCTTTTTATGGCGGTTGTGGAGTAGGGTGGTTGAATTTTTACATTTTTGTAATTCTGGCTGTATTTATTTCGGGTTTAATGGTAGGTCGAACACCTGAATTTTTAGGAAAGAAAATTGAAGCACGTGAAGTAAAAATCGCAGCTTTCATTGCCATTCTTCATCCTTTATTGATATTGGCAGGAACAGCTTTGGCATCTTATTTTGCTGCAAACGATACTGCAATGGGTTATTGGTTTAGCGGAAACGCCACAGGCTGGTTGAATAATCCGGGACATCACGGATTCTCTGAAATGCTATACGAATACACTTCGAGTGCGGCCAATAACGGTTCTGGTTTTGAAGGTTTAGGTGATAATAATCCATTTTGGAACATCAGTACAGGAATTGTATTGCTGTTGAGTCGTTTCATTCCAATCATTGGGCCATTGGCCATAGCAGGATTATTGGCGAACAAAAAATATATTCCAGAAAGTGCTGGGACTTTAAAAACTGATACCACCATTTTTGGTGTGATGGTTTTTGCTGTAATCGCGATTATTGCGGCGTTGTCTTTCTTTCCAGCTTTGGCACTTGGACCTTTAGCGGAGTACTTTACAATAAAATAATATAAAAAAAATGAGTAAAAATAAATCCACTTCATTATTTGAGAGCAAGCAGGTAAAAGAAGCATTAGTGCAGTCTTTTGTGAAGCTTAATCCTAAAGTAATGTTCAAAAATCCGGTAATGTTTACCGTAGAAATAGGGACTGCCATTATGTTTGCTGTGTGTATTGCCATTTTGTTTGGTGCACAGGATCAAGGTAGTTTTATCTATAATTTCATTGTTTTCCTAATTTTGTTTGCAACTCTTTTGTTTGCTAATTTTGCCGAAGCAATTGCCGAAGCCAGAGGAAAAGCACAAGCGGACAGTTTGAGAAAAACGCGCGAGGAAACGCCTGCAAGACAACTTTTGGCCAATGGTGAAATCAGAAATGTAAGTTCATCCGCTTTGAAAAAAGGAGATGTTTTTATCTGTGAATCAGGTGATTTGATTGCCACAGATGGCGAAATCATCGAAGGATTGGCAACTATTGATGAAAGTGCCATTACTGGCGAAAGTGCTCCGGTAATACGTGAATCAGGTGGAGACAAATCTTCTGTAACGGGAGGAACCAAAGTATTGTCAGATAAAATTAAAGTCATTGTAACCTCAGAACCAGGAGAAAGTTTCCTTGACAAAATGATTGCTTTGGTGGAAGGAGCAAGCCGTCAAAAAACACCAAACGAAATTGCTTTGACGATTCTTTTGGCTGCGTTTACCTTAATATTCGTGATTGTTTGTGTGACTTTGAAACCGTTTGCTGATTATGCGAATGCACCAATTACGATTGCGGCTTTCATTTCTCTTTTCGTATGTTTAATTCCAACTACTATTGGAGGTTTACTTTCTGCAATTGGAATCGCGGGAATGGACAGAGCGTTGCGTGCTAACGTAATTACGAAGTCAGGAAAAGCAGTGGAAACTGCAGGTGATATTGATGTATTGCTTTTGGATAAAACAGGTACAATTACCATTGGAAACAGAAAAGCAACTAATTTCTATCCTGCAAAAGGAGTTATGCTAGAAGATTTTATAAAGTCTGCGGTATTGAGTTCATTAGCCGATGATACTCCGGAAGGTAAAAGTATTGTGGAATTAGCTGGACCAGATGTATCTCAAAAATTATCTATTGAAGGCGCTACTTTAATCAAATTTACTGCCGAAACCAGAACTTCTGGAGTGGTTTTAAGAGATGGAACCAATATTCGTAAAGGAGCTCAGGATGCGGCAAAAAACATTGCACTTCAAGCAGGTCATATTTTTCCCGAAGATGTTTCTGAAAGAGTTATTGCTATTTCTTCAAAAGGAGGAACGCCATTAGTAGTTATCAAAAATAATGAAGTTCAGGGTGTTATTGAATTGCAGGATATTATTAAAACTGGAATGAGAGAACGTTTTGAACGTTTGAGAAAAATGGGTGTAAAAACGGTGATGGTTACCGGAGATAATCCCTTGACGGCCAAATTTATTGCCGAAGCAGCCGGTGTTGATGATTTTATCGCCGAAGCCAAACCTGAGGATAAAATGAATTACATCAAGAATGAACAACAACTTGGTAAGCTAGTTGCGATGATGGGTGACGGTACGAATGATGCACCCGCTCTTGCTCAAGCCGATGTTGGTGTAGCAATGAACAGTGGAACTCAAGCTGCGAAAGAAGCGGGTAATATGGTCGATCTTGACAATGACCCAACTAAGTTAATTGAAATTATTGAAATTGGAAAACAGCTGTTGATGACTAGAGGAACACTTACCACGTTCTCAATTGCGAATGACGTTGCCAAATATTTTGCTATTGTTCCTGCACTTTTCATAGCTTCAATTCCTGCTTTACAAGGATTGAACATTATGCAATTGCACAGTCCGGAAAGTGCCATTTTATCAGCCGTGATTTTCAATGCGATTATCATACCGATTTTGATTCCACTAGCATTGAGAGGAGTTGATTATAAACCAATCGGAGCGAGTGCTATCTTGAAAAGAAATCTGTTGATTTACGGTTTGGGAGGAATAATTGTTCCTTTCATCGGAATTAAATTAATTGATTTGGCAGTTGCTTTATTTATGTAATAAAAAAGTTTCTAAGGAGCTAAGATGCTAAGTTTCTGAGTTCGATTGTTGATTTTTCGGAGCAGAAAGATTAGGCATTTTTGGAAATATTGTCCCGCTATCCGCTACAATCTTGCGGACCGAACACGGGCCCACAAGGATTTTCGCTACTATCGGGGCTAAGGAGAGAGATTTTTGCTTTTTTATTTAACAAAAAGCATTTGCTTTTCAAAAATCTCAGAGACTTAGTATCTCAGCGACTTAGAAACTAAACTTAAAAAAAAACAAACAAAATGAAAAACATATTTTCAATAGTAAAATTCACCGCATTATTGGTGGTTTTATTCTCCGTTATTTATACTATGGCAATTTTAGGAATTGCACAATTTGCTCCAAATAAGGGTAAAGGAGAAACCATTTCTGTAAATGGAAAAGTAGTGGGGTATCAAAAAATTGGTCAAAAATTTGACAAACCCAATTATTTCTGGGGACGACCATCGGCAGTGGATTACAATGCCGCGGGAAGCGCAGGAAGTAACAAAGGACCAAGCAATCCAGAGTATTTGGCTTTGGTACAAAAAAGAATTGATACGTTTTTGATAGCGCATCCGTATTTGAAAAAATCAGAGATTCCTTCGGATATGGTAACGGCTTCGGGTAGTGGTTTGGATCCAAATATATCACCGGAAGGCGCTTTGATTCAGGTAAAAAGAGTAGCAAAAGTTCGAAATTTATCTGAGGAAAAAGTGAAAGCATTGGTGGAAACCAAAATCAATAAGCCAACTTTAATGGGAACTTCAACAGTAAATGTTTTAGAGTTGAATGTAGCTCTGGATGAGTTGAAATAAAAAAATAACCCTTTCAGATTTACATTCCCGGCCAGGGATCTGAAAGGGCATCGATTAATAAAAATCTAAACAAAAATAATGAAAAAAATAATAGTTACAGCTTTTATAGCTTTTGGTTTTACAACAATTAATGCTCAAGAAGAGTCAAAAAGTCCAATTACTTTCTCCGCTTATGTGGACGTGTATTACAGCTATGATTTTGGGAAGCCGGATAATCATACCAAGCCAGGATTTATTTACAGTTACAATCGATCCAATGAAGTTAATTTGAATTTGGGGATGGCAAAAGTGAATTATACAAAAGAAAATGTTCGTGGGAATTTGGCACTTATGGCTGGAACGTATGCACATTACAACATGGCAGCAGAACAAGATTTGTTGAAAAACGTTTATGAAGCTAATGTAGGTGTTAAAATTTCAAAAGACAATAATCTTTGGATTGATGCAGGAGTTATGCCTTCACATATTGGATCTGAAAGTGCGATTGGAAAAGATTGTATGACTTTGACCAGAAGTATTGGTGCCGATAACACTCCTTTTTATGAAGCTGGAGTAAAAATCGGGTACACTTCAAAGTCTGAAAAATGGTATTTGGCAGCACTGTATTTGAACGGTTGGCAACGCATTCAAAAAGTTGATGGTAATCATACGCCGGCTTTTGGAACTCAGGTGACTTTTAAACCAACCGGAAAAGTAGCATTAAACTGGAGTACTTATGCGGGAAACGAACAGCCTGATATTGATAAGAAATGGCGCTATTTTAATGATTTTTACGGAACATTTAAATTGACTGATAAAACAACTGTTATTGCTGGTTTTGATATTGGATCACAACAATCTGCAAAAGGAAGCAGCGATTATGATGTTTGGTATACTCCGTCTGCAATCATTCAATACAAGCCAACAGACAAAATTCAATTGGCCGCTAGAGGAGAATATTACCAAGACGAAAAAGGAGTGATAATTCCAACAGGAACACCAAATGGTTTTAAAACCTATGGGTTCTCAGCAAATTTTGATTATTTGCCAACAGAAAATGTAATGTTTAGAATAGAAGCCCGAACTTTGAATAGCAAGGATGATGTCTTTTTGAAGGACAACAATCCGACAAATAATAATGTGTGCATAACTACATCTTTGGCTATATCAATTTAAGGTAAAAAGGCAATAAGAAGAAATTTTTATTGGAAACCATTAAGGAATTAAGTTTAATAAGGCTTAATTTCTTAATGGTTTAAAAAGTTTTATTTAAAATGAAATGATTCAACTGTTAGTTTAACTTATGGATAACGAAAAAGAAAATAATGTAAAGCACTTTCTGGATTTAATTCAAAAATCACGTAAAGGAAAGTTTAAAGTCTACATTGGGATGAGTGCCGGTGTGGGCAAAACTTATAGGATGTTACAGGAAGCGCATACGCTGTTGAAAAACGGAATTGATGTGAAAATTGGTTATATCGAAACACACAATCGTAAGGAAACACACGATTTGTTGGAGGGATTACCTGTAATTCCACGTCGGACTATTTTTTACAAAGGAAAACAGCTCGAGGAAATGGATGTGCAGGCCATTATCAATTTGCGTCCAGAAGTAGTAATAGTTGATGAATTGGCACACACCAACATCGAAGGTAGTAAAAATGAAAAACGTTGGCAAGATGTTTTGGAGATTCTGGAAGCAGGAATCAATGTAATTTCGGCCGTAAATATTCAGCATATTGAGAGCTTAAACGAAGACGTAAAGCGAATCACCAATGTTGATGTTCTAGAGCGTGTTCCGGATAATGTACTGCGAATGGCAGATGAAGTCGTAAATATCGACTTGACTTCGGAGGATCTAATTGATCGTTTGAAAGAGGGGAAAATTTATACAGCCGATAAAATTCAGACTGCTTTGAGTAATTTTTTTAAGGCTGAGCAAATTTTGCAATTACGGGAATTGGCTTTGCGTGAAGTGGCTAGTCAAGTAGTTCGAAAAGTGGAGAATGAAGTACCAAAAAATCTAGCTTTGCGACATGAAAAGTTGTTGGCCTGTATTAGCAGTAATGACAGAACGGCTAAAATTGTCATTCGAAAGGCAGCTCGATTAGCTAGTTATTACAACAGTGACTGGTATGTTTTATATGTGGAAACACCAAAAGAAAGCTCAGATAAAATTGCACTTGACAAACAACGGCATTTGATTAATAATTTTAAATTAGCCACACAATTGGGAGCAGAGGTGATTAAAGTTGAGGCTAAAAATATCACAGATGCTATGCTGGAAGTGGTTAAACAAAAAGGTATCACAACGGTTTGTATTGGGAAACCACATTTTAATCTATTTAGAGTAATTTTGTCTACAACCATTTTTAACAGATTATTGAATAAATTATCTTCATCTAATATTGATCTTGTAATTCTATCATAAAATGAAATCGCCATGACTCCAAAATACAAATAGGAATTAAGAATGGCTGTATTATATTTCCAAAATTTAAATATTATCTATATATGAAAATTAAAACTAAATTAAATTTAGGTGTCGGATTGTTATTTGTTATGATAATTATCTTGACTTTAGTCAGTGCTTTTTATATTTTTTCGATAAAAAAAGACACTGAAAATATTTTGAAAGCCAATTATAATACTTTGGAATACTCTCGAAATATGCTGCTTTCATTAGATGAGGTTGATGGCAATGAAGAGAAAGCAATAGCTACATTTGAAACCAATCTGAATAAACAAAATAAGAATGTAACTGAGGTAGGAGAAGGTGACGCAACTCGTAATTTAAAAAAAAGTTTTAATCTTTTAAAAACAAATAGAGCTGATGAAAAATTAAAAAGTCAAATTCGACAAGATATCTTCGAGATTATGAAGTTGAATATGGTTGCTATCAAACAGAAAAGTGATATTGCCAAACACACCGCCGAAACAGCCAATATGTGGATAGCCATAACGGGAACACTATGTTTTTTGATAGCTTTTAACCTTTTGGTGAATTTACCCAACAATATTGCCGACCCCATTAAGGAGCTTACTGCAAGTATTAAAGAAATTGCCAATAAAAATTATTCGGAACGAGTGCATTTTATGAGTCATAGTGAGTTTGGTGATTTGGCAAAATCATTCAATACGATGGCTCAAAAATTGGAGGAGTACCACGATAGCAATCTTTATAAATTGTTGTTTGAAAAGAAAAGACTGGAAACCTTAATCAACAAGATGAATGATCCTATTATCGGATTGGATAATCAGGGAGTGGTTTTATTTGTCAATGATGAAGCTTTGAAAATCATCGGCCTCAAATCGGAAGAAGTACTTGGAAAAACTGCTATAACCCTTGGGTTGACAAATGATTTGATGAAATCATTAATAGATAAAAACATTGAAAATAAGGATAATTTACACGGGCGCAAACCACTTCCGATGAAAATTTTTGCCGATGGAAAAGAAAGTTATTTTGAAAAAGAAAACGTAAATATTACGATTCAGCCCACAGGTGAAGACCAAACTATTGATATTGGAGACGTAATTATCTTAAGAAATATAACTCCATTTAAAGAATTGGATTTTGCCAAAACAAATTTTATAGCGACCATTTCACACGAATTAAAGACACCTATTTCAACTATGAAATTAAGTTTGAATTTATTGGAAAATGAGCAAACAGGGACAATGAATGAAGAGCAAAAACATCTGATAGAAAGCATCAAGGATGATGGTGAGCGCTTGCTGAAAATTACAGGAGAGTTATTGGAACTTTCACAGGTTGAAACCGGTAATATTAAACTCAATATTGAAAAAAGCAACCCTTATGAAATCGTGCATTATGCTACCGAAGCGGTAAAAATACAAGCCGAACAAAAGCAAATTGAATTGCTAGTAGAAACTACCGACAATCTTCCAATGGTAAAAGCAGATAGCGAAAAAACGTCTTGGGTGCTGATTAATTTCTTGACAAATGCCATTCGTTATTCTTCTGAAAAAAGTGCCATTAGAGTGAAATTGGAAAGTGATAACCATCAAATTTCGTTTACGGTTATTGATACCGGAAAAGGAATTGATAATCGTTATTTAACTAAAGTTTTTGATAAATATTTTCAAATTCCAGGAAGTCACAAAACGGGTACTGGATTGGGATTGGCTATATCCAAAGAGTTTATTGAAGCCCAAGGAGGTACAATAGGAGTTGAAAGTGAATTGGGCTTGGGGAGTACATTTTATTTTAAACTATTGAGTGTTTAAGCAGAAAAGTTTGCATTCTCTTTGTTGAAACTTAATTCATATTGGTTAATAAAGTAAATCTTTATAAAATCTTTATATTCTAGTTTGTTATATTATAAAATACTTACATCATATCCTTTAACTTTGTATTAACAAATAAAGACTAGGGTATGAGTAGTATTTTGGATCAAATCAAAATAAAAAATCAATATTTAGTAAGCATACTATCTATTGGTATAGTAGCTTCACTGTGTTTATTTACCCGAGATTATTTAGATTATAAAATTGTAGGTTATATTTTATTGGTTGTAGTTTCAATATTGTCAATGTTTTTGTCAATTTTACCACTACTCCTTAGTGCTGTTTTATGTGCATTGATATTGAATTTTTTCTTCATTCAGCCCTATTATACTTTTCATATTAGTGATGCCGAAGATTCTTTGTTATTGGTGCTATTCTTCATTATTGCTCTAGTAAATGCGGTTTTGACTAATAAAATCAGAAGAGCAGAAAAAATATTACAGGTAAAGGAAGTTAGGGTTAATACTATGAAACTTTACAACGCCTTACTTGATTCTTTATCCCACGAATTGAGAACACCTATTTCTACAATAATGGGAGCTATAGATACTATTCAAAGCAAATCAGTGCATATTTCTGAAGAAAATAAAGAAAATTTATATGCAGAAATAGAGAAAGCATCTTTGAGATTGAATCATCAGGTCGAAAATTTACTGAATATGTCCCGATTAGAGTCGGGGGTTATTGAAGCTAAAATGGATTGGTGCGATCTAGAAGAATTGATTTATAATGTCTTGGATCATTTAAAGGATGACCTGCAATTTCATAAAGTAGTCGTAAAAACAGACGAAAATTTGCCGCTTTTTAAATTGGATTATGGCTTGATGCAACAGATTATTTTTAATTTGGTTTTTAATGCATCACAATATACACCCAAAGGAGCAAAAATAGAAATTAAAGTATCCTATAATGTGGATGTTGATTTTGAATACAATCCCGATAAATTATACCCTTGTGTAATCACAATTGCAGATGATGGCATTGGTTTTCCAGAAAATGAAATAGACAAAGTGTTTGATAAGTTTTATCGTCTTCAAAATTCCAAAACCGGTGGAACAGGTCTTGGTTTGTCTATCGTGAAAGGATTTGTCGAAGCACAACACGGAAAAGTAACACTCGAAAACAGAGAAGAGGGAGGTTCAGTTTTTACACTAAATTTTCAAACTTTAACTATGAATACCAAAGAAATTTCAAATGAATAATAGTGCTCAAATATTAGTCATTGATGATGAAATTCAAATTAGAAAACTACTTGAAATCACGTTGAATTCAAATGACTATAGAACAATTTTTGCCGTCAATGCAAAAGAAGGATTGTCTATGGTAGCAAATCATCAGCCGGATTTGGTTATTCTTGATTTAGGTTTGCCTGATGAAGACGGACAAGTTGTTTTGAAACGATTACGCGAATGGTATAACAATCCAATTATTATTTTAACGGTGAAAAGTGCCGAAGAAGAGATTGTAAAAGCGCTTGATAATGGAGCCAATGATTATTTGACTAAACCGTTTCGTACACAAGAATTACTAGCTAGAATTCGAACTGCTTTGCGAAATTCGGTTACCGATGAAAAGGAACCTATAATTGAGTTTGGTTCGGTTTCAATTGATTTGGCTTCTCGAATTGTGAGGTTGAATAATGAAATTTTGAAACTCACAACGACTGAATATAATTTACTTTCTATTTTTATAAAAAATGAGGGACGAGTATTAACCCATCAATATTTATTGAAACAGGTTTGGGGAAACAGCTATGCCGATCAAACGCAATACTTGCGTGTCTTTGTTGCGCAACTTCGAAAGAAAATTGAAGAAGACCCCAATCATCCTAAATTTATTATCACAGAATCCGGTGTAGGATACCGGTTTAACACTAGTTAAAATCAATTAAAATATTCAAAAAAAGAATAAAACTTGAAGTGTGCAAGCATCTCATATAGGGCTTTTTGTGCTCTAAAAAAATGAATTAAAAGAATATAAATTAAAACAAAATGAATAAATCAACGGTTCAAAAAGTAACAGCAGCTTCCCTTTTGGTGGCGCTCGGAATTATTTACGGAGATATAGGAACCAGTCCGTTATATGTTATGAAAGCCATTATAGGGCAAAGAGAAATATCGAAATTATTGGTTTATGGAGGGATTTCGTGTATATTTTGGACACTTACTTTTCAAACAACTTTCAAATATGTATTACTGACACTTTCAGCAGATAATCACGGTGAAGGTGGAGTTTTCTCGCTTTATGCTTTGGTTAAACGATTTGGAAAAGGAAAATTAATAATCCCAACCATTTTGGGTGCTACCACACTTTTGGCAGACGGAATTATTACGCCTCCTATTTCTGTGACTTCAGCTGTTGAAGGATTAGGCGATATAGTTCCAAATATTCCAATTCTACCAATTGTTATTGTTATTATTTCAGGATTGTTCTTTTTTCAGCGTTTTGGAACTCAAAAAGTGGGCTTCTTTTTTGGACCGGCAATGGTAGTTTGGTTTTCGATGCTTTTTGTTTTAGGATTTGTTCAGATATTAGATCATCCAGCAATCTTGACGGCATTGAATCCTTTGTATGCTTATGAATTATTGGTTGAATATCCACACGGGTTTTGGTTGCTAGGAGCTGTTTTCCTTTGTACCACTGGAGCCGAAGCTTTATATTCGGATCTGGGGCATTGCGGAAAGAGCAATATTAGAACCACTTGGGTTTTTGTGAAAATTGCATTAGTTGTTAATTATTTGGGGCAAGCGTCTTGGTTAATGAATCAAAGTAATCATTTCTTGGTTGGGAAAAATCCTTTTTATGCAATTATGCCACATTGGTTCATTTTATCTGGTGTTATTATTTCGACTTTTGCGGCAATTATTGCTTCTCAAGCATTGATAAGTGGTTCGTTTACTTTAATCAACGAAGCGGTTTCCCTTAATTTTTGGCCACGTGTAACTATGAAAAACCCGACCAATTTGAAAGGGCAAATCTATATTCCTTCGGTGAATACTATTTTATGGGTCGGATGTATTTTGATGGTTTTGTATTTTAGAACCTCTTCAAATATGGAAGCGGCTTATGGATTTTCGATTACTATTGCCATGTTAATGACCACGGTTCTTCTTAATTATTATTTGATTTATATTAAAAAATTAAACAGAATTCTTATTGGTGTAATCATTGCAATTTTTGTAGCCATTGAAATTGCTTTTTTTGTTGCAAATATTATTAAGATCAAAGAACGTTGGATGTTTTTGTTCTTCGAGCTTTTTATATTTATGACAATGTACGTTTGGTTCTTTTCCAGAAAAATCAATAATAAATTTGTGAAATTCACCAATTTGACTGAGTATACCGCTAAGTTGGAGGAATTGAGCAACGACATTACAATTCCGAAGTATTCTACGCATTTAATTTATTTATCAAAAGCGGACAGAAATTATGAAATTGAAGAAAAAATATTAAATTCCATTTTTTCTAAAAAACCAAAAAGGGCTGATGTGTATTGGTTTTTTCATATTAACAGAACCAATTCACCTTTTGATTTGAATTATGAAGTTATAGAGTTATTGGATGATAAAGTAATCAAAATTGTCTTGAATATTGGTTTCAGAATTCAACCAAAAGTGGAATTGTATTTTAAAAGAATAGTTCAAAATCTAGTTGATAATAAAGAACTGAATTTGCATATTCGTGCCGATGGTTCAACAAAATACAATGCTGAACCTGATTTTAAATTTGTTATAATTGAAAAATTCCTATCTGTCGAAAATGAATTTGCCGTAAGAGATGGACTTTTATTGAATTCCTATTATATATTAAAAAACATGTCACTATCGGATACTAGAGCTTTTGGACTTGACAAAAGTGACGTGGTAATTGAGGAAATTCCTATTGTCTATCAACCAATTTCTAATTTAGAACTGGAAAGGAAAGTGATTAGCTAGCAGTTTTCAGGTAGCAAAAGGTAGTTTGCTGTCTGCAGTAAGCAGTTTTTAAAAAATTTTTTGAAGGCATATTTCGGTTTGCAGTAATCAAAAAAAAGATTTCAGATTAGAAGAATAACCTTCTTGTTCTGAAATCTTTTTTTATTCTTCTATTTTGGTATTCTAAAATCTGCCTTCTGCTATCTTAGTTCTGCTATCTGAAACCTGAAATCTGCCTTCTAAAACTCTAACAATCTGCCATATTCACGGCAATTGCCAGTCCGCCTTCGGAGGTTTCTTTGTATTTGGAGTTCATGTCTTTGGCGGTTTGCCACATGGTGTCGATTACTTTATCCAGAGATACTTTGGCGTTTTTGGCATCGGTTTCAAGGGCAAGTTCGGCGGCATTAATTGCTTTTATGGCACCCATGGTATTTCTTTCGATGCAAGGAATTTGCACCAAACCGCCAATTGGATCGCATGTTAAACCCAAGTGATGCTCCATGGCAATTTCGGCAGCCATTAATACTTGATCTGGAGTTCCTCCCATCAATTCGCATAAAGCACCCGCAGCCATAGCGCTTGAAACACCAATCTCGGCTTGACATCCACCCATTGCTGCAGAAATTGTTGAGCCTTTCTTGAAAATACTGCCTATTTCCCCAGCGACCATTAGAAATTGTTTGATTTCTTTTTCCCCGGCTTGATGGTTTTCAATAACCAAATAGTACATTAAAACGGAAGGAATTACTCCGGCACTTCCGTTTGTTGGAGCAGTTACTACTCGTCCTAAAGCTGCATTTACTTCGTTTACCGCCAATGCAAAACAGCTTACCCATTTTAGAATCTGACGAAATTTAACTTCGGTTTTTCTAATTTCTTCCAGCCATTCTTGAGGATTGGTGTAATTTGCCAAACCAATCAAATTTTGATGCATGTCAAAAGCGCGCCTACGCACATGTAAACCGCCTGGAAGTATGCCTTCGGAATGACAACCGATATACATGCATTCCAACATAGTATTCCAAATGCGCATTAATTCATGGTGAATCTCTGCCTCGGGACGCATTGATTTTTCGTTATCGTAAACGATTTCGGAAATTAATTTATTTTCTTTTGTGCAATAGGCTAAAAGCTCTGTGGCTTTATTGATAGGGAAGGGGAATGCACATTTTATAGCAATTTTCTTTTGGGCATTTTCACGTTCTTCTTTGACAACAAATCCTCCTCCTATAGAATAAAAGGTGGAACTGTATTCGGTTTCATCACTGAAATAAGCTGTAAAAGTTAATCCATTGGCGTGGAAAGGAAGAAAGTTTTTATTGAAAACAATGTCTTGAAGAAAATAAAAAGGAATTTGGATTTGGTTTCCCAAATGGATTTCGTTTTTAGCTTCAATCGATTTGATAATTCCGTCAATATCTTGGATAGGGATGTATTCCGGATCCTGACCGCTTAGTCCGAGCATAATGGCCAAATCAGTTGCATGTCCTTTTCCTGTTAATGAAAGAGAACCGTATAAATCAACTTTTACTCTTTTTACCGCATTGATGTCATATTCACTTCTCAGTTCGTTTAAGAAACGTTCAGCCGCACGCCAAGGGCCAAGTGTATGTGAACTTGATGGTCCAACACCAATTTTCAGCATATCAAAAACTGAGATACATTCTTCCATAAAAGTTTAATTTTTTTGATGAACAAATATAATTATTAATTGAACTATAATAGAAAAATTTAGATCTAAAAATGATAATTTGATAATATTGTTACGAAATGAGGCTGATACTTTGATGGATTCTTAAAACGGATAAGTATAAGTGATGATTTTTTGTATCTTCTTTTGAATATGAATTATTCTATACTTATGAGTTGGAATTGTTTCAAAGAATTAATTTTTTGAAACAGCGTAATACTCATGGTTGTATTTACCAGCAACACAAAAAGCACCACTAATTAATACTAGATTTTTGATAATGTATTGACCTACCAAAGTTGGACAGTACGGAAAGGAATCAAAACATATTTTAGGCAATATAAAAAGCGGAAAAAACGTAGCAGCCATATGAAACAGCAAAATTATAATGGTAAAGGGAATTAATTTTTTGAATAAAAAACCTACCCCTATGCATACTTCAACAAACCCTAATGACGGAATAAAAATTTCGGGTTTAAACCAAAAAACAGTTTGTTCCACTAGTTCACCAGCGGGGCTCATTCCTATTAATTTTAATGTTCCAAACCATATGTAGACAATTGCTAACGCATATCTCATGAAATCGACACTGTGTTTTTCCATTTTTTTGCTAATTTGAAAATAGAATGAATGGAATGTTTTATTCATAGGGATTTTTTAAAAATTATTACTCTTTTGGAAAAGCAACAGTACGTAAAATAAATTAAAAAAATGAAATAAACCGTCTATTTTTTGTAATTATTGATGTTTATTTTGTTAAAAAGTAATTAATTTTTTGAATGTCAAGCGGTAAGACCGTTTTGTTTGTTTCTAATTTTTGTTGGCCTAAAATAATTTTAAAATTACGTTATAGTTTTTACCGATTTTATTGGTGCGAAAAGATTTAAAACTTATATTTGTCGCTACATTCAAAAATTCCGGAAAACATGTTTGAATTTCATCAGTATTTAGGCTTTTTACTTTTCTTAACCATCCTTACAATGGGATTTTGGTTAATGTTTTTCCTAGTTGGTTTCGTATCCTATTGGGTAGGTGGAGCAACTTGGGAAGCTTATAAAGAAAAGAAAGCAAAACAAAAAGAAGAAGAAGCTTAGTCTTATTTTTACTTTACAAAAAAAAAAGGATTCGTAATTACGAATCCTTTTTTTATTATATCTGGTCTGAAGATTATCCTGGGAAATCAGCATCTCCACCACCTTCATTTTTAGGTTGTGTCTTTTCTTTATCACTTTTAGATTTGTTGAAACGATAGGTGAATGATAAATTGAATTGACGTTTACGAAATTGCATTTCACCATACGATGTTTGGTTTTCAAGATACGTATACGATCTCATTATTCTAGTGTTGAAAATATCACTAATATTGAACGCTAATGTTGCTTTGTCTTTCATTAGATCTTTGCTGAAAGCAGTGTTCATGCTAAACTGATCTAAGTTTTTTCCTTGTGCCGTTTTTTGTTCACCGTTGTAGGTAGCATTCAATTGCCAGTCTATTTTGTATGGTAATGTAAGTTTTGAATTCACTCTTGCAAACCAAGTATTAGCTTGGTTGTCAAGATTTTGTACTATAAGATTACCGTTTGTATCCGTATAGCTGTGATCTCCAGTTGTTTTTACATTATACAAATTGAAATTACTGTTTATTCGCCATATTTTGAATGGGTTGTAATTTAAAGTAAACTCAAAACCGAATTTTTGTTCTTTTCCTAAGTTAATAGGTTGACTTTTAATAACTGGAATTCCATTTACTTCATCGCCCGTTGGAGATCTCACAAAGCTGAAAACATCTTTTGTGTTTTCAAAATAAGCAGATGTATTAAAAGTTACTTTGTCCCAACGCTTGATATATCCAATATCAAATTTGTCAGTTAGGGAAGGATCTAGATCAGGATTTCCTTGAAAAATATTAACATTACTTGAATAGTTTACAGCAGGGTTCATGAAACGTCCTCTTGGTCTTGTTAAACGTTTGCTGTAGCTTGTAGTGAAGTTACTTTGATCTGAAATTTGATAACTGATAAAAGCACTTGGAAACAAGTTGTTGTATTTTTTAGTGTTAAAATCGTTGGTGTCTAATAAGTTTACATGAACATTAGTGTCTTCCCAACGTAAACCAAATAAATAAGAAAATTTATTTTTTTTGAAACCATACTGTGTATAAACAGCATTGATGTTTTCTTTGTATTCTAAAGTATTTGATAAATTATCTATTCTTACTCCTTGATCGTCAAGAACATAATATTCGTTGTTTAAATCGCCAAAATTACCTTTATATCCAGCTTCAAACTGACTTCCTTCCCCTAGCGGTAGTACATAATCAGCCTGAAATTGTGCTTGTTTTTGAACTTGATTATTTAAGGTATTGTTATAATTGTTAGAACCGGTAATAATACTTTGGCTATCATCAGTATTTCTTGAAACAGAAGCATCAACAGTAAGTTTGTGTCCTTTGTCGTTGAAGTTTTTGATTAAGTTTGAAGTATATGAGACGTTTTCACTACCAGTATCTCCATTGTTCAGTCGGTAAGTTGAAGCTGTGAAAATATGAGCTGCATCATAGTTGTTGTAGTTGATTAAATCTTTGTCATCGCCAGTGTTTTTTTCGTAATTGATTGCATTTGTCCAATAAGTATTTGGCGCCACGGTCCATTCAACACCAGCTCTTCCATTAAAACCATCTCTGGTTCTCTTTGTATCACGATCTTCATCTAAATAGTTTTTGATAGAACCGTCTTCATTGAAATATTCTGAGTAAGTTTTACCACCACCTTCATTAGTTCTGTGATTGTAGCCTGCAGTAGTGAAGTAGTTTAATTTTTCTGTTTTATAATTCACATTGGCGCTTAAACCATAAGTCTCAGGAATACCTGTTGACGCTATAATAGTTCCGTTAAAGCCTTGGTTTTTTCCTTTTTTAAGGATGATATTGATTATTCCAGAACCACCTTCTGCATCATATCGGGCTGATGGATTAGTGATAACTTCAACTTTATCAATGGCATCAGCAGGAAGTTGTCTTAAAGCTTCTGCAATATTTACAGCGTAGGACGGTCTTCCATCAATTAAAATTCGGACATTATCACTTCCTCTCAAGCTTACATTTCCTTCGGTATCAACAGAAACAGAAGGAACATTGTCTAAAACGTCGCTTACAGTTCCACCTTTTACCATCATATCCTGGCCAACGTTGTACACCTTTTTGTCCAGTTTTATTTCAACAGATGATTTTTCAGCACGAACAACTACTTCGTTCAGTTGTGAAGCATCATCTTCAAGTGCAATGGTACCCAGTGAAGTTTTTTCGGTTATGTTTTTTCCTTTTATCTCGATTGATTTAAACGAAATGAATTCGACAGTAATATCATAAATTCCTGGAACAACATCGGCTTGAAATTCCCCTTTGTTGTTTGTAATTCCTCCAGAAAGAGCTTTAGGATTTTTTTGATTTTTTAAAGTGACAGTAGCGAATTCTAAGGGTTGGTTGCTTTTTTTGTCTACAATTTTTCCAGTCACTTTGATTTTGCTAACTGTTGGAGGCCCCTGTTGAGCAAAGTTGGTTAGTCCTAAAAATAGAAATAATAGAACTACTGTAAATTTGAAATTTTTCATTTAATAATAAATAAGATTTCTCTATTGGATAGAGAAAGCAATAAAAGGTTTAAAGATGATTTTCCTAAAATTATGTTAATGTCTATATGAATGGAATTACCTTCTCCAGATCGCGACCGATGATTGCTTTATCTCCATTAACTACGATTGGTCTTTCAATAAGAATAGGATTCTCAACCATCGCTTGAATTATTTCATTTTCAGTCAATGTTTTTGCTTTGAAATTTTCTATCCAGATAGCTTCTTTTTGACGTACTAATTCTATTGGTGTTAAATTTAGTTTTTGAAGTAGCGTGGTCAATTCAGCTGCGCTTGGTGGAGTGTTGAGATAATTGATGATTTCAATTTCTTTATTGGATTCTTTCAAAAGGAGTAAACAGTTTCTTGATTTTCCGCAACGTTGATTGTGGTATATTTGTATCATTTTTGTAGGTAAGATTTGGTTTATACTAAAATAAAAAACTACTTTAGTTCGAGCAAAAATAAGATTTGAAATGCCATTTTAATTAAAATTATAGAAAAAATAACAAATGTTTATAGAACAAGGAATTGACGGAAATAATAAATTTTGGAAATATATCTTAGGCTCAATGTTTATAATTGGGGCTTCTTTTGTGGGGCAGTTGCCAATGTTAGCATTGCTATTGTTTCAAACATCTTTTAGAGGAAAAGTTTATCCAACCACCGATGATGAATTAATGCATTTTTTTGAGCCAAATTTGAATCTGTTTTTACTGCTCATTTCGTTTGTGTTTACTTTGGGCGGAATTTATTTTGTTGTTCGTTTTTTACATAAGCAAAAATTTATTTCTATTGTTACGGGCAGGAAAAAAATAGATTGGAAAAGAGTGTTTTTCTCTTTTTTTGTATGGTCGCTATTTACGATAATTTCAACACTGCTGATGTGTTATTTCAATCCAGCGGATTTTAAAATCAATTTTCAACTTATTCCTTTCTTGATTTTGGTCGTGATTGCCACTCTTTTGGTACCAATTCAAACCAGTGTAGAAGAATTAGTCTTTCGTGGTTATTTAATGCAAGGATTTGCCAATTTATCGAGAAATAAATGGTTTCCGTTATTGATGACATCCAGTATTTTTGGATTAATGCATTTTTTTAATCCTGAAGTAGCCAAGATGGGGAATATAATTATGATTTACTATATTGGTACAGGCCTTTTGTTAGGGATAATAACTTTAATGGATGACGGAATGGAATTGGCTTTGGGTTTTCATGCTGCAAATAATTTAATTGGAGCATTATTGGTAACCTCAGATTGGTCTGCTTTTCAAACTTACTCTATTTTTAAAGATGTCTCAGAACCCAAGGCTGGACTTGATATTATCTTCCCTGTTGTTGTTATTTATCCTCTACTTTTGCTTATATTTGGCTTAAAATACAATTGGTCTGGTTGGAAAGAAAAACTAACGGGAAGTATTGTAAAATAGTCTAAATTAAATACCCAAAAAATCAAAACAACCATTATGGATAATACAGTAACATACAAGAATGTGCACAACCATTTTAAATTAAATGGATTTCATTTGACAAAAGAAGATTTATGCAGAATAGCTTATAGTTTTATAAAAGAAGGAGAAGATTTTGAGCAGTCGGTTGGTGATTTTTTATTGGACTGGTTTGATGACAAACCATATATCGATATGTACACTTCAGGAACAACAGGAAATCCTAAATCCATTAGGATTGAGAAAGATGCAATGGTTAAATCAGCTATAGCAACTGGAGATTTTTTTGATCTTCAACCTGGGAATAGAGTTTTGCATTGTTTGCCTGCTAATTATGTTGCGGGCAAAATGATGTTTGTCCGTTCTTTTATCTTAGGTTTGGATATGGATTTTGTGCCGCCAAGCTCTCATCCTTTAGAACATAATGATCAAAAGTATGATTTTGCTGCTATGGTGCCGCTCCAAGCCAAGAATTCAATTGACAAATTATCGAATATTAAGAAGATAATAATTGGTGGAGTAAAAATTCATAAATCATTAGAACAGGAATTGATTAAATTACCAGTCGATATTTATGAAACCTATGGAATGACAGAAACAATTACGCATATTGCTGCCAAGAAAGTTGGAGTGGAAGCTTTTACCACATTGCCGCATGTAACAGTTTCTGTTAACGAGAATCAATGTTTGGAAATTGTGGCCAAAAATATTGGAAACGAAAAAATTGTTACCAATGATATCGTAAAATTGATTTCGGATAATCAGTTTATCTGGTTGGGACGTTTTGATAACGTAATCAATAGTGGAGGAATAAAAATTATGCCCGAGCAAGTGGAGGCTAAATTATCTACGCTAATACCAAGACGCTATTTTGTGAATGGAGAGCCAGATGAAACTTTGGGAGAAAAAGTTGTTCTTTATGTTGAAGGTTCACCAATGGATATTGACCATTCTGTATTTGATGTTTTGGATAAATATGAAAAACCGAAAGAAATTGTTTTTATTCCTAAATTTAAAGAAACGGCTACCGGTAAAATTATGAGAGAAGAAAGCAAAAATATAACTGTGTAAAGAAAAACTAATAGATACAAAACAAAAAAGAGAGGATGGTTATTCCTCTCTTTTTTGTTTTGATATAAATTTTTGTTCGGATCATTTTTGCATTTTAAAAAAATAGTCCGCCGAGTTTTTTCCGCTACCGTAGATTAGAAAAAAGATACATATTGCTAGTGTTAGTACTGCTAATAGTAAATTTTGGTGATGCATATGTCCCATAAAGTTAATAATAATGGCACAAATTAAAATAGGTAATTGTGATATAATGGCCCAGCGTGTCAATAGACCAAAGAAAATTAAAATACCACCAACTAAATGTGCGGGTGCTATATAAT
The DNA here is from genome assembly GCF_003096795.1 of Flavobacterium sp. 103. Taxonomy (NCBI): domain Bacteria; kingdom Pseudomonadati; phylum Bacteroidota; class Flavobacteriia; order Flavobacteriales; family Flavobacteriaceae; genus Flavobacterium; species Flavobacterium sp. 103. Next base: position 131,063 of record NZ_QENX01000001.1, on the reverse strand, counting down.
GAATTAGAAACATACCGCCACCAATATGGTCTATTTTATCTATTGGTGATAATAAATCAGCTAAATATTGGATGTTTGAAAAAAAATAGACTCCTTTTATAAATAAAAAAACACCAAGAGCCATTCGTAATAAATCAACAGGTAAATAAGTATGTGCATTTGCCCACTTATTTAAGGTTTTTACATTGTTCATAATGCCTTAAGTTTTAAATTAGTTATACTAAGTTACTAATAATTAATGATATATAGATATTTTTTTATGCTATTTATTGACAATATCTCTTTTATTTGATATTGTAATTATAGTATTAATAAAAGTCTATTGATGAAAATATTCTACTTGATTGTTTGCTGTTCTTTAAAGGAGATTTATTTTAGGTCTTGTATTATCAATTGGATGTTTTTTTTTTAACAAAAAAAAACTCCCGATAAGTCAGGAGTTTTATAAAGCGTAATTAGTTTAAGATTAAACCTGAATCACTCCCAAATTAAATTTCTTTTCAATAGGTGAGTGGTTAGCAGCTTCGATACCCATAGAGATCCAAGTTCTGGTTTCTAGCGGGTCAATAATGGCGTCTGTCCACAAATGTGCTGCAGCATAATATGGTGAAACTTGTTCGTCATAACGGGCCTTTATTTTGGCAAATAATTCGGCTTCTTTGGCTTCGTCCACAATCTCACCTTTTCCTTTTAGAGAAGAAGCTTCGATTTGTGCCAATACTTTTGCGGCTTGTGTGCCTCCCATAACAGCGAGTTCGGCACTTGGCCAAGCAAAGATTAATCGCGGGTCAAATGCTTTTCCACACATCGCGTAATTTCCTGCGCCATATGAATTCCCAACTACGACCGTGAATTTTGGTACCACCGAATTGGAAACGGCATTTACCATTTTGGCACCGTCTTTTATGATTCCACCATGCTCAGATTTGGAACCTACCATAAAACCAGTCACATCCTGAACAAAAACCAATGGAATTTTCTTTTGGTTGCAATTTGCAATAAAACGGGTGGCTTTATCGGCCGAATCCGAATAGATGACACCGCCAAATTGCATTTCGCCTTTGGTTGTTTTAACCACTTTTCTTTGATTGGCGACTATTCCCACAGCCCAACCGTCAATTCTCGCATAGCCCGTAATTAGCGATTGACCGTATCCTTCTTTGTAAGCTTCAAATTCAGAATTATCTACCAATCGATTGATGATTTCCATCATATCGTATTGCTCATTTCTGGCTTTTGGCAAAATACCGTAGATTTCTTTTTCGTCTAAAGCAGGTCTTTCTGCTTTGATACGATTGAATCCTGCTTTGTCAAAATCACCAATTTTATCGACTATGTTTTTTATTTTGTCTAACGCATCTTTGTCGTCTTTTGCTTTGTAATCCGTCACTCCTGAAATCTCACAATGTGTTGTTGCTCCACCCAAGGTTTCATTATCGATACTTTCGCCAATGGCAGCTTTTACCAAATAACTTCCTGCCAAGAAAATACTTCCCGTTTTATCAACAATTAGAGCTTCATCACTCATAATGGGAAGGTAGGCACCACCTGCAACACAACTGCCCATTACGGCTGCAATTTGTGTAATTCCCATACTGCTCATTATGGCGTTGTTCCTAAAAATACGACCAAAATGTTCCTTGTCTGGGAAAATTTCGTCTTGCAATGGCAAATAAACACCAGCACTATCAACCAAATAGATGATTGGTAAACGATTTTCCATCGCGATTTCCTGTGCTCTTAGGTTTTTCTTTGCAGTAATAGGAAACCAGGCACCTGCTTTTACGGTAGCATCATTGGCTACAACGATGCATTGCTTTCCTTTGATGTATCCTATTTTTACAATTACACCTCCCGATGGGCATCCTCCATGTTCAACGTACATTTTTTTTCCAGCGAAAGCACCAATCTCAATAGATTTTGCGTTCTCGTCTAACAAATAATCAATACGTTCCCGAGCTGTCATTTTGCCTTCGGCATGAAGTTTTTCGATTCGTTTTTCGCCACCACCAAGTTTGACTTTGGCAAATTTTTGTCTGAGTTCAGACAGTAAAAGTTTATTGTGATCTTCGTTTTTATTGAAGTTTAAATCCATAGGTGTAAAATGTATTTTTTGTAACGAGTGCTAATTTACGAAAACGATTGAATTTTTTTAATTTATATAGATAATTTTAAATTTTTAGCAATTTAATGTTCTTTAAAATCATATAAAAATAAAAACCTCGCTATTTTTCCAGATAACGAGGTTTAGTATTTAACTTTAATTCCAAAATTATGGATTTAGTTATACATTTTGGTGTAATATTCATCGACCATTCGGGCAGAATCAAAAAAGGGTACAATTTGTTTCATGCTAGTTTCTACCAGATCCCACCATTCTTCGGGAGTGTCGTAATACAAAGGCAGAATTTCGTCTTCCAGCATTCGGTATAAATTGTCTAAATCCATTTGGTCTTGTTGATATGTAGGTAAATTGTGATCGACAATTGGTAATACAAATGAATTTTTGGTTTCATTTAAATCTTTGAATTCACGAACCCATCCGTCATTGGTCGAAAAATTAATAGAACCATTCATAGCGGCAGTTACTCCCGATGTTCCAGAAGCTTCTCTGGTTACTCTTGGATTGTTTAACCAAACATCGGATCCTTTTTTTAATTGGCGGGATAATTTTAATTCATGACCGATAAGTACTGCCATACTTTTGAATTCTTTACTGATGTGCGAAAGATTGTCAAAATTGTGAATGGCTCCATAGTCAGTAGGGTATGGTTTTCCTGCAAAAATAATTTGAATTGGTCTTTTGGTGTCTGTCATTAGACTTCTGAATTTTTCAATATTTCTAGTAATTAAATCTGGTCTTTTGTAATCGGCAAATCGTCTTGCCCATACAATAGTAAGAACTTCAGGATCAAATATTTTTCCAGTTTGATCGGCAACGACTTCAAAAAGTTTAGTTTTTAGTCTCTTTTTTCGATTGATTAATTCTTCTCGGTCTTTACTGGCATGGGCATCGTCCAGCCAAGGATCTACCCAGTATTTTTTATTTTGGGCATTGGTAATATGTGTTATTGGGCAAATTCCACTGAAATCTTTCCACATGTCTCTAGAAACTTCGCCATGTAATTTTGACACTCCATTTGCTTTGTGGCTCAATCGTAATGCTACGAGTGAATGATTGAAAGTATTATCATGGATACCAGTTATTTCTCTAACGGTTTCCAATGGTATGCCGTCGAAGAAACTTAAGTTTTCCAGTAAATAAATATCGTGTTTCTCATTTCCGGCTTCTTCGGGAGTGTGGGTGGTAAAAACCATTTTTTCTCTAATTTTCTCAACGCTTTTATATTTGTTGTACAAATGAAAAACAGAAGAAACGGCATGCGCTTCATTTAAATGATAAATATCCGGCTCGTAGTCCAAGGCGTCCAGTAATTTGGCTCCACCGAGTCCTAGAACCATTGTTTGGGCTATTTTGGCACTTGGATCTGAATCGTATAGCCTGAATGTTGTTGATTTGGCTAGATAATCATTTTCAGGTAAATCTGTGGAAAGAAAAAACATGGGTACAGTTCCAAAGATTTCCGGTTTTAAGAAATAAGCTCTAATCCAAACATCGTGATTGTTTATTTTTATGGTGAATCGTATGTTGGTATCTTCAAGAAAACTGTAGTTTTTCTCTCTGAAAAGCGCACCCATAGAAAGATCTTCTTTTAGGTATTGGTCATAATATCCTTTTTTCCATAAAATTCCGATTCCGATCAAGTTTTGTTTCAAATCATATGCAGAACGCATGTGTGATCCTGCCAAAAAACCTAATCCTCCAGAATAGATTTTGAGACATTGGTCAATGGCAAATTCCATAGAAAAATAAACTGCCGATTTTTTGTATTTTTTATCAAATGCGTATGGATGTCTGTATTTTTCGGGTAAACTCTTACTCATATTGTGTAGGTATTTAAAGTTTGATACCTAACAAATTTAAATAATTTGTTTTTGAAATTGTGCTTTTGGATGTTATATATTATGCTTGTATGGTGTTATTTATCAGTTTCTTGAGCGATATCGTTTTAGAGATAGTTATTGTAAAATTTGAAACGGATTTTAAATCTAAAGAGCTTATTTATATCTTGAATTTTTAAATTATTCTTAATTGCTTTTTATGAATTAAAATGGCTTAAACTAAAACGTGAATTATATAAGCTTTAGAACTAAATATATAACAGTAAGTCTTTTTTCGGATTCTACCTTTGAATAAAATTCAAAGCTGTGTTAAAAACATTCTCATTCATTTTATTTTTCCTTTCTATTTTTTCATCAAATGCTCAGGTTCAAGCTTTATTCAATGATAAAGTTGAACTCAAAACCATGGTTGCCCGTTGGGAATTAGATTCAACCGCGGCAAGAGGGACTTTTTTGGTTACTCCCTACAAAGCAATTTATGTTTTACCTTTTGTGTGGACGAGTAATCCAAATGAGCAACCCCATTCTGGAAATCCTTCACCAGAATATATCCCGCCAGCGAAGGTTGATTATGATGTTGTCGAAATGAAATTTCAGTTGAGTTTTAAAACTAAAATTTTGCAGGGATTTTTATGGGGACATGCAGATTTGTGGGTGGCTTATACCCAAATATCGCATTGGCAAATATATAATACAGAATTATCACGCCCATTCAGAGAAATTAATTACGAACCCGAAATCATTCTTAATTTTCCTGTTAAGTTTAATGTATTTGGGTTTAAAACCCGAATGATTGGGGTTTCATTTGATCACGAGTCAAACGGAAAAAGTTATCCCAATACCAGAAGTTGGAATAGGGTTATTATGATGACTGGTTTTGAGCGGAAAAATTGGAATATTTACATCAGGCCTTGGTATGTAATTCCAGAATCAAAAGGTGATAATCCCGATATATCAAATTATATTGGTAATGCAGATGTGAATATTATTTATACAAAAAATAAAAGTGTTCTTACTTTTATCGGAAGTCATAATTTTAGTTTTGATGGAAAAATGAGAGGAAGTTCTACTTTTTCATGGGCTTATCCCATAAAAGGAAATCTTAGGGGATATTTGCAGGTTTCTCACGGTTATGGAAATTCACTGATTGATTATAATCACGATCAAACTACTGTAGGAGTTGGGGTTTCATTGATTGAATGGCAGTAGGGTATTGACTCTTTTAGAGTTCATTATAAAGACAAAATAAAAATGCCTTTCAATATTTTGAAAGGCATTTTTTGGTATAAGATTGTTTGTTAAGTACTATTCCTCTTCACGCTGTCCCATCATCATCAGGTAGGCTTTTAGGAATCCGTCGATGTTTCCGTTCATAACGCTGTCAACGTCGCTGGTTTCATGTCCAGTTCTTACGTCTTTTACCAGTTTATATGGTTGCATTACGTAATTACGTATTTGTGATCCCCATTCGATTTTCATTTTTCCGGCTTCAATATCGCTGCGTTGCTCTTGTTGTTTTTTAAGCTCAATTTCATATAATTGAGAACGCAACATTTGCATAGCACGAGTTCGGTTGTCGTGTTGTGAACGCGTTTCTGAACACTGTATCTGAATTCCCGTTGGCTTGTGTGTCAATTGCACTTTGGTTTCAACCTTGTTTACGTTTTGACCTCCGGCACCACTTGAACGGGCAGTTACGATTTCGATATCGGCTGGGTTGATTTCAATTTCGATGGTGTCATCAACAAGCGGATAAACATAAACCGAAGCAAATGATGTATGCCTTTTGGCGTTACTGTCGAAAGGAGAAATACGTACCAATCGGTGAACACCGTTTTCGCCTTTAAGGTATCCAAAAGAATAGTCACCTTCAATTTCAAGTGTTACGGTTTTTATGCCCGCAGCATCGCCTTTTTGAAAATTCAGTTCCCTGATTTTGTAACCTTCTTTTTCGGCCCACATCATGTACATACGCATGAGCATTTCGGCCCAATCACAACTTTCGGTACCACCCGCTCCGGCCGTAATTTGAAGTACAGCACTCAAAGAATCACCTTCTTCCGAAAGCATATTTTTGAATTCTATAGCTTCAATATGTGCTTGAGTTGAATTGTACTGATCGTCTAATTCTTCGGGAGTTAGCTCTCCTTCTTTGTAAAAATCATAAGCAAGTTGCAACTCGTCTGTCATCTCGACAGCTTTGTTGTAATCTTCAATCCATTTTTTTTTGCTCCGAAGGTTTTTTACAAGAATCTCGGCTTCTTTGGCGTTGTTCCAAAAGTCGGGAGCAAAGGTTTTTTCTTCTTCGTTGGCAATTTCGATAAGCTTGGCATCAACGTCAAAGATACCTCCTCAACGCACCAAGGCGTTCCACAATACCTTTTATTTGTTCGGTAGTTGTCATAAATTATAGTAGTTTTGTGTCGAAAATTATTGGGTTAGCAGTATTAGCCCTGATAGCAGTGGAAATCCTTTTCTATTTTTTCTTAAAAAATAGAAAAGATTGCAACGAATAGCAGGATTAGCTCCTAATAATTTTACTAGTTTTGAATGCAAAAATAGGATATAGTTTTTAGATTATGGAAATAAATTTGATTAGCGATACGATTACCAAACCATCGGTGGAAATGTTGCAATACATGTTTAACGCTCAAGTGGGGGATGATGTGTACAAGCAAGATCCAACTGTTATTGCACTTGAAGCGAGATTGGCGGGGATGTTTGGTATGGAGGCGGGACTTTTTTTTCCGTCAGGGACTATGGCAAATCAAACTGCGATTAAATTGCATACGCAGCCTGGGGAGCAATTGATTGCCGATAAATATGCCCACGTGTATCATTATGAAGGTGGCGGTGTTTCGTTTAACAGCGGAGTTTCTTGCTGTTTGCTGGATGGAGATAGAGGAATGATTACGGCCGAGCAAGTAGCCGGAGCGATAAATGACCCTGAGTTTTACCATAGCCCGTTGACGAGTTTGGTTTGTGTGGAAAATACGACGAATAAAGGGGGAGGAGCTTGTTATGAGTTGGAAGAATTAAAGAAAATAAAAGCAGTTTGTGATGCTAATAATTTAAAATTCCATTTGGATGGCGCCCGAATTTGGAATGCTGTGGTTGCCAAAAAACAGCACCCAAGAGAGTTTGGGGCATTGTTTGATACGATTTCAGTTTGTTTATCGAAAGGATTGGGAGCGCCAATTGGTTCGGTGCTTTTGGCTGATAAAGCAACTATTCATAGAGCATTGCGTATTCGAAAAATATTGGGTGGTGGTATGCGTCAAGTGGGATATCTTGCGGCTGCAGGGAATTTTGCATTGGATAATAATATTGCCAAATTAGTAGATGATCACAGAAGAGCCAGAGAAATTGCTGAAGTTTTGTCACGCCAACTATGGATAGGTAAAATAGAGCCAGTAGAAACTAATATTCTGATTTTTGCGCTTCGTGAAGGCTTAAATGAAAAAGTTTTTATCGAGAAATTAAAAGAGAAAAATATTTTGATTAGCGCCTTGGGACACGGAAAACTGCGAATTGTGACGCATCTTGATTACAAAGAAGTGATGCATACTTATGTTTTGGAAACATTGCAGAAGATTACTCTTTAAGACGTTTTCATAAAATACGAATATTCATTTTCATCATATATTGCAAAGCCTAGATTCTTATAAAGAGTTTGGGCTTTGTTTATTTTAAGAACACTAAGTTTTACTGGGATTTTCTTTGTGGATGATTCTTGGAGAATGGATTTTATTATTTGTCTTCCAATACCTTTGTTTTGATAATTTGGGGCAACTTGAATTTGATGGATTTCAATTTCGGTGTTGCTTTCGGAAACTTTTAGAAGTCCGATTTTTTGCTCGTTTAACAGAATTATTTTGGCGTGTTCAAAATGATGGTTTATTCGACTTAAAAGATTCTCTTTGTTTACTTTCTTTCCAGCTTTAATGTAGTGTTCTACCATTGTCTCTTTGCGAAGCCAAAGGAGAAATTCAAGATCTTCCTTGGTTGCCTTTTTGAAAGTTAACGCTTCTTGATTCATGAGAGTAGAAAGGTTTGTTTTAAGTTTCAGGTTTCAAGTTTCACGTTTGGAACATGAAACTTGAAACATGTTTTTAACCTGAAACAAAATATTTATTTAAACATATCTTCCATTCCTGGAATCATTGGCATATCCATTTTTGCAACGGCATCTAATTCTGATTGGTTGATTTTTGCTGCTTTTTCTATCGCTTTATTCAGTACCAAAATCAAGTAATCTTCCAGTTGTTCTTTGTCTTCCAATAGTGAATCATCGATGGCGATTGATTTAATTTTGGTATTGGCGGTCAAAGTGACTTTCAATAAGTTGTCGCTACTTTGTTCGTCAATTAGTACGGTGTCTAAACGTTTTTTAGTATCTTCGATTTTTTGTTGGGTTTCTCTAAGTTTACCCATCATTCCCATTAAATCCATTTTGGTGATTTTTAAATTATTGAAGGACAAAATTACTGAATTAGATTTTTATATACGTTAAATAAGGTTTAAAACGAATTCGTTTTAAAATCGCTTTGTGTTATTTTTGCATTTTAAATACTAAAACCCCTCGCAAACAATGCCAGAAAATAGTTTACCTCCCATAGCCAAAATAATTCCTAAGAAATTAAAGAAATTTGGCGAAGTCAGAATCGATAATTATTTTTGGTTAAAAGATAGGGAAAACCCCGAGGTTATTGATTATTTGAATCAAGAAAATGCCTATTATCAAGAAAAAACGGCGCATACCAAAGATTTTCAGGCAGCCCTTTTCGAAGAAATGAAAAGTCGGATTAAGGAAGATGACCAATCGGTTCCTTATTTGTACAATGGGTATTATTATATTACCCGATATGAAAAAGGGCAGGATTACCCGATTTATTCCCGAAAAAAGGAAAGTCTTTCGGCAAAGGAAGAAATACTCTTCAATTGCAATGAAATGGCAAAGGACAAGCCTTATTTTCAGTTGGGAGCATTGAGTATTAGCCCGGATAATAAATTGGCGCTTTTTAGTTATGATATCGTTGGGAGAAGAATTTATACCATTCAGATAAAAAATCTGGAAACCAATGAAATTCTTGAAGATAAAATAGAAAATGTTACTGGAAGCGCCGTTTGGGCGAATGATAACAAAACCATATTTTACTCGGATCAAGATGATGTTACTTTGCGTTCGCATAAAATTTTCAAACATAAATTAGGTGCAAAACAAGCTGACGATGTATTGGTTTATTTTGAAGAAGATGAAACTTTTAATGTAGAAATAGCAAAGTCTAAGTCACAAAAGTATTTGGCGATTGAATCTGATAGTACTTTGACCACAGAATATCAAATTCTGGATGCTGATAATCCTGACGGCGAATTTAAGATTTTCCAAAAAAGGGTTAGAGGAATGGAATACAGTATCAGTCATTTTGGGGATAGTTTTTATATTTTGACAAATAAAGATCAGGCAGAGAATTTTAAATTGATGAAAACTCCAGTTGGCAAGACTTCAAAAGCTAATTGGGTTGAAGTCATTGCACACAGAAAAGATGTTTTGCTGGAAGATATTGAGATATTCAAAGACTTTTTGGTAGTTGAGGAACGTGAAAACGGCTTGAATAAAATCCGAATTATGCCTTGGAGTGGAGAAGGGGAGTATTATCTTCCTTTTGAAAGTGAAACCTATACCGCTTATACGAGTTCTAATGTTGATTTTGATACCGATATATTGCGTTATGGATATCAGTCGATGACAACCCCTTCTTCGATTATTGATTTCAATATGAAGACTAAAGTCAAAGAAATCAAAAAAGAGCAAGAAGTACTTGGTGGAAAATTTGATAAAAATAATTATGCTGAGGAACGTGTTTGGGCAACAGCAACAGATGGTGTAAAAATACCTATTTCGATGGTTTATAGAAAGGGTTTAAAGAAAGATGGCACAAATCCATTGCTTCAATATGCTTATGGTTCTTACGGCCATTCTATGGATGCTACATTTTCGTCGACAAGGCTGACTTTACTGGACAGAGGCTTTATTTTTGCCATTGCGCACATACGAGGCGGCGAAGATTTGGGAAGACAATGGTATGAAGATGGAAAATTATTGAAAAAGAAAAATACATTTACTGATTTTATAGATTGTTCAAAATTTTTAATAGCCGAAAAATACACTTCACCACAACATTTGTATGCCGAAGGAGGTTCGGCCGGTGGTTTGTTGATGGGAGTTGTTGTCAATGAAGCTCCTGAATTATACAATGGGGTTATCGCACAAGTAGCTTTTGTGGACGTTATAACTACGATGCTTGACGATAGTATTCCACTTACAACGGGAGAATATGATGAATGGGGGAATCCGAATGTTCGAAAATATTATGACTATATGCTTTCCTATTCCCCATACGATAATGTATTGCCACAAAAATATCCAAATATGTATGTGTCAACAGGATTACATGATTCTCAGGTACAGTATTGGGAACCAGCTAAATGGGTGGCTAAATTACGTGCTTTGAAAACAGATAATAATCTCCTGTTTTTGGATACAAATATGGATGCAGGGCATGGAGGAGCATCTGGTCGCTTTGAAGCCATTAAGGAATTAGCAAAAGAGTATAGTTTTTTATTAGATTTAGAGAAAATTGAAAACTAATTAGATTTTTTTTGTTAGATTTGCATCATATCGGGGTAAATTAAAAAAATGCTCTTAGATAAACTATTTTTTTATGAAAGAAGAAATAAATGCTTATAATAATGTTTTAGAGTTAATAGGTAATACTCCACTTATTAGGCTAAATAGTATAACCGAGAATTTAAAGGGTAATTTCTACGCTAAGGTTGAGTCCTTTAATCCGGGTCATTCTTCGAAAGATAGAATTGCTTTATATATTATCGAAGAAGCAGAAAAGCAAGGAATTTTATCACCTGGAGATACCATAATCGAAACTACCTCTGGAAATACCGGTTTTAGTTTGGCAATGGTTAGTATTATAAAAGGATACAATTGTATACTGGCGGTAAGTTCAAAATCTTCAAAAGATAAGATTGATATGTTAAGGAGCTTGGGGGCGAAAGTATATGTTTGCCCAGCACACGTTTCTGCAGACGACGATCGATCTTATTATAATGTAGCCAAGCGCTTGCATGAAGAAACTAAAGGATCTGTTTATATCAATCAATATTTTAATCAATTAAATATTGATGCACATTATAAGTCGACTGGACCAGAAATTTGGAAACAAACAAATGGTCACATTACACATCTTGTAGCTTGTAGCGGAACTGGAGGAACAATTTCTGGGACGGCTAAGTACTTGAAAGAGCAAAATCCTAATGTTAAGATACTTGGTGTTGATGCTTTTGGTTCTGTTTTAAAAAAATACCACGAAACTAAAGAATTTGATAATGATGAAATCTACCCTTATAGAATAGAAGGTTTAGGGAAAAATTTGATCCCATCTGCTACAGATTTTGATATTATAGATAAATTTATCAAAGTATCCGACGAGGAAAGTGCTCACTCTGCAAGAGAGATCACCAGAAAAGAGGGTTTATTTGTTGGTTATACTTCAGGTGCAGTAATGCAGGCAATAAAGCAATATGCTGAAGAAGGAGAGTTTGACGAAAATAGTAATGTTGTTGCTATTTTTCCTGATCATGGTTCTCGTTATATGAGTAAAGTGTTTAGTGATGAATGGATGAATGACCAAGGATTTTTTGACAGTATTAATGAAGAAGAAGTACAGAAAGTTGAATTTATAAAATAAGAATCAACTTTTATTCAATATAAAAACTCCAGTTTAGAAATAGCTGGAGTTTTTTTGTGGCTATTAGTGATCTATTTAAAAGACGTTTTTTTTAGAGAAATTTATTTATACCAAAATCCGGACTAAAGATTTATTTTTCAAAAGAATGGACAAGGAAGAACATCTTTAGCGCTAAAATTTTATTTAATCAATAGTTGCAATAATGTTATTTTTTATGTTTAAATAATTTATATATTCCTTTTAAATTTGATAAAAAAATGTAATAATTATAAGTCTTTTTGTTTGTTTTGTGGATTTTAAACGATTTTTTTAACATTTTATCGGGATATTTAGGCTCTTGCTAGATCAATCCTTAGATTTGAGATTAATAAATGATAATCGCAATTATTTATTCCGCAAATTCTAAACCTACAACTTATGAAAAAAATGACACTTCTTACAGTAGTGTTTGTATTTACTTTCTCAATCAACGCCCAAACAGCAATCCAAGAGTTTGATTTTAATGGTACCCTTAGCAATACAAAAAATGAAATTTCATTTTCGGGTAAAGCCATGTTTGTAAATGATAGAGCTGGTGTTCCCAATAGTGCAATACGTCTTTCAAATAGTTATATCGAAGCAATGGTGCTTAATTTACCGCCAGCCAATTCCTCAAGAACAGTTTCCATTTGGGTAAAATATAATGACGTAACAAAAGCAAATTATATTTGGGGCTATGGTTCCTTATATAATGCACGTTATTTTGGTTTATTACAACAAATTGCAACGGATTCTAAATCGGATTTAAATCTCGCTGGATGTGGAGATGAAAACGATGTTATTGTGTCCACCGCAGTTTCTTCAAATATTTGGTACAATTACATAGTAACTTATGATGGGTTTACTTCAAAGATTTATAGAAATGGTGAATTGATTAAGTCCTCCATAAGTCCTAGAAAATTGACTTCAGGTATTGTTTTTTCAATTGGTAAAAAGGGTCCATCTGTAAGTATTAATGCTGATATTGATGATTTAAAAATATATGATGTTGCCTTGTCAGACGAACAAATTGTTACGTTATACAAAGGCAATTCTTCTTTGATAACAAAAAATGTTGCAACAACTAGTATAACCTCCGTAGTAGGAGAAACAAAAACAGTATTGGCTGTCCCGGTAACAGAAAGTAAAATCAGGTCTTCTGAAATTTATTCAATAAAAGGTGTAAAAGTATTTGCGAGCAATACTAATGTAATTGACATCAGTTCAATTCTAGATGGAACTTATTTGTTGGAAATCGCTAATAAAACACAAAGTTTAGCTGATAAAAAAATAAGCTCAAATTTGCACAAAATGGAAGAGGCAAAGACTGTATTAACTGTTCCTTTAACAGAAGGAGGAATCAAGTCTTTTGAAATATACTCGCCTAAAGGAGCAAAGGTATTTGCAGCTAATGCAAGTGTAATTGATATTAGTTCGATTCCAGAAGGAACTTATTCGTTGAAAATTAGGAATACAGGACAAAGCCCAAATGATAAAATAATATCGTCTAATTGATTTGATTCGGATCAAAATAATTTAGAGTAGACATAATTAAAAAAGGTTGATGTAGTTATTGCATCAACCTTTTTTTGAAACTTGTCGAATGTAATCTGCCTTTTCTTTGATTAATTAGGTGATTACTTTATGGTAAAAAAAAACTCTAGAGAGATTCTAGAGTTTTATAAGTTTTTTATTAGATGAATTTATTATTCTTCCATAGTATGATAAACGTTCATAACGTCATCGTCTTCTTCCATTTTTTCAATTAATTTCTCAACATCGGCCATTTCGGCTTCTGTTAATTTTTTAGTAATCTGTGGAATTCTTTCAAAACCAGAGGACAATATTTCTAATTTTCTGCTTTCTAATTCTTTTTGGATAGTTCCAAAACTTCCAAAAGGAGCGTAAATTAAAATTCCGTCTTCGTCTTCGAAAACTTCTTCAGCTCCAAAATCAATTAGTTCAAGTTCTAATTCTTCTGGATCAATACCTTCTTTTGGGATTCTAAAATTACAAGTATGGTCAAACATGAATTCTACAGAACCTTGAGTTCCCATAGTTCCATTGCATTTGTTGAAATAACTTCTAACGTTAGCAACAGTCCTATTGTTGTTATCCGTAGCAGTTTCAATTAAAAGTGCAATTCCGTGAGGAGCATAACCTTCAAATAATACTTCTTTATAGTTGGCAGTGTCTTTATCGGTAGCTTTTTTGATAGCGCGTTCGACATTTTCTTTAGGCATGTTGGCTGCCTTGGCATTTTGAATTACGGCTCTTAGTCTTGAATTGGCTTCAGGATTTGGACCACCTTCTTTTACCGCCATTACAATATCTTTACCAATTCTGGTAAAGGCTTTGGCCATTGCAGACCAACGTTTCATTTTTCTACCTTTTCGGAACTCAAATGCTCTTCCCATTTCTTATTGTTATTTTGAATTGCAAAAATACAGCTATTCCTTATTTATCCAAAAGCCTATGGAAAATCTTTTGCAAAATAGTGTGTAATTAATTCGGTTTATTTTGTTTTAATGTTTTGTAATCAGCTATAATGGCTATTGCCTCGTTAAGATAGTGATTGGATTTTAAATTATCAAGTTGCATTTTGTTGTACTCGATAAGTGAAGGATAAATTTCAAGTAATGATTTGTTGTATTCTGAATTGGATACATTTAAATTCAAATCATCTGCTTTGAAATTATTGATTTCTTCGGATAAATTGTTAATGTTATTTTGGTTTTCAAAAACTGCTTCCAATGTCATTGGAATTTCAAATTTGGATTTCTTTATTACGGCATCAATCTTCGAATTTAGAGCAATAATGGAATTGAAATAAGGGTCTTGAGCTACTCTAATTCTGCTTTTTTGGGCAAGAGATTCAATTAATTCGTTGCTTACATAGGGTGTAAAGCGAATTCTTGAATTTAAGCTTTCATTTTTTAAAGCTGTTGGAAATCCGCTTTCTTTTTGAAAAACATCTTGATAGATTGTTGGAATTTGCACATCTGGTATAACTCCAACGGCTTGATGACTTTTTCCGGTGATTCTGTAAAATTTACTGATGGTCAGTTTTACAAAATGTTGATCGTCATTTTTTTCCAAAGGAACAATAGTTTGCATGGTTGCTTTTCCTAGGGAAGTGCTTCCTATCAAAAGTGCTCGGTTGTAATCTTGCATGATTGAGGCAAAAAACTCGCTTGCTGAGGCTGAATTTCCATTAATGATAATAACAATTGGACCTTTGTAAATAACACCTCTATACGGGTCATTTATCACAGATAGTTCTTTTTTATTGTCAACGACTATAGATATTGGTCCGTAGTCAATAAATAAGCCGGCTAATTTTACAGCTTCTTCCATAGATCCACCTCCATTGTCCGTCAAATCAAGAACCAATCCTTTGATATTGTCTTTCATTAATTTAATGGTTTCTTTGGCAACATCTTGGGCGCAGCCTTTACTGTTTCCTCCTTCAAAATTTGAGTAGAAACTAGGTATTTTTATATAACCTATTTTGGAGTCTTTATCAATTATGAAGCTATATACTGTATTTTCTTCGTCTTTTAGAACTTGTTTTTCAATATTTACCTTGAAACTCTTTCCAGAATTTCGTTTGATGGTTAATGTTATATTGGTATTCAATTCTGATGACATTAGAGTAGCTATGGATTCCAGAGAGGAACAGGAAACTTCAAGTGTTTCTTTTTGATTGGAAACTGCAATAATTTGATCTCCTTTTTTGATTTTTCCAGTTCTAAATGCTGGTCCATTAGGGTCTATTTCGTCTACAATAATTTCATTTTTATCATTTAGACTGACGTCCAATCCTAATGAAAGTCTTTCTTTGGATAAAGTAGATACAAAACTTGATTTAGTGTCGTTACTGAAATAATTGGTATGAGGGTCAAAATAACCACAAAAAATATTAAAAAGATTGTCTTCAAATGATTTGCTATCGGAAAGTAAAGCATTGATTTTGCAAAGTTCATTTTCGATAATACTCTTTTTGGATGTATGACTCATCGAATTAAAATTGAGTTTCAACGAATCTAAGTTTTTGCTTTTTTCAGAGATATCATTGAATACTTCAAACCTGATTTTTTTATTTAAGGCTTTTTCAACGTCGTTCTCTTTCAAATAAAAATTAAAGTCTCTTTGTTTGAATCGAATCGTATCTTTTATATTGAAATCAATAGTTTCTCGGTTGAGTTTTTCTAAAATGGATTTATTTCTCAGCAGTGATTTTTTATACTCATTTTTTATATCCGTTATAAAAAAGCAATCTTTCTTCAAGATGAGATTATCCAGATTGAGTTTGTATTTCTTGGACAGTGTATCAACCTGTGATTTTAAAAAAATGTTTCTGGAGGGATCTAATTCATCAAATAGTTCATCAAAAAGATAAGCCGATAAACTGTCGTTTACCGGCTTTGGACTAAAGTGCTCTTTTTGGAGTAATTTATTTATTTTGAATAAAATGTCACAACTTGTATCACTATTTTGCGCAAATAGAGAGAATGTAGAAAACAGAAACACAAATGTGATTTTTTTCATAGAAATATTTATTTTTTATAGAAAGGGAGTTTTACCACTTTGGCAGGAACATCATTTTTTCTGATTCGGATATAAATATCACTATCAACTGTACTATTGGCTGTTGTAACATAACCCAAACCAATTCCTTTGTTCATAGAAGGAGACATAGTTCCAGATGTTACAATTCCAATTACAGCTCCAGAACCATCAACTATTTCATAGTCATGTCTTGGTACTGCACGCTCTTGCATTTCGAAAGCTACTAATTTTTTGGTTACACCTTCTTCTTTTTGTTTTTTTAAATTATCAGAATTAGTGAATTCTTTGTTGAATTTGGTAATCCATCCTAAACCAGCTTCTAGAGGTGATGTTGTATCGTTGATATCGTTACCGTATAAACAGAATCCCATTTCCAATCGCAAAGTATCTCTTGCTGCCAAACCAATAGGTTTAATATCATAAGCAGCTCCAGCCTCAAAAACTTTGTTCCAAATTGTTTCAACTTGGTCGTTCTTGCAATAGATTTCAAATCCACCAGAACCTGTATAACCAGTTGCTGATATGATAACATTAGGGAAACCTGCAAAATCAGCTACTTCAAAATGATAATAAGCAATGGCTGATAAATCTATAGACGATAAAGATTGCATCGCCTCAACTGCTTTTGGTCCTTGAATAGCCAACAAAGAATAATCATCTGATAGATTTTTCATTTCTACTCCCAAATCATTGTGAGCTGAAATCCAATCCCAATCTTTTTCAATATTGGAAGCATTTACTACCAATAAATATTGTTCTTCTTTCATTTTATAGATAATTAAATCATCTACAATTCCACCGTCATTATTAGGCAAACAAGAATATTGGGCTCTTCCAATTGTCAAAGTCGACGCATCATTTGAAGTTACTTTTTGGATCAAAGCCAAAGCATTTGGACCCGAGAGTATAAACTCTCCCATGTGCGACACATCAAAAACACCTACTGCATTTCGAACCGTTTCGTGTTCAGCATTTACCCCTTCATAAAGAATAGGCATATTGTATCCAGCAAACGGTAGCATTTTCGCTCCCAAACCCTCATGTATGTGCGTTAAAGCAGTATTTTTCATTGTTTTTTTTATATAATTATTAAAGTGCTAATTTATAGTTTTTATTTTGCGTGGCAAAGCCTATAAACGTTGAAATACTTTACATTCTATAAAGCGTGATTAATAAACGATAATCTGCAATTACGATATTGATTTCGGCGTAACTTTACAGTTGAAAATTGCAGTCGTCTCTCCATAATTTTCAACTATGGAGTTGGGTTTTAGGATTTATCCACGCCCAAAAGCGTGGGATATAGCTTCAATCTCTTACGCAAAAAAGCCAAACAAACTTAAATGATATAAAATAAGTTTGTTTGGCTTTCTTGAATGTGTTTTTTTTATTCTACCGCATTATAGAAAGTCACTTCGGGTTTGCCTATCACACCGGCATCTGTCATAATTTTTTGTAAAGCGGGGTCTTTTAGCCTCGCTTTAGCTTTCTCTAAATCACTTATGGCAAAAGTTACATAAACCATGTTGGGATCATCAATGCTTCTGGAGATGGCTCTGTCTACTAATCCATTCGCCATTCTGGTTTCTTTGCCTTCGGCATCATATACTTTGAGCCATGCATCAAAATCTTTTACTTTATGTCCAACCCGCAATCTTCCCTTCAGTGTAGCAGGAGATTCTTCGAAACGTACTACATCTGCATATCTGAATTCCGGTGCACTGGTTACACCTCCTTTTTTCATTCGTTCTTTTAATTCAGGATTGGCAGCAAAATCTTTGGCTTTTTGCAAATCTTCCAGATTCAAAAAGACATAAACTTTATTAGGGTTATCCATATCTCTCCCCAAGGCTCTTAATGTTAATCCACTTGCGGTTCTGACACTTTCGTGTTCGTCAAATGCTTTTTTCCAAGTATCAAAATCTTTTACGGTATGGGTTATAACCATAACTTTAAAGGGTTCAAAAACAGGTTCTTCTTTTACTGCTACTTTTTCTGGGGAGCTTTCGGCTGGAGTTACTTCCTTATCACTTTCTTTTTTGCAGGAAGTGAAACTTAAGGCTAGCATTGCCACAAACATTGTCAAAATTGTTTTCATCTTTTTTTATTTAATTGGTTAAACTTTAATTGCTTTTTTATAAAATCAAAAATATTTTTAAATAGGACAGAAAGTTGTTTTAGATTAAAACTGAAAATAGATAAAGGAACGTCCGCTTTCTTGGGACCATATCTGTAATAACATTATTGTGGACCCTGCAATTCCAATAAGTTAAGATTGTTGTTTGGTTATATTCTTAAAATCATCATGTAAATTGATAATCGTGTTTATGATTTATCAAAGTGCATATTATATAAGAGGAAGGGGAGTCCTTAAAAAATCAATCTTTTTGATTCATTTCGTTTGGGTAGAAATGGTTATTTTAATAAATGTTTTAACAAAAATAATGAAAATAAATCACACAAAAGTATAAATACATGATTTTTAGCTAATTAGAATTTTGTTTATGAAGTAAGATGCAGGGAAATAACAAAAAAAATGATCTTGTATCGGTGTTAATTATTGCATCGGAATTTAATAGCTGGGTAAGTAACGAGGTTTTTTATCCTAACAGATTTGGAAGACTGTTAGGAATTTCTAGTTAATTATTAGTAAGGAAAGATTGTTTGTTTTAATAAAAAATTATAGATTATTTTAGTTTCTATTTGTTTTAAAATGAATAAAATGAATAAAATGAATAAAATGAATAAAATGAATATTGCATTTTAAAGTAATAGTTTAATATTAAAACATTCAAATACGATTAGTAATTTGAAGAGAAAAATTATTTGTTTTAGTATTTTTTATTTTAACTTTTACTTTCAATAATCTCTTTTATAATATTAATATGGTGATTAGTATGGATTTTAATAAAACGAATTGTTGGCTTCAAATTCAATTGTCCCATAAAAGGATGTTCAAAATAATTGTTAGCAGAAAGAGTGCTTAATTTTTCGAGGTTCATTTTTACTTTTTCAAGATGACTTTTTAATGAATCGGTTGTAAAATTCTCTTCAGGTCTAACCATTCGGGGCGCTTTGACTTTTCCTCTTGGAATTTTATTTAGTGTAAATACTAGAAAACGATTAAGGTTGAAAGTTCTTTTGTAATTCTCAGGATTCGATTTATGAATAGATTCGAGGACTAAGTTCATAGTAAGTAAAGTATGTTCAATATGCCAACCTACAGAAGATTTAGAAACCAATGGATTGAGTAATTCTTGATTATGTATTTTGTTTTCTAACTCAGTCATTAGTTTTTTTAGTTCTTCCATAATTTTTTGAAATTTAATATGTTTTAGAAAATAATGTCAGAATGCATAATCTGATACGCATTTTGGTTGTGAAAAGTAAATGTAATGGATTTTATCAAATCTACTTAGTTGCATTAAAAAATAAAGAGAATAGAGTTTGATTCATCTTAGCAAACTAACTTTCATTTTTCTGCTCAATAAGTAATTCAAGGTTTTTTTGTTTGGTGGGGTTTCTATATTGAATGCAATACGGAGTGTGGTATTGGTGACTTTGGAGGAACTTAATTTGTATATCATTCCATTCGCTTATGCTGAGATTTGGGTTTGTATGTTTTATTTCAAAATATAGATTGGTTCCTATTCGTTCAAAATTATCAGTACCGAGATATTCCAAGTCGGCATCAGCGAGTATGGATTCTAATTTTGTTTTAGGTTCTTGAGGAATAGTGGTCGCCTGAATCATACCTGCAATGGCCTTAATTTCATTTTTAGTGTATTCAAACTGAGGCAATCTATCTTGAGCCATTAGAATGCTTGCTTCTTCATGTCCATCAGCAACAGAGTTGATAAATCCAGCATCATGAAATAGGGCTGCCGTTTTTATTAATACAACGTCTTCTTCAGGCATGTTTTCTTTGCGCGCAATATATTCGGCCATTCTTATAACATGTTCAGTATGTTTCCAATCATGATAGGTTAAGAATGGCGCTAAGTTCTCTTTTAATAAATTAATGACTGTATGACACAATAAATCCCAGTTTTTCATATCCTAATGCTTGGCCTTGTTTCTTAAAATACCTCCTCTTGCTTCCTTGATGTATTGAATGTACATAAAGGCATGCGGATCCAATTGGCTAACTTCTTCCTTTATCCTCAGTAATTCTAGTCGGGTTACGACTGTTATTATAATGTCGCAATCTGTTTTTTCATGAAAAGAATGTGGTAAATAGCCTCTTTCTCCCTTAATAACTGTAATTCCTTTTCCAAATTGTTGCACAATTAATGATTTTATAGCCTCACTTTTGGATGAAATAATATGTAAAGAAGTGTATTGTTCTATTCCATTAGCAATGTAATCAAGACATTTTATAGCCGAAAAATAAGTAACTATAGAGTATAAAGCGGTACTTATGCCAAATGACCATGCAGCACAAAGAAATAGTGTTGAGTTGATTCCAAAAATAACTTCCGACACGTTAAGACCAATTTTTCGGGTAGTAAATAAGGCGAGTATTTCTATTCCGTCTGCCGCTGCGCCACTTCGAATGACAAATCCCATTCCCATACCAATCAAGCAACCTCCAAATAATGCAATCAATAAACGGTCGGATGTTACGGGCTGAATGTCAATAAATGTCATACTGGCTGCTATCATTAAAAAGGTGATTAAACTTTGTATGGCAAAAGTTTTACCTAGTACAGTTTTGCCAATAAATAAAAAAGGGATATTCAATACGAGCACTAAAACACCAAATGGTACATGTGAGATTTCGTGAATGAGTATTGAAGCTCCTATAACTCCTCCGTCCAAAAATTTATTGGGAATCATAAAACCTTTTAAGGCTAATGTAATTAATGCTACTCCAACCAAATTAAGAATGATATTTTTCAGTTCGAATATTTCTCTCCAGTCTATAGGTTCTTGGTTGAATTTCATATTATCTTTGGTTTTAGGAGTGAAGTTGGTATGAGAAATATTTGTACTTAACTAAAATACAATTAGTTATTGTTGTAAATTTAAGAAAAATACTTCTTTTGAATTATTATTTTTTATTTATTTTTTACAAATGCATTTTTTAGCTCTTTTGGTTTTATATTTTCTTGTTATTTGTTAATTTTTAATTTAAAAAGCATTAAATTTGATTATACTTTGATTAAAAATAGTAAAAATCTAATTTTTGCTTCCCTCAAATCGACTTTTTAACCTATAAATTTTATTGGAATTAATTAATCTTTTAAATCTAAAATTTATGAGTAAAAATGTTCAGATAGTTTTGACTGTTGATGCCAGCAGTCTCTATCAAATGTCAAATCCATCCCAAGAAGAAATTGATACTGTGAGTACTTTATCTGATGATAATGATGGCATTTCTGAAAATGGAAAAGTGCAAGGCTTTTTATCAAATGTTTATCTTGGACATAACGTAGAATGGATAGGCTCAACCACAGATGATGGTTATTCTGTGGCAATAGACAGAATCGTTTATGATTTTGATTTGAATGATCCTAATGATAAGTGCTTTTTGGAAGATGACATTACTATCATGGGAACAGGAGGCTGTAACAGCAAAGTTGTAGCGACTATCAAAGACCAAATTGAAATGGCTAAAACACAAAATATTTATAAAATAGAATTTAGTATTCATTACAATAATGTGGCTAAATCATATTTAATAGATCCTAAACTAATAGCAAATCCATAATAGTTTGTAGTTTTTGAATTTTATATAAAAAAATCAATAAAATTAAAAGTTGTTTCTCCCAAAGAATCTGCCATTTTTCAATTTATTATAGCTTTTATGGTTAATAAATTATTTATAAACCTGAAATAATAAATTACAATGGACAGAAGACTAAAATTTTATTTGACAGAAAAAGGATTTTTAAAAATACGTTTGTCTAAGGGAGGTAAAGTTAAAATCACCTTAGAGGTTAAAGCCAAAAAACTGTACGAATATTTGAATACAATTATACAACCCATAGAACCTGATCATAGTATAGTTGATAATTTATGCAAATTAACGGATAACAATTTTGGAAAAACAAATGATAGTAAAGTGATCGATTTTGTGACTCATGTTTATCTTCATAAAAATGTAAAATGGGTGGGTAAATCTAATGATAAAGAGTATTCAATTGCTATTGACAGTATTGTATATCATTCAAAAGGTAAAGACCAAAATGATGTTGATTTTTTTCATGACACAACGATTATGGGAAGTGGTGGGGTAAATAGTATTGTTGAGGCGAGAGTCAAAGAGGATTTAAGATTGATAAACAAAGAAGATATATATACCATGAATTGTAGTGTTTACAAGGATGGTTTACATAAAAAAAGTTTTCATATTGACCCAAAATTAATGGGAAATCCATGATAGTAAAACGGTTATTTGGCTATTTCACTAATATTGTAATTTATTTAATTCTACTTTTTTTTCAGCAATCTGTTGTTTTTGCTCAAGATCAAAAAGTAGCGGATAGTCTTGTCAAAATTTACAAAACAAAAAAACTTAATAATTCTGAAAAAATGGAATTGTTAAGGAATTTGTCTTTTAATGAAAGTAATAACCTTGAATTGTCATTAAAATATGCTGAGGAACTCATTGCTTTATCCAAAGCTGAAAAGAACTATTTATATTTATATAGGGGATATAGCCAAAAAGGGAATAAAAACAGAATTATTGGGAATTTTAATATTGCTCTAGATTCTTATTTCAAGAGTATTGATGCAGCTGCAAAAGCGGAATATGTGATAGGAGAAGGAATGTCTTATATGTTTATTGCCGATGTGTATTCTACTATGGGGAGTAAAGAGAATGCAGAGTTGTATTATGACAAAGCTATTAAAATTTTAAGAAGAACGACAAATCGGCTTTCATTGGCTACTGCTTTGCTAAATGCCGGAGATGAATATTCGAAGAATTTAAAATTCAATTTGGCCTTAAATTATTTTAATGAGGCCGGTACAATATTCAAGAAGGAAAATTATCTCATTGGTATTGCCTATACTTTAGGGAATAAAGGGATGGTCTTTGCTAAACAAGGAAATGATGAATTGGCGATCAAAAATATAAGTGAAGCCATTTCAATCCTAGAAAAACAGGAAGACTACTATGGCATATCAGATTACCTTCTCTATATGTCAGATATTTATTTTAAGCGAAAAGAATGGAAATCTGCTCTTGATTACGCAAAAAGAAGTTTGGATATTGCACAAAAACAAGGATTGAAAGACCAAGTTCAAAAGTCAAGTTTGATACTTTCTGAATTGTATCAACAAGCAGGAAACATACCTGAATCATTTACCTATTATAAAAAATACATTACTTATCGAGACAGTGTCAGAAATCTTGAAGAAGTCGAGAAAATGGGGAATTTGAGAACCAATTTTGAGGTTTCAAAGAAGCAGGCAGAAGTCGATTTGATGATTCAACAAAAGCGGACCCAAAAAATAATTGCCATTTCTTCTATCGTTTCATTAGTTCTTGTTTTCTTGCTGGCGATTGGTTTATTTAGAAGATATCGTTTTATCAAGAAAACGAATAGTATCATTGAAGAAGAAAGAAAAAGATCAGACACTTTATTATTGAATATTCTTCCGGAAGAAACGGCTCTTGAACTAAAAGAAAGTGGTAAAGTAGTAGCTAAAAGATTTGAATCCGTTACTGTTTTATTTACCGATTTTGAAGGATTTACGCAATATGCCGAAAATTTGTCTCCAGAAAAATTGGTAGAAAGTGTCGATTATTACTTTTCAAAATTTGATGCGATTATCGAAAAGTATGATTTAGAAAAAATAAAAACATTGGGAGATTCCTATATGTGTGCCGGAGGATTGCCTTTCCCTACAGAAGATCATGCTTATAAAATGATTTTGGTAGCTCAAGAAATTTTAGAATTTGTTCAGCATTCGAACAGGGAAAATCCACTCAATCATACTCGATTTAACATTCGCATCGGGATTAATACTGGGCCTGTAGTTGCCGGAGTAGTGGGAACCAAGAAATTTGCCTATGACATTTGGGGCGATACTGTAAACATTGCTTCTAGAATGGAATCGAATTCAGCTCGGGGGAAAATTAATATTTCTGAAAATACATTTGCAATTATAAAAGACTCTTTTGATTGTGAGTACAGGGGAGAGGTAGAAGTCAAAAACAGGGGGATGATGAAAATGTATTTTGTGAATGGTGCAAAAGAGGGAATGAAGTTTTAAACTGTTTTATTTCCATTTTCGTTTAGTCCATTTTTCCAATTCTACAGCACAAAATACGATGCTTGAAACAGCAATGGTTATAACAAGTTCATAAACCGTTAAGGGCTGTGTTCTGAAAATTGTATTAAAAAAAGGAGTATAAATAATCATCATTTGTAATCCGACAGTCAATAGTGACGCCCCTAAAATAGGTTTGTTTGAAAAAACACCTATTTTAAAAATAGATTCTCTTTCGGAACGAATAGCCATTACATGCCCCATTTGACTTAGACACAGTACGGTAAAAGCCATTGTTTGCCAATGACTGTTGTTGTAATGTATTGACCATGCTTGTATTCCGAGAGTAACGACCCCCATTAAGAAGCCCACCCACAAAATATGAGTCGCCATTCCTCCCGCAAAGATATTTTCTTTTGGACTCCTTGGAGGGCGGCTCATGATATTGGATTCAGACGGTTCCGAGACAAGTGCCAGTCCCGGCAATCCATCCGTTACCAAATTTATCCAAAGAATGTGTATCGCCAGTAATGGTATGGGTAAGCCAAAAAATGGAGCTAAAAAAATTACCCATATTTCCCCAGAGTTTGATGTCATAGTATATTTGATGAATTTTAGGATGTTGTCAAATATTCTTCGTCCGTGTTTGACGGCTTTTACGATGGTAGCAAAATTATCGTCCAACAATATCATATGGGAAGCTTCTTTGGTAACTTCGGTGCCGTTAATGCCCATTGCGATTCCGATGTCTGCATTTTTAAGTGCGGGTGCATCATTGACACCATCTCCTGTCATGGCCACAAATTGATTCTTATCCTGTAATGCCTTTACAATTTTTAATTTTTGTTCCGGATTTACCCGCGCATATACCCGTGTTTTTTCTACAATACTTTCAAATTGAGTTTCAGATAATGCTGAAAGTTCAGCACCGGTTAAGATCAAATCATCTTCGGAATTGAAAATTCCTAATTGTTTTGCAATGGCTTTTGCAGTGAGTTTATGGTCGCCAGTAATCATTACCGGAATAATTCCAGCCTCTTTACATTCAGCAACAGCTTGTTTTACTTCTTCTCTTGGAGGATCAATCATTCCTGCAAATCCTATTAAGGTTAATCGGGATTCAATGGTATCCGTGTTGAATTTTTCGGGAATGGAGGGTAGCCACTTCATTGCATATCCCAAAACCCGGTAGCCTTTATCTGCCATTTCATTCACTTTGGCTTCAATTTCAGGAATCTGTTTTTTTTGATTTTTATCTAATTTGCCAATTAACATATCTACTGCACCTTTGGTAATGACCAATATTCCTTGCTCTGTTTGGTGTAATGTAGTCATGCATTTTCTCGTTGAATCAAAGGGCAGCTCCATTACTCGAGGTAGTGTTTTTTCTAGTTCAGTTTTTTTGAAATTTTTATTATGGGCATATTGTACCAAGGCCACTTCGGTAGAATCACCCAGCCATTTTTCGTCTTTATCTTTTGAAACATCATTATTTAAAGCCATTGCAGTAAGCAACGTATTCGTAGGGAAGAAAGCAGAATCGGAAGGGTTGTATTGAATTTCATGTGTTTCCTGAACAGTCATTTTGTTCAATGTTAGCGTACCGGTTTTGTCGGTGCAGATGTAGGTGACTGAGCCTAATGTTTCTACGGCAGGTAGTTTTCGGATCAGGGCGTTGTTTTTTGCCAACCGCTTGGCACCAAAAGCAAGGGCAATGGTTACCAGTGCAGGCAATGCTTCGGGAATGGCGGCAACGGCTAATGAAATAGAAGTAAGCAGCATGACTAAAACAGCTTCGCCACGTAACCAACCAATTATGAATATTACCGCGCAGATAGTCAGTATGACTATTGATAATCTTTTTCCAAAAGCAATCAGCCTTTTTTGCAAAGGAGTTGCTGTTTCATCTTTTTGTATCATCTTGGCTATACGTCCAAGTTCTGTGTTCATACCGGTTGCAACGACATAGGCAAGTGCTCGTCCATTGGTAACATAAGTGCCTTTGAACCCCATGTTTATTCTATCTCCCAAACTATAGTCACCATAAGGAAGCTCCTCTGTGATTTTTTCGACATTATGTGATTCACCGGTTAGTGTCGATTCATCTACTTTGATTTTATGGGTTTCCAAAAAGCGAATATCGGCAGGAATACTATTTCCGGCTTCAAGTAATATTACGTCGCCCGGAACTAAATCAGAAGCAGGTTTTTCAATTGGATTTTCTTCGCGTAAAACAAGAGCAGTACTTGCGACCATATTTTGCAATGCTTCCATTGCTTTTTCGGCCCGAAATTCCTGAATGAATCCTATAATGGCATTGATAATGATAATCGCAAGAATAATGATGGTATCTATTAAATCTCCTAAAATACCAGAAATTATGGCTGCAGCAATTAGAACAATAATCATAAAGTCAGTAAATTGCTGTAAAAACATCTGAAAAGCTGTTTTCTTTTTTTGGTCTTCTATCTGATTTTTTCCATATTCCAAGAGTAGTTCTGAAGCAGTAACGCTGTCTAACCCCTTTGGAGATGAGTTTAATAACTGTGCAATTTCTGGTAGTGGAAGTAAATGCCAATTCATGATAGATAGTTAATTTTGCTTCTTAGTCTTCTTCCCTGTACTTGTTCAAGAACCTATTGTAAGTGATATAAGTTATGATTATAAAAATTGTTCTCATAAACTGGTAGGAAAGCCAGTTTGCAATTGTTGCAAAAAGGCTGTTTTTTCGTTTCATAGTTTCGAGAGTAATTCTTTCACACTGAGAAATTACAGCGTTTAAATCGGATGCCAGTGTTTTGGCGAATTTTGTGGACTCTATAGCTACATTCGTTTCGATGCTTCCATAGGAACTCAAATGATTCAAATTGAAAGAGCCAATAGTTACCCATTTATTATCTACCAAAGCTGCTTTGCCATGTAGAACGGACTTGTCCCATTCGTACAATTCAATGTTGTTTTGAAGAAGAGAAGAATATAAATGATAGGTTGCTCGCTGCATTAATGGAATGTCTGAAATTCCAGATAAAATAAGTTTTATTGTTACACCTCTCTTGGCCGCTTTTTTAAGGACTTTTGTAAATCTTTGACCAGGTAGAAAATAACAGCCAACGATTATGACTTCTTTTTGTGCTTTTTGAATTGATTTGACATAAGCGATTGTAATTTCATCGTTTCTTTTCAGCCAATCATTTTGTAGAACGGTAACGGTGGTTTCATTATCCAAATAGGAAACAGGCTGCAAATTTAGTCTGTGTGTTCTTTTATGTTTGAAATAGATATTTTGACACAATTGTTCCAATTGCATTGCTGTTTCATCGTTCTCAATTTGGACGGCATAATCAAGCCATGTACTTCCTATTGTTGTTCCTCTGTAATTGTTTGAAATATTGAGTCCGCCAATAAGGGCTATAGTTCCATCGGCAACAATTATTTTATGATGCAGTCTTCGGCCGATATAAAAATTGTTTCCGGAAAAAAAAGGAGAAAAGAATCGGATATTAATACCCAACTGCTTAAGTTCTTTCATAATTAACCGCGAGAACGAGTACGAGCCATATCCATCAAGAAGTAAAAAGATTTCTACATTTCTAATGGCTGTTTCTTTTAAGGCATTGATAATATCCAAACCCGTAGCATCATTTTCAAAAATGTACATTTGAATATGAATCACTAATTGTGCATTTAAAATAATGTTTCTGGCACGCAAAAAATAATCTTCTCCGCTGTGAACAAGAGTTGTCTTTTCCTTACAGACATTGTTTGTACAATAGTTTGATGTTTGGATTTCTTGTTCTTCCATCAGTATTAAAAATATGTATTACAATTTACTTTCCTTCAATTCTGTTTACTAATATGGCAAACCATTCATAAGTTGATTCTTTATATTTTATTCTGTTCAGAGCTCTTTTATTATCAGCATTTTTGTTGAGGTTAAATTTAAAAGCAAATGGGCCATCCGCTTTATTCCATCCGCTTACCTGACCAAATCGGATGTCGTTGAAATATAAAATGGAATCCTCTTTGGTGATAATATAGTTTCCTTTCGAAAGTTGTTTCAAATTCTTTACCATGATGTCCTTTTCAAAAGAAGCAATCAAAGAATCATTTCGTTGCACTCTGTAAAAGTCTATTTTTTTCTGTTTGTCAAAAATGGAGTAATATCCAATCCATGCACCATTACTGTCATGGGAATAACCCATCCAAAGAAAGGTATTTAGTGGAGTTGGAGTAATGGTGAATTCGTCTGAAAGTAATTGTTGCTCTTTAAAAGATTGGTGCATAACCTTCCAGACATATACATGTACACACATTGCAAAAATTAAATAACAAGAACTAAACGTTAATCCAATAGTATTCCATTTTTTTGTTTTATCAGGTGATTTCTTTCCAATTAAGGGAAATAATACACCAATCAATAAAGGTAAAGTATAAAATGGGTCAGTCACAAAAATGGTATTGAAGGATATCTTTTCATTGTTAAAAGGCTCAAACAATCCTATACCGTAGCAGGTAAAAGAATCCAATACTAAATGGGACAACAGTGCAATAATGGATAGCCAAGTCCAATCCATCCAGTTTGCGTTACTATCGCTAAACCTTCTTTTGAAAAGCCACCCCAATAACGCGGAAATTAGTGCGACAAAGAAAAATGAATGAGTAATTCCACGGTGAAATAATAATTGTTGGGAATCACTAAGGAAAAGAATTCCAAGAACATCAATGTCGGGAAGGTTACTAACCAAAGCACCATAAAACATAGCTTTTTGGCCAATTCTTTTTCCGAGGATTACTTCGCCAATGGCAGCTCCCAAAAGCGTATGTGTTACCGTATCCATATTCTATTGGTTGTTTATTCCTATGTTGTTCTCATGTCTTCTTTTTTATACTATGATGTGATTATTCTTTTTGATGTTGATAAAACTTAGAGTTTACTTTTACTTAAATCACAAGATTACTTTCAGGATGAGGTGGGATGTTATTTTTTTTAATTTTTCTAAGTTATTTATAACTGTTACTCGATAGGAATTCGGGACGCATTTACAGAAAGCCACATATCAAAATTTTGAAGTTCAGGGTTTAATTCTTTTGCAAAATTTTCATTTCTAGCGCCATTAAAGTCATCGTTAAAATCTCTTTTAAACTGAAACATATTACCCAGATCATCGGCGCCCGGAAATCCAAAATTGCGGTATGCTTCTGGAGTTATGGGATTAAAAAGTACTTTTTTGTCCAATGCTTTTGAAAGTTTTTCGGCCATTTCATTTCCATTTAGTTTTTCTCCTGCAATACCAACGGTTTTTCCGATCAACTCTTTTCCTTTTTTGAAAATTCCATATGCACATTTACCAATATCTTCTGCTGCTATGGCTGGCAATTTTTTGTCATCCATTGGGAATGCAATATAATAATTGCCGTCTTCTCCTTTTTGGGGTCCCATGCCAAAATGAATGAAATTGTCCCAGTAGAATGAAGTTCTCAAAAAAGTGGTAGGTAGTTCGGCTTCTCTAAAATAGTGATCCGCTTCTCCTTTTCCATCAAAATGAGGTACTTTGTATTTGCCATGTAGTGTTGGCATTCTGTCATCATCCAATTTCATCCAGTTTCTGGTGTCTTCCAATGTTGACCAAATGATGTGCTGCAAATGAGATTCCCTTGCAGCTTCAATAAAATTGTTCACTTCCTGCAGTTCTTTGTCCACGGAGAAATGTTCCCAGAAAAAAGTAACAAAATATGCTCCATAGGCTCCATCAATTGCCTTTTTAATGCTTTGGATATCATCGATGTTGGCCTCAACTACTTCGGCACCTAATTTAACGAATGCTTTGGATTTTTCTGAATTAGCATCTCTGGTTACAACTCTTACAGCAAACTCACTGTTTTTGTCTGCCAAAATTGCTCTGGCAAGTCCGCCGCCTTGTGCTCCTGTGGCACCAAACACGGTAATTATTTTTTTATTTTCCATTTTGATTATCTTTTATATAATGAATATAAAATTAATAAAAAATGAATTAATTATCTGATTTTTAGCAATTTGTATTTTGTTTGTGATTTTATTTTATCGATTGCATTAATTACTACGTTTTATTATGTGGTAAGAAGTTGTATTGTAATTGATGTTTTTTCAATTTTCTACCCACCAATCATAACATTAAATGCTCCTAGTACAATTGATCCCCCGTGAGCAGTTTGATCTCCCATTCTTGCTGCAGGAACTCCACCGATCATTACAGTTGATGAACCTCCTATAATTGAATCTGGCGGGCCAACGCAAACTAGCATATCACCAACTCTGGCAGCGGGTAATCCTCCAATTAGAACGGTTGGTTCACCTGGACCAATTATTGGCCCACCAACATGAGGAATAGGAGGTAATCCTGATGTTACCATTGGGCATTCATGAAAATCTGTAAGTCTTGCTGCTGCTGGCATAGTTATTAGTTTATCATTACCATCGCGCCTTTCAGCGTTAATTCCGCTCCTCCAGATACTTGGGCTGTTGCTCCGCCATTAGCGGTATATTGCATAGTTGCGGTTTCTTTTATATTCATTCCTTTTGTTTCAACATCACCGCCATTGGATTCTATTGAGATACCCATAGTGCCTTTGATGGTGACTTTTTCTTGGGACGAAATGTTTATATTGTTGGGACTCGACATATCAATACCATTACTGGACATTACGATGCTGTTTTGATTTTCATCTTTAATTGTGATTTGCTTGTCTTTATCGCTAATGATGATAGTATTTTTATTAGGCGTGGCAACCGTCCAAATTTTATTTTCATCATCAAATTCAACTGAAATTCCAGATTTGGAAACAATGGCTTTTATTGAATTTTTTTCATTGGGCTCCAATCCTGCAAAAGGTTTTATTTTTGAATTGCTGTACAAACTCCCTAATATTACGGGGAAGCGCGGGTCTTCGTTTAAAAAACCAAGTATCACTTCATCTCCAACCTCGGGTAAAAAAAAGGCACCTGCTCCATTTGTGGAATAAAAATTGGAAAGTCTGGCCCAAATACCAGCTCCATTGGTATCGAATAATGGAACATCTACCAGGATTCGATATTGAGAATCAGGGTCGCCAAATATTTGTTTAACTGTTCCGTTCAAAAGGCCTCTTGCCCCTGGTAATAGACCAGAAGCTGGTGGAGCCATTACATCGGGTTCTTCTGTAAACCAATTAGGGGAAAGACCAAGACTCACTTTGGAAACCCAGTTACCATTTGATAAATCATGAACAACACCCGAAATTAGATAATCTCCATTAAAACGATTTCCTAGACCATTAAAAGTCATGTATTTTCCAGGATCAATCAGATTTGTTCCTTGAAATTTGGCTTCGCCTATTATTTTAGAATATTCGCTTTTTACTATTTGTGCCTTGGACCAATTGTTTAAATCAGTTGTTTCCAGTGCAGCCGAAGTTTGCAATTGAAATGTAGAAAGACCAATAACCTCTGACAGTTTTTTTGTCGAAAGGTTTCCGGATCCGGCAATATTAGGGATTGCCTGACTATTTACTATTTGTTGATTTTTATAATCCCAAGAAGAAGATGTTACATTACCCAGTTGCGTACTGGAATTCAATTTTGCATTAAACTCCATCAGGTTATCTCCATAAGTGACTTTCAAAACAGATGAAGTATTGCTGTCAGGACTATTAACCGTAATCGTGCCATTCAAAGTTGTGACGATTAGTCCATTTGCTTCTGCAAGCGCCAGGATATAATCCCAGTCCGTTACATAATATTGTACCTGTTCCGGCCATGTTGTATTTGTTGCCGTCACATCCGACGTTAATCCCGAATAGCTTCCTATAATGGATGAAATGATTTCACTGTCTTTTTTATTGGCATAAGTAAGGCTTTTTCGACCCACAATCATTTTTACTGCTGCATCCCGACATTCAATTTCCAGTGCAGACCCAACTAAACCATCTATTAAAAGTGATTGACTTGTAATTATTCCTTTAAAAATTATTTCGTTTTTAGAATCATATCCCGCTTCAATACTAATAGTAGCACCTGGCAGAAAAGTACTTGATGAACTAGCTTCAAATTGTCCCGTATTAGGCTCTCCATCCAAAATTACTATTTTGGCAATTGGGATTCGATTTATTTTCTTTTCAATATGAATTGAGAACACACTCAATTCGTCAGGGATAGTTTCTCCATTAACTTTGATAGAAAACGTTACAATTCCACCGTAGGATATCTCACTTGTTGTACTCATTTAGTTTAGATTTTATATTATTGGATGGAATATTAATTTGTTGAGATTACCTCTAGGTTTAGAGAAGAAAATGCTAAGAGAAAAATATATGATAATCATTATCCATTTGAAATAATTAATTGTTCATGTGCAATTTCTATCATATCAATGGCGACCTCATTTCCGTCTGATTTTAGATCGGTGCTGGTGATTTTTGTTGGCCAAGCGTTGTTTAATGTCCACTGCATAGTTACATTTCCATTTTCGTCCAATAATTTTATTACAATCGTTCTTCTTTTAATTGTATTCATTACCACTTGTTGATGCCAATTCCAAAAAGTATTGTCATTTACAAAAAGACCCCGCTTCATAGTAATATTTCCGTATTTGATAATTCCCGGCATTTTTTCTACAGAGAAAAGCGGGCTGTCATTTTTACGATATTCTATTATTTGGTTTTCAACATCCATTCCTGTTACTTCCTGGAAAGCTACTTTTGCAAGTTCGGTTCCAAAGTCTACTTCAAATCTAAATTTTGGCATTGGCCATGAAGTATCTTCAATGCTGTTATTGTTTGTATCCATAAAAGTATTTTAAAACTTTAAAAAGATTGATTAAGAGGCAGATTCCATTTTTTGTTGCAAAGTAATAAGTATAAACTCTGCAGGATGTGCAACTGCAACTTTTATGCTGATAGTCATATAACCATTTAAAATATCTTCTCCTGTCATCGTTGTTCCCAGACCACAATCAACCGAAAATGCATCTGATGCACTTGCACCCTGCAATCCTCCTTGTTTCCAAACATCAGTTAGGAAATTTGCAATGGTCAATTTTACAGCCTCCCAAGTGTTTTTGTCATTGGGTTGGAAAATATAGGCCTGAGCAGCTAATTTACAGGACTGTTCTATGAAAATCATTGTTCTTCTTACAGGAATATATTTCCAATCCTGACTGTTTCCATCAAGTGTTCTTGCTCCCCAAATTAGTATGCCAAGCTCATTGAACACTCGTATTGCATTTATTGATTTTCCAGAAACTACATCAACATTTAAGTTGGCTTGTTGGCTTTCGGATATTTTTATGGGTAATGAAATTGCACCAAAAATTGATTTATTTGCGGGAGCTTGCCACGGACCTTCTTGATTATCGGTCATTGAAATTACACCAGCTATTGCACCACTTGCTGGAAGTATACTTGCAATTCGTTCCACTTCTTTTATAATGTACGAATATTCTAAACTGGCATTCAAGAGCGCATTATTGTTTTGAGTTGTAGTTAATGTACTTGCTGGATTTTGAATGTTTGCAATAATTGCCGCAATATTAGGGTTTGGATTACTCGCAGGATTAATGACAGAACCTAATTGTTTTACGTCTCCACCAAATAAGTTGGTATAATCAATATCCTGTTTTTGCATTAGATCGGTTCCAATAAAAGGATAATAAGCCATACCATAATTTAATCCAACCGAACCTGTATTTATTCTAAAATTTGAAATGTCCTGTGTGTATAAAATTGGATCGGGATCATTGCCTCCAATAATATCAAAAATCGACATAGCGGTTTGCATTTGAGTGCATTGAAGCAACATACTTTCCATAAGTTCTCCATTCTCTGAAAGACTAAGTAAAGTGGCTTCTGGACAAATGTAAAGTGTAGGTTCAGGTTCGTGTACTAATAATTGCAAGCCTTCAAGTAAATCATTTAATACTACATTTGGATTTACTATTTGGGTGTCAATATCCATCGGTTTCTTAGAAGACGGTCCATAAGTACCTACGGATACAATATATGCTTCACCACCACCATTTTCATAAAAAAGTTTCACACTATTATAAAGGTAATAAATGGTGTAAGGGTCGGGTACTATAGAATAATAGGCTTCGAAAATCAACATAAAATCTCCTTTCTCAGGTTGACTTTTTTGTTGAACTAAATAATATTCCGGACTGTATTGTTTAGTTGGACTTGCAGGAAGGGGATGATCAGGTAGGCAAAATATGTCCTGAAAATCGGCGAAAGAAGTGATTTTTACGGGTACATTTAAATATGATTTTCCTTCGTGTAGGGCCTGAGGGGTGTATCCTATGAATGCTGGTATTGCTGTGGGTACTCCAACCGCAGAGTTTGGAAATGCATTTATTTCATTAATGAAAACTCCTGGTGTTGGTTTGTTTGTTAAGTCCATTGGTTTTGTTTTTGGTTAATGCAATTAATTAATAAGAAATTTAGTTGTCTAAAACCTTATTATTAATTGATTAGATTGAGTTTTATAGTTCAATGCGGGGTGAGTAAAAGTAATAATTTATTTACTATAACAAAATGACTTCTCTAAGTTTTTGCGATTTTTTATTTTTTAAAGTATTGTAATTTAGTAAGTTATTTGGAGGTAAGCTTTTTTTAATCTTTAAAAAGGATTTCTGTTAAAATTTATTTTAAAAAAAAAGTCCTAAAACAATGAATTGTTAAAGGACTACGATAAGGAAAATTTTTTTTTGAAGATATGTGAAACGGCTATTTTTTAGAAAATAAATTTTGCACAACCCAAGCTGGACCAATCATCAAAAATTGGATATCTTTCAGAAATGATGGTTTTTTGCCTTCGATGTTATGACCATAAAACTGTCCAATCCAAGCGATAACAAAAACTCCAATTGAAAATGCCCAAAGAGGAACGAATTGCCCGATGTAAAAATTAAGTACCAAACAAAGTAAAGAGAAAATGATAATTTTGATAGCCATAGACACTGACAATCTGATGTAAAATATAGAAATAAATATTAAAGCTACAAATCCCCAGTTTTCAATAATAGGTTGGTTTAAATGAAAAATAGAATTCAATAATCCACTTGGAATACTCATCAATAAACCCAAAACAGAAAAGAAAATGGCAGGAACACAAATATAGTGTATGGCCTTGTTTTTTGGATTTTGATGACTTACTGCATATTCTTCAAACCATTGGTCTAATGTTTTCATATTTTATATTTTTTTTACTAATTTATAAAATAATAACCAATGGGTAATAAAGTGCTAAAGTATTTTTTCTAAGACCATAAATTCCAAATGTTGGTCTGTAATAATAGCATCATAATCATTGAGTAGGAAAGGTTCTCTTACTCCTGTATCTACATATCCATAACGGTTGTACCATTCAATCAATTTTTCCCTAATGGTAATAACGGTCATTACAATTTTGGTTAAGCCCAAGGATAATGCATGAACTTCGGCTTCTTGTAATAGTTTTTTTCCAAGGCCTCTATTTTGCAATTCAGGTGAAATGGCTAGCATTCCCAAATAGAGTTTATTTCCTTTATTGGAAAGCAAAACGGATCCAATGATTTGATTATTTTCTGTATATTTTAAAATCGTATTGCCTTTGTTTTTAATTATTTCCTCTAACTCATCTAAAGTGATTCTTTTGCCTTCTAAAAGATTCGCTTCGGTGGCCCATCCTTTTTTGGAAGTTTCACCACGGTAGGCAGAGTTAATTAATTTTTCTAAAGCAGATGCGTCTTCTAGTGTTGCAATTGTAATCATAGCGCTAATATATTCTGGTGTTTTTATTTTAAATAATTGAGAATTTAAACAGTATTCAATATCTTATTTCTTTCTTGTTATGGAGATAATCCGTATTTCGGGTTTGAAATATTGATCCTGCTCGGGATGAAGTTGCTGAATCTTTTTTACGATTTCCATGCCCTTTATAACCGAACCAAAAGCGGCAAATCCTTGTCCATCTTTGTTTCTTTTTCCACCATAATCTAAAGAAGGCTGGTCATTTATGCAAATAAAAAAATTGGTGGTAGCCGAATTGGGTTTGTCTCTTGCCATAGAAAGGGTCCCGTTTTTATGACTTATTCCCGTTTGCTTTGTAGTTTCAAGCGGGATAGGTGCAAACACTTTTGTAGAATCAATTTCACCTCCCTGTATAACTTCAATTTTTATCGAATCTTTGGGTTGATTATTTAACGTCACGGCTCGAAAGAAGCTGCAGTTGTCGTATAAATGTGCATCAACATATTTTAAAAAATTGGCAACCGTAATCGGAGCTTTTTCGGGATATAATTCTACCGTGATTTCACCTAACGAAGTGGTAATTTTGCATACTTCCTTTTTTTGTGCCGAAACCGACAAGATCACAAAAAGCATTACAATAATGGTTAGGGAAATTCTTTTCATTTTCTGTAGTATGTTTATATTTTACTTTTTTAAGCTATTTGCAATAGTTTCCAAAGATAAAAAAAGTGTTCTATAAAAATGAATTGCTCAGTTTATTGTAGCGGTTTTATCCCTGTAGCATCATTTAAAAATGAAAGAGCTACAACAAAATAAACTCTTGCTGTAGCTTTTATATGGTATTATTTAAACTAACTATTTAATTCCTTTCTTTGAAAACTTAATTGGTAGGAAAAAATTAAATTGCAATTTTGGTTCCCATAACTTTTAAAAATTCTCTGATGAAACTTGGGTGTGCGGGCCAAGCGGGTGAAGTAACCAGATTTCCGTCTACATAGGCTCCATCTACAGGAATGGATTGAAATATTCCACCGGCCAATGTTACTTCGGGACCTACGGCTGGATAAGCGGTTAGTTTTCGTCCTTTCACTACATCGGCAGCAGTTAAAATCTGAATACCATGACAAATGGCCGCGACTGGTTTATTGGTGGAGAAAAAATGCTTAGTGATTTCAATCACTTTTTCGTTCAATCTTAAATATTCTGGAGCTCTTCCTCCTGCAATAACCAATCCATCATAATCATTCACTTTTATGTCACTAAAGCTATAATTCAATGTGAAGTTGTGTCCCGGTTTTTCAGAATAGGTTTGGTCTCCTTCAAAATCATGGATGGCCGTTTTTATGGTGTCTCCCTTTTTTTTGTCGGGACAAACGGTGTGAACGGTGTAGCCAACCATTTCTAACATTTGAAAGGGAACCATAGTTTCATAATCTTCGGTGAAATCGCCTGTCAAGAACAATACTTTTTTCATTTTACACTATTTTAAAATTTAATAAAAATTTTTGACGAACAAAAAATAGATTGGGTTATACTGTTTTTTGTATAAGTAGAATCTGATTTTTTTGCTCTTATAAAGTTAAGAAAAAAATGTATTTAGTTATTTGGTTTTTAGTTATTTAAATTAAATAATGTCATGGTATTTCTTTCGACTGATCTTTGATTATAAAAAAGAATCAATTAATCCGGATGCTCGTGTTTTGCGTGAGTGATGGAAGTGGAGCTCTTTTTTTGTCCTGTTTTTTTACGGGACAAAAAAAAGCGGGAACGTACAGCACGACCCGCAGTTTTTACGAAGGGACACGCCCAAATAAAATTTTATTGACCAGAAACAGTTGCGGGCGGAGTAGTTTCTGTAGGAGTTGAAGCAGGAGTCTCAGTTGTTGTCGGAGGGGAAACAATGTAATTTGGAGCTCCTTGTGGACTTGCGGGTTTAGCGGTAGCTACCGGAGAATTTAATGGTGATCCTACTGGAATATCACAACGGTGTCCTGGCTGACCGTGAGGAGGATTCATACCTTTCGCTGTAGTCAAAGATTGCCCCGAAGTTGAAACGACTTGTGGAGTTGTTGAATTAGTGGCAACCGGAGAATTTAAAGGTGCGCCTACAGGAATGTCACAACGGTGACCTGGCTGACCATGGGAAGGATTCATTCCCTTGGCAACTTTTACAGGAGCAGCTACAGTTTGTGTTTGAGTTTGAGTTTGTATCTGATTTGCGGTATTTTTATTTACACCATTTTGCTGATAAAGTGCACTGGGTTGGGGAGCAGTTGCCGTTTGATTTTGTTGCTGATTGGCAACTTGATAAAATGGAACAATTACTTTAGGGGCTTTGTTTTCAGCTTCATTTTTGCAAGAAATCAATACGAATGCTATAATGAATAGGGGAGTTAACAGATTTTTCATGGTTTGATTTATTGGTTTTGACAAATTTAGGATTTTAAATAATGCGCTCCTTAATTGAAGTTTGCTTTTTAAAAAGAATTCAAAATGTGGTCATAAAAAAACTACAAAATAAAGGTCACTTTACTTTGTAGCTTTGATTGTATCTAAAACAAGAAAATCCTATCTTAATCTTCTTCAATTTCAAATTCGGCATCTTTTTCCCAAATCTCCATTTCGCAAGGTTTGCAGTTGAATTTTAGTTTGTATTCCAATTCTCCTTGTTTCAATACCAAAGGCTCTTTCAATTTGGTTTCCATGGTGTCTCTATGGTATTTTGGACATTTGGCCAATTCGTATTTGATGCAGTATTTGGTTGTCATCACGCGCGATTTTCCAGGATCCCATTGCAATTCAAATGCTTTCTCGATTTCGGTCACTCCATGTCGTTCATAAAACTTTCTTGCCAGTTTATTCGAAACATTATACATGAAATCCAATTTGGTTTCTGGGTAGGGATGAGATGTTTTTTCGATTTTGCGTTCTTCTCGTTTGTAATTTTTCAAACGGATTTCAGACAGTTGTTCGTAAACGGTCCTACGCATTTCATTGATTTTTGAAATAGGTAAAAACCAATTATCCGTAAACTGAACGGTTATTTCATCGGCTGTGTAAGGCGTAAATCCTGTTTTGGCCAATTGCGCTTTGATGTTTTCCTCGATGGATTGATTATTTTTGGTTTGTTCTTTTGGATGAACCAATTGAACAGTACTCACGTTTCCATCTTCATCGGTTGCAAGTAACTCAAAACCAGTTTCGTTTTCGTATAATAACAATGAAGTGCTTATTTTACGGACAGCACTGTCTTCACGTTCAACGATTTTGATAAAAGCGGCATCATTATTTCGGTAAATAAAAGTCCCTTCTTTTACTTCTTTTAATACATTTGGATAAGCCAAACCATTTTCGACTTTATTTACGTAAATACCGTCGGCTTCGTTATTTTCATTGATGTAGCACAAACCGTCACCATTGTTCAATACATGGCCATTTTCAATTTCATAGGCATTCCCAACGGTTCGGATTAGTTTACCGATGTATTGCCCTTTTGATTTTGGGCTTTCCCAAGAACCAATAGTGGCGTGACGTTCATTGACAAAATAATCAGTATAACCGCGGTTGAAAGTACGATTCAATGCTGAATCAAAAGTATAAGTACATTTTCCTGAAGAAGCTTTGGTGTATTTGTCATTATCAGCCAAGAAAGCATCCAGTTTTTGTCTAAGGTAAGAAACGTTGTTTTTTACATAAACGATATCTTTCAAACGTCCTTCAATTTTGAAGGAACAAACTCC
Organism: Flavobacterium sp. 103; assembly: GCF_003096795.1. NCBI lineage: Bacteria > Pseudomonadati > Bacteroidota > Flavobacteriia > Flavobacteriales > Flavobacteriaceae > Flavobacterium > Flavobacterium sp. 103. The sequence continues at coordinate 91,042 of NZ_QENX01000001.1, read as the reverse complement.
AGCTTCCACTAAATTTGGAATTTCGTTTGAAACATCAAAATCTTTGATTGAAAGTAAGTGAGTGTTTTTAATTAGCGTTTCTCCATGACCATCAATTAAGTTGTATGGTAAACGACAGTTTTGGGCACAAGAACCACGATTGGCGCTACGTTCTCCGTTAGCAACACTCATATAACAGTTACCGCTGAAAGAAACACATAAAGCTCCGGTAACAAAGAATTCCAACTCCACATCGGTTGCGTTGCTGATTTCTTTGATTTGGTGTAAATTCAATTCACGAGCCAAAACCACACGTTTGATTCCGGCATCGGCCAAAAATTTCATCTTGTCGGCATCTCTGTTGTTGGCTTGCGTACTGGCATGTAAAATGATAGGAGGTAAGTCCATTTCCATAATAGCCATATCCTGAATGATAAGAGCATCAACTCCAATATCATACAATTTCCAAATCATCTGACGGCAAGTTTCCAATTCGTTATCGTACAGAATGGTATTCATAACCACAAAAACAGGAACATTATATAAATGGGCATATTGCACCAAGGCTGCAACATCTTCAATAGAGTTGGTGGCATTGGAACGGGCACCAAATTGGGGAGCTCCAACATAAACGGCATCGGCACCACTGTTAATGGCTGCTATACCATGAATTAAATCTTTTGCGGGGGCTAAAATTTCTATTTTCTTCTTCATCAGTTGATGATCGTTTTATAATTTCTAAAAAAGCTATTTGCTTGTGTGTTCACAAAAAGCGTGCAAAGTTCTTATAAATATTCCAAGATTTCTAACCCAAAATGATTTTTTTTGAATGGTAAACGAAAAAGTAAGACTAATGCTAAAGAAAAGAATGGAGTTTAGAAGAATTGATTTCTAATTTTTTATATATCCCAATGCATTGGTAATTAGCATTTTTGTGTTATAGGGGAAATTTAAATTGGTTCAGGCATATAAGTATTCTTTTTCTTTTAGAATTGAAAAAATAAGTCAGTGAGTTAATTTTAGAATCACATTTCTTGAGAAAAATGCAATAAATTCCATGAAAAGTCTGTTATCTAAATAGAGTCCGATTGTATTTGTTAAATGGTTTTGAAAATATTCAAATTAATTAAAAGTATAGCAATTGGAACGCTAATAAATAATTCATTTATATGAAAAGGATATTGTTTTTTGTTATTATGATTGGAATATCCTTGAGTGGATATGCCCAGGAAGAATTTAATGCTAAATACAAACCAATTCCACCCAAAGAAACCAAAAAGAAAAAAGAGATTCCTCCTAAAGAAATCTCACCAAAAGTTACGCCGCCTGATATCGTGAAAAAACCTGATTCTTCGCTAGTTGATCCAAAAAAGCTTTTTAATGACATCAATTACTATAAAAAAGAGGCTAATACAGAAGGTGTTTATTATAGAAAAAATCAATATTTAGGTAGTATAAAAACTAAATCTTTAACATCTAAAATACGTTATCGTGATGCTGCGTTTTTGGATGGGGACTACATAAGAGTATTTTTAAATAATAAAGTAATTGTCCCGGAGGTTGTTTTGGAGGGCGATTATAAAGAATTTGAAATAAAGCTTGAGAAAGGTGTTAACAGAATAGACATTGAAGCTTTGAATGAAGGCTTTGCTCCTCCCAATACTGCACAATTTGAAGTTTATGACGATAAAGGAGTTAGCGTAATGTCAGACCAATGGAATGTTGGAAAGGGTTATAAAGCAAGCATAATAATTGTAAGAGAATAGAAGTTATTTTTTTGGTCTTAATTATTTTTTTGCAGATTGAGACACTTTTAGAAAGAAAAACTACTGAGTGAAAACTTATTTCTCAGTAGTTTTGATTATCGATGTGATGTTTTGTCGTAGAATGTAACAGAGTATGTACACATCGAAAGCTAGGGAAGAATTATAGATAGTGGCAAAGCCAAAGTTATTCTTGCAAACAGATTTTTATTTTCGCTCCTCCAGAATGGTTTTATATGCTTGGGTTTTCATTTCGATGAAGTTGTCTAAATAACCAATTTGGTAAACAACAAAATCAGAGGCGTATTTTTTCTTGTCAAGGGTAGCAAATAGATTCAATCGTATTTGTTCTGTTTGTTTATCAAATGCAGATTGGTCCAATTGCATTAACGACTCGTAATCAAAATTTTCTTCATTTTTGGAAAAAGTCACGACAAATTCATTTTCTGTAGCACCTTTTCCACTAAAAGATATGGTTTTTCCAGGGGCTTTAGCATCAACAGTAATCTTTAGATCATATCCATTATTTAGATAGATCCCATTAGGAAAAACATTCGAACAATTGCTTATATAATATTTGTCAGCTCGTACATTCAAAGTGTCTTTAAAAGTCCCGTCGCTATCGATTTTGATAACTTTTTTGAAATTTGGATTTTTGTATGAGATAATAACCAAAGAATCGACTTCAAGGTTGGCGATTTTCACTTTTAGAGAGGCGTAGTTCTTGGATTGGCTATTGGCATTAAAAGCAAAAAGTAGTGCAATGACGATTGGGAATAGTTTTTTCATTAAAATATTTGTTTTGTTAATATATCGCAAAAATATTTTAATTCCACGTCTGTAATGTTAACCGAACAATAAGTTAATGTTTACAATTGATTTCTGAATCTGCGGAGTATAGTTGAATGATTGCCTGTAAGAGATTTTAGAATTTAAAACAAGATATAATTTAAAAATTTGGTTTCAGAATTTCGTACTTTTAATGGAAAATACATCTTATGAATAGTCCTATTCTGATTGATCGTAATGAAATTCTAAAACGCTACAAAACCATTGACAAATATACCCACAAAGGGATGCAGGGGCATACTTTGATCATTGGCGGGAGCTATGGAAAGATAGGTGCTGTGTGTTTGGGATCGAAAGCGGCGCTGAAAACGGGTTGCGGATTGGTTACCGCTTTTGTACCGCAATGCGGGTATGATATTGTACAAATTTCCGTTCCCGAAGTGATGGTGGTGACGGATGATCATGAAAAGTATATTTCGGAGATTGCCCTGAATTTGGATGTCAATGCAATAGGGATAGGTCCCGGAATGGGACAAAAAATGGCAACTCAAAAAGCACTTCACGATTTTTTGTCGAATACAAGTCTTCCGCTCGTTATCGATGCCGACGCCCTGAATATTTTGTCACATAACCCGTCTTGGGTAGCTTTGGTTTCGCCTAGAACTATTTTGACTCCGCATCCAAAAGAATTAGAACGATTGATAGGGAAATGGTATACCAAAGAGGAAATGTTTGGCAAGGCTGTCGTTTTTTCGCTAGTAAATCAAGTTGTGATTGTGATGAAAGGCGCGCCAACTTACATTGTTGACGGCGAAATGATTTATGTAAATACAACTGGGAACGCTGCTCTGGCCACAGCCGGAAGCGGCGATGTCCTGACAGGGATGATTACGAGTCTTTTGGCGCAATCTTATAAACCTATCGATGCAGCTCTATTAGGTGTTTATCTCCACGGTTTAACCGCCGATATCGCTTTGCCCGAAACGGGTTATCAGTCTTTTATTGCGTCGGATATTATTGCAAATATTGGGAGAGCCTATTTGAGTTTGGAAAATTAAACGTTAATAAATTATTCGCGTACAAAAAAGAGACAAGAATTAATGACTTGTCTCTTTTTGGTTTCTTTTAAAAGTTCTGTTTAATAGGTGTATGTCATAACTTCTATTTTTGAATCGGTTTGTTTGGTAATCACTACAAAAGGAAAACCCTGTTTTGCGGCCTGTTTTTTTATATTTGTCGAAGCTTCTGCAATCCAATCTGATTTTGTGAATCCTTTTGGTTTGTGAATTATGGTTTTTAAAATCGCTCCTTGCTGTAAACCAGTTGTTTGATCTTTTGTTAAAAATTGTACTTTTTTATATCCTGCCTTTCCAGAAACATCTATTTTGTTGTTATCAATAATTAAACTGTTTGTTTTTTTATCAATTACTTTTTCAATGGCAAAAAGACTTATTTCATTTAGGGTACTGTTTCCAGGAACTGAATAATAAACAGTGTTGTTTTTGGTGGTTACATAATTTACTTCAAGTTTTTCTCCATTTTGTTTTACAATAATATGAGAGTTAGCAAATAGAAATGAGGTAAACAAAGTGAGTGCAATCGTGAATATCGTTTTCATATATGTTTGAATTTTAATTTAATTGTATAAAAGTTTTTCCGAAGCTAATTAGTTTCGGAAGTTGATCTTAGGCAAATAAATGAAATTCGGGAGGTGGATTTGATAAATCCAAGATTACCGATTGTGGTAGGGCAGTCCCCTTACTAAAGTAAAAGTCTGTTGAAACTATAGTTTGAAAAGGAATGTTAAAAGGAGTTGGAAAGTCTAAAATTATTTCAATTTTTTTCTCCTCCACTTCCGATTTGTTTTCTGGCATTGCTTCCTTTTTATCGGTAATTTTTTTTTCGGTGGATGTTTTTATAATATTTGAAACAGACGGCGTAACCCAAGAAAGGGTTAGTAGTAAGCAAAGGGTGTAAAGTGCTATTCTACGAGCTGTTTTCATATTTGTAAATATATATTTAAACGTCAATAAAGTCAAAGGATTTTAACAGAGTTTTGTCTATTATTTCATTGAATAATTAATTGCTTTAAAAAAAGCATTATTTAGGGATATTGCCTTTTCAGGAGCAGGGGTGATGTCTTAAAATATAGCTATAATTTCAATGATGCCCTATTAAAATTGACATTGATATCTATTAGTGAATTGGTAAAACTTAAATCTTTTTCAATTAATAGTTTTTTGTCAGCGATTTTTGTTTTTTTTCTTCAAATAAGTAACCCACTGGTATTTAATTTGGGAAGAAGCTTGTTGGAAATTACAAAAAAAAGTCAAGCTTGTTTATTGATATTTTATATTTGCCCTGTCAATTTATTCGATGGAAATGGGAACAAATAAACATATAGTAAAAAAAATGTTTTTTGTGGTAGCTGTGATTTTTTTGCTGCATAGCTGTAACAAGAGAGAAAACAGTTCTATTAAAAAATTTTACAAAGTTTCAAAAGGAGATTCAACAGCTTATCTATCATTAGTTTTTACAAAAAATACTTTTTATGGTGAATATGAAATCCAATATGGACTTTTAGGAAAAGATTCTGGAGCCGTTCGTGGAAATCGTATTGGAGACACATTGAGAGGTGACTTTTGTTACAGATCTTATGGTGGAGACATAAAAAGAGTCCCTTTTGTTTTACTGGAAAAGAATCAAAAATTAAAACAGGGAACAGGAATAATTTCGACCTATATGACAATACCCTTCTATGTGAAAGGGACATTGGAATTCAAAGAATCTAATTTTTTATTTAAACCAATAGAAAAAAGTCAGTCAAGTAAATAATTTTTTGTGGATTGCTTTTTGTTTACAAGACAAAATAAGCAACGTTATTCCAGAAAGTGTGAATCGAAGAGCAGTAATTTGTAAATTTGTAGTTCGTAAAATCATACTATGAGAAAACCACTTGAATTAAGAACCGTAAATGTTACGCGCTATATTTCGCCTCTGCGGGAAGGTGGTTCGTTGCCTGCTCTTGCCGAAGCGGATGATGATTTTAAATATGTTTTGAAATTTAGGGGTGCGGGACACGGTGTAAAAGCTTTGATTGCCGAACTCATAGGCGGTGAAATCGCAAGAGTTCTAAATCTTAAAATGCCCGAATTGGTATTTGCCAATCTCGACGAAGCCTTTGGCCGTACCGAAGGGGATGAGGAAATTCAGGATTTATTGCAAGGAAGCCAAGGGCTCAATTTGGCACTACATTTTTTGTCGGGAGCCATTACTTTTGATCCCGTTGTGACAAAACTGCCTGCGGACTTGGCTTCGCAAATCGTTTGGTTGGATGCTTTTATTACCAATGTTGATCGTACTTTCCGAAATACCAATATGCTTATTTGGCACAAAGAATTATGGCTCATTGATCACGGAGCGTCACTTTATTTTCATCATTCTTGGAATACTTGGGAAACGCATGCCAAAAGTCCTTTTGCCTTAATAAAAGACCATGTTTTATTGCCTCAAGCAACCGAATTGGCAGCAACTGATGTTGTTTTTAGAAAGTTGCTTACCAAAGAAATACTGCAGGATATTGTCGATTACATTCCGGAAGATTGGCTCCATTGGGAAGATACCGAACAAACTCCTGACGAAATTAGAGCCGTTTACTTTCAGTTTTTATGGACGAGATTGAATCATTCAGAAATTTTTATAAATGAAGCCCAAAATGCAAGAGAAAAACTTATATGAATATGCCGTTATTCGCGTTGTGCCAAGGGTAGAACGCGAAGAATTCCTGAATGTAGGCATTATTCTGTTTTGCAAAAGCGCCAAATTCATAAAAATGCTCTATTCTGTTAATGAGGCTAAATTGTTGATGTTTTCGGAAGATTTTGATTTGGAACAACTCGAATTAAACTTAGCCTCTTTTCAAAAGATTGCAGACGGAGGAAAAGGCGGAGGACCAATTGGCGAGTTCGATATTCCGTCTCGTTTTCGTTGGCTGACCGCTATCCGAAGTTCGGCGATTCAAACTTCCAGACCGCATTCGGGTTTTTGTACGGATTTGGATAAAACCATTCAACGCTTATTTGAAGAATTGGTTTTGTAACTCCAATTATTTTTATAATTTGAGCGTAAACCCAAAATAGAAAATAGTAATTGTTTTAGGCTCTTTTTACAAGTAATGAAGAAGGTTTTATTAAAGTTTTTTCTTTATATAAAAAGAGCAAAGTCTTCATCATATTTGGTCGGGATTACTTCGGTAATCTCATAGTCAGCGATTTCATTTTGATAAAAAGGATCTTGCTTAATAATTTCCTGAAGGGTATCTCTGTCCACATTACGAACTAATATGATACCTCCTGTTCTTGAATTTTTTCTTCCTGAAAAAATGAATTTCTTTTCCGAATAATATTTGTCTAAAAATTGAATATGTGCTTCGATAAATTTATCTACTTCACTGATGTCTTTTTTATAGGATAATGAAATAATAAACATATGGAGTGTTTTTTAGTTATGCTTTATTACTGTCCGCTATTTTACTTTCAATGCTCTAATGAGCTTATTGTTGCGTTTATCAGCTCTTGAGTTTTGCAATGAAATAACAGCCCAAATTGCTGCGGGAATCCAGCCAATTAAAGTTATTTGCAAAATCAGGCAGAGAATAGAGGTGAGTATTCTGCCTCTCAAAAAGAAAGAAACAAACGGAAAGAATATTGCAATTAAGGTCATAGTATTTTTGAGTTGTCTGAAAGTCAATTATTTGTTTTACGTTATGTCTTCCTATGCTGTTGGGAATTTTGAGATATCCATATAGAAAATTTCCCAAGTGTGTCCATCAAAATCTTCGATAGTTCGCTGTTGCATAAAACCATAGTCTTTCATTTCACTCGGCTCTGTTCCGCCTGCATTTAGTCCATTTGTCATAATGCTGTTCATTTCATCAACACTTTCAGTCGATAATGAAAAAAGTCCTGCTACGCTTGATTTTGTGTCTGCAATAGGTTTGGTAGCAAAGCCTGAAAACTTTTCGTGTGTCAAAAGCATCACAAAAATGTTTTCACACCAAACCATGCACTTTCCACTGTCGTCCGAAAATTGAGGATTGTTTGTAAAGCCTAATGCAGTATAAAAGGCCATCGATTTTTGCAAATCAGTTACTGCTAAATTGATAAAAATTTGTTTTGCCATTTTTTTAATTTTTTAGTTTTACTAAGTTAAGCATCTGGAATATTTGGTTCTACCAAACGTTTTAATTTATCTAATGATTCCTGCCAGCCTAAATAACACATTTCAGTTGGTATTGCATCAGGTATTCCTTCTTGTGTTGCAAAAAGTTCTGTACCGCATAGTACTTTTCGTAGTTCGATTGTGGTAATCATTTGTCCCGGTAAATTTGGGTCGTCAAACACGTCTGTATATTTTAATCGTTCATTAGGTATAATTTCCAAATATTCGCCACCAAATGAATGACTGTTACCTGTAGTAAAATTTGTAAACGACATTTTGTATTTCCCGCCAATTTGAACATCCATACTATGTACTTTACAGAGAAAACCATAAGGAGATAACCACGATGCCATTGCATCAGCATCTGTGAATGCTTTATAAACTTTTTCAGGAAGTGCCGAAAAAACTCTGTGAAGTGTAACTTTATTATTTGCCATAACGTTCTTTTTTAGAGAGTTAAATTTAATATTTTTTGAATTAAATTTTACTGTTTGGCTAAATTTTTTGTTTGTAGGTGAGTGTCGTTTTATTATAAATGCTAGTGTTTCTTTGCTACAGCAGGATGTTATTTTGATTGTTGATTTGTATTGTTAGCTCTGAGTGTGTGGTGAAGTCGGGAGATTTCGCTAAGCATAACAGCGAATACTTAGTTGAGCTGAGATTATTTTTGTATAAAAAGAAAACCATTTAAATTTCACTAATCACTAGCAAAACTTAAATGGTCTTATATTACTTATGTGGTTTGAAAACCTTTTTTTTGAAAGAATTATTTTGAATTCAAGAAAGCCTTCAATTCATCATAAGTTGAGATTTTTACGCTCACTTTCTCTTTGTTCATCACGCTTTCTATTTGTGTTGGTAGAGGCAAAGTAACTCCTAAAGCTGGTTCCACCACATCCAAAAACTTAATAGGATGTGCCGTTTCTAAGAAAACACCAATTGCGTTTGGTATGTTTTGCAATTCTTTTTTCAATCCTAAATATCCAACAGCGCCGTGTGGTTCTGCGATATAGCCTCTTTCGTTATGAATGGCTTTCATTGCTACCAAAGTTTCAGCATCGGTAAATGTATATGAACTAAAATCCTTTTTGAATTGTTCCAAATCGTTTTGGTACATCTCTTGAATGCGAATGAAGTTGCTTGGATTCCCAACATCCATAGCATTCGAAATAGTGGCAATAGATGGTTTTGGATCGTAAATTCCGTTGGCAAGGAATCTAGGAACGGTATCATTAACATTGGTGGAAGCCACAAAATGCTCGATAGGCAATCCTAATTTCTTAGCAATAATACCCGCACAAATATTTCCGAAGTTTCCGCTTGGGCAAGAGAAAACTAATGGTTTGTTTTGTTTTTTCAATGCTTTGTATGCAGAGAAAAAGTAAAACATTTGTGGTAACCAACGCGCAATATTAATCGAATTGGCAGATGTTAATTGCATATGGCTTAAGCTTTCGTCAAGAAATGCTTTTTTGACCATATCTTGGCAATCATCAAAAACACCATCTACTTCAAGCGCTTTTATATTCTGACCCAAAGTTGTTAATTGTCTTTCTTGTATGTCACTCACTTTTCCCGAAGGATAAAGAATCACGACATCAACACCAGTTACGCCAAGAAAACCACTGGCTACAGCTCCTCCCGTATCTCCGGAAGTCGCTACAAGCACTGTATTTTTATTGTTTTTGTTGTCTTTGTTGAAATAGGCTAAGCAACGAGACATAAATCTTGCACCTACATCCTTGAACGCCATAGTTGGACCATGAAATAATTCAAGGGAATAGATTCCGTTTTCAATTTCCACCAATGGGAAATCAAAACACAAAGTCTCGGCTATGATTTGTTTTAAAGTTTCGGCAGGGATTTCGTCTCCCACAAATTGTTTAATCGCTTCAAAAGCGATTTCTTCGTGAGATAAACTGTCGATAGTCTCAAAAAAACTTGTTGCTAATGGCGTTAAGGTTTCTGGGAAATACAACCCTTTATCGGTTGCCAATCCTTGTATTACCGCTTCTTGAAAAGAAACGTTGGGTGCATTGTGGTTTAAGCTGTAATATTTCATTGTGATTTTTGATTGTAGATTAACTATTTTTGATTTAAGATTTTCGCAACAGAAGTTACATCACAAATCAAAAATCGTTAATCATAATTCTTAAATTATTTTAATCTGCTAACTTTTTACTGCTAACTTATTATTTTCATTCCTTCATCATTCACTTTAGAAACGTGAATTTCATAAGGTAAATTCATTTCTTCGTAAACGGCACTCATTGCTTTGGCAATTTTATCGGCGTTTTCCTTTCCTTTGCTTAAGGCAAAAATTGAAGGGCCAGAACCCGAAATTCCTGAACCCAAAGCTCCATTTTCATAAGCGGTCTGCTTGATTAAATCAAATCCCGGAATCAGCATAGAGCGAATAGGTTCTATGATTTCATCGTGTAAAGAGCGACCGATTAACTCATAATCCTGAGTATATAATCCTGCTACCAATCCGCCTACATTTCCCCATTGGGTAATGGCACTTTTTAGGGATACAGTTTGTTTCAATACCGAGCGTGCATCCGATGTTTTTAGTTCAATTTGTGGATGGACCACTGTGGCGTATAATTCTGATGGGCTTTCAATTTTGATAATATCCAAGGGATTTGAACATCTTACCAATGTAAAACCTCCCAAAAGGGCAGGGGCAACGTTATCTGCATGGGCATTTCCACTGGCTAATTTTTCGCCTTGCATGGCAAATTTTACCAATTCTTTTCTAGTAAAAGGACGTCCCAACAATTCGTTGATTCCAAAAACCGCACCTGCTGAACTGGCAGCACTACTACCAATACCACTTCCTGCTTTTATGTGTTTGTAGATCTCGATCTCAAAACCAAATTCGGTTTCAATTTCTTCCAGCATTGCCAAAGCAGCAACTCCAGCTACATTGTTTTCGGTTTCCAATGGTAAGTCCGCACCTACAATTTTAGTAATACGAACTCCTTTCACATCTGATTTACGAACAATCATTTCATCACCTGCAGTGGCTAAACAAAGTCCGAGTACATCAAAACCACACGAAAGATTCGCAATGGTGGCAGGGCAAAATATTTTTATTTCAGTCATTGTTATTTTGTTTCAGGTTTAAAGTTTAAAGTTTCAGGTTTAAAAGAGGTTTGTTTGAAGACGTCTTAACTTGAAACATTAAACTGGAAACTAATTTTTAAACATTTCCTATTCTAATCACATCGGCAAAAATTCCAGAAGCTGTAACCGCTGCTCCTGCACCAGCACCTTTTATCAATAACGGTTGATCAACGTAACGATCGGTGTAGAATAAAACGATATTGTCTTTTCCTTCCAAATTGTAAAATGGATGATCTTTCGGGATGAATTGTAAACCTACGCTTGCTTTTCCATCTTCAAATTGTGCCACAAATTTTAGTCGGCTTTCTTTTTGATTGGCTTCTGCCAAAATGGATTCAAAGTGTTTTGCATGTTCTTTTAATGAAGCGAAAAAAGCCTCATTATTAGTAGTTCCCATACACTCTTTTGGAAGGAAAGATTTGTTTTCAATATCTTTAATTTCCATTTGATAACCGCTTTCACGAATCAAAATAAGTATCTTTCTAGCTACGTCAATACCACTTAAATCAATCTTTGGGTCTGGCTCTGTAAATCCTTGAATTCCAGCTTCTTTTACCACGTCATGAAAAGTGTTGTTTTCATCAAAATTATTAAAAATAAAGTTTAAACTACCTGACAAAACGGCTTGTATTTTGTGTACTTTATCACCAGAAGCGATTAGGTTTTTTACTGTATCTATAATTGGTAATCCAGCTCCAACATTAGTTTCAAAAAGGAAAGGCGCATTGAATTTACGAGATAAACTTTTTAGGTTTTTGTAATTATCATAAGCCGATGAACAAGCAATTTTGTTGCAAGTTACTACAGCAACGTTTTGTTTTAAATACTGATCGTATGTTTTTGATACTTCTTCATTGGCAGTGATATCCACAAAAATACTGTTACGTAAATTGAGCGCTTTTACATTCGCAATAAATTGTTCTCTGTTGGCTGTTTCTCCTTTTTCAAGAAGCGATTGCCATTCTTTCAACGGCATTCCGTCTTCATCAAAATACATTTTTCTAGAGTTGGAAACAGCAATAACCCTCACATTTATTTTTAAATTTTCTTTTAGAAATTTCTTCTGTTGATGGATTTGTTCGATGAATTTCTCACCTACATTTCCAACCCCCATTACAAATAGGTTTAATTGTTTAGTATTTTCTTCGAAGAAATTTTCGTGTAAAGTATTCAACGCTTTTTTGACATCTCTTTCATTGATAACAACTGAGATGTTTCTTTCCGAAGCACCTTGTGCAATCGCACGAATATTGACATTGTTTTTTCCTAAAGTGCTAAACATTCTTCCGCTCAAACCTTGGTGATTTTTCATGTTTTCACCTACCAAAGCGATAATGCAAAGATTTTGTTCTACAATACAAGGATCAATTTTGTTTTGTGCAATTTCTATTTGAAAAGCTTTATTGATAGCTATTTCAGCAGTTTCGGCATCTGAATTTAAAATACCGATACATATAGAATGCTCGGATGAAGCTTGAGTAATAAAAATTACGTTGATACTTTCATTAGATAAAACTTCAAATAGTCTTTTGGAAGAACCAGCAACTCCAATCATACCGGAACCTTCTAGGGTTATCAAAGTAATGTTGTCGATGTGACTAATTCCTTTTACTGGGTTTGTATGTGGTACAATAGTATTGGAAATCAAAGTTCCTTCGGCTGTTGGTTCGAAAGTGTTCTTAATGAAAATAGGAATATTTTTTCTTAAGACAGGCTGGATTGTTGGCGGGTACAGAACTTTGGCGCCAAAATGAGACAATTCCATCGCTTCTTGGTACGATATTGTAGCTATTGGTTGCGCTTGTTTTACAATTTTTGGATTGGCAGTAAACATTCCGTTTACGTCTGTCCAAATTTCTAAATCTGTTGAATTTAATGCTCCTGCAATAATAGCTGCTGTATAATCCGAACCACCACGTCCTAAAGTAGTATTGATACCATCTTCAGAAGTAGCAATAAAACCAGGCATCACGACTACTTGATTTTCATTCGATGCAAAAAAATCTGAAATTAGCTGGTTTGAAAGTTCAAAGTTAACTGCTGCTTTTCCAAATTGATTATTAGTTTTAATCAGTTCTCGGCTGTCTTTATAACGGCTGTTTTTTAATTTTTGTTTTAAGGCTTCGGCAATAATATAAGAAGATAATAATTCTCCAAAACTTAAGATAGTGTCCAAAGTTCTTGGAGATAATTCTCCCAACAAAAAGCAACCATCAAGCAATGTTTCCAGGTGATTAATGATTCTTTTGATATGACTTAACAAACCGCTTTGCTCGCTAACGGGAATTAGTTGTTTAAGTGCTTCTAAATGTTTTTTCTCGATTTCGGTAACAATATCTTTAAAGCTTTCATCATTTGCAGCCGCTTTGGATGCAGCCAAATGCAATAAATCGGTTACTTTACTCAAGGCGGATACCACAACAACAAGCTTTTCGTCTTGTGCTTTATTAATGACTATATCTAAAACTAATTTTATGTTTTCTGCATTGGCTACCGAAGTTCCGCCAAATTTTAATACTTTCATATGTAGATATTATTATGTATTTGTTTTAATGTAATTTAGTATCGCTATTTTAAATCTAAACGATATTTATATTGTGTTTTATTATTTTAATTGCAAAAGGCTTCTATACACCCATGACTTTCTTTCTTTCTTTCTTTCTTTAAGAAAAAAGTACAGCAACTGGATTATATGTAAAATGTATACCCCTAAGGGGTAGTAGTTGTAGTAGATGTAGTTGTAACAGCAAGTGCAACCCAAATTTGAGTTGCTATCGAAGGATGATATGTGCTGTTAAAATTTTTCATTTTTGATTTTTCAAAAGTACAGTTTTTCATCAAAAAATAAAGCTTTGTGAGGTATTTTTGCGAATAGTTTAATATTTAAATTCAATATGGATTCAAATTTAATATTGTATAATTTATTTCTTTGTTTATTGAGATTATCTTTGATTTAATTGCAGTTATTGTTTGGTTTTACTACTAATTCATACTCGAATAAGGGTATATTTAACTTTAGAAAAGGTAATTAGGCTAACATTTTTTAAAAAAGGAATAAGATTTAAGGTATATACTGAAGTTAAAAGCTATTGAAAACTTTATTTTGAATGGTTTTTTAAATTATTATCAAAAATCATTGCTTTTTAATATTGATTTATGGAATTTTGAACTCTTAAATTCAAACAAAATGGAGAATACACATTATATAAGTACCGAATTACTTTCTTTCGAAGTCTTACAGGAAATTATTTCTCATAATAAATTAATTGCTCTTTCTGAGAATGCAAAAACAAATATTCTAAAGTGTAGAAAATACTTGGATGCAAAAATGGCTTCTCATTCGGAACCCATTTACGGAATCAATACTGGTTTTGGATCACTTTGTAATGTGAAAATTTCAAATGAAAACCTTTCTAAACTTCAAGAAAACCTTGTAAAGTCACATTCTTGTGGGACAGGAGAGGAAGTGCCAAATGATATTGTAAAATTGATGTTATTGCTTAAAATTCAATCTTTAAGTTATGGGCATTCTGGAGTACAATTGCAAACAGTGGATCGATTGGTTGACTTTTACAATAATGATATATTACCAGTTATTTACACTCAAGGTTCACTTGGGGCTTCTGGAGATTTAGCACCTTTGGCGCATTTGTCATTGCCTTTATTAGGTGAAGGAGAAGTTTGGTTTGAAGGTAAAAAAGTGCATTCCAGCGAAGTTTTAAAACATTTTGGTTGGGAACCTATTGTCTTAAAGTCAAAAGAAGGTTTGGCATTATTAAATGGAACTCAATTCATGAGTGCTTATGGCGCCCATATTGTTATGAAAGCAAATAAGTTTTCTTATTTGGCTGATTTAATAGGAACAATATCATTAGAAGGATTTGATGGCAGAATTGAACCTTTTAATGAGTTGATTCATTATATACGTCCTCATAATGGTCAAATTGCTACAGCCAAAAGAGTAAAAGGATTTCTGGAAGGAAGTGAAATTATCGAACAGCCAAAAACGCATGTTCAAGATCCATATTCTTTCCGTTGTATTCCCCAAGTACATGGTGCTTCAAAAGATGCTTTTGATTATGTGAAAAAAGTATTCAAAACCGAGATTAATTCGGTAACGGATAATCCAAATATATTTATAGAAAGTGACCAGATTATTTCGGGTGGAAATTTTCATGGACAGCCTTTGGCTTTGGCTTTGGATTTTATGGCAATTGCTTTGGCAGAACTAGGGAGTATTTCTGAGCGTAGAACATATCAATTGATTTCTGGATTGCGTAATCTTCCGGCGTTTTTGGTTGATAATCCAGGATTGAATTCAGGGTTTATGATTCCGCAATATACTGCCGCAAGTATTGCAAGTCAAAATAAGCAACTGGCAACTCCTTCAAGCGTAGATAGTATAGTTTCGAGTAATGGTCAGGAGGATCATGTGAGCATGGGAGCAAATGGAGCAACCAAATGTTTGCGTGTGATGGATAATTTGGAACGTATTTTGGCCATAGAATTGATGAATGCTTCTCAGGCGATCGAATACCGCAGACCTTTGCAGTCAAGTGATTTTATAGAAATGTTTTTAAAATCTTACAGGAGTGAAGTTCCTTTGGTAAAAGAAGACAGAATTCTTCATTATGATATTGAGAAAACAGTGTCTTTCCTGAATAGTTTTCAAATCGAAGAGGATTTGTTAACATTAGCTTAACATTAGCTTTAAATAATGAAGTAATTTTGCACTACTAAAACATAAACAAATGTCATTAAATAGTATTTTTCAATTTTTAGTTCCAAAAGACAAAAAATTCTTTCCTCTTTTCGAAGAAGCATCAAGTAATTTAATCGAATTGGCTTCAATTTTGCACGAAGCCGTAAATCTTCCATTGAAAGAAAGAGAAGTTCTTTTTCTTAAAATAGATGAATTAGAACAAAAAGGTGAAGACATTACACGTCAAACCAATTTAGAATTGAGTAGAAATTTCATTACTCCTTTTGACAGGGAAGATATTCACTCCCTAATCACTTCAATTGATTATGTAGCCGATTATCTTCATGGTGCCGCTTCAAGAATGCGTTTATATCAGGTGGATAAAATCACGAAGTCAATTCGTAAAATGACAGAAATCAATCTAGAGGCCTGTCAAAATATTGATGTTGCGGTAAAAGAGTTGAAAAACTTGAGCAATATGAAAACGATCACCAACGCTTGTGCTAAAATAAATAAGTTGGAAAACAAGTCGGATATGGTATATAACAAAGCTGTTTTTGAGATTTTCGAAAACGAAACCGATGCCAAAAATATCATTAAATATAAAGAAGTGTTGTCAGTTTTAGAATCAGCAACTGATAAATGTAAGAGTGTTGCCAGTGTTTTAGAATCTATTACGGTAAAACATTCTTAATTTAATTCTATTCATTTGAAGATATTGATATGACTTTACTCATAATTATTATAGTTCTAGCATTAATTTTTGATTACATCAATGGTTTCCATGATGCTGCAAATGCTATTGCTACTGTTGTTGCAACCAAGGTTTTATCGCCTTTCCAAGCGGTACTTTGGGCAGCTTTTTTTAACTTTTTGGCGTACTGGGTTTTTGGCTTGGGTGTTGCAAATACCGTTGCAAAAACGGCCGATTCAAGTCAAATTGATTTAGTCGTTATCCTTGCAGGTGTTGTAGCGGCAATTGTTTGGAATTTAATTACTTGGTGGCAAGGAATTCCTTCCAGTTCTTCACATACTTTAATTGGTGGTTTTGCTGGTGCTGCGATTGCTCATGCAATTACAGTGCACGGTTTTTCAGATTATATTTTAATTGAAGATGGAGTTCAGCACACTAGACATTGGTATGATATTGTAAGTTGGTACAAAGCAGGAAAAGATGGTGGTATGCCTTCTGGAGTAGTGATTATTATTGCATTTATAGTTCTTGCCCCTTTGTTAGGAGCCTTTATGTCGTATTTAATTTCTATTTGGTTGTTGAATGCTTCCAGAAAAAGGATTTTGCCTAAATTGTTTACAATTGGATTAATGATATTGTCAATTTGGTTTGTTTATAGCCAAATGGTTCCGTTCGAAAAAATCGAAAAACCTCGTTTTGAATCTTCTGTTTTTTGGAGTGTTGTATTTGAATCTCATAATATTAAGTGGTTTTTGGTAGCTTTTATAATACTTTCGATTTCAACATTTGCTTTAGTATTTAGTAGTTTAAATTTACACAAAGCGGATGCAGTTTTGAAAAAAATGCAATTACTGTCTTCAGCAGCTTTTAGTTTAGGTCACGGTGGAAATGATTCACAAAAAGTAATGGGAATTATTGCTGCGGCTGTGGCGGTTTATATCAAAACTA
The DNA here is from genome assembly GCF_003096795.1 of Flavobacterium sp. 103. Lineage (NCBI taxonomy): Bacteria > Pseudomonadati > Bacteroidota > Flavobacteriia > Flavobacteriales > Flavobacteriaceae > Flavobacterium > Flavobacterium sp. 103. The sequence goes on along the minus strand of NZ_QENX01000001.1, from coordinate 73,818 downwards.
GCGGTGTCGATATTATGAATCTTCCAGATTGGTTGCAAGTAGTTCTTCCAGATGATGATAAAGGTATAAAAGGAGCAATGCCTGAATGGATTCCATTGGCTTGTTATACGGCTATTGCTGTTGGAACATTAAGTGGGGGTTGGAAAATTGTGAAAACAATGGGTTCTAAAATCACCAAAGTGACTTCTTTTGAAGGAGTGGCTGCTGAAACTGCGGGAGCCTTGACGCTTTATTTTACAGAACATTTTAAAGTGCCGGTAAGTACAACGCATACTATTACAGGATCTATTATTGGAGTTGGATTAACGAAACGTATTTCAGCTGTTCGTTGGGGTGTAACGGTGAGTTTACTCTGGGCTTGGGTACTAACGATTCCTGTTTCAGCATTATTGGCTGCGCTAGTATATTGGTTTCTGAATATATTTTTGTAAAAACAATACACATTATATAAAACCATTCGTATTCCGAATGGTTTTTTTTATGCCTTAAAATTTACTTTTATATTTTTTGGAGCAAAGACCTGTTCAGCAATAATCAGCAGTTCTCCAGCTGTCCACTGTATTCCCGATTAATAAAAACTACGGCAAAAAAGCCTTGTTTTTCTATATTGGGAGATGCCGTTTCCATCTGGGCTAAATGACTAGTTTAGTGCTTTTATCAGCTTTTCAAACAAAAGAATTCTATGAAAACAGTTATGGTTTAGGGAGAAAATAAATTTCAGAAGATTTTATGGTAGAACTAATTCCCCTGAATTAAATTTTTATGGTTTTTTCTACGCTTGTAATGGGTTTGCTTTAGAGTATTTCCGCCTGTTATGATACTTATGTTCCCGTCAATTTCAAGCATTGCCAGTTTTACATCCTTAAAAGATTCTACCCCATGCTCTCTCATGGCTTCTTTCAATTCATCCGAAGTGATGTCTAACTTACTCAAGTTTTTGAAATCTAAAGTTCCGTTGTGAATTAGAATTTCTGGCTTTTCAAGCATGAATTCACCGAAATTTTGGTAACGGTACATTAGTTTCTTTAAGATGAAATTAATCCCAAAAAGTATTGTTGCTGCTGCTAGACCTCCCCAAAGTGTTGTGTTGTTTCCGACCATCGCATTTTGAACGGAGTTGCTTATCAGTAGAATCAAAATCACATCAGCGGTATTGAGTTGGGATAATTCTTTTTTACCAAAAATACGCAACGCAATAACCATGAATAAATATACAGCTGCACTGCGAATGACGATGTCTAGATAAGGATTCATAGTTTGGATTTCGGTTTTCAGATTTTAGATTTCAGATTTCAGATTTCAGATTTCAGATTAAGAATGTTAAGCATCAAATTGTATTTAGATTATATTTTTTATAGTCTTTTCTGTTTTCTGCCATCTACTTTCTGTTATCTGTATTCTTTGCTCTTTTTTCTATTTTCTAAAAATTTATTTTATCTTAAAGTTTTTCTCAATCGCTTTAATCATTTCTCCGGCAATATCTTTATTGGTAGCGCCTTCAATTCCTTCAAGCCCTGGTGAAGAGTTTACTTCAAGTAATAAAGGCCCTTTTGCGGAGCGGATAATATCCACACCAGCAACTTTTAAATCCATTGCTTTGGCCGCTTTTATGGCAATCCTTTTTTCTTCAGCGGTAACTTTAATTACCGATGCTGTTCCACCCAAATGGATATTGGCTCTAAATTCACCTGGCATGGCTTCTCTTTGGATTGCGGCAACAACTTTTCCATCAATTACAAAACAACGGATATCTTTTCCGTTGGCTTCTTTGATGAATTCTTGTACCAATATATTAGCATTAAGACTTTTGAATGCGTTAATTACACTTTCTGCCGCTTTTTTAGTTTCAGCCAAAACAACACCCTTTCCTTGCGTTCCTTCCAGTAATTTTACAATGAGAGGAGAACCTCCAACCATTTTGATTAAATTATCAGTATCTAATGGAGAATTGGCAAATCCAGTCGTTGGGATATCTACACCGTGATTTAATAACAATTGCAAAGAAAAAAGTTTGTCCCTAGATTGTGTAATAGCAGTAGAAGAGTTTAAACAATACACTTTTAAAGCTTCAAACTGTCTAGTTAAGGCACAACCGTAAAAGGTGATACTCGGCCTAATTCTAGGAATAATAGCATCAAATTGATTTAATATTTTTCCACCGCGGTAATGAATTTCTGGAGTTTTGGCATCCAGTTTCATGTAGCATTCTTTGATATTCAAAAAATGCATTTCGTGACCACGCATTTCTCCAGCTTCCATAATTCTTTTGTTGCTGTACAATTCAGGATTACTTGCTAAAAGGCCTATTCTTAAACCTGAGCTTGCTTTTTCTGAATTTTTATATAATTCAACAAGACTTTCTGTGGTAGGTTGTCCTAAAAGATATTTTTGTTCCGGGTCAACCAATATTCTTCCGCTCATGGCTTCTCGTCCCAAAAGCATTCTAAAGCCCATTGAATCACGATTTGTAAGGGTCATTTCGATAGGCCATTTCGAATCTCCAATGGCAATACTAGTCTGAATTACATAGCGGTGTTCCCTAAAGCCACTAGAACTTTTTACAATCCTTTTGTCAACCATAGGAGCTTCACAATGGATAACAGTTTTTATATTGTTCTGTATAGGATTTATGTCAAACTTCACCCAATTCGCATCATTTTTTATAAATGGTGCAATATTGATGGCGTGCAATGCAGATGTTTTTGCGCCAGAATCGACACGAGCTTTAATTGTAGGTATTCCTAATTCTGGAAAAGAGCACCATTCTTCGCTACCCAGTATGACTTTATTTTGAAACATAAATTAATTTTGTTGATCTTTTTTATAACTATCAAATGTAGATATTTGTTTTTAAAAAAATACGATAATATCCTATAAAAAACAAACCCGTTATGTTATTAAAACGTAACGGGTCTGTTATGTAATATTTTATTTTAAATTATTGATTAGTAGGTTCTTCAGCTTGGTTTCTTGGTTCTTCGGCTTTATGAATATTTACCGTTAATTCTTGAGAACCATCTTCGATATCCATAAAGATTTCATCACCAGAAGCAATTTTTGAAGTGATAATTTCTTCAGCCAATGTATCTTCCACATATTTCTGAATTGCTCTTTTTAATGGTCTTGCACCAAATTGTTTGTCGAAACCTTTATCGGCGATAAATGCTTTGGCTTTGTCAGACAATTTTAACTTATAACCCAGCTCTTCGATACGGTCATAAAGTTTTTTTAATTCGATTTCAATGATTAAATTGATATCTTCTTTTTCTAAAGTGTTAAATACAATTACATCATCAATTCTGTTCAAAAATTCGGGTGCAAAAGTTTTCTTTAAAGCGTTTTCAATAACGCTTTTAGAATTATCATCGGCTTGTGCAATTTTGGCAGCAGTACCAAATCCAACTCCTTGTCCGAAATCTTTCAATTGACGAGCTCCAACATTAGATGTCATAATGATAATCGTATTCTTGAAATCAATTTTTCGACCTAAACTATCGGTTAAAAAACCATCGTCAAGCACTTGTAGCATCATGTTGAAAACATCTGGATGTGCTTTTTCAATTTCATCGAGTAAGACCACACAATAAGGTTTTCTGCGAACTTTTTCAGTTAATTGTCCACCTTCTTCGTAGCCTACATATCCCGGAGGCGCTCCAACCAATCTTGAAATCGCAAATTTCTCCATGTATTCACTCATGTCAATTCGAACCAGTGCATCCTCCGAGTCGAATAATTCCTTCGCAAGAACTTTGGCTAATTGTGTTTTTCCAACACCTGTCTGACCTAAGAAAATGAAAGAACCAATCGGTTTGTTCGGATCTTTCAATCCAGCTCTATTTCTTTGAATTGAACGAGCGATTTTTAAAACAGCCTCGTTTTGTCCAATTACTTTATTTTGAATAAGTTCAGGCAATTTGGCCAGTTTATTGCTTTCTGTTTGTGCAATACGATTTACCGGAATTCCAGTCATCATTGATACGACATCAGCAACATTATCTTCGGTAACCAATATTCTATTGTTTTTAGAATCTTCTTCCCATTGCTCTTGTGCTATGGCTAAATCTTTTTCTATCTTTTTTTCATCATCACGAAGTTTAGCTGCTTCTTCATATTTTTGTTTTTTAACAACCAAGTTTTTCAATTCGCGAACTTCTTCCAGTTGTCGTTCCAAATCTAATATTTGTTTTGGAACATCAATATTGGTAATGTGAACTCTTGATCCAGCTTCGTCCAATGCATCAATGGCTTTGTCTGGTAAAAATCGTTCAGACATGTATCGATTCGTTAATTTAACACAAGCTTCAATAGCTTCGGGAGTGTAAATTACATTATGATGATCTTCATATTTGTTTTTAATGTTGTTCAAAATAGCAATAGTTTCTTCGACAGAAGTCGGTTCTACAATTACTTTTTGGAAACGTCTTTCAAGTGCGCCATCTTTTTCTATGTATTGACGGTATTCGTCTAATGTAGTTGCGCCTATACATTGAATTTCACCTCTTGATAATGCAGGTTTGAACATATTGGAAGCGTCTAGTGAACCTGTTGCTCCTCCAGCGCCAACAATCGTATGAATCTCATCTATGAAAAGAATGATATCATCATTTTTCTCTAATTCATTCATTACAGCTTTCATTCTTTCTTCAAACTGTCCTCTATATTTGGTTCCAGCGACAAGGCTTGCTAAATCTAGAGTAACTACACGTTTGTTGAATAATATACGGGAAACTTTCTTTTGAATGATTCGCAGCGCAAGACCTTCGGCGATAGCAGATTTACCAACTCCTGGTTCACCTATTAGCAAAGGGTTGTTCTTTTTACGGCGACTCAAAATTTGAGAAACACGTTCTATTTCTTTTTCGCGTCCTACAACAGGGTCTAATTTTCCCTCTTCTGCCATTTCAGTTAAATCTCTTCCGAAGTTGTCAAGTACAGGAGTTTTAGATTTTTTATTTGATTTATTGGCAGGATTATTGAAATTACCTTCCTTGAGGCTGTCATCTTGTCCTGAATCGTCATTGTAGGATTCGTTTTTTGGCAAGTTTTCTAAAAAATCGTCTTCGTTTGGAGTCATGTTGATGTATTGTTCTTTAGCTACGTCATAATCTATTTTAAGTTTATTCAATAGCTTGGTTGTAGGATCATTTTCGTTTCTCAAGATGCACAACAGTAAGTGTGCAGTGCTGATTGATGAACTTTGGAAAACTTTTGCTTCTAAAAAAGTAGTTTTCAAAGCGCGTTCTGCTTGACGTGTCAGATGTAAATTTTTCTTTTCTACACTAACATCAATGCTAGGGCTGGCGGGGCTTAGGATTTCAACCTTTCTTCTTAAATGATCAAGATCAACAGACAGGTTGTTAAGGATGTGAATTGCTTTACCATTTCCATCCCTTAGAATGCCAAGCATCAAATGTTCAGTACCTATAAAGTCATGTCCAAGGCGCAGAGCCTCTTCTTTGCTATAAGTAATAACGTCTTTTACTCTAGGTGAAAAATTATCATCCATATTGTTTGGTATTGTTATTGTAAATTTAGTGAATAAGATTATCAAAAGCAAAAATCATACCTTTAAATACTCCTACCGCTAAGTGACAAAAAAAATGATAACCATATAGTTAAAGCCTACTTAATTTATTAACTAAATCCCAATAAAAATTTGTTAATAAATCGAATAAATTTCTGTCTGTTTATGAGTGAAAACATATTGAGAAAGGTTATATTAGCGGGATTTTTTAAAACAAAATAATTTTAATTTAAGTATATATTATGTCTGAAGGAGAAAAGTTAATTCCTATTAACATTGAAGATGAAATGAAAACAGCTTACATCGATTATTCGATGTCAGTAATTGTGTCAAGAGCGCTTCCAGATGTTAGAGATGGCTTGAAACCAGTACATCGAAGAGTACTATTTGGAATGCATGATTTGGGAGTTAATTCAAGATCTGCCCATAAAAAATCCGCAAGAATTGTCGGGGAAGTTCTTGGAAAGTATCACCCTCATGGTGATACGTCTGTTTATGATGCCATGGTTCGTATGGCACAAGAATGGAGTATGCGTTATTTATTGATTGATGGTCAGGGTAACTTTGGATCTGTAGATGGTGATAGTCCAGCAGCAATGCGTTATACTGAGGCAAGAATGCGTAAGATTTCAGAAGAAATTCTAGCAGATATAGATAAAGAAACAGTTGATTTTAAACTGAATTTTGATGACACATTAGAAGAGCCGACAGTTATGCCGACTCGTGTTCCTACACTATTGATAAATGGTGCTACCGGAATTGCAGTAGGTATGGCAACAAATATGCCTCCTCACAACTTAACTGAAGTGATTAATGGTACGTTAGCTTATATGGATAATAATGACATAGAAGTTGACGAGCTAATGACGCATATCAAAGCTCCTGATTTTCCTACTGGAGGTATAATATATGGTTATGAAGGAGTTCGTGAAGCTTTTAAAACCGGAAGAGGTAGAGTAGTGATGCGTGCCAAAGTAGGTTTTGAAGAAGTGGATGGCCGTGAATCTATTATTGTTACCGAAATTCCATACCAGGTTAATAAAGCAGACATGATCAAACGTACTGCAGACTTGGTTAATGAAAAGAAAATCGATGGTATAGCTAATATTCGTGATGAATCGGATAGAAACGGAATGCGTATCGTTTATATATTAAAACGTGATGCTACACCGAATGTGGTTTTGAACACACTTTATAAGTTTACACAATTACAATCTTCTTTTAGTGTAAACAATATTGCAATTGTAAAAGGTCGTCCACAAATGTTGAATCTAAAAGATTTGATTCATTATTTTATAGAGCACCGTCACGATGTTGTTACTCGCAGAACGCAATTTGAATTGAAGAAAGCCGAAGCAAGAGCTCATATTTTGGAAGGTTTGATTATTGCTTCTGATAATATTGACGAAGTAATTGCGTTAATTAAAGCATCTAAAAGCACAGAAGAAGCAAGAGAAAAATTAATAGAAAGATTCAATTTGTCTGATATTCAATCTCGTGCAATTGTTGAAATGCGTTTGCGTCAATTAACTGGTCTGGAACAAGATAAATTAAGATCAGAATATGATGAGATCATGAAGTTAATAGAGCATTTAAAAGCTTTATTAGCAGATGTAAATTTAAGAATTGCACTGATAAAAGAAGAACTAACAGAAATTCGCGATAAATACGGGGATGAACGCCGTTCTCAAATTGAATATTCAGGCGGAGATGTAAGTATTGAAGATTTGATTGCAGATGAGAATGTGGTTATTACGATATCTCATGCGGGTTATATTAAACGTACAAACTTATCCGAATATAAAACACAAAATAGAGGAGGAGTTGGTCAAAAAAGTGCTGGTACAAGAGATCAAGATTTCTTGGAACACATGTTTGTTGCAACGAATCATCAATATATGATGTTTTTTACGCAAAAAGGGAAATGTTTCTGGATGCGCGTTTACGAAATTCCGGAAGGAAGTAAAACTGCAAAGGGTAGAGCTATTCAGAATTTAGTGAATATCGAAAGTGATGATAAAGTAAAAGCTTTTATCTGTACTCAAGATTTAAAAGATAAAGAGTATATCAATAGTCATAATCTTGTAATGGTGACCAAAAAAGGACAGGTTAAGAAGACTTCATTAGAGAAATATTCTAAACCAAGGGTTAACGGTGTTGCTGCAATTACGATTAAAGAAGGAGATGAATTATTGGAAGCTAAATTGACTAATGGTGAAAGCCAAATCATTTTAGCGGTTAAATCAGGTAAATTGGTTCGTTTTGAAGAAACCAAAACTCGTCCAATGGGAAGAACAGCTTCTGGAGTTCGTGGTATTACTTTAAAAGACGAAACTGACGAAGTGATTGGAATGGTTACTGTAAATGATATGAATAGTGAAATTCTGGTAGTTGCTGAAAATGGTTATGGAAAACGTTCTAGTCTAGACGAATATAGAATTACAAACCGTGGTGGTAAAGGAGTTAAAACTCTTAATATCACTGAGAAAACGGGTAAATTAATTTCTATAAATGCGGTAACAGATGCTGATGACTTGATGATTATAAATAAATCTGGTTTGACCATACGAATGGCTGTTGAAGATCTTAGGGTCATGGGAAGAGCAACACAAGGTGTTAAATTGATCAATATCAAGGGTAATGATTCAATTGCAGCTGTTACTAAAGTAATGAAAGATGATGCTGCAGAAGTAGTAGTAGATGAAGATGGGAATGTTATCGAAGATGCAGCAATCGAAAGAGTAAAACCTGTTTTGGAAGTGCTAGAAGATGATGGAGCAATTGAAGAGGATGAGGAAGAGGATGATGAGGAAATAGAAGAAGATGACTCAGATGAAGATGATGCTGATGATGAGGCATAATTAAACAGTAATAGAATAAATAAATATAAAATAGATTAATATGAAAAGTAGATATGTAATAATAGCGTCAGCATTATTTTTATCAGTAGCAAGTATTGCTCAAAAAAATGAAATAAAAGCTGCTGAAAAAGCATTAAAAGCGGGTAAGTCCGATGAGGCTATTACAATTTTAACAGGAGCAGAGTATTTGTCTGTTAATGCGCCTGATGCTGAAAAAGCACAATTCTTATTTGTAAAAGGAAATGCACATTTGGATTTGGCGAATAAAAATGTTGAGGCAGATAAGAATTTAAGTCTGGCGGCGAAAGCTTTTCAAGAATTATTGGAAGCTGAAAAAGCTTCTGGAAAAGCAAAATATTCGACACAAGCTGCAGCATCAATAGCTGAAATTAAAGGTAAATTAATTAATTCAGCAATTGAAGATACTAAAGCTAACAAGGATGCAGATGGAGCTAAAAAGTTGTATGAAGCTTATTTGTTAGAGAAAAAAGACACTATCAATCTTTATTATGCGGCATCTACTTACGTAAATGCAAAAGATTATGATACTGCTCTTAAGCTTTACGAGGAATTAAAAGTTTTAAACTATTCTGGAAAAGCAACTTATTATTATGCCGTAAATAAGGTAAATAATCAAGAAGATTATTTTACTACTGCTGCTGATAGAGATAGATTGGTAAAAATGGGGACTCATGAAAAACCAAGAAATGAAAATGTGCCTTCAAAAAGAGGCGAGATCTATAAAAATGTAGCTTTAATTTATGTGCAACAAGGAAAAATGGATTTGGCTAAAAAAGCAGTTTCTGATGCTAGAAAAGCAAATCCAGAAGATACTTCGTTAATTTTGACCGAGGCTAATTTGTATCTTGAGTCAAAAGATATGGTTACTTATAAAAAACTAATTTCTGAGGCATTGGAAAAAAATCCAAATGATGTAGATTTGATTTTTAATTTAGGTGTTGTTAGTGCTGGAGCGAAAAACTATGCTGAAGCTGAAAAATTCTATACTAAAGTTATGGAATTGGATCCAAAATACATCAATGCTTATATTAATATGGCTGCAATGAAATTGGATGATGAAAAAGGTATCATTGATGAGATGAATAAACTTGGTAATTCTGCTGATGATATGAAACGTTATAATGTTTTGAAAAAGAAACGTGAAGACTTGTTTAGAAGCACAATTCCATATCTAGAGAAAGCGGTAGCGTTAGATCCTAAAAATGTTGATGTAGCAAAAACATTATTGAATGTTTACAGTGCATTGGAAATGACTACAGAATATAAAACTTTGAAAGCAAAAATGTAATTTTGACCAAATAGTTAAATTAAATCCTGCTCGAGCATAATCGACGCAGGATTTTTTATTTTACTTGTTTTTTTTAAAGAAAAACACAAACAATTGAGCTTCTTTCTTTGGTTAATACTAGAATAGGAAGTATATGTCGATTTTAACAGGATATTATATTGATTTATTATTTTAAATATCTTAAGGAATGTGAATTGATGTTTTGGTTTATGTTGAATAAAGTTATTATAATGCAATAATACTTTGAAACTGTATGATTTTTTTTTGAATAAAATGGAAAACAGTAGAGTTTGCCTCATTTTACGAAATCGTTATCTTTTTGTTAAAATTTATTAATATTTTATTTGTGCAATCAAAAAATAATTTTATTTTAGAGAAAAATTATGAGTTTAGAAATCGATATAGTTGACTGAAAGCTTATGTAAAGTAAGTATTGTTAATTGTGTAAAGATTAAAATTTGTAATTTGTAAAATTAATTGCTTAAAAATTGTTTAACTAAAAAAAATAAATATGCCAAAAACTACTTTCTTCTAAAATGTCAAAAAAAAAAACATTTACTAGCGGTAAAAGTTATTTTAAAACTTTACTGAATTAACTTTTTAATTTGCATTTTTAAGCCCTTTTAGTGTTTTATTCTCCTTTTTTGTTTAGTGAGTATTATAGTCTTTTTAAACTTTGGAACGAGTAAGATTTGATTTTTGCACTAATTTCTATATATAATTAAACCCCTAATATTAACAACTAAACTTAACCTAATGAAAAGAAAATTTGTAATGCTATCAATAGTGTTATTGATAAATGCTGGTGTGTATGCACAAAAGGATCAAATTAAAACTGCTCAGTCAGTTTTTGAAAGTGGAAAATCTCAAGATGCATTGGGTATTTTGAAAAAAATCGAATATTTGATTTACAATTCAACTGATGAGGAAAAATCTGATTTCTATTTATTGAAAGGTAATATTTTAAAAGACTTAGCTTCAAAAAATATTGACATGGCTAATAATCTTTCTTTGGCAGCTGAGGCTTATCAAGAATTGATTAAAGCGGAAAATGAGGCAGGGAAGTATAAATATTCTTTACAAGCAAATACAGCTTTGAGAGAGATGAAATCTACTCTTGTTAATGGTGCAGCAGATGATTATAAAGCAGGAAAATATAAAGAAAGTGCCGAAAAAAGTTATAAGGTCTATTTATTTGATAAAAAAGACACTTTAAATTTATTTAATGCAGCTTCTTCATCGATGACGGTAAAAGATTTTGATTCAGCAATTAAATATTATGAAGAACTAAAAAGAATTAATTATTCTGGAAAAGGGATAATTTATTTTGCCACAAATAAAAAAACAAAAGTTGAAGAAAGTTTTGCTTCTGCAGCCGTTAGAACAGCAAGTATTACTGCAGGGTTTCATGAAAAACCTAGAGATCAGTTTTCACCATCTAAAAAGTTAGAAATTAATAAAAATTTAGCTTTTATCTATCTTGAAAAAAATGATGCAGTTAAAGCTGAAATTTGTTATAATAAAGTTTTAGAGTTAGATCCAAATTATATTGATGCATATATCAATTTAACATATGTTAAATTGGAATCTAAAAAGGCTTTAGTGGATCAGATGGCGGCTTTGGGTAATACTCCAAAAGAGATGGAGCTTTATGATCAGTTGAAAGCTAAAAAAGATGATTTGGTAAGAAGTGTGATTCCATATCTTAAAAAAGCATTGGTTATTGAACCTAAAAATCAAGATGTTTTGAAGTCTCTTTTAGGCGTTTATAGATCTTTGGATATGACTAATGAATATAATTCCTTAAAAGCAAGTATGTAGCTTTGTGATTGTGATAAATAAAAAAAATGCTAGAAAATTTTTCTAGCTTTTTTTTTATATAATTTTTTTAATTACTCTTAGTTTATGAGTGTGTTTGTTTATTTCGGCATTATAGATTCCTAAATGATCTAATCTGTCAATTCTTACTTTTCCGCTGGCGTGAATAATATAGTTGTTTTCCATTATTATTCCCACATGAATTATATTTCCTTCGTCATTGTCAAAAAAAGCCAAATCACCAGGTTCGCTTTCTTCTATAAAACTTAATGCTTCTCCTTGAGTTGCTTGTTGTGATGCATCTCGTAATAATTTATAGCCATTTAGTTTGTAAACCATTTGCGTAAAACCGGAACAATCTATTCCAAAAGGTGTTTTTCCTCCCCATAAATAGGGGGCGCTCAAATACATGAAAGCTGAATTTAGTAAATTATTTTTTGGTTTTACTCCATTAATTTTGGTTCCTTCGAAATCAAAATTACTTGTGTTGATTTCAGGATAATTTAAAAAAGACAGGGAAGCTCCAAGTGGTATGGGAATTAATAAATTGGAAGGTGCTATAATGTATTCTATCAAATCGCCATTGAGGATGATTGCGTCCGACGAAAGTTGGTTGAAGCAAGATTCTGTAATAGGTTGAAATTGTTTGGTATCTATCCAGCCTTCGTATTCATCATATTGCATTTTTATATAAGACCATTGTTTATGTTGTTCCAAAACTTCAAAATGTTCTCCAAATAAGACTTGAGAAACAATTTCACTTTTATCACTAGCTTCGGCACGAAGTGGAATCATGGCTAAATTACAAATCCCAAACATTTATATAAATTAGAAATTAAAATAATACGAATCAAAAATATCTGTAAAAATAGTAATTTTCAATTCGTATTATTTAATAATTGTATTTTATTTAAAGTGATATTTATGAAATGTTTCGTTCAATAACAAAGGCAGAAGCTCCGCCGCCGCCGTTACAAATAGCAGCTGCTCCATATTTTGCATTATTTTGTTTCAAAACATTTAATAATGTAACAATTATTCTAACCCCTGAACAGCCAAGAGGATGTCCTAATGATACGGCTCCGCCATTAACATTTACTTTTTGATTGTCTAACCCAAGTATCTTTGAATTGGCTAGTCCAACTACTGAAAAGGCTTCGTTGAATTCAAAATAATCAATTTCATCTAAAGTCAGATTGGCTTTTGCTAATGCTTTAGGGAGTGCTTTTGCAGGACTCGTTGTAAACCATTTTGGTTCTTGGGCAGCATCTGCATAACCTCTTATGTATGCTAATGGTTTTAAACCTAAAGAAATTGCTTTTTCTTCACTCATCAAAATAACTGCGGCTGCACCATCATTTATGGTTGATGCATTTGCTGCGGTAACGGTGCCGTCTTTTGTAAATACTGCATTTAGCGTAGGTATTTTTTCTAACGATACATTAGTAAATTCTTCATCTTTTGAAATGAGTATCGGCTCACCTTTTCTTTGAGGAACGGCTACAGGAACTATTTCGTTATCGAATTTTCCTTCACTCCACGCTTTAGCAGAACGCTCGTAAGATTGTATTGCAAAATTATCTTGTTCTTCTCTTGATATTTTATATTCTGCTGCGCATAGGTCAGCAGAAACCCCCATGGCATTGTTATCATACGCGTCTGTTAATCCATCTTTTTGCATTCCGTCGACCATTGTGCTAGGACCAAATTTGGTTCCGCTTCTTAAGTTCATATAATGCGGAATTAAACTCATATTCTCCATTCCTCCGGCAACAACAATTTCTGCATCTCCACATTGAATGGCTTGTGATCCTAACATTAGAGCTTTCATTCCAGAAGCACATACTTTATTGACAGTTGTACAAGCGACATTATTTGAAAGGCCAGCATAAATGGCAGCTTGACGTGCTGGAGCTTGACCTACGCCAGCTTGCACGACATTACCCATAAAAATTTCGTCAACTAAATTTGGATCTAATTGTATTTTTTCTAGCGCACCTTTAATGGCTATTGCTCCTAATTTTGGTGCGGTAATTGTAGATAATCCTCCCATAAAACTGCCGATAGGTGTTCTAACAGCAGAAACGATAACAACTCTTTTGCTCATGTTTATTATATGTTGATTTATTATAGCAAATTTAAACTTATTTTGTAAAATTCAAATTTTTATTGAATTTAAATTAGGATATATTTAACGAATCTCTGTTTTTGGGTTTGTTTTTGTTTAATTTACTAATAAATGAGATTGCCCATTTTCGAGGTATAAATAAATTTTAATTAAAAAAAAATGCACTAGCACGCTTTGTTTTATGGTTCTCCATTATGAAATGTCTTTGTTTGTTTAGTTATGATTTTATTGTATGCTTAAAATAGTAAATCATAAAAATGGGAGCGATGGGAAGTTTAAATTAATATTTAAAAACAATTTACTCGTTCGTTTTAGTGACAATAGACCGTTTTTATTTTTTTAGTGGAAAAAATGATTTTTTAGGCGCTAGTTATATCTTTGATAGTGAAGTCGTTTGAATAAATAGTAGAAAAATATGAAAAAAAAGTGCTGAAATAGTTGTGAGAAACGTAAACATGTCTTAAGTTTGCAACCGCAAAACAGGACACGTTCCTTGAGCTTGGAGAGTTGCCTGAGTGGCCGAAAGGACTTGTTTGCTAAACAAGCGTATGGGTAACTGTACCAAGGGTTCGAATCCCTTACTCTCCGCAATTTATTCATGATTAAGAATCGTAGCAAGATTCAATATTTTATTATATTTTCATAAAATAAATTAATAGATTGTTTTCGGGGTGTAGCGTAGCTCGGTTATCGCGCCTGCTTTGGGAGCAGGAGGCCGCAGGTTCGAATCCTGCCACCCCGACAAATAAAATAATGGACGCATAGCTCAGCTGGATAGAGCACCTGCCTTCTAAGCAGGCGGTCGAAGGTTCGAATCCTTCTGCGTTCACAAGAAAGCTCCTATTGTAGGGGCTTTTTTTGTTTTTAGAGGGTTTTACTTTTTTAATCCTTTTAAATTTCCTTATTTTTATGGAAATTTATTAGTTATGACTTCTTATTTCAAGCCTTTATTCTTTTTTCTTTTTCTACTAAACCTACTTAAATGTAATTCACAAACTATTACAAATGCATCAGCGACTATAGTTGCAATCAATGATACCACTTTTGTTAATTTAAAAGACTTCAGTCAAGATTTCATGTATGATATGAGGTACGCTACAGATGACAATTTTTTGAAATCTAAAGTATATGATTGTGCCGAATGTTATTTGCGTTATAAAACCGTAAAAGAGCTAATTTTGGCTAATCAAAGATTTATGAAGAAAGGTTTTAAAATAAAACTTTTTGATTGTTATCGACCTTTAGACATTCAAAAAAGAATGTGGGCTATAGTTCCGGATCCTACATATGTTGCAAACCCAAGCAAAGGTTCAATCCATAATAGAGGAGGGGCTGTAGATATCACATTGGTTAATTTTGAAGGTAAAGAATTGGATATGGGAACTTCTTTTGATTTTTTCGGAAAAGAAGCCAGTCATGACTATCGTGGTTTTTCAAAAGAAATTTTAAATAATAGAAATCTGCTGAGAAAGGTTATGGTTAAGGAACATTTTAATTCGTTTGATTCTGAATGGTGGCACTATAATTTGAAAGCTGGTTTAAATGACAGAGTTTCCAATTTTAAATGGGATTGTAATTAGGTTTGCTTATTATCATAAAATTTTTCTTTTTTTACTTCAAAAAAATCTTTTTTATTGTATTCTTACTCTTAAGGAGTTACGAAATGGTTTATTTAATCAGCTCTTTTTCTTGTTAAAATTTATTTGTGTTAACTATCTAAAGTCTTGCTAGTTGTGAATTTTGAAAGAATTAACGCTAAAATAAGTGTAAAATATGCATTTCATCGATTATATTGTTATTTAATTGATTTATATATTTACTTTCGCGCTTTAAATCATTTAAAAACAATGATTTATAGTTCGATTAAATTAACCCCCATATTGAATACAATAGCAAACATAAAAAATGCTATTAAATTCAGTTTTTGATTTAAAAATAATGAGATTGACTTGATCAAAATTTGTTTATTGGCAAATTAAGAGATATCAAAGATGTTTGTTTAGGCTGTTGATTAAATAAGTTCTTAAATTTTATTTTTTAAATTAAAAAAAAACATACGAATCGTTAGATGAAAAGGATATTGCAGAATAGTTTTTTTAAATGTATTGGACCGGAAAATAAGTCAGGAATTACATTTGTAGAAGTGGTTGTTGTTGGATTACTAGTTCCATTGGTAGTGCGAAATGTGAAGAATTATGTTATCAATATTGATAAACAAAATGATAATCAAGAGGGTTACAATGCATAAAAAAAACATTTACAAATGAATCTTAATTCATTGATAAATGTTTTTTATTTTGAGTAAAAGATGCTTATTCTATACAACGTATGTTGTCCATGAAATAAGTTTCTGGATGGTATACTTTTCCGTCTAGTTCAGCTGTAAATTCTTTTTTGAATATAATGTCTTCAACATCTGTTAAGTATTTTATTCGCATTAAGGAAACAGGAGATATTTTTAAGTCTTCATAGTTCTCTTTCGTGAACATAAAAATCCCTGACTTCACCCTATTGTCAAAACCTTTATCATCTCGCACCATAGAACCGCAATTTTCTTGGTCTATATGTAGCAGAGTAACTATTTTTCCATTTTGAAGCTGCAAAAATATTTTTGAATCTTTGTCAAAACAATTCGCTTTTACAAAATCTTTACTTTTTTGTATTAATTGTACGGTCAGCGTTGGTAATCCATCGGTCAAAGCTAAGGAATAAAAAATATAATTGGAATTCCCTCCAAAAACTTTTTCACTTATTAAGTATTCTTTTGTGGATTTGTAGGTTCCAATAGAATCGGTAACATTTGTTGCATAATCACAAGGTTTTTGAGCAAAAATATTAAAACTTAAAAAGCATAAGGCTGTAACAAGAATGTATTTCATATTATGTAAAATTTATTTTTTAACGGTCAAATATGTTGTCGTCTTTATTTATTGGTTTTGATCTCCCAAAAGGGTATTAATGACGATTTCATTTTATTTTGGTGCAAATTAAAACAATTTTGGTGTTATTTTCGTCGGTTGTAAAAAAACAATATAAATCTCCGCCATCTTTTATTTTCCACTTTTTTCTTATGCTTTCAACTGAATCAGCAAAATTTCTTGTAGTAATATTGGCTTTCTGATTTTCTAAATATTGTTTCATATCACTTTTGTTATAAGTAATACAATTTTTAATTTCAAAAATTCTGCCAGGGAAATCTCTTTGTTCATTCGAGGTATATAAATGGGAATGTTTATGCAATTTATTCAATCCATAAAAAAGGCCAACTTGGTCAAAACCGCCTGATTTCATAATGGAACTATTGGGTTCGTAGAGATATTTTTGTGGTAAACTAAAGGATGGCTGTTCGTGAGTTTCGTTTAAAATAAATTCAAATGTTTCCGTTTTTTCTTTTAAAAGATTTATGGTTTTAATACCAATAGTTCCTTGGTAATCTTTGCTTAATTCCCATAATAATTCCTTTACTTCATTCTCAACTGCAACTATATGGATGGATTTGATATGGTTTAATTCATTAATACCAGCAGTAATATCTAATATTGGCGCCGTTTTTATCAAGATGTAATTTGATTTTTCAAAATAAAAGTCCAAATTTTCGGGTACATTGGGCAAACAATCCTTTAGCATGAATACCTTCCCTTTGCTGTCATTTCTTCTGGAAGGATCTATGTAAATCCAATCCCATTTGGTGTTTATGCTTAACAATGTTTCAAAGCTATCACCTACATAGCAAGTTATATTATTGCTGTTTAATTGTTTACAGTTGTGTTGAACAATATTGGATAATTCAGCATTGATTTCACAATGTGCTACGTTTTTTATTTTTTTAGAAAAATAGTAATCATCAATGCCAAATCCACCTGTTAAGTCTATTAAATTGTCACCCGAAACAATTGAACTTTTGTATAAAGCTGTCTTTTCGGAAGAAGTTTGTTCAACTGATATTTTACTTGGATAAATTATATTTTTAGTTGAAAACCAGGTTGGCAGTTTGTCTTTTGCCTTTGATTTTGCAGCAATTTGATTTATAATGGAAATCCACTCCACAGCAGGAAATGGATTTTTTTGAAGAGCCAATTTAGAAATAGAGGTCCCAATATTTAAATCAATAAATTCTTGAATTTTAGAGTCTAAAATGTCTAGGTTCAATTTATAAGTTTTTTGTTATTTGTTGAATAAATTTATTGTCCGGAAAAAACTCTTTGCTAATTACTTTTATGATAGTGTACAAAGGAACGGCAATAATCATCCCCATAATACCAAATAAGAATCCTGCAATCAATATGACAAGAAATATTTCTAAAGGATGAGAACTAACACTTTTTGAAAAAATGATTGGCTGAGAAAAGTTATTATCGATTACCTGTACAATCCAAAAGCCTATTAATACATAAATGGTCGTAGGCAAGATTTCAGACTGAAAATCGGAACCTAAGTTGCTTAACATTGTTAAAATAGCTGCCAAGATGGAAGCAATTAATGGACCTATGTATGGAATGATATTTAAAACTGCACATAAAAAAGCAATTACAAATGCATCCGGGATTCCAAAAATAAACAATACAATAGTATATAATATGAAAACGATGAACAGTTGAATTAGTAAACCTATAAAATATCGAGAAAGTAGGGTATTTATTTTTTCAACAGAATTCAAAATTTTTTCTTCATGAGAGTCTGGAATAAGTAGTTTGGCTCCTTTTAAGAATATGGATTTGTCTTTAAGGAAGAAAAAGGTAATGAAGAGAACGGAACCAAGACCCATTCCGAAGTTACTAATTGTTCCGACCACAGAATTTAAAAAATTAGGTATTATATTTAAATTTAGGATTGATTTGTAATTTTTTGCATCAAAAATTGTTGCGGAGTCTATATGATGTTGCTCCAAAAAAATGTTTAATTTTTTGAAAAGTTCTAAACTATTCTTTTCAATTTCAATAGTATTTAAAAGAGATAAATTTTGTCCTTGTGATATGATTAATGGGATGAACATCATTATGAAACCAAAGATGATTAAAATATAAATCATTAAAACGGTAATGGATGCAATTGTATGTCTGAATTTTAATCTTTTCTTGAAAAAATCTAAAATAGGTATTCCAATTAAGGTAAGTATTAATGAAACTAATAGATAAATCAGTACGTTTTGAATTTGATACAGAAAATATAGAAGTAAAGTAGTTAAGATTAAAGTAGCAATTGCCCTTAAAATCCCATTTGCAATAATTTTGGATGTTATCATATCGTTGTATTTGGTTATAAAGATAAAAAAACTCGCCAAAAAGCAGCGAGTTTTGAAAACTATAAATTTATATATGACTATTGAGCGAAACCAGCTCTTACTCCGCCAGAAACAAATAATGCTGACATTCGTGCTTTTTGACCGTTAGTAAACATATACATTCCTCTATCATCAGTATAATCCATGTAATTCATTGTCATTTCATTGTGAGTTGGTAAACATAAACTCACAT
This sequence comes from Flavobacterium sp. 103, assembly GCF_003096795.1. Lineage (NCBI taxonomy): Bacteria > Pseudomonadati > Bacteroidota > Flavobacteriia > Flavobacteriales > Flavobacteriaceae > Flavobacterium > Flavobacterium sp. 103. The sequence goes on along the minus strand of NZ_QENX01000001.1, from coordinate 54,704 downwards.
ATGGATATGCTGGGACACCAAAATTAGAAGTTTTTGCAACTGGTGTGTCAGCGACTAGATCATTGCCGCAAGAGGAATCACCCCAAATATGGCGTAAATTCATCCAGTGCCCAACTTCATGAGTTGCTGTCCTTCCAAGATTATAAGGATAACTGTCACTGGCTGATAGACCAAAATATTTAGAATCAATTACAACACCATCGGTTGCTTGTGAACCTCCTGGGAATTGCGCATATCCTAAGATTCCATTTCCAATTTTGCAGGCCCAAATGTTCAATGTTGTACTTGGCGTTGTAGGGTCAATGCCTCCTTTTTTTGAGCTTTTCATTGCATCCCTTGTTCCCCATGAAGTTTTTGTTGTCGATTTCCGCACAATTTTTACTAGCTCAAATGTAATACCAATATTTGCAGCAACTGCAGCAAATTCAGCTGGAGTGCTAGAAAAATCAGAATTTGTAGCTGTATAATCTTTATTTAAAACATCTATCTGTGATTGTATTTGATTATCAGAGATGTTTTCTGCCGAAGTTCTATATAAAAGATTTACTACTACAGGAATTACAACTTTACCATTTACTAAACGTTTAGTTAGTACTGCTTCTTTGGTAAAAGCTTCAATTTGATTCATTCTCACTGCCAATGTGGGATCCTCTTTTAATTGTGCTTCAAGAACTTCTTGTGTTGCACAACTGCGAAGCGTTGGCGAATCTAGTTGGGAGATCTCGGATCCATTATCTTCATTTTGACATGAAAAAAGCATTATAAATGCAACTGCGGATAAAATAATTTTTTTCATAATAATTTATGTGTTTAAAAAATTGATTATCAGTTAATTAAGTGCAATTTACAATTTATTGTTGTTAAAATATGAAGAAAATAATAGTTTTTTTATAACATCTTTAATATCAAAAGGTCGAAATTTTTTTTTAATAATGTTTTGGAAATTGCAAGCATAAAAAAACTCGCTATCAAGTAGCGAGTTTTTCATTTTAATAACAAATTAAATCAAATAACAAAAAGCAATTAAATTCCAAAAGCAGCTCTTGCGCCACCAGAAACAAATATTGCCGACATTCTATTTTTTTGCCCAATTGAAAACATATACATAGCATTGTCATCTGTGTAATCCATGTAATTCATTGTCATTTCAACAGGAGTACCAGTACAAGTGCTATAGTGAGGATAAACTGGAACACCATAATTAGCATCATTATGAGTAGGAGTGTCAGAAACTAAATCGCTACCACAAGTAGCATCTCCCCAAATGTGTCTTAAATTCATCCAGTGCCCAACTTCATGTGTTGCTGTTCTTCCTAGATTATATGGCGCATTTGCAGATCCAGATAATCCAAAATATTTAGAATCAATTGCAACTCCATCGGTTGCAGAAGCACCTCCAGGAAATTGTGCATAACCTAGAATGCCACCGCCAATTGTACAAACCCATAAGTTTAATTTTGTGGTTGGTGAAATTGGGGCTAGACCACCCTTACTTGTTTTTTTCATGGCATCAGCAGTTCCCCAAGATGTTTTAGTCGTTGATTTTCTAACGATTTGATCAAGTACAAAAGTGATTCCTACGTTTGCTTTTACTCCTGAAAATAAAGCAGGAACCGAATTGTAATCGGAATTTAGTGCATTAAAATCTTTGTTCAAAACATCGATTTGAGATTGGATTTGGGTTGCAGAAATATTTTCGGCAGCTGTTCTGTATAAAACATTGACAACTACTGGAATTTCGACTTTTCCGTTAACTAAACGTTTTGTCAATAAAGCATTTTGAGTAAATGCTTCAATTTGGTTCATTCTAATAGCCAAAGTTGGATCGGCTTTTAATTGCGCTTCCAAAACGTCTTGTGTAGCACATTTTCGTTGGGTAATTGCATTTGTAGAATCGTTTTGTGATTCAGTTTGTTCATTTTGACAAGAAAATAACATTAAGCAAGCTGCCGCTGATAAAATTAATTTTTTCATAATAGTAATCATTTTTGTTAAATAAAAGTTTGTTTGGTTAATTATTATGCAATTTTATAACAAAATATCAGTTATTTAAAATTTTTTTAACAATAATTTTAGTCATTTTTAAGAATTAGCTGATTTTATTGACTTGGTTAATAGTAATTTAGGGGTATATACGTAGTTTTAAACTTGTTAATTTATGAAATTTGCTATGCTTCAAGATTTACTAATAAAATATTATTAGTATTTTACGTGTTAAAAAAATTATGCAACTAAAATTATTTTTCACTAAAAGAGAATTAAAGTATTGAAAGGAAATTTTTGTTTAAGAGAATCTAATTTGAGAAAACGTAATTTATAATATTGGCTCCCATTTTTAAAGCTTTTTCGCGAACTTCAAAAGGGTCATTATGGACTTCCGGATCTTCCCATCCATCACCTAGGTCGCACTCATATGTATAAAGAAGGACTAATTTATTTTCGATAAATATTCCAAACGCTTGTGCTCTTGTCCCGTCATGTTCATGGATTTTAGGCAAGCCGTTGGCAAAAACAAAAGGTTTTTGAAATATTGGATGGTTTGATGGTATTTCAATCAAACTATTATTTGGGAATATTTTTTTGATTTCCTTACGAATGTATTGGTCCATTCCGTAATTATCATCGATATGCAGAAAACCACCGCCAAATAAATACTTTCTTAAGTTTGTTACGTCACTTTCACTAAAAACAACATTGCCATGTCCTGTCATGTGAACAAATGGATAGGAAAAAAGGTCAGGACTGCTTGGTTCTACAGTTCTAGGTTTCGATTTTATTTTTGTGTTTATGTTGGCATTACAGTATTTTATTAAGTTTGGCAGTGAAGTTGGATTTGCATACCAATCGCCACCACCACTATATTTTAGTAAAGCAATTTCTTGAGAGAAACTGGTCAGAGAAGAGAATAGTAATAATAATAAAAATACTGTCTTTTTCATAAATTTGATTGTAGAATTGAATTTTAAAATCTAATCCTCATTAGTAAAAACAATACTGTGACAGGCAACTACAGCAGCAGTTTCTGTTCGTAATCGTGTTTCGCCTAGAGAAACAGGGATGTAATTGTTTTCTAATGCCAATTCGATTTCTTTGTTGGAAAAATCACCTTCAGGACCTATTAAAATAGTATAATCTGTTTTTGGTCTAAGAATTGATTTTAGCGATTTTTTATTGGTTTCTTCGCAATGGGCTATTAATTTTTCTCCTGAGTTTTCTCTTTTTATGAACTCTTTTAACGAAATAGCAGGATTCAATTTTGGAAGATACGTTTGATTGCATTGTTTCATTGCCGAAAGAATAATTTTTTCAAATCTTTCCGTATTTATTACTTTTCTCTCTGACCGATCACATACAATTGGAGTGATTTCATATATTCCAATCTCAGTAACTTTTTCAAGAAACCATTCGTAGCGATCATTCATTTTTGTGGGAGCAACCGCAAGATGTAATTTGTGTTTTGGAGCTTCAGTTTTTTGAATTTCTAAAATCTTAACGGTACATTTATTATCAGAGGCTAATGTAATTTCAGTTTTAAATAAAAAACCTAAACCATTAGTTACAAACAGTATGTCATTGTCTTTTTTACGTAATACTTTAATAACGTGTTTGCTTTCTTCTTTATCAAAAGAAAAGGTTTCGGTAGTTTCGTTTATTGTAGGGTTATAAAATAATTGCATAATTTAAAATTGTATTCGTGCTTTTGAAACAACTTCTGCAGTTTCAAATTTTTGGGATAAAAACTTTTGATAACCTACAATTCCAATCATTGCAGCATTATCGGTGGTGTATTCAAATTTAGGAATGTATGTTTTCCAACCGTATTTTGTTTCTGTTTCTTTCAAGGTATTTCTAATTCCTGAATTGGCCGAAACACCACCACCAATTGCAATTTGTGTGATGCCAGTTTCTTTTACGGCCATTTTTAGTTTATCCATCAATATTTCGATAATCGTATATTGAATGGAAGCACAGATGTCGTTTAAATTTTCTTCGATAAAATCAGGGTTTTCAATTTTCTTCTTTTGAATAAAATATAAAATAGCTGTTTTTAAACCCGAAAAACTAAAATCTAATCCTGGAACTTTTGGTTTTGTAAAAGGAAATGCTTTCGGATTTCCTAATTGTGCATATTTGTCAACCAAAGGGCCGCCCGGGTAGGGAAGACCAAGTATTTTGGCACTTTTGTCAAACGCTTCACCTACTGCGTCGTCTGTTGTTTCACCGATGATTGTTAAATCAAAAAAATCATCAACCCGCACAATTTGAGTATGTCCACCACTTATTGTTAACGCAAGAAAAGGAAAGCTAGGTTTGTCAAAACCTTCTTCATCTATAAAATGAGCCAAAATATGGGCATGCATGTGGTTTACTGCGATGAGAGGTATTTGTAAAGCCAATGCCATTGATTTTGCAAATGAACTTCCAACCAAAAGAGAACCCATAAGTCCAGGGCCTTGTGTAAAAGCAATTGCTGATAGCTGTTCTTTTTTAATATTAGCTTTTTTTAATGCAGCCTCGATTACTGGAACTATATTTTGTTGATGAGCCCGAGAAGCAAGCTCAGGCACAACGCCTCCATATTGATTATGAATTAACTGATTGGCAACAACATTTGACAGCACTTTGTCGTTACATAATACTGCAGCGGCAGTATCATCACATGAACTTTCTATGGCAAGTATATAAACCTCCGGAATTTGCATATAAACAGATGATTTTTGAAGTATATTTGATGGATTACTATAAAAATAGTATTTTTACAGCTGTGCCAAAATTAAAGATTTTTTAGTTAAGGTATTAGTATTTCCAACGGCAAATTATTTATTTGTACTAAAAAAACAAAAAGCGACTCTTATCAAAAAGATTAAAAAAATAGTATTCCGCAGTCTACTTGGACTAATTTTACTTTTGTTAGTACTTTTTATAGCCCTTAGTTTACCTTTTGTTCAAACTAAGCTGGCTCAGTATTTCATGAAAAGCATCAATGATGATTATGGGCTTCACATGGATATTGATGAAGTACAGCTTACCCTTTTTGGTGGTGTAAAACTTAAAAAAGTTTTGATTATAGATCATCATAAAGACACCTTGATTTATGTTAAAAGATTGAATACATCATTTTTAGGCGCCAAAAAGATTTTAGATGGGGATGTGATTTTTGGAGATTTGGCAATGAATGGTGTTCTTTTTAATTTAAAAACTTATAAAAAAGAAAATAAAACCAATCTGGATTATTTTTTAGACGCCTTTGGTCCTCCAAGCAAAACACCTTCTAAAAAGCATTTTTTATTAACTGCTTCAAGTATTGATTTGTCGAATGGTCGATTTATTTTGTCGAATGAAAATCATGAAACTGTAAAACCTGTCGATTTTACAAGATTGAATATATTGGTTACCAATTTTAAAGTATACGGTCCCGAAGTATATGCCAATATCCAAAAAATGTCTTTTTTGGATCATAGAGGTTTGTATGTGAAGAGCTTAAAAGGAAATTATAGTTTTACGCAACAGCATATGATATTGGATAAAATGGAAATTGAAACCAAAGAATCCAGTATTAAGGGTTATGCCGCTTTGAACTATGAGATTGAAGATTTTTCTGATTTTCAAAATAAAGTCGAATTTGATGTTCAGTTAAAATCTGCAAAATTAGCCTCCAATGATATTCGTTGTTTTTACAATGAATTGGGTAAATATCAATATTTTAAACTTAAATCACATATTACGGGACCTTTAAACAATTTGAAATTTCTCGATTTATATCTAAGAGATAATAGAGGTACTAAAATCGTTGGTTTTATAAATTTTAAAAACCTTTTAGGAACAAAAGATCAAAAATTCTATATGAATGGAAAGTTTGATCAATTGGATGCTAATTATGATGATTTGGTAAGTATATTGCCGAATGTTTTAGGTAAAAAGCTCCCTATTATCTTAAAGAAATTTGGAGATATTTCATTAATTGGAAACACCCAGGTTACAACCACCTCAATCCATGCCAATCTGATGGCAAACACTGCTTTGGGTGCTGTAAAATCAAAATTCATTATCAATAATATGGATCAAAGTGACAAGGCAGCTTATGTTGGTTATGTTGTTTTGGATGATTTTAATATTGGAAATTTATTGGATAATAAGGATTTGTCTAAAATAAGTTTAAATATTGATGTCGATGGACATGGTTTTTCAGAAAAGTATTTGAATACCTCATTAAAAGGAATAGTTTCAAGTATTGTTTATAATGGCTATAATTATAAGAATGTTGCCGTAAATGGTAATTTCAAATTACCTATATATAAAGGATCAATTATTGTAGATGATCCTAATTTGAAAATGAATTTTGATGGATTGGTAGATTTAAGTAAAAAAGAAAGCCAATATGATTTTCAGATTAAAATAGATAAAGCGGAATTGAATAAATTGAATTTTGTAAAAGATAGTGTTTCTAAATTTAACGGGAATATTATTGTTGATGTACAGGGGAATTCTATTGATGATATGCACGGTAATATCTACGTGAATACCGCCAACTATACTAATCCTAAGGATACTTATCAGTTCAATGATTTTAATTTGAATTCCAGTTTTGATGATAAAAGAATTAGAACTATAAAAATAACAGCTCCCGATATAACTAATGGAACGGTTGTGGGAAAATATAAATTCTCGGAATTAAAAGGTTTGGTTACAAATTCCCTGGGAAGTCTTTATACAAATTACAAACCTATTCCAGTTAAAAAAGGGCAGTTTTTGAAATTTAATTTTGAAGTTTATAATAAGATAGTTGAAGTGTTTTTGCCTGATATAAAGCTAAGTGAAAATACTGTCGTAAAAGGAAATATTAATTCGGATATTAATGAATTCAAATTCAATTTTAATTCTCCAAGTATAAAACAGGCTGATAATTCTTTTGATAATATTAGGATTTCTATTGATAATAAGAACCCATTGTATAATGCCTACATTGAGTTGGACAGTATTAAAACTAAGAGATATAAAATCCGTGATTTTAGTTTAATAAATGTCACTTCAAAAGATACTTTGTTTTTTAGGACTGAGTTTAAAGGAGGTTCAAAAGGGGAGGATTATTTTAATTTGGATTTATATCATACAATTAATAAGGAAAATAAAAATGTAATCGGATTCAGTAAATCAGAAATCAAATTAAAAAATAGTTTGTGGTTTTTGAATGAGGGAAATCTATCCAATAATCGTTTAGTTTTTGATAAAAAGTTAACGGAGTTTAAACTGGATGATTTTATACTTTCCAATAAGGAGCAAGAAATAAAACTCGATGGTGAGTTCAAGGGGAATTATTATAAAGATATTAATGTCGAATTCAAGAATTTTGATATCAATGCATTAACCTCGGCCCAACAGAGTTTTGCCATTTATGGAAATTTAAACGGAAAAATTAATTACAACCAAAATAAGCAGGTCTATAAACCTACAGCATCCTTGCGGATTGATAGCTTGAAAGTTAATGATTATGATTTGGGAGTTTTAAATTTTGATATAAAAGGGGATGAAAATTTTAGAAAATTCACCTTATTTTCTACTATTGAAAATAAAGATTTTGAATCTTTTAGTGCCGATGGAACCTTTGAGATAGTAAACAAAGAAACCTTATTTGACTTGAATTTAAAATTTGACAAATTCAATTTGGCAACATTAAGTTCATTGGGAGGAGATGTTATTTCCCACATAAGAGGATTGGTATCTGGAAATGCAACCGTTGGTGGAACCTTAAGCAAACCGGATGTCAATGGGCGTCTATACGTCAATGGCGGAGGATTGGCAATACCATACCTTAATGTTGATTATGCACTAAAAGAAAAAACTATTATTGATCTTACAGGTGAAAAATTTCTTTTCAGAAATAACACTTTGATAGATACAAAATACAACACTACGGGAACTTTAAATGGAGTAGTGGAGCATAAAAATTTTTCGGATTGGAAATTAGATTTGGCTATTAATTCTAAGAGACTTCTTGTGCTGGACACTAAAGATAGTGAAGATGCCGCTTATTTTGGAACAGCATTTATTAATGGTATTGCCACAATTAAAGGGCCTGCAAATGGTTTATTTATTAAAGTTGATGCAAAATCTGAAAAAGGCTCTGCTCTTAAAATACCAATAAACAGTGCGGAAAGCGTTAGCGAAAATAGCTTTATTCATTTTATAACCCCGAAAGAAAAATTCAATTTACAAAAAGGAATTGTTGATAAAACAAAGAATTATAACGGACTTGAATTAGAGTTTGATCTTGAAATAACTCCCAATGCGGAAGTTGAAGTTATTTTGGACAGGAATTCTGGACACGGAATGAAAGGACGCGGAAATGGTACACTTTTGTTTAAAATCAATACACTTGGTGCTTTCAATATGTGGGGTGATTTCTTGCCTTATGACGGTACTTATAATTTTAAATATGGTGGATTAATTGATAAAAAATTTAAAGTTAAAAAAGGAGGTTCTATTATTTGGGAAGGTGACCCTATGAGAGCTCAACTGAATCTCGAAGCAGTTTACAAAACATCTGCAAATCCAGCACTTTTATTAGAAAATTCAAGTGTCAATAAAAAGGTTGATGTTGAAGTTATAATTGGGATTCGAGGCGATTTGTCTCGTCCAGAGCCTGATTTCATGATAGATTTTCCTACCATTACAAGTGTTTTAAAATCTGAACTTCAAACAGAATTAGCTGATAAAGATGTAAGGCAAACCCAAGCTTTGTATTTATTGTCAACAGGGAGTTTTTTAGGCAGAGATGGATCAAGTCAAGCGGTTGCATCAAGCATGTATGAAACAGCTTCGAGTATGTTGGGAAATATAGTTCAATCAAATAATGAGAAATTTGAAATGAATTTTAATGTTGTTTCACCAGACAATAGACCAAGTACCCAAACAGATGGTAGAGTCGAAGCAATTGTTACTTCTCAAGTAAATGAAAGAATTACGATAAATGGTAAAATTGGGGTGCCATTTGGAGGTGTTAATGAATCCGCTATTGTGGGAGCGGTTGATATTAAGTACAGAGTAAATGATGATGGGTCTTTTAATTTCCATGTTTTCAATAAAGAAAATGATTTAAATTATATAGGACAGGATATTGGTTATACTCAAGGTGCCGGTATTACTTACGAAGTAGACTTTGATACTTTTAGAGAATTGGTCGATAAAATGTTTAAAAGTAATAAACTGACCAAAGAAAAAAAATCTAAAACAAAAGTTGATAATTCAGATTCCAATTTGAATCCTGATATTATTAATTTCACCAAACCCAAAGAGCCTAATTCGGACAAACCGAAAATTAATCAAGATGCTATACTTCCAGAGGATGATTAATCATAATTAATTATTAATTAAGGACTTATGTCTTTTTTGAAAATTTTAGTTAACTTTATGGCTAAAATTTTGTTTTGCACTTATTCAATTATTTTATACTGTCTGTTTATTTGTTTTTACAAAAGAGATAAATAGTTCGTATTTCCCCTTTTTCAACAGTTTTAGATTTAAAAAAAGGAAATAAATAATAGCCATTTTTTAATTAAAAAAACTTATCAACGAAAACGTTTGAATTTCAGATATTTTATTAAAATGTTAGAAAGCCCCCCTAAAATGTCTTTGATATTTGCTAAATTTACACTTTAATACTTAAAAAAATGTCAAAAACAATAAAAAAGATAGGTGTACTTACCTCTGGAGGAGACTCTCCGGGAATGAACGCTGCTATTCGTTCTGTTGTGCGAACATGTGCTTTTCATAATATAGGATGTGTTGGTATTTATAGGGGGTACCAAGGAATGATTGAAGGGGATTTTAAAGAAATGGGACCCCGTAGTGTAAATAACATTGTAAACAAAGGCGGGACTATTTTAAAATCTGCTCGATCAATGGAATTTAAGACTCCCGAAGGAAGAGAAAAAGCACATAAGAATTTAGTTAAGGCAGGAATTGATGCTCTGGTAGTAATAGGTGGTGATGGTTCTTTTACAGGAGCATTATTATTTAATTCTGAATATAATTTTCCAGTTATGGGAATTCCTGGAACTATCGACAACGACATATTTGGTACGAGCCATACTCTGGGTTATGATACCGCTCTAAACACAGTTGTTGATGTAATTGATAAAATTCGTGATACGGCAAGTTCTCACAACAGATTGTTTCTTATTGAGGTAATGGGGCGTGATGCTGGTCATATAGCTTTGAATGCAGGAATTGGTGCTGGAGCCGAAGAAATTCTTATTCCAGAAGAAGATTTAGGATTGGATCGTTTGTTGGACTCTTTACGAAAAAGTAAAGCTGCAGGAAAATCTTCAAGTATAGTGGTTATCGCTGAGGGTGATAAAATAGGTAAAACCGTTTTTGAACTAAAGGATTACGTAGAATCAAATTTTCCGGAATATGATGTACGTGTATCAGTGTTAGGGCATATGCAACGTGGTGGTGCTCCATCTTGTTTTGATAGAGTTTTGGCTAGTCGATTAGGAGTAAAAGCGGTTGAATGTTTATTAGAGGGTAAATCAAATTTCATGGTTGGATTATTATGTGATAAAATTGAATTAACACCTTTAGAACAAGCCATCAAAGGACATACTGAAATAGATCAGGAATTGCTTCGCGTTTCAGATATTATGTCTATTTAAAAGTAAAAGAGAATAAAATAAAAAAATAATTTAAATTTAATACAATGTCAAAAGTAAAATTAGGAATAAACGGATTTGGTAGAATTGGAAGAATTGTTTTCAGAGAAACTTTCAATAGAGACAACGTAGAAGTAGTAGCAATCAACGATTTATTAGATGTAGATCACTTAGCTTATTTATTAAAATATGATTCAGTTCACGGTCGTTTTAATGGAACTGTAGAAGTAAAGGAAGGTAAACTTTATGTAAACGGAAAAAACATCCGTATTACTGCTGAAAGAAACCCAGCTGATTTAAAATGGAATGAAGTTGATGTTGATGTAGTTGCAGAGTGTACAGGTATATTTACAACTATTGAAACTGCAAATGAGCACATTAAAGGTGGTGCTAAAAAAGTAATTATTTCTGCTCCATCTGCAGATGCGCCAATGTTTGTAATGGGAGTAAATCACGAAACTGCAAAAGCTTCTGATATTGTTGTTTCAAACGCTTCTTGTACTACAAACTGTTTGGCTCCATTGGCTAAAGTAATTCATGATAATTTTGGAATTGTTGAAGCTTTGATGACTACTGTTCACGCAACAACTTCAACTCAAATGACAGCTGATGGTCCTTCTAGAAAAGACTGGAGAGGTGGACGTGCTGCAAGTATAAATATTATTCCTTCATCTACAGGTGCTGCTAAAGCTGTTGGAAAAGTTATTCCAGAATTGAATGGAAAATTAACAGGAATGGCATTCCGTGTTCCTACTGCAGACGTTTCTACAGTAGATTTAACTGTAAAAGTTGCCAAAGAAACTTCTTACGAAGAAATTATGGCTGTTTTGAAAAAAGCTTCTGAAACGACAATGAAAGGTATTTTAGGATATACTGAAGATGCAGTTGTTTCTCAAGATTTTATTTCTGACAAAAGAACTTCAATCATTGATGCTACTGCAGGAATTGGTTTAAATTCAACTTTCTTCAAATTGGTATCTTGGTACGATAATGAATATGGTTATTCAAGTAAATTAATTGACCTAGCTGTACATATCTCTTCATTAAAATAAAATTTATAATTTTACAAATCCCATTAAGTGAAATTAATGGGATTTTGTTTTTTTGTTCTATTGAATGTTTCTCGCCAGAAGTGTTTAAAATTAGGGACAAAATTCATAACCAATAAACCAAATAATATGAAATGAGCATAAATTGGTTACAAGTGCCAATGAAGATATGCGAATTACATATGACCGATAAAAATATATAAATATCTACATATGAAATTAATAGTTGATAGTGGTTCTACTAAAGCAGATTGGATTGCAATAGATGATGACGGGAAAGTTATGTTTACCACACAAACGTTAGGTTTAAATCCAGAAATTCTTGATAAAGATGAAATTCTCGATCGCTTGAATGATCGATTTGATATATTACAAAATAAAAAATTGGCCACCCATTTATTTTTCTATGGTGCTGGTTGTGGAACTGATAGGATGAAAATTTTTCTTTCTCAGGTTTTTAAAGAATATTTTTCAAATGCTATTGTAGTTGTTGAAGAAGATACATATGCAGCTGTTTTTGCCACTACACCAAAAGGGGAAAAAGCAATTGTTAGTATATTAGGTACTGGTTCAAACTGCAGTTATTTTGATGGTAAGGTTTTAGAACAAAGAGTACAATCATTAGGCTATATTGTTATGGACGATTGTAGCGGAAACGTTTTTGGAAAAAGTTTAATTAGAAAATACTATTTTAATAAAATGCCAAAAGAATTGGCCGAAGTTTTTGAAAAAGAGTATGATGTGGACCCAGATTATATCAAAAGTAAATTGTATAAAGAGCCAAATCCGAACGCCTATCTTGCCACTTTTGCAAAATTTTTAATTCAGAATAAGGAACATGAATTTTGTAGAAAAATCATTTTTAAGGAAATGAAATCTTTCATTAAGAATTATATCAAGCAATTTGAAAATTGTAAAGAAGTACCTGTACATTTTGTAGGTTCGATTGCTTTTTATCTAAAAGATGAATTAGCTGAAATTTTTGAAAAATACGAATTGCAATTGGGTAATGTATTAAGAAGACCTATTGATGGATTGATAGCTTATCATATTGCAAATAAATAATTATATGGAAATAGCAATTATTGCCCATGACGGTAAAAAAGAAGATATTGTTAAATTTCTAATTAAAAACCGCGAGGTGTTGCAGCAAGAAAAAATAAAGTTCATTGCAACTGGAACAACTGGAGGAAGGGCGGAAGCTGCCGGTTTTAAAACCAGAAGAATGCTTTCTGGACCATTAGGGGGTGACGCACAAATTGCAGGAAGAGTTGCTGAAGGTAAAACACAAATGGTTTTATTCTTTAAAGACCCTCTTTCTAGTCATCCGCATGAGGCAGATGTTAATATGCTTATTCGTGTTTGTGATGTACATAATGTGCCGCTGGCAACTAATGAAGCGACAGCACAATTGTTGATTAATGCTATAGCACAGCAATCATAGATATTTCTACATTTACATTTTTTGGCAAACAAGCCACTTGAACCGTTTCACGAGCTGGAGCGGTTTTTTCATTAAAATAAGATCCATAAACAGTATTAATACTTCCAAAATCATTCATATTCATAATGAAAATGGTTGTTTTTACTACGTTTTCAAAAGTCATTCCAGCTGCCTCGAGAACGGCTTTCATGTTTTCCATCACCTGTTTGGTTTCTGATTCTATATTGTCTACTACCAATTCCATTGTTGCTGGATTTAATGCAATTTGACCAGAAGTATATAACGTATTTCCTTTTAATATAGCTTGATTATAAGGTCCAATTGGTGCAGGGGCATTTTCGGTGTAAATTATTGTTTTCATAACCTATATATTTAGAGTTAATCTATTGATTGGTAAGTTTTCTTTTTTCCCATTTAATGTCACTAAGTACACCTGATTTGATGCCAATGAAAAAATTCCAGCTGGCACTATCTCCAAATGGAGTCCAGTTGAAAGCCATTCTCCAACTCATCAAATCCCTTTCAAAACGTAATTGTGTAAAGGTAACACCCTTTTGTACAAAATCATATCCTGTAGAAACTCCTGCTTTCCATTTTGGTGTTAAATCAGCATTTGCAGAAATCATAATGGAGTTTCCTGTTATTTTCTTTTCTCTGTTATTATTTCCATACGTTAAAGAATAGGCAAATGTCATATCCCATGGTAATTTTGATCTAAAGAATTCTGAAACAACATCTTCATTTTCATTGTCCCCGTCAAACTGGCTTTTTCTAATATTATTAGCATCAATATTTGATCCAAATAAATCATCTTCACGCCCTCCGTTTCTTTTACCTTGGTCGTTTTTGTCTTTTTGTTTTTTCTCTTTCGTACTTGATATTGAATAATTCATAGTCAAATTGGCACTCGTCATTCTAAAAAGACTACCTCCATTATTGATATTGTAAACATTTATTCTATTTCCGGAATTGTCAATCGCGTATGGGTCCAGAGTTGCTCCAAAATTCGCACTCAATTTATTGTCAAAAAACTGAGTTCCACCGCTTACTCTAACTGGTGCCCAGGCAAGTTCTTTGGCATCAAAGTTATAACTCGTTGAAAAATTTAAATTGTTAAGCAGCATTATTTTCTTAGGCTCAACTTTGGTACTATCCTTGTCAGCTACTTTTGCTTCGAATGTATTACTAAGGTTGAAGCCGACAAAATTAGAACTATTCATGCCAGGAACACCGTACATACCTCCTTCAAATCGAGTGTAGTCTTTTTGCATCGTACCACTACCATCTGTTGCATAAGTATCATAATATTTTTCAAAACTAGGGGTGTAACTATGCGAAATCGCTGGTCGCATGACGTGTCGAATGGATTTTATTATTTTGTCATCACCAAAATTAAATGTACCGTAAATTGTAGTTCCAACACTAGTAGAAGATGAGTATGTCCTAAAAGAGTCAAATCCTTTTACATCAGTGGTAACAACGGTGCTTAATTGGTCGTCATAACGCTTGTTGATAGTATTAAAATACCAAACTTCTTCATAATTTAAAGAAGAAGAAACACTAAAATATTTCAAAATTTTGAAGTTAGTACTTACTGGAATTGTATGTTGGAATCCGAGTTCTCCATCTCGGAACATTTCGGGTTTGAAAAACAATGAATCGGTTGTTAGAAAACGATTTTTTCCGTTTAAATTGTATTGTAAGTTGATGTTTTTGAAGATTCCCTTTTTTGCTCCGTCATTTAGTGCAAATGGATAAATACGATCTAAGCTAAACTGTAGCGTAGGAAGAGTCATGTCAATTACTTTTGTATTCGTATTTTGGGAATGGGTTGCAGTCAGTGATATTCTGCTTTCTGGGATTGAATGGAATACTGTACTGTACGATATGGAAGAACTCAAAGTGTTGTTTAATGAGGAACCAACATTGATTTGATTTATAGTTTTTTGATAATATTGACTACTTCCTAAATTCACAGAAGCTGAAAAAGTAGAATTTGGATTGGCTTTCGAATCTTGAGAATGTGACCATTGAATATTGTAAATTTTCGTCTTGGAATAATCTGGATATCCTCTTTCACTGACGATATTGTTTTCAAATCTAATATGAAGATTTCCTTGATAATGGTACCTGTCTGCATAGGATGATTGCACTCCTAAACCATAACTCCCATTAGTATAGTAATCTCCAATAACGGTTAAGTTATAGTGGTCGCTTAACGCAAAATAATATCCTCCATTTTGAAGTGAAAAACCTTTAGTGTTTGAATCATTATACGATGGTAAAATAATTCCCGATGTACTAGTTTCTTTTGAAAGAGGAAAATAAGCAAAAGGTAAGAATATTGGAGTAGGTACTCCTTCAATCACCATATTGGTGAAACCCGTAACTATCTTTTTACCAGGAATAAATTTTATTTTATTGGTTTGAAAATAATATTCAGGATTGTCTACATCTTTTGAAGTGGTAAATCGTGCTCCTTTTAGAAAATACACCGAATCGTTTTCTTTTTTTGTAATGGCCGCTTTTACGTTAAATTCTCCTTGAGAAGACCTTGAATTCCAAATTAAAGCTTTTTTAGTTTTAAAATTAAAGCGAATAGAATCAGGTTCGATAACATTTGAACCTTGTTTGAAATTTGGAAATTGTGTGTAATTACCGAGCGAATCTTTTATTCTTCCCGCATAAACCTCATTTTTTTCGTAATCCATTACTATAATACCAGATTTTAATTCAACATCTTGGTAGTATAATTCAGCCTTGTCGTATAAAGTTATGAGTTTCTTTTTTTGTTCAATCTTTGCATATTTTTCCGCTTTGTATTTTACTTTGCCATTAAGAAAGTTTTTTTTAACCTTAATGGTGTCTAGTTTAATGGTGTCAGTAGGTGATTCGACCAGAGGATTTTTAATACTATCTTCCTGGATCGGTTTCTTAACTTCTTGTTTCTTAGACGGAATTGTTGTTTGTTTCTTTTTTATATCTTGTGAATATAAATTAGAACATCCTAAAGATAGGAAAAATGATAGTAAAACGATATTAAATAAGTTTGTATGCAAAGGTTTAAATGCTATTTTTGTAAAATGAAGACTCGAATATTCGCGAGCCAAAATTACTATAATTTTTTGGCAAAAATAATCAAATCATAAATTTATAACGGAAGTCTTATAATTAAATTAACTAATAGATGTATATATCAAAAAAAATAAAAATTGCATTCACATTTTTATTAGTAATGTTGGCAGTAGAATCGCATAGCCAATCCAATGATTTTAAAGTTACTTTAGATGCTGGTCATGGAGGTCATGATTTTGGTGCGAATTATAATGGACGGATTGAAAAAAATATTGCATTAGCCATTGTTTTAAAAGTGGGTAAAATTTTGGAATCCTATCCTAAGGTAGATGTTATATATACTAGAAAGACCGATGTTTTTATTGATTTGATAGAGCGTGCCAATATTGCCAATAGAGCTGATTCTCATATTTTTGTTTCTATCCATTTGAATGCCAATAGAAATACCGCAGCAGATGGAACTGAAACCTACGTTATGGGGATGAATAAGATTGCTTCAAATCTTGAAGCTGCCAAAAAGGAAAATGCTGTAATCACAATGGAAAAAGATTATAAGCAGAAATATGAAGGTTTTGATCCAAATTCTCCAGAAACCATGATTGGTATGACTTTGATGCAAGAAGAATATTTAGATAATAGTATTTCATTAGCAGGTAAGGTAGAAGATGAATTTGCAAAATTAGGTAAGAAATTAAGACATGGAGGTGTGAAGCAAGCTCCTTTTATGGTTTTGCATAAAGCATATATGCCTAGGGTTCTAATTGAAACTGGTTTTATTTCCAATCCTGTTGAAGGGGATTTATTAAATTCAGAAGAAGGACAAAATGATATTGCCAGAGCTATTGCTAATGCAATAATCAGTTATAAGTATGATTATTTTGGGGATGGGGGAGCAGAAACCTTTGGAGAAAAGCCATCTCAAATCCTTAGAGAAAATCCTGTAAAAAGTTCTGAAAATCCAGATGTTAATAAAACTGAGATTAATAAAGGGATTATTAAAAAAGATACTCTAGGTTCGATTTATAAAATTCAGTTATCGGCTAGTAAAAAAAAGTTAGCACTGGAACCTAAAAATTTTAAAGGATTGCAAAATGTAAAACTTGTTTATGAAGATAATATTTATAAATATTTATACGGTGAAACTTCCGATTATGAAAATGCCAAGAACCAATTAAATGAAGTGAAATCCAAAGGATATAATTCAGCTTTTTTAATAGCATTCAAAAATGGAAAAAAAATAAGCATTCAGGAAGCAATCAAATAATACTCATAAATTCGAATATTTTATATTAAATTTGCCCATTAAAAAAAACAAAATTTTGAAAATTACAAGAGAAATAAAAACTGCCATTTTAGTTATTACATCAATTTTATTATTCATTTGGGGATACAGTTTTTTAAAAGGAAAAGACCTTTTTAATAGTTATAAAACTTTTTATGTTGAATATGCTAATGTCGAGGGACTTGCGCCTTCAGCTCCAGTAACAATCAATGGACTGAGCATAGGTAAAGTGAAAACCATTACGATTAGTGAAAAAGGAACTTTATTGGTTGAATTGCAAATAAATACTGAATTTCCAATATCAAAATCAAGCACGGCTACAATTTATGATGCCAGTCTTATTGGTGGCAAGCAAGTAGCCATCCATCCTAATTATTCAGACAAAATTATCGCCGAAAATGGGGATTACCTAGCGGGCACTATAGAGTCTAGTCTTATGGCTTCATTGGGCGACAAAGCGGCCCCAGTTATGGCTAAAGTAGAGAAATTAATGACCAGTGCAGATAAATTAATTACTAGTTTTAATTCTGTTTTGGATGCAAAAGGGCAAGCAGATTTAAAAAAGAGTTTAGCAGAACTTAGCGCGACTATGGAGCAATTCCATAAAGTTGCATCAAATGCAAATGTGATTTTGGATGAAAATAAAGGACAGTTGAAAGGTGTTGTTTCTAATTTTAATAAAGTCTCTGATAATTTCGTTAAAATTTCAGACTCATTAAACAAAGCTGATTTAGGTAATACTGTTAGAAATTTAAATGCGACATTGAGCAAAGTGGATGCATTAATGAAAGGTTTAGAGTCTGGAAAAGGTACCATGGGAAAATTACTGAAAGACGAGGCACTTTATGCTAATTTAGAAAAAACTTCCAAGGAGTTAGAGTTGCTTCTACAGGATGTAAGATTAAATCCAACACGTTATGTAAATGTTTCTGTTTTTGGTAAGAAAAACAAACCATATGTTGCTCCAAACGATTCTATAACAAAAATAAAAAACTAGTATTTATGAGTTACCTTAGTAATGTGTTATTTGCCATAGTGTTGATTATTGGATTCGGGTATTTTTATTCGAATGTAAAAAAAATCATTAGGAATATTAATCTTGGCGTTGATGTTAATCGTAAAGATAATGCTAAAGCACGTTGGAGAAATATGGCAATGATTGCTCTGGGGCAATCCAAAATGGTAAAAAGACCCGTTGCTGGAATACTGCATATCATAGTTTATGTTGGATTCGTTATTATCAATATTGAATTACTAGAAATCATTATTGATGGTTTATTTGGAACTCATAGAATTTTTGCTCCTCTTGGAGTTGTTTATGATTTTTTAATTGGTTCTTTTGAAGTCTTGGCTTTCTTGGTATTGTTTGCTGTTACTGTATTTTTGATAAGAAGAAATATCGTTAAGTTGAGAAGATTTATTCACGCTGATTTAAAAGGCTGGCCAAAAAGTGATGCCAATTATATTTTGTATTTTGAGATTACTTTAATGACTTTGTTTTTATTAATGAATGCCACCGATTTTCATTTGCAAAATGTACCTGGAGGATTTTCACATTTTATAAAAGCAGGCTCTTATCCAATAAGTCAATTTATTGCACCGGTGTTCAATGGAATGTCAAATGAGTTGGTGATGTTACTAAATGAAGGCTTTTGGTGGTTGCATATTGTTGGGATTTTGATTTTTATGAATTATTTATATTTCTCAAAACACCTTCATATTTTATTGGCTTTCCCAAATACTTACTTCGCTAATTTAAATCCTCAAGGACAGTTTGATAATTTGGCTTCAGTAACTGCCGAAGTAAAACTGATGATGGATCCAAATGCAGATCCTTTTGCGGCAGCGCCAGTTTCAGAAAATGAAGCTCCAAGTAAATTTGGTGCCAGCGATGTTCAGGATTTAAACTGGGTTCAGTTATTAAATGCCTACACATGTACTGAATGTGGTCGTTGTACTTCTTCTTGTCCTGCAAATCAAACAGGCAAAAAACTGTCTCCTCGTAAAATTATGATGGATACAAGAGATAGATTGGAAGAAGTAGGAAAGAACATTGATGCCAACAAAGGTGTTTTTGTACCAGACAACAAATCGCTATTGAACGATTACATTACTCCAGAAGAATTGTGGGCTTGTACCTCTTGCAATGCTTGTGTAGAGGAATGTCCTGTAAATATCAGCCCGCTTTCTATTATTATGGATATGAGACGTTATCTTGTGATGGAGCAAAGCGCAGCTCCAATGCCTATAAATGCTATGATGACCAACATAGAGAATAATGGTGCACCTTGGCAATACAGCCAACAAGACCGATTGAACTGGAAAAACGAAATATAGTTGAATCGTTTAATCGGTAAAAAGTTTAACCGATTAAACAATTAACAAATAAACGATTCAACATTTAAACGATTAAACAAAAAAGAAATGTCAGAAAATTTAATTGTGCCAACAATGGCCGAAATGCTAGCCCAAGGAAAACAACCAGAAGTTTTATTTTGGGTAGGTTGTGCAGGTAGTTTTGACGATAGAGCAAAGAAAATAACAAAGGCATTTGTACGAATTCTAAATCGTGCCAATGTTTCTTTTGCCGTTTTAGGTACAGAAGAAAGTTGTACTGGAGATCCAGCAAAAAGAGCAGGAAATGAGTTTTTGTTTCAAATGCAAGCCATGATGAATATCGAAGTGCTTAATGCTTATGAAGCAAAAAAAATAGTTACTGCTTGTCCGCATTGTTTTAATACTTTAAAAAATGAATACCCAGAATTGGGTGGCCATTATGAAGTGGTGCATCACACAGAATTCCTTAAATCATTATTAGATTCAGGACGTCTGACTATCGAAGGAGGACAGTTTAAAGGGAAGCGTATTACTTTTCATGATCCTTGTTATTTAGGACGTGCCAATAATGTATACGAAGCACCAAGGGATTTAATTCAGAAACTGGACGTTGAATTACTAGAAATGAAACGTTCTAAAGCAAATGGTTTATGTTGCGGAGCAGGAGGGGCACAAATGTTTAAAGATGCTGAGCCTGGTAATAAAGAAATCAATGTGGAAAGAACAGAAGATGCTCTTGAAACAAAACCTGACATTATTGCTGCAGGTTGTCCTTTTTGTAATACCATGTTGACCGATGGAGTTAAAAACAAGGAAAGAGAAGGAGATGTAAAAGTAATGGATATTGCCGAATTGATTGCTAACGCCCAAGATTTATAAAAAATGGCTAAACGAAAATTTATTTTCCTAGTGTTATTGCCAATTTGGAGTTCCTTATTAGCCCAAACGACAGTGAAAGTAAATTTTCAAGATTCCATTCCGGATTCGAGTGCCGTTAAACAATTAAAGTTTAATGTTAAACAATTGATACTTCCAGCCGCTTTGATTGGATTTGGAGTAATTGGAATTAATAGCGATCAATTAAAAGATCTAAACGCCGAAATCAGTGAAGAGGTAGTAGAACATATTGATAAGCAAATAACAATTGATGACTTTACTCAATATGCGCCAGCTGCTTCAGTTTATGCTTTAGGAGCTTTTGGAATAAAAGGAAAAAATAATTTTAAAGATAAATCGATAATCCTTGCAACCTCCTTTTTGTTGATGACAGCAACGGTTACAGGATTAAAGAGTATTACTAAAGTTGAAAGACCTGATGGGACAAGTAATAATTCTTTTCCTTCAGGGCATACTGCAACCGCTTTTATGGGAGCAGAATTTCTATATCAGGAATATAAAGATGTTTCTATTTGGTATGGTGTTTCTGGATATGCTATAGCTACTTTTACAGGAGCATTTAGAATGTATAATAACCGACACTGGCTTACCGATGTGGTAGCCGGAGCCGGAATTGGGATATTAAGTGCCAAAGCAGGTTATTGGTTGTTCCCAACGGTTAATAAATTATTTGCTTCCAAAAGTAATCCAAACAAAAAATCTGCGTTTATTCCTTATTATGATGGGAAACAAGTAGGATTTGGATATATTTCCACTTTTTAAATTAAAATATACAAATAAATTTTAGGTGTAAAAATCTAAAATCATAAATCTAAAATTACACAACATGTACGTTCCTTTTGAAAATTTACCCGAAGAATCTAGAATTTGGATTTATCAATCGAACAGAAAGTTCTCGGATGCCGAGTTTTCTGAAATTGAAACTGATTTGCAAGCTTTCCTTAACGAATGGGCGGCACACGGAACTAGCCTGGAGTCTTCGTATTTATTGAAATACAATCGTTTTATTATAATTGCCGTAAATCAGGATGTTCAAGCAGCTACAGGTTGTTCTATTGATTCTTCAGTTGAATTTATCCAAAGTTTGGAAAAAAAATACAATGTAGATTTATTAGATAAAATGAATGTAACCTTCAAACTAGGAGATCATATTGCACATAAGTCATTGATTGTTTTTAAGAAAATGGCGAAAGATAAAGCAGTTACCGAAAATACAATTGTCTTTAATAATTTGGTTAACAATATCGAAGAGTTCAATGAATCATGGGAAGTTCCCGCTATGGACAGCTGGCATAGCCGATTTTTTTAAACCAATTTTACAAAGTCAATATGTCTAAAATCCTTTCCCTTTTTGTATTCCTTTTTTGTTTTTCAATTTCAAATGCCCAAAATTCGGATATAGATCTTTTAAAGAAAATAAATTTAAATAGAAATACAAATCTCGAATCAACAATGATTGGGATTACAAATAGTGCCATGCCTGTTAGTATTGGAACTCCTATTGTTATCTATGCGGTTGGGCTAATCGAAAAAGACAGTCTCACAAAGAAAAAAGCCATATTTATAGGAGAAACTTTTGCCGCTTCAGCATTTGTTTCTTTGGCATTAAAAAGCATTGTTAAAAGGGACAGACCATATGTTACCTATCCAGAAATTGATAATGTTGTAGAAGAATCCAGTTATTCTTTTCCATCAGGTCATACTTCATCGGCTTTTGCGACAGCGACATCATTAAGTATGGCTTACCCAAAATGGTATGTTATTGCTCCGTCTTTCTTATGGGCTGGTGCAGTTGGTTATTCCCGTTTATATCTTGGCGTTCATTATCCAACCGATGTTTTGGCAGGTGCACTTGTGGGTAGTGGTTCTGCTTTTTTGTGTTATAAATTGAATAAATGGATTAATAAGAAAAAAAATAAACCCATTTTATTTGATGGACAGAAGCAATAAATTAAGCGAAATTTAATTTAATATCAAATTGGAATCCCGATATTTATACTCAAAAATCGGTCCAATGAAAAAAATACTTTCCATAGCACTTACCTTTTTATGTTTTATGACTTGTCTAAGTCAAGAGTATAAAGTTTCTAAAAAAATTAAAATTGCAGGTAATGAAGGTTGGGATTATCTTGCTGTTGACGAAGTAAATCAAAATTTGTTCGTTTCACACGGAAGTGTTGTTAATGTAGTGGATTTAAAATCGGACACAACTATTGCAACCATTAGTGATACCAAAGGTGTTCATGGAATTGCAATAGCAAATGATTTAAACAAAGCTTTTATCACTGACGGGAAGGATAATTCTGTTACAATTATTGATCTGAAAAGCCTCGAATTGATTGAAAAAGTTGCCATTGATGGTCAAAAGCCTGATGCTGTTTTGTACGATCAGTTTTCTCAAAAAGTATTTACCTATAATGCCAATTCTAAGGATGCAACTGTTCTTGATGCCATTACTAATAAAGTTGTAAAAACAATTCCATTGGGCGGAAAACCCGAATTTTCGGTTACTAATACCAAAGGCTTGATTTATGTCAACATTGAAGATAAAAACGAAATCAAAACAATCGATGTCACTAAATTGGAAGTAATTGGAACTTGGAGTATTGCACCTGGTGATGAACCATCAGGACTGGCCATTGATTTAGATTCCAATAGATTATTTTCGGTTTGTGGCAATAAACTGATGGTTGTTGTTGATGCTTCAAATGGAAAAGTTATCAAAACATTACCTATTGGAGATGGTTGTGATGGTGTTGCTTTTGATGCCAAAAAGAAACTTGTTTTTAGTTCCAACGGTGAAGGAACAATTACGGTTGTAAAAGAACAAAACGCAAATACCTTTTCGGTTCTGGAAACGGTAAAAACTCAAAAAGGAGCAAGAACCATTGTATTAAACAAAACTAGGGGGGATTTATATCTAACCACCGCTGATTTTGGTGCAAAACCCAAAGCAACTACCGAAAATCCTAACCCAAGAGCTTCTATTGTTTCCAATTCTTCTGTGGTTTTGGTTGTCGCGAGTAATAGCAAAAAATAATTTTATTTTATAAATCAGTTAATGAGATTCATCTTTTTTTTCATTCTTAGCTTTATTTGTCTACAGTCTTTTTCGCAAGAAAAAGATTTGCGATTTTATATGGAAAAGGCACAAAATAATTCGCCTTTACTCACTGATTTGTCCAATCAAATCAAGTCAAATCAAATTGACAGTTTGATTAATAGAGCCAATTACAAACCACTAGTTACTGGAAACCTCAATGCTAATTATGCGCCAGTTATTAATGGAATTGGTTATGATACCGCTATAACTAATGGACAATCCGTTTCAGGTTTGATTGGTATTAATCAAAAAATAGTCGGTAAGAAAATATCAGATTCACAGGCTGAAAGTTTCAAAATTCTAAAAGAGAGTTTGGTTTTAAACAAAAAAATAGCTCTCAAAGATTTGAGTAAAGTAATCGCCGACCAATATATCACGACATACGGAAGCGCCGAACAAATAGTGTATAATCAAAAAATGATAGCGCTATTGGGCAACGGTTTGAATACGCTGAAAAAATTAGCTCAAAATTCCATTTATAAACAAACCGATTATTTGATTTTTCTTTCCACATTAAAACAGCAGGAATTACAAGTTTTACAACTTAAGCAACAATATCAAAATAATTTGGGAATACTCAATTATTTGTCTGGTGAAACCGATACCACTTTTGTGAGTTTGGCAAAACCGGATATTAACTTAAAAACGATTTCAAGTCCTGAAAAAACAATCTTCTTAAAACAATTTGAAGTTGATAGTTTGAAAATTGTTAATCAAAGTAAGTTGATAGATAACGCTTATAAACCTACATTGGCCTTGCTTGGCGACGCGGGCTATTTGTCGAGTTTTGAGTATCTGCCGTATAAAAATTTTGGATTTAGTGTTGGATTAGGAATGTCAATTCCTATTTATGACGGAAATCAAAGATCATTGCAACATCAAAAAAATGAGCAGGCAGTGGCCACTAATTTGGCTTACAAAACCCATTTCAATAAGCAATACCAACAACAATTACTGATGCTTAATCAGAAATTGAAACAAACTGTGGATACAGGAAACCAATTACAATCTCAGCTTCAAATAACCGATGCGTTAATTGAAGCTGACAAAAAACTATTACTGTCAGGTGATGCCCAAATAACAGATTTTGTTATTGCAATTGGAAATGTTATCACGCTCAATAATTCGATTTCTCAAAACAAAATCAACAAATTGCTACTTATTAACGAAATCAATTATTGGATTTCTAATGACTAACATAATGAAAAAAACATTTTCTATAGGTTTGCTAATTACAGTTTTTTTTATTTCCTGTAAAGATAAATCCGAATCTGAAACCCCAACTGCTGTTCGAGTTCCGGTAACTTTAACTTCAATTGATACCACCGGTATACAAAGCTATATTGACCTGAATGCAACGGCTACTTATTTGGTAAAAAATAGCATTAAAGCCAACGCAACGGGCTATTTAAATTCTGTAAATGTGGCGACAAATGATTTTGTAGTCAATGGTAAGGAATTATTTTCGATAAAAACTCGAGAAGCCAAAGTCCTTGGAAATTCCGTAAATAAAATAGACCCAACTTTGGGTTTTGGTGGAGCGATCAAGGTGCTTTCGAACACCAACGGAACAGTAACGATGGTCAATGTGCAACAAGGCGATTATGTGCAGGACGGAGATGCCTTGGTTACCATCAATGATGCCAAAAGTTTTGTAATTGTTTTGAGTTTACCATACGATTTGAAGAAATATATTTCGGTCGGTCAACAATTAAATGTTTTTTTACCAGACAATTCAAAAAGAACTGCGACTGTAGAAAAATTTTCGCCTTCAGTTGACGCTACTTCCCAAACGCAAAATGTGATTTTAAAAATAAATGGCAAACAAGATATTCCAGAGAATTTAATCGTGAAAGTTCGGGTAAATAAAGCGACTAATTATAAAGGTATTTCAGTGCCAAAATTGGCCGTTTTAAGCGATGAAACCGAAACTGATTTTTGGATAATGAAAATGATAAACGCTGATACAGCAATCAAAATTCCGATAAAAAAAGGAATTCAAACAGAAGATAAAGTTGAAATTCTTTCTCCTGTTCTAACGGTAGAAGATCGAATTTTACTCACGGGTAATTACGGAGTAGGAGATACAATTAAGGTCAGAGTGATTAAGGATTAAATAAGTTTGCCATAGATTTAAATGATTTGACAGATTCTTAAAAATCCTTTAAAATTTTTTAATCTGTAGCTAAAAAAAATAAAAAATGAACAACTTTTTTGTAAGACACAAAAACGGATTAAGCACCATTATTTTCCTGATTATTTTGGGTGGTTTTTTTGCGTATTCCAAAATGCAAACCAGTTTGTTTCCAGAAATTACTTTTCCCAAAATAAAAATCATTGCCGATGCAGGACAGCAACCCATAGACAAAATGATGATTACGGTTACTAAACCGCTAGAAACCGCTATCAAAAAAGTACAAGATTTAAAGACCGTTCGCAGTACCACCAGTCGCGGAAGTTGTGAAATTTCAGCTTTTATGGATTGGAATGCAGATATAGATTTGAGTAAAACCCGTATTGAAGAGCAAATTAGCCAAATCCAAAATAACCTTCCGCCAGATACTCAAATTACGGTTGAAAAAATGAATCCGTCAATCCTTCCAGTAATTGGTTACGCGATTGAAGGCAAAGGAATGTCTCCCATTGAGTTAAAGAAGATTGCCAATTTCACTATCAAACCCTTTCTTTCCCAAATTGATGGTGTTTCTGAAATTAGAATCATCGGTGGAAAAGAAAAAGAGTATTGGCTGTCGTTGGATTTTGAAAAAATGAGAGCACTTGGCATTTCGCCAAATAGTATTTCACAAATTTTAAGCCAAACCAATTTTATTAAATCCAATGGTTATCTATCGGATTATCGGTATTTGTATTTAACCATCACCGATGCACAAGTAGATAAAAAAGAAGAGTTGGAAAACCTTGTCATTCTTAATAATGGCAAAGGAATTATTACACTAAAAGATATTTCTACAGTCGAAATAAAGGAGGCCAAAGAATATATAAAAGTTAATGCCAATGGTAAAGAAAGCATTTTAGTTGCCGTCATTAAACAACCTAATGCTAATTTGATTACGCTTTCGAGTAATATGAATGCAAAGTTAGAATCTTTAAAAAAGATTCTGCCAAATGGGATAAAAATCAAACCTTTTTATGAACAGGCTACTTTTGTAAATGATGCGGTCAAAAGTGTAACCGATAGTTTGTTATTAGGCTTGTTGTTGGCTATCATTGTAGCAGTTTTGTTTTTGAAATCGGTTAAGGCCAGTGCTACCATTTTAATCGTCATACCCGTAACTTTAGGTTTAACCTTAATTGTATTATACCTCACCGGAAATAGTTTTAATATTATGACTTTGGGAGCCATTGCTGCTGCTTTGGGATTAATAATAGACGATGCGATTGTGGTTGTTGAGCAAATTCACAGAACACACGAAGAACACCCTGAGGAGCCTACAGTGAATCTTTTGCAAAAAGCTATTCACTACTTATTCCCAGCAATGGTCGGTTCATCGATTAGTACTATTGTAATTTTTATCCCTTTTGTATTAATGAGTGGTGTTGCGGGTTCCTATTTTAAAGTACTGACCGATACAATGATCATCACCTTGATTTGTTCTTTTTTTGTTACTTGGTTATTGCTTCCGGTGGTTTATTTGTTGCTTACAAAAAATGAAAATTCAGCCAGCGGAATTCAAAAAAAAATCCAGAGTCACGAGGTTAAAACACAAAATTGGGTAGCTTATTTTATTTCAAAACCCATTATCAGCATTGCTTTTTGTATAGTTTTGGTTCTTTCCATTTTTATTATTTTGCCAAACTTGGAGACTGGCTTTTTACCAGAAATGGATGAAGGAAGTATCATTTTGGATTACGAAAGTCCTCCAGGAACTTCGCTCGAAGAAACGGACAGAATGCTAAATGAAGTGGAGAAAATTATTATAAAAATACCTGAAGTTGAAGCCTACAGTCGTAGAACGGGAACGCAAATGGGTTTTTTTATCACTGAGCCCAATCGTGGCGATTATTTGATTCAATTAAAGAAAAACAGAAGCAAAAGCAGTAATGACGTAATTGACGAAATTAGAGCCAAAGTTGAGGCGACACAGCCGGCGTTGCGTATTGATTTTGGTCAGGTTATTGGAGATATGTTAGGCGATTTAATGAGTTCTGTTTCTCCAATTGAAGTCAAAATATATGGAAGCAATCAAACTGAATTACAAAGAATTGCCAAAGAAGTTAGTGGAATTGTTGAAAATGTAAAAGGAACCGCAGACGTATTTAATGGCATTGTTTTGGCAGGGCCAGAAATAACGATTCAGCCCAATTATGCGCAATTGGCACAATATGGAATCACCCCAACTGACTTGCAATTTCAAATGCAAACTGCTTTAGAGGGAAATGTGGTAGGTAGTTTATTAGAAAATGAAAAGCAAACGTCTATTCGATTGATTTATTCCAATGGACAAAAGCGCAGTTTGGAAGATATTAAACAACTCAAGATATTCCTACCCAACGGACAAGCTATTCCAATTTCAAGTTTAGTTACAATTTCGGTACAAAAAGGAATTGCTGAAATTGAACGCGAAAATCTTCAAATGATGAATGTAGTTACCGGACGATTGGACAATCGGGATTTGGGAAGCGTAATGCAAGAAATTCAAACGAAAGTTACTGATAAAATTCATTTGCCAAGCGGCTATTATATTGAATATGGGGGAGCCTACAAGGATCAACAGCAATCATTTGAGGAATTATTGATGATTTTGATTGCATCTTCATTATTGGTTTTTGGAGTTATTTTGTTTCTTTTTAGAGATTTCAGAATTGCATTTGTCTTACTTTTAATTTCCGTTTTAGGTATTGCGGGAAGTTATATTTTGCTTTTTATAACAGAGACTCCTTTAAATGTTGGCAGTTACACGGGAATCATTATGATAGTGGGTATTATTGCAGAAAATGCGATTTTCACTTTTCTTCAATTTCGAGAAACTTTCAAATTGACCCGAAACGTAAACGAATCCATAGTCTATTCTATTTCAACACGATTACGGCCAAAATTAATGACTGCTTTAGGTGCTATAATTGCACTTTTGCCTTTGGCTATCGGAATTGGAACGGGTTCAGAATTACACCAACCTTTAGCGATAGCAGTGATTGGCGGATTTATTATTGCAATGCCTTTGTTATTGATTGTTCTGCCGAGTTTGTTGGCTCAAGTATATAAAAACGAAAAACATTTTAAGCATTTTATGTAGTTTTTTGAATGCTCAATCAGTGCATAATTATTAAAATTAACCTTCTTAAATTATGCGAATAAAAGCATCTCTTTTAGCAATGGTATTATTATCCTTTACAATAACTGTTAAAGCGCAAAACGATACTATCAATATAAAATCAAAGCAAAAAAACAGTTTTCTGAAAATGAGTATTGTGCCGATTGCCCTGATTGCTGGTGGAAGTTTGATAAGTAGTAGTAACTTCGAGAAGTCTTTTCAAGAAGGTGTCAGAAATGCTGTTGGGGATGATTTTAGCACAACGGCAGACAATTACACTCGGTATGTGCCAATAGTAGAACTTTACGCTGCTGATGTAATGGGAGTAAAAGCAAAAAATCATTGGTTTGACCAAACTAAAAATTTGACTTTATCAATAGTTATTACTGATTTTATTACATTCAAATTAAAAACTCATATTTATAAAATTCGGCCAAATGGTTCTCCAGATGGTCAGTCTTTTCCCTCTGCACATACTTCTTCGGCTTTTACCAATGCTACTGTTTTGTTTGAAGAATTCAAAGACACTAGCCCTTTGTTAGCTTATAGTGGTTATGGTTTTGCAACGACTACAGGTGCTTTGAGGATAATGAATGATGCGCATTGGCTATCGGATGTTTTGGTGGGTGCAGGAATTGGTATTTTAGTATCAAAAGTGGTTTATTATTTTGACCCAATCATTAAATGGAACCCTTTTGAAAAAACAAAAAATGTTACCCTTATTCCTGAAATTGATAATCATCAATATGGATTTTATATGTGTTTAAAAATTTGAGAGTGTTTTATAATATGCTTTAATTTATTATTTTAATAAAGAAAAGGCAATTGGATGAAAAAGAGATTTAAAGACTATTTTTGTTAAGCATACTAAGCGTACAGCAATGAAAATAATCAGGCATATTTCTAGAACGGTTTGGATACTCTCTTTAATCAGTTTGTTTACTGATACTGCTAGTGAAATGTTGTATCCCATAATGCCTATTTATTTAAAAACAATAGGGTTTTCAATTGTTTTAATAGGGGCTTTAGAAGGTTTTGCAGAAGCTTTAGCAGGTTTAAGTAAAGGTTATTTTGGGAAATTATCGGATAATTCAGGGAAACGCGTTCCTTTTGTACAACTGGGATATGCACTAAGTTCGATTTCAAAACCAATGATGGCTATTTTTTCATTTCCAATATGGATTTTCTTCTCGCGGGCAATGGATCGATTCGGAAAAGGGATTCGTACTGGTGCGAGAGATGCGATTCTATCTGACGAAGCAACTACCGAAACTAAGGGGAAGATATTTGGATTTCATCGCTCTATGGATACTTTTGGTGCGGTTTTGGGACCATCTTTGGCATTATTGTATCTTTATTTTTATCCACAGCAATACAAAACACTTTTTTATATTGCTTTTGTTCCTGGTTTATTAGCAATAGCGGCTTCTTTTTTTTTGAAAGATAAAAACAAAAAGAGTTTACCAGAAGTAAAGGCAACGTCTTTTTTTTCATTTCTAAAGTACTGGAAAACGAGTCCGTTGCAATATCGTAAAATTGTGGTTGGGCTTTTGGCTTTCGCGATATTTAATAGTTCGGATGTTTTTTTATTGCTAAAGGCCAAGCAAGCGGGTTTAAATGATACGTCGGTTATAGGAGTTTACATTTTCTATAATTTAGTCTATGCTCTTTGCGCTTTTCCATTAGGTTTTTACGCTGATAAAATAGGGCTCAAGAAAATGTTTGTTTTTGGACTTTTGTTATTTTCGATAGTATATTTCGGAATGGCGCTTAGTACCAATATTTACATTATTGCTTCATTGTTTTTAATTTATGGAATATACGCGGCGGCAACCGAAGGTATTTCAAAAGCCTGGATTAGTAACGTTTCCGATAAAAAAGATACAGCAACAGCAATTGGAACATATTCAGCGTTTCAAAGTATTTGCGCTATGATTGCCAGTTCGTTGGCGGGATTTATTTGGTATGAATTTGATGCAAATACAACCTTTTTGGTTACAGCTATAGCAACAGTATTCGTCATTGCTTATTTCTTGTTTTTTATCGAATACAAAAAAAGAATTATATAAAATCAACAGATTGTTTAATCACGATCGCAAATAGGGAATAGCGGTGCTATGTTCCTATAAAAAACAAATATTATCTGCATATGAAACAAATGGAAAAACAAGATATAAACGGCAAAGAGTCGCGTTGTACCATTAAAGAAAAAGGTAGCACAAAAAATAACAATTCAAATTCAAGCTGTTGTACGACTGATAGTGGATCGGAAAATCATAGTGAAGATAATGGTCACAATCACGATCACGATCATGATCATTCACACGGAGATGGGAGCTATTTTCAAATGTTCTTTCCATCTGTAATTTCTTTTTGCTTATTGCTGATTGGAATTGTTTTCGATAATTATTTTCCTCAAACTTGGTTCACATATTGGGTTCGAATAGGCTGGTATATTGTTGCTTACATTCCGGTTGGTTTACCCGTTTTAAAAGAAACTTTTGAGAGTATTAAAAAAGGGCAATTTTTTTCAGAATTTTCATTAATGGTAATTGCAACTATAGGCGCATTTGCCATCGGACAATTTCCCGAAGGAGTTGCCGTAATGTTATTTTACGGTATTGGTGAGAATTTGCAAGGACTAGCAGTGAAAAGGGCTAAGTCCAATATCAAATTATTATTAGATCAAAGACCTGACTTTGCAACTGTTTTAGAAGGGGATAAAACTATTTCAATCAAAGCATCCGAAATTGGTATTGGTGCAATTATTCAATTAAAACCAGGAGAAAAATTAGCTTTAGATGGAAAATTACTTTCTAAAAGTGCTACTTTCAATACTGCAGCTTTAACTGGTGAAAGTAAGCCTGCTAGTAAGAGAAAAAATGATATTGTTTTGGCTGGTATGATTAACTTGAACACCGTTGTTGAAATTGAAGTCACGACTGCTTATACCGACAGTAAACTCTCTAAAATCTTGGAAATGGTGCAAGAGGCAACTGCCAAAAAAGCACCAACCGAATTGTTTATTAGGAAGTTTGCTAACCTATATACACCAATCGTAGTTTATTTGGCACTAGCAATTTGTTTGGTACCTATGTTTTTTGTTGCCCATTATGTGTTCAGTGATTGGCTGTATCGAGCTTTGGTTTTCTTGGTAATTTCTTGTCCTTGTGCTTTGGTGATTTCTATTCCGTTAGGGTATTTTGGAGGAATTGGAGCCGCGAGCAAAAATGGAATTCTATTCAAAGGGTCCAATTTTCTGGATATAATGGCAGCCATTCAAGTAGTTGTTTTGGATAAAACAGGAACGTTGACCAAAGGCGTATTTACAGTTCAAAAAGTGGTGGCTGTAGGCATTTCAGAACAAGATTTGGTTCAATATACAGCCGCATTAGAATCAAAATCTACACATCCTGTAGGAACAGCAATTGTGGAATATGCAAAAGGATTAGATAAAAAAATAAATATTACTGAAGTTCAAGAAATTGCAGGGCATGGACTTAAAGGGAAAATAGATGATATCGAAATAATAGTTGGAAATGTAAATTTAATGAAGAAGTTCAATATAAATTATGATTTGGAACTGGATAATTCAGCTTTTACTATTATAGTTGTTGCGATTAATAAGGTTTATTCCGGTTACTTTTTGATTGCAGATGAGATTAAGGAAGATGCGAAAGCTACTATTGAAAGTTTGCATAAAATAAATGTCAAAACTATTATGCTTTCTGGTGATAAACAAGCTGTTGTTGATGCAGTTGCAAAAGAACTGAATATCGAATTGGCTTTTGGAGATTTATTGCCAGAAAATAAGGCTGAACATGTAGAAGCATTAAAATCACAAAATTTAAAAGTAGCATTCGTTGGTGATGGAGTAAATGATGCGCCCGTAATTGCACTCGCCGATGCCGGAATTGCAATGGGGGGTTTAGGAAGTGATGCTACCATTGAAACTGCCGATATTGTTATTCAAAACGACCAGCCTTCAAAAATTTATACCGCAATAAACATTGGAAAACAAACCAAAAAAATAGTTTGGCAAAATATAACCATGGCTTTTGTGGTAAAAGCCGTTGTTTTAGTACTAGGAGCAGGAGGATTGGCTACAATGTGGGAGGCAGTTTTTGCAGATGTAGGAGTCGCTTTATTGGCTATTTTGAATGCCGTTCGGATTCAGAGAATGAAATTTTAGATTAAATTCAAAAAAGGTGTTTGTAATTCATAAACATCCTTTTTGATTTATCTGTATTACGTTTTTAACACCTTATTAGGAATCAATCAAAATAAATTAATTAAATTTGAATTGAAATTAAGAAAATAAAAATGAATAAATTTCACATTTTAGTACTAATATTGTTTGGCATCTTACTGACGCCAGTTGATGTTTTTGCGTGTGAAATGAATTCTGCAAATCATTCTTCCAGAAAAGAGATTTCTTCCAAAATGTGTAATGACGATTGTTGTAAAAAAGACAGTCATTCAAAAAGCAAAAATCACGAAGGTTGTGATGGCAAATGCAATCATTCTAAATGTGGTTGTGCTTCTTCCTGCAATACATCTGTTTCGATTGCTGAATGGAATAGTACTTCAAATCGTTTTAATTTCTCTTCAGGAAAACAAAATTTTTGCAACTATGAAACCAAAATTTCTTCTGGTTTCAATTCTTTATGGCTTATACCAAAAATAAGCTAAATCAAATTTTGACAGCCATAAATGTGTCAAATCGAAAGCAATGTTTGCTTTAAAAATCAATTCTATTTTCGGTTAATTGAATTATTAAATCATAGTTTTTGCTATTGTTTTATTATTCTATGGCCTATTCAGTTCAATATTATTTAAACTAAAAACAAAACGGAAATTCACTAAATCGAATCTTTCGATGATGTCAATTCTCTGTTTCCTAAAATTTATAAAAATGAAAAATATAATCCTTTTAGCTGTAATTATTGCATTTACATTGGTTTCTTGTAACCAAAAAAACAAAGACAGTGAAACGACAAATGCTCCAGTGACGGAACAAGATACAACAACAACAACAACAACAACAACAACAACAACAGTAAAAGATGGTACTGAGGTGGTGAAAGACTCCACATCAATTGATAAAGTGTATGCTTGTCCGATGCATCCGGAAGCTAAAGGCAAACTAAATGATAAATGTCCAAAATGTGGAATGAAATTGAATGTAGAAGTGAAATAATTCATTTCCCTTTCGGATTATTAATTCTGAAAGGGAAATTTTATCCAAAATAGTATGGTAGAAAAATTAATATCATTTTCATTAAAAAACCGATTTGTTGTCTTACTCGTTTCGGCCTGTTTATTTGCATGGGGTGTTTATAGTGTGCAACAAAATCCCATAGATGCTATTCCCGATCTATCCGAAAATCAAGTAATTGTATTTACGGAGTGGATGGGAATAAGTCCACAGGTTATCGAATCACAAGTAACGTATCCTTTGGTTTCGAATCTTCAGGGAATCCCAAAAGTCAAGAATATTCGTGGTGCTTCTATGTTTGGAATGAGCTTCGTATATATTGTTTTTGAGGACAATGTTGATATTTACTGGGCAAGAACAAGGGTTTTGGAACGACTCAATTATGCCCAACGATTATTGCCTCAAAATGTGGTTCCTACCCTTGGACCAGATGGTACGGGGGTTGGTCATGTTTTTTGGTATCATCTAGATGCAAATGGAATGGACTTAGGGGAGCAAAGAGCCTTGCAAGATTGGTATGTGAAATTTGCCTTGCAAACAGTTCCCGGAGTTGCTGAAGTAGCTTCTTTTGGAGGTTTTGAAAAACAATATCAATTGGTTTTAGATCCTTTGAAAATGCAATATTACAAAGTCAGTATGATGGAAGTGATGAATGCCGTCAAAGCTAATAATAATGATGTGGGAGGACGGAAGTTCGAAATGAGTGATATGTCATACATCATAAGAGGTTTAGGTTATATAAAGAACATAAAAGACGTAGAAGAAATTGCTATCAAAAATTACAATTCTATTCCAGTGCGGGTAAAAGATATTGGTTCGATCCAAATGGGAGGAGATTTGCGTTTGGGTATTTTTGATGAAAATGGCACAGGAGAAGTCGTCGGTGGTATTGTAGTGATGCGATACGGAGAAAATGCAGACAAAGTGATAAAAGCGGTCAAATTGAAAATGAAAGAAGTGGAGAAAGGATTGCCCGAGGGGGTAACTTTTAAGACCTCTTACGACAGAAGCGAATTGATTGAGAAAGCAATCGAATCCGTTAAAGGAACATTATTCGAAGAAATGATTGCCGTTTCAATAGTGGTATTGCTTTTTCTTTTTCATTGGAAAAGTGCTTTAATTATCTTGATTCAAATACCTATATCTGTTGCAGTTGCCTTTATTTTTCTTCAAGCTTTTGGAATATCTTCGAATATCATGTCTCTTACGGGAATTGCTTTGGCGATAGGTGTTTTGGTTGATGACGGAATTGTAATGGTCGAGAACGCATACAGGACAATTTCGGAGAAACAGGAAGAAATGGATAATAACCAAAATGCAATTTAAGATGAAAAATAACCTGAAAAATATATTCGAAAAGGAAAGTGATCCGTTGACTTCGGAAGAAAAACTCAGACTAATCGAGGCTTCTTCTAAATTGGTCGGGCCGGGTGTGTTTTATTCTACCATAATAGTAATTGCATCTTTTTTACCCGTGTTCCTGCTTACAGGGATGGAAGGCAAACTGTTCAGTCCATTGGCTTGGACAAAATCATTTATATTAATTGTAGATGCGTTTTTTGCTATTACATTGACGCCAGTTTTGATTAGCTTTTTGCTCAAAGGCAAACTTCGTACAGAAAACAAAAATCCAATAAACAGAAAATTGGAAAGTATTTACACACCCATTTTGACACTTTGTTTAAAATGGAGAAAAACAGTTTTGGCAGTCAATATTGTGGCGTTATTAATTGGCGTATTAATGTTCACTCGTTTGGGATCCGAATTTATGCCTCCGCTCGACGAAGGTTCCGTTTTGTTTATGCCAGTAACATTGCCTGATGTGTCCAATTCTGAAGTGAAACGGATTTTGCAGGTTCAGGACCGATTGATAAAATCAATTCCTGAAGTGGCTAATGTTTTGGGAAAAGCAGGTAGAGCCAATACAGCAACCGATAACAGTCCAGTGAGTATGATTGAAACAATTGTTTTGCTAAAACCCCGCAACGAATGGAGGGACGGTAAAAAGAAAGCGGATATTATAAATGAAATCAACAACAAACTGCAAATACCGGGCGTTACCAATGGTTTTACGCAGCCGATTATCAACCGTATCAATATGCTTTCTACGGGTATTCGAACCGATGTGGGTATAAAAATTTACGGCGAAAGTTTAGACACCATTAATGCTTTATCACAAAAGATAAAAATGGCTTTGGAGGGAACCTCGGGAGTTAAGGATTTATACGCCGAACCTATTACGGGTGGAAAATACATAGACATTATACCCAAACGTGAAGTCATAGGCAGGTATGGACTTTCTATAGATGACATAAATACAGTTGTTGAAGCATCTATTGGCGGAATGAAACTTACCACAACCATCGAGGGAAGACAGCGTTTCTCGGTCAATGCGCGATATGCACAAGAATACCGAAATAGTATTGAAGCCTTAAAGAAACTCCAAGTACAAACGATGGAATTTGGTCCAATTCCCTTAGAAACGGTTGCCGATGTAAAAATAAGCGATGGGCCACCAATGATAAACAGCGAAAATGCAATGCTCCGTGGTAGTGTATTGTTTAATGTTCGAGACCGTGATTTAGGAAGTACGGTGAAAGAAGCACAGGCAAAACTGAATGAAATGATTATCAAAATGCCCAAAGGATATTATGTGGAATGGAGTGGTCAGTGGGAAAATCAAATCAGAGCCAATAAAACGTTGAGCTTAATTTTGCCAATTGTTGTTGTGATTATTTTCCTCATTTTATACTTCACCTATCATTCTATGAAAGAGGCTTTGATTACCATGATAACAGTTCCGTTTGCATTAATTGGAGGTGTTTTTATGGTCTATTTTTATGGAATTAATTTATCTGTAGCTGTGGCGGTGGGTTTTATTGCTTTGTTTGGTTTGGCTGTTGAAACAGCAATGCTAATTACGATTTATTTGAATGAAGCTATGAATAAAATGGTCAAAAAACACGGAAATAGCAACGAAACCTTGACAGAAGAAATAGTAAGAGAATATATCATTGAAGGTTCTGCCAAGCGATTGCGTCCAAAATTGATGACCGTTTCGGTTTCATTATTTGGATTAATCCCGATTCTTTGGGCAACGGGAACAGGTGCCGACGTGATGCTCCCAATCACTGTTCCACTCATAGGCGGGACAATTACTTCAACGATTTATGTATTGTTAGTAACCCCTGTTGTTTTTGAAATGGTGAAACTTCACGAATTGAGAACAAAAGGAAAAATAAATCTGATAGATGTTAAAGAATAAATTTTATATCGCTCTAAGTTGTTTGATTTTAAGCTTTGCAAATAGTAAAGGCCAAACACTGACTTTGGAAAATGTTTTGAGTACCATCAAAACAAATAATCCACAATTAAAAATGTATGATGCCGATATTCAAAGTATGGATGCTTCAGCCAAAGGCGCCAGAAGTTGGATGGCACCACAAGTAGAAACGGGATTCTTTATGACGCCTTACAATGCCAATTTATGGAAAGCCAATGAAATGGGACCAGGGATGGGGAATTATATGTTAGGTGTTACCCAAATGATTCCGAATGCTTCTAAGTTAAATGCAAATGAAAATTTAATGAAAGCCATGTCATTGGTCGAAAGTGAAAATAAAAATTTTACATTAAATCAACTAAATGCATTTGCCAAAACCTATTATTTTGAATGGATTATCATTAATAAAAAAATAAAGATAGCCCAAGACAATCTTCAGCTCCTGAATTACATGATTAAAAGTATGGAAATACGCTACCAGTATAATATGGACAAATTATCATCGTATTATAAGGCCAAATCTCAGTACGCCACTTTGCAAAGTATGATTGTAATGTTGGAAAATGATGTGTCACAGCGAAAATATATGCTCAATACCTTAATGGCTCGCGATAAAAATGAGGATTTTGAAATTGATTCTAATTTTGAAATTAAAGATTTCAATCTTTTTGAAACCGATTTATCTTCCTACATCAACAACCGAAGCGATATTAAAGCCATTGATAAAACCAAGGATATCAATACATTGAAAATAGAGGTCGAAAAAGTCGCAACCAGACCAGAATTTGGTATAAAATATGACCATATGTTTGCTTTTGGGAATCAGCCACAGCAATTTTCATTGATGGGAATGATTACAATTCCGATGGCTTGGTCGACCAAAATGAATAAGGCCAATATGGAAAGTTATCGCATAAAAAACGAAAGTTTGGAGTGGCAAAAGCAAATGATTGCGACCGAAGCAATCGGAATGATAAAAGGAATGAATGCTGAGTTTTTGAACCTAAAAAAACAATACCAAATTACACAAGAGAATATTATTCCTGCATTAAAACGAAACTATGATACCGCCATTCTAGCTTGGCAAAACAATACCGGAGATTTATTTGTGGCGTTAGAAGCTTGGGAAGCAATGAATATGACACAAATTGATGCTTTAGACAAATTAAAATCGATTTTAACGACACAAGTAGAAATCGAAAAACAACTTGAAACCGAAAAATTATGAACAGATATTTAAAATTTGCAATACTATTTTTGGTCGTAGTTTTGGTTGGAACTGGAATTTACTTCTTTACCCCAAAATCAGATAAACATTTGGAAATGGACCATCAAAACGAGGTTTACACTTGTTCGATGCATCCTGAAATCATTCGAGAGAAACCCGGTAATTGTCCTATTTGCGGAATGACATTAGTTAAAAAAGTTACCGAAGATCATTCCGAAAAAAATGATTCTATTGACGATCTTTTGAAACGTACCGATAATTTTGTCGTAGGTAATTATGAAACCATAATTGCAAAAGACACAGTTATACGTGGTGAAATCAGTTTACCCGGAATAGTAACTTACGATTTGAATTCGGCTGTAAATATCTCAGCAAGAATAAGTGGTCGAATTGAAAAAATCTACGTAAATTATAAGTATCAAAAAGTATCAAAAGGACAAAAAATATTTGAATTGTACAGTCCCGAATTATTGACCGAGCAACAAAATTTTATTTATTTGATTTCTAATGATAGCCAAAATGCATCAATTATTAATTCGGCAAAACAGAAACTATTGCTCTATGGGATGACAAATTCTCAGATAAATGCATTGGCTTCCGCCAAAAAAGTCAATCCTGTAATTGCTATTTACAGTCCTGCTAACGGAATCATTACAGGGACTGAAAAAATGGCTATTACAGGAACTTCTTCGATGTCAAACACAGGTAGTACTACCGAAATATTGGACGTAAAAGAAGGTAATTATATAAAAAAAGGGGAAGTAGTTTTCAAGTTGATGAATACTGATAAAGTTTGGGGTGTTTTCAATGTTTTACAAGGGTACAATAGCCTAATTAAAACCAATCAGTCTATTGATATTACTTCTGAATTGGATGAAAAGAACATCATTTACTCAAAAATAAATTTTGTGGAAACACAATTAAATCCGGCGGATAAAACCAATAAAATTCGGGTATATCTGAATAATGAAAATTATGAATTGCTCATAGGTGCAAGATTGCAAGGCCTTGTACAATTAAATTCATCAAAGGCTATTTGGTTGCAAAAGCAAGCTTTGGTTAGCTTGGGTGAGAAAAAAATAGTTTTTGTTAAAATGGACAATGGATTCAAAGCAACAGCCATACAAGCGGGTATAGAAATAGATGATTTTGTTCAAATTATTGGAGGTATTTCTGCAGGTGACACCATTGCCAAAAATGCGCAATATCTAATTGATAGCGAAAGCTTCATCAAAACCGAATAAAGATGAGAAAGATAAATTTATTGTTATTGATACTAATTTTTGTTGCTTGTAATTCCAACAATCAACAACCCAAAACCCAGAACTCAGAACTCACAACTTTCTACACTTGCTCTATGGATCCACAGATAAAAGAAGATAAACCCGGAAAATGTCCCATTTGTCACATGACATTAACTCCAACAAATATAAATGATGCAGATCCTAGTGAAATAAGTTTGAGTAAACAGCAAATTCGATTGGGTAATATTACCACTCAAACTATTTCAAAAAGTGAAAGTAATCTGGAACAAAATTATACCGGAGTTTTAGCCATTAATCAAGAGAACGTTAATACGCTTTCGGCAAGAGCGATGGGTCGAATTGAAAAGTTGTATTTCAAAACCATTGGAGAATACGTCAAAAAAAATGAACCTGTTTATTCTTTGTATAGCGAAGACATTGCCATTGCCAAACAAGATTATTTTACAGCATATAAACAATTGAATATGCCGGGTGATTTTGGTAAAAATGCTCAAAATATGCTGAAATCAGCCAAACAAAAATTATTGTTTTTTGGTTTAACCAATGCGCAAATTGAAAGTATAAAATTCAAAGCTGAAGTTTCTCCTTACACGATTTTTTATAGTACATCAAGCGGATATGTTTCTGAAATAGTTGCTACAGAAGGCAGTTATATGATGGAAGGTTCCGCAGTGATTAAATTGGCAGATTTGAATAGTCTTTGGCTAGAAACGCAAGTTAATGTAAACTATGCCAAAAATGTACATTTAGGGCAAAATGCTAAAGTTGTTTTCCCAGATTTCCCTGTTAGAAACATAAAGGCGCGTGTTTCTTTTATTAATCCAGAAATCAATCCTGATACTCGATTGATTTTAATTCGATTGGAAATTCCGAATCAGGGTTTACAATTCAAACCGGGAATGCAGGCGGTTGTAAAATTGACACAATCAAATGCTAAAGGACTTTTTATCCCGATTGATGCAGTTATTCGAGAAGAAAACGCTTCCTATATTTGGGTTGAAAAAAGACCAGGAATATTTGAAAATGTTATGGTAGAAACAGGAATAGAAACCAATGGAATGATTGAAATCAAATCCGATTTGGATCCCTCAAAAAAAATTGTGATTACAGGTGCTTATGCCATAAATAGTGAATACAAATTCCGGAAAGGAAGTGACCCAATGGAGGGAATGAAAATGTAAGTGAAGAGTCTTGACATAAAAAACTATGAAATTCGATTGCAGAGAATGAAGTTTAAAAGTTAAATTTTAACTTTATTTTATACTAAAAGAGACCTAATCTCCTTAATTTCGTTCCAATTAAAAATCATACATGAAAATAGCAATTGTTTGTTATCCAACATTTGGGGGAAGTGGCGTAGTTGCTACAGAATTAGGTCTAGAATTAGCTAGGCGAGGTCACGAAATTCATTTTATAACCTATAGTCAACCAGTGCGTTTAGCATTGTTAAATCCCAATGTTCACTACCACGAAGTAATCGTTCCAGAATATCCTTTATTTCATTTTCAGCCTTATGAATTGGCTCTATCCAGTAAATTGGTTGATATGGTTAAATTGTATAAAATTGAAGTTTTACATGTGCATTATGCGATTCCTCACGCTTATGCTGGGTATATGGCCAAGCAAATGTTGAAAGATGAAGGGATTGATATTCCGATGGTAACCACACTTCACGGGACTGATATTACTTTGGTTGGGAATCATCCTTTTTATAAGCCGGCAGTAACTTTTAGCATCAATAAATCGGATTATGTGACTTCGGTTTCACAAAGTTTAAAAGACGATACGTTGAAACTATTCAATATAAAAAATGAAATTCAGGTAATTCCGAATTTCATTGAATTGGACAAAAATAATTATGATCCAACAGTTCCTTGTCGACGTTCTGTTATGGCCAATCCGAATGAACGGATAATTACTCATATAAGTAATTTTAGAAAAGTAAAGCGAATTCCGGATATCATTAAAATATTTTATAAAATTCAAAAAGAGATTCCTGCCAAATTAATGATGGTTGGGGATGGTCCAGAAAAAGAAAAGGCTGAAAAGTTGTGTCGAAAATTTGGTATTCAGGATAAAGTGATTTTTTTCGGAAATAGTAACGAAATAGACAGAATTTTAGGTCTTACGGATTTATTTCTTTTACCATCAGAAACAGAAAGTTTTGGATTGGCAGCACTCGAAGCAATGGCCTGTGGAGTTCCTGTGATATCAAGTAATTCGGGTGGTTTGCCTGAGGTGAATATGGATGGTGTTTCCGGTTATTTAAGCGATGTGGGAGAGATTAATGAAATGGCTCAAAATGCTCTAAAAATATTAAAAGAAGACGGTGTTCTTGCTGAATTTAAAACGAATGCCTTACATGTAGCCGAAAAATTTGATATTAAAAAC
This sequence comes from Flavobacterium sp. 103, assembly GCF_003096795.1. NCBI lineage: Bacteria > Pseudomonadati > Bacteroidota > Flavobacteriia > Flavobacteriales > Flavobacteriaceae > Flavobacterium > Flavobacterium sp. 103. Next base: position 12,207 of record NZ_QENX01000001.1, on the reverse strand, counting down.
ATTCTCCCTATTTATGAAGCTTTGTATCTCAAAGCCATCAATAAATACAAGTAGTTTAAAAAAGATCCATCTTTTTTTGATATAAAGATGGATTTTTTTAAAATTTATATCGCATTGCCAAACCTGCATTGATTCCAAAATCATTTTTCTGGTAATTGTTAAAAACTAATTCCGGTCTTAAGTCTATGGCAATTTGAACAGGAATTTCTTTGAAGTGGTACTCAATGCCAATATCTCCATTGATTACGGCAAAAATTCCATTGTCACTTCCATATCCATTATTGTAATTATCATTGGTATTCCAGGAACCTAATCCTCCTCCGAAGCCGGTAAACCAGTCCAATTCCTTTTCAATATTCCAATACCACTGATAGATTCCGGATAGTTTTATGGCATCGGTATTATTATCATTAGTAAAACCCAAATCAAGTTCCAATCGATTTTTTACAGATAGTTTCTTTTGATACGAGATTTCAACTCCTAAACCATGATTATTTCCAAATCGCAATCCTATTGCATTTTTTGAAATGTTATCTTGTTTTGGAATAGTGTCTTGCGCTTGGCTAGAAAATGCTAGACCTATTAGCAGATATAACAAGTAGTAGCTTTTTTTCATTTGTCTATTTATTTTTTGGAGTTAATAAGCATACTTTCTATAAAAATACAAAAAATAATAAAGGTTGTGTTTAGTTATTTTTAAATCAGGTATTTATGATTTGTTTCGAAATAATCAAAATTCATTTTTCTTTTAAATTGAAAATAAGCCGGCAAAGTTTATACATCCAAGATAAATTACATTTTAAGAGTTTACATTTTGTTTACTCTGAAAAACAAGTTGATTTATATGGATATTGTATAGAATTATTGTGAAATATTACTAATTTATAATTTTTAGTTTAATTCATAAAACTTACATTTGCGTAAAATTTTTATACAATGGCAGGAAATAGCTACGGCACACTATATAGAATAACTACTTTTGGAGAATCGCATGGTGAAGCATTAGGAGGAATTATTGATGGTTGTCCTTCCGGAATTCAACTGGATTTGGAGGCAATTCAATTTGAAATGTCACGAAGAAAACCAGGTCAATCGGCGATAGTTACCCAAAGAAAAGAACCAGATGATGTCCAATTTTTATCAGGAATTTTTGAAGGAAAAACTACTGGAACGCCTATTGGTTTTATTATTCCGAATACCAATCAAAAATCGGATGATTATTCCCACATAAAAGATAACTACAGACCCAGTCATGCCGATTATGTGTATGAAAAAAAGTATGGAGTTCGTGATTATCGAGGGGGAGGACGCAGTTCTGCCCGCGAAACGGCCAGTAGAGTAGTAGCGGGAGCTATTGCTAAACAAATGCTTTCCAATATTAAAATAAATGCTTACGTTTCGGCAGTAGGTCCTCTTTCTTTGGATACACCTTACCAAGAATTGGATTTTTCTAAAATAGAAAGTAATCCAGTACGTTGTCCGGATGAAGCTATGGCTGCAACAATGGAAGATTATATTAAACAAATTCGTAAAGAGGGTGATACAGTAGGAGGTGTGGTTACTTGTGTAATTCAAAATGTGCCTGTTGGTCTTGGAGAGCCTGTTTTTGATAAATTACATGCTGAACTTGGAAAGGCAATGCTTTCTATCAATGCGGTAAAAGGTTTTGAATTTGGAAGTGGTTTTGAAGGTTCTAAAATGAAAGGTAGCGAACATAACGATTTGTATAATCCTGATGGAACTACCAGAACGAATCTTTCTGGAGGAATTCAAGGTGGCATAAGCAATGGAATGGATGTTTATTTCCGTGTGGCTTTCAAACCGGTAGCAACTATAATGCAAAAACAGGAATCACTAGACAATAAAGGAAATATAACCGAAATGACAGGAAAAGGTCGTCACGATCCTTGTGTTGTTCCTCGTGCAGTTCCCATTGTAGAAGCTATGGCTGCGATTATTCTTGCTGATTTTTATCTTTTAAATAAAACATATTTATAATTGCAAAGCATACTTAGTATTTTGACGAGCTAAATATTGAGATTTAACCTTGAAATTAATTAAATGACTACAATTACAACCAAAAAACCATCTTTCTTTAAAGGTCTTACTGGCCAAATTTTAACCGCGATGTTCTTAGGAGCTGTTTTAGGTGTTATTATTCACAACTCTATTGCAGTAGAAAGTGCACAAGAATTCAGCAATAAAATAAAAATGTTAGCTACTATTTTTATTAGATTGGTACAAATGATTATTGCACCATTAGTTTTTACAACTTTAGTAGTGGGAATAGCCAAATTAGGGGATATAAAAACGGTTGGTAGAATTGGGGGAAAAGCCTTAGCCTGGTTCTTTACAGCTTCATTTATTTCATTATTAATTGGAATGTTGTATGTGAATTTATTGCAACCGGGTGTTGGTTTAAATTTGTCTAATGTCGATTTAGCTTCGGCTACAGATGTTACGGCAAAAACTCAAAGTTTGTCTTTTGAAAATTTTATTGAGCATATTGTACCCAAAAGCCTTTTTGAAGCAATGGCTACCAATGAAATTTTGCAGATTGTAGTATTTTCTATATTTTTCGGATTGGCAGCTGCATCAGTTGGAGATCATGCAAAACCAGTGACCGATTTTTTGGATAGAACTTCACATATTGTTTTAAAAATGGTAAATTTTGTAATGAAATTTGCTCCGATTGGAGTTTTTGGTGCTATTGCAGGAGTATTTGCTGTTCGCGATTTTCAGGAATTAGCAATTACTTATTTCAAATTCTTCGGTTCATTTTTAATTGGTATTGGCACGCTTTGGATAGTATTAATTTTTGTAGGGGTACTTTTTCTGGGAAAAAGAATAAAAGTATTGTTGAAACATATCGTGAGTCCATTGGTTATAGCTTTTAGTACAACTAGTTCTGAGGCTGTTTTTCCAAAACTTACAGAAGAATTGGAACGATTTGGCGTAAAAGACAAAATAGTATCTTTTATGTTACCATTGGGTTATTCGTTTAATCTGGACGGGAGTATGATGTATATGACATTTGCGGCAATTTTTATTGCGCAAGCTTATGGAGTACATTTGGATTATCCTACTCAGTTCACAATGCTTTTTGTCCTTATGCTTACCAGTAAAGGGATTGCTGGAGTTCCTAGAGCAAGTTTGGTAGTTGTTGCTGCTACTTGTGGAATGTTTAAAATACCAATTGAGGGTATTGCGTTAATATTGCCGATAGATCATTTTTGTGATATGTTTAGAAGTGCCACGAACGTTTTAGGTAATGCTTTGGCAACTTCGGTAGTTGGAAAATGGGAAGATGAAAAAGAAAGAAAACAAAATAGTTAAAATAGAATTTTAAGTCTTTAATATTTGATTTAAATATTAAAAATATAAATATATGATTTTTTGAAAAAAAGCAGTTACAACTCAAATGTAACTGCTTTTTTATTTATCAAACTTAGTGTTATATTTCTAAAATTTTCTGAATTAAAATGTGATATATCTATAGATTATGACGTATATTTGAAGAAATAACTGCTATTTATGCCCCGAATAAGAATAGTTTTATTAATTATTTTGTGGTTTAGTTTTTTAGGTACTGCATTTGGCCAAACGCAATTACCAACCAAAAAAGTAATTGATAAATTAACAAATCAAGCTACTGAGCTACGCGAATCCGGTAATTTTGAAAAATCTTTGTTGATTTCAAGGTTGGCTTTGCGCAAAGCTGTAGCTATACATGACAATGTTCTTATTGCCAAAAATTATAATAATGTTGCAGCTAATTATAATGATTTAGTTGAATTTGACAAGGCTATTTTTTACTACAACAAAGCCTTGATTTATGCCAATCTTACTCAAAATGACACTATAAAACAAAGGATTAATAATAATCTTGGAAATATGTATTGCTTTGAAAAAAAGAAATACGAAAAAGGGGTGGTTTATTATAGAAAGGCACTAGAATACAGTAAAAAAATACCCGATTCTTCTCAAATGGCTTTTACTAATCTCAATATTGCTTGGGCTTTTTTTGATATCGGTAAGTTTCAAGAGGGTGAAGGGAATTTGAAAATGATTAATGCCTATTATAAAAGGCACAATAATAATTCAATTATTGTTGTATTAAAAATGCTTAACGGCATGTATTGGAATTTTAAAAATGAAGATACAAAAGCTGATTTTTATTTTAAAGAGGCCATTCGGCTTGGAAAAAAACTAAATGAAAAATCGGATTTGTCATTTTCTCATTTGGAGTATTCTAAATTTTTATTGAAACGAAAGGATTATAAAAGAGCATATGAAAATCTAGATATTTACACTAAACTCAATGATGAAATTTATGCCGAAGAAAAGTTAGAAAAGGCAAATGTAGAAGGAATTAACTTTGAATTGGATGAATACAGAAGGACCATTGATAAAATTGAAAATGAAAAGGATTTACAATTTCAAAGTTTGAAAAAATCAAGAATCATTGTGTTACTTTTTATAATCGCAATTTTTGTTTTGTTGCTTTTCCTGAACTCATTGATTAAAAATAATAAGTTTAGATTAAAATCAAATGCCGATTTGATGATTGCCAATGAAGAATTGATTATAGCAAATAAAAAAGCAGAAGAATCATCTATTCTAAAAACACAATTTGTTTCTACAATAAGCCATGAATTGCGAACGCCATTGTATGGGGTTGTTGGTATTACTGATTTATTACTGGAAGAGCATAAAGAGCTTGCTTCAAGTCCACATTTAAACTCCTTAAAATTTTCAGCACGTTATTTATTGTCTTTGGTTAATGATATTTTACAGATCAATAAAATTGAAGAAAATAAGATTGTATTGGATAGTTTGACTTTCAATTTGACAGATGAATTTTATATGATAAAAAATTCATTGTCTTTTATTGCTAAAAAAAACAACAATAAAGTATATATAGATGTCGATCCATTAATTCCGGAAAGTCTAATAGGAGATAAATTGAGATTCGCCCAAATTCTTATGAATTTAGTTAGCAATGCCTTGAAATTTACTAAAAATGGAGAAGTAAATATAATTGCCAAACAAGTTGAAATACGAGACAAAACACATTCTATAGAGATTAAAATTAAAGACAATGGTATTGGTATCGCCTCTTTAGACCAACAAAAAATATTTGATAAATTTGTTCAAGTAGGAAGAAAGGAATTAGATTATCAGGGGACTGGTTTAGGTTTGCCAATAGTTAAAAGATTATTAGAACTTTTTGGTAGCGAAATTGTTGTTGAAAGTGAATTAGGAAAAGGGACAGCATTTAGTTTTCTTATCAATTTTGAATTTAATGCAGACAAAACTATTGATATCATAAATAATATTCAGGTAGATATGACTTCTAGTCAAGTATTTAAAGTGTTGGTTGTTGAAGATAATCCTATCAATCAATTGATTACCAAGAGAACCATAGAGAAGAACAATTACTCGTGTGTGGTAGTAGAAGATGGCTTTAAGGCTTTGGAAATTTTGGAAACCGAAGAATTTGATATTATTTTAATGGATATTAACATGCCTTTGATGAATGGATTTGAAACTTCAAGAAGAATAAGACAAAAAGGTATCGAAACTCCAATAATAGCCTTGACAGCCTTTGATAAAAACGAAATTACGGATGAAGCAATTATGGCTGGAATAAACGATATTATTGTAAAACCTTTTGAAGTAGTTCAGTTATTTAAAATTATTAATTGTCTTATTTTAAAAACAAAAAGCGTTGTTTGATACTAATACCTTTTTTTATGTTTTTATTTTGATATTTAGTTAACAAAAAAAAACACATTTTAACGCTCTGTTAAAATGTGTTTTTTTACAATTCTTGAATCTAATAAAAAAGCTTAGTACCAGCGCTTTTTATTTTGTTTTGATGTTGTTGATTTTCTCGATTTATGTGCGCCACCGCTTCGGTTTGAGTTTTTCTGAGCATTTGGAGATTCTGTAGGACTTCCAGAATGCCAAGGATAGGGATGGTCATTTATAGTGTGAACATCTACTTTAATTAATTTTTGGATGTCTTTCCAGTAATCTTTTTCATCTTTGCTGCAAAAAGAGATTGCAATTCCTCCATTTCCGGCACGACCCGTTCTTCCAATACGGTGAACGTAAGTTTCCGGAATATTGGGTAAATCAAAATTGATGACAAAAGGCAATTGGTCAATGTCAATTCCACGAGCAGCAATATCAGTAGCCACAAGAACTCCGACTTCTTTATTCTTAAAAGCATCTAGAACACGTTGTCTTGCATTTTGGGATTTGTCACCGTGTATGGCTTCGGCGGGAATGTCTTTTTTTCTCAATGCTTTTACCACGTTATCAGCTCCATGTTTTGTTCTTGAGAAAACAAGGACATCTGATAAATTTTCATTTTTTATCAAATGGTATAATAAGTTTCTTTTTTCTGTTTTTTCAACAAAATAAACACGTTGTTCAACATTTTCTGCTGTTGATGAAACAGGAGAGACGGTCACTGTTTCTGGGTCTGTAAGAAACATTTCTGCCAATTCTCTGATAGCTATAGGCATCGTTGCTGAAAAGAAAAGAGTTTGTCTGTTTTTTGGCGTAAGCTTTACAATTTTTTTTACATCATTAACAAAACCCATATCAAGCATTTGATCGGCTTCATCAAGTACAAGTGTATGTAAATGGTCTAAATCGATAAAACCTTGCTTGTGTAAGTCTAATAAACGTCCTGGTGTGGCAATTACTATGTCAACACCATTTTTTAAAGCGTCTACTTGCGGATTTTGTGAAACACCTCCAAAGAGTGTCAATTGTGTCAAGTTGGTATATTTACCATAGGTATCAAAACTTTGTCCAATTTGAACTGCTAATTCCCTTGTAGGAGTAACTATAAGTGCACGAATTACTTTGGCTTTTTTTGATGACCCTACGATTCGATGTAGTTGATGTATAATTGGTATTGCAAAAGCCGCTGTTTTTCCTGTTCCAGTTTGTGCACAACCTACCAAATCTCTTCCTGCCAAAACGATTGGAATAGATTGCTCTTGTATGGGTGTTGCTTCTGTATAGCCTTCTTCAAATACGGCTCTTTGTATACTTTTTGAAAGTGATAAATCTTCGAATAACATATTTTTTGTATTAAATATCTTGTAATAAGTACATAGATAAGTGTGCAAAGATAGTGTTATTATTTTTGTTGACTATTAATTTTGAATTCCAGCAATGCTTTTGTAAAATTTATAGGGCAATGGAATTTTGTGCTTTCATAAAATCGGTTACTAAATAACCTATCAGTTTCCCAATTAAATGATTGTTTTTGTCTTCACCTAAGTCTGGGGCTCCTTCACAAATATGTAAATAAGTTGCATTCCTATTTTTTCCGAAAAAAGAAACAAATTGACGAAGTTCTTCAATTGAAAAGCCGCTCAAAGTCATTGCACTGCTAGCAATATTAGGAATGGCATCCAAATCTATTTCAATTCCAAATGGGTCATTTTTGATAAAATCAAGGGCTGTTAACATTTCTTGATCAAAGTTTTTTTCTTTTCGGATGTTAACGCTATCATAAGTATTGTATCGAACTCTATCTTCGATCTTTTTTATTATATCCAAAACACTTTTGGAAGTATAATTTTCATGTAGTCCAAAAATGAAATATTTTTTTAAGAATCCTTCTTCAAAGGCATACGAAAAACCATTTCCGCTATGGCGCCCTTCCAAAATTCTAAAATCGGAGTGGGCATCAAAATTGACAGCATTTATGGCTTTTCCTTTGGCAAGTGCTGCTCCTTTGATATTTCCGTATGCATTGTTGTGTCCGCCACCAATAACTATCGGGATTTTACCACACTGTATTATTTTGCAAATTATATGGGAAACTTCTTTGTCAATTTTTTCGACCAATTGACTTAATTTAGAACGATCATCGATATCATTGAAATCTAGATTTTCGACTTCTTTCATTTCTTGTTTTACATTCAGCTGACCTAAAGCAATAATTTGGTTGCCTTTTGAAAAACGATTATGTTGTATATTGGCTATACTTTTGATGGCACTTTCCCATGCTGATGCCGCTCCAGGTCTTCCATAATTAGCTCTAACACCAATGTCTTCCGGAATTCCAAATAAGACAAATTTGGCTTCACTTGATTTTATAAAGTCTATAGGGTCAGTGTTCTTTGGAATTGTAAGTATTTTTTCACCAAATTTAATTTCACCACTTCGATGATTGGTGATTTTGGCTAGGTCGTTAATACTGAGTGTAATAAGTTTTTCCATAAAAAATATATTTTTCAAAAATAATATAATTGTGTTAAGTTGCGTTATATATATTATTAAATTTGTAAAAAACAATTATATTTTAACATGGAAAATCAAAAAAACAATTCAAGTCTAAAAGCTGTTATAGCAGTTTTAGCTATTTTATTAGTAGGGAGTTTAGTTTATATTTTTAAAATGTCTTCTGAAGTTGAAGCTGTTCATACCGAAGTTGTAAAAGTTGGTTCTGAAAAAGAATCGGTTATGAAAGATTTACAAGATCTAAAAGCGACTTATGATGCCGCTATTGCAGAAAATACCTCGATGTCTGAGGAATTAATTCAAGAAAGGGACAAAGTCGTTAATTTGATGGATGAACTTAAAAAATCTAATGGTGATTTGTCAAAATACAAAAACCAAGTTCGTACTATGCAAGCTCACATGAGTGAATTGATGAAAGAAAATGATGGATTGAAAAAACAAAACGTGACTTTGACTAATCAACGTGATAGTACAGTTGTTGTTTTGGGTCAAGCACAAAAATTTAATGAAGTTTTAGTTGGGCAAAATGAAGAATTAGCAAAAACAGTTGATAAAGGATCTAAATTATCAGTTTTGAATTTGCAAACTGCAGCTTATAAATTAAAAAGTTCGGGTAAAGAAATCGCAACAGATAAAGCAAGTAGAGCAGATGTTCTTAAAATCAGCTTCACTATCGCTGAAAATTCTATAGCAAAATCAGGTGATAAAGATTATTATGTACAAGTTATTGATAGTAAAAATAATGTTTTAGGAGATGCTAAAACGGTTACTTTTGGAGATAAAACTTTGTCATATAGTTTTGTTTCTAGCGTTAAATATGAAAACAAAACTGTTCAGGTATCTCAGGATTTAGCTGGAAAAGATTTTGCTAAAGGATTGTATTCCGTAAATGTTTTCGATAAGGATCAATTGGTTTCTTCAACTAATTTCTCTTTAAGATAATAAGCATGTTTTTTTGAAAAAGAAGGGCGAAATTCAATTTGAATTTCGCCCTTCTTTTTTGACTTATATTTTAAAAAGCTAAAAATTATTATTCAATAATTTTACCATTGAGCATTACTTTATCAATTAGATTACTACCAAAAGCATATGGCAATTGATAGTAGGAAGGTATTGCTTTTGTGATGATTAAATTGGCTTTCTTGCCTTTGGTAATACTTCCGTGGGTTTTGGAAATTCCCATGGCATAAGCACCATTTAAGGTTGCAGCATTTATGGCTTCTTCGGGAGTCATTTTCATTTTGATACAAGCTGTGGAAACAACAAAATTCATATTTCCCGATGGGGTAGAGCCGGGATTATAATCAGTAGCAAGAGCCAAAGGAAGTCCAGCAGCAATAATTTCGCGTGCTGGGGTGTAAGGAATACTTAAAAAATAGGAACAAGAAGGCAAAGCTACCGGCATTGTTTCTGTGTTTTTTAAGGTTTCTATGTCTTCTGGTTTCATTATTTCAAGGTGATCTACCGAAAGGGCATTGTGTTTTACACCAGCTTGAATTCCGCCAATAGAATTGAATTGGTTCACATGAATTTTTGGCTTTAAGCCAAATTGAATTCCCGCTTCCATAATTTGTTCGGTCTCTTCGACTGAAAAGTAGCCTGTTTCGCAAAAGACATCAATAAAATCGGCCAATTTTTTTTTGGCAATTTCAGGAAGCATTTCGTTAATAATGCAATCTATATAACCTTTTTTATTGTCTTTAAAAGCAGTAGGGAAGGCGTGAGCACCAAGAAAAGTCGCTTTTACGGTTATCGGATAGTTTTGTGATAATTGTTGAATTACACGCAGCATTTTGAGTTCTCCTTTAACGGTGAGACCGTAACCCGATTTGATTTCGACTGCACCGGTTCCCAAATGCATTACTTCTTCAAGACGTGCTTTTGATTGGATATAAATTTCTTCTTCTGAGGTTTCGTTAAGTTTTTTTGCCGAATTTAAGATTCCGCCACCTCGATTGGCAATTTCTTCATAGGTCATTCCATTTATGCGATCCACGAATTCTTGTTCGCGATTACCGGCGTACACGATGTGGGTATGGCTATCACACCAAGATGGAAGGATTGTTTTTCCTGTTGCGTCAATAGTGGTATCGGCATTAATTTCAGGAAAATCGTCCATAGACCCAAAATCAGCAATTAAGTCGTCTTCGATAAGTAAAAAAGCATTTTTAATTGTTGGCAAAATAGCCATCTCAGTTCCAGATACTTTTGAAATGGAATTTTCGCGGACTTGAAGCAGTTCTTTAATATTAACTATTAATGTTGTCATTTAAATTTATTCAGAAACTGTTATTTCAAACATTTTATTCCAATTTTTACCAGTTACAAAAATGGTTTTTGTTTTAGGATTGTAGGCAATTCCATTTAATACATCATCAGGTGTAACTTTCAAAAATTTACGTAAACCTGACATATTCAAAATTCCTTCTACTGCACCTGTGTTTGGATTTACTACAGCAATAGCATCTTTTTGCCAAACATTGGTGTAAATTTTACCATTGATCCATTCCAGTTCATTGATGGCTTTAATTTTGGATTCTCCAGAATATACATTTATATGGTCCATCATCTTTTGGGTTTTTGGATCCATTTTCCAAATTTTTTCCGTTCCATCAGTTTGATATATATAGGTACCATCATTAGTCATTCCCCAACCTTCAATGTCTTTCTCAAAAGTAAAAGTTTTTTCCAGTTTAAATGTTTTGGCATCATATATAAAACCCGTTTTTTCTTGCCAGGTCAATTGGTATAATTTACCGTTTATAAAGGTTATTCCTTCCCCAAAGTACATTGAATCTAAATCAATTTGCTTGTAAACTTTACCGGTTTTGTAATCGTATTTTCTAAAATAGGATGTCCCTTTTTGTCCGGTACTTTCGCATAGTGTGTCATTGTGAAATTCGAAACCTTCGGTAAATGAAGCGGTGTCGTGAGGATAAGTATTTACGATTTTATAATTTAATAATTTCGGAGTTACATTAGAAACCAATTCAATTCTTGCTGTAGCCGCAGAGTTTTCACCTCCAAAATAAACTAAAGCTTTAAGATTTTGGTAACCCAGTTTTTGATCTTTCAAGTTGAAGTTTAGTTTCTCATTTCCTTTTTTGAAACCTACTTTTTTATCGTTTACAAAATAGACAATACTGTCAATTTCTTTAGAATTTGGGTTTAAAATACCCAACGAAATAGCATCATCAGAGATATAATGTGCCTTATAATTGGAATTATCAAAGGTAAATATAGAATTTTCACCATTTTTTGTGTTTCCACAATTGGATAAAATGATTCCTAAGAAAATGATAAATAGGAAGTTATAGTTTTTCATAGTTTTGAAATTTTAAAAAGCCAATATACAACGATAATTTTAAGAGGCAAAGCCCTTGCAAAAATATAAAAAGATTGTATATTTGCACCGGCAAGTCCTACACGACCAGCTCCTGCAGACTCCCCCAGGATGGGAACATAGCAAGGGTACGTGGTTGAGCGGTGCGATGTAGATCGCTTGCCATTTTTTTTATTTCATATTCTTTTCAAGAATTATACAAAAGTAGTCTTCCTTCGGGAGGATTTTTTTATTTTTACCCTAACCATAATTTATAGTTAATGAATAAAGTAGTCTTAATTACAGGAGGATCTTCGGGAATAGGCAAATCTATTGGGGAATTTTTGCATCATAAAGGATTTGTGGTGTATGGAACTAGTAGAAATCCAGAACGTGTGCTTAATTCAATTTTTCCTTTGATTGCTTTGGATGTAAGAAATGCAGATTCCATCCATTCGGCTGTTGCCAAAATTATTGCTACTTCTGGAAGGTTGGATGTTGTGATTAATAATGCAGGAGTTGGTATTACTGGTCCTTTGGAAGAAATTCCGATGGAGGAAATCAAAAATAATTTTGAAACCAATTTTTTTGGTCCAATTGAAGTGATGAAA